>CAVVRE010000010.1:0-568176 GCA_963750465.1 uncultured Acidimicrobiaceae bacterium
TAGGCCACCAGCGCAGGTGAGGAGCCACGCATGGGAGGGGTCGACTGGGTGTGCCGGAGGGCCAGGCCGCAACTAGGTCGGCGCCGTTGACGCTGAAGGACCACCCTGGCCCGGACCATTGCCTTTCGTCCACCGAGCGTCACCCCCGCCAAACACTGCCTGCTGGTGACAAGGGTACGACGTCGAGTGGTGACCGGTGGCATGCCTCGGGCTGAGGGCCACCCCGAACGCGTAGTCCTCTTGAGCCAAGTGTCGCTTACGAAGCCGCAGGTCAATGCTTGCCCCTCTGACTCCGAAGCGGCGGGGGGTATCAAGAGAGCGGTGCCTACCTCACCACGGTTGTACGTTTCGGCCAAACCGTCCCGACAGAACGGCTCGCCCGGGCATCACGGCCAGGCGCCTGGTCCACTTCGTAGCGGTCATCCCTCTGATCTCTTTAGCCCTTGCCGGAGTTGGGAGCACGCCAGCCGAGAGCCAGCCACCGACCGGGAACCAGTCCGGAATCAACTTCGCCAACATGAAGGCCTCGTGGTCGGGGACCTTCAAATCGACCTGGCCGACGGCTTCGTCAACGCAGTACCCGAGGGGGATTCCCGGGGATACCGCCACCGCGGAGATCACGTGGCCTGCCTCCGTAACGATCACTCCTGCCCAGTTTGAAGCTGGAGTATCCGGAGCCTTGAGCACACCTCGGGTCTACTGGAAGTACACCCAGTTACGGGGACGTACCACTACGTCAACCAGGAGATAAAGGTCGACTGCACCGCCCAACTGAGCGAGCGGCCGGGGTACTACTTGAGCACCAACGACGAAGCATTGGTCGCCTGGCACCGCGACACCAATAAGTAAGGAATCCAGGCCACAGCACCTTTCTACTTCACGGCATTGACGACCGGGCTGTCGAGATCGGACCCCTGCGAGCCGTTCGCTTACTAGTCCGAACCGCCATCAACTGACACTGCCTTTTACCAAACGTTCGAACAAGACCAGATGGCGTCGCCCGGAGGGCCGCCAGTGTCGTACGACCGGCCCCCTGATCGCCTGGGACAGCCCCGACCAGGACGCTACAAGCTCGGTCAGCAGTGACCTGACGATTTCGCTCGCCGCTGCCCCATCTTGTACTTGCGGTTGCTCCACCTCGACTAACTCGTTCAGAGCAAGTTTCACCACGGTCTATCCCCTGGGCGAGAAGGGTAAAAAGGTCTACTTGGAAAACACGTGGCCGGGCACACCATCGGTACTACCTCAAACGGGCTCGACGCCCGTCGGGGTCGGGCGGGGCTTAACTAATCCGTATGCCAGAGGCAAGGGGGCGGCGGCGGGACCGTGGAAGTTCTCTGTCCAAGACTCGCTGAAGAACTACACCCCGGGGCGGGACTCCGCCCGCCCCCGGAATACCTAACCAACGAGCAGCTCGAGCCTAACCCGCTAAAAGCACTAAGCTTCTATTTCCTCTTTCCGGGGACCTTCACTGTCTCGGTGACGACGGCTGACGGGCCGGCACAGGCTTCGTTTGACGTAATGGCACCCAAGGTAGAAGTGCCAGAGCCGTCAACGTGCGCCGTGGCGCTCGATACAAAGTACGCCAGGCCGACTCTGAAACTGCCCGTGTTCGGGCCGGGTTGGAACGACGTCTGCGGCGAGAAGCCAGGGATAAAGTTCCAGTCCAAGGTCACTCCCCAGGTAGACGGAAGCATCGCAGTCATTCAAATAGTGGATGCCACTTTGAATAATTTCACGCATCTTGTTGGTGTGGATACGTATCCCGAGTTTCCGGTTGCCATTCTATGCATTAAAGGATGGTCCTCAGACGTTCCAGGCGCTGAAAGACAAAACGACGACGTGGGTAGATAACGACTCTCCCGGTGAGATGCTCTCGGGCAAGACAGGGGAGCAAACGCTGGTTTTTGACGCCACCGACTACCTCATGTTCCAAGCAACGGACGGTTTAGTTGCCATATGGGTTCCGCTAAAAGAGTTCTACTGGAATTGGGCGGCAACGGAAACAAACGGCCCTGGTGGCCCCAATGACTGGGCACCAAGTCGTGTCCGGAACATTGCGTTCTCTTCGGGCCCCGGCTCGAAAGAGCCAGAGTTTAGCCAGCGAGTACCGCAGCCGAGCTAATTCGCTTTGGTCGGCTCGGGATTCTCCTGTCACACGCAGCGCCGCAATGATTTGAGGTCTCGAGTCGGGTTATGCGGGTGATGTACTTCGTTCCGTTGCCTCCCTGCAACCGCGCATTGGGCGATCGAGCCGCCTATACGTCGCCGAGCACGGCGATGCACCGAACGAACGGAATGTGCGCCATGCCGCATCGTCCTGGTCGGCGCTCTTTAGGTTCCCATGTCGGCATGTCGGTTTCGCGCGCGAACGGGCCCGTCAGTGTCCGCCGGGTCGGTCGCAAGTTATCGGCTGTGCGACGCCAGACGATGATGGTGATGGCGAGCCTGGGCAGGCCCTCCTTCTCTGTACCCGGACCACGTACTGGTCGGTCGGGGCGAGGGTGAAGCTCGCTGCCATATGGCGTCATCCGGTCAAGTCCCTCCAGGGCGAGCAACTGTCGAACGCCGAGGTCGATAGTGACGGCGTGCCGCGGCGACCGCTGCTGGGGGATCCGTGACGAACGCACGCGGCAAGATCCTTACCGCACGTCGGGAACCTCAGCTGCCCCAAGCAGGCCGCGTCGCTCTCTCCATCGGGCGAACCCGAACTTGACCCTGCCAAACATGACTCGCAAAGCCCGGGGGGTCGGGGCGGCGACTGATACAGCGCTGTCTGCCTGGTTGGGCCGCCCCGTCACCCTCGTGCCCGCCGGCAAAAGCCGAATCGCGGACGAGCCGAGTACTTCGCTGCGACTGACGGACGACAACAGGCCTGGCGATCGAGTCGCGACCGCCTGCCTGCGGGTGCGGCCCCGTCGACGCCATGGCGGTTCCTTCTGCTCACCACCGCTGAGCCTCCGCGCCGGGTCCGCGTCTTACCCAGAGCGGGTGCTGGGACGTCCGCCGGTTCCGTCCGAACCTGCTCATCGAGGATCGACGGAGACGGATGGGTAGGAGGAGCCGCTGGTGCGACCAGACCGTGCGAGTCAGGCAAGGCCGAGATCTTGCCTCGCCAGCCGTGCACCCGTTGCACGATGGTCGCCCGAGTTCCCAACCCCGGCCTTGGGCGCGACCTTGAGATATACAAGTCCCTCGCCCGGAACCATGGCGGCAACCTCGGCGTCTGGTCTACGGTTGCCAGACGCCCGTCAGCGTCGGCGTCCCGGTCCGCGTCCCCTCGAAGTGAGCAGCAGAGCCGAGCGCTCCGGCACCTCTGTGCCCCTGGTCGAGGCCAGGGATGGGGGACCTGCTGGCGACAGATCATTCCATCACGTGCTCGTCGCCGGCTAGGCACGAGGAGCGCCCATTCAGCTGTTTCGTGCATCAACCGCCTGGCTCCTCTCGGCGCCTTACCCGGGGATGGCCGGCGGCCGGAGCCTACGCACATCGGCTAACGGCTGGGCCTGAGCTCGTAGCTCGGAGATGGCTCAGCCGAGGTCCCAGCTCACGGGCTCCGCCGGGGCGTACCTGCACATCGTGCCGGTGTGGACGGAGGCCCGGAGGTGGGCGGCGAGCGCGGGATGGCGGTCGTCGAGCCGGCGCAGGGTGTCCCGCATGCGGGCTGTGACCGTCTTGCGCAGCCGTTCCCGGTCGTCGTTGAGGTTGCGGTCGCGACCGCCGAGTCCGGCGGCCCGGCGAAGTTCGTCTAGCAAGGCCTGCCGTTCCTTCTCGAGATTTCGGCTGCGGCGTCGCCGTGGATCGCGGTCGATCGAGTTGGCGGTCGAGATCGTCCAGCCGGCGTCGGTAGTCCGCCTTGGCCCGGGCGTCGAGGATGGGCGCGGCGTCGACATTCACGAAGGCACCGGTCGCCAGGCTGGTCGCGGGAATGTCGACTCGTGGGTTGGCGATCAGGGTGTGCAGGTCGTGGAGCCCCTTGCTGTCCGGGAGGCGGGCTTCGATGCCGTCGTACCCGAGGGTCCAGATGTCGCGGTCACGGCGGAACACGTTCATCGGCGGCGCCGGCCTTTGCCGGGTGAACAGCTGCAGCCGCTCGACGATCGGCAGGAGGCCCCGGGAGAGTGCGGACGACAGGGTCGACGCGACCTCGTCGGCCACGGCGGTGCCCATCGCGTGCTGCAGGGCGAGCCGATCGGCGCGTGCTTCCAGAAGCCAAAGGTGAGCGTCGAGGCGCAGAGCCGCTGCTTCCGCCTGGGTCGCCCACAACAGGGCGCGTTCGTCGTTGCCCCGTCCCGCCTCGAGCCGGCCGAGCCACAGGCTTACGGGGCCGTGTACGAGCACGCCACCACCGAGCACGGCCCAGTGGCCGGCGTCTCGTTCCAGCCGTCGACGAGATCGGCGATGCGAGGTAGGTCGCGCTCGAGGATGGCCAGCTGGGCGTTGAGCGCGTCCCATAGCCGGGCCGCCCACCGGGCCAGCGTTGGCTGAGCGACGCGATTTCCGGGGCCAGCCGTGTGGCTCGGGGACGTCGCCGAGATCGGCCGCGACGATGGCGTCGTAGACCATCCAGTGCGGGTCCCTCACGTTGCGCAGTGTGCTGATCAGCTCGGTGATCGTGTCATGGTCTCCGGCGTGGTGGGCCACCTGCCAGCGTTGGTCGCACCACATGCCGGCGCGTCGGGCTCCCCGATCCGCTCCCCCAAGCCCGGGCCGCGTCGATCTCGACGAGTGCAGTAGCCAGGTCGCCGTGCAGGGCCGCGATGGTGCCGCGCCGGGACGCGGCGAGGAACCGCATTCGGGGTAACCGGGATGCCTCCGCGACTGCGTCGAACTGGGCGTGTGTCGCCAGGTAGCGCGGGTCGCCGTTCTCGATCTCGGCGACCATCCGGAGCAACAGACCTTGCGCTTCGAGGGCCGGGTCGGCGAGGCGGCGACCGGTCCCCGCCAGCTCACCGGCGAGCACTCGCCGCTCATCCTCGGTGCCGGGCGCCCAGATGGCGTCGTGGTAGGCGAGCAGGCACGAGGCCACCGTCGTCTCGGTTCCGGCCGAGCGGGCCAGTCAAGGGCCTCGGCGGCCATGCGCACGCCGTCCGATCGGTCGTCGACCAGGAGGTGGGCACGCGAGCCGGCTCCGCGCGGCCAGAACCTCGGCCCGCAGAGCTACGTCGCCTTCCCTCGTAGCTCCGCATCGGCCTCATCGAGCCGGCGCACGACGTCCGACGGCTCGCCGGCCGCGGCCGGATCACCAAGTCGGTGGAGGCCGAGCAGGGCGCGCACCCGGGACTCCGACGATCGCCACCTCGAGCAGACCCGTGTATCGCTCGCGAGCCAGCTCCAGGGCACCGGCGCGCTGGTAGGCATGGCCACTCTCCAGCGTCAGTCGAGCCCACTCGACGGCTCATCGGTGAGAGCCGCGGCCTCCTCGAAGTGGCGTCCGGCCGCCTCGTCGGTCAGCCGGGCGATGCGTCCTGGGCCGCCGCCTCCAGCAACGCGACCGCCCGCTCACGGGCGATGTCGGGCAGGGCCTGGACGGCGAGCCACGCAGTTGCGCCGGCAGGAGGGACGCGAGAGCTCTGGCGCCTCGGCCGCCCCCACGACGGCGGCGCATACCGCCCGCCGCTCGTCGGGCGATAGGCCCTCGCGCATCGACTCCCGAACCAGATCGTGCACGAACACGTGTGGCCGTGCTCGTGTCGCATCAACGCCGGCGCTCTCGACCCGCCGAAAGGCTTCGTCGGAGCCTTCGCCGATCACCGCCCGACCAGCGCGTCGGGTACCTCCGGTCCGATGACCGACGCCGTCTGAGCACCCGACGATCCAGGTCGCCCAGGGCAGGCGACACGGCGATCACTCCCCGGCGCACGCCAAGCGAATCGTCGGATCGGAGTAGGCCACCGACTCGATGACGAAGAATGGGTTGCCGCCCGTGAGCCGGCGAAGGTGTTCGGCCTCAGCGTCGAGGTGGACACCCCGAGATTGTCGCGGAGTTGGCGGATGCCGTCGTTGTCGAGCCCGGCCAACGGGATCGTGACGCTTTCTGGGCCAGGTCCGCGATGGGCACCCGTTGGGGATGGTCAAGCCGAGCGACCTCGTCGTCCCGGTACGTGCCGACCATGAGCAGCGGCAGGTGGACGCCGTGGCGATGCAGGAAATCCACCAGGGACAGCGATGCCGGATCGGCCCATTGCAGATCGTCGAGCAGAAACGGACGGGCGCCGGTCGGCAGAGTGTGGGCAAAGAGCTGGAGCATCGCCTCGAACAGGTGGAACTCTCCGGCCGGGCTTCGGTGGTCGGCGTCGACCAGCCCGGTCAGCGCATCGTGGCCGGGCCCGGCCGCCTGATGCCAGCCGCCATCCCCCAGGACGCCCGGAAGGTGCGAACGACCTGCACCCACGGCCACAGGCCGGGCGGCCCGCGCCATCCCAACAGGCCCCAACGGCCGACCGCGCTCCCCTGCGGTCGGCGGTGTCGAGGATCTCGAGCGCCAGGCGGGTCTTGCCGACCCCGGGCTCACCGGCGATGAGAACGAACCGGCCGATACCGGCGACGGCCTCGTCCAGGGCGGCAGCCACCGCAGCGGTTCCTCGCGGCCGACGAGGGGAGTTTTGCCCACGGGACGGATTATCGCCGGTCCTGGCCTCGCGGGCCGCGAGTTCGAACTAGCGCCTATTGGGGTGAGTCAACTCCCGAGACGAAAGGTGAAGTTCATGATCCTCAGCGCCTACCACTTCGAGGGTGATGCCGATTCCCTGATGGACGGTCACCGCCGGATGATGGAGCTCTTCCCCCTGTCCGGCCTCGATCTGCACGTCGCCGTCACTCACGAGGGGGGACTGACGGTCTACGACTCCTGCCCCGACCTGGCTACCCACGAAGCGTTCGTGGCCAGCCCCGAGTTTCGGGCCACCCTCACCCAAGTCGGCCTCCCCGCCCCGACCGTCGAGGTTCTGGGCGAGGTCCACTTCGCCCACCTCAACCAGTCCGTGCTCCGATGACGACGCTCGTGGCGGAGTTCTCCTCGTTCGACGCCACCGCATGGGAACAGGCCATTTAAGTGTTGCGCTGTGAACAATGAATTTGCGCATCCCTCCGACGAAGTTTCACAAGCGCGTTACCGGCTCTACCGGCGACGGGGAGCCGGACGCGGTGACGATATGGCGGCATGAGTAGATCAAAGGAGATCCTTGATGTCGCGGGCCGCTTCGAGGCGGCGCTCAACGGCGCGCGACCTAGACGCAGCCCCGGTCGTAGCGCTATCGCGGTGTCGGAACCCGAAGCCTATCTGACGCAAGCTCGACTGCACTCAGGCTCAAAACCGTACATCCACCGCCATGTCAATGGCCAGGTTCGGATCCCCGCTTTTGGCAGAGTAAGTCCCTACCCCTGGGGTGGTCACTAAGCCTTGGCCTTCGGCTCCTCCTCTGGGGCGGCGCCCCTCGCATCGGGAACGACTCCCCGTCGGTGACAACCACGATGCTGTGGTGCAGCAGACGGTTGAGCAGGGAAACCGTGGTCGTCTGGTTGGGCAGGAACCGGCCCCATTCCTCGAAGGGCTAGTGTCAGGCGATGCCGACAGCTCAGCGTTGATTGGCGGCGGCAACACAGCGGAGCAAAAGCCGGGGACCCGGTGTCGTCGAGCGGGGCAAAGCCTCGTTCATCGACAATGACGGCGTCGGCCGCAATGTCGACTCGACCACTTTGTCAACCGGGATCGAGCGACTCGAACGTGCTCCACCGTGGCGGGGAGGTGGCCGGTACCGTGTAACCGGCATCGACGGCCGAGTGGCCGAGGGCTATGAGGACGTGGCTTTTGCTGAGCCGGTGGGCCGACCAAGCATGGCCACTCCTTGGCCCGCAGCCATTCCAGGCTGGACAGGTACCCGAGGGTGGGCGGGGGGATCGAAGAAGGCGGTAGGATCGAACCCGGACAAGGACTTTTTCACGGGGAAGCTAGCGGGCTTTAGCGGGCCCGGGCGGCGGCCAGGGAGCGTCCCGGGCGGTCACCGAGGCGACCCGTCAGCCCGTGTGCGAACCGCAACGGTGCGCCTAACCGGCACTGTCTCTGACGGCTCGTCTCTCGGAACCCCCTCGTGCGGAGATATGGGCCTGTTGGCCGTTCCCCGTTCGGTACCGTGTCCGCCGCCGCTTTTGTTTCTTGGTTCGAGCATAAGCCGGCGTGGGACCCACGAGGCGCCTAAGAATTCTAGGCACGGGTTACAGAGGAACCCGAAATAATGCCTCTGACCTGGGGCAAACGAAGGGGTCGAACCCACGACCCTCACCTTGACACGTCGCCATTTGGTCCTTCGCCTAACTGATGCTCGGACCCGGATTATGCCGCTGACATGCCTGGAGCGGACGACGGGATGCGAACCCGCGACCCTCACCTTGGCAAAAGTGGGGCAGCGTGCTGGTCCTGGAGCTCGTCTAAGCTCTGAGCTGCACATTTCGGTACGGCTCGGCACGGTTCAGCACAGCCCGTTACATTTCGTTCTTCCCAGTTCTTCCCAAAACTGCGGATCGTCGGGCCATGGTTCGGCGCATGTTTGGCAGCATCGAGAAGAAGGGTAGGAGGTACCGGGTTCGCTACCAGTCCGAGGGCCGCTGGGTCACTGCCCCGGTGACCTTTACGACCAAGGCGGCCGTCAAAGCGTGGCTCGCCAACCAAGCACACGGACACCGGTCACGGCGTCAGGGTCGGCCCCAACCTCGGCAAAGAACTCCTCGGCCACTAGGACCGCAACTGGCTCGGAACCGTAGCGACCTCGAAGAGACGACCCGGGCGAACTACGAAGGGCTCCTGCGGCTGCGCGCCTGCCCGCGTTCGACCACTGCCGGGTCGCAGAAGAGCACCGGCAGCGACCCCCACCGGTCGCTCCGGGACATCATGAACACCGCCTTGGCGACGACTGAGCCGACTCGGACGCTCGGGCACCGTGGCTCCCGGCGAAGTCGACAAGGTCAACTTTGTAACACTAAACCTTGTAACCAGGTTCGGGGGGTCGGGGACCGCCTCCAGCCGCTCCACGTACAGCCGGCCACGCTCGTCGGCGCCGACCGAACTGTTGGCCGACATGTTCGTAACAAAGTCCCGACATGTTGGTAACAAAGTCCCGGTATGCCTTGTCGAGGGCTTGGGCGGCCCATCCCTGGCGGTCTTGTCCGACCCAGGCTAGGAATCCTTCGACCGGATGCTCGCCAGCGATCAATTGCTCCAGCCACTCTGCCGTATCGATATGTTCGGCCGGAGCGCGGTCCGCTAACACTTCGGTAAAGGGCCGCCTGTATACATCTCGGCATGTCCATCTGCCCGGGGCCCGCCCGGCACCTAAGCACGTGCACGTGTCTGCTAGTGGTCGGGCTTGTGATGCTCTTCGGCCCCGCCAGCCCGACCGGTTGGGCCACCGCGTCCGGTCTGCCGGCATATTCTACCCTTGCCAGCGCCTGGGGTTCCATCGTGGTGGCAAATAGCCTGGGTGAGACAGTCACTTTTTATGGCATCGCTAGCAGGGGCGACGCACCCCCGAAATCAACGATCTCCGTGGGTCTCGACGTGCCGAATTCGCTGGCCTTCGACTCGTCCGGCGACCTCTGGGTGGCCAATTTCGGGGACCGCACAGTGGTCGAATACCGCCGGCAGCAGCTTTCCGGCGGCCCGGTCGTTCCTGCCTTGACGATCAGCTCTGGCCGGTCAGGCAGCCTGAACAGCCCCGCCGGGATGGCGTTTGACGCTTCCGGGGACTTGTGGGTAGCCAACGACCTGTCCAACACGTTGGTCGAGTACTCGAAAATCAGCCTCACCCACGGTCCGGTGGTCCCGGACGTGACCATCACGTCCGAGGGTTCCAAGAGCCTGAGCGGGCCCTATGCCCTCGCCTTCGACTCAGCAGGTGACTTGTGGGTGGCCAACTACGACAACAGCACTCTGGTCGACTACCCGAAGAACCGCCTTGCCAGCGGTGCCCAGATCCCGGCAGTGACGATCTCCTCCGACTCCTCCGGGAGCTTGAACAGCCCCGCTGGCCTTGCGTTCGACGCCTCCGGCGACCTGTGGGTGGCCGCCAACCTGTCAAACAAGGTGCTCGAGTACACGCGGGGCGAGCTCTCGAGTGGGCACCCGCGCCCCGCCGTCACTATCTCGGCCGACACTCGGGGAAGCCTAAATAGCCCCGAAGGGCTGACGCTCGACCCGGCGGGCGACTTGTGGGTAGCAAACTACGGCGACAATTCACTGAGTGAATTCGCTCCCTCGGAGCTGCCCCGCTCGGGGCGTTGGTCGCCGAGCTTCATCGCCGGCCCCGATACCGGGCTGCGGGCGCCTGCCTACATTGCCATCGGCCCGCCGCCGAGCGCTACCGCCGCGACCACCCCCTCTGCATCTGCCTCGCTCTTGCAGCCGCTTACCAAGGCGGGCCTCGCTCGCGTCGAAATAAGGTGCAAGACAGCACGCTGCTCGGGGTCGATAGAGATCATCGGCAAGCTCGCCGAGACCAATGACGGTGATCGGGGAGCCCCCAAGGACCGGGCCCGCCTGCTCGGCTCGGCTGCCTACTCCCTCAGCCAAGGCGGGACGAGGAAGTTTGACGTGCACCTGGGCAAAACTGCTGACGCCCTGCTGGCTGAACTGCGGATGCACCGTCTCGATCTGCAACTGGTTGTGACGGTGCAGGGAGGCAAGACGATCAGCCGTACCTTCTTGTGACTTAGAAGCGCTTTTTTGGCGCCGCCCTGGACCTAGCCCTTCTTCTTGGCCCCGCAAGGTCAAGCGGATGGGATAATGCGCTCGTGGCCGAGCCGGCTAGCGATCCACGGGGATCTCGCACCACGCTCATTCAAGTGAGCCTTCTCGGTCC
The DNA here is from genome assembly GCA_963750465.1 of uncultured Acidimicrobiaceae bacterium. Lineage (GTDB taxonomy): Bacteria > Actinomycetota > Acidimicrobiia > Acidimicrobiales > Palsa-688 > Fen-671. The sequence continues at coordinate 10,854 of CAVVRE010000010.1, forward strand.
GTTCACAATCTCGACAGGCGACCGGACCGTCCTATCCTGGCGTCGGCCTCCCGCCAGGCGCCTCTGCCAGCTTGTACTTCTAAGCCCGGGACGGCGCATCAGCCGGGAGGAAGGATGCCTCGCGCTTTTCCCCAACCTCGACCCGGATGCGGCGGGACGTGCACTTTCCCAGGCACTCTCATATGCGCGGGCAGCGCTTCACCCACTCGGCGAAGAGGCGTCGAGGTTGATGCAAGCGGACAAGTCGCACATTTGGGCAAACCCCTCGGTCCCGGTGCACATCGACCTGGAGATCCAGCAGGAAAGGTTGCGCCTCGCCCTGGGCGCCGACCCTGGGATGGAGCGCGACGACATGATCGTGGCCGCTTTGGCAAACGAAAGAGTACTGCTCGAAAGTGAAACTCTTGCGGAGTGGGCTCACCGTCCGAGGGAACACCTCGAGTGGGAACGGCAGGAAGCTCGTTTGGTGTTGGCTCGGGCACGGGGCGAGGGGGCTCGGGCGCTCGAGCCAGGAGGCGGTGGTCCGGGCGTGGGCGGCATGCCTTTCTCACGACCCGACATGTGAGGAGGCGGCATGCGCGTTGATGCGAGCCTACTCAGCACAATCAAGGTGGGCGCTCGTGGAGGCTACTTACCGCCGGTGCCGGGCTGCCTTGGAAGAACTCGGGTAAGGCCTTCACCGGCCCTTGACGAGGTCCACACGTCGAGCAGGCCAACGGGCACGTCGCGCCCTGGCACAGAACGCTCCCGAGCACCTGTTCAGCCTCGCGGCGACCGGGAGCAGCGAATTGTAACTTGTCTCTTCGTCGAATTGAGTGGGCCGTTGGCTACTGGTCAGTGGCTTGGGCCAGAAGAACTGAGCGAGCGAGTCGGGGGCGTGCTGGCCGAGGTGGTCGGCCACGTCGAGTCCTTTGGTGGCGCCGTGACGGCGGTCTCTGGAACAGGCGTGGTCGCCCTTTTCGGGGCGCCGACGGCACACGAAGACGACCCCGAGCGAGCCCTGCGTGCTGCCTACCGGGCGCTGGGGAGTGTCAGGGGAGGTCCTGAAGGACTTTCGGTTCGCGCCGGCGTTGAGACGGGCCGAGCGGTAGTCGGTCGCCTCTTGGGCGGTGCGCCGCACTACGCCGCTCTCGGTGAGGTGGTGGCAACAGCTGCGGCCTTGCAGTCGGTTGCCAGACCCGCTTCGGTTCTCGTCGGCCCGGCTACCCATGCGGCGACCTTGGGTCTGTTCGATTGGGCCTCGACCGAGGAGGTCCCGGGTGCCCCCGGGACGAGGCCCCTGCTCGCTTGTTATCTCGGCCGGCCCAAGGCAAGGCCGTCAGGCCAGGCTGGGCGTCGGGGCGGTGCCGGGCGTGTGCCCGTCGTCGGACGAAACGCGGAGCTCTGTCAGCTCCGGGAGGCCTTGAGAGGCGCGACGGTCGGAGAGGGGGGTGTGGTGCTGATCTCGGGCGAGCCTGGGCTTGGGAAGACCCGCCTCGTTCACGAGTGCCGCAAGCTGTTCATGGCTTGGGTCGGGGCAACTTCAGGGCGTCTCCCGCTCTGGCTCGAGGCTCGAGCGGCTTCCTATGCGGCTTCTCGCCCCTATGGTCTTTACCAGCAGTTGCTTTCGGCATGGCTAGGTGTCGCCCCCGAAGAAGGCCCAGAGGTTATGCGCGGCGGCGGTCGAGAGGGGGCTGGAGGCTATCTTCGGCGGAGACACGGGGGACGAGCCTGCCCAGCTGCTGACTGTGGCTATCGGCGTCGGTCAAGAAAATGCGCAGGCCGCCGCGGCGAGCCTCAGCCCCGAACAATTGCAACGGGCAACATTTTCCGCGATGCGTGCAGTCGTCTCTGCGCTGGTTGCCCACGGCCCGGCCGTGCTGGTGCTCGAGGATTTGCACTGGGCCGACCCGACGTCGCTCCGCCTGAGCGAGGAGCTTTCCACGGTGGCGCGGGAAGGCCCGCTCCTGCTGGTTCTGACCCGCCGGCCCGAGCCCGACCCCGGGGTGTCCGCGTTGGAGGCGGCGCTCGCGGCCGACTCGGACCTCCGGCTACACCGGCTCCAGCTATCTCCGCTCTCACAGGACGCCGAGCGCCACCTCGTCATTTCCCTTCTGGGCGGGGGGACAGACGACAAGGTCTTGGACGCCGTGCGCGAGGGGGCCGACGGCAACCCCCTATTCATCGAGGAGCGCTTCTCTTCGCTACTGGAGACCGGTGCTCTGAGCGACGACGGGGCCGGCTGGCACATCGACCGTAGCCTCACGGTCGAAGTCCCGGAGGCGATCGAGCGCCTCGTCCGGTCCCGAATAGACCGGCTCACCGCGAACGCCCGGAAGGCCATCGTCGCCGCGTCCGTCCTCGGCCTCAGTTCGGTACCGCGTAACTCGAGGCGGTCACAGACCTCGCGGGCTCAGCTGGAAGCGCCGTCGCGGAGCTCTGTTGGAGCGGTTTAATTGTGGAAGTGGGCGCGGGACTTGAGCCGTCCTATCGCTTCCGGCACAGCCTCATCCAAGAGGCCACATACAAGTGCCTGCTCCGGACCGACCGTATGCGACTGCACCTCCGCGCCGCCTGGGCCTTGGAGGCGTCGGCAGCGGGCCGGCTCGAGGAGGTGGCGGGCATGCTCGGGAACCACTTCGCCGTGGCCGGGGAGACCAGACGGGCAGCGCAGTACCTACAAAGGGCCGGTGACCGCGCGACGTCGGTCTTCGCTAACGACGAAGCCGTCGCGTCCTACCGCTACGGTCTCGAACTCCTGGGCCGGGACGGCGTCGATGGCGGCGGGCACGGCAGCGATGCCTCGGTCAAAGAAGAAGATGCCTTCGTCAAAGAAGAAACAGATATCCGGCTCAAGCTCGCCTATGTCCTGTTTCTGACAGGACGCTACGCCGAGGCGAGCGAAACGCTTCACGAGGGCTTGCGGACGGTGGGCACGTGCAATGGCCTGGAGGCTGCTCGTCTCCACAACCGCTTGGGATGGGTCGAACTCGACCGGCACGCGTACGATGTCGCCGCGGTCGAATTCGAGGCAGCTTCCACGCGGCTCGGCAATCGAACTGAGGACATGAGCCCGGAAGTCTTTGACCTTTGGTTCGAGATTCACCTCGGTCAGGTACACGTCCACTACTGGCGTGACGAGCCCGACGAGCTGGCAACTGTGATGGCGGGGGTCCGCCCCGCCTTCAAGGCCAAGGGTGAGCCGCATCGAAGGCGGTCTGACTATTTGACAGCGCTGCTCCTTTGGCAAACCACGGAGCGACGCCACCGGGTTGATGACGAAATGCTTGACAATGCCAGAAAGGCTCTGGCGCTAAGAGAGGAGTACTCCCAGGACCCGGGCCTCGGCGGCTACCGTGCGGAAGTAGACATCGGTTGGGGGATCTCAACGTCGGCTTTTACTTGCTGTGGTATGGCGACCTCGAGGGCGCCGAGGAAAGGCTTACGGCGGCGCTACGTACCGCGGAGCGCACGGGTTCCGCAGCCATGCGTGCCCTGTGTATCTCATACCTCAACCTGACCGCGCTTCGGCGCAATGACCCAAGCGCAGTCGCCTTCCTTGCCCCTCAGGCGATCGAGGCGGCGTATGCCGCGTCGAGACCTCAGTATGCGGCGACGGCCAAAGCCAGTTTGGCCTGGATGGCTTGGAAGACCGGCCGAATTGGCGAGGTGGAAGCTCTCGCCGGGGAAGCCCTCGCCTCATGCTCCGCAACGAGTTGGCAGCCATTCCACTGGGTTTGCCTATGGCCTCTCATCGCCGTCCGCATGGCCGCCGGCCAAGTGGCTGGGGCAATAGATGCGGCCCGCCAACTCCTCCCAGCGCCGCAGCAACGCCTCCCGGACGAGCTGGAGGCCGAAGTGCAAGAGGCTATCGACGCCTGGGAGCGTGGGGCGCCGGAACTTGCACGACAAACCCTGACCAGTGCACTGAAGCTTGCCCAGCAACTACGGTTTGCCTGACCACTTCCCCCAACCCGGGCGCCGGGTCCTGTCCAAGGGTAACGAAGGTGCCGGGCCGATGTCGACGGCCTCGGCGAGCTTTGTCTCAACTCGCTCTGGGTCACCATGTTCCCAGCCCTGCAGGACACATTCAGCTCCCCGGGAGGCGCTGTTGAGGAGCGGTAAATGCATCGTTAACGAAGCCCCGTGACTCCCGGACCACCAGCGACGTCTCTTTATTCATCAGTTTTGTTAGCGATCAGAAGGAATGCTGTCCTGGCAAAGTTGCCGTACCTGGAGAGCTCGGACTCTGGTAGTGATCATGCGATGCGCCAGCTTTGTCTTGGATGGCAACGAGCTGCAGCAACATCCGCGCCCCAGGTCGGTATTGCCTCGAATATGGACGACACGGTGCTGGATCCAACTTGCCCCGTTGTCTCCTCGGTGGGAAATGAGCCCACCGAAATAAGCACTCGCTTTTCAGTCATGCCGGCCACAAACAGAGCTGTTCACGAAGGGCGACTTGTTCTCTGCTTCGAGACTTTGGTGCCACCTAGTTCGAGGTAGTGGGAGCACGTCGGGGTCAACGGCGCGGTCCTGACCTTCAGCCGGTGAGATACTCGAGGCACAGGGCGGGAACCACCGCCAGGTCGTGGAATTAGATCCGCCAGCGGAAGGGGCACAGATGGTGTCAGCCGGGTTGCCTACACTGAGGCTGTGGGTCGGTGAGCGGAGCAGACAGGTAAATGGCGACGCTCCACGCACAATTGAAGGCCGCGCTACCGAAGACCTGCTGCGCACGGGGGGAGACACTCTCCGTCAGGCGCTCGTGAGCCAGTACTGGCGCAGCCGTTCGCGGCTTCGTCGAGGTTCGGGCTATCGAAATCGTTGCCCACGGCATCGGCGTCAGCTCACCGCGTGGAAAGTTTGAGAGGCCCTAAACCGCACGTCGGAATCGGTCGGGTCGAACGGCAGAGCAGGAGCCGTCAAGCTGGCCGTCTTTTCCCCAACTGGTCAAAGGCCACGACGGCCATATCGCAGCACCTTCCAGGCTAAACGCGGGGTTAGACCAGAGTCAAGCACTAGCCGTCAACCCCAGTAGGCGTCTAGCGGAGGGTTGACAAAGCCAAACTTCACAGGTTGAACCAATTTACGGCTGTGCTAATTTACGGCCGTGTCTAATTGACGGCCGTCGATATTCCCAATGGCTCCCAAACCAGACAGCGAGGAAGTGTCCTAACATCGCTAACATAGCCCTCTACCAGCACTTTTGCGAGCGAGCGGACGACGGGATTCGAACCCGCGACCCGCACCTTGGCAATGTAAAGTCGCCCGAGGTCGGATAGCCGGTCCTAGTCCGCGGTCCGTTACAAGAGACGGTGACGCTCCCAGGCTTGTCGTAATGACGTCCCATCGGTCAATGCGGCTAGAACTGTGGATTCGTCACTCGCTCGGGCATTCGCTGCGTCGATGACGGTCGGTTCGATAAGCCTTGGCACGACAACAACGCCGTCGTCATCACCGACGACGAGATCACCAGGGGAGATTATCACACCTCCACAATCGACTGGTTGGCCATAGCCCGACACTTCCGTTCTGCCTCTGTAGTCATAGGGCCTGGGGCCACGAGCAAAAACTGGTAGTGCCATTCGGGCCACTTTCGCCGTGTCACGAACATAACCGTCACAAACAACGCCAACCGCGCCTCTTCTAATGGCAGCCGCAGTGAATAGTTCACCCCAATATCCGCTACGCATCGAACCATGGGCTGCGATTACTGCGACATCACCCGGACAGAGAGCTTCGATGAAATTGATCATGTCTCCGTAAGGGTCATCGTCCGCGGCATCAGTATGGCCGGCGATGAACTCAACGGTACGGGCTCGACCGACCAGTCGCGCCGGCCGGACCAACGGCTGTAGCAGCGACGTCCAGGGCCTGGGCTCGATGTCCTACCATGTCCAGCGCGTCGCAAACCATGGCGACAGTGGCGGATGACGCCAGAGCTTCCGCTTTAGGAGGGGAATCAGCTGACGACATGTCCAGAACCAAGTCGGAACGGATAGCGACGCTCGATTTCGGCGCTAATTGCTACTCCTAAACCAGGAGTTGTTGGTGCTATGACCCTGCCACATTCGAATGTGGGTGGCGTGGCGATGAGCGCCTCGCGTAACGGGTTGGGGAGTGTGCACCACTCGAACATTTCGATCCCCTCAGTCGCGAACGCAGTGTGCAGGTTGCCCATTAGAGTGACGCCACTTCCCCATACGTGCGGTACGCAATTAAGACCAGCCGCGGTTGCGCCGGCCACCACCTCCTGCAGAGCGGAGGGGCGCGGCAGCATCCCCGCGTCCGGTTGTACCAGATCAACGCCGTTGGCCTCTATAAGCCGTTCGAATTCCGCCACTGTGCCGTAGCTTTCTACTCCGCTTACGGGGACGTCAACAGCGCGGCGCACGGCCGCGTACCCGGCAATATCCTCAGCCCGGCACGGCTCCTCGTACCACAGACCCCCTCGTGCTGAGACCTCCCGCCCGACTCGGATGGCGTCATCGGTTGACCAGGGGTGGCTGGCACAACCCTGAACCGCATCGAGCACGAAGCTTGCACCTCCGAGTTTGGGACCTAAGAAAGCGAGCAATGCCAGAGTGGTGTCCGGATCGGACATGGCGCGGAACTTCACGGTGCGGAACCCAGCATCTAGCTGCGCGGAAGCCCACGCCGCTACTTGGTCGAACGTTCGCCCTAAACCTCCGCTCGCGTACAACTCAAGCGAGGACAATCGCCGCTTGCCCATCAGTTGGTACGAAGGCCGCCCCGCCTGCTTGCCTGCGCAGTCCCAGGCGGCCAGTTCGGCCGCGCCGATGACGCCCGAACAGAGTCCACCGCGGCTCCAGAAAGCGGTTCGGTCGCGTAGCGTTTGACTCACTTCTGACGGCTCAGAGAACTCCAGCCCGAGTAGGTATCGCCTCAGAGCGTCGACCACCCCAGGGACGGCGGCCACGGCCATTATCCCTTGGGAAACCTCACCCAGGCCCGTGACCTGGTCGTCGACCACCAGCTCGACGAGGGCGGCATCCCAGGACTCGATGCGACCACCCACCCAAACAAGTTCGGTGTCAGGTCCCATGTAGTAGCTCAGCAGGATTGCCCGGACGCCGGTGACCTTCATTTAGCTAACCTCCAGGGAGCAAGCGCCAGCATCTCGAGTGTATGAGCTCAAGTTGTCCATAGGCACGTGCGTCCCGCACCGGCTCGTCAACGCGTCGTGGACGGTCTGTCAATGCTGCACCCACAAGAGTGCCAGCATGCACAAAGGCTCGAGGGTCAACTGGGATCGTGCTCTTAGGCATTGTAGCCAGAGTCTCTGTGTGGAGATTCTACTTTGCTCAGCAACCCTGGCCGGCGGTTTTGCGGACCGGCAAGGAGCTGCCCCTGACCACCAAAGTGGGCGAAAGCGTCACCGTCCGCGCTACTCCGGAGTAACCTTCTAGCCGGCTGAGAAGAAGCCTGGCGCTCTCGACGCCAAGGTCGTAGGCCGGTTGTGCCACTGCGCTCAAGGGGGGTCGCAGGAGGGTTGACCACGGCGGGTCGTCGAAGCTGATGATGGCGATGTCCCTCGGGATGACCAAGCCCGCCTCGTCAATAACCTGTAGCGCCCCAATGGCCATCAGGTAGTTGGTCACAAAGACAGCTTCTGGGCAGCCACGCTGTTCGAGAAGGTCCTGCATCGCCGTCCGGCCCCCCGCCTCGCGGAAGTCGGCCACCCGCACCAGCGACCCGTCAACGGTCAGGCCGGCTTCGGCCACGGCTTTGCAGTAGCCGACGTAGCGCTGTTCCCCAGTTGTTGTCTGCAGCGGCCCGGTGATACAAGCGATCCGCTTGTAGCCCCCCTCCAGAAGGTGGTTCACCGCCTGGTAGGCACCAACGATGTTGTCCACCGTGACGGTATCTGCGTACTCCGTCGGGAGAGTACGGTCGGCGAGCACTACCGGGATACACGCTCGCACCACGGGCGTGAGGTCAAGTCCGCTGGCTGGAAGGGGTGAGGATGAGCCCTCCCACCTGCTCGGCCACCGCCAGTTCAACGTACGTGCTCTCCTTGACCGGATCCTCGTCGGCGTTGCAAAGGAATAACGAGTAGCCGGCGCGATAGGCGATGTCCTCCACCCCTCGCACCAGATCTGCCAGGAAGGGGCCGGTACGGACATCCGAGATGATGAGCGCCCATACTCGGTTGCGTCGGGTCCGCAGTGTACGGGCGACCCGGCTTGGGCGGTAACCCATCTCCTTTACCGCCTGTAGCACCCGCGCCCTCAACTGGGAGTCGACCCGAGGATGATTGTTTAGGACCCGAGAAACGGTAGCTGTCGAGACACCGGCGGCGCGAGCTACATCCACGATCGTTGTCGTGTTCGGCTGATCGCCCTCGTACCGCTTGCGCGGCGGTTCTGCGGTCGGGGCCCGTCCGGGTGGCTTGAGTGGCTTGCATCTGGCCCGCTATCGTAGTAAACGTTTACTGCCGGCTAGTTGAACTGTCGTGTAGAAGTGCCACGTTGCAAACTGTGCGAGTGGGAGGGCAGGCTCGGACAGTAGCGAAATCCTACAATTGAGCCGACGTTACTAGAAATGCGGTGGCCAGTTTTAGTAGGGTAAATCGTTTACCAGGGAGGGGCATTATGGGACCTGGACAACTCGCGCCGGCAGGGCAGGTCGCCCCGTTCGGACGTCCCGGCCGACAACGCGGCCAAGGTACACCTGTACCCAAAGAAGGGTACTTCCCACCAGGAAGACCGCAGTGTACCTCTTGACCGCCGCGGGGCGCTCACCCCTGGCTCGTCCGTCACGATTGGACGCCCATTGCCGGCTGCCGGTCACCAGATGCACTTCGGGACCAATGACGATGCGTAAAATAGGCCCCTGATGCACAAGAGCACTCACCGTCCGAGGCCAACATCCACGCCCTGCCCGGCGACATATCGCTGGTGAACTAGCGGCTGTCGCCGCTTCGCAGACATCGAACTGAAGGGACTCGACGCCTGCCCGAGGGAGGTGATCAACAAGGGAGGACGTCTAGCCCGGTGCTGAAAGCACTGAGGTAGTTCATGAATTTACTGCTTTGGGTGTGAGCCCGAGTAGAGGAAACTCCTGAGAATGACACGCCAACATAAAAGAATTAGGAGGGATTTATGAACCCGTGGCTCAAGAAAGCCATGAGCCTGGTAACAGCGGCAGCGCTGGCCGCGCCCATGCTGTACGTGAGCACCAGTGTCACGACGGCCAACGCCGCGCCAATCAAGATTGGCGTTGCCCTTACCTATAACAACACCCCCTTCTGGTCTGCTTATATAAGCTACGAGCAGCAGTTCGCCAAGCAAATGGGCGTACAGCTCATCGGCCCGTTGGTTTGCTGCGATACGTACGGCTCCAACGCTCCCCTGCAGAACCAGCAGGTCAAGGACCTCGTCAACGAGGGTGCCCAAGCCGTCGTCCTCAACCCGGAGGACGCCTCTGCCATGGCCCCGGCCTCCAATATGCTGCCGCCCACCACGTCAAAGTGGTCTCGGTCGATACGATCCTCGGTGCCGGTAGTGACTACATCGTCGTGCGGGCGTCCAACCTCTTCTACGGCTACGACGCCTGCGCTTACATCGCGGCCAAGGTTAAGTCGGGGTACGTCCTCGAAAACGAGGGTGACCTCACCTCGTCCAACGGTGCGGACCGCAAGACGGGCTTCGACGACTGCATGGCGAAGCTCGACCCGAGCGTGCACATCCTGCACGACCCGACCCTCTGGAGCCCGACCACCGAGGTTACCGACGCACAAAACGCCATCAATGCTTACGGCAAAGACCTAAAGGCGATCTATGAACCCGCGAGCGGCGGTGACCCCGGGATCATCAAGTACCTCGCTGCCAAGGGCTATGGTCCGATCGGCAGCAAAAAGCCCCACGTTATCCTCATCTCCAATGACGGCGTTGCCTACGAGCAGTGCTACGTCGCCGACGGTTGGATGGACGCCATGAACTCGCAACCGGCCAACCTGTACGCGGAGGGCGCGGTCAAGTACGCCAAAGACGCGGCCCACGGCGTAGCCCTCAAGGTTGGGGCGGCCGGTCTGAGCAGCGCCCCGTTGGGCCACGCAAGCTACAAAGGAGACGTCCAACTGGCCGACCCGCTCGTCGCCCCCTTCGTCACCAAGGCACAGATGACGTTCCACGGGCCCGGTACCGACGGGCAGCCGGCCACCTTCAGTAGCACGGCGGTCTCGAACCCGGCGCTGTGGGGCAACGTCTACGGCAAGGCCCATGGTGGGGTTTGCGCCACCGCGACCTTCTGACCGACTAGATCAATGGCCCGTCGCCACCTGCCCTTCCCTTTGGGGGAGGGCAGGGGCGGCACAAAGTACCTATTTATGGAAATGTACACCGCCACGAAATAAGTACAACCAGGTGGGTCTGGCTTGGCCGGGGCCGAGCACAGAGAGCAACCCAAGCAAGGCCGCCGATTAGCGGAGGACGATCGCCGTGGGCTCCAGTTCTGAAGCGGTACCGACGGAAAATGAGCAAGTGCCGGCCCTCGAAGCCGTCGGCATCTCGAAGCAGTTCGGCAGCACCGTCGCCTTGCGGGAGGTGAGCGTATCCCTGCGACCGGGGCGCTGCTTAGGGTTGGTCGGCCGCAATGGCGCAGGCAAGTCCACCCTCGTTTCCATCATGTCCGGCATTTACGGTGCTGACAGAGGGGAAGTCCGTTTCGAAGGCCAGCCCGCTCCAGACCTGGGCGACGTACAGGCCTGGCGGGAGAGGATTTCCACCGTGTTCCAGCACTCCATGGTTGTCCCGCAGCTGACGGTGGCCGAGAACGTCTTTCTCAATACACTGCCGGTGCGCTCCGGCCGTGTCCACTGGAAAACGATGCGAGCTGAAGCGAAAAAGGTATTGGCGGAATGGGGTTTCGAGGACGTCGACGCCAGTGCTCTCTGCTCGACCCTTACGGTCGAACAACGCCAGCTGGTAGAGATCGCAAGGGCGCTGGCCGCCGGCCGGCGCTGCCTTCTCCTCGACGAACCGACCTCTGCGCTCGAGCGGGCTGAGATCCAGCGGCTCTTCGAGCGGGTCAGGTCGATGGTGGCCAACGGGGTGGCCGTGCTCTACATATCCCACCACCTGGAGGAAGTCTTCGAAGTTTGTGACGACATCGCCGTCCTGCGTGATGGCGAGCTCATAATCTCGCGGTCGACGAAGGGGCTTTCCAAGGACGAACTCATTGCCGCCATGGTCGGCCCTGACGCAGCCGCGATCGCGAGGGTCGAGCACCCCGGCGCCGCCGGCAGTAGCCAGACGGCCGACCACGGCTCCCCGTGCCTTGTGGTAAAGCACCTCTCGGCGCGTTCCCGGCGGGGCGCCGTGCACGACGTGTCACTCGAGGTACGGCACGGGGAGCGCGTCGGCGTCGCCGGCCTGTTAGGTGCTGGAGTGGCCACTCTTGCCCGCGCCGTGGCGGGTTGCGAGAGCTGGGCCTCAGGTGGCATCGAAATCGAGGGCACCCCAATTGTGCCCATGCGCCGTGACAAAGCGCTCAAAGCGGGAGTTGGTTATGTCCCAGAGGATCGACGCGCCGAGGGTTTTGTCCGTCTGTTGGGGGTCGGTGAAAACGCGACGATGTCAATAGTGGACCGGCTGGCCAACCGCATTGGTGCGATAGTACCGAGGCAAAGGGATGCCGCCGCCCGCCCCTTGGCCAAACGGCTCTCGGTCGTCTCGGCCGGCATGTCGCAGCCACTAGGGGAACTTTCCGGCGGCAACCAACAGAAGGTGACGGTGGCCCGAGCTGTGGCCAGCAAGCCCAAGCTCGTGGTCGCCATGACCCCCACCCGAGGGGTTGACGTTGCTTCGAAGGCCGTTTTACTGGCGACGCTCTCGTCCTTGGCCACAGACGAGGGGGCGGCGGTCATGATTGCCACTGATGACCTCGACGACTTGGTCATGTGCGACCGTGTTGTAGTGCTGAGGCGTGGGGAAATCGTTGCCGAGCTCACCGAGCCACCCTTTGACAGAGAAGAGATCATCGCGGCAATTGAAGGTCTTGTATCGAGTGGGAGCGTGACAGCGTGACGCAAGTCAGTAGTGACAAACAAGCGACTGCCCCGGCAACCGGCCAGGAAGCCGCTAGCCGCGCCGCGGCCGAGGCGCAACTTCAGCAGATTAGTCGCCAGGCTCGAGCTTTATCACTCGTTCGGGAGGCCAGCCTTCTCCCGGCCGTGCTTTTGCTGATCGTGATAGGCGCCATCATCAGCCCTGTCTTTTTCACTTCCGCCAATTTATGGGGGATCGGCCAGCAAGCCTCCTCCCTCGCCGTTACGACTGCTGGAGAAGCGCTCGTCCTGTTGATCGCCAGCATGGACCTGTCCCTGGGCGGTATTTATGGCTTTGCGCCGATGCTGGCAGCCTGGTTGGTTGTGCCGGCCGTAGACTTCGGGGCCGGCGTCGAGCTCAACGCCTACCTCGGGATCCTGGTATGCCTATTGCTAGGCGCTGGTGTCGGTTTGGTCAATGGTCTGTTAATCGTGAAGGCTCGTCTCAACGCCTTCATCATCACCCTCGGGATGTTGATCCTGCTGGCGGGTTGTCAAGACGGCGTCGTCAAAGGGCAAACGATCTCCGCTTTGCCCACTCCCCTCTGGTACCTCGGCTTCTCTTTCTGGGGCTGCCCGTGTCGCTGGTGGCGGCAGTGATTGTACTTGTGGCAATCGGGTTCTTCCTCCGTTACCATCGGGCGGGGCGTGCCATCTATGCCGTAGGGGGTAATGCTGAGGCTGCTCGCGCTGCCGGCATCAACATCGACCGGGTAAAGATCGGCGTCTACATGGCCGCGGGCGTGCTCGCAGCTTTGGGTGGTCTCATGGAAATGGGACGTGTCCAAGCGATCACTGCCAACCAAGGGTACGGCGAAGGAATCATCTTCGTGGTCTTCGCATCTGCCGTCATCGGTGGCGTGAGCCTCCAAGGTGGCAGGGGCAACATGGTCGGCGTTGCCACCGGTGTTGCGCTTCTTTCGGTGGTCCAGAACATCCTCGACCTGAAGAACGTCAACAACTATTGGGTAGAGGCGGTTTACGGTTTGGTGATCCTCGTCGCCCTGATAGCCGCCCGGCTGATTGGAGGCGCGAAGTCCCAGACCTGAGGGTGCTCGCCATGCTCGACCCTGAGGCTGGCAGCGACGTGGGGCTGGGCCAGTGGAAAGTGAGGGATGGGTCGAGGTCGGCCACGCGACCGCAGGGTTGACGGCCCGCTCAGCGAAATAGCGCCGTAGTGGCAGCCTTCTGGGCTCGTGAACATGAGGTCGTCGGGACCCGTGCCAGAGCGGTGCATTGCCAAGTCTGGGCCGCTTTCGGTTAGGAACTCGGGATAAGGGACGCGCGCTTGGAAGAGCGCCTCTTGGTCTCGGCGCTTATGAACCGCCTCTCAACTTCGGCGATGGTTTGGCGTTTGGTGAGCGTGCGCCGTAGGAAGTCGACGTCGCCGACACGCAGGCCGGAGCATTCGGACCACGCGAGGCATATCTACGGCTGCGAACGCAACCGGGACCTCGCCAGGTTGAGTGTGGCGCTAATGATGGGCGGCGCGGACTTCGCTCGGGTCGTCGGTGTTCACAACTCGTCCGAGCACGGCCACACATCTCATCTGAGTCTCCGGATGGCCGCTGTCGTAGTACGGCGCGCTGGGCAGCCACCTAGTGTCCCGATTCTAACATCCTTCAGGAAAGCTCTACGTCCGGGAATACCAGCCACGGCGCGTTGTCGCCATGCGACGATGGAGGTGCGTATGGCTCGAACTGGCCGACCGAAGGCTGTCCTGGTGCTGACCGACGAAGAACGTGAGACGCTGGCGCGCTGGGCGCGCCGGCCGAGCAGTGCCCAAAGCCTCGCCCTGCGCTCCAAGATCGTGCTTAGCTGCGCCGACGGCAGGACCAACGAGGCGGTGGCTTCCGAGCTCAGTTGTAACCGGGCCACGGTCAGCAAATGGCGCTGGCCGACGAGCACCGCCCCGGTGTGCCCCGCAAGGTCACCGACGACCACCTCGAGGCCGTGATCGTGAAGACATTGCTCGCCGTTCTGGCACCCATCGATTGAGGTCAGGACGCCCAGCCCTGTGCCACGAGCAGTAGCACGCGAAGTCCAAACCGAACCGAAAATCGCCGTTGCCTCGTCCCCGGCCACACGCCAGGCACTCACGGCGGGGACCTTCGCTGAGCCATTGGAGCCGGCGCGGTTCCCAGGCAGACCGTTCAGGTTTTCCAGCCCGAAGCCAGGCGTGGTAGCAGTTGTGGCACAGGCCTCGCCTCACGCGGGTTGACGGTTCCTCGCAGACTTCGCAGTTGGCCTGTTTTGCGGTGCGTGGCACGGTGACTGAGCGTTAGCGCTACAGAAATGCGAGCTTACGAAAGGCGGTCGTTGACTACGTCGACCACGCTGCTGCTCAGGTTGTGGGCGCGGTCCAGATAGAACAGGATCGTGACCTTTTGATTCGTGGGCGAGGGGCACGTTCAACGTAACGAACCCTGTCGTAGGGAGGGCAGCAGAAAATACGACTTTGCCCGGTCGGTGAAAGGAATAGACATATTAGTGCCGTCGTCAAATGAGACGGTCACCACGCCGCCGTCCTTTCTGCCGAGACTCTGTGAGGTTGCGGAAAACCCCCGCCTTGAGAGACTCCTTGTCGAAGCAAGTGGTTCTTTGTCGGCTTTGAGCTAATCTTCCACAAGCTTCAACTCCCCCAGTTCCGCCTTGATAGAACTCATATCATCCTCGGAACGGGGCTTGGCTATTAAGCCCCCCACCTTGGCTTGTAGCGGAACCAATCTGACGTGATTGGATTTCGGTCTCTCCCCGAACGACGAGAGGGTGGCGAGTTGGATTTGAAGCGTTTATGATGTCAATCACTCGAAATAGAGGCTCATTGGTTCGCACATAAAGGTCGGTGCGAGGTTCGCGAACCGACGTTCGCGCTCCTCCTTGGTGTCGGGCTTTGGTTCGTTGGACTCCCGCCAAGCCTCAACCGATTCCGGGACCAAGGACGCCCAGAACTGTGGCGCCAACTGCGATCAGCGCAACGGCAACGCTAACCGTCACTTTGAGAGCGGGCTGGCGGTCGTCCCTTCGTAGCCAGCAACTATCACCCCCCGTTATGGGCCATTTTGTTGCTCGATCACCTCCATTTCGTCGCCCCAGTCGTTAGGACATGCTACTGTGCGCGTCCCAGCAGCTACAGAGAGGGCTGGCCTAATGTCTTCGTGTGTACTTCGCTGTTGGTGGGGCCGGCCGGTGAGGGTGTTATCGGCCGCAGCAGTGATCCTGTTCGCCTTGGTCATCCCGGCGCAAGGCCTGGGCGCGCCCACAGCTAGCGCAGCCACGCGCCCCCAATGGTGTTGTGCCCCTCCCCGGGCAAAGTCGGCCGGTGAACTGCCCGCAGTCAGCTCCGCTTATAGCTATTGTACGGTCTCGCCGCCGCTTGTCACGTGCATGTACAGGACAAATGGGAACGGCGGTCAGCCGGGACCTTTTGTTGTGCCGAATGGGGTTTCGCAGTTAACCGTCCTGCTCCAGGGCCAAGATGGAAATCCGGGAGGGCGCGCCTTAGTGGGAGGCGTCGCCGGTCTCTGCCCGGTGGGCCCAGGGGAGAAGGTGGGCTCGGGGGGGGTGGGGCGCGGTTGTACGGCGATCTCGCTGTGGGGCCGGGAGACGTGGTGACCGCTGGGGTCCCGGGCGAGACCACCACGATGTCCGGCGGCGCCGGCGGCGCAGGTGTCCAGGACGTGGAGGAAGATGTTTTCAACGCTAACTGCCCCGCCAGCGGCGGCCCTAGCGGCAAAGGCGGCGCCGCCGCCTTCTTAGCAGTAAAGCGGGCGCTACTTACAAACGGCGCCATCCTGGCCGTCGCCGGCGGCGGTGGCGGAGGCGGTGGCGCATCCGGCCTTGGAGACCCCGGCGCTATGGGCGGTAATGCTGGATCTAACGGCAGTAGCGTAGCGGGTTATGACAATGGTGGCGAGGTGCCTTGCGATGCAGAAGTCGACGATTGCTCAGCGAGCTGGGCCGGGGGAAGCCCGCCAAATGGAAGTGGGGGGACCGCACTAGACGCGGGTTCAACCCAGGGAACATGCGCCGAGAACCTGCTCAGCGGGCGTCGGGACCCGTGTGGGGCTGGTGGCGGCGGAGGCGGCGGCTACCACGGAGGCAACGCCGGAGGTCCCGGACAAGTCCAGTACGCTATCAACGGCTGCAGCACGTGCGAGGCCGGCGGCGGAGGCGCCGGCGGGTCCAACTTCGCCGCCCCGAAAGGATGGAAAGAGAGCATTGAATCATTGCAGTGCGAGCTCAACAGCTCATGCTCGGGCTACGTGCAACTCGGTTACGTCGAATCGATGCAGACCCTTAAGTGGACAAGTTCACCCCCGTACCCGGCCTCTGTAGGTGGCACCTACACGCCGACGGCTGTTTCGAGTTCTGGCTTACCGGTGACGATAACCGTCGACCCGAGTTCTCGTGCGAGCTGCTATATGGACTCAGCTGGCGTGATCCACTTCACTGGCGGCCCAGGCGGGTTTAGCCCACCGCCGGGTGGTCGTGCGGAATCAAATCCGAACTGGAGCTGCTTCCTAGACGCCAACCAGGCCGGGTGCGGGGCAGGGATTTTGTCGAACTGCTCTTCCGCAACGATGGCTTACGCACCCGCTATGCAGATTCAGCAACCGGTCCAGCGGCAATTGCCCCAAAGCATACGGTTGAGCAACCCGCCCAACGCCGTGTTTGGAGGTTCTGGGAGAATGACCGCGAGCGGCGGTCCCTCTTACAACGTTGTGACCGCCTCCATTGAAAACAGCAAGAAGTCAGTCGTGTTCCCCAGCGGCGCGGCCGCTGAGACGAATTGTACGATATCGTCCGTCTCCGTATTCCCCCCCAGCCGCAGCGGCAGGCCGGGATCGGGACCGCCACCGTCTTCACAGCCACGCTTGCCTCCGTTGCATCCGTTGTCGACGGTCACGTTGTCGTTTACAGGGGCGGGGAGCTGCACGCTTTTGGCGACCCTGCCGGGGACCGCCCCACCACCGCCTCAGGCGGTTCTTACCACAGCGCCTCCCTTTACTACACTTTCCAAATTGCCCCGGCTCCGTTGACCGTGACCGCCCCCCACGTGTCAATGATGCAAGGCTCTAGGCTCCCCCTGATCGATCCGATCTACACGGGGTTCGTCAACGGGGCCACCGCCTCCAGCCTGCCCATCCAACCGGTCTGCCGCACCACCGCCAACCTTAAAGTCCCCTCCCGGCACCTACCCCATCACCTGTAGCCTGCCCACCAGCAGCGTGCTCGGTCAGTGTACGGGTGCATGCTATTCAGCGCAGGGTGCCAACATTGACGACAACTACATAGTCAGCTTTGTCCCAGGCAGCTTGAACATCAAGCCTTGACTTTCCGGGGCCTTGGCCGTCGGTGGAGCCCAATACCGAAAGATCGTCAGCCGGCTAGCAACTGGTATGCGCGGACAATGCCTCCGTGCCACCGCCTAGTGCGAGACTCAGTCCGCTCATGATGCACTCGCCGATATTCGCAACCCAGGACGTTTAGCGATCTCTTTGGCGACATTTCCGACGAAATCAACGAAGCCGCAGCGGCTTCAAATCAGGGCAGAGAAAGGACCTCACAGCTCTGTACGAGAAATGGGGAGAGCTTCGCAGGCGTTTCCGAGAGGAGCTGGGGATCTCCGATACACGGGAGATTTGACGAGCACGCCCGCCAATGGCCCCCCGCTTGCCCCGTAAACACCGATCACCCCCTACGTCGCCTTCTCAGCCCTCGTAGGCTCTCGAGTACGAGGGGTGGGATGGGAAGAATTGGCTGGCCACCATCGTGCACGACAAGAGCGGCAAGATCCTCTTTGCCAAGACTCCCCTCGACCCAAGCGACCAGAACGTGTGCACCATCTCGCACGTGTCGACTTGCCTGAGCGACTCGCTCCAGTACACCGAACCGAACCGGAAGCTTGCGACCGCGACTATCGTCTCGTAGTTCTCACCGCGTCGGTGCCGACGTACGCGCCAGTTCGGCGGAGCCGGTCACGCTTTCCGCCAGTGCGACATCCCACGCCGCTGGACCGTTCGCGTACACGTGGTCCTGGACGACGACGCAGTGCCACTGTCGATGCAGCCAGAGCGAGCCTCGCCTATACCCCTTGGCGCCTGCGGCACCTGGGGCTAGCATGTTTTTGACATGGTGACTCGCATCGCATGATGCCGTTTGAGGTCGCTGTCGCTGGGCGCGTACGAAGGCCAAGCGCCGGCTGCCGTGCCTACTGCGGTAGAGGCGCCTGAGGTAGCCAGCCATTGGGGGCATTTCCAAATGCCGGGCAATAGGAGTCAAGTCAGATGAGCTTGAAGATCGTTTCGCTGATGAGCACCGAACCGGAGTCTCGGGACCTGGGATGGCTGCAAAGCTCGCTGCAGGCAGCACTAGAGCTAGAGCTGGCGACGTTGCCTGTCTACTTGTGCGGACAGTGGGCTTTGACGGACCAGAGTTCGCCGGCGGCGCAGATCGTGCAGAGAATCGTATTCAATGAGATGACACACTTTGGCCTGGCGTGTAACCTTTTGGGTGCTACCGGGGTACGGCCGAGCATACTTGCTGGCTACGACGTCATCGCCTATCCGGGCCAGCTACCCGGCGGCGTGAGGCCCAAATGCGATCCCGACTTCTTCCCGTGCGACCCGAATTTCCAAGTTCAGCTGGGGTTCTCTGGTTTCAAGGCTTTTGCCCAAATGGCAATGCAGATCGAGTACCCGGAGGATCCCGTACACCGGGTGGCGCCGCTGGCAGCCGGCGCAGGAACCTACCCTTCCATCGGCGAGTTCTACGATGCGATCCTGCAAGCTTTTACGGATTTGGCCAAGAAGGTCCCGTACGAGACGAAATACCAACTTCCGCACAAAGATATGCAAGTATTTGTAGTCAACGAGCTTCCTGAAGCGAAAACAGCAATCAGCACGATCCAACAACAGGGTGAAGGTGCAAAGTACTACCCCTACCAGGATCCGAGCGGGACTCAGTTGGCACACTTTTACCAGTTTGGGGAACTGTATTTCGGCAAGAAGTACGTCTACAATCCGGGCGCCTCGACCGACGGGGGACTGGACTGGTGAGGAGGTGGTAATTCCACCGGCCTTCCCCATGACACCGGTACCACTTGGCGGCTATGGTGCCGGTGCTCCTCCTGAGGTGGCGGACTGTGACTCGTGGTTTACGCAGGTTCTTCAGCAACTGGATAGCGCATGGGCGAACAATGATGAGTCCTCATTGTCGGCCGCAATAGGCTCGATGAGTAAGTTGCAATCGGCGGGGATCGCGCGATTGCAGAAGCAGGTCGCCAGGCCTGGGCCTGAAGGCGGAATATTCGGACCGCAGTTCAGAAAGGTGCCCGTGTAGGCAAGTCGGCGAGCTCGGCGGCTGCGGCGACGACGGCGCCGCAGCCCTCGTTGTGCTTAGAACAACCAGACGGCGAGGTCGTCAGCGGGTCGTCGAACCGAAAAAGGAGGTCTCGGGGGTCGGTCTGCCCGGCCGCGAATACTCGGTCGCGTTTAGGAGATAGTACTTGAGAGGTCCAAATACTCATTTGCGGGTCCTGGGCAGAGCGTATTCTGGCGAAGCGGCCCACGCACGGGAGTAGCCCTTGATGCGGGCATTTACCCGGCTGCAAGGGTTAACCCTCCCGCTCATAGCCACCTGTGTGGGCACTCGCACCCTCGTTCGCAATGTCGGTTACAAGGCCGCTGTGGCCCGGGTCGCTCAGGTCAACTCCCTGCGAGGTGGCGCCACTGTGTGCTCGCTTGGCGAGGTCATGGTTGCCTCCTGTCCGTCTTGTATGCGTAAACCAGCAGGTCGCTCAGGACCGGAGCTTCAGCGATACATTGTTGCTCGAAGCCCGTCCACCAATCCGGAGTGGCGACGTGGTCAACGCGGTCCCGCATGACCTGGAGGGCATGAGCGCCGTGAAATGCCCAGTACGCCGAAAGCGGGCTGAAGCTGTTGCCGGCCGGCCGGGATTCGGTCATGATTAACCGCAGGCTTATCACCGTTACGCCAGCGAGGCTATCGGGTGCTCAAGGTGCTGCGCAAGGGAGGAAAGCGCCGAAGTGCCGTTGGGACCGCGTACGTCCCGAGCGGTTGACCTCTACGTCGGCGGAGCGCGCCTCGGGCTCAATATTCCTCGGTTCCAAAGGAGGGCGGATGGACCGCTACGCCCCGGACCGGACCGTCAAACGTCTGGTTCGCCGGGCGGGCAGGTACCGGGCCCGGTACCAGTCGGGCGGCTGCTGGGTCACTTCACAGGTGCCCTTTGCGACCAAGGCGGACGCCAATGCCTGGCTGGCGAGCCAGCAGACCGACACCGGTTGGGCACCTGGGTCGACCTGGAATAGACGATCCGGGCAGAGTACGAAGAGCTGCTGCGCCTGCACATCCTGCCCCGGTCGGTCATTGCCAGATCGCCCTGGTCGACCCCTCAGCGGTGCGCCGCTGGTACCACGCCCTAACGGCCAAGTACGAGAGCACCGGCGACGACGTTTATCGCTTGCTCCGGGCCATTATGAGCACGCGTTCTTGAACGTGAGGGGCTGATCCGGCCGGGCTGAGCCCTATCACGGCGTCTCGGCCACGGAGAGCGCAGCGGCGACCTTTCGGGGTGTGGGCGCCTAACGACGGCTACGGGTCGGGACCCCTACCGGTGCCCCAGCTGTGGGGCACCCGTCCAGACCAACTGAGGCACCAGTGCGTCCCTTCCACCGGCCCCCTTGTAGGGAGTTGCACGCCCCTCGATGCTGACCTCATCGTAAAACCGAGCTGTCGAGACTGAGTCGCCGGGGTGACTCCGCTGTCGTACTCGTCCCAATCGGTTGGCCTGCTCCAGGATCCCGATTGCCGCCAAGAGGGTCGCGATGGTGTTGAAACCCTTGAAGAGCTTGTTGCGGATTGCAGGTACGTGGGCCGCGGCCTTCTCGGCCGACACGTAGACAGCGTTGTCTTGCGGAGCCTCGGCCACAAGATCGAGGATTGCCGTGCGCAGCGCGGCATTCTGTTCGAAACCGTGCAGCCAGGTAACGCCAGAAAACTCCAGACCCACAGCAGTAGTCCACACATCGCCTAGCTAATGCAGAGCTTTTGCACTGAACCGACCGAAGAGGCGAGCGCTGTCGATTAACACCAACCGAGCGTCGGCTGAGTTGAGGGCTACTCAGGGGTGGGTCAGTCGCTGCCAAGCTTGAGTGCGATGGCAAGCGAGCAAAGGGAGATCCCACCTGGGGCGGCACCGGCTTCCGCGCCGGAATTCCGCGAATTGTCGAGACCGGCGTAACGTAAGAACATGACACCCCCATTTCTTGCGGCGTGTGGCTAAATCCGTGAGCCGAGCCAACCATAAGGGACCGGCTCAGGGCGTCCATCGTGATGCGGGCGACTTCTGGCGTCATCCTGCCACGGGACCAGGGCCCGCTGCCACGGGACCCACATGGTCGAAGTGGGCCCGACCAGCTTGTTAGAGGCGATATGCTCACCTATTGGTGAGTGCGCATATCTCCTGGGACCTAGCGCCAAAAGCATAGGAGGGCACCGCCATGCGGTCCGCTGAAACGGTCACCCCGCATGTCTACTTCAGTAACCTTGAGGATGTGCGAAAGGACCAGGAGTTCACGCTCAAAACGCTCGGTCAAGGCATCCCGCTGAAGAGACACGACGCGGCGCGGCTGCAAGAGCATTCCGGGCGGGATATCGCGTCGGCGGCCTTCCCAGAAGGCCAGTTCGGGCGCCTGACCCATTCCGTCGAGGACGGCGAGTTCCTCGCTGACGCCATTTGTTTTCAGTGCGTCGGCTCTCCATCCAGCCGTCCGGGTGCCGTTTCGGACGAGACCGCAGTGGTCTTCCGAGACGTGGACCAAGTTTCCGGGCTGGCAGCCCGTCCGGCGACAAGACGGCGCCCGCAAGGCCGCCCGCTCCACGCTCGGATAAGGCGGCCCGGCTGCGGGCCGCCCGCGGCGCGGCCAAGGCCCCGGATCATGGCGGCCAAGTCAGAAACGACGCCCTCCGAAGATGCTCGGCCCGCAAGGTACGACGTCGAGACCGGAGGCATTCGCCGGTGCGGAGGCAGAGCCTGCCGTCAGCGCCGTAATACGGCGGCGCATAGGAGGTCCCAATGGATGTGAACGTATGCAACCCGCTGCTGCTCCCGTACCGGACGGGGAGCTACCTCATCTACGACGTGGACAAGGGGGACGTGGACAAAGGGGACGTAGACAAGGAGGAGGTGGACAAAGGGGACGTAGACAAAGGGGACAAGGGCGACGTACACCATTTCCGTAGCGCGTGGGACTACAAGCTCGGAGAGCACCGTTACCGGGCGTCGGGCAGCCGCCAGTTGGACCTCGGCACATTCATTCACGTCCTCGGTAACAAAGTGGTCGCACCGCATAAGCCGAGCCAGATTTACCTCGTCGACCTGCGCGAGGAGACGCACGGGTTCTTAGACGGCAGGGCTGTGTCCTGGTACGCCGACAACGACTTCGCCAACGTCGGGCAGTCACTTTCCTGGATTATGCAGGACGAGCAAAGCCGCCTGGCGACGTTGCAAGATCAAAAGGCCACCCAAGTCTTTAACAAAAAGTACGATGTCGCTGATGACCGAGGCCAGGAGCGGGTGGCACCCGTAAGTTACACCGATGTCGTCGTCGGCAAGACTTACACCGAGGCGACGGCCGCCGAGGTGCTCACGAGCGAGTTCAACCTCCCCGTCATTTATCATCGGGTCCCGGTGACCGACCACTGCGCCCCGACTGAGGTCGCCATCAGCCAGCTCACCGCACTGTTCGCTCAGGTACGTAAGGACCCCCAGTCCTGGGTCCACTTCCATTGTCACGGCGGCGATGGCCGAACGACGACATTCCTTGCTCTCTTGGACATGTTGTGGTGGAAGAGATCGAAGGACCCGCTCCCACCTCTCACCGACTTAGCCTGTCGCCAGTGCGCGCTGTTCCAGTACTGCTTGAACCCAGACGGCTGCCGCTGTGCTAATGGGTTCTCGGCGCAGCCGGTCGCCGGTTGGAAGCGTCCGCTCGCTGACGTTCGCTGGGCCGTGCTGGAGCAGTTCCGCCAGAAGCCATCTAATGCCGTCGGCCACTAGATCCCGGTGCCCGGTAGCAACCTGGCCTCCGGCAGCAACGTCAAGGTCCCCCATCTACCATAAGAGGTCCCCTTCAGCGTTCGGGTCCTTCGCCGCCGTCAGCGCCCATCCCGTGTAATGGCCGCAGACCAGGGCGCCGCGCCAGGGAAGGATCGCTAAAGCGAAGGCTTGCTGGCTGTCACACAGTGCGCTCACGGCTGCTCACTTACGATGATGATTAGAGTTGGGCGTCCCATTTTCGGGGAGACGGCGACCGTCATTCAACGGGACCTAAAGGCGTCAGTCAACGTCTCCGAGCACCCTCGTCTGAGGATGCGCATCGGCCGACGCCGAGACCTCGACGGCGACGGCGAGGACAGCGCGTTGTCCGTTCTCTTAGCCCAACGACACGCACATCGCCGTCACACCTATCTGCGCGCCCCGGGGCGAACGCGATCTCCGCGAGCGCGTCGTGGACACCCTGCGTCGTGACTGCTCGGACCGCCTCCTCATTTTCGGGACCGGCCAACTGGAAGCCGTCCTCACCGAGTACCCGATCACCACAACAAACATCGCCCTCACCAGTCGCTGGGCCAACGACCTCCCAACGCGAACCCGGAAGCGCAACTACCCAAGCCCTGCGGCCGGGTCGCCCGTCGCGAGGTCACTAGGTGGCCTCATCCACGAACTGGGATCGGCCGCATGACCGGCGACGACATTTCCGGCGCCCACCGGCAAACGCCGCCTGGTTGAGACTGAACGTCATCGCTCACAATCTGTCCCGCTGGACCGTCCGCATCGACGGGATCGACACGAAACTCCCCAGACGCTGCCGAAAACGGCGTCAACACTCAGCGAGACCGCAAAGCGTTTGTAGCCACCGAAACCATCCGCCGCCGCTACCTCGCCATGCCCGGCCGGTTCGCGACCTCCGGCCGACGTATCGAACTCGCCATCTGACCCTTCAGCACGACCGACGCCCATGGCGGCCGCGTCGACAACCACACCCGCGGCCACCATCGCGAACCTGAGCGCCCACCGGCCGGTCGCTCCACCGCCACCCGGGCCGGCGCCAAACACCCAAATCGCAACCCGCCCGGTGGCAAAACGGCTGCCGCGTAGCACCGACCAGGGCGGGGCGCGAACAAAGGGCCCTGCACGAGGCAAAATTGTCATAGCCGGTCTTCAGCTGGTACTTAGGCGCCTGCTAGCTCTCATGCCGACCCCTGTTGCAAGGACAGCGCGTGTCTAAAATATGAAGGAAGGTGCTTTTTTGGTGCGGCTGGTTTGCAGCCTCCTCGGTACGGCATGTTTGGCGGCGCTCGGAGTTGTCGCGGTGGCAGCCCCCGCGGGTGCTCAGGCCCAAATGGGGGCGATAACGGGGTCCGTGGACGACGCTGCCACCGGTGCCGTCCTGGCGGGCATCTGCGTCTACGCCTACCCGGTGAGCGCTTACGGCCCTCGCACGAACCCGTCGGCCCCGAACCCGACCCCCTACGAAGCCACCACCGCTGTCGACGGCAGCTACGAGATGGGGGTCCCCGACTCCGGCTACGACTACGTAGTCCGCTTCGACCCTTCCTGCGGCGGCACGAAGACGAGCCCGTACGCGTCCCAGTACGCCGCCCTCGGCCAACTCGACTTCCAGAGCGCCAACGCGGTCGACGCCTCTGTTCCGGCCACCGGTGTCGACGCCCACCTGGTGCCCGGGTTCTCCATCTCGGGCACCGTGAAGGCCCCGGGCGGGGCGACCGGCGCAGCCGACGTCTGCGTGAGCGTCAACGACACCGCCGGCTACGCCGTCAACAGCGCCGAGACCGCACCTGACGGCACGTACCAGGTCGGCAGCCTCCCTGCCGGCACGTACAGCGTCTACTTCGACCCGACCTGCGGGCGAACCCAGGCGAGCGCGTACTCTGCCCAGTACTACGACGGTGCGGTGGCGGCCAGCGCCGCCAAGACAGTGGACGTGCAAGCCGATGTGAGCGCCATCGACGCTCAGCTCGTCGACGGGGCGACGGTCTCGGGGACTGTGACGGCGCCCGGCGCCGCCAATTACGCCGGCATCTGCACCTACGCCATCGGCCCCGACGGGGCGGTCAGCGAAGAGGCGGTGACTAGCGCCGCCGGCGCTTACCGCCTGGCCGACCTCGCGCCGCAGGCCTACACCATAAGGTTCGACCCGACCTGCTCCACGGGTTACGGTAGCTACTTCGGGCCGCAGGTCTACCCGCAGGGCGTCCAGCTCTCTCCGGGGGAGTCACTGGGAGGCGTGGACGGGACGCTGGCGTACGTCGCCGGGACCCCTTTGGCAGTGACGCAGGCCTCCTTGGCGGGAGGGAAGGTCTATGACCGCTACTACCACACGGTGTCGGTGAACGGCCCGGACACCGAAGGCTACCCCTGGCAAGTTACCGGCCTGCCTCGTGGCCTCTCCGGCGGGTCCGGCGTCTCCTTTAGCGACGAGGCCGCGGCGATCGTAGGAGAGATTCTATGGGATCCCCCAGGTGGCCGGGACCTTCACGGTCACGGTGACGGTCAGGACGGCTGGCATGGTGCCGCCAATTGTGGCCACCAAGACCTTCAAGTTGGTTGTGCAGGCGGCCACCCCCCTGCTCACCGTCCCCTTCTCCAGCACCGCGGTCTCGGGCAAGCACGTCCCCGTCAGGATGTTTTGCACGTACTTGACTTGTTCGGGCGATGCCAAGCTCACGACCAAAACTGGGGTCGTGTTGGCGAGCGCCCCTTACTCTCTCCAGAAGAGCACGAGCGCGGTCGTCAAACTTCGGCTCACCCCTGCCGGGTCGAAGGCCCTAGCGATGGCCATGGAGCACCCGGTCGACGAATACCTCGTTGTCACCGTCCGCGGCGCAAAGGGCGTCAGCACGACACTCCACGTGTCCTGAGAAGCCGCGCCGAGCGAGGTCACCCTTTCTTGGTGGCCAGCAACCCCTAAACGCCATTGAGGGGTGGGTCAGGCGCACCCGTCAATCGTTGGATGCAGCCTCGACTACTCAGAGTCGAAACCGTGCGCGCACACGTCGCCCGCGGCGCGCTGTACAGACCGCTACATCTTGCTCGGGTTCCAGAAGGCTCCGGAAAGCTCAACAGGTGTCGCGTAACCGACGGTTATCGCGGCAGGCCCCGTTCCATTTGCTTAGGAAATCCGGCCACATAATCGTCAGCACATAACGCCAAGAGATAATAACGCCCGTCCAGCCGTTCCATGGCACGCAGATCGGCACTTCTCGCTTCAGCAGTCAGACGGCGCGATTATCGAGCGCCTAAAAAGTGCCGAAGCGCTAAGACCTACCGGGATCGGAGGTCTGGGAGTTGTCGAACTCCTGTCGACAGTGGTGCCACGAGTTTTGGTCGGGGACGAAACGTGAGTCCGACTACACTCTGGCTCTCTTCGCATGAGACGATTGCTGGTCACTGTCAGGTCGCGCCACACCTATTGTGGCATCATTTATTTAGTGTCGACAAATACCCCGTCGCTACCGCTCCCGAGAAGTGGTCGACGATTCCGAGGCAAAGGCCGACGACCTGCTCCTGGCCTTCCCAGCCCGGCGTGATCCTGTTGTCGATCGTCGCGATCGTGGCCAGCGTCATCGTCTGGGCTGCCCTGGTGGTGCGAAAAGCCCTCATCGTTGTCTCTGCCGTGTTCGCCCCGTTGGCTTTTGCCGGGCACCGAGGCCTCGGCCGGCCTCCGTCACGGCTGCAGGAAGCGTAGGACAGCGAGCACCCGACGGTTGTCGTCGGCGCAGTCGGCCAGGCCAAGCTTCATAAAAATGCTCGTCGTGTACTTGGCGATGGCGCTCTCGCTTAGGTAGAGCTGGCGCCCGATGGCCGCGTTGGAGCGGCCCTCGGCCATGAGCTCGAGCACCTCGCGTTCTCGGTTGGTGAGGGCCTGGAGCCGGCCTTGGTTGGCGCTCCGAGAGACGAGGCGAGTGACCAGGTCCGGGTCAAGGACCGTCCCCCCTCCGGCAATGTCGCTCAGGGCTCCGAGGAACTCCGCAGTCCTGGTCACCCGGTCTTTCACGAGGTAACCGGTCGCACGCGCCCCGTCGGCTAACAGCTCCTGGAGGTAGAGCGGCTCGGCGTACTGCGAAAGGACCAGCACGGGCGGCCGTCGCCCCTGGGAGCGGGCGTCGAGGACCGCTCGCAACCCGTCGTCTGCGTTTCCCGGCGGCATGTGGACGTCGACGACCGCCACGTCGTGGCTGCCGGCGAGCAAGGCGGACAGCAGCTCGGTGGCGTCGGCGACAGCCTCGACGTCGTGGCCTCGGGCCCGGAGGAGGCTCGTTAGCCCGTCCCGGAGGAGAGCATTGTCCTCGGCTACAAGGACGCGGACGGCACTTCCATGCTGAGCGTGGTAGGTCCCCCCGGCGGGCTCTTGAGCGCGACCGCCCCGTCGAAGACGGCCAGGCGTTCGGCGATCCCGGCGATCCCGCCTTCCGGCACCTGCCGGGCGCCACCGGGGCCCTCGTCGCGCACCTCCACCCGGACCGGGCCAGACGGGCCCCTCGTCGTTACCCTCACCACGACCGGGGCGCCAGGGCGCGTGCTTTACCGCATTCGTCACGGCCTCGCGGGCCGCGAAGTAGAGCGCTGCCTCCAGCGCCGGGGCGAGGCGGGGGCCATACGAAGGGTCCTCGACGACTACCAGCTTGTTCGGCACGTCGAAGGCGAGAGCGCGCAAGGCGTCTGGCAGCCCCCGGTCCGCCAGCACGGGGGGATGGATGCCGCGTACCAGGTTGCGCAGCTCCTCGAGCGCTCGGCTGGAGGCGTCCCTGGCCTCGACGACGAGCGCCCGGGCCGCCCCCGGGTCGGTCGAGATGAGGTCTTCGGCCGCCGAGAGCGTCATGCCCATCGCCACGAGCCGGGCCTGGGCGCCGTCGTGCAGGTCGCGCTCGATCCGGCGCACCTCGGCAGAGCTGCGGTCGACGGCCGCTCCCCTCGCGCGAAAGGTGCTCGACGCGCTGCTGGAGGGACCGGCGCGGCTCTTGTAGTAGTGCTTTGCTGAGCCGCTGCCCGCCCGAGCGCACCGGCCCGGCGAGGAGCATTCCGAAACCCAACAGCACGACCCCGATGGCCACGGACCAAAGCGCCGCCCCTTCGGTCTCGACGTGGACGAAGGTGTACCAGTTGTTGCCTCGGGCCCGGTCGACCGCCCTCCAGACGAAGGGCTGCACGAAGGCGCCGTAGGCCCCGTACACGACGAGCGAGACGGGGACGGCTGCAAATGTCAAGCCGAGCGTGCCGTCGACCAGGCCCCACCGGACGCCACGCCACAGCCGCGGGTCTCTGGCGGCCTGCCAGCACCGCCAAACCCGGGCGAGAGCGGGCGGCACCCCGGCAAATGGAGGAGCCGGCTCGACCAGCTCGGTCGAGGACAGACCCACCAGACGGCGGGCCCAGCCGGCCACGGCGGTTACCCCTCTCGCAGCCGGGGGGAACAACCAGAGCCCAACCCCCAGGGGGACGAGGGGCCACGCACGCGGCTGCCCACGTGACGGCGGCCACGCACCAGAGAGCGGTGATCGGCACTGCCAACGGGGCCACGACGAGGGCGGCTTCCTTGGCGGCGACGCGAGCGACACGCTTCACAAGCGGGCTCTCCTCCGAATATTTCTTTGGCATTGACGCTATCTGAGTTCGTATGGGCTAATTGTCGCCTGGGCCCCGGCCTCCGCACAGCGGAGCTACGCACCGAAACAAGGTACATCTAGGCCCACGCTTGCCCAAGGTCTGGAGGATGTCAGCGAGTCCCGAGCGGGCTTCTCCAAGGCCGCTTCGGCGAGTGCCACGGAGGCCACTTCCCCCGTCAGGGCCAGCGTCTTCGTCCGCCAGACGCGCAAAGCTCGGCGAAGCCCTTGAACCGTCGAGGCGGCCGGCTCGGCACTGTGACCCGGTGGCCGGCAGGCCCGCCGACAAATCTCGAGTTGGATGTTAGAAAGGGGTACTGGAGATACATACCCGGGGTACGCGATGGACGAGTAAAGCTGCTGCTCGTCGACACTTGCCCTCGGGGGCTCTCATCAGAGAGCGGGAGGAGTTGGCGCCGAACGCCACCATTCCTCGTTGCGTGGACGGCTCGTCGCGTTCCAAACGCTCCTCGACCCGGCTCGCTATAGCGACCCGGTGCTCAGCTCGGCGGGCTTTGCGAAAGCGGATCGCGGAGGCACCCGGCGTTCGACTGACGTTCTTGGCCCATCAGCCGGAAGGTGGCCAACCTGTTCGTCGAGCGGGCTGTCCAGCTGGAGGCTTGTCGCGCCCCGCCCAGCTTGAAACCCTCGCGCTCAACTACGTGGGCGGGCATCGTGTGGACGCTGCCCGCCGAGAGGTCTGGGAGGGGGGAGGTCCGCGCGACACCAGGAGATAGGCACAAGTCCGCGCTTAAGCGTCCTGGTTCGACGTTATGGCTGCCCGCAGAACGCTATTTCGGTGGCCTTCTTGACGTCGCGCTGGAAGGCGGCCGTCCCGGTGCCTGCCGGCGGTGGGAAGCTCTTCTTGGAATCGTTGTAGACGGTGACGGCCTGCCGGTTCCCGTCTGGGCTGGTGTAGGCGAAGGTCTTGAACCCGAGGATTCCGCCGTCGTGGCCCCACGCGGTGCCGCAGGATAGCCGGACGCTGTAGATGCCCAGCCCGTAGTGCTCAGCGAACAGCTCGCCGGTGTCATCCACGGGGATGGTGGCCAGCAGTTCGCGCTGCTGGGCGGGGGGCAGCAGCCGTCCGTCCAGCAGGGCGCGGTAGAACCGGGCCACGTCATCGACGGTGGAGATCATCGCCCCGGCAGTCCACGCGATGGACGGGTTGAGCAAGTTGGTGGCGTCCAGGCTGCCGTAGTAACCATGCGCGTACGGCGCGGGGATCTGCTTGCTGGTCAGCGGGAACGAGGTGTCATGCAGGCCCAGTTGCACCAAGATCCGGCGGCTGATCTCGGTGATCGGGCTCCGCCCTGTCACCTTCTGGATGATCATGCCGAGCAGGATGTAGTTGGCGTCTGAATACAGCCAGCCGCGCACCGGAGGCCCGAGCCGCAGGGCGATGTCGACCAGCTGTTTCGGCTGCCACGTCGTCGCAAAGTTCGCCACGGTCAGGAACCCCGGGGCGGACGTGTAGTCCCGGATCCCGCTGGTCTGCTGTAGCAGCTGGCGGATGGTGATCCGGGCGGGGTGGTAGCCGTGGCCGGTGATGACCCCGGGCAGCCACTTCTGCAGGCTGTCGTTCAGCGACAGCCGCCGCTCGGCGGCCAGCTGCAGCACCACGGTGGCGACGAAGGTCTTGGTGATGCTGCCGATGCGCACCTTGTCCTGCGGTTGCATGGCCTGGCCGGTGGCCTTGTCGGCCAGGCCGGCCACCACGTTCGAGACCTGCTGCCCGCGCCGGGTCATCATGATCACGCCGGGCACGCCGTCCGCGACCAGCTGGTCGGCGGCCCGCTGCAAACCAGCCGGTGGCTCGCTGGGAACCGGCAGCCCGGGAACCCTCTGGTCGGGCCGGGTCCGGACACGGAACGGGCCGCGTACGCCGGCAGCCCGGTGGCCATCAGTAGCGCCGCAGTCACGACGCCAATGATCCGCAGCGCGCTCGGGCGGGGCGGGCTCCCCAGGGAACTCATGTCCCACTTGGGCCTCGTTGTTCTTGCTTGTTGTATATACGAGTTAGGTTCTTCATCGCCTCGACCCGAGGGGACTCGGGTGGACGAGCGGAAGAGAGCATCGACCACCTCCCGTTGGTGATATCGCGCTCTCCTGCTTGCCGCGAACGCGCGCCGGCGGTTTTCCGAGGATTTCTTTGGCATTGACATTGACTGAGTTCGCATGGGCTGATTGTCACCCGGGCGCAGGGTTTCGCACATCGGAGCTAGGCACCGAACACGATAGGCCTAGGTCCACCCTTCACCCAAGGTCTTGAGAGGTTACTGACCGGCGTTCACAACCGGGCCCTCGCGGTAGCCTCAAAGCACGCTGCGAGAACCCCACCTATGCGCTCGTTGACCGCTGGGCCGGTGCCGGTGAACGGGCGTGACGCAAAAGCCCAGAGGTCCTTTAGTGCCTTTTATGGGGACTTGCCCGCCTGGGTGCCGCACGGCTCCCGCGGCCGCAACTGATGAAGCAGTCACCGGACCGAGGTCGTCTCCGATACCAGTTGAAGGTATGGCCAGCCTGAAGGGCGTGACGTGGCAGTTCGGGGTCGGCGCTGAAGTTAGCGCGAGCCTAGCCCTCGGACTAGTTTCGAAAAGCCCTGGGTGATATGGCCACGCCCGTGGCCCGCCTCGGGATCTGCTTCGAGCTGGTGCCCGCTCGCCGTCTCAGGGCCGCGCCCGGGTTGTGAAGCGGAAGACGAGCAATTACGGCGTAAAACGGGCCGAGCACAAGTCCTGGCCCGGGCCCGAGCGCCGCCCGGCCGACGCTGTCAAGGTGCTGGCCTGCGAGGCGTCCGTGCCATGACCGAAAAACCGCCCGCCTGGGACGTCCTGGCGCAGGCCATCGCTGCCCGCCACCCTGTCCTCGCCCGCTGCCACGGCACCGAACGGCTCTTGTGCCCTCACCTCGTCGGATGGAAGTCCGGCCGGGCAAAGGCTCTGCTACCAGTCCGGGGGCACCACGAGCCATGGAGCGAACCCGCGCAGCGCTGGCTGTCGCTGTGTCGTGAACGACCTTGAGGACGTGGAGCTCATGGGGGGACCGCTGCTGGGCAACCGCAGCCAACTATTCCCTCACGACCAACTGCGTGGACATAGCCGAGCTCTTCGTAACTCCTTGAGCCTTCACGTCCGGCCTGGCCATCCATGGCAGGGCCGCTGCCTCCCCCGGTTCCGCCCGTCCGTGGGCCTTTCCGGGGGTTGGCGTCCCACGCTAAGTCAACAGTTAAGTCAACAGTATTGTGGGCTAGGCCCTGCTGAGGGCTGTCGCCTCCTGCTGGACGGTCGGACTGGAACGGGAGCGCCCCCTGTCGCCGGGCTGCGAACCGGGGCTGGAGGATCGGCTCAACGGCGAGCCCCGATCATCTGATATGGGTGGCTCGAAAAACCCTTGATTTCGAACCAGAATTGAAGCGGATCGACGGCTACGGGCGCCTCTGGTGCAAGCCCAATTGAGCTTATTTCACAACAGAAACTGCGCACATATCGTACGGGCCATGGTCGACGTTCTGTCTCTCCCGTACGCGATATGCGAATCTGGTTTGGCTTTCCGGTATCGCCGAATCGGGGCATGCACGAAGGAGTGGGGCGGTATCTGAATGCGCTCGCACTCTGGACCCGTACATATGTCCGGCGTCCGTTCACGTTGGATCGGCCGTCCGCGGCGGACTGAGGCCGTCGAAGGACCGATTCTCCAGGGGGCCCGCCTAGCCCAGGGAAGCGAAGAACTCCAGAGCGATGTTGTCCGGGTCGCGAAACGACAGCACTGAGCCGTAGCTGGCGTCAACGACCCCTCCATTCGGGACGTCCAGTTCGATTAGCCGTCGTTCCCAAGCCTCAAGTTCGGATCGGCTGGAACATGCGAAGGCCAAATGATCGAGCCCCGGACGGCGCTCATCGAACGGCTCAGAACTGTGCAGGTCGGGGAACCAGTTAATGGCCACAAGCCCTCCACTCACCGACCAAACAACCTGATGAAACGGACCGGTGTCCTGGTCAAGGACCGGATCTGAACCGAAAAGTCGCTGATACCACTTGCGGCTGCGGTCAAGGTCGCTGACCGTGAGAGCGACATGTGCGATCGCCGGGAACTTTGGCAAGGAGCTACTCCTCTTTTGCAATCCGTCCGACCATAGCCCACGAAGGAGGACTTGGGCCTGCGAGCAACAGATCGGCGATTATTTCGCCGTTGACGAGAGGACCAGCCGTGCAAGGCGACCCGGCAACGCGGCCCCGGCGCGCCCGAATATCGCATCTGAGTGCGGCCGATCGGTTGACACGCATAGCTCAGGCAGCGCATAGCGACGGCTACGGGCTCTGCGACTTGGGTCAACTTCGCTCGATCTTCAATTCAAATCCAGCGCGCACATTGTCCCGAGCGCGCCGGACGATCTGCGCCCGCGTCGAGCGATTGCGGTGTAGCCGCCTTAAATTCCCGAGGTCGCCGAATCGGGCGCAGGCTAAGGAAATTGGGCTGTTCTAACAGGCAGGCCCTGGATTTCCATTTATGTGTCGTCCCAGGCGCAATTGGACGAACCACCCTGTGCGCCAATCGTCGGCCGTGTAACTCGAATAGCGAAAGTTCAGGCCAATCCCCCGCCACCAAATACCGCCGCTTTTTGGGCCTTCTTGCACCTGCACAAGGGGCTGACCAGCAGTTTTAGGTCGGCGTCTTGTCGTTTAAGGGGACTATTCGTGGTGACCTACTCAACGCGGTGCCCGATGCAGGGTGGCGGGGCACCAGGCCAAGTAGGCACCGACACGCAGCAGTTTCGCGCCTCGAGCGCGGAATCGAACGACAGCGACCAGCCGGCAGACGTCGTAGAGAACGTCTGCCGATAGACTCGCTGCGTTAGCTGCGTAGCCAGCGGACGGTGTCGCCGTCGCGAATCAGGGCCAGCAGGTCGAAGGGCGCGGCCTGCCTCGACCTCGACCTGTTCAACTGCCGCGGCGATCGTCTCCGGGTGGGGCATGAAGTTGGCTCCGAACCTCAGGTCAGGGGCGCCCCGCTGATCGATGGCAAGGCAAGTGCGGTACCCAACGGCTCGCGCACCGGATTGCTGTCCTCGCAGCTTCTCCCGAGCGGCTGTCCCGACGAGAGGACGATCTCGTCCTGCAGGTTCGCCGACTGGCCGAGCCATGGCTGCACGATGACTGCGCCCAACTCCGGGGTCCGTGGCCATAGTGACGCGGACTCATCGTTGCGCTCCTGGTTCTGACCGGACGTAACTGCGCTCCTTGCGAGCTCGACGAGCGAACGGATGACGTCCTCGTCGGCGGAGACGTGGCAGGTCATGACGAGGGCTCCTCCGACGGAGTCGAGGTCGGCGCCGAACTCCCGCTTGAGCCGGACCTCCAGCTTCTCGACTGCTCCTTCGAGACCCGAACGCCAGCGCAACGTCGTTACGTCCATCGCCCATCGTTGCCCGTCGGCCCGATCGCGGTGCCGATCGGGCCGGTCGAGGAGCGTCACGGAGCGACCGGACCGGATGAGATCGGAGATCACCAGGTCGACGACCTGGTCTTCGCGTCGCGTCGCATCGGGAGTCGGCACGCTAGAGGACCGCGGCTCGACCCGAAGCTGCGGCCAACTGTGACCGCTCGGCTGGACATTACGGACAGGCATCAGGCTTGTCTGGGTGGACCCACAGAAATTCGGGTCGTGCCATCAACCAGAGGGTCTATGGCACGTATATGGCATGGAACGATTTCGAGACAACAGCCCAACCTGGAAAGGCTCGCCTGACCTCCACGTTCCTGGAACGGACGACGGTGTCTGGAGCGGACGACGGTGTCTGGAGCGGACGACGGGATTCGAACCCGCGACCCTCACCTTGGCAATGTAAAACTTGCCTAAGGTCAGAGCACCCGGTACCTAGTTTACTAGGACTTTTGGATACGCGTCGTGACGCTGCTTGCCACCTATTGCCGTGCCGATTTGGCCCGCATTTGGCCCAACGGTCGAGCATCACTTTCTACAGGTGAGGGCTCGGTAGAGAGTAGGCGGGACTCGCTACCGGCGCCAACGATTCGACCCTGCAAGCCCAACCCAATCCAACAAGCAGATCAGCGCTGGACGTACGAGCGTTGATCCTCATAGCAGAGGACTTGTCCGCCAAACGTTTCGGCCCGGTCCGCGGAGTACTTGCGGACGCTGGCCGAGACCGGCCTCCCGCACGTCTCACAGCGTGCCGCGCCTATCGCCCGAGACCGGGCAGGGCAATCTGCATATCTCCGGTCCTGCCGTCTTTTGAGCCGCACCAGCACCAGAAGCACCGCCAGGGCAATCCCGGCCGGCCAAAACTCCGGGAGGTGTACCAGGTCGTACCAAAGGCCCTTTTCCCGCCGTGGATCAGGATGCTGTTGTCGTTGACGGTCGTATCGGTTGCGGCCAAGATGAGCAGGCTGGAAGCCACCTAACAGAAGCTAGGCGGCCCAAGACCCGCGGACAGGCTTGTTGCCTGAACGGACAATCGAAGCAAACGCGGGGAGCGACTTAGAGTGAGACAGCGGGCGCGACGAGAGCTGGAAAGCGTGCCGCTCAGAGGCGTCCACTAGAGACCAGCGCCCATCTCCGTCTCGACGCCAGCCGACCGCGACCCTCGCTGGCATAGACGAACCAGAAGCACCGAACCCTCTCTGACCAAGCACTCGCGTGGTAGTTCACGCCGGCGAACCTACTGAGGTTGCGAGGACGAGTAGCGCCACAAGACCGTTGACTTTGCCCACTGCGGTGCAGGCGTCTGCCCTTGGGGGCCAGATGTCCCGGCCCGGACGGTCGACGAGGAAGCTAAGCCGGTGGCCGACTATGTCCCCACAAAAGAAGGAAGCCACCGAGCTAGGGGCGCGAAAGGAGTGGCTATCCCAGGAGGCGACCTCCGTCGCCTGGACGGCCAACTGGCCGATCTCAAGGAGCGGCTGGCGGCCGTAGTAATGGCCTCTGGGACTCACCACGACCAAGGTCTTCGGTGTCGAGCCGGTAACAGCCCGCCATCACGGTCGGCCTCACCGGCGACGTCGGGCGCTTCACCGACAAGGACCACTTTGCCGCATACGATGGCAGTGCCCCGATAGAAGTTTCCTCTGGGCCGAAGAAGATCTACCGGTTGTCAATGAGGGGCAGCCGCCAGCTGAACCACGCCCTGCACATGACGGCCGTCACGTGGCCGTGGTTAATAGCTCAGTAGCTAACGTTTCGCCCATTATTCGGCCTTTCCCCGAGGGCCTGAAAGGGGCCACCCGTTCACCAGCGCGAACCCGGGAACGTTCTGGGAATGGCCAGGGTGCAACATCCATCTCATGACCTTCGTCATATCGGGAGAGCACGCGCCTCGGCGCTCCCGGGATCCCCCTGTGCAGAAATATCCGGCGGGATGGCCACCCCCTGTGGAGCCACTGCAGTCCTAGAAATCCGGTGCATTCCAAGGAACGACAAAACCAAAGGGAGAGAAATGATGCATTACTTGATCCATGCCCGCGCTGCAGGTAGCCCGGGCCGAACGTCGGGTGCTCGCCTCCAGGCAACGAAACGGCCCGCCCTCGGGAGGAACGCCAGGGCCGGGGTGCTTTGTGCCCTTTTCGGCTTGGCCAGCTCCATGCTGGTCGCCCCAACCGAAGCCTCCGCTGCTCCTGACGGCGCGCGCCCCTTGGCCCCAGGGACGGTCGTGGTCGCCCAGGGTGGCACGATCTTCGGGGCCCTCGGTTCTGGGACCGGGCCCACCGTCGAGGCCAATGGGGAGGTGGATTTTTACTCCCGCAACTCCAACGGTGACGAAGCGCCGGAGGCGAGGTTCACCAATGGCATGTACGGCCCCGTCGCCATGGCCTTCGACCCATCAGGCGACTTGTGGGTGGCCAATATAAATATCGGCAACGTCGTCGAGCTGACCCGGGCCCAGTTGACCATGCCCAACCCCGTGCCGGCGGTGACCATCACATTGCCCTCAGGGGCTCTCGCCCTTCCCACCGGTCTGGCTATCGACCCGTTGGGCGATCTGTGGGTAGTGGATAGCGGTGCAAGCCAAGTCGTCGAGTACACAGCGGGACAATTGACCACCTCGGGCTCGCCGGCGCCGGCGACCACGATTTCGGTCCCCGACCTCCCCGGTTCTCCGCTGGGCGACATGTTCGACCGTAAGGGCGACCTCTGGGTGACCATCAACCTTTCTCCAAGTTGCCCTCAGGGGTGTGTAGTCGAGTTCTCGAACGCCGACCTGGCCCGGACGGACCCGACGCCGACGGTCACGATCTCTTCGATCGGTGGCGCCAACATGGCTTTCACCAAGTCGGGGGACATGTGGATGGTCACCGGTGGCGGGGGCGTCCCCGGCACCCCTTACTGCTTCGGCACGCCATGTACCAATCAGCTGGTGGAGTTCACCAAGGCCCAGCTTTCGAAGTCGGGCTCCCCTGCGCCGGCCGTTACCATCAGCACGACCGCCGCTGATGCCTCGGGGTCTATGTTCGGCCCCTATGGTGTGGCCGTCGACCCCTCCGGTGACGTGTGGGTCTCCAACTTCAACAAGCCCACTACCGTCGAGTACGGCAAGCACCAGCTGTCCCGATCGGGGGCGCCCGCCCCCCGGGGGACGATCGGCGGTCCCCACACTCAGATGAACTGGCCGTCCTATGTCCTCATCGAGCCGTAGGCAGTCCCCCGACTAGCCCCTCCATGCCGGCGGCGGGCCGTGGTCTACGGGACCGCTGGCGCCGCCGCCGGTGCCGTCACGCGCTGGAAGCCGCCGGAGGTGTGTGCGCCCCGGCGGCAAAGGCTCCCGGAGAGGTACCAGGGGGCGTACCAGTGACAGGGCGTCGCGACCCGGGACGGTTCCTCCCCGGTCCCGGGCCTCGGCCGCCTCGGAACTTAGTTACGGCAGAGGCGGGCTGGCGTCCTGGGCCAACTGAAGGGCCTGCTGGGGGAACCACGCTCCGGCGGCCGGGTCGCCGGTACCCCACAACGGGTCGAACAATGCTTGAGCAGCGGCGGTCGTCGGCCAGCCCGGTTGGGTGTAGTCGCTGTAGTCCCAGGCCCGGACACCTCCGGCCGCGTCGCACTGGCCGTCGGACTGCCCCGGTGTCTTCACCCATAGGTAAGCGTCCAGGAGGGGCACTCCGGTGTTTGTCGTCGGCAGGGCGCCGAGGCCCGCACCAGGCGGGTTGCACCGGTTACCGCTGGCCAGGGTGCCGATGACGCTTTGCGGCTGGTTGTACGGCGCGGTGGCATAAGATTGCATGTTGTTTTGGGCCGTCGCCGTTGCGGCTGGTGTCAATAACAAAATGGGTGGTGGTGATACCACTGCGACCCTGCCGCCCAGCCCGGAGGCTTCTAACGCCGTCGAGACGGCAATCGGTCAAGACTTCACTGACTGTACCGGTTGAGTGAGAACCTGCCGTCGAGACACGGTCGCAAGGCGTCTTCGTCTTCGCCGTAAATCTCGGCCTCCTGCGCAGCGCGATGTCAGAGCAGGGGCTGTCGTGCGGCCTCCCCAGTATCGAGCAAATGTTCAAGGGGTGGTTCGATAACGGAGAAGGCGTCCCCCCTGAGCGTGCGGCGCGCCTCGTTGCTTACCTGGCCTCGGGTAACGCGGATGTCCTTTCCGGGCGCCACTTCAGCGTATTTACTGACGCAGAGCAGATGGTCGCATCTGCGAACGACATCGTGGAGCGCGATCTCTACGTGCTGCGTGAGCGAGAATAACCTGGAACGACTGCATGATTGTCGGTCACCCTCGGTCAGTCGAGTGCAGCTGGCGCGACTGGCTCACACTTCCCCCAGTCCCGGCTTTTGTCCAGGCCCTCCCCGACGTCCCCAACGTCGGCCTCCGTGAGGACCCGCTCATCCACGACAGGGAAACCTCTCGGAAGTTCGGCACGTATCGAGCACCGCGTAAATTGCGAGACAGTCTAAGAGACACTGGCTCAAGGTCAAGACGTCCCCGAGCCGCCCAACACTCGAGCATTGCGATGTCGGCGACCAACCGGAAGGGGCTCGCCGCGAAGTTGCACAAGCGAGGACAGCGTCGATTTTCGGGTGCCCTCGTCCATTAAAGCACCTCATGAAGCTCCATCCCGTGGCGCTAGCGAGGGCTGGCCTGACTTACTTTCAGAGAAAGCCGAGGCCTTGTCCGGCTCCCCTGTCTCCGGCAGACTGGGAGCATGCCCATACAGCACGTCGTCCTCCTCTACTTCACACCCGATATCAACGAGGCGGACCAAGCAGAGTTGCGGCAACGCGTCGAAAGCTCGTCTAACGACATCGGCCGGATGCTCGACTTGCGTTTCGCCCGATTGGTGGCAGCCGAGAGCGCCAGAGGCTACCAATACCTAATGTCCATGGTGTTCGAGAACAAGGAAGACCTTGACAATTACATGGGCCACCCAGTGCACGGCGAGCTATACCACTGGGTAATGGCCCGTGGCTGCGACCTGTTGTTCTTCGACTATGATCTCGACGAGGCGAGGGCTCTGCGTCAGCCAGACTGACTAGTATCGTGCCTGGCTTGGTAGGCGCCACGTCGCTATCTCCGCGCCTTGGACGTCGATGCCAGCCAACGAGCTTGCCGAAGTTGCGTCTCGAGGTACCAACACGGCGTGTGGCCCGAGGACACTCCCAACGCCGACTGTGGGCGGTTGATGACGGGCCGACTGACCAAGACGTTTATAAAGCCATTCCCTCCAACGCGAACCATGCCGTGACGCAACCCAGTAGCTCACTGCGCGACGGGCCTCGTCGTCCGCCCGCCACTTTGGGCGAAGCGCTCGAGGGCCATCGAGCCGCAATGTCGACAAGATGACGACCTGCAGAAGCTCCGGGTGACGGGACCCCATCAAGTAGTCCACTATCGGGGGTCGGGTCACCGGGAACAACGCGGGAACAGGGTTTTCATAAGGTCACTCATTGTCGGCCACCGGGCTGACCCAGGCTGAAGGGAGCCGAAGTGAACAAGAAACTCGTGGTTGCAGCGGCCTCAACAGCGGCTGCCGTAGTGATCCCGTTGACAGCCCTGCAGGCAGGCCCCGTCACGGCCGCTGTTCGCTACGGTCAGGAACAAACCGGCGCCATCACGCTCCAATCGTGGCTGTTCTCAGTGCCGAGCGACAACGTCCTATCAACCACAGTATGGGAATGCTTCAAGATCACAGGTGCCATAAATGACCAGGGTGGCGGGCCGACATGGACGAATAGCGCCTCTTACGTGGCGCCGAACACGATGACGAGCGGCGCGGTGGCCGCTGCCGGTCAGGAATGCGCTGACAAGATGCCAGCGGGTGGGTTCGTCCTGATACCACCGCCCGAACCCGGCCAGTTCCAGTTCGCTCAGTACACGAGCGGCGCCGGGTCACCCGGTGGCCTCACAACCGTGTACGCGAACCATATGATCGCCGGCCGGGAGGGCGACATTTTTATTACCTTTGCGGGCACCGCCAACTTCACCAATAGCGTCGTTCCAGTGAAGCTGGCCAATGGCTCGACCGTCGATGTCCAACCCCTGACGTCCGGCCCGCAGTCGTCCTGGGTCATCACAGGTGGCACCGGCGCCTACACCGGGCTGCACGGCAGTGGCACCTGGTTCGCCAACGCGCAGAACACGTTCCCCTGGATCAACCACACCGATCGGGGGAAGGTCTGGCGGGGCAACCAGTCGTAGGCGGCACAACTAATTTACAACAACCGGTATTCCAGGAGGGGACGGCGAATCCCGGCATGGCGGTGGGAAAAGCCCTAGATGCTTCTTAATTCCGGGCACTGCGTTACTTCGCCCTGGCCGGCACCGACCACCGCAGCCACGACGAGCAGAACTCGATGATCCGCCGCTACATAGCTTGGCGCAACCGCCACAGGGACAATGAAGCACTTCGTGCTATTTCATTGCGCGCAAAGGTTGCCTGACGCGGGCACTAGCTCGATCGAATGCGTGCGCGCTCAATTTACTGCCACCGACAAAAGGGGTACAGTGAAAACTTTTACCCGCGCCATATTTGCAGCAGTTTTATTGGCGGTTAGCGTCGCCCCCGGCCCGTGGAGCCAGTACTCCTGTAAGAAGGAGCTGCTCTCTTACGAGCTCCCTTCTGCTTGGCAAGTGCAAAACGAGCACAGTTTGGAGAAGATTGGCTACCTGTCTGCGCCTTACCCCGCTTATACGTTGATGGCCGGGGCGGAGCCAGCGACGCTGGCAGGGGTGCCCAACCCTCCTTCTGTTTACGCCCTATCGGAAACCCCAAGCCCCTGGCTCATGGTATTGGTCGAAACGGCCACGTCGCCGGCTCCGTCACCTGGAACAGCCTACGAGCTCGCCCCGCAGGGCGAGCTGACGCTCATGGAGGAACAAGGGCTTCACCCGAGCGTGATCAGCCTCACTAAACCTGAGGGTGTCAGTTCCGGAGATCTTCTTGGGTCTGAGGACCGTTCGGAGGTCATCGTGCCCGGAGCTGGTGACATCGAGATGGACGAGGTCGTATACACCAAGGGCGACACAGCCTGGATTGCGATGGCCGGGTGCACCGTCACCTGCTACAACGCTAATGCGGTTACCCTGAGCGGTGTCATTAGCAGCGTGAAGGTAGGGACCGCCGCTATGTAAAAGGGAACTGCCTGTTCAAGAGGTTAGGTATTTTTAGCTGTTGGGAGGGAGGCTTCATTGATGCCAATGCTGGTCAGCATGGACGGCGCGGCCCAGCACTGTCAGTGGAGGCGTCGGGCCGGGAGCCCGGTGCGTCAGCGAGCGAGACAGCTGCGGGTCCCGGGAGGGAGAGCTGCTGGGTCGGCCACGGGCCTGTTCCGCCGAGCCCGCACGGCCCTTTTGGGCAAGCGCGGTCGCCGAGATGCCATTGGTAGTGCCGGCTCGGGCCAAGCTGCGCTGTGTTGGCGGGGAGACGGCCGGCTGGGCGCCATCCAAGAGCTGGTGCTTTATGATCGAGCCGGTCGCGGGCCACGGCCAGCAGCAGCGCCTGTTTGCCACGCGTCTTGGCCACTTCCTCAAGCCCGGCACCGCCCGGCCAGTCAAGATGGCCACGGCTGCCAGGTAATCGCGCTCCTGAAGGACGGAGACGAGCAGGCAGCTTCGTACTGGCTCACAAGTTCGGCTCTTGCCGAGGCCAGCCCAACCTCGGGGTGCGACGGGAGCGTCCAGCGAACGTCCACCTACCGTGGTGAATTCCATCGACGTCGCCCGAGCGTCAGGACTAACGAACGGCCGAATCGGGACGCTCCGATCGATCACCCGCTGTCGCCGAGTTCGTGCCCTCGATCGGCAGTTACGCCGGGAAGTGTTTCTCGGACGCGTCCAAGGCCGTTCTCCACCCGGGCGCGCCGCTTGCAGATACCCAATGAACCGACGAAAAGCCCTTGAGTGCGGTACACCTTCCTGGGGCGTCCCGTCGGCACGCCCCAGTGAGCGCGACCGGCGGTGCAAACCGCCCCCCGCGCTTCCTACATTGGGCGAACGCGAGACTGACGCAGGGACTAAAACGCGGGCGCGCCCCGGCATTCATGCGACTTCTGACCGTACGGGGGCGGGTGACCGGAGGGCCGCACGCGACACCGGTGGTGCCAGTCATACGTGACGGCGACGTCTGGGTCGTGTCGCCTTACGGCGAAGTGGCTTGGGTCCGCTACGTCCGAAGTGCTGGGCAGCTCGAATTGCGGCGGGGCGAGGAGCGCACCTCGTACGAGGTGCGGGAGCCCGACGCACGCCAAGCAACGGCGGTGTTGCGGGCGTACCTCACGATGCCCACCCATTGGGTCGTGCGTCGCCACTTCCATGTCACGAAACGTTCGTCGGACGACGCGATCGCGGCCGAAGCCGACCAGCACCCACTCTTTTGCGCTCACGCCGGTCTCGTGAGGCTCAGCATCGTTGAGCTTCTGCCAATGGCAGCCACTCGCACCTATTGTCCGATCCGCGCCCCTGCCACCGGGAGGAATCGGTTTTTCGAGCAGCCCGACAGATCGAGACCTCTAGCGCTCGCCCTGCCCGACGAGCCCTCTGCACTCGGGTGCAACAGGCGTCACCGGGCAGTCGTTGCTGGCCATCTCCGGGGGAATCTTGATGGCCGCCAACATTCAGCTAAGCCGTGGGCTGGCGGTTGCCAAACCCGGTGCTGGATTGGCCGGACCCGACGCGGGCCGCGCAACGTGCTAGGGCTATCGATCGAGGCCGTGATCGTGAAGACATTGACTGAAAAGCCGGCGGACGCCACGCACTGGTCGACCCGAGGACTGGCTAAGTCATTGGGGATGTCCCAGCCCACGGTCAGCCGCATCTGGAAGGCCTTCGGGCTAAAGCCTTGGGTCGAGGACACCTTCAAGCTCTCCACCGACCCGCTGTTCATCGACAAGGTCCGCGACGTCGTCGCCCTCTACATGGGCCCGCCCGAGCGGGCGGTTGTCATTTGTGTGGACGAGAAAACGGCCGTCCAGGCCCTAGACCGCACCCAGCCGGTGTTACCTTTGCTGCAGGGCACACCCGAACGGCGCACGCACGATTATGTACGCCACGGCACCATCGCCCTTTACGCCGCGCTCAAGTTGACCACCGGCATGGTCACCCACCAGCTCACCGCCCGGCACCGTACCGTCGAGCTCAAGAAGTTCTTAGACCTCATCGAAAAAACAGTGCCCGCCAACCTAAAAGTTCACGTCGTGCCGGACAATTCGTCTACGCATAAGGGCCCGGTCATCCAACGGTGGCTGCTGGGCCACCCCCACTTCGAGTTCCATTTCACGCCCACTTCATCATCATGGATGAACCTCGGGGCGGTGGTTCGCCGAGATCACCAACAAATGGCTCCGCCGGGGGACGCACCGCAGCGTCAAAGAGCTCGCACGATCGATAACGCACTGGGTCGGGACCTGGAACGATGAACCTCGCCCCTACGTCTGGCACAAGACCGCAGACGAGATCTTCGACAGCCTCGCACAATATTGCCAACGAATCTCAGAATCGGAACACTAGGTGCTCGCCGTGTACGTCTCGGCGTCCGTGCTGGGCAGCGTGCGGATGGACGCCTCGACCAACCTTGGTCCGCTACATGGGGCACCCTCGGGCCCCTAGTCAAGTGGCCTGGGGTGTGCCTACCCCTCCGGTGCACTCACCGCCGTATTCGGGGGTATAGGTAGGGCTGGCCCGGAATGTGTTCACGAAGCGCTGCAACCTCGGGTCGGTGGGTGAGGTGACCCGCAGTTGGTAGCCCCAAGACGAGATCACGATCGGGGCCGGTAAACCGGGGTACGGGGTCAAGTCCATGTATCGGCTGCCGGTGTTGCCGACCTTGGTCTGTGCTTCAAAAAGGCGCTTGAGCTGCGACAACGCCGCGGCCGGCAGGTCAGATTCATACGTGACCCACACCGCACCATGTTCAAGGTTGTGTACCGCTCGTTCGTTGGGCACCGGCTGGCTGTACACCCCGCAGTTCATCCACACCGCGTTGTGGTCACCCCCCACCGGCGGCGTCACCGAATAGACCACTGGCCCCTCGACGTGGGCGTGGCCCAACGCCGATGACGAGGGGCCATTGTGGCTATCCGATGGCCAGCCGGTCGTGTCGTAAGCCAC
Organism: uncultured Acidimicrobiaceae bacterium; assembly: GCA_963750465.1. GTDB lineage: Bacteria > Actinomycetota > Acidimicrobiia > Acidimicrobiales > Palsa-688 > Fen-671. The sequence continues at coordinate 55,175 of CAVVRE010000010.1, forward strand.
AGCCCCGGGAATCCCGGACGGGTTGGCGACCCTGACCGCCGGCGGCTCGACGACGGGGGCCCCGGCAGCCACCGGCGGCGGGACCACCTCCTTGCCCTTTCCCCCCGAGCTAGTAGCTACAAGCGCAACAATCACAACCACAGCCACGGCGGCAATCCCCGCCGCCCCCCACCACAACATACGGTGCCGACGACTGCGGGCCTGTCTGGCGGCCCGCCCGCTCGGCCGCCGCCGCTGCGATGAAGGCCGGGGAGGGACCCGGGCCGACCTTTGCTCGCTAGCCGGGGACGGTCCGGCCGCACCCTTATGGGTCCTCTGTGGAGGCTGCTTGCTCAACTGGTCCCGATCGGTCGAGAAATAGTGCGACTTCCTGTCTACGGCATCGCCGGTCCGACACCCGGCACTCTAATAGCACCATGCTCAGGAGCCAGGACCACGAACGGAGCGCTCTGCCACCACCTTCTGCCCCTATGGGCGACCCCCCGGGGCTGGGTAACCTCCCGATGTGCTGGGCGCCGAGGAAGTGGGCGTGCTGCCGGGTGGCCTGCCAGTACGGCGTACCCTGCGCGCTCATGGGGTGTTCCAGTTCACCAGCATGGAAGAAACGCCGTTTTGGCGCTGTAAACCGGGCCACTGGCCCATCTGCTGAGTGAGGGGCACGAAGGCGTAAAGCCCGGTCTGCGCCCATTGAGATGGACGTCGAGGGCGAAGTACGGAGACCCGATGGCAACCACAGGATCTCATCGACCTGGGTGGCGCCCGGGGCCGGCGGCAGCGGGCCCCCCAGCATGGCGCTAGGCCGCGATTACCCTGCCGCCCACTACGTGGCATACCCGCGGAGGTCCCTCACGTACGTTGGCCACCCGATTCACCTCGCGCCTGAAGCTTGGCACCGGGGTCTGTACCGTCCCACCGCGGGACCCGATCATACTGGCCAATCAAGTGGCCACGATTGATTACCTGTCCGGTGGGCGCGTCCTGTTCGGCGTCGGTTCCGGTTGGCTCGTGGAAGAGCTGCGGAACCATGGAGTCGAGCCCCTTCGGCGGTGGGATCTGATGAGTGAGCAGATCTTCGCGATGAAGGAGATCTGGACTCGGGAGGAAGCCGAATACCACGGCCAGTTCGTCAACTTCGATCCCATCTGGCCGTGGCCGAAGCCGGTCCAGGTTCCGCATCCCCCTGTCCTGGTCGGTGGGGAGGGCCTGCGGTCGCTGCGCGTTGCGGCCACACACGGGGATGGATGGATGCCAGTCGTGGGGGATGCCCTGCAGTTTGAGACGAGACTGACCCAGCTACGCCTCCTATGCGAGGAGGCGGGGAGGCCGGATATCGAGATAACCGCGTGCACGTGGGAGATCGACGAGAAGCTGATGGCGCGCTACGCCGAGCTCGGAGCGGCACGCCTTGTCCTTTACGTGCCGACAGAGGATAAGAGCGTCCTGGAGTCATTCCTTGACCGATATCTTGATGTCGCGGAGAGCGTCTGTTCCTGACCCACGTACGGCACCATGGCGGTCGGCCAAAGCCCGCCTGTTCCCGGGGCATTCTCGACTCGAACTTGGCACAATTGTCCTGTGGCACCTGGATCGTATACCGGACCGCACGAACAGTGCGTGGAGGTCAGGGCGCTTGGCCAGTTCTCGATATCGGTCGAGGGCCGTAGCGTCGGCCCTTGGCCGCGGCCGACAGCCAAACGGCTCTGCCAGCTGGTGCTACTGAGCCCGGGCCGAAGCATAAGTCGCGACCTCGCTTGTGACGAGCTATTCCCCAAGCTCGGCCCTGGCGGCGCAGTTCGTGCATTGTCCAAGGCACTTTCGATGGCTCGCCAGGCACTGTCGCAACTTGGAGAGCCGGGCGCCTCCATGCTGGAAGCTGATGCCGCCAATATCTGGGCCAAGGGGGAGGTACAGGTAAGCATCGACGTTGAGCACCACGAAGCGGCCCTCAAGGAGGCTCTCGACATTGGCCCTGGCCAACGCCGTGACGACCGGCTAATGGCAGCCCTCGCCGAGCAAGGCGTCTTCCTGGCTGACGAGCCGTACCTCGACTGGGTCCTCCCCACGCGGGAACGGCTCGAGGCACTGCGCCAGCAGGCTCGTCTGGCCGTCGCCCGAGACCGAAGCCGTGGGTTTGGAAGAGCCGGCGAGACCGATGTCCTAAGGGCCTGGGAAGCCTGTTTCGCGGCGGAACCAACGTGTGAAGACGCGGCGGCCGCGCTGATCCAGAGCTACTCAGCGCACGGCCATCGCAGCTTGGCCGTCGCCACTTATGAGCGGTGCCTCCGAGAGCTGGAGGACCTGGGCTTACCGCCATCGCCGGCTCTCGAGCGAGCCCGGCGGCGGGCCCAGGCTTTGGCAGAAGGCGTCGATGAGGAGACGCCCCCGATTGCGGCGCCCGGGGCGGTCCGCTGGGAGGAGCGTCGCCTCGTAACGGTGCTCGCTGTAGAGCTCCAGGCGGCACTACCGTTACATGGCGACCTTGACACCGACGCATTGAGTGAGTTAATCAGAGCCGCACTGGCTGAACTGGTAGTCGTGGTCGAGGCGCTCGCTGGGACAATCACGTCGATATCCGCCACTAGCGTGCTTTCGCTCTTTGGCGCGCCAAAAGGGCACGAGGACGATCCTGAACGGGCCCTGCGCGCAGCGTCTCGGCTTATCAATAGCCCGAGCAAGTACAGCGGGCAGCTTTCCCTCCGCGCTGGCGTCGAGTCCGGCCTCGCGATAACTGGCGTAATGGGCGGAGCGCTGGGCCACTATGGTGCAGTCGGCGAGGTTGTACGGATCGCGACCACCCTGCAGGCGGCAGCCCGGCCATCGTCGGTACTGGTTGGCCCAGCCGCCCGGCGCGCCACCGAAAGCCTGTTCGAGTGGGGACCAACGGAAGACATTGGAACTCCGGCAGGCGCGCGGCCGCTCCGTGCCTCGTACGTCGGACGTCCCAAGGCGCCGACATCTCGTGGCGGGGCACGACTCAGCTCCGGCAGGTGGTCGCCCACGGTCGGCCGCCAACTTGAGCTTGATGTTCTTGGTGAGGCCCTCCGCCGGGCAACGGGCAAGACGGGCTCTGTGGTCGTTCTGGACGGCGAGCCGGGACTTGGCAAAACGCGTCTTGTCACCGAATGCCGCAGGCTGTTCATGGCCTGGGTGGGCGCGGCGTCCGGGCGCCTGCCGCTTTGGCTCGAGGGCAGGGCGGCCTCGTACAGGTCTGCTCAGCCGTACGGGCTCTACTCTCAGCTCCTGGGGGACTGGGTGGGCGCCAGCCCGGACGAAGCGGACGAGCGTGCTTTCCAGGCGCTGGCGCGAGCCGTTCAAGCGGTGTTCGGGCATCAGCCGAATGAAGAACAACTGGATCTGCTCGCTCACGTCATGGGGCTGCAGCTGTTCGAAAGGCGGCCCACCGCGGCCCGCTTCGGCCCCGAGGCGCTCCAAAAGGCGAGTTTCACCGCTGTCCGCCTCTTGGTCTCCCGTCTTCTCATGCATGGCCCTGTCGTCGTCGTGCTCGAGGATCTCCACTGGGCCGACCCGACCTCTCTCCGCCTGACAGAAGAACTCCTGCCGTTGACCACGGAAGGGCCGCTGCTGCTACTGCTGACGTACCGCCCGGAACCTGCCGCTGGGGTCGCGACGCTGCAAGCCGCGTTGTGGAAGGCACGCGGCCTAATCGTGCACCGCCTCCAGCTGGGACCGCTAACCGAAGACGCCGAGGAGGAGCTTGCCAGGGCCCTTCTCGGCGGTGCCGCGCCAGACGGCTTGGTCAACGCCATAAGACGAGGCGCCGAGGGCAATCCCTTTTTCCTGGAACAGCGTCTCAGCTCGTTGCTCGAATCTGGCGCTCTGCGCAAAGCACATGATGGTGCCTGGGCCTTCGCCGCGACGTCCCGAACGAGCTACCCCAAGGTATTGAGCGGTTGGTCGGCGCGCGAGTCGACCGTCTTGGCCCGCTCCCCCGCGAGACTATCGTCGGCGCCTCGGTGCTCGGCGTAGAGTTCACGCTCCCGGCGCTGAGCGTGGTTACGGGCCTCGGCAGGGATCTCTTGCCTGCCCTCAGCGAGCTTTGTGCAGTCGGCTTGTTCGTCGAGCTTAACCAACCCGGCGTTCCCGCGTACCGCTTCCGCCACGCCATCATTCAGGAAGCGACCTACAACGGTCTGGTCAAAGGCCGCCGGCAACACCTGCACGCACGGGCGGCATCGGCTTTAGAGAGCGTCGACGGAGAGGCCCCGTCAGATGTCGCTGGTCTACTGGGACATCACCTGGCGATGGCGGGAGAGCCCCGGCGGGCGGCTCACCACCTAGAACGGGCCGGTGACGACGCTGCGTCATCGTTCGGGAACGCTGAGGCCGTCAGGTATTACGAGTACGCACTGGACGAGCTGATGGCGAGTGACGTCCCGCAAATGGAAAAAGTCGCCGGCGTGTGGTTCAAATTGGGCCAGCTGTTCCTCCGGCTCCGGCTTTATGCAGAGGGGCGCCACGCGCTCCAAGAGGCCGGACGTCTTTTCCCAATTTCCTCCTCGGCCCGTGCGGCCGACGCCTACCGTTTGCTGAGCTGGATCGAAGTGGCGGACCGCCGTCGAGTGGCTGCCGCCGAGGCTCTCCGCGCCGCCGACGAGCTCCTGGGTGGATCCAACCACAAGGAGGAAGGCGAATGGGTCAGGACCTGGATCGATGTCCAGCTCATGCGGGGCTTTTATCACTTCTATGGCGACCCGGAACTGCTCGGTTCGGTCCTGTCTTTAGCCCGGCCGGTGGTCGAAGCCCATGGGACACCCAAGCAAAGGGCGGACTTTTATACCCAGCTCGGTTACCAGCGGGCGGGTGATAATAGGTTCCTAGTCGACGAAGAGGTAATTGGCTATTTCCGCGAAGCTTGGCAGATCGTTGTAGAAGCTGGCCTCGCGGGCGAAATCGAAACGGCTTTCGTCCGAGCTGGCTTAGGTTACTTCCTCTTGATCCAGGGCGACGTAGAGGCCGCGTTGCCCGAGCTCGAAGCCGTACTCTCCCTGGCTCGTCGCGCCGGCGACCAGTCCTGGTTAGCTACGAGCGCGCCCGTTTTTGCGTGGGCGCGGCTACGCCAGGGGGATGTCGCCGGTGCGCGCGAGCTGGCGGAGCAGTGCCCCGGCACTGACTTTGCCGTCCCTTTCCCTTTCCCAGAGATGGCGAGGGCCGTCCTGGCCTGGGTAGCGTGGAAGGACGGACGTATTGCCGAAGTTGAAAGGCTGGCCCGAGATGTGCTGAAACCTAAGCCCGATGGAGAGCCTCCTTTTCCCTTTGGCTGGATATGCCTGTGGCCGCTCGTGGCCGTGCGCCTGGCGCAGGGGCGGACCGAGGCCGCGATGAACGCTGCCCGCGAGCTTCTGCGGCCGCCCCAAATGCGACTAGCACCAGAGCTTGAGGAAGCTCTTGTGGGTGCTCTCTCGGCCTGGGAAGGCGGCGAGGTCGCCGGCTCGGTTGAGAGGTTGCAAGCGAGCAGTCCTTCTCGCGGAACAACTAAATTACGCTTGATTGCCTTACCCGCCTGGTCACGTAGTCCTTGTGCCGAGTAAGCGGGCACGACCTGAGTTGCTCGCCTGAAGCTGTGTGACGCCGCCGGCACGGGGCACCACCTTTCGTTACCCGTACCGGGTGTCCGAGGCATAGAAGCCGTCGTCGCACTCTCAACGTCCGTGCCCGCGGTCTACTGACTTGAGCGAGCCGCCTAGTACGACGACCGAGAAGCGGCGGGCAGGGAGGGCGATGGGTGAGAGGATCGTAGTCGTAGAAGCCCAGCAACGCGTCGAGGTCGTCGGTGATCTTGGCGGCCGCCCTGTCCCTCGAGTACCTGGTCTCCAACACTGCAGCCTCGGCTGGCGGCGCCTGAGCACCCCCCCAAACACGCAGTCCACTCCCTCACATCAACGGCCCAGCACTGCGAGTATTCTCGCACGGGGACACAAAAGTTGAGCCTGGGCGCCTCTTGGGCGATCGCCGAAGCCGGGCACACGGGCCGTTCGCCGAAGCTCGAGCACAGGAGGAGCCAGATGGAGAGCCCGATCGAGGTAGTGCGTAGGTTCTGCTCGGCGTGGTCCGACGACATTGAAGCTGTCGAGTTGGCTGCATTTTTCGCCGACGACGCTGTCTACCATAACATCCCGCTGACGCCGGTCACCGGCAGGGAGGACATCGCCAAAACGATCTCGTCGTTCATTCGCCCTGGGCCGCCCGGCATCGAGGGCATCGAGTTCCGCGTTATCAACATTGCGGCCAATGGCCCTGTCGTGTTGACCGAGCGGGTGGACGTCTTCAGGCTCTCTGACAAGTCGTTCGAGCTGCCGGTCATGGGGGCTTTCGAGGTCAGCAACGGCATGATCAACGCCTGGCGGGACTATTTCGACATGAACCAATTCACCAGTCACATGGGATAGGGCCGGGCCCCTCGACGCTCGCGTCGGCGCTCACCCAGGACCGAGCGTGACTCGCCAGGAAATCTGAAGAGCAACTGTGCTTCGCAGAAAGTGCACAGAACAATGCTGATCTTGGGCGTTCCGGAGGTCCACAGAATCGGCAAGTTCTCGGAAAGTGTGCCTAAAAGCTGGTGGTTTTCCTCACCGAATACAGATTGTCGGATGGGCCTCGATAATATGGCATGCGTTCTGGAGCGCCGGTTTCAGCGAACTTCCACTGGTTTTTCAATGCCCAATCCGTCGATAGGAGCGGGTCTGCCTGTCAAGGCGGCTGTTTTTTAGTACGTCCATAACGGACATTGCATACGGGTCGGTCGGGAATCGGAGAGTGGTCCCAGAATCGGCGTTTGACGACGGTCGCCGCGGGCACGAGGTGGCGAAGGCTGAAGAGCTCGATTGGTTCCGACGGACGTCGCGAACAGAACAGTTGCAGCTGCGCCTGCCAGGAGGACCAAAAGATGTTGATGCGGGCCTACCCGCTCCGGGAGCTTGACCGCCTAACCCAGCAAGTCTTCGGCACCCCCCGCCCGGCCGAGCGCCATGCCGATCGACGCCTACCGTAACGGCAACGCCTTCTATGTCCACTTCGATCTCCCTGGCGTGGACCCCGCCTCGATCGACCTCACTGTCGAACAGAACGTCCTGGCGGTGAAGGCTGAGAGGCTCTCCATTGCTGCCGATGGCGCTGAGATGATCGTGAGGGAGCTGCCAGCGGGCACCTTCACCCGTCAGTTGTTCCTCGGCGAGACCTTCGACGCCGACCACATCGAGGCCGACTGCAACGCCGGGCGCTTACCCTCAGCATCCCGGTCATGGAGGCGGCCAAGCCTCGCAAGCTCGTCATCACCACCCACGAGCACAACAAGCAGCTGCGCGGCAGCGCTGTCACCTGAGCCGCATCCTCCGCGTTTGAGGCCGGCTCTGGGCCAGCGCCGGTGGTGCTCGGCTGGATGGGGACGTCACAGAGGCTTGTCGGCCAGTTTCTCCGGTCCGCGACGACAGGCGCAGCCCGACGAGGTCGAACCCGGCAAAGGACGCCAGCGTTTGGCCGTGGCTGTCGGTGGTGTGCTCGACGAGCGCCAGTTCGGGGGTGTTACCTAGGATCTCGTCGAGTGTGAAGGCGGCGGCGCCCTCGGTGGAGACGATCACCTGGGTGCCGTAGGTCAAGTGCTGGTCGGCTTTGGCGCGATGCCCGGCAGTCTCCCACCTCGGTCTGAGCAAACTCCAAGGTTGGCGTGGTCGGGTGGTCTCGTGGCACGCACCAAGAAAGGACAAACAGTATGAAACTCAGGAGACCGCTCACTACCGTCGCCTTGGCAGGCGGCGCCTTCGGCCTCAGCATGGGCATCGGCTTCGCCGTGGCGAACGCGGCAACGACCAACCACCCGACAACCACTGCCCCGTCGTCCAGCGGGTCGACGAGCACTACAACGCACCCATGCCCGAACATGGGGGGTTCGTCCGGTTCCTCCAGCTCCAGCGGCAGCACCAACGGGTGAAGCTCTCCCAAGGGGAGCTACCCGGCCGCCCTGCTGTCGCCGGGATGGGAGGGTGAGCTCCCCGGCCAGCACGGCTCCCTGGGTGCAGCAGGTCCAGCTGGTTGCGACCCTATGCTGAGATCAGGCCCGAGGCGTGCCCGGTCGCCGGCTTAGGCTCAGGACGCCCGGCCAGCACCCACCACCCGGGCCCGGCGGGGCCAGCCCCCAAGACCGAAGTCAGGCCCGGCAGCCGGGACGTTTAGTCAACCAAACCCGAGGAACCTAACACCGACATGAAAAATGGACCGCAAATCACGCGACGACAGGCGATCCGGCTAGCTGGCGCGGCAGGTGTCGTATTTGTGACGTTGCCTGAATGGTTGGTGAGTGCCGCTGGCGCGGAGACCTCGCAATCGGCCACGGGCCACCCAAAGCTGACACCGGAGCTTACCGAGGGGCCCTACTGGGTCAACACGATGCTGCGACGTTCAGATGTCCGTGCTAACACCCGCACAGCGAGGACGGCGCCGGGGGTCGTACAGAAGGGGGCAGGGCTTGAGCTCACGATCAACGTGCTCGACGCCAGCACCGGTCCCAAGGCTCTGAACGGCGTCGCGGTCGACATTTGGCATGCCAACGCGCACGGCCTCTATTCCGACGAGGCGTCTCAGCAGGCGGGGGGAGGGACGAGTGGCGGGGGTACAAGCGGGCAAGATTTCCTGCGCGGTTACCAAGTCACGGGCGAAGACGCCGGTGTAAACCGAAAACCGGTTGCCGGCCAAGTGAGTTTCAAAACGATCTGGCCGGGGTGGTACGCCGGTCGAGCAATACATATCCACGTCCGTGTCCGGAAGCTTTCAAGCAGCGGGGCAACGATCGCTGGGTACACCACCCAGATCTTCTTCTCCGACGCCGACAACAACGAAGTGCTGACACGGGCCGCCCCATATAACACCAGATCTCCGGCAAAGAACCCAACGACAGACGAGGACGACACCGTCCTTCAGGCACCTGACGATGCCACGAACGTCGTGCCCGTCACGGGGACCATCAGGGACGGGTTCGCGGCCGGTTTCAACATACTGGTCGACGTTTCAGAGACGACCACCCAAGGAAGTTTGAGCAGGCCCTCCAGCGGCGCTCCCGGCGCTCCAGGTGGCCGCCCGACGCGGTAACGCTCCTATGCCGGGCCGCCGCCAGGTTGCCAGCTGGAGGTGCTCGCCGCGGCTCGCCAATGGCACATTGGCAACACCAGTGTCGGTCCCGAGAGACACTCGTCCCTCGGACTTTAAGATCGCCGCTGCCACCAGCGCTGACTCGCCCGTCCCGGGCTTCCCACCGTCGTCGCGGCCAAGAGGCCGTCCGACACGGCCACTTTGGTTGTGGTGGGAGCGATGGCAGGCCTCTCGAGCCGGATGGCGTCCCTGCGGATTAGTTCCACTCTTCGATCGTCTTGCGGCACATCAGCGAGGAGCCAACTCTTCATGTCGGCGACATGGTTCTCCTGTTCCATGCCAGCGCCTGCGACAAGCTCACGCCAACTTTACACCGGACACCGCCAGGACACCCACTAGGCAACCTCCTGACCCACAGCGGCCCAGCCATCGGGCTCGCTTTCATCCCGGGAACTATGCGCTTCCCCGGTTTCGATGTCATTGTTCGCCGTTTCGATGCGTCAACAGTGGTTCACTCACGTACGTCTTCTCGTCGCACACCTGACCCCTCACACCGGCGCCTTTTCCGTAAATTGTCGGTGGCCATGAGAAAATACCCAGTAGTGGCCGCGAATGTGCCCGCCGGTGCGCAACAAAATTGCCCAGTGGCGGACAGCTGACCCGCCCTCGCTGATTCCCGTCGCCCCTCAGGGTCCACCTCTGCGGCGCTCCCCCTGCTCGACTGGCCGGTTGCAGACCGTGACCGTCGAGCGGGAGGAGCCATTGAAGTCTCGCGAGGAGATCGTGCACATACTCGAAGCTTTTGACCTGACGCAGTCGTTCAGGGACGCCGGCGAGCTGGCCGGCTGTTCACACCACACCGTGGCCGCCTGGGTGGCCAGGCGCGACGCCGGCCTGTTGTTGACGGCCGCGAGGTATCCCTAGAGGCCGACGAGCTGGAGGCCACGCCCCAGGAGAGCCCGCCCGAGGGCCAAGTCGCTCGGCGCGTCGCACGGGCCGCCCGCTGCTACGAGCAGCGGGACAGCCGACTGCTTGACCTTAGGCTCGACTGTGGACGTTCATTACGGCGCTGAACCACTCCAGCCTGGTTGGCGCTGGGACATTGGCCTCCTTGAACGCCGGGGCCAACTTGGACTCCATGAACCTCTCCTGATCTGCCTGGGATTTCCAGGCTTCGACCACGATCAGCTTGTCTCCAGATTCTGCCGCGATGTGGCTGATCATCCCAGACGGCCATGAGTCGGTGTCAGGTTCGCCCTCCCAGCCGATGATCTTGTTGACCTGGTTGTAGATCTTCACTGCATCAGGCGATACGAACTCGATTACGACAACTTCAGCCATCAGGGTTCCTTCCGTTAGCCCCGGACCGGCCGGGTGCGCGAACCGTAACCGCGAAACTTGAGTTTGTCCGCTGGTTCTTCAGAGCAGTGACCGTCAGCGCGAGAACCACCACAAGCACGCAGGCACTATGACCCCTAAGCACGGACCCAGGGCCTCGCCGTCGACCCCGGCGTACGCGTTCCCCGACTTACAACGCACGTCGAACTCGTCTGTCGTGAACTCGAAGGCGTGGCCTCGCTTGGCGTGGCGACCGAGGAGGGCGAGGGTCAACACCTCGTCCGCCTGAGGGCCAGTTGTGACGGTGACAGCGAAGACCCCGAGCTGGCCGGCGGCCTCCCACTCCGCCAATCCACTCTGTCCAGCCTCCAATCGCAGCCGGTGAGAAGCCGCCTCGGCGATCCACGCGCTGAACCAGGTGCCCAGGCGGCGCCAGCTGCGTCTGTCGCCTCGGCCAGATCGGGCGGGAATGATACGGACCGCTTGTCACGCTGGCCAATCCCTGCCCGTAGCACAGCTGGTAGGACAGCAGGCGCACGGTGTCGGGGCAGAACCGCCTTCGAAAAATTCATCACGACGCCGCGTCGACCTAGAAGAGAGCTTGACTTTGCTCGTCGATAGGATCGAAGGTCGGTGGCAGTACCACCCGCACTCGCGCTCGGTCCATTTCGTCGAGCTTGCGGACTCGTCGGCGGAACGCATCGGTGGGTTGCCACTCAGCAAGTAGGAACGCGCTTATGAGCTCGCCCATCAGGGCGTTGCCGACGATCTGAGCGCCAAGGCACAGGACGTTGGCGTCGTCGTGTTCAACACATTGATGGGCCGAGTGAATGTCGTGGGCGACGGCGGCGCGCATCCCTTGAACTTTATTGGCGGCCATGCAGGCGCCAATGCCGGTGCCGCAGATGAGGATTCCACGTTTCGCCCGGCCATCGAGGATTTCTTGGCATAACTGCGTAGCGATATCGGGGAAGTCGACGGGCTCCTCGCTGTTCGTACCCACGTCGTACACTCGGTGCCCCGCTGCCCTGAGCCCGTCGATTACACCTCGTTTGGCGGGGAAACCGGCATGATCGGCACCAATGACGAGGTTCACTAGCGCAACCGTATACCACGCGTAACGCAGGGGGGGCGGGCGCCCGCGTGACCGCCGCGCCAGGGAAGGCGGCCTCTAGCGGCTGACCAACCATGGGCGCGCGGGCGGTGGCCGGGACAGTAGGGCATCGTGTGCACAGCCCAAATGCGGACAGGCCCGATCGTCATCCCGTGGTCCCCGGTGCGTCGTCCTCCTCTACGGCCACCCCTGCATGCTCTTCGCGGAGACGACTCCGAACGAGGCGGTCGAGCGCAAATCGCGGGCCGTATGGCTTTCGCCGCTACCTCTACTGGAGCCTGATGCCAGCTTGGCAGTTTGGCGTCGGCCGGTGGCCGCTTCAGTAAACAAATACGACCGGTCCGCGTCTGAGGCGGCAAGCCGGACGCCAACGGCGATAGTTTTCCTGCGACTGCCACCGAAGCCGTCGCCAGCGACGGTGTCGGGCCTTTTAGCTCCGTTGCTCGCCAACCGTTGCCAGAGTTCATGAACATGTACGCCGCACTCGCCTTCAAGGCGAGGCTGGGGGCGCAGACCACGGTGGTGGTGCTTGAAACGGCAACGGAGTCGCCAAACCAGTCCCCGAGGGCGGGGCCTGAGCCAGCCAGTTCGGCGAGCTGCCTGCCGGCCGGCGGTGCTGCGAGCTGGCCGGCAACCGCCCACGCAGGGCCAGTATTTGTGATTCCTGCAAACCCGGCTAAGGTTCCCCCGGCAGCCACTGCGGGCACTAACCCTGGCTCTTCAGCCTCACGTCGCATCTTGTGCAGGCTGCTCGCAGGCTCGCAATATGATGGTTTGGCTGGCGAGGCTCCAGCGTGGCCAGCGCTCTGCCGTCATCAGTTGTCACCGCCTATAACGGACGTGTGTGATCGCGAAGGTTTCTTGGCTCTCGGCTCGGGCCCGCGTCAGCGACTTTGGGTCCCCAGGACCGCCACACGCGGACCAAACTCGGGATGTCTCCCAATGTGTATTAGCCGCCCTACCCCGGCGGTCGGTAGGAGGTGCCTCCAGCTTTCTTCATCGCATTCATGCCTTCCTCGGCGGTCAAGAGCGGCGTAGTTTTGAAGCTCTTGCATGCTCCACCGGCGGATACTGCGACCGCGAATGCCGCCGCGCTCACGTCGTCGGGGAACTCGCAAATCGCGATCGTGTCGTAGTCACCGAAGGATAGATATCCGTCCTTGACCTTGCCCCCTAGGCGTTCCACGGCCGGGGCGATGGCCGCCATCCTGTCTTGTGGGCTCTTCACCATCGTCGCCCACGCCTCGGGGGTATATGCAACCTGGATGAGGTAATGGGACATCAGCGTTGCCCTCCTCTCTCTTTGCCTCGGTCACAAGTTGGGTCGTGAGCCATCCTCGGCCTGTCCTGATTGGATGTCAATGGCTTGGCCTCGCTTTGGGCTCCAGGCGCCGGGAAAGTCAGGGATGAAGCCGGTCTCCGGAGTAGGCGTGAGTGATCGGCAGATCGTTATGAGTCTCTAGCTTTCCCGGTGTTACCTTTTGAGACTCCTGACCGTCCGCTTTGCCCTGAGGAGGTCGCGTGGCGTTGCCGCGCTCACCGAGTTAGCTGTAGGGATCGAAACAGGTGCCGATATAGAGGCTGAGCACCGGCCCCGGTTACACCGCGTCGGGATGGATGAGTCGGCTCGGGGGGCCCGCAGGCCTCAACCGATGCGGCTCTTGGCTGTCACGAGGGGGATGCCCTCGGATGCGGCGACCTGTTGGGCGGTGTGGCCGTAGAAGGCGGCCAGCCAGACGGCCTGGGCTTGACCGCGAGGTAGGCGGGAAAGGGGCCAAGGGCCTGTGGACGCGGCGTTGGCTGGGTTGGACATCACGGTTCCCTTTGGACATCACGGTTCCCTTTCCGGGCCGGATGGCCTATCCGCTTCGTTATAGACACGGGTGTTGGTTGCTTTCTCTGACAGCTGTTACTTAGTGGTCCACCGCGGAACTACATTGATGTGATTTGATTGGTGTTGCGGCGAGGGGGTCGTGGGTGGCGTTGCGTTCGTCCAATAGGAGGGACGCCGTGGCTCATGTGGCAGTGCCAGCCCGTTCGAAATTGTCTTGACGGTTGAGGAGCGCCGAGAGTTGGAGCGTCGGGCACGTTTTTACACGGCTCGCTACGCCGAGGTGGTGCGGGCCAGGATCGTGTATTGGCGGCACGGGGGTTGGCGAATGTGGAGATCGCGGCTCGCTGCGATACCAGCCCGCAGGTAGTTCACCGCTGGCGCAGGCGTTTCTTCGAACAGCGGTTGAACGGCCTGGAGGACCGTCCCAGGACGGGCCGGCCTCGGGTCTTTTCCCCCCTCGGTAAACGCCGAGATCAAGGCCTTGGCTTGCGAATTGCCGGCGACTACCGGCGTGCCGCTGTCGCGTTGGAGTTGCGCCGAGCTGGCCAAGGAGCTGGTCGTCAGCGGGGTCGTGGCCTTCATCTCGGCCGCCACGGTATGGCGGACGTTGCGGTTTGACGCCATCCGGCCGTGGTTCCACAGGTCGTGGATCTTCCCCCGCGACCCGCAGTTCGCCCCCAAGGCAGCGGTGGTTTTGGACCTGTACGCCCGGACCTTCCAGGGACGGCGGCTGGGAAAACGGGAGTATGTGATCAGCTCGGACGAAAAGACCAGCATCCAGGCTCGCTGCCGCTGCCATCCCACTCTGGCGCCCGGTAAGGCTCGGTTGATGCGCGTGGAACACGAATACGACCGGGGTGGGTCGTTGGCCTACCTAGCCGCCTACGACGTGCACCACGCTCGCTTGTTCGGGCGCACGGAGCCGACCACCGGTACCCAGCCGTTCGGTCACCTGGTCGAACAGGTCATGACCGTCGAGCCTTACGCGTCGGCTCGGCGGGTGTTCTGGGTCGTCGACAACGGCAGCAGCCATCGTGGCCAAGCCGCCATCGACCGCTTGGAGGGCGAATGGCCCAACTTGCGGCTGGTCCACCTGCCGGTCCACGCCTCGTGGCTCAACCAGGTCGAGATCGTCTTTTCCATCCTCCAGCGCAAAGTCGTCACCCCCAACGACTTTTTCGACCTCGACCAGATCACCGCGCGCCTTGCCGCTTTCGAAGACCGCTACAACCAGACCGCTGAACCGTTCGACTGGAGGTTCACCCGACAAGACCTCAACCGCCTGCTCGAGCGCATCGTCCTCCACGACCCTACTGCTCTGCCCTCGGCAGCTGCCGCCTAGCCCCTCAGCCCAAACCCGGCACCCACGCCGTCGGGTCGCCCAGGTACAAGCCACAAGCGCAGTCCAATGCCTCCTCCGGGCTGCCTCCCATACTCCCCGTCGGCAAGAACGAGTCCTCGTAATCGTCATGGCTGGCCCGGTAGATGGCGAACCACCACCGGCCAGCCGAGCCCGCGTAACGTAACCGGAACAGTGGCGTTACCTCCTCGCCGACTTCGCCATCGACGTACGCGAACCCTGACCGGAACCGCACCTTCACCGCGGACAACGCAGGCCATCGCTCGCGCGCATGGGCCGAAAGCCGCTGGCTCAGCGAGGACTTCGTCGACTCGGGGATCTTCACATCCCCGACACTACGGCGGCCGCCTGCTCGCCGGCATCAACGTACTTCCGCGGCGGACACTTAGCCAGGACATGTGCTTATCGTTTCTGACAGAGGTTGCAGTTGGGGGGCTTCATACACCAGCTCCCTGGACTCGCCCCGAGAGTCACCTACCGACACTTCGTGATACCCGCGGTGCACGCCGACACGTGATTGCCTGCAAGTGTCCCTTGCCCTACAGTGCTGGAGCGCGAGATCCTTTGTCCTCAGCTACAACTCGCAAGGAGGCTCACATGGCCTATTCGATTACGTGCACCGATGCTGGCGAGGACTGTGCATTTGCGTGCACCGCGCCGACAGAAGAGGAACTGATGCAGCACATCCAAATGCACGCCTCTGTCGGTCACCCTGGTATGGAGTTAACACCGGAGAAGATTTCGCAGGTCCAGGGTGTGATCCGCACGGTCTGACTTACCCGATCAGCTCTTCGTTACCCAAAGGCAGCGATCAGCCTCAGCTCACCCTCGGGGGCACGCATACCCGGCCTTAGGTACCGTCACGCTCGGGTGATGTCAATGAAAGCCACCACGGTGCAGCCGCTTGGCGGACACTCGTGCTGGCCGCCACTGGGCCGTTTCTAGTGGCGGCCGACACTTTCGGACCGAAGTCACGCTCGTCCGCCGAGCCAAGCTCGTCGCGTTTGAGCCCAGTTGTTCCGGGCGGGACGCCCAGCCGTGCACCATGCCTTGTAGCACCTGCAGTCCATGCCGACTAACCACACCTGAATGGTGGGCCTGTGGCAGACAACGCACTCCCTTGGCTTGGGCACTGGGCGCCGGTCCAAGGCCCAACCGTCGAAATCCGGCCGACCGGCCGTGGCCCAGGCGCGATGTCACGTTCACCCTATTGTTATCGCCCGGAATGCTGAAGTCGACCGGGCCTCAGCGTAGCTCCAGGCGCCAGCTGTAGGTGCCCTCCATCGCCTGCCGTCCCATCCTGACCGAGCCGGGGCAAAGTGACGCCGGTCGTGGCGCTCCACGAGCCGGAAGTGAACGACCCGTTAGCCAGTTCGCCGCCGTAGTGCCAGCGGATATGGACCGACGTCCCGGGCGGGCACGGCGGGGTGCTGCTGCACCGGGACACCACCTGCGAATTACTGTTTGTGAAGGTGCCATCACTCGTGGTGAAGGTGGAGGCAGCACTGGACGGTCTGGCCGTTAGTGCCGGTGATCGAAACAGTGTCGGTCCCGGACGACCCACGTATCGTGAAGGTCTTCGAAATCTCCGCCGTACCAGTCAACACGCTCTCGGTTGCGGTACCACCCCGGACGGGATGTGATTGTAAAAGACCGTGACCGCGATATTGCTCCCTTCAGTCGGGGCTGAGTGGCCGGCTCATCAAGCTGATGTACGCCGGCCGTTCAAAAACCCAGGTGCTCGCACCAGTCTTCCTTTGCCTGTTCGCAGGCGTCCCTTTTGTCCACATCGGCAAAGTCGGCCAACGCCAACAGTGCCTCGGTCACCTCGTCGGGACGGAGAGGTGAGCCACACACCGCCGAGGCCTTGTACCGGGTCGTCGACGCCTTCTACTGGGCCCTTGGGCAAAGGCTACTGGCCATCGTCAGGCAGAAACGAAAGAAAGTTGTCGCCTGCCTGGTTGAGCAATATTTGCCTGGACCTGGATCTCGCTAGCCTTTGTTGTGGCCGCGCTTGTCTTGGCGGACGTGTACCTGCTCGGCTACCGCCTGCGCAGGGGGTGATGGAAGCGATGTGGGTTATGCGGGTGAGTCTCGGGATCGTTCCCTTCCTACTGTCCCGAGCACAGCCTGGCGCTAACAATCTGAAGGGTGCAACCTCTCGGTCCGACAAGTTGGACAAGGGTCACCCCGATTACCCAAGAGTTGCAGCCCGTCTGGGACCGGCGCAGAGTGGCACCCTTCAAACGTTTCGCGCTTGGTGCCGCGCCGACGTCCTGCGCTCTCGGTGTCAATGCAAAACTACGCGGCAACACGGTGCTCGTGGACCAAGCCACCGAGCCGGTCGACTCTCTGGACTCCGCCCGCCCTGCTGAACGTCCGAAGGATCGTGCAGGCGACTGGGACCTCAAGGTCTATGCCGCGGTGCGGTCGCTCATTGTTGTAATGCTCGACGAACTCCCGCAGTACCCGATCGAGATGTCGCTCACTTCGGATGAGCAGCCGGTCGACGCACTCGGCCCTGGCTGTCCGCACGAACCTTTCGGCGGACGCGTTCGCCCGAGGCGCTCGCACGGGAGTCCGGATGACCCGGGCGCCGGCCGACCTCATCACCTCGTCGAAGGGACCGACGAACCTGGCGTCCCGGTCCCGGACGAGGAACCGCACCGCACTGCTCTGGTCTTCCAGTGTGATCGCGCAGATCCTCAGCCTGCACCCTACAGGGCGGCGAGACGGACGCAGCATCTGATCACGGACGTCCCATGGCCAACCTCTGAACTATGCAGGCTGCACCTCGTGGGGCGCGCGGGGACCTGCACGCCCAGCAAAGTTGCTGTATTGCCGCCTGCCCGCTGGTGATAACGATTGTTTAGCACTAAAATAGCGGAGTGTGCTGTTCCCCGTTCGCGACCCATCAGTGTCCGGGGCAGCGGTGACGGCTGTGGTGTGGTTCGGGCGTGACCTCCGCCTGGCGGACAACCGAGCGCTGTCTGCCGCCCTTTTCCAGTCTGACCGGGTGGTCCCGCTGTTCGTTTGGGACCCGGTGCTCATGAATGCCTCCGGTCCGAACCGGCTTGGCTTCCTGGCCGGTTGCGTAGACATGTTGAACCGGTCGCTAGACGGGCAACTCGTCATACGAAGCGGCGACCCGGTCCGGGCGGTGGCCCAGGCCGCAGCCGAGGCGAGCGCAACCGAGGTGTTCGTGAGCGCTGACTACGGGCCGTACGGATCCGTGAGGGACCGCCGGTCGACCGCGACTTGGGAAGGTGAAGTGGAAGTCGTGGCGGTCGACTCACCTTACGCCGTCGCGCCCGGGACTTTGCTCAACAAAACCGGAACAGCCTTTCAAGTGTTCTCGGCTTTTACCCGAACTTGGCGTGAGCATGGGTGGACCCCGCACCGGCCTGCGTGGCGCGGTTTCAGGGTCGACGCAGGGCCTGACGCGGACCTGCGGTTCCGAGCCTGGACACAGGCACAGACCGGCTACCCGATCGTGGAGGCCCCAAGCGCCAGCTTCTCGCCGAGGGTGGATGCACAACCGGGCCCGGATGATCACAGCCAGCTTCCTGGTCAAAGACCTGCACTTGGACTGGCGCCGCGGCGCTCGCTGGTTCATGGAGCACCTCGTCGATGGCGACTTGGCGTCGAACCAGCTCAACTGGCAGTGGGTTGCCGGTTCGGGCACCGACGCGGTTCCGTGCTGCCGGGTGTTCAGCCCGGTGGAGCAAGGGCGCAAGTTCGACCCGGACGGCACCTACATCAAGCGCTGGGTGCCTGAATTGCGCCCGCTGCCCGCCGCCAGCGTCCATGAGCCCTGGCGCTACACCGACCTGGCTCCTTATCCGCGTCCAGTAGTGGACCATGCCACCGAGAGGCGGGAAGCGCTGGAAGGGTATGGCCATCTTCGCAACCAGTCCCGCCCGTGAACATATGGGAACTGAACCCGTCTACGCGATCAGGGCGAGCGGCGGCCTGTGCGCACCAACGCAACCGAAGGGAGCGGGTCACTTTGACCAAAACATTCTCCACCGCCAGCCACAAGGAGGCTGGACGCCCGTGAGCATCTCCGTCAGCAGCGTCGTCCCTTCCCCAATAGAGGAGGTCTTCGCCTGGCACGAGCGCCCTGGCGCTCTGGCCAGGCTTCTCCCGCCCTGGCAGCCTGTCTGGGTAAAGCATGAGGCAACAAACCTCCGCGACGGCCGCGCCCAACTGTCGCTCCCGGGCGGCCTTGTATGGGTAGCTACCCACGAGGACTATGACCGGCCTCACAGGTTCGTCGACCGCCTAAGCTCCCTGCCCCTGCGTTGGCGTCACGAACACCGCTTCGAGCCGGTCGGCACAACATGCACCCGGGTGGTCGACAATGTTGACACCCAGGTGCCGGCGCGGGTGCTGCGGGCTACGTTCGCCTACCGGCACCGTCAACTGGCCGCGGACCTTTCCGCACACAATTGGGGACGGCTGCTCAACCCCACTCCTCTGACCGTCGCCATCACGGGTGCTGGCGGGCTCGTCGGCTCCGCGCTTGTAGCGTTCCTATCTACGGGGGGCCACCGGGTCATCCGGCTGGTGCGCCGTGCCCCCGGCGGGCCCGACGAAAGAGCCTGGGACCCGGAAGACCCCGACCCTGAGATCCTGGCGGGGACCGACGCCATCGTCCACCTCGCAGGAGTACCGATCGCCGGCAGGTTTACTGCCGGCCATAAACGCGAGATATACCAAAGCCGGGTCGGGCCGACGCGCGAGCTGGCCCGGCTGGCCGCCAAAGTCATTGATGGCCCGCGGGTGTTCGTGAGCGCCTCCGCCATCGGTTATTACGGTCCCGACCGAAGAGACGAAATCCTGCGCGAGGGCGCCGCGCAGGGTGGGGGTTTCCTCGCACAGGTGGTAGCAGATTGGGAAAGAGCAACCGAGGCAGCAGCTGACGCCGGAGTGCGGGTGGTGAACGTCCGCACGGGCATTGTCCAATCTCCACGCGGCGGAGCGCTCCATTTCCTGTACCCGCTGTTCCTGGCCGGCCTGGGTGGGCCCGTGGGCAACGGCGACCAATGGATGTCATGGATCGGCCTCGACGACCTGCTCGACATCTACCTGCGCGCCCTTGTCGACGTGCAGCTGGTCGGGCCGGTCAACGCCGTTGCGCCCCACCCCGTCCGCTCGCGCGAGTACGCCCGCGCCTTGGGCCGGCGTGCACAGGCCCGCGCTGCTCCCTGTGCCGGCCGTCGCGCCACAAGCTTTGCTCGGGCCGGAAGGCACTCGCGAATTGGCGCTGGCCAGCCAGCGTGCCGTGCCTGACAGGCTGGTTTCGCTGAGGCACCAGTACCGCCACCCTGAGTTAGGACAAGCGCTCGCGCACCTGCTCGGCAAAGCCGGCTTCCCCGACGGCGCTCACAGCGGCTGAACCTGCTCGGGACTGCGCCGGACGGGTTTCGGTAACCGCTAGCGGAGGCGTTCACCCTCGAGTGCCCGGCACAAGCCAGCTGAAGCGCGGTCGCCTATGCGTCTGAGCACGAAATGGAGCACCGCGCCACCGATACGAAGGGGCCCGTTGAAGCGTAGAGCAGCGTCGTAGGTGACGATCGAGCCTCGGCCGTTAGAACCCACGGTTATCCGGTCCTCCGAGGTGAGGGCCTTGGTCTTGGCGACGACCAGCAGTTCATGCGGAGGGTCGAACACGGCCGTGCGGTAGCGCAACGTCTGTTCCCTTCTCGTACGAACTGTCACGTCGAAGACGGCTCCTGGCCCACCACCTTCACCTTCGACCTGGGCCGCCTGCCGCACCCCGGGGTCCCATCCGGCGAAGTTGCGCAGGTCGGCCATATAGGCGAAGACCTCGTCCGGCGCACGGCTGGTGCGCAATTTGGTCACGTAGCGGGCCATGAGATCCTCCCAGCACGCCGGGCAGTCCGCGAAAGGATGAACTGTCCAACGTCGAGGTAGCCCACCCGGAACGCCGCTTCGCTCTGGGCGAGGTAGTAATCCCACATCCGGCGGAACACCGGTCCGAAACCGAGCGCCTTGACCTGGTCGCCGTGTTCAGCGAAACGGAGCCGCCATTGGTGGACGGTGCGAGCGTACGAGGCACCGAAGCGGTGGCGGTCAACGATGGCCAACGTGGTATGGCGGGCCAGGTTCTCTTCGATCGCCGTCTCCGAGGGTATGACGCCGCCCGGGAACACGTACTTGCGTGTCCAAGTCCACGACCGGGAGGCGTCGAGCATGTGGTTGTGGTCCATTAAGATCGTCTGCAGGCCTATCTTCCCGCCCGCTGCAAGCCGCTGGTCCAGGACTTCGAAGTACGTGGGCCACCATCGCGGGCCGACAGCCTCGATCATCTCGACGCTGACTATCGCATCGAAGGTCCCCTCCACCGTGCGGTAGTCCTGGACCTGCAGATCGACTTGGTGTTCCAGCCCCGCTGCCGCGATGCGGCGCCGAGCCAGTGCAGCCTGCTGCTCAGACAGTGTGATAGTCGTCGCCCGCGCACCCCTCTGAGCGGCCTGGACCGCCAGTTCTCCCCAGCCGGTGCCGATTTCCAAGAGCCGGCTTCCGGCACGTACGCCCACTCCATCAAGGAGCCGGTCGATCTTGCGCCGCTGCGCGCCGGCGAGGGAGTCTCCCCGGCCTTCGAACAGTGCGGAAGAGTAGGTCATCGTCTCGTCGAGGAACAGGGCGAACAGGTCGTTCGACAGGTCGTAGTGCCGGGATATGTTGCTTCGGGCACCACCGAGGTCGTTATCTTGGCCTTCCGGGTTGGGCGTTTGGGTGAGGCGGCGCAGGGACGCCACAGGGCGGGGGACAACCGTCCAGATGTTCTGCACGATGGCCGTCAGCAAGCGGACTAAGTCCGGCGAGCTCCACTCTCCGGCCATGTAGGCCTCCCCGAGGCCGATTTCGCCGTGCACCGCCAGGCGGGCCGCCAGAGCGTCGTAATCGTCAATTTGCATTACCGGCCCGAGAGGGTCCCCGGACCAGGTGCTATCGCCAAAGCGCAACAGCACCCCGCAGTGGGTAGCGGCCCGCCGCACAAAGGCCTTCGCTAGGGCGACCTTGAACCGCGAGACCGAGGGCGGCCGAAGCGCAGCCCCGTCTTGTATGGGCATCGAAGTGGCAGTTTGGGTCAACGGCGGTACCTCGGGATGCGCTTCGCCAGGAGCCGCAGCGCTTCCCAGCGGATGAGGGCTGATACCCGCAAGGTGGGCAACGGGTACCGGACGAGCAGAGCGATGAGCTGGAGCGGCGACGCCTTCAGCCGGTTCGCGACCATCGTGGCCGTGAAGGGCTCACCATTGCTCGGCCGGAAACTGACGGCGACCACGAGCCGTTGCCCCGGGTCTGAAATCCTCATGTGGTACATGCCCTTAGCCGGGTGGAACGGCGAAACCTCCAGCTCCTTGTCCACGCGCGCGGTGGCGTCCGGGGGCAAGAGGTAGGCGTGGCGCTGTCCATAGGTATTGTGGACTTCGGCCACCTTGGCCACGAGTTCCC
Organism: uncultured Acidimicrobiaceae bacterium; assembly: GCA_963750465.1. Lineage (GTDB taxonomy): Bacteria > Actinomycetota > Acidimicrobiia > Acidimicrobiales > Palsa-688 > Fen-671. The sequence continues at coordinate 77,408 of CAVVRE010000010.1, forward strand.
CGTTGGGCGCGTAGCACCAGTAGATGCTTAAAGGGTTGAACACGTAGCCGAAGGTGCGTAGAGCTGCCAGCATGACTACGCGGTCAGCGGTTACCCCGTTGTCAGCCAGCAGGGCGCGAATATCCAAGTGGTCGCGACGGTCGAAGCGGCCAAGACGGCGCAGAAACCAAGGCAACGCCGGCGGCGAGCCGAGGTCGACAAGCCATAGGAATGACCGATGAAAGAACCGGTGGGCCGTTGGCCCGCGCCGGAGGTGGGTTATCGTCGCGCGGTACAAGGCGGGGATTTCGACCTGCGAGGCGCTGAGGGGGGAGCGGGCCGAGCCAGGGTAGCGGTCACCAGTTCACCCCGAAAAAGGCGGCGGCGTTTACTCCGGCACGGCAGCCGTCTTCGTGGAAGCCCCACCCGTGGTAGGCACCGGCGAACGCGGTCCGTCCCTGGTTCAGCTGGGCCAAGCGAGACTGGGCCGCCAAGGACACGGTGGTGAAGACGGGGTGCTCGTAGGTCATTCGGGCCAGGACCGTCCCGGGGTGCACACGCTCACGGGCATTGAGGCTCACCAAGTAGTCGTCTTTTCCCTGGAGGCCTTGCAGACGGTTCATGTGGTAGCTGACGACCACGTCGCGGTTCTCGGCGTCGCAACTGGGCAGCGAGTAGTTCCACGAGACCTGGGCGGACTTCTGGGCGGGGAGGAGCCGCGAGTCGGTATGTAGGACGACATCGTTGACCGAGTAGGTGAAGGCGCCGAGGACCGATTTCTCCTCCGGTGTGGGATCCGCAAGAAGCTTCAGCGCGCTGTCAGCGTGGGCGGCGATGACCACGTGGTCGAAAAGGTGCATCTCGTCCGCCTCGTCCCTGACTTCGACGCCGTCGGAATGGCGGGCGACAGCCCGGACCGGGGTGCACGTAATGACTGCGCTCAGCTCCTTTGCCAGGCGCTCCACATAGCGGTGGGAACCTCCCGGGATCGTTCGCCACCGCAGCGATGGCCGGGGCGCGAGCATGCCGTGGTTGTCGAGGAAACGGAAAAGGTAATGGGTGGGGTACTGGCGTGCAGTAGCCGGCCCCGCCGACCACACCGCCGAGACGACCGGGAGGATGTAGTGAGCCTGAAAGTACGCCGAGTACCGTCCGGCCGTCAGGAAGTCCCCGAGGGGCTGGTCGTCACCTCCGGCGGCCAGGTAGCGCCGCGCCGCGCGCTGGAACCGCGCCACCTCGGCCAACATACGGATAAAACGTGGCCGAGCCGACGTCCGAGGGCTGGCGAACAGCCCTACCAGACCTCGCCCTCCCGCGTACACGAGGCCGCAGCCTTCGCAGCGGACCGACATGCCCATGCGCGTCACTACGCTGCCTATCCCGATCTCGTCCAAGAGCCGGGTCAGATGGGGGTACGTGACGTTGTTGAACACGATGAACCCGCTGTCCACCGCCAGCTCGTCACCCTTGGGCGTTATGACCCTATGGGTATGAGCGTGACCACCGAGACGGTCTTCGGCCTCGAAGAGGGTCACGTCGTAGCGACGCTGTAGCAGATAGGCGGCGGTGAGGCCGGAGACGCCTGCGCCGATCACGGCAAGACGTTCGCGCTGCGGCATCATGGTTTCGCCGAGAGTTGCTCGACTTGCTGGCGGCACCACTCCCATAGGGCTTCCCCCTGCGCTTTACGTCGCTCCGCGCTTGCCCATGTCCATGGCAAGCGGTAAGGAGAACGCGGCCTTCGGTCGAACCACAAGCCGCCGCCTTGGTCTGTACCGAAGGGTTGGCTGGCGAGCCAAACGGCTGTGTCTGCCCCCTCGGCTGGGGTGCGGAGCAGCGGCCGCATGACGCGCGCGAAGCCGGGTAAGCCTTTGGCCAGCCCGGGCGTCTCAGACCAACCCGGGTGGACTGCGTAAAAGTCGACACCGTCAGCCCCGTAGCGGCGCTGCCACTCTTCGGTCAGCACGACCTGAGCGCGCTTGGCCCGTGCGTACGCAGCCATGCCGTTGTACCCCGCCTCGTCCATCACGAGCGTGGACATGTCGAAACGTTGGGTGTACATCCCCGCGGACGTCACCGTGACCACCCTCCCGCCGGCCGTCCCCAGGGACGGGAGGAGCAGTTCGGTGAGTAGGTACGGCGAGAGAACGTTCAGCGCGATGGTGGCTTCGCGGCCTCCCGGTGCCACGCGTCGGGACCGGAGTAACGCCCCGGCGTTGTTGACAAGGACGTTCACGCCGGTGTACCGCCGCCCGATGCGTCCGGCGAGGTGACTTACTTGAGCGAGATCCTCGAGATTTGCAACTTCCGCTGTCGGGTTACCCCCGACTTCCCGGGCTCGCTGACAGGTGAGCGCCAGCAAATCAGGGTTACGGCCAACGAGGCACAGCACCGCTCCCAGCTCCGCCAGGGCCATGGTCGCGGCACGACCGATGCCGGATGTGACGCCCGTGATGACGACTACTCGGCCCGCCAGAGTCATAGGCCGGTCCCAGTGGTAGAGACGGCTCCGGATAGCCGGACCTATGCGGCTGTAGCTGCCGACGACGGTCGCCTCTAGTGCCGCATCGATCACACCGGTGAGTTTAGCACTAATTGACTCTATTTAGCACTAAGTAAGCTGCAGCCGTCGACGACAGCACTACGGCCAGGATGCGACAGGGGGGAAGCAGAGCCTGTTAGGTAGCGCAGGAAGAAGGCGGGCGCTTAGGGACGGGCAGCCAGGTCGTTGACAAGCTTGGCTGCTCCGGCCAAGTCTTGAGCCCAACCATCAGCTCCGAGCTCTCGTGCCACCTGTTCGGACCCGGCCGCCGGCCCCCCCAACAGGACTGGCACGTCGGGACACGCGGCCCGCAGGGCCCGGATGTTCTTGGCCGTACGGGCCGCCCTGCGCTCCGAGCTCAAGCTGATCCCTACTGCCCTCAGGTGGCCGGTCGCCTGCGCAGTCGCAAGCAGCTCTGCTCGGGGCACGTCAGCACCCAAGTTCACAATGCCCCAACCCTCTGCTCGCAGGGCGTCTGCGACCATCAGCAACGGGACCACGTGCGGGTCGCCCTCGGCGCCGGCCAGCAGGACGGTAGCCGCCCGAGAGGGGCCCCGGCGGACGAACAAGGGGCTCAGCCTTCCGGCCAGGCCCAACGCGACGGCGGTGGCACGGTGCTCGTCGGCTATCGAGACATCTCCACGGCTCCAGCCATCACCGACCTGCCTGAGCGCCGGGGCCAGCAGTTGCAGGTACATGTCAGAGGGGCGGCCAGAAACAAGAGAGGACTCAATGATGCTCCACGAGCCGGGGCCATCGCCGGCGATCATGCGAGCCATGAGCCGCTTGGCACGCCCAGCCCAGCGCTGCGCCGGCCCCGCACCTGACCCTGGAGCCGACCGCGCCTGCGGCGCCTCGCTGCTGTCGTGAAATGCCTCCAGATCGCTCGAGTCGATGACCCATCGACCCTGGCGGCGCTCGGCCCTTAAGCGCCCGGTCCGGACGTACTTATAGACCGTCATGTAGTGCACCCGGAGGAGTTCTGCGGCCTCCTCCAGAGTGATCTCCTGGCTGTTCTCAACGGTCACACGGGCAGTTTAGCACTAACTTTGCCATCCACTCTGAGCGCACGGCGGTGTCTGATCTGAGCGCGAGCGGACGACATCACACGCGAGCGGACGACGGGATTCGAACCCGCGACCCTCACCTTGGCAAAAGTTGGGCAAGGTGCTGCCCCTGAACAGTGCATGGCTCTGACATGCACATTCCGGTACAACTGGGCACGGTTCAGCACTGTCGGTTACATCTCGTTCTTCCCATTTCTTCCCAGGGACCTACTGACGCCGGGCGAGGAATGTCCTTGAGCCGTGCCCGGGGCGGGGCACCGCATTGCCTTTTTCGTCGGCGTGCACTAGGTGCCGGCCAGCTTGGCCACCACGATGTCTTCTGTGGTCCCGAACACAAGCCAGGGAGAGCCGCGCAGGTCGTCGACTGTCAGACCTTCTTCGGCGCCACCGGGCACCAACTTGGGGACGTACGTGTAATGATCGGCGAGTACCCCTCGACGGCACCGCGGCGATCCGTCATCACTACGCCGTTGCGTAGGAGGACGTCGAGTTCCAGGCTGTCAAGACGTGGACCCGGCGGCCTGGCAAACCCAGCTCACCTTTTCCCCCCATGGCCCGCATGGAGATGTGCGCCGGTTTCATTCCGTCACCGGGCAGGGCGGCGGGGACGATGCTGACGATGTCGGCTTTCGTGGACCTCAACGCGACCAGACGGCGCCCTCCCCACCGATCGTGATCGGAGGGTGTGGTTGCTGGACGGTGGCCACGATCGCCAGCAGGCCGAAAACTTCGTAATGGTTCCCGTCGAAATCGAAGGAGGCCCCGCCAAAGGTCAACTCGGCGATCTGTACCGCCTCGGCCAGCCGGTCAACCGGCTCTGGTCCAGCCCGCACGTCGGCGCCGGCCTCGAAGCGCAATCCTTATTCGACGTGTCCACCACCCGCACAAGGTGGACCATGAAGGGGTCAAACTTGATCCGGGTTATTGCCGCCGTCCGCCGCGACCAAGAGATTGTGGTCGCGACCCTCGGCAGGCCCCTGTGGGTCGCGTCTCGAGCGGGCGGGCTTCGCCGCGTAGTTCGTCCAGCTGGCGGCCTCGACTCCGAAGCGGGGATCGTCGAGCCAGAACCAACGAAATCATAGTTCCTGGCCGCCTTTGCTCTCGGCTCTGGCAGTTCTGGACATCATTTCCGCCCCAGGGCCAGTTGGTGGATGTCCGTCAGAAAGTTCGAGCAAGCAGTCTCGAGCTCTGGCCGCCGAGCGCGGGTCGTCGATCGCCGGACCTAATGCCGCCGCGAATCAGGAGCCGGGCGCGTGAGTGGGCGGCTCGAAGCTGGGAGCTCTACGATCAGGTACTCCCAGCTTGTCATGCCCGGGCTGGTTCGCGAGTGCTGTCTACGAGCACGTCCAGGACCTCTCCAATAGTCCGCTCTCGCCCAATGGTCTCTGGTAGCGGGAGCTGGGCCTGGACTTGGTAGCGGTTACGACGGCCGTCAGTGTCTTTGTCCTTGACCACGTAGCCGGCCGCGGCCAGGTCGGTGACGATGGTGTAGGCGTTGCGCTCGGTGATCCCCACCGTCGTGGCGATGTCGCGCTAGCGGGCCCCGGGGTCGTGGGCGATACAGACCAAGGCCCGGGCATGGTTGGTGAGGAAGCTCCACTCTTTCATCACTCGTCACCTTAGCAAGAAATTTCCAGAAATAAATTACTAGTATCATCTAACTAGAGTATGGTGATGGCTAGACGTTCGAAGTGAAGACGGTCGCAGACCGCAATGTTCGAGCGTCGACCAAAGGATGCAGCCATGTTGATGCCATTCCAACCGTACCGCGACCTCGGCCCAACCGAGGAGATGGCCGGCCAACGCCGGGCCCGACCGGTCGCCGTCGATGCCTACCGTCGAGGCGACGAGCTGAAGGCCGAGCTCGACCTGCCGGGCGCCGACCCCGGCTCGATCGAGCTGACCGTCGAGAACGACCTCCTGAGCGTGAAGGCGACGCGCACGGCGTTCTGGGACAAGACTGATGAAGTACAAGTGGAGGAGCGGGCCTACGGCCAGTTCGGCCGGCAACTGTTCCTCGGCAAGGGCCTGGACCTGGAGCACATCACCGCCATCTATTACGACGGCGTGCTCACGGTCACGATCCCCGTCGCCGAGCAGGCCAAACCACACAAGATCGAGGTCACCCACGTGGGAAGCGTGGCCCAGGCCGCCAAGGCCGCGTCGACCGCCACCCGAGCGGAGGGCGAACTGTCCAACGGCGCGTCCGTACTGGTTGGCCCACCTGGCTAGGACCGGCCCGGGAGGGGCCACCCAAAGTGGTTACCGCTCGGGCCACACCGACCGTCATCACCACCGGTCCCTCGACTAGACCGGCCCGATGCCCAGGCTGCGCCAACGCGCAGGCCGGAGGCGAGGCGGTCCTCCCCGTGAGGGCGGGACCGGGACGATGACAGGCCACAAGCAGAAGCGCTAAAGGCCAAAAGGGCGACCTTTCAGGGTCGCCCTTTCGTCACCCCGAGGATGTTGGCAATGAGCACGACCCAATCGTTGACCCACCGGGTTCCCCAGCTGCGCCGGGTTGGGAGCGGGAAACCTCTCGTGGGATTAGGCACGGTGTCTTTGTATCTGTGGGTCGTTACCGTCAACGCAGCGATCCTGCTCGCGGCTGTGCTTGTATTGGTTCTGACGCCGGCGACGATCTCTTCCCAGACCATCAACGAGGAGGGCGGTGTCCTCGCCTTGGTGCTGGTCGTCATGGTGATTGCCAATGCATTGCTGCTCAGAGTCGCCTTCAGCGGACTCGCGGGCCTCGTGCGGCGGATGGAGACGTTGGACATCCTTCAGCCCCGGGAGCGACTACCGCAAAAGGGCACTTCGGAGACCCGGGCATTGATCGCCGGCTTCAACGCCATGCTCGATCGGCTGGAAGACGAGCGGATCGCGAGCGCGGGGCGAATGGTCGCGACCCTGGAAGGCGAGCGCCGGCGGATCGGGCAGGAGTTGCATGACGAGATCGGCCAGCGCCTAACAGGCATCCTGCTGCAGCTCGGACGGATCGAGGCGGAAGCCCCCGACGGTATGCTGCCCCGCATCGCCGGCATGCAGAGCGAGGCACGGGCCACCCTCGACGAGGTGGGAAACCTCGCCTGGCAGGTACGGCCCGGAGTCCTCGATGATCTCGGACTCCTAAGCGCGCTCGGAGCACTTGCTGACTCCCTCGGGGAGGGCGCGCCCGCCCACGTGAATCTGGTGCTGCCGGACCGGCTGGAGCGCATGACGAGCGATGTCGAACTGGCCGTATACCGCATCACTCAAGAGGCGCTCACCAACGCCGTTCGCCACTCCGGCGCGACCGAGATCGAGCTGAAGCTGCAGCTAACCGGCGAAGACCTCGTAATGCAGGTCACCGATAACGGTCGCGGCTTGACGGGCGACAAGAACGAAGGCCTTGGTCTGCGGGGCATGCGGGAACGGGCTCTGCTTGTCGGGGGGCAGCTGCGCATCGAGTCGCGGCGACCCGGGGTTCGGGTTCGGCTAGCCGTCCCAGATTGTCTCGTCAGCTGACGGTGCCGGTCCCTTTTCCTGCGCGGGTCCTGATTGCGGACGACCATGTGGTTGTGCGAGAAGGGCTCAAAGCGCTGTTCGAGCGGCAGCCGGACCTGCGGGTCACCGCCGAGGCGGTCGATGGCGTGGAAGCGGTCGAAAAGGCCATCAATGGCGACATCGACCTGGCGATTATCGACGTCGCCATGCCGGGGCTGACAGGTCTCCAGGCTGTGCGCGAGATCTCGCGCAGGCGCAGCGACCTCCCGATCCTCCTGCTATCGATGTACGACCGCGAGCAGTACTTCTTCGAGGCAGTGGCGGCGGGCGCTGCTGGCTACGTGCTCAAGCGGCAGGCCGACCGTGACGTCTTCGAGGCGTGCCGCGCAGCGCTGCGCGGCGAGTCGTTCATCAGCCCGCCTGCGCTCGGGGTGATCATGCGCCGCTACCTCGACCGGATAGCAAAGGGCGAGCGACCCGGCCGTGGCCCGCTCACCCCTCGCGAGACCCAAGTGGTGAAGCTGGTCGCCGAAGGCCACAGCTCGCAGGACATCGCCGGCCTGCTGACGATCAGCCTCAAGACGGTCGAACGGCACCGAACGAACATCCTCGACAAGCTCCGCATCCGCGACCGAGTCGAAATGACGCGCTACGCCATCCGGTCGGGGCTCGTCGAGCCGTGACGAGCAGCCGCGTTCCCTGACCGTTCCAACGGCTGAGAGTGCCGGGGAAAATGGGGTCCACCACGGATAGCCCCGAGACACCGAGGGCGCGAGACTGAACGCAGGGCGGGCGAAGAACATCCACCCTCTCGGCGCCGCTAGGGCCCCTGCCGGATGATTTCGGCGTAGAGACCTGGAACACGTCGAGGTCTTTGACCAAGGAGGCAATGGCCACGCACGTGGGCACATGTCCGGTGCATCCGATGCAGTCCGCAAATCGAACATTCCGCCCGGCCGCTGGAACAGACCGATCTCGGCCTTTCGGATCTACCTTGCCACCCCGATCGCGATCGATGGCGCGGTGTGTAGGAACAGCATCACGGCGTCTCGGGAAAGTGCCGTAGCGCTCTCGGGAGCGGGAGGAATGCCGGTCTCGGACAGCTCCTCATGATCGTGTCCCGGCACGAATACCCGAGATGTGGTCGGAATGGACCCTCGGAGCCACCCTCCGGCAAGAGACCTGGGGACCTTGGCGGCTTCTGCTTCTGATCACTGCCGTCGTGTTGAAACCTTCAGTAACGACCGGCAACCCAGCCCAGCAAGGGCACATCGACAATCGGCCGACCAGGGCGGCGGCCATCACAACCTAGAGGAGCCTGCATGTCGCTGTTGCATGAAAAGAACAGTTCTACCGACGATCTACAGGATCGCCGCGCCGATATAACGATAACCACCGATAGAGCGATAACCACGGCCACCCTCACCCGTCTGGCAGGTTTATCGGCTCTGTTCGCGGGGATATGTTATGTGCTAGTTGGCATATTCCATCCACCAAACGTGCCTTCGTCAGTCACCACCACCCGGTGGGAAATCGTTCATGTTATTGCCTGTGCTATGTGCTTCTTCGGACTGCTCGGCATGGCTGGCCTCTACGCCCGGCAAGCGAAACAGTCCGGTCGGCTTGGTCTGGCTGGCTATGTCATGTTCAGCCTCTGGCTGGTGCTCATAATGGGCTTTAGCTTCGTTGAAGCATTCATCTTGCCTCGGCTGGCGACCGCTGAGCCCAGATTTGTGCAGAGCTGGATGGGAATGTTCACCGGTCCCGCCGGCACTTTTAACCTCGGTGCCCTCCCCACCCTATGGACGCTAACAGGACTGGTGTACATGGTCGGCGGTCTGCTGTTTGGCATCGCGACGTTCCGTGCCGGCATCCTGCCGCGCTGGGCGGGCGTGTTGCTCGCCATCGGCACCATACTGGCCCCCGTAGCTGGGTTGCTGCCCAACGCGTCTCAGCCGAAAGTGGCGGTACCGGTGGGGCTAGCTTTAGCTTGGCTGGGGTACGCGCTCTGGTCTGAACGGCGACCGGACACCTCTGAACTGAAGAGCCGAGAGATGGCAAGAAGCCTGTGAACGCTAGCAATACGACGGTCACAACTTGGTCTTCACAAAGAAGGATTGGAGTTTCATTGTTTGACGGACATCCACCATGTGCCCGATGAGGGCAGAGAGGATGTCCCAGTATGGAGACGATGGAGCCTCGTCCGCGTCGTGCCTTCACCGACGAGTTCAAAGCCGACATCGTCGAGCGGTGCCTGAAGGGTGACTGCTCGGTGGGTCAAGTGGCCAAGGACTTCGACCTGACCGAAACGGCGGTCCGGGCGTGGGTCAGGCAGGCCGAGACCGACGCCGGCAAGCGCACCGACGAGAAGGAAGAGCTGTCCAACCTGCGGCGGGAGAACCGCCGGCTCCGTGAGGACGTGGAAATACTAAAGAGGGCAACGGCTTTTTTCGCAAAGGAGACCCGATGAAGGCCCGTGCCTTCCTCGAGGCGGAAAAGCCGGGGCAGCGCCGGGTGGCCCGGACCTGTGCGCTGCTCGAGGTCTCCAAAGCCGCCTACTACCAGTCCCTCAAGGCCGAGCCCAGCACCCGGGCCCGCACCGATGCCGAGCTGGCCAAGGTGATCGCCCAGGTCCACCAGGTCTCCGACGGCACCTACGGCTCGCCCCGGGTACAGGCCGAACTGGCCCACCAGGGGATCGCCTGTGGCCGGCGCCGGGTGGCCCGGCTCATGCGCACCGCCGGCTTGGAGGGCCGCTGCCAGCGCCGCTGGCGCACGACCACTGTCCCCCCGGGGCCGACGAGGACAAGGCCCTGGACCTCATCAAACGCCACTTCGGCCCCTCGGCGGAGATGGACACCCGCTACGTCGGCGACATCACCTATTCGGCCCAGCTCATGGTTATGTGCAGCGCGGTGGGTTGAGCCGGGATATCGCTGGGCGGGGCTTGGCGGTGACGGTCGCTGGGTCGTCGTGTAGCTGCACATAATCGCAAGGCTTCTTCGTGGTCCGGGCAGGGAGCCCGGGAGAGGAGGAGCAGTGATGTCAGGGTCGGTTCGTGTTGGGTGGTCGGTGGAGGAGGCGCTGGCCGCCTTTGATGAGCATCTTCGCCGGGTCCGGGGCCTTTGCGCGGGGACTCGGCGCAACTATGCCCGGTTCGCCGGTGCGTTCTTGGAGGCCGTGTTTCTTGATGGCCAGGTCGAAGTCGAGCGGATCGGCCCAAGTGACGTTGTCGGTTTCATCGGGATGTCATCACGGCGATACGACCCGCGAACAGTGGAGTTGGTGGCGACGTCGCTGCGGTCGTTCTTCCGGTTCCTGCGTGCCGAGGGTCTGGTCGGGGACCGGCTGGACGCGGCGGTTCCTATGGTGCCGCACCGGCGGAGCGGTCTGGTTCGCCATCTGGATCCGGGATCGCTCGAGCAGCTGATCGGCTCCCTGGATTCGTCCACCGAGCGCGGATTGCGGGACCGGGCGATGATCTTGTGCATGTCCCGGCTGGGGCTGCGGGTCAGTGAGATCGTCCGGCTGCGCCTCGAAGACATCAACTGGCGGGCTAGGGTTATCCGGGTCGTGGGCCGCAAGACAGGCCACGGGGCGTTGCTTCCGATAACCGGCGAGGTCGGAGCGGCGCTGGTCGACTATCTGCAGCGAGGCCGCCCCGACACCCCGGCCCGGGAAGTGTTCATCCTGGTCAGGATCCGGCGTGGCGCTCCGATCAGTGACAGCATGGTCGGGCGGGCCGTGGACAACGCGCTGCGCCGGGTCGGGATCGAAGCGGCCACGCGTGGCGGGAACCTGTTGCGTCACTCGCTGGCAACCGGCTTGCAGGCCCAGGGTGTCGGTTTGAGCGAGATCGCCGGCCTGCTCGGGCACAGCTGTCTGGCCACGACCCGGATTTACGCCGCGGTCGATATCGAGGCCCTGCGCCAGGTGGCGCTGCCATGGCCGGGTGCGACACCATGACCGGCTCGGTGAGGGGGTTGGTCGATGATTACATCGGATTGCGCCGTGGTTTGGGTTACCGGCCCGTGACCCAAGAACGGGCGCTGCGGGCTTTCGCGCGATATCTCGACGGGCACGAAGGGCCGATCCCGCTCGAGACAACCTTGGACTGGGCCACGGCGACGGCGTCGAGCGACCCATGTAACCCGGCACGGCGTTTGGCGACCGTGCGGGGCTTCTTGCGCCACCTGTCCGCCTTGGACGGGGCCACCGAGGTCCCCGCTGCGGGCATGCTCGGCCCGACCGGGCATCGCACGCCCCCGCACGTCTACTCCGATGCCGAGATCGCCGGTTTGATCGCGGCGGCCGGCCAACTGGCTCCTGCTGGTGGTCTGCGACCCCGTTGTTACGCCACCTTGTTCGGGTTGCTGGCCTGCGCCGGGTTGCGGATCAGCGAAGCGCTCGCCCTGTCATGCGCAGATGTCGACCTCGATGAGGGCGTGATCACCGTCCGGGCCGGCAAACGCGGGCTGACCCGGCTGGTCCCTCTCCATCCCAGCGCGCTGCGCCCGCTCGCAGCCTTTAGGGCAGAGCGGGAACGCCGTAACGGTTCTGCTCGCCCCGACGACGCGTTCTTCCGCACCGAATACAGCGAACGGATCAGCTACAACAGCGCCTTTTACGCATTCAGCGTGACACGTCGACGGCTGGGCTGGGAGGCCGCGGGCCGGACCGCGTCCCCCGGGTGCATGATCTGCGGCACCGGATGGTCGTGCGACGCATCCAAACCTGGCACGTCGAAGGCGTTGACGTCGACGCCAAGATGGCCGCTCTGGCCACCTACCTCGGCCACATCGAAGTCCGAGACGTCTACTGGTATCTCTCCGCGGTCCCCGAGCTCATGAATGTCGTCGCGGAGCGCTTCGAGACCTTCGCCCGACCGGAAGGCGCGCCATGAGAGCGCCCCAGATCGGGTTCGATCAGCTCGTCCAGGACTTCTTCGTGCGCCGTCTCATCGACCAGCGCGGCGTGAGCCCCCGGACGATCGAAAGCTACAGGGACGCTTTCGAGCTGTTGTTCGGATACCTCGAGCAGCGCTGCGGCAAACCGCCGTCGAAGCTGACCTTGGCTGATCTTGACGCCCCAATGATCCTGGACTTTCTTGACCATCTCGAGGTCGTGCGGCACAACGGTGCCCGAACCCGCAACGCCCGCCTCGCCGCGATCCATTCGTTCATGCGTTACGCCGCGGTGCGCGACCCCGCCTCCCTGCCGGTCAACGCACGAGTGCTGGCTATCCCCGCCAAGCGCTTCGACCGGCCCGTGCTTGGCTACCTGACCCGCGACGAGATCGCCGCTATCCTCGCCGCCCCCGACCGGGCTACTTGGAGGGGACAGCGCGACGCAGTCCTGCTCGCCGTGGCCTACAACACCGGCGCCCGGGTCTCGGAGCTGACTGGCCTGCGGGGTCCAAGACGTTCTCCTGGAGCGCCAAAACGCCTTGCACCTTTATGGCAAGGGACGCAAACAGCGCGTCATCCCGCTTTGGGCCAGCACCGCCGCCGAGCTGCGCTCCTGGCTCGAGCGGATCAACCCCGCCCCAGAAACACCGGTGTTCCCCAACCGAAACGGGGCAGGGATGACCCGCTCCGGGGTCCGTGACCGTCTCGACCGGGCCGTTACCACCGCCCAACAAACCTGCCCGTCCCTGCACGGCCGACACGTCTCGCCGCACACCCTGCGACACTCCACCGCCGTCCACCTACTCGAATCGGGCGCCGATCTGGCCGTCATTGCCCTATGGCTCGGCCACTCCAGTCCGGCAGTCACCCACCAATACCTCGAAGCCGACCTCGCCGCCAAAGAAGCCACGCTCCAGCGACTCACTGACCCGAACCCAGTCCCGAAGCGGTTCCGCCCAAACGACCGTCTCCTGGCGTTCCTGGAACACCTCTAATTATGTGCAGCCCACCGAACCGGAAACCACCATGATCATGCAGCACCCATCGCTCGGCTGCACATAACCATGAGCTGGGCCGAATAGGTGTTATGCCCAGCTCCGCATAACACCTACGTGTGGACGTGGTCCGGCTTCGCCTACCTGGCCACCGTCATCGACCTGGCCAGCCGGCGGGTAGTGGGCTGGGCCGTGGCCGGCCACATGCGCACCAAGCTGGTCGAAGACGCCCTGCACATGGCTTTCGCCCAGCACCGCCCGGCTCGGGGCGTCATATTTCATTCGGATTAAGTCGAGGTTTGGGCTAAGCCGAGGATTCGAAGGCTGGCCTGGTCAAGCGGGGATGGTCGGCTGGTTCCTCGGCTTAACGATCTCGTGTTATCGGAGGCTGTAGAGGGCTTGCAGCTTGTCTTTGGTGAGCCGTTGTTCGGTGGGGGCATCGATTGCGGGTGTAGCTGCGTTGACGGCGTCTCGCATCATGTCGATGGTTGCGAACGCGTAGAACGCCGCCGTGGTGGAGGTGTTCTCATGGCCCAGGAGGCGCATGATGATGGGCAGCGGGATGCCCTGTTGGTAGAGGTCCATGGCTTTGGTTTTGCGCAGCATGTGGCAGTGAAGGTCCTCGGGGACGGTGCGGCAGTTGGTGCGGGCCGTGTGGGCGGCTTGCTTGAGCACCGCCGAGACCGTATCGACCGATAGCGCTGTCGGCTGACCGTCATGCAGGCTATAGAAAACTGGCCTTGCTGCTGGGAGTTTGGCTGTGTTGGGGTGGAACTCCGCGAGATAGACGTGCAGGTGCCCGATCGTCTTGTCGGTGAGCGGCACGGTGCGGGTCTTGTTTCGTTTCCCGGTAAGCCTCACGTGCCCGGGCTTGTCAAGGGCGAGGTCCTGCAGCGTCAGAGCGGTGATCTCGCCAACGCGTGCAACCGTGTCGTATAACAGGATGAGCAACATCCGGTTCCGGCGAGATTTCGTCGTCCGGCCGGTGAAAGCGGCAAGGACTGCTCGGGTTTCGTCTTCGGTGAGATATTCAACTGGCGCTCTGGGGCTGGCCGGGGCCCGTAGTGCTTTGGCTGCCTGGCTGAGAGCGACGAGCGTTATGTCCTCGTGGAGCAGTAGGCCAAGAACGCTTTGACGGCGGTGAGCCGCAGCGAGACGGTCCTCGTCGCGTAGTGGCGGTCGTCGGCCATCCATGCGACCCAGGCCTTCAGGTGTTTCCGGTCGAAGTGCTCGAAGCTGACGTGCGCTCGTTGGACATGCGCGCAGTCGGCAAGGTAGGTAAGGAAGCATTCCAGGCTGATCCGGTAGGCCTCGATCGTTTTCGGGGAGAGCCGACAGGTCTTCGGCATGTAGCTGTGCAGGTAGTCCCTGGCAAAGACGAAGAAGTTCGCCACGCCGGTCCCCGGGTCGCGTTTCATTCGAACCCGACCTCCGGCAACAGCGACTCGCTCTTCCTTGTGATGTGCGAGTAGGCGTCCATGAAATCGGGCGAGGTGTGGATGTAGTAGTAGGTGGACTCGACGGTCGCGTGACCCATGTACACCGACAAGTAGGGCAACATGGCGGCGACGTTCGTGCCTTGGGCCATCCAGCGCTCGATATTGGCGTAGGCGAAATGGTGCCTGAAGTCGTAAGGCCGGGGCTGCTGGCCCCCTGCTGGGCGCGCCAGCGCGGCTAGGTCCCAGATGCGGTTGAACACCGTCCCCACGGCCGTGGCTGTGACCGGCTTGCCGGTAGAAGAGACGAAAAACGTCCGGCGGGAGGTGCCAAACTGTTTGCTCGATACCTGTTCGCATATGGCAAGGACCTCGGCCACGTCGCCGGTCACAGGAAGCCTGCGGCTACGGTTGCCATTGGACCACACCACGTCGACATGCCGGCCCGCCAGGTCGACGTGGCGGACCAGCAGCGCGCGGGCCTCACCAGTCCTGATCCCGCAAGAGTGCATCAGCGTGAAGAACGCAACAGACTGCCACCGCCATGGGGACTGCGTCCCGAGCCGTGCCGCGGCAGCGAAAAATAGCTCTATTTCGTGGCTAGTGAGCAGATAGGGATGGGCCGGCACGAACGGCGCCTTCCACTGGTCGGACAGCACGTAGGCATCCTTGCGCCCGTGGACATTGAGCCAGCGGCCGAAGTCACGGATATAAGACATCCACGACCGGTACGGGCCGATGTTGCCAACTGGGCGCTCACCCATGCCTCGACGGTGTCACGGTCGAAGACGGCTCGGCCGTGTTCGGTGCAGTAGGCGTCGAACCTCTTCAAATACCAGGTCCGGGAGCCGCCATAAAAGCCCATGTTCTTTTTGAACGCAAGGTAATCGTCTAGCTGCGTGGCGAAGGCGCTGGTGAACCCGTAGGCGCTCATGACCGTGCGCCTTCCGGTACCGGCAGAACACACTCGGCCAGACGGTCGTCGTCGACGCTCATATACCCACGCGTCGACTCCGGGCTGGCATGGCCGAGCACGGCCGATATCGTTGGCAACGGGACCGTCGCGCGCAGCAGCCTGGACGCGGCATTATGCCGTAGGAGGCGAGTCCCGGCCTTCACATCGGCGACCCCAGCCTTGCGGAACGTTTCCGCGGTCACCCGGTATATCGAGGCGTGATCGGCCAGTCGAGTGTGCGGCGCCGCCATACGCAAGAACACGTGATCGTCGCCCGAAGCCGGCCTGTCGGCAAGAACGTAGTCGACGAGCCTGGACGTCACCAACGCAGTCAGCGGCACGGTCAGCGGATTGCGTGTCTTCTGCTGCACGATGGCGATCACCCGGGCGCGCCAGTCGATGTCCGTCAGGCGTAGGCCGATGATGTCGCAGGCTCGCAGTCCCGTTGTGAGGACCAACAAAGTTATGGCCGCATCCCGAGCGTTGACGAGTTCGGACGCACACGCCTGTAGGACCAAGCCTTCGTCGTCGTCACTCAGGACCGGCAGGACCGTGTGGGACCGTCTCACGCCAGCCAGGTTGACAGCGTCAACCAGGTCGGTGCGGCCTATGAAGGTAAAAAACGGGCGGAAGTTCGACATCACCCAGAACAGCGACGAGGTCGCCCATTTGGGCGACAACGACTCGACAAACGCGAGGACACTGGCGCCATCGGCCGTGTCGAGACTGCAGGCCCCACGCGCTTCCAAAAACGTCAGATAGCCGCGTGCGACCCGGCCGTAGGCGTCGCGTGTCGCCGGCGCTAGGCCACGGTCGACCATGTCGGCTTCCCACTCGGCATTCAATGCTGTGAACTCCTCCGAGGTCGGCTGTGGGTCACCACCGCCGCGTTTACGGACCGAAAGGTCCACCTGACCGGTGTTCACAAAAACGTCGAATAAGCTGACAAGTCGCCGGTAGTCGAACCTGCGCTGGGCGCTGAACCGGCCCGTACGCGGGCTGGTCGTCATGGAGGCGAACTTCGTGCCCAACAAGGGCGTGTATAGGTCGCCCCGCCGTTCAACGAACCCAGCGAGCACCCTGATCGTCTTCTCGTAATTGCCGATCGTGGACTCCATGTACTCGGCCGCACGCAGCTCGCCGACAACAATCGCACCGATCCCTCTGACCGTCGTATCCATCACCGTCTCCTTTCAATAGGCGCCTGGATAGGACGGACGCTAAACGGCACACCAGTTCGTTAAGCCGAGGACTCAGCCGACCAACCCCGCTTGACCAGGCCAGCCTTCGAATCCTCGGCTTAGCCCAAACCTCGACTTAATCGGAATTAACCCGAAATCGGCTTAACACGGACCGCGGCAGTCAATATACGAGCAAGGGCTTTGCCACCCTGGCCAGGGCCAATGGCGTAAGGCTGTCACTGGGGCGGACCGGTTGTGCCTACGACAACGCGGTGGCGGAGTCCTTTTTCGCCACCATCAAACGAGAGCTCATCACCACCCGGGCCTGGCCCAGCGTCACCGAGCTCCGCCGAGCCGTCTTTAGCTACGTGGAGGGCTGGTACAACACCCGTAGGCTCCACAGCTCGCTGTCGTACTTGAGCCCGGCCCAGTGGGAGGCCGCCCAGCGCGCCGAGGCCGAGGCCGACCGTGCCGTCGCGTAACGTTTGCGTTACGGCAAGCTGCCCCGTCTGTGGCCGCCCGCTGCCCCCCGGCCGGGCCCGGCGCTGGTGCAGCGACGCCTGTCGCCAAGCGGCCTGGCGCCGGCGCCACCGACGCCCGGACTACCAGCCGTTGCCCGCTGCGCAGCCCAAAAAGCCTGTCACCGTCTACGAATGCTCCGAGTGCGGCACGCGGCTACTGGGTGAACAGCGCTGCGAGTGCGGCAGTTTCATGCGCCGGGTCGGCGTAGGTGGCCTGTGCCCTTGCTGTGACGAGCCAGTCACGGTCGACGAGCTCCTTGGCAATTGACATAATCGACTTAGCGAACCTGTCCGTTAAAGCGGGACAACTCCAGTCCCACGACGATGGCGGGTGACACGCTGTACGCGATTTGGTCGAGCCGCAAACGATCTCACAGTGGTACGGAAGTGAGCGTCCCTGAAACCTGAGACGCCACGCCTCGGTCTGACCTCGGCGTCGCCGGGCGCTTGCGGAGGATGCCAGGCCCCTCCGGCTCAGGCCGGCGGCCGTGCGGGCCAAGGCCCTTTGCTGCATCGGTGACACGTTGGCTAGCACGCTCGGATTGGAGTCCGAGGCAGAGCGCCGCGCCGGGTGGGCGTTGTTACAAAAGGGGATCGAGGTCTCTCGCGGTTTGCCGGACCACGCTTTCGGCATGGGCCGCGAATGCCGTTGCCTGGGTGGCGGAGTCGCTCGGCGACCATGCCCAAGCGGCACGGAGCGCAGATGAAGCCATCGAAAGGGCGCGAAAACTGGGCGACCCCAGACTGATCGGCCTCGGTCTCGGCTCTCTGAGCGTCGTGGCATCGACCCCGTCCCAGAAGAGGGTGCTCTGGCAAGAAGCGGTGGCCCATCTCCGGCGGGCAGGCGACCTTGCCCTTTGCACCGTCTGCCTGGCTTCGCTCGCCGTCCTCGAACTGGAAGAGGAACAGTTCCGGGCTGGTGCTGATCTCCTGGAGGAAGCCATCGCGCTGTCAGACCGTATCGGGGCCCTCTCCTCCTGTACTGGTCCTGGGGCGCCCTCGGCGAAGCCCACCTCCTGCAAGGCGAATTTGAAAACGCCGCAGCGTGCTCGCGGAAGGCCGTGATCGGGTTTCGCCGCCTCGGCCTACGCCACCTCTCTGTCTCCCACCTGAACGCCGTGGCGTGTTGCGCCGCCCGTCTGGGAAAGCCCAAGGAGGCAGCCCAGCTTTTTGGTACTTATGACGTGATGCACTCAAAGTACCTGCAGCAGGCGGGGACGCCGGGTAGGTCGAACCGGTTCGAGAAATTGACCCTCATCAAGGAGAAGTTGCAGGAAGGTCATCGCGACTACCTGCGCCAAGTGCTCGGCAACGAAGACTTCGAGGTCATTTACACGGCTGGAACGCGCATCAGTTTCGACGAGGCGGTCGAGTTAGTGCTATCGTTAGCACAGGAGACGATTGTCTGGTGCGCCTCCGACCACCCAGGCAGTATTTGATGTCACTGGGCCGCCCCTGGACAGGCAGTTCGGGCGTCCACCGACACCTGGCATGTGTGCGACAGCTTGTCACCGGTGGGGTATTTGCCTGTTTCGAGGATCTCGGCACCGACCGATGTCGGGACTTGTGCCGTATCCGATTGGAAAGAACCCTTACCCGGCCGGCGGGGCTCTCAGGAGCTGCCGGCAAGCCGCCAAACCCACGTCACTGGCGCGTCACCACCGGGTGGCAAATGGTGTACTCGACTCGCCCTGTCTGTCAACGTATGGCAGGTTAGATACACTTCCCGAATTTGTGATCAGAGGCGCAAATTACGCTCCCAAGGTGCTGGCAACGGCCGTCACCTGCGTGCCCCTCTTGGACACCTCCGACGGGCGGCTGTTTCAACCTGACGACCATCGCCATTAAAGGCCTTCACCGGCGCAACCTTCCACGCACCATCAGCCAACGTGAATTTGTGATGTCGCCGCGAGGGTGTCAAGGTCCCTGACTTAGGCGTCGCTAAAATAGGGACTAGACACCCGGCTTGGGTGCGCCGCTCCAGGGGGTGACAAAACAGCCGCCCGGCTCACTTCTGAACTTCCCCCCTTCGGCCGGACACGACGCCCTCGCCTCCGATCGGGGAGGATCTATACATGGCAAGAGGTCGTCGTCACAGCGAGGAGTTCAAAGCTGACGCGGTCGCACTGGTACGGAAGTCAGGACGCCCGATCGCGCAGGTAGCAAAAGAGCTCGGGGTCGACGACTCGACGCTCAGCTATTGGGTGCGCAATTCCGATGCCCAACTTGACGACGCTGACAAGGCCGAGCTGGAGGAACAGCGCCGGCTGCGAAAGCGCATAAAAGAGCTAGAAGAAGAGGTCGAGATCCTGAAGCGCTTCACGGCGTACTGGGTAAAAGAGACGGGCAAGTGACAGGCGCGGACGAGATGGCCTGGCTGCGCCGGCGGGTAGCGGAGCTAGAAGCCGAGGCTGAGATCGCTGCTCGTCTGGCTTCATATGACGACGGTGGCCCGGGAGCTGAGCGCAAGTACCGCTTCATCAGGGCCGAGGCGGCTAACTTCGCCGTCACCACGTTGTGCAGGGTGACCAAGGTGTCCCGCTCGGGCTACTACGCCTGGGCCGCCACAGCCGACGGCCCGAGCCTGGCAACCCTAGAAGAGGCTCACCTGGCCAACCTGGTCTGGGACGTGTTCTGGGCCAACCGGCGCCGCTACGGCTCGCCGCGGGTGACCGAAGAGCTGTGGCGGCAGGGCATAAAGGTGAACCACAAGACCGTGGAGAGCCTGATGGCCGGCCTCGGCCTGCAGGGCCTGTCCGGGCGGCGCAAAGTAAAAACGACGCGGCAGGACCCAAAGGCTGCTCCTGCGCCTGACCTCGTCAAGCGCGACTTCAGCGCCGACGAGCCGAACAAGCTCCTGGTGGGCGACATAACGTACATCCCCACCGCTGAGGGTTATTGCTTCTTAGCGACGGTGCTCGACGTGTGCAGCCGGCGCCTGCTCGGTTGGTCGCTCCAAGCCCATATGCGCACCACCCTGTGCACCGACGCCCTCCTGGCCGCCGCCGGGCTGCGGGGACGGGCCCTGGCCGGTGCCACCTTTCATTCCGACCGAGGCTGTCAATATACTTCAGGCGATTACGCCGTAGTTTGTGAGCGGCTCAGCATAACCCAGTCAATGGGCTCCGTCGGCGACTCTTACGATAATGCCATGGCCGAGAGCTTCTTTTCCTCGCTAAAACGAGAGCTCGTTGACGTCTCTCATTTCAATACAATAGCGGACGCCCGCTTGGAAGTCTTCGAGTGGGTCATATGGTACAATCGTAAACGCCTTCACAGCTCCCTCGGCTATTTGACGCCAGAGGAGTTCGAGGAGCAGTTCAAGGACCAGCAAGCAGCGTAGGGCCGAGTGTCCGGTCTACGGGGGGAGCCCCACTTCAGTACCTCACCGAGCGAACTTCTAGTTTGAGTCCTCAGGGGTGGTGTACGAGCCGGTGACCCTCAGGCCCTGACGGGGCAGGGTCCACCACTGGCGACGACCACCGCACCAACCTCAAGGAAGTCCACACAACCGAGAGGAGAGATGCGGTGGCTTTAGAAAGCTTGGACGCGCTCGAGTGGCTGCGCAAGCACCTCGAGCAAGACAGCCCTGACCTGCTGCGGGAGATGGTGCGCAGCTTCGCCGAACAGCTGATGTCGGCCGAGGCCGATGCCATCTGCGGGGCCGGCTACGGCGAGCGCAGCGCCGAGCGGGTCAACTCGCGCAACGGCTACCGCCATCGGGACTTTGACACCCGGGCCGGCACGATGGACCTGGCGGTGCCGAAATTGCGGCAGGGCAGCTACTTCCCGGGCTGGCTGTTGGAGCCCCGCCGGCGGGCGGAAAGGGCTCTCACCCAGGTGGTCTGCCAGTGCTACGTGGAAGGGGTCTCGACCCGGCGGGTGGACGACATCGTAAAAGCCATGGGGATAGAAGGGATCTCCAAGTCCCAGGTCAGCTCCATGGCCAAGGAGCTCGACGCCCTGGTCGAGGCGTTCCGCTCCCGGCCCCTGGACGCCGGGCCCTACACGTACATCTGGCTCGACGCACTGACCCAAAAGGTGAGAGAAGGCGGCCGGGTGGTGAACGTGGCCGTCGTCATCGCCACCGGGGTGAACAACGAGGGCCGGCGTGAGTCGCTCGGCTTCGACGTGATCACCACCGAGGACGGGGCGGGCTGGACGGCGTTCTTGCGCTCTTTGGTGGCCCGAGGCCTCTCGGGCGTGGCCCTGGTCACGTCCGACGACCACAAGGGCCTGAAGGCGGCTATCGCCGCCGTCCTGGCCGGGGCGACCTGGCAGCGCTGCCGAGACGCACTTTGCGCGAAACCTGTTGACACGAGTGCCAAAAGCATCCCAAGGCATGGTCGCCACCTTGGTGCGCACCATCTTCGAGCAGCCCGACCACGACAGCGTCTGGGACCAGCACGCCCGGGTAGTGGACCAGCTCAGCGGGCGGTTCGACGAAGCCGCCGGCATGCTGGCCGACGCGGCCGAAGACCTGCTCGCCTTTTCCACCTTCCCCGCTGAGCACTGGTCCGCCGTCCGCAGCAACAATCCCCAGGAGCGGCTCAATAAGGAGATCCGCCGGCGCACCGACGTGGTTGGCATCTTCCCCAACCGCGCCGCCGTGGTCCGCCTGGTCGGTGCCGTGCTCTCCGAACAGAACGACGAGTGGGCGGTGGCCAAGCGCTACATGGGCTCAGAGAGCTTGGCCAAGGCCCGCCTGCGCCCCATTGAGGGCCAAGCATCCCTAACGCCCAAAGACCCTGAGCTCCAAACGGCAGGGGCCGCCTAGCGGAAACCCCCGCCAAGCACCTTGACAACTGAATAACGCCCGAATACTGGCTGCTTCGACGCGACCAAAAACACCATTGCGTAGTTACCTACTTGACATTCCGACGAAAGGACCTATAGAATTCGAAATTGAGGTTGGTGAGTGGTTGTTATTACACCACCCGACTGGACTCGGCCCACCCCACGGCGGGCAGACCGCCGTAGAGGTTGCCCTCAGAACCGGTTCCCAGACCGCCAGGAACGCCGGCGGCGGTGGCGGTGGGGGTCACGTTGGAGGCGACGATGACCGCCTCGGGAGGCTCTTGGGCGACGCCTATTCCGTCCCGGAGCTCACAGAACAAGACCCACGTCCTAAGCCTCAAGTACCGAATGCTCAAGAGCATCGCTCAGCCTCCGATCTACTACCTATACATCGTCCGACGAGCAGCGTCGACACCCCGGACCTACGTGCTATCTGGACCGTATCCACAGCTCCCACGGGCGCGCTGAGATTAGCCATGAGAACACTGCACTCGACCGAGCGAACGTCAAATTTCGCTCCGCCCAGGTCGCTTTGGCTCTTATAGTTGGCCGGACGTTATCAGTAGCTGGGTCCCACGGAACCTGAATCCTGGGGGTCTTCTGAAAGTTTCACTCTCGGTGTGCGATCGGTCGCGCTTAGGGACCACCGTGGTTCGGGCCGCTCCACCCAACCACCTAAGGACAAGATGGCACCTTACCTGGCCGAGCTGCTCATCGGTACGGGATACCGGGCCCACGGGATGGCCCCCGCGTGAGCGTCTTCTCGCGGCCTCTGAGTTGTCGCCGACAAGACCGCTGTCGGAACTAACGTTGAGAAAAATATTGTTGCTAGCCCGCAGCCCATAGAGTTCTCCACAAATTCTGAGTGAACTGGGCCTGGATAACAGGCGACCCGGAGCGGAGGTATTTTGTGGAATATCCGCCCTACCAATGGCGTCCTCCGTGCTTGGTGCGAGTTCTCGTCGCCGCTCTGCTCGTGGAACGACATGACGAGCAACGTAGTGTGACCGTGAGCGGAGGTGCTCCGAAAACCTGGGGTCCCTCGTCGTGGCCGACCACGCGCGAGAGGCGCCTCCTGAGCGTTCGGGTCCTTCAGGCACCATCCGGACCCGCGGCAGTGGTACGGTCGCCTGGACAGCTGTGGGCGCCATAGGAACGCGGCAGAGCACGACTTGGGTCTGGCTTGGCCGGAATATCTCTCCCGTCGAACTGTACCTGCCAGTGGCACGTGGCGACGCCTCCAGGTAAACCAGGGTTACCGACGATGCGCATCAGCTGGTGCGTAGACATCGACCGGAGGCTGCACGATGGGCTTGCTTGCTCGGCATTTATGGCGCACTACACGAGCCGTGTCCCTTTGTCGGGTTCGGGCGAGGAGTTTCGCTGGCCTTCTCGTTGCCTGTGCGTCTTTGTTAGCCGCCGCGATGCCGGCCGTCGCCGCCCCGTTGCCGACGTTCAGAGTCATGACCCTGGGAAGCGGCGCCGTCGTAACCGAGCACGCGGGGACCGCCTGTCCCGGGACGTGCAGCGCGACCTTTGCGTCACTCAGCCTGCGCTCGAGGGTGACGTCGGCGAGAGCCCTGCCTGTGCCGCACCTCGCAGTAGCAGCACAGGCGCAGCCAACCACCTCGGCGGGGTACCAGTGCGTGCCGTACTCGCAGTACCGAGACGTACATCCCAGGCAATCGGGCTCAGTGTCAACCCGGCTTGCCGGGTACACCGTCACTTACACCGCCGGCCCCTCTCGCTACCTAAGTGGGCTTGCGTACCCGGGGGTCCTGACAGTCTCTGAGGGAGACAAAAGTTGGCTGCTGCCGCGGCCAGCTGACCCCGAGGAGTACCTCCACCTCGCTTCTCTGTGCGCCGTGCGTTTCGAGGCGGGTCAGGTCCCGGCAGTCCTCGCAGAAAGCTCCACGGGGGGCCAGTGCTGCCTCGTGCCCTCGATCTACGCTTACTCCACGTCGGCCAGGAAGTACGTAATGGCCGAGGACTTCACCAAGCCGGGCGCAGGGAGAGGGCTGCACTGGCAACCCGACGCCGGGTTCACCCCCGAGAAGGTCGGGAATGCCGTGGTGCTGATGAGCTACGACGCTGCGTTCCAGTTCAGTTTCGGCTGCTATGCGTGCAATCCTCTCCCCACGCGGCTGTTCACGCTCACCGACGACCGCCTGGTGGACGTCACCCTGCAGTACCCATCAGTAATTAGGACAGAGAAGGACGCGGCGTGGAAGGAGGCCCAAAAGTACATGCGGTCCTCTGACCGGGCGGCAGCGGTCGAAGAAGCGGTCTTGCAGTGGGCGGCCGACAGCTGCGAGCTCGGGGAGGGAGCCTCGATGTGGCGCACGGTGGAGCGGCTGGAGACTGATGGGGTGTTCACCGAAGCGGAGCAATACTCGAATGTCCACGGCCCGTTCGCGCCGCGGCTACGCTCGTTACTCCTGGCCAACGGGTACTGCGCAGGCCAGCTGCCCGCTTTAAGCCCCACGTCAACCTCAACCCCGAGAACGCCTACTGCAGAAGCCACCGCGGCGCGCTTGGCCTGTGCCGCCGGTGACATTCCGGTTGGCACGACCGACTCTGCAGGGTTTCACTGCGCAATCACCTTCTTCAGGCGCTCAACGATTGACCCTGAGTACGCACGTGTTGGATTCCAGCTGGAGAACGCGCAAGGCCGAGCCGAGTCCAATGGCTCCGGAGCCTTGGTCGACCTCGCCACGGGCTCGGTCGTCCTCGGTCCCAGCGGAGATCTGGGCGTCTGCCAATTCGGCTACATCCCGCCGCCGCAGGTCCCCGCAGCGGTCCTTTCGAGCCTGGGCCTGCCTACCTCCTGCGCTAGGACCGCAGCGCCAGCCAGTGCCA
This sequence comes from uncultured Acidimicrobiaceae bacterium, assembly GCA_963750465.1. Taxonomy (GTDB): domain Bacteria; phylum Actinomycetota; class Acidimicrobiia; order Acidimicrobiales; family Palsa-688; genus Fen-671. The sequence goes on from CAVVRE010000010.1 coordinate 102,133, forward strand.
AGCGGTCAGAAGTTTTGGCCGTCAACGCCCTGGTTGCGCAGAGCAGCAAATGACCGGGACTGGAATGCGCACCCTCAGCGAAAGACCACCTGAGCACCCCAGGGGTGGGGCGTTTTAGTTGGCCAAAAGTGGGGACCGGGAATTGGCCGTTGACAAGGTGTCAAGTTGGCGCTGGAGTGGCCCGATCTGCGCAAAGCTCCTGAACGGGTACGGGTACAGCTGGTCCTAGAACTCTTCAGCCGCAACACTGCTCACCGGATGTGATGCCGATCCGGAGCCCATGTCGATAACCAATTGTTCTGCCTGTCAGTCGACAGACATACACAGAAATCAACAACCGACCGCCAGCGATTGTGGTCGCTGCTCAAATCGCCGGGAACCACAGCGGTGGAGTCAGGTCAGAAAGGCGTATTTCCGCCCGTCGTCGCAGGCCGAGCCCGGTGCGCTTCTCCCTTCAAACAAACCATATGCCATTGCAGGGTGTGGGTGCCAGAAACGCGATCTGTCGTGGAAGCTGGTGCGACTTTCGCGACCACGTAGATGGCCACCAAGATCCACTGTCCATGGCTCTCAGTTTCTTCTACCAAGCGTTCTGCCGGCTGCTTGGGATCATCCGCCGGCTGGGACGCGAGCGCAGCGAGCTGGCGATTGAGATCGCAATGCTGCGCCACGAGGTGGCCGTCCTGCGACGCCAGATCGCAAGACCGGCGCTGCAACCAGCGGACCGGGCCATGCTCTCGGGTCTTTGGCGAGCCCTCTCGAAGCGGCGGCGAATGGGGTCCTTGATCCACCCAGCGACGCTGCTGCGCTGGCACCGGGACCTGGTCCCCCGACGCTGGACCTACGCAACGCGGCGTGGCCGACCGAGGACGCAAGCCGGGGTGGTCGCGATCGTCTGCCGACTCGCTCGCGAGAACCCGACCTGGGGTTACCGGCGCATCCGGAGCGTACCCGCGGAGGTTTGCACTTAGTGAGGGCGAGCGCCGCTCGAAGCTGGAGTTGGCCGCCAGCGACGTGGCCGCTAGCTTGCGCTGGGCAACAGTAGCGGTCACGAAGCTTGACAAACCCGAGCCAGCTGACCATGACGATGGCAGCTAATTGACTCTTACGCGCGCACCAGCTGGTTAGAGGTACACCGGCCCTGAAGCCGTGGACCTTGGTGGGCCGCTCGGACGGCCACAACTAATGTGCAAGTGTTCGGCTGGCAAGGCTTGGGACGCAGCCCTGGGGGAGGCCTTGATCACCCACGCGCACCCCAAACTACCGGCCGCGCCCACGCTTGGCGGCCGGGCGGAGCTGGGTTCGAGGAAGTGGCCAAGGGGCTTGGCAAAGAGGCGAGCCTCCTGGCCGTGGCCCGGGGCTCGTCCACAAAGCACCAGCTCTTGGACAGCCCCCGCGCGCATCCGGCCGTCTTCCCCGTCGACAAAGCACGGCTTCGCCCGAGCCGGTACTAGCAATGGCACCCGGCAACCGCGCTTGTCCAAAACGAGCTGTGCGTGCTCGGCGGAACAGACCCGTGGTCGGCCAGCACATTGCCTTCTCAGGGCGCGCAGCTGTCTCGCCCCGCTGACACTCCGGGCCACCCCGTACGAGCTGACCAGCACTCGAGTACCAAGAGATGCGCACCCCAGAAGCTAAAACTAGCTAACCTCTTGAAATGCCCCCGCTATATGCGTTAGCCTAACTCATACGTGACAGAAACTTGAGAAGAGCTAACTGTGGCTAACCCTCCAAACCTGTTCAGGCCGAACCGGCGCCTTGACCAACTGGTCCTACAGGTCCGCCCTTGGTCAGATGATGTCCTCGACGAGCTGGGCTTTGATGCTCGCTCGCCCGCAGTAAGGCGTCTTGCCGGTCGGCACTTCCTCGGAAACACGATATGAGACGCACAAAGGGGTCGCAGATGATAACACGAGGAGGTCCGAGTCCCCACTCAACACAGGGCAGCCTCATAAAACCGCAGAGCAAACGCGAGCCTAAAACGCTGGTGTCGTCAAGTGAACATGACCCCAACTCAAGTGGCGCTCTCCTGGATTATGAGGGGGCCGCCCATTATCTTTGTACTACGCCCCGGCATATACAGGAGTTATGGGCAAAGCGCCGCGTAGCCGCCGTCAAGGTAGGGCGGCGCGTGCGGTTCACTCAAGCGGACCTGGACGCCTTTATAGTGACCAACAGGATCAACACCCCGCGGTGAGTTTGGCCACCGGCGCCTCAAGTTGGTGGAAGCAGTCTTGGAGCTCTGGTCGCCCGGTCGATTGGGTGCCCAGCCCCACCACCCGATAGCTGGCACGGCTCGCTTCGATGGCGTCACGCAGTCGGCGCTCGTTCGAGTTCAGCCTCGACTGCCGGCCTTGACCTGCGCGAACTCCATGCCCACGTGGACGCTGTCGTCAGGCCCGGCGAGATGCACCTAGGGCCTGATGCCGCTCCTTCTTCGGGCTACACCGCAGCACGGGACAGCATCACTTCGACCCTGTTAGCCGCGTCTCTCAACCGAGGTGACGCAGCTTCGATGAAGCGGCCCACCAGGCTCGCCTATCCGTAACGGCGAAGGATCTCCGACAGCCTTCCCTCGATATCGACCAGGCCCCCGTCTGCCTTTGTCGTCATATCGCAGAAGATCAGGCAGTCAGCAACCAGCCCGTCCTCCTGGTCGAAATCCGCCAGGGCACCGGACAGGTCTCGGAGTTCTGCCTCCACGGCGGCGCAGGAGTGATGAGCAACGAGGTTCGTAACCCGTCTGTCGTCCTCAACGGACCGAAGGTACCGAGCGCCGTCGAGGGCATGGAACCCGGTTAGGGCGATGGAAGGCCAGTAACCGACGTCATGCAGGATCGCCGCCCGCTCCAAGACCTCAGCGCCGTCAGCTTCCAGCAGCCGCCGGCACACTGCCGATCGAGCCCGGACACCCAACGAGTGCGCCCAACGGACCGGCAGTTGACCCGCCAGGAGATCGTAGGCTACCGCTTCAGCGGACCGAGGGGGCGGCTTCACATAACAGAGCCTACAGAGCACTGACAACCGCCCTTCGACCTATCCACCTCTCGGGACGAGCGGGTCGCCGTCGTGCTTCCTGGACGGGCCAGGGACCAGACACCACAGGGCAAAGGTCGCAAATTAGCCTTGGACGGACAGAGAAACGGCGCGCGCCAAGCATTTCGCTCCATACCTACCGTTGCCGGCGTGATTTGGACAGGCGTCGCGCCGTTATTCCGAGCGAGATCATTTAGGGCTTGAAAATGGCCAGTGAAGACGTCTGCCGAATGTCGGCGAGACTGGGACCGGGCGTGACGATGGCCATGGCATGCAGATCCCCCAGGTACGGGCGCGATGCGGTCGCCCTGCCTACGCCTGGGCGACAGCGGTCGAGACCGGCTGGGACCACAACCCGTCCCGAGACGCTCGTAGGCACGACAAGAGACCATGCCATCCGTCAAACGCCACCACGCCGGTCTGCCGGTTGTCCGCCTACCCTCCCTACGGCGAGCGGGGTAGCGACGACGCCCAGGATTGGCCGCTCCAGCCGTCGTTATGGACCAGGTACGCCGCACCCTGGCGGAAGAGGCCCTCCAAGTAGGGCACTTCCTGGCCGAGCGTTTTCGAGCCGAGCAGGTAGCCGTCGTAGGCCTCGTTGAACAGCACTCCCGGGGCGATGTCGTAACCGCAGCAGCTGAACGGGCCGATGATCTCCGGTTTGGCCCAGGCGCCCTCGAAGTAGACGGCCGTGGACGCTGGCGGGGTGATGCCCTGGACCGCGGCGATACCGCCCGTCTCGGCCAGCCACTTCGTGATGTACTGCGGGGCGCTCATGAACTGCAGGAAGAGAAGTGACGCCTTTAGCGCCTTCCCGCTCGTATGGGCCGGGACCATGTAGCTCGTCCCCCCTTCGGTGTTGCCCGAGCGTGCGGGCACGTTGGCTGACAGGTTCGTAGTTACCGTGGTTATCTCGGGGAAGGGCATGTTCCCGATCGGGAAGTGCGCGCTGGCCGCCATCGTCCCATAACCGAAGTCGACGGCGAAGGCCATCGCCGCCTTGCCCGACTCGAACTGGGGGAGCCCGACCCCGTCCCCCGACAGGCCGGTGATTCCCGACCAGTCCTTGGTGGCGCAGCTGTCGAACAGTTGTTTCAACAGCACCACGCTCTCCTTGACGTAGGGGTCACCGGCCGAGAACTTCCCCGTGGCGATCCCCCAGACCACGTCCTTGGTGGTGAGCTCCTCGGCCTTGCCTGGGGCACCGGTGACGGTGAAGTGGTCCAGCTCGTCGAACTGCTTCTGGACCATCTGTTCGAGGACCGACCGGTAGGGGAAGTCGATCCCGATGGCGGAGCTGTCCATCGCCATCGGCGTGTACCCAGCCTTCGCCAGTGCCCCGCAGTCGCTTATCAGTTGTGCGAAGGTGCTGACCGGCGCCGTGACCCCGGCCCGCTTGAAGGCATCCTTGTTGTAGTACATGGCCACGCCGACCAGGTTGAACGGGACCCAGTCGAAGTTCCCCTTGGGGTCGAGGACCCCTGAGGCCTTCGCCGAGAAGGCCGACGGGTCGAACTCCGACAACCAGCTTTTGTTACCAGCGACGAACGGGTTGGGCTCGCTCAGGTACTTGTTGAGCGGGACGACCATGTTCGGCTGGTAGGTCGCCTGGTTGAAGACCAGGTCCGGGGCGATACCGGCGGCGAGCTGGGCCGACTCGACCCCGGAGAAGGTGGCCAGCGGCAGCACGTCGGTGTGGACCGTCACGCCCGTCACCTTCTTGAACTCGGCCACGACCTCGTCCCACGGGCGCCCGAAGCTGCTCCCGCTCTGGGTCCATTGGTTGGGCCCCTCCAGGGTGATCGTGGTACCGGCCACGCCTCCGATCAAGTGGCTGGGTGGCGCCGATGAGCCGCTGGCGGTCAGGCTCCCCATCGCCACGGTTCCGAGTGACAGCATCAAGCTGGCAAGGCCCGCTCTGGCGCTTGATCGTCTCATCGGTGCTCCCAATCCGGTTGAATCTAACGGTACCCGCCGCGTGGCCGGCCCGAACCTGCGGGCAGAACCTGAGCCCATCGCCGCCTGGAGTAGGTCCTTCGTGGGCCGACCTTCCGTAATGGGAGCGCGTCGTGGCCCGACGGGTCAGCGGCCCGCGGCCAGACCGCCCTGGATGCCGGCGAGGAAGTTCTTGGCCAGCGCTACGAACAGGACAAGCAAGGGCACGCTGGCGATGAGGTAGCCGGCAAAGAGCGGGCCGTAGGAGGTGGTCAGCTCACCCTGGAAGAACTGGACGCCGACCGGCACCGTGCGCAGCGAATTGGTGACGATGGTGAGCTCGGGCCAGAAGTAGTCGCTCCACACCGAGATCACGCTGAAGAGGGCCACCGTCCCGATGATCGGTCGCGCCAGCGGCAGGGTGATCGACCAGTAGGTGCGTGCCGGCGACGCCCCGTCGACGTGGGCCGCCTCGAACAGCTCCTCGGGCAGATGCTCGATATAAGTCTTCATGAGCACCACGGAGAAGACCGTCTGAGTGGTGAGCTGCGGGATGATCAGGTCGGGGTAGGTGTTGAGGAGGTGCAGATCCCGCATGAGCACGAACAACGGTATGAGGCTGGCCGTGTTCGGCACCATGAGCAGAAGGGCGATGAGGGCGAAAAAGAGGTTGCGGCCGGGAAAGCGGTAGCGCGCCAGCACAAAGCCGCTAACCGAGCCGAGCAGGATGCAGCCGAACATGGCGCAGGCGGCAACGATGACCGACGAGAGGAGGTAGGGAGCCACGTCGCTCCAGGCGGTGGCGAAGTTGCCGAAGTGCAGCGGTAAGGTCGACGTCGTCTCGTTCCTGTCGAACTGCGAGTTCGACTTAAATGCCGTCTCGAGCATGTACAGGTAAGGGAACAGCCCGACGAAGGCCAGGCACGACAGGATGGCGGCGGCTGTGAGCTCCGTCAGCCGTCTTCGCGTGAAGGGGCGCGCCCGGGCCGATGGCCGTGGCGTGGGTGCGCTGACCAAACGGCGGTCAGCCGCGCCGGCCATCAGCTCGCTTCTCTCGGGACGCGACGCCCGATGAAAAGCGCCAGCCCGGTCACGAGCATCATGATGATGAGGAGCGTTGCTGAGAGGGCGGCGGCGTAACCCCATTCGCCGGCGCCGAAAGCCACTCCCACGATGCGCAGGACCGGCACCGTCGTGGCGTTGTCTGGCCCGCCCTGGGTGGCGATGTAGGCGGCGAAGCCGTACTGCAGCACGAAGACTACGGCCAGGAAGAACAGCAGCTTTACCTGCCGCAACAACAGGGGCAGGTCGATGACCAGGAGCCGCTTCCAGCGCCCGGCCCCGTCGATGGCGGCGGCGTCGAAAATCTCGGCCGGGATGTTCTGGAGGCCGGCACTGAAGATGAGGAACGGCAGGCCGGCAACCCATGGGAAGTTGATGAAGATCAACGCCCAGAGGGCGGTGCTCGGGTCGCCGAGCCAGTTCCTTTCGAGCACCGTAAGGCCCACCTGGCCGAGGAAGTCGTTCAGCACGCCGACGTTGGGGTCGTAAATGAACTGCCAGGTGAGGACCTGGATCACCGGGGAGAAGGCGAGGGGGACGATGAGCGCGGCGCGGAAGAACAGGCGCCAGCGCGGCCGCGAGAGGGTGATCAGTAGTTCCGCCGCGGCCAGCGGGACCACCCACATCGCCGTCACGGCCACGACGAAGATGACCCCGATGTGGGCGAACGACTCCCACCACACGCTGTCGTGCCACATGGCGCGGTAGTTGGCCAGACCGACAAAGGGGGAGCTGAAGCCGGGTTCCCAGTTCGTCAGCGAGTGGACCAGCCCGTTGATGTCGGGGTAGTAGGCGAAGAAACCGAGCAGGCCTAGCGTCGGGACCAGCGCCAGGTAGGCGCCCCAGGGGAACCGGCGCCGTCGGCGTCGAGGCGCGGTCTCAGGCGACAACGATGCAACCGACGCCACGGCCCTCACCCGGCAACCTCAAGCCGCTCAGCGCTGACATACCGAGGGTCTCCTGAGCTAGGCAGTGGGCCGACAGTGAGACCGAAGTTCACCCGGGCTTACTCAGAAGCCACAGGGAGACAGCTGTCCTTGTCGCCGCCACCAAGTCCGGCCCGAACGCCTGAGGGGCCGACCGGACCGAGCTCCATGTCCAGTGAAGCACGGGCGGAGCCGCCCAAGCGCCGCTTGGCGGTGTTGCCGGAGCTATGCGGCCTCCCAGTCGAGGAGGAACGTGAAGTTGCGGTCTGGCTCGCTGTCGAGCACACCGTAGGCGGCGTGGGCCTGCTCGGGCGTGACCGTTCCGCTCACGAGCGGCGCTGTCAACACGGACTCGTCTGCGAGCCGGTCGAGGACCCGGCGCGTGCAGCCGGCGACAGAGCGCTCCTCGCCGTAGAGGGGGACCTGCCACTCCCAGCCGCTACGAAGCGACAAGAACCGCTCGAACACACGGGCCACCACCGAGCTGGCGGCGACATCGGGCTCGTCTCGCCACGGCGCCCCGACCACCATCACCTCGCCGTGGAGCGCGCACATTTCCGTGGCCAGCAGGACAGCGAGCTGGCTGCCGGAGCATTCGAGCACGAGGTTGGCGCCCGAGGGCGCCACGGCAGCGCCGGCGTCCTCTGGTGCGACGACAGTGCTGAGCCCACTGGAGCGGGCGAGCTCTCGTCGACCGGGCGAGCGCTCAACTGAGACCACTCTGTACCCCGAGGCTTGCGCAAGCTGGGCGACGAGGTTGCCTACCGGCCCAAGGCCGATCACCGCTACCGTGTCACCCGGTCGCGCCGCTGCGAGCTCCAAGCTGACACCGCCAACTTGGCCGAGGCGGGCGAAAGGGGCAATGTCGAGGCCGACCCCGGCCGGCAGCGGCAGGCATACGTACTGACGGGCGTCGAAGCGCACCACGCTCTGGTGCGGCGTGTGAGACAGGACGCTCGTCCCGAGAGGGAAGCTGCTCTCGCGCCCGGCGGCAATCACGGTCCCGGCCATGGCGTAGCCGGGATGGAACGGTTGGCCGGGGTGCTGGGCGGGCAGGGACAGGCCGACGAGGGAGTCGCCACGGTAATGAGCGAGCTCGGTGCCCGGGCTGATCACGCTGCGACGGGCCTGGACCACCACCTCGTGCGGTCCGAGGCCGCCGAGGTCAACGCTGACCTCCTCGAGCTCGACCTGGCGGGGCCGCGGGAACACGACGCAAATCGCGGAGCGCTGGTCGGCTTTCGTCAGGGTGCCGCTCATCTGCTCGCTCCCAACTGACCCCTCTCAGGTCTTACTGGGCCGCATTACCGCGACCAGCACTCGCAGGGCGAGGATGGCGGCGATAACCAGCAGGCAGTACCCGAAGAACTGGTAGAGGGCGACGCTGGCGGTCACGTGCGGCCCGCATCGCAAACCGAGCATCAGGACCGCCATGATACCGCTGGTAGCGGCCAGGAAAGAAAGAAGGATCTGGTGCACCAAACCGGTCAGGTACCGACGGTCGCGATCGTCGGCGAGCAGGCGCACGTTGACTCCGAGGCGCCCGGCTTCCAATGAGGCAGTAATACGGTCAATGCGGCGGGGGAGGCGGCGCAGCAGGGGCAGCACGGTGGTCATCTCATCGGTAGCCGTCGCTCGCAGTGAGCCGGAGCGTAGTTGCTCGGCTTGGTAATTGGAAGCGAACCGTCGAGTCTCTGCCACGATGCCGAAACCGGGAGCCAGCCGGGTGAGCGTGCCTTCCATCGTGGCCAAAGACCTAAAGACCGCCGCCATCTCGGGAGGGATGGAGAGGCCGTGGTCGGAGACGATGCGGAACAGGTCGGTGAACATCCTGACGTCGGGTGTGAGGCCCGCCGCCACATGACGAGCCAGGAACCGGCCCAGGGACCGGTGCAGTTCGGCTTCGTCCAGCGCCTCAGGACGCTTGACGAGCTCGAGGAGGGCGTCGGTTAGCGCCGCCGGGTTGCCGTGGTCCACGGCCAGTAGCAGACGTTGTAGGGCACCGCGCATCTCGGCGTCGATGCGTCCAACCGAGCCGAAGTCCAGCAAGCCCAGCTGCCCGTCGGAGAGAAGGAAAATGTTGCCCGGATGGGGGTCGGCGTGAAAGATCCCAGCGACCATCACCTGTCGCAAGAGGCAGTCGAGGAGGCCGCGGGCCAATGTACATCTACGCTCAGTTAGCCCGTGTGGCTCTGCAGCCGAGAGAGACCGGCCCTCCAGGCGCTCCATTACCAGCACCCGCTGGGTGCACATAGCCTCGACCGGGACCGGGATGCGGACCCCGCTGCCATCGCCGCAGGCCGAGGCGGCGACCGAGGTCATATTGCGTACCTCGATGCGCAGGTCGAGCTCCTCGCGCAGGGCATCGCCAAACCCGTCGGCCAGCTCGACAGCGCCCATGGACCGGCCCCAGCTTCGCTGCAACCGAACAGCGAGGCGTTCGAGGATGGCGAGATCTGATTCCACCACGGCGGGGGCTTCGGGCCGGCAGACCTTGACCACCACCCGCTGGCCCGACTTGAGGGTTGCCGCGTGGACCTGGGCGATCGAGGCGGCCGCCATCGGGACCCGCTCGAAGCTGGCGAACAGCTCGTCAACCCCGGCGCCGAGCTCAGCCCGGATCACCTCGTCGATCGCGGGCCAGGGGACGGGGGGACACGTCGTCCTGGAGCGCCCTCAGTTCCGTGACGAACTCCTCGGGCAGCAGGTCGCGGCGGGTGGCAAGCACTTGGCCGAGCTTGACGAAGGTCACGCCGCCGTCTTCGAGCGCCAACCGGACAGAGTGGGCGAGGCGGGCGCGGCCATCGGGGGTGCGAAGCTCCGCCCGGCGTCCGCCCCGCAGGTACGGCAGAAGGCGGCGACGCACGAGAATTCGGCCTATCTGCGAATAGCGTCTGCTGCGGCCTAAACGCCTTCGCAGCCCTCGGGCCAGATAGACGGGGCCGGGCAGGGAGCCGCTCGGGACAAAGGTCTCGGCGACCACGAGGAAGGCCATGCCTACCAGGAGCGCGATGGCCACCCCGAGGATGACAAACCAGAGCAGCGGCAGGATGCTTGGTCTGTTCGTCCCAGCGGAGCCGGCGATGGCGTTGATGATCGGGGAGACGAGCAGGTAAGCGATGACGCCGGCGAGAAGTGTCCGCGGCAACGGCAGCCGTAGGCCGAGCACGCCGAAGGCGAAGAGCAGTGCGGTCAGCACGACCCCGATCACGAGGATGGGGCCCGTCAGGGCGGTCACGGAGAGCTCGGCCATCGGGACGGGTGGCACCCTGGGAGTTGGCGTGCGAGGTTCTCGAAGTCGTCGTCCGTCCCCTCCGGCTGGCGCAGCTGGGCCAGGATGCGGAAGGCCAGCGGGTCGCAGCCGACACCGGCGAGATGCTCGCGGAGAAGGTCGACGGCTCGCTTGCTGTCGCCGGAGGCCGCGGTGCGTACGACCTCGTTGTGGTGGCGTTCCCAGTTCATCTGTTGGTGACCTGGACGTTCGGTTGAGGTCTCCGTGATGGCGTCGAGGTCGGCGAGGGCGAGCTCGAAGGCGGGGTCGGCTTCGACGGCGAGGCGAAGCGCCGTGGCAGCTTCGTGGCGGTCGACTGCTCGCTGTGCTTGGCGGTACCGCGCCGCGGCTTGCGAACTCGCGGTGACCGCGCGGCCATGGTCCTCCACAGCAGGCCCAGGGGCCTCCGAGTGATCACGCAGTAAAAACGGCCGACCTCGTTCGGGCTTCATGGGCACCAGGTTGCCCGGTCGGCCTGAGGCGGCGCTGAGGTGGTACTGAGGTCAACCGCCTCGAGGGACCGGGCCGTCTCCGGCGGCGCTGTTTCTCAGCAGGCCGATGGCGCCAACTTGGCCGCCAGCGCGGCGACATCGGCCCGGTCGGTGAGGGTGGTGTGACTGCGGTAGGGCAAACCCTGGGCGGCCTGCTGGGCCAGGGCGAGGAAGGTCTCGATGTTTAGACGGGTCGGGTCGCCGAGCGCCCTTACCGCGGCTAAGGCAGTGTCAGCGAGGCGTTGTATTACCGGGTCCCCGCAGGCCGAGGCGACTTGAGTGGCCTCAGTGGCACAGGCCAGGGCTTCGTCCGCTTTGCCCGCGCTCAGTGCCCACCACGCCAGGCCGGCGAGGACACCGGTCTGGCCGGCGGGAAGGCCGATGCTTCGGTAGTAGCTGCCTGCCGCGTCGAGCAGGGCCCGCGCTCGGGCCAGGTCGCCGAGCCGGCGAGCAACCACGGCTTGGCCGACCATGGCATCGAACGACACCAACGGGTTGTAGTTGGACGCCACTAGCTCCTCGTACAGTTTGTCGGCGACGGCGTCGTCGCCCTGGTTGGCTCGCACCGCGGCAAGACGTTGGAGACTGAAGAACATCCAAGAGCGTTGCCCCGCAGCGCGACATCGCTCCAGGAGGGCTTCGTGGGTCGCAGACGCCCCATCGAGGTCGCCTCGGGACTCGGCGATACCAGCGAGGATGTTCAGCGGGTCGACCGACAACCAGACCTCCCCTTCGGCGTTGAAACGCTCGACGCTGGCGCGCGCGGCCGCTTCCGATTCGTCGAACCTCCCCAACAAGGCCAGGTCCCAGGCAACAATCCAGTCGTGCAGTGCCAGCAGCCAGCCGTGCACGGCTGGCTCCAGCAGGTCGTGCGCCTCGCGGAGGGCGTCAAGAGATCGTTCGAACTCCTGCACGCGCATCAGCACCGTTGCGAAGCAAATGAGCGCGTCCGCTCGACGGGCCCGGTCCTGGCTTGTACTCAACGTGCGGACCGCCGTTTCACACTCGAGCACCGGAGCCGCGGGGCTGAACGCCTGGCACACGAAATAGCCGTGCCAGACCTGGGCGGTCGCGTCCAGTTCCGGACGGCGCGGCCCCCTCGCCCCGAGCGCGTCACCAAGCCAGCGCGCTCCTTCGACAGGGTCACCGTTTATGACCCACAGCCACGCCATTCCCGACGCCAACGACAGCGCCGCATCGGCGTTCTCTCCGGCGATGAACCAGTCGAGCGCGGCCCGCAGGTTCCCCAGGTCCGAGGTGAGGCGTTCCCGCCAGATCGGCCCCAGGGCTCCTCGCAGGCCGTCTTGGGCCTTCTCTGCCATCTGCCGGTAATAAGCGCCGTGCCGTGCGCACGTGGTGTCAACTTCGCCGGCTTCAATGAGGCGGTCCCGGCCGTACTGCCACAACGTCTGGAGCTGGCTGAACCGGCCGTCACCACCGGCGTCGGAGGCTGCGGCGAGGGACTTGTCGACCAGCCTGCTCAAGACGTCGAGGATCTCGGCGGTCGGGACCTGGTCGTCGGCACAGACCGCCTCGGCCGCCTCCAGGTCGCAGCCCCCGGCGAAGACTGACAGCCGCGCGAACAGTCGGCGTTCGTCTTCGAACAGCAGGTCGTAGCTCCAGTCCACCACCGCTCGAAGGGTTTGCTGGCGGGGCAGAGCCGTGCGGGCGCCCCCGGTGAGCAGCCGAAAGCGGTCGTCGAGCCGCTCCGCCAGCGTGGCCACCGTAAGTGAACGGAGGCGGGCGGCGGCCAGCTCGACGGCCAGGGGAAGGCCGTCCAGCCGCCGACAGATGTCGTTGATCAGGGTATGGGTGCGCCCGTCCGCGGCTAAACCCGGGCCGCACCGCCCGAGCCCGGTCGACGAAGAGCTCGGTTGCTGCCGGCGCGGCCAACGTGCGCACTGGCACCAGGACTTCGCCGGGGACGGCGAGGGCCTCTCGGCTCGTCGCCACCAGGCGGAGACCGGGCACAGCTCCGACCAATGTCTCCGCCAGGGAAGCCGCCTCGGCTATCACGTGCTCACAGTTGTCCAGGACGACCAGGAGCGACCGCCCGGCCAGGTAGCGGACGATGAGCTCCACGGTCGAGCTGGGCGAAGGGGGGCCGGTAAGGCCGGCTACGGCCGCCCCGAGAGTGCCGGCCACCGCCGGTGCAACGCCCTCGGCTTCGGTCACGCTGGCCAGGTCGACGAGCCAGGCCCCGTCCCGGTGCTCGTCGCGCAGGGTGGCGGCCATTTCGAGCGCTAGTCGGGTCTTGCCCACTCCACCGGGGCCGATCAGGGTCACCAGGCGGCTAGAGCGGACGACCTTCTTCAATTCTTCTAGCTCGGCGCTGCGGCCGACGAAGCTGCTCAACCGCTCCCGTAGGTTGCCCCTTGCCATTGGCGCCGCCACTATCTGAAGACGTGGTGGGCCGACTGCGGCGAGCGAGGGGTCTTGGGCCAGGATGCGGGCCTCGAGTTGCCGCAGGGCCGGGCCGGGGTCGATCCCGAGCTCGTCGACCAAGTGGTCACGGGCTTGGCTGTAAGCCCGCAGGGCTTCGGCCTGGCGTCCGGCCCGGTACAGGGCGAGCATAAGCAGCTCCCACAGCCGCTCGCGAAGGGGATGTGCCCGGCACAGCGCCTCCAGCTCGCCGACGACCTCGCCGTGATGGCCCAGCACCAGGTCGGCTTCGACGCGGGCCTCGGTCGCCACCAGGGCCAGGTCGTCCAGGTGCGCCCGCTCGGCGTCAGCGAAGCCCGCGTAGGCGAACTCATTGAGCGGCTCTCCCCGCCGCAGCTGGAGGGCTTCGCTCAGCGTCGATGAGGCTAGGGCCGTCTCCCCTTCCTCGAGCAGGCGCCGTCCCTTGGCCACCAGCTGCTCGAAGCGGGCCGCATCGAGGTCATCCGGGCCGATGTCGAGGGCATAGCCGGCTTCAGAGGTGACGATCGCCGTGGCGCCGAGGGTGCGCCGGAGCTGGCCGATCTGGGCCTGCAAGGCGTTGGCCGTGTTGGCGATTTGCTCCTCGCCCCACAGCATGTCGATCAGGCGGTCGGCGCTGACGGGCCCCCCGCGTTGCAGCGCCAGTAAGGCCAGCACGGCCCGCTGCTTGGTACCGCGGACCGGTACCGGGACGCCCCCTTCCGTCGCTTCGAACTCGCCGAAAAACCTCACCTCCATACCGCCACCCTACGGCCGCCGCCCTGACTATGCCTGAGCAGCCTCAACGCGGCACTGAGGTGCCGACCTCAGCGCCACGGCAGTGCCACCTCAGCCCCGAAGCGCAGGCTTTGTTCCCAACGCCCACCCCCAGTACCACACAAACAACAGGAAGGAAGAACAATGATCGAGGCAAAGCATCTCACTAAGCGCTACGGCAAGACGGTTGCGGTCGACAACGTCTCCTTCGTCGTCCAACCGGGCCGGGTGACCGGCTTCCTCGGCCCGAACGGGGCCGGCAAGTCCACCACGATGCGCATGGTCCTGGGCCTGGACGCCCCGAGCGCGGGCTCAGTCCTCATCGACGGCAAGCCCTATGGCGAACTGGCCGACCCGCTCCGCTCGGTCGGGGCGCTGCTCGACGCCAAGGCCATCGTCGGTGGCCGCAGCGCCGCCAACCACCTCATGTGGTTGGCCGACAGCAACGGCATCGCCCGGCGCCGGGTGGGCGACGTGCTCGACATCGTCGGCCTCAGTGACGTGGCCGGGAAGCGGGTGGGGACCTTCTCGCTCGGGATGAACCAGCGCCTGGGCATCGCCGCCGCCCTGCTCGGCGACCCCCACACGGTGATGTTCGACGAACCGATCAACGGCCTCGACCCCGACGGCATCTTGTGGATCCGCAACCTCATGAAGTCGCTGGCCGCCGAAGGCCGCACCGTGTTCCTCTCCAGCCACCTCATGAGCGAGATGGCCCAGACCGCTGACCACCTGCTCGTCATCGGCCGGGGCCACATCATGGCCGATGCCAGCACCGACGACTTCGTCAACGGGCACTCGGCCGGCACCGTCCGGGCCGGGCCCTGGAGCCGAGAGAACTGGCCGACGCCCTGGCCCTCCGGGGCGCCACCGTCGAGCTCAGTACCGACGGCGCCCTGGTCGTTTCCGGCCTGGGCACGGCGGAGATCGGCGGGGTGGCGTCCGCCCACGGCATAACCCTCTACGAGCTCGCCGTCCAGGGAGCGTCGCTCGAAGAGGCGTTCTTCGACCTAACCCGAGATGAAACCGAATACCACGCCGGCCAGCTGGCCTCCGCCACGAAAGGAAATTGACATGACCGCTACCACCTACCCGAGCGCACCAGTGCGCTCTGTGCGGGCCACCGCCGCCCGCCGGGCCGTCAAGGCGGAGTGGACCAAGCTCCGCACCCTTCCCTCGACATGGCGCACGGTCGCCATGACCGTGGTGGCGGCCATCGGCTTTTCCGCCGTTGCGACCGCCGTCCAAGCCAGCTCATGGGCCACCATGACCGCCCAGCAGCGCCAGGCGTTCGACCCGACCAGCACCTCCCTTACAGGGATGTGGGTGGCGGTCGTCATCCTGGGTGCCCTCGGCGTGCGGTCTGTGGCCGCCGAGTACACGACCGGGATGATCCGGACCACCTTCACGGCCATGCCCGCCCGCCGGCTGGTGCTGGCGGCCAAGGCCGCCACTGTGGCTGCCTTTGTCTTCCCGCTCGCCCTGGTGTGCGATGTCGTCAGCTTCGAGCTCGGCCAGCGCATCCTCTCCGGCCAGCACGTCCAGGTCGCGCTCAGCCATCCCGGTACCCTTCAGGCCCTCATCTTCGGCGCTGTGGCCGCCAGCCTGGTCACCATCGTCGGTGTCGGGCTCGCCGGCGTCATCCGGCACACCGCCGGGGCGGTCACCGCTCTGGCAATGCTCGTCCTCGGAGGAGCCATCCTCGGCCAGATGGTCCCGGCCGGTATGCGCCAGTACATACCCGGGATCGCCGTCCAGGCCGCCGTAACGGTCCACCGGTCGGCCGGGCTGCTAAGGCCGAGCACGGCCCTCCTGGTCCTATGCGTTTACGCCGCCATCGCCTTGGGGGCGGCGGCCCTGCGGGTCGTCCATCGGGACGTATGACTCGCGGCTAGGCCCAGCCAGGCATTGCTCAACACCGACTCCGATACCCCAATCAAGAAAAGGGATCCAAAATGAGACCGACAAAATACGAGGCTCGAACCGGAAGAAAAGACGACATGACCTCCAAAACGTCGCAGCTGGAGCGGCCGTCTTTCGACCACTCAATTCGTTCGCCACGGGCAGCCGGGGACGCTCGACGTCACCGCTGGCAACTAGGGTTGGTCTCGACCGCCCTTCTCTCGTTGGCTTCTATCGTCCTTGTCGCTCCGAGTAGCGCATCGGCGAGTTCGGGCCAGGTCACGATCACCCGGGATAGTGACGGAGTAGCCCATATCACGGCCGCCAACTTCACGGCTCTTGGCTACGGCGAGGCGTGGGCATTCTCGCAGGACAGTTTCTGCACTCTGGCGCAAGACTTCGTCACCCTCGAAGCTCGGCGCTCCCTTTACTTCGGTCCCAACACCCCGAACCTCGACTACGGAGAGGGCAGCGACGACTCGAACCTTGATTCGGACCTGTACTGGCAGGCGGTAACGGCGAGCGGAGTAGTCCAAAAAGAAATGAGCGAAGCGCCCCCGACCGGTCCTCTCCCTCAGGTGATGGCCGTCTATAGAGGTTTCGTGAGCGGTTACAACGCTTATTTGGCGTCTGGGCAACTGAACGACCCGAGCTGTGCGGGTAAGCCCTGGGCCCGCCCCATCACGGTCACCGACATGTTCCTGCGTGCCCTCCAGATTGCGGCCTTTTCCAGCGACGCATTGATAGGCAACGAGGTGAGCGCCACCCCGCCGGGGCCGACGGCCGGCGCGACCAAGGCCGAAGCGTCGCTGAGCCCGGACGTGGCCGCGCTAAGGAGCCAGCTCACTGACGACAATGGCTCAACCCGAGGTTCCAATGGCATCGCCATCGGGTCGGAGGACACAGCCAACGCCGACGGGATGGTGCTGGTCAACCCGCACTTCCCCTGGAACGGGGAGAACCGTTTCTGGATGGCCCAGCTCACGGTGCCGGGGCAGTACAACGTGGAGGGCGGGACACTTTACGGCTTCCCGCTCATGGCGATCGGCTTCAACCAGGACATGGCCTGGACGCACACCGTCTCAACCGACCAACGTTTCACCTTCTACCAGCTGAAACTGGTACCCGGGGACCCGACCAGCTATTACGTCAACGGCAAGGCCTACAAGATGGGGACCGAGACGGTGCGCGTCAATACCGGCAAGACGACGGTCAGCCACACGTTCTACACGACCCGATGGGGCACCGTCATGGTCTTCCCGGCCGCCGGTTATGCCTGGACAACCAGGACGGCCTACACCGTTGACGACGCTGATCTCAGCGACGGCGCCCGGTTCGCCAACCAGTACCTGCGGATGGGCCAGGCCACATCGGCGGAGGGGTTGCTGAAGGTGGAATCGAGTTATTTGGCCATCCCCGAGTTCAACACGCTGGCGGCCGACGACACCGGCCATGTTCTTTACGCCGATGTGGGCAACGTCCCGGATGTGCCTTTGTCACTCATCAAGTCGTGCCTGCCAGCAGGCATCCCCCAGGAAGTCTTTGCCGCGGCGGGCCTTATCACCCTGGACGGGTCGCGCTCGGAATGTGCCTGGCGCACCAGCCCCGGCACGCCGGTGCCGGGCATATTTAGCGCCGGCCAGTTGCCCCACACCGTCCGCACCGACTACGTCGAGAACTCTAACGACTCTTACTGGCTGGCCAACCCGCGGTCACCCTTCCCGGCTTATTCGCCGACCGTGGGCGATATCGGCACCGTGCAGGGACTGCGCACCCGCACCGCCAACCAGGAGATCGCGGCGCGTGTGGCCGGCACTGACGGGCTGGGGCCGGCCAAGTTCAGTATCCCCACCCTGCAGGCTATGTGGGAAGGCGATCCCTCGTACCTGGCCCAATTGGTGCTAAAGCCGTTGGTAAAAGCGTGCGTGGCCACGCCCGATGTAAAGGCTAGCAACGGCACCAAGGTCGACCTGGCCCCGGCGTGCGCGGCCCTGGCCGGGTACAACGGCACCGGCGAGTTGGGCGCCACCGGCGGGTGGTTGTTCTCCGAATGGTACAAGGCGGCACCCACCACCGGGTTCTGGTCCATCCCGTTCAATGCCTCCCAACCGCTCACCACCCCCTCCGGCTTGGAGACCAAGAACCCCGCCGTCCTGGAGGCCTTGGCCAACGCCGTGCTCAGCCTGCGAGCTCATCACGTACCCCTGGACGCCAGCTACGGCCAGGTGCAGTTTTACCCCAACGGGGCCTTGAAGATACCCGTCCCCGGTTGCGACACAGGCTGTCTCAACGTCATTGATGCTGCTGATGGCACGGGTGGTCCCCCGGACGCCTTTCCGTACGGGCAGGTTTACGAGGGCTCTTCGATGGTCATGACCACCGAACTGACCCGGGCGGGCCCTGTTTCCGAGGGCATCCTTACCTATTCCCAAGCCACTGACACCCACTCGGCCGACCACGCCAACATGACAAAGCTGTACTCGCAGGGCAAGTGGGTTTCTCTCCCCTACACCAGCGCTCAGCTGGCCGCCGACCAAGGCTCTTCCTCCCTCCGACTCAGCGCTCCCTAACCCGTTTCGGCCTTTGTGCCCGGTCGGCTCCGGCCGGGCACAACGGTCCTGGTCAGTACTCGCTCTGCTCGGCCCGGGGGCTGCCACCCGGCCGGCACGCTAAGAAGCAAACCGGGAGATTACTGGCCGCTATTGCGGCGGAACGACCCGGTTAGGGCTCGGGGGCGCCCCGTATACCAGCACCCAAGAGCACACATGGTCCTTCGGCTGAGTCCTGTCTCGAAGTGTCGCTCAGCAATTCTGTCACTCAAAATTTGTAGCCCGTACACCACAAAAGACAAGAAGACAAGAAGACAAGAAAGGTATTCATGACAAATGTATTGAACGAGCCGGCCACTTACCTGGCTCGTCCTGAAGGACGTGTAGCTTACGACGTGTCCGGCAACGGCCCCCTCGTCGTTCTCGTGCCAGGGATGGGAGACATACGAAGGGCCTATCGATTCCTTGCCCCGGCGTTGCGCGAGGCAGGGTACCGGGTGGCGTGCACCGACCTCCGGGGCCACGGCGACAGCGACGCCACCTTCAGTTCGTACGGCGACGTCGAGACGGCAGACGACATTGTCGCCCTCGTCGATGAGCTCACTGGGGCGGCTGTGATCGTCGGCAACTCCATGGCCGCGGGTTCGGCTGTCCTAGTGGCGGCAAAGCGGCCCGATCTCGTACGCGGCCTGGTGCTCGTCGGCCCCTTCGTCCGCGACCCCAAGACGAGCGCGGCGCAGCGACTGGTCCTGCGCGGGGCCATGGCCACTCCATGGGCGGCGATCTCGTGGAAGCGCTACCTGCCCAAACTGTACGCCGGGCGCAGACCCGGCGATTTCGAGGAACACCGGCGGGATGTAATTGACAGTCTGCGGAAGCCGGGACATCAAAGGGCGTTTTCGCTCACTATCACCGCGATTGACCACAAAGCAGCCGAGGCGCGCCTGGCGGACGTCAAAGCGCCCACCCTGGTTGTGATGGGTGAGCAGGACCCCGACTTCGCCGAGCCCAGGGCGGAGGCAGACTGGATCGCGCAGGCTTTGCATGGAGAAGTCGTAATGGTGCCCGAGGCTGGGCACTATCCACAGTCGCAACGGCCCGACGTCACGACCGACGCCGTCATGCGGTTCCTGGAAGAGCTAAATAGCCGTGGCTAGGCGGCCAGCGCTTACTTCGATAGTGGGCTGGTGATACTGCTCCGTTCACACCCACTCTCCCTGCTTCGAACTCACCACTGCTTTACTTCCACGACCCCACCGACCGACTGCTGCCCACCAGTAGTCCGGGTCGAGCTGATCCGGGCCACCTCAGGGCCACCTCAGTGCCACCTCAGGCGCCGAGCGCACACTGCCTCCAGGACCAAGAACCTCCAGGAAAGGAACCACATGATCGAGGCACAGCACCTGACCAAGCGCTACGGCAAGAGGGTTACGGTGGAAGACGTCTCCTTTGCCGCCCAACCCGATCAGGTGATGGCTGCACTCCCCGCGAGCATCGAGGTGCGAGGGCTGACCAAGCGCTACGGCAACACCATCGCCGTGGACCACCTGAGCTTCGATGTCCGTCCAGGCCGGGTCACCGGCTTTCTTGGCCCTAACGGCGCCGGCAAGTCCACCACGCTGCGAGGGATCCTCGGTCTCGACAACCCGACGACCGGGTCGGCGTTGGTCAACGGGCGGTCGTTCGCTG
This sequence comes from uncultured Acidimicrobiaceae bacterium, assembly GCA_963750465.1. Taxonomy (GTDB): domain Bacteria; phylum Actinomycetota; class Acidimicrobiia; order Acidimicrobiales; family Palsa-688; genus Fen-671. Next base: position 122,171 of record CAVVRE010000010.1, read on the forward strand.
AGCACCACCAGCCCCTCCACGAGGTCGACGCCCTCTTGGACCCCAAAGCGTTCCACCCGGGTCGCAGCGCCCTCAACCACCTTCGCGGCCTGGCCTAGCCAACGGGATCGGCCGACAGCGGGTGGAGGTGGTCCTCGATATGGTCGGCCTCACCAGTGTGGCCCGCAGGCGGGCCGGCGGGTTCTCCCTGGGGACGGGACAACGCCTCGGGATTGCCGCCACCCTGCTGGGCGATCCCGCCATCCTCATCCTCGACGAGCCCGTAAACGGTCTCGACCCCGACGGGATCCTGTGGATCCGCAACCTGCTGCGCTCCCTCGCTGCGGAAGGAGGCACTGTGCTGGTGTCATCGCACCTGATGAGCGAAATGGCCCTCACCGCCGAGCAGCTGATCGTGATCGGCCAAGGCCGTCTCCTCGCTGACGACAGCGTCGAAGCCGTTATCGCTCGCAGCGGCCAAAACAGCGTCCGCGTACGCTCGCCCCAAACCGAGCAGCTGGCCACCCTGCTCGCCTCCCGAGGCGCCACCGCAACGATCACCACACCGGGACAACTGAGCGTCACCGGCTCCTCGACCGACGATATCGGCGACATCGCCGTCGCCAACGCCATCACCATCCACGAACTGACATTCCACCCGGTGTCGCTCGAGGAAGCCTTCATGGAACTCACCCACGACAGCGTCCAATACCGCACCAGCAACCAAACCACCGGCACCAGCGAAGAAAGCGCGGCCTGACCATGACCACCGCCACCGTGTCCCACGCCCCACTCCTCACCACCGCCAGCACCCGCCGGTCGGCGGTCCTCCCTAACTTGCTGCGCTCCGAGTGGGCCAAGCTCGCCAGCGTTCGCTCCACGTACTAGAACCTCGTCGTGGCCGCCGCCGCCATAATTTTCGTCGGCGTCGTCGCCGCCATCAGCGCGGCACAGTCGCACACCCACACAGCCGGCTTCGACCCCGTCTCGAACAGCCTAGGCGGGGTGATGGTCGCCCAGCTGGCCATCGGCGTGCTCGGGGTGCTGGCCGTGACCGGCGAATACTCGACGGGCATGATCCGCTCCACCTTCGCCGCCGCCCCCCAGCGCGGTACGCTAATCGCCGCCAAAGCCGCCGTGTTCGGCGCCATCGCCTTCGCCGCGGGCCTCATCGCCAGCCTCGTCACGTTCCTTGTCGGCCAGGCCATCCTCGGCTCCCAAGGGGTCAGCCTGGGCGCCCCCGGCGCGCTGCGGGCGGTTATCGGCGTTGGCGACTACCTGGGCCTCCTGGGAGCCCTCGCCATCGGCCTCGGCACCGTCATACGCCGCAGCGCCGGAGCCATCGCCGTCCTCGTCGGGTTGCTCCTGGTCATCCCCGCACTCGCCCCGCTGCTGCCCGCCGCGATCCGAGACACGGTCGGCAAGTTGCTGCCCTACATCGCCGGACAAGCCATCTTCAACACCGCCATCAACAACGCGACACTCTCACCCGGGGCCGGCTTGGCCGTTTTCGCCCTGTACGCCACCCTCGCGCTCGCCACCGCGATCGTCCTCATCCGCCACCGTGACGCCTGAGCAAATCGTGGAGCAGCTTGCACTACTCCCTCGTGCCGACGTCGAGTTCGCGCGTCGGCTGGCCGGCACCACGCCCGATCAACTGCAAGGTCCGACCCCGTGCGAAGAATGGACCGGGCGCGACCTAGTGAACCACGTCGTCGGGGAAAGCATCATGTCCGTGCGCCTCCTCCACGGTGCCAGTGCCAACGAGGCGATGGCTGGGCTCGAGGGCGATCTTCTGGGCGACAACCCGTCCGCGGCCTTCGCCGCGGCCGCGTCGGCCGAGCGCGCCGCCTTCCAGGAGCCCGAGGCGCTCGAGCGGGTCGTCCACCATCCGGCGATGGACATGCCGGGGGCCCAGCTGCTCGGGTTCAGGATCGGCGGCCTCACCTTGCACGCTTGGGACCTAGCGCGAGCCGCGGGCGGCGTAGAGACGCTCGACGCCGACCTGGTCGAGGCTGTCTGGGCGCAGCTCTCCCCCATGGCGCCGTTCATCGCGCAGACAGGTGTCTTCGGTGCCGGCCCAAGCGGGGATGTGGGTGAGGACGCCCCGTTGCAGCTGCGACTGCTGGACCTGTCGGGCCGCCGTCCCTGAACTCCGGGAGTGCAGAGCACCAAGGTTCTCGGGTCATGCGGCAGGGTGGCGACTGCAAGCCACGACTCGTGTTGTGTGCCAAACTTCCCCACAGCTACGCCCGCTTGAGCACACGCCCGGCGAGCAGAGGCCTTTCCGCAAGACACCGATGTAGTAACGCGTCCCCGACGAGGCCAAAACGCCCCCTCGATTACAGAGAAGATACCTCAAGGACGACTGGAGATAACGATGGCTATTGATCGCGGGCCTGCTAACGACAGAGTACCTAATGTGCGCTCAGATTATCGAGATCGTCCGAGACGTTCTGTTCTCGTCTCGCTTATTCAGTAGCCGTCTCAGCCACTGCTCGCGATCGCCGATTCGCTCCTGTACCCAAAGAAGCCCACACTGTCTGACAAATACAGATCCGCCAATTCTGTTTCTAAGGGATAGCGTAGGTGACGAGTACTGACCTGGCTGTCGTGGACAGTGAGCAGTGAAAGGCTGTTTCTTGTTGCCGAAGCGATAGTTACTGATCAGTTATGGTGAGCCGTTCGTTCCTGGCATGCTGCCCGCTTTAGCATGCTCGGCGGTGAAGGCCGAGAGCCGCCATGGCGTACCCGCGGCCACAGGCCACCTGCCGTCTCGCGGCGCGCTCCCCACGAGGAGCTCGATAGCATTTAGGTCCGGGGCTCCCTTCGATCAATTTATATACGGAACCGTAAATAGCTCGAGCCGATAGGCGTCAGGCCAGAGGGCTATGAAGCGTTGCTCACGGCCGCGGCCCCGCCTGCCAACACGACCGCAGCCAGTCAAACGTTGCCCGTTGTAAAACTACGGGCGCTCGTGTTGGACAATTACGTCGTTTTCTAGTCCCTGCAGAGCGGCAAGGAATTATCGTTTCACTAGTCGCCGCAGCGCACGCCCGGGCAAACCGCTTGCGCGTGGATCTCGGGGGAGACCATGTGAATAACGAGTGGAGATTCGCAGCCCTGGGGCGAATCTTCATTACAACTCTTGACCGTTGCTCGTCTGTTGGCATAGGGTCCTCACCATACGACATGCCCCGAGGCAACTCGGGAGCGACGCCCCGGACCCTGGTAGCGCCCGATCCGAAGCGCATGAAACCAGGAGAGTGCCATGGCCCTCGTCGATACTCCCCGTACTGTAAGCCGTGATCACGAGCGGCCAAAAGTCGCAGGGCAGACGGAAGCGCAGAGAAGAACGGCCCGCATCGCTGGGGTGTTCTTCGCGATCACATTTATTGCCTCGATCCCAGCGTTGTTCCTGTACGAACCGCTATTAAAGCACGCCAACTACATCCTCGGTTCCGGCGCCGACACCCGCGTCGCCTTGGGCGCGCTCGGGGAGATCATCACCGCGATTGCCGGGATCGCCACCGCGGTCGTGCTGTACCCGATCCTCAAGCGCCAAAGCCAGAGCATCAGTCTCGGCTATGTCGCCAGTCGCACTCTCGAATCAACAGTCATCATCATCGGCGTCGTCAGCGTCCTGTCGGTCGTAACCTTGCGGCACGACATTGGAGGAGCGGGCGCAGGAAATGCCGCATCACTCGTCCTCGTCGAACGGTCGCTGGTTGCCCTGCATGATTGGACGTTCCTGCTCGGGCCCGGGTTCTGTGCCGGCTTGGGAAATGGTGTGTTGCTCGGCTACCTGATGTACAAGTCCGGCCTCGTGCCACGAGGCATGGCCATGTTGGGCCTCATCGGCGGCCCCCTGATCTTGGCTTCAGGGATCGCAATAGTGTTCGGCGGCTATAAGAACGGCTCCACGGCGGCGTCCATCGCTGCACTCCCGGAAATCGCCTGGGAAGCATCGCTTACCGTCTACCTCATCGTCAAGGGGTTCAAGCCTTCCCCGGTCCTCGCTGCCCGGCCGGCTCAGACGTAGTGGAGTGAACCGGCCCAGCGCTTGCCCTCCAAGCCGAATAGGGCCACGATGCTGTTGCGTCTGGACGGTCCAGGCGTGGAACCGTACCCAAGCAGCTGGAGAGTGAACCATGCAGCAGCAGCAGTACCCCGTTCGGTTCTCCGTGGACTACCCGGACCGGCCCCTCGACCGGGTGACCACGGCCTTCAGGGTTTTCGTTGCCATCCCGATCTTCATCGTGCTGGGCTCGGTCTCGGGCGGGACCTCCTGGCAGTGGTCCCACGGACGAGGGTCGACCGCTATGGCCGCGGGGGCGGGAGGCCTGCTGTTCTTAGGCCCCCTACTGATGATACTTTTCCGCCAGAAGTACCCCCGATGGTGGTTCGACTGGAACCTCGAGCTACAGCGGTTCAGCAACCGCTTGGCCGCTTACCTGGCGCTCATGGACGACCGTTACCCTTCCACCACCGATCACCAGTCAGTGCGCCTCGACTACGACTACCCCGATGTCGTCAGTGACCTCAATCGGTGGCTGCCGCTGGTGAAGTGGTTCCTGGCCATCCCTCACGTCGTGGTGCTGTTCTTTCTTGACATCGCCGCCGTAGTAGCAGTGATCGTCACTTGGTTCGCCATCGTTTTCACCGGCCGGTACCCAAAGGGCATTTTCGACTTTGTGGAGGGAGTGTTCCGGTGGAACAACCGCGTCCTTGCCTACGCCATCACCTTGGTCACCGACCGGTACCCGCCCTTCAGCCTCGCCCCGTAACTCAAGGGGCCTGAGCATCTGCTCCTCGGGGAAACCAGATGCGGAAGAGGGCTAACGATTGAAGTAGTCGCTCCGGTTCGATGAACCGGAATGCATAACAACGAGGGAATTGGGCCAGGCGTGACCTCGAATATTCACCCCAGAGATCAGGCGATCCATTGTGGAGGTTGCCGCAACGAACGCCTCGCGGGCCCAGATCGGCCCCGTGAGCATGGCCGACGCCCCCCGACAAGGCCGAGATCGCGGTCGACTTGGTGGACTTCACAGCGATGTCGTCCCGAACCATCTGGCCTGTTCGGGGCGTCGGAGTGGCAACCGACGTTGACCAGAAGAGCGCAGTAGTAGACGACCGACCGCCCGGTCTCGTCCAGGCCGGCTGTCCCAGTGCAGGCCGAGGGGGTGGGCAGGTGCACCTGGCACCCCTGGGCCCGGAGCAAGTGAGCGGCCCAGTACCAGCCTCGTAGCAAGCTTCCAGGGCCACCTCGGGGCCGGGGCCGCTCTCGGCGATGGCCATTGACATCTGCCGCCGGGTCGTTGGCCACCTTGGTCACACCCAGCACCTCGCTGGCGTCGTTCAACCTCACGATCACCGACCGGCGACGGTGCAGCTCGATGCCGACATACTGTTGTCCTTGCGCGCGAAGTCCTTTCTTGCTCGAGGGTTTTGGTCTCGCACCCCCGATTTTTGTCCTGCTCGGACTCTTAGGCGACAAGGACTTCGCCGTGCTCTTTACCGACTGTTTGGCAACCGACTGTTTGGCCACGACCATCGCCTCCGACAGCAAAGGCCGGCATCGGTCTTTACCGACGCTCAGCGGAAGCGTCGCTAGTGCTTCTTCATGACCTCAAATATGCAGCTACTGGTTAGGGAAATGAGCGGAGGTGGACCATGCCCAGATCGCCCGCCTCTGTGGCTGACGACTCGTTAGCCTGTGGGCCCGTGACGTCCCCGCGCAGATCACCCGGAACGCCACGTCGAAATCATCCCAAAACACGACTTACCCATCCAGACGCCATACCGAAGGCACAACCGAACCTGCAACAGCTCGGTGGGCGGTCAGGTTGCGAATACCGGCCGCGCTGCACAGGCGCGACCGGTATGGGCGGTATTTGGCGGGCCGTTCAGCTTGCGTGAACGGCACCTTGTTTCTCCAGGGCCTGGTACGCCGGCGTGGCCAGGTCGGGCGCCACGTCATCGCTGTCGGTCGGGGTCGCGCTGTTGAGCGCGAGCGCCCGCGGCGGACCGGTCGCGGAAGAGGCTAAGGGCGATCAGGGCGAGGTTGCCCCCTGCGGCAGCTCCGATGGTGGTGGTGACGAGCGCGAACAGCCCGGATGCCGCGGTGAACCCGAGCCACCCTCCGAGCAACGCGCCGGCGGTGGCGGCCAGGAGCCCGAGGGATTTGGTGGCACGGTCCCAGTCGCGGTGAGCCCAGGCCAGGTAGAGGCCCAGCGCGATCAGCCCGCTGGGGGCGAGGACCCGGAGCAGTTCGCTGCTCAGGGCCAGCGCGGGCCAGAGCGTCAGGACGACTAGGGCCGCTCCGAAAAAGCCGCCGAGCCCGAGCACGAGCGGGACGATGGTGCGGGCCACGACGCTGGTCTTGCGCCCTGCGGAACCGTGCTTGCGTACCCGGAGCGCCACCCAGAGCAGCGACAGGGCAGCCAGGACGACGAAGCCGATCACTGTCCCGAGGATGTCCTCGGCCACCGCTGTCTGCCTGGACGATGTGGTGAAGCTGACCTTGTTCGGGGTGTAGCGGGACGTGTCGACCTGGCCGGTGGCGTAGAACGTGGTCAGCAGCTGCGTGCTGGCGCTCGGCTCGTAGGACCAGAAGTCTTCCGCGTGCCCGAGCCCGGACAGGATGACCTGGTGCCCGTTGGGGAGGTGCGGCAGCAGCTCCTTGGTGGCGTTCTGGGCCGGCGTTTGGAAGTCGAGCGTGCCGCCGATGAGCAGCGTCGGGACGTTCGAGTCCGGCACGGTGGTGTACTGGTCCTCGCCCGGGTTGGCCGGCCAGGCGTGCACCAGGCCTCCTGCCCCCCACAAGAAGTCCGCCAGGGGATTGCCGATGATCGAGCCCCGGTCCGCGCCGGAGCTGTAGTAGCGCTCGACGGGCTGGGCGTCGGCCATCCCGATGCTGGCAAACTCGCCCCAGACGAACGACGAGGGGAGGATGAGACCGGCCATCTCCGATAGCAGCCAAAAGCCGCTCGGGTCGCCATGGGCGGCGGAGATCCACGAGTCGAGGGTGTTCGGCCCGGCCAGTACGCCACCGCCTCCGTAGGTCTCGTCGTTGAGCCCGAGGAACGTCCCGACCAGCACGTTGCCCGGCTTGATCGGCAGGAAGTACCACCGGCTCGGCATGTGCGCCGCCGTGTGCTGCATGCTGGCGGCGAGGTTGGCGGTGCGGGCCCGGCAGGCCGGGTCCTGGGCGCACAGCGCCGAGTAACGCTGGATCCCCTGGTCGGTCTCGGCCCCGCTGTACACGAAGTTCCCGGGCGGGTTGACCCCGATCATGGCCGAGCGGTCGACACTGTTCGGGTACGTCCACGAGTAGGTCATGGCGAGACGGGTCCCGGCGCTCTCGCTGACCAGGTCGATGCGCTGGTAGCCGAGCGCGACGCGAGCGGCGTCGATGTCGGCGGCCTGCTCCTCCATCGTGTAGCCGGCCAGGTCTACGCCGGATCGCTCAAGCCGCTTCGCACACGCGGCGAAGGCCTGGGAGTACGCGCTCAGCGACGCTTTGGCGAGGAGGTAATCCCCGGAGTTCTCCAGCGCCGCCGTCACCTCGGGGCAGTTCAGCACCGAAGAGCCGTCGACGCCGCGGTAGCCGACCATGACGACATCGTGCTGGGCGGCCAGGCGGCTCGCATCGGGGAACGTCATGTTGGTCACCCCCGGGCCGCCGTTGAGCCGGAAGATCGGCGCCAGCGGGTGGGATGAGCGAGCCAGGACCCGGGTCACGGGCAGCGCGATCAGACGGGACCGGGGGTCTGCCCGGTCCTCGGGCACGTAGAGCGTCCCGCAGTCGGCGCGGTAGGCGCCGGCCTCGGTGGGATAGGTGCACGGGTGCATGGTCAGCTGGCCGGCGTGCGCCCCGTGGGGGACCGAGGCCGTTCCCGGGCTGGACGAGGCGCCCAGGTAGGTAAGTCCCGTCAGTACGACGATGGTCACCAGCAGGCCAGCGATCCGTGCCCCGGTGAATGCCCGTGGTCTTTGGGCCGGTACGGGTTGGTCGACCGCCACGGTCTTGCCATTGCGCTTAGTGAGATGCCTTGCCTTGATCATTGGTCTTCCTTTCGCCGATGCGTCGGTGCTGCCAACAGCGTGCGCCCAGGGCCTGAGGTGCCACTGCCGTGGCGCTGAGGCCGGCACCTCAGCGCCGTCGTGTGGCTCCTCAGGCCCAACCGGGGCGGCGGCCATAGGGTGGCGGTGTGGAGGTGAGGTTCTTCGGCGAGCCCGAAGCCGTAGAGGGGGTAACGCGGCGTGAACTGTTGGTTTTGGCGGCTCCCGCAGGTCGAGAGAAGGCGTGCTGGACCGACCGAGGGTGACCTTGGGCTGCTCGTGAGACCTCACGAGCAAGTGCGCGACGGTCGCCTCAAGCGGCCAGGATGAAAGGCGGGTAGCGGACGGTCAGGAAACCGACGTAGGCCTCCCCCCGCAGCGAATAACGGTGGGCGCTCACCAAGAGCCCCCAAATGCTTTCGGGGTACGCACCGGTAAACAGCACGGCGAAAAAGCCAGCGAGGATGCCAAGAAACCCCAGGACGAAAAGTGCGGCCAGCACGAAGTACTGGGGGATGGCCAGGGGCCACTTGTACAGCGGCGCCCAGCGCTCGAGGTGTTCGGGATAGGCCAGGCTGAGCGAAGTGTGGGGCTCCGCGCCGTCGTCGTCGGAGGACAGGGCGAAGTTGAAGGGGGGGTAGTCCTCGTGCACGAAAAATGCGTAGCCGCCACTCATAGCGGTACGTCATGTAATGCGCTCGGCGCTCAACGACGTGGACCGGCCAGCGCGACAAAACACGCGCCGCGGCAGTGTTTTGCCAGCGGATGCGCACTTTCCCGGCCGACTGCTCCACAAATCCCGGCCCTCAGTAGGATAAAAGCCTTGGACGAGGCGTTGGCCTCGATTGCAGGCGTCCCCGAGAGCCAACTCTCCCGCCATGTTGCTGCTGGCCTCCTGGACAGCGCTCCCGGGCCGCCGTGGGGCTGTCGAGTCAGCTCGGGTGTTCTGGTTCCACAAAGCCACACCGGGAGCAGCAGAGGTCCTACCGAAGGTGCTCCGGGGGTGGCCAAGAGAAGCCGTCACCATCGGGGCGCTCATTGGTTACACCGACAGCCCCAGTCGGGCCGTACAGGGAGATCCTTGCGGCACCGGCGTTCGTCCGACGGCCCTTCCCCCAGGCCCATGTGGCGTTCATCGCAGTCGACAGTGAAGCCAGCGTGGTCGGAGGTCGGGCGAACTGGGCGCTCCCCAAGGGCCTGGCCCGGTTCGAAGGGACCATCGGCCTGCAGGGAGACGCAGCCGTAGTGGGCCCAGACTGGACGGTGCGCGCCGGCACGAGGTCTCGGCCGTTGCGACTGCCGACCTGGCTGCGCTACTCCTGCTGTCAGTTGTGGCCAGATTTGACAGTACGCCACTTCCCGCTCAAGGTGCAGGGGTGGTCGCGCTGGGGACGGTCGACGTCGAGGTCAGCTCGGCGGGCACGCTCGGCACTTGGCTGGCGTCGGGTCGCTACACCGGCTTCACCTTCGCCGGCCGCCTGCGGGTGGGTCCAGCAAGACCCTGACGCCGAAAAGGGTCACCAGAACCTTACTGAAGGCGAACCGACCCGGGATGCCCGGTGGACACGGGAGGGTGACGCCTCGCACACGCCTTAGCGACGATCTCATCTTCCCACTGGCTTCCCATAAGGAGCCTGTGCGTGCCGCCCATTCCCCGTCACAGGCCTTCTACCAGCATCTCCTTAGAGCGGACGACGGGATTCGAACCCGCGACCCTCACCTTGGCAAGGTGATGCTCTACCAGCTGAGCCACGTCCGCGTTGTCGTAACAGATTAGCGCCTGGACGAACAGCCGTGCCCGGGAGTCCGCCGGGGTCGGACGTCGCCGCCCGTTCGCCCTCAGCTTGTGGTTGGTGGTGTGGCCGGCGACCCGCTCGGCTGCGTCCCGAGTGTGACCGTCGTGGTATGCGACTTGCCGTCCCGCACGTATTCGACCTTCACCTTGTCTCCGGGCTTCTGGCTCAAGGTCAGGGACACAAGCTCGTCGGTGCTCACGACCGACTGTCCGTTGACCTTCGTGATGATGTCTCCTGCCTGAAGGCCGGCGGCCGCCGAAGGACCACCCGGGTCGACCCCTGTCACCAGCAGACCCTCAGCGACTCCATGCACCAGGCTGGCGTCCGGCGAGAGCGGTACGGCTCTCAGGCCGAAGTAGGCGTGGGTGACCTTGCCGGTGGAGATGATCTCGTTGGCCTCCTGGGAGGCGAGGGCGATCGGGATGGCGAAGTTCAGCCCGACACTGCCGCCCGTAGCTTCACCTGACGAGGTGGGGACGCTCGCTCCTGCCGACGGCATCCCGATAAGTTGCCCCGAACAGTTGACAAGAGCGCCGCCGCTGTTACCGGGGTTGATCGACGCGTCTGTTTGGATGGCGTCGATGAGCAGCGCCGTATCGATGTCCTCGCCCGGCACTGCCACGGTGCGGTCGAGGGCACTCACGATCCCGCTCGTTACAGTGCTCGAAAGGCCCAGCGGCGCTCCGAGGGCGACTACCGTCTGACCGACCTCCAGGTCACTGGAGGAGCCTTCGCTGATCACTGGCAGCTTGCTCTGGTCGTTTACCTTGATCACCGCGACATCTGTCAGAGGGTCCCGTCCTGTGATTGTCGCGTCCACCGTCTTGCCGTTGCTGAACAGCACCGAGACCTTGCCACCGTCGGCGGCCAGGGCAACCACGTGGTTGTTGGTGAGTATGTAACCATCGGACTTGATGATCGACCCCGACCCCGTACCCCCCTTGTCGCCCTTCCTGGCACTAATGGTGACCACGGATGGCAGGACCTGGTCGGCGATCTTGGGTATCGAACACGACGACGCCGTCGCGTTGGCAGCCGACGCGCTACTGGGGTGAAGTGCGTAGCCTACAAAGCCACCCACTACACCACCGATCAACGCGACGATGGCGAACGCGGCGACGAGCATCCAATTGAGATGCTTGGGGCCCCCGCTCCGCGGTGTTGATGAGGTCATAGCCGACTCCCCGCTGGTCTGGTTGGCTGGCAAATCGGATCATAGCCCTTGGGTGGCGCGAGAAAGCCGACCGGGCGCTCCAGGAAATCTCTAACCATGGACGCAATACGCTCTTGGCGCCGGTGTCGCGCCGCCTCTGCCTCTCGAAGCTGGGTACCACCGCGATGGGGTCATAAGCTCGAAAGACCTCCCCCCGCTCGGCGGTTACGGCGCGTGCGCTGAGGCGCGTGCCCGGTTTCCGCCTCTCGAGCGGTGCTGAGTAGGGGACTGGGTCCTAAAACGTGCCTCCCAGGCACGTTTTTGGCCCCAGTCCGCGGCCAAAGGGCGGGCGTATGCGCCGATAGCCCGAGCGAGCGGGGCTTGCGGCCGATTCATCGAACTGGGTCCGATTGCGTGCCTTTTGGAGGCATGTAGTCGGCCCCAGGTCGGGGCACCAGGCGGGCCCGTGGCCAAGACCCCGAGCTGGCGGGCTCGGGGCTGGGGGCGAATTCATCCACTTCGGGTGAGCACCGTGGCTGCAGATGGCGTAGGTTGACTGAGCGGGTGCGGCACCGTACGCGACGGTGAGCCCTGAGCCGGGAGGTCTTTGATGAGTAAAAACCTGAGCACGACAGTGGCCGTTTACACAGACCAAAGGTTGGCCGAGAGCGACTGGGACGCCATGGAGGTGTCTGCTAAATCGGGAGGCATCGACCTGGCAGATGCGGCTCTCGTCCGGCGCAACCTGGATGGCACGATCGAAACGCTGCGCAGGAATTCGCACCACGGATGGGGCAAGGGCGCCATCGCCGGCGCCATGGTCGGGCTCATCTTCCCACCGTCGCTCATTGGTAGCGCCGTAATCGGCGCAGCCGGCGGTGGCATCGTCGCCCGCCTGAGCCGCAAGGTCGACCGGGGCGACATAAAAGACCTGGGCGACGTCATGGACGAAGGTGATGTGGATCTCGTGGTCATCACCGACAGCGATTCGGTGAAGACGCTTGTCGACCTGCTCGAAGGGGCGACCAAGACCTTGAGCAAAGGCAGCGCCACGGCCGAGGAAGTCCGTGAGGCTCTCAACGCGTCCGAAGCCAGCGCCTCGTCAGACCCCCCGGCCTAACATCGACCAGGGGTCCGGGCGTCCTCGCCGCGAGGGGACCGTTCGCGTTCGGTTTATGAAGACAGCGCGGGAAGACGGGCGAGTGACGTCCTCGATTGACCGACGCTCACCAAATGAGCGGCGCTCATCGCTTTAGCGGGAGGACACACTCGCTCGGTTCCCCGACGACGTTCGGTTCCAGCACCTGCACGACCAGGCTGCCCTGGGGGCAAGACACCGACCGGCTGGAGCCCGGGACCAGTACAGCTACCACTTTTACCGACCCGTCGGCCCCCGTGCAGCTAACCGGTGCGGGAGCGAACGCGGGTGACTTAGCCGTTCCTCCGTCCCGCGCCAGGCACTGTCCATTTAGCGCCTCGGCGGCGGCAATGTCCGCCTTGGTGGCATGAGCAGCCGGCCTGGTGGCCTGCCAAACGGCGATAGCAACGATAAGAACGATTATCAGTAGTGGAGCCAGCCGAAAGGGAGAACGCATCGACGGCCGGCGAGCCATGGCGTCGGTCGGCGGCCCCACGGGCGCGCCCGATGCGGGCTCACCGTGCGTCCCAATCCCAATCCCAATCCCAATCCCAGTCCCGGTCCGCGCCCGGACGCTAACCGGCGCGTCCCCGCCGTCACCTCCCCATCCCGCTGGCACCGGCGGTGCGTCGCTCCCCGGAGACCACGTCACCCACCGACCGAGGCCATCGTTGAACCAGGAGATGCGCCCGGCCGGGGTACGCCTCCAGCGCACCCCGCGATGGACAACCTCTTTGGTCGACGCGCTGTCGATACTGCCGTTGCTGCGGCTCGAGCTCACCGAGGGCAGCGCGCTCACGTCGGGGGCGGGCCAAGCCGGCCAGGCGCCAATTGCGTTCATTTCAACAGCTTGGACAGGCGGCGGTCGGCCAGGACCTTGCCGCCCGTCTGGCACTGCGGGCAGTACTGGAAGCTCCGGTTCGATAGAAAGACCTCCCTGACCGTGCTTCCGCACCTGGGACAGGCCTGCCCGGCCCGCCCGTGCACGGACATGCCCGCCCGCTTGGCGTCCTTGAGCTCCTTGGCCGCCTGGCCGAGGCTGCGTTCGACGGCCGAACGCAAGATATCCGTCAACGCCTCGTACAACCGGGCGATTTCCTCGCTGTCCAGCCGGGAGGCCGTCTTGAACGGAGACAACTTGGCCGCCCAGAGCACCTCGTCCGAGTAGGCGTTGCCTACCCCGGCCAACAGCGACTGGTCCGCCAGAACGCTCTTCAACTGCCCGGGGGCCTTGGACAGCACGGCCGTTAGCGTGGCCTCGTCGAAGCCCGGGCTGAGCGGATCCGGCCCGAGCCGAGCCACCCCTTCAATTTCTGAGGGGTCCCTTACGAGCCACACGGCCAACCTTTTCTCCGTGCCCTGCTCGGTCAGGTCGAAACCGGCCCCCGTCGACAACCCGACCCTCAGGGCTAAAGGGCCTTTGCCGGGGCGGGCGTGCGCCGGCGGTGCCGGGTCTCGCCAATGCAACCAACCCGCCCGGGCCAGGTGGGTAACGAGCCACAGGTCCCCGGCCTCGATGCATAGGTACTTGCCCCGCCGCTGTGCACCGGCCACCGTGGAGCCGACAAGCGCCTCGAGCGGCGGGTTGTAGGTTTTCAGCGCCGACAAGGACCCGAGCTCGGCCCGCTCAACTGTCGTCCCGCCCGCCTGCTCGGTTACGAAAAGGGCCAGCGCCTCGACTTCAGGTAGCTCAGGCACGCAGGAGCACCACCGCGCTAACGGCCGCTGTGGCCGAAGCCACCGAGGCCCCGCTCGGACGGCGGCAGTTCGTCCACCGCCACAAACTCGGCTGGCGCCACCGCCTTGACGACGAGCTGGGCCACCCTGTCGCCGCGCCGGACTTCGTAAGGTTCGACGGGGTCGGTATTAACCAGGAGGACCATGAGCTCGTCGCGGTAGCCGGCGTCGATAAGGCCCGGAGCGTTCAGGACCGTCACGCCGTGCCGGAGCGCCAGGCCGCTGCGGGGCTGGACAAAACCCGCGTAGCCCTCAGGTATGGCCAGGGCCAGCCCCGTTGGCACGAGCGCCCGCCCCCCGGCCGGCGGGATGGTTACGTCTCGGCGCGCCCGCAGGTCAGCGCCGGCATCGCCCGGACGGGCGTAAGCGGGCAAAGGCAGCTCAGGGTCGAGCTGACGTACTTCCACCTTCACGACATCCTCACCAACCACATCGAACAGGGTACTAGGGCTCTGGCTGGTTGCCTCCCGCGACACCTTTGCCGGCGTCGCCTCGGGAGCGGCCCTGACGACCCGAAAAAATGGCACGCCCGCCAGGGCGAAGGCCGGCATTACCCGCCGGCATGGCGCCGCCCTATAGAGTCCCCACGTGCTCGTTTGGATGGACCTCGAGATGACCGGGCTCGACCCTCGGAAGGACACGATCGTCGAGATCGCCACATTGGTGACCGACGACGAGCTGGAGACGGTGGCTGAAGGGCCCGACCTCGTGATCGCGACGCCGCAAGATGCCCTCGATGCCATGGACGACGTCGTGCGCCAGATGCACGCCCGGAGCGGGCTGCTGGACGCCATCGCCATCTCGACGGTGATGCTGGAGCAAGCGGCGAAGGAAACGCTCGAGTTCATCTGCCAGCACGTCCCCGAGCCGCGAAAGGTGCCTCTCTGCGGGAACTCCATCGGCACGGACCGGCGCTTCCTGGCTGCCTATATGCCCGAGCTCGAGGACTACCTCCACTATCGCTCGATCGACGTGTCGACGATAAAAGAGCTGGCCAGGAGGTGGTACCCCGAAGCCTTCGCCGCCGCTCCCAAGAAGTCCGGCGCCCACCGCGCCCTTGACGACGTGAAGGAAAGTGTCGAGGAGCTGAAGTATTGGCGGGCCACCATCTTTCGCGAGAAATCTTCCCCTCCCATGACTTGACGTGGCACCATGGATGGATAGCCGGTAACGCGCACTGACCGGTGCAACGGAGGTGGAGATGACCCGAGCGCTGGACACTCCGTTCTTCGAAGACACGACGGGGCGCCGTCGTCAGACGAGCCGCACCACGCGGCACGCCGTACGGAGCCATCTGCACGTCGCTCAGCTCGACGAAGAAATCCTGGACGATGCCGTCCTGCCTGTGGTACCGCACGATGTGGGACGGAAATCCTCGCCCAAGCCGAAGCGACAGCCCGCTCCGGGCCACCGTGGCGGCTTCAAGGTCTGGAAGACCTCGTTCTGGAAACGGCGGCGCCAGTTGTGGGCCGAACGCAACGCTGCGACACGGGCTATCGCTGAGTCGGAGTAGCACCACCAATTAGGGGTGGCGGGGACAGTGGTGGTTGGCACCTGCCCGTACCCCATCCGCTACGCCGACATGGTCAAGTGCCTTAAAGCCGCGTCATGGCGATAGGTTCGGCCTCATGAGATACCGAACGCTAGGCCGTACCGGGGTCGAGGTCAGCTCGCTGTGCCTAGGCGCAATGATGTTCGGCGCCTGGGGCAACACCGACCATGAAGAATGCATCCGCATAATCCAGCGGGCCCTGGACGAGGGCATCAATTTCATCGACACCGCGGACGTCTATTCCGCCGGAGAATCCGAAGAAATAGTTGGCGCTTTTTTGGCCCAGGCCGGCCCCACTGCTCGCCAGGATATTGTGCTGGCCACGAAGTTCCACGGGCGCATGGGCGAGGGGCTCAACCGGGAAGGGAATTCTCGGCGCTGGATAATCTCCGAGTGCGAGGCCAGTCTGCGAAGATTGAAGACGGACTATATCGACCTTTACCAGATCCACCGCCCCAGCCCGGGCACCGACATCGACGACACTCTGTCTGCCTTGAGCGATCTCGTGCACGCCGGAAAGATCCGGTATTTCGGTAGTTCGACGTTCCCCGCCTGGATGGTCGTCGAAGCTCATTGTCAATCCGAACGTCGTGGCCGTGAACGGTTATCGACCGAGCAGCCACCTTATTCGATGTTGGCGCGCGGGATCGAAGACGACCTGTTACAGGTGTGCCAGAACTACGGCATGGGCGTCCTCAGCTGGAGCCCTCTGGCCGGTGGGTGGCTTTCCGGCAATTTTGGCACCGGGAAAGAAAACACGAGCCGACGGGCAGAACGGCTCCCGGCCCGCTACGACCTGGAGGACCCCTCCAACCGGGCCAAGCTCGTGGCCGTCGACCAGCTCGCCGAACTGGCGGCCAAGGCCGGCCATAGCCTGCCCGAACTTGCCGTCGCTTTTGTCCTGAACCACCCGGGGGTCACTTCAGCCATAATCGGCCCCCGCACGATGGACCAGCTCACCTCCGTGCTGAGCTCGGCCGAGATCACTTTGGACGACAGCGTCCTCGACCGGATCGACGAAATCGTGCCCCCGGGCCGGGACCTCAACCCGGCTGACAATGGATGGACGCCCCCGTGGGTAAGCGAGGCCGCCCTGCGGCGCCGGTAAAAGGTCTCGAACACGAGGTTTGGGCGTCCGCGTTGGGCGCACTATAACCTCGTCGCATGATCAACCCCGACGTCAAAGCCCTAGCCCAAGGCAAGAACTTCGCCGCGTTCACCACGCTGTTACCCGGCGGTCAACCGATGACCCACGTTATGTGGGTCGACGCCGACGACGAGCACATGCTCATAAATAGTGAACTGGGCCGCCAGAAGGTCATCAACGTCACGAAGGACCCCCGCGTGACGGTAACGGTCATCGACGCGGCTAGCCCTTACCGCTACGCCGAGGTACGCGGTATTGTCGTGGAGCAGGTCACGGGCCCCAGGGCGCGGGCGCACATAGACGAACTGAGCCAGAAGTACTTGGGCCAACCCTATGACCCGAATGCCATAAAGACCGAACGGGTCCTCCTGCTTATCGATGCTCAACGTCAGCGCGTCAACGGATGAGCCAGTTCCTCGTCAGTAATATCACCCTGTGAGCGTGCTCGGCTTCGGGGTCGACATCGGCGGTTCCGGGATCAAGGGTGCGGTCGTCGACCTCGAGGTTGGGCAATTGGCGACCGAGCGCTATAAGGTCCTCACCCCGCAGCCGTCGACCCCTTCCGCGGTCGCCGACGTGGTGGCGGGTGTGGTCGACCAGTTCGGGTGGGAGGGACCGATCGGGTGCACGTTCCCCGCTGTCGTGCGGGACGGCGTGGCCAGGACAGCCGCCAATGTGGACCACGCCTGGATCGGGACGGACATAGAAGCAGTAGTGGGGAGTGCCACCGGGTTGCACGTCATTGCTCTCAACGACGCCGACGCAGCCGGGATAGCCGAGACCAGATGGGGAGCGGGAAAAGGAGTCGACGGGCTCGTGATCGTGGTGACCCTCGGCACGGGCATTGGTACCGCCCTCATCTATAACGGGGGGCTGATCCCCAACAGCGAGCTCGGCCACCTGGAGCTAGACGGGGACGACTACGAGCAAAAAGCGTCGGCCGGTGCCCGCGACCGCGAGGACCTCTCCTGGGACAAATGGGCCAAACGCTTACAACGCTACTTTTCGGCCATCGAGGCTCTGCTCTGGCCTGACCTGTTCATTGTGGGCGGCGGCGTCAGCCGGCGAGCCGAGAAGTTCCTACCCATGATCGCGTTGAACACTCCGATCGTGGCGGCCAAGCTCCAAAACGAAGCCGGCATAGCCGGTGCCGCCTACCTGGCGTCGCGGACGACAACTCCGAATTAGTCTTCCCCGGGGCCGGGAGTTATGGCCGTGACCCCACCGGGACCGAGTTCGTCGGTCCTCATCCGGATCAGGAACCGGTCGCCCAGCCCGTCGCTACCATCGCTATCATCGTCCAGGTCCCCTTCCTCGTCCTGAATTTCGACCTGGTCCGCGAACTGGGTGTGGTAGAGGTCGGCGTAAAGACCACCCGCCTCCAGCAGTTCGGCGTGACGGCCTCGCTCGACGATCTGGCCGCCTTCTACAACCAGAATCTGGTCGGCTTCTCTCACCGTTGAGAGCCGGTGGGCGATCACCAGGGACGTCCGCCCGGCCAAGACCTTCTTGAGCGCTCGCTGCACCGCCGCTTCGGATTCCGAGTCGAGGTGGGCGGTGGCTTCGTCTAGCACCACGAAGTCCGGCGCCTTGAGGAGCAAGCGGGCTATGGCCACGCGTTGCTTTTCCCCACCCGACAGACGGTAGCCCCTGTCCCCCACCAATGTGTCCAGCCCATCTGGCAGCGCCTCCACCATGTCCATGATCTGGGCTTCCCGAAGGGCCTCGATGACTTCTTCGTCGGTTGCATCAGGGCTGGCGTACAAGAGGTTGGCCCGCAGGGTGTCGTGGAAAAGGTGGGCCTCCTGTGTGACCACCCCGATCGCTTCCTGCAACGAGCTCAGCGTGACGTCACGCACGTCCGTCCCGTTGAAGTGCACGGACCCCTCGGTCACGTCATAAAGACGGGCCGATATATGGCTTATGGTCGTCTTTCCTGCGCCCGACGGGCCCACCAGGGCGACGAGCTGGCCCGGTTCGGCCTCGAACGAGACATCGAAAAGGACCTGCTGGCCCCCGCTGCGCTCCAGGACGGCGACCGACTCGAGGGAGGCCAGCGAAACCTCTTCGGGACGGGGGTAACGGAAGTCGACGTGCTCGAAGCTCACCCTGGCCGGCCCCCGCTCGACATCGACTGCGCCCGGCTTGTCGTCGATCATGGGGGGCAGGTCCAGGATTTCGAAGACGCGGTCAAACGACACCAGCGCCGTCAGGATGTCGACCTGCACATTGGAAAGTGACGTCAGGGGGCCGTAAAGCCGGGCCAGGTACTGCGTCATGGCCACGAGCGTGCCGACGGTCAAGGCGCCATTGACCACCAGGACGCCCCCGAAACCGAACACGATGGCCGTCGCCAGCGAGGCGGTGAGCATAAGACCGGTAAAAAAGATCCGGCCGTACATGGCCGTGGTCACGCCAATATCGCGCACTCGGGCCGTCCTGGACCGAAAGACGTCCGCCTCATACTGGGGCCGGCCGAAGATCTTCACTAATAGCGCGCCGGCCACATTGAAGCGCTCGCTCATCATGGCGTTCATGTCGGCATTGAGGTTGTACGCCTCACGAGTGATCTTCGCCAGGCGCTTGCCCACCCATCGGGCGGGAAAAATAAAAATAGGCAACATGAGCAAGGCCAGCGCGGTAATTTGCCAGCTCAGGATGAACATGGCGACCAGCGTTACGACCACGCTGATGGCGTTGCCGATGACCGAGTTGAACGTATCCGTGAACGCTTGCTGCGCCCCGAGCACGTCATTGTTGAGCCGTGATATCAAAGCCCCTGTCTGCGTGCGGGTGAAAAAGGCGATGGGCATGCGCTGGATATGGGTGAACACCTTGTTGCGCATATCGAAAATGAGCCCCTCGCCCACCCTGGAGGAGATCCATCGCTCCCAGAGGCCGAGCCCGGCATCGAAAATCGATAAGAGAGCCATCCCGATAGCCAGCTCGACGACAACGGTGGCATCCTTGCTACCGGTCAACTCGTTGATGATGGCCCGGGTGAAGAGTGGGTTCACTGCGCCGACGAGCGCGTCGATGATGATCAGGACCAAGAAGAGCGTCAGAGCCGCCTTATAAGGCTTGGCAAAGCCGATGACGCGACGCGTCGTCCCCTTGGGTAACTTGTGGTCCTTTATCTTGTCGTCCTGGCGCATCGAGCGCATGAGGCCGTAGCCGACCCGGGCGCCTCCACCCATATGCATCATGCGACCCACTCTCTCACGCGCACGCCCAGATGCGGCAGCGTTTTACCTGCCTAAGCGTTGTGACCCAGGTAGTGGCAGAGGTGGTCAGCGAGCTCGACCGGCCGGGACAGCGCATTGAGATGGCCGCCCGGGACCGCATCGACCTCGGTGCTCAGGCGGTCCCGGGCCACCTGGCTTTGGAACGGCAGCGGGAAGAAGCGGTCCTCGCGCCCAGCCACGACCCGGGTGGGGACGTCAGGCCAGCTCACGATGTCACAAGGTTGAGTGAAAGCAATGGCGGCCTCAGGCCGTTCCTCGGCGTCCTCGGAGGCGAGCACTTCGGCGGCCACGTCGTGGAGGAAATAGGTGGGGACGTCCAACTCAACGGGGTACCCGCCGGTCTCGGCGGCGGCGACGCGGGCCTCCTCCCAGCCGGTGTTAGCCCACCATTCCCCTGGCGTTTCGGCGGGCCGAGGGATCATGGCGTTGACGAGCACCAGGACGCCTATCGGGGCACGAGCACAAGCCATGACCGCGCTCGAAGCCCCCCATCGACTGCGCTACGAGTACCACGTCATCAGGGTCGTGGTCGCCGATGGCGGCCACGATCGCCGCGGCGTACTCTGGCAACCCGGCGGACTCGTCCGGTCCGGGCAAATTGACAGCGACGGCCGTGTGACCTCGCGCCTCCAGCTCCGGCACCACCCGGTGCCAGTACCAAGCCCCTCCTCCTGCTCCCGGGACCAATACGAACGTGCTCATGTCTTGCTCTTTCCACTCGGCGTTGATGGCGACACCTAATACGACGTGTGGCGCCGGCCGGGACCATCGCTTCCAGGACGTCGACACTGGCCCCCGTGGCTGTCCCGATCTTCTCTGGCCGATTGTTCCTGGCCGATTGTTCCTGGCCGATTGTTCCTGGCCGATTGTTCCTGGCCGATTTGTTCCTGCCCGATTGATTCTGGCCGATTGATTCTGGCCGATTGATTCTGGCCGATTGATTCTGGCCGATTGATTCTGGCCTGCCCGTACGTCCCAATAGAAAGCTATTCCTCGGGAGGGGACGATGACGACGCCAGATGGCAGGCCCGTGGCCGAACTTTTGATCGGCGGCGAACAAGAGGCGACGCCTCTTCCATGGAAGGAGGCTCAGGCCCGCATCAGCGACGCCCGCTACTACTGGCTCACCACCCTGCACCCCTCGGGGCGCCCACAGGTGCGGCCGGTCCTGGCCGTTTGGGTGGGCGACGTCTTGTGCACCACCTCCGGCGATACGGCCCGCAAGGGGCGCAACCTGCAGCGCGACCCCCGTTGCTCGGTCGCCGTCCTTGCCGAAGACATGCAGATCGCTATCGAAGGGAATGCGTCCAGGGTCACGGACGACGCCATGCTCGAAGGGGTCGCCGATGCCTATCGGTCGAAATACTCATGGCCCGTCACCGTGGTTGATGGTGCTTTTGAAGCGCCTTATGGCGCGCCGACGGCCGGCCCTTCTCCTTATCAGCCGTACGAGATCGCACCAGCGACCGTCTTCGCCTTCGTGATCGACGACGCCATCGGCCCCCGCCATACTCGGTGGCGTTTTTGAGATGACGGCTGGCGCGGACCACCAGGCGGCCGTTGTTCAGTCCGGCTCGGGAACGCCGTTGGCGGCAATCACCTGGCGGTACCAGCTGTAACTGTCTTTGGGGGTGCGCGTGCCTGTCGGGTAGTCGACCCAGACCAGGCCGAAACGCAACGAGTAACCCTCCGCCCACTCGAAGTTGTCCAGCAGGCTCCAGGCAAAGTAGCCCCTGAGGTCGACCCCGCGGTCTATGGCCTGTTTGGCTGCCCGTATGTGCTGGTCCAGGTAGCGGATCCGCGCCGAGTCGTGCACCAGACCGTCGGGGCCGATGTAATCGTGCTCGGCGGCGCCGTTCTCGGTGACGTACAACGGGATCTTTGTGTACTCGTCCCGCACCCGGACCAGGCTGTCGGTGAGACCCTGGGGGTCGACCTCCCAGTTGGCGGCCGTGCGTTCGAACCCAGGGCGGCCCACTACGACCGTCTCCAGCGGGGACGCGTGCTCTGCGGGTGGGGCAAAATAGCCGGCTTCCCGGGCCTCCCTAAGTCTCCCGGGATCCGCAACGACCATGGTGTTGTAGTAGTTCACCCCGAGGAAGTCAACCGGCTGGCTTATAGCCGCCAGGTCACCGGCCTCGATGGCGTCAAAATGGGCGCCGCGAGAGGCCGCGAACTCGAGCATGTCCTGCGGGTACTCCCCCTTGAACAGCGGGTCGAGGTACAGGCGGTTGAGCGACCCGTCTTCTCTGGCGGCCGCGGCAATGTCCAGTTCATTGTCGCTGGCCGGGATTTTCGGCCCCAGGTTGAGGGTAATGCCGACGGGAACCTTGGTCGACCGCCGAAGTACCTCGGTCCCCCTGGCGTGGCCAAGCAGCAAGTTGTGAGTGGCGGCCGCCGCCAGCCGGAGGTCGGCCCGGCCGGGGGCGTGCACGCCGATCCCGTAGCCCAACCACGCCGAGCACCACGGCTCGTTGAGCGTGATCCACATGCCCACCTCATCACCCAGAGCGTCCACCGCGATCTGCGTGTACTCCGCGAAACGGTCGGTGACGTCGCGTGCGGTCCAGCCGCCCACCTCATCTAGAGCCTGAGGTAGGTCCCAGTGGTAGAGGGTGGCGACGGGGAGCATTCCCCGTTCTCTCACGCCCGCGACCAGGCGGCGGTAGAAATCGAGACCGGCCTGGTGGCCAGGGCCTTTCCCGTCTGGCTGCACACGTGGCCACGAAATGGAGAACCGGTAAGCCTGCAACCCCAACCGCTTCATGAGGTCGAGGTCTTCTTCGATGTACTTGTAGTGCTGGCAGGAGACGTCGCCGTTGTCACCATTGAAGATCCGGCCTGGCGTGTGCGAGAACGTGTCCCAGATCGATGGGCCCCGTCCTCCCTCGGTCACTGCCCCTTCGATCTGGTACGCCGCCGTCGCCGCGCCCCACAGGAAACCCTCGGGAAAACTCCGGTCGGTTGTCACACGCTCCCCTTCCTCGTTGGCGCGGGGCGACAGCCCCACCTCGGCCTTCTCAGCTGCAACCGCAGGCCCCAAAGTTACCAACCGGCCCCGTGGTCTCCCGGCCGGGACCGGCGCTCCAGGCCCGATTACCCCGATTACCGATCTCGCCCCGGCCATTCTAAACCGGTTCAGAGCTGCTCAGAGGCCCTCTTGTGGAGGCCGTTCAGCCCGCTCTCAGGCTTCTTTGTAAATCGGGGATTTAATGGTGGGGTAGAGGCCGGACAGGCGGCCTGTCTCCGGCCATCGAGCTGAACCAAGGAGTACTGAGAGAACATGGTTGAGGAACCAGAGGCCGCGCTCGGTAGCAACGAGCTCGGGGGCGCGCCGGTCTTCCCGACGACGCCCCAACAGGGCCCGGCAAACTGGGCCGACCTGGGCTCCGACCCCGCGTGGCCCCCGCCGGGGACTTCCGCCGGCGCCGATCCCACCGTCCCTTTCATTCCCGGTCCCAGCGGGGCCGGTGGCTCCCCCAAGTGGCCGGCGGGCGCGCCTTCGCCCCCGTCCCCGGACGACACCTGGCACGACGACACCTGGAGGGGCGACGTCTTGTTGCCCGCCGAACCGGCTCCGGCCGCACCGGCGCCGCCGGGGCGAGAACACGGGCGGCGCCCCTGGGCGTGGGTGGCTGTGCTCGCCGTGACGGTCCTGGTCGCTGGCGGCGCCGGAGCGGGCATTGCGTTGGCTGTCAGCAACAACGGCCATTCGAACCCGTCAAAGTCGACCGCGTTGCCTCAAGGCGGGCGCACCCCACCCCTTTCCTCGAACTCGCAGGCCCTGAACGTCCACCTGATCGCCTCCCACGTCGTCCCGGCTACCGTTGACATAACGGCGAAAGGTTCGAACGGCCAGGACGAAGGCACGGGCATGATCCTCACCTCCGCGGGGCTTGTGCTCACGAACAACCACGTGATCGACGGGTCAACGCAAGTGACGGCTGAGATCGATGGAAAGGGTCAGACCTATCGGGTGGCAGTGCTCGGCACAGACGCCGTGAACGATGTCGCTCTGTTGCAACTGAAGGGCGGCGGCAATTTCAAGACGGTGTCGCTCGGGGATTCCGCCGCCATCACCGTGGGCGACCCCGTGGTCGCCATCGGCAACGCCCTCGGCCTTTCCGGCCCGGAAACGGTCACCAACGGGATCATTTCGGCCACCGGCCGCTCGATTACGGTCGGCGACCCGAACTCCGGCCTGACCGAGAACCTGAAGGACATGTTCCAGTCGTCTGCTGCGATCAATCCCGGTAACTCGGGTGGCCCGCTCGTGGACTCGGGAGGTCGGGTGATAGGCATCAACACTGCGGAAGCGTCGGGGTCGGGTTCCGGTCAGAGCGCCTCCAATGTCGGCTTTGCCATACCCATAAATTCAGCCATGGCCATCGCCCGGCAGATCCAGGACGGCAGGGCGAGTGCGACCATCCAGATCGGGCCCCATGCCATCATCGGTGTCGAGGTGACCTCCGTGGCGTGTGCCGAGGGAGGCGACGGTTGCACTTCGCTGAATAACTCGTCCCCGTTTGGGCTGCCTATCGGGGGCAGCAGTTACGCTGCTCCGGTGAAGAAAGGCGCCGTGGTCGCCGGGGTCGAGCAAGGTGACCCCGCCCAGACGGCCGGGCTGACGACCGGCGATGTGATCACCTCCGTCAACCGGGAGCGGATCAACTCGCCTTCCGACCTCACCAATTACATGAACCTTCAGAAAGTCGGTGAAAGGGCCACCGTGCATTGGGTCGACCCGAAGGGGCAGCGCCGTTCTGCCACCGTCAATTTCGTCCAGGGCCAAACGTCTAGGCCAACGGTGGCTATCGCCTCAACGTCACACTCGGGCGTCGAAGCATCACGCCCGGGCGTCGGGGAGAAGCCGGGACCGGGCCGGCCCTCGGGACAGCGGAGCGGGCGCTGACTATGAGCCAAGAACCGCCCGGAGGCGCCACTTTACGCTACGGCGACCCGTGGGCCGAACCACCTGAAGCTCGGGACCCGGTACGACGGCTGCGGGGCCACCTGGTGCTGCCCGTGACCGTATGGATGGCCGGGGACGGCGAGGCAGGAATGCCGCCGGTCGGTCTCACCGTGTCATCTGTCGTCCTCGCCCAGGGGGCGCCGCCCGTCCTCGCCGGCCTGATCAGCCCGGCCTCCGATTTCGCCGATGTACTAGCGGACAGTTCGTCGGGCCGGTTCGTCGTACAGCTGCTCGGCAGTTCCCACCGTCGTCTGGCGCAGCACTTCGCCGGCGAGTTGCCGGCCCCCGATGAGCTCCTGATGACCCGGCCGTCGGCCCACGGGCCGGTGCTCGAGTCGGTGCCGGACCGGATGTTCTGCCGGATGACGGCCAGCAAGCCTTTCGGGTGGTCTCTGCTCATCGAGGCCGAAGTGGAAGAAACCCGTGTGGGAGAGCCAGGTCGGGGCCTGGCGTGGTACCACGGCGGCTTTCAGGTCCTGGAGACGTAACCCCGGCGCTCAGCCCTGGCGGGCCTTGGCCCGGTCCCGCATGGCGCGCTCGTGGGCCGCCGCCGCCTGCTCTAGCGCCCGAAGCATCGTCTTCACCGGGGTGTTCCCGAGAAGGGCGGGCCGGGTTGCGGCCCAGACGTGACGCACCGGTTCGTTGTCCCGTCGCAAACGGCGCACCACCACTGAGTCGTGGAGCACCCCCAGCCCCAGTGTCGGGATCATGGCCACCCCCAGCCCGGCAGCGACGAAGCCTTGCGCCGGCCAGTACTCGTCGGCCTCGACGGTCCGGTGGGGCTCGAAACCGGCGTTCATGAACGCTTTGTTGGGTGCTTCATGACAGCACCCGATGCTGCACATGGTCTCCACCCAGTTGTCCTCCGCCAGTTCGGCCAGGTCGATGACCCGGCGACCGGCCAGGCGGTGGCCCCGAGGTAGCACCACGCGGTAGGGATCGTCGAGCAGGTGGACCCAGGTCAGCCCGTCGCTCGGCGCCTCCCCGGCCGCGAAATCTTCGACCGTCACCACGACATCGGCCTCTCCCTGGCGGAGCAAGGGCATCGAATCGTCCCGCTCGGCCACCCGCAAGGCCACTTCGAGGTGGGGAAGTTCCTGACGGACCGTGGCCAGCGCTGGAGGGATCAGAGATGCACCCGCTGTCGGGAAGGAAACGACCCGGAGGTTCCCGACGTGGCCGCTCTGGAGTGCAATTATCGCCGCCTCCGCCTCGGCCACCCTTGCCAGTAGGTCCCGGGCGTGTTCGGCCAGCAGGAGCCCCGCCTCCGTCGGGCGGACGCCGCGGCCGACCCGCTCGAACAGCACCGCGCCCGTCTCCCGTTCGAGTACGGCGATGTGTTGGCTGACCGCCGAAGGGGTGTAACCAACCTGGACTGCAGCCGCCGTCACTGAGCCCGTGTCGACAACCGCCTGAAGGGCGCGGAGACGCCGCAAATCCATTACAGGTTTGATCTTACAACAGCGCTTAATCCTCCTTTAGAATTATTCGCTGGTACTTGATCGACGATCGGTGCACAGTAGTGGCATGGGCTATTTATCGCCTCTGCTGAACGAAGATCTCGCCCGCCAGCATGGTACCGACCTGAGGGCTCGGGCTGATTTGCACCGCCAGGTCAAAGCGGCCCGGAGGATGCGGCCAGATCGGTTTGGGCGCTGGAAAACGCGCTTGGGCTGGGCCTGGTCGGTGCCGGCTTGGGCCTTCTGTCTCAGCCACCAGATCGCCCACGACGGCGCCCGTCGGTCCTTAGCCACGCCAGCCAAGGCGGAGGCCTGCGCCCCGTGGTGGCCCCCGTACCGTGCCCATGCGGTTCTGATGCTTGAGGAACTTTGGCAACTCGGGGCTGTAGCCGTGAGCCTGGTCGTTGTGGCCCGGCTCGTACGACGGGGCTTGCGGAGCAACCACCATGACGATGACGCCTGGGCTTCGGTGAGGCTGGCGTACACGGAACAGGCTGACGGAATTTTCCCCGTCGCCATCGTGCGCGTGCAAAACCCGGCCCTGGTGCCAGTTGTCGTTTCCGCCTCGGTGCGCAGGGCTCGCTCGCGCTTCATGCGCAGGCCTGGTCGACGGGCCCGGACCACGCTTTCGGTCCGGTCACCGAAGGAGAGCCGGCGCCCGCGCCTTCCCGAAGGGGCCCTTCTCGGGGCCGTCGGCGGTGGCGCGGTCGGCGTTTGGCAGCTCCCGGTGGGCAGTTCGGGCCGGTGGCGGGCGGTCGAGGTACGGCTCGACCAGGCCGGCCCCCGCGCCAAAGTCTTCGTCTGGGCCCTGAACACGTCGCCTGCGCCCAACGCCAGAGCCGAGCCGGATCCCCACCCAGCGCTGACCGAATGATCTGGACCAGGGCGCGCCCGCCCGTTACCCTCTGCCGTTACTATCTCACTGCATCAAGGGGAGCCGGGTTAACATGGCCCCACTTATGCCAGTAACGCCTATCGATACCATCCCGGGCGTGCCTGCTCCATTTCATTGGCTCGGGACGCCAGTGGCGGCCAGCCTCGATAATGGGGTGCTATCGCTCACCGCCGGGGCCCGCTCCGATTGGTTCGTCGACCCTGGCTCCGGACAAGTGACCCTGAACGCACCGGCACTGGCCTGTGTCCTGCCCGGTAATTTCACCCTCTCGGCCCGGGTCGAGGCCGCGCTCGAGTCCACCTTCGACGCCGGCGCCCTTGTCCTGTGGCAGAACGAGCGGACGTGGGCCAAGCTCGCCTTCGAGTTCTCTCCGGCCGGCGAAGCCATGGTTGTCTCGGTCGTTACCCGTGGAGACTCCGACGACTGCAATTCGATGGTGGTTAGCGCCCCCGAAATCTGGCTGCGGGTCGCCTACCTGGGCGCAGCTCACGCTTTCCACGCCTCTACCGACGGCCACAACTGGCAGCTGGTGCGCCATTTCAGGCTTTCGGCGGCGGGCACGACCGAGGTCGGCTTCGAGGCTCAGTCGCCTCTCGGTGAAGGTTGCCGGGCCCGCTTTTCCCAGATAGAGCACGCCGAGCGCACTTTGGCAGATCTGCGCAACGGCGACTGACACGGGAGAGACGCCCTGGGCCGCTGGCGGGAGCGGTGCCGCCCGTCCTCCCTAGCGGGCCGGCCTGACCCCCACCTCTTCCAGGTGGCCCAGCAGGTCGGCCGGGTCCTGGTAGACGCGGTAAGCGCCCGCCGCTTGCAGTTCTTCGGAGCCGTACCCGCCCGAGAGCACCCCTATGCCCAGAGCGCGGGCGCGCTGAGCGGCCAGGAGATCCCAGACGCTGTCGCCCACCACGAACGACGCGGTCGGGTCGACGCCCAGTTTTTCGGCCGCGGCCAGGAACAGGTCGGGGTCTGGCTTGGCCCGCTCTACGAGGTCACGGGTCACGACCGGGACGCGGTCGGGAAGGTCAAGGAGCCGTAGAGCGGCGTCGGCCACGCTGTGCGTCCCGCTGGTGGCAATGGCAAAGGGCACGTTGTTCACGAGCAGGACGTCCAGCAGCTCACGAGCGCCCGGCAGGGGCACGACGCTCTTGGCCCGGTCCAGGTAGCTCGCTTGGTGTAGGGAAGAGAGCTTCGCCAGCGTCGGGGCGTCAAATGTCAGGCCGGTCTCGCGCTGGAGGGCGTTCAAAAAAAGCCCGCCGCTCATGCCGATCCGCCGGTGTATCCGCCAGACAGACAGTGGGATCCCGCACAGAGTCAGCGCTTCGTCCCAGGCCGACACGTGCTGGTAAACGGAGTCCACGAGCGTGCCATCGAGGTCGAACAGGAACGCGGGCGGCGGCACCCGGATCGCCCCGGCTGCCTGTCCACCTGACATTCCGCTACTTGACATTCCGGCACCTGCCATCCCGGCACCTGACATGGCGCGACCCTAGCGGGCCACTGCCCCGGGCGCAGCCGCTGCCGCTCAGGGCCCCCAGCTCGTGCCCTTGTACCGCATGCGCAAGGCGACGTCGAACACGTCGCCCCCCAGTAACCGGCGGGAATGGACCAGGAACCTGGCCGCCGGGGTGACGACGTAGCGCGAGCGTGGCTTGGGTGCAGTGGCCGCCTGCTCGATCACCTCGGCCACGGCTTCAGGCGGGACCGCCAACCACTTCGACCGGTAAGCCTCAGCCATTTGTTTGCCAGCCACCGCGTTGAAAGCCGCGTACGGGCCTCGCGGGGAAGCCGAGTGACCGAACGTAGACGCCGCCGTTTGGCCAAAGCCCGTCCTGATCAGCCCGGGCTCGATGAGGCTCACCTTTATGCCGAAAGGGGCGACTTCGAACCGGAGAGCGTCGGTCAACGCTTCAACTGCGTACTTGCTGGCGTGGTAGTAACCACCGGCCGGGAACACCAGCCGGCCACCCATCGAGCTGATGTTGATGACCCGGCCCTGCCCGGCTTTGCGCATGCCCGGCAGCACGAGCTGGACCATGCGAGCCAGGCCGAACACGTTGGTCTCGAACTCGCGCCGCACACCGTCAAGGTCAGTCTCCTCGATGGTGCCGTACTCGCCGTAGCCGGCGTTGTTCACCAGTACCCCGACCGAGCCGGTCTCGTCCTCGACAGCCGCGACGGCCGCCTCCATCGACTGCTCGTCGGTGACGTCGAGGGCGAGCGTACGGGCGCCCAACTGGGCCACGGCGGCAAGGGTTTCGGGGTTGCGGGCGGTGGCGAAAACCCGGAACTCGGGGTTGCTCGTCAGGCCTACGGCGGTGGCCTTCCCGATGCCCGAAGACGCCCCCGTGATAAGCACAGAACGGGTCACAACCGCCACCCGGATGAGCCGCCCCGGCACAAGCTCGACCACCGGCGATGCGCGCGCATGAAAGACCAGTACATCGTTTATCCCCGCCCTCGGTCAACACACGTGGGAAGGCCGGGCGGGCGCCCCGCGGCCTGCTCACCGTTATTTCGTGAACGGCATTTCGTGTACGCCATTTCGTGAACGGGCACACCCTGGTCCTTACAAGGCGTCGACCCGTCGCCCGGTCGGCCGACTGAGCTCGTAGGTCGGCGGCCACAGACGGCGCCCAACAGGGGCCGGCGTCGGGCGCGACAACGGGGTGCGCCGGGACGTCGCGCCGCCGGCCAACGTGTAGATGCGCTGGCCCCCGACCCGAGCCCGGAACTTCGAACCCGGACCGGGTTGTCCCGGGTCCCCTCTGCCGCAGCAGACAACGATCTTCAACTGCGCCGGCCACCGGGCCGCGAACGAAGGGTCGAGGAAGTGGAGGCCCGCCCGGTTGACCTCCAGCCGGCGATCGTGGCGCACGATCTGGTCGGCGATGGCTGCCGCCTCGGGCATGGCGTTCTGGCCGACAATGTCGACGTAAACGGTTTTGACCCGGGGGGCCAATGCCATCTCGGCCACCGCCGCCCAGGAGCCACGAGCCAGGTGCGCCGACCCATCGGTCAACGGCGCATGGCCAAGGGCAAACGCCGCGCAGACTGCCGCGGCCGCCGCCACGCTCGTCGCCGGGACCGTCAGGCGTCGGGCGCGCTCCCGCCCAACCCGGTCAAACCGCCCGGCTCCATGGGTCTGCGGTGCGTCTGCGGCGGACGGCAACACGATCGCCGGTGCCATCGCCAGCCACGCCGCGATCCACGCCGGGATGACCAGAGCCCCCGTCCACAGGATCAGGTAGGGAAAAAGCGGCCCGTAGACGAGCAAGATCGACCATCCCGCCGCCAATATGGCGATGCTCGTGGTGGCCGCCAGGGCGAGAGCGGGCAGCTTTCGGGCCGCCAGTGCCACCACCCCCACCACTACCGTCCCGGCGATGTAAAGCAGGAACCAGGGGTGGTCCCAACTGGCGTGGCTGATGAGCCAGGCCGGGTTGGCATCGTGGTTGGCCGTCTCCTCGTCGGCCCGGAACGGGAACCAGCCAAACAAAGTATCTGCCGCTTTCAACGACACCCTTATGGTCCGCACCGAGTGATGGGTGGCCAGGAAGCGGTACGCCTGCACCAGGTTGCCGGGGCGAGTTGTGACCTGCTGGAGCACGGTGGGCAGCCAGAGCAGCCCCAGCACAGCGGCGAGCGTGGCCGCCCGCAGCCGCCAGCGTTCGGTAGCCCAACCCCACGCTTTGCCGACAGGCGCGGCGTCCGGGGCACCATCCCGCTCGGGACCGACGGCGGCTCGGGTTGCCACCCTCAGCAATGGGGTGGCCACCAACAAGACCACCACCAGCACCACCGTGCCTATATCTGTTTGGCACAGGAACGAGCCGCATACGGCGGCCGCGATCGTCGCCGGCCACGGGTCGCGGCTCACGGTCACTTTGGCCACGAGCAGCACCAGGAGGGCGGTGGGCAAGGCGATGGCGTAGGGCGCCCAGATGGTGCCGAGGCGCTCGAGGCCGAAGGACCACTCATAGCCCAACAGGACGAGCGCGGCCCACCATGCAGTTAGGCCCGGGCGGAGGCGGTACGCGACCACGACAATGGCTACGACGGCGAGGGCCTGGAGAGCATAGAAGCCGATTGCAACCCCGACCGGCGAACCTCCGGCCAGCCAGCGGGACACGCCCAGTACCTGCAGCCACAGAGGCCCGAGGTGATGCCACCCGTAACGGTCGTAGACCCCGAGAAGGTTGCGCCCGAGGAGGCTATTGCGGGCCTCGATGTCGATCAGCGCCTGGTCGCCCCAGAGCCAGATGCCGGCCCGGTTCGACCACGCCCTCTGCGCCCCCACGAGCACGGGCGTCACGGCCAGGGCCGCCGGGAGGGCGACCTGAACCAGCCTCCGTCTCCCTAACCGATTCGCTCCCACCGAGTCTCTCCCACTTAGAGCCAATACAGAGGCCCGGGGGTGGTCCGGCTCCGAGCCCGAGGGGATGGCACAAGCTAGCGCAAGAGAGGAGCGCACGTCAGTTCGAGTAAGCTCCGAAAGAGGATGCGTCGCACGTGTGGGCGCTGCCCCGGAACGCTGCACGGGAACCCTGCACGGCAAACACGCGGTTAGTGAAGGCACAGTGTGCGGTGGCGCCGGCAGCCCGACTTGGACGGGACCTGTTTATGCTGCAGAGGGACAAATCCAGAGGGAGGACATGGCTCTGAGTGACAACGGACAAGCCGGTTCGCGACACCAACAGCCCCGGTGGCCAGCCCGGCGCACCGCCGGGACTCTGACGGGCGTGGCGCTCGCCGGGGTGCTGTCCCTGGCCCTCAGCGGGTGCGGGAGCTCGGGCTCACACGCCATCGACCTGTCGGTGTCGTCCGGCGCGGTCGGTGCGGTGGTCGATGTCAGCGGGCAGGCCGGCTCCGGTTGCGTCCTTGACCACAACTGGTTCGGTTTCAACTTCGGTCACGAGGGAGAAATGGCCAGGGGGGCCATGACCAAAATGGCGACAGCGGTGTTGAAAAACGGCACGTGGTCCGCCACCTTTGCCGTCCCCTCCTACCTGGGCGGGTCGACGGCCGATGTGGGCGGCCCTGTCGGACCGGGGCGCTACGAGTTCACGGCGGCGCCGTGCCACGGCCACGTATTGGCCACAGCTCCGTTCAAGGTCACCTCGGCCACGCCGTCCACCAAGGGGACGGACTACGTCGCCATCGCCGCCACCGTCGACGGCCAGGGGTACTGGCTCGTGCAGGCGGACGGGGCTGTCAGCGCCTTCGGCGATGCCCACTCATACGGCTCGCTGACCTCGGACGAGGCCAGCACGGCGAAGATTGTCGGGATGGGGCGGACATATGACGGCCACGGGTACTGGCTGGTGGCCGGGGACGGGCACGTGTTCCCGTTCGGAGATGCGCACTCCTATGGGTCGGCTTCCAGTACCCAGACCAGCCGCGGCCCGGTTACGAGCATGGCCGTAACCCCGGACGGGAAGGGGTACTGGCTTTTGACCGCCGACGGGCAGGTATACGGATTTGGCGATGCCCACCCCGAAGGCACCCCCAGCCCGGCTGGGGCTCCCTACGCCGCCATTGGCGCCCGTCCCGCCGGCGGTTACGTCGTAACGGCAGCCAATGACGCGGCGGCCTACCTGTTCCCGGGCGACGTCCCGGAGCTGGGCGGCGGCTCGGGCACCGCGCTGGCCGCGTCGCTCGTCGGGGTGGCTGTCACCCCCAGCGGCAACGGGGCCTGGCAAGTCGGGTTGGACGGCGGCGTCGTGACCACCGGGCAAACGACGTCGTCTTACGCGCCGTTTTACGGTTCCGTGCCCCAAGAGAACGAACAGCTGAAAGCGCCGGTCACCTCCATCGCCGGCAACCCCGATGGGCGCGGGTACTGGCTAGTGGACGCCAACGGGACCGTGTTCGTCTTTGGCGACGCCAAGTTCTTCGGGTCGGGGAAAAGCTAGTTGCCGAAAGGCTAATAGCCAATACCCAAGGTCCCCCACCCGGCAAGTTGCCCAGGTGGGTTGGGTTATTTGGTGCGCAGCCAGCCCGCCTGGATCACGATGGTTTTGGCGAGCTGTACGGGTCGGGCGCCCTGGTTTAGATCTGGTTATGAACAGCCGCTCGTGGTCCCACAGGACGGGCAGGCAAAGCAGCTGCCGGCCCTCTGCATCTGCACCCCGCACTGGTAGCAGTAGGGAGCGTCACTGGTAGCCGGTTGCCTGTGAGCTCCACCTGTGAGGGCTGGGCGGCTGGTACTACTGGCCGCCACCGTGGGGCCGGGTGACGGCAGATCTGGCGTGGCTTCACCTCTGCCCCGCAGGTCCACTTCTGCCAGGAATTCCGTGTGGATCGGCTGGTCGACGATGGCGGCCTCCTCCACGCCGGGGAGGGTCGGCTGCATACGCTCGCTCACCGTGAGGATGCCGAGCTCCAAGCGTTCGGCCTCCCCCATGTACTCGACGGCCAGCCGGCGGAAAATGTAGTCCACTAGCGAGGACGCAAACCGCAGGTCAGGGTCGTCGGTCATTCCCGCCGGCTCGAAGCGCATATTGGTGAAATGACGGACGAATGTGGCCAGCGGCACTCCGTGCTGAAGGCCCATGCTCACCGAGATGGCAAAGGCGTCCATTATCCCGGCCAGGGTCGACCCCTGCTTGGAGACGCTTATGAACACTTCGCCGGGGCGGCCGTCCGGGAACTCGCCGACGGTCACGTAGCCTTCGCAGTCGGCCACCCGGAACGAGAAGGTGGAGGATTTGCGCTTGCGCGGCATGTGCTCGTGGATTGGCCTCTTGACCACGACCGTCTGGCGTTCCAGAGCCCTCTCCAGTTCTTCCACCTTCTGAGCCAGCTCGGCGTCGTGGGCTTCAGCGCTGGAGGTGGCGGCTACCTTCTTCGTCGTCGCCAGAGGCTGGCCCACCTTGCAGTTGTCCCGGTAGATGGCGACCGCCTTAATGCCCATTCGCCATGCGTCGATATGCAACCGTTCGACTTCTGCGACGGTAGCCTCCTCCGGCATATTGACGGTCTTGCTGATAGCGCCGGAGAGGAACGGCTGCACGGCTCCCATCATCCGGACATGTCCCCGGTAATGGATCGTGTTGTCGCCCATCGAGCACGCGAAAACAGCAAGGTGATCGGGCGTCAGATGGGGCGCGCCCATTATCGACTTGTGCTCGTCGATATACAGCGTGATGTCGGCGATCTCCTCCTCGGAGTACCCGAGCTTGAGCAGAGCCCGGGGGACGGTCTGGTTGACGATCGACATCGTCCCCCCGCCTACCAGTTTCTTGGTCTTGACCAGGCCCAGGTCCGGCTCGACGCCGGTCGTGTCGCAGTCCATCATCAGGCCGATCGTGTTGTGGCTGACAAAACCGTTGGCTATGTAAGTCACGTTGGCCGGCACAGACAGGTCGTACGTCAGCTCTTCGTCGCCCAACTCGGCCGATTCAACCGTGTCGTAGAAAAAGCCCTGTAATTGGGGCAGTTCGGGGTCGCTTGCGCGGTCGACCCCAGCTTGTTTGCGGGCGCCCATGAAGCCCACTTCGCACGACCACGTCTGGTTCCATGCCAGGCTGACCAGGCGAACCGACGCGAATGGTTCGGCCCGGGAAACGCCGCCGGGCTCTTCGTTCACGTGCAGCGTCGTAGGGTACCCGAGGGCCAGCAGCAGGGCCTGCACGTCGTGGGCAAACCCGCTCGACGACGTCTTCAAGGTGGGATGACCGGCTGCGGTCCCCCCGCACGCCTCGTACAAGCCCCGAAGGAAACCGGCGTACACGTCCCGGTTGTTAGTGGCTAGAACCGCCGCCGGGATATGGGCGCCCGCGCCACTGACCTGGTGGGCCGGTCCTTGATCTCGCTTGTCAAAGCCATTGGCCTCCCACCATTTGGCCAGATCGGTGGATTCGAACCGCACCTCGACGTGGCCCTTGGCCGCGATACCGGTCCCGGCCATACCGAACACGGACTTGCCGAGGAGGCTCAGGCGCTCGACCACGTCGACGTCGCCCGCCGTAACCCGGAAGGACAACTCGTGGTCATGAAGCGAGCCGTTCCCCATGAAATACCCGACAAGTTCTGA
Source organism: uncultured Acidimicrobiaceae bacterium (assembly GCA_963750465.1). GTDB lineage: Bacteria > Actinomycetota > Acidimicrobiia > Acidimicrobiales > Palsa-688 > Fen-671. The sequence continues at coordinate 157,347 of CAVVRE010000010.1, forward strand.
CAACTCGGCCGTCATGTCGACGGGCTCGCCCACCTGAGGGCCGTCGGTAGGGACAGGCTCGTGCCACGGTGGCAACCCCACCGGCTGGGGACCGCCGACCAGTTGGTCGAGAGCCAGCGGGACGACGTCGCCTGTGCGCAGGTCAGCAAGACGCTTCCACTGCCATGCGCCCGAAGCGCCGTCAACCACTTTCACCTGGTGCTGAGGAGTCCCTTGCAGCTGATAGCCGTTGGACGTTTTCACGGTCACTACCGGCTCGATGCCGTTGACATAGAACTCCGTCGCCTCCCTGGCGCCTTCGTCAGTGCCGACCTGCAGGCCCAGGGCCTGCCACTTGGGACCGTCCGGGTCCCCGAGGGAGGCCAGCCTGAGCAGGCCGTGCTCGGTCGGTACCAGCGAGCCGCCCACCAGGCACCCGGTGGGCGCCAGCACGGTCGCCTGCGAATTGCGCACGCCGTACCGCTCGGCCGTCTCGACCGCCTCGTCCCACGCCTCTTGCGCCGCGGACAGCAGCTCCGGCGGGACCCGGTCCTCGTCGACCTTGGCCACCTCCGCCCTGTGCATCCGCAGCACGTTGAGCATGGGCTCCCGATTTTCGTGGTAGCCGGCGAACGGGCCCATCCGGGCCGCCGTGCGGGCCGACACCGAGTACGCCTGCCCAGTCAGCAGCGCTGTGATGGCCCCGGCCCAGGCCCGCCCGCCGTCCGAGTCGTAGGGCAAGCCCTGGGCCATGAGCAAGGCCCCGAGGTTGGCGTACCCGAGCCCCAGCTGGCGGAACCGCCTCGACGTGTCCCCTATCGACTTTGTCGGGTAATCAGCATTACCGACCAGTATTTCCTGGCCGGTGAAGACCACTGATACGGCCGCCTTGAAGCCGTCGACATCAAACTTCCCCTCGCCGTCAAGAAAAGTGAGCAAATTTAAGCTGGCCAGGTTGCAGGCTGAATTATCGAGATGAACATACTCCGAGCAGGGGTTACTCGCATTTATCCGGCCAGTGTTCGAGGCGGTGTGCCATTTATTTATGGTCGTGTCGAATTGCATCCCCGGGTCAGCACATTCCCAGGCCGCCTTGGAAATCTGGCCGAACAGCTCCCGGGCCCTCATGGTCTTCAACACCTCGCCGGTGGTGACGGCCCGGAGCTCCCAGTCCTTGTCGTCGATGACGGCCTGCATAAACTCGTCGGTGACCCGCACGGAGTTGTTGGCGTTTTGGTACTGGACTGAATAGCTGTCGCGGCCGTCGAGGTCCATATCGAAGCCGGCGTCCCGCAGCGCTCGCGCTTTTCGCTCCTCGATCGCCTTGCACCAGATGAAGTCTTCGACGTCGGGATGACTGGCATCGAGGACTGACCATCTTGGCCGCCCGACGCGTCTTGCCCCCCGACTTGATCGTCCCGGCAGAAGCGTCAGCGCCGCGCATAAAGCTCACCGGGCCCGAAGCAGTCCCGCCGCCCCGCAGCCCTTCCTTCGATGAGCGGATCCTCGAGAGGTTGACGCCGGCCCCCGAACCGCCCTTGAAAATCTTCCCTTCCTCCACGTACCAGTTGAGGATGGAGTCCATCGAGTCGTCGACGGCCAGGATGAAACAGGCGCTCGCCTGCTGCGGCACCCCGGCCACCCCGATGTTGAACCAGACGGGCGAGTTGAACGCCGCCCGCTGGTGGATGATGAGCCACTTCAGCTCGGCCTCGAAGGCGTCGGCCTCCGCCTTGTCGGTGAAGTAACCGTCCTTCTTGCCCCACTCCACGATGGCGCCCACCACTCGGTCGGCGACCTGCTTCAGCGACCACTCCCGCTCGGGTGTGCCCAGGGTGCCCCGGAAGTACTTCTGAGCCAGGATGTTGGTGGCGTTGACGCTCCACCCGCTCGGCACCTCGACGCCGAGCTGTTCGAAGGCGACGGCCCCGGTGGCCCAGTTGGTGATGCGGGCGTCCCGCCGCTCCCAGGTCACGGTGTCGTACGGGTCGGACCCCGGGGTCGTGAAGTGGCGGCTGATGCCGATGCCCGTCTGCTCCGTCGCAATTGCCATTTGGGTCCCTTCTCTACGCAAGCTCGACTCGGTGGGCCGCCCATTCTGCCCAGGGCGACTAGCTAGTTGACGACCACTTCTCTGACCCGGTACGCAAGGTCAGCCACCACAACCGGTTGTGGTTGTAGCCCCTGAGTACGCCTTTCACACACAATATACTGGGAATACTACAGCATAGTACTTACACGTTTGTCAATTGTCGGATACGGCTGCCAGGCCCCACCGTACGGCCAGTCGCCTGTGGGGCTACAGATGGAAAGCCTGTGGATTAACTCGAGGCCCGAAAGAGCCCGCCAGCCGGGCGATCGGCCACCGTCGACCTGGCGAGGCCACACCAGGGGGCCAGTTTCCAGACAGGCCCCCTGGTCACACGAGCATCCGCGCCAGCATGTGGCGCCCCTCTTGAGCCGGGTGGTCGCCCACCAGGTGATGGTGCGCCGTGCGGGACGTCTAAAGCAGAACGACGCCCCGGATGGCTCGGCCCACGCCGCCTTGAGCCGCCGGCCTCCGGGAACGCGTGGCGATGTCCGACCCGGCGGCCGCGGGCTCGGCCGGCCCGGGCGCCGGAGGGACTACGAGAGCCGGACGCAGCGCCGGGCTCGGGGGCACGGTCGGCCTCGGGGGCACCGTCGGCCCGCTCGTTCTCGTGACGATCTCGACCCACCGGTTGTCGGCGATGCGGGCCAGAGCGGAGAGTTGTCGGCGCTCTCTGGTCCTGAACGGGCGGCCGTCGCGGCCGAGCACAACTACCAGCGAGGCGACGGACAGGTCCGCCCATGCCACATCCGCGGGACTGGCCGCCCCCGTCTTGCCGCCCATGGAAGCCCTGGCCCCTTTGACAAAAGCGAAGACCCAGGCCTCGGGGGGCATCGACCCGACCGAGTTCAGTGGGTGAGGAGCGGACGGGTCGATCACGGCGGCCCAGTCGGCTTCGAAGTCGCGTGCGGCGTGGGTGACCAGGGCGCCCAGCAGGTCGCCCGGCTGCTGGCGCTCAACCAGGAAGGCCGCCGTTTCCAGGGCGTCGAGCCGTGGGTCGACCGGCGCTCCCGGCACCTGGCGGATGTCTTCGACGTCCACCCCGTCCACCTCGTTGACCTCGTTCACCATCAATGGGAGCAGGTTTTCGTGAGGGAGTTCGACCACCAGTTCGTCAATCGCCCTGCCCGCGCCCCGTTCGAGGATGTCAACGCCGATCAGGTCACCGCGCACTGCCCCGATCCGGCTGGCGACAGCACCGAGAGCCCCCGGCCTGTCGGGCAGCCAGATCCGAACAACATAGGTCGCCATACTCCTACCCTAGGTTGCCCACGTGAACGGAAGGTTTCGACACGCGCACCGAGGTGTTAATCTACGGCGCCCGCCGGGGCAAAATAGGCCGGAGCGCGAAGGGGAAGACGATCCCTGAGCCCCTCGTCCACGAGCCGGGCTCAACCGAGCTTGGTGAGTGCCCGCCGAAGGTTGCGGACGGCCTGGGCGATACGCTGCTCGTTCTCCACCAGGGCAAAACGGACGTAACCCTCGCCGCCACTGCCGAAACCAACCCCGGGGGAAGTGGCCACGTGCGCCTCGGTCACAAGGTACTTGGCGAACTCGAGCGAGCCCATTTCCTGGTACGGCTCGGGCACATGAGCCCAGACGAACATGGTCCCGGCCGGCTTCGCCACGGGCCACCCGATCCGGTTGAACCCGTCGACCAGACCGTCCCGCCGCGACTCGTATATGGCGTTGACGGTTTTGGGGTAGTCGGGGGCCTCGTTGAGAGCCACGATAGAGGCGATCTGAATTGGCTGAAAAGTCCCGTAATCAAGGTAACTCTTCAGCTTTGTCAGTGCACCCACCACCTCGGCATTACCGACAGCAAAAGCGACCCGCCAGCCGGCCATGGAAAAGCTCTTAGTCAACGTGTAGAGCTCGACGGCGACGTCTTTACCCCCGGGGACTTGCAACACCGACGGGGGCTCGAAGCCGTCGAAAAAGGTGTCCGAATAGGCAAAATCGTGCACAAGGACAACGTCCCTGGCCCGGGCGAAATCAACGATCCTTTGCATCCAGGCCAGGTCCACGCATTCGGTCGTCGGGTTATGCGGGAACGAAAATACGATTACCTTCGGCCGCGGCCACGCCTCTTCCCAGGCCGCTTCCAGGTTGGCGAAAAAGTCCTGTCCCGGGCCGAGCCGAACTTGACGAACGTCGGCGCCGGCGAAGAGAGGGGCATAAATGTGGATCGGATATGACGGCGACGGCACCAGGGCCGTGTCCCCCGGCCCCAGCAGTACCCACATCAAATGGGACAGGCCCTCCTTGGCCCCGATGGTGAACACGACCTCCGACTCGGGGTCGAGGGCGACGTCGAAGCGCCGCTTGTACAGGTTGGAGACGGCTAGGCGCAGGTTGGGAAGACCCCGCGATGACGAGTACCGGTGGTTGCGCGGGTTGCGGGCCGCCTCGGCCAGCTTTTCGACGGCGACCGGAGGGCTCGGGATGTCGGGGTTGCCAAACCCGAGGTCGATAACGTCCTCACCGGCATGGCGCGCCTCGTCACGCAACTGGTTTATGGCTGCGAACACATATGGCGGCAACCCATTTATTCGGCGGAACTCCACAATGCCTCCTGGTAAGTCCCCGCAGTACCTGCAGCTAGGCGAGCCGGCACCACACAGACACTTTCTCGTCGTTCGTCAAGTTGTGCCCAAAAGGCTAGCGGGCGCACAGCCAGCCGGGGCAGGCTATGTCCGCCTCAGTGAACCGTCGAGAAGCGGTACAGGGCCACGGCGGTGGCGGCGGCCACGTTGAGAGAGTCGACGCCCGGCGCCATCGGCACCCGCACCTGACGGGCCATGCCGAGGGCGGTCGGGCTGAGCCCGGGGCCCTCAGCCCCGACGAAGAGCGCTACCGGCAAGTTCCTCAGCTCACACGCCACATCCTCGATGCTCTCGGCGCCGGGCGACGGAGTAAGGGCCAGCACGGCATAGCCCCCTTGCCCAAGGGCGCCGAGCGCCGCCGGCCAGGGCGTCAGGCGGGCGAACGGGACTCTCAGCACGTGGCCGAGCGAGACCCGGACGCTTCGGCGGTAGAGCGGGTCACCGCACGTCGGGTCCAGAAAGACTGCGCCGGCGCCGAACGCGGCCGCATTCCGGAATATGGCGCCCAGGTTCTCCTGGTCGTTCACACCCTCGACGACCACCAAAAGCGGCGACTTGACCCTGGCCAGAAGCGCTTCGGCTGGTTCGGGCGGCAATCGGCCGGCCACGGCGAGCAGCCCACGGTGGACGTTGAACCCGGTGAGGCCGGTCATGGCGTCGTCGTCGACGACATACACCGGCACGCCAACTGGTAGACCCAGCTTGTCCAGGGCACTGAGCCGCCGGCGAAGAACGAGTACGGAGCGCAGTGGGTACGACGACGCCAGCACGGCCTCGAGGGCCAACCGACCCTCGACGACGAACACCCCGCCCGCCAGCTCGGCGCTGCGCCGGAGAGCCGAGTCCTTCAGATCCCGATAGACCGCCAAGCGGGGGTCGGACGGGTCAGCGATGTAGTCGACCTCTTAGTCCTCCTGGCCGCGCCCGGCCTTCGGTTCCCGGCCTTCAGTGTTCCGCCCGCTGTGCCCGGCCTTCAGTGGTCGGCCTTCAGTGGTCGGCCTTCAGTGCTCGGCTCTCAGTGCTCGGCCCGCTGCTTGAGCTCTTTCAGCGCGGTATGGGTGATCCTGCCCTCGGCCCGCCGCTTGACGAACACCGGGAGAGGGACCTTCAGGTCGACGACCAGGTGGTAGGTGACGTCGGCCGAGCCGTCATCGCTCGGGGAGATCTCGTAGCTGCCGTCGAGTTTCCTGGTCACGTCTCCGCGCACTTGCTCCCAGGAAAGCTTCGACGGAGCGCCGCTGTAGTCGTAACGGAGCGTGTACGAGCTGCTCCGGCCGAAGGCCGCGGCCCGGAACGTTACCTGGGACGGCCGTCCGTCGCCGTCGCGTTGGTCGACCGAAACCGCCTTAACGTCGGAGGCCCATTCCGGGTAATGCTCGAAATCCGTCAGGATCTGGTAGCAGGCAGAAGGGCTCGCCCCGATAACCATCCTCTCGGTGACCTGCTCTTCCACTTGCCCACCTCCTCGAGTCACGACCTTAGCGCCCGCAGAAAACCCACTGGCAAGGCCTTTCGGCGGCCGCCAACTGGCCCGGCTACCCGGTCCGGCTCCACGGCCCGGCTATTCCAGCCCCGTCTAGGCCGGCTCCGCAGGCATAGGCCCGGGCTCCGCAGGCATAGGCCCGGGCTCGGAAGGCGGCCCGGGCTCGGAAGGCCGCCCGGGAGGGCCTGGCCGAAGGTAATGGTCGATCGCGGCCCCCAGTTTCGCGGCCAGGATCTCGTAGGCCAGTTCCTCCTCTGCTCGGCGCCGGCCCGCTTCACCCATGTGCCGGGCCAGATCGGGGTTCGCCAGGATTGTGGCCAGAGCCTCCGCTACGTCAGCCACCCCCGCCGCCTTCGCGTTCGGCTTATCACGGCCCTCTTCGTCGTTGCCCCCCGACGGCACGACCAGCCCGGTCTCGCCGTCCTTAACGGCTTCCCCGGCCCCACCGGTACCGATGGTCACACACGGCACCCCGGTGGCGGCCGCCTCGACCAGCACGATGCCGAAACCTTCTTGTTCTAATCCCCACCAGCGAGACCGGCAGCACAAAGCGAACACGTCGCGAACAGGCGTAGAAATCGGGCAGGTCGGCGGCGGACAGCCGGCCAAGGAAGTCCACCCTCACGCTGGCGTGGGAGGCCAACCTCTCGAGTCGACGACGGTCTCTCCCCGACCCGGCGATGGCCACCGACAATCCAGGGAACTGGCTGGAAACCAGCGATGCCGCCTGGATAAGGGTGTCCATGCCCTTGCGGGGGACCAGCCTGCTGACGCTGGTGACGAGCGGCCCTGACGCCGGGAGCCTGAGCCGGGCCCGGGCTGCCGCCCGTTCGATCTGCGGAAGCGGCTTGAAGCGTTCGGTATCGACGCCCGGAGGGACCTGCACCGACGGCGGGAAGGGGCCGCCCTGCGCGTCGCCCTCCGCGTGGCCGTCGTGGCGGAGCGCTCGCCTGGCCTCGGCCTCCGGGTAATTCCCGGCCGCGATGACCAATGAGGCGTTCTTCAGCACGCGACCAAGCAACCGCCGGCTGACCGGCAGCCGCCCCGGGACAGTCACCTCGGAACCGTGCAGGACCACGCCGTAAGGCAATCCCAACGACGGTCCGATGAGGCCCAGGGGCAGGGCCGGGTCTATCACGACGGCTTCGGCGCCCACCTGCTCGGCGAGTTGCTTCACGCGAGTGGTCAGGTGCGGCTGAGGCAGCAAGACAGGCTCTCTGGCTCTGACGATACGGAACTTCTGCTGGCGGTCCCACCATTCCGCCCCCAGATAGGAAGCCGTGAACACGGTGACGTCGTCTGGAGGCAGGCGGCGCCAGAGCTCCCACAGGTACGACTGGATACCCCCGACCTTGGGCGGGAAGTCATTCGTGAGAAGGATGTGGCGCATCGTTGGTGCCGCCGCAGCTTAGCTTGGCGCGGCCCGGCGAACGGGCACCTGAGACTGGCGCGCCAGCTCGTCCCGGACCATCGAAGAAGGGTCATCGAGGAGTCCTGGCCTGCTCGACACCAGGTCCTGGCGGCCGGCTCTGACCGCCGCCCAGATCGCATGAGCACGAAGGAGGTCGTCGGGGCCGTCGAGGTAGCGGGCCAAGGTCGCCCCTACTTCTGGCTGAGAACCGTCGGCGACGTTCCCGAGCCCGATTAGCGCGTTTCGTCGCAGGTAGCGGGGATCCCGTTGCGGTATGTACCAGCGGCCGTACCGATCGAGCAATGACTGGTCGCTGGCCGACAGCAGCTCGAGCAAATCGACATTCGCTTCCTCGACGAACGCGTCGGCTTTGGCGCCGTCAGAGCTAGGAGCCAAACGGGCCGCCAGCCGGTTGGCGGGGCACACCTCCTGGCAGTCGTCGCAACCGTAGATCCGCCCCTCGAGGGGTGCCCGGTGCTCGAAGGGGAAGACACCGGTGGCTTGCAGCAACCAGGCCAGGCACTTGCGGGCGTCGAGCACGCCCGGGGCGACGAGAGCGCCTGTGGGACAAGAAGCGAGGCAACGACGGCAACTGCCACACCCGTCGCCCACCGGGGCGCCCGGCGGGAGCGGGGCATCGGTGACAACCGAGCCGAGGAGGAACCAGGAACCCCGCCCTGACAGCAGGATGTTGGTGTTTTTGCCGAACCAGCCGAGGCCGGCTCGTTCGGCGACGGCCCGATCGACCAGGGCGTTGTCGTCGGCCACGACCCTCGCTCCCCAGCCGGCTCCCTCCAACAGTGCGGCGACCTGGCCGAGGGCAGCTCTTAAGTCCCGATAGTGGTCGTGGCGAGCGTAGCGAGCGACGTGACCTTTGGGCCGGCCGTGGCCGTCGCCGGCGTACGCGGCTGAGGCCACTCCAGGACCCGCAACCGGTTGCTCCGTGGAGGGCCCGCCGTAAGCCCAAGCGCCGACCACCACCGCGGCTGCGCCGGCCAAGATCCGTCCGGGATCAGTGGAACGGGCCGGGTTGCGGTAAGTGAACTGCATCCCGCCGGATAGGCCAGCGGCTTTTCGTTCCTCGAGGACGCTCCGTGTTGTCGCCATGGGCGTGGCGGGGGCGATACCTACCGCGGCCAACCCGGCCTCTTCGCCACACCGCCGCAGTTGGCGAGCCAGCTCTGCCAGTTCCCCCGCCGACGGGGGCGCGGGCCGCGCCAACCAACCGCTGGGTACCACCTCCACAGAACCCGCTCCGGTCGTCATGCGCGAACACGGCCATCGTAGCCCTGCTCCCTTGGTCGACGCGCCGGGCGTCCCCCGGCCGCGGTGCTCCCGGAGCGGAGGCGAGCTCGGCGGGTTCACGGGGAGGTCGTCAGCCGGGAGCGGAGACCTTCTGGTAGTGGCGGAGCGGCGGCACCAGGCCACCGCGTCCGAGCGTCCTCAGTGCCCGCTCCTCAGCCACATCGAAGACCACAGCGTCTTCGGGCTCCCGGCCGCAAATGAAGCTCACCACGCAGTCGTCGCAGGCGTCCGTCCCCTGCATGATGCAGCCGTCGCAATCGATGGTCAATGTTGTCATGCGCCCAGGTTGTCACCGGGCACTGACCAAAACTCCCCCGCGATAGCGTGGCCGGCCATGCCTGACAAACGAGGCGCGGGCCCCCTGGTACCGGCCAGGGTGGCTGCTGAGCGCTTCACCGACCTGATGGGCCGCCTCCCGGACGGCTTATGGCGGGCGCCCGGCAGAGTCAACCTGATCGGCGAGCACACCGACTACAACGCCGGCCTCGCTCTACCGTTTGCCATCGACCGCGCCACCGTCGTCGCCGCCGCCCGTCGTACCGACCGCCTGGTACGAATTCACTCGACCACTCTTGACGAGCAAGTCACGGCCAACCTCGGGCGAAGTTGCCGATTGGGATCCTCAGAGCTTCTCGGGCTGGTCTCGCTACGCGCTGGGAGTCGCCTGGGTCATGAGCGGGCCAAGCATCGATCTTCCTGACATCGACCTACCTGGCATCGATTTCACCGGCCTTGATATCCCCGGTCTCGATATGGTCATCTCCTCCGACGTGCCCCTCAGGAGCGGTCTTTCGTCGAGCGCCGCCCTCACTGTCGCCGTCGCCGTGGCCATCAACGACCTTTGCGGCACGGACCTCGAGATCAGACACATAGCCAGAGTGGCCCAGCACGCCGAGGCCGCTTTCGCCGGGGCTCCGTGCGGCCTGCTCGACCAGCTCGCGGCTCTGGAAGGAAAAGACGGCGCCGGCGTACTTATCGACTTTTTGTCGCTCGATACCGAGCTCGTGCCACTCGAGATCGGCCCTCTGGTCGTGTTGAACACCAGGGTCGAGCACGCCAATGCCGGCGGCGCCTACGCCGACCGCCGCCAGGCCTGCGAAACGGCGGCCGACAGGCTCGGCGTCCCGTCCCTCCGCCAGGCCACGCTGGAGCAAATCGAGGCCGAGCTGGACGGTGAGCTGCGCCAGCGCGCCCGCCACGTCGTGACGGAGAACGAACGCGTGCGAGAAGCCGTCCTCCGGTTGCGCACTGGCGCCCCGGTCGGCGACCTGCTGGTCGGTTCTCACATTTCGCTCCGAGACGACTTTGACGTTTCCTGCCCCGAGCTCGACCTGGCTGTGGGCACGGCGCTGGCTAACGGCGCCACTGGTGCCAGGCTCACCGGAGCTGGGCTCGGTGGGTGCGCTATAGCGCTCGGAGCGGAGGCCGAGGATCTGGCAAATCCCCTGGCCAAAGCGTTCGCGGCCGGCGGCTTCCGGCCGCCCGAGATATTCGGCGTCGCCCCCAGCAAAGGGGCCGAGCGAGTGGCCTGACCGGCCCGGAGCCGGCGCCCGCTACGCTTCGGCGGTACGGTTGGGGGCGTGCTGACAGCCTTTGTCCTCATCGATGCGGAACCGGCCCGCGTGGCCGAGCTGGCCGAAGAGGTCGCCTCGGTAGAAGGAGTCGCCGAGTCTTACTCCGTCGCTGGCCAGGCCGACATCGTCGCTGTTGTCAGGGTCCGCCGCATCGAGGACCTGGCCGATGTCGTCACCCGGAGGCTGCACAGCCTGGCCGGGGTGACCGACACGCGCACTCTGGTGGCGTTCCAGTCCTACAGCCAAAAGGATCTCGACGCCATGTGGGAGCTGGGCGCCAGTTAAGGTCTGGGCACCGGTTAAGGTCTGGGCACCGGTCGGCTCCTTGGAAACGTACAATTGAGTTCTGTGGGCGATGTACTTCTCACTCTGACGCTGGTCCTCGTCCTTCCGGTCGTCTTGCTGACGAGCGCCGGCACCTGGGCGCACTTCTCGATCCGGCGGGTCAACCGGGTCGCACCGGGGCGGACCGTGGTCACTCCGCCGATACCGTGGCTCTGGAGCCCGGGCATGGCTGCCACCCTCCATCGCCGGCTGCGTTCCGCGTGCCAGCTGGCGGCCTCGGTCGAAAGCTCGCGGCCCCAGCCTCCCCGTCGCCGTTGGCCAAAGCGCAACGTAACGCCTCCAGGCGATGCCATCGTCGATTTGGCCCAAGCGGTCGTCCAGGAGGCGGCGGAGCTGGACCATGAGCTGGTCAGGACGAGCTGGCTGGCTCGGGGCACTGCCAAGGCGCAAGCACTGGCCGCCCTCAGCTATCGCGTGAGAGCGGTCGAGGACGCGGCGCGACGCGTCCATCAGCTCGAGGCCAAGCGGGCGCGGGTATCTAACCCGCCCGGGCCGTCCGGGCTCAGCCTCGACGAACGCATCTCTGCCTTGGAAGCCGCCTTCGGCGAACTATCACCTCGGCCCGGTGCCTCCGCTTTGATTGCTCCAGCGACGAATACCCCGCCCGCCACCACAGCCAGCCCGGAGGCCCTGACTCGTCCGGCATAACCGGGCTATTTCGGCCGGCGTGGCGCCACTGCCCCTCGGCCGGCGAAAACCGTTGTACCGGCTAAGTTTTCCGGTCAGCCTCTGAGCAAGAAAGGCGCACGAGGCCGTTGAGGCAACCGCTAGCCCGGCCGCTGTCGACCGACTCTCCGGCCATCAAGAGGCCCTCCTGGAGGTCTTTGGCGTCGCCGACGACGACCAGGGCCGCAGCTGCGTTTAGCAGGGCGATGTCCCTGTGAGGCCCGGGGGCGCCTGAGAGCACCTCCTTCACCGCCCGAGCGTTCAGGGCCGGGTCACCGCCCTTGAGATCCTCGGGATGAGCCGCGGCCAAACCGAGCGCGGCCGGGTCGACGACGAAGCTGTGAGTACCTCCATCCCCCGGGCGCCACTCGAAGACCCTGGACGGTCCCGTCGTCGAGAGCTCGTCAAGGCCGTCGTCTCCATGGACAACCCAGGCCCGTTCGGCTCCGGCGGCCGCCAAAACGGTGGCCACGTGCTCGGCCACCCGACCGTCACCCACCCCAACCAGTTGGTAGCGGGCCCTCCCGGGGTTCGCCAACGGGCCCAGAAGATTGAACGCCGTGGGGACGCCCAGCTCGCGACGAGTCGGGATTACGTGACGCATGGCGGGGTGGTAACGGGGGGCGAAGCAGAAACCGATCCCGACCTCTTCGATGCACTTCGCTACTGACGCGGGCGGCAGGGCGATCTCGACCCCGAGCGCCTCCAGGACGTCCGCCGACCCGGTGCGCGAAGAAGCCGCTCTCCCGCCGTGTTTGCACACCGGGACCCCGGCACCGGCCACGATAAGGGCTGCAATCGTCGAGACGTTGATCGTGCCCGCCCGGTCGCCTCCGGTCCCGCACGTGTCAACCAGCCGCCTGGCCAGGTCATCGGGAACGGGGACCGTTTCGGCCACCTCGAGCATGGCCTCGAGCATGCCCGTAAGCTCCTCGGGCGTTTCGCCCTTGCACCGCAACCCGAAAATGAAGGCCGCCACCTGAGATGGCGTCGCCGCCCCGTCGAGGATCTCGCGGAGAGCCGCTGCTGACTCGGCGGAACTCAAGTCCTGGCGGGCGGCGAGCCGGCTCAGAAGGGCGGGCCAGCCGCCAATGTCAGCCAGTGAAGGCGTTGCCGGCTGTTCGGTCACGGCATCGGGCACCCCCCAACGGTACTAAGCCGTGACAACTAGAAGGTCCATATGAAGCCCGGCCCCCTTGATGGCTACCGGGGCGCATAACTAAGGTCCTCGCGATCAGCAAGCGCTTCCACGATAGGGGCGGGCCATCAGCATTCTCGTAATAGACATTGGCAGCAGCGCAGTGCGAGCGAGCGTCGTCCGTCCGGACGGCACAGTCGAGGCCAGGCGGCACGTGGCCATGACCCCGGACCGGCCGTTCCCGGGCCTGGTCGAGATCGACGGGGCTGCGTTGGCCAAAGCGGCGCTGGAGGCGGCCCGTTCGTGCCTGGACGAGGTGGGCCAAGTGGGCGGCGTGGGGGTCACGAACCAGCGCGGCACCACGATTGTCTGGGACGTTGCCACCGGGGAGCCGGTTGGGCCCGCTCTCAGCTGGCAAGACCTGCGGACCGCGGGCACCTGCCTCGAGCTCCAGGCGGAAGGCTTGCGCTTGGCCCCCAACGAGTCCGCCACCAAGCTGGCGTGGCTCCTTGACACCTACGACCCCACCCGCAGCCGCGACCTGCGCTTCGGGACGCTGGACACGTGGGTGACCTGGTTACTAACTGACGGGAGAACCCACATAACCGACCCGAGCAACGCCGCGGTGAGCGGCCTCCTCCCCACCGAGGAGGTGCTCGCCGGGAAAGCGGACCTCGTCTGGGACCAGGCCCGTCTGGACAGGTTCCGGGTACCTGAAGCGTGCATGCCCACGCTGGTCGCATCGTCGGGCGACCTCGCCGAGGCGAGCGTCCTGCCTGGCGCCCCGCCGATCTGCGCCCTGGTCGGCGACCAGCAGGCTTCGCTCATAGGCCAGGGCTGTGTGCACCCTGGTGACGCCAAGGCGACCTTCGGCACGGGAGCGTTCCTCGACGTCAACATAGGAGGCTCCCCGCCTCCGTTCGGGGCCTTCGGCAAGAGCGGCAACTCCGGCTGTTTCCCGATCATCGGCTGGCAGCGCGACGGCGTGCTTACGTGGGGAGTCGAAGCGATCATGCTCTCCGCCGGCACCGCCTTGTCCTGGCTGGTCGACGACGTGGGCCTCCTGTCCAGTCCGGCCCAATCAGCAGAGGTGGCAGAGAGGTGCTCCGATACCGGCGATGTTTTCTTCGTTCCGGCGCTCATTGGCCTCGGGACCCCCAACTGGGATTCGGGGCGCGCTCACTGTTCATAGGCATGACCAACGGCACCGGCCGACCCGAGCTCGTCCGGGCGGTGCTGCGGGGGATAGCTCAACGAGGCGCAGACCTGCTCGAGGCGGCCGAAGCCGATGCTGGTCAAGTGGTGGCGCGCCTGCGAATCGACGGAGGCATGACGGCTAACGCCGTGTTCGTTCAGGAATTGGCGGACGCGTGCCAGCGCCCGGTGGGAATAGCCGCCGAGCTCGAAGCGACCTCTCTCGGGGCCGGCTTGTTGGCCGGTCTGGCCGTCGGTCTGTGGGCCACGTACGAGGACATCGCCGCGGTGACTCCGCCGCGCTCGATTGTCGAGCCGGCCGGTGAGGACCGCCGTCTACGCTGGAAGGACGCGGTCTCGCGCGCTGAGGGCTGGATCCCGGAATTGTCCGCCCTCAAATTCTGACCTTCGGGAGAGAGCAGTTCGTCTCCCGATAATCCTGCGCCTTTGCTGGCGGAATGGCTTACGGCCGCAAAGCGGCAAACTAAGTAGCGCCGTTCCCTGGCTGTGGCTGCTCGTTCGGGCCGATGGCGGAACGAGTGGCGGCTAACGCCGCATCGAGCTGGCGGTCGTTACGCTTGGCACTCCGTTCTTCCTCCCTGGCCCACTCCACAAAGAGGAGCGCCAACGCCGCCACGATGAGTACTTCGGCCAGTCCGAGCAGCACGTTCCCGCCTTGTTTGGTGTCGACCAGGGTATTGCCGGCCGGGTAGAGGGGCTGGGTGACGCTGGCGACGGCGAGGCCCAGAGCAAGGTTGAACGGGATCAAAAGGAGTACGAGAACAAACCGGCTCCCGAAGCTGAGTCGCCTCGGGAGCCCGTCCTGGCCGACGATCAGGACCCACAGGAGCAGGCCGACTAACACAAGGTACAGGTGGACTAAAGCGAGCAGGAGCGGGTGTATCTCGGACAACCGGTAGAGAGGGCTCAAAAAGTAGACGAACAGCGAACCCATGGCGAGGGCAAAAGCCACGGGCGGCCGCGACACGAACTGCGCCGGCCCGCTCCGGAGCACCCCGACCATGGTTGCCGTCGTACGCCGGGACGACGATCGAAGAGCCAGCGTTATCGGAGCACCCAGCGCCAGTAGCGGCGGCGCCACGTTGACCAGCAGCAGCACCTGGACCACGTGGGCCGTGAAATTCGACGTCTGGTAGTGGGCGATACCGCCCTCGGTCGCGTACGCCAAAATGAGGGCCCCGACGACGAAGCAGATCGTCCTGAAAATCGACCACCGCCCGCCTCGTGCCCCGATCCGGCGGACGCTCAGCAGGTACCACGCCAGGACCGCCACCTGGACGGCTAACGCGACAAACGAGATCCAGTGCGTCTGCCATGTGAAAAGCAAGACGCCCGTTCGTGGATCTGGTGACTTTACAGGCATCCGCGCACGAGCTTAGGTCCAGACCGGGAAAGGCTGCCGGCTGCCAGCACAGACGCCGCGTGACCGGGGCGAAAGGAGCCACAGAGAGTCGCCAGCCACCCTGTGGCCGCCCGTTACTGGCTTTCGGGCCAGCGCTCTCCTGACGGCTGGGCCGGCGACGAAGCCCCCGCCGGCTCGGGTTCGGTTTGGTTCCCGGGAGCGGCGCCGTCATCCCGGCCAACGTCAGCCTCCCTCGCGTCGATGCGGCCGGGGTCGTTTTTGGGCCCTGGTCCGCTCTCGGGCAGCCTCTTGGCCCGTCCGGACAGCGCCGCCCAAATCGTGGCCGCGGGGCTGGGCGGAGCGTCGGCACCGAGAGCGAGTTGGCTACGCACCCTCTCGGTCACCCTTTTTTCCATGTAAAAGGCAAGGAGTGGGACCAGGCCGGAGCACACCATTCCCAGGAGCTGGGTCGTCCGAAACCGGGCCCGTCCGGCGAGGTCCAGGCACGTCAGTAGGTAGACGATGTAGAAAATCCCGTGTATTGGCCCGACGACCTCGACTACGGCGGTCCACGGCCACTTGTTGTCTCCGATCACCTGGAGCGGGATGCCGACAAAACAGAGCAGGGCGAGACCGGTGCCGACTATGAACGCCATTACCCGGTAGCGGGCCAACGCGCCCGCAGTACCACCCAGCGGCCGTGACCTTGAGAACAGCCCGCTCACGAGAACAGGTCGCTCATGAGAACAGGTCGGTCCGGTCGACCCCCTGGTCAGCGGCGGACGGGTCAACCGGGGCGCCGCGGCCGCCGTCCCGGGCGTTGACAGGACCTGGCGGGCCATTATGAGAGGGGTCCTGGCCTCCCGAGCCGTAGCCCTCGCCTCGACCGGGCTCGACCTCGTCGGCGTCTAGAAACTCTAGAGGGAGCCCGCGCGGGTTCCCCCACGTCTTGGGCGCACCTCCCGTCGCCAGCACCTGCAGGTACTGGTTGTAGCTGCGAAGTTCGGGCGTTTCCAGGGCCTCGTCCCACACCAGGGCCGGCGATGGCACTTCATCATCGCGATGGAGGAACGAACGACGCTCCCGACGAGGGTTTGCGTACTCGGCCGGGGTCGGCACATCGTGGATCAGCTGCCACCACGCGACGCCCCCGAGGATGGCGAAGATCGGCCACTCGACCGAGTAGAAGTAGCTGAGCAGGTTGCCCCCGAGGGCGCGATGGACCTGCCACCAGCCGGCCAGCAAGCAGGCGGGGACCACAGTGACCAGCAGGAAGTGCAACACGAAAGCCCTGCGAGACAGCCACCGATTGCCCACACCTCAGATACTAGTTCCGACCCAGAAAGTCCAGCTAGGCGTGGGCCGCAGGCCCAGGTCCCGGCGCTGTCGCTCAGCTCGCTTTAACTGCCGCTAAAAGTCTGGTCAAGGACTCCTTTGCGTCCCCGAATAGCAGCGTCGTCTTGGGGTCGTAAAGCAAGGCGTTGTCCACCCCCGAAAAGCCGGGCCTCATACTTCTTTTCAGGAACACGACGTTGGCGGCGCTGTCGACGTTCAAGATCGGCATACCGTAAATCGGGCTGTCCGGGTCGTCCCGGGCGGCCGGGTTTACCACGTCATTTGCTCCAACGACCAGAACCACGTCGGTACTGGGGAACTCGTCGTTCGCCTGTTCCATTTCCTCGAGTTCCTCATAAGGAGCGTCGGCCTCGGCCAGCAGAACGTTCATGTGGCCGGGCATGCGCCCTGCGACGGGGTGAATGGCGTAGGCGACCTCGACGCCGCGCGCCTCGAGGGCGCGCGCCAACTCCACGGCCACGTGCTGAGCCTGGGCAACTGCGAGCCCATATCCTGGCACGATCATTACCTTGCGCGAGTAGGCCAGGAGGGTGCCGATATCGGCGGCGTCGGCACTGCGGACGCTTCGGTCCTCGCCGCCAGTGGCGTCGACGGCGCTTCCGACTGGTGCGGCCCCAAAGCCCCCCAGGATGATCTTCGGCAGAGACCGGCCCATGGCATCGCTCATCATCTTGGTGAGCAGCGCCCCTGACGCGCCCACGAGGGTACCGGCAATCACGAGGATGACATTGTCCAGCACGAAACCATCGGCCGCGACGGCCAGGCCGGTGAAGCTGTTGAGCAAGGAAATGAGGACCGGAGTATCGGCCCCTCCCACCGGTAGAACAATGCCGGCGCCGAGGGCCACGGCAGCAACTGCCAGCAGAGTAATGAGGACCAGGTGCGGCGTTGTCACCACCAATATCCCCAACGCGAGGACGGCAACGCCAATGATGCCGTTCACTACCTGCTGGCCCGGGTAAACGATCGGCCTGCCGGTCATGACTTCCTGCAGCTTGGCAAAAGCCAATGTGCTGCCTGAGAACGAGACGCACCCGACCACCAAAGCGAAGACAATGGGCACGCCTTTTTGCGCTGGCACCCCCAACGGGAGGTCGTGGAGATATTCCGCCACCGATATAACCGCCGCAGCTGCCCCCCCGACGCCGTTGAAGATGGCGACCATCTGCGGCATCGCTGTCATCGGGACCCTGCGGGCGGCCGGCACGGCGACTAGAGCCCCGAGCCCCATCCCGGCACCGATCACCCAGTCGTGGCCGGGCTGCTGGACCAAGAACGTGACCAGGACGGCGATCACCATGCCGGCCACGCCGACGAGGTTCCCGTAGCGAGCCGTGCGTGGCGAGCTCAGCGCTTTTAGCGCCAGGATGAAGCAAACCGCAGATAGGAGATAGACAGCAGTCAGGCCGCTATCACTTATATGGATAGCCGCCGTCATCGTTTGGTATCGCTTTTGGCTCCATCCTCAGGCCGGTTGGCCTTTGTCTGCTGGCGGCTCTTGAACATATCGAGCATGCGGTCAGTCACGACGACACCACCGACGATGTTCAAAGTGGAAAGGAACACCGCCACGAAGGCGAGAGAAGTTTGCAGGGCACCCTGAGCCTGGGAGGCAATGATCATGGCCCCGACCAGGATGATGCCGTGAATGGCGTTGCTCCCGGACATGAGCGGCGTATGCAAGATGCTCGGCACTTTCGAGATGACCTCGAAACCCAAAAAGGCGGCAAGGACAAATATGACGAGCAGGTCTATGGCGTCGGTGATCATACCTGGGGCTCCTCAAGGTCGAGGCGGGTTGGCTCGTGGTGCACAGAACCAGATACGGTCACGGCGCTCTTGTCGATGATCTCGTCGGCAAAATCAGGCGCGAGTTTGCCGTCCTTCACCAGCAACCGGACAAATGAGCTCACGTTTCGGGCGTAGAGGCTGCTGGCGTGCGTCGGGAGCGACGACGCCAGCTCAGGCGCACCGATTATGTGGACGCCGTTCCATGTCAGTTCCCGGCCATCGTCAGTCAACTCGCAGTTTCCGCCGCTGGCAGCGGCCAAGTCGACGATGACCGAGCCCGGGCGCATCTGGCTGACCATGGCCGTGCTCACCAATAGCGGAGCGCGGCCGCCGGGGACGGCGGCGGTGGTGATTACCACGTCGGAGGCGGCGACGTGCGTACCGATCATCTCTTGCTGGCGGGCGACAAACTCCTCTGACTGCTCGGCCGCGTAGCCACCCGATCCTTCCTGAGCCTCCAGGCTCAATTCGAGGAAAGTCGCCCCGACGCTTTTTACCTCCTCCCTGGATGCAGGCCGGACGTCATAGGCGCTCACGACCGCTCCGAGGCGTCGCGCGGTGGCAATCGCCTGGAGGCCGGCGACCCCGGCGCCCAGGACGAGGACGCGGGCCGGGGGGACAGTGCCCGCCGCCGTCATTAAAGAGGAAAAAACTTGGTCAGCTTGTTAGCCGCCATCAATACGGCGCGATAGCCAGCGACGGTTGATTGAGAGGAAAGGGCATCCATCGCTTGCGCCCGGCTTATCCTGGGCACGAGTTCGAAGCTGAAAGCGGTGATCTTACGGTCCACCAACCGGCGGACCAGGTCGAGGTGGGCCGATGGCGCCAGAAAGCTCAGCAAGGACACGCCCACGGGCAGCTCGTCGACTTCCTCGACCGTGGGTGGCAACACCTTGGCCACGAGGTCGGCACCGTAGAATAGCCCTACGGTGTCTTCTACAACCTTGGCCCCTGCGGCCTCGTAATCCTCGTCCCGGTACAGGGCCGGTGCTCCCGCACCCCGCTGAACCGATACTTCTACGCCAATAGCGGCGAGCCGCGCCAACTCCCCCGGGACGAGAGCGACGCGTTGCTCACCGGGTCTCACTTCCTTTGGTACTGCTAGCTTCATTGGCCTCCGTCCAAACAGGAGACCCTACACCAGCTCACCGACCCGGCTCGCTTCGTCTGCAGCTGAAGGGGAACACTCTGACCGGCACTCACCCGAAATCCGCACCGGTCCAAGATTTACAAAGCTAATGAGCGCGAGTGGTTAGAAAGCTTCCAACCTGGTCGCCCCTAACGGCGACGCCCACCCCGGTGTGCAGCCTCATATGCCGCCCTGACCTCTCCGGGTATGCGCCCGCGGTCACCGACTGCATAACCCTGCGCACGCGCCCATTCGCGTATCTCGGCCTGCGATTCTCCGCGCGGGGCGGCGGCCGGGCGGCTAGAGCGTGTCGCACGACCCGGGGTGGCGCTACGCCGGCGGCCGCGCCCGCCTCTGCCGGCGGAATGGCCAGCATTGGCGAAACCTTCTAAAGCGCCCTTGACCTCATCGAAGTGCTTGTTGCAAAGGTCGAGTGTGTAAGTCTTCCCGGCATAGGTGAATGACAGGGATTCGGCCGCGTTGACATCCCCATCTTCTAGATCGCAAGTAACAACGACTTGCGTGATACGGGCCATTGACAATCCCCTTTCGGCTGCAGACCGCGGTCAGTGCCGCGACGTCAATACACGATAGTAGTTCAAACGCGCGCCAAATCACAATTCTGGCGTCACGTTCCTAACTGACTTCGCGACTATAGGGGTGAGCCGCAGCCTGAGGAACTCGCGACAAGTCGCGACAAGTCGCGAGAACTTGCTGGAAGTCGCGAGAACTGCGGGCACGCGCTCTGGGGTTGCGCAAAGCCACGACAGGTGGAGTTGTCGTTCTGGAACTGGGCCCGATTAAGCATCCTCTCAGGAAGGCAACAAGCGGGCGATTGTGGCGACCGAGGATTGTGGCGCGATCATCACTTCCCAAACACCTACGTGGGCGCTGCGGGCCTCGATCCCGCGACCTTCGCCTTGTAAGGGCGGCGCTCTTCCAACTGAGCTAAGCGCCCAAGCCGTACATGTTAGTGCCCGGTCGGGTCGAGCAAAACTATGCCGCCGCGAAAATTTGCCGCCCGAATGCCCGACCTGACTGAATGCCCGGCCTGACTGAATGCCCGGCCTGACTGAATGCCCGGCCTGACTGAATGCCCGGCCTGACTGAATGCCCGGCCTGACTGAATGCCCGGCCTGACTGAATGCCCGGCCTGACTGAATGCCCGGCCTGACTGAATGCCCGGCCTGACTGAATGCCCGGCCTGACTGAATGCCCGGCCTGACTGAATGCCCGGCCTGAATGGCCGGCCTGGGTGCGCGGCACCGATGCGCGCCCCTGTGGCGCGCGGCCTTGTCGGCGGCCTAGGTATCGGCGCCGTTACCCCCGGGCAGTTTGTCCTGGCTGCAACGGGAGCGCGCAAAACAGGGCGCGGTGAAGTCGGGGCCAACGATAGCGACTAAGACGCAAGTGGGTAGGCGTCGGGCTTGGCCCGGTTGTCGTCCACGAGGTGCCAAGGCCATCCACACATGACGGCGATGACAAAACGACAACCGTGCCAACGTCTGCGGAGGCGACGGTTCTGTGTGAAACCGGCTAAGCGCTCTTGCGCTGTTCCTCCGGGCACTCGAACCGACGCACGCTTTCGGAGCGCCTGGCCGCCGGCAAAGCCGGCTCGCTGGGGAGCGCCGCGGCCACTTTGGGAGGCCTTCCCCGCTTGCGCTTCCGGGGAATGACGACACCATCCGCAAACAACTGCCCTCCCCAAACGCCGCCCGGCTCCCGTCTGGCCAGCGCCCCTCGCAAACAGGGTTCCATCAATGGGCAGGTGGAGCAGATCGCCTTCGCCAGCTCGATGTCGGGTATCTCGTCAGAGAAGAAGAGCGGCGTAAGTGCGCCTTGGCCGTCTCGGCATGCAGCATCTTCCCAAGTAAGTGCTGTGGTCAGTTCGATCTCGTCTTCGCTCTCGGCCCAGCTGTAGGCGAACATCCTGCGTTCCTTTCGATATCAACCCTGCGTTATCAACCCTGCGTTGCGGAATCCCGTTGCTCGCTGTCAGACAAACAAAGAGGCCGCCGGGGGGTCCCCGGCGGCCTCTGGGCCAATCCTGCAAGTGAACCGATCAACTCGGTAATCGCTCGCTTTGGCTCATAAGCCGCCCGGGACGGTACCACCCGGACTTAAAGGAGGCCTCCGGCATGGCGTTGCCGAGGCAATTGGCCCCGAGGTGAGCCGAGGACAATGCCGGTACCTTCGGGCCCTCATTAAGGCGCGTCCTGGCCAGGCCCACTGCCTGCTTCGTGTTCATCAGTGCCTGACCTCCTTCGGAGCGCGTTTTGCCCGTCTCTGGTTTGTGCCTTCCACCATCGCAGCACGTTGCGCCTCCGAAGTCAACTCAATTTACGAATAGCCCGGTAGCAGGGCGATCGCGCCTGATGTAGCGCGCGGTCCTCCTGCCGTGGCGGTCCTCCTGCCGTGGTGGGCCTCGTACCGTGGTGGGCCTCGCACCGTGGTGGGCCTCGCACCGTGACGGGGAGATAGCCGAGCCCTCGAACACGGTCCTCTCTCTCGCCCCCTGCGCGAACCCCCGGGCGGCTCGCTTTGCGTGTGCCCCGCTAGCGTTGTGCCAATGGCTGTGATCGATGTCGCTGGGTACGTGGCCGAATTGAAGGACCACGCCGTTGACCACGGCTTCCACGTACACGACGAGCGACACTTTGTTGAGACGTACTCGCTCCGCCAGGCCTGGGAGGTCGACCTGCACCCCGAAGAGGCGTGCAATGGTCCGCTCGACCTGCACCTTGCCCTCGAAGTCGACCCGCGCGTGTTGCTGTCGTTCGAGGATGCTGTTGTGGATCTCCCTGAAGGAGCTGACCCCCCCGACGAGTACCACTTCCCGCTGACCTTTACGTGGGCCCTGCCGCCGTTGCCGCACGGACCGGACCTTCTCCACCTGGCTATCGACCTCGCCGGCATCGGCGGTGTCGACTTTCCTCTCGAGACCTCGGCGATCGACAGCTACCCGTCCGCCACCGACCCAGCTGAACGGCGCCTCACGGTTATCGCACACCAGAAGGTGTCCCTGGCGCGGGTCTTGGGCGGCGAAGAGCTCCTGTGCGAGAGCTTCGACCGGGCCTTGGCCGTCAGTCACTACCTTCTGGAATCGGCTCCGGCGTGGATGAGCCAGGACTAACACCGGCTGCTGGCGCCAGCGGCGCCATTACGCGGAAGTCGGCTCCCGGAGTGGCCACAGGTGATCGAGGTCCTGCGTCGGGATCGTGCCTTGCTCATCGTCTCTCCCGTCACCTCTGTCCCAGTAGTTAAACGGCACGGACGAGGAGAAATCATCTGCTGAACGAACAAAAACGCCCGATGGTGTCGCGCCCAGTCGGGAACCGATGACGGCGGCGAAGAATCGAGTGGCATCCGCTCGACCCCGGGCGCGGTGCGTAATTCACAGCGTGACCCTCAGAGCGTGCTCCACGGGACCGGCGACTCCCACTCTCCTCCGGTCCTGTACTGCCGTGGTGCGCCCGCTCTAATCCCCTTCCCGCAGCGATGAGTTCCGCCCCCGCGACCAGTCTCATCGGACAAAGGTTTTGGACAGAGGAGGCTCCGTGTCTATCCTGAACCCGCTCCTGACCGGTCTGGTTTTCCCCGAATCGCCCCGCTGGCACGATGACCGTCTTTGGCTGGCCGATTGGGGAGCCCACGAGGTCATTGCCGTCGACATGGACGGGAAGAGCGAAGTCGCGGCCGAAGTGGCTTCTTTTCCCTTTTCGATCGACTGGCTCCCGGACGGCCGCTTGCTCGCGGTCTCAGCCGCCGACCGGCGGCTTTTGCGCCGTGAGGGAGACGGATCCCTGGTTACCCATGCCGAACTGGCGAAGACGTCGGAGCGGCCATGGAACGAGATCGTCGTCGATGGCCAAGGCAACGTTTATCTGAACAACATCGGCTTCAACTTCCCGGGCGGGGATTTCGCCCCCGGCCTAATCGCCCTCGTTTCCCCGGACGGTTCGGTTCGTAGAGTGGCCGACGAACTGGCCTTTCCAAACGGCATGGCCGTCACGGCCGACAATTCCACCCTGGTCCTGGCCGAATCGTACGGGAACGTCCTGACGGCCTTCGACATCGCGGCTGACGGCACTCTGTCCAATCGGCGCCGTTGGGCCGACCTGGGCGAGGACGTACCGGACGGTATCTGTCTGGACACCGAGGGAGCCGTTTGGTACGCGGACGTGCCTCACCAACACTGTGTCCGGGTGCGTGAAGGGGGCGAAGTCTTACAAACGATCAAGGTCGACCGCGGCTGCTTCGCCTGCATGTTGGGCGGGCCTGACGGGCGGACCCTGTTCATTGTGGCCAACGAATGGGCCGGGACAGGGACGGCGGCCATGTCCAGTCCGGCCCGGGCCGGGCAAGTGGTGGCGGTCGAGGTCGACGTGCCGAGAGCCGGTTGGCCCTGATCGAGCCCCTGCCACCGCTCCATCTGGCCACCGCTCCATCTGGCCACCGCTCCATCTGGCCACCGCTGCATCTGAGCCGCCGCCACCGCCATACGAACTGATATCTAGCTGGAAACCGGGAACGAGATCGTGCTTATTTCCTGGATATTGCGAACGTCACGCGTTTGTATGAGGGCTTTGGGTTGCTACCGTCCCGTTGTCACAAATATCGGGGAGGAGAGATGGACGGGTGGGGCGTTTTGCTGCGTCTGGATACTCAAGCCCTTACTCAGCGAGCGCTCGCCGACTTCAATCTTCGGCCGACGGTGGTTTTTTCACTACAACAAGACAAGGGCCCGCCTCGCTCAAGTTCCCCGACGCGGTGAGGGCGACAGGAGAATATTGCTGCCAATGCGGGTGCGGGCTCGAACAATATATGGCCGCAGCGAACCCGAAAAGCGGTGACCCCTTGGGTCGACACTAGTGATCGTCCGGGCATGGTTGAGGCCTTGCGGGGACCGACACGTGGCCGGAACGACGTCGCGGAGGGAACCGGCGAGCGGTCACGCCCCCAGGTCGCACGACTCAATATCGCGGCCCGGAACCCACTCTCACCAACGTCGCCTCCGAGCGGGCTCGGTGGGCTCGGTGGGGATCGAACCCACGACCGAGGGATTATGAGTCCCCTGCTCTGACCGCTGAGCTACGAGCCCTTATGTGGTCTGACCTGCTGCTATGTGTCGAGAGCTCTCCAGCGTAACACCTCTCGTCGGGTGGCGACCTGGGCCGGTGCCAGCCCCGCCCGGGAGCGCGACAACGTTGCTATTGGTTCACACCAAGTTGCCGGCGGAGCTCCGTCCGGATTCAAATTCTGTTGGCGTGTCGTGTGTTGGCGTCACACCACGTATCTACCATGGCGTCACCGCCGTGCCCATCGCCTTCGTGGATGATCAGCTCGCTACCGGGCCAGGATCGGTGGAGGCGCCAGGCGACAACGGCGGGACCGCTGACGTCACGCCGGCCGTGGATCAAGGTGGCAGGAACGCTGTGGAGGAGCTCCATCCTCTCCAGGATCGGCGGTACCAGGAACGCGTCGTTGGCCCAGTAGTGGGTGACGAGGGTGGCGAAGACCTGGCGGTACTCGTCGTCGTCCCAGCGGGGGCTGCGTACCACTCCTCCCGTGCCGATAGAGACATGGTGGTCTTCCCACTCCACCCACGCTCGGGACGCCGAGTGGCGAACCGCCGGGTCCGAGTCGGTCATGAGCAGCCTGTACGCCTCGATAACCCGTCCCCGACCGCGGCGGTAGCCGACCCCGGCCGCCTCGGCATAGCCGGCCAGACGATCCCACGCCTCGGGAAATATCGCGCCCACGGTCTCGGTGATCCAGTCCACCTGGAACCGATCGGTGGTCGTGACCGCCATGATCACAACGCCGAGGACACGCTCGGGGTGCGCCTGCGCGTACGCGAGAGCGAGCGTGGACCCCCAGGAGACACCGTTGACCAGCCACCGATCGATCCCAAGGTGCTCGCGCAGCTGCTCGATGTCGCCGACCAGGCAGGCGGTCGTGTTCGAACGAAGGTCGTAGCCCGGGGCGGTGACATGCGGTGCCGACCGGCCGCACCCGCGTTGGTCGAGACCGACGATACGGAACCGTGACGGATCGAACTTGGTCCGGTAGTTACCGGTGCCGAGGGTGCCACCGGGCCCGCCGTGCAGGTAGATGGCGGGGATGCCGTCGGCCCGTCCTGATTCCTCCCAGTAGATCTCGTGGCCGCCGCCGACGCCCAGAAGGCCGGACGCTCGGAGCTCGGCCTTTTCGAACACGGGGTAAGGCTACCTTGCGGGTGTGGAATTGAAGCCATCGTCACAGGGGCCACCCGGGGGCGACGGTAAGGGGGGTTGTCGCCGCCCCTCAAGCTGTCCTCGTCCCTAACGACCCCAACCAATTTCTCTTGCCTGTTGATCACGACTAATTGGGATTGCTGTCCTACACCAAACCCCTGATTTGCAAGCTTGTCTCGCCACTAAAAGTGCACACCAAGGCGAACACGATCGCAAACTTGAGCGTTCCTAAGGAATTGGGTGGCATTTCTATCCCGTTTCGGGCACCCCGCCGGCCGCCGTGACCATCTATCTACGGATTTCGCATAAAAGTGGTAGGTGGCTCAGGTCCTGCGTCGACAAATGGACACGACAGCGAGTCGGCGGGCGTCGACGTGACCACTTTTCGACGCTTTGACCGCGGGGACATTATGTAGGTCATTCCTGGCTTTGCTCGCATGAGCGGGTACGTCCCGAACGCCGGTTCTTGCCGGCCCGTCGATGCCCTGACGAACGAATTGCCTGTCGTAATGGCGCGCACGGAGCCGGGGTCTGGGACACTTCGGGCGCTCACGGGGACGCCAGCCGGAAAATGTCGGCCAGCCACGCTTCGGCGCTAGGGCCGCCAAAGCCGGCGTTGATGTCGAAGCGGTCGGGAGTGAGCGAGTCGATGCGCCAGCCTGAGCCGAAGGCAGCCCGCAGCTCGCCCTCGGTGATGCGGCGGGGGCCCAGTCGCCGGGCTGGAGGTCGCTGAAGCACATGAGATGAAGGTGGCCACCTGGACGGAGGACGGCTTGGGCGGCGGTGACGTACCGGGTGCGGGCGGCGTCGTCAAAGACGTGGAACAGCCCGCTGTCGACGATCGTGTCGAAGGACTCGCCGAGAGCGTCGAGGCAGAGCGCGTCGAGAACCTGGAAGATCGCCCCCACGCCGCGTTCGGCGGCCTTGCGCCGGGCGATCCCAATCGCTCGTGGAGAGACGTCGATGCCGAGGGCGTCGGCGCCGCGGCTCCCGGCGAGGATCGTGTGCTCGCCGGTCCCACAGCCGGCGTCGAGCAGTGCGCCCGTGAGCGCGCCGGCGTCCGCCAGGCGGACAAAGGCGGGCTGTGGGCGGCCGATATCCCAGGGCGGCGACGATGGGCCTGAATAGGAGTCGTCCCAGTCGTGGGGCGGGTCGGTTGTGGTCATACAGGCATTCTCTCCCGATGGGCAAGGAGGACGGCGGGCGGCGGGCGGCGTACCGGGACCGGCGCGGCCTCCAGGGCCGGCGCGTCCGTCCAGGCGCCTTCGATGACAGCGGCCAGGCGGCGGCCCAGGCTCCGCCGCTCCGGCGGCGAAGAGGCGTCGCGCCGCGCCACTGCCGCTTTCTGAGCGCCATACCCAGCTCGCCGGCCAGGGCGCGGTCGAGCCGCTCGAACTGGCGCGGCGCCCCATGCCGGTCCCCCGTGCCGAGAGGGCGCGTGAGCTCAGATTCCCAGGAACGTCATCGCTCGATTCACGCCCGTCCAGTCCACCTCATCCAGCCACGATGGTCGGTGCTCAAGCCAGCGTTTGCGGTTCAGGCGGAGCCGGTGCGACTTGACGGCCCCCGCCGCTCCCAGGCCCCCGAGAAGCTCGATCCCGTCAGCCTCATAACCAAGACGTGCCGATAGGCGGCGCGACCGTTCGTTTCCCTCGACGAACCCACTGGTCGCCCACTCTGCCTGGAGGTAGCCGAACGATAACTCAAGGACCATTGCTCTCATGCGGGTGCCCACGCCACCGCCTTGGACATGCCTCGCCAGGTACGAACCCGTGTGGACCTCGCGCCGGGCCGGGAACTCAGTGGTGTGAACGGCTTGACTTCCGACCACCCGGCCGTCGAGGAGCACAGCGAAAGCGAGGTCCCATTTTCCGGGCACCGTGGCCGAGCGTCGGCCCCAGTGGTACCTCAGGAAGTTCGCGAAACGTTCTTCGACAGTCGCGGCCCGGCCCAGGAGCAGGCCAGGCATGAAGTGCTCGTTACCTGCTTCGACGACGCCCTCTTCGACGATTCGCGCCAACGCCAGGACGTCATCGTCGGTCGCCTCCCGCAGCCGCAGATCCCGATGGGCAACGGAGAGGCAAAAAAGGGGCCACGCTCGCTCTAAGTCGAAAGCCCGGTGCTCCTCCATCCATCAAGTGTTCTTGCCGAGCCAGGAGCAAACAAGTGAATTATGTCAAGCCGACACGAAAGCGCCTGGACGGCGCCGTTCGACGGCCTTCACTGCCGTCGCCTTCGGTACCGCGTCGGGCTTGTACTCCGCTCTCGTTTTAGCGGTAGCGACCGCCTCAGGACCCGTCTTCGGGCGACTTCCAGAACCACCACACCGTTGGGCCGGCCAGAGTGGCCCTTGACGGAAGTGTGCCAGGATGGCGCGAATGACCGAACGATTGGAAGTGCAAAGGGCAATCGCGGCCGAACCTGCGGACATCTTCAATGTGCTCACCGACCCCGCCGGACACGTGGTCATCGATAGCTCCGGGATGCTGATGGGCGCCAGCGGGGAACGAGTCGGTGCGGTAGGCGACACGTTTATGGTGCATATGGACCGGGAAGCGCTCAATGACTACCCGCTGGGGCTATACGACGTGGCCGTGACGATCGTGAAGTTCGTGTCCGACCGCGAGATCGCGTGGACGCCGCGCGGTCAGCTCAACCTCGGGCATATATACGGGTACGAGCTCGCACCGATACCCGAAGGCACACTTGTGACGTCTTACTACGAATGGTCCTCCGTAGACCAAGAGTGGAAAGACGCAAAAATTTTCCCTGTCATTCCAGAGGGCGCACTTCGGGCGACGCTCGGCATCTTGGCGAGGACGGTCGCGCCGGGAAAGCCGCGGCCCGCCATGGAGCGGTAACACGGCCTGGCGCCATTGCTTCGCACCCCCCTAGCTGGCGAATATGGTCGGCGCGGCCACGTGGCGCGCCGCACTGGGGTGGAAATAGTCGCGTCGTTACTGCTAATTTTCGTGCAACTCGGTCACTGGAGGGCGCTCGCGGATGAAGGTCATCTCGATCCTTGAATGTCAGTTCAAACCAGATTGCATAGATGCTGGTACCGAATGGCTGACAAGAGCACTCGTGGCCACCCGAGCCTTCGATGGCTGCCTCGGCGTCGAGGTCATCCAGGACAGCGACGACCCGGCACGGCTCATCGCCGTGGAGCGTTGGGCCTCCTTACAACACGACCGGGCCTACCGCGCCTGGCGACAGGGGGAAGGAAAGATCAAGGAAGGCGAGGAATTGTTCGAGGGCCCTAGAAAGCTAACAGTTGGGATCTTGCTCGACGACGCCTAAGCAGACGGTCGACGCCAGCGGAAAGACCTCATCGAGGGCCGCTACCAGTACACCTCCGAGGGACGGATCTCGACGGCGCCGCCGTAGCGTGCGGCTGGGACGTGGGCGGCCACCTCGATAGCCGCCTCGAGGTCGTCAGCCTCGAGGATGAACCAACCGCCGACGGCCTCCTTCATTCCGACGAACGGGCCGTCGGTCGCCAGGGTCTGGCCGCCTTCGACCCGCACGGTGGTGGCGTTCCGGGGGAGGCCCATCGGCAGCCCGGGAGTGACGCCTGGCGTCTGATTGATCCCTTGGTAGTCGGCGTAGACCTGTTTCTGCTCCTCCTCGGGGAGGGCGGCCTGTCGCTCGAGCGCGGTGCCCTGGTAGATCAACATGATGTACTTCATCGCTACCTCCTCGTGATTACCGGGTTGGTCGCAATAAGACGGGCTACGGTCCGCGAAATCGACAACTCGACAGCGAAGTCTTGCCTGTCCCGCCCCGATTCCCCGCTCCGTCCTGTGAGATTAGTCGGACGCGCCTCGTGGGTAGGGCACTGCCGGTTTTTCGGGCACAGCAGAACCTACGTCGAACTCAGGCAGCGTATGCCGTTACGCCGGGTCTGCGGCTCGGCGTCGGTTGTAGAGACGGGTGGCCCAGAAGTAGGAGGCGGCGGCGATACCGAGGCTCCAGGCAACGGCAAGGATGGCACGGCTGCCGACGGCGGCACCTGTGAGCAGTCCGCGTACGGTGTCGACCACGGGGGAAAAGGGCTCGTATTGGGAGAACTGTCGGAGCCCTTCGGGCATAGTGGCCGTACGCACGAACCCGCTGCCAAGGAACGGCAACAGGATCAAGAACATGGGGGTGTTGCTGGCCGTCTCGACGCTCTTGGCGGCCAGGCCCAGAGCGACGGCCAGCCAGATCAGCGCGAATGCGAACAGCGCCAGCACCCCGACCGTGGCCAGCCATGCGAGAGGCCCGGCTGTGGTGCGGAACCCGAGACCGAAGGCCACCGCGATCAGGACAGCCACAGCGGCCAGGGTTTGGATGAGGCTGCCGAGCACGTGGCCGGTGAGGACCGAAGCGCGGGTGATGGCCATGGTCCGGAACCGATCGATGATTCCGCCAGTCATGTCCATGGCGACCATGATCGAAGTGCCCTGAACGGCCGCGGCCACGGCAACCAGCAGGACCCCCGGTACGACGTAGTTGAGGTAGGCGCTGCGACCGTCGTGGGCGCCGAGGCCGGCACCGAGCTGGCCGCCGAGGACATAGACGAAGAGCAGCAGGAACACGATGGGCATCCCGACCAACATCACCGTCATCGAGGGATAGCGCAGTTGGTGCTTGAGGTTGCGGCGCAACATCGTGCGCGCATCGCTAACCGTGTACGCAATCGTGGTCATCGCTGCAGTGCTCCTTTTGAAGTCGGGCTCTCGTCGAGCGGGCCGGTGACGTGGCTGCCGGTGACGTGGCTGCCGGTGACGTGGCTGCCGGTGACGAGGCTGCCGGCGACGTGGCTACCGGTGACGGCGAGGAACACGTCGTCGAGATCGGGGTTGTGGATCGACAGCCGCTCGACGCCGACTGCGGCCTCGTGGAGCTGGTCGAGCAGGTCTCGGAGGGAGTCGACGGTGCCGTCCGCCGGCACCTGAAGGATCAGTTGCTCGGGGTCGGCGGAGGCCGCCGGAAGGAGCTCCGCGGCCGAGCGCAGCAGTTGCGAGTCGGCGAAGTGGAGCCGGAGGTGGCCGCCGGGGATGCGGCTCTTCAGCTCGGCTGGGGTGCCTTCGGCCACGATCCGCCCCTGGTCGAGCACCGCGATCCGATCGGCCAGCTGGTCCGCCTCGTCGAGGTACTGGGTGGTCAAGAGGATCGTCACTCCAGCGGAGGCCAGCTCCCGGATGATGTGCCACATGGTGCGGCGGCTACGCGGATCCAAACCCGTGGTGGGCTCGTCGAGGAAGATCACCCGGGGCAGGGTCACGAGAGTCATCGCTAGGTCGAGCCGTCGTCGCATCCCGCCCGAGTAAATCGACAGAGGTTTATCGGCGGCGTCGGTGAGCTCGAAGTGTTCCAATAACTCAGCCACCCGCCGCCGCCCTGCTTCGCGGTCGAGATGGCGAAGGTCGGCCATCAGCTGGAGGTTCTCCGCCCCGGTGAGCAGGTTGTCCACGGCCGAGAACTGACCCGTGACCCCTATAACGGCACGCACAGCATTGGGGTCGGTGACCACGTCGTGACCGGCGATGCGCATGGAGCCCGAATCGGCCGGGATCAAAGTGGACAGGATGCGGACCATGGTCGTCTTGCCGGCCCCATTGGGACCGAGTAGCGACACGATCGTGCCCTCTTCGACCGTCAGGTTCACCTTGTCGAGCACGAGGTGATCGCCGAACGACTTGCATACGTCGCGGGCCGCGATCCCTGGCCCGCTGTTCTGGTTCGTTATCACGCCTTTCCTCCTCGATGCTGGGCTGGGGGGTCAGGGAGCTCGCCCGCGGCGCGAAGCGCCTCCCTCCGCTGTTTCCATTCCTGTTCGAGCACCGGAAGTCGATCCACCAAGAAGTCCGCGAACGCCACCCATTCGAGCAGCACCGCTCGCCGCTCGGGTGGGGCGTCGGCGAGAAGTCGAAGACCTTCTCGGGCCAGCTCCCTTTGCTCCTCATATTCAGTGATGTCGAACCCCATTGCCCGGGGTGACGACACGTCGATGCACACCCGGTCCATCCGTTCGCCGGCCGACCGGGACCGCCGGATGAGCCCGAGGTTCTCCAACGTGGTGACCGCTCCGGCAATGGCGCTTCTGCTGGCCAACAGGGCGTCCGCCAGCTCGCTGATGCTCTGCTCACGCGGATCGCAGACCCCCAGATAGCCGAGCAGTCGTCCGACCATCGGTGCCATCCCATAGCGGCGGGCATAGAACCGACCGGCATGGTCGGCGAAGGTGATCTCGCCATCGCTGGGCATACCCCACACCATACACAGTCTCCTGAGATAACACAAATTTGTGTAATCTCAGTGTTCGGTGGGTCAAGCCAGCTGAGCCGCACGGCCATCCGTAGGCTCGCGAACCAGCGGACTAGCTGCAAGTACCAGGCGCCAAGGCGGCGCCAGGTTCGTTACGAGAGAGTCATCATCGCCACACCGCCTGTGGACTCCGTCGTACGGTTGGGCCGTCGAGCTTCGGTAAATCCTGGATTTGGGTCTCGTAAGACCCGACACTGCGGCTGCGCGCCCGTGCCCTGAGCCCGTTGCCCGGTGATTCGGGCGACCTTCCTACTAGACGACGGCGGCGGGACCTTGCCGAGCACGCGGGCGAAACCCGAGCACGTCTCTGAGCCCGCGGTGGGTCACTGTCATTGGCCGCCGTTGTTTGTGTCGGCGCTCTGTGTGGGAATGTGAACGGCGCCGTGTGCCGACGGGAGGCAGGTCTTGGCGACGGCGAGCTCGGCCGGCGAGAGCTGGTGGCTGTTGATCCCGGTACCGGCGAGGTTGAAACCGCCCTGCGCGTTGGGGTCGGGGAAGTTCGAAATGCCATGGTTGCGCGCACAGCGGGCGAAAGCGATCAGGTTCTGCATCTCTTGAGGGGTCGGCGTCGAGCTCGCGCCCCCATTGCTGATCCCGGCCTGGTCCAAGGCGGTCCGGCAGGCGCCCAGGGCCCGGCTCACCACTGAACTGGGGACCCCGACTAGGGCCTGCTTGTCGAGAACCGCCTTGCCGGTCGCCGGGCCCGAGGAGGCGATGAACGGGTCGGCGAAGTTGGGGATGCCGTGCTGGCGGACGCACTGGCCGGCGAGATGCAGCGCATGGGTATTGGGGACGGTGGTAGCCGACGAGCCGGCTGCTTGGGGCACCGGGGGTGAGGCTTTCCCTGGACCGCAGGCGGCGAGCACCAGCCCTAGCGCCAATAGGACCGATCCCCCGCCGGGAAGGTACCAGAGCCGCCTTCTTGGTTCCGGATGGAGCCATATCTTCCGTTGGTGCATGGGGGGACGGTACGAAAAGCCCTATGACATTGGGATAACACCACCGCCGGGGTGGGGGCTTGGAGAGCGGCCGGCGCCGCCAGAGGTTGTTATCGCAGTGTTATCCCTGGTGAGCCACCATGGGGGCGGTGAGGGTACTGGTCGTGGAGGACAACAGGGTCGTCGCGGACGCCGTGGCCGAGGGGCTACGCGACGAGGGGATGGCGGTCGACGTTGCCTACGAGGGCTACAGCGGGCTGGAGAAGGCGGCCGTGAACACCTATGACGTGATCGTTCTCGACCGCGACCTGCCCGGGCTGCACGGGGACGAGCTCTGCGAACAGATCGTCCGCTCGCCCTGCCCGAGCCGAGTACTGATGCTGACCGCCGCCGGGCAGGTGGAGGACCGGGTCGAGGGGCTGAACCTGGGGGCCGACGACTACCTGCCCAAGCCGTTCGACTTCGCCGAGCTGGTGGCGCGGGTGCGTGCCCTCTCCCGCCGTAGCCCGTCCACGCCGCCAGTGCTGATGCGAGGTGACCTGGTCGTTGACCCGGCCCGCCGCGCCGTCACCAGGGCCGGCCGGCCCGTGCCCCTGGCCCGAAAGGAGCTCGGTGTGCTTGAGGTGCTCGTGTCGGCAGACGGCGCCGTGGTCAGCGCCGAGCAGCTCCTCGAACAGGTCTGGGACGAGCACGCCGATCCCTTCACCAAGACCGTCACCGTTACCGTCCTGCGCCTACGGCGAAAGCTCGGGGATCCTCCGCTGGTCGAGACCGTGATCGGCGAAGGGTACCGGATCCGGTGACCATGCCTCTGAGCCAACTTCGGCACAAGATCCTCGGCCGGCGCAGCGTGCGGGCCCGAATTGCGCTGGCCTGCGCAGGGCTATTCCTGGTCACCGGCGGAGCGTTTGTCGCCGCCGCCTACACGCTTGTCGACCACACCCTCCCGCCGGCCGCCGTCGCCAACCCAATCCAACCGAATAAGCGCTTCCTCATGAGCTGCAGCCTGGCGACGCAGAACGGCATACTCACGAACGCCCAGGCGGCCAAGTGCAAGCAAGCCTTCGCCGGAGCAGCCCAATTCGGCGCGGCCACGCAACGAGCGAACGACCTTCACGAGCGCCTCCTGTGGGCGGTGGTCGGCCTTAGCGTCGCCACTGTCGTGGCCGGCATGTTGGGATGGGCGATCGGAAGGCGCCTCCTGGTCCCGCTCCACAGGGTCACCGGTGCGGCCCGGCGCGCCTCGCAAGAACATCTCGACGAGCGGATCGGCCTCGACGGGCCCGACGACGAGCTCAAGGAGCTTGCCGACACCTTTGACGACATGCTGGACCGCCTTGACCTCGCCTTCTCCAGCCAGCGCCGGTTCGTGGCCAACGCCTCGCACGAACTACGGACCCCGCTCACCTCCATGCGCACCCTTATCGACGTCGCCCTGGCCAAGCCCACCAGGACGACTGAAGGTCTCGAGACGGTCCTCGGCCGCGTCCGGGAAGCGCTCGGCCAGTCAGAAGGGATCATCGACGGCCTCCTCACCTTGGCCCGGTCGGACCGCGGCCTGACTACCCGGGAACTGGTGGACCTCGAAGCCGCGGCGCAGGACGCTATCGACCAGACCGGTACCGTCGCCAGAGCCTCCGGCGTCGTCATCGAAGCCGACCTGTCCGCCGCCCCCACCCTCGGCGATCGCGTCCTTGTCGAGCGCCTGGTGGCCAACCTGGTGGACAACGCCGTCCGCTACAACACGACCGGCGGCTCGGTCCAAGTCGAGACCCGCACCGACCAGGGCCAGTCCTACCTCTCGATCACTAATACCGGGCCACGCGTTCCCGAGTCGAAAGTGGCATCGCTGTTCGAAGCATTTACCCGCCTCGACCAACGAGTCGCCAACGGCCAAGGCGTCGGGCTCGGACTGTCCATCGTGGCCTCGGTCGTGGCCGCCCACAATGGGCACCTCCAAGCACACGCCCTCCCCAAGGGCGGACTGACGATAACCGTTCGGCTCCCCACGGCAACGTCGTAGCCCTACCCCAGCACGCCCGAGCACGTAGCCAAGTTGCCGCACTACGCGGCGGTCGCCTCGTGCCTGGTCCGGCGCGTACTGCGCTGTCGTTTTCGGCTGTGGCCATAGGTCGGGGCCCGACACAGGCCCATTGATATCGAGGGAAGTGCGACCGCCGCCATCGCGGCACTGGACGATTGCGTGGCCTTTGAGAAATCGTTAGGGTGGCCGATGATTGGCCCCCGCTTCCTGGTAGCCCCTCGGACCAACCCCGCCCGGTACGGCTTGCGCCGTGGGTTTTGCGTTGGGTGGCTACGTGGCCTGGTTTGCTTAGCGACCGTCGCCTTCTCCCTTGTCCCCACATCTTCTACTCAGGCCGCCGTCCTTGGGCCGCCAGTGACCAACCTCACGCTTTCGTTATCAAGTGATGCCGCTGGCGCTACGGAGGTGACCTACGCCATCGGTTTCGTCATGCCCGCAGCGGGAACCATTGCGGCGGAAAAGGGCCAGATAACCCTTGATGCACCGACGGGTACCTTCGCCGCCGTTCATCGGTCGTGCCTCCCTGCCCTGACGATGACCGACCTGACCACAAATGCTTCGCGTACCAGTGGCATTTGCACGACGACAACAGATTCCGACGGCAGCCGCTTGTCAATTACCTCACCCATCAATGTTGCGGCCGGCGACCGGGTCCAGATTATGGTCCCAACGCTCGACAACCCGACAACGGTCGGCTTGCACAACTTGAGCATCGAAACCTCGGTCAGCGGCACCGCCTCGGTCGGCTATCAAACCGTAAGAGCAGGCGCCATCAACGGGTTGTCGCTGTCCCAGTCCACGACGGCGCTGGGGGCAACGCAGGTCACTTACACAATCGCCTTCACGACATCAGCCACCGGAGGACTGGCTGCCGAGACTGGCACGATAAGCGTGCAGGCGCCAACCGGCAGCTTCCCGACGCGCCCGGACTGTTCCTCGCGCTTGACGGTTTCGGACCTCACCACGAAGGCTTCGATGTCCGCTCCAATGTGCGCTCAAACCGTCAACAGCGATGGCAGCCGGTTAGTGATCTCGCCGCCCATCGACATCGGGCCGCGGGACGAAGTCGAGGTGGTGGTCCCATCCGTGCGCAACCCCGCAGAGGCGGGGTCCCACGATCTAACGGTGGGGACGTCCTCGGACGGGCCGAATTCGTTTGTCTTTGGTAGTTCGGCAGCGCACACGATCAAAGACGTCACTCTCTCGGCCACCACGCTGGCGGCCCGAGCGAGCGAGGTCGTTTACACGATCGGTTTCACCACATCAGGATCCGGCGGACTGCCGGCTGGTTCCGGGGCCATCGTTGTCCAAGCCGGGGCCGGTACTTTCTCAGTGCCGGCCCGGTGTGGCAATGCTGTGGCCACCATCACGGACCTGGCCACTCACGCTTCGGCACAGGCCGACCTGTGCCTGGCCAAGGAGAGCAACGATGGAGCGCAGGTCGACCTGGTCACGCCGGTCGCTATTGGGGCGGGACAAGCCGTCCGCTTGGTGATCACGGGCCTCCATAACCCGGACGTGCCCGGGCCGAAGACCATCTCGGTCTCTACCTCTTCTGACGCCGCCGCCTCCACCACATATACGGTGACTGGCGTCGGGATCCCGATCACTGCTCTTTCCGTGGCCGCGTCGACCTTGGCCGCGGGAGCCACCGGGGTCACCTACACGCTCGACTTCAAGACTTCGGCCGTGGGCGCTCTGGCGAAGGGCTCAGGAGCCATAATCGTCAGCGGCCCCGCAGGGACTTTTCCAGTCAAAGCGGGGTGCGGCCAAGAGGTGGCCACGCTGACCGACCTGGCTACTAAGGCTTCGGGTCAGGACCTCTGTACTGAAACGCTCACAGCCGACGGCAGCCAGCTCCAAGTAACTTCTTCGGTAGCCGTCGGTGGCGGCGACAGGGTGCAACTGGCGATTTCCGGGCTGGACAACCCGATTGGTGCGGGGGTACGGACGCTTTCAGTCTCCACCTCGTCCAATAGCGCGAGGTCAGCGAGCTATCAGATCGTGGCCGGTTCGTCGGTCGGGCCGGTTTCGCTTACCGTTTCTAACCCGTCGGCGGGTCTGGCCGGTGTGACCTATGGGGTTACCTTCGCCCTGCCGGCCAGCGGCACGCTGGTGCCGGACTTCGGCGCCATCGTTGTCGCCGCTCCCCCAGCGACTTTCGCCCTATCAACCGCTTGTTCGAACGGACGGGCCACAGTTACGGACCTCACTACAAAGGCCACCGGCGAGGTGGTCAGCTGCTCGGTACGGCCCGGGACCAGCAGGGCCTCCTTGGAACTGGTAACGCCGGTCCCGCTAAACGCCGGTGACAAGGTGGCGCTGGCCGTCCCGGGGTGGGTCAACCCGCCCAACGTCGGTTTGCAGAGCATCTGGTTGTCGACGTCGTCGAGTGGTGTACCGGAGAAAGCTCAGTTCAGGACTGTGCCCGCCGGGCCTATCAAGGGGCGCGTGCTCAACACGTCTGGGTATTTGATCAAGGGGGCCGGCGTCGAGGCGTGCCCGCCGAAAGGAGGGCTGTGTTTCGACACGGCGTCCAGCTTCGGCGGGACCTTCAGTGACACCGTGCCGTACGGGCGTTACGTCCTGAGCGCCTTCCCGCCGTCGACACCGCAGGGGGACGCCTTGGCCCCTTCGACGGGTACCTCCGCGGTGGTGGTTAGCGGCCCCTCTGGTACAGCCGGGTCCACTCTTTCCATGCGGGTGCTCCACCCGCTGCCCGGTGGCGTCAGTGTGAACGGCCAGGAGGGGGGCGAACCGTTTATCAGCGATTTCGCCCCGGCACCGATGACGGTGCGAGGCTGCCGGAACGGCATAGGGGTCGTCACGATCCGGACGACGAACGACCTTACGGGCAAGGCCACAAAGATCATCCTGCCCCTCCTCGAGACCCCCGTCGGGTCGGGCCGGTACTCGGCCCACATCCCGCCGTTGTGGCCCTTCGACGGCTTCGGCGCTATGTCTTATAACATCTATTGCGTTGAGGCCATAGCGCCCACGGCGGACGCTGCCGGTGGTGGCAATCTCGTCGCCATTCACGGGACCAGGTTTGCCGGGGTGACGGCTGTCCGGTTCGGGAATACCCCAGCGCCAAGGTTCAAGGTCCTATCGACCTCGCTGATCGAGGCGGTCGCGCCACCCGGCACTGGCACCGTCAACGTATCGGTCACGACTCGGTCCGGCACCACCGGGGGCGGGCCTCTCAGCGCTTACACGTACATTTCTCTGGCTTCTATCAGCCCGTCGCACGGGCCCTCAACGGGCTCGACGACCGTCCTGATTAGGGGCAAGAACCTGAGCCAAATAAACTCGCTCTGGTTTGGTGACCACCCGGGCACAGACCTGCGAGTGTTGTCAAACAGCGAAGTCGAAGTGCTCACGCCGCCGGGCTCGGGCGACACTGCCGTCGGCATCGGGCAACTAAGCCCCCTGCCCCGCGACCTAAAGGTCACGGGGTCACGCCCGACGCTCTTCTTTGATTTCGGCGGGACAGCGGCCCCAACCGGGGACCTCAGAGCGGCTCGCTTGGCTCCGACGTGGCACCGGGAAGCGGGAGGGGCTAAGACGACGTCGGGCACCCAGGGCCTGTTAGTCGCCGGAACCCGGCCATCTTTGGGTGTTTTCCCATCTTTGGCGCCTCCCACTCTGACGTCCCTTCTACCGGTAGGCGCTTGCGTGACGTCAGTAGGGTGCCTCTGCTCAGGACCGGGCTGTTCTTCGCCAGCAACCAGTCCGAATCTGACCTGGGGCTTTACCGTCGGTGACAAGGCCTGGACTGACGCAACGACGGTTCAGGGGAGCGTGGCCGGTGCATTAGCCACGCTTTCCGGGGTACTTTTTCTTAAATACCCCGGCTCTCTGGCCACCGCTCTAGCATCTCTCGAGGCCGGTGAGGTGCTCACCGTCGGGACTTTTTTCGCGGCGGGCGCTGGAGCCCTAGTGATCGGGCTCGGCTTTGTAGCATTGTTGGCCGCCCTCGCGACCGTGTTTGCGAGCGGGACCTCGTTTTCGGTCTGGATCGACCCGAGCGGGACGGTGTCTAATACTGTTGGGGACCCGGTCGCAGGTGCCGTCGCCGTCTTGGAGCAAGCTCCGACGGTAGAAGGCCCGTTCACCCGAGTGGGCCCGGCCAGCCCAGGCATGCAACCGCACCGCAACCCGGAAAAGACAGGCGTTGACGGGCAGTTCCACTGGGATGTGATCAGCGACTACTACAAGGTGGTGGCGTCCGCGCCCGGTTGCCACGCACCAGGCGACCCCGCTCAGGCCACGGTTTCGACCCCGGCTCTGCCTGTGCCTCCGCCCCAGGTCGGCCTGGACCTTGTCCTCCAGTGCGCCCACCAGGGCGCTCCGGAGCGCCCTCTGGTCACGTCCCTGTCGAGCGGCGAAGCCCTGGAGAAGGGGGGTGGGCAAATAGAAATCGTCGGTAACCATTTCACTCCTTCAGCCACGGTCCGCTTCGGAGGGGCGCCCGCCCTTTCGGTTACTTTTGAATCACCAGAGCTCGTGCTGGCCACCGTTCCGCCCGGGAAGGGAACGGTCAATGTGGATGTGACAACCCAGGGTGGGACGAGCTCTGACGCTGCCCCCGCGAGATTCGTCTATGGTCGGGCCCCAGCAATTACCAAGGTGAGCCCGGGCTCGGGACCTCCTAGCGGTGGGACGAGGGTGACCATCTTCGGCACCAGCTTGAACAACGCTGAGCTAGTCACCGTGGGGCGTACTGCCGTAACGAACTTCACCGTCAAGTCGGGCCAAGTGATCGAATTGACCGTCCCTTCAGGCCGGCCCGGACCGGTGGACATCACGGTCACCACGCCACTCGGCCAGAGCGCGGTGAGCCGGGCCGACCGCTACACTTATATCCCGGCGACGACGACTACGACAAATCCTCCTCGATCTTGATAGGACCCGCAAAAGATGGCTGCTAACAGCCGGGCAGAAGCTGACGGTATCTCGTTGTGCGCCCGCCGGCACCTAGCAAGTCCTATGCTCGGTTGGAGTGCCAATATCAGGTGACATTCCACTCACCTTTGGTCCCGCCGGGTTCGCTATAGATTACCCTTGCCACTTTTACGCCGTCCGGAATGGTGAAAACGACACAGCCGGTCACGGATTGACCGTGGGCAAGGGCAGCCTTTTCGTTGTCCAGGTTTTTACACCCGACGATGTTTGAAGTGTACGCCTCGGACTTTACCGACGTGTAGCTCACACTATTGGAGCCTTTCGCCGTCACGTCCAATACGCTGTCGGCACCGGGGAAAAGGCCTGAACCTTGTGAAACCAGCCGAAACTCTAGGCCGACGAACCGGTTTCCTGCCGTTTGGGTAACAAACTGTTCGGTGGCCCGAGCGGGATCGATCACCTTGAGAAAGGTGATAGCAGCCTTGGCGCCCGCCACTCCACCTATCACGATCGTGCTCCCGGTGTGCCCGGTCGAAGCCAGCTTCGTCGAAACCAGCAGATTTCGAGCCGAGGGCCTCGCATAATTGCCTGTCGCAGCTACTGCTCCGACAGCGGTCACGACCTCGAAGGCCAGGACGGCACCCAACAAGGCACTGGCGAACTTGGCTGCGCGATGCACAGACGAAACTCCTTCTCTGAGCGGTGTGCCCTAACCCTAGGCTGGTTGGGCGCCGCCTTCCAGCGCTCCCTTGCTGCGATGCTCGCAACCTGAGAGGAACGGACAGGGGCGCTACGACCTGCGGACACCTTTTCGATGCCATCCAGGGGGTAACTACTTGCATGTGTTACAGAGGGTGGTTCCGTCGCGATGCGCCAAGTGCCTCTACCTCGGACCCGATCACTTGACCTCGCCGGGGCCGGCAGGACACGATGGACCACGCGCTGGAAGCCGGCGCTCAACGCCTTCGCCGACCGGTTCCCGGGCGCCGAAACCTACTCACCTACCGCCAGAAACACCTTTGCGAGAGACTTCCGATCCTGGACGCGGGTCGGTTGTGGTCACCCGGCGACCACGACGCCGATCGTCGCTGAGGGCGATGTCATAGGCCACCGCCGGGTCGACGACCTCCAGCCTTCCGAGCCACGGCCCTCGGCGAGAAGAACGGCAGCGCCAGCCGCCGGCCGGTCGCCAGCTGCTGCAGTTCCAACGTCCGCGTCCTACCGGCAGCCCGAACGAAACAGCGCAGCTGCCCGCTATCGGCTCGGACCAACTCGCTCGCCAGACCTCTACTCGGGCGGAGCCGAATCCGATCTGCGCCGACGTCGAGTCGGTCGGGGTGTCGCCAGGCCTTGACCCAGGTGACGACGACCGCGACCGTCAAGGCGCCGAAGATGGCAGCGATCGTCACCTTGGCAACAGCACCCCGTTCACGGAGCACCCCGTTCACGGATCAGCCCCGAGCACAGCGCCGCGGCGAAAGCCGCAGTCAGAAAGCCCTAGAGACCATCGCGCTGAAGTCTGCTCACCCCAACCGTCGTGATCTGGGCCGAAGACACCACCGGGTCATCGCCAGCCATGGGCAAACGGTAACGGACGGGCGGCGATGCCAGCCTATTTCCGCAATCTTCGGAAGTCCTCCACTGAGCGCCACATCGGGGCCGGCGAGTACTCGGCGGACTCGTCGGCCGCGTTTCTCTGGTCAGACAGCACGCCGGGGATAACCATCGGGAGTGTCGTCGAGCCGCAGCGTGAGCGAGACGCGCTTGCGGGGAATGTCGATGTCCAGGACCTTCACACGGACAATGTCGCCTGGCTTCACGATGTCGCGGGGATCCTTGACGAAGGTCGACGACATCGCCGAGACATGGACGAGGCCGTCTTGGTGGACGCCGATGTCGACGAAAGCGCCAAAGGCGGCAACGTTGGTGACGACGCCTTCGAGGACCATGCCGGTGATGAGGTCTCCGATCTTGTCCACGCCTTCCTTGAAAGTTGCGGTCTTGAACGCGGGACGGGGGTCGCGGCCCGGCTTTTCCAGCTCGTTGAGTATGTCGGTCACGGTAGCCAGGCCGATCGTGTCGTCGATAAAGTCTTCGGGGTTGAGCGCACCCAGGACGGCGCTGTTGCCGATCAAAGCGATGGTGTCGCGCTTGGTCTTCTCGACGATGCGGCGTACCACTGGGTACGACTCAGGGTGCACGCTGGTGGCGTCAATCGGATTGTCACCGCCGCGGATGCGGAGAAAGCCGGCGCATTGCTCGAACGCCTTGGGGCCGAGCCTTGGGACGTCTTTGAGTGTCCGGCGCGAGCGGAACGGACCGTTGGTGTCGCGGTACACCACGATGTTGTCCGCCAGCCCTTCTCCGATGCCCGACACACGACTAAGTAGCGGGGGCGAGGCCGTGTTGACGTCGACACCTACTGCGTTGACGCAGTCCTCGACGACGGCATTGAGCGAGCGCGACAGCTTGGGCTCGGACACATCGTGCTGGTATTGGCCGACACCGATCGACTTGGGATCGATCTTGACGAGCTCGGCCAGTGGGTCTTGCAGCCGGCGGGCGATCGATACCGCGCCGCGCAGCGATACGTCCAGCCCGGGCAGCTCTCGGGAGGCATAGGCCGAGGCCGAGTAGACCGACGCTCCGGCCTCTGAAACCACCACCTTGGTGAGCTTGAGGTCCGGATGAAGCTTGATCAGCTGGCCGGCGAGGTTGTCGGTCTCACGCGAGGCGGTCCCGTTGCCGACTGCGATGAGCTCCACGCCATGCGCGCTCACTAGCCGTACTAGGGAGGCGATCGCCTCGTCCCAACGCCGCTGCGGCTGGTGCGGATAGATCGTCTCCGTGGCTACCGCTTTGCCGGTCGAATCGACCACCGCGACCTTCACGCCGGTACGGTAGCCGGGGTCGAGGCCCATAGTCGGTCGGGCGCCGGCGGGTGGGGCCAGCAACAGGTCGCGTAGGTTCGCCGCGAATACCCGCACCGCCTCGTCATCGGCGGCCTGTTTCAAGCGGGCTCGAACGTCAACAGCCAGACGGGGCAGGATGCGGGTGCGCCACGATTCGCGCACCGTGTCCATCAACCAACGGTCGGCCGGCCGGCCGCGGTCTGAGATCGAAAAACGCCCCGCCACGCGCAACTCATACCAACTCGGCCGCTCCTGCCGCCCGACGGGGGTGGCCGCCACCTCCGGTGCGAAGGAGAGGTTGAGGATCTCTTCCTTCTCGCCTCGAAACAACGCCAGGATCCGGTGCGAAGGCAGCCTGGTAAATGCCTCGGCGAAATCAAAGTAGTCGGAAAACTTGGCGCCCGGCTCCTGTTTGCCGGCGCGCACGCGTGACTCCAGACGGCCCCGCGACCACATCTGCGCCCGCAACTCTCCGATGAGATCGGCGTCCTCGGCAAAGCGCTCAGCCAGGATCGAGCCGGCGCCCTCCACGGCGGCGGCCGCGTCGGACACCCCCATGTCGGAGTTGATAAAGGCAGTCGCGGCCACCTGCGGATCGCCCGTCGGGTCACCCAACAACCGATCGGCCAGCGCCTCGAGGCCAGCCTCCTTGGCGATCTGCGCCTTGGTGCGGCGCTTGGGCTTATACGGCAAGTAGATGTCCTCGAGCCTGGCCTTCGACTCTGCCGCCATGATCTCGTCGCGCAGCTTGTCGTCGAGCTTGCCCTGGGCCGCGACCGCCTCAAGGATCGCCGCGCGCCGATCCTCCAGTTCACGAACGTAACCCAACCGTTCCTCGAGGGTGCGCAGCTGGGCGTCGTCGAGCGTACCGGTCGCTTCCTTGCGGTATCGAGCGATGAATGGCACGGTGGCGCCGCCATCGAGCAGCTCGACCGCCGCCGTGACCTGCCGTTCACGCACCCCTAGCTCGTTGGCGATCCTCGCATGAATGGATGTGGTCACCATATTGATTGACCTTCTCGGTTAGCCTCGCAAAAGATTGTGCATGTCGGCGCGCAACGATCGACATTAGTGTGATCTTGGACGCCGATTCGTTTAACGCCGCGGATCCGACCTCGGCTCTTGCAC
The DNA here is from genome assembly GCA_963750465.1 of uncultured Acidimicrobiaceae bacterium. Lineage (GTDB taxonomy): Bacteria > Actinomycetota > Acidimicrobiia > Acidimicrobiales > Palsa-688 > Fen-671. The sequence goes on from CAVVRE010000010.1 coordinate 201,251, forward strand.
GAGCAGCACGGTCGGCCCGTGTTCCGTGACGTGACCGTACGGCGACAGCGCACCGCCAGACCGCTAGGACTGCGTCGCAGCAGTCTTCAAGCATCTCCCAACAGGGGGCGCCCCGAGCACGGATTGTCGGGCTGGAGGCAATAATATGACCGTTCGTTATGGAGCGCCCCCGAAACGGAAATTCCCCAGTTTGGTCCGACAATATCCCTCGCTCTGTCGCGCGTCAGTAGGTGAGTGCTCCGAAAGTGTCTGACCAATAACGGGACAATCTGAGCGCTCGCTACGTCTTGGCCATGATGATCGGACCTCGGGAGGCGCCGGGTGCCCGAGCGAAAGCTTCGTCGGGCGTCATTGCCGATCGCCACGGCGCGCGTGAGTCGTGCGCCGCCTCTTTCTTCATCGAGTCTTCGGCTCTATGCTCATCGACGGATGTCCGCTTCGACGTCGCGACACTCGACGATCGACAAGACACCCAGCGGACGCGAATGGGGAGGACACGACCATGAGTGACACCACGACTGCGAGCGCGGAGAGCGTAGTCCGGCCGTTCGGAATCGAAGTACCTCAGGGCCAGATCGACGAGCTGCGCCGCCGCATCGATGCGACACGCTGGCCGACCAGGGAACTCGTTACCGATCGGTCGCAGGGTGTGCAGTTGGCGGCGATACAGAACCTGGCGCGCTACTGGACGACCGAGTACGACTGGCGCCGGTGCGAGGCGCGATTGAACGCGCTGCCGCAGTTCAAGACCGAGATCGACGGGCTGGACATCCACTTCATCCACGTCGAGTCGGCACAGAAGAACGCGTTGCCGTTGATCATGACGCACGGCTGGCCGGGCTCGGTCGTCGAGCTGCTCGAGACTATCGGCCCACTCACCGACCCGACTGCGCACGGCGGCCGCGCTGAGGACGCCTTCCACCTCGTGCTGCCGTCGATCCCCGGCTACGGGTTCTCCGACGAGCCGACCGAGCTCGGCTGGGGCCCCATCCGTATCGGACAGGCCTGGGCGGAGCTGATGCGACGCCTGGGTTACACCCGGTACGTCGCGCAGGGGGGCGACGTTGGCTCTCAGGTCACCGACGCGATGGGCCGCCTGGGACTCGACGGGCTGATCGGCATCCACACCAACCTTCTCACGCCGGCGCTGGGCGATGCCGAGGCCCTGAGCCAGTCGCCGCCCACGACCGAAGAACGTGCCGCCCTCGACGCGCTCGCCGAATTCCATGCGACCGGCGCCGGGTACTTCGTGGAGCAGGCGACGCGCCCGCAGACGATTGGCTACGCCCTCCTGGATTCACCCATCGCGCTGGCCGCGTGGATGATCGATCACGATACGGACAGCTACCAGAAGATCGCCCGCGGCTTTGTCGACGGACAACCCTCCGGCAATCTCACCCGGGAACACATCGTCGACAACATCACCCTCTATTGGCTGACCGGCACCGGGGCGTCGGCGGCGCGCTCGTATTGGGAAGAAGGACAGGAAAATGCTCGTGCGGCCGGCCAGGCTCCCCCGCCGGTCTCGATTCCGGTCGGCTTCACGACGTTCCCCGGGGAGATCTGGCGGACCCCGCGCAGCTGGGTCGATAAGGCGTACCCCAACGTCATCTACTTCAACGAGGTCGATAAGGGCGGTCACTTCGCCGCTTGGGAGGAACCGCAACTCTTCTCGGAAGAGTTGCGCGCCGCCTTCCGCCCGCTGCGGTAGCCGACACTCGTAACCCAGGCGTCACCTACACAACGGTGACTGGCCGTTCGACGGATCGGTGCGGCATTGGCTCGACCGACTTGGGCGCCAACCCTCTGGCCGTCGCAAAGCGCACGCATAGGCCACAGCGACGCCGCCTTCACTCTGCGTGTCTGGGGGCACCTGTTCGAGGGCGTCCAGGCGAAGCTCTCGGAGCAGCTCGACGAGCTCCGCATAAAGACCGCCAATGCCCCCAAATGGGCGCAGTTGTAAATCTCGACGCGCGCGGCGATCTGACCCCAACAGGACTTCGCGTGACCCGGATAGGACCCGCGTCAACGGCCATCTACGGTCACAGACGGCTAACTACGGTCCACGGATTTCCGCAGGTCACGAGCCATCTCAAGCTCCTGGCTGGCCCCTCCAACAGCTCCGGGGGAGAGACTCGAACTCTCAACCTAGTGGTTAACAGCCACCCGCTCTGCCGATTGAGCTACCCCGGAAAACTCCGGCCACGCTACCACCTGGGGCGCGAGGTAGGCCCGTCATCGTGGCTAGTCCCCTGGTCCGGCGTCGGCGCGGTCGCTGCGCCGAGGAGACGTGCACTCTCAGCCGCACAGTGGCGGGGGAAGGTGGCAACCTCCGGGGCTGGCCCGGTCCCCGCGCCCGCACCGTGCCCAAAATGCAGGCCGAATGTAGCCCGGACGGCCACGAACCGCGGCTCGATGGCCACCCTTCACGCTCAATTTGGAAGATTTGGGTGCAGCGTGAGCTTCTGGTTGCGGTAGGACGCGACTCTTGCATCCGAACGCGACCAGATGCGTCGCTCGCGCCCAAAACCGGCAATATAGACCGCAAAACTCGCACCCGGACGGCGCGCCAGGACGGCGGCCGGCAAAGTGCACCCGAAAACCGCCTCCCCGAAGTGGAGCAAAAAGGGAGATCCCAGCCCAAGATGCGCTTAGAAAGCTCGCTTCCACTTCACAATGAATTATCCATCGACCCGAGCGGCGCCAGCCGACCTAACTGTCAGCCCAATTACTATCGGCCAATTACTATCGGCCCAATTACTATCGGACTAGTTGCCCAGATAATCCCGGAGCTGCCCGCTCCGCAGTGGTTGGCGCAATTTGGCCAGGCTCTTCGACTCGATTTGACGCACCCGTTCCCGGGTAACGCCGAACTCCCGCCCGACCTCCTCCAGAGTCCGGGCCTGGCCGTCGTCGAGGCCAAACCGCAACCGGACAACCTTGCGCTCTCGCTCGGACAGGTCGGCGAGCACGTTCCGCACCGCCTCGGACAGCATGGCCCGTGTCGCCGCATCGCTGGGCGCCGGCGCGGCATCATCTTCGAGCACGTCGGAAAGGTTGAAATCGTCCTCACCCAGTGGCTGCTCCAGCGAAACAGTGTCCTGGCTGATCCGCAATATGTCCCGCACCCGGTCGGCGGTCATCTCGGAACGTTTGGCCACCTCGTCGATGGTCGGTTCCCGCCCCTCTTCCTGCAGGAGGCTGCGCTGCGCCCGGACCACGGCGTTGATGTTGTCGACCATATGGACGGGGATACGGATCGTCCTGGCCTGGTCGGCGATAGCGCGGCTGATGGCCTGGCGGATCCACCATGTGGCGTACGTGGAGAACTTGAACCCTTTGGTGTAGTCGAACTTCTCGGCCGCCCGCATCAGCCCCAGGTTGCCTTCCTGGATTAGGTCGAGGAACGACAGACCCCGGTTGCGGTACCACTTCGCCACCGAGACCACCAGACGGAGGTTCGCCTCCACCAGGATCTGCCTGGCCATCATGCCCTCGGCGCGGAGGCGCTCGTCCGCCTCACGTTGTTGGTCGACGTCACGCTGTCTGTCGACCGGGCGCGGCCGGGCGCCTCGAGAACCGCCGCCGGCTGCCTCTACCGCCCTTTCTTCGAGCCCTACCTCACGCTGGTCGAGACGGGCGGCGGCGGCAATGCCCCGTTCGACACAACGGGCCAGAGCCACCTCTTGTTCGGCCGAAAGCAGGCGGACTTTGCCGATCTCCTTCAAGTACGCCCGCACCGAGTCGGAGCTACCTGTGCCGCCGACTCCTATGTCAAGTTTGAGACCGGCAACCAATACGCGCCGGCCTCTGCGAAAAGGGTCATGTGTCTTCTGCCTCAGCAGGCCGTGCTGATCATCGTCGGCTTCGGGAACGACGACGGGCACCTCGGCGGGACGGACGTCTCCAGGACGGGCGTCTGCAGGACGGGCCTCTGCAGGACGGGCCTCTGCAGGACGGGCCTCTGCCGGAGAGAAGTCTGCCGGACAGGAGTCTGCCGGACAGGAGTCTGCGGGCGCCGGGCCGGGAGCAGCCTTTGCCGGTACTGGTGCGCTTTCTCGCCCAGGCCGGCCCAGTTCTCTCAGGAGCTCGGTCGCCAGGTGGTCGAGCCCATCGTCCGAGATCGGGTCATCGTGGTCCCGCCACTCGATCCCTTCGGCCGTCACCCGCCCGATAACTGCGGAGATCAGCTCCGGCCTCAGCTCGACCCCCTCCAGGACCCCCACCACGTCCTCGGGCGTCAAGTAGCCGCGTTCACGCCCCAGCGTTAATAGTGCGAGGAGGTGGGTCGTCGGTTCCCCTGAGCCTGTGAAGGGCTCTCTCACCAGTGGTCCACAACCTCCCCGCTCATGCTCCTGGGTTGGGTGCCATGCTAGGACTCGCAAGCAACAAAGCTAACAAGTGGCGCTCCGCGTCATCCATGCGTTTTTCGTAGTCGGGGCCGGGCTCTACGGAACGAAGGGCCTCGAGGGCCAATTTCAGTTCTGCAGAACGCTTAGCCAGCGCGTCATGACTGAGGGACGGCGCCGGGCTGCGGGCGTCGCGACGGAGTTCCTGCAACGCTCGCGCCGCGGCTCGCTCTACTAGCCGGCGCAAAACGTCCCCCGTATCTTCCTCCGTATCCTCCACCGCCAGTTGCGCCAGCAGGTCGGCGACCTGAGGCTCGGCTGCCTCGAGGGCGTCAGCCAGCGTCATGGCCGTAGCCAGTTCGTCGAATGCTTCCCGAGCCAGGTCGGAGCTGAAAAGCTCGATGTCGATGCGCCCGGCTACTTCGTTCGGGTGGTGGACCACCAGGCGTAACGCTTCAAACTCGGGGCGAGGGACGGGAGGACGCCTCGGCCTGACGCCCGCGGAGGAAATGGGGGCACGCCTCTCCGCAGAATGAGGGGCGGGGTGGCGCAAACCGCGCAGCTGCTCGGGACTGAGCCGACAGCGGTCAGACACCTGCATCAAGTACTGGTCCTTGACGAGGGCGTCGGGGTGCTCGGAGATCAACGCCATGGCCGCCTCAGCCGCCCGTGCTCTACCTTCAGGGTTGCGCAGGTCCGCGTCCGCGAATATGCGCTCCACACGGAACCCGAGGTAGGGCTTGGCAGTGGCTGCGGCCAGCCGGAGCCGCTCCGGGTCGTCCTGGGCCAGGTCGGCGGGGTCCGCTCCTTGGGGCAGGGCTACCACCGAAATGTCGGCCTCAAAACGGCGTTCCCAGTCATAGAAACGCTCGGCCGCCCCCCGGCCGGCGGCATCGGCGTCGTAGGCCAGGACGATCCGGCGGGAGAACCCGGTCAGGAGGCGTACATGACCTTCCGCCAGCGCCGTCCCGCACGTCGCCACGGCCTCGGTGACCCCGGCCCGGTGCAGGCCAATGACGTCGGTGTAGCCCTCGCAGATAACCACCTGGCCGCGCTCGACGATGGCGCCCTTGGCCCAGTTGAGCCCGTACAGCACCTTGCTCTTGTCATATATCGGTGTCGCCTGCGTGTTCTTGTACTTCGGCCCAGGCGCCCCCGGCAGCACTCGGCCGCCCAGGCCCACGGGCCGGCCGGCTACGTCGAAGATCGGGAACAGCACCCTGGCCCGGAACGAGTCGTTGAGCCGGCCCATTTGGTTGCGGTAAGCGAGACCGGCTCCAACCAGCATGTCTTCGCCAATGCCGGCCTCCCGAACGAGCGCGTCCCACCCTCCCGGAGCCCAGCCAAGACGAAAGTGCTTGACCGTCTCACTGTCATAACCACGTCCTCTCAAGTAGGCCCGGGCCGGCGCCCCTTCGGGGGCGCGCAGCAGGAGGTCGTGGTACCACTCTACGGCTCGTTCGACGGCCTTTCCCAGCTCGGCCGCCCGCTTGCCGCCCTGTCGCGAGCCGTCCGGCCGTAAACCATCCTGGCTGTCGTAGCGCAACTGGATACTCGCCCGGCTCGCCAGCGCCTCGACCGCGGTGGCGAAGTCGAGGTGCTCGGTTTCGCGAAGGAAAGAAATGGCGTCCCCCCGTGCCTGGCAGCCGAAACAGTAGTACAGGCCGAGCTCGCCGTTGACAGAGAACGAACCCGTCTTCTCGGCGTGGAACGGGCACAGCCCCGACCAGCGCCGGCCCACCCGGCGCAGGGCCACGTGCTCGGAGACCAGGGCCACCAGGTCGGTGGCGGTTCTGACCCGTTCCACGTCCTCGGCCACGATGCCCACGGGAAAAGCCTAAGCCGGCCGGTGGCCATGACCGTCGCGATGACCGTAACCGTCGCGCTAACCACAAAGCTGGCGATGGCCCGGGCCTAACGGAGGCCCGGGCCGTGACGCCGGCCCGCGTACCAGACCGGTGTTACCAGGCGAGGCGCGAGGTGACCGCCTCCACCAAGCGGTCTATCGGTACCCGCTCTTGGGCGGTGGAGTCGCGGTGGCGTATGGTGACCGCCTTGTCGTCGAGCGAATCAAAATCGACCGTGACGCACAGCGGGGTCCCGATTTCGTCCTGGCGACGATAGCGCCGGCCGATGGCGCGCGTTATGTCGTAATCGCACATGGCCACTGGCTGCAGGAGCTTGAGGACCTCTTGGGAAAGCGGCAACAACGTGTCTTTTTTCGATAGCGGCAAGACCGCCACCTGATAGGGGGCAATCCGGGGGTGCAAGCGCAGCACGGTGCGTTCTTCACCGGCGACCTCGTCAACCGTGTAACCGGCTAACAGGAAAGCCATCATCGTACGGGCGACGCCGGCGGCTGGTTCTATCACATAAGGCACATAACGTTCCCCGGTGGCCTGGTCGAAATACTCGAGCACCTCGCCGCTCGCCGTCATGTGCGCCTTCAGGTCATAATCCGTGCGGTTGGCAATACCCTCCAGTTCCCCCCAGCCCCACGGGAAAGCGAACTCGATATCGGCCGTCGCCGCCGAATAATGCGAGAGCTCTTCTTCGGCGTGGGGCCGGAGGCGCAACATTTCCCGCGGGATACCAAAGCGGACGTACCATTCGAGACGTTCATTGCACCAGTAGTCGAACCAGCGCGGGGCTTCGTCGGGCGGGACGAAGTACTCGAGCTCCATTTGCTCGAACTCCCGGGTCCGGAAAACGAAGTTACCGGGGGTGATCTCGTTGCGGAATGACTTGCCGATCTGCGCCGTACCAAAAGGAGGCCGGAGGTGCTCAGTCTGAAGGACATTGGCGAAGTTTATGAAGTGGCCCTGGGCCGTTTCGGGCCGCAGGTAGGCGACCGCACTCTCGTCCTCGACCGGCCCGACGAACGTCTTGAACATCAGATTAAAAGGTCGAGCCTCGGTGAAATCACTGCTGCCGCAATTGGGGCATTTGAGCTGGCCTTCGTCGGTGGTCGGCAACAGGTCGGCCCGCCAGCGCTGCTTGCACGTGCGGCAGTCAACGAGAGGGTCGGTGAAGTTTTTCAGGTGGCCTGAGGCCTCCCAGATCCTCGGGCTCGACAAGATGGCCGCGTCGAGGCCGACCACCTCGTGGCGCAGCTGGACCATTTCCCGCCACCAGGCGTCCTTCACATTCCTTGACATCAAGACGCCGAGCGGACCGTAGTCGTAGGTCGAGCGGAACCCGCCATAGATCTCGGCGGACGGGAACACGAAGCCCCGCGCCTTGGCCAGGCGCACCAGCTCTTCCATTGAAACGGGCATGTAGAGAGGGTACTGGGCCCATAACAGGCACTAAAGAAGTTTCGGGGGCAGAGAGAGGGCTCCTCTCCCGCCAGGGACGGCTGCGGTCAGGTGCGTTCGAGGGTGTGGAGGGAGCGCAGCCGTCTCTCCAGGTGCCGCTCTACCGAGATGGTAGCCAGGTTGGCCACCTCACCAGTTATGGCACTCGCCGGCATTTCGAGCGCCCGGCCGAGCTGCCCACCCAGGATCCACCCCAGCAGTTCCAGAGATGCAGGGCTCAGAGACTGCCCTCGCCGGCATAACCGGCACAATGCTCCTCCCTCGGCGATATCGAAGGCGACGAGAGGCGCCGCCGGCGGGCTCGAACCACAACTGGCGCAAGATGTGAGCACCGGTCCGGCGCCGTCGAGGGCGAGCAACTTCCAGTAAAACGCCGCCACTACCAGAGGGCCGGACCGGTCTGCCAGAGTACGAAGGGCTCCGACCAGCATTTGGTATAGAGGTCCTGACGGCTCTCGCTCCTGGGCTACCTGTTCGGTCGCCTCCGCCATGGCCATGCCCTGAGCCAGGCGGTTGAGATCTTCATGCAAGGGCCGCCATGGCTCGATCATCTCGGCCTGGGTGACGATGTCGAGTTCACGCCCTTCGTAAAGCAACAGATCCACATGGTTCAGCGGTTCGAGGCGCCCACCAAAACGGCTCTTGGTGCGACGGACCCCCTTGGCCACGGCGCGCACCTTCCCATGCCCGGACGTAACGAGGACGACGATACGGTCAGCCTCACCCAGCTTGTAGGTCCGCAGTACGACCCCTCGGTCACGGTATAGCGACATGGCTGTAACTATCTTCGCACGCCGCCGGACGGCAGATCAGGAGGGCAGCCCGTCCTGGTCTCGCTTCTCCCCCGTTTGGCCGAAGCGGCGCTCTCGTTGTTGGTACTCCCGCACCGCATCGCGCAGGTGCTCGCGACGGAAGTCGGGCCACAGTACGTCCATGAAAACCAGCTCGCTGTAAGCGATCTCCCAGAGCAAGAAGTTCGAGATCCGGTATTCGCCCGAGGTGCGGATGAACAGGTCGGGGTCCGGCATCTCCGGTACGTAGAGGTGCCGGCGCAGGGCTCGCTCGTTGATGTCCGACGGTTTGACCCCCTCTGCCACCAGGTTGCGGACAGCGTCCACGATTTCGGCCCGCCCGCCGTAGTTGAACGCCACGGTCAGGGTGGTCCCCGTGTTGCGGCTGGTCAGCTCCATGGCCTCGTCCATGCGCCGCAGGACCCATTTCGGCACCCGCCAGTCCCGCCGCCCGGCGAACCGTATCCGCACCCCCATACCGTGCAGCTCGTCCCGCCTCCGGGTCAGCAGGTCATCGGCGATGACGCCGAGCAGGAAGCGGACCTCCGTGTGGGGCCGGCGCCAGTTCTCGGTGGAAAAGGCGTAGACGGTTAACCACTCCAGCCCGAGTTCCACGGCCCCTTTCGCGGCATCCAGCAAAGCCTCTTCGCCGGCCCGGTGACCTTCGGTGCGAGGCAGGCCCTGCCTGGTGGCCCAGCGTCCGTTCCCGTCCATGACACACGCCACGTGGCGCGGCATACGCTTCGGGTCGAGCCCGCCCAAGTCCATTGGACGAAAAACTACATGCCCAGCGGACAGCAGGGCAGATCGATGGGCCCGCTACCCGGCGCGGTCCTCAATCTCCCAGGCATGGTCGAGGATATGCCAAATCAGTCGCCTTGAACCGTAACGCGGCGGCCAACTGACGCGAGCAGTAGAGGTGGCGCCACCGGAACGGCACCAAGCGAGAATTGCTTCCCTGTTAGCCATGACCACCTTACGGTTACCCTCCTGGGGGACGGGAAGCTGGAGGCCAACCTTACGGCCGAACATCTGCTCAGCCGCCGCGACGTGTTGGGTAATGGCGTCGCGGTCACGGCCACCCCCTCTCGGACCTTTGCGCAGGGACTCAGGAGCGCCGGCGGCCACCTCATCCAGGCGCTCCCAGCTGGCCACCAGCAAGGCGGCCGTGCGCTCAACCGCCGAGGCCGGCCAGTCGGCCGCGTCGTCTTCGAGCACCGTCGTGGGCGCGCCAAAGTCAGCTCCACCCGAACGGGTCGGGACGTGCTGTACGACCGACCATGGCTGTCCTTCGGTCAACGGGAACTCGACATCCGCCTTGGCCGCGACCAAGGCGTAACGGGGCACGTAGTCAGAAAGAGCCGACAGCGCCGCCTCCTCCCCTTTACCGGAACGGCTCAGGCCGGGCCAATCGAGGCTGCAGGCGAAGCAACGGCTCTTACCGGTCTCGATGTAGACCAGGTTCTGGTCCCGGTTGGCGGGCGGCCGCGCCGCCCCTGACTTGGCCTGGGGCCGGCTCAACGCTGTCCTCCCGTCTCCTCCGCCGGTTCGTGAGCTGCCTCGACCGGTTCTGGCGGGGTGAACGCACCTATCAACACCCGGGCTATGCGCCGCCCGTTGACCTTTTCGGCTACCAGGCGGTGGCTACCGAAAACGGCCGCTTCCCCTTCGTCAGGGACATGGCCCAAAAGATGGTAAAGAAATCCGCCCACCGTGTCCCAGTCACCTTCGGGCAGGTGGAACCCCGTCAGCTCGTTGACCTCGTCTATTGACAGGCTGGCGTCCACCTGCAACTGCCCGTCGTCCAGGAATTCGACCCGGGGCCGGTCGACGTCGTACTCGTCGGAAATCTCTCCTACCAGTTCCTCGAGGACGTCCTCCAGCGTGATCAGGCCGGCCGTGCCACCGTACTCGTCGACCACGATGGCCAGGTGCTGCTTGCCCGCTTGCATTTCGCGCATTACCTCAGCAATGCGTTTGCTTTCCGGGAGGAACTGCGCTTGGCGCATTACTCTGGTGACCGGTTGCTCGGCCGTCCCCTCTCGTTCGGCCCGCATCATGTCCTTCACGTACACCACGCCGACGATGTCGTCGATGCCGCTGCCATAAACCGGTACCCGGCTGACGCCGGCGCTCGATGCTATATCCCCGGCTTCGCCGACCGTCGCCTCCGAGCTGACCGTGATCATGTCCGGCCTCGGGACCATAACCTCCCGGGCTACCGTGTCCCCGAAATCGATTATGGAGTGGATCAGCTTTCGTTCTTCCCGTTCGATAACTGCCTCGTCCGCCGCCGAGTCCGCCATAGCCAGCAGTTCTTCCTCGGTGACATAGGGCCCCTCTTTCAGACCCTTGCCGGGCAGGACAATGTTGGCGATCGTTATTAGCGCCTGGGTGACCCAGCGCAACGGTGCGAACTTTACCACGGCCAGCAGGAACGGAGCGACAAAAAGGGCGGCTCGTTCGGTGTGCTGGACGGCCCAGATTTTTGGCGCCAGTTCGGCAAAAATGAATATGACTACGATTTCGAACGCCGTCGCCAGTACGACGCCCAGGGGCCCCACCACTTCATTGGCGACGACGCCGATGATCGTGGCCGCCACCAACGTGCAGATCTCGAGGGCGAAAAGAATCACCGGGATGTTGCGGTCAGCGTGCTCTACGACCCTCAGCAAGGAGGCCGCTCCCCGCCGTTTCTCTTCTACCAGAGAGACCGCTTTCACTTTCGAAATCCGCGTAATAGCCGTCTCGGAAAGAGCAAAAAAGGCCGAAAACAAGATCAGGACGACAGCGCCGGCCAGAAGTCCCACATCACTACCGGAAAAGCTAGATGTGGCCAACATCAACGGTTACCCGCTCCCGGCGGTTCCGTCCGTGCCCGCCTGAGGCCGGCTCGACGGATGGTCCGCCTCGTTCCCATCCCTCGCCTGGCCGGCTCCGGTTTGGCCGGCTCCGGTTTGGCCGGCTTCTGTCTGGCCGGCTTCCGGCGGACTGCCGTGCCCGTCTTCCGCCGGCTTTGCCCTCCAGGCTTCGGGCCGGATCTCGGCGTAGTGACGCGTCAGCAACTCGCGCTCCTTCGCCTCCATCTCCTCGGCTTCCTCGTCTTCCTGGTGGTCCATGCCCATGAGGTGCAGCAGACCGTGCACCACCAACAACGCCACTTCGTCGTCGTAGGTACCGGCGTGCTCGGGAGCGTTCCGGAACGCCACCGCCGGGCAAATGACGATATCCCCGAGCAAAACGGGCATATCTTCTGGCTCCGACGGCATACCGGGGCCGGTGCCACCCGAATCTGGTGACCGGCCGCTTTCGATGGGCTCCTCGTCGATCGGGAAGGCCAGGACGTCAGTTGGCCCTTCTTTGCCAAGGAACCGGCTGTTCAGTTCGGCAATGGAGTTCTCGTCGATGAACAAGACGGAAAGTTCGGCGTCGCCCGTGAGCCCCTCCTCCCCCAGCACGGCCTCAGCCAGACGCGCCCAACGCAAGGTGTCGACCGGCTGGTCGCCCTGTTCGTCGGCAGCAAAAACGTCGACGGTCACGAAATACTTACCTGAACTCGGCTTCGTGTCGTAAAAGCGCCTTGGCGCCGACGTTGTTGGCCGACTCGTATGCGTCATAAGCCGAGACGATGTCGGCCACTATCCGATGGCGCACTACGTCACGGCTCGTAAGGCGGACAAAGGCAATCCCGTCGACACCCCTCAGGACCTGGTCGAGCTCGGCCAGGCCAGACCGGCCGCCTGGCAAGTCGACCTGTGTGATGTCCCCGTTGACCACGACCTTTGAGCCAAAACCAATTCTGGTCAGGAACATCTTCAATTGTTCCGGAGTGGCGTTTTGCGCCTCGTCGAGGATTATGAAGCTTCTGTTCAGAGTACGGCCGCGCATATAGGCGAGCGGAGCCACCTCGATGGTCCCGTTGTCCAACAGCCGACGCGCTCCCTCGGTACCCAACATGTCGTAGAGAGCGTCGTAAAGGGGGCGTAAGTACGGGTCGATCTTCGCCATTAAGTCGCCCGGGAGGAACCCGAGGCGTTCGCCCGCTTCGACCGCCGGCCGCGTCATGATTATCCGCTCCACCGACTTGGCCTGGAGGGCCTGAACGGCCAGGGCCACGGCCAGGTAGCTCTTGCCCGTCCCCGCCGGGCCAATACCGAACGTGATGATATTGGCCCCTATGGCGTCCACATAACGCTTCTGCCCGCTCGACTTGGGCCGAACGGACCGGCCTCTGGCGGAACGCAGAATTTCGGCCGTGAGCACTTCTGACGGCCTCTCGTCGTCCCTCAATATGTCAATCGTGCGAGCCACCACTCCGGGGTCCACGACCTGGTCGTGCTCGAGCAACAACCTCAGTTCTTCGACCAGGCGCGCCACCAGCACGGCCTCTTCGCCGTCGATGTTGAACTCGTTGCCCCTGGTGATGATGCGCGTGCCACCAAAGGCTTCCTCGAGGGAACGCAAGTTCTCGTTGAGAGGGCCGACCAGGCCCGCCATTAGGTGGTTTGGGACTGTAACTGTTACGGACACGTGTGTTCTACCAGCGTAGCGTCAGAAATGCCGGGTGGCGGGCTTTCCCGCCGCCGTGCCACGCCCGTGAATGAGGCTGCCACGGAGCCGCTCCAGTGCCGCCGCCATCGGGTCACCCTGGCGGCCATGCCAACTTGCGCCCGCCTAGTAAGTGCAGATGGAGGTGGGGTACCTCGGCCCCCGAGTCCCGTCCGATGTTGAACGCCAGCCGGTACCCGCTCTCCAAAACACCCTCCCTCTCTGCGATCGTGCGCGCCGCCAGCAACATCTCCACCAACAAGGCGCCGTTCTCCTCCCCCACCTCGGTGGCATCGTCGATGTGCTCACGGGGTACCACCAGGACGTGGACCGGGGCCACGGGCCTCAGGTCGTGGAAAGCGTAGGTGAGCTCCCCCGAGTAGGCCTCCCGGGACGGAAGCTCTCCCGCGATCACCCGGCAGAAGATACAGTCCGGTTGCCTAGCGGCGGCCAAAGAAAAGCTCCCGACGGTGCGTCACTGCCCGTTTGTGCCCTGTACATCTTCGAAGTCCATGACCTCGGCCGCCCGCTTGGGAACTCTGCTCGACGGGCCTTCTGACCCGATGTCCTCGTCGTGGTGCTGGCTTCGGCTTGACTGAGCTCCACGCGGGTCGGGGTACAGGTGCTCGAGGGTCCCGGGCATGATCCGTGCCCGTTCGATGAAGTCGTCCACGTCACGCACTTGTAGACGGATCACCCGTCCCATCTTGTACGCCGGTAGCTGCCCTTCGTCAATGAAGCGGTAAAGGGTGCGCAGGGTAACGCCCAACCGGGCACACGCTTCCGGAGTGCCGATCCATTCGATGGGGTCTGCCGTTATTACCTCATCCTACCGGGCTGGGCACATCCGTTGTTTCTCAGTATTTCTTCGCTGGTTTCATTCACCATGGCGACCAGGCCGGGCCCACCTTCTGGGTCCCCCGTGACCTAAAGAACGCGAACGGCCGGCCGGGCCCACCTTCGCCCAAGCGGCGGCGAGGCGCGCCGCCAGCAGCCAAAGGACGGACTTGCGGCGCGGTGAAACGCCAGCCGGGGCCGTAACTCCACCTGTAGGACGGACGGCGCCAGATTCCGACCTCGGCCCGCACCGGCTGGGCGTGAGCAACCGGGACCGGTTGCGTCACGAGGGCGGGCGACGGGCTCTTCAAGCTGGTCCGGGCGATCGGCCCGGTCGGGCCATCGTCACGGGCGGGTGGAAGCGCGCTCCCGCTCGGGCTCGTACTCGGCCCGCATATGGAGGCGGCCGATGTCCATCGGACCAGGTCAGCCGGCCCACGGGCTGAGAGAAGTCCAGGCCGGGCCCCTGAGCAGGCGCCGGCTCAGGCATCGCCCAGCGGAGCGCGGCTTCTCGCTTACCGGGCGCGGGTGGCATGGTCGGCCGATCGTCGGACAGGTCGTCCGGAGGAAACTTACGTCCCGCATTCGGAGGGACGTCGTCCCGCCCCTGTGGGCCCCCGTGGAGCGGGAGCGGCGCCGCGCTGGCGGAAACGGCGGGCGGGCCAGCCGGCGGGCTCGGTCTCCCGTCCTCTCCGTTCCCCGCCTCGGCGCCCTCCGACAAAACAGACTCTCCTCCTACTGATGGAAAACTGGTCTTAGCAGCTTAATCGCCACCTCGTTCGCCAGAAGTCGCCCCCTCGGTGTCAGCACGGCCGTGGCTCCGCCGGCCTGCAACTGGACCAGCCCGGCGTCGTAAAGTTCTTCAGGCGCCGCCGCCGACGGCACGCCGGCTGAGGTGCGCAAGCTGAGCACAAGTTCTTCCCAGTCGCGGAGGCCTGGGTCGAGGGTCTCGCCGGCCGCCTCCACAGAACCCCCGCTTTCGATCAAACGGCAGTAACGCTCGGGGGTTCGCACGTTCCACCACCGCCTGGCGCTGCCGTCGGGCCCGACCCGGTGAGAGTGAGCGGCGCACCCGATCCCCAGGTACTCGCCCTGGGACCAATAAAGGAGGTTGTGGGCGCAGCGAGCTCCGGGCATGCTCCAGTTGGAGATTTCGTACCATTGGAAGCCGGCGCCTGAGAGCACGGCCTCGGTAAGCATGTACTTTTCCGCCTGGTCGTCGTCCGATGGGTGCCTCGCGGGCTGGGTGGCCAGCGGGGTACCCGGCTCGACCGTCAAGGCGTACGCGCTGATGTGAGCCGGCCTCGGTTCGAGGCCCAGGACCGCATCCAGGGACGCCTGCCAGTCGGCCATCGTCTCTCCGGCTGCGCCGAAAATCAGGTCGACGTTGAAAGCCCCTGCATATCCGGCTTCTCCGGCCAGTTCGACGGCCCTTTTCACCGAACCCGGGGCATGTTGGCGGCCCAGTGAGGCGAGGACATGCGGGACCATGGACTGCGCCCCGAACGAAAGCCTCGTTACCCCGCCGGCTTTGTACTCCGCCAGCTTGGCCGCCGTGACCGTCTCGGGGTTGCACTCCACCGTGACCTCGGCGCCGCCCTCAACCCCCACGCTTTGGCGGAGGGCGTCGATGACGCTGGTCAACAGCTCGGGCGGGAGGAGCGACGGCGTGCCGCCGCCGAAGAAAACCGAGGTCGCCGGTCCTCTGGCGTCGGCTGCGCCGGCCAACCTTTCGACCTCGGTCCGGCAGGCAGCGACGTACCGGTCCCATATCTGCTCCCGGTCCGTCCAGGTGGCGAAGGCGCAATAGTCGCAACGACGGCTGCAGAAAGGCACGTGTACGTACACGCCGAACGGACGCCGACCCTCATCGATCCCGCCCATGTCGGTCCCGTCCATGTCGGGCCGGTCCCGCTCGGTCCAGTCCCCGTCGGTCCGGCCACCATCGGCCGGGCCTCTATCTATAACGGGAGCCCCGCCCCTACCGCCGACGTCATGGCGCCTCCGCCTTGTTGTACTGCTCAAGGGCGTAGCATACGTGACTCGTGCTCGTGCTCATCTTCCCCGGGCAAGGCTCGCAGCGCCCAGCTATGGGCGCACCTTGGCGTGACCACCCGTCGTGGGAGGTTGTCGGCCAACTGAGTGACATTGTCGGCCGGGACATGGGCGAACTTTTGCTTGACACGGATA
This sequence comes from uncultured Acidimicrobiaceae bacterium, assembly GCA_963750465.1. Taxonomy (GTDB): domain Bacteria; phylum Actinomycetota; class Acidimicrobiia; order Acidimicrobiales; family Palsa-688; genus Fen-671. The sequence goes on from CAVVRE010000010.1 coordinate 217,283, forward strand.
GTGAGGAGCTGCGCGCTACCCGTAATGCGCAACTGGCCACGTACGCCCTGAGCCTTGTCGTGCTGGGCGCCTCCGTGGCGGGGCCGCTCCACGACCTCGGGAGGGCGGGGATAACTGGTCCACCGGGGATAGCTGGCCCACCGGGGATAGCTGGCCCACCGGGGCGAGACGGGGGCATCGTGGCCGTGGCCGGGCACAGCCTGGGTGAGTACACGGCGCTGGTAGCGGCGGGCGCGCTCGACGCCGGGACCGGCGCCCGGCTGGTAAAGGCCAGAGGCGAGGCTATGCAGGTGGCGGCGGGGGCGAACCCGGGGACGATGGCCGCCATCCTGGGCCTCGACCTCGACGGTGTAGCCCAGGCCTGCGAGGAAGCCACCGACGCCTGGGTGGCCAACGACAACACTCCCGGCCAGGTGGTGGTGGCGGGGACCGTGAGCGGAGTGGAGGCGGCCGGCGCCGCCGCTGTCCGGCGGGGGGCCAAACGGGTCGTCCCTCTGCAAGTGGGCGGCGCTTTTCATACACCGTTGATGCAACCCGCTCAAGCCCCGCTCGACGCCGCCTTGGCCGGCGTCGACTTCATGCCGTCTTCTGTCCCCGTAGTTGTCAACGTCGACGCTGCCGCTCACTCGGACGGCTTCGTGCCGCTGCTGTCGGCCCAGCTTTGCTCACGCGTCCGCTGGCGGGAATCACTGTTGGCCCTGGCCAGCATGGGGGCCACGCTGTTCGTGGAACTCGGGCCGGGCACCGAGCTCTCAGGCATGGTCAAGCGGACCGTTCCCGACGCGATGCGGGTGAACGTGGCCACGCCCGAGGACTTAGAAAACCTGGCCGGCGCGCTCACTAAGTAGCTGCTCGGGCCCAAACGTGCCTCGGAGGCACGTACTGGGGCTCAAAGCCGGGCGAGACACCGGGCCAACGGTGTCGTCAGGGTGTCTGCGCCGGGACCTCGAACCGCTGCTGCCAGTCGCGGATGCCGGCCACCACTTCGTCACGCGAGAGGCGGATGGCCGGCTCGCGCACGAAATCGGCTATGGCGCGCTGGCGGGTGTAGTCGTGACCGGCCCCGGCGAAGATGGGCTTACGGAAGGCGACCAGCGCCTCGGGAGGACCTTCGGGGACGTCCAAGTACCCCCAAAGGGCAAAGGCCCACTCCATGTCGTAGATGACGGGCGATCGGTGGAAAACGGAGGACCGGCGGGACCCGCAACTGAAACAGCCGGCCACCACGTCGTCGCGGTGCTCGCCCTCGGCGAGTACCGACCGTTCGGCCACGAGGTTGGCCAGTTTGAGACCGTAACCGAGGTCCGAGCCCGTAGAACCGAACTTGGCCCCTATCGGTTGACGAAGTGAGACGATCTCAGCCGGCCTGTCCTGTTCCCAGGACCGGGGTACCTGGAGGCGGCTTAGAGGCCTGACCTGGTCAGTCGACACGATCGGGACGTAATCGGGTTGGGCCACGGGCGTCAGGTTAGTGCTCCCTGGCGCCGGCGTGTAAAAGCCCGAACACGATCGAGTCGGACAGCGCTTCCCACGACGCCTCGATGACGTTCTCCGACACCCCGATGGTCGTCCAGGTCCGATCGCCGTCCGTCGAATCGATCAGGACACGAGTCACCGCCGCCGTGCCCGCCACGGAGTCGAGAACCCGCACCTTGAAGTCGGTCAGATGGATGCGGGCCAGCTCGGGGTGACGCCGGCCCAACGCTTTGCGCAAAGCCGCGTCCAGAGCATTGACGGGCCCGTTGCCTTCGGCTACCTCCATAATGCGCTCGTCGCCGACGAACAGCTTTATCCGCGCTTCTGTGAGGAAGGTCCCGTCCTCGCGCAGATCGGTGACGACGCGGTTTGACTCAAGGCGGTAAAACGACTGTTTCCAACCGGTCGCCGTCCTCATCAACAGCTCCAGAGACCCATCGGCAACCTCGAAATGGTAACCGGCATGTTCGAGGTCCTTTAGCCGGTTGACGACATAAGACACCTCCTGGTCGCTGAGTTCGATACCCAGTTCCTCAGCCTTCAAGGCGACAGTGGAGCGGCCTGACATTTCCGACAGCACGAAGCGGTTCGTGTTGCCGACAGCCTCGGGGTCGATATGAGAATAGGCGCTTCGGGCTCGAGCGATGGCGCTCGTGTGGATCCCGGCCTTGTGAGCAAAGGCTGAGAGACCGACATACGGTTGGTGCGGGTTCGGGGCGACATTTACGATCTCGGCGATGTGGCGGGCAACAGGAGTAAGGAGGGGCAACCGTTCTGCGCCAATTGTCTCGATACCCATCTTCAGGCTCAAGTTGGCAATAACCGCAGTGAGGTCAGCATTGCCCGTCCGCTCGCCGTACCCGTTGATGCAACCCTGGACATGGTCGGCACCGCAGCGCACGGCCACCAGCGAATTGGCCACGGCACATCCAGAATCGTTATGAAAATGGACCCCGAGATGGCCCGAAGCTATTTTCCGTGCTTCTGAGACTATGCCCTCCACCTGGTACGGGAGGATCCCGCCGTTAGTGTCGCAAAGTACGGGAGTGGCGCCGCACTCTTCCACAATCCCAAGGAACGCCCGGGAAAAGCCGGGGTCCTCCAGGTACCCGTCAAAGAAATGTTCGGCGTCGACCAGTACCGTCTTCCCGTTATTGCGCAGGTACGTCACGGAATCCGCCACCATGTCGAGAGCTTCGGTAGTGGTCGTGCGCAGCGTTTCCACCACATGCCACGGCGAGGACTTGGCCACGAGGCAGACATAACCGGTACCGGCCGCCACCAAATCCGCCATCACCGGGTCCGTTTCCGCTCTGCCGCCCGCTTTTCTAGTAGACCCAAACGCCACCAGGTTGGAATTGGCCAGCACAATGTGGCCCGCAGCGGCTCGCTCGAAGAACTCTTTGTCCTTCGGGCTCGCCCCGGGCCAGCCGCCCTCTATGTGCTGCACGCCGAGCAGGTCGAGTTGTTCGGCTACTCGCACCTTGTCGGCGACCGTCAGCGAAAGTCCCTCAGCCTGGCTGCCGTCGCGCAGCGTCGTATCGAAGATTTCCACTCTGCTTACTTGCCCGCCTGGGGCCGAAACCCCAGGCTCCTCCGCCAAGGCGGGGCCCCGCCCCGCCGGCGGCCGTCGCTTACTTGCCCGCCTGGGGCCGAAACCCCAGGCTCCTCCGCCAAGGCGGGGCCCCCGCCCCGCCGGCGGCCGTCGCTTACTTGCCCGCCTGGGGCCGAAACCCCAGGCTCCTCCGCCAAGGCGGGGCCCCCGCCCCGCCGGCGGCCGTCGCTTACTTGCCCGCCTGGGGCCGAAACCCCAGGCTCCTCCGCCAAGGCGGGGCCCCCGCCCCGCCGGCGGCCGTCGCTTACTTGCCCGCCTGGGGCCGAAACCCAGGAGCCCCCAGGCCCAGGCTCCTCCGCCGCCCCTCCGGGCGCTGAGGCCTCAGTCGACATGCTCGACCCAGCGTCTGTAGCGGTCGACCTGCCCCCTCACCGCCGCCTTATAGATCTCCTGGATCTTCCGGGTCGCAGGCCCGGGCGTCCCGTCGCCGACCACCCTGTCATCGACCGAGCGGATGGGGACGACCTCGGCGGCTGTCCCTGTCAGGAATGCCTCGTCCGCCGTGTACAGGTCAGACCGCAAAATGTTGCCCAGCTGTACCTCGATACCGAGATCGCGGGCGATCGTGATGACCGAGTCCTGGGTTATCCCTTCCAGGGCGCCGGCCGAGACCGGCGGCGTAATCAACCGGTCATCACGGAGGACGAAAACATTCTCGCCGGTGCACTCGCTTACGTAACCCTGCGGAGAAAGCAGGATGGCCTCGTCGTACCCCGCTTTCAGCGCCTCGACCTTGGCCATCGACGAATTTATGTACATTCCGGTACCCTTGGCCGCCGGCGGCATGGCGTTGGGGTCGTGGCGCTGCCACGAGCTGATCTTCACCCGCACGCCCTTTTCGATGCCCTCGTCGCCCAGGTAGGCGCCCCAGGGCCAGACCGCCACGGCTACCCGCACCGGACAGGGTAACGGGTTGAGGCCCATCTCCCCGTAGCCCAGGAACACGAGCGGTCGTATGTAGCACTCCGGGAGGTTATTGACCGCGACTGTCCGTTTGACGGCTTCCACGATCTGCTCGCGGCTGAAGGGGATGTCGATCATGAAAATCCGGGCCGAATTGAACAGCCGCGTTATGTGGTCCGTGAGCCGGAACACGCCGGGGCCTTCGGCCGTCGCGTAGGCCCGTACTCCTTCGAATACGCCACAACCGTAATGGAGCGTGTGGGTAAGGATGTGTACGTTGGCTTCGTCCCAGTCTATGAGCTCGCCGTCCATCCATATTTTGTCGGTCTTGGTGATGGGCACCGCGTGTTCACACCCTTTCTGATATCTCGTTTCCATACTGGCTTGTGCTAAGCGGGCCGTCAGGCTGAAATGCCTGCACGGCTTTGTTTATCCGCGCCGCCTGGTCCGTCAGCCCGAGGTACTCGAGCATCATGGCGACGGAAATAATCGCGGCGGTGGGGTCGGCTTTGCCGGTCCCGGCAATATCGGGCGCGCTCCCGTGCACGGGTTCAAACAATGACGGGCCGGTCCGGGCCGGGTTCAGGTTGGCCGAAGCGGCCCGGCCGATGCCGCCGGCGACAGCTCCGGCCAGGTCCGTGATGATGTCGCCAAAGAGGTTGTCCGTCACTATGACGTCGTAGCGCTGCGGCGACCCGACCATGTACATGCAGGCGGCGTCCACGTGGTTGTAGGCCGTCTCGACGTCGGGGTGCCCGGCCGCCACCTCGTTGAACGTGCGTTGCCAAAGGTCGCCCGAGTAATTGAGGACGTTCGTCTTGTGGACCAGCGTCAGGTGGCGGCGCCTCGACTCGGCCAGTTCGAAGGCAAACTGCACGCACCGTTCGACCCCAAAACGAGTGTTCACCGAGCCCTGAGTCGCCACCTCGGCCGCCGTCCCTTTCCTCAAGAACCCGCCCTCGCCGGCGTACGCGCCCTCCGTGTTCTCCCGGATAACAGCGAGATCGAGCGGCACTCCCGCCCCCACGCTGGCATGAGCCTGGAATGGGCGGAGATTGATGTACAGGTCCAGCTCGAAGCGCAGCCGCAACAAGAGCCCGCGCTCGAGCACGCCGGGGGGAACTTCGGGCGACCCGACCGCGCCGAGGAGGATGGCGTCGAAACCCCTCAGTTCATCGAGCACGGCGTCGGGGAGAACCTCGCCGCTAGCCAGGTAGCGTTTCGCCCCGAGCTCGAAGGTGACGGTGTCGAGGGTGGCGCCGGCGGCGTCGGCCACCTTGAGAGCTTCTCCAATCACCTCTGGTCCAATTCCATCCCCGGCGATCACCGCCACCCGGGAGGTGGATGGCACCCGGGAGGTAGATGGCACCCGGGAGGTAGATGGCACCCGGGAGGTGGATGGCACCCGGGAGGTGGATGGCACCAGGGAGATGGATGGGCTCTTGGTTGATGGGGCTTCGTTCAAATCGACGCTCTCCTCCTATTTTCCAAATGGTTTCCCGGCCTAACGCTAAACATGAAAACGACCGTCCCTCGGGACGGTCGTTGCGACACACACCCAAATGGGAGCGCGTCAAGGAGAAAATACGATGACGGCTTCGGGGGGGTAACCAGTGTGTGGCGCGTTCATAGGCCTTCCTAGTATCGCACCCACCCAACTACCTCGTCAACCGCGTTGGCGAGCGCTCTGAGGTCCGACCTCGGCAACTTTGCTCGTCACTGGTACCCTGCGGGAATGGCCTCTACGAAGTTGTCGCCTGAAACCTACCAGCGACTGCACGACGAGCTCGAGGACTTGACGACCCGCGGACGGGTCGAAATAGCACGTCATATCGAGGCTGCCCGAGCTCTCGGCGACCTGTCCGAGAACGGCGACTACCACGCGGCGAAGGACTCGCAGGGCAAGATGGAGGCGCGCATCCGCCAGTTGCAGGCCATGCTGACCGATGCCGAGGTGGTTCAGGCTGGCCCCTCCGAGGAAGTGGTGACCGGGGTCATCGTGCGGCTGCGCTATCTGGATGACGACGAGGTCGAGCGCTACTTCGTAGGTTCGATCGAAGAACGCCAAGCCGGCACCGCCGTGATTTCACCGGGCTCTCCCCTGGGCCAGGCTCTCATGGGTAAACGCGCCGGGACGACCGTGACCTATGAGGCGCCGAGCGGGCAGCTGGCCGTAGAGATCGTCTCCGTCGGCGACTAGCTCTTGACCGGGACGCCACTTCTCCGGTCGCCCTAACAACCTTCCGCCGGCCACTAACCGTGGCAATTGCCGTCGCCCAGGCGCCTCGTCCGCGGATGACGGCTCGGGTTGCGCAAGGGTGCGGGTTGGGCAGGGAGGCTCGCCACCGCTCCAGTAGCCCCGGCTCCCCTCTCAACCAGCGCGCTCCGCGCGCCGATGACGCATCAGCGGCCATGATCATGGACGGGGAGGGCCAGGGCGGCGACATTGACGAACCGGCTTCTGAGCGGCGCGCGGTACACCGTGCTGGTGGCCGACGACGCCCCGGCCACCCGCCGGGTCCTGGTGGAACTCCTCGAAGACACCTCTGACCTGATATGCGTCTCTGCTGTGTGCGACGCCAACGCAGCCGTATTGGAGGCCGCCCAGGGCCGGCCCGACATCGCTCTGCTGGACGTCATGATGCCTGGTGGGGGCGGCCTCTCCGCTGCCCTCGGTATCCGGGAGGTTTCGCCCCGGACCCGCATGTTGGCCTATTCGGCCTCCGCCGACCGTGCCTCGGTGATCCAGATGCTGCGTAGCGGGGCGCGCGGCTACCTCGTGAAGAGGTCGCCCCGCTCAGGACCTGATCGACGGCCTCCGTCGTTGCGCCAGTGGCTACACCGCCTTGTCCGAGGGTCCCTCCGAACACCTGGTGGCGGAGATGGGCGAGCTCGGGCGGGCGGAACAGGCCGATAGCGCCGCGGCCAGGGCCCGCTACGAGCGCTTGTTGAAATTGCTCGAGCCCGGAGGTTCGACGCCCACGTACCAGCCGGTTGTGAACCTGCGGACGGGCGGGCTGGCGGGTTACGAGGCGCTTACGAGCTTCGGTAAACAGCTCGGTTCGACCACTGAGGAGATCTTCCGCGAGGCTCACCAGGTCGGCCTCGGGGTGGAACTGGAGCTGCACACCGCCCGCCTGGCCGTGAGCGGCTTCAGCCCGGAGATGGCCCGGTCCCCAGAGACCTACCTGGCCGTCAACGCCTCCCCGGGCCTCCTGTACCGGCCCGCCCTGCTGGAAGTGCTCTCGCAGTTGCCGGCCGAACGCGTCGTCGTCGAGATCACCGAGCAGCGCCAGTTCGACTCCTACGACCAGCTGCGCGAGACGGTCCAGCTCGTGCATGACCGCGGCATGAGGGTGGCGGTTGACGACACCGGGAGCGGCTTCGCCAGCCTGCAACGCCTGGTCGACGTGCGCCCCGAGATCGTCAAGCTGGACCGTGCCCTCACCGGGCAAATCGACAGCGACGCCCCCCGGCGCGCCTTGGTCACGGCCATCCGCCACTTTGCCGACGACATGGGCATCACCGTCGTCGCCGAGGGCATCGAGCGCGAGGAACAGCTCATCGTCCTCCGCGACATCGGCGTCGACTGCGGCCAGGGGTATCTTTTGGGCCGGCCGGCGCCTCTTCCTGATGGGAATTGAGGGCGACCCCTTTCACAGGGAAAGGACCCACCGCTTCTCCCATACCATTTACCTGATGACTTCCGGCCCCGCCAGCTTCATTCAAGCCGTCCACGAGACCATCGTTGTATTCGACGGCGCCACCGGCACCAACCTGCAGGCGCGCGACCTCGGACCGGACGACTTCGGAGGCCCGTCGTTCGAGGGCTGCAATGAGCTGCTGTGCGTCACCCGGCCGGACGTCATCGCTGACCTGCACAAGTCGTTCTTCGACGTGGGCTGCCACGTCGTCGAGACCAACAGCTTCGGCTCGATCCCCTGGGTACTGGCCGAGTACGGCATCAGCGAACGGGCCAGGGAACTGGCTCAGACCTCAGCCTCTATCGCCAGGGACGTCGCCGACAGCTACAGCGGGGACCGGTGGGTGGCCGGCTCGCTCGGGCCCGGCACGAAGATCGCCTCGCTGGGCCAGATTTCCTTCGCCGAAATGCGGGACGGCTACCAGGAGGCGGCCGCTGGGCTCATCGCCGGTGGCGTCGACCTCCTGATCATCGAGACGGTCCAGGACCTGCTCCAGGCCAAAGCGGCCATCATTGCCTGCCGGCGGGCCATGGCCGACGCCGGCCGCCAACTCCCGCTTCAGGTCCAGGTCACCATCGAGACGACAGGCCGCATGCTGATGGGTAGCGAGATCGGGGCCGCCCTGACGACTCTCGACGCCATGCGCCCGGACGTCATCGGGCTCAACTGCGCCACCGGCCCGGCCGAAATGGGCGAGCACGTGCGCTACCTGAGCGCCCACAGCCGGGTCCCGATCTCGTGCCTGCCAAACGCCGGGCTCCCATCAGTGGTCGAGGGCAAAATGCACTACGACCTCACCCCGGACCAGCTGGCTGAGTACCACCGGCGCTTCGCCACAGAGCTCGGAGTGAACGTCCTCGGCGGATGTTGCGGGACCAGCCCGGCCCACCTGAAGGCAGTGGTCGACGCCCTTTCCGGTTTGACCCCCGCCCGCCGTGACCCGGAATGGGAACCAGGCTGCGCCTCGCTCTACACCCACGTCCCCTACGACCAGGCCCCATCGGTCCTCAACATCGGCGAGCGCACGAACGCCAACGGCTCCAAGCAGTTCCGGGACGCCATGCTGGCCAAGGACTGGGACACGTGCACGGCCATGGCCAAGGACGCCGTTCGGGCCGGGAGCCATGTGCTCGATGTCTGTGTCGACTACACCGGGGAAGACGGCGTGGCGGACATGACGGAAATTGCCAGCCGGTTTGCCACCCAGGCCACCCTCCCCTTGGTGCTCGACTCTACGGAATCGCCCGTTATCGAGCGGGGCCTGCAGCATATTGCAGGAAAACCGATAATCAATTCGGTCAACCTCGAGGAAGGCGATGCCGAGGGCACTCGCCTCGACAGCTTCTTGAAACTGGCCCGTGATTACGGTGCCGCCGTCGTCTGCACGTGCATCGACACCGAAGGTCAGGCCCGCACGGCGGAATGGAAAGTGCGGGCGGCCGGGGCCATCTACGATCTAGCCGTCGGTCGTTATGGCCTGCTTCCCGAGGACCTCTTTTTCGACGCCCTCGCCCTGCCCGTGAGCACAGGCATGGAAGAAAGCCGCCGAGACGGTATCGAAACCATAGAGGGCATAAAGCTCATCAAGGCGACCTATCCCGGGGTGCGGACCGTACTCGGGATTTCCAACGTCTCGTTCGGCCTCAGCCCGGCGGCCCGCCAGGCTCTCAACTCCGTCTTCCTGCACGAATGCCAAAAAGCCGGCCTCGACGCGGCCATCGTCAATTCGGGCCGCATCGTGCCGCTCGACCGGCTGCCGGAGGAAGCGGTCAAGGTCTGCCTCGACCTCATATACGACCGTCGGGACGCGTCCATCGGATATGACCCCCTCAGCGACCTGTTGCGCCTGTTCGAAGGGGCCGTGGCGGAGGGTTTGGAAAAGGAGGACCGCAGCGATTGGCCCCTGGACCGCCGCCTCGAACAGCGGGTGGTTGACGGCTCTCGCGACGGCCTCGAGGCTGAGCTGGACGAAGCTCTCGGCCTGGGCAGCCCGGCCCTCGACATCGTCAACGGCCCCCTTATGACCGGCATGAAAACGGTCGGCGAACTGTTCGGTTCTGGTCGCATGCAACTACCTTTCGTCTTGCAGTCGGCCGAGGTCATGAAGTCGGCGGTGGCGTACCTCGAACCGCACATGTCCAAGACGGCCGATCGCGGGAGAGGCAAGATCGTCCTCGCCACGGTGAAGGGTGACGTGCACGACATCGGGAAGAACCTGGTGGACATCATCCTCACCAACAATGGGTACGAGGTGTACAACCTCGGCACGAAGGTGCCGATCACGGAAATGGTGAGCAAAGCAGAAGAGGTCGGCGCTGACATCATCGGGATGTCAGGCCTGCTGGTTAAGTCGACGCTCATAATGAGGGACAACCTCGCAGAACTGAACGACCGCGGCCTCGAAAAGTACCCGGTAATCCTGGGCGGGGCTGCCCTCACCCGTACGTACGTCGAAAGAGACCTGCGGGCCGCGTACAAAGGCCGCCTTTTCTATGGAAAGGACGCCTTCGAGGGGCTGCGGACCATGGACCGGCTGATGGAGCTCATCCGTTCGGGGGAGGAGGATCCCGAGTTCGGCCGGGCGCCGGGTGGGCGGGCCGGCGTGCCCCCCCGCCGGACTGCGGACACAGTGAGCGAGCGGCAGTTGCCCAGACGGCCAACGCGTGCCCCATCGGTGGCCACTGACAACGCCGTGCCGGTGCCTCCCTTCATCGGGACACGGGTCGAGCGCGGCATCCCTCTGGCTGAAATCGCCCGGTACTTGAACGAGACTTCGCTGTTCCGCAACCAATGGGGCTACCGGCCCTTGGCGGGCGAAACCGATCCCGAGTTCAAGACGAGGGTACGAGCGGTGCTGCGCGAGCGGCTGGAAGCGGCCCGCCAGGCCGACGTTCTCCGCCCCGCCGTCGTGTACGGCTATTTCCCGGCCAATTCCGACGGCGATGACCTGGTCATCTGGGCCGACGAAAATCGCTCGGCCGAAGTCACCCGGTTCAATTTCCCGCGTCAGGACGAGAGCCCCTGGCTGTGCATCGCCGACTTCTTCAAGCCAATTTCGTCGGGCGAGCTCGATTACGCCGCCTTCCACCTCGTCTCTATGGGAGAGGCGGCGTCCAAGGAAACGGCCAGGTTGTTCAAGAGCGACCGGTACAACGACTACCTGCACCTGCACGGCCTTTCCGTCGAAATGGCCGAGGCCCTGGCCGAGTACTGGCACTGGCGCATCCGGGATGAGTGGGGGTTCGCCAGAGAGGACGGGCCGTCGTTGAACGGCCTGTTCCGCCAGCAGTACCGGGGAGGACGTTACTCCTGGGGTTACCCGGCCTGCCCCGACCTGGAGGACAACGCCCGCTGCGCCCAGTTACTGGGAGCTGATCGGATCGGCGTCGAATGTTCGGAGGAAACCTCCTGGCAGTTCCACCCCGAGCAAACGACGGCGGCCATCATTTGCCATCACCCCCAGGCCAAGTACTTCATAATCCGCCGGGCGGCGGGGAGCGCTAGCCGAGCGTCCTGAGCGGGGCGCCGTCCGCCAACAGTGACGACCAGCCCCGCGTCGACCAACCGCGGCCATCGGGGCCGATAACCAAAGCTTCGTAACCGGAGAGGCGATCGAGCCAACTCGGAGCCTGGCACCCATCGCTAACGCCGCCGTGGCGTAGGCGTCCGCCTCGGTGAGGTCGGGCCCGACAATGGTCACGGAGACGAGCTCGGTGGCCGGGGCACCGGTGTAGGGGTTGAGGATGTGGTGACCCCGTTCGTACGTGCCGGACGTGGCGACCGCACCCTCCCCCAACGACAGGGAGGCGCAGTAGGCGTCCGGTCGGAGCGGGTGACGGACCCCGACATGCCAGCGCCGGCCCCCGGGTGGCGTCCCTCGCAGCCGTACGTCTCCCCCACCGTCGATCAGGTGGTCTGGTAAACCGTTTTCGCTGAGGAGCCGAGAGGCCTCTTCGATGGACCAGCCCTTTACCACCCCGCTCGGGTCGAAGGCGCCACCGGCCCAGGCATCGAAAAAGCCGTCAGATTCCCCGTTGAAACGGCGGCACAGTGCGAAAATGTGGCGCAGCTCCTGGCTACAGTCCCCGATTTGGAGCTCGCCCCGGTCGAAACGGCAAACCTCGCTGGCGGGCTTGTAAGTGCTGAAAATCTCGTCCACCCGGTGCAGCCAGTCGACCGCTCGTCCGAGGGCGGTCTCGACGTCGCCCACCGGAGCGGGAGTCAAGACTTCGAACGTCACGACGGTCCCCATCACCGCCTCCTGATGGATGGTTGCTTGCTGGCCCGCCTGGGGCCCAACCCCAGGCTCATCCCCCGAGCGGGGTCCCCCACCCCGCCGGGGGCCGTTGCTTGCTGGCCCGCCTGGGGCCCAACCCCAGGCTCCTCCCCGAGCGGGGTCCCCCACCCCGCCGGGGGCCGTTGCTTGCTGGCCCGCCTGGGGCCCAACCCCAGGCTCCTCCCCCGAGCGGGGTCCCCAACCCCGCCGGGGGCCGTTGCTTGCTGGCCCTCCGGGCGCTGCATTATTTCCCGGCTTGAGTGAGAGCCGTTTGCAGCGACTGGGCGAAGGCGTCGCTGGTAAATGTGGCCCCGGAAACGACGTTGATGTTCACGCCCTGGGCGGCCACGACTTCCTGCTCGAGAATCGGTACGGCGTAGGAATTAATCATTTGCGAGCGCCCGTCGGTGGCGTTGTTCTGCGGCACCGAGGTAGTCACGATCTTGCCGCCTTGCAACGTGGCCGCCACGACGATGTCGCCATACGCGTACTGGATATCCTGGCCCGTGTAAGTGTGCTCGACCGTGGTCGTCGAGGGCGGGGCCGTGGTCGTCGAGGGCGGGACCGTGGTGGCCGGGGTTGCGCCACCGGCCGTGCTACCCACAGGTGTGGAGGTAGGAGGCGTCACCGACGTCGCCGCTGGCTTGTTTTGGCCGGTACTTACCTGGACTTTCAGCAGTTTGTCAGAACCGGACGACTTATAGCTCAACAGCGCGACCAGGCCAACAACGGACCCCATGGTGGCAACGATGGCGCGGCGCATTAGCAGCCTCTCCCTAGAACTCAAACGACTCGGTGTGGACGTGGCGCGACGGGACGCCGAGGTCGCCCAGCGAGGCGCTGACCATTTCGGTAAACCCCGGCGGGCCACAAACGTACACGTCGCGCTGGCGGACGTCGCGCACAAGCAGGCGTAAATGGGCCGGCGTCAGGTACTCAGGGTGCTTATCCCTCGAACCGACCAGATAAAACACCCTGGCGTTACGCCGTGCCGCGATTTCGTCGATCTCCGGCTGCAAGGCAAGTTCGGTGGGCGCGCTGGCCCGGTAGATGAGCGCGACGTCGCTCCCCGGGACCGTAAATAACTCGAAGAGCGCTCGCAGCGGGGTGATACCGACGCCGGCTCCGATCAGCAAGACTTTTCGACGTCTCCTGCGGCCGCTGGTGAAACTCCCATACGGGCCTTCGAGCATGACCTTGGTCCCGGGGCGCAGCCTCGACAGGCCGGCGCTGTGGTCTCCCAGCGTTTTGGCCGTGAGGCGAAGCCAGCGGCCGTTCGGCGCGGCGGAAAGGCTGAACGGGTGGGCCTGCCACCATCCTTCACGCGTGAGGAAACGCCACAGAAAGAACTGACCGGCCTCGGCGTCCAGCTCGTGGAGGCGCCGGCCCGATACATAAACGGACGTCAGCCCGGGGCCTTCGCTCACCGTACCGACGACTACGAAGCGGTGCCGGGCCATATTGACGAGCGGTTTACCGACCCGATAGGCAATGAGGAGGGCGGCGACCACGCCGTAAAGGGCTATCCAGATGGCCCGGTTGAGCGGGTGGGTGGCGAAATCCACGCCGGTATTGAACTGATGGGCAAAGGAAAGGGCGAGGGCCAGGTACGTATAAAGATGTACGAAGTACCACGTCTGGTAGCTCACCCGGCGGCGCACGGCCCGAGCCGAGAGCACGGCGACGGCCACGAGCAGCCCGAGGCCCACTGTGGCGGCCAGCATGTCGGGGTACGACAAGACGACAGATGTCGTCTCTTTCACCACGTTTTGATGGGCCGTAACGGCGTAACCCCAGATGGTCAGGACGGCATGGGCCAGCAGCAGGCAAATGGCGTACTCTCCGTTGCGGCGGTGCCAGACGGCCAGCCGGTCCATCCCGATCATCCGGTCGAGCCACGGGACCCGGCCCATCAGCAGCACTTCTACGACAATAAGGTAGGTCCCTACCAGCCCGGTTACGCGGCCGCCGGCCGTGAGCCACGGCCCCAGGCCCTGGACGCTGGCCGGAGCCGTATCGTGCCACCACATGAAAATGACGCCCGCCGCCCCGAGCGCCACCATCGCCGCCACCAGGGTCTCCCGTCCGTTCTGGGTCAGACGTAACGCACGCCACGGGACGTCCGGCAGAGACGCCCGGCGCCGGCGCCTGGATGCTCATACCTCGATTGTCCAGGAAGTACCTGACAAGAACCTGAGCACCTGGCCAGCGCCAGCTATTACGTCCGCCATCTAAGGGAATAAAATCCTGACGAAGCCACCCGCACGTCGATTAAAAGACCGCGCCTCCGTTGCGGGCATGGGGCAGGTAGCGGCTTACGCCTGCAAAAGCGTGCGCACCGATGATGGCCGCGGCCCCGAGACCAGGCCTCGACGGCGGCACGACATCATGGCTCCACGACAGTAAGGGCGTGCTCGGCCAGGTTGAGGGGACGAGGACCCCAGTGCGTGGCCGCCACGATGTCCTCGATGCGAACGCCGAAGCGGCCCTGCATGTAGATGCCGGGTTCCACCGAAAAGACGTGGCCAGCAGTCACAGGCGTGGAATTGCCGGCGACCATGTAAGGGTCCTCGTGTTCCTCGAGACCGATCCCGTGGCCGGTCCGGTGCACGAAATACTGGCCGTACCCGGCGTCGGCGATGACCCGGCGCGACGCCTGGTCGACGCCGCTGCACAGCTCGCCGACCTGGGCCGACAAGACCCCCGCCGCCTGGGCCTCCGCCACTATCCCGTACACCTTGGCCATTTCCCGCGAAGGCCGGTCAGTGAAGACGGTCCTTGTGATATCCGAGCAGTAACCGTCGAGCGATCCACCAAAATCACATACGACGGGCTCCCCCGGCTGGATGGCGCGCTCGGACGGCTCGTGATGAGGGCTGGCTGAATTGGGGCCGGAGGCGACGATGGCGAAGTTGACCTTTTCGTTCCCTTCGTCGAGCAAGCGCCGGGTTATCTCCGCCGAGACCTGGCGCTCGGTCCGACCGATCAGCGCGATCTCGCCCCCGAGGAGGGCGGTCGCCACCCGGTCGGCCGCCGCGGCCGCTTTAGCCAGCGCCTCCACCTCCGCCTCGTCTTTGATGGCCCGGAGCGGCGCCATCACGCTGGACGCTCGCTTCCAGCTAGCGTCCTTCAGCTCGTCCTCGAGCCGCAACAGGAACATGGCCCAGGCCCTGTCGCTTATCGCAATCACAGCGTCGCCGGCGGTGGAGCTCTTGACCATTGCCGCCGCCATCGCCACCGGGTCTTCAGTTTCGCCCCAGGGCTGAATGGAGAAGACTTCAGGTACTGGCGTTACCCGAGGAGCTTCGAGCGCCGGCACCAGGAGCGTCGGTTGTTGGCCGGAACCGGCGGACGGCACGACCAGCATCGTGAGCCGCTCGAGCGGCATGGCTGTGTAGCCGGTCAGCCAGGGCAGGTCCGCCCCGAGGGAGAGCAACACGACATCCACCCGAGCCAGAGCCATGGACTCGTGCACCCGCTTCAAACGGGCGGTAAAGATGGCGGTGTCGCTCATGCGGCCCCGCCGGCCGCAGCACCGCCGGCCGCGTCCGCTCGGCTGGACGCAACTAAAGCGGCGGCGGTGACGTCGATGACATCGGTGGCGGCGGTAGTAGTGGCGGCGACCGTCAGCTGGCCCGGCGCCGCGCCCGGGCTCGATTCGCCACCAGCCCCGGCCGCGGCCTGGCGGGCGTGATAGCTCGACCTGGTCAGGGGCGAGGCAACGACCTGGGGGATCCCGAGGCCACGGCCGGCCTCGGCGATCCTGGAAAAGTCCTCGGGCGCCCACCACCGGGCCACGGGCAGGTGCTTGACGCTGGGGCGGAGGTACTGCCCGATCGTCACTATGGCCACGCCAATCGCTCGCAGGTCGGCTAGGACGCCGAGCACCTCCGGCTCGGTCTCGCCCAGGCCGAGCATGAGCCCCGACTTGGTCGTGAGCCCCGCATCACGCGCCCGGGCCAGGACAGCCAGGCTTCGGGTGTACGAAGCGGACGGGCGCACCGCCCGTTGCAATCGGGGGACGGTCTCGATGTTGTGGTTTAGGACGTCCGGTCGCCGCTCGAAAATCTGGCCTAGCGCGGCCGGGTCCCCCTTGCAGTCCGAGATCAGGACCTCGACCGCCGTGGCCGGGCAGCGCCGGCGGATGGCCTCGATCGTCGCCGCGAACCCCGAAGCCCCCCCGTCGTCGAGGTCGTCCCGGGCGACACAGGTGACCACGGCATGCGCCAGACCGAGACGGGCGACGGCCTCGGCCACCATTTCCGGCTCGGCGGGGTCCAGGGGCAAGGGTTTGGCCGTGTTGACCTGGCAGAACCCGCAGGCACGGGTGCAACGGTCCCCGTTGATCATGAACGTCGCCGTACCATCCGCCCAGCACTCGAAGATGTTGGGGCAGCCGGCCTCCTCGCAGACGGTCACCAGGCCGAGGCCCCGCACCGTCTTGCGTAACGAGCGGAACTCGGTACCCATGTGGGCGTTGGCCCTTAGCCACGGCGGCTTGCGAGCTTCGAGCGGGAGGGCACGGGCCGGGTCGACGCCCGCCTCGGCCAGCTTGCCCAGCCGGCCGAGGAGACGGACAGGGCGGGCCGGGGCTGACGGAGCGGGAGCGCCAGCGGGCGGGGCGGCCGCTACCGGGGTGGCGGCGGGGACTAGAGGAGCGGGTATCGGGGCTCCCGGTGCCTGGAGGGCTGTTGCCGAGGGGGCGGCCGAGACTTGAGCAGCCGGTATCGGGGCTCCCGGTGCCTGGGGGGCTGGTGCCGAGGGGGCGGCCGGGACTTGAGCAGCCGGTATCGGGGGTATCCCGGTGCCCAGCGCCGCTGTGGGTGGTGTCTCCACCGCTTTCTGCGTCGCCCCCGGCAGATCCAGGCCGGTTTTGGGTGCAGTCGGCGCTTCTGGTCGCGTTCCAATGCGATTGTTGCGTCCGATCGCGACCGATTCCTTGTTCTGCACCCAAATCGGGCCACTCGGGGCCACAACCGGGCCACTCGGGGCCACAACCGGGCCACTCGGGGCGACAACTGGGCCACTCGGGGCGACAACCGGGCCACTCGGGGCCACAACCGGGCCACTCGGGGCCACAACCGGGCCACTCGGGGCCACAACCGGGCACTCGGGGCCACAACCGGGCCACTCGGGGCCACAACCGGGCCACTCGGGGCCACAACTGGGCCACTCGGGGCGACAGCAGCGGCACTCTGGGCGACTAGAACCGCGGCCGGAGCCTCTGGCGCCACAACCGCAGCCTCCGGAGCCGTAACCGGGGCGTCTAGAGCGGCGCCCTCGACCAACACAGGCCTCATAGAGACCGGCATGGCCGCATCCTGGCGTTCCACCAGCCTCCCGGCCCCCCACCGCTCCGTCGCGACGGCGAAAACCGCCTCCACCACCTCCGCCATGCTCACGTGTACGCCTTCGGCCTCCAGCGACGTCACTTCCTTGCCGGCGATACCGCACGGAACGATGTGGCCGAACATCTCGAGCGCCGGATTAACGTTCAGAGCGAAGCCGTGCATGGTCCGCTGGCGGCTGTGCCGGGCCCCGATGGCGCAGATCTTGCGAGGTCGGGGACCTTCGGGCTCGACCCATACCCCGGGGTAGTCGTGGAGACGGCCCACGTCCGGTAACCCGACCTTGGCCAAGACCTCGATGACGAACTGCTCGACCTCGTGGACGTAGCCCGGGGTGGCAGATGGCCCGCTGAGCACAGAAAGGACCGGGTACCCGACGAGCTGGCCCGGGCCGTGGTAGGTGATGTCGCCACCCCGGTCCACCCAGAGCAGTTCCGCCCCGACATCGGCCGGGTCGACCAACATGTGCTCCGGCTTGGTCCGGATGCCGGCGGTGTACACGTGGGGGTGCTCGAGGAGCAGGAGCCAATCGTCGGCCGCCGGCCCCGCCGCCCACAGGGCCCGCTGCAGCGCGTGCGCGTCACGGTAGGCGACGTGCCCGCCCAGCCAGCGCAGGCGCAGCACTCGGCCTGGAGCCAACATCTAAGGCCTCCCCCGCCGAAGAGGCCCGCCACGTTGACCCCCGCCACGCTGACACACGCCAGGCAGACCCCGGCCGGGCTGACGCCCGCCCGGCAGACCCGCGCCAGGCTGGCAGACGAGCGGGTTCGCCCCGGTTCTGTACGTAGGCCGACTCGCGCTCGAACGCCTCACCCTCACCAACCTCTGTTTCAGGATCAGTGACGGGCTCAGAGCTCGGCCGTCCAGTCCCGGGTCTCGAGCACCTGCCGGACCTTGGCCATGAAGGCGGCCGCATACGAACCGTCGACCGCACGGTGGTCCCACGCCAACACCAGGTTGCCCACGGGGTGGATAGCGATGCCATCCGAGCCGTCCGGAAGTTCGATCGCCACCGGCTTCTTGCGCACGCCGTCAGTCGACAAGATCGCCACCTGCGGCTGGTTGATGACCGGGATGGTGATCAGCGTGCCGAAGCCGCCAGCGTTGGTGATCGTAAAGGTGCCCCCGGAAATGTCGTCCATCGTGAGGCGCTTCGAACGCGCCCGCGACGCCAGCCCCGATATCTCGCGGGCCAGCGCTACCAGCCGCTTTTCCTCGGCCCGGTGGATGACCGGTACGAGGAGACCCTCGAAGTCAAGGTCGACGGCGATGCCGAGGTTGACCTCGCCATGGACGATGAGCTCGTCCTGCCCGACCGAGGAGTTGAGGAACGGCCATTCCTCCAGTGCATCGACCACCGCCCTCGATATGAACGGGAGGTAGGTGAGGCTGAAACCCTCAGTGGCCTTGAAATGCTCCCTCTCGGCCAGACGGGCACGCTCAACGGCGGTGTAGTCGACTTCCACCGCCACCACCGTGTGGGCCGACGTGTGCTTGGAACGGACCATGTGCTCAGCGGTCCGCCTCCTGATGTTCGTGAACGGGACGATCGTGTCACCTTCGCCCGCCACCGGGACCGGACCGGCCGGGATGACGCTCGACCCGGAAATGCCGCCCGTCCCAGCGCTCGGCGCGACCCGCGCCACCCCGGCTCCGCCGGCCGCTGCAGCAGATGGCAGACCTTCCTCTTCGGCCCCAGTCTCGGCGGTGCGTGCCTCACCGGTGCGCCCGGCGCCGTTGGAGCCCTGGCGGTCGATGGCCGCCAGCACGTCATCACGCGTAATCCTGCCCCCGGCGCCAGAACCAGCTATCTCAGCCGGGTCGAGACCGTTCTCGGCGATAAGCCGGCGGACGACGGGCGAGAGGAGCTTGCTCCCGCCACCCTGAGCCGGGGCCGTGGGAGGACGCTGGTCGGCTGGACGTGCCCCGGGCCGGGGCGGCCCGCCGACCGGCGACTTTGCCGACCCGGGGCTCGCCTGGCGGCGGCCACCGCCGCCCGCCTCCCCACCGTCCCGGTCCACCGGCGCTGCTCCGCCAATCCCGCTCTGGCCTGTACCACCCTGACCAGTACCGGCCTGACCCGTACCGGCCTGACCCGTACCGGCCTGACCCGTACCGGCCTCGGCCGTCGCCACGCCGGCGGCGCCGACAGGCACTTCGACTTCCTTCGCAGCCGCCTCGGCACCGTCCACGGCTTCGGTGGCGCCGTCGGCCGCCGCCCCCGGCGCCGCGCTGCTGGCGCCAGCTGCGTCACCAGCCTGGCCAATCACCGCCAACCTGGTACCGACTGAGACCGTTTCGCCCTCCGCGACGAGGATCTCGGCTACGGTGCCGTTCACGGGGGAAGGCACCTCGGAGTCGACCTTGTCGGTCGAAACTTCGAACAGCACCTCATCCTCGGCCACGGCGTCGCCCACCTGCTTGTGCCACTTCGTGATGGTGCCCTCGGTTACCGTTTCACCGAGCTGAGGCATCGTGATGTCAGCCAACGTGAAGACCCCTTCCAGCGAGGGCGAGGATGGTCTCGCCGAATACTTCCGACAGTGATGGGTGCGGTTGTACGAACTGGGCCACGTCCTCTGCGGTCGCATCCCAGTTGACGGCCAGATAGCCCTGGCCAAGCTGTTCG
Organism: uncultured Acidimicrobiaceae bacterium; assembly: GCA_963750465.1. Classification (GTDB taxonomy): domain Bacteria; phylum Actinomycetota; class Acidimicrobiia; order Acidimicrobiales; family Palsa-688; genus Fen-671. The sequence continues at coordinate 237,234 of CAVVRE010000010.1, forward strand.
GTGACCCATGGGCCGACCATGTGGACCCCGAGCAGCCGGCCGGCAGAGCCGTCGGGCAACTTCTCGGCGATCACCTTGACCAGCCCCTCGGGCTCGCCGATGATCAGCGCCCGGCCGTTGCCGGAGAACGGGTCCTTTTTTGTGACCACCTCGAGACCGGCGTCCCGGGCCGCTTCCTCCGAGTACCCGGCGAACGCCACCTCGGGGAACGTGTACACGCACCACGGCACTTTTCCGTAGTCGATGGGCACCACGGGCCGGCCGAGCACCTGGTCGATGACGAGCATCGCCTCCGCGAACCCAACGTGGGCCAAGCCCGGAGTAGCGACCAGGTCTCCGACCCCCCAGACGCCCGCCTCGCCCGTCTGCATCAGCTCGTCGACCTTCACGAACCCACGCTCGTCCACTTCCACCCCGCAGCCGGGCGCGATCAGGCCGTCACTCAGGGGCCGGCGCCCGACGGACACAACGACGGCCTGGACCTCGAGAACCTCGGACCTACCCCCCTCGCCACCATCCGTTTCGAACTCGACCGCCGTCAGCTTGCCGTCCGCGCTCGGTGTGTGCCTGTAGACGATCACACCCGTTCGGACGTCTATCCCCCGCCGCTTGAACGACCTGAGGACCACGTCGGTCACATCCTTGTCGACGCCGGGCAGGATTTTCGGGAGAGCCTCCAGGATGGTCACCCGCACGCCCATGTCAGACAGCATGGAGGCGAACTCGCAACCAATGGCGCCCCCACCGACGACCACCGCCGACTCAGGCAATTGCTCGAGGTCGAGCACCTCATCACTGGTCATGACGAACCGCCCGTCGACCTCGAAACCGGGCATGGTCCGGGGCACAGAACCGGTCGCCAGGATCACTGCGGGCGCCTCCAGCTCGGTAGTGGTGCCGTCGGGGCCATCCACCCGCACCTTGCGTCCCGGCAGCAGTTGGCCCACGCCATCGAAGGTCACCACCTTGCGGCGTTTCAACAATCCCTGCAGGCCGTGATGCAGCTGGTCGATCACCTTGCGCTTACGGACCTGGGTGGTGGGGAAATCGACGGTCCAGCCATCGACCCCGATCCCGTACTCGCCCGCCCCTTTGACGGTCCGGTAGACAGCGGCGGTTTCCAGCAGTTCCTTCGCCGGTATGCAGCCACGGTGCAAGCAGGTGCCCCCGACCTTTTCCTTTTCGACCAAAGCGATGCGCAGGCCGGCCAGACCTCCGTAAAGCGCGGCCGCATAACCCCCGGGGCCTCCCCCGATTACCACGACATCAAACGATTCGGCCGTCGGTACCACCACCTTTCTCAGTCTCAGATTACGCTGCACTCCCGGCATCCAGCCCAAACACCGTCGCCCGGTGGAGGATAGTGCGCCGTCGGGCTGCTGGCCGTCGCGGTCCCGCTGGTGACATGCTCGGGTGCGTGCGCCCGCCGTGCCCCCGACCGAGCCAGCCGAGATATGTAGCAAAGGGCTTGGCTGTGGCGACTGTCGTACTGGCCACAGTCGTTGGGACCGCGGCGGCGAGCCTCCCGGGCCCTGGGACAGTGGCGTCCGCTACGGCCGCCAAATCGAGGGGGCCAACAGTCGAGGTCGTCACCTCTGCGTACGCGCTGGCCCAGCTGACCAGCTACATCGGCGGAAAGGCCGTCCACGTGGTCAACCTGGCCCCCCCTCGGCCCCGCCGCAGGGCCTCGCCCTCACCACCTCAGGTCGGGCCGCTATCAGGCGGGCGGCGCTCGCGATCGACGTGGGAGATGGTTACCAGCCTCAGGTCGAGGCGGCGGCCACGGCTGCCCACCGCCACCTGTCCGTCCTCCCGCCGGTGTCCAAACAGGCCCAACCGTTCGAGTTCTGGCTCAACCCGTACCTGATGGCCAAGGCCGCAGCCCTGATCGCCAAGGCACTCGCGGCCGTCGACCCCGCCGACCGGAAGGAGTTCGCCAACGGGTCTCGTAACTTCCAATCGGTGGCCGTCTCCATCGAGTCGGACTTCGTGAACACGTTCACGGACTGCACCCGCAACCAGTTCGTCACGTCCGACGGCGCCTTCCAGAGGCTGGCGGCCAGCTTTGGCCTCGTAGATGTGGCGCTAAGCACCACCGGAGTAAGGAAAACCACCGCCTTTGTGCGGCAATACTCCCTCCCGACGGTGTTCAGCGAGATAGGTGTGCCGTCCGGCCCGCTCCAGGAGGTAGCCAAGTCAGCCGGCGCCAGCGTCGCCAGCCTCAACCCGCTCGAGCTGACCCCCCCACCGGGCGGGCCCGCCCCCCTCAGCTACTTTGCGGTCATGGAGTACGACCTGACCGCTCTCGAGGGCCCGCTCGCCTGCGACACGAGTGGGAACTCGTTTTAGATGGCGTCGCGCCGGCGTGGCGGTAGCCACTAGATGAAGATCCTGTTGGACCAGCCGATCGCAGTCAGCGTCGAGGCCGCGCAGGCTGCGTTTACGGACCCGGCTTTCTACCGGAGCCTCAGTGAGCTATCGGGCATATCGGCACCAGAAGTGCGTTCTTTTTCTCGGACCGGAGACCAGGTCCACCTGGTTATCGGGTACCGCTTCGTGGGCCAGCTCAACGGCCCGGCCAGGAGGCTCCTCGACCCGGACAAGATCACGTGGTCGCAGGTGACCGATGCCGACCTGTCTACAGGCCGGAGCGAGGTGCGGATGGTGCCCGACAATTACCAGGGCCTTTTGAGTTTCAGCGCCTGGTACGAGCTGCGCAGCGAGGGCGAGGACCAGTGCTCCCAGCACTTTGTAGGCGACCTGCGGGTCCGCCTCCCCATTCTCGGGCCGCTGGCGGAGCGGGCCATCGGGGGCAGCATCCGCCAGAACGTCGCCGAAACCGCCCACCTTGTCGAACGGTTCGTCGCCGCTGGTGGTACGGGGGCCGGGGACGCCCGACCGGGGCCTGCCCGGGCGGGGCCTGCCCGGGCGGGGCCTGCCCCGACTGGCCCCGGCCCCAATGACCCCGGCCCTGATGACCCCGGCCCCAATGACCCCGGCCCTGATGACCCCGGCGCCTGACGGCCTCGGCGCCGTTCTCGCCGCCGAGCTGGCCACGTGGCCTGGTCAGGCCGTCGCCGGAGTACTGGCTCGCCCCCACCCCGGCGGACGTCCCGAGCTGGTGGCGGCCTACGGGCCGGTTGAAGAGGCGTTCGATTGGGCGTCCGTGACGAAACTCCTCGTGGCCGTGGCCAGCCTGATCGCCGTCGAAGAAGGCACGGTTGGCTTCGAGGACCCGGTCGGGCCGCCCGGATCCACTCTTTCCCACGTACTGGCCCACGCCTCCGGGTTGCCCTTCGAAGGGGACCGACCGGTGGCCGCCCCGGGGCGCCGGCGGGTCTATTCCAACACCGGCATCGAGCTGGCCGCCGGCCACGTGGGATCGGCCGCTGGCATGCCGTTCGCCGAGTACTTGAGCGCCGGTGTTCTCGAACCCCTCAAAATGGCTAACACGAGGCTGGACGGGTCACCGGCCCACGGCGCCAGGGGGCCTCTCACCGACCTGGTGGCGCTGGCCGGCGAACTACTTGCCCCCACCCTCGTGAGCCCGGAAACGTGGCGTAAGGCCACGTCTGTCGCCTGGCCCGGCCTGGCCGGTGTCTTACCGGGCTTCGGGCGCCAGGACCCCTGCGACTGGGGCCTCGGGCCCGAAATCCGCAACCACAAGGCCCCCCACTGGACCGGGAGCGCCAACTCCCCTCAGACTTTCGGTCATTTTGGCCAGACCGGTTCGTTCCTATGGGTCGACCCCGCCGCCGATCTGGCCGTCGCCAGCTTGAGCAGTACTGCGTTCGGCCCCTGGGCCAAACAAGCCTGGCCGGCTTTGTCCGACGCCGTCCTGGCTGCGTTTAGGCGCGGGCGCGGGTCAGTGGCCGAACCGGCGGGCACGTAGGTGTTCAGGAGCCGGCGAGTTCCGGCAGTTCCTGCTCGAGGGTGAGGACGTCGGCCATCAGGTCGCCGTGGCGCTCGACCCGTTGGAGCACTTCCTCCCATTCGAAGCAAAGGCGGCCCGGCTCGGCCGCCGACAGAGCGTCGTCGAGCTCGTCCCAGGTGACCGGCGTCGACACGGTCGGCTCCGGACGGGCCCGCAGTGAATAGACCCCCACGGTCGTTTTGGACTCGGTGTTCTGGCTCCAATCGATCAGCACCTTGCCCGCCCGCGCCGTTCGCAATTGGTAAGAAACGACCAGCTCGGGGTGCCTCTTTTCGAGCAATTGGGCCACTGCTTTTGCGAACGGAGCCGAGCGTGCGTAGGTCGCCCCACTGTTCAGAGGGACATAAAGCTGGAGGCCCTTGCTACCCGAGGTCTTGACCCACGATCCCAGGTGCAGCTGGGCCAGAAGTTCTCTGATGAGCAAGGCCACCTGAGCGCAGGTGGTTACGTCGGCCGGGGCCCCGGGTCGAGGTCGAACACGACCGCAGTGGGCGATCCGAGGTCCGGTTTGGCCGCCAGCGTGGGGTGGAGCTCGATGGCGGCCAGGTTGGCCAGCCATACGACGGTGGCCGGTTCTTCGACCAGGCAATAGTTGACGTCGCCCATTGTCACCGTGCTCATCCAGGGCGGTCTGAACGACGGGCAGTTCTTCTCGAAAAACGAAATACCGTCAACCCCATCGGGGTACCGCTTCAGAGTGATGGCCCGGCCGGCTAAATGGGGGACCATCGCCGGAGCGATGCGGGCGTAATATTTGAGCATCTCGCCCTTCGTCGTGCCGGCGGCGGGCCACAGGACCTTGTCGAGGTTGGAAACCTCGAGTTCTCGACCCCCGACTTCAACCCGGCTCGATTTCCCCGACCGGGGCCTCACCCCCGGAGGCGTCATGCGCTGGCGCGCCTCCCCCGCCGCCCGGAAGCCCCGGCCTCGGGCTCCTTTTCGTGTTCCGCCTCTTTCGCCCGGGCCAGGCTGGCCTCGAGGGCGGCCATGAGGTCCACCACGGGCGCCGGGCGCTCAGGTTCTTCGGGCATGGCAAATTCGTTACCTTCGGCCTTGGCCTCGATCAAGGCCATGACTTTGGCCCTGTAGTCGTCTTTGTATTTATCGGGTTCCCATTCCGCCGAAAGAGAATTGACGAGCTGGCGGGCCATGCCCAGTTCTCGTTCTGATGGCCTGGTCTCGCTGGTCGTCTTGACATCGAGGTCGTCCGTACCGACCACCTCGTCAGCGAACAACATGGTCGACAACACGAGGGCCCCGTCCCTCGGCCTGAGGGCGGCCAGGTACTGCTTGGTGCGGAGTACGAAACGTCCGATGCCGACCTTCCCCGTGCCGGCCATGGCCTCGACCAGGAGCGCGTAAGGGCGGGCCGCCACCTCGTCGGGGACAAGGTAATAGCTGTGCTCGAAGAAAAGAGGGTCTATTTCGGCCAGCTCCACGAACTCCTCGATGTCGATGCTCCGGCTGGCCTCGGGCGTCAGCGCCTCGAGCTCTTCAGGATCCACGATCACGTATTGGCCCCGGTGCAACTCATAACCCTTGACGATCTCGGAGTAATCGACTTCCTCGTCGTCCAGGGAGCAGACCCTCCTCTGATTGATGCGACCACCGTCGGTGGAGTGCAACTGGTGAAAGCGCACATCTTTGGGCGAAGTGGCGGTGACAAGTTTGACAGGCACGTTGACCAGCCCAAAGCTGATCGAACCGCTCCATATGGACCTTGGCATAGGACCATTCTGCCCTGAGTGAACGCCGACAACACCAGTTGGGCGCAAGCCCCAGCCGGAAGGGGTCAGACCGGGGCCTGACGCGGTCCGAACATCAGCGACGAGGGCCAGGACGAGAACCCGTCCTCCCGCTCCGCGTTGCCCATCCGATTGCCCATCCGATTGCCCGTCCCCGATTGCCCGTCCCCGATTGCCCGTCCCCGATTGCTCGTCCCGATTGCTCGTCCCGATTGCTCGTCCCGATTGCCCGTCCCGATTGCTCGTCCCGAATGGGTTCGGCCGGCCGATGGCCGGTCCGCCGGCCCAGCTGCGACCGACGTGGCACTGTGGAGCGTGCCGACCGTCCCCGAAACAGCCGAGAGGCTGGCTGAGCTGCTCATGGGCCGGGCAAGCGACCTTTCTGACCCGGCCGGCAGCGACCTCGACTTCTTTCCTTCCATTGCCCTCGAACCTCTGGCCCGGCTCTTGCCCCCGCCTGACTGCTGGGCCGTCGATGGAGGTCAGGCGCTGGTGGCCGACGCCCGCTGCCTGCAGGTCGCCGTCACCCGTGCGGCCCGAACACGCTGGCAGGACGGCCGTTGCACCCTGGAACAGCAGGACCCCTTCACGGCCCACATCCTGAGAGGGAGCGGCGGCGGACCGGAGGCCAGACGTTCGCTCGCAGACATGGGGGCACCCGTCGACCCGCAAGCACCCGTTGACCTCAATGTCCTTCGAGACTGGTCGGAGTGGCGGCTGGTGTCACGCTCGGTGGACGAGGCTGAGCCCGGCGCAGTCGTCCTAGTTGACGGCGACCTGCAACCGGACTGGCGTATCCCGGCTCGCTGGCTCGCCGACCTGCTCGATAGAGGGGCTGGCCACGGGGTCACTCTCGTCGGCGTTACCAAGCACAGCTCGCTGGCCCGGGGCGGGGCACCACTCGTCGGTCAGCTCGAGCTCGAGGCTGAGGCGGCCCTCGGGCCCCGCAGTTGCTGGTGGGCACCGATAGCGTCCCGCCGTAGCGAGGTCGGGCCTGGGCTGCTCGTGGTGATCGCCCGCCTCGACCCGGACGCCAGGTTTGCTTTCCGCGTCGACATACCGGCCGACGTGGACGCCCGGCAGGTTCTCGGGCAACTCTGCGCCCTGGCTGACGATGCCGCCTTTCCCGGGTACCCCTATCCCCTGTCCGTGGCCGACCGCTTGGCCGCGTGTCCCCGCTGGCCCGGGCCGAAATCTGGGCCGAGCTCGAGAGCGCCCTCGACGGGGCCGGCCTGCCTCAGGACGTCAAGGAACGAGCGTTCGACGACCGGCACGCTTTGATGGAGCGAAGATAAACGCCATTATTGCCCGTAAAAGTTCCGCTCCCAGCGGTGATGCGCCAATATTTCCAGTTCCTGGGCCGAAAGGGGGCCAAGGTCAACGCTGTGGACATTGGCATCTACATTGGCCCGAGAACGCATGCCCGGGATAACTGTCGAAACCGCCGGGTTGGAAATACAGAAGCGGAGCGCTATTTCGGGCAGCTTTTGCACCGGGACGCCTAGATCCTTGGCAATTGTCTGGACGCGTTCCCACACTTGCTCCTTGCGGTCACCCGCAAAATAATTGTTCCGGAAGTCCTCCGTAGGGAACTCCGTCTCCGGCGTGACCTTGCCCGTTAGCCCACCCTCGTCGAACGGCACCCGCACTATGACGCCGACGTTGGCCGCTTGTACGGCAGCGAACAATTGGTCAGCGGGGCTCTGGTCAAAAATATTGTAAATGACCTGCACCGTGTCGACCAGGCCCGATCCCACCAGCTCAACGGCATTGGCCGCTTGATGGTCGTTGATGGAAACGCCGAAATAACGGATTTTGCCCTCAGCGCGAAGACGTTCTATGGCCTCGGCCCAGTCGCCCTGCCCTACCCATTCATCCGACCACACGTGGAACTGCTGGACATCGATGGTTTCCAGCCCGAGGTTGGCCAGGCTGCGCTCGGTGCACTGCACGACCCAGTCCGCTGGGTAGGCCTCCTGCGCCGGCACCCCCGCCCGAGCGGGCCATTGAGAGTTTTTCGGGGGGATCTTGGTGGCGACGAGGACCGGGCCCTCGGCCTCGCGCACAGCCCTTCCCACCAGCATTTCGCTATGCCCGTTGCCGTAGCCCAACGCCGTGTCGATGAAGTTCACCCCGCGTTCGATGGCGTCATGAAGAGCCCGCAGCGACTCGTCGTCGTCGGCGCCGATCCAGCTGACCTTGCTGATCCCCCAGGCGCCGTAGCCCAGCTCGGATACCTCGAGCCCGGTCCTGCCCAGTTTGCGGTATTTCATCAGTAGACCTCCTCCGTGGCTCTCAACCTAACGAGACTTAACCTAAGCTAACGAGACTTAACGGGATGCGCAAAAACCGACGTAGGGCGAGTAGCCCGCCGTCGATGGTCGAGGGCTGCGATGCTGAGGAGCATGGATGCGGGTTCTCTAACTCACAACCTCCCGGCGCACACCAGGGGGAGGCTCTTTGGGCGCAACGTCCTGGAAGCGCTGTTCAGGGCGACGCCGGACGAGGACCTGTTCCTCGGCGAGCTGCTAGTGGGGGTGGACGAGGCCACCGGCCGGCGCTACCTGTTCCGGGTCGTCGACGTCAGCTACGGCAGCGAGCACCGTGAACCCGGCTGGGCCGAGCGGGTGGCGGGCACCCTGCTGGCCGACGACGCCAGGGGCGATACAGGGGCGCACCCCCTGCACGAGCAGGCCCGGCGGACGTACCGCTTGGCGGAGTGCCGATGCCTCGGCTATCTGGCTCCCCCGACGGCACCGGGCCGACCGAGGACGGTGTTCAGGAAGCCCAAGAGCCTGCCCACCCAGTTCTCCCGGGTGGTGTCGCCGTCGCCAGAAGACTTTGCCTTCCTGGCCGGGCGGATGGGCGACCTACCCATCGGCCGGCTGCGCAGCGGTGAGACCGTAGTCGACTTCTCCGTCGGCATCCCGGGGCGGAGCCTGGCCAGCCACGTCGGCATCTTCGCCACCACGGGTATGGGCAAGTCCAACCTCCTGCAGGTGATCTCGGCCGGCGTGATGTCGGCCAACGGGCGTTACGGGCTCCTGATCATCGACCCGCACGGCGAGCACCGCTCAGCCCTCGGCCGGCACCCGTGGGCCGGCATTGCCTTGCGGACCTACTCGGACCGGCGCCTGCCCAACACGTCGACCTTGCGCATCAGCCTGGCCGAGCTCTCGGTGGACGACCTGCGCACCGCCTACGAGTGGAGCCGCCCTCAGGAAGAGGCGCTGCACGAGCTCGAACGCCATTACTCGGCGGCGTTGCCCCGCAGCGAAGCCGTATCCGAGCGGGCGCCCGTATCCGAGCGGTCGGCCGTATCCGAGCGGGCGGCAGTATCCGTGCGGGCAGGAGGCAACACCCGCAGCAGTCCTGGGGCCGGCCGGCGAGAGGGTCTGGCCTGGCTGGCCGAGTTCGCCATGGTCGAGGACCTGGCCGGGTTCCGGGACGTCGAACTGTCCGCCCGCGTCGCCCTCAACACCCTCCAGGTCGTTCATCGCCGGGCCCGGCGGATCGTCGAGCTGCCGTGCATATCGGCCGACCCCGCCGTCTCGGTTGGCCGGCGGATATTGAGCGAGCTGCTGGAAGGCAAAGTGGTGCTGGTCGACGTGAGCGGCCTCGGCGGGACCGAAGAAGTCCTGGTCGCCTCCTACCTCACCCGGCGGGTCCTCGAGGAATGGCAGGGCGCCTTTCTGTCGGACCCGGAGCGGCACAAGCAGCTGCCCGTCGTGGCGGTCGCCTTCGAAGAAGCGCAAAGGGTCCTGTCGGCCAACAAGGACCGCGAGTCGAACGTTTTTCCGCGGGTGGCCCGGGAGGGCCGCAAGTTCGGCGTCGGGCTGCTGGCCGTGACCCAGCAGCCCAAATTGCTCGACGACGAACTATTGAGCCAGTTCAACACTTTGTTCGTCCTCGGCCTGGCCGACGAAAAGGACCGCAACATACTCCGGTCGTCGGCCAAGCAGGACTTGTCCGCTCTGGGCCCGGAAATCCAGACCCTGATGCCCGGCGAGTGCCTGCTGGTGAACCTCGAGGCGCCCTTCGCCGTGCCTGCTCTGGTGTACCTCTACGACGAGCTGGTACGTTCAGCGCCCCCGGCGCCCACCCCCCGCACCGTGGCCCCTCCCAACGTGTCTTCCCTGGTGGACTAACCGGCCGCCGGCCAAACGGGCTATTTTCCGCCCCTTTTTGGGGGCACGCTGGTCATCTGGTGGCGGTTGGGCGCAAATCCTGCTTCCGATCACGACCAAATGCACCTCCCGCACCCAAACGGCCCCTGAACGCTTGGTGGCCGCCGGCCCGGTGCCACCACGGCTTTACCCCTTTCCGTGCCACCGGATGGCCCGCCAGCGAACGAGCCCGACGAATTGGGGCCAAGGCCCGAGAAAACGCCCGACTTACCTGCGCAACACGGGAAGGGACGAGGGGCGTGCCACCGGGAGGGCAGCGCGGCCCGGGCTTGCTCCTTTGAACGCCCGCCCCCCGGCTTGTGGCGAGCAAGAAACCCAGGGCGAGGCTAGGCCGGCTCAGCCGCCTCCGGTCCCCTCAAGCCCACGAAGCGCACCAACGCCCTGATCACTCTGTAAACCACCATATTCGCGTACCGCCGGCCCGCCAGCCTCCTCAAAATCCCCCGCCCCTTGCCGGAACCTCTGCAGCACTTCCACCAGTTCCTTCAGGTCGTCACTGTTCATGCCGGGCTGGGAGAAGACCTCCTCGTTGAGTGCCCTCGTCGCTCGCAAGGCCAGCTCCCGGCCCACAGGCAGGATCTCGGCCAGTGTCGTGCGCCGGTCGCTCGAGTGCGGTACCCGCTTTATCAGGTCCTGCTGTTCCAACCGGTCTACGGCGTTGGTCACGCTCGTGGGGTGGACCTGCAACCGGGCCCCGATCTTGTTGAGGGGCAATGCTCCCCGCCGGGAGAACAGCAACAGCATCAGCACTTCGTAGCGGGCAAAAGTGAGCTCCAGAGGGCGCAGTACGGCGTCGATCCGGCCCAGGAACAGCTGCTGCGCTCGCACAATGGAGGTGATCGCGGCCATCCCGTCGCACGCTTCCTCCCAGCCGTGCGCGGACCATTGCCGGCTGGCCTCGATGATCGGGTCGAAGTCGAGTGGGCGGGACATGGGCTGGTAAGCAGGCCAAACGGCGCTGGCCTCACTGGAGACTAGCCGGTCCCGCAGGTAACCAACCCTCCCCGCCGCCCGTCTGGGCCAGGACGGTACGGGCCAGGACCGTAGCAGGCGCCCAACTACCTTTCTGGCGTAGTACGACCTATCGAGCGCACGGTTACCTTTCGTCACCTCCTGTTCGTCACTGCGAGCGCCTCATCGACTGCTCGGCTAGCCGGCCCAACTCCCGTACCGCAAGCCTGCCGAGGCGCGGCCAGAAGTATTGGCCCCGGCGCAACCGGCGGACGAGCTGCCCGGCCGGCACCACCCTCACCCCGCTTACCCGCCGCCCCTTACGCGGCAACCCCCTCGCATGCATGGCAATCACGGGCCGGGCCGGTACGCCGAGCAGCTGAGAGACGACCTGGGCCTCCCAGCACACCGCCTCGGTCCGCACCGGAGCGCCGGCCACGAGGACCTGGCGCCGGCGGGCTGTGATCCGCGCCCGGTAGGCCTTGGTGTCGATGACCCAAACGCCGGTCGGCCCGAGCACGAGGTGGTCGACGTTGGCACGGGTGCCCGGAAGAGCCAGGTCGTGCAGCACCACCCAGCGCCGCCTCGGCAGGCTCTCGAGCATCGCGGCGGTGACCACTTCGCCGGCGGCGCCCCTGGCCCAGCGGCTCGGGTCAGAACGAGGCCACGCCATCACCGCGGCAAGAGCACCCCCGAGGCCGAGTACGGCAAGAGGCCAGGCCGGGCCCGACAGCTTGACCAGGCCGAGACTGGCCGCCGCCCAGCCCGCGATGGAAACGACGGCGGCGACGGCACTGACCACCACAAGAGCCAACCGGCGCCGGCGGGCACGACGCTCGTGCCTCCACGCGACCAGCGCAGAGCGACCCGCAGCGCGCGTAGCGGCGGGCGACGCCGGCGTCCCCGTCCGTCGGGTCCCGGTCCCGTCCGGGGCCCGGCAAGCGGCGGGCGGGGCACCAGCCGATCATCGCATCGACCAGTGACCGTTAAGGCCTGGCCTCGGGAACCTCGGTCCGGCGACGACCGACTGCCCAGTACCCGTCTGGGAGAGCCCCCGTCAAGGAGACCGCTCCGAGGCCGTCGATAGCCTTCGTCGAACCGCGGGGCTTGGATGCAACCGAGAGTGGCGGCGCCGGCCTGGCCCGCCCGGGTCCCCCTGGTCGTCACTCCCCCGTGGTGTACTGGTCCCCATGAAGGTTGCCGCGATCGGTGACGCCCACCTGGGCCGCTCTTACCTCCCGTACACGGTGGAGGGAGGCGTCAACCAGCGCGAATGGGACTTCGAGAGGTCCTTCGAAGCGGCCGTGGACCTGGCCCTCAAACAAAAACCCGACGTGCTCATCTGGCTGGGCGACATTTTCGACCATCCTTCGCCGCACTACCGCTCGTTCCGGGTGGCCCAAAGAGGCCTGGCCGCCATCCGGGACCACGGCGTGCCCGTGGTGCTCATCAGCGGCAACCACGACACACCTCGGCTCCCGGGACGGGGGAGCCCGTACAGCGCGCTGGCTGACACGTTCCCGGAAATGCACTTCGCCCATCGGCTCGCCTACGAGCGTTTCGAGGTCGCCACCCCGAGCGGGGCCCTCGTCGTCCATGCCGTCCCGCAGATGCTGAGCGTCGACGCCACTCTCGAGGCACTCGAAGAGGCAGCCAAGTCTCGCAGTTCCGACCAGACGAACCTGCTGATTACCCACCCTCGCATCAAGCAAGTGGAGCCGCGCCACGCAGACATAAACGAGATCGAGATCGACCTGGCCACGCTCCAATCGGACCTCGTACTGCTCGGGCATTACCATTTCCACGCCGAGGTGGCGCCGGGCATTTGGTACGCCGGCTCAACCGATACCTTCAGTTTTGCCGACGACCCCGACAAGGCGAAGGGCATCGTGGTGCTCGACACCGTCAGCGGCCAATGCCGCCACATACCGCTGACAGGGCAAAGACCGCTGATAACGCTGGAGAGCATTTACGCTTTCGGGCTTTCCCCCTCGGACCTATCGGAGCAGGTCATGGCCCGGGCTGCGACGGTCCCCGCCGGTGCGGTGGCGCGGCTCTACCTGGAGGGGGTCGACCCCGAGGCTTACCGGCTCCTCGACCGCCAGGGGGTGCGAGAGGCCGCCGGTGCCGCCCTCGACCTGCGCCTGGAGCCCCAGTTCCCGGATATCGCCGTCCCCGCCGAACTGCCGCGGGTCGAGACGCTCGGAGGTCAATGGGACTCGTGGCTGGCCCACCAGGACCTGACCGGCTTCGACCGCGAACGGGTGCGGGAATTGGGCCGCCATTACATCGAAGAAGCGGTCGAGTCCGCCGGTTAGCCCGGAGCCACATAGACCCTTGCTGATCGACCGCATATATCTTCGCAATTACCGGGTTTTTGAAGAAGAACTCGAGCTGACGCTGCCACCCGGGCTCGTCGGCGTGTACGGGCCCAATGGCGCCGGCAAGTCCACGCTGCTCGAGGCGGTGCTCTGGACACTGTGGGGTAAAGCGCGCACCTCCAAGGAGGAGGTGCCCTCTTCCGGCTCGCACGGTGAATGCATCGCCGAAGTCACATTTGAGCACGACGGCCACATTTACGTAGTGCGTCGGACGATATCCGGGGCGAACTCGACGGTTAGGGCTGAGGCTCATTGTGACGGGCTGGCCGTGGCCGAGGGCGCTCGCGACACCGGCCGTTACGTCCACTCGGTGCTCGGCATGGACGATGGCTCCTTCCGCGCCTCTGTCTTCGCCGAACAAAAACAGCTGGCCGCCTTTTCCAGCCAGAGCCCGGCCGAGCGCCGCAAGCTCGTCCTGGCGTTGCTCGGGGTCACGCCGCTCGATGCGGCGCGCGACCGGGTGCGGGCCGACGCCAGGCAGGCCACCGAACAGCACAACCGGCTCCGGGGGATGCTCCCGGATCTCGAAGAAGCACGGGTATCGGCCGAGGACACAGAGGCGCGGGCCGCGGCTGCCGACGTGGCCGCGGCCGAGGAAGAAAGGGCGAGCGCCGCGGCCGGCGAGGTGGCGCGGTCTTCCAAAGAAGGCTTGAGCGCTCTCGACCGGCTCCGCCAAGAGCACGAGTTACTGGTCCTCGAAGGCAAAGCGGCGCGGTCCGAACTGGCCGCCGCCAACAAACAAGTGGCCGACCTGAACGCCGAATTGACCGACCTAGCCGGGGCCGAGTCCAAACTGAGGCTCCTCCAACCTGAGGCCGCCCGGCTCGGCGCCGCCGAACGCCTCCTGCCATTGCTTCGTTCCCTTCGTGACGCGGCCCGGGAACTGGCCGTGCTGCCCGAGGTCCCGGCCCCGCCCGCCCCGGACGAAAGGGCGCTGGCGGCAGCGGAGAAAGTCGCCATGGCCGCTCGTTCAGAGCTCGGTTCCGCAGAGGCCACGCTCCAGGCCGCGGCCGCCGACTTGAAAAACGCCCGGGAGGCGCGGGCCAAGTCGACTTCGCTTTCGGGCGCCGAGGACTGCCCCCTGTGCGGGCAACCTCTGGGCGAGGCTTTCGCCAGTGTCCAAGCTCATCGTGATCAGGAGCTGGAGACAGCCCAGTCACGGCTCTCCACCTGCAAACGGGCCCTGGCCAAGGCGTCCGACGCGGCCGAGTCGGCCCTGGCCACGCTCCAGCGCCTGGGCGACGACGTCAGCTCCTCACGCCAGGCTCGAGCAGCCTGGGAGCAGGCGCACGCGGCCCGGGAAGCCGGGTCGAGGCGCCTGGCCATTGCCCTCCAGGCCTTGGCGGAGAACGATCGGGCGCTGGCCTCGGCCATCGGGCCGCGCCGGCCACCGAGACCTTGTCCGAGGTGCTCGAGGACGCCGCCGGTCGGCTGGCGGCGTCAAAGCGGGCCGCCGAGGAAGCGAGCCGACTGCAGGGCCGCCTCGAGAGGCGCCCCCGGGCTGAGCGGGCCCTCGCTGATGCGGAGGGACATTCAGCCACGGCAGCCTCCCTCGTGGAGGTCCTCCTCGCCAAAGTGAAGGCCCTCGGCTTCGAACCGGCCGCTCTCGCCAAGGCGCAAGAAGCGTCCCGAGAAGCTGACAAGGCCGCCGGCGAAAGGGACGCAGCGGCGCGGACGGCCCGACTAGCGACCACCAAGGCGAGGGCGCAGGCCGACGCTGAAGCCAAGCGCTATGCCGAAGCCCAGGCCCAGCACGCCCGCCTGACCGACCTGGAGGGTGCGTCGGTGCACCTCGGGCGCACATCGGAGTTACTGAGCGGTTTTCGCAACAGCGTGGTGGCCTCCGTCGGACCTCGTCTCGCGGTACAGGCGGCCGAGCTCTTCGGCGAGCTAACCGACAACGAGTACGACCGTCTGGAGGTCGACCCGGAGAGTTATGGGCTACAGATCTGCGACGGCGGGATCTCCTACGACCTCGAGCGGTTCTCCGGTTCGGAAGTGGACCTCGCCAATCTGGCGCTTCGGGTCGCCATCAGCGAACACATACGTTTCCAATCCGGCGGCGCCGTGGGCTTGCTGGTACTGGACGAGGTATTCGGCCCCCTCGACGAAGAACGCAGGAACCGCATGTTGCTCGCTCTGGAGCGACTTAGAGGTCGTTTTCGCCAGATCGTGGTCGTAACGCATTCGACGGAAATAAAAGAGCAATTGCCAAACGCGGTCGAAGTAATCAAGCGGCCAGGCCGAAGGGCCTCCGCCCGGTTGGTCGAGCATTAGTCCTGCTTCAGTCCGGCGTTACTCCTGCTTACCGTCACGTTTCCGCCTGCCACTTCGACCTGGTGCGTAACTCGGAGGCCCTCTAGCAGCCGCCTGTCGTGGGAAACGATGAGCAAGGTACCCTCGTAGGCCGCCAGCGCCGCCTCCAATTGCTCGATCGCGGGCAAATCGAGATGGTTGGTCGGCTCGTCCAGGACCAGGAAGTTGACGCCGACGGCCTGGAAGCAGGCCAACTGCGCTCGAGTCCGTTCTCCGGGGGAAAGGGTGGCGATTTCCCTTTCGACGTCCTCAGCGCCGAGGCCGAACTTGGCCAGGAGCGAGCGCGTTTCCGGCACGGTCAAGCTCGTGGCCCGCATGAAGGCGGTCAGAACGTCGGCCCGCGCCCGTCGCTGGTGGCCAGGACGGTCGACCTGGCCTGGCCGAGCTCGCCCGGGACGACGCTCGGGCCAGGACGCGGGAACCGGCCACCAGCGGGGCACGACCCAGGATGGCTTCGACAAGGGTCGTCTTGCCCGAGCCGTTCGGGCCGGTGACGGCCGTCCGATCCCCCCACTCCACTAACAAGTCCACGGGCCCCAGCCGAAAGGAACCCTTTTCGGCCACTACCCCCGTGAGTTGAGCGACGACGGCGCCCGCCCTTGGCGCCAGCTCGAGCGAGTACCTGAGCTCCCACTGCTCCCAGGGCTTTTCCACCTGTTCCAGCCGTTCCAGCGCCTTCTCCGTGCGCCGCGCCCGGGCCGCCAGTTGTTCGGTCCGGTTGACCCGGAAGTCGCGTTGCGCTTTGTCATTGTCACTCGGCTGCTTTTCGCTCCCGCTTGACTCCAGTGCTGGCCCACAACCTCTCCCGCTGAGCCCGGCCGAGGAGGTCTTCGCGGCTCTGGCGGAAGTTGTCCCAGGCTTCTTCTTTGTGTCGCGCCAGGGCCGCCTTCTCCTGCACGTACGAAGCCCAATTGCCTCCGTACAGATTGGCCTGGCGTGAATGAGGGTCTATCTCCAGTACGGCATTGACAGTGCGGGCCAGGAACTCCCGGTCATGCGAGACCACCACCAGGCCGCCTGCCAAGTTGAGCACCAGATCCTCCAGCTGCTCCAGGCCCTCGAAGTCCAGGTCGTTGGTCGGTTCGTCGAGGAGGGTCACGTCGTAACGCGAGAGCATCATGGCGGCCAGGTCGACGCGCGCCGCTTCGCCCCCGGACAGACCCCCAACCGGAGCTGATAGCAGCCCTTCGCCTGCACCGAGGTTGGCCAGTGTCTCAGCAGCGCGCGCTGCGAACCCGCCCGGGTCCACCAGGTTGAAACGCTCTAGCGCCAGCGCATAGCCGGATTGCGCCTCCTCGCTCATGTCCCCGCTGGAGATGCGCTGCACGGCTTTGTCCAGGCCCAGTTCGGCATCAGCGGTCCCGGTACGGCGCCGAAGGTAATATCTCCACGTTCTCACCGGGCACGCTCTCACCGGGCACGCTCTCACCGGGCCGGTGGTCCCGCTCCTGCGCCAGATAGCCGACCTTGGCCCCGGGAGGGGACACCTCGACGCGGCCCCGGTCGGGTACGTCGAGGCCAGCCAGCATCCGCAGGAGGGTGGTCTTACCGACTCCGTTCGGCCCGACCACTCCGATCCTGTCGCCGGGGGCGACGGTCAACGAGATGTCGTTTAAGACCAGCTGCCCGGCGCGCTCACGGCTCAGCTTGGTCGCCTTCAAGGTGGCCGCCGGCGCCCAGCCGGCATTGGTATACGAACGCAACGAGCTACTCCTTCTATTACAAAAGCCGCCAGCGGTACTGGAGAGCTCGTCGCCTACACGAGCTCCATGCTACCGCGCCGCTTTCGGACCAGCCGCATGAATATCCGGCGTCTGGAACCACCCGGTTTAGTCCTCGCGGCCGTGACCTCGGAGCCACATCAATTGCCCCCGGGACGGGAGCTAATCCTCGTCGGCCAGCATTTCCGCCAGCTCCGCCGCGTTGCGCACGCCGTAGTCCTGGTAGCAATTGTTCATCAGGAGGTGGACCGTCGACGCCGAGCGAGCCAGCTCCCGGGCGCGCGGGACCCACTCTTCGAGTTCATGAGCGCTGTACAGGTAGCGAAAGCGTTCGGCCGCGGTGACGTCCCGTGCTTTCCACGTGCTGTCCGCCCGGCCATGAAAGCGAACTACGGCCAGGTCACTCTTCGTTACATCGAGCACGGTCTGGAGCCCTGACGACGCCGGGGCGTCGACGACGACCAGGGCCAAACCGAGCTCCCGGAGCAAGTCCAGAGTGCGGGCGCGGTCGTCCTCCTTGAGCCAACCCGGATAGCGGAACTCCACGCACGCCGGTGTACCCGAAAGCCGGTCGGGTAAGCGAGCCAATTCGTCCCGGTTGGACCGCTTGGGCACAAACCAGGGCGGGTATTGCAAGAGCAACGCGCCCAGGCGCCCGCTGTCACGAAGCGGCCCAAGGGCACTGATCGAACGGGCCCAGGCCTCGTCTATTGCGTCCGCGGGGAGATGGTGGGCATAAACCCGGCGCTTTTCGCGAGCATCTTCGCTCAACTCCTCTTTGAGGTCAGGCCACAAGGACGCCTGCTCCACGGGGTGCCCGGTCAACAAACCGTACGCCTTTACGTCGAATGTAAACCCGGCCGGGGCCCGTTCGGCCCACGTCCGGGCCAGGTCAGGCGGCAGGGGCCGGTAATAAGTAGAATCGGCCTCGACGATGGGGAATTGGCTGGCGTAATAACTCAGTCTTTCGCCTGCGCTCATTGACCGCCGCGGGTACCAGGAGGTCTGCCTGGTGAGGGTGGGGTCTGTCCAGGAACAAGTACCTACCAAAACCTGTGACCCGTCGACAGATAGGACCTTGGCCGGTTCGGCGGGCCACAGCCCGGGTTGGGCTTCAGTGGGCAAAGCGGTCGCTCAGGAGCCGGCGATCACGATGATCCGGCCACATTGCTCGCAATATTGGAGGGTACCGTCCGATTCGTGACGAATGCGGTCGAGCTCCACGGCCGACAAGGTCAGATGACACCCGTCGCAGCGCCCGCCGACCAGCCGGGCCACCGCCACCCCTCCGAGGCGCCCCCTCAGGCGCTCGTACGCGCTCAACAATTGCTCGGGGACGGTGCCGGCGGCCTTCGGCCGTTGCGCTGCCAACGTGGAGATGTCGGTGTCGACTTCGGCTTCGGCTTCGGCCAGGCTCGTCTGGGCCTCTCGCTGGCGCGCCTCGAGCTCGACCAGTTGACCGTCCAGTTCCGCCAGCTCCTTATCGAACGGCTCGCGCTCTTCCATCAGCACAAGCGCCCTATCTTCGAGCTCCGAGGCCCGTTTTCTTCAAGCTCTCGACATCCGCGGCCATGGCCTGGAGCTCGCGCGAAGCGGTGACCGTCCCCCCATAGAGCCGCCTGTTCACCTGCGTCACCCGGTCCTCGGTCGCCTGCAGCTCCCGCTCCGCGGCCTCCTGGCGCGACGCCACGTCCGCGTCCAGGACCGCCACCTCCGATCGAGCCGTTTCCTTCTGCCCGATCAGCCGCTCTAGTTGCGCCAGTTCGTCGCGCTCAGGCAGGTGCGCCTTCCTGTGCTGCTCCTGGTCGATATGCGTGTCCAGGTCCTGGAGGGCCAGAAGCGCCTCCAGATCGGCCGGGCTCAAGGCCCGTACCCTTGCTGGCCGCCATCGCCGAAACCCTGGTGGCCCGGTCCTCGACCCGGTCCCACGCCGCCCCCACCGTGGTACGAGAAGCCAGGTGACGTCGCTGGCGGCGCCGTAACGGCGGTGTGGGTGACGGCCGAAGTGGCCGCCGTCGACGGAGCCGCCGTCGACGGAGCAGCCGGCACGGTGGTCGGCGACTGGGGCACGGCGAAGGTCGTGACCGGCCCTCCTCCGGGCACCCCCGGTACGGTCGGTGGGACCGTAGTGGTGGGGGCGGTCGTGGTCGCTGGTCCCGGGGTGGTCGTTTCACCTGGCGTCGTCGTCGCGCCCGGCGTGGTCGTCGCGCCTGGCGTGGTTGTGGCGCCCGGCGTGGTCGTCGCGCCCGCCGTCGTCGTTGGGCCGGCTGTCGTCGGGGGCGGGGGCGGGGGCGGGGGGAGCGTGGTCGTTGGGCAAGGGATGAGCTGACCATCCCAAACACAAGCCGGGGTACCGACCCCGCCGTGGTTCAGCAAATCGTCCTGTTCGAGACTGGGTGAGATTATGTACTCAACGGGCGGCATTTCGTATGGGTCCGGGTCCGGGAACGACGAGTACGGGACGTCGCGCAACGCATAGTCCATCACGTCGTGCCAAATCTGGGTCGGGTAATCGGCGCCGAAAACCTCGGTCCCGTCAACGTACATCGGGACCTCGCCGTTGGGATCCCCGATCCAGACAGAGGACACGAGGGTCGGCGTTATGCCGTTGAACCAAGCGTCCACACTGTTATCGGTGGTGCCTGTCTTGCCCGCCACGTCTGCGTTCGCCAGGGCGGCCGCAGTTCCCGTCCCGTACTGGACTGTGGCCCGGAGTGCGACAATCGCTTCGTCCGCAATCTGCTGGGAAAAGATCCGCCGCCCCGGTTGCTCCCCGTTGTATATGACCGCCCCGAGACGGTCCACCACCCGGTTGACGAAGGTCGGCGTGTGGTAAATGCCACCGTCCGCCACTGTGGCGTAAGCCGCTGACATCTCGATCGGGCGCACGGCCTCGGTCCCTATTACGAGCGAGGGGTTGTTCGGGTCGAGCGTTTCGTCAGAAACACCCATGCTCTTGGCTACATCTATGACCTTTTGCAACGTCACTTGGTGAGCCAGGCGCAAGAACGCACAGTTGATCGAAACCGCCGTCGCCTCGACGAGGGTCACCACCCCGTTCGGGTCGCCGGGGTCGTTGTTCATCAGACGGTTCAAATTGTAGCCCGCCTGCACCGGCACGCCCGGGAAGGTCACCGCGCACGGAGACGTGGCCAGGATCGAGTCGTAAACGCTGTAACCGCCCTCGAGGGCGGCGATCAGAGAGAAGAGCTTGAACCCCGATCCCGGTTGGCGTTCGCCTTGCACGGCGTCGTCGAACTGACTCGTGCCAGGGTTGGGGCCACCTACCAGCGCGTCGACGTTGCCGTTCCGCGGGTCGATCACGGCAAAGGCGGCCACGACGTGCGCCAGGCTCGACGGTATGTCGGCCACCGCCACGTGCTGAGCGTAAGACTGCAACGGCGGCATTTCGTTGGTATATATTTTGAGGCCCCCGTTGAACAGAGCGTTCTCCCGCTCGCTCAGCGTGGCTCCGAGGGCGGGGTTGTTGAGCAACTGGTTAACAACCTCGTCGACGTAAAACCCGAACGAGGTGTACGACACGCCCGGCGCGTCGTGGACCGTGGTGGGCAGGGCCACCTCGTTGGCGGCGACGGCTTGAGCCGACGAAATGGACTTGTAATAAAGCATACGAGCGAGGACCTCGCTACGGCGCTGGCGGGCCCCTTCTGGGTTCTCGATGGGGTCGTAGGCGCTCGGCGCCTGGATCAGCCCGGCCAGCAAGGCGGCCTCTGGCAGGTCGAGCTGGCTGGCGTCCTTGTTGAAGTACTCTTTGGCCGCCGCCTCGACACCATAGGCGCCGCTGCCGAGGTAGACAGAGTTGAGGTAGGCGTCGAGCACCTGTGTTTTTGTGTACTTTTGCTCGAGCCGCTCCGCCAGTACGGCTTCGCGTACCTTGCGGCTCAGCGTCTTCTGGTCCGTCAGGTATGTGTTCTTGACCAGCTGCTGGGCGATGGTCGAACCGCCCTGGACCGCCGCTCCTGCGTTCACGTCCGCCAGCAGGGCTCGCGCCGTCGCCTCGATGTCGAGGCCCCCGTGCTTCCAGAAACTGTGGTCCTCGGTGTCGAGGACAGCCTCCACCAGGATGGGCGAGATCTGGGCCAACCGCACCGGCTGGCGGTACAGCGAAGACCGCAGCGTGGCCATCACCGACCCGTTGGCGGCATAGATGACCGACGGCAGCGAGGGGTCCGTCACGAGGCCAGGTATAGGTGTCTCTTTGGCCGCCGCCACGTCATTGAACAACCGGCCCGTGGAATAGGCGATGGAACCAACGGCCACCGTTACGAGGGCCCCCGCAAGCACCAGGACCACGACGAGGCGCACGAAACTACGAGCGAGACGTGCCATTCCCAGCTCCACTTTAGCCAACCGGCGGCCCGGGCCGCGACCGTGCCCAGCCTGACACCACTAACTACCTCGCTGGCCGGCGCATATTGCCCGGCTGGTCGGCGTTGAGGCCGCCGGTTGCCGAGGCTGCTACGCCGAGCGTCAGAAGGCCAGCAGCCGCTGGGCCGCCTCCTGTATCTGCTCGGTTTGGGGCAGGGTGGCCCGTTCGAGTGTGGGCTCGTAAGCGACGTGGGTGTCTGCCGCGCCCACCCGGTACACCGGGGCGTCGAGGTCGCCGAAGCAGTGCTCGCCGGCCCAGGCCGCCACCTCGGCGCCGAAACCGCACGTCAGGTTGTCTTCGGAGACCACCAGCAGCTTCCCGGTCCGCGCCACTGAGTTCGCCACCAGCTCCTTGTCCCAGGGCATTATCGAGCGCAGGTCGATGACTTCGACACTGGCGCCGGTGGCGCTGGCCGCCCGCAAAGAGCGCTCGACGGTGGCCCCATACGTGACGATGGTCAGCTCGGTGCCAGGTCGAGCAATGCGGCCTTGCCCGAAGGGCAGCCGGAACCCTGGCGCCGGGAAAGGGCCCTCGGTGTACTTCTGGCGCAAAAGGTGCTTGTGCTCGAGGAAGAGAATGGGGTCCTCGCTGGACAGCGCCGTCCGCAGGAGCCCGACGGCGTCAACTGCACGCGACGGCATAACCACGACGAGCCCGGGGATGTGGGCGAAAATGGAAACCCCTGACTGAGAATGCCAGATGGCCCCTCCGGCCAGGTACCCGCCGATGGCGACCCGTAGCACCATGGGGCACGACCATTCGCCCGCCGAGCGCCACCTGGTTGTCGCCGCTTCGCTCTTGATCTGCTGCATCGCGGTCCAGATGTAGTCGAAGAACTGTATTTCGGGCACGGGTCTCAGGCCTCGGGCACCCTGACCGATGGCGCGCCCGACGATATTGGCTTCCGCTACCGGGGTGTTATAGCAGCGGTCTTCCCCAAACCGGCGCTGGAGGCCGAATGTGGTACCAAAGACACCCCCTTTACCCTCCAGTTCACCGAGAAGCTCCTGTGGCGCGTCGGCGACGTCTTCCCCGAATACCCTGACCCGGGCGTCCTGTTCCATAACCTCGAACAAGGTCAGCCGTATCGCCTCCCCCAGGGCGACGACAGGCCCTTCCTCGGCGCCCGGGAGGCCATGGGCGGCCTCATCTGATGCTTCGTCCTTCGTCACCACGGGGAGCTTGAGCAAATGCAAGCCCACGGTGGCCGGGTCGGGGCGCGGCGCCCGCAGGGCTTCCTTGGCCGCCTCCGCCACCAGCGTACGGGCCTGTTCACGCCTCTCGGCCAGGTCACCCTCCGAGAGTATGTGCCCGTCCAGCAGCGCCCGCTCGAGGACCGCGATCGGGTCGTTCCAGGCTCTCGTCGTCCAGTTCTGTTTGGGGGCGGTACTTGCTCTGCGTGTCGGCTGACGAGTGGGAGTAAGGCCGAGTCACGGTGGCGTGCACCAGCGCCGGGCCCATCCCCTGGCGGATAGCGGCAACAATGGCCGGTGCTTTGGCCCTGACGTCGAAATAGTCACGGCCATCGATGCGGTGTACCGAAATTGGAAAGCCTTTTACCAAGTCTGAAATAGGACGTGGGGACTGCTGAGCGGCCGGGACCGATATCGCGTACCCATTATCGGCGATGATGTACAGGACGGGCAGGCGCAGAGAGCACGCCGTGTTGAGGCTTTCCCAAAATTCGCCCTCAGAAGTAGCCCCTTCACCCATGGAAAGGTAGACGACCTCGTCTGGTTGCGCAGTGCAGCCGGGCAAATCCTCATCGGCGTGGCGCGATATGTAGCGGCCCCCTTCCGCACAACCGACTGCGGGTATGGCTTGCGAGCCGGTTGGGCTCGACTGCGTAACGATATTGAACTGGCGCGACGCGAAATGACAAGGCATTTGGCGGCCACTTGAGGCCGGGTCCGTCGCTGCTCCCACGGCCTGCAAAAGGGACTCGGTGGGCGTCATACCTAGGGCCAGGGCCAGCGACCTGTCCCTGTAGTAAGGGAAAAACCAGTCATATCCGGCGCGCAGCGACCTCGCAAACCCGAGGCACAGGGCCTCGTGCCCGGCCCCCGAAATATGAAAAAAGCAACGGCTCTGTTTTTGCAGAGTTATTTCCCGGTCGTCGAGGTAGCGCGAAACGAGCGCCAGTTGGTAGTCGGAAAGGAGCTCCGTTACGGGAACCCCTCGAAATTCGGGCCCGTCGAACCCGACGGCATGCCGCCTGCGGCCGGCCCACGCTCCGGGCCATCTGCCAACAGTTGCGAGGTAGGAGCTGGTCTCGCGCCTTCGACCGAAGGCCAGGACATAGGTAACCGGGCTCCCTTGACGGGGGCGAGCCGCCTTTCGTCCCCGTTGAACGTCCGAGCCATACACCACAAGCGTAGCGCGTGCGCGGCAAATACAAAGACCGGCCGCCCCTAAGAATTCTCTAATTGGTCTGTCGATAAATACTAGTGCTTCCGACTGACGGACGCCTGACCGAGCCATGAGACTTTGCCGTGGGGCCGGGAAGTACGCGCTCAGGGTTGCCAGATCATGAGGGCCAGCGCCACGAAAAACAGGACGTCGCAGCACGCCGCGCCCCGACCTGCGAGCGTCGCCGCCCGGGCGAAACGGATGCGCTCGGCCTCCCGCTCCGCCGGCGGCGCCTCCGGTGAGCGCGGCTGAAAGAGCATCGAGCGCATCTGGCGCAGAGCAGGCACCACGAGGCTGACCGCTACAAGAGTGGCCGCCAACCACACCAGCAGCGCCCCGAGCACCCAGGCCTGGTCCAGGCCTCCGATATCCGGGTTGGCGGCCAGGGCCCCCAGGCCCAGGAACGGGACGGCTACAAGAGCGAACCAGAACCGTGCTGGCTGGGCGAAATAGCGCAGGAGTTCCTCGGTTTCGGCCTCCCGCTCGGCCACCTCCGTAACGGTCGAGGGGACCGATGCCGGCTCGGCGGGGCTGGGCCTTGAGCGGTCCGAGGGCAGGTAGGCACGGGACGCATACGTCCCGCTGAACCCGATACTTCCGAAACCTACCAGCGCCGCCGCCGCGTGCAGCAAGACGAGAAGATAGAAGAGAGCCGCCCGCCCGCCGCTCAAGTTCGCCACCAGCCAGTGACCCTCTGGCACGTTGACCCTCCCGGCGCGGCCGTCCCGAAATGCCTACCTATCGCCATGCCTAGTTAGCGCGGGCGAAGCTTACCTTGGCCCCGCTGCCGTGCGCCGGTCTGCCCACCCTGCGATCATCGAAGTATGCGGGCGAAGGCTGCTTACTTCGTAGTCGCGCTCGCCGTGTTGCTCGGGGCCTGCGGCGGCTCGTCGCCGGAGGCCAGCAAGACCGAGACAGCCCAGCCGTCAGCGGCGGTGGCGCAGGTCTCGCCGACCACGGTACTCCTCCCTGCCACGCCAGCCTCGACGACGAGCCCGGCCCCCCTCGCCGGCCCCCCGACGTCGCTCAGCCCGCAGACGAGCAAGCAACCCATCACGACGCCGAAAGCGCTTGGGGCGACGGCGACGGCCTGGGCCCCCAGCTCACCTCAAGCCACCGCGTCGCAAGCCGCTTCGGTCCTGATCGACGCCTGGGCGGCCAGCAACCGCGCCTCCGCGCTCGAAGACGCCAGCCCGGCCGCCGTATCAGCCCTGTTCGCCAACGCCTACCCGGAGGCGGGGCTGCAGTTCCGGGGCTGCAGCACCCCCCCGGGCAACACCGCTTCGAGCTGCGTTTACCGGGACGGGGACAACCTGCTTTCGCTTACCGTGAGCCCGTTGTCCCGGGGCTGGGCCGTCACCGCTGCTGTCCTGGAGAACTGACCGTCCAAGCCCGGCGGGGCGGGGCCAAAAGAGCGGGGTGGGCGGCGGAGGAGACCAGGTCATGGTCCCGTTTCTGACGGCCGGCGCCGCTCCCAGCCTCGCGTCGGGGCAAAATCGTCGTGTTCCCGGGCCGCATAACGGCCAAGGGCTGACAGAATAGGTTGCGATGCCGCTACAAGGGACTTTTGACGTTCTTGATTTCAGCGCTGTTCTGGAAATTCTGTCGGCTCGCAGCATGACCGGCAGGCTGCACGTACGGAGCCGGTCGTTTGCCGCCAACCTGTTCTTCGTTGACGGCCAGATCGTCGGGGCGGACCAATCCGAGCACCAGGCGGCGGCCGTGTCTGGCGACGTGCCTCAGCGGGCCCAGGAGGTTTGCTTCGAGCTCATCGGCACCGACAGGGGTAACTTCGAGTTCCACCCAGGCAAGCCGAGCGGGCCAGCGGGTGGGACCGTTATATCGGTGAGCGATGCCCTCGACGAAGCCCGCCGGCGGCTGGCCGAATGGCAGGAACTTCAGTTGCTCATCCCGTCCCTCGACGCGCTGCCGCGCCTGGTGACGGAGCTGGACCCGGGGCAAGTGACGCTCGACCGCGAGCAATGGCGGGTCCTGACGGCCGTGGACGGGCGCAGGAACCTGCGCTCGATCGGCAGGGCCTTCAACATGAGCGACTTCGACGTCTGTCGGGCCATGCGCGACCTGCTGTCGGCCAAGGTCGTCGAACTGGATATGAGGCCGGCCGGAATGGCCTCGATCAATGAGGTCGAGGCCCCCGTAACCGAGCAGGTGACGATCAACGGCAAGCGGGCGACGCGCCTGCGCCCTGAGCGGGCCCATACAAAGGCCGGTGTTCTTAGCCCTGAGGAGGAGCCCTCGCTCGGCCAGACGATCGTGATCTCTCCGACGAAGACGGCGCGCGAGCTCATCAAACAGGACGAGGCCGGAGCCGGCCGCGAGGAGGCGAGTGGGCTAACGTGACGGACCAATGGCCGGCACCGAGATCCGTCCCGCCGACAAGCTGCTGGCCAAGAGGGTTTTTGTAGACCTACCGTTCCGTCTGAACGGTAATGACCCCAACTGGGCCCCGCCGCTACGGCTCAGCGTCTACGACCGCCTCTCCCGTCGCCATCCGGCCAGCCAACACCAACGTTGGGCGCTGTGGACCGCGCACCAGGACGGCAAAGTGGTCGGGCGGGTCGGCGCCTGCGTCGATTCGCTTTTCAACGAACGCCAGGGCGAAGCGTGGGGTTGGGTCGGTTTCTTTGACTCCGTTGACGACCCGGACGTGGCACAGTCACTGTTCGACGTGGCCCTCGACTGGTGCCGCCGGCACGGCGCCGAGCTGGCGGTGGGGCCAGCCAATTTCACCACCAACGACGAGCTGGGCCTACTGGTAGAGGGCTTCGACAAGCCCGCCACGCTGCTCACCCTCCAGAACCCTTCCTACTACGAGGACCTGTGGCTGAACGCTGGGTGGGAACAGGTGATGGACCTGTACGGCTACTGGTTCGAGCGAATTTCGACGGCCCTCTCGGACCGCCAGCGCAAGACCCTCGAGCGGCTACGGGAACGCTCGAAGGTTTACGTCCGCGATATGAACGTCAAGGATTACGACGCCGAGGTGGGCCGCTTTTTCGAGATTTACAACGCCATCTGGCAGGACAACTGGGGTTTCGTCCCCATGCCCGAGGCCGAGGTCAGACACTTGGCCAAGCAGTTGAAACAGGTCGTCAACCCGCGCTGGATCTTCGCCCTCGAGCGGGAAGGGGTGCCGGTGGCAGTGTGCCTGACCTTGCCAGACGCGAACCAACTGATGCTCAAAGCCCGGAGCGGCCGGCTTCTCCCGACGGGCTGGGTGCCGCTACTCTTCGGCGGCAAGAAGCTGAAACAGGCGCGGGTCATGGCTCTCGGTATTCGCCAGGATGTGCAGAACCTCGGCCTCGGGCCGCTGCTTTACGGCGAGATCGTCGACCGGCTCGCCTCAGACGGCGTCGAGGCGGCCGAGGGCTCGTGGACGCTGGCCACGAACGACCGCATCAACAAGCAGCTCGAGGACATGGGTGGCCGGCGCCACAAGGTCTGGAGGCTGTACAAGAAAACCCTGTAGGGCCTACAGCTGGCGGTTGTGAGGCAACTCCCGCCAGTCATTTTCCAGCGCCGCAGCCAGCACCTCGGCTGAGGTTTTGCTTGCCCTCCAACCGAGCAGTTGACCGGCCTTGGCCGCTGACAGGGCCAGTGGACCGTCTATAAGGACGGCCCGGTCGGCGCCGAACGGCCAAACGCCGACGCGCCGGCCCACCTCTGAGCCCGTGACTAGGAGGCGCCGGGGCAGTTGGACCACCCGGCTGTGGGCTAGAGCGGCCACGTCGTCCGCGCCCAGCCAGTCCGGCGGGGCCAGGTTGACCACCTGGCCGACTATCGGGCTCCCGGCGACCATTGCGCGCCCGGCCGCCAGCAGGCCCTCGACCGCGTCGTCCTCGTCCAGCCACTGCACCGCCTGGGCCGTGCCCCGCACCGCAGGAACGGCGGCCCGGTACCCGCGAACGGCCCGAGCCACTCTGGCGTCGGCGTGGGGCCCGAGCACCGCCGTCAAGCGGGCTATGACGTGGCGAGACAACTCGGCCGTAACCATCTGCTCGGCGATCATCTTTTGAAGCGCGTACGGGCACTCGACGTTGGGGTGGACCTCATGCCCCTCGTCAATGGGCAGTGGGTTGTCGGGCCACGCTCCATAGACAGCCGCCGACGACGCCAGGACGAGGCCACCCGGGCCGGCCCGCACGACATTGCGAGTGCCCTCCACGTTGGCGGCGTACATGTCGCCGAGACCCCCCGGTGACCGGCCTTGCCAGACCTGCGCGGCGAGGTGGTACAGCACGTCGACATCCTGTAGCGCTCTGCACGCGGAGGGTTCGCGCAGGTCAGCGACGGTATGGACCAGACGGTCGGGTGCTAGGCCAGCCGTCATCGAAGAGGGCAGCGACCGGCGGGCTACCGACCGGACCTGCGTGACCGCAGTGTCGTCGAGCAGCCGGCGCAGGAGAACTCCCCCGATGTGCCCCGTAGCGCCGGTGATACCGACGACGAGGCCGCCACCGGCTGTCCCGCTCATGCGGGCGCACAGGGGCCAGGCACCCGACGCTCGGGCACGAGAGGACAAGACCGCCAGGCCCGAGCCCGTTACTCACCGGCCGTCAGTGCACCAGACCAGTCAGGGCACCGGACCAGTCAGGGCACCTGGCTGGGCTCGCTCGGCTCCCCGAACTGCAACAACGCCAGCACTCGCTCCCTCTCGGCGTCGATGATGCCGTTGCGGGCCACCTCGGCGAAGACGTCGAGGGCACGGTCGACGTGGGCATCGGTATGAGTAGCCATGACCGACGTCCGCAGCATGGGGCGCGGCACGGCCGGCGGGAACGAGCAGTTGGTGTAGACGCCCCGGTCGAGCAGGGCCTTCCAGAGCAGCCCCGTTCCCACCACGTCATCGAGATGAACGGGCACGATGGAACTCCGGGCGTTGCCGCCCACGCTGTAGCCGAGGTCGTCCAGCCCGTTGCGCAACCGCCCGGCCAGGCGCAGGACGACCTCCCGGCGCCAGTCTTCCTCCCGGGCGATCTTGGCCGCCGCCAGCGCGGCTCCGAGAGACGCCGGCACGTTGGACGCGGTGAACAGGATGGGGCGGCAGAAGAGCCTGAGGAACCCGATCACGTCGGCAGGGCCGGCGATGAACCCGCCGCAACTCGCCAGCGACTTGGAAAAGGTACCCATGATGAGGTCCGCCCGCACCCCGGTGGCCGCGGAAGTGCCCGCCCCGTGCGGGCCGACCACACCGAGGGCGTGGGCCTCATCCACCAGCAGGCGGGCGTCGTACTCGTCGCACAGGCCCCTTATTTCGGCCAGCGGCGCCCAGTCGCCCTCCATCGAGTAAATACCGTCAACGGCCACGAGCACCCCGCCGGCGTCTGGCTGCGAACGCCACGACCGCAGGCCCCGCCGCAAACTGTTCGGGCGGTTGTGGAAAAAGGCGCGGAGGGTGCCCTCGGCCAGCCGGGCCCCGTCCACGAGGGAGGCGTGGGCGGCCGAGTCACAGAAGACGGCATCGCCGTCCTGCACCAGCGTCGAAATAAGCCCGAGGTTGGCCGTGTAACCCGTGGTGAAAACGAGCGCCTTTTCCATTCCGACCCAGTCGGCCAACAGCTCCTCGAGTTCGGTGTGGAGGGGCAGGGTGCCATTGAGCAAGCGGCTGCCGGTGACCCCGGTGCCGTACCGGGCCACCGCGTCCATGGCCCCTTTTTTCACGCGTGGGTCTGTGGTCAGCCCCAGGTAATTGTTGGAGCCGAGCATGATGACCTCGGACCCGGCGTAGGTTATCGTCGGGCCAATTTCGCTCGAGAGCTCACGGTAAAACGGGTTGAGGCCCAGATCTTCTGCTGCTCGATAGTCATCCAGGGTACGGCTGGGGCATTTCGCAAATATGTCAGCCGAGCGAGCCGGCGGGGCCTCGGCGGCTCCGTAGCCATTGGTCAATTGCTATTACCCCACCGCACGTTTTCGACCCGCTTTTCCCAGGCTTCGTGGCGGTTGCGAGCGTCCTGAATGAACGGCGACCAGCTGATCGCCTTGATCAAAGCCCGGTTGACCTGGTCGGCCGGCGAGCTCAGCGGACGCAGTACGTCGCAAAAGAGCACGACGCGCACGCCGTCTGTCCCGTTCCAGGCTTCATGCGTATAGCCGTCGTCGAACAGCAGGCTCTTGCCCTCCTGCCAGTGGGCCTCTTCTCCCCCGACCCGTATCCCGGACGCCGCCGCCGGCTCGGGCACTTTCAGCGCCAGGTGATAACGCAGCACTCCCCGCCATGGCCCCCGGTGTGGAGGGATGTGTTTGCCCGGCGACAGGATGGAAAAAAAACCGGTGGTCAGCCCCGGGATGCTGTCGAGCAGAGCCGCCGTCTTAGGGCAACGTCGGCAATTGGCCTCTGACCGGAACCCATAAGCCAGGAAGAAGAACGTCTTCCACCCGTCGTCGTTGCTGATCGACGCCTGGTCGATGGAAATGTCCTGGAAGTTGGGCAACTGGTCCCGGTAGCTAAGGACGTCGTCGAGCTCTTTTTGCACTTCGGGCACCATGGCCTCGACCCGGTCGACCCAGGCAAAGGTGCTGGCCGGGAGGAAGGGCGTAGTCGGGACGGTTGAGTGCTGGAGCACCCAGCGCTCCGTGCTGTGCAAAAGCCGGGCCCCGCTTCCGTGACTACCGTGACGGCCCGGTCCCGGAGTGCAGCCGGCTTCGACGCGGCAGAGTTGGACGATGTCGGCATACACCCGAACGTTATCCGGCCAAGCATGGTGGCGCGGCGCATGGGGCCGCGCCGGACAGGGAAGGCGCGGCGTTACCAGTTAGGAACGTAGCCGCCTCGACCCATGGCGGCGCTTTCTTCCCAGTCCATGTCCTCGTCCACCCCACCGGTTATCTCGGTTACCCAGGGGAGGCGCTCCTTCAGGATGCGTTCGACGCCGGCCTGCAGCGTCGAGGCGCTAATGGCGCATGAGCTGCACGCTCCCTGCAATTGCAGTTCGACCAGGCCGGCCTCGACGTCCACACTGAGCACCACCAAGTCGCCGCCGTCCTGCTGGATGACGGGGCGCACCATCTCGATCAGGTCAGTGAGCTGCTCCAGCCGCTCAGCCCTCTCTTCGTCGCTCAGCAGTTGCTCCACAAACCCATGATGCCAGAAGGCTCCGCTCTACCGTCAGCCAGCTATACCGTCCGCCCGCTGGGGCCCCAACCCCGCCGGGGGCCGTCGCCCGCTGAGCGGTCGGGGTCGAGCCTGGTTGGCCCAGCGCGTCCTATTGGGGGGCGTTGGTGCGGCGCCAGCGTAGGAAAGCCTCCATGAACGGGTCGAGGTCGCCGTCCAGTACCGCCACTACGTTGCCGGTCTCGTGGTCGGTGCGGAGGTCCTTCACGAGCTGGAAAGGAGCCAGCACATAGCTGCGGATCTGCGAACCCCAGCCGACCTGGGCTTTCGGGCCGGCCATGACCGAAAGCTCGGCTGTCCGTTCTTCACGTGCCCGCTCCGCCAGCCGGGCGGCCAGGATCTGCATGGCCCGAGCCTTGTTCTGGTGTTGGGAGCGCTCGTTCTGGCAGGACACGACAATGCCCGAGGGCAGGTGGGTGATCCGCACGGCCGAGTCGGTCACGTTCACGTGCTGGCCCCCGGCGCTGGAGCTCCGGTACGTATCTATGCGCAGGTCCTTTTCGTCGATCGACACCTCGTCGCTCAGGTTTTCCAGGAACGGCACCACGGTCACGGCGGTGAAACTCGTGTGGCGCCGGTGCTGGGCGTCGAAGGGTGACATCCGCACCAGGCGGTGGACGCCCCGCTCGGACGACATCAAGCCGAAGGCGTACCGGCCCTTGATGATGAACGTCGCCGACAGTATCCCTGCCTCTTGGCCAGGGCTGATGTCGTCGATCTCCATCGAGAAGCCCCGCCGCTCAACCCAGCGCTGGTACATCCGCAGCAGCATCTCGGCCCAGTCCTGGGCATCGGTGCCGCCATCCTTGGCGTGAACTTCGACCACCGCGTCGCCTTCGTCGTGCTCTCCGGTGAACAGGGAACGCAGCTCGAGCTGGTCCAGTTCCGACGCCAGTCCCGCCACCATGGCTTCGAGCTCTCCCTCTACGCTGCCGTCGCTCTCCTCACGGGCCAGCTCGTGCAGGACCTCGGCGTCCGAGAGCTTGGCCTCGAGGGAGCTGAGCATGTCGACGTCCTCTTTCAGGGACGCATACTCGCGGCTGACGCTCTGGGCTAACTCGGGGTTGTCCCACAGGTCAGGTCGGGACAACTCTGGCTCGATGTCCGCCAGGCGCTTACGGCTCGTCTCGATGTCCAGGTACTGAGCGGCCTCGTCGAGCCGACGCCGAAGGGCCCGCAGGTCCTCGGAAAAATCCCGCACGGGCTAGGCCCTAGCGCCCGTGGCAGAACTTGAACTTCTTGCCGCTCCCACAGGGGCAAGCCTCATTACGGCCCACCCGGTCGAACTCCGAGCCTTGCGACGCGGCCTGCACTGCGGCCCTGGTCGCGACCGGGGCCGCAGCCATTGCGCCACCAGCGGCCGCGCCCCCGTTGGCCATAACGCTCGCCTCGTCGGCCGACGCGAACACCACCTCTTCCCCGGGCGCCGGTCCGGCCGCCAGCGCGCCGGCGATGGCCTGCGAGCCGAGCACCGGCCCTTCCGGAGCGAGGTACTGCGCTCCGGCCAGGCCCGGGTCAAGGGCGGGCCGGGGCAGCACCTGCACCTGGGAGTGCATGACGTACTTGACGTACTCGTCATCGATGCTGGCTATCATCTGGCCGAACATCTCGTAACCGTCCCGCTGCCACTCGACCAGAGGGTCGCGCTGGCCCATGGCCCGCAGCTGGATGCCTTCTCGCAGGTAGTCCATTTCCGACAGGTGCTCGCGCCAGCGCTGGTCGATCAGCTGCAGCATGATCTCCCGCTCCAACTGACGCATGGTGTCCTCGGGCTGGCCGTCGGCTGTCCCGGCCGGCATCGACTGCTCGCGTTTCTCGTAATATTCGAGGCTCTCGCCGACGAGCGCTTCATACACGCCATCGGAGTTCGGGGCCTCTTTCAGAGCTTCGATGCCCTGCTGGGTCGGGAAGTACATGCGCGCTTCGGTGAGCAGGCCGTCGAGGTCCCATTCCTCGTGGAAATCCGACGGACAATGGGCGCGGATCATGGTGTCGATGGCAGACGTAAGCACGTCGATCGTGCGCTGACGGAGATCCTCGCCTTCCATTACCTGGATACGCCGGGCGTAGATAACCTTGCGCTGCTCGTTCATGACCTCGTCGTACTTCAGCACGTCTTTGCGAATTTCAGCGTTACGAATTTCGACGTTGTGCTGGGCCCGCTCGATGGCTCGGGTGACCATACGGTTTTCGATCGGTATGTCCTCGGGGAACCGGCCCATGGCCCACTGCAACAAGCCCTGGGCGAAGAGCCGCATGAGCTCGTCTTCCAGCGACAGATAAAAGCGGCTTTCGCCCGGGTCGCCTTGGCGGCCACTGCGGCCACGGAGCTGGTCGTCGACCCGGCGAGCCTCGTGCCGCTCGGAACCGATCACGTACAGGCCACCGAGCTCGCGCACCTGGTCGCCATGGGCGGAGCATTCTTCTTTATACTTGGCCAGGAGTTCGCCGTACCGGGCCGCCGCTTCCTCCGTCTTCGGGTCGAGCCCCTCGGCCAGCAAGGCCTCGAGGGCCAGGCCCTCTGGGTTGCCGCCGAGCAATATGTCGACGCCGCGACCGGCCATGTTGGTGGCGACGGTGACGGCGTGCAACCGGCCCGCCTGGGCGATAATGCTGGCCTCTCTCACATGCGCCTTGGCGTTGAGGACCTGGTGGGGGATGCCGCGTTTGGTGAACATTTTCGACAGCACCTCGGATTTCTCCACCGAGGCGGTGCCCACCAGGACGGGCTGGCCTTTTTCGTTGCGCTCGGCTACGTCGTCGACGACGGCAGCGAACTTGCCCTTCTCAGAGCGGTAAATGAGGTCCGGGTAATCCTGGCGTACCATCGGCAGGTTGGTCGGGATCGGTACCACCTGGATCTTGTAAGTGGAACCGAACTCTCCCGCCTCCGTGAGGGCGGTACCCGTCATCCCGGCCAATTTGTCGTACATGCGGAAATAGTTCTGGAGGGTTACCGTCGCCCAGGTGTGGTTTTCCTCTTTGATCGGCACCCGCTCTTTTGCTTCTACCGCTTGGTGGAGGCCGTCCGACCAGCGCCGTCCTTCCAGGATCCGCCCGGTGAACTCATCGACGATTTTCACCTCGCCGTCGGCGACCAGGTAGTCCTTATCCCGCTTGTAAAGCTCTTTGGCTTGCAACGCTTTGGTCAACTGATGGACGAGATTGGACGTACCGAGGTCGTAAAGGTTGTCGATGCCGAGCAGGCTCTCGACCTTCTCGATCCCGTCTTCCGTCGGGGCGATGGTGCGTTTTTCCTCGTCCACCTCGTAGTCCTGCTCAGGCACCAGGCTCCGGGCCACGCCGGCGAACTGGTAGTAGAGGCGCGCCGACTCGCTGGAGGGGCCGGAGATGATGAGCGGTGTCCGGGCCTCGTCGATGAGGATCGAGTCGACCTCGTCGACGATGGCAAAGTTGTGGCCCCGCTGGACCATATGGTCGAGGCTGCGGGCCATGTTGTCACGCAGGTAGTCGAAACCGAGCTCGGTATTCGTCCCGTACGTGACGTCGCAGTTGTAAGCGTCCTTCTTGTCCTGCCAATCCGGCATCTCGGGCGACACCCGGCCCACCGTGAGCCCCAGGGCCTGGTGGACCTGGCCCATCCAGCCGGCGTCGCGAGCCGCCAGGTAGTCGTTGACAGTCACGACGTGGACGCCATTGCCCTCGAGGGCGTTGAGGTACACCGGCAGGGTCGAGACCAGCGTTTTACCTTCGCCTGTCTTCATCTCGGCGATCCACCCGAAATGCAGGGCGGCTCCGCCCATGAGCTGGACGTCGAAATGGCGCTGCCCGATCGTGCGCTTGGCGGCTTCGCGGGTTACTGCGAAGGCCTCAGTCAGGAGGTCGTTGAGGTCCTCCCCGTTGGCCAGCCTCTCCCTGAACTCGACCGTCTTGTGGGCGAGCTCCTCATCGGAGAGGGCTTCCAGCTCTGGCTCCAGAGCATTTATGTCCGGTACGAGGGACTGAAGCGCCCGCTGCTTCTTGCCCTCGCCCATACGCAGGAACTTTGTAAGGACGCTCATTGCGTCAACCAAGGTACCATCAGGCACCGCCACATGGGCCTCGCGCCCCCTGGTTGTCGCCCTTTTTACAGCTGTTCTAGCCCCTTACCCGGAGACTACTCGTGGTCGCGGGGGTCGAGCAGGCGCTTGCGCCAAGCGTAGGTGACGGCCTCCATTCGCGAGTGCAGGTGGAGCTTCTCCAGGATGTTCCGGACGTGGTTTTTTACGGTGTTCTCGGAGATGAACAGAGCGGCGGCTATCTCCTTGTTGCTCTTGGATTGGGCCATGAGCCGCAGGACCTGCATCTCCCGTTCCGTAAGGCCGGGCGGCGGCAGCTCCTCGCCCTCGGAGGCGCGCCGGGCCAGCACCCTGAACTCGGCCATCAGCTTCGACGTCATGGACGGCGAGATGACGCCCTGGTGCTGGACGATGGCCCGGACGGTCTCGGCAATCTCCTCTATCCCGATCTCTTTGAGCAGGTAGCCGTTGGCGCCGGCCTTCACGGATTCGTAGAGGTCGTTTTCCTCGTCGCTCACCGTGAGCATAAGCACCTCGGTGGCGGGCAACGCCCGTCTGATCTGGCGCGCCGCTTCAATGCCCGAGAGCCGGGGCATGCGCACGTCCATCAGGACGACGTCGGGCGAGAGCTCCTGAGCCTTAGCCACGGCTTCCTCGCCATCGGCCGCCTCCCCCACGACCTCGATGTCTGGGCTGGCCGAGAGCACGACCGAAAGCCCCCGCCTGAACAGGGCCTGGTCGTCGGCCAGCAGGACTCGGACGTGTGCGGCGCCGGGCTGCGGCCCCGCCCCGTCGCCCGTCCAGTTCATAGCCCTTTGCCCGTTGGCCCGCCCGCGGCCGTCTTCGCTGACCCGCCCGGCGCCGTGCTCCGTAGCCCACCCGGGGCCGTCTTCGTTGGCCCACCCGGGGCCGGCCCGGCCGCGGCCGGCACGCCGGCCCGCTGTCTACTCATAAGCCAAGAATTTGTGGTCCTCTGCAGCTTGCCCGCCCGGGCCAGAACGCGCCCGAGGTCGCCCAGCCCACCCGGGTGATTTCCCCAGTATGGTCGCTCCGGCGCGACGCCAGGCGCTCCTTTTGCTTCCGGGCGAGGTAAGGCCCCGGCGGCTGACCTGGTCTTTGCCCCCACACTCGCCTGCTGCGGCGGTCGGTGGACCGGTGGAGGCGGCTAATCGCCCAACACCACCAGCACCCCACTTGTCGCCGTCTCCACCCCGGGCCGACAGCCGGCCCGTCAATGGGCAGGGCTTACTCCTAAGCCGCACCATGCTCGGCAACCACGGGTTGCCTTACGTGGGTCGTTTCGCCTGCGGCTGGCGTCGACTTGCAACCACAGACCCGCCGGGGTCTTGGCCAGCACGCTAGCGCAGCGCTCGGGCTGGGGGGGTCCAGGTGGTTTGGGCCCGATCGGGGGCCACCGGCCCGATCGGGTCCACCGGCGCCGCTATGAGGCCCGTCGGCCCTTTCAAGGGAAGCTTTGGCCCCAGGCGGGACCGCGCGGCGCATCTGCCACGATCTGGGCGAACTGGGGCCTATTTCATGCCTCCCAGGCACGTTATAGGCCCCAGTGCGGCGTTAACCCGCCGGGCGGCGGGGAGAATGCCAAGCCCGCTCGGCGGCGGGGCAATGCCAAGCCCGCTGGCACCGCGAAGATGCTCAGCCCGCTGGCGAAGCGGCGATGTTCAGCTCGGGGGATCTGCCACGATCTGGGCGAACTGGGGCCTATTTCATGCCTCCCAGGCACGCAATAGGCCCCAGTACGGCGCTAGCCCGCTGGGCGGCGGGGCGATGCCAAGCCCGCTGGGCGGCGGGGCAATGCCAAGCCCGCTGGGCGAAGCGGCGATGCTCAGCCCGCTGGCGACCGGGCCATGTTCGAGCCCCTAACGCCCGGCGAGCTGTTGCTTCAGCCACATCAGGACGTCCACCGGCCCCGGATCGATGCCGGCGTCCGCCGCCAGCCACAGCGAGACATAGTCCCCGAAGTAGATCAGGTCGAACAGCTGAGCCAGGTCGCCCTCACCCTGGGCCGGATCTCGTACACGCCGGTCACCCACGGCCGCACTAGGTCGGCGGTGATCTCGAAGCGCCGGGCCAGCTGAGGGTGCTCGCTGTCGTGACGGAGCATGACTAGACCCATCGAGGCGGCGACCTCTTTAGAGCTCTCGGCCCAGCCGCAGAATCTCGTTGTGGCACAGCTCCGGCTGCGAGCTCCAGAAGGCCAATCGTTTGGCGTTCTCGTTTACCTGGGCCCTCCAGCGCTGAGCGGCGACGGCACCTACGGGGCCGCCGCCGTGGATGATCGGGATGCTGGGGCCGATACGGCGGGCCAGCTCCGCCGGCTCAGATGCGGCCCCGGCGGTGGCGAACCGGTCACGTCGGTACCTCAGTTGTTCGACGGCTCTCTCCAGCCACAGGTCGGCGCCGGGCAGGAAGCCCATCCGCCATAAGACGCCGATCAGCGGGACCGCCATCGAGCCCAGGGCGGCCCTCGGCCACGCCACGTCCGGAACAGCTACGACAGGCGCCTGCCACGCTTCGGCCAGACTGCCGAGCTCGCCCCCGTTGGTGACGACGATCATCTTCGCCCCGGCCAGAGCCGCATCTGAAGCGGCCTCGATCGTCTCCTCGGTGCCGCCCGAACAGGACACGGCGAACACCAACGTGGTCTCGTCCACGAAGTGGGGGCACTCGTACCCCTTGACCACGGTCACGGGCACGGGCAAGAGCGGCGACGCCACCGCGTGGAGCACGTCGCCGGCTATCCCGCTTCCACCCATACCGACTACGACGACGCTTTCGATGTCCTCGCGTCTTGGGAGCCCTGTGATGTCGGCGCAATCACGGAAGGCTCGCTCCACCTGTTCGGGGAACGCCTCCGCCAGATCGAACATCCCATCGGTGTCAAGTAAGGGCACTTAGGACTCCTGTCCCTTGGGGGCCTCGAAATTGAGTTTGATGCCCTCTGCGTCCGCCTTGGCCATCAACCTCGCATGCTCGTCATCACTCACGTCCTCGGCGTCCTCGATGAGCATGTCCGGGATGCCGTCCTTGATGGCGTACCGGCGCCGCAGCCGCGGGTTGTACAACGCCGCTTCGTCCGGGAAGTAGAGGAGCGGGCCCTTGTCCTGAGGGCAGGCCAGGATCTCCAGGAGGAGGGGGTCGAGTGTCATAGCTATGAATGTTCCCTTATGAGTGCCAATAGTTCTTCGGCATGAGCGTCGCAACTCTCCGCGTCCGGGGCCTCCACATTGAGCCGTACGAGCGGCTCGGTATTGGACGGCCGGACGTTGAACCACCACTCCCCCAGGTCAACGGTCAAGCCATCGAGGCGGCTCTGTCCTGCCTCGGGGTGCTCGGTCGCAAAATCCTTGGCAATGGCATCGACCACGAGTTGAGGCTGTTTTGCTTCGGTATTTATCTCACCGGATAGTGCATAGCGGTCAAAGGGTTTGCGCAGTTCGGAAAGCGGGATACCCGCCTTCGACACGACCTCGAGCACCATCAGAGCGGCGATCGACCCCGAGTCAGCCCTGTAATTATCACGAAAATAATAATGGCCCGAATGTTCGCCCCCGAATGCGGCTCCCGTTTCGGCCATTACGCCTTTTATGAACGAGTGGCCTACCCTCGTGACCACCGGCGTGCCCCCGTTTTCACGTATGACCTCAGGCACCGCCTTGGAACAAATGAGGTTGTACAAGATGATCTCGCCCGGGAACTTCTCGAGCATCGCTTTGGCCACCATCGCCGTCGTGGTCGAACCGCTCACCGGTTCGGCCTTGTCGTCCACGACAAAGCAGCGGTCCGCGTCCCCGTCGAAGGCCAGGCCGACGTCGGCTCCTGTTTCGAGGATCCTCGCCCGCAGGTCAGCCAGGTTGGCCGGTTGGATCGGGTCGGCGGGATGATTTGGGAAATTGCCGTCGAGCTCGCCGTACATCACTTCCAGCTCGAAGGGCAGGCCCTCGAAAACGGCCGGGACCACGAGGCCCCCCATCCCGTTGGCGGTGTCGGCCACAACCCGCAACGGCCTGAGGGCGTCCCGGTCAACAAAGCTGCGCACCTTGGCGGCATAGTCCGCCAGGACGTCACGGTGGCTTACGGTCCCCCGGTCGCCGTCCGCCACCGTCGGGCAGGTCACCCGTCTCGATCGCCCGTTGGATCTCCTGGAGGCCGGACTCGACCCCCACGGGCCTGGCCCCGGACAGGCAAAGTTTGATGCCGTTGTAGCGGGCCGGGTTGTGGGAGGCCGTAAACATGGCGCCGGGAGCGTCCAGGGCACCAGTGGCGTAGAAAAGCTCGTCAGTGGAGACGAGACCGAGCAGGACCACGTCCACCCCCGTCGAGGTGACGCCGTCGGAAAATGCCGCTACTAATTCCGGGCCCGAGGGCCGCATGTCGTTGCCGATGAGGATCTTCGGGCTCTTGGCAAAAGCGGCAAAGGCGCTGCCGATCTTGCGCGCCAATTCCGCGTCGAGCTGGTCGGGCACGATAGCCCGGATGTCGTAAGCCTTGAAGATCGCGTCAAGTGGCCCCATGTTCGCTCATGGACAAGCTAACAAACGGCGCCGGCGCGGTTCACCTTCCACCCATTGCCCTTCCGCCCATTGCCCTCCGGCCGGCGCCGGCCGCGTCTCGCCGGCGCCCTCAGGTGCTCCTCAGCGGGACCTCATGACAAGCGCCCCGCGACGGCCAGACCCGCCCGGTACGGCTAGGACGGCTGCAGAGGGGACACAGTCGCCCGGGCCGGCGGGGGCTCGGCGCCCATCGCTGTTCGCCCCGCCGATTTACCCGCCCGTGATTACTCCCCGGGGCTGTGTTCGGCGGTCAATGGCTGCGGTCCTTGCTCATCCGGCGTTTGGCCCGTCTCTACACTCGGCCTATCCGGGGTGGGCCTGTCCAGTAGCCCATCCGAGGTGGAGCTATCCAGAGTGGGGCTGTCCGGGCCGGGACGGTCGCCTCCCCCACCGTGAAGACCGGGAGGGTAGGGCGCGGCCTCATGGCCCCCCTGCTGGTCGCCCTCGGCATAGGTCGCCGGCGCCCCGTTGTCCGGTCCGGCCCCGTCGTGGTCGCCGTCGCCATCATTGGCCCCGGCTCCGTTCGTGGGCCCGTCCGAGGACCCCGGCCATGGTGGCCGCGGTTCCTCCGGCCCCCGGACGTGGCCCCACAGACCCCTCATCGTCCCGACCGCGGCCGCCGTGGTCGGGCCGGCCGCCTGTCGTTGACCGAGGGCCGGCCTGCGCACGGCCGCCACCGGTGCTACCGGACGGCGGATGAGGAACACCAGGCCGACCAGAGCGAGCAACGTCAGCGCCCAACCTTCGTAGTCGACCGGGGTGCGGCCGTACGTCAGGCTCACGTGGTGCGAGGTCGGCACCACCACCATCAGGTTGGGGCTAATGCGGTAAACCCCTTCAGCGCCAGAGACGTGCCAGTTGGGGAAGTACGAAACGGTTACCACGACGGGTACGCCGGTACGCGTCACGTTGAAGCTCAGCGACGCGTTGTGCTCGACGATGCCGCTCACTTTGGTCGTCGGCTCCGGTTTGACCGGCAGGCTCGTGTCGCCGTACGGCACCTGCGCCCAGTTGGAGGGACCGCTGGATGCCAGGTAGACGTTCCACGCGCTCGGGTCGTCATACCAGGTGGTCATGACCTTCAGGTACTTCGGCTGGCTCGAATTGTTCAGGCCCTTCATGACGACGGGCGCGTTCGCCAGGGGGTGGACACGCGGGGAGTTCTGGATTAGGTAGAGCTTCCAGTACTGCTTCTGGGTACCGCTCGGGCCGCTGCCTCCGCTCCCGGAGTAGTTGATGTAGTAGGGCCCGAAGGTCGAGAGCAGTTTCAACGAGGGGTCGGCCGCCGCCTGTTGCTGGAGCTGCGGGTTGAGCGCCATGTAGTACCTGACGCCCAGCATCTGGAGGTGTTGAACACCCAGGGCAACATTGGGCGAGCTGGCGTAAGGAAGCCCTACCATGGGGTCTGAAGGCTGCAGGGAAAGTTCGGATTGGTTGATGAAATGGAACGGCGTAGTGGCGGACGCCTCGTAGTAGAGCCCTTCCATCGAACCGATGCAACCGTTGGTCCAATAAGGCAGGATCGTGAGGGCATCGGGAGTGCCGTAGTCGTTCATTTCTGACTGGTACTCCCACATCACGTTGCCACAGCCGTAAGTCTTGGACGCCTTTTCCAGCTGGGCCACGATCTCCTGGTACTCAGGCCATCGTGTCTTGGCGCAAGACGCCGGACAGCCGGCTTGGTAACCGCTGTAGTTCCACGTGACCCAACCAGGGATAAAAGAAACCGCCTTTTGCGGTATGCCCAGGAACGAATAGTTGCCATTGGCTGTGGCGTTTTCGCCGGGCAAGATGCGCAGCGGGAAACCAACCCATACAAAGACCAGCACCAGCACGATCAGGGGCGCCGGCAGCAGGGCAGCACGCAGTGTCACCGTGAAATTGGTCG
Organism: uncultured Acidimicrobiaceae bacterium; assembly: GCA_963750465.1. GTDB lineage: Bacteria > Actinomycetota > Acidimicrobiia > Acidimicrobiales > Palsa-688 > Fen-671. The sequence goes on from CAVVRE010000010.1 coordinate 278,881, forward strand.
TGCGCTCGGCCAGTATCGAATAAGCCTCGGCAATAGCCAGCCCGCCCAACAAGTAAAGCGCCAGGAACCAGAAGGGCAGCACGCGGGCGTTCCAGAGGATGCTCTGGGGCATGAAGCGGAACGCCAACGCGGCCAGGACGGCCACCACTGCGAAGAACTCCCCGATCCGCCGTCGGCGGGTTATGCAGAGGGCGGCGCCGATGGCCGCCAGGATGAAGAGCCACGTGTCGCCCGTAGGGAACAGCGTGGTCAGGTACGTGGTGATCCTCTGGTAGCCCATGTTGGTCACGTACGGGAACCTGACCTCGAATGGGAAGGCCCACCAGGCCGCGAGCAGCCCCCCCACAAGGAGGGACGGCGCCGCCCACCAGAACGCCCCTCGCCAATCGTGGTTGCGCGCCGCGTACATCGCGACGAGCACGATCAGTGCCACGCCGGCAAATATGGCCGGATCGATGTGGGACATGAAGGTACACGCGAACACGACCGCCGCCCACGCTCGATAACGGCCCGTTTGCAGGCCGCGCATAACGATGCCGATAAATACGAGCGCAAACCACAGGCCCCACGCGAACGCGAACTCCCCGGCCAGGGTGGAAGCGATGTTGCCGCCGTAGATGGTGAACTCGGTCCCGAAGAGGTACGGCAAAGTGGAGGCGGCCAGTACGGCGGGGACCGGGAACGGCGACTTCGAGATACGGCCCATGAGCCATCCGGCCACCGGCATCAGGATCATCGGGGCCGCGGTGAGCAGCTTGAAGGCGATGTCGTAGGGGATCACCTGGGCCAGCGCGACGATCGAATAGATCGGGAGCGGGAAATAGAAGGTGATGGCGGGGAACCCGTCCCAGTTGGAAGACGTCCACCCCGTGAGGCGCAGGTTTGAGAGCAGCTGATGCTCGGCCACCCACGGCAGGAGGACGTGAGCACCCGTATCACCGCCGGAGATGGTGGTGTTCCGGAACAGGTTGGACGGTTGGAACTGCACGAAAGTGAACACCACGCAGGCCACGACGACCACAAAAGTGACGAACGCTTCGGGCCTCATGAGCTTTGAAATCCTCGGTCGTAACCACCCACCGGCCCGGTCGAGGGCCGCATAGCCTCGCCCTTTGGGGTAAACGATCTCGGCGCCCTCCGGCTCGGTACCGGTCGCCGGGACGCCGCCTTCGTCGATCTCCGCCGTCCCCGGTCCAAGCCCGGACGCGCCTTGCCCGTGCTCTGTCGTACCCTCTTCGAGCCCGGACGGGCTATCCGTGACGTCCCCCGCGCCCGGCTCCGGTCCTTCGAGCTGGGACGAGCCCGTTTCCTCGCCCGTGTACGCCATTAGTAGCCATTGTTACGTGTGAGCCGGCGCCGCGGGGGCCATGGCCGCCGAACAGGCACTGAGCAGCGCTGGGATCTCCACCCAGCCACGGCCCCATTATTTGCCTCCAGCCGAGGCCGGGGGCTTGAGTGTCAGTTCCCGACAGTGGCGAGGTCGAGCACGCCGGAAAGGGAAAGCATGCCCGTCTGCGATTGCCACCAGCGCAGGTCGCACGGCGAGCAGCTGTTCAGCGCCACCGCCTCTCCGCTGACCACCATTTGTATGATGACGAGTTCCCGCGTTTCACAATTGGGGCATTTCATCAGCCCGGCTCCCTTTCTCGCTTGCGACCTGGACTTTGCCTCCAACCGCAGCGAGTCCCGCAGGCGGGGAGGAGGGCTAAAGATGCATCGGCAAGACGACCTTCGAGCCTTTAGTGAATTCGTGAACAAACCTCGGGCGAGGAGACGACCCCGCTGTCGTCGTCGTTCTCGTCGAGGTCAGAGGCATCGAGGTCAGAGGCATCGAAGTCAGGCGCATCGAAGTCAGGCGCATCGAAGTCAGGCGCATCGAAGCCGGGAGGGCCGAAGCCCTGGACATCCAGGTTTTCCGTTCCCAGGGCGGACGCTCTGCGGTCGACGCGCGACCACCCTCGAGGCACCTGCAGGTTGTCGGCGTGACGCTCGCACAGGGGCCAACGGCTCGAGCGGTCTCCCGGTGGCTCGGGCTGGTCGTCGATCCAGGCGCAGCGGGCGTTGTAGTCATAAGCGAGCCAGGCGGCGGGCTTGTGGGGACAGGCCGGTCGGGAACAGCTCGCAGACTTCATAGGTTTATGAGGCTACACCAGTGTAATCGCCGCTCCGTCGACCCTCTCTCCTACCCGGAAATGTGAGCTGGGAGGAGAATGTTTGGACGGGACACGGGGCGGGCAGGGTTTGCGGAAGCAGGAGGAAAAACGGGTTCGACGGGCCGCATATGCAGCCCGCCCCGTGATAACGCGCTTCAGCGGCCTAGAATTGCGTCTCTATGAGCAGGCAACCTGGGGATATGAGACCGCGCTCCCCTGAACGCCAAAACGGAGGGACGCCAGGCAGCAACGGCCCGGACCGGTCGTGGCGCTGGGTCCTGATGGTCTTGATCGCCGTGGTCGCCCTCGCCGTATTGGTTTCGAATGTCATGTCCGCCACCTCGCCCCCCACGGTCAAGTACAGCCAGTTTGTGACCGAACTGCAGGCCGGCCAGGTGAACAGTGCCCAGGTCAACGCCAACAACGGTGAGATCCAGTTCCAGGACGCCAACGGGAACGTTTACCAGACGCAGGGCCCGGCGCCACTGCAGGACCCCACCCAGGTCCCGATGTTGCAGAAGTACCTGGCCGGTAAGGACCTTTCGTTCACCACGCCGGGGACCAACTGGTTGGTCAGCCTGCTGCCCGACATCATCCTGGGGGCGTTCTTCATCATCCTGATCGTCTGGATGGCCCGACGCGCTCAGGGCCAGATGGGCGGCATCATGTCGATCGGCCGGAGCCGGGCCAAGGTGTACACCACCGAGCGGCCCCGCACCACCTTCGCTGACGTGGCTGGTTACGACGGGGTGAAAATGGAGATCCGGGAGGTCGTCGACTTCCTCCGGTCCTCCAGCCGGTTCAAGGACATCGGCGCCAAGATCCCTAAGGGCGTCCTGCTCGTGGGCCCGCCCGGCACGGGCAAGACACTGCTGGCGCGAGCAGTGGCTGGCGAAGCGGGCGTGCCGTTCATGTCCGTAACGGGCTCGGACTTCATGGAAATGTTCGTCGGGGTCGGGGCCTCCAGGGTCCGCGACCTGTTCCAGAGCGCCCGCAAGCAGGCACCGGCGATCATTTTCATCGACGAGATCGATTCCATCGGGCGCAAGCGGGGGGCGGGCCTCGGCGGTGGCCACGACGAGCGGGAACAGACGCTCAACCAGATGCTGGCCGAAATGGACGGCTTCGAGGCGACCGAGGGCATAGTGATGATGGCCGCCACCAACAGGCCCGACATCCTCGACCCGGCCCTGCTCCGCCCGGGGCGGTTCGACCGCCAGATCGTCGTCCCCCTGCCGGACCTGGAAGAGCGGTTGCCTATTCTGAAGGTGCACTGCAAGGACAAGCGCATCGGTCCCGACGTCGACCTGATGATCGTGGCCCGGGGGACTCCGGGGATGAGCGGCGCCGACCTGGCCAACCTGGTCAATGAGGCCGCTCTGCACGCCGTGCGTCGGAGCGCGACGTCCATAGCCATGGGGGACTTCGACGCAGCCCGCGACCGTGTGCTCATGGGCCAACGGCGGGAGTCGACCGTTCTATCCGAGAAAGAAAAACTGGCCACGGCCTACCACGAGGGTGGTCATGCCGTCCTGGCCTACGTTCTGCCGGACGCCGACCCCGTCCACAAGGTCACGATCCTGCCCACCGGCATGGCTCTTGGCGTCACCCAGCAGCTGCCGATCGAAGAGCGCCACACGTACTGGCGCGAGTACATCGAGGACTCGTTGTGCGTCATGATGGGCGGCCGCTGTGCCGAGCAGCTCATATTCGGGACGCTTTCGACTGGTGGCTCCAACGACCTGCAGCGAGCCACGGAGATGGCCCGGAAAATGGTCCGGGAGTTCGGCATGTCCGAGCGCGTCGGCCCGATGGCGTGGGGCAATGGCGGCGAGGTGTTCCTCGGCGAGGACCTGTTGCACTCCCGGGACTACAGCGACGAGACCGCCCGGGTGGTGGACGAGGAGGTCGAGCGCATCCTGCGCGAGCAGGAATCGCGGGCTTTACGCCTCGTGCGCGAACACCAGCGGGGGCTGGCGGCGGTGGCCCAGGCTCTCATCCAGCGTGAGACCATCGACGGCGCCGAGGTTTCCCGTCTGGTCGACCAGGCCTACGGCCGTCCGGTGCACGACCAGCTCGTCGTCCCGAGCTTTGCCACGGCGCTGGTCAACGGCCATGGCGACCCCGAGGCCTCACCAGGCGAAGCCCCGGCCACCGGGATCGCCGGCCCCACGTCGCTGCAGTAATTGCGAACCGCTGCGGAGTGGGGCGCCGACCTCCCGGCGGCGAGGCCCTAGGCGCGAGCGCGGTGACGTCCTAGCTACCGAGCGCCACTACGGGGGCCAGGTTGATGCCCGTCTGCGGCTTGGTCCCCCAGGCGTCCTCTTCCACGACGACTGGCTGCGAGCTCTTCACGACCAGAGCTTCATCCCCGGTGCCCGCCGGTAGCTCCAGGCTGGTCCGGCCCCCGGCGCGGATGCCGAGGGGCGGTAGGCCCACCGCTCGAGCCAGATGTCCTCCGGTGCGCGCTTCGACGTTCAGTACGGCTGGTTTCAGGCCCGGGTTGGCGACTTCGAGCCATACCTGGCCGCGGTGCTTGGTGGGTGCCATCGCCGACGTCCCCCCCAGCAGCCATTCATCAGATGGTTGAGCCTGGCCCAGTAGTGTGCCGAGTCCTCTCATCGGAGACGGCCGGGTCGCACTGACCGAGCGCTCGGCAACGACCGGGACGCCGTTGGTGCTCACGAGGTGAACGGCGTACATAATTCCAGGCAGCGCCCACGGTTGCCCGTTGGTCTTGACGGCCGCCGTGCCATAAGGAGGGACGGTTAGCGCCGATGAGCTGCCGAGGCCGCTCTCCGACCCCTGCGAGAGCAACACCAGCGAGAGGCGGGCGGCGTCCGGCCCGGGGTTGTAGGCAATGTAACTCTCGGTTAGGCCGTTCCCGTCGGAGCCGGCCGGCCACCACCACGAGGAGGACGGCTGGCTGGACCCTAGCGCCAGGGTGGCGCCATAGATCGGCGCAGCCGGGTTCAACCCCTGGTGCGGCCCTTCCAAGTGCGACCCCGCCGGCGGGCGGGTCACCAATTCAGTTTGGAACGCTACGACCTGTCCCGTGCGGGCAGTTACCGTCACCGCGATGTGCTCGCGGATGCGCAGGTGGCTCCCGAGGTTGATGACGGTTAGGCCATCCGCGGGGACGAGCACACCTTCGAAGGCGGCCGGGTTTTCCTGCCCCGCCTCAGTCGTGAAGGAGAGGTCGGCGATGGCATCGACCGGGTACGGGTTGAGGAGCGAAATGTGGTCCGAGGCATTGCGCAACGTGGCCCCGTCGACGAAGTACCAGTGCGTCGAAGCGGCTGAAGCACAGGGCTGGCTGGCCGGGCCCTCAGGAGTGGAGACGACCTGGCTCACGCTCGCCATTCCGCTGTACAGGGTGACCAGGGCTCCCACCCACGGCTTGGACGCTCGGCGGGGCAGGCCCACGAACCGTTCCACCACGGTGCTGGTGGCGCCGGCGGGGACCGTCACGTTCATCTTTCGGAAGTAGCCGACGGGGGACACGAGCCGGACCGTTCCCTGGACCGGCGCCCGTCCTGCGTTGTCGAACACGAGCTCTCCGGAGGCCACGCTGCCCGGTGCGGCCGTAGCTCCGGCGCAGAACCAGGAATCGGACAAGGCGACGGTCGGCGCAGCGCTGGAAACTTGCGCCTCGGCGGCCGGCACCGAAGGGTTGCCGATGCCGAGATGGCTGAGCGACAGGCCCGCCACCAGCACGGCGGCCAGGACGGCCAGCACCGGCCAGCGGCGAACGCTACCCAACGCTTTGTTCCTCCCAAATTGCCGACCAGTCGATCTCGGGGACGTCCGCTCCTGGCGTGCTCAGTTCCAGGCTGGTCTTCGTCCACTCGGCCCGCAGCTTGCGCCGGAGGCGCATCAGCGCGACCAGCAGCACGGACACCCAGACCACGACCATGATCAAGTCGGCTACTTGCTGACCGCCGGCTCCGGGGTGGCTCAGGGTCACTGTGTTCGCGCCCGGGGGCAGCTCCCACGAGCTGGCCCACCCGAAGGCGGTGGTACTGGCCAACGGGTGACTGGCCAGCGGGTGACTGGCCTGCGCGCTACTGGGCAGGTTCGCCCGCCACGAACCGTCCTGAACCGCGCCGTAAAGGTGGCGCGGCGACGAATGGGCCCGCACATCGAACGACGAACCGCTGGAGGTGCCCACTGGCAGCGCTTCCGCCCCGGCCAGGTTCACCTGCTGAAGCCCGGCGGCGATGGCCCACGGCCCATGGCCAGACGGGATGTTGGTCCCGGCCGGCAGCACTGAGAAAAGCGGGGCCCAGGAGCTGTTGGCGAACACCCGGTACGTCGGGTCGGTGCCCACCGGGAACAGGTCGACCTGGCGGCCCAAAGCGGCCACCACCCGGTTCTCCGAGGCGCCGACAGCACCCGCCCCCACGGGGACGACCACGTAGCGGATGGCCAGCGGGGCGAACAAACGGCCCAGGGCTGTCGTCTCGCGGCCTTCTGCCCAGCTGAGATCCTGTGCCACCCCCGGTGCTCTGCCGGCGCCGACCGGTGCCCAGAGCTCGCCGGCCGAAGGCAACCCGTTTAGGGACGTCGCAAACGCCAGGCCGCTCGAAGACCCCTGAGCCGCCAGCGGCAGCGAACCGGGGCTGCCCACCCAGAGGACCCGGTAGTCGCCGTTGGGCGAACCAGCGGGAAAGGCGTACGCCGTCTCGGCGCCCGTGGCGGGCAGGTCCCACTGGCCTCCACCCACCCAGGTGAGGAAGGGCAAGGCGGCCGCCACGACGGCCACGGCCCCGAAAGCCGGGGCGAACTGACGCCAACCGAAACGGTAACCCGGGAGGTCCCGCTCCACGGAGGCCGCCCCGAGCGCGACCGAGAAGGCCAAGGCGGCACCGGCCGGGGCGAGGACGAGTTCGAGCGGGGGCACCGGGAACCAGCCCCTGGACCCGGCCCACGCCAAACCGAAGAAGGCGACGGCGACGACCCACAGCCGGGCCGCCCACGCCAGGCGCCAGGAGCGGCCAATGAAGAGCGGGATAGCGGCGGCGGCGACAATTGCCCAACCGAACGCGCTCCCTCCGTACGGGCCGGTGTGAAGTTTCAGCACTGAGCTCACCGGCAGGGCGGCCAACGGCCCCGAAGCGGGCACAAAGAAGTCATTGAAGGAGCGGAAGGCCCCAAGAGACCACGGCACGAGGGCCATGAACCCGATAGCAGTGGCCAGTAGCGAGGCCACGAGCAATTTGGCGCCGCCCCGCCCCCGTCCGGTGAGGACCGAACCGACGAACAGGGCCAGCCCGGCAATAGGGACGAGGAGGAAGGTCGCCGGCGCCAGCGACGCCGTAACCGCCACCAGCAGGCCCAGCGACACAAACCTGGTCCAGACGCCGCTCCAGCCCGACGCCGGATAGGGCGCCTGCCCGCCGAGGCGACAAAGAGCGGCCAGCACCCATGGCGCCGCTGCGTACCCGACGAGGCCCGCCCAGTGCCCCTGCGAAAGGGCGTTGTACGGAATGGGCAACGCCGCATAGACGACGGTCGCGGCGATCCGCCCCCTCAGCGAACCGAAGCGCCGGGTGGCCACGTAGACCCCGAGGGGCCCCAGCGCCAGCGGCACCAGGACCAGCAGGTGGACGGCGGCGTTCACCGAGCCGAGCGACAGGGCGCCGACGAGGCCCATGAACAGCAGGCCCGGCGGGGCAAAGGACGACCCGGCCAGCGCCCCGGGGCCGGCACCGGTCCACCACTCGTGCCACCACGACGCCACTCCGCCGTTGAACGTAGGCAGCTGACCGATCAGAGGCAGAGGGCCGGTGAGGATGTTCCGGGAACCGATCAGGAGCAGCGCGGCTACCGCCACGGCCGTGGCCGCACCAACCCTCCAGCTGGCCCTCCCTGTGCCTGAGACAACCTCGCCGTTGTCGGCCAGCTCGGTGGCGTCCCAGCTGCCGTCTGGCCGGTCCTCAGGCAAACGGACGCCCCCGGTGTCCTGAGGCCCGAGGACGGGCGCCTCGGGCCGCAGGGGCCCGACCGGTAGCTGCGTCCGGGGCCTGCAGGACATCAAGGGCCGTCGGCCCCCTCGAAGCGACCCAGGCCAGCTCATGGCCCCGCTCGAGACTGGGCCGCACGAGAGCCCGAAGCCGAGCACTGCCCCGGCTCTGCGCCTTCCAGATGGCCAGGTCGCTCACCCGCCTGATCCGTTGTGCCTGCCGCCGAGCGGCCCAAAGGGCGCTCGGATGGCTGAAAGAACGGGCTAGAGAGCGAAGAGGGGTCGACGACGCCCCGCCCGGACCTCGGGTGCAAGAGCGCCCAGAAGGACTCGGCGAAGGCGAAGAGCACGGCCAGCGGTGCTACGAGCACGAGGCCCGCCGCGCCGTAGCAGGTCCACAACACCCGGAGCCGCTGCTCGTCAGTGGTGCGTTTGCCCCTCGAGCCACTGGCCCCGGCCTTGGCCCCTCTGTGGCCGCTGTTCGTGGCCGCCGGCGCCGCGCCGCTGGTCCCCGCCCTGCGCAGGCCTTTCGCACCGGCCTCAAGGTGACGGGCACGGGCCTGGGGGGCCACGACCACACGAGCGCCCACCATGTGCGCTCGCCACGACAGGTCGAGGTCCTCGCCGGGGGCGCTGGCTGCGGTGCTGAAACCACCCAGAGCCCGCCAGAGGTCACTGCGGACAAGGACAGCACCGCTGGGTGCGACGAACACCTCCCGGGCCGCATCGTGTTGGCCCTGGTCGAGCTCGCCTGGTTCGACCAATGGGTGGACCACCCCGAGGTGGTCCGCCCCCATGCCCACGGACAGCAAGCGGTCGGGGTTGTCCCACGAAACGAACTTCGGGCACGTGAGCCCGGCATTGCTGCGGTAAGCCTCTTCCAGCAGGAGGCGGACGGCATCGGGCGATAGAGACACGTCGTCGTGGCAAACCAGGACGTGAGCAGCCCCTTCGACCATCTCGAGGGCCTTATTGGCGGCCTGGGCGAACGTGGTCCCGGCCGGCATACGGGCGTAGTGCGCGTGGGGCACAAACGTCGCCACCCGGTCAGCCAGCTTGGCGTCGGCTCCGACCTCGACCACGAGGACCGAGAGGTTGGGGTAGTCCTGGGCCGCGAGCGAATAAAGCGCTTCGTCCAACCATGTCCCGTGCCCGCAGGCCACAACTACTGCGACCACGGCGGGCGCGGTTTGCTCGGGGCCCATAAAGATCATGAGCGTAGCAGGGCCCCCGGGACCACCAAGAGTACTCTGTACTGATGGCTGTACTGATGGCTGAACTGAGTTTTGACACGATGGCCAAGACGCTGGAGGAGTCGGCGTACGTCGTCGTGGGGTTCGGAGTGCTCGGGTTCCAGCGGGCCCAGGTCCGCCGCGTCGAGCTGCAGCGCCACATTGGCTCGCTTATGCGTACGGTCAACAGCAAGATGGGCGACGTCTCCGAAGACGTGGCCGAACTGCTCCCGAAGGAAGTCACGGACTTCTTCCACGCCGCGGCCGAAGTGGCCCACGACCTGCCTCGTGAAGCCGAAGAAACCGTAAAAGAGCTCGTCGCCATAGGCCGGCTCGTCGTCCGGCTGCAGTCCGGACCGGGTCAGGCCCGGCGCTATCCCTGAGCCGCGCCCTAACCCGGCAGCCTTACCTAGAACCCTTTGCCTAGAACCCTTTGCCTAGAACCCTTTGCCTAGAACCCTTTGCCTTGAACCCTTTACCTGGCAGCTCTTACCTGGCAGCTGCCCAGGCCTAGCGGCCAGACCTAGCAGCATCGGGATTATTCGCTGAAGCGGGCCAGGACGTCTGCCAGGGTCTTCTCGAGGGGTACCTCCGGCTGCCAGCCCGTCAGGGCCCTGATCCTGCTGGAGTCGCCGACCTGGATGGGCACGTCGGCCGGCCGGGCCCGGGCGGGGTCCACCCAGACGGGGACCTCGGTGCCGGCGATCTTCATCAGCGTCCGGAGCAGCTCCGATATGACGACCGCCTCCCCCCGGCAGACGTTGTAGGCGGCCCCCGCCCGGCCGTGCAGAAGGAGGAGGCGGTACGCCCTCACTACGTCCCGGACGTCCGTTATGTCCCTGCTCACCTCCAGGTTGCCGGTCGCAATTCGGTCCAGCTCGCCCCGGGCCGCCTTCGCCACCTGGGAGGCGAGGTCGGGGACCACGAAACCGGGGCGCTGGCCCGGCCCGGTGTGGTTGAAGGCTCTGGCTCGCACCACGTCCAGGCCACCTCCTAGCCAGGCCTGCAGGGCCATCATCTCCGCTGACGCCTTGCTGGCCGCATACGGGGTCACCGGCGCGAACGGCTGGTCCTCGTTTATCGGTTGGTCGCCCGGCCCGACGCTCCCGTAAACCTCCGAGGAGCTCACCAGCAGGATGCGGGGTGGCCTGTCAAGGGTCCTCGCCGCGGTGCACAGGTTGAGCGTGCCGACGGTGTTGACGACAGTCGTCCCGACCGGGTCCTCCCATGAGCGCTTGACGCTCGACTGGGCGGCTAGATGGCAGACGGCCTCGGGCTCGGCCGCTGTCAACGCTGTGCGCAGGCCCTCCTCGTCCCGGATATCGGTGTCCTCGGGCAGGGCCAGGACCTCGTCACCGCACGCTTCAAGATGAGCCGTCAGCCATGGACCGACAAAGCCCCGGCTCCCGGTGACCAGAACGCGCACCCCACGATCATCGCAGAAGCACCTTCCACCCCGAAAAGCCCACCCCGAAAAGGCCACCCCGAAAAGCCGGCCCCCAGCCCGCCTCGTCGCCCGCGAACAGCCAGGATGGCCGACATAAGAGGGTGGCCCTACGAGACAAGTTCCCTGTAAACCCCCAGAGTGGCCTCGGCCGTCCTGGCCCACGAGAACACCGCCGCCCGCCGGCGTCCGGCCCCGGCCAGCTCGGCCTGCAGCGTTGGGCTTTCCAGAACCCGTGACAGCGCCTCCGCCCAGGCATCGGCGTCGCCCGGAGGGACAAGCACGGCGGCGTCCCCGGCCACTTCGCGGATAGCCGGGATATCAGAGGCGACCACGGGCACGCCGGCCACCATGGCCTCGAGGACCGGGAGCCCGAAACCTTCATGGAGGCTCGGGAAGGCGAACACCGTGGCGCTGGCATAAAGCGCCCGCAGCTCGGAGTCCGGCACCCGTCCCAGCTCACGCAGGGCCGGGCCGAGCTCGGCCCGGTCGGCTGGCGAGATCAGGTTTTCGTTGCGCCAGCCGGCGTACCCGGCCAGGACAAGGGCGGGCGCGGCGTCCCTCCTGGCCAGCTTCACCAGCGCGGTGACGAGAGTGCCCAGGCCTTTGCGCGGCTCGAGGCTGCCCACCCACAGGACGTACGGGGTGTTGTCCAGATGGTGCCGCTGGAGCGCCGCCCAGAGCTCTTCGGGGCCCGGCTCTTGATAGGGGTGGTCGACCCCGTACGGGACGACGCGGAGGCGTTCGGCCGGGAGCGACGTGTGGGCCAGTAGCTCGCTCGCCGCCGCCTCCGTCCCTGTGAGGATCCTGTCCGCCCGCCGGGCCGCCGCCCGCATCCCGGCGTGGTGGAACCAGCGGCCCCGCGCGGTGAACGTCCCGGGGAATAGCCAGGGGGCGGCGTCATGGACGCTCACCACCAAAGGCTTGCCCCCCTTCGGGGGGACGGCCAGAGACGGAGCGTGCAGCAGGTCGACGCCGGCGTCACGGCTGAGCGGGGGCCAGTCGAGGAGGTGCCAGGACTCATAGAGGGCGGCTCGCGGGAGCGGGAGCACCGTAGGTGGCCGGACCGAGCCAAGATCGAACTCCACCCACGCAGCCTTCACTTCCTCAGGGGTGTGCCGGGCCACCACTGGCTGGACATCGACGCCGAGGGCAACGAGGTGGCTCATCAACTTGGCCGCATAACGGCCGACGCCTCCGGGCGACGGCGACAGGAGCTGCTCGACGTTGACCGCGACTCGCAAGACATCACTTTGCAGAACCACGCAACTCGGTCGACAGGAACCACAGTGTTGCCCTTGGGCCAACCTACCGTCGACCCGATGACCACAATGGGCGCCCGCCGACCATCCTGTCGGTCCAGCCGGTGGCCGAACGGGGCGGCTCTGACCAGGCCTTGCTACGGCTGACGCGCCATCTTGGCCGGCGCCGGGTGGAACGTGCACGTGGCTCTTCCGGCCGCCTCACCGATGGCCGCCGAGTTTGCCGCGGCCGGCGTAATGCTCCACGTGGTGCCCATGCGCCGCATCAGCACGAGCCACGGGCTGGGCGCCTGGCTGGCCTATGCCTTTGCTTGGCCGCAGAGCGTATCTCGGGCTCAGGCGGCTCTCTCGTGCGGTGCAGGCCGATGTCGTACACAGCAATTCCTTGCACAGCTGGTACGGCTGGGCCGCGGCCTGGACCACGGGCAAGCCCCACATTTGGCACGCCCGCGAGATCGTCGTCCAGTCCGGGGCCGCCCTGACCGTCGAGCGCTTCCTGGCCCTCCATTTCGCCCAACGCGTGGTCGCCGTCTCTGAGGCCGTCGCGTCGCAGCTGCACCGCTCCAATCTCCTGGTCGTGCGCGAAGAGGTGGACCTGGCGGAGTTCTTCCCGGGCCGCGCCGGCCGCGCCCGGGCCGCCCTGGGCCTGGCTGACGACGTCCTACTGGTGGGTTATGTTGGCCGGGTCGACACATGGAAAGGGGTCGACGTCCTGCTCGACAGCGTCCCCCTACTGGGGTCGCGGGCCGGCCGCCCACCAGAGGCTCTCCAAGTGGTGATCGCCGGCGGCCCGGTCGAGGGTAAGGAGGCCTACGCCGCTTCGCTCGGGCGCCGAGCCGAGGAGCTCGGAGTGCTGTGGCTCGGCCCCCTCCCGGGCACGGCGGCCGGAGACCTCATAGCGGACCTGGACTGCCTGGTGCTCCCGTCGACCGAACCCGAACCGTGGGGGCTGGTGCTCGTCGAGGCCCTCGCTTGCGGCACGCCGGTGGTGGCGACCGCCGCCGGCGGGGCGGGCGAGATCGTCGTCGGCCTCCCCTCGGGAGCCGGCCGACTGGTCCCGCCCAGTGATGCGCCCGCGCTGGCGGCTGCGGTAGCCGGGCTTCTGCCGGCATCGACCAGCACGGAGCTGCGTCAAGCGCGGCGGGTGCTGCGCGCCGGCGAGCCGGCGCCGTACGTGGAAATTTTCGAGTCGGTGGTGGGGCGCACAGGGGGCGGCACCGTTGAGGGAGGGTGACGCCTCTTGTCGACTCTGCCGCCCACCGACCGTAGAAAAGTGGACAAGGCCCTGGCCGCAAACCCCCCGTCTCGGCCATTTTTCGACGACAGTTCGTCGCCTGGTACGAGTTTTGCTCGTATTCCGTAGACAAATGGTCACAACGACGGCATGCAGACGCCCGCAGCGGGCGCCAGTGGCGGTTTGGCCGAGAGCGACGGCCCCAGCGACGGCCGTTGTACGCTGCCCCCGTGCCGACCATCACGGAATCAGAAAATATAAAGGACGTATTGATCGTGGAGCCGGACCGCCACGGGGACGAACGGGGCGTTCTCATCGAGACCTACCGGCGCAGCTGGTTCCCTCTTGGGCGGGAAATGGTCCAGGCCAACCGGGCCGATCGAGCCGCGGGCGCCGTAGTGGGCCTGCACTACCACCTGCACCAGGCGGACTACTGGACCGTGCCCAGGGGCCGGGCGCGGGTCGTGTTGCACGACCTGCGGCAGGGCTCGCCGACCGATAGGGCGACCATTGCCCTCAATGTCGACGCCGACAATGCGGTTGGCGTTTTCATACCTCCCGGGGTGGCGCACGGCTTTGCCACCCTCACCGATGTGACCATCGCCTACATGGTCGACAGCTATTACAACCCCGCCGACGAGCTCGGGGTGGCATGGGACGACCCCGAGGTAGCCGCCGACTGGGGCGTCGAGAGCCCGGTCCTGTCGGACCGGGACAAGGCGAACCCTCCGCGCGCGGGCCTCGACGCCGAACTTTCGCCCATACGCCGGCCTGCGCCGTTGAGCACTGGCCACCCCTCGAGTCACCGCTCTGGCCGGCGGCGTCGGCGCCGCTCGCATGCTGCGGGGTCTGGCCGCGGTGGTAGGCCAGGCCAACATCACCGCCGTGGTCAATACCGGCGACGACATGGTCCTGCACGGGCTGTACGTGAGCCCTGACATCGACACGGTCACGTACACGCTGGGGGGGACGTCCAACGCCGAGACCGGTTGGGGCCTGGCCGGGGAGTCCTGGTCGGTCATGGACGCGCTGCGGGCGTTCGAAGGCGCTGAGGGCCTGAACGGCGCCAGCCTCACGTGGTTCAACCTCGGGCGACCGGGACCTGGCCACTCACCTGTTCCGAACGGGTCGATTGGCCGGCGGGGCGCCGTTGTCACAGGTGACATCGGAAGTGGCCCGGCGTTTTGGCGTCGAAGCCCGCTTGATCCCGATGACCGATAGCAAGGTCGAAACCATGGTCACAGTCGAGTTGGGCGACGGCGGGCGGGGCCACGGCAAGCGAAATTTCGGCGGGCTGACGACGACGCGCCCCGCGGCGCCAGACGTTCACACAGGCGCCGGCACAGGCGCCGAGCCCGGGTTGGTCGAGCCCGGGTTGGTCGAGCCCGGGTTGGTCGAGCTCGGGTTCCAGGAGTACTTCGTCGGTTTCCACCACAGCGTGGAGGTAAAGGGGATCCGTTTTGCCGGCGCCGACAGCGGCGCGGCCGGCACCCGGCGTCCTGGAGGCCATAGCTGGCGCCGATGCGCTCGTGATCTGCCCCTCCAACCCGATCGTCTCGATCGCCCCCCTACTCGCGGTCCCCGGTATCGCCGCCGCCGTGGCGGAGCGGCGCACCGACGTGGTCGCCGTCTCCCCCATTATCGCCGGCAGAGCGCTGAAAGGCCCGCCGACCGGATGCTCACGGAGCTGGGCTTCGAGGCCTCCGCTGTAGGCGTAGCCCGATTGTGGTCGCACCTGGCCGCCACCCTCGTCGTCGACCAGCAGGACGCAGACCTCGCCGCCGAGATCGAAGCCGAGGGCATGCGCTGCGTCGTCGCTCCCTCCGTGATGTCCGGACCGATGGAAGCGGCCAACCTGGCCAGGGTGGTCCTGGGGACCAGTGCCCGCTGCTGAGGCCTCTCCGGCCCCGTACGGCCGGGCCGACCATGATCTCCCTGATCCCGGTGGAAGGCATGCCGGAAGTAAGGCCGGGAGACGAACTGGCTGACCTCATATTGGGGGCCGTCACATCCGAGGCTGGCCAGCGGCACGAGTGCCAGTTGCAGGACTACGACGTGCTGGTCATCACCCAGAAAGTGGTTTCCAAGGCGGAAGGGCGCCTCGTCCCGGTCGACCCGACTGACCCGGAGGCCCGCAGGCAACTGGCCCTGTCCGAAAGCGTACGCGTCCTGCGTGAGCGCGATGGGATGGTCATCTCCGAGACCCGACATGGTTTCGTCTGCGCCAACGCCGGGGTCGACCTCTCCAACGTGGCCGACGGCCAGGCCGCGCTCCTGCCTCTGGACCCCGACCGCAGCGCCCGGCATATCCGTGACGCCCTCCGCGCCCGCACAGGCCTCCAGGTAGGGGTGATCATTTCGGACACGTTTGGCCGGCCGTGGCGAACGGGGCTGACCGACGTGGCCATAGGGTGCGCCGGCATTGCCGCCGTCGTAGACCTCAGGGGCACGTCGGACACGGGCGGACGGGAGCTGGCCGTAACCGAGGTCTGCGTCGTCGACGAGATGGCCGGGGCGGCGGAGTTGGCCAAGGGAAAGGCGAGCGGGATACCGGTCGTGGTCCTGCGGGGTGCCGACCGGTCCTGGTTCCGGGAGTCGTCCGTGCGGGCCGAGGTGGTCCGGCCCTACAACCTGGACCTGTTCCGTTGACCCTGTCCCGTTGACCCTGTCCCGTGTCCCGTTGACCCTTCCGTAAATCCCGCCGGTGATAGCCGGTCCGGGCTGCCCGGCAGAGGGGCTAACGAGCGGTCTTCAGCTCGCGGGGGCGTGCTGGCGAGACCAGTCGAGCACAGCCGCGGTGCCGACTGTCGATCGTCGTCCACGGCTTCCAGCCCAGATGCATGGTCGCCCGGCTGGGGTCGAGGCAGTTCCTCTGCAGCTCCCCGGGCCGGGCCGGGCCGTAAATGGGCGGATGGTTGACGCCGGCGTTGCGGGCCATGGCTGCGTACAGGTCGTTCACAGACGTTTCGACGCCCGTACCGATATTGCACAGAAGGCCGGTGCCGCGCTCGCCCGCCCTCGAAAAAGCGTCGACCACGTCGTCCACAAAGACGAAATCCCGCGTCTGCTTGCCATCGCCAAAGATCAGGCAGGGCTCGCCGGAAAGGAGCCGGCCGGCGAAGATGGCGACGACACCGGCCTCGCCCCGAAGGTCCTGCCGGGGCCCGTAGACGTTGGCCAAGGCGAGGGCCGTGTACTCGAGACCGTGCAGCTCCCGGTAGGCGAAGAGGTAGTCCCCCACTGCTTTCTTGGCCACGCCATACGGCGAAAGCGGTCGCTGTGGATGGGATTCCTTGACCGGCAGGTGTTCGACGTCCCCGTAGATCGTCCCGCCGCTGGAAGCAAACACGACCTTGCGCGCCCCCGCCCCCCGAGCGCCTTCCAGGACGCGCAACGACCCGAGCACGTTGATATCGGCATCGAACACCGGGTCGGCCACGGAGACGCGGACGTCGGCCTGAGCGGCCAGGTGGTAGACGACTTCGGGCTGCCGGCGGGCCATCAGCTCGACCACGTCGGGCGAACGGACATCGATCTGGTGGAAATGGAACCGGCCCGTGGCGGTCACCCTCGCCTCCGCCAGGTTGGCCAACGAACCCGTCGACAGGTTGTCCACCACCTCCACCGTGTGCCCCTCGGCCAGGAGCCTGTCGACGAGTGTCGACCCGATGAACCCGGCTCCCCCGGTGACGAGCGCCCGATAAGGCGTCTTCATCGGCCTGGGGGAAACGCGTCGGCGGTCACTACTTGGTAGTTGCGGTTGTGGGCGCGGTTGTGTTTGTCGTACCAGGCGAGGTCGTCGTCTGGCCGTTGGACGTGGTGCTCGACGAGGCGCCGGTCGGCGTTGTGGTGGGCGCGGTCGTTGGGAGAGTAGTGGGGAGAGTGGCGCCGGGTGTCGTCGTCGTCGTGTTGGCGGCCGCGGCGACCAGCGTGGTCAGCTTCGAGATGACCGACGCCGGAGGCTGAAGGACACTGAGCGTTTGCCCCTTCGGCGGTGCGGGCAGGAAGGCCATCGTGACGAGCCAGTTGTTCCGCAACAGGGCGCCCGAGTTGCAGTCCGGGCTACACGGGTTGTCGGCGCTCTTGCTGTCCTGGAGGACGCCGTCAGCGGCCGGCTCCTGAGGCGAGGACCATGTCATCACGTAGACGTGGCCCGGCTTGCCCTGGCAGGTCTGGCCGTCCTGGTACAGGTGACCGCCCGGCAGCTGCAACTGAGCGGCGTTGAGCGTCATGCCGATCGAGGATGCAAACTTGCCCAGAGTGGCGTTGTGCCCCGCCGCCGACTTCACTGTCGGGCTGATGTCGATTATCCCGGCTTCCTTGGTGGTGATGCCATAGGGGTTTTTGTTGGTCGGGACGTAGGCCAGCATTTTCCCACACGCTTCGACAGCGTAACCCTGGTACCACGGCGGGCTCTGGCCCACGGTCGGGGCCGCGTTACCGGCCTCGTTGACCTTGCCATTGCGGTAGTGGGTGGCGTTGTACACGCCCAGGACACCCAGCACCATTAACACCGTGAGCCCCAGGTAGTACCCGTAGTTCGGACGGCCGTACGTTTTGCCCCCACCCAGACCAGCGGCGCGAGCGACCTTCTTGGAAGAGGAGGCTTTGCCCATAACGGCCACCCACGATACCTTCCTCTGCGGACTGGCGCTGACCGCCCCTCCGCGGACAGCCCCCCAGGGCTACCGGGCCGCCAGCTTGGCCGCCAGTGCTCGGCGCGCCATCGTCATGCCCAGCCGGACCACGAGGCCCACCAGAACCAACGGCAACAACCAGCGGCGCCAGCCACGGGTGGTCCGCTCGGCGAAGCGCCACATCGACGCGTGGTGGGCGAACAGCATCCGGTACGGATGGCGGTCGGCAGACACGCCCTGCACGTGCATGACCTGCGCCGTCGGCAGGTACGCGATCGACCACCCCGAAGCCCGGAGCCGCCAGCACAGGTCGACGTCCTCCATGTACATGAAGAACGAGCTGTCGAACCCCTCGACGCCCTCCCAGGCCTCGCGCCGGGCCAGGAAACAGGCGCCGGACACCCAGTCGACCTCCTTGGCGCCAGCGTGGTCCCAGTCGGTCATGCGGTAACGGCGGGAAAACGGGTTCCCGGGCCAGAACTGGCCCACGATCCCGTGCCCGAGCGCCTCCAGCATGTCCGGGAAGCGTCGCGCCGAGGGGTACAGGACGCCCCCAGAATCGACGATGCGGGGACCTACCACCGCGACCCGGGGGTTCGTTTCCAGGAAGCTCCGGAGCGTGGCCACCGCGCCTTCGTCGAGGACGACATCGGCGTTGGATATCAGCAAATAGGCGCCGTCGACCAGGGCCGCCCCAATGTTGGCCGCCGTGCCGTAACCGAAGTTGGCGCCGGTGGCCACCCACTTCGCCGCCGGGTAACGCTCAGACAGGGCCTGCGCCGAGCCGTCACCGGAACCGTTGTCCGCCACGACCACCATGGCCAAGCCTTGGCCGGAAAGGCTGGCCATACAGGCGAGCAAATACTCCCTGGCGTTGTAGTTGACGACGACCGCCGATACGTCTTCGTTCACGTCGACGCGAGGAGGTACTTAACCGTGCGCTCGAGCGGCTCGTGGTAGTCGACCAGAAGGGGTATCCCGAGCAACCGCAGCACGGCATTGTCGAGAACTGAATTGGCGGGCCGCGGCGCCGGCCGGGGCGGGTCCATTTCAGCCGTCTTTATCGGTAATACCCTCCCCACGTCGTGGCCCGCCGCGGCCATTACGTCGCGCGCGAAGCCGTACCACGAAGTGGGTCCCTGGTTGGTGACATGAAATATGCCAGGCATGCGGGCCACCGCCAATTGTACGACCATCCCGGCCAGGTCACCCGCAAATGTAGGGCAGCCACGCTGATCATCGACAAAACGCAGCGGCGCGGAGGATTCCGCCAAGCGCAATATAACTTTCACCATATTATGGCCGAACCGGCCACAGATCCACGAACTGCGTACCACCGCCGCCCCTGGCAGCAAAGACAAAACCTCGCGCTCGCCGGCCCATTTCGAACGACCATAAACTGACATCGGGTTGGGCGCATCCCATTCGAGGTACGGCAACACGGAAGTACCGTCGAAAACATAATCGGTGGAAATATGGACCAAGTGCGACCCGACCAGGCGGGCTCCCTCGGCCAGGTTCCGGGGGCCAAGGGCGTTAATGGCAAAGGCCTGGTCCACGTGGTCCTCACACGCGTCGACCGCCGTATAAGCAGCCGCATTAATGACGACTTCGGGCTCCCACTCGCCCATGACCTGGAGCACGCGCTCGCGGTCGCCGATGTCGAGCTCCGAACGGCCGAGGGCCAACAATACGTTTTGGGGCGCACCCCTCAGCAACTCCACCAGCTCACTACCGACCTGGCCCGATGCGCCCGTAACCAGAACCCTCACCTGCGGACCTCCGCCATTGTTCGCCGCCGAAGGCGTGCGGTAGGCGGAGTACCACTGGCGCGCCGGCCGCTACCCTGATCTGGCGGCTCTTGGCCTCCTGGTGTCCGAGGGCGCCAGTTTTCCGCAGGCCGGGCCTTAGACGGCACGCTCATTTTTCAATGGCTCCCACCACCACCGGTTGTCTCGGTACCAGTCGAACGTCCGGCTGAACGCCTCGTCCACCTTGAACTGGGGCGCCCAGCCGAGCGCCCGCACCTTGGTGGAGTCGATGCAATAACGGCGGTCGTGACCCAACCGGTCGGTCACATAATCGACCCTTTCGGGCCCCGCTTGGGCCAGAGCAAGTAATTTGTCCGTCAGTTCGCGGTTGGTTAGCCCGTTGCCCGCTCCTACATTGTATATTTCCCCGTCCTTCCCTCCCCGTAGTACCAGGTCGATGGCGGCGCAATTATCCTCGACGAAGAGCCATTCCCGCTCGTTGAGACCGTCCCCGTAAAGAGGGACGTTTTGGCCGTCGAGCAGGTTCGTGAGGAAAAGCGGTATCACTTTCTCGGGGAACTGCCATGGCCCGAAATTGTTGGACGAGCGTGTCACGAGCACCGGAAGGCCGTACGTCGAGTGGTACGAAAGGGCGATGAGGTCGGAGCCGGCCTTCGAGGCCGAGTAGGGCGATCGCGGCTCCAGGCGGTCGGACTCGAGGGACGCGCCTTGCTCGACCGAGCCGTACACCTCGTCGGTCGAGATATGGACGACCCGTTCGACCTGTGCCCGTCGGGCCGCGTGCATGACGAGGT
The DNA here is from genome assembly GCA_963750465.1 of uncultured Acidimicrobiaceae bacterium. Classification (GTDB taxonomy): domain Bacteria; phylum Actinomycetota; class Acidimicrobiia; order Acidimicrobiales; family Palsa-688; genus Fen-671. The sequence goes on from CAVVRE010000010.1 coordinate 299,374, forward strand.
TGGTGCCCACACAGTTCGTGAGGGCGAAAGCCTCGGGACCGGTGATCGACCGGTCGACGTGGCTCTCGGCCGCGAAATGGACGATGGCATCGTGGCCGGCCAGCGCCTCCTCGAGCGCGGCCAGGTCGCAGATGTTGCCGTGCACGAACCTGTAGCGGCTCTTGAAGTGCTCTTGTACGTCGCTCAGGCTGGCCAGGCTCCCGGCGTAGGTGAGGGCATCGTAGACCGTGACCTCGTCCGCCGTCTTAGAGAGCACCCAACGCACGTAGTTCGAACCGATAAAGCCGGCACCGCCCGTGACGAACAGCTTCATGGCCCGCGAGGCTACTAGCGGGCCGGCTATGAAAGGTCAACCAGGCAGTGGTCACCGACCATAAGCCTGGTCGCCCGGGGCCGGCGCTCGCTGCGGGTCACCTCGGCGCCGTAACCGAGCAAGGAGTCCTCGATGCGGCCGGCATCGACCACGCGGGCGCAGCCGACGATGACGGAATGCTCGATCTCGGAGTGGCGTATGTAGCAACCAGCACCTATGGCGCTGAACGGCCCGATGAAGCTGTCCGTTACCTCGGTGCCGGCCCCCACTATCGCGGGGCCTCGGACGTGGGTGCGGACGAGACGGGCACCCGCCTCTATGACGACCCGCCCGTCGAGTTGGCTCTCGGCGTCAACTTCACCATCGACCCGCCGTTCGATGCCCTCCAGCAGGAGGCGGTTGGCCTCGAGGAGAGGGGTGAGCTTCCCGGTGTCGATCCACCACCCGGCCAGGACCTCGGACCGGACCAAGTGACCGGCGTCGATCAGCCACTGGATGGCGTCGGTTATCTCGAGCTCTCCCCGTGCGGAGGGTTTTATCGAACTGACCGCTTCGTGGATTTGGCGGTCGAACAGGTAGACGCCCACCAGGGCGAAATTGGATGGAGGCACGGCCGGCTTCTCGACCAAGCGGAGCACCCGGCCGGCGCTGTCCAGCTCGGCGACGCCAAAACGCTGGGGATCCTCGACGTACGCCAACAGGATCTGGGCCGCCGGCACGAGGGGCTCCTCGTCGCCGAGGCGGAGCGCGGCCGCCCGGGAACGCTGCGCCTCGAACCGGGCGACGAAGTCGCCCAGGTCCTGCTGCAACAGGTTGTCGCCCAGGTACATGACGAAGTCGTCGTCCCCCAGGTAGTCGCGGGCGATGAGCACGGCGTGGGCCAGGCCGAGGGGCGCCTCTTGCTGCAAGTACGTGACTTCGAGGTCCCACATCGAGCCGTCCCCCACCGCCGCCTTGACCTCGGACGCGGTGTCGCCCACGACGATGCCGACCTCTTTGATCCCGGCCCCTGCGATCGCTTCCAGCCCGTAGAAAAGGACCGGCTTGTTAGCCACGGGAACGAGCTGCTTGGCCCGCGTATAGGTGATGGGCCTCAACCTCGTCCCGGCCCCCCCGCAAAGTACCAATGCCTTCATTGTCGAGCCACCTTCATTGGGGACAGAGGTTAGGCGCTTTGCCCGGCTTCAGGTGGGTAACGTCGCCCGCAGCCACTGTGACCAGGGCGCCGTCGCCGCCGCGAACGACGAGGCGGCCGTGGTCGTCGATGGCAACGGCCTTGCCGGCCAGGGGAGGGACACCGGCGGCCAGTAGGACCGTGACCTGGCGTCCGACCGTGGCACAGGTCTGGCGGTAGCGCTCGCTCACCTGGTCCCAACGGCCGTAGAGGCGGTCCAGGCCCAAGAGGGCCTCCACCAGCAACTCACCCCGGTCAACCGGGCGACCGGCAACCGCGCTGAGGTATGTCGCGGCCTTTCCAGGGGCCCAGTCGACGTTGACGCCGGCGCCCACGACCAGCCCCCCGTCCGCCGCCGACTCGGCCAGGACGCCCGCCAGTTTGCGGTCGCGGAACAGCAGGTCGTTCGGCCACTTGAGCTGGACCTCGACGCCGGCTACGACCTTCGCCGCCTCGGCCAACGCCAGCGACACGGCCGCAACGGCAAGGTGGCGCTGGGCGACGGGGAGGCCTTGCTCACCGGGGAGGCCTTGCTCACCGGGACGGAGCAGCACGGAGAAGAGCAGCGACGTCCCCGGGGGCGATTCCCACTTTCGTTCGAAGCGGCCCCGCCCGGCGCTCTGGTAGTCAGCCACGACGACGAGGCCGTCGGGTGCACCGGCCTTAGCCCTCTCCAACGCCACCGAGTTGGTCGACGTGGTCTCACTCAGTTTTACGACTTCGGCGAAGCGGGTCGGAGCCAGCCGGGCCAGTTGCCCCTCGTCCAGCACCAGGCCATGGAGGGTGGGAGGGTCGACGTCCACGGCCCCAGCCTGGCAGACTGCCCCCAAGTGCCGGCACCATCCACTGCAACAACCTCGATAGCCAGGGCTCTGATCGCCAACCGGGGTGAGATCGCCGTACGTGTGGCCCGTACGTGCCGGGACCTTGGCATTGCCTCGGTGGCCGTCTACTCCGAAGCGGACCGCCGCGCTCTGCACGTGCGGGTGGCGGATGAGGCCTATTTCCTGGGCGGGCAGGGCGCCTCCGAGAGCTACCTGTCCGTCGACAGGCTCGTCGACGCCATCGGACGTTCGGGAGCGGACGCGGTGCACCCGGGCTACGGGTTCCTGGCCGAAAATGCCGTCTTTGCCCAGGCGGTCATCGACGCAGGAGCTGTGTGGGTGGGGCCGCCCCCTGACGTCATCGAGATCATGGGCGACAAGATCAGCAGCCGCGCCGCCGCCACGAAGGCCGGGGTGGCACCCGTCCCGGGTACCGGTGCGCCGCTGTCAGGGCCCGCGGAAGTCGTCGAGTTCGGTGACGCCTTCGGTTGGCCCGTGGCTATCAAAGCTGCCTTCGGGGGCGGTGGCCGGGGCATGCGGGTGGTCTCCTCGCCCGCCGACGCGGCGGACGCCCTGGAGTCCGCACAGCGAGAAGCGGAAAAGAGCTTCGGGCGGCCCGAGTGCTATCTCGAGAAGTACTTTCCCTGGCCCCGTCATGTCGAGGTGCAGGTCTTCGCCGACTCCTACGGCAACGTCGTCCACCTCGGTACCCGGGACTGCTCCGTCCAGCGCCGGCACCAGAAACTGATCGAAGAAGCGCCCGCCCCGGGCCTGCCCGGCTCGGTCATCTCTGCTCTGGGCGAAGCTGCCGTCCGGGTCGCCCGTGGCTGCGGGTACGAGAACGCCGGGACGGTCGAGTTCATCTACCAGGACGGAGAGTTCTATTTCCTGGAAATGAACACCCGTCTACAGGTTGAGCACCCGGTCACCGAGCTGGTCACGGGCCTCGACCTGGTAGGGCTGCAATTCCTGGTGGCGAGCGGCCAGCAAATGCCCTTCTCCCAGGCAGACGTCCGGCTGCAGGGCCACTCGATCGAAGCGCGGGTTAACGCCGAGGACCCCGCGGACGGAAGGTTCACCCCGACCCCCGGGCTCGTTACCCGCTTGTCCATCGCCGGCGGCCCATGGGTGCGCACCGACCACGGTTATGAGGCCGGCGACACCGTCAGCCAGTACTACGACAACCTGGTGGCGAAGGTGGTGGCCTGGGGGCCCGACCGCGAGAGCGCCCGCCGGCGCCTGGTCCGGGCGCTGACTGAAACCGACGTGGAAGGGATCCCCACGACCATCCCGGCGCACTTGGCGGTGCTGGCGCACCCCGACTTTGTTTCTTGCCGTCACTCGACGACCTGGCTAAGCGAAAGGGTGGACCTGTCGGGCCTGGCGCCCGCCCAGCATGATCCGGGGTTACACCCGGGAAAAGAGCGGAAGGACCTAGAGGTCGAGGTGGACGGCCGGCTTTTCGAGGTAAAGGTGTGGGCTCCCCAGCAGTGGCGGTGCGCCGTCCGGGCCGGCTCGCCTCCGCCCGTCCGGGACTGGACCACGCCAAACGCACGCGACCCGTTCACGGGCTCTTTCGCCGGCCCCTCCGTCGGCCGCCACCGGCGGGCAGATTTCGGTGCCCATGCAGGGCACAGTGGTGAAAGTCCTGGTCAAGCCGGGAGATGTCGTCGAAGCAGGACAGGCCGTCTGCGTCCTCGAAGCGATGAAGATGGAGAACAACATCGTTAGCCAGTTTGCGGGCCAAGTCACCGAGGTCCGGGTGGAAGCGGGCGACCCCGTGGGGACGGGCGACGTCATCGTCGTCCTCGGGCCAGCGCGGGCTAAGGAAAGCGGGCGCCAACCGGCGCGGCGCCAGGTCGCAGTGGGCGCCGGCAGGGCTCGGTTGGCGGAGCGGGCCTGAGCCGGGGGTTGAGCCCGGGAATTGAGCCCGGGAATTGAGCCCGGGCTGTCTTGCTACAGCAGCTCGCTAAGGCAACTCGCTACGTCAGTTCCCAGTCGAGGCCGATGTCGAGCGCCCTCGAAGAGTGGGTGAGCGCGCCGATGGCCAGGTAGTGCACCCCCGTGCCCGCCACGGCCCTCAAGTTCCCGAGGTGAAGACCGCCCGAGGCCTCGACCTCGGCCCCGTGGCCGGCGGCGCGTCTGACGGCCTCAGCGGTGTCTGCGAGGGCCATGTTGTCCACCAGGACGAGGTCGGCGCCGGCGGTCAACGCCTCGTCCAGTTCGTCGAGGCTGTCGACCTCCACTTCGAGGGCTAGGCCCGGCCGCCCGGCGGCCTGCTGGCGAGCGGCCTCGATGGCAGCCTTGACCCCGCCGAGCGCCGCTATGTGGTTGTCCTTCACCAGCAGAGCGGACGAAAGGTCCATCCGGTGATTGCACCCACCTCCGCAACGAACGGCGTACTTCTCTACCGCCCGCAAACCCGGCAAGGTCTTCCGCGTGTCCCTCACTATGGTTCCGCGTGCCGGCGACCTCCTCGACCATGGCCGCCGTCAGCGTGGCGATACCGGAGAGGTGGGTCAGGATGTTCAACAGCGTGCGCTCCGCCGCTAGCAGGGTGTCAGACGGCCCGTCCAACGTGCCCAGGACTGTCTCCGCCTTCACCCGGGCTCCGTCGGCTTGGTCCAGGTGTGCTTTCGAGCGGCCGGTCCCGAGATGGTCGCTCACCTCGTCCAGTACGAGCTGCACAGCGACCAACCCCGAGATGGTGCCGGGCTCCCTCGAGACGATGGATGCGCTCGCCGGCCGCGGCCCGACGGCCGCACCGGTAGGGTCGCCGGCCGGGAGATCCTCGGCCACCGCCCGGGCCACCATTTCCCGTAGGTCCGGCCAGGGGGGGTCGAGCGAGCTCAACCGGCCAATGCGGTGCGGCGCCCCACCGCGTCTGAGAGCCGTTCAGTTGGCCGCGCGCCGGCTGTCGGTTCGTTGACGGCCACGTTGCCGACGCCGATCTGACCGTCCGGCATCAACTGGGCCACCTGACGGAGCTGCCACGAGGGGTCCTGGGCCGGGAAGTCCGTCCGCCAGTGTGCGCCCCTCGATTCGCGCCGCCTGGCGGCCAGGGCCACCACGACCTGGGCAACCAGGGCCATGTTGGCCAGCTCCCACGCCTCTGGGCCGCCAGTGTGGCCCGCCGGTTTGGCCGTGGCCAGGTAGTGCGTCAGGCGTTGCAACCCGGCCTCGTCCCGGGCCACTCCGGCACCGGCCTGGACGGCCGACCGCAGGGAGCCCCGGTCGAGCAGGTTTGGCCCGGGACCAAAAGCATCTACTGCCTGCGGCCCGCCGAGACTCGGCTCGCCGAGACTGGGGCCATTGTGACTGGGGCCATTGTGACTGGGGCCATTGGGACTGGCACCATCGACATTGGCGCTACCAGTGAGGGCTGCGGTTAGGGGCTCCGCCGCTCTCGGAGCGACCGGCCCACCGTCCGCCAGGACCAGCTGCGCGGCTCGCCGGCCGATCACCGCTCCTTCCAGGAGCGAGTTGGAAGCCAGCCGGTTGGCGCCGTGCAATCCGGTGGAGGCCACTTCTCCGACGGCCATGAGGCCCTCGAGGGTGGTGCGCCCCTCAGCATCAGTGAGGACCCCGCCCATCGTGTAGTGCGTGGTCGGCGACACGGGCACCCACTGCCGGTCGGGAGTCAGCCCGGCCGAACGGCAGGCGGCCACGAAGGTGGGAAAACGCGCCTCTACAGCATCGGCGTTATGGCCGAGCATCGTGGCGTCCAGGTAGCAGTGGTCAGCGCCGAGTTCCGCCATGCGCCGGGCCATCCCCCTGCTCACGATGTCCCTCGGCGCCAGATCGCCGGCCCCGTCAGGCCCATTGAGGTACTCGCCGTCGGAGCCACGCAAACGGGCGCCTGCTCCTCGCAGCGCTTCCGAAGCCAGAGGCCGGGGGTCACGGCCGAGGTCCATCCCGGTCGGGTGGAACTGGACCAGCTCCAGGTCGGCCACCTGCGCCCCGGCTCGCAGCGCGGCCGCCAGGCCGTCACCGCTGCACGCTGTCGGGCTGGTGGTCCGGGCCCACAGCTGTCCGTACCCGCCCGTAGCCAGGATGACGGTGGCGGCGTACATGCGGCGCAACGCCTTTTCTTCTGAATCCCATACGAGAGCGCCCGTTACGGTGTCGCCGTCGGGCGTGGTCAGCAGGTCGACCAGGAAGATGCCGGGCATTACCGGCACGTCGCGATGCTGCGCCGCCGCCAGCAGCGCTCGCGTTATCTCTGCTCCCGTGGCGTCGCCTCGGGCGTGCACCACTCTCGCCACGCCGTGACCGCCCTCTTTGGCCAGAGCGTCGGAATCGAACCGGGCTCCGAGTTGGGCCAGCATGGCTACGGCTTCGGCGGCCTCTTCGGTTACGACTTGGGCCACTACGGGATCTCCCAACCCCGCCGCCGCTTTCACCGTGTCGGCCGCGTGAGCCGCTGAGGTATCCCCCGCTCCGAGGGCCGCCGCTATACCGCCCTGCGCCAGCTTCGTGCTGCCGCCCCCGCCGGGTTCCTTGGAGACAACGGCGACCCGTCGCCGCCCCGCCAGCTCGATCGCTGCGGATAGCCCAGCTATGCCTGAGCCAACCACGAGCACGTCGAGGCCATCCGGCCGGTGGCGCACCTTACTCGCCCCCGCCCGGGGAATCCGATCGAGATCATCCGCTGGACCGCCAAACGGGCCCGGTTGGCGATGTCCTCGTCCACGTCTATTTCATAGACTCCGTCCCGCAGACAATTGAGCAAGCGGTCCGGAGTAGTCATTTTCATGAACCGGCATTCTGCCCGGGGCGACACGGCTTCGAATTTGGCCTTCGGGTTGGCATTTCGAAGTTGGTGCAGGATCCCGGTTTCCGTCGCTACCAGTGCGTGCCCGTCGCCCAGGTCCTGAGCCGCCTTTAACCATTCCGGCGGTGGAGAGGACGTGAGTGCGTTCCTTCGGGAAATCACCGACGTCGGCCATCCAGAGAGCGCTCGTCGTGCAGCCACACTCAGGGTGAATGAAGAGTTCCGACCTCGGGTGCTCGGCTATTTTGCTGCGTAAGTCCGCCGGCGATATGGCGGCGTGGACGTGGCACTCTCCCATCCATATATCTATGTGCCTCCCGGTCCGGCGGGCGACGTGCTGGCCCAGGAACATATCCGGGAGGAAGAGGATTTCGCGGTCCTCCGGAAGGGACGCCACCACCTCGACAGCGTTGGAGGAGGTGCAACAGATATCGGATTCGGCTTTTACAGCGGCCGATGTGTTGACGTAGGCCACCACCATCCCGCCCGGGTGCTCCTCTCGCCACTTCCGTACATCCGCGTCGGTGACCGTGTCGGCCAGCGAGCAGCCGGCGGCCAGATCCGGCAAAAGGACGGTCCGGTCCGGGGCCAGGAGCTTGGCCGTCTCGGCCATGAAGTGGACGCCGCAGAACACGATCACCTCTGCGTCGCTGCGAGCGGCCAAGCGGGACAGGGCGAGCGAGTCGCCCACATGGTCGGCCACGTCCTGCACCCATGGCACCTGATAGTTGTGGGCCAGGATCACGGCATTTCGGGCCTCGGCCAGCCGGCGTACTTCCCTGGCCCAATCGGCGAAGTCGTTGTCCTGGCCCTGCTGTGTTCCCGGCTGCGGGTCCTGCTGCCCGTCCTGCTGAGTGGCAGCGGCCTCATCTGTGCGACTTATACTCTGAATGAGCATATGGCCACTATAGCGCACTCGCGGGCTATCGGGTTAAAGGGAATTTGGGCCGGGCCTAATCCGGCCGACGAGGGTTGCGGGCCGAGTTGGGTCGAAAAAGGTCGGTCTGCGCACACCTTTTCCACCCAGAATGGCGCTCGAGGGGCAGCGGGCGGGCGGGCGGAGTGGGGGCGGGGCAGGGCAGGAAGCCTCGAGGGGCGGCTTAGGTCACAGGGCGGCGTCCCGGCGGGCGGTTCGGGCCGCAGGCCCGCGATGGGCGGGCGGTTCGGGCCGCAGGCCCGCGATGGGCGGGCGGTTCGGGCCGCAGGCCCGCGATGGGCGGGCGGTTCGGGCCGCAGGCCCGCGATGGGCGGGCGGTTCGGGCCGCAGGCCCGCGATGGGCGGGCGGTTCGGGCCGCAGGCCCGCGATGGGCGGGCGGTTCGGGCCGCAGGCCCGGGATGGGCGGGCGGAGCGTGGTCGCCTTGGTCGCACAGGCCGCTTTTGGGCGCGCTAGCCGCATTTGGTCGCGGACTGACGCAATTCTTGCGCCGGAGCGCGACCAATTCCCTCAGCTGCACCCAAATCCCGGTATCGCGGCCCGAAGGGGCGTCGCCACGGCCCCCGCTATGGTCCGCCGAGCCGGCGCAACCCCAACCCGGGCGCCGGCCTCTCCCTCGACACCTCCCGCCGGAACCGGTAGAGCTCCGCCGGCCGCCCCCCGGTGCGCTGGTCCCACTCCCCCGTCGGCTCCACGAGGTTGGCCGACGCCACCAGCCGGCGGAAGTTCTGCTTATGAAGAACCTGGCCGGCGAGGGCCTCGACGACCTGCTGCAAGCGGGACAGAGTGAACGTCTCGGGCAATACTTCGAACACCACGGGCCGGTAGGCCAGCTTTCCCCTCAACCTCTCCAACGCGGCCGCCGCAATGCGGCGGTGGTCGAGGGCCAGAGGCATACCGATGCCCGGGCCGGCGGCACCCTGGCCTGCCCCCGCAGCCGCGCCGGCGCCGGCAACGGGCCCGTCGCCGGCCGCCGCGCCGCCCGAGGCCGCCGCCGCTGCCGCCTCACCCACGATCCCGAGCTCGTACGCCAGCTCGTAACGGTCCAGGACCCTCACCGGGTCCCAGAGGGCCTGACCGACCCCGAAGGTCAGCTCGGCCCGCTCTCGCCGGGTGGGCAGCTCCTCAGGGCTCGAACCGGCCAACCACCCGTCGATGGCCGGCAAAATGACGTCGTCGAGCAGTGCGGGCTTCCCCGACCGCCAGTCCTCCCACGGGAAAAGTTCGTAACAGCTCAGCCAGCTCGGCTCGTTCGGGCCCCGCACAGCCTGGTACCGGGCCAAGGCCAGGTAAGCCACGACGAGCTCTCGCCCGCCGGGCACCCGGCCCCGGTCACCAAAGGTGTAGAGCTGCTCGAAGTACCGAACCGGTAGACCGGTCTCGCTGCTGACCAGGCGTCTCACTCCCTGCTGCAGCGTCCGGTCGACGCGGTCGTCCAGGTGGGTAGCGGGCAGGCCTAGGCCCTCGCCTCCCCGATGAACCGTTAGTAGACGCGGTGTGGTCTCGTCTACCGAGATGAGGACGGCGCTTAGGCCGATACTCGCACGGCTGGCGGCGCTATCGGGTGCGGCAGGCACAGCTGATCGTACTCAGCTATGGCAAGCTGCTCCCGGGGCACCGAGCAGGCCGGGCAATCGGGGTCACGGTTGAGCTTGAAGGTGCGGAACGTGCCTTCGAGGGCGTCATAGGCCAGGAGCCGGCCGACTAGCGGTTCCCCTATGCCCAGGAGGAGCTTGATCGCCTCCATGGCCTGGATCGAACCGATGATCCCCGGGAGCACCCCCAGCACCCCGGCCTCGGCGCAAGAAGGCGCCAGGTCCGCCGGCGGCGGCTCCGGCACCTGGCAGCGGTAGCACGGCCCCTGGTGGGGCAGGTACACGCTCACCTGGCCTTCGAACCGGAAGATCGACCCGTGAACAACGGGGATGTCAAGCTTCAAGGAAGCGTCGTTGACGAGGTACCGGGTGGGGAAGTTGTCTGTCCCGTCCACGATCAGGTCGTAACCGGCGAAGATGTCCATGACGTTGTCCGCCCCAAGCCGCACGTCGTAGGTGACCACGTTGACGTCCGGGTTGAGGGCGACGAGCGTCTTCTTGGCCGAGTCGACCTTGCGCTCGCCGATCCGGTCCAGGTTGTGAAGGATCTGGCGCTGCAGGTTGGAAGCGTCCACGACGTCCATGTCGATGATGCCGAGCGTGCCCACACCGGCGGCGGCCAAGTAGAGGGCGGCAGGAGATCCGAGCCCGCCGGCGCCGAGCAAGAGCACCTTCGAACCCAGCAGCTTCACCTGGCCCTCCACGTCAACCTCCGGTAGAAGGAGGTGCCGTTGGTACCGGTTGCGCTGCTCCTGGGTGAGGATCGCCGGCGATTCCCAGGGCCGGCCCTCGTCCTTCCAGCGGTTGAACCCGCCGGTCATGCTGACGGCGTTCGCATAGCCCGAGCTGCGCCAGCGTGTCCGCCGCAAAGACGCTGCGCACCCCGCCGGCGCAGTAAACCACGATCGGGGCGCTGGTGTCGGTAACGCGCCCGGCCAGCTGCAGCTCCAGGTACCCACGAGGGATATGGACGGCCCCGCGCAGGGCTCCCTGTTCGAACTCGTCGGCTTCACGGACGTCGAGCGCCACGGCGCCGGGTTGCTTCAGCATTTCGGCGGCCTCGCTCGGCAACACCTCGGTGATGCGGGAGCGGGCGTTGTTCAAGAGTTCACGTGGAGTGGCCATACCAAGTAAAACCCTACCAGCCGGGTCGGCATTCCATTTCGGGCACCACGTCTCGGGCAGCTAACTTTGCACGACGTTGGAACTCCACTCTGCCATCGTCAAGCGACACATGTGCCGCAGCTTCCTCGACCGCCCGGTCAGCCGCGACGCGCTCGAGCGGGCCTTGGCCTCAGCCACCCAGGCCCCATCCGCCGGCAACACCCAGGGCTGGGCGTTCATCGTCCTCGAAGGCGAGCAGACGGCCGAGTTCTGGAGCCTTCAGGCCGAAAGTTCCTGGCTGGCGCACCCGAGCCACCCAGGCCTGCTGAACGCGCCCGTCATCGTCCTCCCGCTGGCCAGCCGGGCCAGCTACGTCGAGCGCTACTCCGAACCCGACAAGGCCCCTTCCGGCATCCGGCGCATGAGCGAATGGGCGGTGCCTTACTGGCTCGTGGACACGGCCTTCGCCACCATGCTCTTCCTCCTGGGGCTGACGGAGGAAGGCCTCGGCGCTCTCTTTTTCGCCCTGCGCAGGCCAGCCGGGCCGCTGCTCGAGGCGCTCGGCGTCCCGGCCGGCTGGGAGCCCCTGGGCGCTGTCGCCGTCGGTTGGCCCAGCCCCGACGAGCAACCGTCCGGTTCCGCCCGCCGGCCCCGCAAACCCACGGCCGAAGTGGTGCACCGGGGCGCCTGGGGCCAGCGTTGACGGGCGGCGGAGCGTACGGGCCGAGCCGGGGCGGCCAGGCGGCCAGGCGGCCAGGCGGCTGGTTAGCGGGCCACCCGAAAACCCGGCCCCGAAAGCCGGCCACGAGGTCCCGGCGCTCAGGCCGGGGCCAGGGTCACGCCAGGGCGCTCAGCTCGCCGGCGGCGTAGCGGGCCCGCAGCACCTTCTTGTCGTACTTCCCGACGGTGGTCTTCGGCAGCTCGTCCACGAACACCCAGTGATCGGGCGCCCACCACCGCACGACCCGCGACGTGAGGTGTTCCCTCAGTTGGTCGGCAGTGACGGCGGAGTTCTTCCGTCGCACGACGACAGCCAGCGGCCGCTCGCCCCAGCGCTCGTCCGGGACACCCACCACGGCCGCCTCGAGCACGTCGGGGTGGGCCATCAACTCGTCCTCCAGCCGGATCGACGAGATCCATTCACCGCCGGACTTTATGGTGTCCTTCAACCGGTCGGAGAGGTACAGATAGCCTTCCGGGTCGAGCGCTCCCAGGTCACCGGTCCGGAACCAGCCGTCATGGAACTGCGCCAGCTCCACCCCGCCAATATAAGAACCCGTTATCCATGGCCCGCGCACCTCGACCTCGCCCACCGTGGCCCCGTCCCAGGGGGCGACGTCGCCTTCGGGGGTCACAATTCGCATCTCGACCCCCGGGAGCAGCCGGCCGGCGCTGAGCGGGCCGCTTTTATCGTCGCCAGGCAGGCCTACCAGGCCGAAGGTGCACACCGGGCTCGTCTCGGTCATGCCCCAGCCCTGAGACATGTGGACCCCGTAACGGTCCCGGAATTTTTCCATCATGGCCACGGGCAGCGCGGACCCCCCCGACATCGCCAGCCGCAGGGACGAGAAGTCCACCTCGTCAGGGTGCTCATCGGCAACGGCGAGCAGCGACCCCCATATCGTCGGCACTCCTGCCGCGCAAGTGGGGCGGGCCAATTTGATCAATTTGCAGACCGGGGCGCCCAGTAGCCATCGCTGGGGCATAACTATGGTCGCCCCGTTCATCCAGCTCGCGAACGGAAGGCCCCACGCGTTTACATGGAACATAGGCACGAGGGGGAGGACTTTGTCCTCGGCCCCGATGACGAAAGCCGAGCCTGAAGAGCACGAAAACGCGTGCAAAAAGGTGGAACGGTGGCTGTACGCCACGCCTCGGGGGACCCCCGTGGTCCCACTCGTATAACAGATAGCCGCCGCGCTGTGCTCGTCGAGCTCGGGCCACGCATAACCGGGCTTTTGCGCCACCAGTAATTCCTCGTAATTGAGATGGGCGACAGGCCCGTCCGGGCCGCCGGAAAAAGGCGGTTGTCCCGGGTCGTCGACGACGAGAACGTTCTCGATGGTGGGCACCCCGGGCAACACGGCGGACAGGAGCGGCAACAGGCTGGCGTGTACCAGCACGACCTTGTCACCGGCTTCGGCCATGATGCGGGCCAGGTCTGCCGGCGCCAGGCGCACGTTGAGCGTATGCAGCACGGCACCCATGCAGGGCACCGCGAAATATGCCTCCAGGTGCTCCTGGCTGTTCCACATCAGCGTCGCCACCCGCTCCCCCGCCCTGACTCCCAGGTCGGCGAGAGCGGCCGCCAGGCGTTCCATGCGGTCAGCCACCTCAGCGAAACTCGATGACGACGTCTGCTCGCCGTCAAAGCTGACCACCTCGCTCCGGCCGTGCACAGTTTGCCCGTGGCGCAGCAAATGAGTGATCGTGAGGGGGAAGTCCTGCATGGTGGTGGAGATCCCCCCGGTACGTCCGCTATCTGGCATGCCAAGAGCTTGCCGCACTTTGGCCGCCGTGTGCTGGCCGCTCCCGGTAAAGCTGCGTCTGTGCCGCGTCCGTGTCGGCAACCTGCGCGAGCGGCCCGGACTGCAAGACTGGGTTCCTGCCCAGTTCGATCGAAGACCTGAAGCGGCCACGGCCGCCGGCTACGCCGGCGGAACTGGGAGCGACGCGCCAAACCAGGCCGGCGCCCGTCAAGCCAGGTCTTCTCGGTTCTGGCGGTCCAGTGCTTTTAGCCTTGGCCGGTTGTGCGTTCTGCTTCGTGGGTGGTTGGAAAGGCACGGACTGGGCGGCCCAGGTCTACCGGGCCGGTCAGGTGGCGCACTGGGGGCTCATCAATTGGGACCCGGGCTGGTACGGGGGCACGTACCCGCTCAACTACAGCGTCATCTACCCGCTGGCGGCCGGCTATCTCGGGCTGTGGACCGTGGCCGCGGCATCAGCGGCCGGGGCCGCCTTCTGCTTTGACAGGCTGGTCGTGCGCGAGTTGGGGAGGCGGCCCGCCGGCAGCTGGTACTTCGCCGCTTCGACCGTAGTCGAGGTCGCTATCGGCCAGCTGCCGACGTTGGCGGGCGAAGCGTTGGCACTCGGTTCGGTACTGTGCTTGGCCGGCTACCGGCGCGCCGCCGCCTTTGGCCACCGGGGCGATGCACGACGCGCGGAGATCCCGGGCGCGTCGGCCAGGCTGCCACTTGCGGGCGGTTTGGCCCTGGGGGTCCTCGCCGCCTTGACCTCGCCGGTGGTTGGCTCGTTCCTGGCCATAGCCCTGCTGGCCTGGGCCTTGGCGGACATCGGGCGGGTGGCGCAGAGGACCGTCGCCGTGGAACTGCTGGCCGGGACGCTGGTCCTTGTGAGCACCGGGGTCTTCCCCGTTATCTTCCCCGGGCCGGGATATTTTCCTTTCGGGTTTGCGGACCTGCTCGTAGTACTGGCGATATCCGGCCTCCTGGCCAGCCCGTTCCTCGGGGCCTGTCGTCCGGTCCGGGCCGGGGCCGCCCTGTACGGCGCCGTCAGCCTCGGCTTGTTCGCCTTCCCAAACCAGATAGGAGACAACGACGCCCGGCTGGCCGCGTACATCGGCGTCCCGCTGGTGATCTGCTACCTGCCCAGGCTCGTCAACCGCCTCGCCGGCCGGGACGGGCCAGGCGACGTTCGTGCCGGCGAACTCGGGAACCACAAGGTAGGGACTCTTTCTTTTTTGGCCTGCGCCTTCGCCGTTTTCCTGGTGGTCTGGCACTGGACCCCGATCGCGGAAGCTTTCGACGGGGCCGCCAATGGCCCGTCGAGCACCGCTGGCTACTACCAGCCGCTGATCGATGAGCTCGACACGCTACGCCACGGCCAGCCGGTGCGGGTCGAGATCCCTCCGACGGTGCACCACTGGGAGTCGGCCTACGTCGCGCCGGTGCTCCCACTTGCCGCGTGGTTGGGAGCGACAGTTGGACGTGGCCCACAACGCCCTGTTCTACAACCCGGGCCGATTGCCCCCAGCCGCCTACCGTACCTGGCTGCTTTCCAACGGGGTCTCCTTTGTCGCCCTCGCCAACGCCCCCCTCGACTACGCCGCCACCACTGAAGCTGCGCTGCTCCGCTCTGGCGCCGTCAGCGGCCTACACCTTGTCTGGCGCTCGGTGAACTGGGAGCTATGGAGCGTAGTGGGCAGCCCCGGCCTCACCAGCGGCCCGGCCCGGCTCCTTTCCCTCACCCCCCGGTCGGCGACGTGTCCGGATCTCGGCCCCCGGCCGGAGCCTGCTCAGGCTGCGCTGGTCCCCTTATTGGTCCCTCGGGCCCACGGCGGCGAAGGTGTGCTTGAGCCCGGCCCCCGGAGGCTGGACCGGGCTCAGTTCGGCCGGCCCCGGCCACGTGGAGCTCACCTTGTCGGTCCTTCATCCTGACCATGGCCACTGTTATCCCCCACGAAGCGTACGATCGTGAACGACCGGCTAGTCACTGATGGCTGATAGACCCGCAAGGCAAAAAGAACGCACTACAGCCGGGCTGGAGGAGCGGACGATCCCGACCGAGGCCCCAGCCCGCGGCAGTACTCCGGAGGACCGCGCCCGTCAGAGGACCGTCCGTCGCCTGGGGCAGCCCTTCGACAGGCAAAACCCCTTCGTGGTCGGATTTGTGGCCACGATCGGTGTCCTTCTCGGGCTCGCCCTCGGCGCCGCCGTCTATTCCATACGGGGCACGCTCGTACTCATCTTCCTGGCGCTCTTCATCGCCGTGGGGCTCGAGCCGGGGGTGGTGTTCTTCACCCGCAAGGGTGTGAGGCGATCTCTGGCCGTCCTCTTCGTCGTGTTCATCGGCACGGCGGTTGTCGGGGTTTTCGTGTACTCCGCCATATCCCCCATCGAGCGCGAAATAAACCAGCTGATAAAGCAGGTGCCTACCTGGAGGTCCGAGATCGCTTCGGGGAAAGGAACCATCGGGCACCTGGCCAAGCAACTCCACCTGAGCAACTACCTGAGCGCCTCGAGAGCCGGCAGTATTGCTTCAGACCTGGCTTCGGGCGCCCTGGGCGCCGGCAAAATCGTCCTGAGCGCGGTGAGCTCTTTCCTGATAGTGGTAGTGCTAACTATTTATTTCCTCGCCGCATTGCCTGCCATCAAGGCGTTCTCGTCTCACCTGGTGCCCGAAAGCCGCCGGCGCCGCTACCAGGTGCTATTGGACGAGGTGCTGGCGGGCGTAGGCGGTTACCTGCTCGGCAACCTCTTCACATCGCTCGTCGCCGGCGTCGGCACCTTCCTGTGGGCGACGGCACTGGGCATCCCGTACCCGATCTTGCTCGGCCTGCTGGTCGCTTTCCTCGACCTGATCCCCGTGGTGGGCTCGACGATCGCCGGTGTGATAGTCAGCCTTGTGGCCCTTACCGTCTCCCTGCCGGTGGCGGCCTCGACGGCGGCGTTTTATATCGCCTACCGCTTCGTGGAGGACTATTTGTTGGTGCCACGCGTGATGCGTCACGCCGTGAATGTGTCGCCCGTCCTCACGGTACTGGCGGTTGTCATCGGCGGCGCCCTGCTCGGGATAATCGGCGCCCTGGTGGCCATCCCGATCGCCGCCGGCATAAAGCTCGTCCTCGAACAAACCGTTTTCCCTCGCTTTGACAATTCCTGAACTGGCCCTGAACCGGGGAGGCTGCGTTCGCCCTTCGAGGCCATGATGGACCTGGAGGCGCACGGTCCCGATACTTACGTGGGCGCCGGCCCCAGCTACCCGTGGGGTGGTCTTTACGGTGGCCAGATAGTGGCGCAAGCGCTGCGGGCGGCCGACCTCACGGTGAAGCCTGGTCAGTGGCCGCACTCCCTCCATGCCTACTTCCTGAGGGTAGGGGATCCCGACGAACCCGTGCGTTTCGAAGTTGAACGCCTGAGGGACGGCCGCACCTTTGTCGCTCGTCAGGTGGTGGCCCGCCAGTCGACGGGCGCCATATTGAACATGTCGGCGTCGTTCCAGGCGGAGGCGGCCCCGACCATGGACGTGCAGTTGGCCCGGCCGCCCGACGTGGGTGCCCCGGAGGACGCCTGGGACGTGAGCTGGAGCCCTGTGTTCGAGATGAGGTTCGTCGCGAGCGACGCCGGCACCGCCAAAACCCCCGCGTCTCGGTCGAGCGGCGACATGGGTGCGGGCCAGCCGGACGACCATAGGCTGGGCGGGTACCTCGACCGGGCGGAAGGCCTCCAGAAGGCGTGTAGCTGGTTCAGAGTGCTCGAGGACCTGGGTGACGGGCAGGCCCTCCACGCCGCCGCCCTGGCCTACGCGTCCGACAGCGGCCCGGCATGGGTGGCGGCCGCGCTACATGGCGCAGCGTGCGCGCCACCGGCGGCCTGGCGGCCGGTGAGCCTCGACCATGCCATGTGGTTCCACCGGCCGTTCCGGGCCGATGATTGGCTGCTTTTCGAAGCGTCGACCGGTTCGCTTTACGATTCTCGCGGCCTCACCCAGGGGCGGGTTTTTTCACGGGAGGGCACCCTCGTGGCGAGCGTTGCGCAGGAGGTCTTCCTGCGTCGTCCCCGGGCCGATGCGACCTAGCTTCGGTCAGCGGTGACATGGTAAGGCAATGCGGCTGAGGCGCCGCCCAGGGTCGATCGCAGTGGTTGTCTTGGCGCTGTGCCCGGTGCTTGCCGGCGCGTGCGGCGGCTCGAACTACATCGGCGGGTCGTCGGTGACGACCGTCGGGTCGGTTACCTCCGGCACGGTGGATGTCCGGTCCGTGAAAGGGTACGGCGACGTCCTGGTCACCTCTTCGGGCCTGGCTCTCTACCTTCTCACCTCCGACCCACCCGGCGGCAGCAACTGCACCGGCTCGTGCGCCGTTGTTTGGCCCGCTCTAGTCCCGGGTCACCGTCTAAAAGCAGGTCCGGGGCTCAAACCCTCGCTCCTCTCGACCTTCACCCGGAGCGACGGGGTGAGGCAGGTTTCGTACAACCATCACGCCCTGTACACCTACGAGGAGGATTCCGACCCGGGCATGGTGACAGGTCAGGGCGTGGAAACCTACGGCGGCATCTGGTGGTTGGTCTCGCCCAATGGCCTCGCTATAACCAAATAGCCCAACAGCGCGTAACCTGTCCGGTGTGGACCGAACGCCAGTCAAAACGGTGATGGAAGTCGGCTCGGTGCCAGAGGTCGACTCGCTGATGGCGGGTGAGGGCGTGGCCACCTCGACGGGCTTTGCGTTCCGCGATGCCATCGCCGGTACAACCGAGGACACGCCGGCGGTGCTGGCCACCGCGACGCCCGCCGCCCTGGTCCCCTGGCAACGCGGCCGGGCAGACCGATTCGCTCGATGGGCCCTCCGTGTGCGGGATCCGGCCGACGGCCAAGAGGTCCACAACATCTTCAGCGCCTCGATGGCCCTGTCCGGCACCCGGTGCCTACTTTCTTACATCGTCCTGCCGCTGTTGACACCCTGGCTGGGTGCGCTCCCCTTCATCGGCCCGGCCATCGGCATCCCGGTCGGGGTGCTGGCCCTCGTGTTCGACGTGCGGGCCATGAGGCGGTTCTTCCAAACCGATCACCGTTGGCGATGGGTCGCCGCCGCCGTGTACCTGGCCGTGATGGCCATGGTGGCCACGCTCGTCTTCCGGGACATATCCCACCTGGTCTGACGGCCAGGGAAGTTCTACCGGGTACGGCCTTTAATGGCTGGCTCGCGGGGCTGAAGCCGTTCGGTCCGGGCCTGAGGATCTCGTAATTATCTGAACTCCAAGTATCTGGAGGGCCGGCGCGTGCTCACATTTTCTTGAGGACAGCAGGCGGGCAGCCGATATATGCCCAAGAAGGAGGTCCGATGAAGCTTACCGTGCCAGCCATCAGGGCAGTACCTGGTCCCAACCGCGACGACGCAGACAAAGAAACGAAAGAACTGCTCGAAGCGATCGACAATCTCCTCGCGGAAAGCATGGCCGAAGCACCTACCCGGGAGTTCGAGCGACGGCGCCGCGCTTCGATGGCGCTACACCCGTCTGCGGGTATCGTCAAAAGTCACGGCGCCGGGCGGCCAGTTCCTCCCGCTGCTGCGTAACGCGGACCGGTGCGGCGGCGGTAGCGGCTAGCTGCCGCCGTAACCCGGCACCGGGACCAGGCCCTTCACTGCCCCTAGCTGTGAGAGCACTTGCTCGGGAGCGTTGGAGTACACGTCGACCAGCACGTTGCCGTCCTGGAAACGGTCGAGCAGGGACGTCGGGCTCGGATGGTGAGCCTTGACGCTGGCTGCGGTTACGGTCGGGTACAGCTCGACGGCGACCTCCGCGGGGGCGTTGCCACAATTACCGAACCACCAGAAATGCTGGTCGTAGGCACCGTACACGTTGCCCAGACTGGCGTTCTGCCAACAGCCGCCGCTGACGACGGCCTGGATGCTGGTCACCGTCGAGACCTGCCCGGGGGGCACGGCCACCGGAGGGGTGGCGGGCAGGCTCCCCGCGGGAGGAACGACAGGCCCGGGGTGCCCGGAGATGTTCTCGGCGCCGACTGTGGGCGAGACCCAGATGCCCGAGGACGGGTGGATGGCGGCATTTTCGCCGCCGGCGTGGACAGAATCGCCGCAGCCCGCCAGCACGAGCGTGACGGTCGCCAAGCCCGCGGCAAGCAGCACACCTCGTTTGCTCATGACGGAACGATACCAGTTGAGGTACAACGTAATCATGGCAGTCAAGCGTCTGAACCACGCTGTCCTGTACGTGCGGGACGCCGAGACTTCGGCCCGCTTCTACGAGAGTGTCCTTGACTTCGAGCGGTTGCCGATGGGTTTTCGCGGGGCGGTGTTCATGCGCGCTCCCGGCTCGACCAATGACCACGACCTCGGTCTCTTTTCCATAGGTGAGCAGGCGAAAGCTTCGGCCGCCGGCCGGGAAACCGTCGGTCTCTACCACCTGGCCTGGGAAGTGGAGACCCTCGCCGACCTCGAGGACCTGGCGGGACGCCTGCGCCACGCGGGCGCCCTCGTAGGCTCCAGCGATCACGGCACCACGAAAAGCCTGTACGCCCAGGACCCCGATGGTCTCGAGTTCGAGGTGGCCTGGATCGTCCCGGCCGACCTGCTCGACGAACCGGCCCTGGCGGCTCGGTCGGCCATAGGCCGTCTCGACCTGGAGGCCGAGAAGATCCGCTACGGCGCTTCGACCCCAGGCGGCATCGGCATCTCCCAGACCTAGGGCCCAGACCTAGCCAGACCTAGGCCGACCAGGCCCAGAAGCGCCCTTCACGCCACCCTCGGCGGGACCAACATCCCCAGGCCGGGCAGGTTACGCACCACCGTGAACGTGACGAGCACAACCGCCACCGTGACGTCGAAGGCCGGCCCCCGAAGGGCAGGCAGCCGCCAACGCCCCGTCGCCCGGCCCACCCACGACAACCAGCCCCACACGGCGGCCAGGACAATGGCCGGGTAGAGAGCGTTCTCGTGCAGCATGAGACCGAAATGCATGTGCGCCGCTGCCCAGGTGGCCCGGGTGCCCCCACAGAATGGGCAGTAGAGCCCGGTGAGAGCGAACAGCGGGCACGCCGGCGCGAGGTGGTGCTTGAACGGGTTGGCCACGGCCACCACCGTCACAGCCGCGCCAATCCCTCCTGCGGCGGCGAAGGGCCGCGCCCAGCCAGGCCAGTCCCATGGTGGTCGCGGCCTGTACAGGCGAGCGAGCATAAGCTAGCTGGCCCGCTTCGGGACCAGGCTAAAGCGCTCCGATGGGACCCTGTACACCAACGAACCGACGATCTTGTCGGAAAATGTCTGGCGCTTCGAATCCCAGATCGGCCAAAACCAGCCGAGGAAACAGAGGACTGAGTCGACGATGTGTAGCAGCCAACGGAGGATGGCGGTACCGGTGCCAATGTTCTGGCCGGTGGACTTGCTGACGCACTTGAGGCCGACGACCCGCATCCCGGGTGACGACCCGGTGGTGCCGACCTGGACGGAGAACCACACCCACATGCCGATGCCCCAGATGTACGCCAGGATCTCGAAGAAGGCGCTGTTCGTGGCGCTGGTGAGGATGTCGAGAACGAGGGAGGGCACGAAAATGATGAGCCAGTCGATGACGAAGCCCCCCGCCCGTGGCGCCCAATCGGCCAACTGGCCGACGCCCGGCGGCGGGGCGCCCCAGTTGGCCTGTTGGGGCGAGCCGAACTGGCTGTAGGACGGGAGTTGCTGGCCACCGTTGGGAGTGGGCGCGCCGTACGGCGGCGGTTGGTTCCCGTAGGGCGGCGCTCCGTTCGGAGGACCGGCCCCTGGCGGAGCGCCCCAACCGCCACTCGGCTGCGGCGGGGGTTGAGGTGACCCCCACGATTGGTCGCCACCAGTGGCACCCGGGTCGTAATCGCTCACGTTTAGGCCTTTCAACTAGGGCTTTCACCGGTAGTATGCCAGTTCTGCGCTTGCGTTGGAAGGGTTTCCTTGGCCACGTCCCGCTGGAGCTTACCTTGGCTCGGTTATCAGCAATTGAAGCTCTGCAATGACAACTGCCTGCCATCGCCAAGCGGGTCAATGTTTTCTGTGAGCGGCACTATTGACCCAAATGGGACGCTGTTTTGCTAGTCGCGCCTTATGAGCGGTCGGGAACTCCAATGACCAACTTGGTCGATCATCTGGCCGCCGAGGGCTCGAGCCCCGACTCTGTTCTCGAAGCGTTTAGTGGCTGGGCTCGGCTGCGCGGCCTGCACCTCTACCCTGCCCAGGAAGAGGCAGTCCTGGCCGTGCTGGCCGGTGACCACGTCATTGTGGCCACGCCGACGGGCTCGGGCAAGAGCCTGGTGGCACTCTGCGCCCACCTGGCCATGCTGGCCGCCGGACGGAGGTCCTGGTACAGCGCACCTATCAAAGCCCTGGTGTCGGAGAAGTTCTTCGACCTGTGCGCCCAGCTCGGGACGGAAAACGTCGGCATGTTGACCGGTGACGCCTCCATCAACCCCGACGCCCCCGTGATCTGCTGCACGGCCGAAGTGCTGGCAAATTTGACCCTGCGCTACGGCGAGAGCGCGCCTGTGGACCAAGTCGTGATGGATGAGTTCCATTTCTATTCCGACCCCGATCGCGGGTGGGCGTGGCAGGTGCCGCTAATCGAACTGCGGCGGGCCCAGTTTGTCCTCATGTCGGCAACGCTCGGTGATGTTTCGCGCTTTGTCGACGATTTCGAGAAACGAACCGGACGCCCTACGACGGTCGTCACTTCGCTCGAACGCCCGGTGCCACTGGACTACCGTTACGCCCGCACCTTGGTGCATGACACGATAAGCCAGCTCGCCGCCCAAGGATTGGCCCCGATTTATGCCGTACATTTCACGCAAAAAGCCGCGGTCGAACGGGCCCAGGCTCTCACCAGTGCGCAGCTGGCCACCAGGGCCGAACGCGACGCCATCGCCGTGGCCATCTCGCAGTCACGTCTTGGCACCGGCTTCGGCCAGGCTCTGGGACGTTACCTGCGCCACGGCATCGGCGTGCACCACGCCGGGATGCTCCCGAAGTACCGCAGGCTGGTGGAAAGGCTCTGTCAAGAAGGGCTCCTAAAGGTCGTATGCGGCACTGACACTCTTGGCGTCGGGATAAATGTGCCAATAAGAACGGTGCTTTTCACCGGCTTGTCGAAATACGACGGCTCGACTAGCCGGCTGCTGTCCGCCCGTGAGTTCCACCAGATGGCCGGGAGGGCAGGGCGCGCCGGTTTCGACTCCGCCGGCAGTGTCGTCGCCCAGGCCCCTGAGCACGTGAGCGAGAACGAACGGGCCGTGGCCCGCGCCGGCGACGACGCGGCCAAGAGACGCAAAATAGTCAAGGCCAAGCCCCCCAAGGGGTTCGTCCACTGGGACGAGGGCACTTTCAACCGGCTAGTGGCGGCCCAGCCCGAACGGTTGGCCTCCAGTTTCAAAGTTACGCACGCCATGTTGCTCGAGGTCCTCGACCGCCCGGGCGATGGTTGCGCGGCTATGAAGCGCTTACTCATCGACAACGACGAGGACAGGCCCGCGCAACGCCGTCATATCCGCCAGGCCATAGCCATTTATCGTTCCTTGCTGGCTGCCGGGGTGCTGGAAAAACTGGACGAGCCCGACGAAATGGGCCGGCGCGTCCGGCTCACCGTCGACCTCCAGGACGACTTCGCCCTCAACCAGCCACTTTCGCTATTTGTCCTGGACGCCGTCCCTCGCCTCGACAGTTTGTCGCCCGAGTGGGACCTCGACGTTGTTTCCGTGGTCGAGTCGACTCTGGAAGGCCCCCGGCCGGTGCTGATGGCTCAGCTCGAGCGCCTCCGTACCGAGACCCTGGCCCGCTTGAAAGAGCAGGGGATGGAGTACGAGGAACGCATGGACGTCTTGAGAGAACTCGAACACCCCAAACCGCTGGCGGATTTCCTGTACACGGTCTTCGACGACTACCGGGCCCGCCACCCGTGGGCGCGGGACCACGACGTCCACCCCAAGTCGATCGTCCGGGATATGTACGAACGCGCCATGGGTTTTGCCGAGTACGTGGCCTACTACGGGCTCACCCGCTCGGAGGGTGTCCTGCTCCGCTACCTGTCGGACGCGTACAAGGCCCTGGTGCAAAACGTCCCGGAAGACTTGAAATCGACGACTCTGCGCGACCTCTCCGAATGGCTCGGGGAAATGGTCCGCCAGGTGGACTCGAGCCTGCTCGACGAATGGGAGCTGCTGAGCCACCCCGAGGAGTTCGAGGCCGCCCTGGCCCGGGGGGCGCGGCCGACGACGAGTGCCGCTCCCGGAAAAGAGCCGCCGCCGCTCACCTCAAACGGGCGGGCGTTCAAGGTCATGGTCCGCAACGCCTGCTTCCGGCGAGTCGAACTGGCGGCCAAACGCGACTGGGCTGCCCTCGGCGAAATGGACCAGGCCACGGGCTGGGATGCGCCCCGATGGGAAGCTGCCTTCGCCCCCTACTTCGCCGACCACGGCTCGATCGGGACCGGCCCCGAAGCCCGCGGGCCTACGCTATGGCAGGTTGATGAGCAGGGCCGGAGGTGGCGGGTGCGGCAGGTCCTCGACGACCCGGCCGGGTACCACGAATGGGCGATGGTGCTCGACGTCGACCTCGACGCCTCGGACCAAAGAGGCGAGCCGGCGCTCCAGCCGATCGGGCTCGAGCGGGCATAGCAACGCGGGGCTCGGCCCGGCCCGGCCCGGCCGCGCTCGGCTTGGGATCTCAGGGGACCGCCCGCTAACCTCCTAAACCATGGCCATGCGACCCCTCGGGCGAGACGAGGCCCTCCAGCACCTGTTCGTCCTCGCGACAGGAGTCTTCCTTATCGTGGCGCCCATCTTCCTGGTCAAACCACCACCGCTCCAATACTCGCTCATGGGCCTGGGCGCCTTTTTCATGCTGATCGACCTGATCGTGGCCGCAGCCATGCGGAGGCCCGCTACCACCTAAGGTCGCACCAGTGCGCTTGTTGGGAGCCGTCCTGGCGGCGGTCACTTTGGCGGTAGGCCCCGGCGGCCCCGGGCTGGCCAGCCCTCCGGCCAGCGGCAACCAGACGGTCCCGGCCTTGGCCGCGGTCCCGGCCGGTCACGTACTTGTTCGGCACGTCGTCGACATAATGCTGGAAAACCACAGCTTCGACAACCTTTTTGGCCGGCTCGCGGGTGCGAACGGGATACCGGCGGGGACCACTTTCCCGAGCCCAACGGTACCGGGCGCCCGAGTCGGCCCTTTGCTGGCACCACCGGACCAGGGAAGCGTCGGGCCCAACCTCGACAACTCCCGCGCCAACGAGGAGGCGGCGATGGGCCGCCAGCCCAACGGGACCTTCAGCATGGACCGCTTCACGGTCACCCCGTACGAAGGTTTGGCGTCCATCACCATTTTCCCACCCTCCGTCGACCCCAACCTGCAGTTCCTGGGTCAGCACTACGCCCTCGCCGAGGCCAACTTCCAGCCCGAGATCGCCCCGACGACGCCGAACGTACTCGCCGCGCTGGCCGGCACCTCGGATGGTTGGTACGCGAACACCGACCCCCCCGCCTCGGACACCTTCCGCACCATTTTCGACCAGCTACAAGAGGCTGGGCATTCGTGGGACATCTTCTACGGCGTCTCTCCGTCCCTGCTTAAAGGCACGGTGTGGGACCGTTTGATGCCGGCCGGGCACACCAACCAGTTGGTGAGCACGACCTCGTTCGTTGCCGAAGCCGGCGCCGGCCGGCTGCCCGATTTCTCGTTCGTCCGGCCCGGATTTGGCTACAGCGAGGAGTCGCCGGAAGACACCTCCATGGGCGACGCATGGTTGGGCCAGCTCGTGCTGGCCGTGATGAAGGGGCCGGACTGGCCGTCTACCGCCATCTTTGTGACTTATGACGAGGGTGGCGGGTTTTGGGACCACGTCTCTCCGCCCCAGGTCGACTCGGCCGGGTATGGCACCCGCACCCCGATGGTGGTGATCTCGCCTTACACGCCCGCCCAGCTGATAAGCCAAACGACAACCAACCTCTCGGTGCTGTCGTTCATGCAAGCGCTGTGGCACCTGCCCGCCCTGGACGCCACCAACGCGCGGGCTCCGAGCCTGCTGAAGTACTTCGATTTTGACCGGCCCCCGAGAGCGCCCCAACTGCCGCCAGCGGCGCCTCCGGCCACGCTGAATATGCTGGTACCCGGTCCTGGTTCGGTCCCCTACACGGCGGCGCGGGACGAAAAGGTGGCCGTCAACCTGGCCGCCGAGACGCCCGGACTGGGCCCGGATGTCGCTCTCAACGGGGTGGTGACCTTATCGGTAACTGGCCCGCCCGGAGCACCGCCGGCCGACGTGCCTGGGGCCGTCCAGTTGCGCGGCGGGGCTGGCTGGTTCGATGCCCGCTTACCCAGTGACGGGTATTGGCGGGTCAAGGCGGTCGGTCCCGGGCACTCGGTGGGCTGGGTAACCATCGGCGTTGGCGTCAACGCCAACACGCCATAGGGCCCCAATAGGCTCGCCACCGACCTCACATGGACCACCAACCCCGAAGGAGGTTTTGACCGTGGGCCTACCTAGCCGACCTAACTGCCGCCCTCGATATGGGCCACCTTGCGACCCACCCTGAGATAGTAGCGACCGGCCAAACCGTTCAATTTGCTTTCCAGGACCTGGGAAAGTGGCTCCCGGATATCCTCGGGCGCCACCGTGAACTGCTCCTGGCCGCCACCGTCGCCCGGTTCGACGACCAGGCGGAGGCCCTTTTGTTCGGCCACGCGGCGTACTTCGCTGTTGCTAGAAGCAAAGCCGAGGTTTTTCACGACTTCGACCAGCGGCTGGCTGAGGTCAGTGACGATCGGCAGGTCTTCCACCTCCGTGAAGCTGCGGCGGGAAAATTGAGCGTCAAAATCCTCTCTTGCCTTCATGGCCGCGTCGACCCCGTGGAGGGCGGCCGTCACCTCACCGGCCACAATCCTTTTCAGGTCCATCGGGTGCAGCGTGCCGTCCGCCAGCCGCGTGACCACCAGAGCGAGTTCTGGGCCCTGCCATTCGGAAAGGGCTTTCAGGTACGGCTCCATGAGACGGTCCGGGATGGACATGAGCTTGCCGAACACCTCGCCCGGGGGGGCCGTCAGGGGCACGTAGTTCCCGGCCGATTTGCTCATTTTCGCCCCCGTGCCGTCGGTGCCCTCGAGCAACGGAGTAGCTACCACTAGTTCGGGCTCCTGACCACAGATCTCCATGACCTTGCGGCACATTTGCATATTGAGGTACTGGTCGATCCCGCCCACCTCGAGGTCGCAATGGATCTCCACCGAGTCGATGGCCATAGCCACGGAGTAGAGGAGCTCGGCCAGCGACAGGCTGTGGCCGGCCGCCAGACGGTTGCGAAAGTCCTCCCGCTGCAACGACATCGACAGAGGGACATGAGCCGTTATTTCGATCAGGCGCGGAAGAGTCACCAGGCGCAACCAATCGCCATTGTGGCGGAACTCCGCCTTCTCGAAGTCGAAGAAGGGCGAGGCTTGCCGCTTGTAAGTGGCCAGGTTTTGGGCGATATCATCGTCCGTGAGTTGGGGCCGCTCTTCGGAACGCCCGCTCGGGTCGCCGATCTTGGCCGTCACGTCCCCGACTATCAACACGACCAGATGGCCCATCCGCTGAAAGCGGCTCAGCATAAGCATGGGCACGGTGTGGCCGACATGAAGATCGGCCCCCGTGGGGTCGATACCGAGCTTGGCGATGAAGGGCCGGCCCTGTTGGCTCGCCTCCCTCACCCGTGCCGCCAGCGCTTCGGGCGACGGCTGGAGCTGGTCCGCCCGTTCTGCCACCAGGCCCGCCTGTTCGGCCGGCGAAAGATCGGTGAGGTCCATCCGCCGCCGGGCGAAGGTCAGCTCGAGTAGCTGGCGGACGCTCGGTTCGGCCGCCAGGTCGGCTTCGGCCAGCAACGCGCTGGCCTGCTCGACAGAACGGCTGAGACGGCTCATCGGGGCGCGAGGTACGACATGTGGTTGGGTTTTCAGCCTAGTTGGCGGCGGTAACGGTGCTGGCCGGAATACAACTGGCGGGCGGCGCCGGCCCGACCGATCGGCGCCGGGCCAGCGGGCGGCGCCGGGCCAGCAGCCAGGCCGCCGCCGGAGCCGGGACGCGTCGCTTCGGACGGTTTATGACGGTTTCTGCATATAAACCGTCCAACGCGACTGAAATTCACCCGGAAGCGACGCAGCCATCACGCCCCGCGCCACGCCCGCGCCCGTGGCCCTACCAGCGCGAGTAAACCACGTTGCCGTACCGGTGCAAGCTCCGCGTCAACACCTGCTCGCGCAACCACCGGGGGAGCTCGATGCGGCCACACGAACAGATCGGCTCGTCGAGCAGGCTGAGACCGGCTTGGGCGCCGGCCTGGACAACCGCCGGCTCGAGCTCACCCAGCAAGCGCAGGCGAGCCCCCGAGCCACGTCGCCGGGCCAGCGAGGAAGCGAACGACTCGCCGCTTTCTACGACCACGTCCACACCCGAAACGTCTACGCGCCAGCCCATGTGCGGTCGCGCCCGTGGGACCGAGAAGCTGACCGGCGTCCCCGTTAGCTCGCTCAGCCCGACGGCCTTTCGCAGGTCGTCATCAGGTACGTTGTCGCCCGCCCGCACGATCACCCCGGGCGTGAACGGCCGGTACAACAGTTCGTTCGATTCGGAAGTCAAACCGGCCAGCTCGGTGGCCCGCCCAAAGTGCCGGTCCCACCAGCTCCGGTAGCTGGCCAGGGCGGCATCGGCACTCACGGGAGAGGCGTCGCGCCAGCGGCGCAACCCGATGAGGTAGTTGGGGCCGCCGGCCTTGGCGGTCGGGCCCAAACTCGACCGCTTCCAACCTCCGAAGGGCTGCCGGCCCACGACGGCCCCCGTGGTTGACCTGTTCACGTACAGGTTGCCGGCCTCGACCGCGTCGGCCCAGCGGCGGTGCTCCACCGGGTCGAGCGACGACAGGCCAGCCGTGAGCCCGTACTGGACGGCGTTCTGCCAGGCCAGGGCCTGCTCGAAACTGGCGGCCCGCATCACCCCGAGCACGGGCCCGAACCACTCGGTCGTGTGCGCCCAGGAGCCGGGCCGGACCCCGATGCGGACGCCCGGCGACCAAAGCCGCCCCCCATCAACGGACGCCCGGCCGTCGGGTAACGGGCCGCCCCACGCTCCGGCGTCGAGGCAGGCCGGTTCCACCAGCCACGACTCCCCGGGCGCCAGCTGCGTCAGGGCCCGCTCGAGTGCCTCCGTGAAAGGCCCTACCACCGGGCCGACCTGGGTGGCCGGGTCGGTCGCCGGCCCTGTTCTGAGGCTCTTGACCGCGTCAGCCAGTTGACGAAGGAACGGGCTGTCGTCGTGCACCGGGGCCTCGACGATAGCCAGGCTGGCGGCGGAGCATTTTTGGCCGGCATGGCCGAAAGCCGATGCCACCACGTCGCGAACGGCCTGGTCCACGTCGGCGGTAGCAGTGACAATGATCGAGTTTTTCCCGCTGGTCTCGGCCAGAAGCCTCCGTCCCGGGGCCCAGTTGAGGAACGCCCGGGCCGTCTCAGACGAACCCGTCAGGACCACGGCGCCGACGTCGGGGTGCGATACGAGCAGGCGGCCGGCGGCGCCGTCTTCGAGCGGGAGGAGCTGGAGCACGGTTTCGTCGATACCGGCCTCATGGAGCTGGTCGACCAACAAGGACGCGGTGGCGCGCGCCTCGGGGGCCGGCTTCAACACGACGGTGTTGCCTGCCGCCAGCGCGGCCAGGGCTCCGCCGGCGGGGATGGCATAGGGGAAGTTCCACGGCGGGGCCACCACCACGACGCCCAGCGGCTCACTATCCACTTCACCGTCGGTTTCTGCCAACAACCGTGGCAAGGATCCGGCTCCGGCTCCGTACCAGCGGGCGTAGTCAACCCCTTCTGAGACTTCCGGGTCGGCCTCGTCCAGGGTTTTCCCGGCCTCCGAGGCCATGACGGCCAGGGCCTCCCCTCGTCCGGACGCCATCACGTCCGCGGCGCCGGTCACCATTTCCGCTCGCTTGCCCGCGCCCAGGTTCTCCCATCCGCCTGCGGCCAGTCGCGCCCGCTCGACGGCCCGCTCTACCTCCTGCTCGGACTCTTCCTCAGAGCGGGGAGAGGTTGGCGCCGGGCGGCGGGATCGGGCCAGCTGAGCCAGGGCCCAATGCCGGTTGGCGGGGACGGTCAGGTCAGTCGACGGCTCGTTGGCGAAATCGACACTCGAGGCTGGTGCTGACCTGGCGTCGTCAGTTTCGAGGGCACGGTCCTGGAGCTGTGACCGTTGGGCTCGTACGTGGTGGCGAGCGCGGACCGCCTCTGCGAAGCGAGCCACCTCCGTCTGCCAGGCGGCGCCGCCAGGCACGAGTTCCAGGGCGTGGCGGAGGTAGCCGTCCGGGGTGGCGTTCTCGTCGAGGCGGCGGGCCAGGTAGGCCAGGGCGTTACGGAAGTCCTGGCGGGCCACGACCGGGGTGTAGAGGAGCACCCGAGCGGTGCGCTCGGCGACGGCGGCGGCCTGGTCGTCCGCCATTCCGGCCAGCATTTCGACGTCGACCTTGACGCCGAGGACGTCAGATAGCACGAGGGCGAAGGCCACGTCGAAAAGGTTGTGCGAAGCCACCCCGACCTCGACCGTCCCCTCACGGGCGGCTTCGAGCAGGCGAACCAACAGAGCTTTGTACGAGGCGTCGGTCTGCGCTTTCGTCTCGTAGGTGGGTTGAGGCCAACAGGCCAATTCGGCGGTCGTCTTTTCCATGGCCAGGTTGGCCCCTTTGACCAGCCGCACCCGTACCGGCGCCCCCCCCGCCTCGGTCCGCTGCTCGGCAAAACGTATGAGCCGTTCAAGCGCTTCATGACTGTCCGGGAGGTACGCCTGTAGGGCGATACCGGCACGAAGGTTGGAGAGCTCAGGCGCAGCCAGGCACCGAGTGAACGACTCCACCGTCAGGTCGAGATCCCGGTGCTCCTCCATGTCCAGGTTGACCAGCTTCTGCCCGCCGGAGGCGGCGACACCCCGGTACAGCCCCTGGAGGGGCTCGCAAATCCGCGACACTGAACCCTCGAAATCCGTCAACGAGAGGCCCGAGGCGATGGCTGATACTTTGACGGAGACGCAGTCGACGTCATCGCGAGCCAATAGCGACTCGACGGCCGCCACGCGCCGCCCCGCTTCTTCCTCGCCGAGCACAGCTTCGCCGAGCAGGTTGAGGTTCGGGCGGCCTTTTACCGCGGCCAAACGGCGCCGCAACAACCAGGGTTGCGCCGGGTAGACAAGCGCCCTGGTTTCGTAGCGGAGGCGGGCGCGCACGAGCGTGACGACGAGAAAGGGGGCGACCTTCGCCGCCGCGCCGGCCAGGCGCAGCAGGCCCCGGTCGGCGACGGACACGCCGTCCATCGGCCCCACGGTCAGCGCGGAAAGCTGGGCCGCCGACGTCGAGGCGTCAACGGGCCGCAGCACCCGGTCAGCCAGGGAAAAGACCAGACGAGCCCCGCTCGGGCTGGCCAGGAGGCGGCGCAGGCGGCGCTGGCGGCGCCGTACCGAAGGGCCGCCGAGCAGGCGCGCCCGCTCTGCCAGCTCGGCGGCAAGGGCCACCGAGCGCGATATGAGCTCATCGTCGCACGGCACCACGGTGCTATCTAGTGTGCCCATCCGCCGCCGCTACTGCGCCTCTGCCTGTCAGGGCCGCCGCGGCCGCCATGCTTATGAGGCTCAGTTCAAGATGACGAACAGTTCAAGACGAGGCCGGTTCAAGATGAGGCCGGTTCAAGATGAGGCCGGTTCAGGCCTCGGCGTCCCGGCGGGCGACGATATTGAGGCGCACGTAGTCGATCACGGGGGCCGGCATGGCCTCCGCCACCGCTTCGGCGAAGGCGTGCCGGTCGCCGGGGGGCAACGTGGCCAGGTGTTCGCGAAGGCACACCGTTTCGAGGAACGGCGTCAGCCCGTCCCCGTCAGGGAAAGGCACCGGTTCGGGGTGAGACCACGTTTGAACATCGACGAACCCGGCCAGAGCCAGGCGCTCGGCCGTCTCTTCGGGAGTGGCGTACAACCACGTGCCGGCCCGCTCGACGCCCAGTGACCTGACCGTTTCGATCACGCTGGCGATGTTCCCCTGGCCACCGCACTGCGCCACTAGCTGGCCTTCGGGCCGGAGGACGTCGTGAAGGTTGACGAACAGTTCGTCGTGGTCCGTGACCCAGTGGAAGGTAGCCGTCGAAAGTACGGCATCTACGGGTGCCTTGCCATCCAGGTGAGGGGGCCGGAGGGCCGAAAGGTCGGCGTGGACGAAGCTCACCCGGCGGGCGGAGGCGTGCAGCCGGGCCCGGGCCTCATCAAGCATCGACGGCGAGGAATCCAGGGCCACGACGTGGCCCTGAGGAAGGCGGGCCAGGAGCTCCTGGGTTACGCGCCCGCTCCCGCACCCGGCGTCGAGCACGGTCTCGTCGCCATAGAGTTCGAGCCGCGACAACACAACCTTCCCCCAGCGGGCCTGAGGTGTTGACACGCGGTCATATGACGCGCCATCCCAGTCGGCAGTCACGTCGAAGCCTCTGAGTCCCCGGCGCCCACGACCATTGCGGCCACAACTAATGGCGCGCCGCGAAGAACACAGCTCACCACGGATAAGGCGACCGCGGCCTAGCTCAGTCCCAGATCGCTTGGCCGCTGTCGGCGTCGAAGAAGTGGAGCTGTTCGGTACGGACCACGAAGGTGACCCGGGAGCCGGCCCGGAAGTCGCTGCGGGGCGAGATGCGGGCCACCCCTTCGGCCTTGGCCTCGCCCATCTGCAGGTCGGGCAGCTCGCCCAGCTCCTCGGTCTCGGCCGCCGCCTGGGTGACCTCGGAGCGGGCCTTGGTCGCGTCCACCAGGAAGTGGACCTGGAGCTCGTTGCCGAGCGCCTCCACCAGCTCGATGTCGGCCACCATGGTGGTGCTGGGGGCGGGCGGAGGGCCCAGGGCGGGGTCGTCCAGGTCCTCGGGCCGGATGCCGATGATGACCTTGCGGTCCCGGTAGCCCCTAAGGGCGGGGCGGGCCTGCAGCTGGGTCTCGGCCAGGGCCAGGGTCTGGGAGCCGACCCGCACGGCGTCGGCCTCGGGGGAGATGATGGCCTCGTACAGGTTCATGGCCGGGCTGCCGATGAAGGCGGCCACGAACAGGTTGTTGGGGTGCTCGTAGAGGTACTGGGGGGTGTCGCACTGCTGGAGCTCGCCCATGTGCAGCACGGCCACCCGGTCGCCCATGGTCATGGCCTCGGTCTGGTCGTGGGTCACGTAGAAGGTGGCCACCCCGACCCGCCTTTGGATGCGCGATATCTCGGCCCGCATCTGGACCCTCATCTTGGCGTCCAGGTTGGACAGGGGCTCGTCCATCAAGAACACCGACGGCTCGCGCACGATGGCCCGGCCCATGGCCACCCTCTGGCGCTGGCCCCCCGACAGCTGGGAGGGCTTGCGCTCCAGGTAGTCGGTCAGGCCCAGCAGGGCCGCCGCGCTCTTGACCTTGGCCTTGACCTCGGACTTGGGCACCTTCCTGAGCTTCAGGGAAAAGCCGATGTTCTCGGCCACCGTCATGTGCGGGTACAGGGCATAGCTCTGGAACACCATGGCCACGTTGCGGTCCTTGGGGGCCAGGTCGTTGACCACCTTGCCCCCCATGCGCAGCGTGCCCGAGGTGATGTCCTCCAGCCCGGCCACCATGCGCAGGGCCGTGGTCTTGCCCGAGCCCGACGGCCCCACCAGCACCATCAGCTCCCCCTCGGCCACGTCCAGGTCCAGGTCCAGCACGGCCGGCTTGCCGTTGGGGTAGACCTTGGTCATCTTTTCCAGGTTCACCGTTGCCATCGAGGCCTCCCTGCAGTAGCCCGGGCAAAGCGCCCACACAACGTCGCTTTACCGCTTTGACGAGCGAGGATAGCGTGCCGGTCCGCCTGACGCTAGTAACTCGGTAAAAAACGACCCCTCAGCCCGCCACCCGCAGCGCTGGGGGGCCGCCGGCCAGCCGTTTCTCACCGTCGACGCAAACCGCCACCGGGGCGTCCTCAATCCTGAGACCGTTCACATTTCGTAGGCCCGTCACATTTCGCCCGCCTGTCACATCTCGGAGCCCCGCCGCGGCCACCATGGGCGCCAAGGCCACGGTACCGGCCGGCACATCCGGCCGGATCCCGAGCAACGCCACCAGGACACCGATCGAGGAGGCGGCCGCCCACGCCTGGGGATGGCACGAGGCCGGGTACGGCAGAGGTGCGCCCCGCTCGTGGTGGGAATGGCCTCCGTACAGCTCGGGCAACCTGTAGCCGAAGCCCTCTGCCGCACCGAGCAGGCCCTCAACCAGAGCGGCGGCCGCTTCTCGAGCGATGGGCCCCGGCGTTCGCGCCAGCCCGGCGATGGCGATAGCCGTGTCATGGGCCCACACGGACCCGCAGTGATAACTCAGCGGGTTGAAACCGGCCGAGGAAGCGGCGAGCGTCCGGAGCCCGAAACCACTGTTGAGGTCGGCGCCCAGGAGCCGCATCGCCACCAGGTCGCATTCGGGCGCGCTGAGGAGCCCGGTACCAAGCAGGTGGCCGATGTTCGAGCTGAGCGAGTCGACGGCGGTCCCATCCTCCTCGAGCGCGATGGCCGGGTAGGCGCCGTCGGCGTCGTCCACCCAGAACCGGGCGCGGAACCGCTCGGACAGCCCGGCCGCAAAATCGCGCCACCGGGCGGCCCCATCCTGACCGAACGCATCCAGCAGTTCGGCGCCGCCCATGGCCGCCTCGTACGCATACCCCTGGACCTCGCACAGGGCCAAAGGCGCACGGGCGATGCGCCCGTCGCGGAACTGAACCGCGTCCCACGAGTCTTTCCAGCCCTGGTTGGCGAGGCCTTGCCCCGATTCGTCGATGTAGCTGACGAAGCCGTCCGCACGGCAACCCAGTTCGGTCAGCCACTCCAGGCAGCGCTGCATCGGGGCCAGCAGTGCCTCCACTTCAGCGGCGGGCATCCCCCATTTCCAGGCGTCGTGCAGCAAACAGACCCAAAGGGGCGTGGCATCGACCGTCCCGTAGTACACCGGTGGGAGGGAGACGACGCGCTCGTTGTGACCGTCCTCTGTCTTCAGGTAGGTAGACAAGTCCGGCCGCCGGACCTCGTGCAAGATCTTGCCCGGCTGCTCGCCGGTCGTCTTATCGAAGGCCTGCCCCTGGCGTCGGGCCAATGTCTGTAGCGTCCCCAGTGCGAGGTCGCTGCCGAGCGGTAGCAGCAGGCGGGCCGCCCATAGGGAGTCCCGGCCGAACAGCGTCAGGTACCAGGGCGCACCCGCCGCGACAAATACCTCAGAGGGGTGGGCCGGGGCTACCATCCGCAGGCCCTTGAGGTCCTCGACGCTCAGTTCCACCCACCTCTTCAGCCTGTGGTCAGTGGCGTCAACCTGGGGCACAGGGAAGCCCTCGGAGGTTCCGGGGGGCGCCTCCACGAACACCACCGGCGTGCCCAGGTCCTGAAGGTCTACGGCGGCCAGCCACGTGACCTCCTCGCCTGGGCCGACCACGAAATCCCAGGAGACCGAGCCCTTCACGGCGTCGATAGAGCCCGGTCTCGGCGAACATCCGACATGCACCGAACCGCGACGAGGGACGTCCCACATCAACCCATCCGCGAAAGGCCCATCCGCGGAAGGCCCATCCGCGGAAAGCGCCGCTTTTTGGGCCGCTGGGCGCAGCCCGGAACGTACCGCCGCAATCCCGGCCAGGTCGGACCCGAACTGCAGGTCGACATGGCACTCGAGGGCGGTGCGGGCGTACGACTTGAGCCTGAACGTCTCCACCATCCCCGCCGGGTTGAGGGTGCGTTTTCGGGAGACAAAGACGGTCAGGTCTGGTCCCGGGTTGCCGGCGCCGGCTACGGCGGCGTAAAACTCGTTCACCGCCCCGCCCACCAGCTCATAACCGAGGGGTACGGGCTCCGAGCCGTTCACTGTCAGTACAAGCTGGCTCAGAGCGCGGAGATCCTGGACGTAGAGCCCCTCGACCCCCTGACGTCGCATCTGCCCGTCACGTCCGGACAACGACATCGCCGGGGCGTGGACCGCGGTCACCAGGTTGTTCAGGTAAGGCTGCGTGAGGCCAGCCTTCTCGGCCCGGCCTTCTCGGCCGGCCTTCTCGGGCCCGGCCTTCTCCCGCCCAACCCCCTCGGGCTCAGGCAGTTCGCCGCGAACGCCAGTCGTCGTCGTCGTGGTGACTTGATCGTTCATATTCGAGATGATAGTCTTTTTGAACGATCAACTCAGCCAGAGCGGGGAGGGGGTGCGGCGATGGCACAACGCGGGGATGACACCACCCGGCGCCAGCGGGAGAAACGCCCCACGATCGAAATGGTGGCAGAACGGGCCGGCGTGTCCCGCCAGACCGTCTCCAACGCGGCCAACGCGCCGCACCGCTTGCGCCCGGAAACCCTGAGAAAAGTCCTCGGGACGATCGACGAGCTCGGGTACCGACCAAGTCACGCGGCCCGGTCTTTACGGACCCGGGCTACAGGGGTCATCGGCTGCCGCTTGCTGCCGAGTAACTACGGCGGTACGGGAGGGGTGCTCGACCGCCTGATCCATGCACTATGTGACGCCGCCCGCTCGAGTGGGTACAACGTTCTGGCGTTTTCTGTTGATACTGACGATGAAGAGATCGGCGTGTTCGATGACCTCCTGCGCCGTAACGCAGTCGACGGCTTCGTGCTCGCCAACACCCACCATGGCGACGTCAGGCCCGACTGGTTGCTGGGCCAAGGCGCCCATTTCGTCGCCTTCGGGCGGCCTTGGGGGGTGGCGCACGCGAGGCACTCGTGGGTGGACGTCGACGGGGCCAGGGGGACATCGGAGGCCGTGAACCACCTGGCCAGCCTGGGGCATACTCGGATCGGTTTTCTCGGTCTGGTAGAGGGCAACGGCGTGGGCGACGACCGCTATCACGGCTGGCAACAGGCGATGAACGACCTCGGCTTGCCCGTAAGGGGGCTGGTGGCCCGGGCGGAGGACGGCATCGCCAGCGGTAAAGCCCTCACAGACCAGATGATGGACGGCCCGCACCGGCCGACGGCCTTCGTGTGCGTCAGCGACGCCATGGCTGTCGGAGCGCTGCGCGCCGCCGAGGACCGCGGCCTAGTGGCGGGACGGGATATCTCTGTCGTCGGGTTCGACGACAGCCCGATCGCCTCAGTGATACGGCC
Organism: uncultured Acidimicrobiaceae bacterium; assembly: GCA_963750465.1. Taxonomy (GTDB): domain Bacteria; phylum Actinomycetota; class Acidimicrobiia; order Acidimicrobiales; family Palsa-688; genus Fen-671. The sequence continues at coordinate 335,721 of CAVVRE010000010.1, forward strand.
CCGGTTATCGAGCCTGCGCCAACCAGTGGAGGGCGTCGCTCACAAGCTGGTCGAGGTCCTCCTCTTGGAGCTGGCCGGTACGCAGCGACGGCCATCCCGTGTCTTGCTGGCCCCTTCGCTCGTTCGTCGAGAGAGCACAGGGGAATGTCCTCCTACCCATAGCGACCCAACCAAGAATGCTCCGGCGCGCTCCCGCAAAGAGCGCCAGCAGCCCTGTCTCTCTACTTGATCAGCAAAAGACCTACTTGATCAGCAAAAGACCTACTTGATCAGCAAAAGAAAGGAACAAACTAAATGAAACGATGGAAGCTGATAGGCGGCCTGACCGTTTCCGCCGCGATGGTCGCGGTCGCACCGGGTACCGCAATGGCGCAGAGCGCGCCAAAACTGACCGGCCCGACGCATGGTGCGACCATAAATTTCATGATCGCCTCCTCAGGTACGGCGGAGACCAATGCAGATAAAGCCGCAGCTACCGCATGGGGCAAGCTGACCGGCAACAAAGTCAATGTGATCAACTCGTCCAACCTCACGCTGCAGCTGACCGAGGGCTTCGCCGGCGGCTCGCCGCCTGATGTTTTCTACGGCGAAACTCCGCTATTTGAGAGCATGGCAAAACAGGGCCAGCTCCTCAATAGCGGCAGCGCGGTGGCTCCGGCCAGCTCGTTCTACCCGTCGCTGGTAAATGCGTATACCTACAACCACACGTTCTATTGCGTACCGAAAGATTCGTCCACCCTCGCTATAGAGATCAACACCGCCGACTGGAAGGCGGCCGGCCTGACCAACGCCAACCTGCCTACGACGTGGGCCAAGCTCGCCGCTGACGCAAAGGTGCTGACCAAAGGCAAGACGACCGGACTTGTCGTATCCCCCTCGCTCGACCGGTTGGGGGCGTTCTTCGCCGAGGCGGGCGGGTCGTACATGAACTCGTCTCGCAGCGCCTTCACGTTCGACTCCCCTCAGAACGTGCAGGCGCTAACTTACATCGCCGGCCTGGCCAAGGCTGGTTACCTGAAGTTCTCGTCACAAGTTGACGCCGGCTGGGGCGGCCAGGCCCTCGGCGACGGGTCGGCCGCGATGACGGTGGAAGGCAACTGGATCATCGGGGCTATGCAGTCCACGTACCCGAAGATCAATTACGAAGTCGTCCCCATGCCCGTCGGCCCGGGCGCTCACCACGGCACGCTCGTCTTCACGAACTGCTGGGGCATCGCCGCCTCCAGCAAGTACACCGCGGCAGACGTCAGCTTCGTCAAGTACCTGGCTTCGCCTGCCCAACAGCTAAAGTTCGCCAACGCCTTCGGCGTCATGCCGTCCCGTCCGAGCGTGGCCACGCAGTGGGCCGCCCAGCACACCACCCAGGTGGCGACCGGGGCCACCGGGACCCCCAACGTGGCCTCCTTCGTACAGGGCGACGCCTACGCTCTGCCTCAGGTAGCAACCATCGGCTTCCCCAGCGTCCAGAGCGCGTTCGAAGGGCAAATACTCGGGCTGTCCAACGGGTCGTCCAACCCCAAGCAAATGCTCCAGGAGCTGCAAACCAACGCCGAGGCGCTGCTGCAACCCTGACGTCATAGGTGCGCCAGCGGCGCTGGCCCGGTTTTGCCGGGCCAGCGCCGCTGGCCGCGTCCCGTCCGGGTTTCAATCCTGCGGGTCCTGGCAACAATCCCGTACGACCTTCACAAAAAGCTAATGCCTGGCGAGTAAGCAGACAAAAGGCTTTTTCGGTAGGCAATTAGGAGTGACCTGATGGACACGCTCTCTCGCGGTGAACCACCACCGGATGCCAATGCTGCCAGGGAGGCGGCATCAAGGCAGCAACGAGGAGCATCAGAAAAGCGGCCCGGCCGACAACGCCGCCGGCGCTCGGCTCTCCACCGCGGAGAAACCCTTTTCGGGTGGCTATTCGTGTCGCCGTCGCTTACCCTCCTCGTGCTTTTCTTGGTGGGGCCGATCATCCTGGCGCTGTACATAAGCTTCACGAACTGGTCCGGGCTGACCAGCCCCACCAGCAGCGCGGTGAAATGGGTGGGGCTGCAAAATTACCGGACCCTCATTACCCAACCAGGTCTTGCCCAGACGAACTTCGGGTCGGCCATCCGGAACAACTTCTATTTCGTTATCTTCACCGTCCCCCTGCAGACCATATTCGCCTTGTGGCTGGCCGTGCTGGTCAACAACAGGTTCCTCCGCGGCCGGAGCTTTTTCAGGACCGCCTTTTATTTCCCGTCGATCACCAGCTCGATCGCCATCACCACGATCTTCATCTTCTTGTTCCAGGGAACAGGCGTGGTCAACACGATCCTCGGTTGGGTTGGCATCAAGGGGCCGAACTGGCTCTACGACGAACAGGGCATCTTCTGGTCGTTCTTCAGTATCTTCGGGGTGAACAGCCCACCCGGGTGGGCGCAGCACATGGTCCTCGGGATCTCGGTCTGGGACTGGCTTTCGGGCCCGTCGCTCGGGATGTGCTTCATCATTATCCTGGCCGTGTTCACCACCTCGGGCACGTTCATGCTTTTCTTCTTGGCTGCCCTGGCGAGCATTAGCGAGGAGCTCGACGAGGCCAGCGAGATCGACGGAGCCACCGGTTGGCAGAGGTTCCGGGAAGTGACCCTGCCGATGCTGCGCCCAGCCCTGGTGCTGGTCCTGACGCTTGGCTTCATTTCCACCTGGCAAATCTTCGACCAGGTATTCCTGACGGCCAGTAACCCGACCGTCATCACGCCCGCCTATTATTCCTACCAGGTCAGCTTCCAGGACAGCGCCTTTGGCGAAGGAGCGGCGGTCGCTTTCTTGTTATTCTGCCTCATCGTCTTCCTGACCGTGCTTCAGCGCAGGTTCATTAAAGAGGACCTCACCAAATGAGCACCCGCAATTACCAGCCACCGTGGCGGCGGGCCACCAGCTACGCCTTCCTGGTGTTGTTGGCCCTGATCTTCATCGGGCCCTTCGTCATCACCATTGCCACATCGTTCAAGACCGAGCCAGACGCCACAGCCAACCCGATCTCTTTGATACCGCACCCACCAACGCTGTCGGCGTGGCAACAGATCCTGGGTACCGGCTCCACCGCGTCGGTGACCGATTTCCCGCGCTGGTTTATGAACAGCGTGTTCGTGGCCACGGCCATCACCCTGGGACGGGTGTTCCTCGACAGCCTGGCCGGCTATGCGCTGGCCCGCCTCGGTTTCCGGGGCCGGAAGTTGGTGTTCGGCCTCGTGGTCGCCACCCTGGCGGTGCCGGGCGTCGTGCTCCTCATTCCCCGCTTCTTGGTGTTGAAAGAGCTGGGCCTGTTCAACTCCTATCCCGGGATGATCCTGCCCATGATCGTCGACGCCACCGGTATCTTCTTGATGCGCCAGTTCTTCTTGCAGGTACCTGTTTCCCTGGAGGAAGCGGGGAAAGTCGACGGCGCCAGCATAGGGCGGATCTGGTGGAGCATCGTGCTGCCCGTAGTCAGGCCGGGACTGATCACGTTGACGATCCTGTCGTTCCAGGGCTCGTGGAACGAGTTCCAGTTCTTCGAGATCGCCACCATTTCTCCGAAGTACTACACCCTCACGACCGGCCTCGCCAATATCGTGGGGGGGGGCTTGTCAGCCGGGACCCAGTTCCCGTTGAAGCTGGGTGCATCTGCCTTGACGATCCTGCCCATAGCGATCCTGTTCTTCGTATTGCAGAGGTACATAACACCGGGGAGGATATCGGGCGCCGTCAAGGGGTAATACCTCTGCCACTATGGGTATGGTCCCGACTAACTCCTGGACAGGCACTAGTTGCAAGCCCGCAGACGTGGCTAGCCTTGACTACATGGAGTTGCTCCGTTGGGAACGCCGTCCGAGCCTCCGCCAGCCCGCACTGGTGGCGGCCTTCGAGGGCTGGAACGATGCCGGGAATGCGGCCTCTGAAGCGGTTGCCTACCTGGTGCAGGCCTGGGGCGGGACCAAGTTCGCCGGGTTCGACTCAGAGGAGCTGTTCGACTTCACGTCGACGCGCCCTCAGGTCAAGCTGGAGTCCGGTGAGACCCGCCGTCTCGAATGGCCTTCGATCTCGCTGTCAAGCGCTTCCGTACCGGGTTCAGACCGGGACGTGGTGTTCCTGTCAGGGCCGAGCCCCAGCTCCGTTGGCGCAGCTTCGCGGAGGAAATACGCCAGGCCTGCACCGCTGTCGGGGTCGAGCTCGCCGTACTGCTCGGCGCCCTGCTCGCCGATGTCCCCCACACGCGGCCCGTCAGGGTGACCGGTGGTGCTGGTAACCCAGAGCTGGCCACGCTGGCCGGGGTGGAACCCTCGTACTACGAGGGGCCCACCGGCATTGTCGGCGTCGTCGCGGACGCCCTGGGCCGGGCCGGCATCGCCACTACCTCGCTGTGGGCCAGCGTCCCCCACTACGTCTCCCAGAGTTCCTCCCCGAAGGCCACGTTGGCGCTGGTCGAGCGGTCCGTCCGGGTGCTCGGGACCGAAGTAGACCTGGGGAAGCTGCGCATCTCCTCAGCCGCGTACGAGCGGCAGATAAACGAGCTAGTGGCCTCCGACGAAGACGCATCCGCCTATGTGACCCGGCTGGAGGAGCAGGACGCAGAGGTCCACCCCGATGAGACCGACCTTCCCGCAGGTGAGGAAGGCGCCCGTCTCGCTCCCGCGTCAGGCGAACGCCTGGCGGCGGAAGTCGAACGATTCCTGAGAGAGCGGCGCACGGACTAAAGAACCGTCGCCCGTGATGCGACCAGCCCGTGGCGGACTTGGCTCCGACGGCCAGATTGGGCCGGGGGGGCGCTACGCTTGAGTCAGTGGCTAATTGCGCCCACGGGTTCCCACAGAGCGAGTGCCTTATATGTCAGACGCTGGGCAGCAGCCCGGCGCAGTCCAAGGCCACGAAGACCCAGGTGGCCAACCCTCCCCAGATGGCCGCGCTGTCCAACGGGCGCAGCTCAGCCACTTTGGCTACCCGCGAACCCGACGCGCCGGCCCCCGGCAGGCGAAGCGGGATGGGCTCGTTCGGGGCCATTCTCGTCGCCATCGTCGTCGGGGGGCTGCTCGTGTGGGCCTTCGCCGGCGTCCTGTCGGTGGCCTTCCATATCGTTGAGTACGTCGCCATCGCGTTGGTGGCTGGATGGATCGGCTTCAAGCTGGGCCACGCCCGGGGCCGCCGGGGCCACTGACCGGCGGTCTCTCGCACGGGCCCGCGTTGTCCCGTGGTCGCCTGTCCCGGGTTCGCCTGCCCTTCAGGCTCGTGCCCGTAAGTAACGTAACCCGATCCTTCGAGTTCCAGCGCCAGTTCCGGTCCCCCAGTAGCCACGATTCGGCCGCCCGCGAGCACGTGCACCTGGTCGACGGGCAGCTCGGAAAGCAGCCGGTTGTAGTGAGTGATAGCCAGCACTCCGATCCCGGGGTCCCGGGCCAGGTCGGCTACGCGCCGCGCTACGGCCCGGAGGGCGTCGATGTCGAGGCCGGAATCAATCTCGTCGAGGACGGCGATGCTCGGGCGCAACACACCGAGCTGGAGGACTTCGTTGCGCTTTCGCTCCCCGCCGGAGAGGTCGACGTTTAGGGGCCGGGATAGAAAGCTCTCGTCGAGGCCCACCTGGCCGGCCTCGGCAATCAATAGGGCCGGCACTTCCGCGGCGTCACGGCCGGACGCTTTGAAGGCCTCGCCCAGCGCGTCCACCAGGCTTACGCCGGGCACTTCGATCGGGTACTGCAGAGCGAGGAACAACCCGGCACGAGCGCGTTGCCACGCCGGCATGGCGAGCAGGTCGGCGCCGTCCAAAAGAATGGTCCCGCCGGTCACCTCGTACCCCGGCCGGCCGGCGATGACGTGAGAAAGGGTGGACTTCCCCGACCCGTTCGGCCCCATTACGGCATGGACTTCGCCGCTGGCCACCCGGAGGTCCACTCCGCGTAATATCTCCTTACCGCTGGCCGATGCGCGGAGCCCGCGCACTACGAGTTCGCTCACGGGATGCTCACTATTACTTCGTCGCCCTCCACCTTGACCGGGTAAACCTGAACGGGCACCGTCGCGGGAAGGCACTCGGGGGCGCCGTCCTTCAAGGAAAACGTACTCCCGTGCTTGGTGCATTCGATGCTGCAGCTAAATCGTTCGACCTCGCCGTCAGAAAGGGGCCAGTCCTGATGACTGCACCGGTCGACCAGAGCGAAGACGTCGTCTCCCACCCGGGCCAGGCATATGCCGTGCGGTCCGCCCTCGGCCCGAATGGCCTCGCCGTCCGGTATTTCGGCCAGCTTTACCCTTATTTCTTCGCTCAAGGCCGGCCTCAACCCGGCCCTGCGTCAGTCGGCTCATCGCCGCTGACCGGCTCCGCATAAGCGCCAAAACCAGCGGAGCCAAGCTTGGTCGCAAATGCCTGGCGGAGCCACGCCAGCATGCCCATTACCGGGAACCGCTCGAGCACGTCTTCCATGAACCCGAGCGCTATCAAACGCTCGGCCACATGCGGGGGTACGCCCCGGCTCTCGAGGTAAAAACGCTCCGACTCGTCTATCGGCCCCACCGCCGAGGCATGCGAACAACGGACGTCGTTGTCCTCGATCTCCAGGTTGGGGACCGAATCGGCCTGTGCCCCCTCAGAAAGCACGAGGTTCCGGTTTGTCTGGAACGCGTTGGTGCCTTTTGCGCCCTTTTCGACCCGGATGAGGCCGGAGTACACCGAATGCGCTCTATTGGCGACGACGCCTTTGAACAGAAGGTCCGAACGCGTCCGGGGTGCAGCGTGGTGCTGGACGGTGCGCAGGTCGTGCATCTGGTCGCCGGCTCCGAAGTAGGCCGCCAGCAACTCGCTATCTCCCCCTGGCCCTTCTAACACCGAGTCCGAACGGACTCGCGCATAGTCGCCTCCCAGGGCTACGGTCATCGAGCGCAAGGTAGCGTCCCGATTGACCCGGCTTACCTGGTTGCCAAGCTGCCAGGCCCGGCCACCGAGCAGCTGAACCTGCCCAAACCAGAGCCTGGCTCCTCGGCCCAGAGACAGTTCGGTGACGGGGACCACCAATACGTCGATGTCCGGGGCGGCAATGATCTCGACCACCCGCACCGAGGCGTTTTCGCCCACTTCGACCTCGAGACGGGGGAAAACGGCGGAGCCCTCCTCGTCGAGCCAGTGGACTACAACCACCGGCGCCGCCACCTCTGCGCCCCGAGCCACCGTCAGCCGCCAGGGTGCCCTGACGAAGGCTCCGTTCATGGCCGTCCACAAGTCCGCTCTCGGCCCGGAGAGTGCGGCCACTGGCTCACCGCCATCACCGAGCGGCCCGTACCCGACGGGCAAGACGTCGAGACCCGCCTGCGCCCGGACTACGTCTGCTTCACCGCCGTTGTGGCTGATCACGAGCGTCGCATCCGGGCCGGCCGCGTCAACCAGCTGCCCAAGCCCTTCAGGCAGGGCATCGACACTGACCTCGCGCCCCGGCGGGCAAGGTGCGTAGCGGCTCAGGTCGAGCTCTTGGATGCGGCTGTAGCGCCAGATCTCCTCGGACTCTCGGGGCAAATCCATGCCCGCGAAACGTTCCCACGACGCTCGGCGCTGGTCCAGGAGCCACGCCGGGCCAGGTAGGCCAGCCACGACATCCGCGTTGAACTCAGAACTTAGAGAAACGGGCACAGTGCCTCAGCAGCTTAGGTTATGCAGTGCCTGAATTGTTCGGCTCGTCCCGGGATGGCACCCTGAATACGTGCCCATGATTGCACCAGGTGGCGCGGGTCACTCGCACGACCTGCCGGGTCACCAGCCGGTGCGCACTCGCCTAGGAAGTGCCGGCGCCCGCTTCGCCAGTGCCTCTCTCATGGCCGCCGCCTTGGCCGCGGCACCCGGCACGCACACGGCCGCCCGGCCCATTACTCGGGACGAGCTGCCCCCGGCTTTGACAGAGATCGTCGTCGGGCATCAGGCGCTGGGCCGGATCAGCCCGCACTTGTTCGGTTCGAACCTCCTATGGCCGTACAACGCCGAGGGCGCGTTCGACCCGGCCACGGACAGCTTCTACCCCGCCTTTGTCAACGAGATCCGCAAGCTGGGGATAACGTCCCTCCGGTACCCGGCCGGGATCACCGCCGACAGTTTCGATTGGCTGCACGCCATCGGTCCCCAGTCGCAGCGCCTTCCCAACGAGCCGTACGGGATGCAGTACACCGAGATCTCGAGGGTTTGCTGCACCCTCGACGGTCCGGCGCCTTCCACGGTGGGCCCAAACGAGTTCGGAAATCTGCTCGATATGACGGGTTCGGCCGGTGACGTGGTGGTGAACTTCGCCACCGGTACCGCAGACGAAGCCGCTGATTTCGTCGCGTATATGACAGCCCGGTATGGGGAGCAACCGTCTTCAGCGCCTTCTGAGCCTGGCTTTTGGGCGGCACTGCGGGCCGAATATGGCCACCCCGCCCCCTACAACGTCCCGTTTTGGGAGGTGGGCAACGAGCAGGACGGGCCGGGCAGGATGGCTGGCGCTCCGGGACGGTAGTCAGCGTCGGGCCGCACCGGACCTCCTGCCCGACGACCATAGAGCAAATTTGCCTGTACGCATTCGGCGGGACGACCGCCTTTCATGACGAAAGTGTTGGCATTTTGGCCGACGAGCTGCCCTCGGCTTCGTACTCGACGGGTCTGGCCCACCAGTCTTTTTACGTTTATTTCCCCCCGGTCGTCCCCCGGAGCCAAACCATCGATGTCGGGGGCACGCCCTGGAAGGAAGTCCCGAGCCTGACAAGTTCAGGCCCCGATGACGACGTCTATCAATTCATAGGGCCAAAAGGGGAAATCCTGTTTGGTAATGGCGTTCACGGCGCTATCCCTCCCGAAGGGGCGCCGATATCAGCCAGTTACGAGTCAGGGCCGCACGGCGGCTTCGTACAGTTCTACCAGGCTATGAAGGCCATGGACCCGCATGCCCAGATTTGCGAGACCGAAGAGGCCAGCACCGCTTTTCTTCAGACAATGGGCCGGACCTACCCCTACGACTGCGTCGAGCTGCACAAGTACGCCAAGCCTCTCGATCTCGGCGCGCCGATGACGACGTACGAACAGAACCTCATGGGCTCGCCCTTGGTCGAAGGGGCCAAACTGGCGGCCGTCCAGCGGGCGATCCGTCAGTATTCCGGGCGCAACGTGCCGGTCGTCATCACCGAGTACGGGCAACTGGTAACCCCGATGCCATACGCCGACCCGGACTTCAACCTTTCTCTGGACGAAGGCTTATTAGTAGCGTCGCAATTGCGCCAGTGGATAATCCATGGGATATTGCTGGCGGAAAAGTACCTCTTGGTGTCGACGCCGTTCCTAAGTGATAACCCGATCGACCTCGAAGTTGACCCGGTGGGCCTGAGCGTGGACAGCGCCATGATCGCCGGTCCGGGCCCTGCGTTCGTCACCGAGCCGTCAGGCAAAGTGCTGGGCCTGATGGCCGGCCTGGGCGGGACCGAAAGGCTGTATTCCGCCGTCGAAGGCGGGCCGATGATGCCGACGACGCCGGGTGGGCCGGTGCCGGTCCTTCAGACCGTGGCCGGCTCTTCCAATGGAAAATTGGACCTGCTTGTCATAAACGTGAGCCCGGACCATCCGGTCGTGGCCGAGGTCAGCCCCTGGCACCTGGCCCCACCCCACCAGGTTACGGCCACCGTTTTGAACGGGCCGAGCTCGACCGCGTACAACACTTATGCCCAGCCTGACAAGGTGGGGACGACGACACGGACGGCCCAGGTAGGACACCGTCAGTTCCTGTGGGACTTCCCCGCTCACTCGATGACCTTGCTTCAGATGCCCCTGCTCAAGCCGGGGACATTCGGGGTGTAGCGAACTCGGCCAGAAGGCCGGCCACTTCGGCCGCCGTAGTCTGGCTGAAGTTCTCGTACCATGCGCCCACGGCCTGCATGTACGCCGGCTGCACACTGCAGATTTCCTCGTCGACGAGCGGCGCCAACATGGCGAGCGGTTCGGGAGGGGCCACAGGCACGGCCAGGATGAGCCGTCGGGGGTGCTGTTGTCGGACGGCTATCAGCGCGGCCCGCATAGAGGCCCCCGTGGCCAGTCCGTCATCGACCACCACGACAGAGCGGCCGGTCAGGGACGGCGCGGGGCGGCCGGAGTAGTAGAGCTCGGACTGGCGCGCCACTCTTTCCGCTGCGCTGGAGACCAGTCGGTCCACGCGCTCGTCGCTCAGGCGCAGAGCGGCAATGACGTCAGGGTTGAGGACCCTTACCCCGCCAGGGGCGACGGCACCGATGGCCAGCTCTTCCCGGCCGGGGGCGCCCACCTTAGAAACTGGCATGGCTACGAGAGAACCACCGATCCTTCGGGCCACCTCCGCACCGACGGGGACCCCGCCCCGCGGCAAGGCCACCACTACCGGCTGCACCAGCTCCTCACGTCCGGCCACCTGCTCGCCGAGCACCCTGCCAGCGTCGGCCCGGTCGACGAACAGGCCTTCGAACAAAGGACCCTCAGCTCCCCGCCTCTTGGTCCTTGTCCACGACGACCCGACGGTGGTCGTAAGAGTCGTAGCGGACCGGGATAGTGCCTCCCACCTTGACCCGGGCCCGTTCTTCCGGCGTAGGGAAGGCGACCCGCGTCGTCACCTCGAACGGCTCGCCCTCGGCGGGCTGGACCCGCAATGTGAGGCGGCTGCGCGTGACCGGGCCCAGTGTACGCTCGTCGACCACCGACATCACCAGCGCCTGGGCCTGCGTATTGAGGGGCTTCAGGTCACCAAAGGACTGGTCCTGATCAGTGGCTGGCTGCGGTTCGCTGACCGGTTGAGCCTGAGGAGGAGCGGGTTGGCGGTCGCGGCGTTCGCTCCGCTCGCGCCGGCGCGTCGAGGGGCTTTGGGGGGCGGAGGTGTGGTCGAGCCCGGATGTGCCCGCGTGGGGCGGGTCGAGCTGCCGGCGCCAGTCCCCTGGAACGGCCCCTGGGCATTAACGGCCAGGCTCAAAACTCCGACCACTACCACCAGCATGATGGCCAGAGCCAAGGCCGCTCCCACAGCTGGATTCTAGGGCACGCCAGGAGCGCGTTCGGCGCCACCCCCGTCATCTCACCTCGCTCGCTCACGCGCGAACGACCTGGTGGTCGACGGGTTAGGTCCAGCCGGCGCTAGCCGACGCTGCCTTCCATCTGAAGCTCGATCAACCGGCTCCACTCAACGGCGTACTCCATCGGCAGGGTCCGGGTCACGGGCTCGATGAAGCCGTTTACGATCATGCTCATCGCCTGCTGCTCCGACAGCCCGCGGCTCATCAAGTAGAAGAGCTGGTCGTCGCCGACCTTCGAAATGGTCGCTTCATGGCCCACCTGGGCGTCGTGCTCGCCAAACTCGATATAGGGGTAGGTGTCCGACCGGGACTTCTCGTCCAGGAGGAGGGCGTCGCAGCGCACGAAGCTCTTCGAGTGCTTGGCTCCCTCTTCGAAGCGCACCAGGCCCCGGTACGAGGTGCGGCCGGCGTCCTTCGAAATCGACTTGGAGATGATGGTCGATGTCGTCTCCGGTGCCGCGTGGACCATCTTGGCCCCGGCGTCCTGGTGCTGGCCGGCGCCCGCGTACGCCACCGAGAGCACCTCTCCCGATGCCTTCGGCCCCATCAGGTAGACCGATGGGTACTTCATCGTCAACTGCGAGCCGATGTTGCCGTCGATCCACTCCATGTGTGCCTCAGCCTCGGCCCGCGCCCGCTTGGTGACCAGGTTGTAGACATTGTTGGACCAGTTCTGGATGGTCGTGTATGTGACCCGGCTGCCCTGCTTGCAGACGATTTCCACCACTGCTGAGTGGAGCGAGTCAGTTGTGTACACCGGGGCCGAGCAGCCCTCGATGTAATGCACCTGCGCGCCCTCGTCCGCAATGATGAGCGTCCGCTCGAACTGGCCCATGTTCTCGGCATTGATCCGGAAATAAGCCTGTAGCGGCATCTCCACCTTGACGCCAGGCGGCACGTAGATGAACGACCCACCGGACCAGACGGCCGAGTTGAGAGCGGCGAACTTGTTGTCGTTCGGAGGGATTATCCGGCCGAAGTACTGCTTGACGAGGTCCGGGTACTCCCGCAACGCCGTGTCCATGTCGCAGAACAGGACACCCTCACGCGCCAGTTCATCCCGGTTGCGGTGGTAGACGACCTCGCTCTCGTACTGCGCCGTAACGCCGGCCAGGTACTTCCTCTCCGCCTCCGGGATGCCCAACTTGTCGTAAGTCGCCTTCACCGAATCAGGCAGCTGGTCCCAGGCGCTGACCTGTTTGTCGATGGGCTTGATGTAGTAGAAAATGTTGTTGAAGTCGATGCCCGACAGGTCCCCGCCCCACGTCGGCATCGGGCGGCGCTCGAAGTAACGCAGCGCCTTGAGCCGGCGCTCCGTCATCCATTCGGGCTCACCTTTCATCCAGGACATCTCCCGCACGATGTCCTCGTTGATGCCGCGCTTCGGCTTGAAGACGTAGAAGTCCTCGACGTCACTCCAGCCCAGCTGGTAACGATCAAGGTCTAGTTCTTGTGCGGCAGTTGCCATCGAGCTTGCCTCCGTAAAGGGATTTCTCCTATGTCGATAGTAACAACCCTGCTGGCCTAGGTGGACCGGCGGGCCCACGCCCCCCCTTGGCGGGCGCCGGAGCCCTGGCTGAAGCCTTGGGCGAAGCCTTGGCCGAAGCCTTGGTCGGCACCCCCGCCGGCGCCGGGCCACCGGCACTGGCCCACTGCCACAGCTCGCCAGCCATCTCCTCAGCCGCCAACATAACGGCGGGGTCGTCCGGGTCACCAACCACCACGGCCAGCAGCCGCTCTGAGCGGCCCTGGTCAGGCGCGGCCGCCACCGCCTCCCCGAGCGCCTCCGCGTCTTTGCCGACGAGGACGACGGGTTGGCCATCGTCGGCGGTCCGAGCGGCCTCGTCGAGGTCAGAAGTCACTTTTGCGAGCCGCGAGCCCACAGGGTAAGAACGGCGTGCCACAGTTATTCCTAACGTTATGCTCCTCCCCGACGTTCCCCGACCTCCGGCTGCACCGCGCCGTGCTGCCGCCCACGTCGCTCACGGCGACATCCGGCCGGACGACTGGCAATGGCTCGCGAACCGCGACGACCCTGAGGTAATCGCCTACCTCGAGGCCGAGAACTCCTACACCGATGCCGTCCTCGCCCCCACCGACGCCATGCAGGAACGACTGTTCGAGCAGATCCGCGCCCGGGTGGCCGAGACGGACGTCTCGACACCGGTATTCCACCGCGGTTGGTGGTATTGGTCCCGCTCCCTGGCCGGGAAACAGTACCCCGTGCACTGCCGGCGAGCCGACCCGGGCCGGGCTCTTTCGGTGACCGAGGTATTGGCGGCAGCCAGGGCCGCGCTCCCAGGAGCCGGAGTGGCCGGCGACGGCACCCCACCTCCCGCCGGTGACCGCCCCCCCATCGAGAACGTGCGCCCCCACCCCGGCGAGGTCGTCCTCGACGAGAACAAGTTGGCCGGCTCCGGCGACTATTTCGCCCTCGGCGTGTTCGACGTCCGCCCTGACCACGAAGTCCTCGCCTATGCCGTCGACCGCGACGGCTCGGAGCGTTACAAGCTGCGTTTCCGTGACCTCGGCTCGGGGGACGACCTGGCGGACGTCGTCGAGGACGTTTACTACGGCTCGGCATGGTCGAGGACAGGCAGAAGCTTCTATTACGTCCGACCCGACAAAGCGATGCGCCCGTGGCAGGTGTGGCGGCACGTCCTCGGCACGCCAGCCGCCCGCGACCAACTGGTGTTCCAGGAGGACGACGAACGGTTTTTCGTCTCGGTCGACCTGACCCGGAGCATGAATTTCGTGCTCGTCACGAGCGAGTCGAAGATGTCGAGCGAGGTCCGGTACCTACGAGCGGACAGTGATCGCGGTCATGTTTCCATTGTCCTAGCCCGGCGAGAGGGCGTCGAGTACGACGTAGACCACGCCGTCCACCCGGCCAACGGAGATATCTGGCTCGTCCGCTCCAACCGCGGCCCCGCCGGCGAGGAGCTGGAGAACTTCGCCCTCTTCGAGCTGCCCGTCGGCCAGGACGACCCCGCCTCGCTGCGGCCCCTGCTCCCGTACCGGCCCGCCGTGAAGATCGAGTCCGTTGACGCCTTTGCCCGTCACGCTCTTATCCTCGAGCGCTCTGACGGCCTGGAACACTTGCGGGTGCTGCGCCTGGCCGACGGCGCCGAGCACGTGGTCGCCCAGCCCGAGCCGGCCTACAAATTGAGCGGCGAGGCCAGCCGGGAGTGGGACACGGACGTCGTCCGCTTCGGTTACAGCTCTCTCACCAACCCGCCCTCCAGCGTCGACTACCACATGGAGAGCCGCCAGCGGTCGACGGTCAAGCAATCGACAGTCGGCGGTGGTTACGAGCCCGCTGATTACCGAAGCGAACGGCTGTGGGCCGAGGCTCCTGACGGCACGCAAGTACCGGTCTCGCTGGTGTGCCGACGGGACCAGCCACTCGACGGTTCGGCGCCCTGCCTTCTTTATGGCTACGGGAGCTACGAATACCCGATCGACCCCTCTTTTTCCCAAACCCGCCTCAACTTGCTCGAGCGCGGTTTCGTCTTTGCCATCGCCCACGTCCGCGGTGGTGGCGAACTGGGCCGCCCCTGGTACGAACAGGGGCGCCTGATGCACAAAAGGAACACCTTTACCGATTTCATCGCCTGCGCTGAGCGGCTCATAGCCGCCGGCTGGACGAGTGCAGACCGGCTCGTCATTCGCGGCGGGAGCGCCGGCGGCCTGCTGATGGGAGCGGTCGCGAATATGCGCCCGAACCTGTTCAACGCCGTTGTGGCGGAAGTCCCATTTGTCGATGTCGTGACCACGATGTCGGACGAGAGCCTCCCCCTTACCATTACCGAATGGGAAGAATGGGGCAACCCGCGTGACGATGTTGAGGCCTACGGCTACATGAAGTCATATTCCCCCTTCGACAACGTCCACGCCGCCGATTACCCGGCGATGTACGTGACAGCCGGCCTCAATGACCCCCGGGTGGGGTACTGGGAACCGGCTAAATGGGTGGCCAAGTTGCGTGTGACCAAGACCGACGAAAACCCCCTATTACTTCGGACCGAGTTGGGCGCCGGTCACCGCGGCCCGTCAGGACGCTACGACGCCTGGCGCGACGAGGCGCGGGTCCAAGCTTTTATCCTGGCCGTAGTCGGAGCCGAAGACTGACCCCTGGCCTTCGACGGTTTTATCCGCAACCGCCGAACAAATGCCTTGGTTAGATGCTCAGGACCGGATATCGACGACCGGGCCGGGAGCCCGCCGGGCCTGGGCCGACTGGTTCCGGTGGCCAGGCGGACTGTGGTGGGGCGGACTGTGGTGGGGCGGACTGTGGCGGGACGGACTGTGGCGGCCCCGCCTGCAGGGCCTCTGTAACCACGCGGGTTATCTCGTCGTCGACCAGCTCATCATGCTCCAACAGGGCGTCGCGCAGGGCGACGGTCACTTGCTGGTGCGAGGCGAGCACCTTCCGGGCACCGGACCGGGCCGATTCGAGCAACTCCTCGACCGACTTGCGGCATGACTCGTCCGAAAGGACCTTGGTCACGATGTCGACCGGGCCGCGCGATGCGTCGAGCGAGATCAGGCTACCGGCCATCCCGTAGGAACCCACCATCTGAGCGGCGAGGCGGGTGGCCCCGGCCAGGTCGCCGGAAGGACCGGTGCTGGCTTCCCCCAGGAATATCTCCTCGGCCACCATCCCGCCCATGGCAATGCACAAAAGGGCCTCGCATTCGGAGCGGGTGCGGGTAAAGCGTTCTTCGGAGTCCGAGTGCGCCAGTAGCCCGAGAGCTTCGCTCCGTTTGATTATCGACAAAACGTCTAGGTGCCGCCCAGGGGCGGCGAAATAGGCGACGGTGGCGTGACCCGCTTCGTGGGTGGCGATGGCCCGTCGCTCCCGATCGGTGTAAGTGACCGGTTGAGCCAGGCCGAGTTCCTCTGTCATGCGTGCTTGCTGAACGTCGGCCCAGTTCATAGTCGGCCGACCGCCCCTCAGCGCCCAGACCAGCGCCTCGTCCAAGAGGTGCTCGAGCATGACCGGTGAATACCCAAAGGTAGAGCCGGCCAGAGCCTCGCGCCTGGCCGGGTCGTCGAGCTCGGCGTCGTGTGCTTTGCGAGCCAGGTAATAGTCGATGATCTCCCGCCGGCCACCCCGGCTCGGGATGTCCACCCTGATGTTTTTATCGAAGCGGCCGGGGCGGAGCAGGGCGGGGTCGAGGTCGGCGGCCCGGTTGGTGGCCCCGATCACAAGGAAGTTTGCCGGTTTGACCAATCGTTTGGTGAGGACGTGCGCGCTAGGCAACCAGCGGTTGGCGACGTCGATGGCGGCATTGACGACTCTGGTCCCGAAAGGAGGGACATCGAAAGACTGCAACTGTATGAGCAATTCGTTCACTACGCCGGCAATGCCCTCCCGGCCGGCCCGGCCCCCATGCCACCCCTGGCGGCACCAATTGCGTCAATTTCCTCTATGAAACCGATCGCCCCACCCTCGCGCCGGGCATAGGTGCGCAGGGCGCGGAAATAGGAACGGATCTTGCGGTTGGTCTGCCCGTAGTACATCGATTGGAAAGCCGACGACGAGACGAAAAGGAAGGGCACCCCGGCTTCGGCCGCCATGGCTTTGGCAATATAGGTTTTCCCCGTCCCTGGCGGGCCCTCGAAGAGGACCGCCCGGCGGGGGGTGCCCCCCATTCGTTCCTCGAACGTGCGGTGGGCCAGGAAAAGGTTCAGCGTTTTCACGACCTCTTCCACCACCACATCGGCACCAACTACGTCGGCCAAAGTCATGCCGATTTCTTCCGGGCGGTACAGGACGTGGGGAGAGCGGCCCGCCATTAACAGCGGGCCGGCCATCACGGCGCTGAGAACGACTATGAGGAGGAGCCCCGGCAAATAAGGCAGCAGTGATGTGGGGACACCGGGATGGGGCCAATGAAAGTCAACTGCGGCCGCTGCGTAATTACCCTGCACGTAACGGACGACGCCGGCCGCCGTGCGCCCGATCACCGGGACACCGATGACCACGAGAACCACCAGGAGGCGGCGCAGGCGGGCTTGGCGCGCTTTTTCGCGAGAAGTCACAACGTCCGCATCGCGAAGCACGCTGCCCGACCCGAGTGCCGCCAGTTCCATGACTCGTCCTCTCGTTTGTCCCAGCCTGCAAAGGAGTTTAAAACGGGTTCCACCGGCGCCGACGGCACCGGCACCTTCAGCGCGGGAAATACTACGAAGAGTGGGCAACTAGCACGCTATCTGCGTGTTCGTCGTCCCTCCCGGGTCGCGGGCTCGTGCTGCCAAACAGAATCCACGGGAGAACACGCGTTGAGTAGGGTTTTGGCCACCAATGCCCGAACTGGACCTCCGCAACGACGTGTACCGCCGCCCGCTGCAGACGGCGCTGGAACGGCTCGGCGTCGGGCCCGGGTGGCTCTGCGCCGACATCGGGGCGGGGGGCGGGGACGTAACGGTGGCCCTGGCGGCAGTAGTCGGCCACCGGGGCCGGGTCTACGCCGTCGACATCGACCCCAGCCGCCGGGACGAGGTCGCTCAGGCGGCCGCGGAGGCGGGCGAGGCCCAGGTCGTGGCCATCACCCAGGCGGCTGAGGACCTGGTCCTGCCGGAGAAAGTGGACCTCGCCTACTGCCGGTTCCTCCTAATGCACGTCGTCGACCCGCTGGCCGTGCTCAAGCGGATGGCATCGGTCATGCGGCCGAGCGGCTGGCTCCTGGCCCAGGAGCCCATCACTTCAGCAGGACGCGTCGCCGGGGCCACCATGTCGATGCCGTCGGCCCGCCATCCAGACATCGGTGCCCTGCTGCCCGGGCTCGTAAGAGACGTCGGCCTCGAGCTGGTCGACGCGTGGGCCGAGGCTCAGGCCGGTGCCGGCCCAGGCCTCGTCGCAGGCTACCTGGAAGACCTGACCGGCGTGAGCCCGGGCCGCGACCCCGTGGTCCTGCCCCCACTAGTCACCGTGATGGCCCGAAAGCCAACCGCCGGCTCCTAGTAGGGGGCAGGTCTCACCGGGCCTCAAGGCTTACTGGTCGAAGTCGGAAGAGTTACGAGGCAATGACGGGGGTTGGCCATCACCGGGCAACGAACCAGGACCGGCTTCGGCGAGGTGGTCGGCATACTCGATGAGCGATTCGCACGATTGGGTCTGCGACCGCGCCACGCCCGGGCTGATGTGCCCGTGCCCGAACTCCGCTCCCCAGAGTTCGTCCTTGACCTGTATGGCGAGGTGGTCACGGGCCTTGTCCAGAGTGCTCAGGTCGGTTTCGGTCTGAGTGTAAAGGTTGTCTCCCGGGCTCGAACTTTCAATGGCGTTGGTCGACGCCTGGAGGGTGGCGGTCCCCAGCTCACCGACGCTGGAGTTGAGCTGCTTGTAGCAGGCAGCCAGGTCCGTGGCCGATGGCGAGCTCAGGCCGTTCGCCGCCGGGCTGCCCAGGATCTGGGTTATCACGCGGCCGTCCTCGATGTAGTCGTCCTTCAGCCCGGTCAAGTACATGAGCGTGGGGCGGATATCCGTCTCGTCGATCCAGGTCCCCGTGGTGCCGCTCCGGGGCACCGTGACCTGGCCGCTGTTCGGGCCGGCCGAGTCAGGGCCGCCGTTCGGCGGCGAGCCGTCCACGCCGAGGTGGGCCACCCCTGGACCGACGAACGCAGCCCAGTTGGTGTCGATCTCGGCGGCGTAGTCACCGTGGTCGTAGGCAAAGGAGTTCGTCTGGTCTATACAGTCCTTACTCGAATTTCCGGTGATGTTGTTGCACGTCGCCGAGCCCGTGCTCACGTAGTAATCGGGTTTGGCGAACATGGCGAATGTCGGCGTCCTGTTGGGGTCGGCGTTCACCATGTGGAGGACCGCTTCCTCGGCCGGGTCGGCCAGATAGTTCGTAATGAGCTCGTGGGTGTTGCCTGAGTAAGGGTTGTCGGCATAGACGTTCGCCACTTCGTGTTCGAGGCTCCTGACGGGGCCAGAGCTCGCCGCCGGGTTGCCGGTCACGTAGAACTCCGGCGCGGTGTCTGGCTCGATAGTGTAAGCCGGTTGTGTCAGGGCCGGGAACTCGTTGGCCAGCAGGCCCGTGATATTGGCGTCCAACTCGCCGAAGTCACTGGTCGTGTAGTTGCAATATACGTCGGGATTGACAGCGTCCCCGCTGACGGTGGCGCCGTCGCAACCCGTCGGAGTAGGTTGTTGCGCCCGCCCCACGTTGGCTCCCGCTTCGTGGTCGCCCTCATCAGAACTGAGTACGAACAGCGTGTTTTGAGGAGTGATGCCATCCTGGGCCAGCCTCTTGAAAAAGAGCCCGAAGGCGGCGTTGTAGTACTGCGCCTGGGCGATGTAGCAGGGGCTCCCGCTCCCGAGGGCCTCGGGCGCACTGGCGCACGCGCTCGAAAGTCCCGGGATGTCCTCGTTTCCGTGCAGGTCGGCCATGTACCCGTACACGACGGGCACGCCCGATTCCAGCATGTCAGACATGTAAGACAACGTCTGGGCGGCGTTAATCTCGCCAAACCCGGGGAAACCGGGGTAGTTGTTCAGGAAGGCGCCATCGATCTCGTTGCCGTCGAGGTCGACCACGTTACCCGCCGCGTTCGTAATCTGGTAGCCGTCATGGGTCACGTCAGGAGTCCCGGCCCCGAGCACGGGGTCGATGTACTTCGCCCCGAACAAGGCCTGATAACCGTTGTAACCGCCCGGCTCATCGGGCAGCAGGTCGGGCACCGCGGTTTTGGAGGGCGTGGTCTCGCCGGTCTTCACGGCCTTGGCATCGGCGCACACCTCACTGCTCCGGGCGCAGTGGATGGCCAGCCCCACATAGTCGGCCGTCTCGGGGTCCTTGAACGAGTCAGGGTCATTGACCAGCTGCTTGTCTTCGGGCGAGCCCGCCCCGAACACTTTGGGGATATCGATGCTGGTGTTCTCGAGCTCCATGTTGGCCGAAGCCACGCCGCCAACGTTGCAGCCGGCCCGGGTAAAGGGCACCCAGGGTGCGGGCGTTATCGTGTCGGGAGCGGGAGGTGGCGTGGTCGTGGCCGGCGGGGTGGCCGAGTAGACCATGTTCGGGTTGGTGTCGGAATCCCGGGTTGGGTGCCGTCGTCGTGTCGAAGACGGGGTCGGTCCAGTAGGCGAACGAACCGGCCGCGTCCGTAGTGCCATCCGAGTTGAACACCCGGTAGTCGTTGGCTACGGGCATGCCCTGGCGGTCTCCGTACAGACCAGTGAATGTGGTCAGGAGGTCGTCGCCAGTGTGGGCGATCAACGGCGTGTGGTTGTTGGACAGGACGGTGCCGTTGTCCTCCAGGAAGTTGAGCAGGTTAGGCAGCATCTCCAGGTCCGACGGGACGTCGGGGTTGTCCCGGAAGAAGTGGACGTTGTCGAAGCCGAGCTCGACCACGTGAGTGATCCCGTTACCCAGGTGGCAACTGCGTGCTCCGCCCCCGAAGCTAAACGAGCTGCTGACGCCGCCCCCTCCTCCAGGGTGGCCCCCTCCTCCAGGGCTAACCGGGCCGGGGCTTGGTGGCGAAGCGCTTGACGTACCGGGTGCCCCCAGGCTCACGAGCGCGACCAGGCTGGCCGCGAACACGGTGGACCTTTTCCATCCTCGTGCCATAATCCCTCCCTCTGACTAGTGCTGCTGGTTAAGGCGGGATAGTACGAGCCGCCGTTAACACGAGGATGACGGGTTAAGACGTCGAAGGTGAACTTTAGGTTACGCCTTGGTGCCGGCCCCCACGGCGTTCAGCTTTTCCAGCCGAGGAGCTCGGCTACGGGCGGGCACGTGGCCTTGGACAGGGCGTCTGCGGGCTCCTGCCGCCCGTGCTCGCTCACGACGGCCGTCAGGTCGTCAGCGTGGGCCACCTCCACCGCCACTCCACCGTTGAGCGACCGCTCGAGGAGTTGCTCCCAGAGCTCGGCCGGCAGCAGCACCCCGCGCTCGAGCACAGCCCAGACGGGAATGCCCGTTTGTGCGGCGGAGGCCAGAGGGCCGCTTGTACTGCGAGCGAACAACAGACCGGCGGGGCCTGCAGCCCGGGCGCGCAGCAACAGCAGGTCGGTCCTCCTCGACGTTCGCTGCGACAGTTCGACGTCCTTGCGCTGCCTGAACGCCCGCACCACGGCTGGCACCGGGGCGGGGAACGCGACCCTGGCGTCGGGAGGGAGGGCCTGCGCACATAGCTCTGCGGTCGGGTCGGAAGCCAACTCCTCCGCCGCCTCCCAGATGCCCTCCACTGGTTCCGCGGCGCTCAGCGCCCGCGCCGACAACCACCAGGCCGGGCCCGTCGAGGGGTAATACTCGATAATGCGCCGGCACGCTTGGAGCAGGCTGGCCGGGTTTTCGTAGGCGAGATCGGCGAGTACCGCCGCTATCTCCTGGGCCGGGAAGTCGTCCCCGTTGTCCCACTGTCTTGCTATATAACGCAACTGCTCCAAGGGGTGCACGCTCATCGTCTCATGTCGTGTAGTCAGCGTTGATGCGCACGTAATCAGCGGACAGGTCGCAGCCCCAGACCGTCGCCGTGGCCTCACCGATCCCGAGGCGGATATCGATATGCACCATATCAGAGCCCATAACCTTCGATAGCTGCTCCAACCCGGCCCCGTCCAGCTGGCCGGGGTACACCTCCAGGTCGCCAAAGCTGACCTGCACCGCCTCCACCACGATATCCGTATCGTCTGAACACTTGCCGATGGCCATAACCACCCGGCCCCAGTTCGGGTCCGCCCCGTGCACGGCGCACTTCAACAGCGGCGAATTGACGACCGCTTTGGCCACCCGTTTGGCCTGGGCGGCGTCGCGCGCTGAGCGGACCGTCACCTCGATCACCTTGGTGGCGCCCTCTCCGTCGGCGGCCAGCTGCAGCACAAGAGAGGCGCACACTTCGCGGAGGGCTTCTTCGAACTCGGCCCGCCCAACGGGCCCGGCCGTGCCGTTCGCCAACAAGAGCACGGTGTCCGAGGTGGATGTATCTGTGTCAATGGAGAGAGAGTTGAACGTGACATCGACCACCCGTCTGAAGGCCTGCGTCATCTCGTCGCTGTGGCACGGCGGCATCGGTAACTACATAGCCGAGGAGAGTGGCCATGTGGGGTTCGATCATGCCGGAACCTTTGGCCACCCCCGTTACCGTCGCCCGGCCCACCCGGGCGCTGGCCAACTTCGGTACGGTGTCCGTGGTCATGATGGCCGTGGCCACCGACGGGAAATCCGCCGCCTCGGGCATCCGCAGGCCCTGAAAGTGGCGACGGACGCGCTCCATCGGGTACGGCCTCCCTATGACCCCCGTGGACCCGACGAGGACCTCGGAGGCATCCGAACCTATTACTTTGGCGGTCAGAGCCGCGAGTTCGGCGGCGTCCCGTTCACCCTGGTCACCCGTGGCCACGTTGGCGTTCTTCGAGATCGTGACGATCGCTCGGGCCGAACTCTGCTCGAGGTGCCTCCGGCAGAGGGCGACGCTGGGGCCGGCGAAGCGGGACTGAGTGAACATGCCAGCGGCGACGCACGGCACGCGGCTCGCTACGATTGAGAGATCCAGGCTCTCGTCCTTGATGCCGGCGTTTGCGGCATACGTTACAAACCCATTGGGTGCCTCTACAGCGTCGCCCGTCTTCACCTCGGTCTTGTTAAGCATGGCCACTAATGATCGCGCTGTCGAGGCCGCCCTGGACGCATGTTCTCGGGGGCAGACGGGAAGGAACGGTTGGTGAGACGAAGTAGCCGGCCCAATGGCCCGCCCGCAATCGTTGGGCCAGCGCCGGAGGGCGAACGGTGAACATTTTCGAACGGGTCCTCCGTTCCGTGGACAGGTTCCAGCAGCGGCACACCGCCACTGCCTTCCTTTTCGGGGTTATCAAGAAATTCGGGGATGACAACGCCAGCACTCTGGTGGCCAACCTCGCCTATACCGCCTTTGGGTCGATCTTCGTTCTCCTTTTGTTGCTGGTGACCATTCTCGGCCTCGTCCTCAGCAGCCACCCCCACCTCGAAAGGCAAGTGCTGGACTCGACTTTCGGCCAGTTCCCGATAATTGGCACCGACCTCCAAAAAAATATCAAGGCCCTGCACCGCAACAGCGTCATCAGCCTGGTGATCGCCATAATCGGTCTGTTGTGGGGCGGGCTGGGCCTGGCCCAGAATGGCATCTTCACGATGTCGCAAGTCTGGAACCTGCCCGGCCCGGACCGCCCGAACTACCTGAAGCGCCTGGCTCGCAGTGTCGTCTTTCTTCTTCTCCTGGCACTCGGGCTGGCCACCAGCACGTTCCTGGCGGCAACCGTCCCGGCCGTGCACGGGGGCTCGATGGGCCTGGCCATCGCCGGCGGCGCCGCCTCGGCTGTCGTAAACTTCGCCCTCTACCTTTTTGCCTTCGACGTTCTTACCCCGGCCAAGATCCCGTTGCGGCAACTGGCGCCGGGTGCAGCCGTGGCCGGCGTGGGCTGGACTATCCTGCAGGCGGTCGGCGGTTTCGTGGTCGGGCATTACCTGAAAAATGCGAGCTCGGTTTATGGGTTGTTCGCCATCGTGCTCGGCCTTTTCGCATGGCTCTACTTGATCACCCAGCTCACCGTCTACGCCGCCGAGTTGAACGTCGTGTTGGCCCGGCACCTCTGGCCGAGGTCGATAGTGCAACCCCCGCTCACAGACGCGGACCGAAGGTCGATCGCCGCTCAAGCTGTACAGAACAGGCGCCGGCCGGAGCAGAGCGTCGAGGTCTCCTTCGACGGTGAACCAATGAGGCAAGCCGATCTCCTCGGGGCCGGTGATAACGGTCAAGAAACGCCGAGCCCGTCTGCTAAGGCTTGAACACCATTAGATAAAGAGCGCCAAGGAGCAACACGTTGAACGCTCCCATCCCGACGCCGATGCGCCCGTAAAGCCGGTCCATTTCGGCCATTTGTGGCGGCCGCTGAGGCGGGGCCATGGCGGGCGTCTCTGCCAGCTCGAGCATGGCCTGCCGGTACCGCCGCTCGGCCGGCCGGACCAGGCCGTGCAGAACGGCCAGCATGGCTACGAAGACGACCAGCGCCGCTATGACCCAGGGCTTTTTGAACAAGTCATGGTCGCCGGACACGGCAATAGCGGCGATACCAAAGACGACCAGGCCATAGATGAGCACCTCCCCGACCTGGGCCACCTGGCCATAAACCGCCAGCACCCCGGCGGAGGCGGCGGGCCCCTCTTTCTGGCCAGGTCGAGCACCCAGCCTCTGTAGACCAATGCCCCGAAACCCCCGACGGCGCAGATGATGTGCAGCAATACGAGAATGTTGAAACCCACGCCAGAAGGTTCCCGCACCAGCGCGGTCACTTGATAATGCCACCTCGCGTCATCGCCTCGACGTCCAGGGCCTTGTCCACGTCTTGCTCGCTCATGAGGCCAAGTTCGAGCACGACGCTGCGCAGATCGCGTCCTTCGGCCACGGCTTGTTTCACGACTTTGGCGGCTTGTTCGTACCCGATATAGGGGTTCAGCGCGGTGGCTATGGCTGGCGAGGAGAGAGCGAAGGTGCGACACCGCTCGACGTCGGCTTCCAGGCCGGCAATGCAGCGGTCGGCGAAAAGACCGCTTACCCGGGCCAGCAACCGCAAAGATTCGAGCAAATTGCGAGCGATCACCGGCAACATGACGTTCAGCTCGAAGTTCCCGGCCGCTCCTCCGAAGGCAACGGAGGCATCGTTGCCAATTACCTGGGCCACTACCTGAGACACGGCCTCCGGGATAACAGGGTTTACCTTCCCCGGCATGATCGAGCTCCCAGGCTGCAAATCGGGGATACGTAACTCGGCTAACCCGGCTCGCGGCCCGCTCCCCATCCAGCGGATATCGGTGGCGCATTTATAGAGGGACACGGCCACCGTGCGAGCCGCCCCCGACGCTTCGACCAGGGCATCGCGGGATCCCTGGGCCTCGAAATGGTCCCTCGCCTCGGTGAGGGGCAAGCCGAGCTCAGCCGCGAGCCTTTTTATGGTTCCTGCGGCAAAGCCCGGCGGGGCGTTCAGCCCGGTACCGACGGCCGTGCCGCCCAGAGGCAGCTCGCCCACCCTGGGCAAGGAGGCGGCGAGGCGCTCGACGCCGTGCTCTACGGCCGCGGCATAACCCCCAAACTCCTGCCCCAGCGTTACGGGGGTGGCGTCCATGAGATGCGTGCGGCCCGCCTTTACCACGGTGGCGAACTGCGCCGACTTGGCCCGAAGGACCTCGGCCAAGTGCACAAGCGCCGGGATCAACGAGCTCGAAATCTCGCTCGCGGCCGCCACGTGGATAGCCGACGGGAAGATGTCATTGGACGATTGGGACGCGTTGACCTGGTCGTTCGGGTGGACAGGCTCGCCCAGCGCTTCGGAGGCGAGGATGGCCAGGACCTCGTTCATGTTCATATTGGAGGATGTTCCGGACCCCGTCTGGAACACGTCGATGGGGAACTCGGCGTCCCACTCGCCCTTCGGCCACCTCCAGCGCGGCCTCCGCGATGGCATCGGCGACCCGGGTGCTTATGACCCCGAGCTGGGCGTTTTCAAGAGCAGCGGCTCTTTTCAAAAGCGCCAAGGCACGGATGAGGGCTCGGTCAATCCGTTGCCCCGAGACGGGGAAGTTCTCTACCGCCCGCTGGGTCTGAGCCTGCCACTTGGCCGCGGCCGGGACCAGGACCTCGCCCATCGAGTCGTGCTCGACCCGGTAGGCGGCGTCCTCGCTCCTCGCATCTCGTTCTGTGGGTTCACGAGCGGTCATCTCTTGCAACTTAGTGGGGCCGGTTGGTGGGGCCGGTTGGTGGGGCCGGTTGGTGGGGCCGGTTGGTGGGGCCGGTCAGAGGGCCGGTCAGAGGGCCGGTCAGAGGGCCGGTTGGTGGGCCGGTGAGGCCATCCGTGAGGCCCGCCCAGGGGGGTCCGGTGACGGCTGTTGCCAGAGTTGTTAGAGTGATTCGTGAGGACGAAGAGGTGGCACGACGGCGTTGCCTGAGCTAGCTCTCTTAGAGGATTGACACGGCCCGGCCCGGCTGCCGTCGCTGCCGGCCTCCCCGCGCTCGCTCTCGGCCTGGTCGGGCTGCTTTTCGGGTCGCTCCTTCCGCTACCGGCGGCGGAGGCGGCCACCAGTTCCGGAGTCGGCCCGGCCCAGGCCGGCCTTGTCCGCGCCAACCAGCACGTGGCCTCAGACCAGGCCAAAGCGGCCACCATTTCCGCTCAAATTCAGGCCGCCGGGCTACTGCTGGCGAAATACGCCGAGCGGGCCGACGCCGAGACGGTCCGGGCCGGGCAGCTCGACACGCGGCTGCGGGTGACCCGTTCGGCGTCGACGTTGGCCAACTTGGACCTGGCCAATGCCAGAAGGCTCCTCGTGACTCAGGCCATCGCGGCCTATACGGAGGGAGGGGCGTTTTCATATGCGCCCGGGACCGTGCGGGGCAGCGGCCTGATAGTGGCTTCCGCTTATGCCGAGGTAGTAGCCGAGCGCCAGCAGACGGCCTTGAGCAATTACGGCCACGCCCTGGTCAGGGACACGGCTCTGTTCTCCGAGCTGTCCGAGCAGCGAGCGTCGGTGAGAGCGGCGACGCGCCAGCTCTCTGCCGACCGGGCCGCCGCCGCTACCCAGCAGTCCTCACTGCGCGTCACCCTGGCCGGTGTAAAAGGCGACCTGGCGTTGGCGGTGGCCGAAGTCCAGAGGCAACAAGAGGCGGTGCAGGCGGCGGAGGAAAAGGCTCTCCTGGAGAGCACGGGCCAGCTCCCCGGAGCGACCCCGGTCATGGGCGCTGAGCGCTCCCCTTCGGTCAGCCAAGCAGGAGCGGGAGGGGGAAGCAACGGCCTCGCTCCGGACGGCCCGGCGAGCGTGAGTAGCCAGGAAAGCACCACCACCGCTCCAGCATCGACGACCGCTTCGACGGCTGAGGCCGAGGTCCCGCTGGCTGCCGCAGTCACAACCTCCGCGGCCCCGACGACGACCTCCCCGGCCCCGGCCAGCTCGACCACCTCGGCGGCCCCTGTGACCACCTCGAGCCCGGCGACAACGCTGCCTCCGAGCACGACGACCCCGTCCGTGCCGTCCACGACATCGGTCAGTTCCCTATCGACTTCGTCGACGGACGTCACGACTATCCCCTCCACGACGACGTCGGTGGCACCCTCTGCGTCCGGTAGTGCGGGCACGACCGCGCCGGTCAACCTGACCACGACCACGGACTTGGCCACGGTCGGGAACGCCGCCGGCGACACCCAGGCGACCTCGGCCGCAGGTACCAGCGCCAGTACCAGTGCCACGACCGCCGCCCCGGTCACGACCACCAGCGCCGCCCCGGTCACGACCACCACCGCCGCCCCGGTCACGTCCACCAGCGTCGCCCCGGTAACGTCCACCACCGCCACCCCGGGGGGGTCCGCTAGCTATCTGCCCGCATCAGGCTGGCAATTGGCGCTGGACTTTGCCGAGTCCCAGATCGGAAAGCCTTACCGCTGGGGTGGAGCGGGGCCCGCGACCTACGACTGCTCCGGGCTCACGATGGTGGCATGGGCCAAGGCCGGCATCTCCATGCCGCACTCGGCCCAGTACCAGTACGACATGACCGCTCGCGTCCCCATCTCGCAGCTACAGCCGGGAGACCTGGTGTTTTTCGGTACTCCAACGGACGTATACCACGTCGGCATGTACGTGGGCGGCGGCAGCATGGTCGACGCTCCCGAAACGGGCCAGGACGTGATGATCCAGCCCATCTACGAGCTCAACCTGTTGACGGGCGGCCGGCCCTAGTTAGGGCCGCGGGTCGCTCGGTCGCTCGGTCGCCCGGTCGCCTGGTCGGTGTCGCGGTGGCCTGGTGTCGGGTGGCGGGTGGCGGGTGCCACGCTCCCAGGTCTAGCGATAATCTCCCGCCAATGCGTACGCTCGACGGCTGTGGGACCGCGCAGAGCGTCGTTTTGAGCCGGCGCTAACGCTCGGCCGCCAGAATTCGGTCCTTTTTGGGCGCGGTCGGGGGATTTGGTCGCGTTCTGGAGCAAAGGCTGCTTGCTATCGCAACCAAAAACGGCAATCGCGCCCAAATCCGGTTGCAACCACTACCGATCGTGAGTGGAAAAGCACGATCAGTGAGAGACAGGGTGGCGCAGACGGATAACTCGCCTGTTCGTCACGCGTCAGCTCGTCAGTTGGTCGTCGCCGGCACCTGGTCTGCCTGAACCACCTCTGCAGTATGGGCCTCGACCTCGAAATGGACGCGCTGTACAGCATTAACCGCCTCGGTATGGGCGAGCATGAAGATGCCGGCCACAACAGCCGAAAAAGACAACACCTCCAACGTCGTGGTTCCGAGGCCGACACGGATGGCTTCACCAAACGCCACTGCGCCAATGAGGACGCTAACGATCGGGTCCGTCGCGGTGAGCGTCGGCAATGAGGCGTCCAGCGGGCCGGCCTGGAAGGCGCTCTGGGCCAGGACCATCCCGGCCACCCCGGCGCCGGCCAGCAGGTAAGGCTGCCAGGTTTCAAACAGGTGGGCGACCCCGAGCGACAACAAATGTGCGCAGCTCTTGGTCAGGCCAGCGCACACCCCGTACACGATCCCCCCGGCCGTGCCGTAGGCCACCGCCTTCCACCTGGGGCTACTGCGGTGGCCGACCGCCACCAATACTCCTGCCAGTACACCAGCCCCGCACAGCAAGATCGTCCACGTAATGGCGCTCACGTTCGAATGGCCGGTGGTTGGCCGGCTTATGACCAGGAACACGGCCAACCCCGCCGTCGTCAGGAGGGCGCCGGCCCAGTCCCAACCATGGAAGCGGTACGCCGATAGACGGGCCTTCATCGGCAGCGCGAACAGCAAGCCGACGACCAGCAACGGCTGCACCAGGACCAGTGACCCAATGGTCAACGCCCACCACTGGAGCGCATACCCACCGACGTCAAAACCGAGGCCGGCCACCCAGCGCGGACGCTTGGCCAAGCGCCCAACGAGGCTGAGACGCAGGGCCTGGTCAGCCGGCTGCTTCTCGGCCTCCCACTGCTGGAGGACCGATGCGAGCGCATAGGACAAAGCCGCCGCCAGGGCGGCAAGCACTGCCATGCCGATAACCTACCAGCGCCAAGGGGTGGCGCCCATGGATAAGGCGGAGACATTCGACCGGGAGCCCGACGGTCTCAGCCTTAGACTTGGGTCACTGAGCAGGGCCAGAAACGGGCGCGTGGTGAAAACGGTAGACACAGCGGGCTTAAACCTCGTTATAAGGCCAACAGCAGGAGGTAGCGGAGGGTCGCTCCGCAAAGAAAACAGCAGGTCAAAAGGGGTGCAACCTGACGAACTCGGCGGCCGAGGGTAGCTCAGCAAAGCCAAAGTCACCTCAGATTGAGTAAAAATTGAGTCACTGTCCGCTCTTCCCCGCTCTCTGCTCTCCGCTCTGTACCAAGGGCAGATGTTGACAAGAACGTCTCGGAAGCGTTCTCGGGATCGATGGGTTCCGTAGCGAAACGGGCGTGCCCGTCGGGAGTAGTTGAAGTCCCGAACGTAGACCTGAAGTAGCTCAGAATCCGACGCCAAAGGTCGGCAAGAAGGCGACCTCCAGCGTCCCGGGTTCTCAATTGGGCATGCCACCCGACGAAATGCCGGCTACCGACCTTTCGACGAGAGTGCCAAGCCCAGGTCCGCAGCCCAGGGGGACCCGGCCGACCGGCTCCCACCCCATCCGCGGCTACTTTGTCCCGGGAGTGAACGACACTCCCCGCACAACCTGTCCGTACGTCGGTGCAACGAGAGCCGAAAAGCCTTCGCCTGTCGGAAGCGTCGTGGCCGCCAAGTCATCGGTGACGGCTACGAGGGAGTTCGGGTCGGCTCCCTGGTCGCCGCCTCCGCTCACCGTTGACGTCGTGGCCCAAAGGTCCACGGTGCCGTTAGCGTTGACCCGGCCGGTGAGGTTACGCAGGCCATCGTTGGCGGGCGCCCAGTTGCCCAGGTCGACTGTTTGACCGGCCGAGTTCACATAGCTGTTCTCACCCATCGGGTAGACCTGGCCCTGCGGGCCATTGGCCACTTGGTAGGGGACGCCGAGGTTCAGGCCGGACTGGATGGTGTAGGCAAGGTCCCACTGAGTGCCGTTGAACACCCACTTCTGAAGGCCGGCGGTGGTCGACGCGGCCGCGGCTGTGTACATGCCGTTCGAAAAAGTAGCGTCGCCAGCTCCCTCATCGGCCACGTAGAGCGTGTCAGGGTTGGCGAACCATATGCCGAAGGGGTAAAGGCTGGAGTCGTTGGCCTCCTTGGCGCTCGTGGTGGGGAAACCCGCCAGTATGCACGTGTTGGTCGGGCTCAGACCGGGGTTCTTCAGGGTCAGGCCGAGGGCGGGATCGCTCGTGGTAAAAGTCGGGGAGATCCACGTCGATGCCGATGGCAGGGCGGCGCCGGCGGACGGGACCCCGACTCCTCCCTGGGGGCAGGCCGTACCTGTGGTGTCCACGAAGTAGACCGTGTCAACGCCGTTGCTCCCACTGCCTTTGGTCATGTAGATCACGTCGTTCTTGACCGTGAGGCCCCTGAAGTTGTTGTCCTTGGCGGACTTGTCTGCCGCCAGTCCCAACTGGGTCACGTTGAAATTGCCAAGGGGGGTGGGGGCACCCGGGCCCTGCTCCGACTCCGGCCGTGAGGAGAGAGCCATGATCTGCGATCCGGCCCCATCGACCACGCCCGGCGGCTCGGGGTTGGCCCCGTTACCCGCGTTGCCGACGGTGTAGAAGCTGTCGTTGGAGCTGTTCAAGAAGGCGGCCCGTCCGTTGTTGCCGCTGTATGCGTTGGTCTTGGTGAACTGGAACTGTCCTGCCCTGTTCACGTCGGCCACGGCCCGGTAGTAGGCGGCCGTCCCAGCGCTGTTGGTCGGGTCCACGGCGCCTGGGGTGTTGGAGTTGGACACGTCGACCGCCGCGACCGGCGCCACGTAGCCCATGAAGGTTACGTCGTTGCCGTCTGTCGATTGGTTGAGCGCCACCTCGGACTTCGACGAGAAGCTCGTCACCATGTGATCCTGGCTGGTGGAGTCAGGCACGACGAGGACGACCATGGTTTTGCCCGACGAGGGGTTGACCTGTTCCAGGACGATGGGCTGGGTGACCCCGAAGCTGGCATCCACCTGATCGTTGTTGAACGTGTAGGGATAGTCGCCGCCGGCTACCGCGGTTGCGCAAGGATTGAACGTTGTGGTGCCGCAGCCCGGAGGGAGCTGAGTGGTCCCAGCGGTGATGGCTGCGTCCTGTTGCCAGGTACTGAGAGACACGAGCAGCTTGTTTGGCTGGAGAGCGGCGGGGAGGCCGGCGTTGCTGTTACCTCCCGCGATCGCGGTGGACGATTGGGTCAGGACAGCCGTGGGCGCAGCGATGACGGCGACGCCGGCAATCAGGCCAGCGCGGCGACGGGTGTTCCTGGAACTACCGGTGCCTCTCACAGTTCGTCTCCTTTTGTCTTGGTCTCTCGGGGAAGACCCACAGAGACCGCGCCGCTGGGTCGGTCGCATGACGACCAACCTTAGGCGATGCGAGTGAATTCCCGATTAATCTCCGGTTTTAACGAGTAAATTCGTCGTGAATTTTGCGGTTACAAGTGGTTGGCTGCTAAGGGAACTTCTGTCGTCGTTGCACTGGTGGATCTTGCAGGGCACGGTCGTCGGAGCACACATGATGCCAAACAGAATATGACACGCTGAGCGTAGCCAGCTCGTGACGCTCTCTGACAATTCAGGTTCAGTTGCGCTCTGTGTCTTGGCGCGGTCGTGACTCTCCGCGTAATGTTCACGCAAGTAGCGCCCTAGGCGGCGCTCGTTAAGGTCCGTCGTTATAACGCAGGAAGAAGGACTTGCCCCGTTCCAACTCCCCGTCGGCCACGCCCTCCAGCAGGACCTCTGTCCCAGCGGCGTCTGGGTCCGCTTGGAACAACCACCACCCCCATGTAGCGTCAAGACGTCGGGGAGCCCGGACCTTTGGCAATACTGCGCGAGTGATGTCGCCGTGCCTCGAGCGGAACGTCGCCCCGCTTACGCCACACCTCTGGCTTCATCACAGCGTCAGGTAGTCGCCCCATGCTGGCATTGATGCGCACTGATGCAAATCCCTACGGGGTCGCCGTCGTGCCGACCTCGACCGGCAAGCTCGTGGCCGGTGACGTGCTGGTATCTAATTTCAACGACGCCGCCAACAGCCAAGGAACAGGCGTGACCATCATGCAAATCTCCCCTGTTGGCAAGGCCAGCGTTTTCTCCAACTTGGGCGCCCAGGTCAAAGGACCAGTGGGGTTGACCACAGCGCTATCGGTGTTCCACAACGGAAACGTTGTCGTCGGCAGCCTGCCCACTAGGAACGGGAAGTCAAATACGGCCACCTCAGGCGCTCTTTACGTTATCAACAGCGCCGGGAAGGTTATCGAGACGATAAAGGGTGGTGACATCAATGGCCCCTGGGATATGTCCGCCTATGACCGGGGGCAACTCGGGGGACCTGTTCGTCACTAATGTCTTGAACGGCACGGTAGGCGGCAACGGCAAGAACGTCGCCAAGGGTACTATCGTGCGGGTCGCGCTCGACTTCTCCGTCTCTCCCCCCGGGTGAAACAGGAGCTCGTAATTGCCAGCGGGTTTGACGAAGCGACGAACGCTGCGGCGTTGGTGCTCGGCCCCACCGGTGTCGGGTTGTCCACAAATGGCACCCTCTATGTCGCTGACACGATACCGAACCGCGTCGCGGCCATCCCCAACGCTCGCCTACGGACAAACCCCGATGGCACTGGGTCCACGGTGTCGGCCGGTAACTTCCTTAAGGCCCCGCTCGGCCTCGCAATAGCTCCTAACGGCAACGTCCTCACAGTCAACGGCAACGACGGCGAGATCACGGAAACGACACCTAAAGGCCAACAAGTGAACTGGATCTTCCTCGATACAAGCGGTTCGCCGTAAGGGGCCGTGACGTTGTTCGGCCTGGCAGTGCAGCCTGGCAACAAGGGCGTCTACTTCGTTGACGACAGTGAAAACCAGCTCAACCTGTTCCATTAAACGCTCGCCAGCGTGCATCAATGCATCACCAAGTGGGCGGGCGGCTACGGTGACGGCACCAAGGGCCGACCTCGGGACCAGGGGTCAGTGCCGTTTCGATGTCGGGGCGGTGGGAGATGGCGAGCCTCGTCGCCGATGAGACCCGAGTCGTTGCGTGCGCCGCTTACCTGGCGTTGGTGGACACTTCGACTCATCGGTCCGAGGTGCGACAGTGAGCGTGAAAGCGCTACCGGCGCTCAGTGGCAGCAGCGCTGGTACTGGAGTCCTGGCGGAGGTGCTCATCGGAGCACTCGGACACTCGGAGCTGTTCGATCGCCATCCTGCGACCACAGCTGGGACCGGGCGTGTCGTTTTCGTTCGGGGTGATTGGTGCTATCCGGATCGGGTGACGGCCAGAGCGACGTTCGTCGAAACAGCACCATCGTGTTCAAGAGGCAGTTGGCGTTTTGCTGGGGAAGCCGCCGCTCGGACCTATCCGGCGGGCTGCTGCTGTCCCGGGAACACCACTGACTCCCGCCCGGAGCGTCCGCGCCGGAGCGACCGCCATTCTCCCAATCAACGAGATCGTGCGGACAGGGTGGCGACCAGCTCGCGACGGCTACCGATCCCGAGCTTTTCGAACACCGCATGGAGGTGTTCCTGGAGGGTGTTCGCCGAAATGTGGAGCTCTTGGACTATGGAGGGGGTCGACCTCCCTTGCAGGACCAGTCCGACGACGCGGCTCTGAGCGGCGGTAAGGCCGTGGGCGGCGAGGACCAGCGAGCTTACATAGCTGGTGTCGGCGGAGGCGAGGACCAGCGCCACCTGCCTGCTTGCTCCCCCTCTCAACACTGAACCCTGCACCGTGACCCAGCCGCCGCCGCGGCGCCGGAGCCGGGTCACGTTCGGTGCGGTGCCCTCGTCGGTGTTGTCGACGGCCAGCTGAGCGGCGGCGGCCGCGAACACGGTCACCGGGAGCTCGAGGTGGGCCGGCCACTCGGCGTCGACGATGTCGGCCAGGAACGCCTCGGCCGCGGGGTTCAGCGAGACGATAGTTAACTCAGCGTCTAGGATGATTATCCCCGGGCCGCCGGCGGTTGGTGCCTTGGGGGTGGTGGGGTACAACGTCACGCTGTGGCGTAGGCCGCGGGCGAGATTGGGGGCAACGCGACGCATGAAGTCCACCTCCTCGGCGGCGAAGCCGTTGACTGCCGCGGACCGGTGCAGGCACAGCACCCCCCAGCAAAGGCCGCCAACCACCAGCGCGACCCGCATTTCGTCACCTAGCCCCAGGGGGGCGAGCACCTCCCGGTAACGAGCGCTTGCGCTCAGGTCGCCGTTGGTGGCCCGCTTCAGCGAACCCACCTTGTCAGCCGAAGCAGCCAACCGAGCGAACTTGTTCACGTCCTCGCGACCATATTCATTGTCTAGGAACTGTGCCGTGACCGCCGCCAACGGCGGCTCGGCCAGCGCCGAAGTAAAGAGCAATGTCGTCGGGTCGACGCTGGCAAAGAAGGCGGCGTCGGTTGGCACCGAAGACCGCAAACTTCGCAGAACCTCAGTGCGGAACGACCCCAAGTCCAAGCCGCCAGCGCTCAACCCTTCGATCTGGTCAGCGGCGCGGCGTCGGGACGATGCGCTCGGCTTGGACGTGGTCATCTCCCCACCCTAGGCCCGTCTCCCCCGCTCAAGCGCCCAGGTGACCCGGCCGTTTTAGAGGTAGCGGGGCTAGACGGGCAAGCCGAGCTGGCGGCGGAAACCGAGGTCGTCGAGCCGGCCCCAACGTTCGACGATGCGCCCGTCGCGCAGGCGGAAGATGTTCACGCCCGCCATGGCGACGGCCTCGCCCGAGGCGGCCACGCCCATGATGGGGGCGCCGGTATGGGTCCCCTTCGCGGTGAACCGCTCGACGACGATGTCACCTTCGGCGACCAGGAGCTCCAGGTCACTATGCCAGTCCGGGAACACGGACCGGAACAGCGCTCCGGCGCTCCGCATCCCTTCACGATCGGCGCTGGCGCCGAACGGTGGGTCGTTATTGACGAAATCTTCCGCGAGGTAATCATCGACGGCGTTGAGGTCGCCCTCGGTGAACAATGCTTGGATGAACTCGCTAACAATGGTTTTGTTTTGTTCTGTCGTGGTCATGTCCCGATTCTGGGGCCTTTCGCGTTTCACTACTACCCCAACAAGTTGGGGTAGTAACCAGCGGTCTCATGCCCCCGGGGCGCGCCATAGTCGCATGTTTTTCAGCTCGCAGTGCCAAGTCCCGTGACGGCCTCACCGTCCCCGCACCTCTGCGGCCACTTGTCCGTTCATTAGTGCGATCTCCACACCACCTACATGGGCCATACACCTTGACGGCGGCGGCAACTTGCAAGGCTGTTGACTGCCCGAACCTAGCCCACCCACAAAAGGAGCTTTCATGAGGAAATGGCTAACCGCCACAGCAATCGTTGCCGCCGGTATCGCAATGCCAGCCAGCGCCTTCGCCGGGGAGGTCACAGGCAACGGCAAGCCCACACAAGGACCAGCGCACGCCAACTCGATCTGTGTGTTCTCGGGCCAGAACGACGACCCGACGGCGCCGATCATCTCGGCCGAGCCGATCCCGGCAGCGCCGAACGGCCCGGGCGGCCGCACCCAGAACTACGGCCAGGACGTGCGCCACGGGCTGCTGGACCACACCGTCGTCACGCCGGGCCAGTCGTGCCAAGGTGGGTCCAACCCCGACAACCCACCCGGACCGTAGGAGAACCGTTTGCCGTTGCCCCCATTTGCGCACACAAGACCTCTCTTCCCGCCACGGTTAGAACCCGGTGGAGACAAACTCCACCGGAGAGCATGGCGGCGCTATCAGTGGCAACCAGCCGCGGCATTTCTACCTCCTTTGGGGATGAAAGTCAACGAAAGGCCTGTCAAACTGGCAGCGTTTCGGCAAGACTGGGACCCTGACCGAAGCAAAAGCGCCTGACGGGCAAATATGAAGTCACGCTGTTGATGGTGTAGAGAAGCGGTGGCGGTCGTTCTTCTCGAATTAGAAGGCTCCCTGTTCGTTGTTGCTACTCCTGCTCATGGGGTGCCGATCCGGTGACGGACCGGGCCGACCTGGTCAGTTTTGGCTGCTTTGTCAGGGCCGGCATTGCCGACCGGGCACCTTGTCCGGTATGCGGCCCGAGGATGGGGTCCGGGGACAGGGCCGGCTTCCCGCTAATGCTTCGCGGGTTTCCCGACGCATATCGGCAGGGGGAAGGAAATTGAGTTCACGAAATTGAGGGCCGTCTTAACCTGGGACAAGGAGGTGAAAGTGGCTTTGAGGCCAAGCGCGTGCCCTACACCCAAAGAAAATGCGGCGTCAGCATAGAACTTGTGAGGGCTCCCGGTGCGGTAGCTATACAAATAGCCGCTCACCCCGCAGGCCACGACCTCCTGCGAGCCGTACTTCGAAATACTCGAAGCGGGGCCGACCGTCGGCAGCTTGGCCACGCTGGTGGACGCCGTAATAAGGACCTCCTCGACCGAGGAATGAGGCCGGAAAACGACCCCAGTCTTGGGCTTGCCGCTGGTGGTCCACCCAGCCGGAAAAAGAACATTGAAGGCGCTCGAACTGTAATAACCAAAGTGCCCGGGAGCGCTGAGGCTGGGAGCGGCGCTGATCCAACCGATGACGGTGGCACCACTGACTTCGTACCAGCCTCCGTTCTTATTAGTGCGCCCCAACCGCAGGAGGGCCACACCCTGGGCGGCGTTGCCGATGACTCTGTCCGACTTGGACGGCCCTGAGCGCACGTTGAGGCCGACCGGGGAAAGGACCGTCTGTGGCCCCCTGGTCAGGCTGGACGCGCGAGTTGTAGTGGTCCTGACCCCGGAGGTGCCCGTCTCGGAGGTACTGGGCCGGGACGTACTCGCCTTGGAGGCACTCATCGGGCGATGACTCGCCGCCGCCATGGCGTCGTGGCCACTGGAAGCGAAGGAACTGGCCAGCAGCAGGACGAGACTCGCCAAAGCCGGGCCGGGAGCGACAGACCACGCTCGTCTCTGCGTCCTACCGGCTGGTTTGTGTGTCAGGACGTGGGTACCTCGCGGGCTGGCGCAGTCGTACTTCGGGATGAATGGCGACTTCAGGTGTAGCGGCGGCGAGTCAGGGGACGTCCGCTGACTCGTGACACAAGACTGCCTATCCCCCTTTAGGAGCTTTCTCAAACTGGCCGGCCAACACTCCTGGAGGTACCACCGGAATCCGGTCCCGGCCGGCGAAGTGAGCGCGCCCAGCCCAAGGTGCGGCCCGGACCGCCCCGGTTGAAGGGCCTCGCGAGCTTCACGGCCATCAGTTGGCCGCCGTCTTCGGGCGGCGAGACGATGGCACCGAGGTCCTCGATCGAGAACCAGGCGGTTGGCGGCTCTTGGTTGTGCTTGCTCCCGCTATCACAAAGAGCGTGAGGCCTATCACACAGAGCGTCGAAGTTTTGGAGTACCGGAGGCTATTAAGTGCCGATGAAGCGAGGTCGGCCGCGGCGCAGCCGTTCCTGAACTTATTTTCGCAGCACTTTTGGCCCCGAATTTTTGAAATGGGGTGAGACCAGATCGAAGCTGGGTGGCGTAGGCCGAAGCCGTCTTGAAACGCTAGCCATCAGCGCTTACGTATTGCCAGGGGATCGTCATTTGGCCGGGCATAACTAAGGCTTATCCGGGAATTGGAGAACTTCGCCACATTCTGCACTTGTCGGAACGCGTATCGTGACGTACCGTTTTCCCCCTCGGCGGGTAGAACACCTAGTATGACCGCGATGGATAACACCAAATATGAAGAGCCAAAGGTCGCAGTGTTAGGGACGCTGGCTGAGCTTACTCAAGCCAATACGGGCATTGGGCCCAGCCAGGGTCTTGGCCTTGGCAAAGGCTCAATATGCTCCGATGGCGTGAGCGGGCTCATCGGTAACCGCTCCTTCAACTCGGGTAGGTGCCGTTAGTATTCGCGGGCGGGCACAAATCCTGCCCGCGACGGCTGCGCTCCCGATGGCCGGTCGGCGCCGGGAACCGGTGATCCTTGAAGTCCAGGCAGCGGGTTGGGTCCCCAAGTGAGTTTTTTGGCCTACCCGCCACGCGTCGTTTGCACCGTCTTACATTGTTGTTCATGTTCGAGTCACTCCTTGGGCATCACCCCGCCCCTCCGGGTTGAATAGGCGTAGAGCGTCCCTCGCCGTGTTGTGCTACGGGGTCAAATGGTCCGGGCTGGAGCCGGATGATCCGCCGTCATGCGCACGGACGAGCGGGGAACCCGAGGTTGAGGTGCGTCAAGTCGTGACTTCGGCGCCGTTTCGATCTGGGGCAGAGCTGAACGGGGAAAGCACCGTGATAGCTCTGGTGACGGGAGGATGGCTGGTCCTAGACCGCCAGGCGCGGACTGCGACGTTCCATGTCCCCGCACCGATCGGTCCTGAGGAGCTCGTCCACCCGTACCTAGTGCCAGCGGCGGCCGTCTTCTCATCCTGGGCCGGACGCGAGGCCTACCACGCGGGGGCGTTCGTCGTTGGGGGAAGAGCGTGGGCTTTGGTGGCGGACAAGGAGGGCGGCAAAAGCACGACGCTGGCGGCTCTGGTTCAGCGCGGCATCGCTGTGCTGTCGGATGACCTTCTCGTGTTGGACGAGCGGACGGTCCTGCAGGGCCCGCGCCTCGTCGATCTGCGGGAGCCGTCCGCTATCCACTTGATGCTCGGCCAGCGAGTGGACTCGGCTCGAGAGGGGGGACGTTGGCGGGTGCACCTCGCTTCGACGCCGGACGCCGAGTTAGCTGGCTGGGTTTTCCTGCGTTGGGGCGATCGGGTCGATGCACGCAAGATGAGCCTGGCCGAACGCGTCGGTCGCCTCATTGCGCTCGGCCCCACCCGACCTGAAGCAGTCGTGTCCCTTGCCTCCTTACCGGCCGTCGAGTTCGTCCGTCCGCAATGTTTGGCCTCTTTACCCGGAGCTGTCGAGCGTCTCCTCGGGGACCTCGGCGGCGGCTCCGACGGCTGAAGTTGTTCGGTAGCCTGCCAACCAAACCGTCTGTAACAGCAGCGCGCTGCGGTGGTCGGGCGTGGGGTACTGGGTAGACGCCCACGCCTCACCTAAGGCTTGCGGGTCGACGTAGCGCCCGTCCACTCCGCCCCCCTGCCAAGTTCGGGCCATATGCCGGCTGGCTTGGCCCCAGTAGTGCCAGTACATGCCCTTGTCAGCTCGCTCAATGATGGCCGCGGGCAGCAAGTCGCCGAACAGCTCGTTCATCGCCGCCGTTCGACCCCGGAACCCCAGGTGACCTGTCTGCCGGCCCCAAGCCGCGAGAAAGAGCGCGTCCAAGAAGGGTCGAACCACAAGGGTACTGGTCTCCTCGGCCAGGAGGGAGGTCGTCCACAACAGCATCTGAGCGTGGCGTGAGCCCAGGTACCAGGCCAGCCGGCGGGCGTATGAAACGGGCTCACTCGCCGAGTCCTTGGCTATTCGGCGCCTCGCATCGGCCACAGCCTCAGCGGTCAACCATGGGACCACCGGCGCCGGCGGCTTGAGCCGTGACTTCCGCACCGGTACCGGGAGGAGCATTGTGCACAGATTTGATAGGCCGGGTCGCGTCGGCTGTTCTCGCAGGAACAGTACGTCGACTGCCGGGCGGTAGCCCCAAGCAAACACGCTATCCCCATCTACTCCATCGACTAAGGATCCCCCGGACGCGCGGGCGAGCATCGGGAGATGCACGTAGGCATTAGCCGGCCAGACCACGCCATGACGTTTCAGAACCTGCTGAGCCCAAGGCCCAACAAAGTCGAGCTCGTCGTCAAACTCGAGCCGTTCCCAGTCGTGCACGTCGAGGTGGCGGATAACGAGCTCTTGCCAGTGGCTCTCGTCGGCCTCCGGGGCGTGGCGGAAACGCAGGGTGACAGCCACGGGGGCAGGTAGTTGCTCCCGACGGGCCAGGTCCACTGCGAGGGCGAGGAGCGCCGAAGAGTCTCTGCCCCCCGAGAAGGCCACCAGACACGGCGGCCGGTCCAGGGCACGGATAATTGCTCGGCGCAGGGCGGTACCAGGGCGAGTCGAGCCCGCTGCGGGTAGGGGGTGCTCAACACTGTCATGCCCGAAGGGCATACCGACCGCGACCTCGAGCGGCCGGGGCCGCAACCGGTTCGGATCGGGGGGCCCGACAGTCAATGGTCAGATGCGGCGAGCATCGCAACACCAGCTTTCGCCCCCTGGGCCTCGACAGCTCGCCGCGGCCCCGCTCGGAGTTCTACAGCCACTGGACGGCTCATGGCTCTGATACTTTAGGCT
Organism: uncultured Acidimicrobiaceae bacterium; assembly: GCA_963750465.1. Lineage (GTDB taxonomy): Bacteria > Actinomycetota > Acidimicrobiia > Acidimicrobiales > Palsa-688 > Fen-671. Next base: position 376,015 of record CAVVRE010000010.1, read on the forward strand.
CAGTCCAAACCTACGGAGCGCCTGTTGACATTTGGGCGACAGGGTAGCGGGCAGTCGCTGAACGAGGTTCCGCTCGTATCTCACGCTCACCAACTCCAAGTTTGCCGGAAGGCTTTCCTTCTACCGAGCAGTGCCACATAATTGTCGTTGCGGAAATCGCCCATAATAAGGACAATATCCTGCACAAACACTCGGGCCGACAACCAGGCGGGCACCGCCGAAGCGGTCCTCGGAAGTAGTGAAGTGAGCAAAAGCCTGGTTGACGCAGCCTGGCAAATAAGAGACGTAGGAGTGACCTTTGGCCCCTCGCGACACTGTGTACGCTAGAGCTGGGTCCAAAGTCGACGCCTTGTCCGTCCTTCGAGGCGGATTCTCCTTGAAATTCAAACCTTTTGGCCGCCCATAGCCCAGCATTCTGTGTTTGGAGCGGCACTTGCAACACGGCGGCACTAAGCCTGTGACGTGCATCGCTATCTGACAGTTCTATCCCCCGACAGGCTCGCCTGGGCCGCTGCGGGCTTCATCCGGAGCTGGCTCAGGATAGGCAAGGAAGCCGAACACCACACTGCGAGAGCCGGCCGGCGCGTCGGCTGGTCCCCGGCGGTAGCGGCTGATCAGTTCCTGCTGGTCGGCGACGAGGCGGCCTGCTTCTTCGCGAGTTGAGACAAAGATAATCATGCATAGTATTCTGTGCAAGTATTTTTGGGCACATCTCCACTGCCAGCTAGGTCAGGCGCGCTTCGCCGTCGTGCAGCCCACATGCCGATTTTCCCGTTGCCGGCGTTTCGACGCCGAAGCTAGGACCACCAGACCCCCGTCGGGACGGTCTACCCTCCGCTTGTTCTGTCGCGTTAGGCGCCATTCGAGAGCGCGCAACACCGTCCTTATCTCGCACGTCAGAACGTGTTGGAGGCGAAGAGCCCCGATCAGAATAACGAATCTTCTGTGCGCGGGCGCCTTGTTTCAGTGTGGGCTTGGCGACTTCACTGATATCGCATCCTGTAGGCGCGGCAGTAGCCGACTACCGTTCGGGTCACCGTCGAGCAGGACCAGTCTCGCTGCTCTCGAGGGCTCACCCCACTGCGACATCAGCTTGGCCCTCGCCTGCGAACCCGACTGCTTCGGGCGGATCCGGGGGGACGTACGCCGCGACCTGGAGACCACCGTCGTAGCCGAATGTCTCGGTGACTAGATCGCCGCGATGGAGGACATTGTCGTTGGCTCCTTGTGAATAGCGGGGGCGGCGGCGTTAGTAGGGCGTGAAGGCGATGGCCTCTTCGTTTCCCGGTCCAGTCGCCGCCCCCTCGAAGTGAGCGGGCGCCCCTCGCCTTCGTCTCCGAGCGTGTGGAGACGTCCTGGGCGAGCGATGTAAACAGCGCGTAATAAGTCTTGTTGACGTCGTGTTACCTTCCCCGGCGTACAAACGTACCTATGGAGAACCGCTGTGACAAGCGAGCCTGACGTGGGTGTGCGCCCTTGGAATAGGTGCGGGCGAGGCGGCCCCCGCCACATGGGAGTTGTCGCCAGCGTGGTGACGGTGGGGGCGGCCATGCTGGTGGCCTCATGCGGTGGCCCGGCCAGACCACAGTCGGTTGCCCACCTCGGCAAAAACACCCCGACGCCCACCACCGTCGCCGCGGCATCGTCAGGAGCATTCCCGAACCTCCAGCAGCTTTACCAGCAGTCTCTCGCCTATGCAGGGTGTATGCGCACCCACGGCGAGCCGAACTACCCCGACCCCGTGCTGGTGAACAACAGCCACGAAAAGGGCGTCACGACGCCCGGCGATGTGGACCAGAACTCCCCCCAGTACAAGGCCGCGAACAGTGCGTGCAAGCATCTGCTCCCCAATGATGGCGGCGGACCTACGCAAGCGCAGGTTCAGCAAGGTATGGCGACCCTGGTCAAGGCCGCCGAGTGCATGCGTTCCCATGGGGTCCCGAACTTCCCCGACCCGACCGAGAGCCACGGTGGCAAGGCGATTGGCTTTCAAATGAACGGGGTCGACACCAACACCCAACAGTTCCGAGCCGCTCAAAAGGCATGCCGGTCTCTGTCGCCGCTCCTTGGAGGCGGCTGACGAACCGCGTTTCCCTCATCAGGCCAACATCCCGCAGTCTGAGCATGCGACGACCGTGACGCTGCTGGTCATGGCATCACATCCGAGCCGTAGGTGCGGATGACTACGGCCGGGGCACTGACACCGGGCCAGGGCGCACCATCCCCGAACCCAGCTTGGCCGCTCGCTCTCTTCGGCAGCACGATGCCACCGCCGGGCAGTTCGACGATTTCCTTCAAGTGCAAGCCCGCCTAGCAAAAGGCACCGAGGAAAACGGAAAGGGTCTTTGGCGTTCAGCAGGAGCCGGTGGGCACAGTGGACTTCCAATGCGACGTGGCCCTCGAGCACGTCCTTGATGTTGATGGGACCTCATGATGACACTGCGGTGATCGCGCACGAGGGCCGGCTTTGCCGGCCCGAAAACCTCGGTCAGCACGCGGCCGGCGCGTGGGAGAGGCCCGGGGGAGGGCTTGCTCTCCCCCCGCTAATGTCTTGTCAGACTGATGTCCTGTCAGACTGAAGCGCTGGGTATACCCCGAATTCACTGCGCCACAAATAACCGGCCAACCTTTCGAGGATTTGCTCGGCGGTATTGTGCCACACGAAGGCTTGGGGTCATCGTCCCAGGCCTCCACCCAGGCTTTGATGTCGGCGCCGAGCTCCCAAACTAGGCCGGCAAAGCCGGCCACCCTTACCCGGCCCGCCGCGACAACTGGTACCAAGGGATGGTCAGGCGTTGGACTACGTAGGTGAGCGTGAACAGCGCCACGCTCAACAATGCGATCACCCCTACTGCGGCGTACACGAGATCAGTGCGGAACTGGTTTGCCTGTTCGGACATAAATATCCCGAGCCCTGACGAAGCCCCGACGTACTCGGCGAAAATCGCTCCCACGACCGCATAAGTGATCGCGATACGCAGGCCGGCGAAGAAGTACGGCATGGCCCCAGGCAATTTCAGCCTCCGGAACACCCCGAGCCTGCTCGCTCCCATCGAGCGCAGCAGTTTGATGGCGTCCGGGTCCGCGGAAGCGAAACCCTCGGTCAGGCCAACGGTGATCGGGAAGAAGGTCACGATGGCCACCACTACTAGCTTCGGGAGCAGGCCGAACCCGAGCCAGATGTCAACGAGTGGGGCTATCGCTATCAACGGGAGGGTCTGGGAGATGATAAGGAACGGGTACAGCGCGCGCCGGCACGGCCACCATAGCTCCATCACGGCGGCCAAAATGAAGGCGCAAGCCAGTGATACGCCGAAACCGATGAACGTCTCCTCCAGCGTGGGGATGGAATTGGCCCAGATCGCCGAACGAAAGTCCCACCCCTGGCTTATGACCAGCCAGGGCGTCGGGAGGATTTGGGGCCGCGCATGGGTGATGGTGGCGAACAACTGCCAAAGCCCGAGCGCCACCGCCGCTACCACAAGTGGGGGCAGCACAAAACTAGAGGCTCGCCGAGCCCCGGCCCTGACCACGGGCCCGCCCGGGAAGGCGCGTAGCTCGACTGCCGGGTTGGAGGCGGGAGCGGTGCTAGAGGTAAGCATTGGTAAACCAGCTGGCAATATTGGTCGGGACCTTGGTGATCGCGTCGCCTTTGGCGTTATGAAGGATCCCGGCTCCGACGGCAAATCGGGTGTACCCGTACCACTTGGCGTAGTCCTGGTAGCCGAACTTCCCCTGGGGGTCTAGCCAGAAGGATTTAGCCATCATTGTGGCACTGTCATAGACGAGGGCAGGAACGCTGAAAACTCCTGGGTTGTCGTCGATCAGGATCTTTGCCGCCGCCGCTGGGTGGTGAGCGGCGTAAGTGAAGCCCTGGGCCGAAGCCTGGACGAAGCGGGCGGCCAGCCCGGGGTCGTCCTTCAGGAAAGAATGGCTCGAGATCAGGACCACCTCGTAGCGGTCCGGGAACCCCCATTGCTGGAAGTTGAAGTAGTCCATGGGCTGACCGGCCAGCCGGGCCTGGATAACTTCCCACGTGACGAGCGGGAAATCAAAGTTGGCGTGCCCGTCGTACACGGCTGCGTAAGCCGACGTGTTGAGGTCGACGACGTTGAAATTGGGCTTTCCATCGGGTAATCTACCCTGGCCGCCGTCCTTGTCGATGAGGTACTCGATGGACGCGATCTCATCAGTGCCGCCGTCCCAGGCAAATGTCTTACCAGCCAGCTCTCGTGGCCGGGTGATCCCCGAACCCGGACGGAACCCGACCACACTGGCCATGTGCTGAAGGATGGCCATAACCGAGGTAACCGGTAAACCTTCGGTCTCGTCGATGGCTACTTCGGACTCGAAGGAGATACCGAAGTCAGCCTTGCCGGCGGACACCAGCTCGTCGGGCAGCGTCGTCGTATAGGGGATTATTTTGAGCCGAATACCGGCTTTGAGGTAATAACCCAACGTGTTGGCAACATAAAAGCCGGTGTGGTCCGTGTTCGGGGTCCAGTCCAGCGCCAAGGTCACCGTAGTGAGCTTCGGCATGGAAGCCGCGCCGGCAGTGGCAATAGGCGACAGCCCAAAGCTGGCCATCAGGGCAAGACAAAATAAACTGGCGCTGCGCCAAGGCGCAGCACGCGAAACCTTCGTCATGTGACGGTCCCTCCGCTAGTGCTAACTAGATCAGGTTCGACAGGTGTGCTCTCAGCCCGAGGGGTATCGGGCACCCTGCGTCACTGGCGTACAGGTTACACGTCGGGCGGGGTATTTGGTCCAACCAAGGTATGGTTCGTCCCAATGGCATATGCCGATGGGCCGCTCAAACTGGAGCTGCGACAGCTTCAGAAGTCGTTTCGCGGCGACCACGGCGCGGTCCCGGTGTTGGCCGGCGTCGACATGACCGCCCACGAGGGCGAGTTCGTGTCGGTCATCGGGCCCAGCGGCTGCGGTAAGTCCACCCTCCTGGAGGTCATCGCCGGCCTGCAGGTACCGGACCAGGGTGAAGTCCTGGTCGACGGCCTGCCCTCCGCCGGAGCGAAGTGCGCGTACATGCCGCAGAAGGACCTTCTGTTCCCGTGGCGGCGGGTCATCGACAACGTCACTCTCGGGCTCGAGGTGGCGGGGGTGCGCCGGGTCGAGGCCAGACAGCAAGTGGCGCCCTTGCTGGAGGCGTTTGGGCTGGCGGGCTTCGAACGGTCGTACCCTTTCCAGCTGTCGGGCGGGATGCGCCAGCGGGCCGCGCTTTTGCGCACCGTCGTCCAGGGGCGCAGCCTTCTGCTGCTAGACGAGCCGATGGGGGCGCTCGATTCCCTCACTCGCACGGACGTACAGGTGTGGCTGGGCTCGGTCTGGGAACGGTACCGCTGGACCGTGCTGCTAGTGACTCATGACATCCGCGAAGCGGTGTACCTGTCGGACACCGTCTACGTCCTCTCCGGCCGGCCCGCCCGGGTGGTGGCTCGGATGGACGTGGGCCTACCCCGGCCGCGGTCGGTGGGCATGATGGCGGCACCTGAGGCGGCAGAACTGGAAGGCCGCCTGCTGGCCACCCTCCGCGAAGGCCAGCTGGCGTGCTAGTCGCTCCTGCTCTCGCTGAGTACCGGCAGCTGACCGGGACAAAAAACGTCACCACGTCCACGCCCATGGCCACCATCTGCGTGGCGCACATATGCCGCAGGTCATGGAAGCGGAGTTGAACTTCTGGTCTATGGCACGTTGAGGGCAGCAGCGTCCAGCTCCTGGCAGGCCCTGGCAAAATCCCTGCCCGCTCACACGAGACCTGGCCCAGAGCGCTGCTGGCCACTCCATGGTGGTGCTTGACGGTGCGCGGCCCCTTGCCCTCGGCGGTGAGCCGTCCGTAGAGAGCATCAAGGTCGAAGGGCTCGAGAACTGAGAGGGCCGTGCTCGCCAAGGGATCGGCCTGGATACGCTTTGCCATCCGTTGGTAGCCGCGGAGGGTGGTCGGCGAGAGGCCGAGGCTCTGGCGGTGGGCCAGCCATTCGTCAAGGAGCTATAAGTAAATTGGACTGACAGCTCCGGAGAGGGGGCCAGGAAACCCTTAAAAGTCCAGCTAGGGCGCGTGGTGAAAACGGTAGACACAGCGGGCTTAAACCCTGCCGCCTCTGAGCATGAGGGTTCGACCCCCTCCGCGCCCACGCCTTCTTGGACGCAAACGTGCTTGTCACAGACTTGCTAGGACGTCCTAGGACCGACATAGGTGCCGGCCCCGCGCCCAGATCGCAACCCGACCGGCCTAACTGCTCCTAGGCCACCGAAGAAGTCGCGTTGCCGGCCGGCATGTGGAGGCTTCAACTGCACATCCCCCTCGACGACCGCCACGACGCGGGCGGAGGTGGCCGCCGCCAGGCTGTCCCGACCGAGAAGTTCAGGCCCTGGTCCGGTCCTCCCCTCTCCTCAGGTCACCGTTTCTCCTCGGGCCATCGTTTCTCCTCAGGCCAGCGTTTCTCCTCGGGCCGCCGTTTCACGACAAAGCGCGGCCCGGCGTCAAACAAAGACGGTTTGCGTTCCCTCTCGTCGGCCAAAAGCGTTGCCAGCAGGTTCCCAGGCAAGGCTGGCGGCGCGAGGATGAAGATGCGCAGCGACGCCGGTTGATCGCCCGCAATGCGCACCGAGGGTGTCGCACGGCGGGTGACCTGAACAAGCGACACCGGTCCCATCACAAGAAGGGTCGAACATGAAAAGGGCCACAACGATCAAATGACAGGTCCCTCGGAAGCTCTCTGCTCAGCTGTCAAGGAGCGCATCTTCCACCCGGTCCAGAAGTCTGTGCTCAATCCGCTCGTCAGACTGACGTTCCGTTTGGGGCTGCCCGACCCCGGGGATGCCCTCCTGGAAACGAGGGGTCGGCGCACTGGGCAGCGACGGCTAACGCCCGTTTGCGACGGCCAGGACGGCAACATCTTCTGGCTGCTATCGCAGCGCGGACGCGAACGCGGATTGGGTCCGCAACATCGAGACCAATCCTCGCGTTCGGGTCAAGGTGCGCACTGGCCCCGGCGGCGCCTGGCGGGGAGGGACGGCGCACATCCTCGACGACGATGACGCCCGCCAGCGCCAACGGATCCTGAGTCAGGGCAATCTCGCTCGGCGGTTCTGCATTTGCACCTCCGGAGCAGTAGCCACGCACCTTTTGACCGTGCGGGTCGATCTCGATCCCCAGTGACTCGGTGGATCTCGGAACCGTCTCAGACAGTGCCTCCGCATAGCTGGCCCGCGGCTGGTAGAGGAGTTCGACGTGGGCCAAGCGCATGTCGACGACCACGGGCCGGGGAACGGCCCAGGGATGGTTCCCGACGGTCGGTCCAGGTTCAGGGCCGGCCACGAGCACCCGCTCGGTCGACCAGTTCAGCAGGTCATCAACCATGGCGCTGATCTGAGCCACCGTCGGCGGGCCTTCGTCGCCGCAGTTGAGCGTCCGATGTCCGGGCTTGTTGGCGGCCAGAGCGACCAGCTCGGCCAGGTTCACCGTGGCCGTGGGCTGGAACACGCTTTCTCCGTTGAACGGGAGGACCACCTGCGGGCGATGATCAAGCGCTCTTCGGACCAGGTACCACTCACGCAGGTGGTGGCTGAAAGGACCATGGACCGCTCCAGGCCGCACGATCGTGACGGGCCAGGGGGCGCGCTGGCGCAGGAGCTGCTCCACGGCCACCTTTCGAGCCGAATAGCTGGCGTCGCCCGGCGCCACCGTGGGCCAGTCCTCGGTCAACGGTACCGGCCACTCCGGGAAGCTGTCCTCGTCTTTGGCGTCTTCCAGCGACCTTCCGGCCGCGTCGCTATAGACGGACAGGGTCGAGATGACGACGGCCGAGCCAAGCCTGTCACCCAAAGCGACCAGCTGCTCCGCATGTGCCCGAGTGAACGAAGTGACGTCGACCACTACATCCGTCCCGGGGGCTACGACGTCGGTCAGCGAACCGGCCTCGTCTCGGGCCAGGACTGACCACCGGATCCCCGGTGTCTCAACGGGATCGGGTAACGGGCCGGCGCTGGTCGCGGTGACGTCCCAACCGTCTTCGACCAACCGTCGGCTGATGGCCCGGCCACACTGACCCCGCCCGCCAATGATCACCGCCCTGGGCACACAGCCAGTTTGAGAGCCGGGTGCTGACCCCGCAAACCTTGCCGCCGCGGCCGCCACCCGCCCCGGACCGCGGCCCGCCTGGTCAGGCGGATTGGCCCCTGGTCTCTTCCAGTCGGCGAGCAAGGAAGCGCCGCTCAGCGTCGGTGCTCGCCAGTTCAAGGGCCCGCTCGTAGCTCGTCGCCGCTTCTGCCTGGCGGCCTAGTCGACGGAGCAGGTCAGCGCGCGTCGCCGGCAGCAGGTAGTAGACGTGGAGGGACCCCGAGCGTTCGAGTTCTTCGACCAGCGCCAGACCGGCGGCCGGCCCATCGGCCATGGCCACGGCCACGGCCCGGTTCAGCTCCACCACCGGCGACGGGAGGTAGAGCGCCAGCTGGTCATACAACCCCACGATCTCGGCCCAATCGGTGGCCCCTGCCTCGGGCGCAGTGGCGTGGCAGGCGGCGATGGCGGCCTGCAGTTGGTATGGCCCGGGACGCTGTTGGCTCAACGCCACCTCCAGTACAGCGACGCCCTCCTCGATCTCGGCCCGGGCCCAGAGCGAGCGGTCCTGGTCTTCCAGGGTTACCACGTCGCCCGACCCGTCCAATCGGGCCGCCCGCCGGGCGTCGTGCAGGAGCATCAACGCCAGCAGGCCGGTGGCTTCCGCCTCGTCGGGCAGGAGGGCGGCCAGCGTCCGGCCCAAACGGATCGCCTCGCTACAGAGGTTGGTCCGGACGAGGTCGGCGCCCGCAGTGGCCGAATAGCCCTCGTTGAACAGCAGATAGAGCACGCTTAGGACGCCGCTCGTCCGCTCCGCCAACAAGTGGGCGGGCGGGACCCGGTACGGTATGCCGGCGTCACGGATCTTGTGCTTGGCCCGGACCAGACGCTTGGCCATCGTGTCCTCGGGCACCATGAACGCCCGGGCAATCTCGACGGTGGTCAGGCCCGCGAGGGTGCGCAGGGTCAAGGCGACGCGGGCCTCGAGCGCCAGCGCCGGGTGACAGCACGTGAAGATCAACCGGAGCCGGTCGTCAGCGATGCCGCTCTCGTCGGCCCCGCGGCTCGCCGGCTTCGTCTCCGGCGGCGCTCCGCGCCACTTCTTGGAGCTTCTGGGCACCCACCGCCGACCTCCGCAACCGGTCGAGGGCGCGATGGCGCGCCGTAGTGGTCAACCAAGCGCCGGGGTTGCGTGGTATGCCGTGGTCGGGCCAGTTTTTGAGGGCGGCGGCGAAGGCGTCCTGAGCCGACTCTTCGGCCAGGTCCCAGTCACCGGTCACCCGGATCAACGTCGCCACGATACGCCCCCACTCCTCACGAAAAGCAGTAGCGACGGCGTCCTCGACCGGGGTCACCAACCCTCCACGAATGGCCGCACCTTTATACGCCGGCCTACGCCGGGCCCTGGCCAGGGGTACTGCGACGCGCCATACCCCGACCGAGGTCGGTCATCAGACCGCCCGGCCGGGACTTGGCGATGGGACGAGAGGCCGGCCTTTAGCGTTCAGCCTTTCTTCGTCTCCCAGAAAATCCGGTCAATCTCGGCAATCTGGCGGAGCAGATCATCGGCCACGGCGACGTCCGTCGTGTGCTTGGTGTCACCGGCCGTCTTGGTCGCCTTCCAGAAAATGTCGTGCAGTTCTGGGTACTTTGCCAGATGTGGTGGCTTGAAATAGTCAGTCCACAGGACCCAGAGGTGATGCTTGACGAGGTCGGCTCTTTCTTCCTTGATGAACAAGCAGCGGGCCTTGAAGGCCTCGTCGGTCGACGCGTTGTACTTCTCGATGATGGCCTTGACCGATTCGGCTTCGACCTTCGCCTGCACCGGGTCATAAACACCACACGGCAAGTCGCAGTGGGCATAGGCAGTCCGGGGTGAGCTCACGCGGTCTGCCAGGGCCAGCAAACGCACCAGCAAGGTCATAAAGAGGCTCCTTTTTGCTTGGTCGGTTGTGCTAAGGGTACGTGCCGTGGGACACGGTCAACGAACACGCTATAGCGCCTGCGTTGCTATGCGCCCAGTCCGCTCCGAGGCCGGTCCCCAGGCCCAACTGGTGGGTGGAGCAACGGGTGGAGGGGCGCCGGGACAACCCCGCGGCGGGGGAACAGCGACGGCCGGTCGCTCGGGCGAGGCGCAGTCGCGATCCTGGCCTGGGTCGCGTTCGCCTGGTCAGGGTGGTGGCCTGGTGGGCCTGGTGGCACTTCGAGCGGGTGGAGGTCGCGGGGCTCAGCATGGCCCCTACCCTCGAACCGGGAGATCACATCCTGGTCTGGAGGACCAGATCAGTGCACCCAGGCGATATCGTCGCCGCCTCCGACCCCGGCCGGCCAGGCCGGGCCGTGCTCAAGCGAGTGGTCCAAGTGGGGCCGGCGGGCGTGTTCCTGCTCGGGGACAACCCCGAGCACAGCACCGACAGCCGGCAGTACGGGCCCGTCCCCATAACCTCGGTGCAAGGCAGAGCTATATACCGTTACGCGCCGCCGGCGCGGGCCGGGAAACTGTCCTGACAAGTCAGCAGCACATCGGCCTAAACCGGCAACACCCACTCTTTCAGGTACTGCTCGCGCTTTTCGGCCCAATCCTCGGCCGTTATGGCGTAGCGCACATGGTCCTCCCAGACTCCGTTTATCTCGAGGTAGCGGAGGGCGGTCCCTTCGTTGCGCAATCCGAGCTTTTGTGCCACGCGATTGCTCGGCCGGTTCCGCGGGATGATGGAGACCTGAAGGCGGTGGAGCATCAAGTCCTCAAACGCAAACTTGGCCACAACCACGAAGGCTTCGGGCACGAATCCGTTGCCCGCCATGGCCTCGTCGATCCAGTAACCGACGTACGCGGTCTGGAACGGCCCCCGTTGGACCGACGAGATATTTATCTCGCCGACAAAGCGGCCCCTGACGAAGATCCCGAAGCCGTAGCCCGTGCCCAGCTCCCGCTCACGCATACGTGCGGTACAGCGAGCAACCCAGGCCCGCTTGTCGACGGCGGGGTCGGGTTGGCCCGGGATAGGGCGCTGTTCCCACTTGACGAGCCAATCCCGCGACCGGGTACGGACCTCGCGCCAGGCATCGAAATCCGAGGCGACGAGAGGTCGCAGGTGAACCCTCCTCCCGCGCAGCTCCGGGTAGGCGACCGCATGGCCCCAAGTCACAGGTGCAATGCTAGTTGCGCGAGGTTGGCCCTCTGTCAAGCCGAACGAGGGAGATGACCAAGCCATCGAGGATGTCAGACTCCGACACCAGGCACTCTTCGAAGCCGAAATGCGCCATCAACGTGGCCAGGACCAAGGTGCCCCCTACTATCACCGGCGCTCGCGCCGGTTCGATCCCGGGTAAGGCGGCGCGGGATGCGGTGGGCCGGCCAGCCAGGTCGGACAGCGCCCGGTCAACGGCCTTCCTCGAAAGCTGGTAGTGGTGCACTGCGGCCCGGTCGTAGAGTTCGAGCCCCTGGTCGTAGGAGGCGAGGGCGGAGACCGTCCCTGCCAGGCCGACCAGCACGTGGGCAGAGCGTAACGAGGGCACCTGCACCTCGACGTCCCTGAACTGGGCGCGCAACCAGGAGCCGGCTCGGTCCAGTTCTTCAGCGCCGGGCGGGTCGGTGGGCAAGAACTTCTCGGTCACCCGCACGCAGCCGAGGTCGAGCGAACGAGCCCCCGAAGGCTCCGGGCCGACAATCAGCTCAGTGGACCCGCCACCGATATCCGCCACCAGCCAGGGGCCGTCCTGGGTGTTTAGCTCGGCCGTTGCGCCGGCAAAGGAAAGGGCCGCCTCCTCTTGTCCGCTGAGGAGCGAAAGGGGAGCTCCGATTATCTTTTCTGCGGCGTTCGAAAATGCCGCCCGGTTGGCCGCGTCTCTCAGGGCTGACGTGCCCACCATTCGAACCGCGCTGACCCCATGTCGGTCCATTAATCCCCGGTACTCGCGCAAGACCGAAAGGGCCCTTTCTACAGCCTCGGGGTGCAGCGCTCTGGCCTGGTCGACGCCCTGTCCCAGGCCCGTCACACGCATGAGCCTCACGACCGGTTGGCGGCTGGGGGTGCTGATCAGCAGACGGGTCGATAGCGTCCCGCAGTCAATCGCGGCGAGGTTACCCATCGCTCTCCGGCACTGGCGGGCGTGCCGTCGCCGTGCCTCCAGCCAGTTGCTCGGCCACCCAGCGCCCGACGGGGTCGTCGCCGCCCACGAGGAACCAGGCGTAGTGGGCATGTAGGCATTTGACCCCGCGCCGTGTCCCGCCCACACCGCCGCCCGGGCGAGGGCCAACCAGGCCACCGGAAGAGCGGCGTCTCTTTCCGCCGCGTACCGCTGATGGGCCAGCTCGAGCTCGACCGGGTCAACCACCGTTGCCGCGGCGCTCACTCCCCCGGCCGCCTCCAGGCGGTCGACGGCGAGCCGGGCCCGGCGGCCGACCAGCCAGTACCGAGTGGGCATCGGGGTCCCGTCGTCCAGTACCGGGCCGTTGCGAATTACGACCGGGCTCCCGTGCTCGTCGCGAAGCACGACTTCGAACGGCTCCCGAGGCTGGCGGCCCAGCAATGCCTTCACGTCGTCGTGTTTGCTCAGCGCGGCCAAAACACCCAGGTCCTCATACGAAGCCGCTCGAAGCAGCCTCGTCGCTCCATATGCCTATAAGTTGTGCCAGAACTCGAGGGAAGAGTACCAGGGAGCGTGCTTGGGCGGCGGCGGAGCCGGCGGCTGAGGGTGACTGGGTGCGGGCAGCACCATGAACGCCTGCTGGCCCGGTTTGACCAGGCCGTACTCCCGGCGGGCGATCTGCTCGATAGTGGCGTTGTCCTGCAACGCAGAGCTCTCCGAGGTCAGCTTGGAGTCCTCGGCCTTCAAGACTGCGACCGTGCGCTGCTCTGCGGCGATCCCTTGCTTCTGGTTGAGGTAGGTGCGGGCCGGAAAGACAAACAGGTACATGGCCCCGCCGAGGACCAGGAGCACCAGCGCCATCTTGACGGCCAACCGCATACCGTTTCCCGACCTGTTGTTCAAGTGAAAACTGTGACCAAAGTTAACAGAGAGACAGTAGCTTATCTGTGAGGCTCGTCGCAGGGACGGACCATACCTGCCGTTGACCGCCCGTTGAGCTCTTCTCCCCTGCTCCAGCCCCATCTCGACCTCGAGCTAAGGCCGGTCGACGGCCTCTCTCGCCCACCGGTACCTGGGCGCCGGCGTCGATGGTCGAGCTCGTGTGCCGGACCCCTCGAACCGGCGTTTGGCGTGCCCTGGCGGCCACCGGAGCGGGGCACCCGGCCAACCGGCTAAAAGTGCGAACTAGCCCCTACCGAAATCGCCCCGCCGTGACCACTTTTCGACCAGCGAGCCGCGCTGGGCGCGAGTTTTGCCCGAATTCCGGGCAATAGTGGTCACGACGACGAGCCTCTTCCCCGCCGGGATCAGGGCGTAGGCTCGCCCGCCTTCACCTCTTCCCACAGAAGGTCGAGCTGCGCAAGATCCAGTTGAGCGAGATCAGCCCCGCGCTCAGCCGCCAACGCCTCCACGGCCATGAAACGCCGGCGGAACTTGGCCGTCGCCTCCCTGAGGGCCGCCTCGGGATCGACCTTCACGTGGCGGGCGACGTTCACTACGGCGAACAGCAGGTCGCCCAGCTCGTCTCGCACAGCTCCTTCGTCGCGCTGGCCAAATGGCTCCTCCGGCCGGTCGGCGCCGTCGGCGGAAATGGCCTCGGTCAGCTCAAAGAGCTCCTCCCCTATCTTGGGCAGGGCGCCTTCCGCGCCTTCCCAGTCGAAACCCGCAGAAGCGGCTTTTCTCTGGATTTTGTGGGCATAAAGGAGCGCCGGCAGGTCGCGCGGCACGTCGTCCATAATGCTCGCTCGGCCTTTTTCCTTCCTCTTGATCTGCTCCCAGTTCCGGTTGACATCTTCGGCCGTGGCGGCTTCTACATCACCGAAAACGTGAGGATGCCTGGAAACGAGCTTGTCGTGCACGTTCCGCGCCACGTCCGCCAGGGTGAACTGGCCCTCCTCCGCCGCCAGGACCGAGTGGAACACGACCTGGAACAGCACGTCGCCCAGTTCCTCCTCCAGGTGGTCGTAACCGGCCCCGTCCGCCCCCAGCTCCTCTATCGCTTCGAGGGCCTCGTAAGACTCCTCCAGCAAATAACGGGTGAGGCTCTCGTGCGTCTGCACTCGGTCCCACGGGCAGCGGCCCGCAGTGTGCGGGCCAGCTCTTCCAGCCGCACGAAGTCAGCCGCAAAGGGTTGGGCCAGACGGGGCACCCACAAGCTAGTGAGATGGTCGGGCGTCACCACGCGGTCGAGATCCTCCCAGGCCACAACCGTCACCGACTCGTCGGGCAGGCCGAGGTGCATCAGGATGGTCACTTTTGCGCCCTCGTGGCCCGGGGGCAGCTCCTCCAGCACTGACCCGAGCGCCAGCTTTACCTCCGACAGGACCTGGGCGGAATCGCACTGGCCGATCAACAGCGGTCCGGTGGAGCCGGCCACCTCGGGGACGAACCGGTGACCGTCCACGATACGCACGCCCTCGGCCAACGGGTCGACACCGAGGCGCTCGAACGCCAGGTCAGCAAACGAGACTCCCGGCAAAATGACCGTGTCCACCCGTGGATCGGCCCGTAACAGCTCGACTGTCCGCTCCGCCACCGCCGGCGACCCAGGGACGGCATACAGGACAGAGCCTGCGCTCGTCGCCGACTCCACCAGGGCGTCGACGATGCTCGAGTAAACCTCTTCCAGCGTGGCCGCCGAATCGTAGAGATAGTCGAAACTACGGTCGCCCACGATCGCTGCTGAGGGATGACGGGCGGTACGCAACCAGCGGACGGGCGTGTTCTCTATTGCCAGGAGCGATTCTGCGGTGATCACGCCGGGGCGACCGGGGCCGAGGCCCACGACCGTGACCTTCGGCAGGTTCGTCACGAACTAGGGCGATGCCTGGCCGGCCGGCCAAACCTGCGGGATGTACGGCGGCGCCGGCAGCTTCGTGGTCCAGGAACCGAAGGTGGGGTCGACCTCGACATCCGCCGCCTTCAGGATCTTGCTCAGGCCGGTGCCGCCTGCGTCTCCCTGCACCGGCCATGAGTAAGTGGCGAGGCCGGCACCCAGGGCCACGACCGCGATTACGGACGCAACCTGGGTATTGAAGGGGATCAGGGTCCGGGAACGGACCTGGACCACCTCGTAGCCCCAGTTCTGTTGTACCAGCCCCGCCTTGCCGGGCTGCAGGGCGCTTACCTCCTGGGCGAACACGGCCGGCTGCACGATCAGCTGCTCGGGCGTGAGGCAGTAACGGGCGCCGTTGCCGACGGTGGGCGGCCTAGCCCCGCTGGCGGCCGCAGTCAGCTCGGTAGCTACCATTTGGGCCTGCTTGTGGCTCGCCGCCATATCGATGCTTCCGTCCGGCCCGGGCACAGACACATCGATCGATGTCAGGCACACTTGCGACCAGAACGAGGACAGGTTGGCCTTGTAAAACTGCGCCGCCGTGGTGAGACTGGGCGCTTTCGACTGGACCACGGCCAGTTCGGCTCCGTCATCTGCCACCGCGGACCGGAGTTGTGGCGGTAGCTGAACCCACACTTGTGGGGCACTAGCCTCCTCGCTGGCCCAAGCGGCAGAGTGGTCGAGGGCAGATGGTTCCTCGCCTTTGCTGTGCAGGTACTGATGAACGGCCACCCCCGTCACGAGTAGCGTCAGCCGGCCCGTCGTCCACGGCAGGCCGAAGTTACCCGGCCCGGTCCCGGTCCCGGCCACGGTGAAGGCGGGCACCGTCTGGCCCTGAGAGGCATACTGCTGGGATTGCGCTTTGCTCGCCTGGTCGAAGGAGACGACATAGGCCGGGCTGGAGGACCACCATTGTAGGTTCTCGGCCAGTTCGCTCTGGGTGATCACCTGCCCATTGACCATGGCGGCCGGCGGCGAGGTGGTGCTGCACGCCGACAGGCTGCCGCCGAGGACGCCGGCGACCACGACGACGGCGATCGGCTTCGACCTGGCCCGCCAGCTGGCGCGACGCCAGTTTGACCGGCGCCAGCTTGAACGGCGCCAGGCGGCGGCGGACTGACCTGGATTATGGCGGGAGAGGGTAGGACGCAACACGGCCGCCGCGATATTAGCCCCGGGCGGCGCCCGCCTGGGAAACGCCCGCCTGGGAAACGCCCGCCCCCTCGGCCGGCGGGACTAGAGAGCGGAGTATCTCGACCAGCGTCGAGGCCGGGTCGGCGCCCTTTCGGACCGGCCCCACCAACTGGCCCTGGTCCTCCTTGTAGACGGCATGCGGCCAGACGCGGCCGAGGCGGACCTGCTCGCTGGCTTTCAGGGAAATAGGCGAGATCCTGGCCACGAGGCTGCCCGGCGGGGTACCTATCCCGCCGCTCACTACCGTTACGTCGCGAAGCCCCAGGCGAACGCACTCGGCCCTGAGATGGGCGATGCCGAGCAACGCGGTGGCCGCCTTCGGCAATGGCCCATAGCGGTCGCTCCACTCGGACTCAACGTCGTCGACTTCTGCATGAGTACTTAGCGTCGCCAGCTTGCGGTAGGCCTCCAGCCTGAGGTCCTCCCGGGAAACGTAGGTAGCCGGGAGGTTGGCTGTCATGGGCAGGTCGAGACGGATCTCGGCCGGCTGGCGCACCGGCTCACCCTTCATGTCCGCCACCGCCTCGCTCACCATTTGCACATAAAGGTCGTAGCCCACAGCCGCGATGTGGCCCGACTGGTCAGCGCCGAGGAGGTTGCCGGCGCCCCGGATCTCCAGGTCGCGCATGGCGATCTTAAAGCCTGACCCCAGTTCGGTGTGCTCGCCGATGGTCCGTAGCCGCTCGTATGCTTCCTCGGTCAATTTGTGGTTCGGAGGGTAAAAAAGGTACGCATAGGCCCGCTGGCCCGCTCGGCCCACTCGTCCCCGCAGCTGGTGAAGCTGGCCCAACCCGAGCATGTCAGCGCGGTCAATTACGAGAGTGTTGACCGTAGGCATGTCAATGCCCGACTCGATTATGGTCGTGCACACCAGGACGTCGTAGCGGCCCTCCCAGAAATCGAGCACAACGCGTTCCAGGGAACCCTCGTCCATCTGGCCGTTCGCGATCGCCACGCGCGCCTCGGGGACCAGTTCCCGAAGGCGGGCAGCCACTCTTTCGATATCACGAACCCGGTCGTGGACAAAGAAGACCTGACCCTCGCGTAGCAGTTCCCGGCGAATGGCTTCGGCCACGGCCCTTTCGTCGTACTCACCGACGTACGTGAGGATCGGGCGGCGGGCGGCGGGCGGCGTGGCAATGAGCGACAGGTCCCTAACGCCCGTCAAGCTCATCTCGAGCGTTCGCGGTATCGGCGACGCAGTCATGGTCAGAACATCCACATCGGTGCTCAGCTTTTTGATCGTCTCTTTGTGGGTAACCCCGAAGCGCTGCTCCTCGTCGACAACCAGCAGCCCGAGATCCTTGAACTTGACATCCTGAGCCAGCAATTTGTGCGTGCCGATGACGATGTCGACCGACCCCGCGCTCAGGCCGTCGGTTACTGCCCTTGTCTCGGCCGGAGTAAGGAAACGGGACAGCATCTCCACCCGGACCGGGTAATTGGCAAACCGCTCACTGAACGTCTGCATGTGCTGGGAGGCGAGCAAGGTGGTGGGGACGAGCACCGCCACCTGCTTGCCGTCCTGGACCGCCTTGAACGCGGCCCTCATGGCGACTTCGGTCTTGCCGAAGCCGACGTCGCCACAGATGAGACGGTCCATGGGGGCCGGTCCCTCCATGTCCGCCTTTACGTCCGCTATGGCCTTCAGCTGGTCCGGAGTTTCGTTGTAGATAAAGGCATGTTCCATTTCGGTTTGCCACGGGGTGTCGGCACCGAAGGCATGACCGGGCGCGGAAGCCCGTTTCTTATACAGAGCCACCAACTCCTGGGCGATCTCGCGGACCGCTTTGCGCACGCGGGCCTTGGTCTTTTGCCATTCGCTCCCGTTCAAACGAGAAAGAGAGGGCTTTTCCCCGCCCGTGTAGGGACGGAAGGCGTCGACCTGGTCCGAGGGCACATAAAGCTTGTCGCCGTCACGGTATTCCAGCAACAAATAGTCGCGTTCCACGTCGCCGATCGACCGTTTGACCATGCCGGCAAAACGGGCCACGCCGTGCTGGAAATGCACAACGTAGTCGCCCGTCTTCATATCGTCGAAAAACGTGGCCACCTGGGCCGCCCGGGGCCTGGCGGTGCGGTGCGGCCGCCGCCGCCCCGTTAGATCGCCTTCGGCCAGCACGGCGAGTTGGAGTGCGGGGTATATGAAGCCCCTGTCGATCGGCGCCACCACAACCCGCAAACCGCCGCCGGGCCCGATGTCGAGCGGGCCACTCCCGCCCGCTCGGTCAACTACGGTCGCGCTAATTCCCTCGTCCTGCAGGGACCGGGCCAACCGTCCGGCCGTGCTCGCGTTCTCGGCGCAGACGACGACCGTGTACCGCTTAGCCGCCAGCTCGCGCAGCTGGGCCAGGAGCCGCTCCGGTCCGCCGGCCACGGGGTCCCACCCCATGGTGCTGATCGTCGGCGTGCCTGGTCCTTCAGGAGCGGGGGCCAGCATGGCCACCGAGGCGTTCGTCCCGCTCAGCAGGCGGTCGAAAGGCAAGTAAAGACGCGGGAAGTCGCGGCCCTCGGCCCCCCACGTGACCGCCAGTGCTCCAGCCAGGTCAGCTTCTTCCTCGGCGATCTCCACGGCGCGCTCGCGCATCCGGCGGGGCTCAACGAGGAGCACCTTCGCCCCCCGGGGCAAGAGGTCGATGAGAAGGTGTTCGTCGCCACTGAGCCACGGCAACCAGGACTCCATGCCATCGAAGCTGAGCCCCTCGGCCAGCCGCTCCCAGGATTCGCTCCCCCACGGTTCGGAGTCGCCCAGGGACGCAGCCCGCTCCCGGACTTCTGGGGAAGGCAGAAGTTCGCGGCACCCGAAGATGACGACCTCGTCCAGGTCGACCACGGACCGCTGGTCGGCGATGGAGAACTCAGTGAGCCGGTCGACCTCGTCGCCCCACAGGTCAATGCGCACTGGGGAGACGGCGGTCGAGGGAAAGACGTCGACGATCGATCCCCGCACCGCGATCTCGCCTCTGTGTTCGACCTGGTACTCGCGCCGGTAGCCGAGGTGGGCCAACCGTTCGACGAGGTCGTCCAGGTCGACCTGCGCCCCCTTCACCACCTGCAACGGCTCGGTGTCTTCCACGTGGGGCCCGAGCCGCTGGAGCAGCGCCCGGACGGGCGACACTATGACGGACGGGACGGCGACATCACCAGCGCCGTCGCGGAGCTGGCGGAGCCGCCACATCAGCTCCAGCCGCCGGCCCATCGTCTCTACCGCGGGGCTGACCCGCTCGAAGGGCAACGTTTCCCAGGCCGGGAAGACCGCCACCTCGCCAGGACCGAGCCACACCCCGATCTCGTGCGCCAGCCTCTCGGCGATAGTGCCGCTTGGTACGGCCACGACGACGGGCCGGCCCGACCCGTGGCTGGCCACGGCGGCAATGGCAAACGGCTGAGCTGCCTCACCGACGGCGACGGTCCGCTCCGCTCCGATCGCCAGCGCGGCGAGGGTGCCGTCTCCGTTCGCCAGCGATAGCAACGGGGCGAGGGCCGGCTCGGTATCTTGTGGGGGCGCGCTCGACGGCACTTGTACTGGTGTGGTCATGGCCCAACCATTAAACGACTCATTCGACCACTTTCATTTCCGCCTATGTGGGCGACGCCCGGTGGTCGCCGGATTAGATCGTTGACCAGCCCATTCGTGGGACAGTCGGGACGCCAGGACCCCGCCCGACGGGGGCCGGGGCCCGCTGGGTCACCCGGGCCTACCTCGGTCGAACTATGCTCCGCGCTCGCCGTCTTCAGGCGACTTGGCAGGCTTGCGCGATGCAGGCGGGACTACCACCGGGACGCGGTCGAGTGAGCGTAGGTAAGCGTCCAACTTGTCTGCATTGTCGAACTTGACGGCCACAGCAACTCCTTGCTTTACATAATATCGGCCTTGGGAGTCCAGGGCGCGTTCGGGGCGAGCTTTACCGCTTGTCGCTATCAGGCGGCGTGGGGACAAAGGTCGCCGCGACGTATACCCATTCGCCATGCCCTCGCTGCTTCTTGACCGAAAACCGAAAGCGCACCCGCCAACCTAAGGTCGCCGCCACTTGAGGTGACATCAAGAAATAGACGCTATCGCTGATGGTCTCCCCAGGATCAACAACCTCGTCCTGAACGAATGCGGGCTGTGACACCAGAGTGCCTACTACGAGACCGCTCGAGATGTTCTTGCTGTCGCTGAGGCGATGCTCGGCGACCGAAACGAGAGGGCGTTCGTCTGCACCGTTGAGGAGAAGCGTCCTGGTGAGACCCGCGGACCGAATAGATGGTCGCACGTGAAGGAGCAAACCGTTGGGGAGTGGATGGCAGGTGGCCTCGACCCTCGCCGTCACTCTCAGAAGGTAAAGGCGAGCAAACCAAGCGCCCACCAAAAGTACGCCGGCAGAAAGAACGGCCCCAACGCCGGACAGGATTGCGACCCAGTGAATGCCCTGGGAGGACCATGTGTGATCCGGAAGCGACACGTACCTCAGTTCGCGACCCCGACGGGTACCGTCTTTCTCTTCATGGAACAACTACAGCAGCGCACCCGCCCAGGGTGGTGGATGTGCTGACCCGCCCACCAACGACATCCGGCCAGCGGTGACGCCGTACTACGAACACATAGGTTTCTCGAGTGCCTATTTAGATGGGTCATCCGGCGGCTGACGGGTATTGAACTCGTTCTGCGCCGCGGCCACCCCCTGGGCCAAGATCATCTCGACCGCGTCGGCCG
The DNA here is from genome assembly GCA_963750465.1 of uncultured Acidimicrobiaceae bacterium. GTDB lineage: Bacteria > Actinomycetota > Acidimicrobiia > Acidimicrobiales > Palsa-688 > Fen-671. The sequence continues at coordinate 396,913 of CAVVRE010000010.1, forward strand.
CCGTCTCGACGGCCGCGTTGAGCTGCTGGCGCTCGAGGCGGCTCGGCGTGGACAGGACGTGGTCGGCGCCGTAGTCCTTGCCCCCGGGAGGTTTTCCGATCCCGATCCGCACCCGGGAGAACTCGTCCGAGCGCAACCACGCCTTGATGGAACGCAGGCCGTTGTGACCGGCCAGGCCTCCTCCCGCCTTCACCCGCACCGTGCCGAGCGGCAGGTCGAGCTCGTCGTGGACTACCACCAGGTTCGCCAGGTCTGTGATCTTGAACCGCCTGACCAGGCTCACGGTCGACCGCCCCGACTCGTTCATGAAGGTCTGCGGGAAAGCAAGCACGAGGCGTTTCCCCTCGACCCGGGCTTCAGCCACGAGGGCGTGCTCCTTGCCTTGCTTCAGCCGCTGCCCGTGCCGCTCAGCGAGCAGGGCGATGGTGTCCGCCCCGACGTTATGGCGGGTTTTGGCGTAGCGCGGCCCGGGGTTGCCGAGCCCCACTGCCAGCAGGTCAGCGCCGGTTGTGCCCTCGGATTTGGGCCCCTAAACAGAGCTGGGTCAGCCCTCTTCGGCCGAACCTGCTCTGTCCGACGACGCCTCGGCCGAAGCTCCCTCCGCCGGCTCGGCTCCCTCGACGGCTCCCTCGGCCGCCTCGGCCGCCAGCACGGCCGCCACGGTAGAAGCGGACGCGATCACGACCGGCTCCTCGGGATCGGCCTCGGTCGTTACTCCCGTGGGGAGGACCAGGTCGCGCACCCTCAACGCGCCGCCAATCTCCAGCTCGCTGACGTCGACGGTGATCTCCTGGGGGATCTGGTCCGGCGTCGACCGGATGCTCAGGGTCGTGAGCGTGTGCTCCAGCAAGCCGCGCTCCCGCTCCACCTGGGTGGCGGTGCCGACGAGCACCAGGGGGACTTCGGCGCTTACGATCTCGTCCCGCCGCACGACCTGGAAATCGACGTGCGCAACGGTATGCCTGACCGGGTGACGCTGGAGCTGGCGGGCCAGCACCAGATGAGCAGAGCCGTCTACGTCGAGAGTGAGCACCTGGTTGAGGCCGTGGACCGAGAGGGCCGCACGCAGGTCCCTGGCGCCGACCGATACGGACAGCGGCTCCATACCGTGCCCATAGACGACGCCCGGCACCCGGCCGTCGTGGCGGAGCCGCCTCGACGCGCTCGACCCGATCGTCCGCCCAACTTCAGCGACCAACTTAACTTCTGCCATGTACGCTCGCGCTCCGCTCCTCGTTTTACCCCGCCAGAACTCTCTCGGGGAAAGGGGACGCCTCATGATAGCCCGTCTGAGCTGCAGCAGGTCACCGCTCAGCCGCTGCCGCTCCACTACTCGCGCCTAGTGGCCGCGATCAGGGCACAGGACCCCCTCGGCGCCGCGGGTTCGGGCTCGACAGACCCCTAGCTCTGGTTGTCGCCCCCGAAGATCTGGGAAATGGAGCCCTCTTCGAACACCGCCCTGATGGCGTCGGCAAAGGTTTTCGCGACCGAGACGCTCTCTATCTTTTCGATCTGCTTTTCGGAGGGCAAGGGGACCGTATCCGTTACCACGATGCGCGATATCTTCGAGTTTTTCAACCGGTCGATAGCCGGTTCGGAGAACACGCCGTGGGTGGCGGTCGCCCACACCTCGGTGGCCCCCTTTTGATGGAGCAGTTTTGCCGCTTCGCAAAGGGTCCCTGCGGTATCGATCTCGTCATCGATCAGCACGCACATTCGCCCCCGGACGTCGCCCATAACATCGAGTGCCTCCACGTGACCGACACGGTCGACGCTGCGCCGTTTGTAAATCGACGCCATGTCAACATCACCGGCACTGCGGGCGGCCTTTTCTGCCACCTTGGTCCTACCCGTGTCAGGCGCCACCATTACGAATTCGCCCGGGACCTCAGTTTTCAAGTAGTCCACGAGAAGATTTACGGCTGTCAAGTGGTCGACCGGACCGTCAAAGAAGCCTTGTACTTGCCCGGAATGCAAGTCGACCGACATTATCCGCTCGGCCCCGGCGGCGTGGAAAAAGTCCGCCACCATCCTGGCGGTTATGGGCTCCCGGGCTCTCGACTTACGGTCCTGCCGGCCATAGCCATAACGAGGGCAAACCGCGGTTATGCGTTTGGCGGAGCCGCGCTTGGCGGCGTCGATCATCACCCACTGCTCCATCAGGAGGTCGTTGATCGATTTGCCGTTCGCAGGTGAATGCGTCTGCAGGATGAAAACGTCGCCCCCCCGGACCGACTCGCCAAACCGGGCCCGGATCTCACCGTTGGGAAAGTCGGCGAGCTCGCACGGCCCCACCGCCACACCCAGGTTGGCGGCAATGGCTTGCGCCAGCGCCGGGTGCGAACGTCCTGCGTAGAACTGCAGCCGGTGCCTAGAAACAAGTTCCACTTGCTACCCCCCGTCTAGGCCGTAGGCGCCGGCAGGCCTGACGACCGAGCCTGGGGCAACCACCGTGCCTGGTGTCAACCATACCCACGGGCCCACGCGTGCATCCTCTCCTATTGTCACCTTCTCCGCAAAAGTCGCCCTCACCTGCGCCCTGGCCCCGATGACGCAGTCGACCAGGTGACTGCCGGGACCTATCTCGGCGCCGGTAGCCACCCTGGTAGTCCCCTGAAGGACAGTCCCCGGCAAAAGGGTCACATCCTCGGCCAGCTCGACGGTCGAGTCGAGGTATGTGTTCTGCGGGTCGAACATGGTGACGCCCTTGCTCATCCAGTGCTCGTTCACTCGTGCCCTCAGCACCGCCTCAGCGCTGGCCAACTGGCAGCGGTCGTTGACGCCGCTCGCCTCCGTCGAGTCGGGCACCACCAACGACGTGACCGGGTAACCGGCATCATGCAGCACAGCGATCACGTCGGTCAGGTAGTACTCACCCTGGGAGTTGTCGGGGCTAAGCCGGCGCAGTGCCGGCGCCAATACGGACCGGCGGAACGCGTAGATTGACGTGCCTACCTCGTCGATCGCCCGCTCCTCTTCTGTAGCGTCCGCCTCCTCGACAATGCCGGCGACCCGGCCGTCCCGTGACCGGACGACCCGGCCATAACCGGTCGGGTCGGGCAGTCGAGCAGATAACAGGGTGGCGGCCGCCGACGAGGCTCGGTGGGCGGCGACAAGAGCCTGCAGCGTGGCCGGCCGCAGCAGAGGGGCGTCCCCGGGCAGGACCACGAGGTCGTCGAGCTCGCTATCGTCGTCGTTGAAGGCCGTAAGGGCCACCGACAATGCGTCCCCGGTCCCGCGCTGCACGGGCTGGTCTACCACTTCTAGCGGCAACCCCGGTGACCTGGCTTCGGCCAGAGCCTTGGTCATAAGGGTAGAACCGTGGCCCACGACTACGACCACCCGTGAGACGTCCAGCCCGGACAGGGCGTCGAGCACCCATAGGACCATCGGCCGTCCGCACAGCCGGTGCAGGGGCTTGGGGCGTGAGCTCCGCATCCGCGTCCCCTCGCCGGCTGCCATCACCACCGCGGCCAACTTCGGCTGCTCAGTTGACCCCCGGCCGCTGTGACGACGCATATCTCGGTCGTAGTTGCTCACGTCCATCTTTCTAGTCGCCCCGTCACAGCTGGACCGGGCATATCAGAGCTCGCCACAGCCTCCGTGGCGGGGTGGCCCGGGAACCTGGTTCGCACACTGAAAGCGGTAGGATTGATGTGGCTCGACCTGTTGGGCCTGCGGTACGGCGAGCCGGTTGCCGGTCCGGGGTAGTTCAATTGGAAGAACGCCGGACTTTGGATCCGGATGCTTGCAGGTTCGAGCCCTGCCCCCGGAGCCCCGTCTAGCAGGGATTTCTTGCCGCCCAGGGTTCCCGCTATTTCAGAGGGACCAAGCGACAGGCGCAGGGCGCCTTCTACCACTCGCTCCAGGAAAAAGGCCTGTCGGGTTCGTCCATTCACCAGCACCACTCGATCCTTCAATCGTCGCTCGGACTTGCCGTCAAATGGGGCCTGATCGCGGCCAACCCCGCCGATCGGGCCACCGCCCCTCGGCCCGCCCGCTCGACGGCCAGTGCGTCGGCGCTGGCAGAGGTGCAGAAGCTGATCGCTGCGGCCGAAGCCGAGGGCGATCACGTGCTGGCGACGGCGGGAGGCACCACGCGGTGGTCGAGGTGCGGGAAACGCGCACACAGTTCTTCCACCCAGCGGTGCAACTCCCCCCACTCGGCTGGCGCGTCGGCGGCCGGGAGGTCCGGCCAGTGCGGCGGGCCAGGGACGTCTACCAGGTCGTCATCGATGGAGGTGCCCATGATCTTGCGCAGGTCGTGGACAGGGCCCCGCTGCTGGCGGTCCCTGGGAAAGAGGTCGGGGTAAGCCATTTCGCCCCTGCGTTTTGCCCGTAGCCGGGCAATTATCACGGCGGTGGCCTGCTCACGGCCGAGGCGTAGCCAGCGGGGGTCGGACTCCAAGACCTCGTGCAGCCGTACCTCTCTGCGGATGAGGGTAGCTGCCGGTCGAATCAATACCCAGTATCGAGAAGAGGCGCAAATAACGCCATCGGCCTTAGGGGGTTCCTTTGTAAGCGCCCCGCGTGCTTACTTACCCAAGAGCTAACTGGTTACGTGGTCAGCCGGGCCTCTAGGGAGGCGACACCTGGCAACACGACGTTGTCGTTGTACGGCGGCGGGTCATGGATGAGTTCGACCGTCGAAAAACGTTGGGCCAGCGTGGAGAAAACTATTTCGCCCTCGAGACGGGCCAGCGGCGCTCCTATGCAGTGATGGATGCCGAACCCGAAGGCGAGGTGGCGGTTGTTCGACCTGGCGATATCGAACCTCTGCGGTTCGTCGAACTGTCGCGGGTCGCGGTTGGCCGCCGCAAGTACCAGGTACAGCTCGGCGAAAGCGGGCACGGTGCCGCACGACAACTCGATGTCCTCGACTGGCAATCGTTTATCGAGGTGTCCGGGGGGATAAAAACGGAGCACCTCCTCGACGGCGTTGCGGGTAAGGGAGAGGTCCTGGCGGAGCCGGTCGAACTGCTCGGGGCAGCGGGCGAAAGCCAGCACTCCGTTGGCGATCAGGTTGACGGTCGTCTCGTGACCGGCCAGGAGCAACAGGATGCTGTTGAACACCAACTCGGGCTCACTTAGCTGGTCCCCTTCCTGCCCGGCCGTCATGAGCGCCGATAGCAGGTCATCGCCAGGGTCCTCCCGGCGCGTCGCAATGAGGTCGCGGAAGTAGGCCATCAGCTGCTCGTAGGCGGCGGCATGCGCCGCCAGTAGTTCCGAGGACAGTGTGAAGCCGGGGTCCGTGGCCCTGACCGCATTCGCAGACCAAGCCCTCAACTTCTCCACGTCGACGGTCGGTACGCCGAGCATTTCGCAGATGATCGTGACCGGGAGCGGAAAGGCCAGCTCGCCGACACCACTGGCTCGCTGAACGGCCGGCTTTAGGGCCTGTCTCCACCCCGGCCAAATATTGGCACGCGGCTGCGGAGCCTCTCGTGTCGTGCGGCGATCTGGACGGGCAATATGGCGCTCGGCGAGCTGCCGTTAACAGCGCCCTACCCGTCTCCATCTGGCCCCGCGCACTGGCTGTCCTACCCAAAAAGCAACCACTCCCTAACGGGACCTTATAGGCGGATGGAGAACGCCAATACCAATCGCGATCGACAAAGTGAGGATCCACTATGACTACGACAGTGATCACGGGCGCGAACCGGGGCCTTGGATTGCACGCCGGCCGCCGATTGCTCGCACTCGGCCACGACGTATGGGTAACCGCTCGGGATTCGAAGACGGGCGCCAAGGTTGGCTCACGAGATCGGAGCACACCTCGAGCAACTCGACGTCACAGATGACGCGTCAGTCGTGGCTGCAGCACAAGCTGTGGCCAGGACCGGCGGTGTGGACGCCCTCATCAGCAACTCGGGCATCGCGGACCGGTCGCCGGTATTGGACACAACGCCGCACACCATCCAACAACTCCTCGACACGAACGTCCTCGGGGCTGCCCGGGTTGTTCATGCCTTCACCGACGACGCCGCTGCGGTCGCCACAAGCAGCGAACTAATGGCAGTCTACGTGGAAGCTCCGTGTTGGTTCCGTGTTGGTTCCGTGTTGGTTTCGTGTTGACCACTGATTACTGGCTCCGCCAAGAGCGACATGATCAGTACGGCACACGTTGACAAGGAGTGACACGCAACAGCCATCCGAGGACAACTGACTTGCGGCCACCCTCGGGAGCTGAGGTCCCGCAGGGCTGGCTGGCGCTGGCAGCAACGGTCAAGAAGAACCCACGGCGTCGTGCCATCCAGCACGCGCAGCTGCCGGCCCGGTTCAACCTCCGCTGGTGCTCGTCTGCGTAGTGCATTTCTACCGAGCCGACAACCCGGTTGGTTCGAGACAAGAAGGGAACCCCCTCAATGAAGAGTTACACGAACGTGCGCGCCCACAGGATGGGCCTGGCCGCTGTTGCGAGCTTGGCCGCCGGTTTGGTGTCGGCCGGACCGGCGCTGACGGCACAGGCGTCGGCCGCAGACAACACCAGCTCGGCGTTTATCGCAAATCGGACGCTCACCGTCACCGGTACGAATGGGCCCGACGTCGTCGCTCTTAACGCCGATCCCACCACAATCGAAGTAGTGTTCGGCGCCAACGCCTCCGACGTGCGCACTTTCAACCTCGCCGATTTCGATGCCATCTCGGTCTCGCTTGGCAACGGTGATGACCAGTTCACTGAGCAAGCGGGCGTACTCGCCGACAAGACCCTCACGGTCGACGGCGGAAATGGCGACGACACCATCAAGACAGGCGACGGCAACGACTTGATCCTCGGCGGCGACGGTGTCGACTCCGTCGACGCGGGCCGAGGCAACGACACCGTGTTACTGGGTAACGGCAAAGACTTCTTCGTGTGGAATCCCGGCGAGGGCAGCGACACTGTCGACGGCGGGGACGGAAATGCTGACGTGATGCAATTCAACGGCTCCAACGCCAATGAGATTATGAGCCTGTCGGCCGACGGCTCCCATGCCGTCTTCTTGCGGGACGTGGCCGCCATCCGGATGGACCTGACCGACGTCGAGATCTTCAACCTGAAAGCGCTAGGTGGCGCCGATAACGTCACGGTCAACAACCTAGAGGGCACATCGGTCCATCACGTCAACATCGACCTCTCCGGCCCTAACGGCGCCGGGGGAGACGGCCAGGCCGATGTCATCACGGTCAATGGCTCCGAGCAAGCGGACAACATCAACGTGACAGCACGAGACGGTCAGATCAACGTTGCCGGCCTCGAAGCGAACACCCAGATCACCGGCAGCGAAACCATCGATCACCTCCTGGTCAGCAACGACGGCAACGACAAGGTGTCCGTTATTGGTGCAGGCGTGGATCTCGGCCTCGGCCAGGCTTGAGCACACACGGAAACGGTGCAGCGCATCTGGGCCTCCCTATCGGAGGCCCTGCCTGCCTTATGTACAGCCAATGCACTAGTGGTCGAAACTTGCCGCTCAGCCACAAGCAGCGAGCTAATGGCGTCTTCGTGGAAGCTCCGTGTGGGTTCCGTGTTGACCACTGATTACTGGCTCCGCCCAGAGCGATTGCCGAATCGGCTCGTCTGCCGGCCAGCCACCCGGCGACGGGCGGGGAACCACGATTACCGACAGACTGCCGGTGGCCGAGGTTGAACCGGGCCGGCAGCTACGCGTGCTGGACAGCATGACGCTGTGGGGCAAGCATCCCAAACCGTGGGATGCTTGCATCCGATCCGGAAGTTCTCCCGCAGGCTCCGAACGTTCCTGCATTTGAGGGTGCCATAGAACGCACCCCCTCGCGGTCCTGCCGGGGTGCGGGCCCGAACTGTGCGACAGTGTTCGCGTCGATGCTGGCGAAGAAGACTCCTAGGCGCTACAGGATGGGTGGCGCTCGTAGTAATCAGGTGGACGGCTGCGGTTCTGGCCGCTGGAATGGATGTCCGTGCCGCACGGGAGGATGCACGACGACGAGGTCGACACCGATGCCGACTTGGTCCGTCGTTTACTCGCGTCCCAGCACCCACAGTGGGCTGGGCTCTCTATTGAGAGAGTGGCGTCTGCTGGTACCGACAATGCCATTTACCGCCTAGGTGACGAGCTTGCCGTGCGCCTCCCGCGCATCGGCTGGGCGGTGGACTTCGTGGCCAAAGAGCAGACCTGGCTGCCCGTCCTCGCTCCTCACCTTCCGCTTGTCGTTCCTCTTCCCGTCGCCATCGGCGAACCCGAAGAGGCGTTCCCCTACCCGTGGGGCGTTGTGCAGTGGCTGCCGGGCGAACTGGCCACGGCCGACCGGCTCGACGATCCCGTCCAGGCTGCCCTCGACCTTGCGCGGTTCGTTCGGGCACTCCGGACAGTCGACCCAACGGACGGGCCGCTCCACGACCGCGGCTGTCCGGTCCGTCGGCGCGACGCGCTGGTGCGGAGGGGCGTTGGCGGTCTGCGCGGAGAAGTCGACGCTGCTGCCGTAATCGAAGCCTGGGACCGGGCCCTGACCATACCCGACCACGAAGGCCCGCCGGCGTGGTTCCACGGCGACCTTTCATATCTCAACCTGCTCGCGCAACACGGCAAGCTCACCGCCGTCATCGACTGGGGCACCTGCGGAGTTGGTGACCCCGCCATCGACACGATCGTCGCCTGGGGCCTGCTCCCGTCCGACGCCCGCCAGGCTTACCGCGACGCGCTTGGCATCGACGACGCTGCCTGGGAGAGGGGTAAAGGCTGGGTGCTCACCGGCGTTTTCGGCATCCCTTACTACCGGGGCACCAACCCCGCCCTCGTTGCCAACGCGATCCGGGCCATCGAAGCTGTGCTGGCCGATCGTCCGTGACCGCCTACAATTGGGCTTCGGACGCCCAGGTCGGCCAGGTCGAGGCCCGAAGTGCCATAGCTCAACAATGTGCAATGCACGGTGGACGGCTGGGAACCCTGCGTTCGAGAGAAGCGCCTCGGCTCGCCTCCTGACCTCATCGATCTGCGGTACTGGTCCCGCCAGAGCTATCACGGCGGACGCGCTGACGGGCAGTTGGCTGAAGTAAACCGAGAATGGCTTAATGCCCGCCGCCCGTTCGTGGAAGCTCGTGGTCCACTGTCTGCCCCACCGGGCCCAGACGACATCTTTCGGCCAGCCATGGTCTTGTCGCACCGAGAGCACGGAGGCCAAGCTCACGTGGAACGACCTCGGTGGGCATCGCAGGGTCGTTACGCCGGTATCGCAAAGCGTGTCCTGTTCCTGGGCGAGGCGCGTCCGACAATCGAGCTCAATCTCGGCGTGCAGATTGTAAGCGAGGCAAGGCTTGGACCAGAGCGCACGCGACGGCCGAGGCTGACATGCGTCCAGCTCGGCAGCGCTTTGGCGCATCCCCAGAGGACGGGCGCACAGCCGGGGGCGGACAAGCAGCCTGTAGGAAACGCCCGGGCGGTCGGGCGCCTTGCCCCGCGCCTGCGGTTATTCGATTTGGGCAATCTGCGCTGAAGAGCGTATAGCGGTCGCGTGGAGACGAGATGGAAGCTAACGGCCACCTATGGACAGCCGGGCTCCAGCGGCGGTAGAACTGCGATGAGGGGCCGTCTGAGCACGCTCGGGTGGCTGCCCCTAATGGACGTCACCGGCTCCCCGCCTTCGTCGGCATGTCCACCAGCGCCGTGACCACCCCTCACTTACCAGGCCCAAGTACCAAAGCGAGCAGGAGCTCATCGAACGCCGATCTGGCGATCCGAAAGGGGACAGTCGTGGCCTTCATCCAGATCATCGAGTACCGGACGTCCAAACCAGGCGAGGTGCAGGCCGTCGCCGACGAGTGGGCACAAGCCACCGAGGGCAAGCGCAAGGCCCGCCGGAGAGTTCTCTGCCAGGACCGGGACAACGATGGACGGTACTTCAATATCGTTTTCTTCGACTCGTACGAAGACGCGATGGCTAATTCGGCCCTCCCAGATACCGATCGGCTGTCCAAAAAAATGATGAGCTTCGCCGACGGCCCGCCGACGTTCTACAACCTCAACGTCGTCGACGATCAGGAGTAACCCCGGGCCGGAGCATCTCTGTCCCCGACAGAACGCGGGCCGGCGGTGCCCGCGACAAACACCATCCTCACCTCCGCCGATCCCGGTGGGGACGACGCCCGGCGAGCCCGGGACCTTGCTGTCGACCAGCACCCCGTTGCTCGGTCCTGGCCCCGGCTCACGGCATGTGGCCGCTAAGCGTCGACCCGACCGCCAAGATCGCCCGGGCCGAGGCCGCACCCGGCCCCCGGGAACACGCGCTCATCCGTCACTCCTTTTGCGGGGAGGGCACCGCGGATAGCGGCGGTCGGGTTTCTTCTGCTCCTGCAAAGGTCGTCTTCGTTGACTGGGCAAAATCGCGTGCTTACGGTGGGGGACGAACCCACGCGAGGGGGTACGTCATGAACCTCGAGAAGCTGGCCAGGCTCCCGTGCGGCACCGGCGTCGTTCTCCTCGTGCCCTCAGTCGTCCCTCCGTTGGCCGTACCCGCCTCATCGAACAAAATCTTCGTGCTGTGTGGCGGCACGAACGGTGGAGCAGCAGGTTTGGTGACTGCCATCGCGGCCGCCAACAGTGCCGATGGCGGCGCGGGAAACCCGGCCCGGGGCTGCAACTACACAGCGACACAGCGCCCACCGACAGCTGCGGGGACCTGGGCTCGGGCGGTGGCTTCGCCAACCTCAGCTTCGATGCCGAGTTCGAGGCCGAAAGGAGTCACCAATCGGCCCCCGAGCGGTGTGCGCCCATTGAACGGGACCCTGGTGACCAAGAACACGCCCGGCCACTGCGTGCCGCCTCGGACCATCGTGGGCTGGGTCAGCTAGCGGTTCAGCGCTGCTGTGACCGGCATCGACAAACCAGACGGCAAGGCCAGTCCGGCCGAGGGCGACGCCGACCGAGCGAGGCCGCCCGGGCGCTACTTCTTCGAAGTCGAGGGCCTAATAGACGGCGTCGCTGTACGGGCGTCTTTCGTGCCCGAGGGGCTCTGTTGTGACCGGTTGCTAAGGTCCTACGCCGAGCTGGCGGTGGCGTTGGGCGACACGTTCACGTGCGGGAGAAAGGCCCTGCCCGCTTCACTTGATGGCTCGCCCGGCCAGGTCCTGCTTACATTGGTCCGTTGCATGGAGGTCACAAATATCCATGTTTGCTTGGACGAAGGCCCTTTCGATGACCCGGCTCCGCCTTGAGGCCGAACACTGCAAGGCGCCCACGCCACCGAGGCATTGTCGCCCAAAAATGCTATCAAAGACAATGACTTCCGCTTTAATCCTGGCCGCGGCTATAGGCGCGACTGCGGTACCGGCAGCGGCGGCCACCATGACTACGACTGGTACGGTCCAGGTCTGGGTCACGCCGAACGCGACGAATATCAACAGTCCCGTGTCTAACATTGTCATCACGGGTGTGATCGGGGATTATGGTACCGCCACTTCCATCAACAAGAACGGCACTGTGGATGATAACGGCAACTATGTAAAGATCGCCCTAAAGCAGGGTGGGTTCGAGGTCAATTCTGTCATCCTGAACAAGATCACAGATCCCGCCCCACCCCTCATGTCCAACGCTACGACTTGCTCGGTTGTGTTCGGTGGCGTCGGGCCGATCACTCTCTTCGATGGCACCGGCGCCTACGCCGGTATTACCGGCACTCTGCACATGACCGAGAGGTTCGCCGGTATCGGGGCAAGGTACACCAGTGGCGCTAAGAAGGGCCAGTGCAATATGAACAACAATCTCCCGCCGGTTGCCTTTTATGGAAGCATCACCGGCACGGGCAAAGTATCGTTCGGCTAAGCACCGACCTAGCCACTAAGAGGGGTGAGCCTCTTCCCTGGCCAGCGGGTAGCACTGGGCCGCGTGCCGGGGCCATTATCGACATCCGCTCGCCCAGTTCGGTCACAGTCGACTTCGGCTCCGGCGTGGGTGGAGGATGTTGACCCCCGCGGGAACGGGTCACCGGTCGCTCCTCGAGGCGGTCCCCAGCCGTAGGAAAACGGGGCGTCACTTTGGGCAGGCTCCGCGGGGCTGCGGGCGTTCTGGGCGACGCGGCCATCTATCGGCCCAGTACAATCCGGGCCCAAATGAACCGAAAGGTTAGAGCCAGGAACGAATTAGGGCTCTTCCAACGCTGGCGCTTAGCGCACCTAGAACAGGCAGCCCGAAACTCGCTCCGCGAGTACAAAACCGTATACGGTATCCACCGGCAACTATCGGACGTCGGCATTAGCACCGACTCGCTCCCAGCGCACCCCGACAGCACCCCAGGGCACTCAGTTGGCTCGATACTGGCGGTGGCCGAGGCCGACGCAATCAAGCGCACGCAACAGGTGCGAGCGTACGCGGCGAAGGTTGGTCTGGATATTAGACAATTGGACTTGGGGGAGTAACCAGGAAGGCCCATGCCTAAGCGCCCTCAAAGCTCTACACGCCAGACCCTGCAGATCGTCGCCGGCAATTCATCGCCTTGACCGTCAAAGGCAGCACCTTTTTGACCGCACAACCGCGCTCTGCGAGCCTTGGCTAATGGCTCGTCGTCATCCTCCACAGTTGCCTTCGGCACAACTGCCGTTACAACGAAAACATTGCCTGGGGCCACCACCAACAACAGGTCGCTTGACAAGTTGGCTACGTGGGATGTCTAGGCGGCAACCTCGGCGAGCAGGGCGTCGATCTGGGATATGCAGGCCTGCATGCCTTCAACGACGCCCCTGGCGATCGCTTGCTCCATACCTTTGAGCGAGTCGAAATGCGTGGTGAGGATCATGCGGGTCGTGTCGCCCGCCGCTTCGATATCGATCTCCATGCGAGTCATGGAATTGCCGTCGCTGGGCGTTCCGTCTTTTTCGACGATTGCGTCTTCGACCACGAGCCTGGTCGGGGCGACGACCTCGACCACGTTCCAGGTGCCGTCGAACCTGTCGGCACCGTCGGGGCTGGACATGTAGTAGGTGATCGTGCCACCCGGCGTGAGGTCGTGATGCTCGAAGGTGGCCGGGAACCCTGGCGGGCCCCACCACCGCTCGAGTTGGCGCGGGTCGGCCCACAGCTGCCACACGTTGGTGATGGACGTCTTGAACTCTGCAGTGATGACCATTGTCTTGGCCTCTGCGTTCTTGTCGACATGCCAAACGGTCATTCGTTTTCCCTTCCAGTGGTTTGGTTGAGGACGTCTTCGAAGCGTTCGAGGCGGGTCCGCCACAGCGTTTCGAGTTCATCGAGAAGTTCGTGGGCGCGGCGCAGTTGGTTGACCTCGCCGCGCACAAGTTGTTCCCGTCCGCTCCGGTGCTTTGAGACCAGACCGGCGTCGACCAGGACCTCGGTGTGCTTCTGAACCGCGGTAAGGCTGATCGGATACAGCCGGCCCAGCTCGCTGACGGAGCGCTCACGATCGAGCGTCTGCGTGACGATGTCGCGCCGTGTTGCGTCGCTGAGCGCGAAGAACAACCGGTCGGTCTGTTTCTCGCGTTCTCGAGATTCTACAACCATTTGGTTGTAGGTTACACCTCCCGCCGAAGATGTCAATAGGGCAGCGCTAGCTGTGCTCGCCGGGGTGGCGCTCATCCCGGCACCCCTGACAGCCCTGGATGAGACACACGTGGATACACGATGCATCACACGTGTATTAGGCGATCGGGGTCACGTGCCAGTTGCGATAGTGGGGTGCGGGTTGTAAGGCAGGCCGCGCTCCCTATCGCCAGTTGGCAGCGCACGCTCACTGGCACGAGTCGACCGTCCGACGGCGAGTCGAGGAACTCATTGCCTCAGGCACCCTCGACGTCCTGTGCGCGGCTCGCCGGGACCGAAGTCCGGGCCCGGATCGCCGCCGGTGAAGACCTCTACCATCTAGACCAAGGCGCTCTTCATAACCTCGGTCCCGACCTTGTCGTCACCCAGGACCTCTGTGCGGCGTGCGCTGTTGACGTCAGGACTGTCGATGCCGCGCTTAGCCATCTCGGCTGCGACGGCAAGGTCCTTTCGGTCGACCCCGGCACCCTGGAAGAAGTCCTCGGCTTGATCATCACCGTCGGAACGGCAACGGGCCGCGAGCCAAACGCCCGTCGGCTTGTGGTGAGCCTGCGGGCCCGGCTGTCCCGGGTGACGGCCGCCGTGGCCGGCCGACCGCTTCCGAGAGTGGCCGTGGTGGAGTGGACCGACCCGCTTTTCTCGGCCGGCCACTGGGTACCGGACATGATCGCGGCCGCCGGCGGGATCTCTGCGCTTGGTAAATCGGGACAACGCTCTACTGCCATTTCGCCCGCCGCTCTGGCCGGCTGCGGCGCCGATCTCGTCGTCGTGGCGCCCTGCGGCTACGACCTGGCTGGCGCCCGCGACCTGGCTGATGCTCTCCTTGACCGCAACATAATTCCGTCCGGCGTCCCGGTCTGGGCGGTCGACGCCGACGCCGTGTTCGTCCGTCCCGGTCCCCGCCTTGTCGATGGTATTGAGGCTCTGGCGGCGATCTGTCACCCGGGAACCCTCCCGCCGCGGCCCGACCTCGTCGCCCTCTTAGGGACCAGCGCGGCGAACGTCGTCCGTTCCGCTCAGTAAGCTCCCTGACCCCTCGTTCTCCCTGGCGACCGTCAGTACCCGGAAGCTGGCCCGTCCCCGACCAGGGGAAGCCGGCGCCACGCGACCATCTACTGGATGCACCGCGATATCCGCATCCTTGGCGTCGTGGCCGAACAGCGGCCCGATCATCTCCGGGCCGGAGAGCCCTCGGACGGTCCTATAGCAGCGGGGGCTAACGGAAAACGAGTACGAGGGATTACCTGTCCAGGCACCACTGGACGGCCCCCACCAACCCCAGGACCGCAGCCAGCGCCGTGCCTACATCTCGGCTTAGGCGGACGGCCCGGGCGATGTCAGCTGGTTGGGGGTCTCTCCCCCATCCCAAGGGCGGCCGGACCTCGGTCCGCTCCCCGTACCGGTTCGAGCCGCCCAGGCGGATGCCGAGGGCGGCGGCGAAGGCGGCTTCCGCCACTCCTGCGTTGGGAGAGGGATGAGCGGGGGCCTGGGTCGAGACCGCTCGTCGGATCTCCCCGGCCGAGCCCGACCGGACCACTGCCACCAGGGCCGCCGTACATCGGGCGGGTACCCAATTAGCCACGTCGTCGAGGCGGGCACTGGCCCAGCCGTAGTGCAAGTAGTGCGCCGAACGGTGCCCGACCATGGCGTCCATGGTGTTGACCGCCCGGTACGCGAGGGCCCCCGGGGCACCGGCCCAGGCTGCCCACAGGGCAGGGGCGACCACCGCGTCCACCGTGTTCTCTGCTACCGACTCGACGGCGGCCCGAGCTATCTCCGCCGCTTCCAACCCGCTTGGGTCCCTGCCCACCAACGCAGGCAGCAATTCCCGGGCCCGCACCTCGTCGCCTTCGGCCAGGGCGGCGCCCACGTCAAGGGCCGCCTGGAGAAGAGCCCGGCCGCCGACGGCGATTTCTGTGGCGACAGTCGTCGACCGGACCACCGTGCCAGCCGCGGCACCCAAGGCCGTACCGATGGCGGCGTGGACGGCGCCGGCCATCCGCTTGTCCTGGTAGAGCTTCTGCTCGATAGTTCCCATAGCTCGGCCAAACAGGACCACGGGATGCACTCGCGGTGGCGGCTCGCCTACGAGGCGGTCGAATAAGAGACCTAAACCTGCTTCAACGGGTCGGGGCAAACGGGACAAGGACCGTGTCATCGCGTCTGGCGGCGCGTCGCCGTAGTCCTCGCCGGTCCCACGATGGGGGACCCAGAGAACTTCACCAGCGGGCCACCCGCGCTCGCCGCCATAAATCTCGTGCCGCTATTTCGATGAAATCGATTATGGCAAGGTGCTCAAAGACTCAGCACTGTGGCCGCCCCCGCGGCGGTATCCCTGACGCAGCCCTGGCCCCTGGCACCGTTCGACTCGGCCAGGCAAGGTTTCTCGGCCACCCATAACAGTCATGCGGCGCCATTAACGAGAGCATCCAGGTCGCTAATACCGAAGTTCGCGGTTCGCCCTCAACCCGCGTCAAGGCCGGCGCCACGAGCTGCCGCCCGACGACAACGTGAGGCCCAGGCGCTAACGGCCGAGTACTCGTTGGACGTCCGCTGGGCTACGTAAGCCTGAGCACTGGGGAACAGCCTTTCCGGGAGATGGGGAACAAGGGCTTGCACCTTCTTCTCGGTCGCGTCGATTCGCCGTCGGCGCCGACCCAAGCCTTGCTCCTGGAGCCGACTTTCGTCCGACGGCGTAGTTCTGGACCAGCCTGCACGGTCTCGGCCCGAGAAGACAAGGACTGGGGGGGTGAACGTCGGGTCGAGGCCCATCCTGGCCGGCGGTGAGCTCGAGGTTTGCTGCGGGCAACCCTCGGCTGCCAGTCGAGAGCGGGACGAGAACGGGTGCTCGGGCTCTCGAATTCGAATCGATTGTTGACGATGGCCAATCGCACCCAGCCGTCATACGTCGGACGGTATCGGCTGACGATGTGGCATCAAAACGCCGAGAAACCGGGCTACCAGTTTGACGATGGCGAGACCACTCGACTCGGGGTTGTCGAACGCGAGAAGATACCGGGGCAGAGGAGGAAGCAATGGCACTGCAACACGAGGACCGACGCGAGACCCTGTCTTTGTCCGTTGAGGAGCCGGATCGTGCCCAGCGGGATGGTACCGTCCGCGAACCGTCGGTGGCGGCGCGCCTCTCGCCGTTGCTCGACCGGCTCTTTGCCGACGGTCCGACCGTCCCTTTCGAGATGTGGGACCACAGCGCCATCGGACCAGCCGACGCGCCCGGCACGGTGATCCTTCGATCGCCGAACGCTCTCCGTCGCATAATCTGGTCGCCGAACCAGCTCGGATTTGCTCGTGCGTTCATCACGGGCGAGATCGACTTCGAAGGCGATCTCTTCGGGATCCTTGCCGCCCTCAACGACAGTTTGGCCATGTCGCGCCGGCTTGGTCCGCGAAGCGTGTTGAGCGCCGTGCGCGCCGCGCTGCGAGTTGGCGCCATCGGCAAACCTCCGAAACATCCCGACGAGGAGGTGCACCTGTCGGGGTGGCGACATTCCAAGAAACGTGACGCTGCGGCGATCAGCCATCACTACGACGTCAGTGCCGAGTTCTATCGGCTCGTGCTCGGTCCGGCGATGACCTACTCGTGTGCTCGGTTCGTGACTGCGGACACGTCGCTCGCTGATGCGCAACGGGCGAAGCACGAACTCGTCTGTAGAAAACTCGGGCTGCACGAGCGTTCGCACACACGCTTGCTCGACGTCGGTTGCGGGTGGGGCTCGATGGCCATCCACGTCGCCAGCACCTACCACGCGAAGGTGACGGCGATCACCCTCAGTCCGGCGCAGGAGAAGGAGGCGCGACGGCGCACCTGGGATGCTGGTGTCGAGCGCGAGGTCGAGGTACGCCTCCAGGACTACCGCGATCTACGTGGTGAAATCTACGACGCCATCTCCTCGATCGGCATGTTCGAACACGTCGGTGCGAAGCACATGGACGAGTATTTCTCGACGCTCTACGCGCTGCTGCCACCAGGCGGTCGCTTGTTGAACCATGCGATCTCCACGCCCGGCGGATCGAAGATGCACGGCCCGACTTTCATCAATCGTTACGTCTTTCCTGACGGTGAATTGATCGACGTGGCGGACGTCATCTCCGCCATGGAGCGCGCCGGGTTCGAGGTGCGAGACGTGGAGTCGCTCCGAGAGCACTACCACGAGACACTGCGTGCCTGGGTGGCCAACCTCGAGGAGAGGTGGGAGCAGGCCGTGGGGCTCGTAGGCGAGGCTCGCGCCCGAATTTGGCGGCTTTATATGGCTGCGTCCGCGAACGGCTTCGAGGATGGTGGGCTCGCGATCCATCAGGTCCTGGGAGTGCGACCGGGCGACGGCGGCAAAAGTGGCATGCCGAGAACGCGTTCCGACTGGCGATGAAGTGCGACCTGGCGACGGCGGCAAAAGGTGGACGCTGCTACCCAGCTGAGAGCCGGCCAGGCAGAAGTGCGTCGCCACAGGTCGAGGCCTTTGCGCACTCGACAGGTTCACCGGTGCTGCCCTAAGCACTTGCCCTTTCAACGGACAGTTCCGGCGGGCCGGGCACAGGAGTTCGCGATCAGCCCTTGACTTCAGAACTCCTCCAAGCCGAGGCACAGGGCGGCTTGCGGCGGGTCAGCGGTCGGAGCGGCGTTCGGGATATATAGTTTCGGCCTGCCTCTTGGTGCTGTGCATGTTCCAGAGCAGGTCAGCGAGATGCGCGGGGTCGACCGTGGGGCCCCAGTCCCTGCCGGTGCCAGCGGCCTTGGCTTCCTCGACCTGGGTATGGAAGGCGCTGTTCTCGATGAGCGCGCCGATGTAGAGCATGCCGACATAGACCCCTTTGTCGGCCACTTCGGCTTGCAGGGATTGCAGGTAGTTGCGTTGTGCGGCCTGCGCCGGTCCGGGACCGCTCATGCGAGCCAGGCCATGCACGGTACTGGCCCCCTGGGCGGTCAGGATGGCGCCTGAGCGTTGCTCGATCATGTGCGGCAGGAACTGCTGCACCAGAGCGAGCAGCGAATAGTAGACGAGGGGCATGAAATCCTGGGCACGTTGCGGGGTGAGTTCCGCCGCAGTGACGAACCCCTGGTCTGGCGTGGGCGCGTAGTACAGCGCATCAAGCTCGCCGGTCGCGGCGCGAACCTGCGCGGCCAAAGCCGGGACGGCATCGGTGTCGGCCAGATCAGCGGTGATTACGTGCGCGCTCACGCCAGCCTCAGTCATATCCTGAGCGAACAAGCTGAGGGCTTGCCGGCGGCGGGCGACGAGCACCACGTCGTAGCCCTCTCGTGCGTAGCGGCCGGCGATGGCCTGGCCGAGGCCCGGACCGGCCCCGAAGACCGCGATTGACTTACTCGTTCAACACCTCCAGCAACGCGAAAGCCGGGAGAAGTTTGTCTGTCTAGCAGTTCCTCTCTCAAACCAGCCAGCCAAAGATGACCGACCTCCTCCTAGTAGCGCAGCGTGGGCTCGGTGAGGCCGCTGCGCAGCGTGGCGTCCTGGATGCTCAAATCTGTCATGTAGACAGCAAAACAGACCTCAAGCGCCTCGGAGCGAAGCACTCGGCTCTCGCCGATGAGTTCTCAGATCACCTTTGCTCGTAACCTTTTCTCTCCCCGAACCCGTCTGCGTCCTGCTTCTTCTCGGGCACGCCTGTCCCGGGGCGCCAGTGGCGGGCTCTTGGATGTCGATGCAGCCGAAGTCGTCAGTCGCCCGACGCGGTGGGGGGTCCCGACGGTGCACTGATCGGGCTGAAGAATTCGACGATGCCTTTCGGGGCGTCCGCCGCGAAGCACATGTCGAGCCCGGCGGCGGAGGCTGCCGCCGCGGCCGCGGCCCGGGGGAACATGGCCGCCTCATACTGGGTCAGCGCCGTCTCGATGTCCGTGCCGTGTTCGATGAGGGCCAGTGCCAGGTTCGTCGCATCGAGCATGGCGAGGTTCGCGCCCTCGCCCGCGAACGGGGACATTACGTGGGCGGCGTCGCCCACCAGGGTCACACCCGGGGACCGGCCCCAGGAGTGCCCGGTCGGCAGAGCGTAGATCAGCCGGGGGATGATCCCGTCATCGCAGTGCCGGATCAGGTCGGTCAGTTCGGTGCTCCAGTCGTCGAACTCGGCGAGGAGCGCGGCGCGCGCTGCGTGCGTGTCCGACCAGTCGACGCCGCGGCCGGCCACCCAGTCCTGCGCAACCCGCAGCGAGGCGCCGAGATGCATGTCCCGACCTCCGTGGCCCATGATCGCCTTGTTGTCGGACAGCGCGAACATGATCCCCGGGCCGACCAGCGCGGCCAGGCGCGGGTAGACGGTCGAGGCCAACCCGTGCATCTGCAGGATCCGGGCCAGCACCAGGCCGGACAGGCCCGCGCCCACGATGGCGGTAGTCCCGAGCCCCGACGTCGTCATCTGAAGATGACGTCCCGGATGCATTCGCGGAGCATGTCTCCCAATTTGGCGGTGTCGGAGGCAGGGAAGCTCTCGCCGACGAGGAAGAGCCCGGCGAAGGCGGCACCAAAGGCGGCCGCCATGCGGACCCGGTCCCGTACCGGCACCCGCGTGTCGAGGAGGATCTTGCGGAAACGGTTCTGAATGTCATCGTTCGCCGCGTCGTGCTCCTCGCTGTGCAACTTCTCCAAGACGGCCTGGTTCCGCTGGTGCATGAGAAAGAGCTTGCCGTGGGCCAACATCTGGTCGACGACCTGGTCGAGCAACTGGGCCCAGCGTCCGAGGGTCATGGGCTCGTCGCCGAGGCTGTCGAGGGCGTCCTTGCCGAAGTCGTGCATGCGCATGTGGAGAGCCATGAGGATGCCCTCCTTGCTCTCGAAGTGGTAGTAGAGGGCAGCCTTGGTGACGCCCAGCTGTTCGGCGATCTCCCGCAGGCTGGTGCCGTCGTAGCCCTGGGCCAGGAAGAGGTCGAGGGCTATGTCGAGAATGCGCTCGCGGGTGGAGTTGGCGTCGTGTGGCTGAGCCTGGCGCTTGGCCTTGGTGCCCTGGACGAACGTGGGGGGGCCGGCGTCGTCGCCGGCTTCGGGCGCGGTGGCGCCGGGTGTGGGCCCGACGTGGTGGGCCTGGCCCTCCTGGTCGTTCGTGCCTGGTTGTGCGGTCTGAGTCATATTTTCTTTGTCAATCTACTTGACGACAGGTAAGTTCGTCCCTTACCATGCGGTTAGTAAGCAGTTTACCTAACGACCGGTAAGGATGTCCATGACTACTGATCTGATGATTCAGGCCGAAGGCTTACAGAAGCGGTACGGCGACACCCAGGCCCTGGCCGGAGTGTCCTTTGGCGTGCCTGCAGCGACGATCCTGGGCCTGCTCGGGCCCAACGGCGCCGGCAAAACGACGGCGGTAAGGGTCCTGACCACTCTGGCCGTCCCTGACTCGGGCACGGCCACGGTGGCGGGAATTGACGTGGTGAAGCACCCGAACGATGTGCGTCACCACATCGGCGTGGCCGCCCAGGACGCCACGCTGGACGGGCTGCTGACGGGCCGTCAGAACCTGACCCTGGTCGGGGAGCTGTGCGACATGGGGCGGGGGGCGGCCAAGGCCAGGGCGGCCGAGCTGCTGGAGCGCTTCGAGCTGACCTATGCGGCCGACCGGGTGCTCAAGGGTTACTCGGGCGGCATGCGCCGCCGGCTGGACTTGGCGGCGTCGTTGATGACCCGGCCGCCGGTACTTTTCCTCGACGAGCCGACGACGGGGCTGGACCCGACGTCACGCCAGCGGGTGTGGGGAGCCATACGCGAGTTGCTGGACGAGGGCGTGACCGTCCTGTTGACGACGCAGTACCTGGAGGAGGCGGACGAGCTGGCCGATCGGATCGTGGTGGTGAACCACGGGCTGGTCATCGCCGACGGGACGCCACAGGAGCTCAAGGAGGCGTCGCGGACAGCCCGGGTGGAGGTGACTCTGGCGACGCCTTCGGCCGCGGCCGTTCCGGCCATCGCCGGTTTGGTGGCCGGGCAGGTCCAGGTGAGCGAGGACGGACGTCAGCTGTCGGCCGGCGTCGACTCGTCGCCCGGGTTGGCGACCACCCTGGTGCGGGCCTTGGATGCCGCTGGAGTGCTGGTGGACAACATCGAGGTGCGGCAGCCGTCGTTGGACGACGTGTTCTTCACATTGACGGGTGACCACATCGAAGAGGACGTGGCCGGGGACGACGGTGTGGATGGTGACGACGGCCGTGGCGGCGGTGGCGGAGGGCCCTCCGGTGTGGGCCCGGCGAACGATGGCAGCGACCGGTCCGCTGAGCTGGAAGGAGCGAACGCCTGATGACGACAACGACCTTGACGCCTCGGCCCGTGCGGGTGGACAGCCCCAAGGCGGGCGGCCGGCTCGGCCCTATCGCCGACGTGTGGGCGATGACCCGGCGGAACCTCGTGCACATCTCGCGGGAGCCAATGCAGCTTTCGGACGTGACCATCCAGCCGGTGTTGTTCACCTTCCTGTTCGTGTACGTCTTTGGCGGGGCCATCCCCATCCCCGGTGGTGGCTCCTACAAGGATTACCTGCTGGCCGGCATTTTGGCGCTGAACCTGGTCACCTCGGTGATGGGGACGGCGGTCGGGTTGTCGACCGACTTACACGAAGGGATGATCGACCGGTTCCGGGCGCTGCCCATCTGGCGGCCGGCCGTTTTGATGGGGCGGTCGGCGGCCGACTTCATGACGTCGTGCCTGTGCGCGCTGATCGTGGGGCTGACCGGCCTGGTGGTCGGGTGGCGGTCGGACGCCGGCATGCTGGCCATCGTGGCCGGGTTCCTGCTGGTGCTGTTCTTCGCCTACTCACTGACGTGGGTCGCCCAGTGCGTCGGGTTGAACGCCAAGAGCCCGGAGTCGGCGGCCTCGTTCGGTTTCATCGTGCTGTTCCCTTTGGCCTTCGTCTCCAACGCCATGGTGCCGACGGCGCACATGCCCGGCTGGATGCAGGCCATCGCCGACTGGAACCCCGTCTCGGCGGTCTGCGCCGGGGTGCGGGACCTGTGGAACAACCCGAACCCGTCTCACGTGATCAACGCGTGGCCGATGCAACACCCCGTGGAGGCGTCGTTGATCTGGTCGGTGGTCATCATCGCCATCGCCGCCCCCTTGGCCTCCTACTTCTTCAACAAACGCTGCACGGACTAAAAACGCTGCACGGACTTACTGGTCTTCGCTGTAGCCGAGGGTCAGAGGCCAAGCGCCCGTGAGGAGGAGCACCGGCTCGATGCGGGTCGCCGGCGTGCCCCGCCGCTATCTGCTGGCCGAGCCGGAGGTGGCGCCGACGGGGCTCCTGCTCAGCCTGCACGGGAGCCGGTCGAGCGCCGATGGCCAGGCCCGGCTGAGCGGGCTGGCCCGCCTCGCTGAGACCGAAGGGGCGGTCGTTGCGTTCCCCGAGGCGGTCCACCCGATCGGTACCGGATAGCGGCACGGCTTTCGGATATATATGACGTTACGAGTGGGACCTTGACGGCGACCTCGAGTTTCTCGCCACCCTCGTCGCCGAGCAT
Source organism: uncultured Acidimicrobiaceae bacterium (assembly GCA_963750465.1). Taxonomy (GTDB): domain Bacteria; phylum Actinomycetota; class Acidimicrobiia; order Acidimicrobiales; family Palsa-688; genus Fen-671. The sequence continues at coordinate 419,899 of CAVVRE010000010.1, forward strand.
GCCTCACGCTCTTGGCGTGGCGTAACTTCCAAGCAAACGAAAGGAGATGGAAATAAAATGAGTTCTGCTCAGGGTACACCACAACCGGCTGACAGCCCAGCCGTGACGTTTCAGGACGTACCGTTCAGTTCCGGAGCAAAACTGACCATAGAGGCCCGCGGGCAGATCGTCCTTTTTGGCATCAATCGTCCTCACATCCAGAACCGCATTGATCCTGAGACCTTCGAAAAACTGGCGGAGGCATATTACCAATATGACCACGATCCCTCCCTGCGCACCGCGGTTCTATTTGGTCAAGCGGGCTCCGCACCTCACCAAGCCTCTGATCGTGGTTACGCATGGCGATACCTGGAATATGGCCCATGAGCTCCATCTTGTTGCCGACATCCGTATTGCTTCAGCCGACACCCGATTCGGCCAGGATGAGAATACCCATGGACGCTTTCCGGGAGGAGGTGCGACCATCCGGTTCCCGCGCGAAGTCGGCTGGGGGAATGCTATGCGCTACATCCTGACCGGAGATCACTGGAGCGCCGAAGAAGGATTGCGTATGGGAGAAGTGCAAAAGGTAGCTCCGGACGCGAAGGAAGCGCTAGAGGTTGGCATTCAAATCGCCAACAAGATTGCCGGTTGCGGACCACTTGGCATCCAGACCTCATTGGCGTCTGCTCACCTGGCGATTGATCGCACGGAGGAGGAGGCATTGTCAAAACTCGACGCCCAGTTTGGAGCCCTTTTCGCCACACGAGATTTTCTAGAAGGCCGGAAGGCCGAAACGGAAGGCCGAAGGTCGGTCTACCAGGGACAATAAGCTCGAAACGCGGGTATTCCGTATCTTAGGCGTTCGAGATGGACTGTTCCGCGCCGGGCAACACCACGGTCCCCGCGCCTCGGGCAGGCACGTGACAGACTCGTTAGATGTCGACGGGCTCTGCGGTTGGCGCGCCGTCGCAACGCCTGCGCCTGTTGGTCCTCGGCGGTACACGGTTTGTCGGCCGGGCTCTTGTCACCGAAGCACTCAGGCGCGGGCATGAGGTGACGCTGTTCAACCGGGGCCTGACCAACCCCGGGATTTTCGGCACCGACGTCGAGAGTGTACGCGGCGACCGCACCAAGGACTTGAGCCAGCTGGTCGGGCGCAGTTGGGACGCGGTTATCGACGTGGCCGCCTACTACCCCGCCGACGTCGCTCGGGCGGTTGACGCCGTCGGGTCCTCTACGGGCTGTTACCTGTTCGTCTCGACCGTGTCTGTGTACGCCGACCAAAGCGTCCCCCCCGTCGAAGGCGCTGCCGTGGCGCCGCTGTCAAACCCAGATGACCGAGGCGCCGAGTCTTACGGAGCTCGCAAGGCGGCGTGCGAAACGCTCCTCGCTCACACGTTCGGGTTGCGAGCGACGATTGTAAGGCCGGGCCTGATAGTCGGCCCTTACGACCCGACCGACCGGTTCTCCTATTGGCCGCGGCGCATATCCCGGGGCGGCGACGTCCTCGCCCCGGGCTCGCCTACCAGGCCGTTGCAGTTCATCGACGTCCGGGACCTCGCCACCTTCATCCTGCTGCTGGCGGAGCAGGACCGGCCGGGCACGTACAACGCCACAGGGAAGATGATTACATTCGGGTCCTTCCTTGGGGCGTGCCAACAGGTGTGCGGCGATGACGCACGGCTGGTTTGGGTACCCAACGAGCGGCTGCTCGAAGCTGGGCTCGACCCGTGGATGGGCGTACCGCTCTGGATAGCCGCGCCAGGCTGGGAGGCCGCGAACCGGGTCGACATTACCCGGGCGCTCGACGCCGGGCTCAGCTTCCGACCGCTCGAGCAGACAATCAGAGGGGCGATGCAGAGCCCCCCTCCCTTGGCGTTTTCCGACTTCACTGACGACCGAGAACAGCAGATCCTCCGGACGGCGACGAGGAGCTGATGGTCGCAGGCATCTGCCGGAGCGTTGCCTGGGTCGGAGCGACGAACAGTTAGTCGGCAGGTCCGGCGTCCCGGGTTGGCCGGCGGCCGCTGCGGCGCTTGCCGGGCGGCCCGCTGGCCTTGACTGGGCCTGGGCCGCCGCCATCCGCCGTAAGCCGTCGAGGACGAATATGCCTCGCAGTCATTTGCGCCGGGAGGTATCAACGCGCCGTGCGGACTTCTCTAAGAGGGGTAAGAAAACTAAGCGAGGTTACGCGGATGCCGGATCGTCCTGTGTCTCGCCGCGTCGGGTTCCACAGAGGGGCTGGGGCGGGAATAGCCGTGTTGACGGCGGTCATCGTAGGAGTCCTGGCACCAATGGGGACGTCCTCGGCTTCCGCGAGTTCATCGAGCGGCCCGAACCTGATCGCCAATGGGTGCTTCCACGACCCCTCGGTACCGGAGGGCTCTGTCGCCCTGGGCCCGGGGTCAGTCCAAATCCCCGATTGGACGATAGGCGGCAAAGGTGTAGACATTGTGGCCAGCGATCACTGGCAAGCCGCCACCGGGTGCGGCGCATCCGTCAGTTTGGCCGGTGGCGGTCCGGGCTCGGTCTCCCAGACCGTGAACACGACGTTCGGCGACATTTACCTCCTTACGTGGCAAATGGCGGCGAACTACAGCTGCGGCCCGGTCGTCAAAAAAATGGCGGTCTACTGGGAGGGCAAGCTCGTCGCCGCTCCATCGTTCAATATGACGGGTTCCGGGCATAGTGCGATGGGATGGGTGACAAAACAGCTGACGCTCACCGCCAACGACACCACGTCAGTGCTCGCCTTCTCCGACGTAACCCCGGGCGGCGGCGCCTGCGGGGCGACCCTTGACGGCGTGTCGCTGACCCTACAATCCACGATCGTCAACGGCTTCGCCGCATCCAATTCCACCGACCCCTACAGCGTCGCTGAACGCCAGATGCTCGCCAAACTTTCGAGTCACTTCGTCCTGCCAACCTCGGGTGCCCCTATTTGCCGAGTTCAAGCTATTGCGGCCGAGCAAGTTGATGGCGGCGCCGGTCTGCTGATCATTTGGGGAATAACGCCTTCGGCCCAGTTTGTAAAAGAGGTACCGGCGGTCCAAGACAGCGGGGCAAAACTCGTGCAGCAGTACTTGGCCGGCGTCCTCCAGACCAGTAGAAACCTCTACCTGGCCGCCCTGAAAGCCGACCGCGTCCCGGTCGAAGGCAGTTCCAACCTCGCTAGTTGGTGGGGGGTTCGCGTTCAGAGCATGAGCACCACGAACCTTCTGATGAGCTTCCAGATTTCCAAGTCAGGGACTTCGTCGTGGATTTCCTGGGACAAAGTCTTCGGAGTGACCTCCATCAAGCAGGCATCGGCCCCTCAAGCACTGGCCAACCTCCTTTACTACACGAAGAACGTGGCCGCCCTTCCTCGCTGAGTCCTCGGGTTCAAGCCCGATGGCGATGTGGCGGGCGATATCGCGACTTGGGTCCAATTCCATGCCTGCGAGGCACGTTTTTGGCCCCAGAGCGTTAGTTTTAGCACCGTTTATTCGTGGCGTAAGCGGACGGGCCGGCCATATTACGCGGTCGCCGAGAGCGTAGTTACCCCGAGCCGGGCGGGTCCAGGACGCCCGCCAGCTCTCGTCGCGAGCGGATGCCGAGTTTGGCGTAGCTGCTGGTGAGGTGCGTTTCAACCGTGCGCGGGGTTATGAACAGAAGCTGAGCGATCTCGTTGTTTGTGCGTCCTTCGACGGCGAGCCGAGCGACGCGCAACTCGCTGGACGTGAGTGCGTCGCGACCATATATCGCATCACGACGAGGTCGCGCGCCGGCGATGACCAGTTCTTCCCTGGCTCGGTCGGCCAGAGCGAGAGCGCCATAGCGGTGGGCCAGGTCCAGGCCTCCGCGCAACTGCTCGCGGGCTTGGGAACGCGCCCCTTGCCGGCGGAGGGCGGCACCGAGGTCGACGAGGGCGCGGGCGTGCTCAACCGGCGCCGGCGCGTCCTGTAGCGTTTTGGTTGCCTCGCGTAGCAGTTCCAGGCCGTACCCGGCCCCGTGGACAACGCCCAGGGCGCGCTGAGCCACGCCTACCGCTCGCCCTGCCCCCCAACGCTGGGCCAGCTCGAGCTCTTGGTTGGCCAGGCGGACTGCTTCGGCTTTCTTGCCGATGGCGGCGAAGGACAGAGCGGCACTCGAGCGATATGGGGTCATGGCGGGGTTGGCCAGGCCCCAGGCGGAAACGCGATCGCCGACGGCGAGCAGGTCCTCGATAGCGGCAAGGTGGTCTCCAATCGCAGCCCGGAGGCGTCCTCGCGCCAGCAGCAGCGGCGTGGTGGGCCAGGTGAGCGGGAGCTCGCCGTGTAGGCCGTACCGGATGAGCTCTTCGTTGGCGGCCGTCGTGTCGCCCCGTTCTATGAGGGCCTCTATCAGGAACGCGACCGTTATGGACGCGAACGGGACATCGCCTCCCGGGATGATGGCACCGCGTGCGCTGGCGATGGCCTCGCTGATCCAGCCGAGGTGCAGGGCAGTCAGCGCGGCGCTGGTCGAAGCGGTGGCGATCCCGAGGGGCCATCCGGCCTGGCGGGCTCTGGCCAGACAGTCACGGCAGGCCGGCCACGCCTCTTCGGGAAGGCCGGCGAAGGTGAGCACGAGCGCGACCTCAGGCACGGTAGAGGCGACGAGCGTGAGCCCCGGCGCGGCTTGGAGAACACTGCGGGCATGTTCGATCGCACCCCATCGGTCAGAACCAGCAGCCGCGGTCTCTATCGCCAGTTGGGCGCGCAGCAAGGGCTCGAGCGGCGTCCCGGAGGCGGCTCGGGCCTGCAGTTCCCGGACCTTCTGGTGCCGCAACGGCTGAGCGGATGGCGCCCAGCGAGCGGCCGCGATAATGGCTGCTTCCAGATGGGCCTCCAGCTCGCTCGGCCGCCCGTCCATGCCACGTAGCCCCAGGTCGAACACGGGGATGGCCTCGTCCTGCCTCCCGATGGCGGCCAGCGTGTCGCCCAGTGTCAGAGCCACCGTCGCTCGCAGCTCGGGCGTGGCGGCGCGGTCCAACGCTTGGCGGAGGTGCGACACGGCTTCATCCGGTTGCGTGAGGGCCTCGGCCGCGCCCAGCTCGAGCAAGACCTCGGCGCGGGACGCCAGCGCTGGGGGCTCCGCCAATGCACGAGACAGGTAGTCCACCGCCAGCTCCGGCGCGCCCTGCGCTCGCGCCTGCGCCGCCGCCTCGCGCAGCCGTCGCACCGTCGCCTGGTTGCCATCGGGAAGGGAGGCCAGAAGATGAGGGGCGGTGTCCTCCGCTGACGCGCCGTCTGCCGCTTGAAACTCAGCGGCGAGCGTGTGCCACCGCCCCCGCTCGGCCGGCGCTAGATCTGAGTAAACGGCAGAACGTACGAGAGGATGGACAAACTCCACCGTCGTCCCGTAACGCAGGATCCCGGCTCGCACCAGCGCATCCAAGACCTCAACGGTGTGGTCAGCGTCGAGCCGGGCGAGGCGGCGGGCCTGGCGAACCTCCGCTCGAGGGCCCAGCACGGCTACCGCTCGCGCTAGGGCGAGGCAGCCATCGGGCAGCGTAGCCAGTCGGACCAGGACGCTCCTGCTGACCGCGGCGGGTCGCAGGCGTCGCACCTGAGCGGCGCTTTCACCGGTCGGCTTCGTCCCCTCGGCTCGGACCGAGTCGAGCAACGCTCCCAGCAAGAAAGGATTGCCCCCGCTCATTTGGTAACAGGCAAGGCAGAACTCCGGAGTGGCCCCGGCTGACAGCCGGGAGCGGACCAGGTCTGAGCTGGCGTCCTGGCTCAACGGGGCCGGCCGCAGATGTTCGACACCGCGGTCGCCTACCAGGCGGGCGAGGAGATCGCTGTCGCTGGCGGGCTCCGAGCCGACCGGCCTCATGGTGGCCACCAGCAGGACGGGCAGCCCCTCGAGTCGCGAAGCGAGGTAGACGGCGAACCGCAACGAAGGCCGGTCCGCCCAGTGAAGATCATCAACCGCGACCAACAACGGGGCATCGTTGGTCATATTGACCATCAGCCAGTACAGGCCATGCAGCGTGGAAAACGACTCCTCGGGGCTGCCTTGCGGCGCGGCGTCGCCGCCGAACACAGGCCCCGCCAGGCCGGCCGAGCCGGCGAGCAGAGGTGAAGTGTGCGTTTGCTTGAGCACCGGGAGCCACGGTTCGAAGAGTTGGCGCACGACCCCCCAGGCGAACTCCCGCTCGAGCTCGCCACCTCGTCCGGCGAGCACAGTCATACCCCTTCGCACAGCCTGGTCGCAGGCCCGTTCCAGAAGCGCCGTCTTGCCCACCCCGGCCTCGCCCTCGATAAGCACCGCCCCCCCGGAGCCGGCCACGGCGTTATCCAGCAGACTGCCCAGGGCGCTCAGCTCTGCATAGCGTTCCAGCAGATCGCTCGGCCCGGCATCAGCCGTCAAGGCAGTAACTGTAGCCCGGCCCAAATGAACTGGGGCTGTCGTACGCAAATAATTGTGGGGGGGCCCACGATGCGAAACAGGCGTTCTCAAGCGACGCTGCTTACATGCCCTCAACCGAGCCGCTGCGCTTCGTGATCGAGATTTCTGCGACCGGGCCTCCGATCGTCGGCTGGTGGCAACCGGCGGGAGAGGGACCACGCGACTTCACCGGTTGGACCGAGCTGTTCGCGGGTCTCGATTCCGCTCTCTCTTACACCCCTGTCCGCGACGATCCTCAAGACGCGCCGCCGTAGGGCGGAGCCAGCTGGTCGCTGCTCAGCGCGCCGCCACCGCGCCCCCAAACCGCAATTAATTAAAGAAAGCAGAGGTCTCCACAAATGACAAAGCGAATCTTGCCGCTAGTACCCCTCATCGCCACCGCCGGCGCCCTCGCCAGCGCGGGGGCGTTCGGGTTCTCCGGCACCGCCGCCGCCGCGGGCGCGCTACCCACGATTACCGTGGCGCTCAAAGGCATAAACGGCGTCACCGTCTCCGGCAGCGAGGTCTCCGGAGCGGTGAGCGTCACGGCGACGTTCACCGGCAAGGTGCCGGGCGGGCCGAACAATTCGCCCGGGTTCGGGCTTGTACGCCTGAACCCGGGGGTGACGATCCAGCAGGCCTCCGGCGCCGTCAACAGCCACGCGGGGGACATCAACGCCCTGAATGGCTACGCCACCCTTTTCGTCTCGGCGAGCGCCCCCGCCACCGTTCAGACTGTCTTGACGCCCGGCAACTACGTGGCGCTCAACATCACCGGCAACGGGCAACCCGGGTTCGCACCATTTACGGTAACCCAATCCCCGGCGCCGGCCGCATTGCCACCGGCCGCGGCGACGCAAACAGCGATCGAGTTCGGGTTCCAGGGCCCCACCGTGCTGCACAATGGGACCGTCGTGCGGGCCCAGAACCACGGCTGGCTAGTGCACATGATCGACCTGACCCGGGTCCCGCACGCGGCGACGGGTGCCGCACTAATGGCACTAATGCGGGCGGGCAAGGACAACCAGGCTTTCCAGCTCCTCGGCCCGAACCCTCAGCACGTCGACCTACTGGGCCCGGCGTCGCCGGGAGCGATGCAGCAGCAGGTGTTGCACGCTGTGCCCGGCTACTACGTCGAGGCCTGCTTCATGGACACCCAAGACGGACACGAGCACACCCAGCTGGGAATGCTTCGCCTCGTTCGTATCGTGTAGCACATCACATGGCGTGAGCTGCGACCCCGAGCGCCCCGTTCAATCTGCTAGGTCGACTGCTCCGCTAACCCGGTCCGGGTACAAACGGACGAGAAGCTCGCCACGGACGCCGTTACGGGCCGCGAACTCCTCCGACCGGTCCGGCCCCATATAGCGCCCGCCAATCCGGCCGGCGGCGGCCCCCAGCTGGTCCAGGTCGGCGATTAGCTCCACTCGTCCCTCGACCACCACGAAGGCGAACGGGGGCCGCTCGTCGTCGACGCACAGTGCTGCCCGACCCGACCGGCGCAGGTTGGCTCCTTTGACGGTTTCCTCACCCGTGTTGAACAGGATCGACCCGTCGGGCTCGACCACAAACCAGATAGGAGCGACATGGGGACGACCGTCCGCCCGCACGGTTGCGAGCTTGCCGGTATGGGGTGGGTCCGACTCGAGGAGGGCACGGACCTCGTCGGGTGTGATCGCATGGAAAGACATGCCCGCCAGTCTCCCCGCTCCCGCTAACGGTGTGGCTTTTCATCACGCCTTTCTTGACGACCTGCTGGCCACAATGCGGCCCCATCCCGTGGCAGGCTGAGGTCGGTGCAGATCGGCGTCGTCTACCCGCAGAGCGAACTTCGAGGAGAACCGACGGCTGTCGGGCGGATCGGGAGAGCAGCGGAAGACCTGGGGTTTGACCACCTCCTGGCCTACGACCACGTGCTCGGTGCCGTTCACGCCGGTCGAACGCCGCCGCTGACGGGCCCTACACCGAGAACGACCCGTTCCACGACCCGTTCGTGATGTTCGCTTATCTGGCTGGCATTACCGACCGCATCCGATTCGCCACCGGAATCCTGGTCCTTCCGCAACGCCAGACAGCACTGGTGGCCCGGCAGGCGGCCGATGTTGACCTCCTGTCCGGCGGCCGGCTGCGCCTCGGTGTGGGGGTCGGCTGGAACCAGGTCGAGTACCAGGCCCTTGGGCAGGACTTCCGGACCCGCGGGGCCAGACAGGTGGAGCAGATCGACCTGCTCCGCCGGTTGTTCACAGAACCGGTCGTCGACTTTTCTGGTCGCTTCGACCGGGTGGACAGAGCCGCCCTCGTGCCCAAGCCGGGCCGTCCCATCCCGATCTGGCTCGGTGGATCGGCCGAAGTGGCCTTCGCCCGAGCCTCCCGGTTGGCGGACGGCTTTATCTTCTTCGGCGGAGAGATCGACCACGTCGTGGACGCCTGGGACCGCTTGCGCGACCGCGTCGCCGGCCTCGGCCGGTCAGTCGACGACTTCGGCGGGGACTATGTTGCCCTTCCTCAGGGCGGCATTGGCAACCTCACCGCAGAGGTGGATGCGTGGCGCGAGGCCGGCGGTACCCATGTCTCGATTGTCACGATGGGCCTCGGCTTGGGCTCCGTCGACGACCACATCGAGTACCTCTCCTTGGTCGCAGCCGCGCTGGGCTTGTCGTGACGAGGCCGCAACGCCATTCCGACCAGAACCTGATCAGAACGTTCGTGCAGACCGCCCTGCGCCCGACCCGAACGTTCTGAGCCTTCACTCGGCTCGGCCGCCTGGCCCCGGGCTGGGAGTTCCCGCTACCGCCCCGCCCAGGTAGAGCGCCCCGATTTCGGGGTGCGTAAGGACCTCGCGGCCTGTGCCCTGCAAGCGGACCCGGCCGTTCTCGAGCACCAACCCGTGGGAGCTCATGCGCAGACCGGCCCGGGCGTTCTGCTCGACGAGCAGGACCGTGCGGCCCGATTCGTTCATCTGGCGGACCGTCCGGAAGACCACCTTCGAGGTCCTGGGGTCGAGACCCATCGATGGTTCGTCGAGCACCACGAGCTGCGGGTCGAGCATAAGACTGCGGGCGAACTCGACCAGTCGCTGTTGGCCCCCTGACAAGCTCCCGGCCTTTTCCCCTGAGCGCTCGGAAACTATCGGGAACAGGTCTTCCACCGCTTTCAAGCGCTGTCGCACGAGGGTTCTGTCAGCGAGCGTGAACGCCCCTATTTCGACGTTCTCTCGCACGGTCATGTTGCGAAACAGGCTGTGGTTCTGGGGCACAAGTACGACGCCAGCGGACAAGATCTCCCTCGGAGAACGCCCAACCAGGTCCCGACCATTGAGGACGATCTTGCCTTGGCGGGGCCTCAATATCCCCGAGATCGTGGCCAAAAGCGTTGACTTCCCGGCTCCGTTCGGCCCCACTATGCAGGTGATCGAACCCTTGGGGACGGCCAGGTCAACGCCCCGCAGCACGTCTCCACCCCCGTACCCCGCGACGACCCCTTCGACGGCGAGCAGGGGGGCAGGTCCGGCGCTGGCCCCGGCGCTGGGTCGAGCGCCCCTGGCCTCCGCGGGGTCAATGATGAAAGGCATCGCTTTCCTCGTCATCCTCGTCGGCCGTGCCCAGGTAGGCGTCTAGGACCTTCGGGTTGTTCCGCACCTGCTCGGGAAGGCCCGACACGACGATGCTCCCGTGGTCCATCACCGTCACCCGGTGGCAGAGGGCCATCACGAACTCCATGTTGTGCTCGACCACAAGAAAGGTCCGTCCCTGCTTGTTTAGTTCCCTTATGTGATGAGCGATGGCATTGAGGAGGGTGGGGTTCACGCCGCCCGCCGGTTCGTCGAGGAGTAAAAGCTCCGGGTCGGACATGAGGACGTAGGCGAGCTCGAGAAGTTTGCGTTGACCGTACGAGAGGTTGGCGGCGCGCTCGCCGGCCAGCCGAGCAATGCCCACGAACTCGAGCAGTCCCGTGGCCCGTTTACGCTCTCCCTGCGAACCGGCCCTTCGCCACGCGGCGGCCCACCACGAATGCTGGTGTTGGGTGGCGACCAGCATGTTCTCCATGACACTGAGGCGTCCGAAGACACGAGTGAGCTGAAACGTCCTCCCCACGCCCCGGTTGAAAATCTTGTCAGGGAGGGAGTTTGTAATGTCCGTGCCGTCGAGTCGGACGGTACCTTCTCGCACTCTTTCGTAGCCCGTGATGACGTTGAACAGTGTCGTCTTTCCCGACCCGTTGGGACCTATGAGGCCGGCGATCTCACCCCGGTCGACCGATAGGTGGCAACCGTCGAGCGCCTGTATCCCCCCGTACCGCTTGTACAGCCCTTCGACTTCCAGTAGCGCCATAACCAAACGTCTAGCCTCGAACCTTTGGTCTCGAGCTGACGAGGCCGCTGCCGGCGCCAGCCGCCGATGGGGACGTCACGTCTTCAGGGCTACGACCGGAGGCGTCGAGGCCCGCCGCCTCCGAGGCCGCCTTGAGGCCACGACGCACTGCCCTGTGCCGGAAGAAGTCTCCGGTCGTCGGGATGACGCCCCGCGGCATCCACAACAGGACTAGGAGAAAAAGGGCTCCGTATAGGACAAGGTAGAGATCCCCGTTGGTGAACTGGATGGTGAAGTACTGTTGCAGAGACTCGAGCACCAATGCCCCCAGTAACGGTCCGGCGAGCGTACCGATGCCGCCGAAGAGGGCCATGAGGGCTACCGACAGGTCGAAAAGAGGATTGAAGGCGAACTGCGGAAAGATCTGACCGAGGAAGTACGCATAAACGGCTCCGCACATGCCGATCGGTATGGCTGAAATTACAAAGGCTATAAGCTTGACTCGACTAACCGGAACTCCGAGCCCCCTGGCTCGGTCTTCGTCGTCCCGGATAGCCAGCAACTGGAGGCCGAAGACGGAGCGTCGAATACCCCAGGACACCGCCGTGGCGAATACCACGATCCCCAAAGCCACGAAGTAAAAGGGATCGTTGTACGTCGCCGCCGCCCAATTGGGGCTGGGGACCTGGATCCCAGAGGACCCCTGGGTAATGCTCAGGTTTAATGCCAGTAACTGGAAGGTGAAAAAGACGGCGATAGTGATCACCACGAAGGTGTGCCGTCTCGTCCGAAGCGCAATCAGCCCGAACGGGACCGCAACGGCCGCCGCCCCCACGCCGGCCACCGGCACCAGGCCGAACATCGAAGCACCAGCGGGGATGTTGAGGCGTACCGCCAGAATGGCGAGGATGTACGCCCCCGTCCCGAAGAAGGCGGCGTGGCCGAGGGAAATGTAGCCGCTATAGCCGGAGAAACCGTTCCAGGCCGTGGCCGAAGCCATGTACAGGAGGGTGAAAACGGCAATCGTGGTGACGCTCGGGTTCGTGAAAACGAGCGGGAAAACGACCAGCAGAACGAGTGCCACCGCCACGCCGGCAAACTTCGGGCTCCCCCTACGCGTCACTGCACTCGTGCAGTCGCTGGGCCGAAGAACCCGGACGGTTTGACGGACAACACGACGATCAGCATCGCAAAGAAAACAAAGGGGGCCCAGGTGGGGGACCAGACCACCGCCACCACGTCTTCCGCCACGAGCACTACGACCGCGGCGGCCAAGGCCCCGCCGATGCTGCCCAGGCCGCCGAGGATCACGATGGCCAGCAAGCGCGAAATGAGGTCGTAGCCGGTATTGGGGTTGAACGAGTTGGTGGCGCCGAAGACCATCCCGCCCGCCGCCGTGACTGAGACTCCGATCCCGAAGGTGATGGCCGCCACCCGGGATACGTCGATCCCAACGAGCCGGGCGGCGCTGCGGTCCTGCATAGTCGCCCGCACGCTGCTCCCAAATCGGGTCCGGTAGAGCATGACGTACAGAGCACCCAGCAGCCCGACGGCTAGCAGGAACCCGAACACGTAGATATATGGCAGGTAGAACCCCAGTAAATGAAACGACTTGTTGACATACCAGGCGTTCAACTGCACGTAATTTTGCCCGAAGATCAGTCCCAACACTCCTTCGATGATGATGGCCACCGAGTACGTGGCGAGGATCGACATCGCTGTTCGTTCGCGATCACCGAGACGACTGATGAACACCCACTGGATGAGCACGCCGATGGCGAACATGGCCGGAATGGTGACCGCCAGGCCCAGGAAAAGGTCAACCCCTAAGTGAACTGAGAGGACGTAGCTCAGGTACGCACCGAGGACCACCAGGATCCCCTGGGCCACATTGATTATGTCCATAACGCCGAAAATGAGCGTGAGCCCGGCCGCCATCAGCGCATAGACGCCACCGGTGAGGATGCCACTGACGACGGCCTGGAGCACGAGTGTGCCCAATGGGTTCAGCTTCCCCAGTCGGCCTTCGGGAACTGGACCGCCGCAGAGCCGGGGTCACCCCGCGGCAGAACTTGCTCGAACGTGTTGCGGATCCATTGGAAGACGAAGATCGTGGCCGAGACGTTCTCGCCCAAGTTGTCGAAATGAACAGGGCCCTGCACACTTTGCAGGGAGACGTTGCTATGGAGGTAGTTGATTATCTTGGAGCCCTCCAGGCCCTTCGTCGCGGCTACGGCCTGGGCGGTGACCTCGCCGACGGAGAACGCTTCGGCGACGTCGGCGTTGATGTCCGACGGCGTCCCCCCGTACTGTTTGATGTAAGCGGCGACCATAGCCTTGGAAAGAGTATTGCTAGCGCCGCCGTACCAGGCGTCAGGCACCATCATGCCGTTTGTGTTGCTCGCGCCCACCGCTGACACGAACGCCGCACCCTGGTCAGGTCCGGCCGTGGCCACGAACGCCATCGGGTTGTAGTGCTGTTGGGCGAAAGCATGGACAAACGCGGAAACCGTCGGCACGTCGACTGATCCCAGGAGGACGACCTGGGCCTTGGAGGCCGCCACCGCATCAGCGATCGGCGTATAGTCCGTCACTTCAGCGGGGAAGACTTTGGAGTACACCGTTTTCACGCCCGCTTTTTGAAGTATGTGCTCTGCCACCGGGAGCTGTGGCTCCGTGAAGGGGTCGTTGCTGGTCGGGTAAGCGGCGGTCTTGGGGCGTTGCGAGCGGGGTAAAGAGGCGATCCACTTGGCGAACGGGACGAGCGAGTTGGCCACGGGCGCGCTCACGTCGAACAGCGAGTGCAATCCGGTGGCGAACGCCAGCGGGCCTCCCCCCGCTCCCTCGATCATGGCGTAGCCATACCGGTTGGTCACCTTGGCGGCCGGAACAGTTAGTAGCGTAGAGAAGGGGCCGAATATCAGGTTGACGTGCTTGACGTTGATGAGTGTCTGGTAGTTCGTAGCCACCTGCGTCGGGTCACTCGCGTCCGAGATGATGTCCAGCGATACCTTGTGGCCGAGAAGGCCGCCGTGATCGTTTTGGTAGGCCGCCCAAAGGCGGTACCCGCGGTCAAAGGCCTGACCGTCCGCCGAGAAGTCACCGGATAGTGACAGCGAGGCCCCGATTACGATTGGGCCACTCGCTGGGACGCCGTTGCTCGATGCCTCGGCGGTTGGAGCGAGCCCAATGGACAGGGCCGCCACCGGCAGGATACCGGCCAGGGCTATGAGTTTTCGCCGCCCTCGTCCAGCGGCCACCCTGCGCTGGGCGCTGGCTACTCTCTTCCCGAAAAACCTGTTCATTTGTAACCCCCTTTTTCTGGAACGCTCCCGTGCCGAACTTGTACTACTCCTCGGCTGCCACGCTCTCTGGCAGCCTGGTCTCCATTGGTGCCGTCCCGTTCCCGAGGTCGACACCTGCGGCCTTGGCCTGCATGCTTATGAGCGCGGCAAAATCTTCGTCGCCGTAGCCCTCGCCCACAAGTCGCGCCACGATTTGGCCCACCAGCGCGGATACTGGCATGGGGACCTCGAGGTCGCGAGCGGCAGCCAGGCCGAGGTCGATATCCTTGCGGAGGAGCCTGGCCGTGAACGTCGGGTGAAAGTCGAGGCCGACGAGGGCCGGCGTCTTGTACCCAGTAAACGTCGAGCCAAGGACGCTGCCGTTCATGAAAGTGAGAAAGTGCTCGCGGCCCACGCCTCCTTTCTCCGCCAGGAGCGTCACCTCCACGAGCGACTGGATGACCGACCCGAGGAACAGGTTGTGGCACAGCTTGACCAGGCGAGCGACCTCTCCGTCACCGCAGTAAGTGGCGTCGGCCCCAATGTCAAGTAGGACCGGCGCCACCCGCTCGAAGGCGGCAGCGGGGCCGGACACAGCAAACGTAACCCGACCGGATTCTGACCGCACCCGGGTTCCCGCTGGCCGGGGCAGCCAGGACCGCGGTCCCGATCCCGGTGCCGGTCCTGGTCCCGGCGGCGGCCGCTCGTACGATGGCCGAAGCCTCGGCCGAAACCGTGGATACGTCGACGATTACTTCAGGCGGTTTGTCCAGCGAGAGAAGCCCCCCTTCTCCCAGCGTCACCGCCAGGAGATCGTCGGACGCCGAGACCGCTGTGAAGACGACCTCGAGACCAGCAAGGTCGGCCATCGACCCGGCTGCGCGCGCCCCGGCCACCACGAGCGGCTCGACCTTGGAGCGCGTCCGGTTGTAGACCTTGACGGAATGGCCGGCCGCGAGTAGCCGTTCGACCATCGCGCTCCCCATCCGGCCCGCACCGACCCAGCCAATAGCCCCCGTGACCCGCTCGGCCTCCGGGTGCGGAACGGCACCCCGGACAATCGATTGCATACCGTAGCAGTCTTCTTTCCCCCGGCTGGGATGTCAAGGACCGGAACCGGGTTGTCCCACAACCTTGTGATGGGGACAAACGTGTGCAATCGTGCAATTATGACGACCAAGAACCGGTGTGTTGACCAAGGACTGGCATGATTGGCCAAGGGCGGGTGTGACTGACCAACGGCTGGAAGAGGCGATCGGGAATTGGCGCGCCCGCTTCCTCGAGAACGGCGTGAACCCGAGCGACTACGACCGCATGCGAAGTTCTGTCGCCGAGTGGTCCGAGTGGCTGGGCGCATGGTCGGCGCTGGCCGAGGAACATGAGTCGCTCGGACGCCAGGCCCTGGCCCAAGGGCGCCACCGCTCCGCCGGCGGTCATCTCAGTCAGGCGGCCGTCTATTATCACTTCGCCAAATTTTTTTGGCTGGATGACATCGAAGAAATGCAGCGGACGCACGAGCGTGCCGTGAGGTGCTTGATGGACGCGCTGCCTCACCTTGACCCTCCGGGCAAGAGAGTCGAGATCCCCTTCGAGAACGCTCGGATCATCGGCGTTCTCCGGGCCCCGCTCTCACCGGGGCCCCATCCCGTCGTCATCCTTGTCCCCGGTCTCGACTCCGCCAAAGAAGAGTTGCGCACGACGGAGCAGTTGTTCCTCGACCGGGGTCTGGCTACCTTCGCCGTCGACGGGCCAGGGCAGGGAGAGGCCGAGTACGACCTGCCGATCCGGCCCGACTGGGAGGTACCCGGCGCAGCCATCGTCGACGCCCTCGAACAGCTCCCCGAGGTCGACGCCACAAGGACCGGGGTCTGGGGCGTCAGCCTCGGGGGTTACTACGCCCCTCGGATGGCCAGCGGGGAGGCCCGGTTGCGGGCCGTCATATCGCTCTCGGGCCCGTTCCAGTTCGGCACGAACTGGCAGGAGCTTCCCAGCCTCACGCGCCAGGCCTTCCGGGTGCGGTCGTTCTCCGGCAGCGACGAGGAGGCCCGCCAAAAGGCGCTCGAGCTGTCCCTCGTCGGCCGCGCCGGTGACATCGTCGTGCCGCTAATGATCGTCGCCGGGCGGAAGGACCGGCTGATCCCACCCGAAAACGCTGAACTGCTGGCCAAGGAGGCGGGTGGCCCGGTCGAGCTCCTGATGTTCGAAGAGGGCAACCACAACTGCATGAACCTCACATACCGGCACCGCCCGAGGAGCGCCGACTGGATGGCGGCTCAGCTACTTGGCGGACAAACCTGGTCCGGACAAGACGCGCAGGCCCGGCGAAGTAGGCCTCCGGCGGGTCAACTTCGGACCTATCGGGACCGGGCCAGTAGACCCTCGGACTACGAGTTCTGGCGCCAGTAGGACGATTTTGACCGGGACCTGGTCGCCCACAATTCGCTCGAGGAGAAGCTCGGCCGCCTGCGTCCCGACCTCATAGTGCGGGATGCGCACCGTGGTCAGTGGTGGGCTCACCCGGTCCATGAACGGCATGTCGTTGAACCCGACGACGGAAACATCATCGGGACAGCGCCACCCGAGGCGCTCGAGGGCTGTGTAGCAGCCGAGCGCCAGCATGTCGTTCCCGGCCACGATGGCCGTCGGCCGGGGCGCTTGTGAAAGGACCTCGGCCCCGCACCGCAGTCCCTCGGTAATCGAGAACCTGGAGGCGAAAGATACGTGCGCTTTTTCGGGTTTCAAGCCGCAAGCTCTCATACTTGAAATAAAACCACGATAGCGGCGGTAACCCGTGGACAGCGATTGCGGCCCAGCCACGTGGGCGATCTGATGATGCCCCAGCTCGACGAGATGCTCGACGACGAGGTTGACCCCGGCCTGGTCGTCGACGGAAACCGACGAAAAAGCCCGGTCTTCCACGACCCGGTTCACGAGGACCACGGCGGTCCCGTGCCGCCCCACCTCGACCAGGAGGGGGTCCCTGCGCCGGGCCGTGGCCAGGACCAGGCCGTCAATTTTCCGCCCAAGCAGCCCATCAAGGATCCGTCTTTCGCGCTCGATGTCGTTCTCCGTGTTGGCCAAGAGGGCGAAGTAGCCGGCGGTCGATAGGCGCTCTTCCAATCCTCTGACAATGGGCGGGAAAAGCGGGTTATTGATGTCCGGGATGACGACGCCGACGGAGAACGTCCGCCGGGTCTTGAAGCTGCGGGCCAGGTAGTTCGGCTTGTACCCGAGCGCGATGGCGGCGGCCCGAATTCGTTCTGCCGTCTCGGGCTTGACGAGAGACCGCGTGGCTTCGTTGAGGGCTCTCGACGCCGTCCCCGGGTGGACTGCCGCCCGGCGGGCCACGTCGCGTATTGTGGCGATCGCTTCCGTCATAGGCGGAGTTTCTTCATGCCTGCCGCGGGGCAGGGTCACCGTTCCGTGGACCGCCGGGCATTGAGGCGCTGTGCCCCGCCCTTCGTGGTGCCGGGGGCCTGCAGGCTCCGGTGACGATTGCCGGTGACCAGGAATTCCTCCCTGATGGCGTCGAGGACCATGGTGTGTCGATCTTAGAAGCTGAGCCCAGGGCGGCCCTAGAAGATGAACGGGACCAGCATCTTGCTCGAGCGCTTGTACTCCGGGTACGAGTCGGGGAACAGGCTCGTCATGTAGCGCTCCTCCATAAAGGCGCTATATACAAAGTACGCTCCGAGCAATAGCACCGCGACGAGCCAATAGAGACTGACGGCGATCGTGGTGCCGACCATGGCCAGTATTAGGCCCGAGTAAATGGGGTGACGAATACGACGGTACGGACCTGTCCTGATTAATTCGGGGTCGTCCTTGTGTGACATCGGCATTCCCCAGTTACGGCCGAGATAGAGCCTGGCCCAAACGGCCAGCGCCAACCCCGCCAGGAAAATAACGAGGCCGATCCCTTGCATCCAAGGGCTGGCGGTGATCGCATGCCCCCTGAACGCTCTTATCCGCAGCAAGAGAAGAACCAGGAGTATGACGGCGACGCGAACGCCCACGAACCGGGCCGATCGTGTCTGACCGGCCTTGACGCCGACAGAGGCGGCCAACCAGTAGACCCAGAAGGCCAGCCAACCAACGAGGATGACGATGTCGACTACGTGCATAGACCAAACCCTCGCATCATTTTAGGGTATGGGCGCTGGTGCCGTTAGACCGGCGCAGCCACAGCCAGACGCTCCACCCCTAAGCCCGATATGAGCATGCGTTCCTTGCTATCGCCAAGCATGCTCTGGCTCCAATCGACGAAACCTCCGTCACCAATCTCGATGGCTCCGTCCGTCGTCACGACGTACAGCTTGAAGCAGAAACGTTCGTAGTAGTTGCGGCCACCCTGGCGGTCCGGTCGATCGACTACCTCCACGCGGTCGAAACCGGCCGTGACCCGCCGAGCTTCGGCGCAAACCGGGCCAGCCGTCCCCGCAGTGAACTCGGTGATCTCGAGGCGCAGCCGCGGTGCGCCGAGAGCCTGGATAGCCCGGGTCAGCGCGCCCAAGTGGGAGGCGACCGCCCGTCGCTCGAAGGGCAGCCCGGAGGCATGTCGTCCGGCCGACACCAGAGCGAAAATCGTGAAGTGGGCGGTCGCATTCCCTCCAAAGTCCTGCGCCCTGACGACCCGCTGGATAGTGGCCAGATGAACCTCCTCGCCGCCGGAGCCCTGGCTCAGCGCTTGCCGGCGCCTGCACGCCGCTTCCAACGCCAACCCGTTGGTCGGGTCAGCGGCTACTTCGGTGCCGCGCAGCGTCGTCAGGACTCGGTTCTGGTCAACCCCGGCGACGGCCGAGTGCGTCCCCTTTGGCGAAAGCGGCGAAAGCGGCAGGCACACCCAGTCGTCAGGAAGGTGGCTGAGAAGTACGTCCTCCACCGTGTGCAGGTCCCTCAGGCTGCCCGCAGCCGGCCGCACGAACCGGTCCCGTCGGTAGGAGGCCAGCACCTCAGGAGCCGTGAGCGACTCGGACCGCCGTCGCGCCACCTCCATGAGAAGCGAGGTCAGGTCGGCACCAGGCAGCCCGACCAATGCCTCTAGTAACCCGACATCGCGGTTGCCGGCGAGGATCCTTTTCAGAGGGCGTGATAGGGGTTGGTCCTCAAATGCACCCTTGCCGTCAGTCACACCACCATGATGTGCGAGGATCAGCCCCGGCGCTCCGCAATTACGGCACCGCTGCGGCTACGGCACCGCTGCGGTTACGGGGCCGCTGCGGTTACGGGGCCGCTGCGGCTTCGGGGCGGGCCTGACTGCTCGCCGCGTGCTGGGCCAGCCGGCTGAACAAGTCCGCGAATATTGCGTCCCGGTGGACATGGGTGACCTCTGAGATCAGGTGCCGGCGGGCGTCCAGTGACCACGTCAAGTCCTCGGTCAGGACCGGGCTGTGGGTTACAACCGATGTAGTCCACGACACGTCCAGCAACCAGGCTGTGGCCGCCAGATCCCAGATCACTTTCGATATGCCGGGCCGGTCTTCGACGTACTCCTCAAAACGTTCTGCCAACAAGGCGCCGACCCGGCCGGCCGGCCGGACATAGTGCTCGACTTCATCACGTGTGGTCGTCAGATGGTCAGCCACATTCAGGCACGGGACGTGCACCAACGCCACGCCCGAATCAAGCAACACCCGGGACGCCGTCGGGTCTTGTTTCAGGTTGAACTCCGAAGCGGTTGGCCAATTGAGCGCGTTCCCACCCAGCCAGACGACCACGATGTGGTCAATGATCTCAGGCGCCAGGAGCAGGGCATGGCTGATGTTGGTGGGTGCGCCGATGGCGATGACGTAGAGAGGCCGGCTCTCGCCGGACCGGGCACGCTCGATCAGATCCTTTGTGGCCGGGGACGGTTCGGGCACCTCGCTGTCGGTGAGCCACGCCGTCGCCCCTTCCAGTACAGGCGTCTGGGCGTGGTCAAGGACGCCCAGAACTCGCTGAGCCTCCTCGTAACTTTTCCTCATCCCATCCGCCGGCCCGGTTGACCGGGCGTTGTGGAAGGGCGCCGCATATATCGCTTGTAGATCGACCCGGTCTTGTGAAAGTACGGCGTGTACCAGGGCGAACTGGTCGTCGATCTCGTTGAACGTGTCCGTATCGAGCACCATTCGGGGCAAGTGCCCGTCAATGGTGCTCCTGGACGAAAGGAGCCAAAGGCGGACGTCGTCCCGTCCGTGCGTCCCCGCCTCACTGCTCATCGGCGGCTCCCCGAAAACCACGCCGTGACCAGCCCATAGCCTTCGCCTCTCAACTCATCCGTGCCCATCGAGCCACGGTACAAGACGAGTTCTGGTCCCGCTCAGTCATCTGGGCCGGCCGGGAAGCCCAGTTCAGGCGACGCCCCTGATAGAGGCCATTTCCTCCGTGAAAGCATCCGAACCGCCATCGGTCCACATGGCCAGCACCGGCGGAGGGAGCTGGGACAGCAGGTTGCCCCGCATTTCGTCGTTCATGGGTTCTAAAGCGAGGCCGAAGGGCAGCCACACCCGGTCCCCCCGGTATTGGGACAGCGCGTGGAACGGCAGCGCCGCCCACTCGGGCGGAGAAATGACGCGGGAAGCCAGCTTGAGCACATTTATCTCTTCGTCGAGGAGGTGTTCCGATATCGGGGCCAGGAGGGACTCGCACGCGTCTGCGGCTTCCCGCCCCTCGGCCGCAGAACCCGATGCCCCGAACCTCTCGGTGGCCCGGGTCGCCTGTTCGACGCCGGTCGAAACGGATGCGTGCTGAGCTTCCATGCGCGAGAACAGTTCCTTGTGCTGAGGCAACCGTTCTTCGAGCAGCGGGTACAGCAACTCGTCCTCGCCTTCGTGGTGAACACGCAGGAGCCAGAAAACCTCGCTCAAGTAATCGGCTATCCGACGGGCGCGTTCGGTGTCCCCATCACTCACAGCCATGATCTGACCGGGAGCGTCGCGGATCGCGCGTCTGATTGTGTCGTGGATGGCGATCATGTCGCTGGTATCGGTCAATATTTGGTCATCAGCCACTTTCGGCCTCCTTTCTTGAGTCCGTTGCGGCGGACGAGTTAGTGCGGTGAAAACTTGAGGACGTGTAGGTTCCCCGGCCCTGAACTTGGGAACAGTCATACCGAAAATCTGGCCGCCGTTGATCAATTGACCGCGCAGAGCCTCAATGTCTGCGCCAGCGGTGGCGTTCGGGTTGCGGACTACACAGGTGGTACCCGGCCCATGTCGGGTGCCGGCCTAGTGCTTGAAACCCACGGCTATTCGCTCCGCTTCGGAGGTGGACAGGTTGAGCTGGACCGTGTCCTCGTCCAGGCCGGTTACGGCCGAAACCGGGATAGTCACGATTTTGTGGCCCCACAGGTGGCGCTCCTCGCTCACCAGCACAGATGTGACCTGGTGGTCGTCGCCGTCTGCGAGCAGGCCACCAACCACTCCGATGGCGCCGTCGGTGGCCAGGACCTCGGTCGCCGACCGCAAGCCGGCCTCACCCTCGGGGACTACGTCGTGGATTTCGGGCCGTTCCAAAATGGTGGCGTGCAAGAAGACGTAGCCCGCTGAAAGATCTTGCACCACCTCAGTGCTCTCGGCCTCAGGAAGAGCGTTGAAGGCGGCGAGATCGCAGCTCAGCTCGACGGTGTCGCCTGATGAAACGACGAGCCCTATCGGGGCCAGTCGGCCGAGCCCAATTCGGTGCTCCGGTTCTACGACGACGTGCGTCAGGCGCGGGCCATCCGGGTCGACGACCAGGCTCTGCAGCACGCCACACTTGCCGTCGGTGCACGCCACCTGCGTTCCGAGAACCAACTGGGCCTCTGGCATGACACCCACCGTAGACCGGCCAACGTCGATGGGACGCAATCAGAGGCCGTCCTGCCTCCTAAGGGTTGGTGCAGGGGCCCGATAGCGCTCGGTTGAGCTGCTTATCTCAGAACCACCTTGAGCCGCCCGTTACGCTAGGCGCTGTGACGGTAACTGAAGGACGACAGGCGCCAGAACGGTGGAGGGTGGAGTGGGCCGAGCTGTACAGCGAGGTGGTGACGTCGGGCTTGTGCACGGGCTGCGCGGCCTGCATTGTGGCCTGCCCTCACGACGTGCTCGGCTACGACACAGCGGCCGGTGTGTACAAGCCGTTCCACCTGGAAGAAGAGCTTGGCCCGGGAGGCTGTTCGCACGGGCTCCGTGGTTGTACTAGTTGTACGCGGGCTTGCCCCCGCTTCAGGGACTGGGAAACCGAAGCCGACACATTCCTTTTCGGCCGCCCGCGGTTGCCCGAAGAACAGTCCGGAGTGGCCAAGTCGGTCCTGTTGGCTCGAGCCACAGATCCGGAGCTGCTCGCGTCGGGCCAGGACGGTGGAGTTGTCTCAGCCATCTTGCTCTGGTGCCTGGAACACGACCGCGTGGACGCGGCTCTGGTGTCGATGCTGGAAGGTGACGGGACGGGCTGGCGGGCCGTCCCCGGTGTGGCTCGGACACGCGAGCAGATCCTGGCGGCTGCGGGTTCTCGCTACACCTACTCGGCCAACCCGCTGGGTTACGCCGACGCCGTCGCCGGCGGGGGTGAGCGCTTCGCCCTCGTGGGCATGGGATGCCAAACCTCCGCGCCTGTGGTCATGAGGTCACGCAAGGCCGGCAAGGTCGGCCGCCGCCTCGGGCTGTCCATCGGCCTCATGTGCTCGAAGACTTTCGACGACTCGATATTCGAGGACTTCTTCGAAGCCCAGTACGGCCTGGCCCGCCGCGATATTGCCAAGATCAACATCAAAGGCGTTTTTCAAATCTGGTGCCGGGACGGCTCGTACCACGAGGTCCCCCTGAAAGAAGGACATGCGTGGACGCGCGAGGGCTGCAAGTCCTGCCCCGACTTCGCGGCAGAACACGCTGACATTTCCACGGGCGGCATCGGAGAGCTGAAGGACTGGACCTTGACCGTAATCCGGACCGAGCTGGGCCAGGAGATCATCGACGAGATGGTGGCTGGTGGCGTCCTGGAGGTCCGGCCCGGGGAAGACGACCCGGCCGCGTTGGCCTTGATGGGCAGGTTGTCGATCGCCTCTCGCCGCCGTTGGCCGGTCGCGGGCGTGGCCGCCCCCAGAGCCGGTGTACCTCCGCCCAAGAGCGCCAATACCGTCACCGCGGCCCGTTCGGCGGCGACCGGCGAAGGCTAACTGGCCGTCGTTTCCGGCTGGCGCCCCGCCGGACTGCACCGCCGGCCTGCTAGGTTGTCATCCCGCCATGGGATCGTTGATAAAGAAGCGCCGGAAGCGCATGCGCAAGAAGAAGCACAAGAAGATGTTGAAGGCCACCCGCTGGCAGAGGCGGGCCGGCAAGTAGGCCTATTTGGTGAGGAAACCGGCCCGTGGCCCGCACGGCGTCGTCGCCGGCGCAGGTGGGGTCAGTGGTAGCGGTTGACCCGGACCACGAGCAGGCCGGGGCCCGGGTGCGCACCGCGGCACGAACCAGGTCGAGCCGCTCCCGGCCAGCTGCGGCTCTTCGCCTGTGGCCTGTCCCAGCCGGTCGCGCCAGACGGCCAACCGCGGTTCGACGCGTAGGGCGGCCGGCTCCAGGTCGTTCTGGTTGTCGGAGACCGGGCCGCCCATTTCGTCCCACACCCGGTAGACGGCGGCCGTGGCTACCCCGAAGGGTGGGATGAGCAGCGTGTAAGGGTCACCGGCGACCTCATCGAACGGCAGCCGGGCCAGGACCTCACCAACGCCCTTCACCCTCGCCCGGCCGCCACCCAAAAGGCAGAACGGCACGTCCGAGCCCAGCTTCAGCGCCGCTTCCAGGCCTTCCGGCCCCGTCGCGCCCGCCCATCTCAGCACTGCGGCGGCATCGGCCGAGCCGCCACCCAGCCCCGCGCCCGGAGGGATGCGCTTGACCAGGCGGACGTGGGCGCCGCCGCCCGACGAGAGCCAGGGCACGCACCACCAGGTTCGACCCGCCGGTGGGCACCTCGCTGTAACCGTCTCCCGGCAGCTCGAGCTCGAGGCCTTCGCCCGGAGAGAAATAGAGCGTGTCGGCGAGGTCGACAGTGACCATCTCGGAGTCGAGGAGGTGGTAACCGTCGGCCCGCACCCCGGTGATGCGCAGGGACAGCGTCAACTTGGCCGGCGCTCGAACCTTGACCGAAGGCGGGGTTGGAACAGACCGACCGGTCATGGCCGGCCGGTCATGGCCGCCGGGTCATGGCCGCCCGGTAATGGCCGCCGGGTCGTAGCCGCCCGGTCGTGGCCGCCGGGTCATGGCCGCCGCCAACCGGCCCCACTCGACGACGGACAGTTGTTCGGCCCTGGACTGGCCGTCGATGCCGGCCTCAGCGAACACCTCCGCCGGCACGTCGAGACCCACCAATGACCGGCGCAGCATCTTCCGGCGTTGGGCGAAACCCGTCTTCACGACGTTGAACAAATCCCCCGGTGCGACGACGAGAGGGTCCACGGGCGGCGCCGTCCGGCGCCGGAGGCTGACCAGGGCGGAACCTACTTTGGGTCGCGGCACGAAGACCGATGATGGCACGGTCCCGACCAGTGCCGCTTCGGCCCAGTACGAGACCTTTACGGAAACGGCGCCGTACAAAGGGTTCCCGGGGCCGGCCACGAGGCGGCGGGCAACCTCGTGCTGGACCATGACGAGCATCCGGTCCACCGCCGGCACGTAGTCCAGGAAATCAGCCACGAGGGGCGTGGCCACGTTGTAAGGAAGGTTGGCGACGAGCACCCAGCCCTGCGCCGGGACCAGCAGGTGGGCCCAGTCGAGGTGCATGGCATCAGCCTCGACCACGTCCACGGGTGCGGCGGGAGCCCGCGCTTCGAGCACCTTTTTGAGGACGGGAACGAGCCTGCGGTCACGTTCGATGGCCGTGACGGCAGCGCCCGTCTCGGCCAAGGCCAGGGTCAGCGACCCGAGACCGGCCCCCACTTCCAGCACCCGGTCACCGGGGCCGACACTGGCGATGCGGGCAATACGCCGGACGGTATTGGGATCGGCCACGAAGTTCTGCCCGAGGGCGCGGCTCGGCGAGATCCGGTTGTCCTCGAGCAACCGGAGCACCTCGGGCCTCGAAAGGGTCACGGCCTCATCCTGGTCCGGCCGCTTGGCGCCTCAGCCGTACAAAAGTCGGCATCGGCCCCCTGATCGCCGGCCCCGTCTTGACCATCTATCGACGATGGCCCGGCGCTTAGCGCGGGTTTTATCTGTTTTCCGGCTAAAGGTGGCCACGGCGCCGGGCTTAACTCCGGCACCAGGCGCGGGTGGTGGCCCCGCCCCCCGCCCCGACCAGCATCAAACGCCCAGCCCGAAGACCTCGGCCGCCCCCACCCAGCTCGCCTCCTCGATGTCCGCCGGGCTCAGCCCCTTGGCCGCGGCCACGCCGGCGCCCACCAGCGGGACGTAGGCGGGGACGTTCGGCCGGCCCCGGTGCGGGACGGGGGCCAGGTACGGCGAGTCGGTCTCGACCAACAAACGGTCGAGTGGGCACAGGGCGGCGGCTTCTCTTGTGTCGCCGGCGTTCTTGAACGTCACGATCCCGCTGAAGGACAACCAGGCGCCGAGGTCGAGGCCCATCCTCGCCTCGGCCGGGCCGCCCGTGAAGCAGTGAAAAACCGTACGGCGCGGCACGCCCTCTGACCGCAGGATGGCAAACGTGTCGTCCCACGCTTCCCGGGTGTGCACGACCAGGGCGAGACCGTGCGAATTGGCCAGGGCGACCTGCGCTGCAAACGCCTCTCTTTGGGCCGGACGGGGTGAAAAGTCGTAGTGGTAGTCGAGGCCGCATTCGCCTATCGCGACCAGCTTGGGCTGTCCCTGGACCAGGGGTTCCACGGTGGCCACGCCCCGGCTGGCTTCGTGAGGGTGCAGCCCGACGGTGGCCCAGACACCCTCGTTCTCCGCCGCCACCCGCAACGCCGCCGCTGACTGTTCCGCATCGGTCCCGACATCGATAAGCCGGGTGACACCGGCCGCCTTGGCCTGGTCGATGGCCTCGGCGCCAATCCCCTCGTAGGGGATGTGGCAGTGGCTGTCGCACCACACCGGGACGGCTAGGCGCTAAGGCGAGGGAAAAGCGGGGCGCCGCGCGTCACCGCCAGCCCGCCCGGGTACCCTCCCCATTTCGCTGCGTCCGGGAGCTTCACACCGGCCGGGGAACCGGACAGCCCTATGCGCCGCCAGATCTCCGACGGTGCGCGCGTCATCGCCGGGCTGGCCAGTACAGCCACTATGCGCAGGACCTCGAGGGCATCCCCGAGGACCGCGTCGACGGCGGGCCCAGGCTCTGCCCTCCACGGTTCGGCGGCCTCCAGGGCGGCATTGGCGGCCCGAACGAGGCGCCAGGTGGCCTCGAGGGCTTCGCTGGGGGCTATGTCTGCCCAGGCCACGGCGGCGGCCTCGTAAACCTCAGTCGCCAGCGCCGCCAGAGGACTGTCGAGGCGCGGGGCCGGCCCGATGCCGCCGCACTTTTGCTCGACCACTGCGCTCACCCGGGCCAGCAGGTTGCCGAGGTTGTTGGCGAGATCGGCGTTGTAGCGGGCCACCATCGCCTCGTAGGAAAAATCGCCATCGGGCCCGAACTGCTGGTCCCGCAAGAAGTGGTAGCGGAAGCCGTCGACACCGAACTCCGGCACGAGGCCGGCGGGTGAGATCTGGTTGAACGCCGTCTTGGACATTTTCTCGCCCCCAACCAGCAAGAACCCGTGCACCGCAATTCGGGGCGGCGGCTCGATACCGGCAGCCATGCATAGAGCGGGCCAGTACAC
Source organism: uncultured Acidimicrobiaceae bacterium (assembly GCA_963750465.1). GTDB lineage: Bacteria > Actinomycetota > Acidimicrobiia > Acidimicrobiales > Palsa-688 > Fen-671. The sequence continues at coordinate 446,586 of CAVVRE010000010.1, forward strand.
GCAGTGGAAGCGCAATATGTCCTTACCGATCAAGTGGTGGACGGCCGGCCACCACTGCTCGAACCGGGCGATATCCGATCCGTACCCGACCGCCGTCGCATAGTTGATGAGGGCGTCGTACCAGACATAAAAGACGTGGTCGCTGTCCCATGGCACCCGTACGCCCCAATCGAGCGAGGTGCGGGTGACAGAGATGTCCTGCAGCCCACCCCTTATCAACCCGAGGGCCTCATTGCGCCGGGCTTCGGGCGTGACTGCGCCCGGGTTGTCGGCGTACCACTCGAGGAGGCGGTCGGAAAAAGCCGACAGCCGGAAGAAGTAGTTCTTCTCCTTCAATAGCTCGACCGGCCGATGGTGCACCGGGCACAGGCCGTTGACGAGATCGGCCTCGGTGTAATAAGCCTCACAGGCTACGCAGTAAAGGCCTTCGTAGGTCCCGAGCGTGATCCAGCCGTTGTCGTAGACGGCCTGCATCAGTGCGCTCACGGCCCGATGGTGGCGGGGCTCGGTAGTGCGGATGAAGTCGTCGTTGGAGATATCGAGCAGTTCCCAGGCGTCCCGAAAGCGGGCGCTGTAAACGTCGGCCTGCTCCTGAGGGTCGAGCCCGTTGGCCTCCGCCGAGCGTTTCACCTTGAGCCCATGCTCATCGGTCCCGGTCAGGAAGAACACATCGTCGCCCAGCAACCGGTGCCAGCGGGCCAGGGCATCGGCCGTCAAGGTCGTATAGGCGTGGCCGATGTGAGGCGCGTCGTTGACGTAGTAGATCGGCGTTGTGACATAGAAGCGGCCCACCGGCCCAGGGTACCTGGCGCTCTTCGGCAGTCGCCGCTGCATTAGGGCCCGAAAAAGGCGGGGCTGGCCGGGCCCCCACCATCAGTCGCCCGGCGTGGTGGCGCCGGCGGCGGCCCCACCACCAACACATATTCACCGCGAGGTTTTACGCTTCGAGACCGTTCCGCCGCCTCGCCCGTCGTGGTGCGCCAGACCTCCTCGTGGATCTTCGTCAATTCGCGGCAGACAGCGATGGGCCGGTCAGGACCGCACACCGACAGCAGGTCGTCAAGAGCTCGCTGCAGCCGGTGCGGCGACTCGAAAATGACGACGGCGCGGTCGGTTTCGCCGGCGATGGCCGCCAACCGCTCGCCGCGCTGGCGGCCCGAGCGCGGCACGAACCCCTCGAAACAGAACCGGTCTGTCGACAACCCCGATATCACCAGCGCGGCCAGCGCCGCCGACGGCCCGGGCACGGTTTCGACGGGGATCCCTTCCGCCAGCGCCGCCCGGACCAGGCGCGCCCCGGGGTCGCTGACGAGGGGGGTCCCGGCGTCAGTAACGATGGCGACGGAGGCCCCCGCTTTGGCCCGCTCGACGGCCCCGGGGGTGGTGGCCGCCTCGTTGTGGCGATGGTGCGATACCAGTCGCGGGCCCGAAATGCCGGCATGGCTGAGCAGTTTCAGGGTCCTGCGGGTGTCCTCGCAGTAGATGTAGTCGGACGTGGCCAGGGCATCGACAGCGCGGGGCGAAAGGTCCCCGAGGTTGCCGATCGGCGTGGCGATGACGACGACCCGGCCGTTGGATGCCGGGCTCGGCTCTTTCAGACGTTGAAGCGGATCTCGAGGACATCGCCGTCCAGGACCACGTACTCCTTGCCCTCGACCCGGAGCTTCCCGACGTCCCGGGCGGCGGCCCAGGATCCGAGCGACAACAGCTCGTCCCAGTGGACGACCTCGGCCCGGATAAACCCGCGCTGGAGGTCCGAGTGGATGACCCCGGCGCACTCCGGTGCTTTGGCCCCGGCCCTGAAGGTCCAGGCCCGGCTTTCCTTGTCGCCGGTGGTGAAAAACGTGCGGCGGCCGAGCATCCGGTAGGCAGCCTGAGCGACCCGGGGCAGCGCGCCTTCACCCAGGCCGAGGCCTTCCAACAGCTCGGCCCTGTCCGCCTCGGGCAATTGGGCCGCTTCGGCTTCTAGTTTCACGCTCACGGCCAGGACTTCCGCTGCACTCCCCAACTCGTCGGCGACGGCCTTTACGAGTGAAGCGTCCTCCCCGACCCTGTCCTCCCCGAGGTTTACCACCGTCAGCAACGGTTTGTTCGTCAGCATGAAGAACGACCGCAGATCCTCCCGGTCCTCGCTGGACAGGCCGGCCCGGTAAAGGGGGGTGCCATCGGCGAGCACGGCCTGGGCCCGTTCCAGCGCCGCGACCTGGACCGCCTGCGACTTGTCCTGCTTGGCCGCTTTGCGCCGCCGCTCCAGTTGGGTCTCGGCGCTGGCCAGGTCGGCCAGCACCAGCTCCAGTTCGAGCACCGTCAAGTCCTCCAGGGGGTCGTCGCCGCCTGGCACGTTGGGATCTTCGAAAGCCCGTAAGACCAGGCAGATGGCATCCGCCTCCCGGATCCCCCCGAGAAAACGGTTCCCCAGCCCCTCCCCCGTCGACGCCCCGGCCACCAGGCCGGCGATGTCGACCAGCTCGACCGTGGCATGCACGACCTTCTTGGAAGAGCTCATCAGCGCGAGGGCATCGAGACGGTGGTCGGGCACCTGGGCCACGCCCGTACTCGTCTCTGTCGTCGAAAAAGGATGGCCCGCCACCAACGCCGAACCTCCGGTCAAGGCGTTGAAGAGACTGGACTTTCCTGAATTGGGCAGGCCCACGAGCCCGATGCGTTCCACACCCAAAGGGTACTGCCCTTCGGCCGACGGCCAGTCAGGCAGGCCGACCGCCAGTCAGGGACGCCGATGAGAGCCACTACGGCATGCGTGTGGACAGTCCGGGCCTGCCGATGAACAGTCTGGGCCTGCCGCTGGGCAGCGCTGGCCCACCTGCCCCGGCCTAGCCATGCCCCTGGTGTAACGTCGGTAAGCCAGGAGCCTCGATGCTGGACCACTTGTTCCTCGATACGGTTGGCGCGCTGCGGGCGGCGCTCGACCAGAGCCTTTTGGAGCCCGCCGGCCAGGACGACCGCCTCGTCTACGACCTGCTGACTGGCGACCTCGTATGGGAAGCGACCGTCAGCCTGCCCGGCGACGGCGACCCTCCCCGGGTCAGCGCCGACATCAGCCTCGACTGGCAGACCTGGAGCCAGTCGGCTTGGCGCAGCATCAGCATGGGAGAGCAGGTCGACGAGCCGCCCGAGATCGGCATCGAGGTCGTCTTCCGGGTGCAGCGCCTGGCCAGCAGGCCGGCGTTGGCGGCCGTGTTGGCCGTGCTGCCCGAGGAAAGCCTCGACATTGACGGGGACAACCTGGCCCGTTCGGCGCCGGTCATCGAGGAGGCGTACGAAGACGAGAGCGCCCCTCCCGAAGTCGCCGTCGAGGTGTCGTACGAGGGCAGCTACCGGCTGCCGGCGCCGAGCACGGGCGAGGCCAAGGAGATGAGCCTTTTCCCCGGGCCGATCGGATTGTTCCCGGGCGGACGGGACGCCCCTCAGCTGCGTTCTGGCGCCACCCGCCAGGTGAGCGCAGCCACGGAGGCAACCCTCAGCTCCCTCGGTTCCTGGGTGGCTTCGCTACTCGTCCGACTGGCCGACCTCGACCTCGAGTACCTCCCCCCGGTCGAACCCGACGCCTCTTAGTCGCCCACGGTTTGACATGTCCGGCTGACCGGGCCGTAGGGTAGCCGGGTGGAGCGACCGTCGTACCGCTTACCAAGGAATGTTGTCCCCGACCACTACGCCCTGGTCCTGACGCCAGACCTGGCTCACGCCGCCTTCGACGGCGAGGCCGTTATCGATGTAAGAGTGGGCGAACCAGTCGACCAAGTGGTCCTCAACGCGGCGGAGCTGGAGATCGGTGAGGCTTGGTTTGCCCGGGACGGCGAGGAGGACCTCCCGGCCGCGGTTACCTACCGGACCGAGGAAGAGCAAGCGGTCCTGGCGCCCTCCCGTCCGCTCAAACCCGGGGCCTACACGCTGTACTTGCATTTCTCCGGCAAGCTGAACGACCTGCTGCGGGGCTTTTACCGAAGCAAGTTCCGCCGGGACAACGGCGAGGAGGCCTGGCTGGCAGCCACGCAGTTCGAGGCCACTGACGCCCGGCGGGCGTTCCCCTGTTGGGACGAACCCGACCTGAAAGCGAGCTTCGGCGTCACCATCGTCGCCGACGAGGCTCTGACCGTCCTGTCCAACGCACGGGAGGTCTCCTCGGAACCGCTCGGTAACGGCAAACGGCGGGTGCGCTTCGCCGACACGATGAAGATGTCGACGTACCTGGTCGCTTTCGTTATCGGGCCGTTCGAGCAGACCAGGCCGAGGGATGTGGAAGGCGTCCCCTTGCGCATCGTCTCGGTCCCGGGCCGCGGCGCCCTGACCGGCCTGGCCGGGGATGCAGCCGCCCACGCCCTCAGTTTCCTCCGTGAGTACTTCTCGATGCCGTACCCCGCGGACAAGCTCGATCACGTCGGCGTGCCGGACTTCGCGTCCGGGGCCATGGAAAACCTCGGCCTGGTCACCTACAGGGAGACGGCGCTGCTCGTGAGCGAGGACAGCTCACAGGACGAGCGCCAGCGGGTCGTTTCGGTCATTGCTCACGAGACCGCCCACATGTGGTTCGGCGACCTGGTCACCATGCGTTGGTGGGACGGCACGTGGCTGAACGAGGCCTTCGCCACCTACATGGAGCTGCTCGTCACCGACGCCTTCGAGCCCCGCTGGCATATCTGGTCCAACTTCGGCATTGACCAGGCCGCCGCCCTGAACACCGATGGACTGCGGGCCAGCCGGGCGATCGAGTTCCCGGTCGGGCGCCCCGACGAAGTCCAGGACATGTTCGACGTCATCACGTACGACAAGGGCGCCGCCGTGCTGCGCATGATCGAGCGCTACCTGGGCGAGGACAACTACCGCCGGGGGCTTCACTTCTACCTCGACAAGCACCGCTATTCGAACACCGATACCACCGACCTCTGGGACGCCCTCGAAGTGGCATCCGGCCAGCCCGTCCGGGCGACTATGGGCACCTGGGTGGACCAGGCCGGCCATCCGCTCGTTTCGGCCGAAGTCACTGCGGACGGCGCCGGACTAAAGCTTTCCCAGCGGCGCTTCCTGCTCGACGGCGGCACCGACAACGACCAGCGGTGGGTCGTCCCCCTCAGTGTGCGTTACGCGACCGACGACGGGGGCGTCGAGCACGAACAGTTCCTGCTCGAGGACGCCTCGACGACGATCGAGTTGAAGGGGCAACCAGCCTGGGCGCTGGTCAACGAGGGCGCATGGGGCGTTTATCGCGTTCACTACAGCGACGACCTCCGCCGCCGGATCTTCACTTCACTGGACCAGCTCGACGGCCGGGAACGTCTGCGCTTGGTGTCCGACACCTGGGCAGAGACCGTGGCCGGCATGCTGCCCCTCGAAACGCCGCTCGAACTCTGGTCCCTTCTGTCCGATGACCGTGACCCCGAAGTGTGGTGGGGCATCGGGGGCGGCCTCGGGCTCCTCGATCTCGTGGCCGACGAAGGCGAACGCTCGATGGTGGCGGCCACCACTCGGCACCTCGCCGGCGGGGTCTTCTCCGCAGTCGGCTGGCGAACAGCAGACGGCGAGGCGCCCCGCCTGGTTCGCCTACGGGCGCGTCTGGTTACGCTGCTGGGCACGCTGGGGGCCGACCCAGAAGTGCGCCTGGAGGCCCGCCAGCGTCTGGCTGACGCCGACGCCGGCCGTACTCCGTTGCCCGCTGACCTCGCCACCGCTGTCGCCCGGGTCGTGGCTGCTGCTGGCGCCGAGGACGAGTGGGAGGTGCTCTACTCGCACTACAAGAACGCCAGCACGCCCCAGGACGAGGTCCGTTACCTGGATGCCCTCGGGGGCTTCTCGGCGGCCGACCTGCTCCGGCGCTCTATCGACCTGGCCTTTTCGGGGGAGGTGAGGTCGCAGGACGCGCCTTTCCTGGTGGCCGGGATCCTCTCGCGCCGGGATGGCTGTGCCGTGGCCTGGGAAGCGATCGAGCAACGCTGGGACGAAATGCTCGAGCGCTGGCCACCCAAGTCACTGCACCGGGTGCTCGAATCTATGCCAGGGCTGGCCGGCGCCGGCGAGGAGTTCGCCGAGCGCGCCTTCGCCTGGCTGGACGCCCACCCCCTTGGGCTGGGCGAGCGGAGGGTGCTTCAGGCCCGGGAGCGCCTCGCCGTCAACCTGGCATTCAAGCGCCGCGTGGGCGGCCGGCTCGGCCCGGTCCTGCCAGTACCGGGCCCCGGCGCCACCTGAGACCGCGTTTTCCAACCCCTGCGTCCCAAGACCCACACCGTGAGGTCACGTTGCTGAGGCCACCTCGTTTGGGGCCACCTCGCTTGGGGCCACCTCGCTTGGGGCCACCTCGCTTGGGGCCACCTCATTTGCGGCCAGCTCATTTGGGGCCAGGTCGTTTGAGGCCAGGTCGTTTGAGGCCACCTCGTTTGAGGCCACCTCGTTTGGGACTGCGTTGATGACCAGAGCGCTGAGCACCGCGATAGCCGGTCCATGGCCCATCCGGGTGTTCGCCGTCGACGACCGCTCCGTCCAGGTCACCTGGGCGGCGGCGCCGGCCGAAGGTCTGAGGCTGGAAATCGGGGACTTCGTCGTACACCCGGAACCCTCGCCGCCAGTCGAGTTGGTACTCGACAACCGAGGCGTCGGCGCCCGCCTCGCCGGCCCGGACGGGCGCAGTGCCGCCCAGCGCTGGGCTCGCGGGTACCTGTCCGGGCGTCGCGTACTCGACCCGGCCTGGCCGTCGGGGCCAGGCGCTGTGGTCATCGACGGGTTGGCGCCCGGTACCCATTACGACATCGTGGCCCGCGCCACCGGGGTACCGGCCTTCTTTGCCGGCCTCGTCCACACGCTCACCCCTCCGGGGGGGCGCTTGCTGTCCCGGTTCGCCACGGTTAGTGACATTCACATCGGGGAACTGGCCTTCGGCGTCCTGATGAGGATCCACGATCCCGAGGAAACGCTCGTCCCCGGCAACGGGCTTCTCCACGAGGGCGACCTGAAGGGCCTCATCGGCGACGACCCCAACGGTGCGGGCTCAATCGTCGACGACCGTGCCCACGCAGGCGCGCACGAAGCCGGGCCGAACGGCACTTACCCCGTCAGAGCGCTGCGCGCCGCCATCGAGGAAGCGGCGGCTTGGGGCGCCGAGCGGCTGGTGGCGAAGGGGGACCTTACGAATACCACCTCGCCGGCCCAGGTGCGCGACGTAGGCCAGCTTTTGGCGGCCAGCCCCATCCCGGTAGAGGCCATCCTCGGTAACCACGACAACAATTTCGGCGTCGACGCCCGGGCCCTCCTGGAGAAGCACGGCCTGCCTATCTCCTGGCAGCCGCGCGCCGTCGACCTTCCCGGCGTGCGGTTGGTGCTGATGAGCACGGCGAGCGGCAACCCCAGTCTGCACCGGGGTGAGCTCCCGGCCGAAATGAGCCGTCGGATCGCCACCCTGGTCGGGGAGGCACCGGGCCCGGCCTGGGTGGCGATGCACCACCCGTTCGAGCGCCACCGGTTCCCGACCGTTTACCCACCGGGCCTCCCGTTCGCCGAGGGCCGGCAGTTGCTCGACGCACTGGTGGGGGCCAAACGGCCGACGTTCATAACCTTCGGGCACCGTCACCGGAACCGCCGGTACGACTACGGGCCGCTCATAATCACCGAAGTCGGCTCCACTAAGGACTACCCCGGCGTCTGGGCCGGTTACAAGATCTACGAGGGAGGCGTCATCCAGACGGTCCGGCGGACGGCTCGGCCGGATGTCATCAGCTGGACCGAGGCGACGCGGCGGGCGGTGAACGGTCAGTGGCGTCGATGGTCCCCCGGGCGCCTCGATGCCCGGTGCTTCGCGGCCGAGTGGCCAGCGGTCTGACCTAAGCCTGGCCCGGCGGGCCGAGCCGTTCGACGCGCGCTTCGACGGCCGCCAGTCGCTCCTGGGCCGCCTCGTGGAGCAGCTCGGCTTGCTCGTACAGGTCGACGGCCGCCTCGATACCGAGTTCGCCTCCGGCCAACCGCGAGGCCACCAGCTCCAATGCCGCCAACAGTTCCTCGAACGTAAGCGTCTCGAGCGGGCCACCGACGCCACAGAGCTGAGGGTCGAAGACGGCGCGCTCACCGCTGGGACCAGAGGTTTCGGGGCTGGCCGATCCGCCCGATCCGCCCGATCCGCCCGGTCCGTTGCCATCGCCGCTTCTGTCGTTCACTGATCGCACCCACTTTCGCTGACTCGACGGTCAGGTCTTCCCCGACTGGCCACCGGCTCGACCCGGGCGGCAATAAGCCCGCGCGCCACGCTGAGCTCGACCATCTCGCCCTCCTGCACCTGTCCCGGATCCCGGACGACCGTGCCGTCGAGCTGGCGGACAACAGCAAAGCCTCTCTCCAGGACATGCTGAGGCGAGAGCGAGCGGGCGTGGCGGGCCAAGCCGTCGAGCCGCTGCTCGGCGGTCGCGACGCGAGCCGTCATCGGCCGCCGCCAGTCGCAGGAGCCGAGCCGGCGCCCGTAGGCTCGCGCCGCAGCCCCGGGGTGGGCCCAGCGCAGGCGGTCGCCAGTGTGGCGCAACCGGGCCCCGCCCGCTCGAGGCCGGTCGCGAGCGACCCGGTCACATCAGCGTGGCGCAACCGCTCCCGACCAAGCTCGGCCCGCCTCCGGGCGCCGCCGGCCGCCAGGCCCAGGAGCCCGGCAAGTTCGTCCTCGAGTTGGCCCCGGTCCGGGACGACGGCGTGAGCAGCTATTGAGGGAGTCCCGCAGCGCAGATCGGCCACCTCGTCACACAGCGGGCGGTCCGACTCGTGGCCGATGGCAGACACCACGGGCACCGGGCAAGCGGCGACGGCGCGGCAGAGCTCCTCGTCGCTCCAGGGCAGGAGCGCGGTGGAGTCGCCCCCGCCTCGGGCCAGCACCACCACCTCGACCCCTGGCCGGCGCGACAGTCGCCGTAGCCCGTCAACAATCGCCTGAGCAGCCCCCGGTCCGGTCACGGTCGTTTCCTCTACGGCGAGCGGGTAGCCCGGAAAACGCACTGCCACCACGGATTCGATGTCTTTACGTACGGCGGCGTCCGCCCCGCAGAGGACGCCGATGACCCTGGGCAGGCGGGGCAAAGGGCGCCCGGCCCGGTTGAGGAGCCCATCAGCGGCCAGTCGGGAACGGGTTTCCGCGATCAAGGCGGCGACCGCGCCTTCGCCGACCGGGGTGACCTCCTCCGCCTCCAGGACCACCTGGCCGCGTTCGTTCAACCACACCAGGGTGCCCACGACGACGACACGCTCGCCCGCTACGGTACGACAGCGGCGGGCATAGCGAGCGGGGCAGGCCACGGGCACCTGGGCGGCACGGTCACGGAGGACGAAGTACGTCCGGCCCGACGGGTAGGTCTGCGGTCGGTGCACCTCTCCTTCGACCGCCACCCGGCCGAGGGCGGCCATCGAGCGGGCGATCTCGCCAGAAAGCCGGATCAAGGTCACCCGGCGAGGGTCTTGGCCCCGGCCCGGCCCTCCCCTTCCGCCGGCATCATGCGCCGGTTCGTCCGGCCAGAACGGCAAGGTCATCGACTCGCACCGTAGCGCCCGGGCGCCCCTACTGCATCGGCCCGCTCCCGGCCTATGTCGCTGAACGCGTCGCTACCCGACCGGCCACCATCGCCGCCACGTGGCGAAGGTCTCGACGGCTTCAGAGCTGACGGTCGCCCCGGAGCCGGGACCAGGTGGCACCCTGATCCTCCCGTCGGGCCCCAGCTCGAGCGGCTCCGTCAGGTCCCGCTCGAAGAACCGGCCCGAGGCCGAGAGGTCCCCAGGCAGCGAGAAGTTGGGCAGCGCGGCCAGGGCAATGTTGGCCGCCCGGCCGACCCCGGTCTCGACCATCCCCCCGCACCACACGGGCACATTCCGGGCCGCGCACAGGTCGTGCACTTTGACCGCTTCCAGGAACCCGCCCAGCCGTCCCGCTTTCACGTTCACCACAGAGCAGGCACCCATCTCGATCGCCGTGGCTACCGATGCCAGCGAGGTCAGAGCTTCGTCCAGGCACAGCGGAGTCTCGAGGCGTGGCGCGAGGTGGGCGTGGCCGGCGAGGTCGTCATCACCGAGGGGTTGCTCGATGCACGCCAGGCCGTACTCGTCGAGCCGCGCCAGCCTGGCTGTCGCCTCGGCGAAAGGTAGCCCAGCGTACGAGCCGTTGGCGTCGGCGAAGAGAACCAGCTCCGGCCAGCGCCGACGTACAGCGGCCACGGGCTCCTCGTCCCAACCGGGGCCTATCTTTAACTTAACCCGCCCGTACCCGGCCGATGCGTACTCTTCCACCTCGTCGAGGAGCGGACCGAGCGAGCTCTCGAGGCCCACCGCCACCCCGGCCACGACCGCCTCCTTCGGCGGGCGGCCGCCGGCGCTGACCCCGGCCAGGAAATCCGCCATGCGCACGCCTTCGGACCGCAACTGAGCGTCGAGGATGGCAGCCTCGAACGCCGCCTTCGCCATCCTGTGACCTTTCAGGAACGACAACGTCGCAGCCACGTCCGCTGCCCGGCAGTTACCCGCCCTCACCAGCGCCGGGACTATGTACCGCTCGGACACCTCTACCGCCCCGGTCGTGTACTCGGAGCTATACGTCGGCTCTGGTAGCGCGGTGCACTCGCCCCAGCCCTCCACCTCCACCTCGTCCCCCTCCGTCGCCTGGTGGCGTACGACCGCCCTGACGAGCAAGCTGTCCCGCTGAAAAAAGCTGCCCGCCCCGCTGGTCCAGGCCTTCCGCAAGGGCAGCTGGGCCCGTACCAGTTCGAAGCCGACCAGGTGCGTTCTGCCTGCGCTCACCGAGGCCGGTTCTCTTGGGGCCGGTTCTCTTGGGGCCGGTTCTCTTGGAGCCGGTTCTCTTGGGGCCGGTTCTCTTGGAGCCGGGGCCGCAGATCTTGAGCCCGAAACCGTGCGCCTTCCGTTGGCTCGGAAGCCATCCGCCGTCCTCGAGGCCGTTTAGGCCCGGACGGCTTGGCCGAGCGCCCGCAGGACGAGGGCCAGAAGGGCGAGGCTTGGTGCCGTTCCGGGCCGCGCCCGGCTGACAAGAGCCGAGGCGCTGGCCAGCGGGCCGGGCCGCATGGCCAGCCACTCGCGAGCCGCTTCATCCCCGGAAACGTCCGGATGAGACTGCAGCGCCCTAGTGACAGCTATGGCGCGGGTACGGGCGAGGTCATCCCCGAGCAGGTCGACCTGCCGGCGCTCCCACCGGTCGAGGGTCTCCCGTTGGCTCAAGGCCTTCTCCACCCCCTCGAGAGCCAGCCCTGCCTCGACCACTCTGTACGCCTGCGCCACCGTCTCGAGGTCGCGTTCGGCCGCTCGGGCCACCTCCGCCCACTCGCCCACCGCGGCGGAACGGGCCAGCGCGGCGACTCTGGAGGCGGCCGCGTCCGGGACCGCCAGAGCGGCCAGCTCCGCGGCCACTCCGCCATCGGCGCTCCCGCCGGCAGGCGAACCGCCCTGGCCCAGCGTCCCGGCCACCGGCCGGTCGGTCCCGATGACTGCCCCCGGGTCGATAGGGCCCCGCCGGGCCAGGTACCAGCGCGCCAACCTCCCCAGGCCGGCGGTGAGATGGTCGCGCCAAGCGGTCTCAGCCTCAGGGGAGATGGACCAGGCCACACCGTCGACCTCTTCGAACAGCGGCCCCGCTCCGAGCACCTCCCGGGCCGCCCAATAGGCGCCGGCCACTTCCCAGAGTTGACGGCCGGTCTCGGCCGCCACCTCGTGCGCCCAAACGCCGCCCATGCGGACGATCACCTCGTCAGCCAGTTCCGAAGCCACCAACTGGCGGAACAGCGGGTGCTCTGGAATGAGGTCCAGGAAAGCCTGGCGAGGCTCGGGCGGGAAATAGTCCACCGCGCAGGACCGGAGGGCCTCGAAACCGGACAGAGGCGATGCCTCGATTGAGCGGGCCAGCTCGCTCCGGGCGTAAGCCAACAACACTGCCAGCTCAGGCCGGCTCAGCCCTGCACCCCCTTGTTTGCGGCGAGCGAGCTCCTCTGCGTCGGGCAGCGCTTCGACTTCGATGTCCAGGAGGCCGACGCCGGCCAGATCCTCCATCAGCGCTTCGAAGGCCGGCAACTCGGCCGCGCTGGAGCCGGCGGCGCGGTCGAGGGCCACCACGCTCTGTTCGACCTGGGCCAGGACGGCATCGGCGACGACGTCCGCCGAACCGGCCAACACGGCGTCTCTGTCGGCGGGAGCAAGGCGTCCCGAGCCGAGAGCCAGGCCCAGGAGGATTTTTAGGTTGACCTCGCGGTCGGACATGGCCACACCGCCGGCGTTGTCGATGAAATCGGCGTTCAGGCGGCCTCCCCGGCGCGAGTAACTCGTCCGTGCCTTCTGAGTGAGGGCCAGGTTGGCTCCTTCTGTCACTACGCGCGCCCGCAACTGGTCCGCGTTGACCCTGACGTCGTCGTTGGCCCGGTCGTCGACATCGATATCGGTCTCGCCGGAAGCCTTCACAAAAGTTCCGATACCGCCAAAAAAAATAAGATCCACTTGAGCTTCCAGGACGGCCTTTACCAGTTCTGGTGGCGACAGCAGGCCCGGTCCCACCACGCCCAGAGCGCCGCAGGCCTGAGGAGAAAGCGCGACTTTCTTGGCGTGACGGGAGTAAACGGCGGCCCCGAGCGAAGCGGCCTTCAAGTCATAGTCCTGCCAGGATGATCGCTCGAGCTGGCTGAGGCGGCGCCTCTCTTCGTACGAGAGGTCGGGATCCGGCGACGGGTCTACGAAAATGTCTCTGTGGTCGAACGCCGCCACCAGAGAAATGCTGCGGCTCTGCAGCATCCCGTTGCCGAACACGTCACCGGACATGTCACCCACCCCAACGACTCGCAACGGGTCGTGCTGGGCGTCCATCTCGAGGGCCCGAAAATGCCTGCGCACCGCCACCCAGGCTCCTCTGGCCGTTATCCCCAATGCCTTGTGGTCGTAACCGGTGCTCCCCCCTGAGGCAAAGGCGTCCCCGAGCCAGAAACCTCGCTCCAGGCTTATGGAATTAGCCAGGTCAGAGAAATGTCCTGTGCCTTTGTCGGGCGCCACTACCAGGTACGGGTCGTCGCCGTCGCGACAGACGACACCGTCCGGGTGGACCACCTTGGCCCCGACTATGTTGTCCGTGATATCGAGTAGGGCCTTCATAAAGGCGCTGTACGCCGCTTGTCCCCGTTCCTGGGTGGCTGCTGTTTCTCGGCGCAGCACGAAAGCGCCTTTGGCTCCGGTCGGCACGATAAGGGAGTTTTTTTTCACCTGCGCCCGGGCCAAACCCAGCACCTCGCTCCTCATATCTGATTGCCGGTCGCTCCAGCGGATCCCTCCCCTCGCCACCAACCCAAAGCGAACATGCAGCGCCTCGAACCACGGGCACCACACGAAAGCTTCGACCAGAGGGTACGGCGCCCGCAGGAAAGGGACCGACCGGCTGGCCAACTTGAGCGAAATGGTCTCCCGACCGAGAGCCCAGTTTGTGCGCGTGGTCGCCTCGACGAGCGAGGCGAGCTCGTGCAGGGCCCTGTCGTGCTCCAGGTCAGGGACGTTCGAGAGGGCCTCCAACAGCGCAGAGCGGGCTTCATCGGCCGAGAGGCGCGCCCCCGGTACCAGCAGCGCGATGAAAAGGTTCACCGCCGCGGCTGCCGCGGACGGGAACCTCACCAGGGCGCCGGTAAGTGCGTCCGCCGCCTCCGCCGCCCAAGGGCCACCAACGACCTTCCGGTAGGCGCAGTAGGCGCACAGAAGGTCGACCTGGCGCCAGTCGAGCCCGGCCCCGATGACGAGACGGTTGAGCGGGCCGAGCTCGCCCTGCCCGCCGAGCACCGCCTCCAGCGCCTCGACCAGGCGAGGGCCGGCCCCGGCGGGGTCGAAAACACCCGGGTCCATCAGCGGAGTGTCGACCCGCAGGCCGATATCGTCCACGAAAGCGTCGGGCATTCCGGGCCCGAAGTGGAAATGCCATGGCACCGCTTCCACGACGGCCAGGCCGAAGCTTTCCACCACGGGCAGGAACGAGGAAAGCTCCACCCGGGCCAGACCGACCCGGCGAAGGCGGAAATCCCCCGGTGCCCCGGGGCGGCACGGGCACAAAACCAACCGGCTGGCGTGCACGGCCAAACGTTCGGGCAAACGTTCGGGCAAACGTTTGACCAAACGTTCGGCCGGTATTCTCTCGCCTCCTGAGGGCCCGTCAGCGGCCCGCTCGCCACCGAGCAGGGCCGACATTTCGATCCAGTCCACCGCGGCATCCTCCGGAGTGGTCTCCTCCGCGTAGCCGGGAGGCAACGACGACAGGAACCGTCCGCGACTGTCCTCTCCCCATTCGTCCTCTGGCCCCGGGTTCTCGGTGCCGGCGCGACCGTAACTGCCGATCCGGGCCAGTTCCTGTTCAAACGAGACGGCCCACGGATCGGTCACGGCACTCATACGGCCAGTATGCCTGGAGCCCCGCCCCTGAGAAGCGGACCGCAGACCGTCCGGGGCCATCGTCGCCGCTCCGACGTACCTGGGTGGGGGAACCGCGCCTAGCGAGCTATAGCTGCTTGCGTTGTTTGAGGTTCACGCCGCCGCCGGCGCCAATAGAGCGTGCGGGCCTCTTAAGGACCCGGGGCTTCGCCACTTCGAACCAGATGGTCTTGCCGATGTCGGAGTGAGACTCCACCCCCCAATTGGTGCTGAGGCCTCTCAGCAGCATCAGACCGCGCCCGCTGTAGGCATCGGTGGGGGCGACGGCAAAGGACGGGAGCCTGGTGTTCTGGTCGAACACCTCGACCCGGACGACCCTCGGGGAGCGGATGACCGTGACCTCGAAGTCACTGCGGGCGTGGAGCACGGCGTTCGTCGCCAGCTCGCTCACCAGCAGGGGGAGGTCCTCGATCTCCATTCCCCAGGTCTCGAGAACACACGCTACGAAGTGCCGCGCCGCAAAGACTTCGCTCGCGTTGGGAGCGAACGTACGCCAAACCCGATCAGAGCGACCGTCTTGGGCGGGCCTAACCATGCCCTAGCAGTACCCGTTCAAGGTGACGCGGCCACAATCGCGGCCGGGTCGGCGGTTGCTTTTTCCGCCGGCCCCCCTCCTTCTGCCACCAGCGGCGCGATGACAGCTACGGCTGGCGTTGTGGACTATGGCCCCTGGCCTGCACCGAAGCCTGGCACGGGGCCTGGCAAAGAGCTGAAATTGCGTCGACGAGCCGGCGAAAAGTCCTGCGAACGGCTCGTGACTTCGACGCCGCCGCGGGGTATAATACTGTCGGAGCACGTCTTCTGAGGTGCTCAGGGCAACCGTCCCGAAAGGAGAGCTAGATGGCGACACTGGGCTCGTCCGAGGAGAGCGGTCCGCCGGGCTGCTAATGGGCCAGGCGGGAGCCGGGTGGCCAGCGCTCTCTTGTGCGCCGTCCGGCTAAACCTGGTCAGTCTGGCGGCACCCCGCAAATGTCCTTCTGGCCAAGCCGTGACCGGTTCGCACCTTCGGTCTCGAGGTGGTCCCAAATACGAGCATTTGGGGCGTGCTATGTACCCAGGGGCGAGCGTTCCGCTCGCCCCTGGTGCGCGTCTGAACACCCTTAGCCGAGGATTAGCCACCCGGGAGGCAGTTAGGGAGGCGCATTTACGGAAGGGGCAAAAGTGACGTCGTGGCCTCGGCCATGCGGGCGGCGTCCTCATCGGTGGCCGCTCCGGTGGCGGCTTGTTTGACCAGTTCGACCTGCCGGCGGTAATCCTCGACTTCGGCCGCCGCAGTGGCTTCGTCCCAGCCCAGGACCGGGGCCAGCAACCGCGCCACGGCCGGCGCACACGCGACGCCTCCGTCGGGCGTTTCGATATTGACCCGGGTTCGGCGCGACAGCACATCGTCGAGGTGGCGCGCCCCTTCATGGGAAGCTGCGTAGGCGATCTCCGCCTGCAGGTAGAGGCCCGACCCTAAGGGGCCCAGCAGCGAGTGGCAGTTGTCGGTAGCCGACAGCACCTCGCCAGCCAGGCTCCCATAGCGGTGCAGC
Source organism: uncultured Acidimicrobiaceae bacterium (assembly GCA_963750465.1). GTDB lineage: Bacteria > Actinomycetota > Acidimicrobiia > Acidimicrobiales > Palsa-688 > Fen-671. The sequence continues at coordinate 462,533 of CAVVRE010000010.1, forward strand.
AGCCGCTCCACCTGGTCGGCTGAGAGGCCCTTTTCCTGAGCGAGCAGATCGCGGCGGTCCCAATGCCAGGCGAACCTCTGTGCACCCAGGAGAGGGACTCGGTCGGTACTTGACGGGGGCGCCCGGAACTGTCCGGCGGAGACGACGGCGTCGACCGTGTCCGCCGCCATGACGCGGTAAGTCGTAAATTTGCCGCCGGACACGACAACCAGGCCGGGCGCCGGCCGCGCGATGGCGTGCTCCCGGGACAGCCCCGTCGTTCGGGGCTGCGCCGTTTTGGGCTGGGAGCCGGGACCTCTTCGCTCCCCCGGCCCGCGCACGACGCCTGTCCCGGCCACCAGAGGGCGAAGACCGGAGAAGACCGCCTCCACATCATTGCGTTGCAGTGGATGGGCCACGATGGCGTTCACCTGGGCCAAGAGGTAGTCGATATCGGACACCGTGGTCAGGGGCCTCGACTTGCCATAGTCCCAGTCGGTATCTGTCGTCCCGATGAGCCAGTGCTCGCCCCACGGCAGGATGAACAGCACGCTCGACGCCGTCCTCGTGATCAGCCCGGTCGACAGGGCCAGCTTCTGGCGCGCCACAACCAGGTGAGCCCCCTTGGACGGCCTTACCTGCACCGCCCGCTGCCGGCCGGCCAGGCCCTCGGTCTCCTCGGTCCAGGCTCCGGTGGCAATGACGGTGACACGCGCCCGGGCCACGAACTCGGAGCCCGTCTCTTCGTCACGCAGCACGGCCCCGACCACGCGCTCCCCCTCACGCAAGAAGCTGACCGCGGCGACGCGGTTGACAGTGGTCGCTCCCCACCCCGCCGCCGTCCTCACCACTGTCAGGGCATAACGAGCGTCGTCGACCTGGGCGTCGTAGTACAGAATGGCGCCGGTCAGTGAGCCTGGGCGCAGCGCGGGCGCCAGTTCGAGCGCGCCCCGCTTCGAGAGATGACGGTGGACCGGCAGGCCACGGCCGGTACCGGTCGACAAACCCAGCAGGTCGTAGAGCGCGATGCCTGCACCGACGTAGGCGCGCTCCGTGACAGGATGACGCAGGGGCCAAAGGATCGGGACGGGGTGGACCAGATGAGGGGCCAAGCGCCGCAGGAGGAGCGCTCGTTCCCGAAGCCCTTCATGAACGAGCCGGAAATCCAGCATCTCGAGGTACCTCAAGCCGCCGTGGATGAGCTTGCTCGACTTGCTGGACGTGCCCGCCGCCCAGTCCTGGGCCTCCACCAGCCCTACCGATAAGCCGCGGGTCACGGCGTCAAGGGCCGTGCCGGCCCCCGTTATGCCGCCCCCCACCACGAGCACGTCAAACGGCTCCCCGCCCAGGCGAGCCAGGTCGCGATCCCGACGGGCCGGCGAAAGTTGGCTTGGGCGTTCGCCCGATCCAGCGTTCAACTGGTGAGACCCCGCCCACCCCGTGGCCGGCCGAGGGCCGGGCGCCGCCTACTGTGCGAGCAGTCCCGGGCCACCACCGGCGTGAGCCTACCCTGACAGTCAGTATCGGGCACTTGAGGAGATGACAGCGAGGACATGCACGACTTCGTCGGGGCCCTAGACCAGGGGACGAGCAGCACACGCTTCATCGTGTTCGACCACGACGGCAACGAGGTAGCCAGGCACCAGCTCGAACACGCTCAGATCCTGCCCCGGCCCGGATGGGTCGAGCACGACCCCCTGGAGATCCTCGAACGCGCCGGCGCGGTCATGCGGGCCGCACTGGCTGAGGCTGGCCTGTCCTCTCGTGACCTGGCGGCCATCGGCGTGACCAACCAGCGCGAAACCACGGTCGTGTGGGACCGCAAGACGGGCCTGCCGTACATGAACGCCATCGTGTGGCAAGACACTCGGACCGACGGGATCGCCGCCGAGCTCGAACGGAGCGGAAGCGGGGAGCTCATACGCCAGAAAACGGGCCTCCTGCCGGCCACGTATTTTTCTGCCGGCAAACTCCAGTGGGCCCTGGAGAACTCAGACACGGTCCGAAGAGGGGCGCAAGACGGGTCGGCCTACTTCGGGACGATCGACACCTGGCTCCTCTGGAACCTGACCGGGGGCACGGCGGGAGGCCGGCACGTGACCGACGTCACCAACGCCAGCCGCACGATGCTGATGGACCTGCGCACGCTGGAGTGGGACGAGGAGCTGTTGGCACTGTTCGGCGTGCCGCCGGGGATGTTGCCCAAAATTTGCCCCTCTTCGGCCCACTTCGGGGAGGTGCGTATCGAGGGTACGGGCCAGGCGCGTCCCGGTGACGGCCGACCTCGGGGACCAGCACGCCGCCATGGTCGGCCAGGTCTGCCTGCGTCCCGGAGAGGCGAAAAACACCTACGGCACCGGCAACTTCTTGCTCCTCAACACCGGCGCGGAGATTGTGAGGTCGAAACGCGGCCTCGTCAGCACCGTCTGCTACCAGATGGACGGCGCCGCCGCCGTTTACGCCATCGAAGGGTCGATCGCCGTGACCGGCGCCGCCGTGCAATGGCTCCGCGACGAGCTGGGCGTTATCGCCGCCGCGGCCGAGAGCGAGGCATTGGCCGGCACGGTCGAGGATACGGGAGGGGTCTATTTCGTCCCCGCTTTTTCCGGGCTGTTCGCTCCGTACTGGCGCTCGGGGGCACGAGGGGCGATCCTGGGGCTCACCCGGGCCACCAGCAAGGCTCACCTGGCCAGGGCCACCCTCGAAGCCATCTGCTACCAGACAAGAGACGTCCTCCTGGCCATGGAGCAAGACCTCGGTACCCGCCTCGAGGAGCTCAAAGTCGACGGTGGCATCACGGCGAACCGCCTCTGCATGCAGCTCCAAGCAGACATCCTCGGCCTGCCGGTGTCCAAGCCGGCCGTGGCGGAGACCACCGCCCTCGGAGCCGCTTACGCCGCCGGCCGTGCCGTCGGGTACTGGACGGGCGACGAGGACTTGCGCCGGAACTGGCGAGAAGCCGAGCGTTGGGAGCCGCGCTGGGGCGAAGACCGAGCGCGAGTCGGGTTACGCGGGGTGGGCAAAGGCGGTGGCCCGGGCCATGGACTGGGTGGAGACCCCACCCGCTCACCCAAGTGACAACCACGTAACACCGGGATGACGTCAAATGGGTGACAACTGGGATTTTCGGCCAAAATGGAGCCACACAGGATGGGTGTGGCAGCCCGGCCACGCCCATCGGCTCAAACTCGACAGAACGGGGCCTCATATGACCAAGACCGCGTCGCCTCCGCCGGAGCGTGACAAGCCTGTCCCGGTAGCCCCGCCCCCGCCGCCCAAATGGCGTCACTGGCTCTGGCTGGGCGCCTTCGTGCTGTTCCTGTTGCTGTTCTTCGTGCTCCCCGCCACCCGGATCACGCAGCCGGTCAACCTCAGCTACACCCAGTTCCTGGCGGATGTCTCGAGCAAGCAGGTCAAGACGTTCACTATCAATGCCAACGGCAGCGCCTCCGGCAAGCTGGCGGACGGCAAGCAGTACACGACGGTGGTCCCGATCCAGCTGACCAACCCCGCACTGCTGCCGGCCCTCCATGCGCAAAACGTCGAAATAACCGCCAACACGCCCGGTACATCGTTCGGCTCACAAATCCTGACCTGGGTCATATTGCTGCTGCCGTTCGTGATCGTTTTCTGGCTCTGGCGCCGGCTCTCCAAAGGAGCTGCGGGGCAGTTGCAGGGGGTACTCGGCGCCGGCAAGGCGCAGGGTCAAGGTCTTCGACGCGGACCGGCCGAAGACAACCTTCGCTGACGTCGCCGGGTACGACGGGGTCAAGAGCGAGATCGCCGAGGTGGTCGAGTTCTTGAAAAACCCCGGGCGCTACAAGCGGGCCGGGGCGGTGGCTCCGAGGGGGCTCCTCATGGTCGGCCCGCCGGGCACAGGCAAGACCTTGCTCGCCCGGGCCGTTGCGGGTGAGGCAGCCGTGCCTTTTTTCTCGGTGAGCGGCTCGAGTTTCGTGGAAATGTTCGTCGGCGTTGGAGCGGCCCGGGTCAGGGATCTTTTTGCCGAGGCCCGCAAGCGGGCGCCATGCATCATCTTCGTGGACGAGATCGACGCCATCGGCGGACGGCGCGGCGGAGCGGGTTCCATAGTGTCGAACGACGAACGGGAACAGACGCTCAACCAGCTGCTGGCGGAAATGGACGGCTTCGATATGTCACAGGGCATAGTCGTGTTGGGCGCCACTAACCGGCCCGAGGTCCTCGACCCCGCCCTCCTCCGTCCGGGCCGGTTCGACCGCCAGGTGACGATCCCTTTGCCGACGCTCACCGAGCGGCTGGCCATCTTGAAGGTGCACTGCAAGGACAAGCAGCTGGCGCCCGACGTAGACCTCGAGATCGTGGCCAGGGGGACGCCCGGGTTTTCGGGTGCCGACCTCGCCAACCTGGCCAACGAGGCGGCCATTGTGGCCGTCCGCCACAACCGGGACGTGATCTACGCCTCGGACTTCCAGGATGCCCGTGACCGCTTGATCCTGGGCCGGCGCGAGGGGTCGAACGTGCTCCTGCCCGAGGAGAAGCACGCCGTCGCCGTGCACGAAGCAGGTCACGCCCTCGTGGCTGCACTCAGCGACAAGGCCGACCCGGTGGCGAAGGTGACGATACTGCCGGCCGGCCAGGCCCTCGGGGTGACCGAGCAGCTCCCGTTCGTCGAGCGCCACCTGTTCGGTGAGGACTACTTGAACGACACCCTGGCCGTCCGTCTGGGTGGCCGAGCCGCAGAGCTGGTAGAGCTGGGACAGGGTTCCACGGGCGCCTCCAACGACCTGGCCAGCGCCACTGACCTCGCGGTGCGGATGGTGCGTGAGTTCGGGTTGTCGCCTGTACTCGGGCCGGTGGGCTACCCGGAGGGAGGTTCGGTGTTCCTGGGCGGCGGGGGCCCGGGCCTGTCGAGCCGGCCCTTCGCAGAAGAGACCCAGGCCAAGATCGACACCGAAGTGTCGGCCATGCTGAGCCGGGCCGAGAAACGGGCGGTTCAACTACTGAGCGACAACCTGCCCAAACTTCGCCGCCTCGTCGACCTGCTACTAGCCAATGAGACCATAAACGGCTCTGATGTCTACCGCATCGCCGGTGTCCCCGAGCCGTCGGGGGTGGACGCGGGCTGGACCGTGGCCCCTCAACGGGCCGCCGCCACTGGTGCGTCCGGCACGGACGGCAGCTGAGCCGCTCCCCTTAGTTCAGCCAAAACCTGCGGTCACTCAAAACCTGCGCTCACTCAAAACCTGCGCTCACTCAAAGCGTGAGGCTCAGGCCAGGAAGTGGCGCGCTCCAGGCCCGTCGTCACCGAGTACGTCGCCCGGGTTGGCCAGGCTGCACCTGTCCAGAGATAGACAGCCGCACCCGATGCACCCGGCCAGACGGTCCCGCAGCGACTCGAGCTGGGAGATGCGGTCGTCGAGGTCCCGCTGCCATGCGGCCGACAAGCGACCCCAGTCCTGGCGGGTGGGCGCCCGGTTCCCCGGTAGCCCTTCGAGAGCTTCCTTTATGGCCCGTAGCGGGATGCCGACGCGCTGCGAGGCGCGTATGAAGGCGACCCGCCGGAGCGCGTCTCGTCGATAGCGGCGCTGGTTACCCGCGGTGCGACCGGCCGTAATGAGGCCCTGGGCTTCATAGAACCGCAACGCCGAAATGGCTACTCCGCTGCGAGCAGACAGCTGGCCGACGGTCAACTCCTGGACACTGTCGGGGACGTTTGGCAAAGTCTGAAACCTCTACATTACTTTAGGTCCTTATGACTCTAGGTGGTCAGGAGGGCCAACCTCGTTGTGGTACCGTTCTGGGCACTCATTGGACCGGCAAGCGTGAGGACGCTATGACGAGTGTCGAAGAGCGCATCCAGTGCCGTTGGTGCCACGCCCAGAGCCCAAGTTTGGCGCGGACTTGTGACCGCTGTGGCGCCCCCCTCGACGTCCGGGACACGGTCACCGACTCCGGGTGGCGTGAGGCCCCCCGGCTACGTGACCTGACCGAGCTCCACTGGGCGTCCAGCACCTGCCAGCTCGATGCGGGCGTGGTACCCGTGGTCGAAGTGACGCTGGCGGCCGCCGATTCGGTGTTCTTCGAGCACCACGCCATGCTCTGGAAAGACGAGACGGTGCCCATGTCCGTGATGAGCACACCGGGCGGTGCTAAGCGCCTGCTTTCGGGTTTGCCGTTCGTCCTGAGTGTGGCCCGCGGCCCGGGCCGGGTGGCGCTGTCCCGGGATGCGACCGGCGAACTGATCGTGCTGCCGATCGATACACCGGCGGAGGTCGACGTGCGCGAGCATGCCCTGGTCCTGGCCAGCGGCACGCTGACGTACTCGTTCGAAAAGCTCCCCGGCTTGCGGGCCATGCTGGCCGCCGGGTCGGGTATGTACCTCGACCGGTACGTGGCCCAGGCAGGTGCGGGTTTGTTGGTGTTGCACGGCTATGGCAACGTGTTCCAGCGCGCCCTGGGCGAAGGCGAGAGCATCCTGATCGACCCGGGAGCGTTCCTGTACAAGGACTCGTCTGTAACCATCGAGGTTGTCTCGGTCAACTTCAAAGCCAACTTCGAAGGCGCCGTGGGACAGGCCGGCGGCCAGGCCGGCGACTCGGCCGACGGGCTGGGAGACGGTGCCGTGCCAGGTACGGAGGCCGGAGCAACACCACCGGGCCAGCAGGCCCAAGAGGCGCAGCAAGCCCAAGAGGCGAAGCAGGACCGTGGCATGTTCGGCCGGGGGTTGCGAGGCCTCAAAGCGGCCAAATCGATGCTCAACGTTGGAGCCCTGACCTCGGCGGCCGAGAACCTCCGCGCCGGAGGCGGACTTCAAGGGGTGGCCGCCGGGCTGGCCGGCGGCGGAGGCTCGACCCTCCTGCGCATGGCCGGTCCCGGCCGGGTCGGGATCCAGTCGATGTCCAAGTTCCATAAGACCGAGTAACCCCAGCAGCCCCAGAGCCAAAGGCCATGGACCATGACTGACGTTGCCGCCCCCGAGACGGCCTACACCTGTCCCTACTGCAGACAGACCTCGGACGGGGCCACCACCAGCTGCCCAACCTGCGGGGCGCCGGTAAACATCGAACTGCGGACGACCAAATCGGGATGGACCGAACTGCCCTCGATTGCCGACATGGCCAAGATCCAGTTCGGGCGGTCCCGCTGTCAGGTCGAGGGCCGTCTTGTCCCTGTGGCCGAAATGACGCTGGCGGCCGGCGACGGCGTGTACTTCACCCACGACGTGCTGCTGTGGCAAGAGCCGGCCGTCCAGGTAGCGGCCATGTCCCTGGCCAAGCCGTGGACACGGCAACGCTCGGGACTGCCGCTGGTGATGCTTCAGGCCGCTGGCCCAGGGCATATCGCGTTCTCGCACGACACCCCGGGTGAGCTCGTCGCCCTCCCCCTTCAGGCCGGTGCGGCGGTGGACGTACGCGAGCACGCGTTGCTGGTGGCCACCTCGGGGGTTGTCTACGACTGGTACGAGACGGGCGTCTGGTTCGTGTCCACCGGGGAAAAGAAGCAAGACAAGGCGCCCGGCGCCAGCCTGCTCAAGATGGGCCTCGACATTGCCGGCATGGCCACCGGCGACGGCGACGACGGCCGCGACCGGGACGATCAGCCAACCTGGCACTACCCGATGGGGCAGTACATTGACCGCTTCCACGCCGGTGACCAGCCGGGCCTGGTAATGGTGCAGGTGGGCGGCAACGCGTACACGAGAGAACTGGCCGATGGTGAGTCCATCCTCGTGAAGCCGCCGGCGCTCCTTTTCAAAGACCCGGGCGTCTCGATGCAGTTACACGTCGAGTACCCCTCTGCCGGCGTGAAACTGTGGCAGACGTGGACCAACCGGTACCTGTGGCTACGGCTGTGGGGGCCCGGGCGGGTCGGCCTGCAGTCTTGCTACGACCGTATCGACGACCCGGGCACTGATTTCCGGGACCTTTCCCCCCATACTGACCACCTCTGGACCTAGCCAGATCCGGCTCTGAGGGTAGCTGGCGCCGGATTTACCGCGCTCTGGGGCCAAAAATGTGCCTCGGAGGCATGGTTTCGGACCCAGAGCGAGTCCTGCGCAGCTAAACGGGCCGTCCGCCCGTCCCCAGGACCCGGTCGAGGAAAGCGAGTACGTCGGTCCGCTCGGCAATGGCCTTCGCAGTCGGCTTGCCCCGCCCGTGCCCGGCGGCCGTTTCGACCCGAATGAGGATCGGCGCTCGGGAGGTGTCGGCCTGAGCCGCCTGAAGGGTAGCCGCGAATTTGAACGAGTGGCCGGGGACCACCCGGTCGTCATGGTCGCCCGTCGTTATGAGCGTGGCCGGGTACTCCCTCCCGGGGAGGACGTTGTGCAACGGCGAGTAAGCGCGCAGCCAGCGGTACTGGTCCGGGTCGTCGGGGTCACCAAAGTCGCTCTTCCATGCCCAGCCGATAGTGAACTTGGGGAACCGGAGCATGTCGAGCACCCCCACCTCCGGGACGGCGGCGCCAAAGAGCTCCGGGTGTTGGGTCAGGCAGGCACCGACCAGTAAGCCGCCGTTAGAGCCTCCATTTATGGCGATGCGCGCGGGCCGCGACCACCCCGAAGAGACGAGCCAGCGGGCGCAGTCGCAGAAGTCGTCGAACACCCTCTGCTTATGTTCGAGCCGGCCGGCATTGTGCCAGGACCGGCCGTACTCGCCGCCCCCCCGCAGCACGGCCACGGCCAGGACCCCTCCCCGCTCGACGAACAAGGCGTCGGCCTTCATAAACTCCGGCGTCATCGATATGTCGAAACCGCCGTACCCGACCAGCAGGGTGGGGGCGTCGCCCGTCTTGGCCAGGTCCCTCCGATAGGTGAGGAAAAGGGGGACCGGGACCCCATCGTCGGCGGTCACGAAGACTTCCTCGCTCACCAGGTCGTCGGCGTTGATGGGCGCCTCCGACGGCCGGAGCAGCCGGGTTTCCCCCGTAGCCACGTCGTGGGACCAGAGGGACCCCGAGTCCGTAAAAGAGCGCAGGCCGAAGCTGACCAGGTTGCTATCGGCCCGGCCTTCCACCCCGGGTTCGCCGTGCGCGAAGTTGAGGGACACAACCGGCGGCAGCGGGAGTTCCCGCACGGGCGTCCCGTCCAGCTCGATAACGGAAAGTCGCGAGCATGCGTCTTGCAAGTGGTGACAGACGAGGCGGCCGCCGCAGTTGCGGGCACCCATAAGCAGCGCTTCCCGTTCGGGCAGTACCTCTCGCCAGGCCTGCCGTTCGGGGTGGTCGAGGTCGACTGCGACGAGGCGTTGGCGCTCGGCCCGATCGTCGGTTATCAGAAAGAAAGTCGAACCAACATTGGTCACCACGATCGCCTTCGACGAGAAATCGCTCACCAGGGGGATAAGGCCGCGCCCAGGGTCGGAAAGATCGAAGACCTCGATGCGAGCCTCGGGGTTGGTGCCGCGCGAGATAGAGATGATCACGAAGCGCCCGTCCTCGCTCACCGCCACCTCAGGGATCCACTCGGGCTCGTCGGGCGCCTCGAAAACGAGCTGGTCGTCACGCTGGGGCGTGCCCAGGCTGTGGAAGAAGACCCTCACCAACCCGACGGTTCCGGTGTACTCCTCGCCCTCCCCCGGTCGGTCAACCGCGTTGTAGTAGAAGCCCGACCGGTCCGCTCGCCAGGCGGCGTTGCCGTACTTGGACCAGTCCACGAGGTCAGGCCGGTCCTGGCCGGTGGCGACCTCTCGGACGTGCCATGTCATCCAGTCGGATCCCGCCTCGCTGGTGGCATAAGCCATGAGCGACCCGTCGTGGGTCACAGCCACAGCGGAAAGAGCGACGGTCCCGTCCGCCGACAAGACGTTCGGGTCGAGCAGCACTTGCCCCTCCTCGTCCGGCGAGCCCATCAGGTACAGGACCGATTGGTTCTGCAGGCCCGAGTTCCGGGTCTGGAACCAGCAGCCTCCCCTTTGGAAGGGCACGTCGAACTTCGGGTAGTCCCAAATCTCGGTCAGCCGGGCGCGGATGGGCTCACGGCTGGAGACCTCAGACAGGTACGCCTCTGTAACTGCGTTCTGGAGCTCGATCCAGCGGCGAGTTTCGGGGTCGTTAGTGTCCTCGAGCCAGCGGTACGGGTCGGCGACGGGCTCCCCGTGGTAGTCGTCGACTTGGCTGCCGATGCGGGTCTCTAGGGTGGTCGGCTCGGTCATCCCGGCGACCGTACCAGAGCTCGGATAACGGCTACTAACACCGGCCCGGGGCGTGCGATAGCCACTGAACAGGCGTTTCCGCCCTCAACCCCCTGGAACATGCGTTCCCGCTCCTAGCAGCAGGAATTGACGTTACCCGCCCATGGGGACCCCTTCCCAGCACGCATGCGCCAATTCCTACACACCGGTGCTTTAGCATTTCATGGAGTCATGCCTGTTCAAACGCCCGTTCGTGGCGACCGAGGCGGTCGGGGCGGTCAAACCGGGACAGCGACGGCGACGCTACCCCGGGGCCGTCCGGTGCGCCTGCGCCCGCGTTGGCCCCGGCTCGTGCTCGTACTCGCCAACCTGGTAGTGCTGTGCCTGCTGGCGCTCGGCGCCACCGCCTACGGGTACGTGCAATTGCGCCTCGGGGAGGTGCACCGTATCTCGGTCAAGGGCCTTATCCCGGCCGGAACGAACTCCCAGAGCCCGCCGGCCAGTGCCGGTGCTCCGTTTACGATCCTGGCCGTCGGAAGCGATACCCGGGCGCTCGGAAAGGGCTCGAGCGCCAGTTTCGGCAATTCGTCGGAGGTCACAGGGCAGCGCTCCGACACGATCATGCTGCTGCGCGTCGTCCCGGCCAGCTCCAGCATCGCCCTCCTTTCGATCCCCAGGGATCTACTTGTCCCCGTCGCCGGCATGGGTACGACGCGGATAAATGCCACCTTCGACAGCGGCCCGAGCCTGCTCATCAGCACGATCGAGAACGACCTGGGCATCGACATCAACCACTTCATGGTGGTCAATTTCTATTCGTTCACCCAGATCTCAGACTCTCTCGGGGGCGTGTACCAGTACTTCCCCACCCCGGCGAGAGACCTGTTCTCGGACCTCGGCGTCCCTGCCGGTTGCGTGCTGCTGAAGGGCAGCGAGGCTCTGGCCTTCGTTCGGTCCCGTGAGTACCAGTACTACCTGAACGGTTCGTGGCAATACCAGGTGGCGCCCGAGAGCGACCTGGCCCGGATCCAGCGCCAGCAGGCGTTTGTGAAGCTGGCCATCAAAAAGGCAGAAGCGGTCGGACCGACGGACCCGCTGGCGCTCAATACCGTTATCGGGGGCGTCATTAAGAGCCTCAGCGTTGACGACGGGTTTTCCAATTCCATGATCCTGAGCATGGCCAAGGTGCTGCGGCACGCAAACGCGGCGGGCATTCCCGACTGGACCTACCCGACCGTCAACTCGTACGACGTGCCAGGCGCGCTGGCCCCGACATCGGCAGAAGACGAGGCGATGGTGAAGCAGTTCCTCGGCTACGGGATGCCGGCGACGACCTCGGCCGCGACGACGGGCGGCCACAGCCTTACGTTCTCGTTGGCGGCCAAGGTCCTTGCCGCCGCTGGCCCAGGCCAAGAGGCGGCCGGCGTTGCGAACGCCCTCAACACCACGCCCGCCTCCCAGGTCGAGACGGACTCCTCGTCGTACTACGAAGGCCAGTACGTGCCGCCCGGGCTCGAGCCCGGGCACGTCCCCCCGAAATGCCCGTCGTAGCTTCCGGCGGCGCTCATGTGGTCGGACCGGCGCCCAGCCCGAACCAGAGGCTAACCACGGACCGGCAAGCGCCAGGATGGCCGCAAGGGCTGCTCCACCACCCGGCACAGCGCCAGCAACAATCCTTCTGAACCAGGCCGCCCGACGGCGCCCAGGCCGACGGGCAAGCCGTCGACCAGGCCCATCGGAGCGGTAGCGATCGGCCAGCCGGCCATAGACGGGGCTTTGGTGATAGGAGAGCCGGCTCCCCCGTGGTCGCCGAGAGCAAGGTCGCTCTTCCAGGCCGGCCCGTACGTCGGGGCAATGAGCACGTCGGCGTCGGCGAACACCGGCTCGAGGCAGGTCCCGAGCGCCCATTCCAGGTTGCGGGCCCGGGCCGCCCGGTAGGCGTCCGTGGTGGTGCCGCCCAGTTCGAGCGCCCGCTCGAACAGATCGTGGCCGAAGTAGGCGAGCTCTGTTGAAGCGTGCCGATTTTCGTGCTCGACCACCTGGTACAGATCCTGTGGCCCGTCGGGGCCACGGGTCGGCAGGTAGGCGGCCAGCCCATCTGCCAGCTCGCACAGCAATACGGTGAGCTCGTCCTCATCTTCTGACGACGTCGGGACCGCCGCGTTGACGCTATGGACGACGGCACCAGCCGCAACCAGACGACCGGCCACGTCGTCGAACAGCTCATCGGTGCCGGGGTGACCAGTGCGCCAGGTCCGGGCGACCCCCACCCGGAGGCCGGTGACCCCACGCCGGGCCCGGTCGAGGAACCCGGGATTGGCCGTGAGCACCTCCAGGAGGAGAGCCACTTCGTCGACCGTCCGGGCCATCGGCCCCGGGCTGTCCTGGCTGGCGCTGATGGGGACCACGCCTTCAGTCGGGATGGACCCGACCGTCGGTTTTATGCCGGCCACTCCGTTGAGCGAGGCCGGGCAGGTGATCGACCCGTCCGTCTCGGTCCCGATGGCAAGGGGGGCCAACCCGGCGGCGAGGGCGGCGCCCGAACCTGACGACGACCCGCCCGCGTTGCGGTCGAGCGCCCACGGGTTGCCGGTCAGGCCACCGACGGCGGACCATCCGGATGTTGAACGGGCCGACCTGATATTGGCCCATTCCGAAAGGTTGGCCGTGCCGAGGATGACAGCGCCTGCCTCCCGGATCCGGCGCACGAGCGGTGCGTCATGGACCGGGATCCGGCCGACGAGGCTGGTCGCCCCGGCCGTCGAGGGTAGGCCGGCCACCTCGATGTTGTCCTTCACGAGGACCGGGACGCCGTGCAGCGGTCCCACCGGGTCGGTCTGGTCGCAACGGCGGGCGTCTGAAAGAGCGGATTCAGAGACGGCCAGCACGCTGCGCAGAGCAGTGGGAGAACCGGGAGCGTCCAGGGTGGTGACCCGGGCCAACAGTTCCTCCACCAAGGACTCGGACGGCACATCGTGGCTCTGCAAAGCGAACACGTCTGCATACGCCAGTTCGTCATCCACGATCAACGACATTAGTGACCGCGCTTAATAGGTGGCCCAATGTTGGTTACGGCGTCAGACTGGTGAGGCAGAGGCGGCCGCCACCGTGTTGTCAGGCCCTGCGCACCCGTGAGGATCAGGACTCGTGGTGCAAGTGGAGGACTGTGATGAGCGAGTTCGAAGGGGAGGCGGCGTCAACCTCGGAAACGCTGCGCTACTGCGTCGAAATGGCGCGACCCTACGGGCGCAAGCTGATCGCTGGCGCCGCTTTCCTGGTGCTGGGGGTCGCCATCACCGACGTCGCCACGCCCCTTGTCTTTGCTTCGGTGCTCGACCGGATCGCCACCCTCCAGCCCGGCACCCCGCTGTGGCCCCGCTTCGGCACCCTGATCTTGGCCTATGCCGTCTTGATCGTCATCGGCCAGGCGGCCTACCGCATGTCGGGCTGGCTGGAGTGGGAGGGTGCGCTAAAGACATTCGCCAACGGCATCCACAGAAGCTTCGAGCGCCTACTCCGGCTCGGGTACCGGTGGCATATCGACCATCCCTCCGGCGAGGTGGCGTCTTCGCTGAGCGCTTTCTCGTGGGCACTGATGGACGGTATCGACAACCTGCATTGGGGCGTCCTGCGGATCATCATCGTGGTCCTGAGCGCCGTCGTGGTCCTGGCCGTAGTGGCCTGGCCAGTGTCGCTCGTGCTGGTCTTGTTGACAGCTGTCTTCGTCTTCGTGGTCGTCAAGCGGTCTGCGCCCGTGACCGAGGCGTCCCGGAGGTTCTCCCGGGCACACTCGCGGGCCGAGGGCACGGCCTCGGACGTGATCCGTAACGTCACCGCCGTCCTCGTCGGGGCGGGCGAGCAGGCCGAGTCCGCTCGAGTGGAAGACCTGCTAGATGCCACGGTCAACGCCGACCTGCAGGCGAGACGGGTGTTCACCATCACCCGCGTCTGGATGAGCGGGACGGTGAGTTTCATGACGTGGGGTTCCCTGCTGGTCGGAGTGGTACTCGCCGTACGCGGCGACATCCGGGCCGGGGTCGTTTACCTCGTCCTTTTCTACGCTTCGCAGGTGTCAGCCCAGCTCATCGAGAGCTTCATGCAGATCCGCAACCTGTCGCGTGGCCTGGGCCGGGCCTCCAAGCTCGTGGCTCTGGTCAGCACGCCGCCGGAGGTAGTCGACGCCCCCGGCGCCGCCGATCTGATCGTGACCGACGGAGCCGTCTGTTTCGAGGCTGTGAACTTCGCTTACCTCCCGGACCGCCCGCTCCTGGAGGACTTCAACCTGGATCTACGGCCGGGCGAGCACGTCGGCGTGGTCGGGGCGTCGGGGGGCGGCAAGTCGACTATCACCCGGCTGGTGCTACGCCTCATGGACGTCAACGGCGGCCGAATCCTCATCGACGGGCAGGACATCGCCCTGTGCACTCAGAACAGTGTGCGCCGCGCCGTCTCCTATGTCCCCCAGGATCCCCAGATGCTCCACCGCAGCGTCGCGGAGAACATCTGGTACGGCCACCCCGGCCCCATCGACATGGAGCGGGTGCGAAGGGTGGCCACGGCGGCGCACGTCCAGGAGTTCGCGAAGGACCTACCGGAGGGCTACGAGACCATCGTCGGCGAGCGCGGCCTCAAGCTGTCTGGTGGTCAGCGTCAGCGCGTCGCCATCGCCCAGGCCATGCTTAAGGCGGCACCGGTGCTGATCCTGGACGAGGCCACCAGTTCGCTCGACTCCGAGTCCGAGCGCTACGTCCAGGAGGCCCTCTGGCGGCTCATGGCCAGGTCCACGGCACTGGTCGTGGCCCACCGCCTGTCCACCATTGCCCACCTCGACCGGATCGTCGTTATCGATGCCGGGCGAGTGGTAGAGATCGGCACCCACCGGGAGCTGCTGCTGGCCGGCCCGGTAGGGACCTACCGGCACCTCTGGGAGCATCAGTCCGGTGGTTTCCTGAGTGCCTGACCGATCGTCGGGGCTTCCGGTTCGCTGAGAGAGCGTCGTTTTCTCGATTTTGGCGGTTTTTGGGTGCAGCTCCAACTTTTGGTTGCGCTTGTTGGCAAATTTTGCCCTGAGGCGCGACCGAAATGCGCCGCCTGCACCCAGAACGCCTCCGTCTTCATCCTCCGCTGCTCCTCCGGCCCTCCCCGCCGCCGCGCCCCCCGGCCCGCAAGGGCGGCACCGCTATGCGGCGCGGTCTCCTGCTGATGCGGTCGTGACCACCGTCGAGCCCGAAACGATCTCGGCTGCGAAGTGGTCGAGCAGCTGGACCAAGTCCGGGTATTGCTCAGGCGACCACCCTTCCAGCAGGCCCTCCAGACGGTCGCGCACCGCCGCCGTGATCCGGTCCGCGATCTCGGCGCCGGCCGGGCTCAGCTGCAGATCTGGCCCCACGAGGCCCCGGGCTTTCACGTCTTGGACGGCACCTTCTGTCGCCTCGGTGGTCAGCTTGTAGTTCTCGGCTAGCGCTCGAAGCGCCCGCTCGTCGAGCCCGGGGTCGCGCCGGAGCTGCACGAGTACCCAGCAGCTAGGCAGCGGCAGGTCCACTCCCGCTTCGGTGGCCACCCGGGCAAAGTAGGCCACCATCTTGGGCCGGCCGACCAGGACGCTGAGTGCGCGACCTATCTCGGCCAGCGAGTCCGGGTTACGGGGCGCAGCGAAGGCTTCTCCGATCCCCTCGGCGGTGACCGTGGTCCGCATCGGGAGCTCCTTGATGAACCACGACGCCACGAAGGCCACGATCGAAACGACGCCGGCCACCCGGAAGGCCGTGGCGAGAGCTTGCGAGTAGGCGTTGAGAAAGTCGGCCCGCACGTTCGGGGGGAGACCGGCCAGCGCGGCGGAGCTGAGCGTCCGGCTGTCCTGGACCAGGTTGGGGGCGTGCGGGAAGTCGTGAGCCAGTTTGGACGCCAATTGCGTGGCAAAAATAGTGCCAATTACCGCAGTCCCCACCGAGCTACCGACGTTGCGCAGCAAAGTATTACCCGATGTGGCCACGCCGAGGTCTTTGTAGCTAACGGCGTTTTGCACGGCCACCACGAGGACCTGCATCACGAGGCCGATGCCACAGCCAGTGATGAACATGTAAACGGACGCCACCGCATCCGATGTGCTCGGGGTCAGGAGAGAGAGAAGGAACAGGCCGAGAGTCATAACGGCGGTCCCGACTATGGGGAAAATGCGGTAACGGCCGGTACGGGACACGATCTGGCCCCCGGCGATGGAGGTGATGAGCAGGCCGGCCATTAGGGGCAGGATCTCGAGGCCGGACGTGGTCGGCGACGCGCCCTTCACCAATTGGAAGTAGAGGGGGAGGAACGTGATCGTCCCGAACATGGCGAAACCGAGCAACAGAGCGACCACGCCGCAGCTCGTAAAAACGCTGTTTGCGAACAGGCGGGGCGGGAGCACCGGTTCAACGGCGCGGCGCTCCACCATCATAAAGAAGAAAAGGGCCACGATAGTGCCCACCCCAAGGCCGATCACCTCGGGCGATAGCCATGGGTAAGTGGTCCCACCAACGCTCACCATTAGGACCAGGGCCGCCAGTGCCACCGTGAGGATGGCGGTGCCGACGTAGTCGATGACGGGACGACTTCTCGCCTTGGTGCGCGGCAGCGTGGCCGCCAGCACGAAGAAGGCTACGACACCGATGGGCAGGTTTATGTAGAAGATCCACCGCCACGAAAGGTCGGTCGTGAGCGCCCCACCGATGAGCGGACCGATGACGGTAGCAATGCCGAAGACAGCACCGAACAGGCCCTGGTACCGGCCCCGCTCTCGGGGCGAGACCACATCCCCGATGGCCGCCTGGGCGCTCACCAGCAAGCCGCCACCGCCGAGGCCTTGCACCGCCCTGAAGGCGATCAACATGGCGAAGCTCTGGCTTACGCCGCAAAGGGCCGAGCCAATGAGGAATATGACCAGACCGACCTGGAGCACGGGCCGCCGGCCGTAGAGGTCGCCCATCTTGCCGTACAAGGGCGTGACCACGGTCTGAGCCAGCAGGTAGGCCGTAGTTACCCACGAAATGTGGTTGAGGCCGCCGAGGTCGCGAGCCACCGTGGGGAGGGCGGTGGCCACGATCGTGGAGTCCAACGCCGCGATGAGCATCACGAGCATCAGCCCGACGAAGACGACCGCCAAATCGCGACCGTGGAGCTCGTGCGGCCCGTCAGCCACGGTTGTCCTGGCGACGCCTTTGGCCTTCCCGTCGCGCCGTTCGTCAGTCACCCCCCCGGAGCCTAATGGGTGGACCGGCCGGTGCCAGTTAACCCTCGATGGGCTGCGCTAGCATCCGGGGGATCGACGTTCTGCCAAGAGAAAAAGAAGCCGGTAGAACGAAGAGCCGGTCTTGGGCCGTGCTTCCTGGCCTGGGGTTGGTCCCGCTCCTGGCGTTGGTGGCAAGTGCCTGTGGGTCGAGCGGCCCCAGCGCCACAGCGACCACCGCTCGCCCCCCAACCAGCACCTCGACCACCAGCACCTCGACCACCAGCACCTCGACCACGACCACTACCACAACCGTGCCCGTCAGCCACGCAACCGGGGCGCTGACGGTGCTCTCGCCCATCGGCCTCAACGTACGGGCCGGGCCGTCCAGATCCGCGAAGGTTATCGGTACGGCCGAGCAGGGTACGGTGTTCCAGCTGCTGGCGCACACCAACCAGGCCGGAGGTTGGTACAAGGTCCAGGGCTCGACCGTCACCGGGTGGATCAGCGCCGATACGGGGTTCACCGCACCGGGGCGGTTCGGTTCTTATACTTCCGACGCCTTCTCGGTCCTTTTCCCGGCGGGGTGGACGTCTGCCGGGATGCCGCGGTCGGGGGTCGTATTCCGGGCCCCGTCGTCACCCGAGAAGGTCGTCATAACCACGGCCCCGAGCGTGGGGAAGCTCCCAGCCGTCAGCCAGGGTGCCGGCGTCTCGCAAAATAGCTCACAGCAGGTGGTCGCCTGCGGGGTCACGTCCATTTTGTTCAGCTACACCACGCCGAACCCCGACAAGTACTACGCGGCGATCGCCCTTCCTCTGGGCGCGGGCCACGCCCTTGGCCTGAAAGCGACTCTTACCTCTATGTCGGAGATGAGGACGGTACGCGATTTTGTGAACTCCATCTCCTTCCCCGTAGCCGCCTGTGTCGGCGGGCCGGCCAAGGCGCACAGCAAAGCTCAGCCTACAACCACGACTCCGCCCACAACGACGACTGCGGGCACAACCTAGGCCACCGCTAAGTAAATCCCGGGCCTGGAAACCCGCAATTCAGGCTCTAGAGGAGGGCTTGGACCCTTGCCGCCAGGATGTCCTCCTCGGACCAGTTCATGTAGAAGTGCCGGTTGGGCTGGACCATCATGTCGTGGTACCACCAGAGGAAATAGAAACCGAAAGTGAAAATGGCGACCAGGACGCGGGCCACGTAGTTATGGTGCCGCTTGACCCGCCCCGGGTCCGGGAACGGCAGGGCCTGACCGAACCGCCCAAAAATGAGGGCGATCTCGTACTCCACACCGACCTCGGCTTGGTCGTGTTTGACGAGATCCTGGTCGAGCAGGATGAAGGCCACGACGTGGACAATGCCGGCCACGATCAGCGTCAGCAGCGTCCAGACCAATGGCTCCCGGAAATCACTCGTCATTCTTCTGAGCACGCCCAGGTGCGCTGCCGCCCGCTGGAACGACGGTGTTAGCTCGTCCTGTAGTCCTCGCCGCCCGGCCTCTTCCCAGGCAAAAGTGACGGTGGCATCGAGAAGTTCCAGCCGCCGGGCGTTGTGGTCCCGCATCCGGCGGACCAACTGGTAGAAGACGTAGTACCCGTAGATACCCAGGGTGAGCACCGTCCAGCCCAGCGCCGTCCAGTAGTTGAAGATGTAGTCGGTGCCCGCCCGTCCCTGCCAGGCCCTGCGCACCCGATCGGCCGACTGCGGGGGCGTGTACGGGGGCGGCCCCCCAGCGGTCCAGCCTCCTCCGCCTGGCGGGAGCGAAGGCCTGGGCGGGGCGACCTGTTGCGGCCAGGTCGGTGCGCCCGTATAGCCGGGCGGTGCCGTTGGCGAGGGCGTACTCGGGGGAGGCCCCGATTGCGGGGGCATCGATTGCGGGGGCATCGCGTGCGGGGCCCACCCGGCCAGTGCCCGTCGCCCGCGCCATCCTGGCCGCCTGGCATCGCTGCTGCTCCGTCAGTCATGTGAGCCTCCTCATGGATCCCCCCGATCCTGCCGGGGCCCGAAGTCCCATATACATGTGCGCCCGGCCCGGCCAGGCGGTAGGGGAAAGATGGACCACCCGATGGCAGAGCTAACCCTCCCAGAGGCTCGCTATACGCCGAGACTCCTCCAGCCCCTGGCGGGCTCCGGCCAGGAACGCCTCGCCGGCCTTGCTCGGATCCATCAGAGTTGCACCCCACCCGCTCACTTCGAGGAACTCCGCGCCCGGCTCTATGACCTCCACGGCCGCGCCACACGACTTGAGGGCCCAAAGCTCGCTGTTCAGGTAGGGCACGATTGTGTTCGGTCCCGAGCCCGGCGGGTCGCCGGACTGCGAGAGGCCTGATCCGGAAGGGCCTGATTCGGACAGACCTGATTCGGACAGGCCTGATTCGGACAGACCTGATTCGGACAGAATGGTCACCGAGATGACCACTATTCGGTCATGACCTCGGGCGAGGTCGGCGTTGAGCGGGCTTCTCACGCCGCCGTCCATGTAGCGTCGCCCACCGATCGTTATGGGCGGGCACACCATCGGCACGGCACAACTGGAGGCCACGGCCCGTTGCAGGTCCGCGCCCGACCCGGCTTTCCACACGACGAACTCAGCCGTGGCCGTGTCAACCGCGGTGCAATGAAATCGCTCGGGCCATGCTTGGCCCTTCATGACGCTGAACAATTCTACGAAATCGTCTTCGCTGACGACGTCCGCCTCGAGGGCCAGCAGGCCGAGGGACCGCCTCACCTCGTCGGGAGGAGTGCCGGCTACGACCGCAGCCCGCAGGACATCGGTGAGGGCTTGTAACCCCTGCATTATCGTGGCGCCGCCCCGGTCAGCCACGGCCTTGGCGCTCGTCTCGAGCAGGAGCGCCGCCGTCGCGGCGATATCAAATCCCAGGGCAAGTTGAGCCCCAACGAACGCCCCGGCAGACGTGCCGTAAATGGCGTCGGCGACCGACAGGTCTACGCCCCCGCTGGCCAGGCCTACGGCGAGGCCTGACTCCCAGCCGATGCCGACCGGCCCGCCGCCACCGAGAACGAGCGCACGGGTCATCTACGGGTGAGGCTACCAACGATCGCCTTCGGGATCTGCCGGGGAACCTCTGGCCAGGCGCGCTTCCATGCTTCTGACCGCCCGGACGCTCACCGTCCTGTGCTCCGGTCTCGACACAACCCCACTACTGCTAATCCCGGCGGCGTAGCGGGTGTCGCCCGTGAGCACCAGGTCACGGGCGATCGATCGTCTCTGTCCTGAGCTCCGGTTAGTCGTTTTCCCTGGAGATGCCGGCCGATTGATGGCCACAGCGCCTTGGTCGTGGGTCACGACCTTGACACCTGGGGTCTCGTCTTGTAATACTCTATATAACTAGCTTATTAGGTATATAGAGTACGAGGACCACACATGATCCTTTCGGCCATGATTTCTTTCTGCCATGATTTCTTTTCGGCCATGATTTCTTTTCGGCCATGATCTCTTTCCGCCTGGACCCGAAATCCGGCGTCCCCCCTTACATCCAGGTAGCCAACCAGGTCCGGCACGCGCTGCGCCTCGGCCTGCTCGATCAAGGTGACCAGCTGCCCACAGTCAAAGAAGTTGTCACCCAGCTCGCCATCAACCCGAACACGGTGCTCAAGGCGTACCGGGAACTCGAGCTCGAGGGCCTCGTCGAAGGGCGGGCCGGCGTCGGCACATTTGTCTTGCACAGGCCTCATGGGCCCGCCCCGGCTACCGTCCTGACCCTGCGCCGAAGCCTTGACAGATGGATTCGCTCAGCGATGGGATCTGGCCTCGAGCCCGAGAGCATCGACGCTCTTTTCCGTACCGGCCTTATCGATGCTCAGTCCCTCGACACCGAGGGCCTCGCTCTGGCCCCGTTGCGAGCCATTCTGACAACGCGGGAACCGAGGAGAACGTAGGGTGAGCGGCCCGGCGGTCGTAGCCGACCGGTTGTCGAAGCGCTACGGTCAAAAATGGGCGTTGCGGGAGTGCAGCCTGACCGTTCCCGACGGCCGGTTGTGTGCACTGGTCGGCCCGAACGGAGCCGGGAAATCAACGCTCCTTCAGCTCATCGCCGGGCTGATAAAGCCCTCGGAAGGGACGGTCGAGGCGCTCGGTTCGCCACCCAACCAGCGCACTGAATGGCTGGCCCAGATCGGCTACCTCGCTCAAGAGCTGCCTCTGTACAGGCGGCTTACGGGCTGACGAGATGCTGGGCATGGGCCGTCACCTGAACGCCGGATGGGACGACGATCTGGCCCGGCGCCGTCTTTCCGATCTCGGTTTGCCGCTCGACAAGCCCGTGGCGCAACTGTCGGGAGGTGAACGAGCTCAGGTGGCCCTGGCCCTGGCCCTCGGCAAGCGGCCCAGGCTCCTCTTGCTCGACGAGCCCGTGGCCAGCCTGGACCCGCTGGCGCGACTGGACTTCCTCGGCGCACTGGCGCTGGCGAGTGCTGAAACGGACCTCACGGTCCTGCTTTCCTCGCATCTCGTAGCTGACATCGAAAGGGTCTGCGACTACCTGGTCGTCCTGTCAGCATCGCAAGTGCAATTGTCCGGCGATGTCGAGCAGCTGCTGTCTTGTCACCGCTTGTTGAGCGGGCCGCGCCGGGACACAGGACCGCTGGCCCGCAAATACGAAATAGTCAACGAGCAACACACCGAGCGCCAGACCACGTTGTTGGTCCGAACCGACGGAGCCGTCAACGAACCCTGGTGGGACGTCTCGGAGGTGCGTTTGGAGGAGCTGGTGCTGGCCTACATGCGGAAAGGATCTTCTTCCTCCCCCGTGAGCCCTTTTGAGACTGCTCGGCCCCTCAGCGCCGGGATGAGCGAGGTGTCACGATGACGTGGCTGATCTGGCGTCAGCAGCGGCGCCAAGCGGTCGTCGCCACGATCGCTCTGTGCGTCGGCGCGTTGGTCCTGGTCGTGACCGGGTTCGGGATGCTCGCCACCTACCATTCGGCCTTGCGGACCTGCGCCGCCGGCTTGGGAGGGTGCAGCAACCTCGACGGCCAGGTCTTCCAGGGTGGCTACAACCGCTTTTTCGACCTGGTCGACGCGGTCGGGTTGATGCTCCCAATAGTGTTCGCCATCTTTTGGGGGGCACCCCTGGTGGCGCGCGAAGTGGAGGAGGGCACCCACCGTCTGGCCTGGACGCAGAGCATCACCCGGCTCCGCTGGGTCGGCGTGAAACTGGCCTGCGCGCTGGGGGCCGCCGCCGTCGCTACCGGAGCCCTATCCCTGCTCG
This sequence comes from uncultured Acidimicrobiaceae bacterium, assembly GCA_963750465.1. Lineage (GTDB taxonomy): Bacteria > Actinomycetota > Acidimicrobiia > Acidimicrobiales > Palsa-688 > Fen-671. The sequence goes on from CAVVRE010000010.1 coordinate 485,059, forward strand.
TGAGCTGGTGGTACCGGCCGATAAATGCAGTGCAGCAGAACCGCTTCGGCTCGGTCATTTTCGACACCCAGGCCCTGGTACCTGTTGGGTACGCCCTATGCGGGATTGCGCTGGGCTGCCTGATTGGCGCCCTACTGCGCCGCACTTTGCTGGCGATGGGAGCCACCCTCCTCATATTCGGCATCTTCCGTTACGTCTTCGACCAATATGTGAGGCCCTATCTACTCCCCCCCAGGACGGTGAGGGACGCTGTGACAAACGCCTTTGGGAACACGCCGGCCGGGCCGGTAGCTGGGTGCTGAGCGAGAAACTGCTCAAACCGTCGGGACAGTCCATCTCGATAAACAAGATCGACCCCGGCCAACTCCCCCTGGCGTGCCGTGAGGTCTATTACTCCAACAGTGGGCTTAGCGCGTGCCTATCGCGCCACGGCTACCACGTGCTCGTGAGCTATCAGCCGGCCAGCCACTACTGGCCGATGCAGGGTATCGAGCTCGCCGTCTATCTGGCGTTGGCCACTGCTCTGGTGGGCCTCACGTGCCTTTGGGCCGTGAAAGCCGACGCCTGAGCCGCGGCCCTTGGCGCCCTGCGTGGTCAGTTGGGAGTCCTGCAGCGCGAACTCGACCTCCTTGGTGCCCCAAAGATCAGGCCTCTAGCTGGTCCACCAGGGAACACACGCTCTGCGGCAAAAGACCGGCGCCTGGCTAACGCTGCCGCCGCGTGCCTTGACGGTGGGCGCCGGACTGTGCTAACGATAACACATCGGGACATGACCCCGACTGGTAACAGCAGGGTGAGGGGTTTACGATTGCGTTATCCAGCAGGAACAGGGGGCCGGTTTGTTCGAGCCCAGCGCCGTGCTGTGCCGATGCTCAGCTGAACTGACCGGGACCGTGGACAGCGCGGGCCGGCTCACCTAACGAGCATAAGCAGGCAGGGCTGTACCTTCCAATTTTGCAAAAAGGAGTTAGCAATGAAAAGCACACAAAAGCGGTTGAAGCTCCTAGCGACAGCCGCGACGGTGGCCGTTTTGGGCACGGCATCGTTCCCCGTGGCCGCCAGCGCCTCCAGCAGTACTACTCTCCAGCTCGCCAACGACAAATCCACGTGGACCCAGGCGTACAATTCGCTAGGACCGGTGATCGCCAAGGCCGACGGAGGCATAGGGTGGGCAGCCCAGCCGTACCCTAACACGACCGCCTTCCAGGCTGTGGTGCGCGCCGCCGCGACTACCTCGAAGGCCCCGCCGCTGTACACGTGGTGGTCCGGCCAGCAACTCGTGCCCCTCGTGAAAGCGGGGGCTCTCGCCGATTTGACCCCGTACGTGAAAACGTGGGAGTCGAAGTACGGCTTGAACCCTGACGTCGAGAACGCCTACAAGGTCAACGGGAAGTATTACGGCGCTCCCGAGAACAGCGCCGACTGGGTCATGTTCTACAACAAGAAAGACTTCGCCAAGTACAACTTGGGCGTACCCACCACGTGGGCACAGCTGATGAGCGACGCGGCGACATTCAAGCAAAACGGCATTTCGCCGTTCACCTACTATGTCGACGACTGGGCCGGTTTCATCTGGTTCGAGCAGATCCTGGTCGAACAGAACCCGTCCGCATATCAGGCACTAGTACAAGGCAAAATCTCCTACACGAGCGCTCCGGTGGTCCAGGCGATGAACGAATGGAAGACGCTGGCTAATGACGGCTACTTCGCCACCCCTCAGAACATAGACACGAACACCCCGGCCGCGTTCGTCAACGGGTCCCAGGCCATGATGCTCCTCGGCTCCTGGAACGAGGCCACCCTCATCAAGGCCGGTATGAAGCCGGGCAAGGACTTCGGTACCTTCGTGGTGCCACCGATAAACCCCAAAGTCGGCTGGCAGATGATCTTCGAGACGGGCCCGATCGTGGTCTCCTCCCACAGCTCGCAGGAGCAAGCTGCGCTGAAGGCGCTGAACACGTTCATGGAGCCGTCGGTGCAAGCCAAATGGGACCAGCTTCAGGCGTTCACCAGCCCGGAGTCGGCGGTGAAAGTGACCGACCCGACCGCCATAGCCGTCGCTGCCGAGATCAAAGCGGAGCACGTCACCCTTAACAACCGTTACTGGGAGGCCACGCCACCCCAGATTGCGGTACCCGTCTCCTCGGACCTGTCCAAGTTCATCCTCAACCCCAACCTCTCGCTGATGCCGTTCCTGCAGTCCCTGCAGAAGGTGGCGACCTCGTACTGGTCGACGGTAAAGGGTTAGGAAGGCTGTAGACGACGACCAGCCGGAAGGCTGTGGAGTGATCCTGGTCGTGCGCACAAGCAAGTCGCGTGCCCGGTCCGGTGCGAGGCCGTTCATGGCCCCCGGCCGACCGGGCACCGTCGCGGTAACGTGGCTCACCTGATATGAAAACGGTCCCGCTGCCACGGGTGGTCACCCGTGAGGCTTCACAACCGGAAAGGACCCGGGAGGCTCGTCGCGGCGTGCGGGCGCGACGACGGCGCAAGGCCAGCGCCTACCTCTTCGTGGTGCCGGCTCTGGTCTTTGTGGTCGGAATGTTCGGCTACTCAGTCGTAGTTACGATCTTGACCAGCTTCACCAACTCCAACGGCCTGACGGCGTCCCAGTACGTCGGCGTGTCCAATTATTCTGCCCTGCTCCATGACCCGGCCCTGTCGACCAACGTGTACAACACGTTGATCTGGGCTGTCGCCATGGTGGTCCTGCCGGTCAGTCTCGGTCTGGTGGCCGCTCTCGCTCTGCGGAGACGCAAGGGCAAGGGGGTCTTCCAGACCATTTTCTATCTCCCTTATGCCATCGGCTTCGTGACGACCGGCATTATCTGGAGCTTCTTGTTCGGCACGAGCGGCCTCACGGTGCTGTTCCAGGACCTCGGCCTGCATTACCTGGCCAGCCGCCAGTGGCTCAACGGCGTCCCCCTCAACACCTACTCCATGATCATCGCCTCCACTTGGCAGATCGCCGGTGTGGACATGCTGCTGTTCTTCGTCGGCCTGGACACGATCGACCGCGAGATTGTCGAAGCGGCGGGTCTGGATGGTGCTCACGGCTGGAGGATGTTCCGCCACATTACGATGCCCTCGCTAACCCCCATGACGCGGGTCATCATCGCCATCAGCATCGTCAACGCCCTCCAGGCCTTCAACCTCATCTGGGTTATGACCCAAGGGGGACCTTATGGCTCGTCCTCGACCTTCGCTGTATGGACCTACCAGCAGTCGTTCCAGTACTTCAAGCAAGGCTACGGCGCAGCCATCGCCGTGGTGCTCGCCATCTTTGTGCTCTTGGCATCCGTAGGGTACCTGCGCAGGAGCCTGCGAGAGGCAAAGATATGAAGGCACTCCACTGGAAGCAAGTCGTAGTTTACTCGTGCCTGAGCATAGCCGCCATCCTGTGGGCACTGCCCATATGGTGGACGGTTATCAATGCCACCAAGTCCACTTCTGACTTTTTCGCTCACCCCTTTTACGCCCTCCCAAAGGAGTTCAACCTGTTATCCAATATCCGCACGGCGTGGGACAATGCGGGCCTCGGGACAGGTTTCATAAACAGCATCATATATGGCGTGGTGGGCGCGGCCGCTTCCATCGTTATCGCCTCGCTCGCCGCATATGCGATCGTGGTCCTCAGGATACGAGGCGGCTTCACCATATTCCTGGTCATTTACTCTGCCACCGTTTTCCCGCTCCAGATGTACATCATCCCGCTGTTCAAGATGTACAACTCGGTCGGCCTCTACGACTCCCGGCTCGGCATGCTCATTTTTTACACGGCCATTTCTGTCCCGTTTTGCACCCTGGTGTTGCGCGGTTTTTACAGTACTGTGCCGAGCGAGCTCAGGGAGGCGGCCCTAGTGGAAGGGGCGGCCGAGTTCCGGATCCTACGCTCCGTCTATGCCCCCCTGTCCATATCGGCGGCCCTGGTTCTTTTCCTTTTCCAGTTCACCTGGATCTGGAACGACCTTTTGTTCGGGATCGTCTTGACCTCATCGCCTTCGGACCGGCCCGTGATGGCCAGCCTGAGCAGCTTGATGGGTATCTACGGCGGTTCCAGCCTGCCGGTCGAGCTGGCCGGCACACTGATAGCCGCTTCACCCATGCTCGTACTATTTTTCTGCCTCCGCCGCTTCTTCACACAGGGTCTCTCGCTGGTCGTTCGGAAGACCTAACCGCGTTAGGGGCCACGGCCGCGCGGTGCTTTGGGCCCGGGGAGCAAGCGACAGTCACAAATAACCGGCGGCGCCCTTAACGCCTGCGAAAAGGAGCCAACATGACCCAGGGACTTCTCAACAGCACCTTCCACGACCCGGCCGACGGCGACCGGCGCCGGGATCTGGACCAGTTCCGAGGCCAATTGGAAGACGCCGTCTTCCAGGAAGTCGGTAAGATTTCCGGGAGATCGCTGCAAGCCGTCAGTTTGCCCCTATTCAGGCAGACCGAGAGAGGCCTCGTCCAGATCGTCCGCTTCCGGCTGGTTGGCCCTAGTGCAACCGAGCCGGGGCTAGGGCTGTCGGTGGAGGTTGGTGACGGTATGGGAAGGGGGGCATTTGCCGTCGAGGACAAGGGAACTGCCCTCGTAGCTGACGCTGAAGTGCCAGAGGTGGGCAGTACGCAGCGGCGGCCCTTCAAAGTCTTCGCTGTAAACGGAGACGTGCTCGCACAGGGCGACGTCGTCATCCGCCCGCAGCGGAAGTGGTCCGTTTCGCTGGTGCACCACACCCACCTCGACGTGGGCTACACGGACCGTCAGGAAGTGGTCATCAGCAACCACCTCCAGTACCTCGACTCCGTGCTCGACCTGGTCGACCACACAAGTTCATGGGACGATGACGCCCGTTTCCGCTGGAACATCGAAGTTAGCTGGCCCCTCGAGCGCTGGTTCGCGTGCCGAGGCGAGCGCGACCGTCGCCGGATGATCGACGCGGTCAACGCCGGCCAGGTAAGCGTGGGTGCGATGAGCTTGAACATGCACACTGAGGCCTGTGCCATCGAAGAGCTATACGAGATGGTGCGCTTCGCGGTCGAGCTGCGGACCGCTCACGGCGTGGCCGTGACCAGCGCCATGCAGACCGATGTCCCTGGCGGCGTGACCGGCCTGGTAGAGGTGCTGGCCGACGTGGGAGTGCGGTACCTGTCGGTCGCGCATAATTATGCCGGGCGGTCGATACCGTACCTCATCGGGGGCGAGCGGCTCGAGCGCCCCTTCTATTGGCGGGCACCGAGCGGCAAGCGCGTCCTGGTCTGGCAGACGGACACCCTGCACGGCAACGCGTACATGGAAGGCAACATCATCGGGTTGGCGGAGTCGTTAGCCGTCTCTCAGGAAACGCTGCCTTGCTACCTCGCTGCCCTCGCGGAGCGCGCCTACCCGTTCGACTCGGGGATTTGGCTCCCCGAAGCAGACAGGGTGTCCCGGCCGCCTTACCCTCACGACATCCTCCACCTTCGGGTGCAAGGCAAATACGGCGATAATGCACCGCCTAATTTGACTGTTTCCGAAATAGCCAGGGAATGGAACTCCAAGTGGGCCTACCCGCACCTGCGGGTGGACCGGAACGAGGACTTTTTCGCCAGCGCCGAAGAACGGCTGGGGACCACCATCCCCGAATGGCAGGGTGACTGGGCGGATTGGTGGGCAGACGGGCTGGGCTCGGGGGCCAGGATGCTCGGTTGGGCACGCGAAGCTCAGGGCGCGGTGCGGGTGGGCAAGACGCTGCACGCGCTGTCCGACGTCTTCGCCGGCGTGTCAGCGGCTGCCGTCCACGGTTCCCGCAAAACGTACGAAGATATCGGGCTGTTCGACGAGCACACGTGGGGGGCGCGCAGCCCATGGGGCGACGACGAGGACGGCTATGCCTCGGGCGAACTTCAGTGGCAGCGCAAGGCCTCCTTCGCCAGAGACGCTCGGGAGACGGCCGCCGCACTGGTCAGCACCGGCGCGCGCCGGTCGGCTGAATACGTCGGGAGCCGCCGGGGCCTGGCGGGGGTAATCGTGTTCAACCCGAGCGGTTGGGGACGTACGGATGTGGTCAAGGTATTCCTGCCTTTCAGTACGGTGCCATCGACTTACGACGTGGCCGTACAAGACGACCGTGACGGCACCAAGGTGGCCACCACCACAGCTGCCCAGGAGAACGCCGAGCACCGGCCGGCCGGCCGGTTCCTCCAGTTCCTGGCCAAGGATGTCCCGGCCCTGGGCTACGCTCGCTTCAACGTCATAGAGGGCGCCCCTTTACCTGTCGATGTCAGCCAGCCCGGTCGGCCCATGGTTGAAAACGAGTGCTACCGGGTCACCCTGTCAGAACTGGACGCCTCGATCAGCTCCATTGTCCAGCGGGAGTCGAAGCACGAGCTTGTCAACGCTGACGCCGTTCTGGGCCTGAACGCTTACGTTTTCGACCGCTACGGCAGCAGCACGAAGGTCGACCACCTGTCCGGTCGCCTGTTCACCAGGCAACTGGACCTTATTGCCGAACGAGTCACGGGTGAAAACGCGGTGGTTGTGCGGCGGGAGACGAGCGGGCTCGGCGAGAGTATGACGGTGGATGTAAGGGCACCCGGGTGCGCGAAATTGCTCACCACCATCACCACGTGGCGCGACATCCCGCGGGTCGATATAACGAACCGGATGTTCAAGCTGAGGACCGTGGAAAAACAGAGCGTGTTCTTCGCCTTCCCGTTCGCGGTGACGGCCCCTGAGCTCATTTACGAACTGCCCGGGGCCGGGACGAGCGCGAGCGCCCCGACCGTCCCGGGGTGCCCGCAGCACATGAGGGCGATCCGCCACTGGGTGACGCTGGCCGAGGACAACGGTGGTATTGCGTGGGCCACGGTGGACGCCCCCCTGGTGCAGTTCGGTGACATCCACTCGCCGTACACCCCGTTCCCGGGCACGCTGCGCCTTTCGCAGCCCGAGCCCGGGACGGTCTACTCGTGGGCGCTCAACAACATCTGGGACACCAACTTCCCGACCGAACAAGGCGGTGAGATGAAGTTCCGCTACGCCATTTCCTCCCAAGATGGTGGAGATGCGAGGGGGCTCGGCATGCGCCTTGGCGAATCCGTCAGTACCCCTCTTGTTGGCACCGTCGTCCCGCTGGCCGGCGGGGGCAAAGAAATGGCGCCCTCAGGCAGCCTGTGCGCCATCGAGCGGCCGGAGGTCAGGCTGGTGCAGGCCACCGCCTCAGACCGTGAAGGGGATTTGCTGCTCTGGCTCAACAATCAGGCCACTGACGAGGTCACGACCGGTGTCGAGTTCCCGGACATAACTGTCCGGGGGGCTCGGGTCGGCGATGTGTTCGAGGGGAGCCAATCCGCCGTCCCCGTGGCCGAGGGGTCGGTCCGCATCAGCCTCAAGCCGGGGGAAACGAAGGCGCTGGCGCTCGACCTGGTGCCCAAGGGCTCCCCTTCGTAACTTCCTAACCGGAGGAGTAACCGGCGCCTGGCTGCTCGGCCGCCGTCAGGGATCGCACCCATCTCGTGTTTATGGCTCGGCAAAGGACACCGCGCCGCCGTCTGCGATCCCCGAAACGGGACGGGTGCCCTCGAACAACACCGCTTCGATCGTGACCTGGCGCGAAGCTCGACCCTTGAGCTGGAAGCCGCTCCGACCGCTGGCCCTGACTTTCGCCATACCGTGACCCGGGATGGCCGACGCTGGTTCGACGGCCACGGCATAGGCCCGCCCGAACCACGGCCAACCCGGGGTTGAACAAACCTCCTGCCAGAGCCACGCCTTGTCGAACACTTCCAGCGGCCAGCGCAACCCGACGCCGAGGTTTAATCGGGGGTTGGTTATGGCAAAATAGCCCGCACTGAAATCCAGCAGATAAGCGAGGACGGCCCTTCGTTCATCGGGGCCGGGGATGCGGCCCAGGTCGACAACTTCGCCCGTGGCTGTCGTCGCCATTGGCCACTGGTGGCGGGTGCCGGCTCCTAGCAGAGTCCCGGGTGCCTCTTCGTCCGCTTCGACCAGGCGACACCCGGCGCTGAGGATGGCGCCCGCGTCGACCAGGGGCGCCCCAAAGGCGGGGTGGTGCGACCACATCACCTCGATATCTTCGTCGGACCCATTCGTTATCTCTTCGCGCACCCGTAGCACTGGACCGTCCAGGGTGAGCTCGCGACGCACCTGCAGCGGGGCTGAAAAGAGCGCCGTCTCCAACCGGGCGCTAGAGCCCGTCCGGTCCAGCACCGTCCACGGCACCAAAGCCGCCTCTCCGTGGTAGCCCCAGGTCACGCCGCGTTCTGTGCACTCGTCTCCGCCGTTCGGTAAGAGCACCTGCCAGCCCCCCGGGTAGGCCTCGATCCAGCGCTCCATCGACGTGGCCACCCTCAACCACGGGCCCGGGCCCGTACGCCCCACGGGGACTTGAACAACACGTCCACGCCGGTGCCTCTATGCACGAGAGAGTAAATGTCAGCGCCCTTGTCGGGCAGTACGGTGACCTCTAGTTGGCTGTTCGTCAGGGTAAACGCCCGCACGCCCGGGGCCAGTTCGCTGAAGGAGGTGGTCACAGGAACGGGGTCATGGGCCGAGTGTCACAGGATTGGCGTCACACGATAGGCGGCATGGGGGGTCATGGGACAGGCGCACCGGTCACGTCATCGAGCTCCATCATGTCGATAAGTCCCTGGATGTAGCCCAGCGCGAACGCTCGGCCGCGGTGCCCATACGGTGAGTCACCCACGAGGGCCGGTGTGTGGTCGTCGAGGATGAAACCGTTGAAGCCGTGTTTGCTCAACTCTCTTATCACGCGGGCGGGCCTGTAGTTTCCCTCGCCAAGGAAGCACTCGACAAATTCAGGCACCGTCCCTTTCACATCGCGCAGGTGGACGTAGGCTATTTTTTGCCGGGGGGCGAGGAACCTTATGGCCTCGAGCACGGCTTGCTCCCCGCCCATCTCGGACACTGTCCCCAAGCAGAGTTCGATCCCAAAGCCCGGGCCTGGCGAAATCTCCACGGCGCGCTTGAGCGCGCCCACCGAGCGGAAGATCCGGGCCACGTTGCCCAAGGTCGGGACGGGAGGGTCATCAGGGTGCAACGCCAGCCTGACGCCGGCGTCCTCCGCCACCGGGACCAGGGCGTTGACAAAGTACTCATACGCGTCCCACATGTCCTCGTCGGTACGCCTCTCAGGGATATCGAACAGGGCCCCCCGGCTCCAGGAATCCTTTTGGTCTTCGACCCTGCGGTCCCGCCGTGCCACCAACACATTGCCCGTCTGGCTTTCGTCCTCGGCCACAGCCAGGTCGAAGCCCGAAACTACAGCGCCGCCGCGGCCCACGGGGGCGAGCGCAGTCCGCCAAACAGAGGTGGGCATCCAGTTGAAGCCGAGGATGGGTACGCCGGCCGTCCCCATGTTTTGGATGGTCACCGCGACGTTCTCGATCTCCTCATCGCGCCCGGGCCGCCCGAGCATCGCATCTTCGTAGAAGGCGTTGGGTATGTTCTCGATCGCTTCGAGGCTCAGCCCATAGCGCTCCACCTTTTCCCGCAGGGCCACCAGGTCGGCCAGCTCCCAGCGTCGCTCCCCAGGCAGATCGGGTGTGTTCAGCTGGACTGCGCCGACGCCCAACTGGCTGGCGAAGGTGAGGTACTCGTCCGTCGCCCGGGCGGCCTGTCCGACCCCAATTCTTATCGTCATAGTTCAGGTTTCCTCCATGTCGTGCCGCCACGGTATCAAGACCCAGCCGCCGCTCGTCCCCCGTTACCCCTTCCGAACAGGTTGTACCTGCCGCCCGCCGGTCCGTACTCGACCACTGATGTAGGGATCACCACACGACGCGGGGCCATGTCTGCCCCGTTGGCGCCCACTCTGTCGAGGAGCAAGCGAGCAGCCTGGCGTCCTAGTTCGACGGGGTCATAGGCCACAACTATGAGCGGCAGTGCCAGTAGGCCGGCCAGCTCGAAGTCGTCAAACCCGGCCAGGGCTATCGGCGCGTCAGCGTCGCTGGCGGCCCGCAATGCACCTAACATGTTGCGGTTGTTAGCCGCGAAGAGCGCCGTCGGCGGGGTGGCCAGGGCCAAGAGCGACCGCACGGTTTTTTCGGCTGCGGCCACGTCGCTTTCTTGATAACGGACGTACCGCTTGTACGAGCGCAAGCCGGCGGCGGTCATGGCGGAGTGAAAGCCGCGGAACCGTTCGGCTCCCGTCCACACCGTTGCCGGCAGGCCCACAAAACCGATCCTGGTGTGACCTCGTTGGATCAACCGGTTCGTCGCTTCCTTCGTCCCGGCGAAGTCGTCCACAAGTACGCAATCTGCCGCGATACCGGACGGGGGGCGGGCGACGAACACGACCGGTGCCCCGTGCATGGGCCCGGCGCCCAGGTGCCGGTGGTCGTCGCCTTCCGGCGCAATGATGATGCCCTCGACGCGACGGCTCAAGAGGTCGGCCACCAGTCGCGCTTCGCGCTCGGTGTCCCTGCCTGCGTTCACGAACATAACTGTCAGGCCGTGTTGTTCAGCAACTTCGCCGACACCAAGCGCCAGTTGTGAGTAAAACGGGTTGGCCAGGTTGCCGATGACGAGGCCGACCGCGTCAGCCCCTCGGCCGATCCGCAGGTTGCGCGCTGTGTCGTTTCTCAAATAACCGAGTTGTTGGACTGCGGTCCGCACTCGTACCTTGGTCTCGTCGGTGATCCGGGGGTCATCGTGGAGCGCCCGCGACACCGTCATGACGCTCACACCGGCCAGAGTGGCTACGTCTCGCATGGTGGGCACAGTGCGAGCCGACCGGGGCAGTGGCCTGGTCATCCGGTTAGCCGGGTTTCGTGCGGCGGTCGTCCCGGGTGGCGCCCGCCACCACGACGGCCGGCCGCAATTTCAGCTCGCTCCGCGTAGGCGGCGGCGCCAAGCAGCGGGGCGTGTTCCGGCCGGGCGGCCACTGATGCGGTGAAGCCCTTAAGTGCTGACGCCCCGCCACTCTGGAAGCCGTGAAGCAGAGCCGGCCCGATCAGGTCCCACGAGCCCGTCATCGAACCGCCAATGACGAGCACGCTCGCGCCGAACTCCTCTAACCACGGGCGCAGCGCCGTGCCGAGTTGCTCGAACGACGAACGCAGTACAGCGGCCGCCACTGCGTCCCCGCGGCGCGCTTGGACAGCGATGTACGCCGTGCTGTCCGGCACTATTCCGGTGCGGTCGTGGTACGCCTTTTCGATCGCCCGGGCCGAGACCACGTCCTCGAGCGCCAGCCCCGCTATCCGCAACAGGTCGACCCGGCCTTCGGGTGGCACCCCGGGGCCGTCGTGGCGAAGCTCGCCATCAGCGATGAACGCTGAGCCGATCCCGGTGCCCAGCGTAATGGCGGCACACCGGTCATGGCCGGCGGCGGCGCCAAACAACCATTCGCCCCAGAGGAACGCGTCCGCATCGTTCAGGAAGATCACCGAGCCCGGAGGGCCGGGCAACCCGGCCGTCAGGGCGCGGCGGATGTCCACGCCGCACAGCGCTTCGAACTTCCCCACATTGGCGAACAAGCCGATCCCCCGCTCGTAATCGAACGGGCCGGGAATAGCCACTCCCCAGCACTGTCCGGCGGGTACTGACAAACCTCGGCCGCACACGATGATGGCGCCGAGGAGCTCACGGGCACTTCCAGCCGGGTTGAGCTTGCCGCGGTCTGTGCCGGCGAGCACGACACCGTCGTCCAGGTCGACCAGCGCAGCGGTCACGTGGGTGCCCCCGATCTCGAGCACTGGCCACCTTCGCCTTTCCGGCCCGGGCGGTGGCGCGCCCGGGTTCAAGGTACGAGAGCCTTGACGACCCTGACTGCGCCGGGGCCGAGCGCCTGCACCGTGTACTGGCCGACGGCCGCTGGCACGACCAACGTCTCCGCGTAGACAAGAGAGTGCGCTGGCCCTTCGACCGGTTCTATCAGCACTCCTTCGCCATCGACCACATTGACCACGTGGAACCGGCCGTCAGTGGCATCGCCGGCCACCGCGCCGGGCTTCAAGGTCGTCCGCCGGACCTCGAAAAACATCTCCGGCAAGGCGCCGAGCAGCTCTTCATGCCACCCGTCCCCCCGGCGCAGGATCCTGGGTTGCTGGACGAGGTCGCGCCCGACCGCGGCACCGCGCCGGCCCGTGTCAAGATTTTTGAAGGCGTGGTTGACGTGCACGGGCCTTAACTCGCCGTCAATACCCTGGCGCAGCCAGTCGTAAAAACGCAACGAGTAAAGGTAGGGCGTGGCGCTTATTTCGAGCACCACATTGCCCTGGCCGCTACCGTGAGGTGTCCCGCCCGGGATCAGGAACAGCTGGTGCGGTTTCGCCGGGAACGTCCGTACGTAGCGGGTGATGTCGAGGGGCGTACCGTCATGGTCGGCCCTGCTCGCGTCCCGGTAGAAGGCGTCCAGGTCCGCCTCTTCGCGGAGCCCGAGGAAGACGCGCTGGGATTCGTCGCCCACCATTACGTAGTAAGACTCGTGTTGCGTATACGGCCACCCAAAAACCGAACTCATGTAATCCTGTTTGGGGTGGCAGTGGACCGAGAGGTTGCCTCCGTCGACGGTGTCGAGATAATCAAACCGGACCGGGAAGGATGGCCCGAACACCCGGTGCACCTTTTCCCCCAGGAGTTCTACTGGATGTTGGGCCACCACCAGCTGGAACGGCAGCTCTACGAGCGGGCCGTCCTCCGCTCCGATCAGGACACCGGCCTCCGGCGCGATCAGCTCGTAGCCAAGGGCAGTATTCACCGACGCCGGGTTTTGCCCGAGTGTCCGTTGCGCCCAGTGACCGCCCCATGGCGTCGTGTTGAACGTTGGCCGGGTGCGGAAAGGACGGGTGGCCAGTTCCGCCAGCGTCGCCCGCATGGTGGCACCATCGAGAATTGCGGGTGAATTGGCATCTTGCATATCGACCCAGAACTCGACGCGTGACACGATTTCGTCACGGTGACGGTCGAGAAGTGGCCAATCGATGAAAAATAAGCGCTTGGTCGTGCCCGGCCCGTTGCCAGCCGGCTGACCGACGTTGAGCCCAACCCCGGACACTACCGCCGCTTCCGCATACCGCTTCGGGAGGTCGGCGTACCAGAGGACGTCGTGGGGGACGAGCGAGGCGCCGGGCCCGTAGACCACGAGCACGCCCCCCGCCTTCACCTCCAGGTGCGAAGGCGGACGGACCAGAATCCGACAGTTGGCCCGAAGCCAGGTAATCGAAATCGGGGTCATCGCGCAGCTCGTACGAAGACGTCAGCTCCTGGATACGCCCCCATGGCAACAGCCACCGCCTCATCTCCATGAAGCCCGCCTCGAGACCCCGTTGCTCCAGCGCTTGGCCCAGGCCTGACACGAGGTCGGGCCAGCCGGCGACCACCGGGCCATCGATGGCCACCAGTGACGTATTTGGGCGTAGGGAGGCGGCCAGCGCATCCCACCCAGACACGATCGGCCGGCCCGCGGGCGGGTAGCAGGGGGTCGCAGTATACGGGCGCGTCACCAATCCCTTCATCGGCCGTACCTCAACCTGTGCCATTCGTTTGCAAGGCAGTCAACTCTCTATGTTATCGATAGCATAGGCGATTTTCGACGTCAAATCACCACTTCACGAGGAGGCTCCTGGTGCCACGGGGGCCGACCGCGATGGACACCCTCGAACCATCGGTCTGTGACCGGGGCCTCTCTTCCCGCTCGTCCGGGCGCACTGTCCACGCCCCGCGCAACGGGCGGCCCAGGTCGATCGTGACTCTGTCCTCGTCGCTCTTGAAATTCAAGAGACGCAGGACCATTCCGGTACCGTCCTCGGACACCTTCGAACCGACAATGAGGTCGGCCCCTTCGAGCACCTGGGCCACCGCACCGCTCGGCGGCGAGAAAGGCCTCCGGTCTCGCAACACCACCGGCGGTGTCCTGACTTCGGTAGAAAACCGCATGGCCCTGGTGACGTCCAGGTGCCCCGGCATGCTCGTAAGGCTGTAACGGAGCCGGAGCCGGCCGTCTTGCTGGGCCTTAAAATTGACAAACCAATGGTTGTTCAAGGCCCACGACATGATCACGGGAGTGCCCTGGTCCAGGTGCTCCACCACCCGCCCCGTGTTCACGCCGCCGAGGTGCACGAGCGGAGCGTCCAGGGGGACCAATACGACGCTGTGGTCTGCGCCGTCGACACCAACCCACCCCTGGACGGGGTACCAACTTTTCACGCTCCCGGGTAGCTGTTCGACGTCAGGTTCACAAGGAATGCCGTTGAAATCACCTAGGAAAGAAGACCCCTGGGCACTGAATGGGAAGGCAAAAAAGACGCTCTCGGGATCCTCGACCGCGAGCTTGTCGAAGACCCATTCGACATCCAGGCGCGGGCTGGCCTGCCATAAAGTGAATGTGCACGTGGCTGACCGCATCCCGGGGCCAACTAGGTCCAGGGCCAAGCCGGCGCGGCCGGCGCCGATTTTCGGAGCCCGGAGGGTGACTTGGCTCGGCCCTTCGTAGTCAAACTCGGCGTCGTCGCGCCACGAACCAAAATCCTTGGCTGAGAAATCCGGGGCAAACAATGCGGTACGACCGCCATCAGACGTCACCCGTTCGTAGACGTACTGGCCGAGCAGCCAGCCTCGGTACGACCCGGCCAGATCGCCACCAGAGCCCTTGTCCAGCCAATGGAGCAGGCCCCCCTGGGCCGGGTCGACCTCGATGCGGTAAGCGTCGTTCTCCAGCCAATGGGCACCACCGTCGGAGCTCGCCTGTGGTTGCGCACGGTTCACGCAAATAGGCGTAGCCCCACGCCGGGACCTCACCCTGGACGGTAACCGGGTCAATCTCCGGTTTCTCGCCACCCCATGGGACGCCCTCCGGGAAGAACATATCGAGCATGCCGACGGGGGCGGCCCCACCGCGTTGGCCGGGTTCGTCGACGATCAGGTGGCGAGCCCACGGGAGGGTATTGAGGACGAGGACGCCGCCAGCATCGTCGAGCGGGTAGGCCTCCTCTGGAGTTATATCTCCGAGGTTGAACCGTCCCCCGGGCGCTCCCTCACCAAGTGACCGGGCCACTTTGCCGGCCGCCTTGGCCAGCATGTCGTGGGCCGACGCCGACGCACGGAAGGCGTAGCCGGCCTTGGCGTTTTCCTGGCCTTTGGTCCAGGGGTCGTGAGGGGCGGCCACGCTCGCGTACGCACCCCAGGTGTGCTCGTCGTAAAGGCTCGCCTGCTCATAAGTCGAATTGGCGTCAGACCGCGAATAGGGCGCCTGACCCCACTCCTTGAGCCTCATCCAGGTGCTGAGCCCTTCCGCCATCCCGAGCAGTTGGTGGGACTGGCGAGACACGGCCGTCTCGAAGGCAGTGGAGCCGACCCCGTCGCACCACCAGTCCATCCATTCGCCGCTCAACACTGGGAGCTCGATGTCCTGCGCCTTCAGCAGCCTGGCGAATTCCCGGTGGGCGACGAGCTGGAGGCGGGGGCGGCGGCCGAGCTCGTTCCACTTCCGCACGAAATCGGCGATCTCGAGGTCCGGGGGGCCGTTGTCCACCCGCATTGGGTGGGTCGACTGGAAGAACAGGAAGTCGAATGGATAGCTATCCCGCGCCTCCAATTTCTTGACGCAGTCCGCTATTTCTCTCTCTGCGAAACGCCAATCACCAAGTTTGAGGACGCTGCGCCCGAACAGGTAGTGGTAGCCGTTCCAAACCAGCAGTTTTCGCCCACTGGGCGCCTCCCACCAGAACGCCATCGGGTAGGGCTTGGGCACCCCTCCCCTGACAGGGTTGATGGACATCGAAAGAAAATCAACCCCCATATCGAGGAGCAGGTCGGCGTACAACCAGGCGATGCCGTTGACATCGGACTGCATCGCGGTATCAACGGTCAACCCCCAACGTTCTCGAAGGCGCCGGACCGGGAGGAGGCTCCGGTACATCTGCTCGACGCCCAGGAGCGGCGTGAAGTTGTACTGCATCGCTCCCACGTCGAGACGGCCCATCTCGTGCCACTTCTGGAACCGCTCCAGTTTAGCTGGCCCGGCCGATTCCAGGTAACGCTCGGTCGTCCCGGTGACTTCGCACGTCCAGCGATATTGCGCTTCTTGGGGGTAGTCCGCCGTTCGCTCGCACAGATCGATGGCCTGGTCGATAAATTCTGCGTGTTGCCTAAACACAAGGTCCTGATAATCGGTAAACCCGATGTCGGTATGGCTGTGGTTCAGGATGTAGAAGGTCTCGATCTGGCCCACTTCCTCTTCTCCTTTTCAGCACGATTGTTTTGGCCCAACTACCCGGGCTGCTGTCGCAATGACGGCGGTGACGCCTCCAGCATAGAGATGGCGGCGTACCCGGGACGAGCCCTCGAAGCGGGGGTGTACGCCCGCGCCCTAGTTGGGAACGAGCCAGGTGCCAAGCTCGTCATGGCCCGAGACATGGCTGTGATCGCCGTTACAAAGGCGGAAGGGGTCAAAGTGGACGGCGTACAGGCCGGCGCCCTGCGCTCCGAGCACGTCGAACTTGACCGTGTCGCCGACGTAGACACTTCGGCAGGCTTCGACACCAAGAGCCTCCAGTGCCAGCCGGAAAATCCGAGGGTCCGGTTTCTCGACGCCGACGACGCGGGAGTCGATGACCGCTCCGACGCGCGGCATCCCTTCCCCCGCCAGCGAGCAGATCCTCAGCTCCTCGAGCTGGCGTTGTACGGTCCCGAATGCGTTCGACACTACGGCCAATTGGTAACCAGCCCCCACCAACGACGAGAGCAGGTCCACGGCTCCCTCGACCGGTACCCACGGAGCGGAAGCGATCAGTCGCTCGACCAGGGGGACGGCCGCGTCGAGCTGGTCGTCGGGCACCCCCACGGTGGACGCCATCGCCCGGCGAGCCGACAGCCAGTCGGGCCCCTCGACGGAGTCGAGAAGGAGGTTGGCGGTGTAATAAGCCCGGGGCCAGTCTCCCAGGCCCGAGTCGGGGTTCAACACGCGGGCGGCCGCTTGCCCGATCCTTGCGTCCGGCAATATGAGCACTCCCCCGGCATCGAAGATGACGGCGTCGATCGAATCCCGATCGGGCCGGCCATTGGGGGGAGCCACGACCGAACGCTACCGTCCTACGGCCGCCCTTCGCGCCGCCAGGCCGGGCGCTACCTCACGCTAACTGGTCACGCCAGTTGGGGACGAGCCGGGGCGCGGCGCGCTCGGCCCAGGTGGTCGGCCAGTACCCGGTGCAGCTGGCCGCGCGTATTGATGTTGAGCTTCTGGAACACCTTGCGCAAGTGGTAGTCGACCGTATTCGGGCTTCGACCCCCAACGCCCAGTCGGTGCCGCCATTTTGAGTCCGTTGGCGCCGACGCTGGAACGCCTCGGCGGCCAGGTCGTGCTCTCCGCAACACGACGATGCCTCGACCAGCTCCATGAGCACCTTGCCCGTCCCACCTCTCGGGTGCTGGTCACAGAACCGCTGCGCGGCGGCCATTGCCTCGCGGTAGCGCCCCCGAGGCCGTTGTAGAGCACGGCCAAGGCCCGTTGGGTAGTCAGCATCCGGTCACCGTCCCCGGCACTGGATGCCTCGAGGTAAGCCGCTTCGATGCGCTCGATGGCTAGGTCCTCCTCGTCACCTACCGCGCTGCCATAGGGCGAGCCCCACGTGGGCGCCGCTCCCGCGGCCTCGGCGATGGCGTTCGCCTCTTCGAACATGCCCGCCGCGGCCGCAAACTCGCCGGATTGCTCGAGGAACTGACCGTGCACTGACGGGCCTCGGGAGCTCGGTCAGTGCACCGCTATCGCGAGCCTGGCACACGTACCGCGCGGAAAGGAGGTACCAATGCTCGTCGTCCCAGCACGCCCGGGCCACCTGGATGGCGAAGAACAGCACCCGCAGGTCGTCCCCGCCCGACGCGGGGTCACTGTCAAGGGCTCGCATGGCCCGTTTCAAATCGTCGTACCCGGCCGGCAACCCCCGGGTTATGAGGCGCGACCACCCGCTCAGAAGGAGCTCAACAGGACGAGGCTCGCGTGCCTGCGAAGCAGTGGGCAATGCCTAGGCCACTGCGAGTAACCCGTCGCGGGCGCCGGTGATGATGGCAGCGTGGAGGGCAGCCAGGAAAGTCTCTTGCGCCAGAACGGGATCGAGTACCTCCAGATGTCTAGCGGCGGACAGAAGCAGCCGGGCGCTCTCGTCGCCGCGCCCTTTGAGGTGCGCAACCCGGCCGCGCAGCCGTTCGACGCGGGCGCGCGAACGCGCGTCGGCCGGGCCGCTATCGACGAACGTCAGGAGCTCCAGCGCAGAGTCCGGCGCGCCGGCGTCGTATTTCGCCTCGGCCGCAGCCAGAGCGCGTTTGACCTTAAGGCTCGGGTCGAGGCTCAGGGCCACGGCGCGCTCCAGGAAGGCAGCCGTCGCGGCCGGGCCCCCACGGCGCCTTGGCCCGCACCGCCGAACGCTCCAGCTCCTCAGCTACGGCCTCGTCGGCCCCGCCGCAGCCTGGGCCTGGTGCCAGGCGCGCCGGTCGGGGTCGATCTCGCGGTCGGTGGCGTCGGCTAGCGCGCCGTGGGCCCGGCGCCGCTGGCCGGCCGACGCCGCCTTGTAAAGGACCGAGCGAACCAGTGGGTGGCGAAAGCGGACCAATGTCCCGAACTCGATCAACCCGTCGTCCTCGGCCGGCGAAGCGGCATCGTCCTCGATCTGCAGGATGGTGGCCGCCCGCCACAGGACGGCGGGATCCCCGACGGGCTCTGCCGCTGCCAGTAGCAGCAACTGCGTGTCGGGGGGCAATCGTTCTGCTCGGCGCCGAAAGGTCTCTTCGATCTGCCCCGGTATGCCTGCACCCGGCAGGGAGAAACCCCCGGCGAGATCCCCGGGGCCTGAGGCCCGGGCCAGCTCGAGCAGGGCCAGGGGGTTTCCCTGCGCTTCGGCCACCACCCGGGTCGCCACCGTGCCGTCCAGGCGGCCCTGGAGCGAGGATGTCAACAGCTCCAACGCGTCCGGCCCGGATGGGCGTTCGAGCATCAGTTCGGGGAACCTGGCCAGTTCGTCGGTCCCCGAGATGTCCCGGGTGGCGAAAACCACTGCTACTGAGTCCGCCTCGAGGCGGCGGGCGGCGAACGACAGGGCCTGGGCGCTGGCGCGGTCAAGCCACAACGGAGTTGTCCTGAATCTGCGGGTTCATGATGTTCCTATCGCGAGTTTTTGGTAAAGCGGGCGGTGGAAAAACGGGCAATTAGCATGGCGATAAAGGCGATCACGACGAGAGTCAGCGCGGCGCCCCAAGCCCGCGCCTGAGCGCCCGTGTACGGTTGCGTCGCGTTTACGAAGATTTGAGAAGGAAGAGCTGTGTTGGGGCCCTTGAACGGGTTCCAGTTTGTCGCTGTCACCGTGAGGATGGTGAAGAGCAAAGGCGCCGTTTCGCCCGCTCGGGCCACGGCCAGCAATGCGCCGCTGGCAATGCCACCGATCGCCGCTGGCAACACTACCGTCAAGGTCACCCGGGACCTGGGTGGCCCCGAGCGCGAAGCTGCCTTCCCGCAGGGAGTTCGGGACCAACAGACGCATTTCCTCGCTGGACCGGATCACGATAGGCAGCATCAAGCAGCCCAGAGCCAGAGCGCCGGCAAAGCCCGACAGGCCAAAGTGCAGCACCCAGATCGTAAAGATGAATAGCCCCATCACGATGGACGGCACGCCTGTCATGACGTTGCTCATGAAGCGCACGATCTGTGCCAACGGGCCCTTGCCTCCGTACTCGTTGAGGTAGATGGCGCCGAGCACGCCGAGCGGCACGGCCATGAGCGTGGCCAGGCCCGTGATCAAGAACGTGCCGATGACGGCCGGCCCGATCCCGCCGCTGTGCGACAGTAAACAAGAACCATTCAGTGGGGCGGCAGCGAACTGCTCCCATTCTTTGTCTGGGCCATGATCGCCCTTTCTGACTTTCTGCTGACCTTTTCCTTTTCAGTCCTCAGCTTTGGCATCAATGCCTTTCTGTAAACCGGCAAACCGCTACGGTTTCGAGAGAAACGGAATAAGCAAAAAGAGGCCGTACATCAGGTTGAATCCTCCGTGCCGAAGAAACTCCGTTCGCACGTAACTCGCGCCGTACTCCCGGGGCTGGCGATCGAACAGCTCCCAGCAGCGGGCGTGCACGCGAAGCGGTCCTTCCTTCCTGCCCGTTGACCGCAGTTCGTCCCAGCAGTCAGCGCAGGCCCTTTTCCCCCCGGGCTCGTTGCTCTCGGTCCCTATGTAACCTTCGTGTCATCTTGTATTAACGATGACGTCATTTTGTTCATGTGCATTTCACGCTGAAGTCATAGCTTCACCCCTTTGATGTGACGCGCGGCTGCGAGTTGTGCCATACGGTGGATATCGCGCCCACAGCAAGGACTGTGGGCGACTGATTTGACTGCCTGGCCCAGTCGGCGCTCCAAGATATCGGCGCCCGCCGCAGAGGCAGCCTTGTCCAAGTTGAAGAGCGGGACCACTAGACGGAGGAAGGAACGACGATGAGCACTACCTACAACTTCGACGTGAGCATTTCGAGCGCCGTCGATGCGGCCGAGGAGATGGGAAAGGCCGAGCGGCAGGAAGCCACAACCGCGGGGCCACTAACGCCGGGGCTCCTGGACAAGATGCAGCGCTACTGGCATGCGGCGAACTACCTCACAGTGGCCCAGATTTACCTACACGACAACCCGCTTTTGCGCCAGCCACTCCAACCTGAGCACATCAAGCCGAGGTTGCTCGGCCATTGGGGCACTTCGCCGGGGTTGAGCCTCATTTATATCCATCTCAACCGGCTGATCAATGAGCGCGATGCCAATGTGATCTACCTGACCGGCCCGGGCCACGGCGGTCCGGCACTGGTGGCCCTGGCCTACCTGGAGGGGACCTATTCGGAGGTCTACCCCGAGGTGTCACAGGACCTGGCGGGGTTGCAGCGCTTATGCCGGCGGTTCTCGAGCCCCGGCGGTATCCCGAGCCACGTCAGCGTCCAGACTCCCGGCTCGATCCACGAGGGCGGTGAGCTCGGGTATGTGCTCTCTCACGCCTTCGGGGCGGCCTTCGACAACCCCGACTTGATTGTCGCCGCGGTGGTGGGGGACGGAGAGGCGGAGTCGGGCCCGCTGGCAGGGTCCTGGAAAGGCACGAGCTTCCTGAACCCAGCCCGTGACGGCGCCGTCCTCCCCATACTTCACCTGAACGGCTACAAGATCAGCGGGCCGACCGTCTTAGGCCGCGACAGCGACAACGACGTCCGGGCGCTGTTGCAGGGCAATGGGTATGAGGTCACATTCGTGGAGGGTGATGACCCCGAGAGCGTGCATCAAGCGTTCGCCGCCACGCTCGACCGCTGCTACGAACGTATCCGTGCCATCCAGAAGGAAGCCCGTGAACGAGGGGTCTTCGAGCGCCCCCGTTGGCCGGCGATCGTGTTACGGACGCCCAAAGGCTGGACCGGGCCCAAGGTGGTCGACGGCCAACCGGTAGAGGGCACTTTCCGGGCGCACCAGGTACCTCTGGCCGAAGTTCGCACCGATCCGGGTCACCTCGCCATGCTCGAAGAGTGGATGCGTACCTACAGCCCTGACGAGATCTTCGACACCGACGGCAAGTTCGTGGCGGATCTGGCCGCGCTGGCACCGGCGGGCGAGCGCCGCATCAGCGCCAACCCGCACGCCAACGGGGGCAAACTACTGTCCGACCTGGACTTGCCCGACTTCCGTGACTATGCCCTCGACGTCGACGGCCCCGCTCGCGAGCATCGTGAGTCCACGCGCCAACTCGGCAAGATGCTGCGCGACATATACGTGCGCAACGCCGGGGCGCAGAACTTCCGGCTCTTCTGCCCCGACGAGACCAATTCCAACCGGCTCGGCAACGTCTTCGAGGTCGAAGACCGTTGTTTCGTGGGTCGGACCCTGCAGATCGACGATCACCTGTCGCCCGACGGCCGGGTCATGGAAGTCCTGAGCGAGCACCTGTGCGAAGGCTGGCTGGAAGGATATCTGCTCAGTGGCCGGCACGGGTTGTTCGCCACCTACGAGGCCTTCGCCATGGTGTCTGCGTCTATGATGGTCCAACACACGAAGTGGCTCCAGGAGGCCCGCGACCTGCCGTGGCGGGCACCAGTGGCCTCCCTCAACATCTTGCTCACCTCGACCTGCTGGCGTAACGATCACAATGGCTTCAGCCACCAGGGACCTGGCCTGATCGACGTGCTGCTGTCCAAACGGGGCACAGTGGCCCGCATCTACCTGCCGCCCGACGCCAACTGCCTTATGTCCGTCGCGGACCACTGCCTGCGCAGCCGCGACTACGTCAACCTGATCGTTATCGACAAGCAGCCGCAGCTCCAGTACTTCGAAATGGAGGCCGCCATTGAACACTGCCGTCGGGGTGTCTCGGTCGTGCCATGGGCGAGCAGCGACGAGGGCGACGAGCCCGAGGTCATCCTCTGCGCCGCGGGCGACATCCCGATGCAGGAGACGGTGGCGGCGGCCTGGTGGTTGCGGCGGCTAGTACCCGACTTGCGCGTCCGGGTCATAAACGTCGTCGACCTGATGCGGCTGTTCCCAAAGGAGGACCATCCCCACGGCATGACCGACGAGGACTTCGTCCAGTTGTTCACCGAAGAACAGCCGATCATCTTTGCCTTCCACGGTTACCAGCGGCTCATCCATGAGGTGGTGCACGGGCACCCCCGCCCAAGCCGGTTCCATGTGCGGGGCTTCAACGAGCAAGGCACCACCACCACGCCCTTCCAGATGGTGGTCCTCAACTCGATGAGCCGGTTCCATCTGGCGGCGGAGGCCATTAGACGAGTGCCCCGCTTGAGCGAGCAGGCACCGGAACTGGTGGCCGGTTGTGAAGCTCGGATCGAAGAGTCCGTGGCCTATGCGTACGAGCACCTGGAGGACCCGCCCGAGATCCGCAACTGGGTGTGGTCCGAGTGAGGCACGCTCCTAAGCCCGGAGCCGGAAGGGAGGACCGAAGACATGACTGATACTTCTGTTCGGCGGCCCCAGACCATCGCCGCTGTCCTGGCGGACGTGGACGGCACGCTGGTTACCAAACAAAAGGCGCTTACCCCACGCGCCACCGAAGCGATAGAGCGGTTGCACGAGCGGGGTACGCTCTTCGCCATCACCAGCGGCCGCCCACCGCGTGGCATGCGCATGCTTGTCCATCCCCTCGAAATGCGCGGCCCGATGGCCGCCTTCAACGGCGGGATGATCGTACAGCCGGACATGACCATCGTCGACGTGCGGGCCATTCCGATCGAGGTGGCACCGGCCGTCATTGACACGATCAGCGCCCATGGGCTGTACCCCTGGATATACCGAGCGGCCGAGTGGTACATCACCGACCCCAATGCACCGCACACGGAGCGCGAGACGAGGACGGTGCAGTTCGAGCCGACAGTCGTGCCGAGTTACGCCGACTTCCTCGATGGGGTGGTGAAAATCGTCGGCGTCAGCGACGACCATGACCAGGTGGCGAAGTGCGAAGCCGCAGTGCAGCGGCAGTTCGGGGACCGCGTGTCGGCTGCCCGTTCGCAGCCGCACTACCTTGACGTGACTCACCCGACCGCCAACAAGGGCGTCGTAGTCGAGCGTATGTCGCATTACTACAACATCCCCCTTGAGCAGATTGCCACGCTCGGCGACCAGCCCAACGACGTCCTGATGTTCCAAAGGAGCGGTTGAGCATCGCCATGGGCAATGCGGGTGAAGAGGTCAAGCAACAAGCCACATATGTAACGGCCTCCAACGACGAGGAGGGGTTCGCGAAGGCGGTCGAGGAGTTCATCCTGCCGCGGGCCGTGGCCGCCCCTCCCATACCCTCGGGCGGATAGGCTCGAGCGCTGTCTGATCGCTACCGCGGCCTCTGGGTTTACGAAAACGCTTGATCTAACACACGGGTAGGCTCAGAGTGTGAACGGCTATCATCCGCCGCTCGAGCAGTACCTTGAGATGGTCCATGTCCTCACCGAGGAAGGGGCACAAGTCATCCAGGCCCGGCTCGTCGAGCGTCTCGGGTACAGCGCGCAAGCGGTCTCCGAGATGGTCCACCGCCTCGTCGAAGATGGGTACCTGGTGCACTCCGACCGGGGTCTGGTGCTAACTGAACGGGGCGTCGCACGAGCTGAGAGCGTTGTGCGACGGCATCGCTTGGCTGAGCGCTTCCTCGTTGACATCGTCGGGCTGCCGTGGGTAATGGCGCACCAGGAAGCCGACCGATGGGAGCACGTCATCTCCGACGAGGTGGAGGCGCTGTTCAATGAGCGCCTCGGCCACCCGAGTACCTGCCCCCATGGCAACCCGATACCGGGGGCGCCTCGCGACACAGTCCCACAGCGGGCCATGGCCGAAGCAGTACCGGGGGACCATGTCCGCCTGGCCCGGATCACCGAACAGGTGGAGGACGACACTGAGGCCCTGGTCTACTTGGCTGACCACGGGCTCCTGCCGGGACGTGGCGCCCACGTCCGTTCCCGCGCCCCAGACGGGACGCTGACGCTCGAAGTCGAAGGTGAGGGCCCGCCCACGACGGTGGCGATCGGCCCGGCGATGTGCCACCAGCTGTACGTAACGAGTGCGTAGCAGCCGCTGCGGGTAGGCCGCTACGATAATGCCGCGACCGCAGTGGGAGGAAGTCGAAGCCTCCGTCCCGCCGGCTCAATTGCGTCATACCTCCGTCACCACCAGACCTTCGCCTACGCGTTGTCTGCACATTTGACGCTCAGCCAAGGCTAGGCGGAGCCTTCGGTAGGCCCGACGCTGCGGCGGTGAGGCGGAGCGCCAAGGCGTGGAGCCAACGGTCCGAGACCAGCGACTGCACAGCCTCTGCTAGACAGTCAGGCACTCCAGATCTTATAATTCAGGCACACCTGAACTTGGCGTACTTGAGATTGGAGTGACCCTGCCCCGGGCGCCGGAGCCACAGAGGCTTAGAGCTTTGGACGGTTTATACGCAGAAACCGTCATAAATGGTCCAAGGCGAAGCGCTTCGCGCTGCCCGGGGTACAAACGTCGGATATGTCCGGGAGCAACATCATGATGCGACACCTACTCAGAAGAAGCCCACCTGACGGTGCCACCACTAAGTCGAGCGTGCGGCGGGGGCGGAAACCGCAGACCGTCAAGCGCCCGGCCGCGAGAGCGTGGGCGGCAGGGGGCGGGGCCATCGTGATATTGGCCCTGGTTTCGACGGCCTGTGGCTCGTCGAGCCCCAAGCCCAGTGCGAGTTCGGTCACCATCACGCTATATAGCGGCCAGCATCAGCAGACCACGGATTCGTTGGTGAAGAAGTTCGAGGCCGCCAACCCCGGCGTCAAGGTCCGTGTCCGCAGCGACGATGAGGACACCTTCGACGCCGAGATCGTCCAAGAGGGGGCACGTTCACCGGCCGACGTCTTTTATACCGAGAACTCGCCATCGCTCGAGTACCTTCAACAGAGGGGGCTGCTAGCCAAGGTCGACCGCTCGACCCTGGCCCGTACTCCAGAGCGGTTCAACTCGCCTACGGGCCACTGGGTGGGCGTTTCGGCGCGCGTGAGTGTCCTCATTTACAACCCGAGCCTTATCAGCAAGGCGGACCTCCCCACGCAGGTCCTCCAGTTGGCGGACGCGAAGTACAAGGGCAAGTTGGCGTTGGCGGCAGGTGAGACCGATTTCCAGCCGATCGTGACCGCAGTGCTGCACGCTTACGGCAAGGCGGCGGCGGTCCAATGGCTGAACGGCATGAAATCCAACGCCGGGAGCCACGTCTACCCGGATAACGAGACCATCGCCGATGAGGTGAACCGGGGCCGGGTCGCCTTCGGGCTCGTGAACCAGTACTACTGGTACCGCATGCGCGCCGAGGTGGGCGCCTCGCGCACGCACTCACAGATCGCTTACTTCGCGCCCCATGACCCCGGCTATGTGCTCGACGTTTCGGGGGCCGGGATCTTGCGCTCGTCGAAGCACAACGGCGCCGCCCAGAAGTTCCTGGCCTTCCTGGTCTCGAAACCTGGACAAGAGGTCATCGCCAACTCGGGGGACGGGCCAGGGCAGTCTCTTAGTTTCGAATACCCGATCGGCTCGGGCGTGACGACGAAGGCCCCTGAGACCCCCTTCGAGGCCTTGCAGCCATACCCGCTTACGATCGCCGAACTGGGCACCGGTGCCCAGGCCATTGCCCTCCTCCGTGAGGCACAGCTCCTTTGACGAGATGGCTCTGCCTACGCCGCTTGTGATCGGGCGCCGCGGATGAGCACGACCCGGGACCGACTGGTGACACGGCCGATGGGCTCGGGCGCCTCCGAGGTCCAGGCGGTGACGACGCGGCCAGCGCCGCGCCCGAAACTGCTCCTGGCCCTCGCTCTCCTCGTCGTCAGTTCATTGACCCTGCCGCTGGCGTTCTTGTTGGCAGAGGCGGCGCGGGCCGGGGCCGGGAACGTCTGGGACCTGATCTGGCGCTCGCTCACGGCCACTCTCCTGTGGAACACGGTCCGGCTCACCCTGGTGGTGACGGCTATTTGCCGCGGTGGTGGGCACGCTGGCCGCCTACGGCGTCGAACGAACGGACTTACCTGGGCGCCACGTGTGGGCGGTGCTCGTGGTCGTGCCTTTGGCTATCCCCGATTTCGTCGTGAGCTTCGGGTGGTCCTCGTTGTTCAGCTGGGCCCAGGGTTTTCACGGCGCTGTGCTCGTTATGACGCTGGCCGTCTACCCGCTCGTCTACCTGCCTGTGGCCGCCAGCCTGAGAGGTGCGGACCCCGAGCAGGAGGACATCGCCCGAAGCCTGGGCACTGGCCGGTTGGTAGTTTTCTGGCGGGTAACGCTGGCCCAGGCTCGCCGCGCCGTCCTCGGTGGCTGCCTCCTTGTCGCGCTGGTCGTGCTGGCTGAGTACGGGGCGTTCGAGATCCTCGGTTACCGGACGTTCACAACAGAAATTTTCACCGAGTTTACGATCGGCTTCGACACCGCTTCCGCCTCCGCGCTGTCGATTGTTCTCGTCCTCCTCTCGCTAGTTGTCCTTGTCGGGGAAAGAGCGGCCAGCGGCACCCGCCCACTGAGCAGGGTAGGTCCAGGGGCACAGCGACCCCTCGCTCGCAGGCACCTGGGTCGAACGACGGTCCCCGTACTCGTGGCCTATTTGGCTCTCGTCCTCGCGGCGCTCGGCGTCCCGGTCGGTGCGTCGGTGTACTGGGTATTCGAAGGTGGGACGCATTCACTGAGCGGCGTCTCGCTCGGTTCGGCCGCCTTGCACACCGCTCTGTACAGCGCCGCGGCCGCCCTGGTGGCCACGTTCGGTGCGCTTCCGGTGGCCATTTTGGCCGTCCGCTACCCGGGGCGCCTGCCCTTGTTCCTCGAGCGCTCGACGTTCCTTATCCTGGCCGTACCCGGCCTCGTGGTGGCGCTGGCGCTTAGCTATTTCTCTGAGCAATACGCTGGCGGGCTCCTTTACCAAAGTGGCCCTATGCTCATATTCGCGTACGCCCTGATGTTCTTCCCTCTTGCGCTGGTCGGTGTGCGCGCCTCCGTGGCCCAAGCGCCAGTAAGACTGGAGGAGGTAGCCAGCTCGCTTGGCCTCCGCAGCTTCGGCGTGCTCCGCCGCGTTACGCTCCCGCTCGTCGCGCCGGGCCTCGGCGCCGCGTTTTGCCTCGTCTTCCTCTCCGCCGTCACTGAGCTCACCGCCACGCTAATCCTGATCCCAACCGGGGCCCAGACCCTCGCCACCCAGTTTTGGGCCTACCAGCAGAACCTTTCTTACGGTCAGGCCGCCCCGTTCGCCCTCGCTATTATCGCTATTTCCGCGGTGCCCGCCTACGTGCTGGGCCGGTTCTTCGACCGGTTGCCCGCTCGTCAGCGCGGAGGCGCCGCGTCTGTGCCCGGCAGTTAACACGTTTTCCCCCGGGTGAACATAAGCGCGACCGAAATTGAACTAGGCCCGCCGGCAAGGAAGTGTCCCCCGCACCGTCACCGTCATCGTGGCACACGTACCGGGCGCCGCGCTGAGCAATGTCCTGGGCAGAACGAGCGAATTTGCCGTAATCGTGACAACGCTTCTAGGAGCCTGCCATTGAGCCAAATAAAGACCGTAAAGCACGAAAAAAAGAACGTCAGCCGTTCTATAAGTCCCGGGACCTTTGTAGCCCTCGATGCCGAGCGAGAAATAAGCGGCGTCCCCGGCCGTTGTCTTGACGCCATAATAAGCACCATAGTCATCGCCTCCGGACGCGGTGCATTGGGCGGGGCCGTCGGTCCTGAGCCGGCACCGCCCGCTGATCCGGAACAGGCCACGGGCGGAGGAAACGTCCCTCAGGTCGTCGACGAACTGGCGCGAAATGGCCGTCTGGTCAGAGTCAACGAGAGCGGTCGGCGCTCGGCTGCCGGTAAGACCGAAAAGCGAGACGAGGACGAGAAAACTCAGGCCCTGCAGGAGAGCCAAAGCGAGGAATACCCAACTTCGGCGAAGGTGGCCGAGCTCGACCCGCCAGCTCGCCCGGAAACTGGCCGGCAGGTCACCCGCCATCACGGAGGCCAGCAAATATCTCCACCAGATCCGGGCGACGCTGCCGAATGCTCGACACCACGCCGCTGGCCACGAGGTCGCTCATTGACTGGTGCGCGCTGACAGCGTCGGCGAACCGCATTCGGACAACCGGTTGTTCGGCGACGACCTCCAGGGCACCCTGCCTTCGGCAAATCGGTTCGAGGTCGGAGAACCCGTCTTCCGCGCATTCAGCCTCCAACCACCACCCGGCCCGGCGGAACAGCTCATCGGGGCTCAGCTGCCCAACCACTCGGCCCGAACCGAGCACGACGACGTGGTCGCACAGCGCCTCGACCTCGTCCAGGTAGGTCGAGGACAACAGGACGGTAACCCCCGCCCGTCTCACCGCTCGGATGTACTGCCAGATCCGATGCCGGTTGTCGCTGTCGACACCCAGCGTCGGCTCATCCAGGACCAGCAGTTCAGGTTCATGGACTAGAGCGCGGGAGGACCGGTGGAGGTCGGCGGCAAAGCGAAGGTTGTCGTATACGGTCACGTCCTCGTACAACACCGAGCGCTGTGGCAGGAACCCGAGGCGGTGCCTGGCGGCGGGGTGGCCGGCCGGCAAGCCCTGCTCGAACAGCGCGATGATGCCTTTCTGCACGGCGCGAAGGCCGGAAACAAGCACTATCACCGTGGTCTTCCCGGCGCCGTTCGGTCCAAGCAGACCTACGACCGTCCCCGCGCGCACCGTGAAGCTAACGCCCATCAACGCGTGCATCTCGCGTCGACGGGCCTCAAAGTCGTGGTAGACGTTTTCGACGCGCAAAGCTACCCGGTCGGTGGCTTGTGCCGAGCCGGACGGCCCGAACTCGCTACCCGCAGGGCGCCTTTCCTGGCTTAACGCTCCCACGTGGCTCAGGGCAGTTGTGAAGCGGGCACAGGGACCGCGCGACCCGCCGGTCCCGCCACGTTGAGCCAAGACGGGCTGGCACAACGCGCCTAACCATCTCGGCTTGCGGTGACAGCCCGTTTGCCGGCTTCAACCACCAGGCCTACCAGTCAAGCCCTGGTGTCCCCAACATCCAACCGGGCACGCGACCCCGGCTCAAGTGCTCCCAGCGTCGCGTGCCCGGCCGTGCTCCCCTAGCTCACGTTGAACGTGAGACCAGTCATCGGGAACGTCTCGGCGCCGCTCGTCGAGCAAATCTCGACGCCGTACTCAAGCTGAGTAGGCACGTCGGATGCGTTGGCATAGCCGTTGGCGACTTCCCACTGGAATATGCTCAGGAGGTTCACGGCGCCGCTCGTCTCCTGGTTGGACATGATGAACATCAGCTCGTCATGGTCGGTGGGACCACCGCCTTGGCTGGCGGGGCATTGCACGGGTGTGCAGCTCCCATTATCAACGAAGTGGTACTGGACGCCGTCGATGGTGACCGGAGTGCCCTGGCCATACCAGTACGCCTGACCACCTGCGTACTGGTTCCAGATCATCGTTTCGTTGGACCAGTTATTAGTCCACAGGTCGTACCCAGCGTCCCAGGAACCGGCAGAGGGGTAAGCCTCGGAGAATGTCGAGGTTATGGAATTGAACTGAGAGATGGGCTCGGTCGAGGGGCTGTTGCGGCTGCCCACGTCGTACTCGGTATCGGGGTAGGTCTCCACCTGCCCCTGCACGTCCGGCTGGTCGGACACCGCATCCCAACTCGACTGGTTGCACACGTTGATGGTCTGTGGGCCGTGTGACCCCGACCAGGCGTCGTTGTTGACCCACCAAAACCCAGCACTATCGATGGGGTCCGTTCCGCTGGCCTCGCTGCTCGAATAGGCGGGGTTTGTGCAGTTCCCACCGGCGGCCGGCGGGTTGGCGGTTGCGACCGTCGTCGGTGGGGCGGTTGTCGGTGGAGCCGTCGTCGCCGTAGTCGGTGGCAGTGTTGTTGTCGGCGCCATGGTCGTAGGGGTCCTGGTGGTCGGGGTCCTGGTGGTCGGGACCGTCGTAGGCGTCATCGTGGTCGGGGTCATCGTGGTCGGGGTCATCGTGGTCGGGGTCATCGTGGTCGGGGTCCTGGTGGTCGGGACCGTCGTAGGCGTCATCGTCGTAGGCGTCACCGTCGTCGGCGTCATCGTGGTCGGGACCGTCGTCGGGGCGCTAGTGGTCGGGACCGTCGTCGGCGCAGTGCCGTGGCCCCGCCTGTGGATTGGCCTGGCGGGGTAGTACCGGGGGGCTATCCCACGTATCGATTCCCCGCTACTCGAGCCGGGATGACGTCCCGAGGCGACCAGTTTGGCGAAGTCCGAACCCATGAACTGGGCGTCCCCGAAGGAGAACACCCCCCCGTCCCGGGCCGCCAGCCAGTAGCCCTTGCCGTCGGATGTGGGGGCTATGCCCACGACGGTGCCGTTGAGGCGCGCCCCGTCCATCGAGCCGTAGTAGTGAGCGTCCCCGTACGCCAACACCTGACCACGGCTGGTGACGAGCCAATAGCCCTTGGCGTCGGGGGTGGCGACCATGTCGACGACGGCCGAGCCCAGGCCTGTTACGCGGGCCGCTCCGATGCCTACGTCCCCGAACCTGAGGATGGCGCCCTTCGTAGTGGCGAGCCAGTAGCCATGCCCGCCGGGGGCGACGGCCATGGCCACGGCGGAGGAGCCCAGGTGGGCCGCGCCGGCCGAGCCGAAGTAGCCGGCGTCGCCAAAGGCAAACACGCCGCCGTCGCTACCAAGCAGCCAGTAGCCCCGGCCATCGGGGGAACTGGAAATGCCTACAAGAGGCTTAGCCAGGCGTTTACCGGCCATCGAGCCGAACGTCTTGGCGTCGCCGAAAGCGTGCACTTGGCCGTCGGCTGCCGCCAGCCAATAGCCACCGGCGTCGGGCGTAGACGCTATGCCAACCACGGCGCTGGGACCGCCACTGGCCTTGACCGAGCCCAACGGATCGGCCCCACCGTATGCGCTGACCGCACCACTCGAACTAACTAGCCAATAGCCGGGCCCAGTGGGCGAGCTCGCGGAGCCATAAGAGACCACCACCATTGACAATGACGCGGCCACTATAAAGGCGATGACCAGGACTAATCCCTGCTTAGGGATCCTGCGGGCACGAACCAAACCGAGCGACACTAGTGCTCTCCTCCTATTGCACGGACGCGGCCCATTTGGCCCGGGCACGTCGGCCAAATATGGCAAACATAGGTTCAGATCCCGTCTTTTCGGACGAGACCGTCTCGAAAACGGCTTACCTCAAAGGGATTGCGCAGAATTCTGTCTAGCCCGACGATGCTCGCTCTGTCGAGTCCTAACTGCCGGCTCGGCCACCACAAACTTGACATCTCTCATCATCCGGCGCCTCCCCGGGGACCTAGGTCCTACTTGCGTCAGGTCGATTTGTGTTGAGGGTGCAATCCCGAAAATGCCTACCCACTTTTCTTGTCAGGGAAACAGTGGCGACGGAGATTTCTACCCGGCGACGGCTGAACAACCCATCACGGTCGCACAACCGGCGGCTGTCAAGCATGGCCGATGCGTCACGTCGCGGTGCCTTTGCCAAGCGCGCCAACCAACTCATAGCACAGCACAGCACAACCCAGCACAGACAGAGGGGACCGCACAGAGTGATGGGCGCGGCAACGCGAGCCTGAGCGCTCAGAGCCCTGGGCGTGCGTCAGGGCAGGGACCCGGGGTGGGCGGGTTGCTTGTCCCCGGGAAGCCCCGCTCGAAACCCCGCCGGTCCGAGCGGACGCCGTCGATGCCTGGGCCAGCTTTGTTGGTGTTCTCGGCGATGGTGATCGCCGCTGGGATCACTTCGAAGATGACGCGGTGGAAGATGACACAATTTTCATGATCGCTAGCCGTCTTTTGATAACTTTTGGAAATCCAGGGTCCAAGTGATATGTCGAACAGAGCGCTAACGAAACCCTTGGCAGGTTCGTCTGGTTGGTTCGTTTATCTCTCCTTACGATAATTATCTGCCCGGCGGACCATCGCAAGAAGCCGCCCCGCATATTGGTTCGGGATAACGGCACGCATTGTTGAAAGACGCATGCGCCCACGGACGGCAGAGGGCGAACGGGACGGCGGCGGGTTTGACTTAATGCATACGACAGCCAGTGCCGGTAACGGGGGAGCAACTGTCCGCCTCAGTCTCTTAAGGTCGTACCCTGACAGATCGGCCACCGCGACCAGCCGATGGAGGCCCCGTCACGGGTGCCGGGCCGTTACCGTCCCGAGAAGACCTCGACCTCGGCCGCTCCGGTGTTCCCGCCGGTCGACTGGACGACCTCGAACCGGAGGCGACGGCCCGTGAACGCCACCGTCGCTGCGTGCGGCTCCAGGCGGTTGCCGGCCACGAAGGGCCCGTAGCGCTGGCCGCCGTCAACTAGGACGGCGAAGGTCCGGGTGATCGCCGAACCATCAGCCATGGCGCGAGAGATGAAGGCAATGCCGGTGATCTTGCGTGGTCGCCCGAGGTCGATTGTGATGAAGGCTCGACTGCCATCGCCATTCGAGGCCCACTCGGTCGAGAGGTTGCCGTCGACCGCGTTTGCGGCCCGGTAGGCGTTGCTCCACTGAGAACTGACAGCCACGACCTTGGCACCGATGGCGATATCTTCCTCTAGAGCGGCCCTCTGGCGGGGCGTCGTGAAGGTGGCCAACTCCGGGCTCTGGAACACGCGCCCCTGGGCGTCTACGGCGGTGAGGCGGAAGCGGTAGGTTGTGCCCGGGATCAGGCCACTGAGCACGACGACGTGGCGAGTGATGGCCGTGCCGCCCATGTTGGGGTCGTCTGCGATCGATCCCAGCGACGCCGTCCTGCCGTAGGCGATGGCACACACAGTCGGCGGGTTGGTCTCGAGCTGCACGATCGCCGATCGGCCGTCGGCCGCGAGGTCGACACTGGTTTTGCCGACCTCGATCGTGCTGAACGCGCTGATGCTCGCCGTCCCGTGGGTCGAGCTGGTGCCGTCGCACCCGGCGAGCCCCAGACATAGTGCGGTGACCGCGGCTAACAATCGGCTGGTCAGCCGACGCCCACCATCGTGCATTGGGCCGATCCTATGGAAGGGTAGACGTGCGTCGGCGTCGCCTCACCTGCCCGCTCGACCCGGGCCACCCCTGTCAGGCGGCGGTTCGCCTCTCGAGGAACATGTGAGCTTCGTAGTTCGGACTGCGCCCCTGGTTCAGGCCGGTCCACCTCACTAGCATGCACCGTTGCTACCTCGACCAAGGAGGACTACAGAGTGGCCAAGGCCGACGAACTCTTTGTTTACATCGGGACGTACCGGAACGAAATGGCGGCGCGTGCTGACTATGACATTGTGAAAGACCTGCATGCCGAGGGCGTGGTGGGCAGCTACGACGCCGCCGT
The DNA here is from genome assembly GCA_963750465.1 of uncultured Acidimicrobiaceae bacterium. Classification (GTDB taxonomy): domain Bacteria; phylum Actinomycetota; class Acidimicrobiia; order Acidimicrobiales; family Palsa-688; genus Fen-671. The sequence goes on from CAVVRE010000010.1 coordinate 518,837, forward strand.
GATTACCAAGGACCGAGATGGCAAGGTCCACGTCAACAAGGACGAAATGGCCACCCGGCACGGGGGCTGGGGGGGAGCGGCGGCCGGCGCCGTGGTCGGCATTCTGTTCCCGCCCTCCATCATCGCCAGCGCCCTGGTCGGCGCGGCCGTGGGCGGGGTGAGTGGCCACCTGTGGCGGGGATTGTCTCGCTCGGACGTCAAGGAATTCGGCGATCTGATCGACGAAGGCCAGGCCGCCCTCCTCATCGTCGGGGCCAGCACTGTCCTCGAAGCCGTGAACAAGGCGGGGTTGAAAGCGGAAAGGCAGGTCACCAAAGACGTCCAGAACGTGAGTCAGAAGGACGTTGACCAGGCTATCCATGAGGCCTCCAAAGAGGTCAGCTGACCCGAGGCTGGGCCCGGGCCAGGGTGGGCACGCCGGCGCGAAAACGATGGCCGCTCGGGCGACGGCCGTCAAGGGGCAAGCACCCCTCGGGCCTGCCCGGCCCGAGGGCGGTGCGAGGACTAACCGGACTAACAGAAGTGGTCTACATCACTGCCCCCCCCTCACGGCGGGCCGTGACCTGTTGCTCGCCTCCCTTCCCCAACCTCGACCTCATGGAAGCGGGATAGGCGGCGGCACTTCTGAGTGCTCGATCCCGCAGCGGCGCACGACCTCCCTGCCACTCCTGGATATGCGGCGTAACGGGGGAACGCCGGGTCTTCGCCTAGATAATGAGGGCGTCGTTCCATTTCCCGCCAATGCGGGCGAGGCATTGGTTGCCAGTACCGTTAATGGGGCGGCCAGGGCAGTTTGCGCCGACCCCAGCGACCGATTGCTAACAGATGACAGTACACAGACTTCAGGACACTGTTATGATCTGGACGTTGGGTCTGCCAAATCGGTCGGCGAAGGATCGACCTGGCTTAGAGAGGGGTGCTGCCATGAACAGGCGCAAAGCATTACGTGACTTTGGTTCGAGATCCGTAGTCGGACTACTTGTGGCCACGACGGTCGCGCTAGGAGGACAGGTCTCGGTAAGTGCACAATCGCCGAGCTCGAGATCGACCACTGAGGGTGCCAACGCTCGGGTAACTTCGAGCTCGGCTGCCGATCTTGCTACCTCGTTTAGCAAACCGGCTAGTCCCTACACGATTGACCTGTCGAACAACTACATAGGGAACACCTTCCGCTTGCAGATGGAAGCAGAAGCGCGGGTGGCAGCGAAGATGGCGCCCTTCAAGGGTGACGTGAAGGTCAATGTGGTGACATCGCAAAATACGGTCCAGGCGCAGTTGCAGGACCTCGAGAACATGGTCGCTCAAAAGCCGAACGCGATCATCATCGATGCCGGCTCCGCGACCGGTCTAAACGGCGCCATCGCTAAGGCGTGTTCGGCCGGAATTGTGGTGGTTTCGTTTGACCAACAGGTAACTGCGCCATGCGCATGGAAGATCGGCACGGACTTCGGGTCCATTGAGGCCGAACTCGCCACCTGGCTAGTGACCGTTCTTCACAACAAGGGTCAGATTGCCGTGGACCGAGGCCTTCCCGGCACCCCGATCGCTGACCAGATGCTTTCGACCGAGCTGGCTGTGTACAAGAAACATCCGGGGATCCAGGTGGCCGGAGAGTTCAATGGCGACTACGCCGGTGGGCCAGAGCAGGAGGGGGTCGCCGCCATCCTGGCTAGCCATCCTAACCTGGTCGGGGCCACGGGGGATGGTTGGGGAGCGCTACCGGCGTTCCTGGCGGCCGGCAAAACCGATGGCTCCGTTATCTCATGGGGCCCCGCTGAGGCGTTGAGTACATGTGCACAGTCACATGCCAAGCACCCGCAAATAAACTGCATAATCGGCACCAATGGGCCGGATCTAAGTGTGCTAGCCATGCAACTGGCGGTAAACGTGCTCCAGAACGACGTGGCTGGCAAGGCCCGCTTCTTCGCCACTAACGAAATTATCTACACGACGGACCCGATCAGTATCCCGGGCTACCCGAAGGTAGTGCTTACGCCCATCGTGCCCGGGAAGACTCTTCCCTCGAGCCTACCTCCGTCGCTCAATATCCCCTGGACGCCCGGTTTCATGAACATCAATTGGAAGCAGGTCTACCAGGCCGGCTAACGCTCCAACTCAATGCGAGTAAACAAGTAGGAACGACTAGCAACGGCATGGGCCCGGCCAACGGCGGGGCCATGCCGTACGTTGAGCGAGGACGGGCGTCATGTCAGCAGGCTCCGAGCAGAATCCTTTAGAGGCCGTGGGGCCGGCGGCACTGGAGATGACGGGGATTTCCAAGCACTTTGGTGGCCAGACGGCGCTGGACAAAGTCAACCTGATTGTGCAACCGGGTGAGGTACATGGCCTCATAGGCCAGAACGGCGCCGGGAAGAGCACGGTCGTCAACATACTGGCCGGGCGCCTCAAGCCAAACGCAGGTGAGGTGCGGCTCGCCGAACGGGTGCTCGTCTCTCCCGAACACGTCGAGAAACATCTTGAGACGTTGGTCGCAGTGGTACACCAGGAAGGCTCGGTCTTACCCGCCCTCACGATCGGTGAGAACCTGGTCCTGGGTGACGAGCAGCGCGCTCTCGCCAGCGTTAGCCGAAGGGATCTCCGCAGGCGGGTCGTCGAAGCTTACGAAGCCCTCGGACTACCGACACCCGACCCCTTTGCCCTCTGTTCCGGCCTCCCGCCCGCCGATCGCAAAATCCTCGAAGTCGTTCGTGCGTTCTCATCCGGAGCTCGCTTTGTGTTGCTGGACGAACCGACGGCGAGCCTTGACCCGCGAATGACCGATTGGCTGATCAGCGCCATGCATAATGCTGCCAGGGAGCGGTCCCTCGGGATCATATTCGTCTCGCACCGGCTCCGGGAAGTTCAGCGGGGCACAGACAGGGTCACGATCCTGCGGGACGGGACCGTCGTGTGGGACGGTCCGTGCGACGCCATCTCGCCAGCCGACATGGTAAGGCACATAGCAGGACAGGAGATCGCGGCCAGAGTTGACGCCGCCACCAAACATCATCACAACCAGCGGCCCGCTCTTCGTAGCGACGGCCCACCGGCCTTGAGCCTGACCGGTTTTTCCTGCGGGATCGCCCGTGATATCAGCCTCCGAGTGCAGAAAGGCGAGATAGTCGGTGTCGCTGGCGTCGAGGGCCAAGGTCAGCGGGACCTCTTTTACGCACTGGCCGGCACCCGGCACTACCAAGGGACCGTTGAGGTCGAGGGCCAACGGGCGAGGCTGCGCAGCCGGCGGACCGCAATTCAGGCTGGCATCATATTCCTCCCGGATGACCGTGCTCGTCAGGGCGTCATCGCTCCGATGACCGTTGCAGACAACATGAAGACGGCTTCGATCGGGTCGCTGAGCCGGGTTCCGGGCTGGCGGAGCCGGGCCCGAGAGCGGGCGTTTGTGGCCCAGTCAAGCGAGCGTTTCTCGATCAAGATGGCGAGCCCCCGTTCGAACATGCGAGAGCTCTCCGGCGGCAACCAGCAAAAGGTCTTGCTAGCTCGCGCACTCAGCCATCAGGGCCGGCTTGTGCTGCTTTTTGAGCCAACTCAAGGCGTCGACGTCGGGGTCAAAGCCGATATCTACGCGCAACTCTCCGACCTGGCGTCCAAGGGGCTCGGGGTGCTGATCTATTCCTCCGACGAAGACGAGCTCAGCCTTCTGTGTGACCGTGTACTTGTCTTGGGGAAAGGAAAGATCGTGGCCGAACTTACCTCCGATAACATATCGCGCGACGCCATCGTCGAGGCAATGGTCAGTTACTCGGACATGGAGGGTCAGTCAGCGGCCCCAGCCATGCCCCAGCCGGCAACCTCATGACCCTGGTCTCTGACGGAGCCGAGGGATACAAGGTACGCTCTGCGGCGTCTCGGCGCGGCGCGTCGTATTTCTTGACTCAGCCCACGCTACGAGTTTGGGCTCTCGCTCTTGGGCTACTGGCGTTCTACTTCGTGTTGTCACCCAGCTCGGCCAACTTCGCCAGCCTCAACCTTCTTACCGAGAACGCCCTTCCACTCGCCTGGGTAGCCGCCGGCCAGATGGCGGTCCTGATCGCGGCCCAGATCGACCTGAGCGTGGGCGCCGTTATGAGCCTGAGCACCGCCATTGCCGCCACGCGAATGGGATCCTCGGACGTCGACATCATCGTCGTAAGCCTGGTGATCGTTACGATCGGTGCTGGTCTGGGCGTAATCAACGGCTTCTTTGTCGCCTACCGGGGTTTGAGCTCGTTCATCGTCACCATCGCCACCTGGAGCATGATCGACGGTCTCGCTCTCCTGGTCTTGCCTTCCGCTGGTGGCTCCGTCCCGAGCGGGTTCGCTTCTGTGATCAACACTGTGTCGCCAGTAAGTTTCGGGACAATTGCCTTGATCGGGTCGCTCCTGGTCTGGGCGCGGGTTCGAGGAACAGCGGGCTTTATGCGTCTGCGAGCAGTCGGGTCGTCCCCGGAGAAGGCGCATTGGGCTGGAGTGGCCGAGCGTCGGACCACGTTGGCCGCGTTCGCCTTTTCAGGCTTTGCGGCCGCGGCGGCGGGGCTAGTACTGGCGGGCGTGACTCAGAGCGGTGACCCGAACATCGGCACGAGTTATATCCTCAACGCCCTGGCCGTAGCTGTCATCGGAGGGGTCAGCCTGTTCGGTGGGAGCGGGAGCTTTGCGGGAGTGGTTGGTGGTGCATTGGTCTTGACGGTCATTAATGATGTCGTATTCGCCCTGGGCCTGACACCATATTTAGAACCCGCAATTGTCGGCGGCATATTGGCCATCGCAGTGTTAACGACCGGCCTTGGCTCGCAGGGGCGCGTCACTCAAGGCGCAGGGACGTGACTCACGTCGTAGGCGGTTCGGCTGAAAGCAGCAGCTCGGCTGAAAGTAGTGACCGCTGATGGGGATGAACGCTAAATCAACGGGATTGTCCCCGGGCGACGACGTGGTCCGTGGCTTTCTCGGCGATGCCGTCGCCCGGCTACGTGGCCGGAGGTTTCCCGCCGCTCTGTCAGTCGCCGGGACGGCCGGGCTATTGTTCGTCGCCCTTTTCATGTTCCCCTCCTTTGACAGCTATTCCGATATATCAGAGCTAACGCTCTTCGGGGCGTTCGTCGGCCTTGTGGCGGCCGGTGAGACGCTTGTGATCCTAATCGGCGGCGTCGACCTGTCTGCACCTTGGGTCATGACTGCGGGGGGGATACTGGTAGCCGGGTGGGCTACGGCGCAGCATGTCCCGACTTGGATTGCCATAGTTGGTGCTCTAGGGGTCGCGGCCGTCATCGGCTCCGTCAGTGGGACGATTATCGCTTGGCTCGGGCTGTCACCTGTCATCGTTACGCTGGCGACGAACGGCCTCGTCGAAGGCGGGCTGCTGGCCTATGAGCACGGCATGTCACCACTGAATGTCCCCGTGCCGATAACCCATTGGGTCTACACGAAGGTTTGGGGGCTGAGCTCAGCCGGCATCTTGTGGATACTTCTATCGATCGTGTTACAGATCCTTCTACGGCGGTCAACGCCGGGGTTCAGGCACTTGGCCACCGGCGGCAACCATATTGCCGCCGTTCTCTCAGGTATCCCCACGCGTCTGATCACGATTGGCGCCTACGCCGGCTGCTCGGTTCTGTGCGCCCTCGCCGGCATCCTGTATTCCGGGTTCGTCCAGATCCCGTACTACGGTATGGGTGACCCGTTCCTGTTCGAGGCCGTCGCCGGGGCCGTGATCGGCGGCTTGGCCTTCACTGGGGGCGAGGGGAGCTTCATCGGCACGCTGTTCGGCGTACTGTTCGTCGTAACCCTGAACCAATTCATGTCTGCGTTGAATGTCTCCGCCGGCGTCGTCGATCTCATCTACGGAGGAGTGATCCTTTTCGCTTTGACCGTGTCTGGACCGGGAAGCAGCCGGTGGAAGTCGAGAAAGAGAACAGGGCGTGCCACGGTTGTCAGCGACGCCTGACCGGGGTTCGGTGCTGTATGGGCCTTACCATGGCGCCGTGCCGGCGCGACCCAGTCGGAGCTGACACCCTAAGTTTTCTATTCCTCGCCGGAGGATCGTTCCCACGCCAATTGGCGGGTCATTGCGGGGATTGGCTGTGCGTCAGTTGGCGCATGGCAGATAACGAGCTGGCTGTCCATTCCTGCTCTTTGAGAAGAGTGGTCTCCGCGTCGGCTTGCCAGGGCAACCAATGCTCGACGATCTGGCTTATACCTCTCTGATCTGGTCGGACTCGCTGGTAAAGGTATTCAACGCCGAGCAGACCGGTGCCGAGAGGACACCCGGTCAGCACAAAACCGAGTAGGCCGGATTGACGTTCGAACCGAAAGTCCTTCACATGAAGGTTAACAACGTGCTCAGCACATCGGTCTATCGTTTCGCGAGGATTTTCCAGCCTGGCAACGACGTTTGCCGGATCCAGGCAGATCCCCAGATGGGGATCGCCGACGGCCTCGACTATCGTCAAAAGATCGGCAGTTGAGACTTGCTCATAGGTCTCGAGCGCGAGGGTGACGTCGTACTTTGCGTACAGGCGTACTGCCGCTCGTAGCTCTTGGACGGCTTCGTCCACTGTGGGCCGGTCGTCACCAAGCACCAGCATCGTTCGTACTAAATGCACCCCCAGGGAGTAGGCGAGAGAGAGGACCGACTCAAGCCGGGGGGCGCGAACCCCCCTGACACCGAGCTCTAGGGTAATACCATTGCTTTCAGCTGCGGCGCGAAGCTCGGCTGCCTGGGATGACGTGAGGGATTCAACTTCTGGGTAATCGCATATCTGAAGGGCATCGGCGCCGGCGTCGCGGGTCCGCTCAACCATGTCCAGAAGGTTGATGGGTTTGTCAGCAAGGGGCGAATGCTGCCAAAAGAACGCATACGTGCTAAGGCCGAGCACTACTCGGCCCTCCAGGCCGCGACGGAATAGCCGCGGTCCTTCACGTCTGCGCCATGGCCACGGTGGCGTCAGGAATTTCGACCCCCACCTCCGCCAGACTGTCAGTTACAACCCGGAGGGCATTGAGAGCGCGGGGGAAACCTACGTACTGCACGGTGTGTATGACGGTTTCGACCACTTCGGTTGCTGTCAGGCCGGCCCGGATGGCGGCGCGGGTGTGTCCCCTTAGCTGTGGCTCGAGGCCGCCCAGCGCGACAAGCGCGGCGATCGTGGCCATTTCCCGCTGAGCGAGCGTCAGCCCGGGCCTCGAATAGAGGTCGCCGTAGTTGAACTCGATCCCGTACCTGGCGAGATCCTGCGCTAAGCCGGTCTGAGACGAGATCAACCTGTCAGATGCGCCGTCCCCGTAAAGTTCCTCGAACTTACGTCTTCCTCGCTCCAATCGGTCATCCATGGTTCGCTCCGTTTCTCATATCGAGTGCCCCCCATCCAGAGGAAGTACGACACCAGTTACATTCACCGTCTCGGCGGCGGCCAGGAACACCACCACCTGCGCGAGGTGCTCCGGCCGCCCGAGCAGGCGGGTCGGGATCTGGTCGAGCAGTTGCTCACGGCGCTCGGGCGTATCTTTGCTGCGCCCGGGCGTTTCCTGGGCGCCCGGGACGAGGCAGTTCACAGTAATCCCCTGTTCGGCAACTTCGATCGCCAGCGCCTTGGTCAGCCCCACCACCCCCGCTTTGGCGGCCGCATAAGCGGTCGCCCCTCGAACCAGCCGACCGCCCCTGATCGCGGCTACTGATGAAATGTTGATGATCCGGCCCGACTGTTGAGCCAGCATCACCGGCAGCACGGCCCTCGTCACGTTGAAGACCGAGTTGAGGTTGCGGTCGATCTGGCTCATCCAGGTCTCGAAGGTCATCTCATGGAAATAGCTGATGACGCCTCCACCAGCACCGTTGACCAGGATGTCGACCCCACCCCATGCCTCGATGATGGCGGCTATCTCGTTCTGCACGGCGTGGTGGTCCTCCAGGTCGACGGTCGCCGATATCGCCTGCTGCCCCTGGTCCTCCACGAGGCGGGCCATTTCCTCCAGGCCCCCCGGGTTGAGGTCTAGGCCGGCCACGCGGGCGCCCTCGGCGGCCAACGTGGAGGCGATCACTGTGCCCAAGGCGCCGGCGGCGCCGGTGAGGACCGCCCTCTTCGCTTCTAACCGTCCACGCCCGCTAGCCGTTGGATTTCCCTAATCCGGTGCCGCTAGCGGGCTGGGAAATCCGGAGGCAACGGTGCCCATTCGACCGGGTGGCCCCGACGCTCGTACTCGAAATAGTGCTGATGGCCGGCTCGTCCGCCCGCAGGATGGCCCATCTCCACGAAGAAGCCTTCGAGATCTTCGTACACCTCGAGCACGTCGTGGGAATCGCCCGCTTGGGTGATAACGGCGTCCCCACCCTGGACGTAGTGCGCCGCGCCGTCCGTGAGGACCTTGGCTTTCCCTTGATGGACCAACCAGATCTCGTGATCGTCATGGTAGTGGCGGTCGAAGCGGGCCCTCGTCACAGGAACTCGGAAACGGCCGACAGCAACCGGGCCAAGCCAGTCCGGTCGCGTGCCTTGGTGTACCCATCCAGACGTGAGATCGAATACGGGCGTTTTCTAACCTCTCAAGGACCCGGCAGATCGGTCAACCGGTGGTCCAATGTTAGTATATTTGTGGTGCCCGAACCACAACTGGACGAACAACCTTCGGTCCACTCGGGCCCGTCTTTCGACCGAGCAGTACTGCGCGGCCCAACCTTCGAGCACCATCGAGAAGCGCTCGGGATAGGAGAGCGCCGACCGCGGGTGTCGTGGAAAACGACCGCCCACCCAGAGTGGCGCCAGGTCGCCTACGAGATCGAGGTAGCCCGGGCCGGACGGATAGAGACCTCGGGACGAGTCGAGTCAAGCGCGTCAGTCCTGTTGCCGTGGCCGACCGCCCCGTTGACCTCCCGCGAGACCGCCTTGGTAAGGGCCCGTGTGTGGGGCGTTGACGAAGCTCCCTCGGCCTGGAGCCCGGTCGCATCGGTTGAGGCGGGCTTGCTGGATCCATCCGATTGGCGGGCTGTCCCGGTCGGCCCCAACTGGTCGGAGGACGCCGATTCGGACACGCGCCGGCCCCCCTTGCTTCGCCGCGCGTTCATCGTCCCCGGGCCTCCGACCAGGGCTCGCCTGTACGTGACCGCGCACGGAGTCTGCGAAATTGAGATTAATGGCCAAAGAGTGGGCAACGACGCGATGGCTCCTGGGTGGACGGTCTACCAATCACGGTTGCGGTACTTCACATATGACGTCTCGGGGTTGATTACGGAAGGCGAAAATGCCATTGGCGCCTGGCTGGGAGACGGGTGGTACAGAGGGCGCCTCGGGTGGAACGGAGGTTTTCGCAATATCTATGGGCGCGATATCTCGTTGATCGCGCAGCTCGAGGTACAGGACGAGAGCGGACAAACCCTTATCGTAGCCACGGATAAACAATGGTGTGCGGCCGCAGGCCCCATCATTAGTTCCGGGATCTATGACGGTGAGAGCTATGACGCGTGGGCGGAACAGCCCGGTTGGTCCCTTCCTGGGTTCGACGACGCGCACTGGGGCCGAGTGGCGATTGGCCATCGTGATCCCCTCACTCTCGTTTCGCCCATCGGGCCCCCATACGGTGCACCCAAGAGGTCAAGCCGAGTTCTGTCCTGACGACGCCGGCCGGCAAGACCGTCCTCGACCTCGGCCAGAACATGGTGGGCAGGTTGCGCATCAGAGTAAGTGGGGAACGGGGCCAGAAGATCACCATGTCTACTTCCGAGGTCCTTCAGGATGGCGAGATTTACACCCGTCCCCTCCGGTCCGCCAAGTCCACGGATGTGTATGTGCTGGCAGGAGGCCCCGTCGAGGAGTGGGAAGCACGCTTTACCCTGCACGGTTTTCGCTACGTTCAAGTTGACGGATGGCCCGGTGACCTTGAGGTCGGCTGTCGCGGGCGGCGACGTCGTAGGTCGCGTGTACCACACCGACATGGAGCGCACGGGCTGGTTCGAATGCTCAGACCCGCTGTTGAACCAGCTACATGACAACATCGTATGGGGCATGCGGGGCAATTTCGTCGACATCCCTACGGACTGTCCCCAGCGAGATGAGCGCGTCGGGTGGACCGGCGACATCCAGGTCTTCGCCCCTACCGCCTCGTTCCTGTTCGATTGTTCGGGGATGCTGGCGTCGTGGTTGCGCGATGTCGCAATTGAGCAATTAGCCGACGGGACCGTGCCCTGGTACGTCCCGGTCATCCCGGCCCACAAGACTGTGGACCCCGATCCGGCCGGGGGCCGTCTGGGGCGACGTGGCCGTCTTGGCTCCTTGGACCTTGTACGAGAGGTTCGGCGATGCAGCAGATCCTCGAGCGCCAGTTCGATAGCGCCAAGGCCTGGGTCGACCTCGTCGATAGTTTGGCGGGACAGGACCACCTCTGGAACGAGGGGTTTCAACTCGGTGACTGGCTAGACCCGAGCGCACCCCCTCAGGACCCGGCCGCGGCCACCACTGATCCCTACCTCGTCGCGACGGCGTACTTCGCCCACTCGGCCGCAAAGTTGGCGCTCATAGCCGAGGTCCTCGGTCGACACGAGGAGGCGGCCAGGTACAGCCGCCTGGCGGCCCACGTACGCAGTGCCTTTGCCAGCGAGTACATCCTCTCAACGGGCCGTCTTTCCAGCGACACCCAAACCGCCTACTCCCTCGCCCTTCGCTTCGCCTTGCTGCCCGCAGAGTTGGTGCCACCGGCCGGATCGCGGCTGGCCGAGTTGGTTCACATGGCTGGGGGCCGGGTCAGCACCGGGTTCGCCGGCACACCCGTCATCTGTGATGCGCTCACGACGGTGGACGAAATAGGCACTGCATACGAGCTTCTTCTCAACCGGGAGTGCCCGTCTTGGCTCTACGCCGTCCAGCAAGGTGCGACAACGGTGTGGGAGCGTTGGGACTCCCTTTTGCCGGATGGGACGGTCAACCCCGGCACCATGACCTCCTTCAACCACTACGCATTTGGGTCCGTGGCCGACTGGATGCACCGCGTAATAGCTGGCCTCGCACCTCTGTCGCCCGGCTACAAAGACATCCTGTTCCGACCTCGCCCGGGTGGTGGCATTACAACCGCGACAGCGCGGCATGAATCTCCGTACGGATTGGTCGCCATCTCTTGGCGCGTCACGGAACGGGGAACCTCTGTTGACCTAACGGTGCCGACAGGGTCGACGGCGCTCCTCGACCTCGAGGGCAGAGATCCCGTACTTCTGGGCCCGGCCACCACTCGGTCGCCAGCGACCGGACGTAAATACAACCACTCACGGCCGCACGTTCGCGGTTTCAGCAATGATCCGTCCTAGATGGCCAGGCTCGTGGGCGAAGCGCCCGAGAAACAGGCCGTCCAGGCAGTCTTCGAGCTCTGTTAGCCCGCCCGACCCTGCGCTCCCGCCGTAGATAATGCGGCATCCCCGCAGGTGAGGCGAATCATCAAGCCACGCCCGGACGCCGGAACAAACCACCCGAATGTGCTCTGTGGACGCCGGAACCTCGGCGCCGATTGCCCACCATGGCTCGTAGGCGATAATTACGCTCCTTTCCTCACCCCCACCCTCGCCCAGAACGGACGCAAGCTCTGAAACGCACCACGCCGCGGCCGTCTCTGGGTCCCCCGCCACCTCCTCGCCGACGCAGAGAAGAGCCGTCAGGTCATTGCGAGCAGCGGCCTGTAACTTGCGCGCCACGATCTCGTTGGTCTCCCCAAAAATTCGTCGCCGTTCTGCGTGGCCCACCTCAACAAACCGACAACCCACCTCACGCAACTCTGGTCCGCCTACCTCGCCCGTAAACGGACCATTGTCCTGCCAGAAAATGTCCTGCGCTCCGACACTAACGGGCGTCCCGGCAAATATCTCCACCGCCACCTTGAGAGCAGCAAAGCTTGGAAAGACCGTCAGTTCTACTTGGCCGTCAGCCAATCCCGGAAGCTGCCGGGCCATCGTCGAGACGCGCTCGGCACCAATCGACAGCCTGCGCGTAGCCAAAGTACATCTTCAAGCTGACAGCAAAAAATGGCTTCCGCCTGCCACCTCCCGGCAATGGCGCTTCGAGACCCTGAAGCGCCGACTTCGGGCCACGGTTACGGACCAAGCTCATTGGGATTTACTTTCGCGCAGTGCATAGCCGGCGGCCTCGAGGTTTTCCCACGTCATTTCGGCGTACTTGCGGGAAAGCACAATGCCGTCCGCTCCCCCGTCCAGAGCGGCCCGGACCGACGCCCGTACATCCTCGGGAGCCGCCTTCTTGGCATACGCTGGCGAGGCCACATTAATATCCAATCCTGGGTACACATTTGCCCTTCCTCCGACCGCCCGGACGGTCCGACGAGTTTCTCTCAGCACGTAGTCGGGGGAAAGCCCCAATCTCGGCAGGTCCTCAAATGCTACATCCTCGTCGTAACCAAGGACAGCGCGGTACAGGTCGAAGACCGTCTGTTCGTCGACGCCGCGAAAAATGCTTCTGGCTTCCCGGCGGACATGATCGTGCAGGCGGTAGCCGGCACAACTATTATACAAAACCGGTTTGACGAAATCCGAGTACTCGGCCATGTCGGCAAAATTGATCTGGGCCCGCAAAAGGGGCGAGAACGAGTTGGTGTGCCATACGTGCCACCCAACCTGAACCTCGGGCGCCAAGAAGTTGGTCACGCCATAAATCCGCTTCTGCAGGTCCTGGTACCCGTCGTACCACAATTGGTCCCAGGCCGGGATCTCGGGATAGGTTAGCAACAGGCGAAGGTAGCGGATGAAGCTGCTGTCACCGTCGGGTTCCTCTGTTTCGTCCTGGGTGAGGTGGAAGAGGGCCAGGTAGCCCTCCCTGGCCCGACGGGCGTCGATGCCGCGTTGCTCAGCGGCGGCCACACAATACCCGCAGAAACAGTACGGATTGGCATTGCGGGCCAACCCGCCGCGACCAATCGTGTTCGCCAGCGGGCCATTTCGTTCCGACCCAAACATGAGCCCATCAAGGGCATAGGACTTAACCTGGTCCTCGACGAGCGAGAGCCACCAATTGACGTAGTCCGGGTTGCGCAAACAGGCGTAAGTGTCAGCGCGGCCCCAGGCATCGACCTGCAGCACCTTCGGCCAGTTCGGCACCAAGCGGGTCAGTCCCGAGTGGGTGTTCTCTAAGATAAATGAGTAGACCTTGATATCGCGTGCCCGGGCCTCGGGGATGACGGCGTCGAGCACATCGAACCCGACAACCTCTGCGTCCGGAGCGCGGTATGGCCCGAGGACGGTGCCCCCGTAGAACCGGGAATGCTGGGTGACGTACGACCCGCCCTGGTGGTCGTCCTCAGCTCGTTGACCGTGGCCAGGCCAGGGCTGACTGGCCATTGGTCTTCCCTGGACACCTCTATCGAAGGCTTGAGTGGCCAGGAATACCGCGGTGACGCCTGCCTTTTGCTGCAGAAGGTCCAGGACGGTCCCCACGCCCTCGTCGACTAGCGATACCGCCCCTATCTGAACGCCAACGAAGCCGGCCACGTACCCTTCTTTCTAAATGGGCTTAGGATGCTCTATGAGGTGGGGGTTGGTCCCGCGGAAGCAGTGGGTACTTGACTCGATAGCCCCTTAGCACGCGGGTCACCTCGTCTACCATCAGGTCGAAGAAACGTGGCTCGCATTGGGCCGTCACGCCCGCAATATGGGGGCTGAGAAACACATTCGACATTGACCGCAAGGGTGATCCGACGGCCACGGGCTCGGGCTCTACTACGTCCAGGCACGCAATGATATCCCCGCGCTCGAGACGACCGATGAGCGCATCCGTGTCCACCACGGCCCCGCGGGACACGTTGACGAAAACGGCTCCTGATCGGAGCAATTGAAGCTGCTCCGCACCGATCATGCCCCGAGTTGAAGATGTCAGTGGGACCAGGCTCACGACCACGTCTGACAACGCCATGACGTTTTCGAGTGACGTGAGCTCGAGGTCGAAGATGGTGGCCAGTGCCGTTGGGGCTCCGGGGTCGGTCACTAGCAGTGATACGCCAAAGGGCTCGAGGAGGCTGATCAGCCGTCGACCAGCAATGCCGGCCCCGATCAGCCCGACCGTCTTGCCTTGTAACTCCCCGTTCAGATAGCCGGGGTCGCTGCGGAACACCTCCCGATCTGGCCACAAAAGCTCGCCTGCCACGAGCCTGCGGAAGTGAGCCCCCGCGTTGCGTAGGCCTATCAGGATCAAAGCCAGGGCCCATTCCGCCACGGGGTACGACGATGCATTGGTCGTGTCACTGAGCACAATCCCCCGATGCCTAGCGCACTCGACATCGACACGGGAAGCAAAACGATCGCCGTGTGTGTCCCCGATCATCTGTAGTCTCGGAGCACAGGCCATGACCTCTTCGGTGACGCGAGGCGAACCATAGCTGACCACCAACACATCAAGGTCAGCCACAAAACGGCGCAACCGGGCGATCGCGGCGGGATTTGTTGCCGGCGAGGACTCTCGGGAGCCTCCTGCGAAGTCGAGAAAGACGACTTCGGCCTCCCGCTTCAACCTCTCTAGGGCCTCTCCCACGAAGTACCGTTCCCACGCCGCTCTAGTACACGAGATGCCCACCTTCGGTAACGTATGGGTCATGGCTGTCCCCACCCGCGCTCCGCTAACACGAGCTGCATTGTCTCGCCCAGCACCCGGTCTCGTTCCGAGCCCGGCAATGGACCATGCTCCCTCAACACTTCCAGTGACTGACGGTAGCTCATGTGGGCCAACACCCCAGGGAAGTCTGACCCCCACACCATCCTTCGCGGCCCCCATTTCTCGAAGAAAGCGCGGACGATCCCGGTCCTGTCACGGTAGGGGTAGTCCCACGGACGCGTGTGCCCGTAATAATAACCGGACACCTTGACCAGCAGGTTGGGCACGTTCTCGCCCCCAAGCGCCAAGGCCAGACCGGCGTCCTCGCCTTCCGGCCGCAGCATCACGCCGGCTAGGTGATTGAGGAGCACGACCGCCGACGGGAAAGCACCAGCGACAAGCCGCAGGTCGGCCAACCACGCCGGCGTGGCGGCCACGCTTACTATCAGCCGGTGTCGATCAGCCACCGCAAAAAAGGCCCGTCCTTCTTCCGACGTCAACCAGCCGTCGTTGTCGGAGCGTAGGTAGTGTGATACCCCCACGGGCGCATAGCGCTCCACCAGGCGCTCGAGACGGGCGGCCGCCTGTGGGGTATGGTACTCCTCGCTCCAGCGGCTATCGATGTCGGCCATATGCAAGAGCCGGTCCGGGTGAGCAGCTACTGCTCGCGCACCATAATCATTGTTGTCATCGTTGCCGGGGAGCCGAGCACTGACGATCACCGCCTTGTCCACCCCACTCCTGTCCATCTCGAACAATAGGTTGGCGAAGCTGGCTCTGCTATTCCGATCAGGGACCGGGGGCTCATGAGGCCAGGTTTTCCAAACGTGTGTGTGGGCGTCGATGATCACGCCACAGCCCTCTCTCGAAGAGCCGGCCGCTCGGCCCTCATCCCTTGACGGCGCCCGAAGTAATACCCTTCATGATCTGTTTGTTGATCGCCAGGTAAAACAGCAGCATGACGAATATCACGATACTTATCGCGGCCAGAAGGGGGCCATACAATACGCTCCCATACTGACCATTGAAGTTGAGCAAGCCCACCTGGATGGTCGATATTGATGGGTTCGTATTGAACGTCAAGGCTACGAGTAGGTCGTTGAACACAAAGAAGAACATCAGCATCCCCACCGTGAATATGCCGTTGCGGACTAAAGGGACGCCGACAGAGAAGAAACAGCGGAATGCCCCCCCGCCATCAAGGGCACAGGCCTCGAACAAGTCCATCGGGACCGTCCGGAAGTACGTCGCCATCAGGAATACCGTCAGTGGTAGTCCTTCACCAATATAGGTAATAATCATCGGGAAGAGCGTGTTGTCGAGACCGACCTTGTAATAGATTTCGAATAAAGGGAGTAAGATGAGTTGAGCGGGCACCATCAGCCCGGCCACTATAAAGAACAGCACCCCCGTCCTGCCCTTGAAGATCATTACCTGCAGAGCGAAGCCGGCGCCGCAGCCGAGGGCAAGGATCAGGAAAACCGACGTCAATGTCACGGTGATGCTGTTCAAAGCGTATGTCGGGAGATGGGCGATGTTCCAGGCGCTGGCGTAGTTGCTGAAATGGAGGGAACTGGGCAGCGTCCATAGTGGCTTCGTGACGAACTCGTTTTCACCTTTGAAAGAACTCGACAGAAGCCAAAACAGAGGATATATCTCAACCACCAAGATGAGAAGAATGATGACCCTTGTAATCGTCTTCTGAGTCAATTTCCGCACCTGACCGGGCCCCCTATTACCCTTTATGCTCCCGGGTGACCCAGACCAGCGCCGCGTTATGGGACCGCCCCGTTTGACCAGCTGGTCCTGGGTTGTTGTCAACGAGCCACCTGCCCTTTCGTAATATCTCGCCGAAGGGAACGGAACACCAGGAGTGTCACCACCAGGCACAGCGCCGTGATAAGCAGGGCTATGGCGCTCCCATAGCCCCAGTTGTTGTAGTCGAAAGAAGTCTGGAACATGTACAGGTTCAGAGGCGTCGTGGCCGTCCCGGGACCACCGTTGTTCAACGCCAGTATCGAGTCGAAAACCTTCAGGTCTGCGTTCAAGGCGAAGATCACCGCCGCCGCGAGGAGCGGACGTGATATTGGCAAGACGACACGGCGCACAAGGCTCAGGCCACTGGCACCATCGATCCGAGCCGACTCAATGATTTCTTCCGGTATGTCGACGAGCCCCACATAGAGGATCACGGCGAAGAGCCCGACCGACCGCCAGAGGTCCATGGCGAGGATGACCATGAACGCGTGAGAACCGCTGGCGAACCAGTCGACCGGGGCGAAGCCGACCAACCGGAGGATCGAGTCGACAGGGCCGTTTTCGGGCGCGATGGCGAACAACTGAGAGAACAGGAGGCTCACGGCAACGGTCGGGAGCACAACCGGGAAAAACACAAGCGTCCGGATGAAAGTCGAAGACCCCCGGAGGACAAACTGGTAGAAAAGGCCCAGTGAATAGCCGATCACGATTTGGCCCAGGGTCATTACCACGGCGTACTTGATAGTGAACAGGGTCGTCTGCCTGATCGTTGGGTCGTTGATCAGTTGACTGAAGTTCTTGAGCCCTACAAACGAAAAACCGGCAGCTGGGCTGCCGCTGAAGAATGCATATACGAACGACCAGACAACGGGCACCACGATTATGCCGGTGTAGACCAACAAGGCGGGGCCGAGAAGCAGGAGTATGGCCCGCTTGTTGGCAAACACCGTCCTCATTTATTTGATCCTAACCGGGCCGGGATCCAGACGGGACAAAAGAAAGAGCTGGCACCACGGTTAGGTGGTGCCAGCTCTATCGAGGGGCGAAGATGGAACGGCGTGGTGCCTAACTTAGGGTTGCGACTGGTCGGCCTGAAGGGTGCTCATGTACTGTTGCGGGCTCATAGCCCCAGTCACCAGGGCCGCCGCATTGGCTGAAGCATCGGCATTGGCTTTCAGCCCGAACAGCGCCTCGAACCACAAGACACTCCCCTTGGCCGCGTTGATGGTGCTCTGGATAGAGGTGCTGATCGCGGGCAGCCCGCTCACTGGCGTGTTGGAGCGGAACCCCGAGAAGGTGCCCTGGTCCTTCAGTGAGGCACTCCCGTAGTTCTGGGCGATGCACTTGAGCCACGCTTGCGCTTTGGGCCCGAACAGCTTGGCGTTTATGACGTTCGGGGACCCTGTGTTAGCCGGGTACTGGCTGATCGATCCCTGGCCGCCGGCGACAGAGGGGAACGGCATGAAAGCAATGTTCTTGCCCTGAGTGTTTTCTGACGAGTTGATCTGCGCCAGCAGCCATGTGCCCATGTACATCATGGCCGAGCCGCCCGTCAGGAACTGGGCTAGCGATGCGTTGTAGCTCAAATCCGTGACGCCGGGGGAAAAGTAGCCATCTTTGCCCATAGTGGCTACCTGTTGTGCAGCCCACTCATAGGCGGGGCCCGTCAGCTTGGCTTTCTTCTGAGCCACCGCCTCCATGGCGTTCGGGCCTAACTTGCGGAACAAAAGGATACCCACCCAGCGGCTGATCGGCCATCCCGCCACGCCAGAAGCGCTGAAGGGAAGGACGCCTGCCGCCTTGAGCTTGGCCGCATCGGACAGGAGTTGCGTGAAAGTCGTCGGCACGGTTATCCCGTGCTGGGCAAAGATTTTCTTGTTATAGAACAGCCCCTCGATGTTCATTTGGAACGGTACCGACGGGACCGTCCCCACGAACTGTTCTTGAGTGGTGGAGAGGGCAATCGACGTCATGTCGCTAGAGAGCCCTAGTTTCTTTAGGGCCGTGGATATGTCAAGAACGTCACCCCTCTTAAAGAGCGACCCCCCCGGTTCAATGTCGGGGTTGTCCGCTGCGTACATGACGGGCAGGGCGTTTTGTGAGGCGAGGAGCTGCACCTTTGCCTCGATGTTCTGACTCGGCGTCTGCTGGAGGCTGATCGGCTGTGCCTTCTCCTCGGGCGCGCAGGCGCCTTTCGCCAGAGTCTGGAGTTCAGCAGGTGTCTGCGAGTCCTCTGTAGTCAAAAGGATCGAAAAGGTCGGCGAGTCTTTTACTCCTGACGCAGAAGCGCTGCTGGTGCCCACATATCCAGTGGTGACGAGCGCCAACGCGCAAGCACTGGCCGCGGTGGCAAGTCTGGCGCGCCGCGCGTCCCCGAGCGTGTGACCTCATTGGCTTCCCCCTCTCTATTTTGGTTCGGTGTAGTGCGTTGAGAAGTTAGGGTATCATGGCCGCTGACGTCGGTCAACTGGTTGTTTGGTCGACCAATCTTGCTCGGCTCGGAGTCAATAGGTCGGGTCGGCGTCCTTACCGGCTAGTATCACGTCACTCCTAGGTGGATTCGCTACATGATGATTGGCGTAACGGACGACAACAAGAAGATCGAGTTCAGTAACTCGAGGTTGAAGCCTGTCGAACGGACATCGACAGCCAGCGTTGTCGCGAAACAGCTCCTGGAGGAGCTCGCCAAGGAGCAGTTCGCTTCGGGCACTCGCTTTCCGTCGGAACGGGAGATGGCCGACACCTTGGGAGTCGGCCGCTCGACGCTCCGTGAGGCAATGGCTGCGCTGGACCTGCTCGGGATCATCGAAGTTCGGCCCGGTTCGGGCTCTTATCTGAAGGCCGACAGCTCCGCGCTACTTCCCCAAGCTCTCAAATGGGGACTGATGTTGGGCAGACCGGAGGTCCAGGACCTCGTGGAGGTCCGCGAGCACCTGGAACTACTGGCCGCTTCGTTGGCGGCTAAGCGGGCCACAGACGATGACGTCCTACGGCTGCAAGGCATCGTCGAGCGGATGAAGGAGCCCTCCAGGACGGTCGAAGAGTTTGTCGAGGCCGACTTGGCTTTTCATCTGGAGTTGGCCACGATCGCCGGGAACTCGGTGCTGAAGAGCCTGCTCGAAAGCATCCGCTCCCTTCTATGGGCCTGGTTCGAGCGGACTCTCCGCGTCGAGGGGACGATGCAGGAGACTTCCAAAGAGCATGAAGCCGTGTTCAGCGCCATAAAGAAAAGGTCGCCTGAGGATGCGGTCGGGGCCATGAAGGTGCTCATGGACAACGCCGACAAACGACTTAAAGAGACGCTCTGAGCCTCGTCCGGTTCTGAGGCCATTTAGATGGCCAATTTAGATGGCCAATTTAGATGGTCGGTGGGCTCGCCCTCGGGACGGGATCGACCACAGTAGAGGCGCTTATCTCGTCGAGCGTGGCGAACTGCTCTCGGGTCAGCTGTGCCATTTGTTCGACCGCATTCACACTGGTAGCAACTTCCTCGGCCGTCTCGGGACCGATGATGGCAGTCGCCACCCCCGGGCGGGACAGGACCCAAGCCAGCGCCAGTTCGGCAGGTGAATAGCCCCACTCTGCGGCGACCTGCTCCAGGCGTTCGGCCAGAGCGCGCTGCGATTCGGTAAATGTCCCGCCTCCCCACCGTTTCTCGCCGGCATAGGTACGATTTCGCAGTGCGGCCGGAGCCAGCAACCCACCGGCGAGGGGGCTGAAGACGACCAGAGCCATCCCGAACCTGAGAGCAGCTGGCACTATTTCGGTTTCGACTTGCCGGGCGGCCATGTTGTAACGGACCTGGAGACAGGCGGGACGGTACAAGTTCCTTCGGTCGCTGACCCACAGGGCCTCCACGGACTGCCAAGCTGGATAGGTCGACAGTCCGTAACTGCGAGCCTTGCCGCCCCGAACCAGGTCGTCGAGGGTCATCAGGGTGGTTTCGAGCGGAGTGTCGGGATCCGGATGATGGGCGTAAAAGATATCGACATGGTCGGTCCGCAGCCGGCGCAAGCTGCGATCAAGTTGCTCAATCAAGTGACGGCGCGACAGCCCGCGATCGTTAGGCCCCGGTCCCACAGGTTCGCTGGCCTTGGTTGACAGGATGATGCTGTCTCGACGGCCTTTCAATACTGCTCCGAGGATCTCCTCGGCAGAGTGCCGCTCGGACGCTTGTGGCATACCGTGACGATCGAAATGAGGAAGGTTCCCATAGGCGTTTGCCGTGTCGATGGCGTTTATCCCCGCGTCGAGCGCGGCGTCGATCAATCGACCGGCTTCGGCTTCGCTGGGAGCGACACCGAAGGTCGCCGTGCCAAGGGCCAGCTTTGAGATCCGCATCCCCGACGTCCCGAGCACCGAGAACTCCATAGCTACGCTCCTCCGCCCTCGACGAGTTCGACATATCCATCGGTAGTTAGTGACAACACGCTCGGGCTGGGCAGCGCTCCCTCATTGGCCCGTCGAGGACCGTGTTCGAGCTCCCTCGCTCCACAAATTACGAGGATCGGCCCGGCTAAGGCGGATATTTCGACCACCTCATCGGTCATGACGGCCACGACCGACGATGCCGCCGCGGAAAGACCTGCAATACCGTCGCCCGATCGCAGGACCTTGATCCGCTCGCCCCGCATTCGGCCAACCAGGCCCATGGCGCGTAGGACAGGGCTTGAGTCGGGATGAGAGCCGCGGGCAGAACCGATCGCTCCGGAGATACACACTCGCTTCGGGCCGAGCGAAGAGAGAACGGCGATGGCGGCGACCGTCCATGCCGCCGCGAACACGCTCCTCTCTCCCGGATGCCCTCTGGCCCACGCTTCTCTCACGCCGAGCTCGAACCCAACGGTCGACCAGGAGTCGAAGGTCGGGCCCAGCCCATCGGGCCGGCATATATTTCTCGGTCTCCCGCCATCCGACGCACCTGGCCAAAAATCTGACGATAACTGCCCAGCCCCGTGGTCAGAGCTCGGCGGTCGTCGTCATGGGCGGCGGCGGCCAAAGATACTCCGACGACCTCGGCGGCGTCTGGTACCCGCCCGGCCAGATTTAAGCTGGCAAAGTGACCACGCGTCCCGGCTCCCACCCTTATCCCCGTGCCGTCGAAACTAGCGCGACCTGCCTCGGCCAGCTCATCGGAGGTCAGCGGGCGACCTGAATCGAAAAGGAACGCAATGTCTACGTACCCGGCGCCAATCTCGGCCAGGGCGCGCAGGTCGCGACCCCGCTCAGGTGGGCAATCGACGGTTACTACGGCCTTTGTCCCGAGTCGACCCACGGCCAGAAGGTCGCCCTTTAGCCGCCTTTTCCAGTGGCTGTCCCCGAGCTCAACAAGCAGGTGCACAAACTCCGGTTGCAATTCCCGAAGCTTGGAAATGAGCGCCGGGGAGAACGGCCCGCCCGGGTGAGCCAGTCCAATCCCGGGCAGCGGGTACGACGCACTTGTTGGGTTGGGCGCCCGGACCGTCAGTTTCGAGGGGAGACCGCTCGATACGGGTAGCGGGGACGTACCGGCCGAGGTCTCAGCCTGAAAGCGAACACTGTACGTCAGGACTTGACCTTCGAGGAGGTGCAACGGTAGGGGATCGCTCAATGGCGGTGTATATGACTTAAATGTGTTGTCGGTCCAGTTGCGCTGGTCCTCCATCTCGAATAAGCCGCCGTCGAACTCGATCGTCAGCCTCGTCCCGCCCGCCGAGTAGGACAACACGCGATAGCCCGAAGCGAGCCGCTCGGACGAAATGTCCGCGCCCACCTCGACCTCTCGACCTTCGCCGGGAAGGTCCGTCGTTATTGTCTGCCCGGCCGACAGTACATCGTGCAAGACGCATGGACCGGCACGCGTGACGTCAACGTCGGCGTCGACCTTCAGTCGAAATGACACAATGAGGGCTTGGCTAAGGGGCTCTATCCAACCTGAAACCAGTAGTGGGTAGCCCTCGACGCATCCGTGAAAGGCGATCCGGTTGTCGGGGCTGGCCCCGTCGTCGCCGGTCCTCTCATAAGTCATCGGGATGGCGGGAGAGCCCCACGACCGGTCCCGCACGGAGAAGAACACCCGCGGCACCGAGCGCGGCGCCGCCGAAAGATAGATGTTCGATACCGTGACCAGTGAGGAGCATTCCCCAGTTCCCTATGGAAGTCGAGGCGGCGCGGGCCAAGTCGGCCCGGTCGCCCCAAAGGGGGTCGAAATACGGCGGCGGCGCTTTCCCCACGCGCGCTCCAACGCTGCTCACCGGCTACCACACTAGTCCAGGCGGCCGACTGGTTGACCAATCGGTCAGGCTCAGCTACCGTTGCCTTGAAGGGCTAAAGACAGCGGTCACTGTTCGCGCAATGGAGGAGGATCGGATGAGTCCAGAGACGATGGTCGTAACGGTGGTTGGCGCTGGGGGCAAGATGGGGATGAGGATCTCCGCGAACCTGGAACGCAGCCCTCACTCGGTCTTCTATTGCGAGAGCTACCCTCCGGCCCAAGACCGGGCCCGCGCCGCCGGACGGCAGCTCAGTGACACCCAGGCCTCGGTGGCCCGCAGTGACGTAGTCGTGCTCGCCGTACCTGACGTGCTCCTTGGCGAGGTGTCTGAGAGCCTCGTCCCGAGCTTGAGCCCGGAGACGATACTTTTGACGCTGGACCCGGCTGCGGCCTACGCCGGGGTCCTGGCCACGCGACCAGACGTATATCTGGCCGTGGCCCATCCGTGCCACCCGTCTATTTTCCTGGAAAGAAAAACCGACGAGGAGTGGGCCGACACCTTCGGTGGTGTGGCTGCACCTCAGGATGTGGTCGCCGCACTCGAGTCGGGCGACGAGAACGTCCGCGCCCGGGCCGAGTCGATCATCCGCACGATCTATGGCCCGGTGCTCAACGTTCACTGGGTCACGGTCAAGCAGTTGGCCGTCCTCGAGCCAACCCTGGTCGAGACGGTGACGTGCATGGTCAGCGGCCTCCTGAACGAGGCTTTGTCGGAAACGATCAAATCACTGGGAGTCCCGGAACCGGCGGCGCGAGCCATGCTTCTCGGCCACGCCCAGGTGGCGTTGACAAATTCGCTCAGGGGTTCCAACCCCTTTTCCGAGGCCTGCCTGATCGCCATGGATTACGGACGGCGAACGGTCATTAAAGACGACTGGAAAAAGATATTTGACGATGCCGAGCTCGACGACCTTATTGCGCGAATGCTACATATCGAATCAGTGAGGCGGGGGCCATCGGTGGAAGCGACCGAGGCGTTGAAAACCCCGTAGCCAACAACTAGAACTCCGTCGCCACGACCCGCTCCTCGAGCCAGGCGATCATGTTGAGCACCAGGAAGTTCCAGTTTTGGAACCCCTTCGTCATGATCGGCTCGCCCGTATCCGGGTGGTAAAACTCGTGCAGGGCGCCTGAGGTCTCGAGGTCTTGCCCGAACAGCCGTACCGTTTTCAGGGCGAGTCGTCGGGCATCCTTGCGGAAGCCGTACTTCACAAGCCCGCGGAACACCATGTAGTTGGTCATACCCCAGACGGGGCCGAGCCAGTTTGACGGGTTGTTCGAGGCGCGTAGGTCGTACATCTTCTCGAGGCGCGAGAGGCTGCGAATCCCGTACGTCGCGTTGAAAGTGCGTGGGTCACGAACGCGCTGCACCATCCGCTCGGCCTGCTCGCCCGAGGCAAGTCCCGCCCACATCGGCAGGAAGCTGGACCAGTTGTCTATGCGCAAGAGCAACGTTGACCACGAGCGCGGGGCGCCCCGGTGCAGCCAGTCCTCAGAGTCGACCGGCCGCAACGCGATGTCGGCCGAATAGAAGGTGCCGTCGCGCTCGTCCCACAGGTATTCGGTCATGGCGTCGGCAAGGTCCTGGGCCTGGCGACGACGTCGGTTCGCCTCGGGGAGGTCCTTGAGCTCCTCGAGCAGGTACCCGTAGGCCAACAGCTCGCGATAGAGCAGGCTGTTGAGGTACACCGCCGCGGTGCTTTTGTTGGGCCGATAGTAGACCGACGGATCGTTGTCTACGCCGACAGCGAAGTCAGTCTGCCAATAAGCGAGGCCGGTTTCGGCGTGCACGTGGCTCTCGAGATAGCGGTCTACAAAACGGCCGATAGTGGCCATGTGGGGCTGGATCCATTCGGCGCTCCCTTGGCGCTGTGTGATCAGTGCCGCGTGCTGCGCGAGAACCGGCTTATGCATGTTTTCTGCGAACCCGCCGGAACGGGTGGGGTCGCCATGGGTGAGCGCCTTGTCCGCCGTGAGCTGGACCGGCATGACTCCGTCGTCGTCGGTGTGGTCGAGGAAGTTGAGGACGCTGCCCTGTTCGTACCGTGCAAACCGACCCCGATGGTCAGTGTCCAGCTCGACCTGCCCGAGCACAATGCTGGTCGACCAGGAGTCCCAATCCCATAGAGCGTCCGAGTAGTAGGGTGACCCAGGCCTCGAGGGCACCGTGTACGGATGAGCGAGCTGCCCCAAGGGCTCGCGTGTCATTTCCGCGCAGTTACTGTGGATGTGCTCTTCGAGGAGGCTCGTCCAGCGCTTGAGCATCATTC
Organism: uncultured Acidimicrobiaceae bacterium; assembly: GCA_963750465.1. GTDB lineage: Bacteria > Actinomycetota > Acidimicrobiia > Acidimicrobiales > Palsa-688 > Fen-671. The sequence continues at coordinate 543,682 of CAVVRE010000010.1, forward strand.
CTCCGGTCAGGTGGCTGACATCACTTGTCACCATAGGAGATGTCAACCGTTGGCCGCCTTGAGCGGGCGGGGGGCGGGCGGGCCTCGAGACGGTCGTCCCTAGCCTGGGGCTCGGATCGATGAGTCTCGGCACCATGAGTCGTCTTGGTTGAGAGGCGCCCCAGGGAGCCGGCGAACGTACGAGACGAGACAGCGGAGGACACCATGACGACCACACGCAGGTAACGCGAGCAGCAACCTTCCCGGCAAGCCACCCATCGTCGACCTGGCCACCTGGCAGGCGGCGCGCCAGGAACTGCTCATCCGCGAGAAGGCGCACACCCATGAGGGCGACGCCATCGCCGCGGCCCGGCGGCGGCTGCCGATGGTCGAGCTCGACGGCACGGTCCAGGTCACCGGCCCTGACGGGCCCGTCCCGTTCCTCGACCTGTTCCAGGGCCGGGACGAGCTCGTGGTCTACCAGCACATGTGGCACGACGGCGCCCCGCACCAGGGGCAGTGCGAGGGCTGCACCGTCACAGCCTGGAACGTGAAGGACGCCGTGTACCTCAACGCCCGCGGCGTCTCGTTCGCCCTTCTGACCTCGGGCCCGTGGGACGAAGTGGCTCCCTACGTCGAGTTCATGGGTTACACCCAACCCTGGTACTCGGTGCGAGGCGTGGAGGCGCCGGTCGGCGGAGAAATGGGGCATATCGCCTGTTTCCTCCGCGACGGCGACCGTGTGTTCCTCACCTACTCCACGACCGGCCGCGGCACCGAGCCGATCGACGCGTGCTTCGGCCTGCTCGATATGACGCCATATGGCCGCGGCGAGGCGTGGGAGGACAGCCCGGAGGGTTGGCCCGAGGGCCACCCCCCCTGCTGGTACTGGCGCTCGGACGCCGACGGCGTCGCCACCTGGGGCCCGACCAGCCGGCCCGTGCCGCAGTGGGCCCGCCCCGGCGCCACCCCCGTGGAGACCCTCGGCCGCCAGGCCCACAACCACTGACGCACAGATTCGCTTCTGTGCGAGAAAGTCACCCTTGGTGGCACTCCGGGGCAGTTTGAGGGTGTCGTCCGGCGCCGCATGCGGGAGGGCGAATAACAATTGTCCGCCGCATGGGACATCGCTGGTTCAACTACCAGGCTCAAGTTTAAATGCGAGTGCTGGCCTGGACGCCGTCCGAGAGTGAACTCCACAAGACGTTCTCCAACTGGGCTTTGTGGAGGTGATGGGACTTGAACCCACGACTTCTACGTTGCGAAGGTAGTAACGTCACCCTCTCTGACTTGCTCGTTCCCGGAGAGGACCTGCTCAGGCGCCTTGTCGTTCGGGCACCGAAGGGCACCAAGGTGCACTGAAGGGCAACAAATGAGTCACGTTGAGTCACGCCGGCCCAGTTCGGCAGGCATCTCCGGGCTAGCCGAGCGGCCTAGTCAGGCGGATGGCTCCAACGAGAGAGCGGATGGGTCTGGACGTCCTTCGGTCCCGCCGGGCGTCCTTTTAATTCATATACGTCGGCGACGGCCGCCCGAGGCCGACCGCAAGCGACGCGTCCTGACCGTCGACAATCGAGACGCAGGGAGGAAAGCGCCCTCGATCGCATACCGAGACGTGCGCGCGCCCTAGCGCTACCCATGCGCCACTCCCTCACTAATTAGAAACGCGACATTACAGCGCGCCCGATAAGTGCCGGAGTCGGGAGTCGAGCGCTCAAAGACACAGCGATACAATTGCTTGGACTTACGGGTGCAAGTTCGACGCCATACCGAGACTTCCTAGAGAGCCTATAGACTTGGCAGTACATCGGCTCTCGCTTCGAGTTGGCCCCGCGAGCACCACGAACAGCGACCAAGGCCGCGGCGGTAAGCATCCACGAGATATCAACGGCAGCCGGTCCATCGGCGCCCGCCGGGCCTAATCACTTACCCTACCCTCTGCGACCGGGCGTGGTCCTCTCATTCCCTGTCGGCCAACCGCTTTCTCAAAAGGAGGCGGCTTGTCTCAGCACATTCCTTCACTCACCGCCGTTGATGAACAGCTAGCACTGTCAGTAGCTCGCAAGGACGTCGAGGTCGGATAGGACCATGGCAGAGCGCAGTTGGCTGCGGATGCCGGGGAGACCATCCCCTCCAGTAAGAGGCAGAAGAACAAGGAGCACCAGCTCCTTCACCTTCGATCTGGGAAGCGGCGCGTATCAATGGCTTGCAATCTATAGAGCCCAAGCGACACGGAGGAGCTACTGCCCGCAGAACCGCTGCTAGTTCCAGACCGTTTAGCCGTAGGCGGGAGGAGGGTGCGGATCGAATCGCCCAAATCGCCCGTCTCCTCAAAGATTCAGCCTAATTGCAGGCAGCCGGCAGCTCGCTGCGTTGCCACGCGACATGCGGGTCGGTGCGAAGGGAGGGGCGCAAGGACATACCGAGACCGGGCGCGGTCGGCGGCGCGATCGAGTTGCCTTCGATTGTAGGCATGCCATCGACAAGGTCGGGATAGAACGTCCTGTTGAAGCCACGCACCGTCTCCTGGTAAAGGACATTCGTTGCAGCAAAGCCAAGATGCACGCCTGCCATCAATGTGACGGGACCGGTACAGTCGTGCAGCGTCACTGGAAGCCCAAAGGTATCCGCCAAGATCGCGATCTTGTGTGATTCGGTAATGCCCCCGGCCCACGTCGGGTCTACCATCACAACCTCGGCCGCTCGGTGCTGCAGCAGCTGGAGGTACTCCGACCGTCCTACCAGGTACTCGGATGCGCAGACAGGCACGGGGCTCTCATCATGGAACCGCTGCAGCACTTCCAAGTCAGTCGACAGGACGAGGTCTTCAACCCAGGTGACGTTGAACGGCTCCAGAGCCCGGGCAATCTCAAGTGCGGGGGCGAGCGACCAAAGTCCGTGCCCGTCGATCATGATTCGCATGGCGTCGCCCACAGCCTCGCGGATAAGGCGCACGGGCTCCACACCCTCACGCAACTCTGACCGGTCGATCCGCATACCGTGGGTGCGGCGAGCAAAGCGGTCGAACGGCCAGATCTTCATCCCATCGATGTGTTCTGCTAGCAGCTCCTTGGCCAGCTCGGCCGGCCGCGTAAGGAACCCCTGGACGTCGTCGTACATCTCTGTTTGTTCCGTGCTTCCGGTGCCGCGCGAATGGGCCCCTTTCCAGATGCATATTTTGGGCTCCCGCAGGTGTTGTACGTCGGCAGCCGACTCCAACACGGCCCACCCAACAGAGCGAAGATCGGCTTGCCTGTCGTTTTCCCGAGGATATCCCAGAGGGCGACGTCGACGGCCGACAAGGCGCGGATCTCCGCGCCTCGGCCAGCGATCCGACAGTAAGCGTCGTACAGCTCGCGCCATTTGCCCTCAACCGCCGTGGGGTCAGAGCCGAGGAGGCTCGGAGCGATATCGCGGTGCACTACTTCTCGACACGCGTCAGGAAGGTAGTGGGTTTCGCCAAGCCCAGTGATGCCTTCGTCGGTGTGGATTTGCACAAACAGAAGCGCCGGCATCGGCGAGTCCGGTCCGAGTTTCGCCGTTTCGATGGCCGTCACGATCATCTGAATCCTTTCCGTCGTAAGTGAGAATGGACTTCGTCCCGCAGCGTGGAAGCTTGCGGTTGACTCAACAGGTCAATTGACTATCCGGCATGATGCAAGCTCCCCTCGGGAACATCCGTGTTTTCTGCTAAGGATGCGGCACTAATAGAGACCGACGCCGAGAGTCAGACCACCGTCCAGCCACCGTCGACGAAGAGGATCTGGCCGGTGACAAAGGCAGCCCCGGGCGAGGCGAGGAAAACGACAGCTGCCTTCAGGTCGTCGACATCACCCATCCGCCGCGCCGGCGTGCTTCGTAACATCGCGGCTCGGGTCTCGTCGGTCAGGAGCTCCCTGTTCTGCTCGCTGTCGAAGGCCCCCGGGCTCAATGAATTGATGCAGACGCCGTGCGGAGCCAACCGCGGAGCAAGATAGCGTGTGATGCCATTAAGCGCGTGCTTACTAGCGAAATAGGCGGGCACGTCCCACCCAGGAGGGTACCGTTCCGGGTCACCTCCGAGACTCCCGTAAATCGAAGACACGTTGATGATCCGCCCCCACCCTCGTTCCATCATCGTCGGCGCGAGAAGCTGTATCAGCCGGAAGGGCGCTTCGAGGTTGAGTGCCATGACCGATCGAAACTCGTCGAGGGTCACATCCTGCCAAACCTGGTTCAGGGCAAGACCAGCGTTGTTCACAAGTATGTCCACTGTCCCAGCGCGCTCCAACAGTCGTCGCAGGTCGCGTTCGTCGGTCACGTCCGCTGGTGACACCGCGACTTCGACGCCGAACTGCCCGGCGAGGTCGGCGCTCTCCAGCAGCGGCTGCTCGCGCCTGCCGCAGATCGTGAGCGACGCGCCTGCCTCTGCGAGCCCCAGCGCCATCTGACGGCCAAGGCCTGTGCCTGCACCGGTGACGAGGGCTCGGCGACCCTCCAGACTCAAAAGCGCGAGACCTGTAGACATCCTCTCTCCATCAACTCGCAGACACCCGGCACTCTCGTCCGGATGTACTCCTCCTAAGGCCTGCCAAGGGTCAGTGCATGGCCCATCCACCGTCCACGTTGATCGTCTGTCCAGTCATAAATGAGGCATCGTCGGAGGCGAGGAACACCGCCGCTCCTGCGATGTCCTCCGGGAGGCCGCGACGTTTTAGTGATTGGACAGCCAGCTGTCGACGGTCGACGTCCTCTCGGTCAGGGAAAGCTTCGACCTCGGCTTCGGTGACGATCGCACCCGGCGTGATGGCGTTGACAGTGATGGCCTCAACGCCAACCTCACGCGCGAACGCTCGCGTGAAACCGATCATGCCCGCTTTTGACGAGACGTAGTGCAATAAGAACGGCTGGCCAAGCAAGGCCGTGACCGATGAGATGTTGATCACGCGACCGCGGCCTGACTGCTTAAGGAGGCGGTGAGAAGCACGGAAGCAGAGAAAGCAGCTGCGCAGGTTCGTCGCGAGGACTTCGTCCCACTCCTCTGGGCTGATCTCCACCCAGGGTTTGTGCACGGCCGTGAGCGCCGCATTATTGACCAACACGTCGAGGCGCCCATAGTGGGAGTCGACCTGGCTCACGAGATCCTCGACCTCGACCGGCTCCGAGACGTTGGCGTGAACCAGCATCGCGTCTCCGCCGCCTTTCACAAGAGCGTCCATCACGTTCTTAGCCTCGACCTGGTGGCCATACGTGTTGACGACCACGGCGGCGCCCTCGCGAGCAAACGCGAGGCGCGATTGCCCGTCCGATGCCCCGCGCCGCTCCGGTGACGAGCGCCACTCGACCGTCCAGGCGGCCCATGACCGACACCGTCTTCAGAAAAGCGAGCTCGTGCTCGACTCACGTGGAGCGAGCATTGACCTGGTACTCAGCCATGCCAACCGTGCCTGCCGCGTCGGCGACTATTGCGTCGATTTCCTTGCGCTCGGAGGAGCTGAGGGACCAGTCCGCGGCGACCACGTTTGCCTCGATCTCCTCGGGCGCCAAGACGCCGACGAGGGCGACCGACACTTTCGTGTTCAGCAACGCCCAGGCCAGGGCTAGCTGAGGAAGCGAATGACCGCGGGACTCGGCGAAAGCCTTCAGATGCTGCGCTACCTCGATATTTCTGGTCAGGTTTTCGCCGGCGAAGAGCGGCAGCCCGAATACGTCGCCCTTGGACCGCCAGTCCTCCTCCGGGAAGGACATGCCCAACTCCCACTCGCCGGAGAACAGTCCATGGCACAGCGAGCCGTAGGTCATTACGCCGATGCCAAGCCGCTGGCACTCCGGCAGCATGCGCTCCTCGATACGCCGGTCGAGCAGGTGGTAGCCGATCTGTTGCACCTCGACTGGCCCATGCTCGGCATACCGGTCGATCTGCTCGAGCGTGAAGTTCGAAACCCCGACGTGTTGCACCTTCCCGGACGCTCGGAGCGATGCGAACGCGCCCATTGCCTCCGCGGGAACGGCGTTCGGATCTGGAACGTGGATGAGGAGGATATCGAGCCAGTCCGTCCCCAACCGCCTCAGGCTCTCCTCTGCCGACGAGGTGATCGATTGCCGTGTGCTCGTCGTGACCCAAATCTCACGCTGGTGGTCCCAGTGAACTGCGCACTTCGTGCAGATGATGACCTCGTCCCGCCGGCTGCCCAGCGCCTGCCGGAGGAGCCTTTCGGCGTGTCCCTCTCCGTAGGCGGGAGCGGTGTCGAAGAGGGTCACCCCGAGGTCGAGCGCGCGTCGTACAGCGAGGACCGCGAGGTCGTCGTCCTTCCCGCCGTAGTCGCCCGGCCTGACGGTGCCGCCCATGGGCCACGTCCCGAAGCCAACGACAGATGGACGAAGACCTGTCCGGCCAAGCTCACGGTACTGCATGACACACCCTCCTCATGTTTTCGATCAGCAGGCTCAAGCCCTTATTCTCTTTTATGCCGGGGGCCGACGCTGAGCTTCTGGCGTGTGCCGATGGCCCAAAACCGGCCCCCCTTTGTCATTGCAAGCCCGGACAATAGCCTCAGGGTGTCACAGAGGGCTCTCCCGGCACCTTCGGGAAGTAGGAGGCAGGGCAGCCTTTGTAGGGCAGGGTCGCCTTGGTCACCGGTTGCACAGGGATGCTGATCGACTGCTGCGTTGAGCCCGTGCCCAGCCATCTTCCCCAACGCCAATTCGGACGCGAACGGCATCGAGGAGAACCAACACTGGTTTAGGAGCTCGGGGACCCAGCCGTCCTGCACTTCGGTCAACGTGCCAGCCAGCGCGTCGATGCCGAGCACGAAGACTTGTCCAGGCTTTTTGCCGGCCTCTTGCAGAGCTTTGCCGATGATCGGCCCGCTGGCGTCTTCGATCATCCAAAAGGCATTGACGTTCGGGTAGCCCTCAATAACGCTGCGGATGTCTGCCGCCGCAGTCCCTGAGTCGGCGCTGTCGGATTCTTCTGCGAGCAGCTGCATGTGAGGGTACTTTTGCTTCGCGTAGGAGACGAAGGTGTGGTACTGGATCGCCTGGTTTGGCACCGTGAGGTTCGTCGCGAAGAGCACGACCCTGGCATTCTTGCCTGCCTTCTGGGCAATAACATCAACCGACTTCTTGGCATAGGCCACGTTGTCCGTCCCGACCGAGTACGTCGAGATGTTGTCGACGGCGCCGATCGTGATCATGACAACGCCGGCCTTCTCGGCTTTAAGGACCGTTGACTTGAAGGTCGCCGGGTCGAGGTCGGTGTACAGGATCGCCTTGGCACCACCAGCGACAGCCTCGTTGATGTACGAGATGTCGGCGCTCTCGTTTACCGCGGTGGTCCCCGCGACTGTCGGCTTGAAGTGCAGCTTGGCGGCGACAGATTTGAACTGCTTGTCCATCTCGAGATAGAAGGGGTTTGACTCGAGGGGGTCGATCTCCCAGATGCTCGGTTCCGACGCCGAAGCTCGGATGGTCGTGCGCGCTGGAACTCGTAATGTCGACGTTACTCGGCGACCAGGGGACTCGCGGCTCCAACGCTGGCAAACATGAAGGCTCTCGTCTTCCGAGCGAACTTGTTGTGACATCGTGACACTTTTTTCCTCCCTATTTCTTTTATCGGTTACTTACCTTGGCAGATCGCCGCGTCAAGTGCTCGTCAGGGCCATGGACCCTCACTTTTCGGCGCTTATCCCGGACGAGCCATGGGCCACCGCTTCACTCAGGTCGCTCGTCGTCGAGGTCTTTACGGTTTCGGGCTGGGGGCGTGCGCGAATTGAAACCTGGAACATCCGGCGCCGCCTCAACCGGTCGACGCTCACGGCACCAATCATCACGAGACCCACGACGAACGGCTGCATCGAGCCGCTGTAGTGGAGCAGTACAAGGGCTATAGACAGCAGCGACAGCAACAAGGCACCCGCCACCATGCCTGTTACGGAACCGACCGCACCATAGACGCTTACGCCACCCACGATCACGGCCGCGATCGCGTCGAGTTCGAGGTTCGAGCCGAAGGACGAGTCGGCGGCGCCGAGGTTGGAGGCCTGCAACACCCCAGCGAATGCGGCGAGACATCCGGAGAGGACGTACACGCCGATGGTTAGGGTCCGCACGGGAAGCCCGAGCGAGATAGCGGCGTCCCTGTTCCCACCGATGCTGCGGAGGCGGGTACCGATCGTTGTGTACTCGAGCAGGATGTGGACGAGGACGGCAATGCCGACCGCGTAAAAGACGAGACTGGGTATGTGGAAGAGCGAAGAGCTGCCCACCCGGGCGAACGAAGTTGACAGCGGTCCTATCGGGTAGCCGCCTGACGCAGTGGTGACGAGGGCAGTGACGGCGAAGAGCGTGCCGAGGGTCACGATGATAGGCGAAGCCGCCACGTAGATGACCAGCAGACCGTTAAGGAGGCCAATGGCGAGGCCGGCGAGCACGCCGATGATGATGCTGGCGGGGACGTCGATGCCAGCGCGGCTCGCAGCGGCTGCGGTCATCGCCCCGGCGAGGAACTCCGCTCCGACCGACAGGTCGATCCCGCCGGCGATCAAGACCAACCCTTCGCCGCAGACCGTGATGACGAGATAGCTGGAGGTAATCCCGATATTGCCCCAAGTCGGACCGCTGAGAAAGCTCGAGTTCTGGGTGGCGCCGATGACGACGATAAGCACAATCGCCACGATCGGTGGGAGGGCCAGGCTGTACAGCAGGCGCGCCCGCAGGCCCACCGTGACGGCGGTTGTCCCCTCGGCGGCGTCCACCGCCCCGCCAGGAGAGGTGTCTATTAGGGGCTGAGTCATCATTACCTGGCGCCGCCCGTAACGCCCTCACCCATGTCGAGAGAACTGGCACCCGTGATGAGCCCGACAACGTCGTTCGGGTGCACGTCTCGTGTAACGCGCCGTCCCGCGACACGACCGAGGCGCATCACCTGGATACGGTCTGAGCACTTGAAGACGAACTCAAGGTCGTGGCTGACGAGGACGACGGCTTTACCCTGGTCCCGCAGGCGGCGCAGAACATCACCAACCTTGGCCGTTTCACGTACGCCAAGGGCAGCCGTCGGCTCATCGAAGACGACGACCGGGCAGTCCCTTGTCAACACCCTGGCGATCGCCACTGCCTGGCGCTGTCCACCTGAGAGTTCCCCGACTGGGATCCGAACAGAAGGCATTGCCACCCGAAGCTCCGCGAAGGCCCGGGCCGCACCGGTGTACATCGCGGGCGGTTGACGAAGATCCCTGCTCTGGTTATGGGGCGCTGGAGGTACAGGTTGGTCGCGACGTCCAAGGTCGACACCACGGCAAGGTCCTGGTAGACGACGCCGACCTGCTCCTTGATCTCCCTCGACGACCTCGTCGGCCGGCCGAGGATCGTCAAGGTGCCAGCGTCAAGAGGGTAGACGCCGGTGATGCACTTAACGAGAGTGGACTTTCCTGCGCCGTTGTCACCGACGATGGCGAGAATCTCGCCAGCGAACGCAGCGAGGGACGCATCGGCAAGCGCCAAGACGTGCCCGAACGCCTTCCACGCACCGTCGAGAGAGAGGACCGAAGCCGGCTCTCCCGCCGGCACCGTCGGACTGTGGTCAGACGGCGCAGTCGGGCCGGCCTGACGGGCGGGACGTCTTGCGTTCCTCCACATCCGGTGGCGACCCCTTGAAGCTCAATATCTCAGGATACGAGATATAGATCTTTCGATAGCGAACGACGCTAGTCAGCCCGACACGCCGTGTCAAGACGCTTTTGAAGACCGGCCATGGCCAATGACCTGCACCTATTCAGAAACTCGACATCAAGGCGATAGCGCTTGACTGCTTCTGGCAGCCAGCGTAAGCTCGTAATTTGAGATAGTTATGACTTGTGTAGCGATAGGTTGAACGATGACGGCACTCGATCGTGCGTTGGACGTATTGGAGTACGTCAACGAGCGGGGAGCCGTGCGAGTCGGGGAACTCTGCCTGGACCTGAAACTCCCTCGGCCCACCGCGCACAGGCTGCTTTCCTTGCTCGAGCAACGTGGCTACGTGCTGCACGACCTATCAACGCACCTGTACGGGCCGGGTCCGGGAATCCTTCGCTTGGCGGCGCAGCGTGTGGTGTCGTCGCTCGTTCAGTTTGCTGAACCAGCGCTGGTTCGCCTTAGGGAGGAGACGAGGGAGACAGTCAATTTGGGTGTCGTCCAGGGGGGCCGGATCGTCTATGCCGCCACGCTCGATGGCGTCCTGATGCCAAGGATGTCGGTCAGGGTCGGGGAGGACGTCCCGCCGCACGCGACGGCTATCGGCAAGGCGGTCCTGGCTGCGCTGCCGGATAAAGAGCGCAGCCGCTTCCTCGGTCGCGAACCCTACCCGCGCTACACGCAGAGGACGATCACGGCGCGCTCAAGCCTCGACGCCGAGTTGTCGTCGATCGTGGAACAGGGCTACGCGATCGACAGCGAGGAAATGGACATGGGGGCAGTCTGTGTCGCAGCGGTTGTACGCACACACACCGCGAGGCGGTGGGCGCAATGTCCGTCTCGACCTCGGCGGCACGCGTGACGCCAGAGACCTGTGTCAGCCTAGGGAAGCTGATTGTGGCTTGGTGCGACCACGTTTCCGCGATGCTCGTGGCACAGATGGCGACTCCAGCCCTGACCTGAAGTCGTGATGACAGGGCGTTTCTCGGTTCCGTCCGCTCTTAGGCCGGCGGCGTTTCTTGCAATGAAAATGTCGCCCGCTCGATCGGAAGGAAGGTAGTAGAAGGATGATCCCTCGTGACGGACAGGCTCGACTTCGCCAGCGTGCGCTCGCCCGCATGCCGGGCGGCGTCAATTCGAACGTCCGCTTGGAATCGGCGACCTGGTTCTTCGAACGTGGGGCTGGTGCGTGGCTCTGGGACGCCGATGGCGGCGATTACGTTGACTACGCCATTGGGATGGGTGCTTTGTTCCTTGGGCACTCCGATCCCGCTGTGAGAGAGGCCGTTCGACGATCAGCTGAGCGCGGGACGGTATACGGCGCCCAGCATCCCCTTGAGGTCGAAGCGGCCGAATCGTTTCTCGAGGCGGTCCAGTGGGCGGATCGTGTCCGGCTTGGGTCCAGCGGCTCCGAGGCCGTTCATGCCGTACTTCGGGTCGCCCGCGCCGCGACGGGACGGAACAAGGTTGTCCGGTTCACGGGCCATTACCACGGATGGCTCGACAACATTTTGGTCCCGCTTGACGCAACCACGCCTCGACCGGCCAGCCCGGGCCAGCTGCCCACCGCCATCGAGGATCTTTTGGTCCTTCCCTGGAACAACAACGAAGCGCTCGCCTCGCTGCTCTCCGAGCAACACGACGAAGTGGCCGCGGTAATCATGGAGCCGATCATGCTCAACTCGGGCGCTACAGAGCCGGCGCCTGGCTACCTCGAACTCGCCCGAGAACTTTGCTCACAGTATGGAGTGGTACTGGTGTTCGACGAGGTAATCACCGGCTTCCGTGTCGCGCTGGGCGGTGCCGTGGAGCGCTACAGCGTGATCCCCGACCTCGCCACATACGGCAAGGCGATGGCCGGCGGATGGCCGGTCGCCGCTCTCGCTGGTCGAGCGGAGTACATGGATTTGCTGGCGGATGGCCGTGTGAACCACTCGGGTACCTTCAACGGGTCGACAATGGCCTGCGCAGCCGTTAGCGCCACGATCGAGACGTTGCGGCGGGAGCCACCCTACGAGGGGGTCGAGCGCTATGGCTCTCAGGTCATGATCGCCCTCCCAGAAATGGCGAAAGACAGCGGTGTGGCCGTGAAGGTTGAGGGTTTGCCGATGGCCTTCAGTGTCACCCTTGAGACCTCATCGCACCTCCGGGCGTCACCGGCACAGCGCCAGACGGCGGCGCGCCGGCTGCACGCAGCCTTCGCCGAGGCCGGGATCTGGACCACGACGCGGGGGTTGTGGTTCGTCTCGACAGCCCACCGAGAGGATGAGCTCGCCGCCACCCTTACCAGGGCCGCCAAGGCCTTCGACCTCGTCCGGCCCCAGATTGAGGACCTGAGCACGTGACGCAGCTCACAACCGCGCGCTGCAGTGCTCGGCATGTGGCACGAGACCAACACATGGTCGCCTTTCCCGACCACTATCGACGATTTCGCCGCTTTCGAGCTAGCCGCGGGAGATGAAATCGGCGAGAAGAATGCCGGCGTTGGGTCTGTGATCGGTGGGTTCCTCGACACCGAGGACCTGGAGCTTGCCCTGTGTTTCTCTGCTGGCGCTTGGCCCTCCGGCCCATTGACGGCGGGGGCGCGCTCCTACGTGCTCGAGCGGTGCGTAAGCGAGCTCGCCGCGGTTGGGCCGGTGGACGGCGTCCTGCTCAATCTGCACGGCGCCATGGTGGCCGAAGATGACGACAACCCCGAGCTCGCCCTCGTCAGGGCCGTGCGCGATGTCTTAGGCGCCGTCCCCATGGCGTGCGTCCTCGATCTTCATGCCAACACGTCGCCCGAGTTGGTCGACTGTACGACGTGGTAATCAGCTACGACACCTACCCGCATGTAGACATGAGGGCACGGGGGCGTGAAGCCGCTTCGATGTTGGTGCGAATGATCCTGGGCGGCGAGAGCTTCGAGACATCGCTGGCCAAAGTTCCACTGCTCGCTAGTCGGCTCGCCCAGGCCACCGACCAGGAGCCGATGCGCGGATTGCAGGCCCGTGCACACGAGCGCGGCGCCCTGTTCGATATTGAGCGGGTATGCATTGTCGGAGGCTTCGCCCCCCAATGACCTGCCTTGACCGCGCAGACCGTCTTGGCTATCGTATGGTAACTGGGACAGAAGTGTCTCATTATTTGAGACTCATACGCCGGTAGGTTTGACGTCTATCCAAACGGGAGGGTACATGTCGGGGGACTCATCATCGGACAATTCTAAGCAGGACGTGCCACTGAACAGGCGTAGCGTGCTCAAGTACGGGGCAGCGGCTGGAGCGCTTGCCCTCGTTGGCAGCCGGAGCTCGATCCTTGAAGCGCCCAGCCTGACCCGGTCGGCGGACGCGCTCCCGGGCGGGCCGGCTTTCAAAGGGCCAGTATCGGCTTTGAAAGCCTACAACCCCAGCATGCCTGCGGGTGCCAAGCCGCCTTCGAGTCTGCCAAAGGGCCTCGCTTGGGACACTGAGGCTGACACCGCGTACTGGCTGTCCTACCGGTTGGGCCTTAGCCAGGCGGCCGCTGACAATGGGCTCTCGTTTGCCTGGGCGAACTCCAATGGCGATGGGTCGACTGCGGTGAGCCAGCTCAACGAATTTGTGCAACGAGGCGTGGGCGCGCTCTGCGGTGTCCCGGTTGGCGGCGCGGTCCCGGAGCAACCCGTCCAACGGCAGGCGTTGAATTCGGGGGCAATGGTCAGCTGGCTTCTATCGGGTCCGGCGACGAGCGTCGTAACGGTCAACCAGTACGAGGCCGGGTACATCCAGGGCAAGGACGCGGCACAATTCATCAAGCAGACGATGGGTGGCCAAGCGGAGGTGGTGTATTACAACGCCAACCAGACGGCTCCGGCGCTGATCCCTAGGGAGGTCGGCGCTATAGCGGGCCTCAAGACGGGCGGGCCGGGTGTGAAGGTAGTTGCGAATATATTCAACACTCCTGGTGTGGCGACCGGCGCGGCACTTATGCGAACCATCCTCCAGGCGCATCCCAATGTCAACGTGGTGTTGGGCGACGACGAGTCTGTGCTCGGTGCTTACGAGGCTTTCAAAGCGGCCGGAAAACTCGGGCAAGTGAAGTACATGTCCGGGATCAACGGCTCAGCGGACGCTTTGAAAGTCGTGGCCCAGGGCAATACGCCCTACAAAGTTGACTACGGTTTCAACTTTGGCCAGGCCGGTTATGCTGTCGGCCAGTCGGCGGGCAAATGGTTTCGCGGCCACAGCATCCCGCAGATCATCGTGATGAAACTAGTCCCGATCCGATCGAGCAGCGATATAGCGGCTTTCAACCAGTCGATGAACAACGCCCGCTCGGTGTTCAAACGCGACAACCAAAAGTACCTGAGTTATCTGGGGAATATCAGCTATGCGACGAGAGGGCACTACATCGATTTCGCTCCAACGGTCTGAGCCTTCCGTAGGAACCTGTCACGGCCAAGGAGCGCTTAGTGGGTGCCATTGCCGGGGACAGGGTGCAGGCGGCCGATCGTCCGCGTGAGTACCCGCGGGTCCTGGGTACTCGCTCCGGGAGAAGGGACGAACCGGATTGGTCTCGTCGTGTTATGCGCGGCGATGATCATCGGGCTCGGTATCGCATATCCCCGGTTCGTCCACAGCAGCAACCTTGCCGCAGTGCTTCTCACGGCTTCGCCGTACCTGCTGGCGGCGATCGGGAGCACGTACTTGCTCATCGGGGGCAATGTCGACCTGTCCATCGGTGCCCAGTGGGCCCTCGATGGCATGGTTGTCGCGTTCGTTGCCCAAACAACGCAGAATACAGTTGCAGCAATCGTTTGCGGCTTGGCGCTTGGCATGCTGATCGGGCTAGTCAATGGCGGTTTGGTCCACTCCCTGCCAATATCGCCACTTATCGTGACCCTGGGTATGACGCTCGTCTACGGAGGGTTCTCGTTTGTCGTCTCGCAAGGGAACCCGATCGAGGGCCTACCTAACAGCTTCATCGCGCTCGGTCAGGGAAATGTTGACGGGATCGCCTGGCCGGTCATCATCTCGCTGGTCGTGTTCGTGCTCGGCAGTTTGTACCTCCTGGTTTCCGTAACGGGGTTGCGAATTTTGCTCTTGGTGGTAACAAGGAGGCCGCACGATCGGCCGGTATTAGGACCGGACGGCTGACCATTGGCATGTTCGTGTGGAACGGCGTAGTCATATCGCTCGTAGCCATCCTTCAGACTGCCGAACTGGCTGAGGGAGCTCCGCAGGTTGGTGTTAACTTTGAACTCGTCGTACTGACCGCCGTCATCTTGGGGGGCGTCTCGTTCCTCGGAGGGATCGGCAGGCCTGCGGGCGTATTCCTTGGGGTATTTACGCTAGAAGTACTAAACGCGGGGCTCATATTCATCGGAGTCGACGACTGGTGGCAGCAGATCGCCGCCGGCGGCGTGCTCGTCTTTGCTCTGGCGGGCGACGAGGTACTGCGCCGCCGCAAGGTCCGTACCGGCCAAGAGCTCAACTTGGGTGTTCTGTCCAACCGTTTTCGCGGCAGGCCACTGGCCGGGTTCACCGCTCAACCGGCCACCGATAGCGTTGCAGAGGTGGAGCCCTCGCCCAAGCGGAATGGTCCTCTGCGGGCACCCGGCAGGGTGATGCTAAGCGTGCGAGGGGTCGGCCGCAGTTACGGCCAGGTGCGGGCGGTCGACGACATCTCTTTCGACCTGCACGGGGGCGAGGTGCTGTGCCTCGTCGGCGACAATGGCGCAGGCAAGTCAACCGTCGTCAAGATGATCGCCGGTCTCGTCACGCCAAACAACGGCCAGATCGAGTTCAACGGCCAGCCGTTGCCGTCAGGTGATCCCGGTGCTGTGCGCCGGCTCGGGATCGAGACCGTCTACCAAGATCTGGCCTTGTGCGGCAACCTAAGCGTCTTGCACAACTTGGTGTTGGGGGCCGAGCCGACAATTCGGGGCTTTTCTGGAATGTTCCGGTTTCGCGATGACCGAGAGTCAGCGCGGCGTGCTCGCGAGCGGCTTGAGTTCGTTGGCGTCGATATCCCGGACTTGCGTGCCGTGGTGCGCTCCTTGTCCGGGGGCCAGCGCCAGGCAGTTGCACTCGCTCGGGCCGTGGCAGAGGACACGAAGATCCTCGTTCTCGACGAACCGACTGCAGCCTTGGCGGTTAGTCAAACTCAGCGCGTGCTGGCACTCGTACGTCGCGTCGCCCAGTCCGGCAAGGGCATCATCCTCATCTCGCATGACATCCGCGACGTGCTTGCCGTGGCGGACACCGTCGTCGTGTGCCGGCATGGCCGCGTCGCGTTCAATGGCCCTGCCAACACGCTGACTGAAAGCCAACTGGTCCACTTGATCGCGGGGATCGAGTTCCAACGAGACGAGCCGACACTAGCCGAGAGCAGGTCGGGACGGGAGGTCCGGTGAATAGCCCTCGTGGCTGACGACGAGCAGGTACCCGCGGGGCTTGCTGCCGTTTTGCGGCACTACAGCCCGTTTGTTGACGATGTCTTTACCCCGTTCCACGATGAGCTCTATCGGGCGGCCGGTCTGGACAAAAAAACTACCGAACTCGTCTTAATTGCGTTGCTGACATTGGAGCGATGGAAAACGGGGTTACAGGTCCATACGGGTATGGCCTTGGCCGCTGGGTGCACGCCCGAAGAGATTCGCGGTGCGGCACTCATCACGCTCGCCGTCCGCGGGCTACCACAGTGCTCCGAGGCTCTTACCTGGTTGGACGAGGCGCTGACCTGAACCGCGCTGCTGGGGGCATCGGCGGCACCCAATAAGACTGGGGTGGTGGGTGGTATTTAGGGAGTTGGACAGTCATATCTGCTGATCAACAGCGAAGAAGGGAACAAGGACCGTGACTGATCAAGGGCCAATGGATAGCGAGAACCGACGCGTCGCGATCATCACCGGAGCTGGTTCGGGGCTCGGCCGCGCAACCGCGGAGGTGCTCTCCACGAGCGGGGTCAACTGCGTAGCGGTGGGCCGACGTGCCGACATGGTTGAGAAGACCGCGTCCTTGGGAGGCGGCAATGGCGCAATCATTGCTTGCCCGGGCGATGTGACTTTAGCCGCTGACCGTTCCCGGATCCATGACATAGCAATGGACAGGTTCGGCCGCATCGACATACTGGTAAATAACGCCGGTATATCACGCCTCGGCGAATTGTTGACCTACGCTCCGAGTGATTGGTACGAGGTCTACGAAACAAACGTTGCGGCCTGTTTCTTCATGTCACAAGTCGTCCTTCCTGTCATGAAGGAACAGAGCTGGGGACGGATAATTAACATCGCATCGGTGTACGGTACCCTTGGTGTCAATACTGCCTACTACACTGGCATGTTTGGCCCGGACGTTGGTAATGGCCCGGTAAGGAACCCTGCGTACCACTCCTCGAAGGGTGCCCTTATCAACCTGAGCCGAGACTTGGCCATCGCAGTCGCACCGTGGAAAGTCACCGTCAACACCATCAGCCCGGGGATGTTCGAGACTGAGCAGTCCGCAGCCATCCTCAGCGATGAAGTCGAACGGAACCTTTCGTCTATGACCCCGCTCGGGCGTTTCGGCGAGGTACATGAGATCGGGTATGCCGTGCGCTTTCTCGCTTCAGACGACGCGGCCTTCATTACAGGCGTGAACCTTCAGGTCGACGGGGGGTGGTCGCTTTGGTGACGCCGCCATGCGTGGTTCCTTCGGAGGTACCTCACGGCGTACTCACCGTCTAACTGAAATAGTGGCTCTTTTCGAGCTCAGGGATGAGTGCCGGCGGCAGGTGGTGCCAAAGTGGCTCCTCCTGGGCTAACGTGCCCGAGGCCGCGGCATCAAGGGATATGAAGGGTGCGAGCCAGCCGAAGTGACCCGGCCCTTCCTCTAGGGAGACCGCGGTCACCGAGTAGGCTCAAATCCCCGCCGATGACTTCGGAGATGTCACCGACGCGAACGCCGGACAAAAGTGGAGCGGGTTGTCGCCGGTCAGGCCGTGGTTATCAACCCGGGCGGCGTCATTGCCACCGGCCTCCGCCCTGACCTCGCCACTGTCCCAGTTTGAGACGTCGAGCCGAGCGACATCGTGCTGGTGACCCGCGCTGGCGACCACAGCCGCCTGCTCGGGTCGTTCCGGAATTTGCGTGCTGGGCCACCTCAAAAGGCCCCTCCCGCCGAACCAACGTGCGCTGCGACATAGCGACCGAGATTTTAGATCGGGACCTTCCCGTCATATTTTCACGAAGTCACCAAAGACGGTGACGGTGTTTGGGTTGTCTGCACCATAGGTGCTCGGTCGACTCGACATCGTCGGAGCGCATCCTGTTAGCCACCTCCAAGATGATCACCGGGCGACCGGCCTCATCCAGGACGGCGATGTCTGGTGTCAGCCCGCCCAGTCCAACCTCGTAGCAAGGACGGAAGCCTGCTCCCTGAAGGATCGCTATCGTCGCCAGCTCGTTGTATGTCTGGAGGAAGTGGTTGTCATCGGTCTGCCGGCCCCAGAGTCTTGCCTGCCCGGGATCGGGCACCAGACGCAAAGCCTCGTTGATCCAGGTGCGCTGATCGGCTCGGTCCGGGCTGGTTGCCATCAAGTAGTACTCGGGTCGGTGAGTCGCCAACCTCGGCCCGTAGCGCCGGGTCAAGTCCCTGGAAAAGTCATCGTCGAACACCAGGTCGATCTTGCCAGCTCCTTCGGACCGTGAGGCAGCTTTTACCGACCTGGTCCGCCAGGAGCCTCGGCGTGCCATCTTGAGCGGGCACGAGGGGTCAACACCGGTCGTGAATGAGGTTACCGAGGTCACGCAACAGCGGCGTTGAGCTGCTCTAATGCTGTTCGGACTGGTGGAGGTGATGGGACTTGAACCCACGACTTCTACGTTGCGAAGGTAGATAAGGCGGAATCTCTACCTGGCTGTTTAGAAAAAAACGCCTTCTGCCAGGACACTTGCTGCCAGGTTGTGCCAGTAGGCGACACGAGATGCCGCATCGTTCGCGCACGGATCGCGCACGCAGCCTTCCCCTTGCTTTACCGCGATGTCCTGGGTCCAGTGGCCGTTGCGGGCACAGGGCGGGGCGATTAGCCAGATGCCTTGAAGCACCGGCTCAGCAGCGTGGCCGCACCGATGGTGGCGTTGCCCGCCTGGCCAGCCATCACTTACAGATCCCAGTCCCGACCAAGACTGCGACCGGGCTAATCAGCCTCGCTGAGATAAAGCAAAAGCCCTGGTCAGTGAGGTGCGCCCCCCACCGCAGGTTTCGAACCTGGCGACCCGCCGCTTAGAAGATGCCCGCACCGAGTCCGCACGAGTTCACCCGTGTCGTCCCAAGGGCCTCGAACAGAACTTTCACCGCGGTTGGGACCGATAGGCTCGGGGCAAACTGCACACATCATCGGGCTGTAATCGGCCCCGTCACGCCGTATGCGGGATCGTCTGGGACGCACACCTCCGACGAAGGGCACACCATTGCCACTCCGGGGCCGACAGACCACGATCCGGATCGCCTTTGCCGTGCACCTGACGTGGGACCGCGCTGATGTCGCCTCCCGGGCCGACCAGGGACCGGCCCGGTCGGGTATCTAAGGGGCCGTTGAGTAGCTGCGCCAGGAAGGATGTTGGCTGAGCAGCCTGAGCCAGTTGGGCCATGCCAGCACGGGTGCATCGAGGGAGGCCGCGGCGGTATTCGTCAACCACCCGGTGGGCCCCAGGCAGGACTATCGTGCCACCACCCTCGGCCCCACCTCGCCGAAGAGGGCGAGCAGCTTCACCCCCTGCACGGGCCACGACGGCCGCTCGGACCCACAGTCCATGTGCCAGTGGACGGAAGCACCCACGCTCCCGGCGTTGGCAGCGTGAGGAGGCCTTGCGCTCCCGGGGTTGGGCTGGAGCCACTGGCCCGGGTCGAAGATGACGCCAAGGGCCGACCGCACGGCGTCGTTGTCGACCAGGACGTCAAAGGCCGGTTGTGTTTGAGGCCCTTCCAACTGAACCCAAGCGCCCCGTCAGGCCAGGAGGCGGGATCGTCCTGGCGGATGCCAGCCTTGCGTTCAGCGTAGGCCCATACGGCATCGGTCATCTGCTCGGCACCCGTGGCGGGGAATGCCGCCTAGAGGCCGACGCTCCCGGTCTCCGCGAACTCCCGCACGCTGTCGGGTTCGGGAACTTCAGGTATTCTGTTCGCTTCTCGGGGCGTGCGAGCACGATTTTCCCGTTCGTCCGGGGTCGGAGCTACAACAACCGGGACCGGGGGGTCGACAGTTTGGAATGGTCTGACCGGCTGTCGCGCCGATGTCGGGCAGCACTCGTTCGCGCCGATGGGGAAATCCCAGCGGTAATCGCCTTCCGCCCAACGTGTGCACAGACCAGCGGTATTGGCTTGAAGGATGGGTGTGCCGATTATCTATTCTGAAATAAGGAAAAGTCGCTAGGCGCCCGGTTGCGATAAGCGTCGATATGAGTCGATTGTCCTTCAAAATCAACGGTTTAACGCTCACGCATAACGGAATTATATGACTGGGCTTGCTCTAGGCGCCGGTCTGTTTCGCGGTCTTAGAGGTTGGCCAGGCAGTTCCGGCGTAGTCGGTTCTTAAAGGCGGCTCGACCTAGCAAACACTGGTTTTTCCGCTCGACAGTTGCCAGAGAGCCGGCGCTGGATAGCGACCGAGGACCGCCCGCTGTCTTCTCACCTTCCGCGGCGTCGAGGTCGGTTGGGTGGCGGGTCGAGGGGGAGGAAGGCCAGGGCGAGAAAGATGTGTGGGACGGCGCTCAGCGCCACGAGTATCGGCGCCAGCCGTTGTGCTGTGCTGTGTTAGGTCCTGGATGCGTGGTTCGGGGACCACGCGACATCGTCAACCGCCAGGAACGGGGCGGCCGCAACGGCCGAGGGCGTCGTCCCGGCGAAGGCCATGACATCCCGATGGAGGTGAGACTGGTCGACATAGCCGCTCTCAGCCGCTACCAGAGCCGGGCTGTGTCCTTCGGCGAGGCGGTGAGCCGCATGGTCGAAGCGGACGAGCCGGCGGCGCGCTTGGGGGCGAGACCGATCTGGGATCGGAATCGGGACCACAGGCGCTTGCGGCTCCATCCGACCTCTGCCGCCAGTCGGCTCAACTCGAACCCGGCCCCGGCGGCCACCATCTGCTCCCAGGCGAAGGCGACCTCCGGGTCGACAGCACGGCCCGCGTCGTACCGTCGAGTCAGCGCGGCCTCCGCGATCGCGAACCGGTCGTCCCATGACCCGGCAGCACGCAGTTGCTCCTGGGTTCGCGGGGCGTCGCGCCCCCAGAGGTCATCGAGAGCGATCACTGTCCCGCCCAGCTCCCAAGAGGCGCCCAGCACGGCGTGGGCGACCAGCGGTGACAGCCGCACCTGCAGGCACTCGAAGCTTCGGCCGCCTCGTCCTCGAACGCTGCGGGGCGCAAGCCCAGCGACGACGCTGTCTCGCTGCTGCTGACCACGGCCGTCGTCGACAACGATCGGGGTGTCGCCGAGGTCGAAGACCACCATGACAGCCGGGGGCGGGACCACCTGAACCTCCAGGAAGTCCGTAGCTCGATCGCTGAACCCTGCCATGGTTACCCCCGCCAGCCGACCCGGCCTCACGGGCACCCGGATTTTCCATGCAGGCGGACTGGCCCGAACCCGCTCAGCAGGTCTCATGTTGCCATGTTACGGGCCACATCGACCGGCCGGGCAGCGACGCGACATTCTTCTGAGGCACATCCCCGGGCGCTCGGCAACACCCCTGGTCCGGTGCTCGGCCAAGATCCACCGAGACGGCGATAGCGTGGGGGGTGCCATCTAGATCTCGTTGCGCTCCTCGACCGCGGCGGAAAACTCCAACAGCAATTTGGCGGTCGCTTGCGGGTCTTCCATCATCGGGGTGTGTCCTACCCCCGACAGCAACTCGACGCGGGCACCGGGCACGACGCGATAGGCGTCAGCCGACGAGGGTCGCCACCGCTGGTCGTCGGTGCCGAAGACAACCAGCAGCGGTAGGCCGAGCGCGGTTAGCCGCTCGGGAAGGCTCCGCTGCCCGAGGTAGCTCACGGGTGCGCGCAGCATTTCCACGAAGGTCCGGTGTGTCATCCTCAGCGCATCTTCGATGAAGGCGTCGGGGATGTCTACAGGGCGGGTGAAGCCGACGCGCGCCGCCTTGCGGATGTTGGCCTCAGCTTCGCATCCGCCACAACAGCCGCCCAGGAAACTGGGTCTGTAGGAGACGGAAAAGCAGGCGGTCAGGGACCTTGGCGTCCATGCTGGGGCCAAAGTCGATGAGCGCCAAGGCCACCACCGCGTCAGGCCGTTGCTCGGCCAAGGCCGTGGCCACCGTACATCCAGAGGAATGTCCGATCAGCGTCACCCGGCGCACGCTGAGCTCGTCCAGAGCAGCGGCGACCCGACGGGCCTGAGTGGGGATTTCGTAACCCCCGCGGGGGTTGTCGACCTGCCGCAGCCGAGCAGGTCGACCCGGATGACACGGAAGGCGCCCGCCAACGCTGGGACCACCAGGTCCCAGCAGACCAACGAGGCCGCGGAACCATGGATCAGCAGCAACGGCGGTCCGTCCGGCTTGCCTTCCTCCACCACGTGCATATCACCGTCATCAATCCGAACGAACCGGCCACGAGTGTCCGCGTCGCGGGAAGTGTGCTGTGCCATTGCGCTATCTCCTGTCGTCCAGTCACACGACTGCCAGCATCACCGCCCGTCGCCGAATGTCTTGGACAAATGTTCCGCTCTCATGGTTAGTGCCACGAGTATGGGCACTGGCCGGCGCCAGCACGCCCTCCGGGGACGGCGGGGCGTACTGGGGCAGGTAGTCGCCCTTGGGCAGGTCGGCTCGCCTTCGGTGGCGGGGTCCGCCGTTCCACGCCCCCGGGCGGCTCAGGTGGCCGCATGCGCCGCGGCCCCGCAGGGCGACTCCGCGGACCCGATCCCGAGAAGGCGGCCGCTCCCCGGTCGAGCCGACACATAGCGGTGAACGGTCGGTCGGCCGCGCCCGAGGGGTCGGTGAGTAGGACGGCTGCACAGGGAAGCCCGTTTGCAACCCTATGCACCGCCACATCGACCGGAGAGCCGCAGCGTACGAACCGTGTGCCCGAGCACTAACTAGTATATGGCGGGGTACGAAGTTGCTGAGCAAGCCCCGAGAAAGAGCTCCGATAAGCCCCATCTTCGTCACTTTTGCCGAACGCGAAGCCTGCTCGTCAGCGGCCTGTGCCCTATGAACGAGACGCGTCCTACCGGCCTGTCAACGGTGGGGGGCGATTCGTGATCGTCCCACTATCGAGTTACGAGCCCGAGGTGCCCTGAAGGACACTTTGGCTTAGCTCAACACGCAAAAGTGGGAATTATGTAGGTTCCCGAATCTGGCAACTCCAGATTGCGGGCGCTAGCATCGTTCTGCGCTATCTAATTTTCTTCGCAGAAAGCGCATAATGCGCGCCACAACGACTTTTCAGCACCGAAGCTCCGACTAGTCGGTTGAGGTCTATCGGGGTAATGAAGCTAAACAGGTTGAGTTGAGCGGACGGGGTACTAATTGGCGTGACGGCTGGGAGCGTGAGCCCGCAAGGTTTGAGAGCATCACGTTTAACCTCGGCCACTAAACGGGCCCTGTGAACGGGCTCAGCCGACCATGGCCTGGGACGGTCGGGCGCCGCCGTTGTGGGTGAGGCTCGGTACGCCATTACGGCAAATAACGAGGCCGTGGAGGCCGGTGCGGAACACGTCGTGGCGTTGGCCAGGATATGGCGCCCAGGCCCTCAACCCGGCCGTGCTCACCGACGGTGGCCTCGACTGAGCCGACGTCATCGAGGTCCACGGTATACGAGGTAGTTCTCATGGTGCCCCCTTTGGTGGGGCTGACGTCAGTCCTTGGGTGGCGTGACGGCCAAGGTCAAACGGCTTGAGCAGGACCGTGACGCCGGGGCCGTCACATCGACAGGACGGGCCACCCTGCCGCCTACCTGGCCGAGTGGATATTGCGCAAGGAGAGGCTGCGGCTGTCTGGCGAATACCCTGTGCGGCCACCAGCGCAGGAGTCGTGAGCTTGTCCGTGTTCGCTGTCAAGTCCCGGTACTCGCACACCGTACGAGTTCGTACGAGTTCGTACGCGTTCACAACTGGGCACTTTTTGCACACACTTTCGACCGACTGACTCTCGCCGGACACAAAAACCCTGGTCAGCGGGCGCCCCCGGCAGGGTTCGAAGGTGAGGTCCCAACGGGTCGTGTACGAGGTTGTGGTCCTCGCATGGACCTGAGGATTAGCGTGTTGCCAATTTCGCTATCCCGTCGTTTAGGACTGACAGAGAATGGTAATTGTGTAAAGGGGTTCTTGGCTTGGTTGGCTAATAAATGGGCGTGCGCGTATAACTGGTAACCCGGCCTCATATTAAGTTCGGGTGTGGGGCGGGGGTCAGCCAGCGGCCGCTCCTATAGCTGGCCTGGGGTCAGCGGCCGAGGGGCTGGTGGTCTTGCGGGGCGGCAAGAGTTTCGGCCCCCATCTAGCGTTTCCCGACGATCCATTCGTCGTTCTGCTCGACCAGCAAGGCGCCGAGGAGGCGGGTGACGGCGTGACGGTTCGGGAAGAACCCACGACATTGGTGCGGCGGCGGACCTCTTTGTTAAGCCTTTCCTGGGGATTATTGGAACGGATCTTTGCGAATGCTCGACCGGGAAAGCGGTGAAGGCCAGGATGTCGTCGGCCGCGTCCAGGACATATAGTGCCGCGTAGCAAAAGCCGGCGGTGGTCAGTTTGTCGACGACGTCGCCGAGCTGAGCCCAGGTGGCGTCGCGGTGGCCTGTTCGAAGATGGAACGGACCAGGGTGGCGATCATCGGCCAGCTCAGCTTTCGGACCCTGGAGGCCAGGTTGGCCATGAAATGACGTTTATGCCGAGGTCGGCATAAG
>CAVVRE010000011.1:0-678335 GCA_963750465.1 uncultured Acidimicrobiaceae bacterium
GCCCAAGGGCCCCGCCAAAAGCCCAGCGACGTCCGCCTATGTCCTGCGGGGCACCATCAAGTCGGTGGCCGCCCTCATGGCCCAAGCGGACCTTGACAAGGACACGCCGACGGCCTGGAGGCTTCTCTTGGCCGAGGTTCTCCGGGTGGCCCAAGCGGTCCATGACGCCCACGTGGCGCGCTCGGAATCCGAGCAGGCTGGCCGCCTCGCCGACGAGGCACGGAAGGCCTTGGAGAAGGCAAGGGCCCGCCTCGGCTCGCTGGGAGGGCTCCGGGCCGAGCTCCCCGCGGTGGTCGAGGCTGCCCATGGGAAGGCGGGACAGGGAGAGGAGGAAGCCGCGAAGCGGCGGCGCCGCCAGGCGGGCAAAGGGGCGCTGCGGCCAGAGCAGTTCGCCGGGACAACGCCGAGGCCGGCCTCGCCGAAGCGGTCGTCGGAAGTGGGTAGATGAGCGTGCCAGAAGCGGTGTTGGGACCAACGCTCCGCGCCTCCCCGCTGGCATACCTCGTTTGGCAGCCTGGCGATTATAGACGTGGGAGTTACTCTTGGCCTTGCGCGAATTATGTTCGCTGGAGCGGGTCGAAAGGTCCACGCCTTATCGTCGATATGCACGCAGAGGTCCCGCGACCCTTTGCCAGTACGTATAGGCGGACGGGTTCGACTCAAGCTGCGACCGACGTCTGTCGTCACCGCCACCCGACGGGAGTGCACGGGGGCGCTCAGTCCCCTGGTTTCCACCAGTTCGCCCGAGTCGAGCAGTTCCTGGTTGAACGCCTGCATGAAGGCGCCCAGCGCCGCGTAGTCCTCTGCCGTCCACGCCGGCTGCGCCGAAGGCCGACCGGCCATCTGCTGATAGTCCTCGTGGGAGGCGAAGCAAGATCATGTACTTCATCCGCGCATCCTCTCTCTCCGGAGCGTCTGGCGTCGCCCTCAACTTGATGTCGGAGCGGAGTCGACGAATCGGACATCGCGACCAAGACGCTCGAGGTCGGGGCCCTCGAAATGTCGGATGCGCGTCCTAGTGCCTTCCGAGCTTGAGGGTCGCACGGGGTCCGCCTTAACGCAGCCGATGGGACAAAGGAACCGACAGCTCGCTTGGTTCACCCGTGCGTGGCGCAAGCGGCCCACCTCCAGCACCTAGCCGGATCTCCAGGAAGTCGAGGATCGCGTTGAGCCCGAACTCGAAAGTGTGCTCGGGTGCCGCGCTGTAGTCCGCCGCAGTGTGGAGCACCAGTGGTCGTTGCAGTCAATATCACCCAGATATGGTCGCGGGCGTTCGCTCGTGAGCCCTGGTTTAGGAGGCGAGCCCCCGGCGGTGGGCGTACGCGACTGCCTGAGACCGGTCGCGGCTATTGGTCTTGGTGAAGATGTGGTTTACATGAGTCTTGACCGTGGCCTCGCTCACAAAGAGCTGCTTGGAGATCTCAGGGTTGGATAACCCTGCCGCCATGAGCCGCAGCACCTCGACCTCGCGTTCGGTCAGGCCGTCTGGCGGAGGACCAGTGCCTGCAGCCGCCAGGGTCGAGGTCTGTAACAGGCGGCCTTGGACTTCCGGGTCCATAACCGCCTGGCCCGCAGCGGCCGCTTCGAGGGCACGCCGGATGTCTTCTCGGCCGGCGGCCTTGGTGAGATAGCCGATCGCACCTGCTCGCAAGGCCCCGACGATGGAGGCGTCGTCGGCGTAGGTGGTGAGTACCACAACCTGCGACGCCGGGTGAGTGTGGCGGATATGCCGCGTCGCTTCTATGCCGTCGACCCCTGGCATGCGTAGGTCCATGAGGACTACATCGGGCGCCTTTTCCTCAACCAGGGCGATGGCGGCATCTCCGTTGGACGCCGCACCGACCACGTCGAAACCCGGCAGTGTCTCAATGAGAGTGACCAGTCCTTCTCTCACTGCGGCCTGGTCATCAGCGACGACGACCCTCATGCAGGGACCGCGATCTCGACGGTCCAGCCCGACGTCGTCGGCTCAGCGCGCACCCGCCCGCCCACCACCTCGACCCGTTCGCGCATGCCCCGCAGGCCGAAGCCCCCTCCTGTGGCGGCCAGCTCGCTGGCCGCCACCGTCTCGGTGGCGGAGTTGTTCACCACGAGCACGGTCGCAGCGGGGCTGAAATCGAGGCAGACCGAGACTTCCGCCCCAGGGGCGTGCTTGCGAGCATTGGTCAGGGCCTCTTGCGCGGCGCGGTACACGGCCAGGCCAGCGTCGGTGCTCAATGTCCGGGGCGGCCCACGACCGTGAGCACGGCACCTTCGCGCCCTGCCAGTGCGGCTAGCTGCTCGGCCAGGTCCACCGGCTCGTCCCTCAACGCATGGACGGCTCGGCGCGTCTCCTCCAACCCCTCGACGGCCAGGCGACGGGCTTTTTCTACCAGGCGACGGGCTTTGTCCTGGTCTTTACTGGTCTCCAGGACAGCGTGGGCCGCTTCGAGCTGGACCGACAGGGCGCCCAGGGAGTGGGCCAGCACGTCGTGGATCTCGCGCCCGAGACGGTTGCGCTCAGCCAGGGCGGCCGCCTTGTCACGCTCGGCATCGGCGCGGACCCGCTCGGCCAAAAGCTGCTCAGCCTGACGAGCCCGGGCCTGGTACTGCCGACGGCTGGCCCCGGTCAGGAGCCCGGCTATGGCGGCAAGCGCGCCCTCGGCGATGACCTCACCGGGGACAGGCCCACCCAGTGCTAACGCCGATATGACGACCGAGCCGAACCCGGCCGCTCCGATGACGATGGCCGGCCCGGCTTCAAAGGCGACACCTGCACCCAGGCAGGCCACGGCGACCAGGGCGACGGCGAACGGGCTGTAGCCAGCCAGTACACCGCCGGCCACCGAGAGCAAGGCCAGGCAAGCCCAGGTCACCCCCGGAGGGGCGCCAAAGCGGCGGCTGGCCATCCAGCCGAGCCACCCGATGACGGCCAAGGCCATGAGGGCGGGCACCGCCCAAGCTCGGCCCGAGAGGTGGGGTTGGGCTTTGTGGGCGGTGGCCCACAGTATTGCCGCTAAGCCACCCAGGCGGGCCAAGGTCAGCGCCCGGGCCGGACGTGTGCCCCAGAGCGAGCCCAACGAGTGCTCCACTTCCCACATGATCCCACTCCCCATGGTCGTCCGCAGCGCCTTCTCGCTCAGGCCAGGGCCGAGCTTTGGCGGAGCCCGCCACGAGGGATCACGGCGCCGGTGCGCACGGCCTTGAGGTAGAGGACGCCGGTCCGGCTGGCCACTTCGGCCAATGCCATCAAGATGAAGGCGGCGACCCACGCCTCACCTGAACTGATGTGGTGCAAAGTGCTGAAACGCTCGACTGCAGGCCGGCCGCCATTGCTCAGCCAGAGCGAGAAGGCCATGCGGGCGCCGATGCCGAGCACCCAGAGCACGGCGGCGGTCACGCCCGCCTTGGCAAACGCCGTCTCGCCTACCCTGCGGACGCTGGTGACCGAACCGGCCAGGAGGCCCAGCACGGACCCGGCCAGGAGCAGAGCGCCCTCTAGCAGCGTGTCATTACCAGCGGTGGGGATAGTGCTGAGGAACTGCGATGCGGCCCATACCGTCATGGCGATGGGTACCACGAGGCGCACGACAGTGATCTTGTGCCCCCGGACCTGCAAGACCACAAGACCGACAAGGGCGATGTTCATGAGGTAATCAGTGATCGTCATGTAACTAAGTGTCTGATCCGGGGACCCGAGCCGCATCGCCTCAGGGGTTGACTGTGGGTTTGATTTGCGTCTCCACCCACTACGCCGTGCGGTTACACCACCCGGAGAAGACCAGGAAGTCTGCCGGCTGGAGTTGTCCTTCAGGCTCAAACTCGGCTGACCGGGCCGCTTTCACCGTGTTGGCATTCGCCAAAATGTCTAGGCACGCAGCGCCTGATCGCCTCGTTATGGGCGCCCCAAGGAACACACAGGCCTTGTTAGAGTCTCAACTGGACGTTGGCGAGCGCAGGCCCGTCTGCGGCGCCTGTCGCTCGTCCGCAATGCAGAGGCGGCTTAGTTACCTTGCAGGGCTGACGGTCCCCATTATCACCACGCCCGTATCGACCGCGATGAGCAGGCCCGCGTCAATGCCTGACTCGATCGTGGCGGCGGATGTCAGCGGCTCGCCGTTCACGCTCTTCGCGAGCGACAGCGTTCCACCGCCAGGGAGCGCCTGCGGGAGTATGGCCATACAATCGCCGCTCGTGAGCCCTTCGGGGCTGCAGATCACAAAGTAGACGTGCATGAAGGGCGTCCAGCCGGGGTCCCCAGGCGCGGCCTGGATCGTGTGATCGTGGATCGGCGGGATAAAGCCCTGCGGCGTGCCCGTCTGCGGCGCGATCACGTAGAAGTTCTGCTCCTTGGCGGCCGGGACGGGGGAGACCGGGGTCCCCGTCTGGGGGAACGTTAACCTCACCTCGACGCCGTTGACCCACACGAACTCCTGGCAAGCAGCGCCTATGTGCGTCTGGTTGACACAGTTCACGGGGCCCCCCGCGGCTTGCGCCGCCGGAATAGCCCAGACGGACATCGAGGTCGCGGCCGATACGACGGCGACGGCGACGGCGATGGAACGACGGATTGAGTGGCTCATGGTCTATGCCTCCTTGTTGGTTTTAGGAACTCGTCGGTCCCCTTGTCCGGTGAAGCGCCGGGAGCCGGGCTAGACGGGTACGGCCTCCTGCGCCCCGGCAAGTGCCGGAGACGAGGTCCTGTAGCCCTTGGCGATGAGATAGATGCCGATCCCCAGCTCCCAAATGATCTCCGGGATCGTCATCACAGCTTGTACCGCGCCACCAGCCTTGATGACGTCCAAGATGACGAGGACTCCCGAGATGATGACGAGCGGCCCACCGACCAGCCCGAACAGGGCAAGGCGCGGGGGCACCAAGCCGGAGGTGTACATGAGCCACCCGAGGATCAGGCCGTTCCCAACGCCGACGATGAATCCCGGCCCGAGCCGGAACGTCCACTGGTAGACGTCAAAGATCGCCTGCCCGAGCGCGGCATTGGTCCCGCTCAGCGCGTCCTGGCGAAGGGTCGAGATGGCGAGCATGCAGACGATGCCGATCGCGATGAACGTGGACTCCATGAGGCGCGCCGCCACGAAAGCGACCGCGCCCGCTTCGTGCACACGCTTATGGATCGAGTACGGCACCACGGCCGTCCCGACGTTAGAGATGATGAGGAGCAATTCCAGGAATGCCCCGATCGCGATGAGCGTATGGGCGTCGTTCCCCGCGCCCGTAACGTACTGTCCTTTCTTGTCGAGCACCGGTGCGTAAAAGAAGAATCGCGCAAGTATCGACGTCACGAAGGTGGCGATCCACAACCACCCTGTGAAAGTAGCGATCCTCCGGTAGTTCATACCGTCCCTCCCTCCACCCAGCCTGCGAAGGGCTTCTACCACCTACCCCACTAGGCAATCGGAACCTTATATACCCATATAGGACGGGGCTATTCGGACCGCCTACCCCATAGGTAACCCAATGGGCCATGATTCCTCAGCGTGACCAAGCGCCAAGAGGCCCTACGTCTGACTCGGGACTCGCTCAGAGCGGCCCGCGGCCGTCAGACCGCCGGCAGGGTCACCGAACTCGGGTGGCCATAAACTTGGCCATAATTTCGAGCTGGCTCAGCCCGATCCAGGCCACCGGGAGCGAGACGCCCGTCACAAGAGTCCTGTTCAGGCAGGGTGCAGCCGATTCCAGCCACAAGCGCCGAAGCTCTTGAAAAGCCTTGGGAGTGCAAGCTCCCCGTGGGTTCAAATCCCACTCCCTCCGCAGGTCAGAGGCATTTTTTGCAGCATGGGACCAATAGCGGGTGGTCGCCGAAGGGTCGGAGGCCACCCGTGACCTGCGACAACGCGCCACAGGGAGGCACTGAACGTCATGTGATCCGCCCTTTGAAGGCGGCGACACGGGTTCAAACCCGTTCGAGGTGCCAACCAGGAAATTGCAGGTCAGACGTAATGCGAGGTTCCTGGCAACGGCGACGTGGTTGGCCGACCGAAGGATCTGACCGCCATCTTGGCGACGCCGGACAGCGACGCCAGACCGCGGCCTCCGCCGCC
This sequence comes from uncultured Acidimicrobiaceae bacterium, assembly GCA_963750465.1. Lineage (GTDB taxonomy): Bacteria > Actinomycetota > Acidimicrobiia > Acidimicrobiales > Palsa-688 > Fen-671. Next base: position 6,042 of record CAVVRE010000011.1, read on the forward strand.
GGGAGGGGGTGTGGCGGCCGTCACCCTCCTCGGCGGCATCAATCGTTGAGGGCGCCAGCCGGTATAGGTATGTAACACCTAGCCCAACCATCAGGGGGCGAGCGGTAGCACCGAGATGCCGCTTTCGCCAGCTACGTAGGCGGTGGCCACCGCCGGGTCCAGCACGATCGACGCCGGGTTGTGAGCAGCCGGCAGCTTCGGTGGCGTCTGGCCACAGCCGAACGTGATAAGACCGTTGCAGGTGGCGCCGTCGACCACCGACACGCTGGAGTCATAAAAGTTCGTCGTGTAGACGTTGTGAGTGAAAGCGTCGACCGCCACGCCGAGGGCGTTCCAGCCAACCGCAACCTGGGGTGCGATTTGGTTGCACCCGGTGGCCACAGAGCCGTTGCACGTCGCACCGTTGATGACCGCGACCGTAGCCGCATAGTCACCTGCCGACATAAGGGTCACATATAGGGTGTCGGTAGCCTCATCGACGGCGATCCCCCAAGGTATTGTCCCCGGCCCGGTGGCAGAGGTCGAGCTCAGCCCGAGCCCCATGAGCGCCGGAGCCTGCCCGCAACCCATCGTGTTCGTGGCGTCGCAGGTGGCGCCATCGACCATGTACACGCCCGGGCTGGTCCACGGCGACAACAAGGTATCGACGTTGGTGGCGTAGATCGTATTGGTTGTCTGGTCGACGGCGATATTGAGCTGGGAGCCGACCGTGTCGACGTGGAGCGTCGCTGGCGACTGGTTGCAGCCGGCGGTGATGGTGGCATTGCACGTCGCGCCGTTGAAGACCGCCAGTTCGGGCCCGCTGTCGGTGATGGCTGCGACATAGATGGTGCCAGTGGCGGCGTCGATGGCTATGTCCGAGGGGTTACCGGGGACCTGCAACTTCTGCAGCGCGGCGCAGCCGGCCTGGTCCGTGGCGTTACAGGTGTCGGCATTGACCACCGACACATTGCCCGGGCCGGGCAGGGAGCCGTTCGCCACGTAGACAGTGTGCGTTAGCGGGTCGAGCGCTATCGCGTCCGGAAGGGCCCCCACGGATACCTCCGGCGGTGTCGTTGGGCAGCCTTCCCGTACATGGCTATTGCAGCTTTGGGTGTCGACCATCGCCACCGCGTTGTTGGCAGTGGTGGCATAAAGGGTGCTGACCGCGGGGTCAACGGCCAACCCCTGGACCGTAGAACCGGACCCCAGCGCACCGACGGGGGCGCCGGGCGGGTCCTGGTAGCAGCCCCTGGTTACTTCTGCGTTGCAGCGGGATGCAGCGATCACCGAGACGTCATTGTCGACCTCGTTTGCCGTGTAGAGGGTCTGGGTCTGCGGGTCGAGCACGACACCCTCGGGGTCGCCCCCGGTGTCGGCCAACGGCGGGTCCAGCGCGGCGCAGGCGGCCACGCTGCTCCCGTTACAGACGTCGGTGTCGACCACGGCCGCTTCGTCGTCCTGCTGATAGGTGACATAGACACTGTGCAGAGCGACGTCCACGGCTACGTACAACGCGTTCGGCTCGAGATGGGGGAACAGCGAGACGGTACCCACGGGGGCGGTGGAACAGCCTGCCAGGTCTCCCGCGTTGCAGTGGCTCAGGTCGAACGCCGAGACCGTGTTGTCGTAATTGGCCGTGTACAAAGTGTCGTTCGCTGGGTCGACCTGGCCGGCATTGGGGCCTGCACTGTCGCCGGCCAGGTACCCCAAGGAGGTGCAGCCCGATTGGACAACGGCGTTGCATGTGTCCGCATTGAACACGGTCCAGCCGTTCAGCGCTCCGATAGTCGTCACATAGGCCGTACGGGTGGCCTGGTTGACGTCGATGTAGTCGGGGGAGCCCCCCACGTCCACGGTCGGCGGCTCGGTGCTCGGGCAGGCAGCGAGGTCGCTACCGTTACAGGTCTCGCTGTTGATCATCGAGACCGTCGTGCTCGGCCCGCCATCGTCGAAGTTGGCAACGTAGACGGTGTGGTTGACGGGGTCGACGAGGACCCATTGCGGTCCGAGACCAACCGGGACCGTGGCCGGGTGCTGTGAACACCCTGACGTTTCCTTCGCGTTACAGGTCGCACCGTTGAACACCGATACTGTGTCGTCCCCGACGTTAGCCACATAGACGGTGTCGCTGGCCTGGTCCACGGCAATCGCGCCCGGCAGGTTGCCAACCGTGATCGTTGGCCATGGCCCATGGCAGCGGGAGACGTCTTCTGCCCGGCAGTGGCGGGTGTCGATGACGGACAATGTGTCCCCGCCGGCACTACGAGGGCCGTTGTCGTTGTGGCCGTTGGCGACATAAAGCGTATGCGTGGCCGGGTCGATCGCCAACACCGAGGGGCCGGCCCCCACCGGTGCCGATCCCACCGTGGCAGTGCCAAGCGAACCAGGCCCGGGCCGGGCAGGCTTGTCCAGCTCGATGGAGGCAGCAGGGGCGGTACGCCGTGGCCGGGGCCATGCCAGGAGACCGGCACTCCCGGGAGGGGGGCGCCGGCGGCGACCGCGGCGGGGACGGAAAGCGAAATTAGAGCGCAAGCCGCGCCGATGCCGAGCAACCTGGCTGCCTTCGACAGGTAAGCCCGGCTCGCGGCTCCGGGACCCCGGGCGACAGAAGGCCATGTTGTTGTGGGCCTGGCGCCGCCGGCACGTCCAAATGGGATTGCTGGTGCCTGATTGGCCGATATCAGCGAACTTCTCTGGGGGCCGTGGTCGTTCGCCTTCATGTATGGGCTCCTTTTATTGTCCGCACCCAAAAGGTGGGGGACCGTCCTGCGCCAGCCGGGGAACCCCAGTTGGGGTGCCATCGACGGCACTGCTTGCAGGCCACCGAGAAGCGTGTCGTTCACGACATTGCAAAAACCTGGCAAGCCCCTTGCAGCCCTGGTCAGGCACAGCTGTAGTTAGATACAGCCTGTGCAGTTCGCTGTGCTGGGCCCGATTGAGGTGACCAGCGATGCTGGGCACGCCCTGCCCTTGGGTGGGCCTAAGCAGCGAACTGTGCTGGCGATGCTCCTGCTTGAGGCCAATAGGCCTGTCTCCAAGGACCGGTTGATCGATGGGGTCTGGGGAGAGCGCGCCCCCCCTAGTGCCGGCGAGACCCTGGACACCTACGTATCAAGGCTGCGACGGCTCCTTGGGCCTGACCGCCTGGCCAGACGCCCGGCTGGTTATGTCCTGCGGGTCGGCGGAGAGCTCGACCTCAGCACCTTTGAGGAGCTCGTTGCCTCCGCCCAGCAGCTACGACCGCGAGACCCCGCTGCGGCAGCGGCGGCGCTCGACCAGGCCCTCGGCTTATGGCGGGGAGCGGCCATGGCCGACCTTCGCTATGAGCCTTTCGCCGCTGGCGTAACTGACCACCTCGAGGAAAGGCGCCTGGCGGCCATCGAACAGAAGGCGGACGCCGAACTCGCCGCTGGCCCGGGATATGAACCCGGAGCGGAACTGGAGCAGCTGGTCGGCGACCATCCCACCCGCGAGCGCATGGTGGCCCTCCTAATGTTGGCCCTTTACCGCTGCCGGCCGGCCATCGGACGCCCTGGCCGCCATGCAGGCGTGCCGGCGGCATTTGGCTTTAGAGCTCGGCTTGCAGCCAGGGCCGGAGCTCTGCCAGCTGGAACAGCGCATCCTTGACCACGACGAGGCGTTGGCCCCCGCCCCGGCCTCCCCCGTCCCGCGCTCGCCGCCGCCTCCGGTCTGGGCCCGGTTGTACCGGCTGCCGGGCCTCGCCCAGGCCGCCGGGCGTGGAGGTGGGCGGTCGCCGCCGCCATCGTCATCGCCTTAGTGCTGGTGGCAACCCTATTGTCGGTACCAGGGCGGCGAGCCTCGTTGGCAGTGGCCGACACCAACATGCTGGTCGCCATCACCGGCCGTCCCGGTCACGCCACTGAGCGCATTCAGCTTTCTGACCAGCCCGGGGCTATCGCTACAGCCGGCGGTGCCGTCTGGGTCGCCAGCCCCAGCGCAGGTGCCCTGCTCGAGGTCGACCAGGAACAGGGAGTGGTGGTCGACCGCATCCCGCTCGAGGGCGAACCGGGGAGCTTGGTGAGCGGCGGAGGCGCTCTGTGGGTCTCCAGTACCCTGGGCGCCACAGTAGAGAGGATCGACCCCGCCACCGCCACGGTCGTCTGGACAACTCAACTGGCCAAGACGGGCTCCGTGGCCATGGCCTACGGGGCCGCTGGCCTTTGGGTGGCGGACTCGAGTGACCAAGCCGTCCTCGAATTGAGCCCATTGACGGGCTCGGTGCTGCAGACTTTCTCCCTCGACGTCCACCCGACCTCGATCGCCTTCGCCGACGGGCTGGTATGGGTGGCGGCCTATGACGCGAGCACGGTACAGGCGATCGACCCGACGAGCGGCCAGCCTGTGGGCACGGTTACCGTCGGCGATGGCCCGTCCGCGATCAGCTTCAGCAACGGGGATCTGTGGGTAGCGAACAGCCTGGACAGCACCGTCTCCTTGGTGGACGCGGCAACCTTCACGGTAGCCAGCACCATCGCCGTCGGCAGCGGGCCGGACGCCGTGGTGGCCAGCCCAAGCGCAGTATGGGTGGCCAACCAGTACTCGGGGACCGTCTCACGGATCAGCCCGCAAACCTTGGCCGTCGTCGGTACCGCCGATGTCGGCAGCAGCCCGGTGGCGTTGGCCATAGGACCGGAGGAGATTCTGGCAGCGGCGGCCGCCCCAGTTGGCCATGACAGGGGCGGCACCCTGGTCCTCGTCAGCACCCAGGGCTTCAACACGATCGACCCCGCCATGTTCTTCGGGATGCAACCCTTGAGTCTCCTGCGCCTGGAGTACGACACCTTGGTCAGCTTCGAGCCCGTCCCGGGGCCTAACGGGCTAAGGCTCGTGCCGGACCTGGCCCTCCAGGTCCCGGTGCCCGGTGACGGAGGGCGCAGCTACAGCTTCCGTCTCCGACCTGGCATCCGCTACTCCAACGGGGAACTGCTCAAAGCGAGCGATTTTCGGCGGGGGTTGGAACGCCTGTTCGAGGTGGGTTCGCCCGGCGCCGACTATTACTCCGGCCTCGTCGGTGCGCAGGCCTGCGCCGCTCACCCGGAGAACTGCAGCCTGGCCCAAGCCGTAGTCACCGACGACCGCTCCGGGTTGGTCGTTTTCCACCTCAGCGCGCCCGACCCCGACTTCCTCGACAAGCTCACCCCAAACGCCTTCGGTGCTCCCATCCCGTCGGGGACCCCCGACCGTGACATGGTACTTCGACCCTTACCGGGCACCGGCCCCTACCGGGTCGTCAGCGCCACAGCCAGCAAGGTGGTCTTCGAGCGCAACCCTTACTTCCGGGAGTGGTCTCACGCGGCCCAACCACAGGGTAGGCCCAACAGGATCGTCTGGATCATCCCAACCTCCGAGCAGGGCGTGGTCAACGATATCGAGCAGGGCAAGGCCGACTGGACGTGGGACTCCATACCGGTGCCGGAACTGCACGCCCTCGAGGTCGACCACCCATCACAAGTGCGCTCGAGCCCATTTTTTATCGTCGAGTTCATCCCCCTCAACGCCAATATCCCGCCGTTCAACAACCTGCTGGCCCGTCAGGCTCTGAACTATGCCATCGACCGCGGCAAGATCGCACAGATGTACGGCGGACAGACTGTTGCCACTCCCGCCTGTCAGCCCCTTCTACCGGGCCTGCTCGGTTACGAGCGTTACTGCCCCTACACATGGCACCCGTCGCCCAGTGGTACCTGGACAGCGCCGGACTTCGCGTTGGCCGAAAAACTGGTTGACGAATCCGGCACCAAAGGCGACGCGGTGACCGTTTGGGGGTCTCCCAACGAGGGCGCGATACCACCGCAGGAAGCCGCTTATGTCACTCAACTGCTCAATTCTCTCGGTTACCGTGCGCACCTGCACATGATCTCGCTCCGGCTAATAAGCCAGGCAATGTGGCCGAAGTTCCAAATCAGCGTGGACGGGGACTGGCAGCCGGGCTACCCTGCGCCCTCATCCTATATACCCCAGTTCTTCGCCTGCAACGGTGGTACCAGCAACGGTTACTACTGCAACCCGGCCATCGACCGTGAGATGACAGAGGCGACTCTCCTCGAACTTCAGGGGCCGGCCCAGGCGGCGCGGACGTGGGCCAGGGTCGACCACCAGCTCACTGACCAGGCAGAGTGGGTGACCACCGTTGACCTCAACGAAGTCGACATCATCTCGAAAACACTGCAGAACTACGAGTTCAACCCGGTTTGGGGTTTTGTCGCTGACCAGGCGGTTGTGAGCTGATCGCAAAGGTCCTCAGTCTTATGACCTCCCGACCTTCAATACGGGTGCTGTGGCTGTCATTCGCCAGGGGGACCGGGTGGGAGGTCGCCCACGTCTGCAAACCATTTGCAAACAAAAGCTCGGGGCGGGCGTGGCGGAAATCAAGCCCGAATGTGTTGACGATTTGACCACCATTAGTGACAACCTACGAGAGCGATAATGATGGTCAATACGGGACGGCAGTGGAACGGACCAAACGCTCTGACGCGCGGGAGCGTATTTCCGCGGACGTGCAGGGACCGGCTTTACGAGATTGGAAATCGTGCTTGGGGAAACTCACCCTGGGGTCAAATCCCACCCTCTCCGCCAGAAGGCCTCGTTTGACCAGGAATTTAGTGGCGAAGTGCCCGCCTCGCCGGCGCCAAGTGTCCAGTTCTGTGCCCAGTTTCGTGTCAGTCGTTGGTTCCTGTCGGTCGTGGTTGTGCGTCTCTGACGGCTTAGTGACTTTGTGGCGCTGCCTTCGGTCAAGTCGGAGGAGGCACAGCCACGATCTCCGAATGTCGACTACGGGCATGTCGACCGTCAAGGCATGATGGGCCGGTTGTCGGTGGCCATCGACGGCGAGCCTTTGGAGCGCGAAGAAAGACAGCTCAACCTCATGAGGCAACGGCTGCTTGGCTTCGCGGCTGGCCAACGTCCGGACTGCCGCCGTAGCTGAGCTAACTGGGCGGAGCGCAGCGCTCGAATCCGGCAGAGGGACCGGCCGGGTGGCAATTCCACTGGCCTGCCGCGGAGTCCGAGTGCAGGGCATCGCCGACCGCGCCTGAAAAGGCAGAGTCGGATCGACGAGGACTCCAAGCATCCAACACCGTCCGGTGGCCATAAAAATGGCCATAATTTCTAGCCGACTCAGGCCGATCCAGGCCACGGGGAGCGAGATGCCCGTCACAAAAATCCTGTTCAGGCAGGGTGCAGCCGATTCCAGCCACAACTGCCGAAGCCCTTGAAAAGCCTTGGGAGTGCAAGCTCCCCGTGGGTTCAAATCCCACTCCCTCCGCAGGTCAGAGGCACTCTCTTGGCTCTGGGACGAAGACGTCAGGAGAGGCAGTTGGCCATAATTCGCGCCGGTCCGCCTTCAGGGCCCGGCTGATCATCGACACCTCGCCCCTGGGTCCTTCGCCGAACGGGCGTCAAAGCCCAGCTTGTCGAGGACGTCGTCTGACCAAGGACAAACGTGCAGGACGGGCTCATCAAGGCGCCCGTTGAGCCTGAACGGTTTGGAGGGTTAGCTATGATTAGCTCCTGTCGATTATCGGCCCCGTGCAGGTTACGTTCGCGCCAGATAATTAGGCCTTTTCAAGAGGCTAGCTATTCTTAGCTTTTGTGCAGATACGATCTCTCGGCGGCCCGGTGCTGGCCAACATGGACGGGCTGGCCCGGACTGTCTGGGGAGGCGTGGGGCCACGGACCCGGTGCGTCAGCGGCTGGGCGGGCGACGGCGTTCCTCGATGCGGTCGAGTGGTCCGAGGGATGGCTGGCGCCCGTTGTCCGTCGGCCGCTCAGGGCGGCCGCTTATTGGGTGCGGGCAATGGCGGGAGCGCGCCGAGGCCGTTGAACGGCTCAGGGCGCATTGGGAGGTGGAGCACTTTGGGGAGGCTCGCCGGGTCACAATGTACGCGTGCTGGTTGCGTCGCCGATGCTCGTCGGGCGAAGAAGTGAGGAGCGTGAGATCGAGGCGCGGTTGTCGTTGGCGGAGCGTGGCGTCGGGGGACTCGTCGTTTTGGTTGGCGAGCCAGGCCTCGGCAAGACTGCCTTGGCGGAACACGCCAGCGTGGCGGCCCGCCAACGCGGGTTCTCGGTTGGCTGGACAGCCTGTTGGCAGACGGCGGCGGTGCCGCCGCTGCAGCCATGGACGGAGTTGGTCGGCCAGCTGGCGCGGCCCGGTTTCATCCCGCCGGACCTAGTGATCTCGGGCGGCGATCGCCACAGCGGACGGGTCGAGCAGGCCGCCCGGGTGATGGAGTGGTTGCGGGAGCGCGCCGACGCCCCGCTGCTCCTGGTCGTCGATGACCTGCACTGGGCCGACGCGGCGACGCTGTCGGTGCTGACCCAGGTGGCCTCGGTCTTGGCGAGCATGCCGATCGTCGTGGTCGCAGCCCATCGTCCGGTTGACGCGGCCGGTGCCCTCGCGCGGTCGGAGTCGATCGCCGAGCTACAGCACCACGGTTTGGTGCTCGAGCTGCGTGGTCTCGATGTCGACGGGACGACCGCGCTGGTCTCGGCCGTACGGGGGCAGCCCGTGCCCGGCGCTGCGGCACACTCGGTGTGGGAGATCACCGGCGGGAACCCGCTGTTCACCAGGGAGCTGGCTCGGGCGCTACCCGCGTCTGCTTTGGACCGGGCCATCGATGTCAGCGAGCTTGCGATCCCCGCAACCTTGCGCGCCCTGGTCGCCGATCGCCGTTCGTGCCTCGGGCGAGGGTTGTCAGGCGGTCCTCGATGTGCTTAGCGTCATCGGCGATCAGGCGGAGCTCGGGTTTCTGGCCGCGGTTTGCGATCGTCCGGCCGAAGAGGTGCTCGACCTCGTCGACGAGGCCGGTACAGCTGGGCTCGCGGAACTGCACAAGAACGCCGTGTCCTATCGTCATGCACTGTTCCGGGTCGCTGTGTACGAGTCGCTGTCGTCGGCGACCAGAGCTCGGCTCCACGACCGGGTGGGGCACGAGCTGGAGGCTCGACGGCGGAGGGGTCTGCCGGTCGATGCGGCCGCGCTCGCCCATCACTTTGGGCGTGCGGCGCCGCTCGGCAATGCGGCGCCGGCGTTCACCTACGCGTTGGAGGCGGCCGCCGAGGCCGAGTCGCTGCTGTCGTTCGACGTGGCCGCCCGGCGCTTCGAACAGGCGCTCGCCATGCTCGCCATCGATCCGGGGTTGGGCGACCGGCTTGAGGTGAAGCTCGCGCTGGGCGATGCCCTGGTGGCGGCCGGGGTCATGGGCAGAGCTCGGCAGACGTTCCGCGAGGTAGCCGACGAAGCGGCACGGGACGGCGACCGGCGGGCGCTGGGCCGGGCCGCGCTCGGCTTCAGCGGCGGCCTGACCGCCATCGAGGTGGTGACCCGTGACGCCGACGTGTGCCAGCTCCTCGACCGAGCGGTCGAAGCGTTGCGGGACGACGACGTGCTGGGCGCCCGGCTCGCGGCCCGCCTTTCCACTGCGCTATCGCATAGCGCACCGCTCGCCCAGCGGACCGAGCTGGCATCGCGGGCACGCGCCCGCGCCGTGGCGGGCGGCGACCCGTCGGTCATCGCCGAGACCCTGGCGGCGTGGTGCGACGTCGTGGCCGGGCCGACCACCTTGCCGAGCGTCGTGACGCGGCGCGCGAGATCATCGAGCGTGGCGTGGACATCGGCGACGTCGGTGTCGAGGCCCTCGGACGCCGGCTACTAGTCCAGGCCCTATTCGAGTCGGGTGACCTGCGGCACGCGGAGGTCGAGGTGTCCCGCTTCGAACGTGCCTCTGCCCGTCTCGGTCGTGCCGAGTACATGTGGTATCCGCCGCTGTGGCGCGCTTCGCTGGCGCTGGCCAGAGGCCAGATGCAGGCGCGGGCGCGCGCTCGCGCTCAGCTCGAGGCACTGGATTCTGAGGTTCGCGGTACGAACGCCGTCCTGCTCGCTCGCTTGCAACAGGGCATGATGGCCTTGGACCTGGCCGACCCGAACCTCGCGGGCGGGAGCCTCCGTGGCGTCTGGGTGACCGAGGTGGTCGACGACGTTCGGGCCCAAGTGATTGCCGCTCTGATGAGCGCCTTCACTGGTGACCTCGACGAGGCCCGTGTGTCGCTGGACCAATGCGCCGACGCCGCGTTGGCAGCGGAGGTCGACTCGGCGTGGCCGTCCTTGATGATGAACTTGACCGAGCTGATGGTTGCCGTTGGCGGGCACCCCGCGGCTGACGCCGTGCGCCGCGCCATCGAGCCGTTCGGCGCGCTGTGGGTAGTGACAGGCATCGGCGCGGCGATCCGCGGCCCGCTTGACCGCCTGCTGGGCTCGCTGGCCGCCCTCGACGGCGATCTGGAGGCCGCCGACTCTCACTTCGCGGCCGCCCACGACGCAGCGTTGCGAGCGGGTGCTGTCCTGGTGGCCGCCGTCGTCGACCATCAGGCCGGACGGGCGCTCGGCGACCGTGCCCGTCTCGACCGAGCCGCCGACGTGTGGCGTCGCGTGGGTGCGACCGGTCGGCTGGCGCAGATCGAGGCGCTGGCCGAGTCGCCAAAACGACGGCAGGCGGCGGCGGCCGATCCACGTAACCGGTTTGTTCGAGACGGCGACGTGTGGTCGATCACCTTCGACGGAGAGGCGTGTGCGTTGACCGACCGCAAGGGTCTGCGTGACCTCGCTCGCCTCCTCGCCGAGCCGGGCCGCGAGATCGCCGCCCAGGACCTGATCGCCACCGGGGGCACGGTCCTCGACGCCGGTGGCGGCCCAGTGATCGACGCCGAGGCCCGCGACGCGTACCGGGCGCGGCTTGTCCAGATCGCCGCGGAGCTCGACAAGGCGGACGCCGCTGGTGACCGCGACCAGTCAGCCGGCTTGGCGGCTGAGCAGGAGGCGCTGATCGCCGAGCTGCGTGGAGCCTACGGGCTCGGGGGTCACCCTCGCCGCCCTGGCGCGTCGGCCGAGCGCGCCCGCACTGCGGTCCGCAGCCGCATCCGTGACGCCCTGCAGCGCATCGAGGTCGCTCACCCGGCCCTCGGTCGCCACCTCGCGCATTCCGTCTGGACCGGTAGCTACTGCGTCTACCAGCCCGACCCGCCTGTCGACTGGACCGCCGGGGAGGCGCCGCACACTGTGTGACGCGATCTCACGCCTAATGGGTGATCCGACTGCGAAGGAGAACCCCATGGGCAAGATCAGCCCGCACACGACCAGCAAACACCTCGACGTCGACAGCATCGAAGCGCACTACGGCGCCCTCGACGGCTATACCGTCGGCTTCGAGTTTTCCGCCCACGACCAGGACCCGGCGCCACTGTTCACCGGGCCGCCCGACAACGCCTGCCAGGCCCGCCCTGGCCGTGGTCATGGATGCCACCTTGGTCCGCGGCCCACTCGTCCTCACCTTCATTCGCCTCACCAGCACGCCGCCCAGGGGTCAGTGCAGACGCTCAGTCGCCCGCACGACCGCTTACCCATCCGCCAAAGCGTCACCGAGCCGGCCCCGGAGGTCCAACTCGAGATCGCCGGCAGCCGAGGTCAGGGCTAATGGGCGCGCTGATCGTCCTGCTCATATTCGTTGCGCTCGACCTCGTTGCGATCCGGTGGGGCGTCGACACCCGCACATCGAACGACCCCCGCGACCGCTACTGGTGGCCGAACGGATGAGCACAACCCTCAACAACCGGCCAAACAAAGAACCGAGTCGATGATGCACCCGCACATGGCGAAAGTCCTCGCAGACGCCCGCATCGATGAGATGCTCGCCAGGGCCGAGCGGCACCGGCTACGCCAGCTCGCCCGCCGCCAACGACACCGAGCGACGGAGGAGCCGACCGCCGACCACCCTCGGCAAACAACCCGACCGTACCCACCGATTGTCGACCTTTCGACGACCTCAAACGCCGACGCTGATCGAGACGACAAAGGCCAATATGTCAAAGCCTGACATCCCGGCTGAGCCGGGCGTCGCAGCTTGACAGCCCATTCGCACATTCAATAACGAGGAACGACACCATGATGCCGGCAAGAGCGTCACACATTCGGCCGTAAGCATCGAAACGCCACCATCGATGAGCCGATGACCTCGTCAGAGAACGTGCTCATTGCCGCCCGGCAGCTGCGCAAAGACTACGGCAGCGGCACCGGCCTGGTCCGTGCGCTCGACACAGTAGATCTGGAGGTCGTACCGGGCAAGACAGTCGCAGTGATGGGGCCGAGCGGTTGCGGGAAGTCAACCCTCCTCCAGCTGCTCGGAGGTCTCGACCGGCCAACCTCAGGGCAGGTGCTCTTCAGGGAACGTCGGGTCGATCAGCTCTCCGAGCGCGCCTTGGCACAACTGCGACGCCGGGAGATCGGGTTCGTCTTCCAGGCATTCCATCTCCTCGACGAGCTCACCGCCCAAGAGAACATCGAGCTCCCCGCCCTCCTCGCCGGACGTTCTCCGCGGCAGGCTCGCCGCCGAGCATTGCAACTCCTCGAGCAGGTGGGCTTGGGCGAACGGGCCAGCCACCTGCCCTTCGCCCTCTCTGGCGGGCAGCGCCAACGCGTGGCCATCGCCCGGGCGTTGGTCAACGAACCGGCGGCGATCCTCGCCGACGAGCCGACGGGGAACCTCGACAGCGCAGCCACGCTGGAGGTGCTCCGGCTCTTCGACGGGCTGCGCACTGCCGGGCTCACGCTGGTCGTCGTCACCCACGACGAGCGAGTCGCCGCCACTGCGGACCGGTTGATCTCCATGAGGGACGGGACATTCGTCGAAGACACGCCGATGGACGACGAGCCCGGGCACAGTCTTGGCGGCGTGGCCCGGCTGGACGTCTAGACCCATGGGCCCGCTCCTGCTCATCTGGCGGTTGACGGCGCGGGACCTGCGCCGCCGGTTGACCCAGTCGGTGCTGCTGATCCTGGTCATCGCGGCCGCGACCAGCACCCTCACCCTGGCGTTCGCTTTGAACGGGACCTCCAATGACTCGTGGAGCACCACCCACGCCGCGACCGCCGGGCCCGACATCATGGCCCAGACCTATCCGGCCAAGCACCCGACACTCGACCAGCTGACCGCCCTTGCCCACGCGGAGGGAGTCGTCGGGACGTCGGGGCCGTACCCGATGGCAAACCCCGTGCTCCGCGTGGGGCGGATCGCCGACCCGATCTTCGCCGAAGGCCGGGACGAGACGATGCCTGCCATCGACCATCCCTACTTGACCGCAGGCACATGGGCCCGTTCCGGTGGCGTGGTGATCGAGCGGGGCTTCGCTGACCAACTCAAGGTGCGCGTCGGCAGCCGGGTGACCTTGGACGACCGGCCGTTCCAGGTTGTCGGTATCGCCGTCGACACCGACCGCGGTGCGAACTGGCGACCCCAGCTGGTATGGGTCACCCGCGCCGACGCGCAACTACTCGTCTCGCCAAGCGACCAGCTTGCCTACGTGGTGAACCTGCGTCTGGCTGATCCGGCCCGCGCCCCGTCGTTCGCCGCCGCCCACAGCTCCCCGAGCCTGTTCATCGCCACCTGGCAGCTGATCCGAAGCTCTGACGAGAAGGAGCTGAGCGTGGTGCAGATCGTTTTGTTGCTCGGCACCTGGCTGCTGGGGGTGCTGGCCATCGGTAGCGTCGCAGTCCTCGTCGGGGGACGCATGGTCGAGCAGACCAAGCGGGTCGGTCTGATCAAGGCAGCTGGGGGCACGCCCGAGTTCGTGGCGGTCGTGCTCCTGGCCGAGAACCTGTTCCTGGCCCTGGCGGCCACCGTCATCGGGCTGGCCGTCGGTTACCTTGTGGCGCCGTCCCTGGCCACCCCCAGCTTGTCGTTGCTGGGATCGGCGAACTCGCAGTCGCTCACCGCGTCGAATGCGCTGATCGTCGCTGCGGTCGCCGTGGCTGTCGCGGTGAGTGCCACCGTAATCCCAGCGCTGCGCGCCGCCCGCGCCAGCACCGTCCGGGTGCTCAGCGACCGGGCTCGCACTCCAGGCCGCCATGGAACGATGGTCGCCCTCGCGGCGCGACTGCCGGCGTCACTCGTGCTCGGCATCCTCCTCCTCGTCCGACGCCCGCGTCGGGCGATCCTCACCACCCTCAGCCTCGTTATCACCGACGTCATGGTCGTCTGCGCGCTCGCCCTTCACAGCTCCTCCAGCCAGCGCTCCGACGTCATGGTCAACCAGCCCGGACTGGGAGATCCGCTACTCGCCCGGGTCGACAGCGTGGTCGCCGTCGTCACCGTGATCCTCCTCGTTCTTGCGACCATCAACACCATATTCATCACCCAGGCCACGGTGCTCGACGCCCAACGTCCTTCCGCGCTGGCCCGAGCGTTCGGCGCCACGCCCGGCCAAGTCAGCGCCGGGCTGACCGTCGCCCAGCTGCTCCCAGCACTGCTCGCCGGGATCCTGAGCATCCCGGCCGGAACCTTCGTCTACCGCGTCGCCGCCCGTGCCGCTGGAAGCGCGTCCCATGCCGCCCTTCCTCTGTCGTGGATGGGGGCCGTTGTCGTCGGCACCGCAGTCGCCGTCGCGCTGCTGACCCTGATCCCGGCACGAGCTGCGGCACGACGACCCATCGCCGTCGCCCTGGCAGCCGATTGAGCCTTCAACGTGACGAATTCCTTTGGTGGCGGGGCCTGACCGGAGTCCACCCCCGTGTCTCCCGGCCGTGTCCTCACTGGTCCCCCTGATCCGGTCCCTGCAAAATCCCTACTTCTGCCCAGTTCTGTGTCGGCGCTCCAAACCCGGGTCATCGGCAAGGCCATTCATAAGCCCAGTTCAATTCCGAATGGAGTTGACTCGGCATCAGCGCCTCGCAGAAGCCACCGCCAGCGTGGAATTTGTGGATTATCCAGGCGGCCAAGCCGACAGGCGAATCGATAAGTGCTGCAGCGATTGTGTCGGGCCGTGTGAGCATGATCTCGCTGTAGCCCCCGTCGCTCCGGTCGTAAGGCGCTAGCGGCTCGAGGTAGGCCAGCTCTGTCGGGCCAAGGTCGTCGTCGCTGCGATATGGACGGTGAATCAGGGGCCCGATGACGTGATCACGGTAGTGAGCGGGGAGGCGCCGCACACTGTGTGACGCGATCTCACGCCTAATGGGTGAACCGACTGCGAAGGAGAACCCCATGGGCAAGATCAGCCCCCAGACGACCAGCAAGCACCTCGACGTCGACGGCATCGAAGCCCACTACGGCACCTTCGACGGCTATACCGTCGGCTTCGAGTTTTCCGCCCACGACCAGGACCCGGCGCCACTGTTCACCGGGCTGCCAGACAACGCCTGCCAGGCTCGCCACTGGGGGGTCGTGCTCGAAGGCACTCTGGTGATCCGCTACACGGACAACAGCGAAGACGTAATCGAGGCCGGCGAGGCCTACTACGCGCCCCCCGGTCACCTGCCGCTGTTCAAGGCCGGCACTCGGCTGATCGAGTTCAGCCGCACCGATGAGCTCGACAAGGCGATGGCGGTGGTCATGATCAACGTCGACGCCATACAGGCCGGCTGAGCATGACGACATCGCCTCCCATGGAGCGGTGGTGGATCGCGGCCGCCGGCCACCGCGACAGTGGAGCGCTCGGACAGCTCGAGGTCCCGGTCTCGGTCATTTTCGGCGAAACGGATCGCTATCTGAACCCCTCGCTGGCGGCCGAGATAGCCGGGCTGTTCAAGGCCCCGTCGTTTCATGTGGCGCAAGACGCCTCACACTGGCCGCAGTATGACCAGCCTGAGGTGGTCGCCGACCTTCTAAAGGCTGCGAGGACGACGAGGTGACCGCGGACGCGGCCGTTTCCCAAAGTCGACCGCCATTGGGCGGCGCCACCAGTTACCTCTGTTTCTCGTGCACTTTGCGCGGGGACGGCCCACCGACGAGCAGATGCCGACGACTTTCCTCGATCGTTTGGACGCGTCCATACGTCGCCGATGAATTGAACCGAAGGAGTCCTGATGCTGAATAGATTGGGTGTGTTTGCCGCTCGATATCACCGCGCCGTTCTTGTTGCGTCGGCTTTGTTTTTCGTTGTCGTGACCATTCTCGGGATTGGGGCGTTCAAGCGGCTGCAATCCGGCGGATTTGTCAATGCTTCTGCCTCCTCTTCTCGGGCCGAGGCGCTTGTTGCTTCGCATTTCGGTGGTGAACAGGGCCTGGTCATTTTGATATCGGCGCGGGCCGGATCTGTGTCGTCACCGGCAGTCGTCGCGGTGGGCAAAAAGGTCACGGCGACCCTCGAGTCCAACGCGGACATCTCGAATGTGACCTCGTATTGGACAACTCCGGCAGCATCGTTGCGCAGTGGCAACGGGAAGGCGGCATTGGTCCTGGCGCATGTGAAAGGTAGTGACGACCAGGTCGACAGCCGCACTACGGCGTTGTTGGCGAAGCTCACGGCCTACGATGGAGCGGCTGCGACTGTCCAAGGTGGCGGGTCGTCGGCAACCGGTTCGGAGATCACAACACAGGTCCAGAAAGACCTGCTGCTGGTATCGCTGGTGGCTGTCCCTATCACCACACTGCTGCTCTACTTCGCCTTTGCCAGCTTGCTCGCGGCACTACTTCCTCTTGTCGTCGCCATGTTGGCGATCATGGGCACGTTTGCCGAACTCCGCGTCTTGGCCGCGTTCACCTCGGTTAGTACCTACGCCGTCGACCTCACCATTGCCCTCAGTCTGGGCCTGGCCATGGACTACTCGCTCTTGCTCATCAATCGTTACCGCGAAGAGGTGGGGCGCGGTAGGGGCTCCCGGGCGGCAATTGCCCGGGCTGTGGAGACCGCCGGCCGGACCATCGTCTTTTCGGGAGTCACCGTCGCACTAGCCCTCACCGCTCTCCTTGTGTTTCCTCTCTACTTCTTGCGGTCATTCGCATACGCGGGAATAGCTGTCGTGGCTTTTGCGGTGCTCGGCGCCCTCTTCGTCATGCCGGCGCTCCTCGACGTTTTTTCGAACCGTCTTGCCCGCAAAGCCAAGAAGGCTGCCAAGTCGACGGCCCACGACGGAGAGAGCCCGTTCTGGAGACGTTTAGCCTCGGCGGTCACCAGCCGGCCCGTGCTCAGCGCGTTCCCCGTGTTGGCGGTATTGCTCATCATCGGCTCACCGTTCCTGCACGTTCATTTCTCTAATCCTGATGACCGGGTTCTTCCGACGAGTGCCTCGGCCCGCTTGGTCGGCAACCAGCTGCGTACCGGTTTCTCCACTGATGCGTCGTCGACCCTAATGGCGGTCGGCACGGGACATGCTTCAAACGGCGCTGAAGCCGCCTATGCCACGCGGTTGTCGATGCAGAGCGGCGTGACTTCCGTAGTGGGACCGACTGGTACCTACGTGGCTGGTCGTCCCGTCTCCGAGGCGGGGGGGCAGCTCCATCAAACCCGAGATGTGAGCTACTGGCAGGTACAGAACCACCTCGTCTCGTCGAGTGGGCCAGCCCAGGACCTCGTCCACCACGTCCGAGCGCTTGCAGCCCCGCCGGGCCAGACGATCGAAGTAGGAGGCACAGCGGCCGACATCGTCGACCAAAAGCACTCGATTGGTACCAGTCTGCCGATTGCGATCGCCATCATGGTGTTCGCGACCATCTTGATGTTGTTCCTCTTCACGGGCAGCGTCCTTATCCCGCTCAAGGCGATCGCTCTGAACGCGTTGACCCTGTTCGCTGTCCTCGGGCTGATGGTGTGGATCTTCCAGGGAGGGCACCTGTCGGGGTTGCTCGGTTTCACCCCGACCCCGACCTCGACCACCATGCCCCCTCTTCTGTTCGTGATCGCATTTGCCATCTCCATGGACTACGAAGTGTTCCTAATCAGCCGCATTAAGGAGCTCCACGACCAAGGCGAAACGAACACCCAGGCAGTAGTGGGTGGTCTGGCCCGGACAGGGCGAATCGTCAGCACGGCGGCGGCGCTACTCTCGGTTACGTTCTTCGCCTTTGGCCTGTCGAAGATCAGCTTCATCCAGTTCTTTGGGATCGGCTGCGGGGTCGCAATCGTCATAGACGCCACCATGGTCCGGGGCGTACTCGTTCCCGCCGTGATGGGACTGGTCGGAGAACGTATCTGGTGGGCGCCGGGCCCCCTTCGACGGTTCCACCGTCGGTTCGGCATGCAAGAGTCACCCGAGCTCGCGGTTGTCGAGAACAGAGAACCCGAGCTCGTCTCTTTCTGACCGAGGACGATCCAAAAAGCCGGCCCGTTTGCCGCAAGAGTCCGGTGCGAGAAGACCTGCAGCGGCGTAGCTTCGGAGACGTCTCGGCGAAAGCCCCGGACCGCTCCGAGAACTCGCCGATGGGCATGAGCGTGTCCACCGCATGCAGGATGGACCATGACCGTGCGTGAGGGTCAAGGGGGCACGACACGCGAGACGTGGCCTCGCACAACACCCTTGAGGTTCCGAGCCCGAAGCTCGGACGCCGGCTTCGCTGGTGGAGTTCGGTTCCATCGGTCATGGCTTAGCGGCGTGTGCTGGCGCGGCCAGTTCATCCGTTCGCATGTCCCACCAGTCCGGTGGCACGACGTGTAGCGCAATCGCCCAGGTTTCATTCTCGAGGCGAATTGCGATACGAGTCATCGATAGGAGGTTGTCGACGAACCAGTCGTCGCGGTGGCTGCCTCCGGGGGACCGAAACCGGCTCCCCCTTCGTCTGCCATAGGCCAGGAAGTACCACAGTCCGTGGATACGTCCGATCATTTCGACGTGACGATCGAAAAGCTCGGAGAAACTGGTGGAGCCGGTCATGACGGCTCCCCATCGACTGATGAGCTCGCGGGAGGTGGCAAGGGCTTGTTCGAGCGATTCCTGCAGCTCATCCCGCCGGAGCGGATCAATCAGGATGGCGTCGACCTTGCGCTTCAATACCGGCGCCCGTGCTGGCGAGTCGAGAACCTCGATGACTTGAGAGGGGTCAGCCTTATCGTCGCTGCTGCTATTTCCTTCGTAAATGACATCAAGCAGCACCCCCCACGCTCCGCGGGCGGCCTCGGCCAATTCCAAGAGCGCGTACTGAGCGAGCAACCGCCATCTGCGTTCAGACCGCCGGTTGAGGACGACCTCGATCATCGTGACTGATACCAAGACGACGGTGAGAGAGGCGAGGATTGCCGCCGTCACAGGATGGCCGAGCCAGAACTTACTTGCGTAAAAGTCTGAGGAAACCAATACAGCTATCAATGCAACTGCGCCGAGAGCGGCAATAGGCGGGCGTCGTGGTGCCTTCGGCGGCTCGTTGCCCCCGCGCTCCCCACTCCTACTGTTCAAGGATCTGCCGAATCACGCGGACGACCATGTCTCGCCGGTCGCGCCGATTAGATGGGAACAGCGCAGCGAGCTCGGGTATCTGCGTATGCCACATCAGGGCGGTTGAGCGGGCGAGGGAGAGAAGCGCAACAGCCGGGTACGTCTTGGTTACCTTGCCCTCCCGTTGGGCGGCCACGATCCGTCCGACTTTGTCCTCGTTCGAGTCCAGGATCACTTCGAGCGGTGGCCCAGCTAGCCGCTCGACCTGGTACCAAAGGACCAGGCGCAGCGTCTCGGGAGCGTCCTCGAACTTGTCGAACATTCTTCCGCCGTACTCGGCCAAGTCGTACTCATCAAAGAGCACCGAAGCATGGAAGTCTCGGATGCGGTCCTCGAAAGCCGCAGCGAACAGGGCGTCCTTGCTGCCGAAGTAGGCGTAGATGGCCTGTTTGTTGGCCTTGGCCGCTGAAGCGATCCGGTCTACCCGTGCGCCAGCGATGCCGTACGCGCTGAACTCCATGATTGCGGCCTCCAGCAGGCGCCGCCTCGTGTCCTGCGAGTCCCAGGGCATGCCCAGGATACTACAACCAACTGGTTGGATTGACAAGGAGCTTCTTGGCGACGGATGGCACAGCGGTCCTGCTGGGCGCACTGGGCTACGCACTCGCTGAGCACGTCCTCCAGAAAGGCGAACGTGTCGTCATGGGGGCCAGGACCGTCGGCCCGATGAACGAGCTTGCCAGCCGGTACCCGGATCGAGGGCTCGCTGTCGAGCTCGACGTGACGCAGCCAGATCAGCGAGCATCCGCCGTTCAGCGCTGCGAAGATGCACTTTGGCTCTCTGGACGTACTTGTCGACATCCGCACCCGGGGGTGCGGCTCGTAGCTGCCCTCAGTTCTCTTCCGCCAGTGGGGTTACGCCAAGGAGTGACATTGCCGCGCGCTTGGCGTGAGCGAGGTGGCTCACTTGCCCGCTCACTCGGGCGAGGAGCAGCGCGCCCTCGATGAGGGCTAGCGCCGCCGATGCCGTCTCGGCGACCGAAGCTTCAGGCCACCCGTCGGCCCGGATCCGGGCGGCGATGAGCCCTTCCCATTGGTCGAAGCACCGTGCCGCGGCGGCGCGTAGGCGTGGGTTGATGATGGGGGACTCGAGTGCGGTCGGCGCGATCGGGCAACCCGGGCAGCTCTCCCCGGCAACCGGTCCCTCGGCGACCTCGAGGAAGCGGATCACGCCGTGTGCCGCGTTGGGCGCTCCGTCCAACGCCTCGGCAAGGGCGTCAGCGACCGCCTGACCGGACGCTTCTAGCGCGGCCTCAGCCAGTTCTTCCATGCCCCCCGGAAAGTGGTGGTACAGCGACCCGTTGGACACGGCGCTCTCTGCCAGCAGCTGCGCTCGGCCGGTGGCCGAATATCCCTGGTCACGCAGCAGCCGCGCCATCGTGTGCACCAGGTCGGCCCGGGTGTCACGGTCACGCACCACTTCTTGACTTTACTAGAGCGAACGGTCTAGAAAGGCTGGAGCGATCGGTCTAGTGAACGCTCGCTGTTCGGTGAGTCAAGGGATCGGAGGTCCAGATGAGCACACAACCGACCGCAGTTCTGGTGCATGGTGCATTTGCCGACGCCTCTGGGTATGCCGGCGTAATCCGCCGTTTGCAGGCGCAAGGTGTGCCCGTGCGGGCCCCAATGAACCCGCTCCGTGGCCTGGCGTCCGACGCCGAGGCCGTTCGGCGCTACACCACCACGATCGAGGGGCCCATCGTGCTGGTCGGCCACTCCTACGGCGGGGCTGTCATCTCCCAGGCCGCGCCGACCGTCAAAGACGTCCGCGCCCTGGTGTTCCTGTCCGCCTTCGCGCTGGACGAGGGTGAGACCTGCGTTAGCGTGGCGGAGCCGTTCCCGCCCGCGTTGCTGGCGACCGCCAACGTGCCCAGTCCCTACGACGCGCCTGGCGCCGCGGGTGGCCCGGACCTGTTCATCAAGATCGACCAGTTCCACGAGGCCTTCTGTGCCGATCTGAGCGAGGATGTCGCCGGTCCGATGGCGGTCAGCCAGCGCCCCCTCGCAGCGGCTGCCTTCACCGAGCCAGCTTCAGCCGTCGGCTGGCGGGACCTTCCGAGCTGGTACATGGTGTCCGAGCACGACAACGCGATCCCGCCTGATTGCGAACGCTTCATGGCGCAGCGGATGAACGCAGTGACCGAGTCGGTGGAGGGCTCTCACGCCGCCTTCATCGCCCAGCCCGACGTCGCATCCGGTTTGATCCTCAAGGCGATCGCATCGCTATGACGCGGGCGCAGACGCGGTCGTCTTACGCCTGGCACTGCAGTGGTGAAACAGTGACATGGGTACAGGAGGAGCCGCCATGCCGATGATCGACGTCTACGCCGCCTCGGTCACGTTTGCGCCACTCCTTCTCAGTCGTTCCGCCTGATACCGCGGGCCATCCACTGGTCCCTACCTGCCAGGCCTGCCCGTCAGCCATCACAAGGGCCATGCTTCGTGGACCATCCCGGCCCAGGGCTTCTGTGCTGGTCACGAGGGATGTTCCTTGACACCCGAACACGTGCTGTGCTACAGGTTTGAAACGCTCAAATAGCAGTCCGTCCAACGAGAGGGGTTGAGGCTCAGAGGACGGCTCCAGAGCGGGATTGGGGGAAGTGGATGAACTTCTTGAAAGGGGAGTGTTACCCATGATCACTCGAGTTCGGCGAGCCAATGCGCCGGAACCACATCGGAATTTGCGCGGCGCGAGCAGGAGGCGGGGACGCTCCGTGGTCGCATCGGGGGTCGCCGCCGCCATGCTGGCGGGGAGCGTGACAGCAGCCACGGTCGGGACAGCCGCAACGGCGTCGGCGGCCGGCCTCCGCGCCAACGGCCTTCCGTCCGCGTCGTCGGCAGCGTTCCGGGAGCCGTTCTGGGCGTGGGGCTCCGTCGTCTCGCTCAACCCGTACAGCCCCGACTGGAACCCGTTGGCCAACATGGCCCTATTCGGCCTGGCTGCCTACTTCGACCACAACCGGCCCGGCTCCAACCCTTACTACCCTGAGATCGCCAAGAGCTGGACGGTGGGTGCCCACAGCATCACCTTCAGCCTGCAGCCCAATGCAGTGTGGCAGGACGGCTCGCCCCTCACCAGCACCGACGTGGTCAACAGCATGCTTGTCGCCGGAGGTGACTTCAACCCGGTGTGGGAGGACATCACCGGCGTATCGGCTCCCAACTCCCACACGGTGACCGTGACCCTGCAGCCGTGGGCCATCCCGCAAACTGCGCTGCTCCGGATGTTCGAGTTCTTCATCGTCCCCCCGGCGTACTACTCGATGCTCCCGGCCCATTTCCAGGCGGACATCCTGACCTACTGGAAACTCGACAACCCCTTGCACCTGACGGCAAAAACGGAGGCGGCGGCCAGTAACAGCCCGGCCGGCAAGGCCATGTCGGCCTTCGCCACCAATCTCGTCAAGTACAGCCCGACGACCCTCGACGGCAACGGCGCGTACAAGCTCGTCAGCGCCAATACCAGCGGGATACTCTTCCAAAAATCGCCTACCTTCTGGGACGCCAGCAAGATAACCGCGCCGTGGGTCCAGATCTACCCGATGAACTCCTCGGAAACCTACGGCGCCAATGTCAGCGGCCGGATCGACTTCCAGCAGATCACGCAGTACTCGGACCCGCAGGTCACCGGGCTCAACCACTCCCAGTACGGCCATTACGTTTTCGTCCCCTCTCCCGTCCAGGAAGAGAGCCTGCTGCCCCACCTGGCTGACTATCCCCTCGGTATCCTTCAGGTCCGGCAAGCTCTCGAGTACGTAATCGAGCGGTCCAAAGTGACCGAGCTGGACATGGGTGGTTCGCTGCTGCAAAACCCGCCGACGCCGTACCCGGACGGGATCAACGACTTCGAGTCGAAGCTCTACATGACGCCGGCGCAGTTCAAGACGTTGAACCCCTACAATTACAGCCCGGCTAAGGCCGCCTCTTTGCTGGAGAGCGTGGGCTTCAAGAAGAAGGGCGGCAGCTGGTACACACCCAAGGGGACAAAATGGTCCCTGACTATCGACGAGCCGTCCGCCAACGCGCAGTTCGACACCGATGGGATCGTCGTCGCCAACCAGTTGAAGGCGTTCGGCATCGACGCCCAGAGCGTGATCGTCAACCAGGCCACCTACGCCGACCAGCAGTACGCCGGCGACTACGAGTTGTCCGAGCAATTTGCGGACTGGGAAATCGGCACCCCTATGTCGGACTTCGCGAACACGTTCGCATGGCCGGCGCTGCCGTCGTTCAACTACCCGGTTGGCTACGACGGGAAGAGCAAGTTCACCGGCCAGGTCACCATCGGGTTCCCCGTGATCAGCAAGGTCCCCGGTCTCGGCACCGTCAACATCGCCCAGGAGCTAAACCAGGAGATAAACACGGCGCCCCCCAGCACCTGGGGCCAGCTCACGTACGACTGGGCCCGGTGGTTCAACCAGAACCTGCCCTTCCTCCCGATGTACGACAATGCCTTCCACGAGGCGTACTCCACCTCGCGCTATACCAACTTCCCTCCGCTGTCGGCCAAGTGGCTCTGGACAAACCTGAGTGACGTCGGCCAGACGGTCGTGTGGATGCAAAACGGGTACCTGAAGCTGAAGTAACTAACAGCGCAATCACAACGAAAACTTCCTGGCTACACCGATTGGGCGCTCGTGGGTAACGGTCCCGACGACGAGCTGGCCGGCGCGCCGGTAGTGTCGCTCGACTCATTCGAGTCGAGCGACCTGCTCGGCCAGCCGGACGGCCTCCGAAACCGGTTGGCGGAGGAGGGGTTCTTGTTCTTTCGTGGCCTGCTGGCGCCGTCGGTGGTAGGCGAGGTCAGGGCGGGCGTCCTGGGAGCCATTGGCCAAGAGGGCTGGCTGGCAGAGGGGACCGACCCGCAAGACCGCCGGCCCGGTCCGTTACTCGTCCGGGAAGCGGACGACCGTTGGTTCCCCGCCTACCAGAGGATCCAGAGCCTGGAAAGCTTCCACCGCTTGGCGTACGAAGACCGGTTGGTCAGTCTGGCCGGTGAATTGCTGGGCGGGCCGGTCCTCGTCCACCCGCGCAAGATCGGCCGGGTGACGTTCCCGGGTAGCGAGTACCCAACGCCGCCGCACCAGGACTTCCCGTTGATCCAGGGCACGGCCGATGTGGTCACGGTCTGGTTGCCATTGGCCGAGTGTTCTGTGCAGGACGGCGCGCTGCGGGTGCTGCGCCGCTCCCCCGGCGCTGGTCTGCGCCCACCTCAACCGACGCCAGGGGTGGGCGGCGTCGGCGTGCCCGTCCACCCGGGCGAGGAGCAGAACTGGGCCAGCGCCGCCTACCGGCCCGGGGACGCCCTTGTGTTCCACAGCCTCACGGTCCACTGGGCGCCGACCAACCGGGGCGAACGGCTGCGGCTCAGCGTCGACTTCCGGTACCAGTTGGCCTCCGACCCAGTGGTCGAAGGATCGCTGTTGCCGCACTATTGGCCGACGGTCCCGGCCTGGGAGGTCCTGACTGATGGCTGGTCGACGACCAGGTGGGTCGAAGGCCCCGCCGAGCCCACCCTGAGCGAAATGTCCCCTCCATTGGGCCCATTGCAAGTGGGCGACGTCCGCCTCGTAAATACCGGCCGCTCAGCCGGTGGCGGTGGCCGGGATTGAGAATGCCCGCGGCGCCGTTAGCGCGCAGCACCCCAATATTTGTCCCCGAGGGCCCGGTGATAAACTGCCGGGCCTGGTTGGTCGGAGCCCGAGGTGAAGCTCCAAGCCGAGCTCGGCGAGAAAGGTGGTGGAGGGGGTGACTTCCTACCTAGCAAAGCGGTTGGCGATGGCCATTTTCACCGTCTACGTCGTCGTCAGCCTGTCTTTCTTCATGGTCCGGCTGATGCCGGGAAATGCCATGGAGCTAATCGAGGCCCAGTTGAACCAGGAGGGGGGCCTGAGCCCTGAAGAGATACTGGCCAAGGTCAGAGCTATTTACGGCATCGTCCCGAACGGGCCTCTGTGGAAACAGTACCTCCAATACATCGGCAATGCTTTCCGAGGTGACCTCGGCAATTCGATCACCAACCCCGGCGTCTCGGTCGTCAGCATCATTGCCGGAGCACTTCCGTGGACAGTCTTGATAATTTCGATCTCACTCCTGATCAGCTTTGTGCTCGGGCTCATCCTGGGGACGATAATGGCCACGTACCCCCGGACCTGGTTCGCCAAGCTGACAACGGGAGTGACTTCTTTCCTTTCGGCCATACCTGTTTACCTGGTCGCCATAGTCCTGCTTTATTTCTTCGCAGACCAGCACGCCTGGTTCCCGCTGGACGGGGCCTTCACCACGGGAGTGCAACAAGGCTTCAATTGGCCGTTCATCCAAAGCGTCATCAACCACGCCGTCCTGCCCATTGCCTCTTTCGTAATCGTTTCTTTCGGAGGGTGGGCGCTGCTGATGAAGGGGAGCGTCGTAACCACCCTGGGAGCCGACTACGTCCGGGCGGCCGAGTCCTGGGGCCTGTCGAGCAGACGAGTCACGCAGTCGTACATCGGGCGCAACTCAATGCTACCCATGGTGACCAACCTGGCCCTGTCGGTCGGGTTCCTGGTCGGAGGGTCTGTTTTTGTCGAGACCTACTTCAACTATCCGGGGATCGGCTATTACTTGATCAACGCCGTGAACTCGCGTGACTACTCACTGATGATGGGTTGTTTCATCCTTATAACTATCGCCGTCGTCTTCGCCAATTTGGTGGTCGACCTGACGTACCCCCTGATTGACCCGAGGATACTGAGCCCGGCGGCGAGCAAGCGGGCTCGGTATGGGACCAGCGGCATCCCAACGGGGTTACCAGGCGCCGTCGGCAGCACGATTGCAGAGCAGACGATGGTCGGAGCGGCGGCCGGGTCAGCCCCTGTTGGCGACGTGGGCTGACCATGGACTTCCTCCGGGACTTCTGGCGGATCTGCAAGAGCGACAAGTCCGCTTTTGTCGCGGGCGTCGTGATCTTGATTTATCTCTGCGTGGCCATTTTCGGGCCCATCTTCGTTCATTTGAGCCCCTTCCAAAACCCGGCAGACGCGTATTTGGCGCCGTCCTGGCACCACCCCCTCGGCACCGACTTCCTCGGCCAGGACATCTTGACGCAGATCGTGATCGGTACCCGTCCAGTGCTCGAGGTCGGGCTGTTGACTGCGATTTTCGCGGTCGGGTTCGGTGTGATCGTAGGGCTCGTAACCGGCTACCTCGGCGGGGCGGTGGACATGGCCTTGATGCGGCTGGCCGATGTTTTTCTTACCATCCCCGGCCTCCCTCTTGTCATCGTGGTGGCGAGCATAATCCGGACTAGTAGCCCTCTCATCCTGGCCGCCATCATTGCCATCACAGCCTGGGCCGGTTTGGCCAGGGCGGTACGCGCCCAGGCGCTATCCCTGCGCTCGGCCGACTTCATCGAAGCGGCCAAGGTCCAGGGACTGCCACTACGCCACATGATCGGGCGACAGCTCCTGCCCAATGTGGGCCCATACGTCGCCATCAATTTTCTTCTGGCCGTGACCGCAGCAATTTATGCCGAAGTGGGGCTCTTCGTCCTCGGCGTCGCCCCAGTTAGCGGGATCAACTGGGGGATCATGATCAACCTGGCCATGGGCAATGGCGCTTTGTACACGAGCAAGAGCATGCTCTACTTATTCACGCCGATGGCGGCGATCGTGTTCCTGCAGGTGGCTTTGGTTTTCTTCACCCGTGCGCTCGACCAGCTCTTCAACCCCCGGTTACGAGTGCAGTGACCCGAGTGAAAGGGACAGAGCCTTGACGGCCATGAGCCAAGCGGTTGGCGCGGCAGGGCCTGTCATCGAAGTGGACAACCTCACCGTCAGTTACGGGCGCTTGAAGGCGGTAGAAGACGTCAGCCTGTCGGTGCAAATGGGCGAAGTGTATGCCATCGTGGGCGAGTCCGGGTGCGGAAAGTCGACGCTCGGATATTCGCTGATCAACATCGTCCCGCCGCCCGGTGCCATTAGCGGGGGGAAGGTGCGGGTACAGGGCCGGGACATCAGCGCCATGAGCCGTAAGGACCTGAACCAGTTACGGGCGGTTGACGTCGCCATTGTTTTCCAGGCGGCCATGAACGCCCTCAACCCCGTTATAACGGTCGGGCGCCAGGTGGAGCATATCTTGCAGGCCCATCCTGGCGTCTTCCCGTCCGAGGCCGAGGGCCGCCAGTATTTCGAACGTCTGCTGCAGTTGGTCAGGTTACCTCCGGAGCGGATCTGGGGCGCTTTCGAGAGCCGCTTGTCCGGCGGTATGAAACAGCGCGTCGCTATTGCCGTGGCCCTATTGCTTCAGCCCAAGGTGCTGGTCCTCGACGAGCCGACGACAGCACTTGATGTCTTGAACCAGCGGCTGGTTATCGACATCCTCCGGGACCTGCACGACACGCTCGGGATGACGATCATGTTCGTCACTCACGACCTGGCCCTGGTGGCGGAATTGGCCGAGAGGGTGGCGGTGATGTACGCCGGCCGCCTGGTGGAGGTGGGTACGGTCGACGAGATCTTCTACGGGCACCGGCGCCATCCCTACGCCGCGGCACTCATCGAGGCCATCCCGAGTGTAATGGGCAACCGAGAATTGATCAGGTCGATCCCCGGGCAGGTACCCAGCCTTCTCGAGTTGCCCCCTGGTTGCCGTTTCGCTCCCCGCTGCCCGATGGCCCGTGACGTGTGCCGTGCGGTGGAGCCGTCCCTCCTCACCGACGCCCACGATCATTCCGTTGCCTGCCACGTGGTCAACGAGGGGCTCGAAAGCGCGGTGGTGGCGGGATGAGCCTGCTCAGCGTCGACAGGGTGACGCATCGGTACCCGACCACCACGAGCGAGCTGCCGGTTTTGAACAACGTGAGCGTCGAAGTGGAGCCGGGATCGGTTGTTGCTGTGGTAGGCGAGTCCGGTTGTGGCAAAACCACCCTCGGACGGATCGTCGTTGGGCTGGTCAGGCCGATGGTGGGCGACGTCCGTTATGAGAGCAAGGATATTTGGAGCCTCTCCAAGAACGAGTGGGAGACCTATCGCCGTTCCGTCCAGGTCATCCACCAGGATCCCTATGCATCGCTGAACCCCGGGCTGACGGTGGAGGACACCCTGAAAGCCGGCCTTATTTACCACAACCTCGTGCGCCGACGCGACCTGCGAGCCGAGCTCTTCCGCCTGCTGGACATGGTCGACCTCGAGGCGACTCCTGGTTTCCTGCGCCGCTACCCGCACCAGCTCTCGGGCGGCCAGAGGCAGCGGCTGGTGATCGCGCGCGCCATGGGCCTCCAACCCCGTCTAGTAGTGGCCGACGAGGCCGTCAGCATGCTGGACGTTTCGATGCGAGTCTCGGTGCTCGACTTGCTGCTCTCTTTGCGGTCCGAACAACAACTGGCCTACGTCTTCATCAGTCATGACTTTGGTGTCGTGCGGTACTTTTCGCGAACAGGGCGGATCATCGTAATGTTCTTCGGCGTTGTCGTCGAGGAGGGGCCGGCCGAAAGCGTGATCAGCCACCCGCGCCACCCTTACACCTTCCTACTCCTCGACGCCATCCCGGTGCCCGACCCCAGGCTGGCCCACCGGCGCCGTACTGAAGCGACGAGCAAGGCGGCGGAGCGGGTTACCGGCGAGCCTTCGGCGGTTGGCTGCGTATTTTCCAACCGCTGTCCCTTTGTCGAAGACAAGTGCCGCTCCGAGGTTCCTCCGCTGGCCGAGATAGCACCCGGGCCAGGACATCGGGTGGCGTGCTGGTTCCCCGACCGGGTGCCGGACCTGCAAACCCTCGTGGACGAAACTCTGCAAGCCCCGAATGGCCTGGCAGGCCAGGCTAGGGATGGGAACGCTCCAGAAGGAAGTGTCGATAATGCGGCCAGTGGCAGTAGTGTTTCTGCAAATTGGGATGGTAATGCTATTACTGGCCGGGCTCGCGCGGCTGCTTCCGATGCCAAACCAAGCTGATGCGGTGGCGGCCGACCTCGCTATTTTGGCTAGCGGCGCTCTCGTGGCGGTGGCCCTCGCTTACCTCCGCCTGACCAAGGAGGACTAATGAAGACCAAAGTTAGCGGGACCCACCGCCACTTCTATGCGGAGAACGGGTACGTGGTCATGGAGGAGTTCCTGAGCGCCTCCGAACTGGAGCGGTGGCGGGCCGCAGTAGGCGAGGCCATCGAGCAGCGGGGAGACCGACGTTTTTCGTCACCGACGGCTCGGGACAGCGATGTAGATATCCAGGAAGACACGGAACAGCGCGCCTATTACGACCGCGTGTTTACTCAACGGGTCAACCTGTGGCAGACAAACGACACAGTTCGAGAGCTGATGTTCGACCCTGAGCTCGGTCGAGTAGCGGCCGAGGTGGCCGGAATTGACGGGGTGCGCATTTGGCACGACCAGGCCTTGGTCAAGGGGCCTTACGCCAACCCGACCGCATTTCACCTGGACGTCCCGTACTGGTCGTTCACTTCGGCCGATGCCATCACCATCTGGGTCGCGCTAGACGACGCCACCCTCGAGAATGGCTGCCTCTACTACATGCCCGGCAGCCACAAGGCGAAGAAGTTCGACAATGTCGGCATTGGCCCATCGATCGGAGCTCTGTTCGACGTGTACCCCGAGTGGCGGGACGTTGCCGCTCAGCCGTGCCCGGTGCCTGCCGGCGGCGCGCTGTTCCATAACGGGTTGACCTTCCATGGAGCAGGGGCCAACATGACACCGGGGCGCCGGCGGGCGATGACGTGTGCCTACATGCCGGACGGCTGCAGCTTTAACGGGATAGCCAATGTATTGCCCCCGGATTACCTGGCCAAGTTGAACGTCGGCGACATCCTCAACAACGACGCACAAAACCCGCTGGTTTACTCACGAACGACGAGCGGTGGGCCAGCCCGTCCATAGAGCCGTACCAACCACAACCGAGGAGGTGTCGCATCTTGCGTGAACGACGGGACGCTGGATCAGATTGGGCGGGACAGTCATGACGATAAGGACTGCGGTGGTGGGGGCCGGCCATATCGGCACTATTCACAGCCGGTGTTACCAGGCCGACCCTCGTGCCGAACTGGTGGCGGTATGCGACGCTGTGCCCGAGGTGGCTAAAAAGGCGGGTGAGGCTTTCGGAGTGCCCTCGTTCAGTTCGGTGGCTGAGCTCATCGCATCGGATGTCGGGATAGACGCGGCCAGCGTTTGTACCGCGGGGGAGGAAAATGGAGGCGACCATTACCGCCCGACGATGGAGCTACTGCACGCCGGGATACCCGTCCTGGGCGAGAAGCCGATCTCGAACCGCGTCCACGAGGCCAGGGAGATGGTGGCTCTAGCGGCCGAAATGGCCATCCCTTACGGGGTCAACCTGAACCACCGGTTCACTCCTGCGGCCCGTCGAGCTCGGGCCTGGGTGGACGAGGGCAGGCTCGGGGAGATCAACATCTGCAACATGACCATGTGGATCAACAACCCCAACGAATCGTCACCCCATTTTCATATGAGGGCACTCCATCCTCATTCGATAGATGTCATGCGCTATTTCTGCGGCGACGTCGACAAAGTTCAGGCGTTCTACAAAAAGGGCCCGGGCCGGAAGATATGGTCGAACGTCCAGGCCAACATGTTGTTCCGAAGCGGTGCTCTCGGGCACTTGACCGGGAGTTACGATGCCGGCGGCTCCTACGGCCTCGAAACGTGCGAGGTGGTCGGATTCTGAGGGCCGGTTCGTGATCACGAACGCGTGCGAACGTCTGAGTTTCTATCCCCGCCGCTCGATCGCTACCGAAGCGTACGACCACCTCGAGGGCATGAAGACGTTTCAGGATACGTTCGCCGAGCGGATCGGAGCCTGGCTGTCGGACCTGGAGGCCAAGGTCCCGCCGGAGGAGATCGACGGCAAGGCTGCGGATGCTCTGGCCGCCCAACTGGTGATCGAGGCTTGCATCAGCTCGTTCGAAAAGGGGACCGTAATCGACGTAGAGGAGGTGGCCTAGTGAAAACCGGAGTCAACAGCGTGTTGTGGGGTGGTCATCCGCTGGACGACGCTTTTGCCGGTGCGTCCAGGGCGGGTTACGACGGGATCGAGCTGTCCGCCATCCCGCAAATGAGTGAGCACCTTGTACTCGAGCGATGGGTGGGGCTGGTCGGCCCCATCAAAGAACTGAGCGACCAACATGGCTTGGAGCTGCTCGCCATGGAGCAACCCAGCCAGGATCCTGAAGTGATGGAGCAAGCGTTCCAGGCGGCCGAGGCTCTCGGGATCCCCGTTATCAACTGTGGACCGGGCGGGAAGACCGGCGACGAAGGCTCGCTTTTGGCCGCGATAGAGTCGCTTACCAACCTGGCCAAGCGAGCCGAGGACCACGGCGTGACTTTGTGCGTGAAGGCTCACGTCGGAGCCGCCATCTGTGACACCCCGACGAGCCTGCGGGTGCTCGAGGCCATCGATTCCCCTGCGTTCGGACTGGACATGGACCCCAGCCACATTCACCGCGCCGGGGAAAATGCAGAGGAGGCACTTCAGGCGGTCGTCAGTAGGGTTCGGCACGTCCACATCAGGGACTGCAAGGGACGCCAGGCTCGGCCGGGCGACCCGGAAGACCAGGCCTGCGGGCGAGGCGACATCAACCTCGTCGCGTACGTAGCCGTCCTGCATGACGCCGGCTACCAGGGGCCTGTCGAACTCGAGATCATCGGGGCCAAGGGCTACGACCTCACCGCGTGCCAGGCGATCGCTTCGGAATCACGGGGGCATTTGCAGGCGTGCCTGCAGGCCTGCGGAGACCGGTGATGGTCGTGAAAGACCGGCCCCCCAACATTCTTTTGATCGGAGTCGACTCTCTACGTGCGGACCGCCTGGGTTGCTACGGTTACCCACGCGTCATTTCCCCGCACGTCGACCGGCTGGCCGCCCAGGGCACGTTGTTCGAGCATTACTGGTCCCCGCACATCCCAACCACCCCTGGGTACGGGTCGATGCTGACCGGAAAAGACTGCTTCGGCACCGGGATAGTCGGCCTGCGGCAACGGGAGTTCGCCCCTGAGGTGGCGACGCTGGCCGAGTTGCTCGAGCGGGCCGGTTATGCGACAACGAGCGTGGGGTTCCCCGGGAACGCCGCCTCGCGTGGGTTCCAGCGCTATTTCGATTACAAAGCGTGGGGCAACCTGGACGAGGCGCCGCTGCGAAAGGCCGAGGCCCTGAACGAGGTGTTCCAACCGGAGCTGGACCGTTTGATAACCGCCGGCGAACCGTGGTTTGTCCTGCTACGGCACATGGACCCACACGCCCCGTACCTACCTCCCTCGCCATATGACCGGTTGTTCTACTGGG
This sequence comes from uncultured Acidimicrobiaceae bacterium, assembly GCA_963750465.1. GTDB lineage: Bacteria > Actinomycetota > Acidimicrobiia > Acidimicrobiales > Palsa-688 > Fen-671. Next base: position 38,518 of record CAVVRE010000011.1, read on the forward strand.
GGAACGAGTGTGACCCGGCCAACAACTCCATGGAACCGGTTATGTCGTTTGCCCCCTTCCGCGATTTCTTCGCCTCGTGGATGCCCCCGGGGGTCACGGACGCAGAATTCGTGATGGCGTCGTACGACGGTGCCATAGCTTACATGGACGCCTGTATCGGCCGGCTCCTACAACAACTGGAAGCCAGAGGGGTAGCCGAGGACACAATCGTCGTGCTTACCGCTGACCACGGCGAGACCCTCTACGACCACGACTGCTTTTTCGACCACCACGGCCTGTATGACTGCGTCCTGCACGTCCCTCTCATTATTCGCTACCGCGGCCGGGTCCCTGCCGGGCGGCGCATCCCCGGGACGTGCCGCCATGCCGACCTTCTGCCCACCCTGCTCGAACTGGCCGGCATGGCCGACGCCATCCCCGAGGACGTGACGGGCCGGTCGTTGCTGGATCTGGTGGGCGGCCTCACCTCCACGCACGACCCCGAGCTGTACCTGACCGAGGCTACGTGGATGCGCAAGCACGGCTGGCGCACGCCAGACTGGAAGCTGATCGTCGCATTGGAGCCGGATTTCCATTTCAAGCCGGAGGTTGAGCTTTACGACCTGAGGGCCGACCCCGGAGAGGAAGTCAACCTGGCCAGCTCGAGGCCCGATGTGGTGTCTGACTTGCGCGGCCGCATGGACGTCCACATCGCTGAACGGACCAAGGCTACAGGACGTCCCGACCCTATCGAGATGGTCCTCGACTGGCACGGCAAAGCTGAACGGGGAGCGTTCGCCACCAGCCAGGAGGCCTACGACACGCTGCATATAGGAGACCCGGAGGCGGGTCGACGGCTCCAAGCCGGCGGGTCGGACAAGACCGCCGCCAAACGAGCGCCCGCAGTGCCCAAGCCGGGAACACGGGCCAAAAGAGCGCAGCCGGCTACAAAAGCCCCCTCCAAATCGGTGGCTAAACGGGTACGAGAACCCGTCGCTAAATCAGCTTCGAAATCTTCTGGTGGGAGGGCAAGGGCCGGGGCGACCAAGACGGCGCAAGCGGCTCAGAGCCGGCCAGGATCCCGCAACAGGCTCCGGGGGTGAGGATTTGCGGGTCCTGCTGATCGTCGCCGATGCCCTCCGGGCCGACCACCTCTCGTGTTACGGCTACGGCCGTAACACGAGCCCCAACCTGGATGCTCTGGTGGTCCAAGGCGCCCGGTTCGCTTCGTTTTTCGCCCCCAACATCCCGACGGAGCCCGCGCACACGACTATCTTCTCGGGGGAGCACGGGGCGCGCCATGCCGTGATGGTCCACAAGGAACCCAGCGCGGCGCCCCGAGACGGGATCTCGTGGCTCCCGAGCCTCTTGAAGGCCGGCGGAGTTCGCACCGTGGCCTTTGACAACCTGGCCGACTCGAAGCCGTGGTTCGGCCGGGGCTGGAACGAGTACCACAACCTGCGCCACGGGAAGTCGTTGCTCACGGCCGCCGACATAAATGCCGAGCTCCTGCCCTGGCTGGCCCGGAACCCCAAGGGGCCGTGGTTCGCATTTGTCCACTACTGGGACGCCCACAGCCCTTACCTGCCCCCCGAAACCTACCGGCACCGTCATTACGACGGGGACCCCAACGATGGCACAGAAGACGGGCTGGAGCGCTGGAGGGCTGAGCCCAGCTACCCCTTCGCGTACCGTTGGCAGGTCCGCCACTACGAACCGTTCCGGGACCTCGACTTTGTGCGCGGGCTTTACGACGCTGAGATCACCTACCTCGACGACCAATTGCAGCCAGTGTTGTCGTTGCTTTCGGGGGAGGACGATGACGACTTCGCCGTGATCTTTACGGCCGACCACGGGGAGGTGATGGACAATCGTCCCGGCTTTTTTGACCACGCCGGCCTCTATGACGATACCGTCCGGGTCCCGTTGATCTTCGCCGGTTCGCGAGTCCCCAAGGGGCAGGTTATCGACGGCATGTACCAGCATCTGGACATCGCCCCTACCATTTTGTCGCTGTTCGGCCAAGCGGTGCCCGCCTCCATGAACGGGACCGACTTGATGCGGGTGGCCACCAGCGCGCCCACGGCCCCAGGGTACGAAGCCATTTATCTGTCCGAGGGGACGTGGGAAATCAAATGGGGTATCCGCACCAGGGATTGGAAACTCGTCAAGGTTATAGACCCCGGGGTGCACCTGAAAAAAGAAGATGAGCTCTTTGATTTGTCCAGTGACCCGGGCGAATCCGTCAATGTGGCCGCCAGCCATCCCGAGGTGGTGGACCGGCTGGAACTGTCACTCCGCCGGGCGTGGGAGAGTTTGCTCGCCGGCCACCCAGATCCCCTCAGACAGCAGACTTTCCGGGGGGTCCCGGCCGGGGAGTGGCTAGAACGGGCAAAGAGCCACCAGTGGGCTGGGAATTAACCGAAGCGAGGCCAAAGAAGACCAAGAGCGTTGAAGGTGCGCTCGGGAACGGAAAGGAGTGACGGAGTTGCCTGCACACAAAGAGGTGAAGGAGGAGCTGCGCCAACAATGGATCGAGACCCCCTCGTGGGCGTATGGTAACACGGGCACCCGGTTCAAGGTGTTCCGCAACCCCGCGGCGGCACGCGATCCCTACGAGAAGATCGGTGACGCCGCTCTTGTGCACCGGCTCACGGCCGTTGCTCCTTCAGTCGCGTTACACATACCCTGGGACAGGGTCGATGACTATTCCAAGCTGGCGAAGCACGCCGCCGACCAAGGAATTCGGATCGGCGCTATCAACCCCAATGTTTTCCAGGAAGACGAGTACCGCCTGGGGAGCGTTTGCCACCCTGACCCCAAGGTCCGTCGCCAAGCCACCGACCATCTGCTCGAGTGCGTCGAGATCGCGGCCGAGGTCGGCTCGCCGGCCGTAAGCCTGTGGTTCGCTGACGGCACCAATTACCCGGGTCAAGACGACATCCGCGCTCGCCAGGACCGGCTCGCTGACGCATTGCGGGAGACGTATGACGCGCTAGGGGACGGGACCGACATGCTGCTCGAGTACAAATTGTTCGAGCCAGGCTTTTACACGATGGACGTGCCCGACTGGGGAACGTCTTTGTCTCACTGCTTGGCCCTCGGCCCTAAGGCAAACGTGCTGGTGGACACGGGCCATCACGCTCCAGGGACGAACATCGAGTTCATTGTCGCCTCCCTTCTTCGCCTCGGCCGACTTGGCGGTTTCCATTTCAACAGCCGCTTTTTCGCCGACGACGACCTCCTGGTAGGGGCGGCCGACCCATACCAACTGTTCCGCATACTGTCCGAAGTGGTGGCGGCGGGCGCTCATCGTCAAGGGTCAGGCGTGGCCTTCATGCTCGATCAGTGCCACAACATCGAGGACAAAGTGCCCGCCGAGATCCGTTCGGTGATGAACGTACAAGAGGCGACGGCCAAAGCCCTCCTGGTGGACCGTCGTGCACTGGCCGAGGCCCAGCTCGAAGGTGACGTCCTGGCCGCCAATGGAATTCTGAACGACGCGTTCAACACAGACGTCCGGCCGCTCCTCGCCGAGCTACGCGAGGAGATGGGAATAGATCCGGACCCGCTGGCCGCCTATGCCCGATCGGGCCACGCCGAGCGAGCCAGAGCCGAGCGGGCGGGCGGCACTGCGGTGGGATGGGGCGGGTAGCTCCACGTCCTCACCGCTAGCTCATAGTCCCAAAGGTGCACATGCGCGTCGATCAACCTCATTAGCTGTCGGCCTTGTTAACTGGCGGCTTTGATGACTGCAACGACATCGTTCGTAGTTCCCGGCAGCCCCAACGACAGCCGTCCCGTAGTGGTGTAGGACTGCCAGCCAAAGTAGCGCCCCGTCTCGGGCGCGAACCAGTAAGTCAAGTAATCCCCTTCAGGCAGGTCCAACTGCAGCTCACCCTCGATAGCTCTATCCGAGAACGGGATAGAAAGGTCGGCCGGTACCTCGGCGGCCACATAGACGTAGCGACTCTGCGCCGGTCCTCGCTGGTCACAGGCGACTACAGCTGTACAACCCTCCGGGGCCTGAGCCCGGCTCTGGTTATCCACGGTTACAGACCAGAGCCGGTTCTCCTCCCAGAAGCGGGCGAGCGTCCCGAAGCGGGCCCGCAGCAACCGTCTACCGTCTTCCGTCGAACGTTCCCGGCCCGGGAGGATGCTGAAGTCGATGAAATCGTAATGGCAACCGGACAAGAGGGCGATCCAGGCCCGCTGGCGGTGGACGGTCCAGCCCCGTTCGTCCATGAACCGGGAGGCATTGTTGTCCTCGTCTAGGTTGATAGCGCCGCCGAGGGCGCGGGCCTGCTGACAGAACTCCGTGTACTCCCCCAGCCGGCTGTCGGCAGACATGAACACCCCGAGGTTGAAGGCCTTGTCCCCGATTGTCATCACATCGAGCGGGTGAACATTGGAGATATCGACGTCCAGGACGTCCGCAGGCTGGACAGGGTGGTCCCACGGGGCATAACTCCAGGCCGGCGAGGCGGCGATCACCCTGTTCGGCGCGGCCGACCGCACGAGGGCGATGAGCTGGCGTTGCCAGCTATCGACATCATCCGGCGGGGCCCGACGCGAGACCCGTTCTCCGAGAAGTTGCCGATGGGTTCATTACAGATTTCAATTATCAGGTTGTCGTACGGCTCGGTCTCTTGCATCACCTTGGTGACGAAACGCGCCTGTTGGTTGAAAACGCCGTCGTCACCTGTGGACATGTAGTCGTACCAGGGCACATTGCTCATCGAGTTGACGTTGTTGTCGCCGTGCAGCGGGGACAAGGCCCACACGGTCTCGGAGTAGACATTGCTCAACAGCGTGAGCTCGACAACGATGCTCCGGCGCATCGCCCGTCCGAGAAAACCGTGCAAGCGAGCGAAGAACTCGGGGTTCCACCGCTCGAGGTCGTACTTCGGCAGGCCGTCCAGGGCCAGCCCCGGGCCGGTCCGGACGTAGGGGGCAACGTAATCCGTGCTCTCGGGTTTGCACGTCGAGTAAGGGTTCCGGTTCGTCTGCAGCTCGCGGAACAGTACGAAAAGACGAGTGAAACGAAGACCTTCGTCCGCCATCTGGTCGAGGTAGGCATCATAGTCGAACGTCCGGTTGACCACTCCCCCGTAGTGCTCCGAGGCCGCGAGAAGGCAAACCGGCCTGCCCCTATAGAAGGCCGTACCTGTGGACTTGTCGATGTAAACACCGCGTTCAGCGCTCATTTAGCCTCCCCTGCTGGCACGAAAGCTTGACCATCATGGAGCTTATGCCTAGGTTGCATCGGGTACCGAGATCCGGTTCAGCTCGGTTGGACACTCCGGGCGGTACCAAAAGAACACATCGCCGATATACGGAGAGGTGGCAGGCGTCAGAGTACCGCCATCGCGGCCACCCCAGCCTTCCGGATTGGCACGGCCGGCTCACGCACCATCAGGACCAAGGCAACCGAGAACTTCGAGGAGCGACGCTTGCGGACCCTCTTTCTCGCGTGGGGAATGGCTACCTGGTCGAGCCAGCGGAACTGGGCGGCCCTGGCGCCTCCGGTCCTGCTGCGCCAGGCTCACATAACTCCAAAGGGTAGAGCGGAGGAGAGCTTCGAAATATCGCTGCCCGGCGAATGGGAACTGAACCCGACCCTGGCGTACGCACTCACGAAGGTGGCACCGGTCGAAGTAACGTGGGGCACCGAGCGTATTTCTCGGTGACTTTTTGTCGGCAGCTAGCTCCCCGTAGGTTCAAATCCCGCTCCCTCCAGACACCACTCCCTCCGCACCACTCCCTCCGCAGGAGAGACCGGCCGGGCCCACGGCATTACTGGAGCGTGCTCACGAGACGTTGGCGACGAGCTCGCTTCTAACCCGATGAATGCTCGACCCCGGTCCGAGCGGCGGGTCGTCAACGCCGGTTTTCGGTGGCGGGGCCGGCCTCGGGACCGGCAGGATCGGGGCATGACCTCAGAACCTCACCGGCAGGCCATCGGCTCACTGCGGGCCGTGGCGCTGGACGCACCGGACATCGACCTTCTGGCCACGTTTTACGAGCAGCTCGCCGGCTGGCAACGGGTCCCCGACGACGACGACGAGTGGATCACGATCGACTCCGGTGACGGCTGGCGGATCGGCCTGCAACGGGCCACCGACCACGTGCCGCCCCACTGGCCGGACCAGGACCGTCCGCAGCAGGCCCATCTGGACTTCCGCGTACCGGACATCGATGCGGCCGCAGAACGCGCCCAGCAACTCGGCGCCAGCCTGCTGCGCCGCAACGAACGGTGGCACACACTGGCCGACCCGGCCGGCCACCCGTTCGACCTGTGCGTCAAGCCCGACGATCCCCGGACCACCCTGATGGGCGTCATGCTCGATTGCCCCGACGCAAAGGCGCTAAGCCATTTCTATGCGGAGCTGCTCGGCAAGCCGGTGACCTTCGAGGCGGACGGGGTCGCCATGATCGGCGAGGACGGCGCCCAGCCGGTGATGTTCCAGCAGGTGGAGCACTACACCCCGCCGCGCTGGCCAGATCCGGCCTACCCGCAACAGATCCACCTGGACGTGACCGTTGACGACGTGGACGCGGCGGAACGGGCCGCCCTCGACATCGGTGCCACCCGACTCGACGGCGCCGGTCCGAACTGGCGCGTCTACGCCGATCCGGCAGGCAAGCCATTCTGTCTGGTGTGGACGGTCTAGTCGAAGAGGGGCCAGGGCAGAGAGGTCCATCGCGAACGGCCCAGCCTGGTGGGCAACTTGGTGGGCCACTCATCTCTGTGTCGGCAAGAGGCGCCGGCTGCGTCGGCGCCGGTGCGGCTGGAGGGCGCGCGAGGCGGTTCTGGGCGCGTCCTGCGCATTTGGTTGCGGTTGCTCTCACTTTTTGCGTCCGGGCGCGACCAAAAGGCTCAATTGCACCCAATTCGGCCTTTCCTCGGGGCATTTCCCACGATGGGCGGCGGCTATGGCTCGCTGAGTGGTCATTTGTGCCCCCCGGCGCCCCTGTTCAGCACGGCAGCACCGAACACCGCGTGGGTAGAGCCGGCGCACACCCGATTTGCCCGATCGACGCTCGGGCGCTCGCTGCGCTCGGGGCGCTCGGGCAAGGCGGATACCGGTCGCGCCTCGTGACGACGGTTAATGCCGGCGGCGGCGGCGGCCGCCACCGCCCGGCTCACTTCCCGCCCCGCTCACTTCCCGCCCCCGCTCACTTCCCTGAGTTGACCACCGTCCTCATACAGTCATCGTCGAGATGGGTTCACTCGCGTTCGATCCTTCGCAGCCCTTGGGTGGGCGTCCACCATTCGACGACGAGCATGGTGGCCTCCTCGTTGAGGTGGGTGAGTACTACCCCGGCGATATCGGCGTGGAAGCGGTCGCCGTCCGGTCCCTCGGTGATCGGTCCCGCAGCGATCGCTCGGCCGTAGATCTTCGCCTCGCCCGGCCACTGCGCCTCGGAACCGTCGACCGGGTCGACCGTGGCACTGTGCAGGGCAAACCGCGGATCCCGGCTGAGATCGGCGCCCTTGCGGGCGTTGGGCATCGAGCCAAAAACCAATTCGCCGTCCTCGAAGACCGTCTCGATCCCCGAGATTCGCGGTGACCCGTCGGCTCGCAAGGTGGCAATTGTCTTGTGTCTGTGAGCATCGAACAGCGCCTGCACTCGCCGGGCGAACTCCGGCTCTGCCTGTTCGACATCCTGCCACGCCGTCATGGGGCCTTATGACGGCGCGGCGACGTCGGGCATCCTGGCACCGAGTTGATGGCGGTCATCCTCCCGCCTCCTGGGCGTGAGCACTCGACTTCGGTGGGCGCATTTCTTCAGTATGTCACTGCGCTGGTCTGATCGCGCCGTGGGCTCGAAATACCCGTCTGCCCGATTATCCCATAGTGGGCCCCAGTTTATGGAGACGATCTAGGGGGGGTTCATAGATCGGTTACCGACATAGTCGGCGAGAATGCGTGGGCTCGGCCCCGAAGGTGCCGACGTCGGATCCGGCTCTACCCCTCCGTTATGGCTCGGTCATGACCACAGTGTCTCGGGCCACGATCTCCATCTGGCCTGCACACGCGGGCGAGAAGCCGCTGGCATCATGGAGCCATGGCCCAAAGCAGGATGACCCTGGTCAACTCGAGCGCAACCGGGACTCGGGGCGGCCGGGTGACCGACGCCGAGTACCGCGCTCTGGCCCAGTTCCGCCGCGCCCTGCGGTCCTTTCTTTACTTCTCCGAAGAGGCCGCGCGTGATGCCGGCCTGACCCCGTCGCAACACCAGCTCATGTTGGCGGTTCGCGGCGCGGACACTGACGAGGCCCCCACGATCGGCGACGTCGCCGACTGGATGAAGCTTCGCCACCACTCCGCCGTCGAGCTCGTCAACCGGGCCGAGGCGAGCGGGCTGGTGCGCAGGGTCCCCGACGTAACGGATCACCGCCGCCAACGGCTCGTGCTCACCAAGCTCGGCGAGACAAAACTGGCCGCCCTGTCCACGTTGCACCGCGAGGAACTTCGGCGCTTCCGTGAAGAAGGTTTGACGCCCCTCCGCTCTCTCTAGCTGGCTGCCGGTTGGAGGCCCTTTCCATCGTATTGCGACGTGTTGGACGGGCATAGCGGCCCGGGTCCGGAGGCTGAAGGCGCCGGGCGAACGGATCGCATTACGAGGCAGGCAGCAATGTGCTCGGCGTTCCCGAGCGTTGCTCCCGCCCGGCCGACCCTATAGGTCGGCGCAGACGCCGTTCACAGCGAGTTCGTCAACCACCCCTCGAGGTACACCAGATAAGTGGGCAGCCAGTGCCCGCGGTTGAACCCGTCGAAGGGGTCTATCGTGGCCACCGCCTCCAGGTGAGCGTCCCGTCCGGACAAGGCCGCCTCAGCCAAGGGCGTCCCCGGTCCGACGGCCCGGCCGACGTGGTCGAGGCACCAGGCCCGCGAAACGTGCAGCCCCTCCAGGTGCACTGTGTACGGGTCCGCTCCGTCCGGCGTGAAACGGGCCGGGCTCCAGTCCGGGACACTGCCGTTGGGGCAGACCTGGGCCATCCACTCGATGTACTCGTCCGGGCCGAGGATGTCGGCCATGAAAGCCGCCTCGACGAGCGCGGGGTCGAGGAAGTCGCCACCAGACGGCGGGCTCTGCCACGGCAACGGGTCATCGCCGGCGAACCAGCGGCGACCGCTGGCGGAAACGGCACTCGACAGCTCGAGGTCGCCGGTAGCGCCGGCCGCCTGGTGCAACAGCTGCAAAGAAAACGCCGTGTTGGCGTGCGTACCCGAGCGGATAGCGAAGGCCAGGCCCGAGGAGAAATACTCGACCAGCCGGTCTCGCAGAAGGGTATTCAGCGGGCTCAGAGCGCCGGCCCACCGGTCGCCGGCCGCGAGCAGGTCCTGATGGCCAGACGAGCGACTCGACGACCGGCCGAGGCGACGGCACTCGGCCTGCAGCATCACCAACCAGGCCCATCCGTAAGGACGTTCGGCCACCCGCCCTCCGGGCCCGGCATAGAACGACAGTTCACCAGCGAGGCGTTCTCCGGAGAGATGTTCGTCGAGCAGGTCCACGACCAGTCGCGGCCACTTCCTCCGGCAGCCCGGCGGCCAGGCAACGGACCAGAGCCCAGTGGCAGTGCACGGCTGAGTGCCAGTCGTAGCTCCCGAAGAAGCTGGGGTTCAAGACGCGGGGCGGGACAACGTCGGCGTCGGAGTTCAACTCCTGGATAAGCATGTGCGGGTACTCCCGCCTGGTGGCGCCGACCACCGCTATAGCCAGCTCGGACCGAGTCCCGTCGTCCAGAGGAAGGCTGGGCATCACGAAAACGCCCGCACCTGGACGCCGGCCGACCTGAACGACGCCCGCAGGGCGGATGCGAGGCCGACTGAGCCAGGCGTGTCGCTGTGGACACAGATCGAGTCCGCTTGCAGGCGAAGCACTCCGCCGTCCCGGTCCTCGATCGGCTCGCCGAGGGCCAGCCGCCGGCCTCGTTCGCCCACCACCGTCGGGTCCGTGATGACCGCGCCCGGCTCCTTGCGGGGGACGAGACGTCCGGCCGGGGTGTAGGCCCTGTCGGCGAAGGCCTCGCGCACGACAGGGACGCCGGCGTTTTCGAAGACCTCCACCGACGGGCTCCCGGGCATAGTCAAAACGGAGAGCCCGCTCCCGTAGGCCAGGACCGCCTCCGCCAGGGCGGCGGCGAGGACCTCGTCGTCGACCAGGTCGTTGTAGAGCGCACCGTGCGCCTTCACGTAGCGGACGGCCGTGCCATGCCGGCGGCAAAACGCTTCCAGCGCCCCGACCTGGTACAGCACGTCGGTAACCAGCTCGTCGGCGCCGACCTTCATGTGGCGCCGCCCGAACCCGACCAGGTCCGGGTAGGAGACGTGCGCACCCACGGCGACCCCGGCGGCCGTAGCGCCGGCGACTGTGGCTTCCATCGTGCGGGGGTCCCCGGCGTGAAACCCACAGGCAACGTTGGCGCTGGTGACCAGCTGCAGCAGCTCAGCGTCCGGTCCCATCCGGTAGGCCCCGAACGCTTCGCCCATATCGCTGTTGAGGTCGATGGACCGCTCGCCGGTGCGCGGACCGTTCACGGTCGTTGTCCCGTGCTGCTCAGTCATCCAGAAGGCTCCTCACTGTTCGTGGCCGCTGCCCTGGGAAAGGAGGGCGGTTGGTGTGGTTGCCTCGGCCGAAGCCGCTGAGGCGGCGGCCAAGGGGAAATGGCAGGCGGCTCGGTGCGTCCCACCGAAGGACCGCAGGACCGGCTCCTCCTCGGCGCAGCGCAGTTGGGCGGCCGGGCACCGGGTACGGAACCGGCACCCCGAGGGCGGGTCGGCCGCCGATGGCAGCTCGCCGGAGATGCGAGGCCCGGCCGGTGGTCGGTCCGGGTCGGGCTCGGGGACGGCGTCGATGAGCGCCCGGGTGTAGTGGTGGGCGGGCCGTTCGAACAGGTCGTCCCGGTTCCCCGACTCAACGATCTTGCCCAGGTACATCACAAAGATGTGGTCGGCTATCCACCGCACCACCGCCAGATCATGGGAGATCATCAGGTAGGCCAGACCATGCTCGTCCTGGAGGGTCGTCATCAGCTTCAGGATCTGGGAACGAACTGAGACGTCCAGAGCAGAGACGGGCTCGTCGGCCACGATCAGCGCCGCATTGGTGGCCAGGGCGCGAGCCAGGCCGACCCGTTGGCGCTGGCCGCCGGACAGTTCGTGCGGGAACCGGTCGAGCTGGTTGGTGGACAGCCCCACCTCGCCCATCAACAGCGTCACCCTCGCTCGACGCTCGCCCCGGGTCAACCCGCCGCGGGCCCGCAGCGGTTCTTCGATGATCCGCAGTATGGACATCCGAGGGTTGAGAGAGGCGTACGGGTCCTGGAACATCATCTGGACCTCGAAGCGGGCCACCTTGCGCTCGTCCCGGCTCAGCGAAGACAGATCCCGCCCGCGCAGGCGGATCTGCCCACTCGTCGGGTGCTCGAGCCCGACGAGGAGCCGCCCGAGGGTCGATTTCCCGCAGCCAGATTCACCGACTACACCGATGGTCCTGCCGGGCGGAATGGCCAGGTCGACGCCGGCCAGAGCCTGCACGACGGGGCCTTCAGCGCCCCAGAGGTGCGAACCGCTGAAGTGCTTCGTCACCCCCACGAGTTCGGCCAGTGCCGGGCCGGACCAGCCCGTGCTCGCCGTCGCCTCTCTGCCGAGAGGGCTGTCGGCTAGAGGCGCTCCGGCGCTCACCCGGGTGGACCTGCGCTGGGCTCGCCCGCCTGAGGATGCAGCCCTTTGGCGGCCGAGGTCAGGGCCGGCTCGTCTGACTGGGCCGGCTCGTCTGGCAGCGACAGCTCGTCTGGTAGGGCCGCGTGATCTCCTGGATGATGGCAGAAGTAGCGGTGCTCTCCGGAGCCGGACGCCTCCGGGCGATATGTGCGACAACGCTCGTCGGCGGCCACACAGCGAGGGGCGAAAGGACAGGCCTCGAGCGGGGCGGTCAGGTCTGGTGGACGCCCGGGGATCGAGTTGAGGCCCGTCCTCCAGGGTGACCCCATGCGGATGACCGAGCCCAGTAATGCCTCGGTATACCGGTGACGGGGATGGTTGAACAAGGCCGAGGTGGGGCCAACTTCCGCTTCACGTCCGGCGTACATGACGAGCACCCGGTCCGTGTGGCCGGCGACGACACCCATGTCGTGCGTGATGAGGAGTATGGCCATCGACAGCGTGTTGCGCAGCCGGTCGAACAGTTCCAGTATTTGGCCCTGGATAGTTACGTCGAGGGCGGTGGTGGGCTCGTCCGCCACCAGCAACTTCGGCTGGCAGATAAGTGCAGAAGCGATGACCACGCGCTGGCGCATTCCTCCCGACAGCTCATGCGGGAAGCGGTCGAGCTGGTCCGCAGGACGAGGTAAGCCGACCAGGTCCAACATTTCCAATGCCGCCTGGCGGGCCTCGGCTTTGTTGGCGCCGCGTTGCAAGCGCAACGCCTCCCCGACCTGCACCCCGATCCGTTTGGTCGGGTTGAGCGACGTCATCGGGTCCTGGAACACGATCCCTACGTCGGCGCCCCGGACCCGGCGCAGGTCCCCCTCGTCGAGGCCCACCAGCTGGCGTCCGTCGAGCCGGATGCCCCCTTTGACCTTGGCGTTCCCGGGCAGGAGCCCGGCCAAAGCCAGGCCGAGGGTTGACTTGCCGCAGCCCGACTCGCCTACGAGCCCGACCTTTTCCCCGGGGGCGACCGTGAGCGAGACGCCGTCGACGGCGTGCACCGTGCTCTTGGGTAGGGCGATGTCGACCGTCAAGTTCTCGACCACCAGCACCGGCTCGGCTGCGGGCGCCGCTCCGGGTGCCATCGGTCCGGGCTCGAACGCTGTGGCCGTCGTTCCCGAGCCGGGCCGCGGTGCGGTCACTGGCGCCGCCGGGTCACGCCGAGTGCGTCACTGAGCCCGTCCCCCACCAGGTTGAAGGCGATTACGGTCAACACGATGGCGATCCCGGCGGGGTAGATCAACCACCAATAGCCGGAGTACACGAAATTCAGGCCGTCCGAGAGCATCGACCCCCAGTTCGCCGCCGGGGGCGGGATCCCGAGCCCCAAGAACGACAGCGCGGCCACGAGGAGGATGGCGTCGGCGATCTGGAAGGTGGCGTTGACCATGATCGTGCCGATGCTGTTCGTAATGATGTGGCGGTAGATGATGGTGGGTGACCGGACTCCCATCGTTTTGGCCGCCTGTACATACTCTCGCGTCCGCAGCGAGAGCGTCTCGCCCCGGACCAGGCGGGCCGGGATCAGCCAGGAGACGAGGCCGACGACGAGAATGAGCATGAGGACGCTGGGCCGCCACACCGTGGCCAGAAAAAGGAGCAGGAAAAGAACGGGGATGGAAAGGAAAGCATCGACGATGCGCATCATCAGGCTGTCGAGGAACCCGCCGAAGTACCCGGCCACCGCCCCCCAGACCACCCCCAGCAAGACGGCGAAAGCGGCGGCGCCGAAGGCCACCTCGAGCGACGTCTGCCCGCCCACCATCAGCCGTCCCAACACGTCGTAGCCGACGTTGTCGGTGCCGAGCGGCCGGCCCGGCCCGGGTGGGAGGTTCTCCATCGCCAGCCTCGTGCTGACCTGGTTCGTGTGGTACAGGTGAGGTCCCACGAAACAGAACAACAACAAGGCAAAGATGAGGGCAGCGCCGATGACGGCCAGTCGGTTCTCGGCGAAGGCAGAAAGGAAAGCCCGGCCCCGGTGGCCCACCGGCGGGGCGGTATCGGCGGCCTCTCGCTGGCCGGCGAGCGCGATCTCCTGGACTGTCATTGCTGTCTCGTCGAGGGCCAGGTTAGGGAGCGCCTTTCCGTTCGCGGTCCACCGCTCAGGTAGGTCACAAGGCTGCGCTCCGAACGCCCGTGTAGCGCACCCGAGGGTCGAGCATCGCGTACGCAATATCGGCCAATAGGGAGCCGAGGACACTCGCCACGGCCACCACCAGGATCACGCCGAGGAGTGTGGGGTAGTCCTGGCTCGTAGCGGCGTTGAAGAACAACAACCCCACTCCGGGGTAGTTGAAGACCTCCTCGGCGATAAGGGTGCCAGACAGGATGAACGGCAAGTAGACGCCGAGCAGGGTGACCACCGGTGATATGGCGTTGCGCAAGACGTGGCCGAAAAGGATACGCGTCTGCCCGGCGCCCTTGGAGCGGGCCATGCGCACGTAGTCCTGGCTCAGCTGGTCGAGCGACGAAGACCTTATGTAACGGGTAAAAGCGGCGATTATTACCAGCGCGATCGTCATCACGGGCAATACCATCGCCGGCAAGTCGTTCAAGACGGCACCGAAGTTCCCCTGCGGGGCCTCGGCCGGGAAGACATGGTTTCGGACCGCCAGGAACTCGATCAAAAGGATGGCTAACCAGAACGCCGGTGTCGAATAGAGGGCGAACACCACGGTGGTTACGGCGATGTCGTCGGGCCGGTTGCGCCGGGCCGCCTGCAGCAAACCGATAGGGATAGCCACCAGCAGGGCCACCAGGGTGGCGACCCCGGCTAGGAACGCCGTTTTGGGGAGGCGCTGAAGCAGAAGGGACCTGACCGACTCGTTGAGTGCGTAGGAAAAGCCCAGCTTCCCTTGGACCACTTGGGTCAGCCAGGTCCAGTACTGTTCCGGCAGCGGACGGTCAAGGCCGTTTTGCCGGTTAAAGGCGGCGATGTTGCTCGGCGTAGCGTGTTGGCCCAGGATCGCCCGCGCCGGGCCGCCCGGGAGCAGGTGCTCGAGGCCGAAGACGATCATCGTGACGAAGAGGATCACCACGAGCGCCTGGCCCGTCCGCCGGAGGAGGTAGCCAGTCAAATCCGGCTTCTCCTCCGGCGCCGAAGCGGTCGGACTTTCACCGCTTCATCGGGCACTTCTTCATGGGCACTGGTTCATGGCGGTGCGGGCCTACTTCGAGAGGGTCCAGTTCTCGGGGGTGAGGCTCAGGATCGGGCTCTGCCGGGACGGCCCCATGAAGCTTGTTGCTGACCTCGGAGATGGCGAACGCGGCTTGGGGCATCCAGAGCACGGGGACCTGCGTCCGCCAGATAGTTCTGGTACGCAGCCAGCGACGCCGTGCCGTGCACGGTCTGGTCGATCAGCTTGTCAGCCGTCGGGCTGCTGTAGTTGGAGAAGTTCGAGCCCGACCCGGTCCCGAAGATCTGGTCGCCGGTCGGGTAAGGGTTTACGCCAAAGAGCCAGCCACCGCCCCAGTTCGACATCTGCCACGAGCACGAAGTGCAGGGCGGATGACTGGGAGATGATCGTGTCGAACGGGGCAGAGCCGAGGTTGACGTCAATGCCGGCCTTGGCAAAATCGGACTTGAGGCCCTGCATCTCCTCGCTGACCGGGGTGTCACCCGAGGCGTAATTGAGGTTGAACTCCAGCTTCGCTCCGGCCTTGATGCCGGCGCCGCAGTTACTCGGGCCGGTACCCGGGCTGGCGCACGTGGACACGCCGTTTGGTTTCACGTCCCAGCCGTGCGACTTGAGCATGCTCACCGCTTTGCCGGGGTTATACGGCCAAGGGCCTTTGATCTCGTAGGGGGTGGCGAAGCTCGTGGGTTGGCTCGGCACCGGCCCATAGTCGGTATGCCCGATAGCCGTTGAGCGGGCCTTTGATGTATGCCTGCTCATCGATGAGCGACTGCATGGCCTGGCGGAAATAGGCCTGCGAAAAGATGGGGCCGACGGTCGGGTTGTGGAAATTGAACACGAAGTAAGTGATGCCCCAGTCCTTCCATACTGTCTGCGTGTAGCCCTCCGACGCCAGCGCGCCTGACTGAGCCGCGTCCTGGAACGGCAGGTACCCGTAGTCGATACGTGCTCCCAGAGCGGAGCACGTCGAGCTCGGCCGTGTCCGTCGTGAAGGGCTCTTCTACGAAGTACTGGATGGCGTGCGTGTCCGGGCCGGAGTAGGCCGGGTTGGCCTTGAACCGGACGTAGCCGTCCGACTGGTACTGGTTGAGCTTCCACGGCCCGTCCACGGTTTGCCACAGGGGGTTAGTCCCGTAGGTGGCGATGGTTTTCGACTGCGCCGTAAGGAAGTTGAAGACCTGCACGGCGCCCGCCTTGGTCTGGTCGTAGTTGCCTATGGCGCCCGAAGCCGAGGTCCTGTCCCAAGTCTGCTGCGGGATGGGCGTTATTTGCGAGAGCTGGTCGTAGGTGAACCAGGTCGGGTTTACCGGCGCCCGTAAGGGTTAGCTGGATGGACTCTGGCCCGGTCACCTTGTAGCTCTTCAGGTTGTCCGGGAATTCTCCCGGGATATAAAAGGCGATGTTTTTCTTGTTGGCTTCGAGCAGGTTGATCCAGAACGTCACGTCACGCGATGTGACGGGTGTGCCGTCGGACCAGTTCCACTTGCCCAAGTTGATGTTGACGACGGTGTTGTTATTGGAATACGTCGGCAGTTTCGCCAGGCTGAGAGTCGGGTTGACGACCGGCTTTCCCTTGTCGCCGATCCAGAACAGGGACCTGTAGGACAACCGCTGGAATTGCTCGATGTTGGCCACGCTGTAATAGGCGCCAGTGAGCAGCGGCAAGATGTAGTTGGGGGTGGTGCCGGGCGGTTCGGCACAGGTCGCCGTTGCCCCGCTGGTCGCTGCCCCGGCGGTGGACGCGGTTACGGGGTTGGTGACCAGCCCGGCCACCAGCCCGCTGATCACGAGGGTGGCTGCGACTGACCTAACTCGAAGGTTTCTCATCCAGGCATTCCTCCTCTTGTAGCTGTGATTGAGCACGGATCCCATCAGCGACCGTTCCGGTCAGGTCCCAGCCCGGTCAGGTCCCAGCCCGGTCAGGTCCCAGTCCGGTCCGGTCCCGGGCCGATGACGTCTTGGTTGCACTTTGCTTCAGGTAAGGCTCGTTCGGGGGCGACACGTGGGTGGTCACTACATTCGAGGGGGACGAGGCCTCGGGAGGCCGGGTCGAGGCTCCCGCAGTCGCGGGGACCACGCCGACGCGAGCGAAGGGCGATCCACACGAAAGGTGCAGGTCATTTACCACTGCGATCAAGCAGCTGCCCCCTCACTCAGTTCACGAGGATCGTACCCCTTGTTCTACAATCCATCAAGACGACGATTGTAAACATCGTGTGAACCGACTCATTGGTGCCCGGAGGAAGAGCGTGGTTGTCGCCGTCACTGACGAGATAGCGGCGGTCCTGGCTGCCGACCGGAGCGAGCTGGCGAGTTCCAGCACCGCCGAGCGAGTGGCCGGGATCCTGCGTTCCCGCATCATGGAAGGCTTGTTCTCGCCGGGCAGCCGCCTTTCTGAGGAAGTGCTCGGCCGGGCGCTGGGCGTATCCCGGAACACTCTCCGGGAGGCATTCCGCCTTCTATGCCACGAGCGTCTTACCGTTCACGAGATGAACCGGGGGATTTTCGTATCCGTCCTGACTCAGGCCGACGTGGTCGACCTGTACCGTCTGCGCCGGATGATCGAAGGAGGGGCTGCCCGCCTCGCCGGCCAAGCCCCGGTGGCGCTGCGCAAAGCCGTCACGGCGACAGTCGAGGATGCCGAAGCCGCCGCGGCCCGGGGGGCCTGGCTGGAGGTCCGGACCGCAGACCTCCACTTCCACCAGGCCATCGGCGCCCTGGCGCAGAGCCCGCGCGTCGACGAAATGATGAGCCGCGCCCTGGCGGAACTCCGCCTCGTGTTCCACGTCATGACCGACCCCGAGCAGTTCCACCGCCCCTACCTGGGCCGCAACCGCGTCATTGCCGAGCTCGTGGACGCCGGACAAGGGGAGGAGGCCGAGCAGCACCTGTACGCCTACCTGATAGACGCCGAGTTGCAGCTGCTGGCGGTGTACGACGAACCCGACGTTGCCGACACCACGGGTTGGGCTGTAGACCACCCTGGGCCGGCCCGGGCGGCTTACCAGCCTTGAGGTTCCTCCCGGCCGGGCCCTCGGCCGTGCTCGTCGAACTGGCCGACCTCGACGAGGTCTTTTCGCTGACGGCGGAGATCGACCGCCAGCGTCGCCAGGGATGGGGTGACACGCTCGTCGACGTGGTACCCGGCGCTACGACCGTTCTCCTCGACGGCGTCGACGACCCCGATCGGGTAGCCGGCGAGATCGCCACCTGGTCGGTGCCCCGGCTGAACGGAGGTCCCGTCACGACGGTGGAAATCTTCTGCCGTTACGACGGTCCCGACCTCGCAGACGTGGCCCACTATTGGGGAGTGACCGAAGCCGAGGTGGTCACGATCCACACCTCGCTCTCCCACCGGGTTGCTTTCTGCGGCTTCTCACCCGGCTTCGCCTACATCGACGGGCTCGGCGAGCGGTGGCAGGTGCCGCGACGCGCCGCCCCGCGCCCGGCCGTCCCGGTTGGCAGTGTGGCCGTGGGTGGCACTTTCACCGGCGTATACCCCCGCACTTCCCCGGCCGGTTGGCAGGTCATCGGGCACACCGACGCAACATTGTGGGACCCCGGGCGCGACCCCCCGGCCCTGCTCGCCCCGGGCACCATCGTGCGCTTCCTGCCCGCGTGACAAACAGGCAGGACGTGGACCGCCAGACCGTGGAGGTCGTCCGGCCCGGAGCATTGACGACAGTCCAGGACTCTGGCCGGCCCGGCTTCGCCCACCTCGGAGTCCCCGCGTCGGGGGCGCTCGACTCCGACGCCTACGCCCGGGCCAACCGGCTAGTGGGCAACGCCGAAACTGCAGCCGTGCTCGAGTCCACGGTCGACGGTGTCAGCCTGCGTTTTGACGCGCCGGCGGTGATCGCCGTCACCGGTGCCCGGGCCACGGTCCTCGTCGACGGCCGGCTCGAAGTCTGGAGCTTGCCCGTCTACGTACCGGCCGGCAGTCTCGTGGACGTCGGCCCGGCGGAGCTCGGTGTCCGTTCCTACCTGGCCGTGGCCGGCGGCTTTGACGTGCCGCCGACTCTCGGCAGTAAGGCGACGGACCTGCTCTCCGGCCTCGGTCCCCCGGTGCTCGTCAGCGGTCAACGCCTGGCTGTCGGGCGAGCGCACGGACCTCCACCGGCCATCGACTTCGCCCCGTACCGGATGCCCCCAGCCGACCTCGTCCTTCCGCTCCACCCCGGCCCGCGGCGCGACTGGTTGACCGCCCGGGGAAAGCGGGACCTGTTCGATCAGACCTACCGGGTATCGCCGAACAGCAACCGGATCGCGTTGCGCCTCTCGGGGGCGCCCCTCGGTCGTCGTCTTGGTCAGGAGCTGCCGAGCGAGGGCATCGTCTGGGGATCCGTGGAGCTGCTTAATAGCGGTGAGATGCTGGTGTTCTTGGCGGACCACCCGACGACCGGGGGCTACCCCGTGGTCGCCATCGTCGACCGGTCGGCGGCATCGGACTGCGCCCAGGCTCGACCAGGCACCGTTGTCACCCTCCGGCGAGCCAGGGGATCCAGCCCCGCCGATTGGTGACCGACCGGCACGCCCCGCCCGCTGTACGCCACGTCTAGCCGTCACATCACGTCTACGCCGCACTCGGCCGCTAATGAGGTAACGCTCAATTACCTGACCGTTGAACCTTTCCCGCTCGGGGTCTGCGGCGAGGGCGGCAACCACACGCCCGACACCGTCAGGTGACTCGCGACCCACTGAAGTCGAGGTAGTCCCGGAATTGGAGAACGCCCTCGGTCCGGACAAGGCCGAGGTGGAGGCCGACGGAGACGACGTGGCCGGACCGGAAGCCCCCAGCGAGGGCCCTGGCCAGGCGGTCGTCGGCGGCCTTGGCGACGACGTAGCCGACCGGCCCATCGCCATCGAACGAGACGGTCACAACCAGCGCCTTCGGGGCGGCCATAAGGAGCGGCGCGCAATACGGGGACCCTGTGGAAATGGCGAACCGGTACCTCTCGGTCGCACCAGGGGGGCTATGGTCCGGCGGCTTGCGTTAGGCAGGTGAATACCTGCATAATGACTGCTGTGGGCGAGGATACGGACAAGGTCTTCAAGGCGCTGGCCGACCCCACCCGGCGTTACCTCCTTGACCGGCTGTACGAGGAGAACGGGCAGAGCCTGGGCGAGTTGTGCGAGCGCCTGCAAATGGCGCGTCAGTCGGTGACACAGCACCTCGAAGTCCTCGGTGCGGCCAACCTCGTCACCACCGTGCGCAGGGGGAGGGAAAAGCTGCACTATCTGAACGCCGTCCCCATCCACGAACTCGAGGAGCGCTGGATCTACAAGTTCGAGCGTCCCCGTCTACGGGCGCTGTGCGCCATCAAACAACGAGCAGAGGAGGCTGAAATGGCCGGACAACCAATTGACAAACCAACTTTCGTCTACGTCACCTACATCCAGAGCACGCCCGAGCGGGTTTGGGAGGCCCTGACCGACGCCAAACTAAGCGCTGAGTATTGGGGTCACAGCAATATCTCCGATTGGGGGGTGGGGTCACGCTGGGAGCACCGGAGGACCGATGGCTCCGGAATTGCCGATGTTATCGGGACGGTCCTCGAGGCGGAGCCGCCCAGGCGGCTGGTGATCACCTTCGATGGCCCCGATGAGCAGCGAGACCCCCCGTCCCGGGTCACGTTCGACATCGAGCGCTACGAACAGATCATCCGGCTCACCGTGATCGCACGAGGACATCGCCGGGGAGGCCAACTACGACGCCGTTTCGAAGGGTTGGCCGGCGGTGCTCGCCAACCTCAAATCGCTATTGGAGACGGGCCACGCCCTCCCGCAACCGCCATGGGAAATGTACGCCGCGCTCAGAGACTCGCAAGTGGCACGAGGTCAGCGTCAAAGTTAATTGCGCGGCTACCGAGCTATCGGCCTGGGCTCGCCAGTTTTTAGCGGTTCGACGCTCGACCGTAGAAAAGTGGCCAAAGCCCGGCTGTGTGGCCGCCCGTCGTGTCCACTTTTATCACCGAGACCGGGCGCCTTGGCCAGTTTTATCCGTTTTTCGGCTAAAACTCGTACCTAGCGACGGCAACTCGCACGAGGGTGGCGCAAGTGGTACCTGGCGACGGCAACTCGTACCCGCCCACCGCAACTGGCACCTGCCGACCGGTAAATAACGGTCAGGATACAGCCCGGCGGAAAACCCGGGTCGCCCATATCAGTACGAGCGCGCACAGAGGCATCAACACGGCGAACGCCTGCCAGACGGCCGAGTTGCCCAGGTGGCCGACGGCCAGCGCGCGAGAGGCGACGACGAGGTAATAAAGCGGGTTGAAATGGGCGAGGACGCGCAGCCAAAGCGGCCCCAGCGCGATCGGCAACAAAACACCCGACAGCAAAAGCAGCGGCAGGTTCATCCCGTTGATGATGGCGGCGAAGCTGCTGATGTCTTTGGTCACCAAGGCCGTAGCCGTCGAGAAGGCTGCCATTAAGGTGGCGAGCGCCCACAGCAGCAGGATGAGCACGAAAAGGCCGGCCCAGTGGACCGTAAACCCGAACCCGACGGCCACGGCTATGACAACTGCGTCGAAGACCGTCATCATCAACAGGCCTGACAGAATGGGCCCGATCAAAATGGCGAGCCGGCTGGCGGGGGTGACCCGGAGCCGCTCGATGAGCCCCGACTGCAACTCGAAGATCGTATTGAAACCGGCACCAGTCCCGGACGTGAACGCCAGCAGGGCCAGGATGCCAGGCAGGAAGAGCTCAAGCACGCTGCCCGTGGGGAAACCCTTGGCTCCGGGAAGGTTTTTGAGCAGAGGGGTAAAGAGCAAAAGGTAGAGCACGGGAGTCGAAAACCCCACAAAAAGCCAGACGGGGTTACGCAACAATTGCAAGGTGTACCGCTGGAAGAGCAACCCGGTGTCACGAGCCGTTTTCATGCTGACCTCACTTCGTCGGTGGTGGCGCCGGCGTCGCGAAGCGACCGGCCCGTCTGGCGCAGGAAGACGTCGTCCAGGGTTGCTTCCGAGAGGCTCATCGACCTGACCCCGATCTGTTCCGCGTCGAGCAGCCGGAGGATCTGGGGAAGGGCGACGCCCCCGTCTTCGACGTAGAGCCGGACCTGGCTGCCCTCCGCGCTCACCTCGCGTACGAACGGTTGCGCACCCAGCAACGTCGATGCGAGGCTGGCGGCGCCGTCGACGTCGCGCAGGCTGAGTACCACGGATTCTCCTGCTACTTGGCGCTTCAAATCCCGTGGCGTCCCCCCGATCACGATCTCGCCGTGGTCCATGATCACCAAGCGGTCGCAAAGGGCGTCGGCCTCTTCCAGGTAATGAGTGGTGACAAAGATGGTGGCGCCCTGGTCCCGGAGCGCTCGGACATGGTCCCAAAGGTTGGCGCGGTTCTGGGGGTCGAGCCCGGTGCTCGGCTCGTCGAGGAACAGCACCTGGGGCTCGTGGACGATGCCCAGGGCAATGTCCAGTCTTCGCCGCTGGCCGCCCGAGTACGTTTTCACCTTGCGGTCCGCGAACTCGGACAGATCAAGTATCTCCATCAATTTCTTGGCCCGTTTGGTAACTGTAGGGAGATCCTCGCCGTACAGCCGGCCCTGCAGAATGAGGTTTTCTCGGCCGGTGGCCAGGTTGTCGGCCCCTCCGAGTTGGCTTACATAGCCGATGTGCGCCCGCACCTCCTTCGGGTAGCGACCGACGTCAAATCCGGCCACAACGGCCGAGCCCGCGTCGATGGGGAGAAGAGTGGTCAACATGCGCAGGGTGGTGGTTTTGCCGGCACCATTGGGGCCTAGGAAACCGAATATCTCGCCTCGCGTGACATCAAAGCTCACGCCCCGGACGGCGTCTACGTTCCCCCGCTGTGAACGAAAGGATTTCCGCAAGTCCCTGGTTGAGATGATGCTGTCCATTTCCATTTTCCGTTCGATAATTTCGGTCACGGTTCGAGCGCTTCTTCTTCCATCCCACCGGTGAGTGGTAAGGGGCTGGGTACGGGTTCGCCGGCCGCCGCATGTACCTTTTTCCACCAGTCGATCCCTTCGAGCGTCCCGGCTTCGATCTCGCGGACCAAACGGCGGACGTAGCCCAGCTCAGCCTCCCGCAAGACCATACGGAACTCTTCTTCCACCCAAAACAGCCGGGGGAAATGCTTCTTCTCGATGAGCTCGCGGGACCCATGCGCTTCGGCCAGGTCGAACTCGAGGCGGGCGGCCCGCTCCCGCAAGAGCGCGGCAACGTCCTCGGGCGGAAGGGCGGGTAAGAACGACAGCGCCGCTTCGAAACTGGTGAAGTCCTTTACGGGCGTCGACAGCAGGTCGGTGAGCCAGTCGTGGACCTCGATACGGCCGGCGTCGGTGAGGCAATAAACGGTGCGCTCGGGTAGTCGGCCTGACCGCCTTGTTTCCTGAGGAGCGATCAGCCCCCGCTTCTCCAGAGACGAAACTACGGCATAGAGCGACCCGTAGTTGAGCCGGACGCTCTCGTGCTTCTGGCGCTGGCGCAGGGTTGTCGCCACTTCGTAAGGGTGCATCGGTCGTTCGGCGACGCAAATCAGGACGGCGAGGGCCAGCGGGTTGCTGCGGTTGCGACCAGCCATAGCTTCCTTTCGAGCACTATTGCACGACTACTCTGATTAGAGTATCCCTAATAGAGTTGACTGTCAAGGGAGCGTAGGGCCGGTTCAGGCCCGAAGTGCCGCCGTTAGTGTGAGCCCGGCTGGTCGCACCGGCCGGTGGTTTCCCCGGAACTAGCCCGGAGGTTTCATTTGGGCCAGCTTCTCTGACGCCGTCTCCGCCAGCGCGGGGACGATGGTCTCGAACGCCGCCGCCCGCTCGTCATCCGCAGTGAGCTCCCCCCGGATGAAACGGCCGTAAATAGCCTCGCAGAACACCGCCGCTTTCCAAAGGGCAAGGGCCTCGAACCATGCCAGGGGTTCCACGTCGCGCCCACTGCGTTGCACATATCGAGCGGCCATCTCCTCGCCTGTGAGGAACCCGGGGGTGGCCGTGACCGGTGACGTGCCCAGTGCGCTCGGTTCACCGCCCGGGGACGAATAGGTGGCGATCAGATAGCCGACATCGGCACGTGGGTCACCGATGGCGCCCATTTCCCAGTCGAGGGCGGCGACGATGGGGTGGGGACGGCCAGGGACAACGATCATGTTCCCGAGGCGGTAGTCACCGTGCACGACCACGAGCCCGGCCGGTTTTGGCCCGGCCGGTTTTGGCCCGGCCGGTTTTGGCCCGGCCGGTTTTGGCCCGGCCGGTTTTGGCCCGGCCGGTTTTGGGCCGGCCGGTTTTGGGCCGACGATCGGCCCTGGCCCGATCGGCCCTGGCATCGTCTTCGCCAACCTGGCCCCGACGTCGCCGACGAGCGGGAGGGGGCGGGTGGCGTTCATCTCCCAGAGTTGGGAGAAGCGTCGAACCTGCCGTTCGAGGTAGCTACCCGGGCGAACGAACGGCGCCAAGGCCGGCTCGTCGATATCCGCTCCGTGGATCTCGACCAGGGTGTCGACCAGGTCTTCGGCCAGGCGGCGCCGGGCCTCGGCGTCCCCGACGAGGCCGGGTGGCAGTTCATCCGTGACGACGAAACCCTCGATGTAGTCGGCTACGTAGAAAGGCACCCCAAGAAGCCCGCCGTCCTCGCAGACGGCGCGAATGTGCGGGACGCGAATGCCCATTGGCGCCAACGCCAGCTGCAGACGCGCTTCGCGGACGACGTCGTGAGCAGATGGCGGCAGCGGCGGGCGGGGCGGCCGGCGTAGTACGTAGCGTTCCCCGTCCCGCTCGAGCAGGAACGAGAAGTTCGACCCTCCGCCGTCACCGATCCGGGAGGCGGTCACCGGGCCGCTGCCGAGGGCGTGGTCGTCGAGGAAGGCGGCCACCCGCTCGAGGATGAGCAACGGCGGCCGCGTAAGTAGTTCCGCCTCCTTTTCCGTCTGGACGACGTCCGGTTCGGGCGGGTGGGACATCGCTCAGCCCGGCGCGAAGGCGTCGATGGCGGCGGAAAGATCGGATGGCGGGACCATCGGGACGATCACAGCCGAATTGATCCCGGCATCGGCAAACGCCGCTAACCGATCGCGCTGCGCGCCGTAGGGGCCGAACAGGAATATGTCGCGAAGCAGCCGCTCGGGCACCAGCTCCAGGGCCTGCTTGCGGTCGCCGGCCGTCCACGCGGCCACGACGGGGTCGATCTCATCTGCCC
The DNA here is from genome assembly GCA_963750465.1 of uncultured Acidimicrobiaceae bacterium. Lineage (GTDB taxonomy): Bacteria > Actinomycetota > Acidimicrobiia > Acidimicrobiales > Palsa-688 > Fen-671. Next base: position 63,526 of record CAVVRE010000011.1, read on the forward strand.
GCCCGAGCCAGCGCAAGAAGGCCGCATAGACGGGGACTGTGGCGTAAGCCACGAACAGTCGCCTCGCCGCCGCCAGCGCCTCCTCTTCGGGGCCCGGGACGGAGAAGAAACGGCCGGCGAGTTCTTTGTCTGGTGCCCCGAAGGCCTTCACCACGGTGGCCGCGCCGCTGAGCGGGAGGAAGTTCGTAAACGCACCCGCGGCCATTTCCGCCGCCAGCCTGAGCATGGCCGGGCGGAGGGCGGCCAGGACGATCGGGATTGTGTGTTCGGGCGGCCGCGTCAACCGGAAGCCCCCAAGGCCCCGCTCGCCCGCCAGTACGAGTTGCAAGTACTCGACCGTGGACCTCGTTTTCGACAGGGGTCGTTGGAACGGCACCCCGTTCCAATGTTGGACAATGACGTCGGACGACGTGCCGAGCCCGAGCACGAACCGGCCCTCGCTCAGCTCGGCCAGGGCGGCGGCCGTCTGAGCCAGCAGCGCCGGGCCTCGTGTGAACACGTTGACTACACCGGACACGAGCCTGAGGCGCTCGCTGCTCTGCGCCGCCACCACGAGCGGCGTGATGCCGTCGAAATTGACGGATTCCTCGGACCACACGCCGTCGTACCCGGCCGCCTCGACTTGACGGATGACCGGGGGGAGCTCGTTTAACGGGACGCCCTGGAAAGGTATGGTCAGCCCGAAGCGCACCGGCCCTACTGTACGCCGGTGAGGTCGATGTCAGCCGAACGTCCAGCGGCGGCCAGCGGCGAATTCCTTGAGGATACGCCGGCTGACCACCATCCGGTGCACCTCGTCGGGGCCGTCGTAGATGTGCGCCGCCCGGGCCAAGGTGTACATGTGCGACAGCGGCGAGCGGTCGGTCAAACCGAGGCCGCCGTGTACTTGCACGGCCCGGTCGACCACGTTGGAGAGCGCGGCGGCAGCATAAAACTTGAGCAAAGAGATGTCGACGCGGGCGTCCGCCCCTTGGTCGATCTTGTCGGCCGCATCGTACGTCATCAGCCGGCAGGCGTGGATCTCGGCGGCCGAGTCAGCCACCCAGTTCTGCACCGTCTGCTTGTCGGCCAGCGGCCCTCCAAAGGCGTCCCGTTCCAAAGCGCGTTGGCACATCAGCTCGAAGGCGCGCTGCATCTGGCCCAACCAGCGCATCACGTGGTGGATCCGGCCGGGCCCAGGCGCACCTGGGCAATCCTGAACCCGTCGCCGCGTTGTCCCAGGAGGTTGTCGGCCGGGACCCGGACGTCCTGATAGAACACCTCACAATGGGTCGACCAGCCGCGTCCGCGGTGCCCCAGGACTGGCACCGGCTCGATAAGCACCCCGGGGGCATCCGTCGGCACGATGATCTGGCTCATGCGACTATGCGGCGGAGCGTCGGGCTCGGTGACCGCCATCACTATGCCGAAGGTGGCGCCCTCGGCTCCCGTGGAGAACCATTTGTGCCCGTTGATCACCCAGTCGTCCCCGTCCCGCACAGCGGTAGTGCGTAGGCCAGTCGGGTCGGCCCCGGAGACTTCGGGCTCGGTCATCGAAAAAAAGGAGCGGGCGTCGCCTTCAACCAGGGGCGCCAGCCAGGCCTTCTTCTGCTCGTCGCTACCGAAGAGGTGCAAGATCTCGCCGTTCCCGGCATCGGGCGCCTGGCAGTTGAACACGAGCTGTGCCCAGTACACCCGTCCGATCTCCTCATTGAGGCTGGCGTAGGCCAGGAAACCCTGTCCGGTCCCGCCGGCCTCGGGGGGGAGGTGGGGCGCCCACAACCCGGCTTGTTTGGCCCGTGCTCGCAATGTGGCCACCAGCGAGGCGGCGGTTTCGTCGTCCCGGGAGAGCACCTGCTCGTGGGGGTAGATGTGCTCGTCCATGAAGGATCGGTACTGGGCCCGCAGCGCTTCGTAGCGGTCAGAGGTGCTGGCGGGGCCAGAAGTGCTAGCGGTGCCAGAAGTGCTAGCGGTGCCGGTCATCGCCACTACCCTCTCACATCGATGCCACTACGATCCGACATCGATGAGAGTCCCTGAACTGTTCGACCTATCAGGCCAAACCGCCATTGTCACCGGCGGTGGCAGTGGCATCGGTCGGCAGATGGCGAACGCCTTGGCCGAGCTCGGGGCGAACGTAGTCATCTGCGCCCGCAAGCTCGAGCGCTGCGAGCAGGTGGCGGACGAGTTGGCTCAACTGGCGTCGGCCCTGGCCCTGCGCTGTGACCTCAGACAACCAGGCGATGTGCAGGCCGTAGTAGACCGCGCGGTCGACGAGCTCGGGCGGGTCGACGTGCTCGTCAACGACGCAGGCACGACCTGGGGTGCCCCGGCCGAGGAGACGCCATTGCCCGGATGGCAGAAGGTTCTTGACGTGAACCTCACGGGGCTCTTTCTGATGACCCAGGCGGCGGCGCGTCAGATGATCGCGCAGGGGGGCGGTTCCATTGTCAACATCGCTTCAGTGGCCGCTCTTCATGGCTCCCCGCCCGGGATGATGGACGCCGTGGCCTATTCGGCGAGCAAAGGGGGCGTCATCTCGCTGACGCGCGACCTGGCGTGGAAGTGGGCACGTCACGGCATCCGCGTGAACGCCATCGCGCCCGGTTGGTTCCCGTCCGATATGTCAAGAGCCGTCCTCGACCGCTTCGGCGACGAGTTCCTCACGAGGATCCCGCTCGGCCGGTTTGGCGGCCCCGATGACCTGAAAGGCGCCGTCGCCTTCCTGGCGTCGCCAGCGAGCGCCTACGTCACCGGGCACACCCTGGTTGTCGACGGCGGGCAATCCGCATAACCGAGCCTGTTCGGCCCTGGCCACAAGGGCCCAGGCGCCGTAAAGCCCAGGCGTCATCGAACATTTAGGGGCATTGGCCTGCCGCCGCCCCTACCTCGTCGCCTGCTTCCCGGTCCGTGGGCCTGGTGCTACGCTCACGGGGACGAACCACGTAGGAGCCAGCGCAAGGTTCGGCCTCGACAGATCACAAGGGGGGTTCACAAGAACAGCAGCTCGGAGGGAGGAACGAGGCGCCCAGCTCGCTGATTGGAGCCGGGCCGAACTTGCGATGACATTTTTTGGCCTCAAGGGGGGAAATAAGGGACGCCCTGGTCAAACTGGTGGCGTGGGCGGGTGAGTGCCGCCCCGATGTCAGGCTCTGTGGCCGGTGGCGCGAGACAGCTCGTCGTCCGCGACCTGTCTGTGGAGTTCGGCGGCGTGCTGGCCCTGGACCGGGTTTCGATGTCAGCGGATTACCGTGAGACTGTCGGCGTCATCGGGCCGAACGGGGCCGGGAAGACGACGCTGTTCAACGTCATTTGCGGTTTGACCCGCGCTCGTTCCGGGACCATCACGTACGACGGAGTCCCGCTTCAGAACGCCCATCCCCACGACCTGAACAGGTGCGGCATGGCGCGGACGCTCCAGGGCGTCGGCCTGTGCAAAGGCATGACGGTCCTCGAGAACGTCATGCTCGGGGCGCAGGCCAGAATCCGGAGCGACATGGTCTCAGCCTTCTTCGGCCTGTGGCGTTCGAGCCGCGAAGAGCGTCGAATTGGGGCCGCAGCGAACGAATTGCTGGAACGGCTCGATATCGCGGGTTACGCGACGCAACTCCCGGCGGCCCTGCCTTACGGGATACAGAAGCGCACCGCACTCGCCCGGGCGTTGATGGCCGAGCCCACCCTGCTCCTCCTCGACGAACCGGCCAGCGGTCTCTCTGACCAAGAAATAGAGGACCTGGCCGCCCTGATCCGGGACCTTAGCCAAGCGATGGGTGTGGTTATTGTTGAGCACCGAATAGATCTGGTCACGTCGGTATGCGACCGGATAGTCGTGCTCAACTTCGGGCAGGCGATCGCGGATGGGACGCCCGATGAGATCCGTTCGGATTCCGAGGTGGCGACGGCCTACCTGGGCCGTGTCATCGAGGAGCCAACGGCCGCCCCGGCGGTGCGGGAGGGCGGGCGTGCTTGACGTCCGGGACCTGAGCGTCGCTTATGGTGCCGTCAATGCACTGCGGTCGGTGTCGTTCACGGCCGAAAAAGGCGATATCACCGCGGTGCTGGGGGCAAACGGTGCGGGAAAGACAACGTTGCTGCGCACGATAAGCGGGTTGACCAAACCCAAAGGTGGGTCGGTCCGTTTTGGCGGCGACGAGCTTTTGGGGAACTCGGTCGAGTCCATCGCCCGCCGCGGAATTGCTCACGTCCCCGAGGGCCGAGGGGTCATCGAAGAACTGACCGTCGAGGACAACTTGCGGGTGGCCACGTTGTGGTGCCTGGCGCGGCGGCAACGCCAACCTGCGGTCGAGGCGGTCCTCGAGCTTTTCCCCCGGCTGGGCAGCTTCCGTCACCGCCATGCGTCGATGTTGTCGGGTGGGGAACGCCAAATGCTCGTGCTCGGACGAGCCCTTATCACCCGTCCCCGCCTTTTGTTGCTCGATGAACCGTCACTCGGGCTGGCCCCGCTCATAACGGCACAGTTGATGACGTTGTTATTAGACCAGACGGCTTCCTCCGGCATGACGGTAGTGCTCGTCGAGCAGAACGCCCGCAGTGCTCTGTCCATAGCTGGCAAGGCCGTGGTGCTCAACCTCGGCGAGGTGGTGGCCAACGATGTGGCGACTGAAGTTGCAGGGGACAGCGAACTACGCCGCCACTATTTGGGATTTTGAGGGTTTGCCATGAGCTTGTTTTTGAACATAACCCTCGACGGGCTCACCCAGGGACTGATCTTCGCGGCCCTGGCCCTGTCGCTCGTCCTCATATTTCGGGCCACGAAGATCATCAATTTTGCCCAGGGTGCCATGGCGATGATAACGACCTTCATCGCCTCGAGCCTTCTCAATCGCGGGTTGAGCTACTGGTTGGCTTTTCTGGCCGCGCTGGCCATAGGTTTCGTACTTGGCGCATTGGTGGAGCGGGTCCTGATCCGGCCCCTCGAGGGCAAGCCCGAGCTCAACCCGGTTATCGTCACCATCGGGCTCGTGATCGTACTCGAGGGAGTGGCGGGCGCCGTGTACGGGAACGCCAGCCGAGGTTTCCCGGCTGCGTTTTCTCAGAGCGGCCTCGTAGTCGGGCACACCGAAATTGCCTTTTCTCACTTCGATGTGTTCATCGCCGCCGCTGTCCTCCTCCTCATGGGGGCCACCCTCGTGCTGTTCAAAGCGACGACTCTAGGCCTGCGGATGCGGGCATCGGCGTTCTCGCGAGAGGTGTCGCGGTTGCTCGGAGTGCGCGTCGGGAGGCTTCTCACGTTCGGGTGGGCACTGGCCGGAGTGGCGGGAGCACTGGCCGGCCTGTTGACGGCGCCGACAAGTTCCTTCGGGCCGTATTTCATGGACCTCGACCTGATCTACGCCTTCACCGCCGCGGTGATCGGCGGGCTCGAGAGCCCGGTAGGGGCGCTGGTTGGAGGTTTGATCACCGGGCTGTGCATTTCTTACGTTGGCGGCTACCTGGGGTCAGGTCTGGAGCCACTCGGGGCGCTGGTCTTATTGATGGTCACGCTGATGGCTCGGCCGCAGGGGATATTCTCCCGGCCTTCGGCGAGGGTCGTCTGAAAGTGCCTGGTATCGCCCCAGCCGATGTCTCGAAGGCGGAGTTCCCGCCGGTCTCCGGTGACAGTGCCCGGCCAGGGCCCCGGCCCCGCCCCCGCTGGGCCCGCCTGCCGGAGCAACCACTGGCCCGTCATCTGACCTTGGCCCTGCTGGGCGCCGTCGCCCTTTATTTCATCACTTCCGCTCTCAGCCCTTACAACAACGTCCTTGTCGGTGAGATCGGGCTCTATTTGATCGCATTAGCCGGCCTGAGCCTGCTTACAGGGATGAGTGGGCAAATTTCTCTTGGCCAAGGTGCGTTTATGGCGGTCGGCGCCTACACCGTGGCGTTGCTGATGACGCACACGCATATGAACTTCCTCCTCGAGTTGCTGGCCGCCATCGGGGCGGCGGCCACGCTGGGCCTCGTGATCGGTATCTCCGCCACTCGTCTCAAAGGGCCTTACCTGGCCGGCGTCACCCTCCTCCTGGCCCTCGCCCTGCCGCCGATCGCCGACAAATGGAGCTCGACGTTCGGCGGTGACCAAGGATTGACCACGACGGTGCCTACTTCGCCCGGGGGCGTCAACCCCGAGGTGTGGTTGGCCTGGATCGAGCTGGCTGGCGCGTTGATAACGCTCGTCTTGCTGGCAAACCTTTTATCGAGCCGCTTTGGCCGCGCCTTTCGTTCCGTGCGTGATGACGAGGTGGCGGCTTCGCTTTCGGGCGTCCACGTCGCCCGCACCAAGGTGATTGCCTTCGTGGTCAGTGCGGCCTGTGCCGGGCTGGCGGGCGCCTTCCTCGGCTTGTCGACCGGCGTGGTGAGCACGGGCGAGTTCCCGCTCACACTTTCCATTGAGTTGCTAGCGGCCATGGTGTTGGGCGGGGCCGGCAGCCTGTGCGGGATGTGCTGGGGCGCCATCCTGCTCGTCTACGTGCCTCAATGGTCCACCTCTCTGTCCGGCGATTTCGGCCTCGGTGCCGGGACAAGCGCTTACCTCGCAACTATCATTTTCGGCGTCGTACTGATCGTCGCGATGATCGCCGCCCCTAGCGGCATCCAGGGAGGTCTCCGCTGGTTATGGGAGTACGCGTCGAAGGAGTGGTCGGCTGCCCGCAATGGGCGAGTTCGTCCTGTGACTGCACCACCACGTCTGGTCCCCGGTGCGGACGATCATCGGTCCGCCTCGGTGCACGATCGGTTGAATGAATGAAGGGAGCAATAATGAATGGAAGGCATCAACTATTGACCCGCCGTTGTACCGGGGTGGTCACGGCCGGTTCCATCGTCGGCGCCCTGGCGATTGGCGTGCTGGCGCCTACTGCGTCGGCTCAGGCCCCGGGGGTGACGGCGACGAGCATCACCATCGGCGCCACTGTCCCGCTGACCGGGCCGGCCGCTCCAGGTTATGACGAAATCGCCCCGGCCATGGACGCCGTGTTCGGCTGGGTGAATGCTCATGGGGGGGTGTTCGGCCGAAAGATCAAGTACACCTATTTGGACGACCAGTACAACCCGGCAGAAACGGCGACACTGACTCGAAAACTCGTGTTGCAGGACAACGTCTTCGCCGACGTCGGGTCGCTCGGGACCCCGACACAATCGGCGGTTCAGTCGTTCCTCAATGCGCAGGCCGTACCTCAGCTCTTCATCGAGTCCGGGTGCAACTGCTGGAGCGACCCGAAGTACCCTGACAGCTTCGGCTGGCAACCCCCTTATACGGTCGAGGGAAAGATCCTCGGTGCGTACATCGCGTCCCATTTCGGAGGCGAGAAAGTCGGGTACCTGTACCAGGACGACGAGTTCGGCCAGGATTTCGTCAAAGGCCTCAACATCGAGCTGGCCAAGTCCATGGTGGTGTCACAACAAACCTATGATGCGGCCACATTGTCCGGTCCCCTTTCCAATCAGGTGGCGGCGTTGAAGGCGGCCGGCGCGCAGGTAGTCGCCATGGCCAGCATCCCGGCTGCCACCGCGCTGGCGATGCTGCCGGCGGCATCCATTGGATATTTCCCTCAATACGTGATCTCGAACACCGGTTCCGACGCGCCGACCGTGGGGCCACTGCTCGAGGCCTACACGAAGGCCGGCCATGGCTCCGCCACCCAGGTCAAGGCGGCGGCCGGGCTTTTGAACGGCATCATCACCGATTCCTACTTCCCTCCCGAATCCCAGGTGTCCAACCCGTGGGTGAAGGTTGAGGCCAAGATCCTGAAGAATTACGCTCCTGCGCTCTACGCCAAGGCTGGGCTCGATGGGAACACCGAGTACGGCGTGGCGTTGGCGCTAACTTTCGTCCAGGCGCTCCAGGCGGCCGGGAAAAATCTGACGCGAGCAGGGGTGATTTCCGCCGTCCAAAGGTCGGGCAGGAACTTCGTCACTCCCGGTTTCGTACCGCCCTCGTACTCGAACAACGTACATTTCGGGTTCCAGGGAGCCGAGGTGGTCAAGTTGACTACGACGGCAGCCCCGGCCGTAACTCCGACCGGTAGCTGGATCGGCGCTGTCCCGCTGACTCGGGTCGAAGTGACGAACGTAGGGTCTGGCCCCGTCAATACGTACAACGGGAAGATCGCCCTCCCATCCAGCTCGCTGGTGGCCACGTCGTAGCTGTTCCCGCTGGACGCTGATGGTGGCGGGAGGCATGGTCCCGCCACCGGCGGCGTTGGTTTTGCCCCTGTCTCGGCCGGTTTGCCGTCAACCGGGGCGGTTGGGTGCTGGCGGGCGCTTTTGCCCCCGTCTCGGGCCGGTTTCTCAGTCGGCCGGGGCCGTTTTGGGTGTTGACGGGCCGGTTTTGCCCGTGGGGAGGCGGTTTTGCGGTCGACCGGGGCGGTTTTGGGTGCAGGACCGACTTCTGGTCGCGATCCGATGCATTTATTGCGTTGGAACGCGACCAATTGCGTATTTCGCACCCAAAACGGCCCTCATCGGCCCGCCGACACCCCGCATTCCACCAATTCTGCCCTCATCGCCCCGGCAGCCCGCCGACACGACGCCTTCGCACACAATTCGGCCCTTACCGGCCCGCCGACACCGGCTCTTCCCCCCAAATCGACCCTTACCCGTGCGCCGGCAATCCGCACTGCAGTAAATTTGCCCCCCTGCAGGGCCCGTTGCTATTTCAGTTCGATGGCAGTGACGTGGATAACGTCCTCGCCGGTGTTCTCCAGGGTGTGGGCCGGAGTGCCGTCACTCCAATCGAGCGGCTTTATGACCGAAGGTGGTTCAGTGCCGCGGGTGTCGAAGGCCACCGCCCCGGTTGCATCCCGGCGGATGAAGTGGCTCCCACTGCTCGCCACCATCACGTGTTTGGCCAGGTGGGTATGCAACGGTGTCTTGTCCCCGACCTCGATGATCGTCTCGAGGACGCGGATATGGTCATTCTCGAACACCACCCTGTGGTGCGCCGGGTCCGCTACGGGCCCGTCCAGGTCGTCACGTATAGCGTCAGCCACGGTGCGCATGCTAATGGCGGAGGGCCGGTCCAGGATCCTCATAAGCCATGAAGCGGTCGGCTCGCTCGTGTTACAGGAACGGAAGAGCGCAGCCGTGCTGGAATCAGAGCATGTACGAGACGCCAGACGAGTTCAACCGACTGCAACAGGTCCTCGACCAGAGTGCCGCCGAGGCCGGTCCCCACCTGCGGAGCATCATCACGGATGAGCGCCGGCTAACGGCCGAACACCTGTGCACTCGTCTGCAGGGAATGTGCCTGCTGTCGCTCTCGACTGTGACTGCCGATGGCCGGCCCCTGGCCGGTCCGGTTGACGGCTACCTGCTGCACGGGTCCTTCTACTTCAGTTCGGGGCGCGGTTCGGTACGTATGCGCCACCTGGCCCGCCGTCCCGCCGTTAGCGCCGTCCACCTTCCCGGCGAGGACCTGGCGGTGAGTGTGCACGGCCGGGCCGAGCTCTTCGTCCTTTCAGATCCGGGACATCCAGAACTGCGGCAAGCGATGCTCGACTACTACTTGCCCAAGCAGGGGCCGGAGTTCGAAACCTGGCTCGACGAGGTAGATGCGTTGGGGGCGCGGATCGATGCCGAGAAGATATTTACCTTTCATACCTGAAAGCTCCGTTTTTGCGGTCCCCTGCGCCCGGACCGCCTCGGCGTTGTTGCCGGCCGGCTGGGCGCTTTGAGTCAGGACCTCCACCGACCGTCCATGGCCCACGGGACGGCGCGCTCGGGTTGCTGCCCCGTGCTGGCCCACTCGCAGAGCAGGTTGGCCGTGGCCGGGGCCATCAAGATGCCCGTGCGGTAGTGCCCGCTCGTGAACCAGGCGTTGTCCACGCCGGGGACCCGGTCGATCACGGGCTGCCCGTCGGGGTGATGAGGGCGCCAGCAGCACCACTGGTGGCTGAGGCGGGCCGCCCGCAGTGCAGGAAAGGCAGCCATAAGTTCTCGCCGGATGCCGTCAATAATCTCCGGGTTGACCCCGGCCGAAGTGTCGTCGAGATCTACTGTCCCGCCCGTCAGCAGGCGGCCGTCCTCTATTTGCGTCACGAGCGGAGCGACGGATCCTGGCAGGGTCAACGAGACTTGATCAGTGGCGGCTAAGTGGCCTTTCACCAAATCGGACGGGAGCCTCAGGTCGAGCCCCGTTAGGTCCGGGGGCAGCCCCGTGGCGAATATGATCGCTCCCGGACTGACTCGCCCTGCCGTGGTGGAAATAGCCAGCACCCGGCCGCCTTTTTGTTCACAGTCGGTGGCGGTAACGCCGGTGGCCACGTGAGGCAGCTGAGCGGCCATGCGGCTGACGGCACGCAATGGGTTGACGCGGCCCTGGTGTCTCACGAGCGCGGCCGGTGTCTTCGGCGTCAGGCCGGGGACCAGTTGCGCCATGTCGTCGCCAGTCAGCCACTTGACGGTCGCCGGGGGGTCGGCAACAAAGCGCTCCGGGCGGGGGGCGAGCCCGAACCAGTCCATGTCTTTGTAGCCGACACCTCCGGCGATAGCACTCTCCAGTTCGCGCCAGAGCCCGAGGCTGACCCTCGCCAATTCGACAAACGCCGGGGGGTCCGAACCCTGATGGGCCTCGGGGACCAGCAGGCCGGCGGCACCAGCCGTAGCACCCGAGCCGAGCCGCCCGGCCTCAACGAGCGAGACCCGGCCGAGCCCGGCTTGGTGGCAGGCCAGCGCGGTGGCCACGCCGACTATTCCTCCGCCCACGACCAAGACGTCGGGTTGCCGTTCCAGCGCGTCCCTCCGGGCCAGAGCCGATCGCTCTGGTCCCTGGAGTTGATCGGCCCATATCGTTCGGCCGCTAGCCATGGTCCCCTCGAGACAGCGGAGACGGCCAACGCAAGCGACAGGTTCCTCGCCGCATCCGTCGGGGCCGCTACAACTTGGGCAGGATCGTCTTGGCGCTGGCCGGTGTAGACGCCGACCCGGCCTCTGCCGTGGTGGCCGCCAGCCCGGCGGTCAATAGGGCCGCTGGGATGCGGGACGAGCCCTGGCGGAGGTCCATCAGGACGATTGGGCGGTCAGGACGGCCGGTTCATCAAGGCGGTCGGGCGGTCAGGACGGCCGGTTCATCAAGACGGCCGGGTCGCGAAGGCGCCTGGCTGGTGGAGCTCGACCCGGTTCCCGGCCGGGTCGCTAACGAACGACTGGAGGCTCGTGCCCGACCGCACCGGCTCGGTCACCTCGAGCCCGCGTTCCCGGAGCCCGGCGACGAGGCCGGCCAGGTCAGTGAAGGCCAACGCGAAGTGCTGCCCCAGGTTTTCCGGCGTTGCGGCCTCGATCAGGTGCACCTGCTGGCCTCCGGCGTCCAGCCAGGCGCCGCCGAAGCTGAAGTCCGGCCGGTCGGGGCGGACCTGCAAGCCCAGTACCTCGACGTAGAAAGCGAGCGCGGTATCGACGTCGTCGACGTTGATCGACACGTGGTGTAAGCCGACCAGTCCCATGCCATCAATTATGGCACGGGCGCGGGAACGGAAAAAAATCGGTGGCGCCCCTTAGGGCCTGTCGGCTCTAATGGTGGTGCCCGCCCATCGAACCACGAGGAGGTACGTGTGAACATAATCATAAAGTTCCCCCTCCTCATAACTGGCCCTGGCCGGCACGCTCAAGCATCAGCTTGCTAGAGGTTTGAGCTCCCGGTAACACCGGGCCTCGTCGCCAAATCACATCCTCGCCGCGCCCCTCAGCGCGGTCGTACCGATGGAGGTCGTAATGTTCATCCAGCCCACGCTGGCCGGGCTCGTACTTAACTATCACCAGCTGGAATTGGAAAGGCAGGCTCGCAATCAGCACCTCTGCCGTCGTCCCCGACCGGAGGCGCAAGTGGTGAGCCTGAAAATCCCGGCTCGAGTCCCCCGCTCATGGCGGTGGCGATATCTATGGGCGAAGTAGGTGTTTATCGCCTTATCGAATGGCGCCAATCATGAGTGCACGCGATTGTCCCCCCGTCACGACGACGAGGGGACAATTGTCACTAGCAATTTGCTGAGGCTGGCTAGTCGCTGGCCAGCCTGAACGCGAGCTCAGTTTCCCATTTGTCCATGTCAGGCCCGTCGCTCCTGTAGAACTCGAGCCGCGCCCCCCACCGGTCACCGTCGGCCGTCTCGACCACGTCCCATTGCAGGCCTTCCTTGTCGGCCCATTCGAGCAGCGCCCGCGTAGCGTCGAGCAAACCATCGGGGTGACCGGTGTACAAGACGGTTGCGTAGCGTCCCGCTGGAAGCACGGCGGCGAGTACTCGACCCTCGCCCGCCATCTGGGCGCCGACCGGCCAACCTACCTCGACCTCGAGTTGCCTTTCCATGTCGATGACGTTGAACTTGAAGAACGGATCTCCGGCCGGTTCCTCGCCTCGCTCCCGAAGCCAGCTCCTCACGTCGGGATGAAGCGCCGGTAGGACCGTTCCGAGCGTCTCCATTGTGACTAGCTCCCGAATGGCGACATAAGGCTCCGCGCTGCGCTCGACAACCACTGGCTCTCCGAGCATGTTCCCTCCTTCGAAGTTGGTTACCAGAGTTCAGACGGCTCCCGGCCGGCCAACTCATCGCGCCAGCGCCCTCTGCGCTCGAGCAACCGCGCCGGCGCCGGGGCTGGTACTGGCGCGGACAACTGGTGCCGGCGCGGACGAGTCGTCATGGAGTTATGGCCGCCGGTCCGCTCGTTCAACCAGGGCTGGGGCTGGGTTTGGCCCCGCCCGCAGGGTCCGCGGCGCTGTCGGTTGACGCCAGCCACTGCTTGAGCCCTTCAGCGTTGCTGTGTATCCCATTGAGTGTCTCGATGCGCTGGCGTTCTTCCGTAGGCAGGGCTTCTATTTCGGCGCCGAAGCGGTCCCGCAGGGCCTCCTCGACGTCGCCCCCGGAATGCCATGCAGTGGACGCCACGCTGGCCCATTCCTGTAGCACTTCACTGGCGTTTTCAAGCGCCGGACCGGGATCGTCCGGCAACAAACCGTAGTGAGCCAGGGCCAACGCGCTCGGGCTGCGCCTGGCATAGCGCCTGAGGCTGTCCAGGGCCAGAGCGAGGTCGAAATCGGCAGGTGGGGTGGCTGGCCTCAGGGCGCCCGCCCCCGGTAGGCGAACTCCGACGGAGTCCCCCACGAACAAGAGCCCGCTGTCGTTGTCGTGGAGCGCCATGTGGTGCTTGGCGTGTCCCGGCGAGTGTACGACTGTGAGCACCCGGCCTCCTCCGATGTCGATTTCAGCCAGATCTTCCACCGCTTTTACGCGCTCGGGGGGTGTGGGGTCCAGCCGGCCGTACACGGAGTCGAGCGCGTCCCCGTACACCGTGGCTGCCGACGCGATGAGCCGGCTCGGGTCAACCAGGTGCCTGGCCCCTCTGGGGTGCACGTAGACGATGGCTTTGGGGAACACCTTCGTCACGTCGCCGACCCCGCCGGCGTGGTCGAGGTGTATATGGGTAACCGCTATCCCGGCCAGGTCGTCAGGGCCGACGCCGTGCTCGGCCAGAGCTTCCAACAACACCGGGACCGAGGTCTGGCTCCCGGTTTCCACCAGAACGGGCGCCGGGCCCTCGATCAGGTAGCCGGCTGTGACCCGCTCCCACCCGCCGAGCAAGGTGTCGATCTCGAGCACCCCCGGCATTACGTACCCGCTCATGCCTGGACTCTATCGAGCCGGCGTCAGTGGTGACCTGGTGGAGGGGAGGCGAGAGCCGCTTTGGCCGAACGGTAGGACATGGCCGACCAGCGCGAGCGGGCTGACAACATGGAGCCGACCGAGAACGCCGAGCCCACCGAGAAGAGGGACAGGAAGGAACCAACCGAGCCGACCGATAGAGCCGAGCCCAATGAGCCGATCGATAGGACCGACCCTTTTGACCCGATCGACAACAGCGAGTCTTCCGACCAGAGGGACCACTTCGAGCCGGAGCCGCGGGGGTTTGTCATGGCCCCATAATGCGCCATCTGTGGCGTCATCCGGCTCGTCCCCGCTTGTTATGTGCCGCCGGCGGTCGACCGTCTGAAGCTGACTTCTATGCCGCGCAGGTCACCCTCTTCATCCTCGTGGCGCCGCAGCGCACCGAAACCGGCCGCGCCCAGCACTTCGCGGAGCGCTGTGTCCTGTTCGCCTCCGACCTCGAGCAACAGCGTCCCTCCCGGACGCAATAGCCGGGCGCCGGCCCATACGGCCTGCTCGAGCACACGGGTGCCGCCGGGGCCGCCGTCGAGGGCGAGAAGGGGCTCGAACTCGCGGACATCGCGGGGCAGATAAGGGAATTGTTCGCTCGGTACGTAGGGGACGACGGCGATCACGACGTCGAAGCGCCCACGAAGTTCGTCAGGTAGAGGCTCGGCCAGGTGGCCGAGGAACGCCTCGACGCCGTTTTCCTGGGCGCAACGACAAGCGACGGGGTCAATATCGCTCCCGACGACGCGGGCCTGTGGTCGCGCCTGGTCCAGCGCCATGGCGATGGCACCCGATCCGGTACAGAGGTCGGCGGCCAAGCCGTCGTCCGGCAGTAGCTCGACCGCTCGGCGTACGAGCGCCTCGGTTTGCCAACGAGGCACGTAGACCCCGGGGTAGACGTGGACGCGACAACCAGCGAAGTTGGTGGCGCCGGTGACCCAGGCCAGAGGCTCTCCTCTTACCCGGCGGGCGACGAGGCGACCGAGCAGCTCCTCGTCCCCTCGGGCGGCCTCGACCAGTTCGTCGGCTTCCTCCTCCGGGGCGACACAGCCCGCATCTTCGAGCCGTGAGACAAGTTCTTCCCGTTGGGAGGTCTCCCCGGTCACGGGAACGCAGAAAGCGACCGGGCCGCCCCAACTTCAGTGGGTGCACACACCACCAGGCCTTTCATCGCGCCGCTAGTTGCTGTAGGAACTTCACCAGCCCGGCGAAATATGAGGCCTGATCGTCATATATAGCCAAATGGCTTCCGTTGGGGCAGTACAGGTACTGGCCCGCGGGAAGGCGAGCCGCCATCATTTCCATGTACGACGGGTCCATAGTGTCGTAACGAGCACCGATCACCAAAGTAGGGACGGCGATCGAGGCGAGGTCGTCAGTACGGTCCCAGTGGGCGAGTTTCGCCCCCGGGCTGACGCCCAGCTCGCTCGGGCCCTGCATCGGGACATATATGCCCGGGTTTATGTGAGCAAAAGCACGCTCAACAGGGTCGGGCCAGTCTGCGACAGGCAAGCGAAGTACGTGATGTACGTAATGCTGCTCATACAGCAGTTCCATGTACTTCGGGTTGTCGAAATCGCCCCTGTTTTCGAGTGCCTCAATTTCCGCCAGGGCGGCCGGGTCCATTTCCTTCATTAGTACGTCCCGGGCGTAAGCGTCGTAAGCCGGCACGCTCGACATCATGTTGGAGATAACGAGCCCTTTGAGGTGCTGTTGGTAGTGCAGCGCATACTCGGTGGCCAATATCCCGCCCCAGGAGTGACCGTAGAGGACGAAATTCTCCTTGCCCAACCCGAGGGCACGGCGGACCTGTTCGACCTCGTCCACGTAACGGTCGAGGTCCCAGAGCGACGGCTCATCGGGTTGGTCGCTGAACCCCGACCCGAGCTGGTCGTAGTAGTAGTACTCGACCGCTGCCGCCGGTAGGTAGCTATCGCAGGCTTCCAGGTACTCGTGGGTAGACCCCGGCCCTCCGTGTAGAAGGAGCACCTTGAGGGCGGGGTTGTTCCCGGTGCGTTTCGTCCACACCCGGTAAGGGCCAATGGGCGTGTCCACCTGTACCCGCCGCGCGCCTCCGCTCAGGACGTCATCAAGGCCGGCGTAGTCCAGGTAGTCGGTTATCGGTAACACACGGTGCTCCCTTCCCCTCATTAGGCAATCTCGGCCGGTCGGGCTGAGCTCCGGCTCTGGGTCGCGGCTCCGAGCCCCAGCTCTGAGTCCCGGCTCTGCGTCCCCAGCCCTTGACCTCAACTTTACTTGAGGTCTTAGGCTGTCTCCATGACGACAGGCACACCAGTATTCACCGAGAACGAGCGTGCGTACCTGGCCACGCAGCGGCTCGGCCGTTTGGCCACCGTAGCGAAGAATGGCGCCCCTCAGAACAACCCCGTGGGGTTTCACTACAACGCCGAGCTTTCCTCTATCGACATTTTTGGCCTCAACATGGGGGCGACGCGAAAGTTCCGGAACGTTAAGACCAACCCGCTTGTCTCGCTCGTGATCGATGACTTGGCGTCCGTCGACCCGTGGGTGGTGCGGGGGATCGAGATTCGCGGCACAGCGGAGGCCCTCGACGACGAACCGCCACCCATGGACCGAATGAGCCGTCAGGTCATCCGCATCCACCCGCGGCGGGTAATCAGTTGGGGGTTAGGCGACCCAGGCGGGATGCAGGCCCGGGTCGTAACCAACGGCTACACGCAGCCCGCCCGCTCATGACCGAACTGAACGCCGAGACCTCGAGCGCGCTCGACGCCGCCTTTGACCGCCTGGCCTTCGCCGGCTTCGAGCTGCCGAACGGCTTCGTCAACCATGGAGCAATGGCCTGCGAAGCCCTCGCCGCCCTCGGGTTCGAAGACGAGCTGGACGGGTGGGCGCGCCGCTTCGCCCGTGCCGCCGGCCCCGCCATGGATCCCGTGCTGGTGAGCTCGTTCGAATGGAGCGAAGCCCTCGGCGACTACCGCCGGCTCCCCGAGTGGGTTGGTCACTTCACGGCGGAGATCGACGATAAGGGATGGCCCCAGGTAGTAGAGACGTGGGTGCCACGGCTGCTCCCGGCCCTGGCCACGGCGCTGTTCCACGGGGCGATCAGGGTGGGTCATGCCGTTCGCGCCATCGACGCGGCTGACACGACGGCCCGCCGGCAGGAGCTGGCCCGGGCTCTTGGCTATTGGGCGGCCCGTTTTCGCCCCGGCCAACCGGCGGACGGGCCATTAGAGGTCGAAGATGCAAAAGCCGCCGTTGTGGCTGCCGCGGCGACCGGGGCTGGTTTCTACCTGGCTGAACCCGGCATCCTCTACCTCCATGGCGTGACCGGGGCGATGGCAGTCGAGCTCCTGGCCCCTCACATCACCGACGAGGCCACGGCGGCCGGCCTGGCCCAGGTTAACGCCGAGCATCTGGCCCTCTATTCGCGGGCCCGCCCGGCCGCCGCGCCGAGGCCGGCCGGCGTGCCGACGCGGGAGCTGGCCCTGGCCGCCGAGGCCAGCCTCGACCCACACCAGGTGAAGTTGGTCGAGGCGTGCCGGCGCGGGCTGAGGTTGAGCGGTGACCCCGTCTTCGCTGCGGCCGCGGAGATGGTGACCGGCGTGTACTCGGAAACCGCGTAGCGACACCGTCTCCGGCCGGGCCACAAGGAGCTACACCTCGGGCCGGTCCTCAGCCGTAGTACCAGGCTTCGAACCGGGAAATGGCCTTGAGCCGGGGACGCGTCCGAGACGTGGCCGGGAACCACGCCAGCTCCCTCCCGGCTCCATCAGGGACGCGCGCTGACCGGCAGCGCACGCCTCGGAGGCCATGGCTGTGTGCTTCGGCCCCTATCGGCTGGCACACCTGGTGGCCGACCAGCTCACCGTGCTCGTCCTGGGGGTAAGTGGTAGGCAGGCCCACCGCCCTCAACCCGGCGGGCGTGTGGGCATCTGCCACTCGCTGGTTGCGAGGAAGGACGGCCGATACCAGTGTCGGGCCGGTGTCATCGCGGAGGTCCTCGGGCTCATAAGGCCAGCCCTCGATAAATTTGCGCAGGTTCAACCTGGCGGTCACCGCGTCCTCGTTCAAGTAGAGGACCGGGAAGCTGCCGGACGGGTTCCAACGCTGCCCTCTGGCCTGGGCAAAGCTCGGGTCCAGAGGATCCGCCCACAAGGGGTTGGCTATCCGCAGCCAAATGTGGCCGTCGGCCAATACCTCTGTTCGCACGGTTTCGGCCAGTGTCCAGCCGCCAGTGCTCAGGCGGCCAGCGCTCGGGCGGCCTGTGTTCAGGCCTGGACCGACGCGAAGTCGAACATCGCCCGGCAAGCTTCGAGGACGCCGCGACTGTCGCCCTCGTCCACCAGATCTATCAGCGATCGCCGACCGAGCCTTTCGGCCTTTCGGCGCACGGCGGCGGGGACCCGGTCGGCCTTGAGGTAATGCACCAAGAGGTCTGTCGCCGCCGCCAGGTCGGCAATAGTCATCATCCGGTCGCCCGGGAGACCCTGCGCCAGCCACTTCGAGAGTGCTTGGCGGGAGACACCGAAGAGACGGGCCGCTTCTGAGGCCGACAAGCCCCAGACATCGAGGAACCTCCGCAACTGGCTGGCCAGCGCCTGAGACTCGAGTTCGCCGGTAAACGTCTCGAGCCATCCTGGGCGGTCGCGGCTGGCCGCTACGAGCTGGCTGGCGAGAACCTTCGGGTCCGCTTCCAGGGCCCAGGCAACTGACATGTCGTCCTCCTCTATTGCAACCATATGTCAACCGCAACCATATGTCAACGGTACCAGGGACAACCGCTCTGGCGGCCGAAATTCAGGGGTAGGCCCATATTGGGGCATTGACCACCGTCCTCTCGGACGCAATACTGGGCCGGGAAGACTGGAGATAAGTTGCCGCTTGGGTAGCACTCTTTTCTCGACTCCGTGCTCGCTGACCGGCGACCACCAGCGAACTACCCGAAGAAATGTCCGGGTGGTGCCAGTTGTCGCTGAAGTCTTCGTGGCCCAAGGATAGGACCAGTTTGTCCCAACTCGAGGGAGGAAACAGATATGCGTATTCGTTACACCGCCGCCCCGATAGCGGTTTCCCTAATTCTGATCGGTACCGTCACGGCGTCCGCCGCGCCTACATTTGCTGACGGTAACCACGCGCGACCCTCAGCCGTCGTTCAGCTCGCCTCTAGCCCGCAGGGCCCGGTACTAGTTACCGGTGCGGGCGCAACTGCTGGCGCAGGTATGGCCCTTTACGAGTTCAGCGGTGACGCTTTCCCCCCACCCGAGCCGCCGGTCGCCGCGTTGCAGTTCAATTGCACCGCCTCCAACACGACCACACGCTTCACGACCGGGACGGGCGGTGTGCCCTGCACCACGCCCTGGCCGCCCCTGATGGCCACCGGGGCTCTCGTGGCCGGGCGCGGTGTCAGCCAAGCTGGTCTGAGCACGGCCACGGCCGGTTCAGGCTTTACGCCCGGGCAGGTGGAGTACTTCGGGCATCCCCTCTACACGTTCGTGAAGGACACGCCCGGTACTTTCAGCGGGGAAAATGTAGCCGCCTTCGGGGGCCTCTTCTGGTTGGTCTCGCGCGATGGCCGGCCTAACGCCGGCGTGGCCCAGGTGGGCACGGAAATATCCCCCTCAGGGGCCTCCGTTTCCACGACAACAGCGTCGGGGGTCAGGACCCTCTATATGCTCTCGTTCGATACCCCGGGCCCCACATCCGGCTCCTCCGGGAGCAGTTCTGGGCCCGCCGTGACTACCTGTACCGGTGCTTGCAGTGCCGTCTGGCCGCCATTGCTGACTACGGGGCGACCCATCGCCGGGCCAGGCGCTGACCGGCGGCTGATCGGTGAGCTCAGGAGGCCCGATGGCACGACCCAGGTGACCTACGCCGGCTGGCCCGTCTACCTCTACTTCGCAGACCTGGCCGCGGGAGCAGCAGCGGGAGAGACCAACGGCCAGTACCTCCTGGACAACATGGCTTTCGGGGTGTGGACGCAGGTCGCCCCCCAGGGTGGTCCCAACGCGGGCACGGCCTCACTGACAAGCTTCGGTGGCCTGCTGGTCGCGTCGTCGACATCCTTCCCTCCACTGAACCCCCACGCCACCGTGTACACGCTCAGTGCCGACACAACTCCGGGCAGCAGTAGCTGCACCGGGACGTGCGCAAAGTTTTGGCCGCCGGTGTTGACCACCACGGCGCCCGTGGGGACCGGTCTTACCGGCGTGCTCGGGACCATCCAGCGAGCCGACGGTACCTTCCAGGTCACGTACAACGGCCACCCGCTGTACTTTTTCAGCCAATTGCTGACGACGGGCGGAACCAGCGTCACGACTCCGTTTGGTACTTTCTCGCCCGCAGCGCCGTAATCTCGGCCACTTGAGCCCGGAGCCCTCCCGCCGAAAACCTGCGGGAGGGCCATGGGACCAAATCGCGGTGGAGGTTC
Organism: uncultured Acidimicrobiaceae bacterium; assembly: GCA_963750465.1. Lineage (GTDB taxonomy): Bacteria > Actinomycetota > Acidimicrobiia > Acidimicrobiales > Palsa-688 > Fen-671. Next base: position 83,560 of record CAVVRE010000011.1, read on the forward strand.
TGCAACGGGAGTGACGCGCTAAGTGGACCGCCGTGGTCCTGCGCTCGGCTGCTTTAGCAAGTTTTTACTGGCTGGGTCGTCCCAACACCCCGGCTGCAGGCCTTACCAAGGCTCCGGCGAACCGTTCCGCGGCGAGGGGTTCTATGTCGAGGGACAGGTAAGGGTCGATCAGCTCGACCTCCAGGACAAGAGGGTCGCCTTCAGGGCCGGCCACGAGGTCGATGCGGGCGTAGGGGAGTTGGTACCCCAGCTGGTCTACGACGAAGGCCAAGGTCTGTGCCGCCACTGCCAGTTGAGCCGGGCTCGGCCTGACCAGCCCGGCCCATGACATACGTTCCCAGGGCCGGTCGATGACGCCCTCGCCTCGTTTGAGGACGAACCTTTTCGCCACGGCATGGCTGAAAACGCGGTCAAAGAAGACGAGGTCTGTTTCTCCCTCGTCGTCGACGCGCGAGACGTAGTCCTGGACCATGACGGTGCGGCCCAAGGCCTGGAGCCGGCGAACGTGCTCGAGCGCCCTCGGGTCTCCAGCGCGATAGTGCGCCGTGTCCCGTCCACCCGCGGACACGGAGGGCTTTACGACGAAATCGGCTTCGGTCGGCGGCGCCCACCTCGACGCCGGGTCAACCCAGATGGTCGGGACGATAGGTACTCCGGCGGCGGCCAGCTCCTTATGGTGCACCTTGTCGAAGTCCCACTCGATAACCGGCAGCGGGTTTACGAGGTGTGAGACCGCGGCCACCCGCCGCGCCCAGGCGAGGTATGGTCCGGGATGGTCGACGCCGTCCCACGTGCTGCTGATGACGACCTGGGAGTACGAGCCCCAGCCCACATCGGGGTCGTCCCAAGCGACCAATTCCGACGTTACGCCGAGCGACCGAAGAGCCTCCTGCAGGGGCGCCGCGTCAGGGTCGGGGTAAAGCTCGTTGGCCCTAGCCTCTGCAGACGAGCGGCAGCCGGCCAGGGCCAGGTCACAGCTGGTCATGGCCTTCAGTTTCACGTTCTCCGACCGTCCGGCGCCAGCGATTTTCGGGCGTTGAGGTTCTCTCGTCCATTCGACCATGACGGTAAATTATCCGGGCGCCGGCGCCCCATAGCGGCTTGATCCTTTCTCCGAATTCGGGGTTAATCGAGGGCGGGTGGGCTGTCCATATTTGGGGCCGCCTCTTCCAGTGCTTCGTCGTTTCGCCAAATGTGCAGCAAAAACCCAAGCAGCGGTGAGATCACGATCCCAACCAGGACAGCCCAACCCCAGGGCGGCAGCGCCAGTGATTCTCTGACGTAGAAAACCCCGTGGTTGGTCAAGGCACCTGACAGTTGTCCAACGTGCCCCGACGCCACCTCCATGCCGTGACCACCGTTGGAGGGGTGGAAGGCGGCGCTGAGGAGCCCCGTATTTACCACCCTGGCCTGTCCCTGGTGGACGTGCCCGCGCTTTGTGGTGACCTCGGCCATCATCCCCCGGACCAGCGGGTCGAGTACCCACATCGGGATAACGGCCAACCCCGTCAACCACATCCGGTCCCAGGCTCGCCTGGAAGCCGGCGCTATCCGCGTCCTGGCCAGTACCCACGCCAGGACGCCGACGGCGAGCATAGGCAGCGCCTTCAGGGCCCATCCCAGGCCCCAGGCCGTCCAGACCACCCGGCCGACAATGTTCGACCGGGTAATAAGCCACGGGTCGTGGGTCGGGTTGGCTATCCCGCGGGTCTGGATCATCCCGTTGGAGAAAATCTCAGACACCTTGTGGGTGTAGAGTTCGGTGCTGCCTGGCGGGTGGAACGTGATCATTTCGCCGGTGTGGAGCGGGCCCTGCAACGGTTGATCGCCAATGAGAGAGCCCACGCAGACCGATGGGCACATCGACGGTGTCCCCATGACATATAAATGTCCGCCGGCTAGACGCCACGCGAAGGCCGCTCCAATGGCGACGACGACCACTGCGAGGGCCAGAAGGGCAAGCACGCCTCCCTTTCTTTGCTTTTGTTTTTCGACCGGCCGTTCGACGGGGCGCTGCTCGTCGACGGCCCGGCTGAGCGTGGCCGTGCTCATAGCTGCACCCATGCGTATGGAAAAGCGACCTGGGCCGACCAGATATTGGTGGCGCTGGATGTGCCAAAGGCTATGTCGGGGAGCAGGTGGAGACCGGCTATGGCACTGCCGGAGGCGGCGCTTTCCTCCATCGTCATCTTCAACGTCACCGGGCTGGTCGACGTGGGCGCCGTGGTCGAACGGGAGAAAAGCCCGGACAGGAGGTAGGTGGTGCTGGGGCCCGGGCAGGCCCCTGTCGCGGCCGGGTAGATACAGGTATTCGTGGTCCCCACCGTCTGCTGAACGGTTGCTTCAACGTTGCCACATACGCTCGACCCCGAGTCCTGGAGCGGCCAATAGGCGGTCGGTGCGAGTTGCGAGACGTCGAGGGCCAAAGCGGCCGTGCTCGGGGCCCTGTCCAAAAGGGTTACCTGCGCGGGTGATAATTGCCCCGGGGACGACCGCCGCTTCGGCCAGGGAACCGGTCAGGTAGGAGCCAGCGGGCGCGTTCGCCCATCCCGTTTCGTAACCCCACCCGAGATGCCAGTAACCGGCGTAGTTCTCGGCCGAGGTCACCGAAGTGGTGCTGGCGACTTTCACCCCGTCCACCCAGAGTTGCTCACCGGATGTGCCAATTTCTGCTACCACGAAATGCCATTGGCCGTTGTTGTAGGTACCGGGCGAGGTCACCTCACTGACCGTCCCGTTGTTGACCTGCCAGACGAGGTGGCCGGCTGAGCTGAGCCACAGGGTACGGTCGGACGCAATTGGTGTGCTGTTGCCCTGGGAGTTCGTGAACCCGGCTATGGTCCCTCCCGTGGCCGACGTCGTGTCGAACCAGGCCATGACGGAGAAACTCTCGGGGTTGGCATACGATTTGGCCGTCTCGACGAAACCGGAGGCACCATCTAGGGTTATGGCGATGGCCGTAAGCGTGGCTGGCCCAGAGGTCCCCAGGGTCGTCCCCCCTTCGGCCGTACCGGTGTCGGCGTTGCCCGAATAATCCGCCAAGGTGGTCGACGTCGTGCCGCCCGGTACCGACCCCTCGTAGGGGACAGCGCCCGAGTCGTTCAGCGGCCAATAATTGGTTGGGCCCAGGGCCTCGATGCCGGCCGTATAGCCCGACGGCGTGGTGTCCCCGTACAGGTTGGACACCTGGGCGGCCGTGAGCTGTGCCGGGATAACGGCCGCTTGAGCCAGCGAACCGGAGAAGTAATAACTGCTCGGGACATCGTTCCAGTTAGCGATCGAAGCGTAGCCCAGGCTCCACCAGCCCGTGTAGCTCTGTGCAGTGGTGGGAGTGGTCGACGAGCCAACCTTGGTCCCGTTGACGTAAAGGGCTGTACCCGCGGCACCGACAGATGCCACCGCCATGACCCAGTTGCCCGTGTCGACCGCTGACGGACTGGTCAGCTGATAGACGGCGTTTGAGTAGACACCCCATACCAATTTGCCGCTCGGGTCGATCCAGAGTTGACGGTCGTGGTCAGCCGGGATGCTAGTCGTAGGGTTGGCCTGAGAGCCAAAACCCATTATCCCGCCGGAAGTTTTAGAGTTGAACCAGACGATAACGGTAAAGTTCTCGGGGTCCGCGTACGAGGTGGTCGTCTCGGCCCACCCGGTCGCGCCGTCGACGGTGATGGCCTGGGACCCAAGCGGCCCCGGAGCCTGGTAAGTGAGACCACCGAAGGCGAGAGCCGTGTCCCCTCCCACGCTGTCCGACAGTTCGGCCACTCCGCATGATGCCGACGAGACCGTGGCCGTCGATGCGTTGGCGTTGCCGACAGAGGACAGGGTGGTGATCGCAGACGAAGACGACGTGGGTGACACCGACCCGCTCGGGATTGGTGAACCCGTTGCGCAAGCGGCCGAGTTGTTGGTTACTGACCCACCCGTACCGGTCCCCGTCGAATAGCAGGTTGCCGTCCCGGTGGTGGCTTTGATCTGCATCGTCCCGGAAGAGAAGGTGGTCCTGGAGGCAGCCAGGCTGGCACTGAACCCGGCCGCACCGGCGGGCGAGGCGAAACTCACGAGCACCGCCAGCGAGAGGCCGCCGGCCGCGAGCTTCCTCCAGAAGGAGCCCAGGCCTCGGCTGGGTCTCGGTTGCTTGGCGAGTCGGATGGCGTTCATCGGCAGGCCGGGTCGATAGGCGCGTAGGTCGTGGGGTGTCCCCTCCGCGGGGACACCCCACCGGTTCCTACTGATTGATGGCCCAGGTGAACGGGAGGGTAGCGGTCAAGCCCTGGTCGGCGTTCGTGGCCGACGAGTCGAGTTGTACCGAAACCACGTACGTCGCTGATGCGCCGGCGGCGAGAGCAGACATCGGCGTGGTGTTGAAGGTCTGGTTAGCCAGGCTGGCCAGCGTGTTCGTATTCGAGTTATTGCTGGTGATCCTGCTGACTACAGACATGGCAAAAAGCTCCTCGAAATTTGGATTTGGGTGACGGGGGCGAAAAATTCCGTCCCGGAACTATCGGGGGTGATATCGCCGCGGCTTGAGCGGGACCAGGAAAATCCTGGGGCCGGCCCCGTCGGTCGGGCTGTCCCCTGGGCCCCTCCTCGCGATATACCTGGCGGATGGACTTTCTCGAGTCGATCCGTTACGAAGGTGATCTCTTCTATGCCACGGCGCCCGCCGCCGACCCATCACTGGGCGTGCCGTGTTGTCCTGATTGGACGATCCATGATCTCGTGTGGCACCTGGGCGAGGTGCACTGGTTCTGGGCCACTGACATCGAGCAACGCGCCAGCGATCCCGGGCGCATCGAATCGGTGAAGCCAGCTCGCCCCGCGGCTTACGCGGAAGTAGTGGCGTGGGGCCAGGGGCAACTCGACCGCTTGCTCCAGATCCTCGCGGCGACAGCCGACGACGTGCGCTTATGGACGTGGGCCAGGGACGAGTCGGACCACACCGTCGGCTTCATCCGGCGCCACCAGGTACAGGAAACGGCGGTGCACCGCTGGGACCTGCAAAGCGCGGCCACGGACAGCGATCCCGACCTGATCGACCCGGAGATGGCGGCGGACGCCATCGACGAGTTCTTGACCGTTACCCTCCCCTTTGCGGTGAACAAGTCGAAGCCGCTTTCCGGCTCTGTCCACCTGCACTCCACCGATGTGCCCGGGGAATGGTATATCGAACGGGACGGGACCGTCGAACTAGCTCACGCTACGGGCGACGTGGCCTTACGCGGAACTGCCTCCGACCTTCTCCTCGCCCTCTATAACCGCATCGCCGTCGATTCACTCGATGTGATCGGTAGGGAGTCGATCGCCCGCCATTTAGTTGAGCGGGTCGACACGACATGAACCAGCGCCGCCGGTTATCCGTGGCGACCCGATCGAAACCGGGACGGTGGGGCCACCGTCACATAAGGGGGATTTGACCGACAGCAAGGTCGGGCGATACTCAAGGTCCGGCGAGCAGGAAGCGGGGATCAGGCGCCTCGGCTGCCCGCAGGTGCCCCGGGCCTATGGTGACCTCGTGCTGACTGTCTATGGGGTCACGGTCTTGACGTTCATGATGTTGATGTACGCGTTAGAGCGGCGGGACCGGAAGTTTGTCCTGGCCTTCGCGCTGGGGTGCGCCCTCTCGAGCAGCTACGGGTTCGCCAGCGGTGCTTGGCCGTTCGGTGTGATCGAGGCGATCTGGTGTGTGATCGCTGTTCACCGCTACCGGCAGTTGGTCGTTCCGGCCGCCGGTGGGGAGGGGTAACGCGGCGCCACCACCGTCACGGGCCCTCAGTGCGGAAGATGGGGTTGGCCTGGTTTCCTCCAGGCTGGCTTGTGTCGCTCACGACCAGGAACGGCGCCGCCGCGTGGAACCCTTTTGCCTTCGCATCTCGCGGGCCGAGCACGTCGGGGACCAGGATCATGAGAGTGGCCGTCAATTGGCCTTTTGAGTTCGTCCTGGTCACGACCGACCCCGTCGAAACCGACCACGCGATCCGCACGAGCCTGTCTCGGGGGAAGCCACGACCTGTCACTGTCACCAGGGTCCCAGGCGGCCCTAGCGAGGGGTCCAGTTGTAACGATGGCCGTTTCGAGGCGGGGGTGTGGACCACGGTCGTAGTTGTCGCCCGTGTGCTCGTGGTGCGCGAGCTGGGGCGCCAATGCTCGTCGTTGACGTGCTCGTGGACGGCGCGCTCGTGGTCGGCGCGCTCGTCGCCGACCCCTGCGTAGCGGTGGTGCTGGAGGCGCCAGTCCCTTTTGCCGTCGTGCTCGTTGCCGTCGTACCGGTACGGCTTGTCCCCGTCCGGGCCGTGGTCGCCGTACTAGTCGTCCCGGTGCCTTTCGTCCCCCGGCTTGTACTCGTCGTCCCGCTGGTCGGTGTCCGACCTGTAGTCGTTGTCTTGACGGTGGTCGGCGTGGTCGTTGTCTTGACCGTGGTCGGCGTGGTCGTCGTATGCCCGGTAGTCGTTGTCTTGGCGGTCGTCGGTGTGGTCGTCGTGTGCCCGGTGGTCGTTGTCTTGACGGTGGTCGTTGTCTTGACGGTGGTCGTTGTCTTGACGGTGGTCGGTGTGGTCGTTGTCTTGACCGTGGTCGGCGTGGTCGTTATGTGCCCGGTGGTCGGCGTGGTCACCGTGGTCGAGGTCGGAGGCACGGTCAGCTTTTTGCGGAGGCACGGATGGGAGTTCCAAAACGGCGTCTGCCCGGGGCCGTCAACTTTGAACGGCGTGCCCGGGACCGTTGTCCCGTCGCGTAGTCCTCCGGAGTCCGTCTCGCACAACCGCACCGTGTACGTCCCCGACGCCGCGTAAACGTGGGTCGGAGTGGGTCCTGTCGCCGAGCCGCCGTCGCCGAATGACCAGTCGTACGAGGCGATGGTGCCGAATTGCACTGTCGATGCCGAGGCGTCGAAGGTTGAGCCCGTTCCTGCCGGCGCCATGTTAGCGGTGAAGTGAGGCACCGGAGACTGGTCGGGCGTTATGGCCACGTCCTCCGGTGAGGTCGGCCAACCGTCATCGACGACCCGAGAAGGCGAGGCTGGTGGCACCATCGAGGGGGCGGCGGCGCCGTTCGGGCCGACGGTGACGACATCGAGGTCGGTCCCGGAACCGCTTTCTCCGGCTACCGCGGCGACAAGGCTGTGGCCGTCCGGTGACAAGGCGATGGAGACATTGGCCAGATTGCCCGGCTCAATACCCAGATTGGTGCTCGGGAGGGCGACAGACCGGAATTGGGCTGGATTGGCCACGGGGAAGCCGGTCAAGTAGGGAACCGAACGCTGGAACCCGGCGGTGCTCCCTACGAAAACGTCCACGCCGTTGGGGCTAACGGTTATTCCCCGGGCGGCTGGCACTGAGGGGTAAGGAAGGGGCACTGCGAAGTCAGGAGGCGTTCCCGGCGGGGGTATCGGTCGCGACGAGCCAGGCGGCGACGGGTGGAACGGTATCCGGAAACCGAACGCCACCGCGTCAACCAGGAAGGCGGCCTCGGGAGCATTCGCCGCATGGGGCGGTACTGCCACCGGCACGGGCGGGTTCGGGGCATTGGCCACCTGTGGGCCCGTCGCAGGGACCTCGGGGCCCTGGATGAGCTCTGTCGTGGTAGTCAAGATGCAGACGAGACAAATATGGCAGGCAATTCCGCAGATCCGAACCGTCCCACTCGAACTGGACTGAGTTTGCGTCGTCGTAGTGGGCGCCGTCGTCGCAGTAGTAGGGAGCGTGGTCTGAGTCGTAGGGACCGTGGTTTGAGTCGTCGGAGCCGTGGTCGGGGTAGTTGCGACGGTGGTTGGCGTTGTCTGCGTCACCACTGTCGTTTGAGTGGTGGCCGTCGTCTTGGTCGTGGGAGGAGCCGCCGGCGACGTGGAGAAGTTGTTGGTAGCGAACAACTCGTGGCCATTCGGAGTAAGGGCGAGATCGGTTACTTCGCCGTTAAAACGAGCCTCTCCAGCCGGTGCCACCCATTCCTCAACCGCCGCCGGCGCCCCCGCCACCTTAACTGCGAAAATGGCGTTTATGGCGTGTCCCGAGCTCGAATTGGCGCCTCCTAAATAGGCGATCGAACCGTTTGGGGCCACGGCCACGCTACTGAAGGTGCTTTTCGTACCTTTAGGAAGGTGGTACACAACATGGGCCGCTAGAGTTTTCACGTCCACGGAGTAGAGAGCGTTTTCGCTGGCCACAAAGGCTAGATCCGCGTCGTGAGGATCAGCAGCGACGCCGATCAGAGGCAGCCCGGGAAGGGGGACCGACCCGGTTGTCGCACCCGTAGCCGGGCCCACCACGAAAACGGTGGGTGTATGGCCGTTCCGCCCGATTACGACCGTTTGCGTGCCCGTGGAGGTGTCAGCGGCTCCGTTCAAGCCGGCTCGGTGCTGCGGTCCGGCCTCGGCGCCGAGGTTATCGCCCGCGAATGGGAACTCCGCCGCCCCTCCGCTGCCTGCCACATACAGGTCCGGGGCGGAACCCTGGGGGATGGCGTCCGCCGGCGATTGGCGAGCGACGACAACGACGGTACCGATGATGGCCAGAACGGCTGCGATCAGGGCGAGCGATGGCCGACGAGGCGAGTGCTTACGGCGTCGAGTGTGGCTGATGTACTTCATCCAGGCGATGCCAGTCGGTGAGCGTTACGACGAAACGCTACTCGGTCCCGCGTCCGGGGTCTCGGCGCAAGGCGGCCTGTAGTCAGGCGGCCTGAAGTAAGGCGGCCGGAAGTTTCGCGTTCCTCAAGACCGGGCGTTTCTACGGGCCCTCGGTGCGGTAGATGAGTTGCTCGTTGTCGCCTCCGGGCTGCGACGAGTTGGGTACGACCAGGAATGGCGCCGACGCCGTGTAACCCTTGGCCACAGCGTCACGGGAACCCAGCACGTCCGGGACCAGGACCATGAGCGTGGTCGAGAACTGACCCGAGGCATTGGTCTTGGCCACGGATGACCCGGTCGACAGAGACCAGGTGACCGTCACCAGGGTGTCACCCGGGAAGCCCTGACCAGTGACGGTCACGATCGTCCCGGGGGGGCCGATCCCGGGGTTGACGCTCAGTCTCGGGTGCGCCGGTGGGGGAGGAGGCGGAGGCGGCCTCGTAGTCGTAGTGGACGTCGACGGTGGGGCCGGCGCCGATGTGGCCGTCGCCGATGTGGTCGTCGCCGGCCGCGTCGTAGTGGTGCTCGACGAGGTCGTGGTCGTGGGCCGCGTGGTAGTCGTCGCCGATGTGGTCGTCGCCGGCCGCGTCGTAGTGGTGCTCGACGAGGTCGTGGTCGTGGGCCGCGTGGTAGTCGTCGTTGTTGTAGTTGTTGTCGTCCTCGGCCGCGCCCCGGTCGTGGTGGTCGATGCGAGGGTGGTTGGGGATGTGGAGGTCGACGATGTGGTCGTCGCCGGCCCCGTCGTAGCGGTGGTCACCACCGGAGTAGTGGTCGTTGGCCGCTCCGTGGTGGTCGTGGTCGGCGGTCGTGTAGTGGTAGTCGAGGACGACGTTGTCGACGAGGTCGTGGTCGTGGGCACCGTAGTGGTCGTCGTTGTTGTCGTTGTAGTGGTTGTTGTTGTCGTTGTAGTGGTTGTTGTTGTCGTTGTAGTGGTTGTTGTTGTCGTCCCCGTAATCGGCGGCAGCGTCTTAGTAGTCGTCGTGGTCGGCTCTGGCGCCACCGTTACGGTGTGTTGTACGCAGGGCGTGGCACTCCAATACGGCGTCTGCCCGGCGTCGTCCACAGTGAAGGCAGTGCCGCTAAGCGTGCTGGGGATACTGTCTCCGTCGAAGATCCCGGCTGAGTCGGTTTCGCATAAGGTCGCCGTGTACGTCCCGGGCAATGTGTAGACGTGACCGGGCGTAGACGCCGTCGATGCCGGTGCCCATGAGGGTGGCGCCGTCTCCAAAGGCCCAGGCGTAATTCGTGATCGTGCCGAATTGGACGTTGGGAGGATTGGCGTCGAACGTGGAGGCCGTGCCTGCCACTCCGGGCACATCCGTGAAGGCAGCAATGGGCGACTGGTCAGGGGTGATGGCGATCGCCTCTCCCGAGCCCGGGGTACCGATTTGGAGGAACTGTGACGAAGTAGAAGGCGGAGCAGGAGGCGTCGTGCAGTTGGATACGGTGCTGTCTGTGCAGTAGGGCCACGTTATGTTCGGCTGCCCCGCCCCATTAGGTTGGACGGGCACGGAGTCAAGCAGCGTGCCCTCCGAGATCTCCTCCACTCCCACAAATTGATAGCTGGGCATGGCGACCACGAGATCTTTGCCGTCGGCCGACATTGAAATGGAGACGTTTAGTTGGTCGTTGAAAAACAGGGGGCACGAATCACCGTTGGGACAGGTTTGCAAAATAGTCGTGTTGACCAAAGAGGCGGGCGGGTCGACACCGGTGGGCTCCAGATTTGCCGCCGCCACATTGGATGTCACGGAAGCGACGGGGAAACCGGTCACCGCGGCGTCGGTCGCTTCATTGGCGGTGAACGACTCGCTCCCCACGTAGACGTCGGTCCCGGAAGGATCGATCGTGATTGAGGAGTCCCCGAGGAAGGTGCCCGCCGGGAGCCGCACCAGAGCGGCCAGCTGTCCCGAGGCGGGAAGCGGGGCAGTCGCCGGAGTCGCCGCAGTCGCCGCTGGGTTCAAAAGCAAGCCGAACGCGTATTCGAACTGAGCGGTGCTGAAAACCCCGGCGTTATTGACGGCGAAGAGGTCACGGCCGTTCGGAGTCAGTGCCAGACCTGTAATCCCTCCGGCAAAAGCTAAATCACCGCTTGGTCCGTCCCACTCGCAAAGTGGGGCTTGTCCGCTCGGTGTAGAGCAGGGCCCGCCGGGGTTTACGTTGAAAGCGAAGATGGCGTTGACGGGTGCGCCTGAGGGAGTCAGATCGTCGCCACCGAGGTAAACCGTTGAGCCATCGGGTGAGACGGCAATGCTCGAGAACGATCTGTCGGGGCCAGGAAGCGTATAAACGAGTTGGGCCGTCACTGCGGGAAGGCCGGTCAGGTCGGCCACGTACAGGGCGTCGCCGGAGGCGAGGTACACGACGTCCGGGTGGGAGGGATCCGGATCGGCCGCCACCGCGATCAGAGGCATTTGCGCCGGCGTTGTTGTAGTCGAACTTCCTGAGACCGTCGTGGTTACCGGTGGTGCCTGGGGGATCGAGATGGAGCCGACCGTCGCCGTTGTGACGGCGTTGAGGACCGTGGCGGTGGCCGTAACGGTCGAACAGCACGCCGCCTCGGTCGGGATCACGACCGTCAGTGTCCCGTCGGTCGTATCCGCAGCCGCGGTGGAGGCCGTCGAGGTAGTCGTCGGAGCTTCCAGGCTGTCACCCTGAGCTAACACCGGGAACGGCAAGGATGCCGAACCCGTGTACGTGTCGCAATCAACCGTGCTATCGCCCGAGTGACAAAGAGATGTAGAGCCGGCCACGTAGATTTCCGGATTTGAGCCCGGAGGGATCGTCGGGATCTGCGTGGACGCCGGACCTTGATGGGCGACAATAAGAACGACGCTGAGGCAGGCGAGGAGGACCGCACCGAGCGCCAATCGCACCCGGCGCCGATCACGCCACCGACGTCGTGGGATGAGGTGCATCGCATTATGCGGACTTCATGCTGCCCGCGAAGTAGAGGGACGGCGTGCAGGCACCCGGGCAGTCCTTGACGACGAGCTCGAGCTTGCTGTTCGGGCGGAAGTAAACTGGCGTGATCCAGTGGTAGTCAAGGTCCCTGAAGTTGGCCAGCGCCCACGACATCAACACTTTGCCGCTGTCCTGCAAGTACACGTTGCCGCTGGCGCCGGCCGAGTTTTCTAACAGGATGTCGGTGACTTCGAGAGTTTTGCCCTTGGGCACGGCGAAGGAAGTAGTGGTGTTGTTGCCGCCCGCGGTCAAGCTGGCGTTCACGGGCGAGCCGCCGCCGCTGCTGCCGCTTCCTGAGGGTGACGTCCCCGTCCCGCCGGGGCTTGACGTCGCGCTGCCCGGGCTCGTGGTTGAGCTTTGCCCGGCGGAGCCCGAACCAGGTGCTGTGGTTGGGGAAGTAGCCAACGACGCCACCGTGCTGGCCACGCTGTTGAGCGCCATGCTCACCGGAGTAATTTGCTTTTTTACCTGGTTCTGAGCCGCCGCGTTGATCTGGGGCTTCACGAGCGTGAACCACAACAGGGCAAGAATGGCAACCAGGGCGAGCAGCCCGGCTAGGGCTCTAGCAATCCACACCGGTAGAAGTGCGTCTCGCAGAATGGCGCCGTCGACGAGGACCTCGGGCGGGTGAGTCCCCAACGGCGGTTCACCGCCGGGCTCGGTCCCATCGATCTGCTGTTGGCGAAGTGCCACCTGGTACGGCTCGGTTGTCGATGGTCCTCGCCAATAAGTGGATTTCGGCCGGACCGTGACTTTGGCGAACGCAACCGACCCGGGCGCCACATCTACTAAGGGCGGCCGGAACGTGTAGCCGAACGCCGAGTCGCCGTCGGCGCCCGACAATTCGGCTCGGTAACTGACATTTGAACGATTGTCGACCGCGACCTGTGACTGGCCCCTAAGCCAAACCCTCGTGGCATGCGGGGTCAGCTCGGCTGTAACCTCACTGAATTCGGCAACGTTTAGCGTTCCCTCTTCGACGACACTGCCCTCGGGGTCTTCACGGGATTGCACCCGGATCCCGAAAGGTATTGCTCCCGACGCGGTGTCGGTAGCCCTGGGGGGAGAGAAGGTAGCCCGAATTGTCTCTTCAGCTTGGGGGAACAGCGAGACAGTCGGGGGGTCGAAAGTGGCCCAGGTGGCGGCGCCCCCGAGTACCTCGAAACTGAACTGGTCAACAACTGTCCCGGTGTTGCGAACGGTTAGCTCCAGGCTGATATTGGCGCCGGGTTCGACGTCGGCAACCGATATCGGGAGTCGAACTACTGCACTCATGTCCTTTCCTCCAGGTTTCTGTCGAGTGCGTGTGGGAGGTTTAACCGATGAGGACGGTCACGCCGCTGGCGGCGAGCGTTCCCGGCAAGCCTCCACAAGCGGTGCATTGGGAGGACTGAGTGGCGGCCCCCTGGCCGCCAATGAGAACGGTGACGCTGCCCATGACGACTTGGCCGATCTGCATAGCCGGCACCATATAAGGGTCGGATGGGTACAGGCCGACGTGTGGCGGGGTGTTGAGCCCAGACGACCCCGCCACCGCGGCGGGTTTGCCGCCGATGAGCACGGTCGCGACCGTCCCGATCGTGACGGGCGCAGCGAACGGGAGAGGCGGCGAAGGCTGGGGGGCGCCCGTGGCCGGGTTCGGGATCTGGTGGATGGCGCACGTGGCGTTGATCTGGTCCCCGAGGACGGCGGCGGGGGTGCCCATTTTGTTAGCTTTTCCGTTCGTAGAGGACCAGGCCGGTCTCGGCACAGGTGGCCGGAGCCGCTCCAGGGTCGGTGGTCACCAATCTGAGCATCACTTCGTTTGGCCGTACCAGGTGTACATTTTCTTGTTGGAAACTCGGCGGGTTCTTCAAATTGACAACTGTGTCGCTCCCGGCCGGCGTCGTACTCAGGACTATTTGTTGAGGGTGCGGAGAAGCTTGGCCGCTTTGGGCCGGGTGCGTGGGCGTCGTAAGAGGCGTGAAGGCAATTTTCGATATTGTCCCGGTGAAGCGCGGAACGATGCTGATGGTCAGCAATTGGGCGCCGTCACTGGCCGCCCGCGTGTACCAATAAACAGTGTCATTGTCCTGCAGGAGCGGGGCCCACAGTCCCCGGAACCGCTGGCCTCCACGCGTTCCACGGGTACTTTAGAGTACGAAGGCACCAACTGGTGATACGCGCTTGTGTACCAATTGGACACCGTGTGCCTGAGGGACGGGACGACGGCAAAAACGACGATCGCCAACAGCACGAGGCCGGCCACTTTTCCCCGCAGCCGGTGAGGCCGCGTCGAGGCCCCGGTCGGCGTTCTTACGCTGGGGACCGGACGGAGCGGTGGCGCGTATGGGGTTGCGGGAGGCCTTGGCGAAGTGGCAGGCGTCGGCGGGCGAGCGGCACTGGGGGCAGTTGGTGCGCTCCCACTCGCTGGCTTGGCGGCCGTTGCTCCCGCCGCCCCGGGGCCTCCGCTCGCCTGAGCGTGCCCGGCACCGTCCGCCGCGGGTACGGCCGCAGTTCGGGTCTCGTCCCGCCGGTGGAAGATCCGTTTCCACCACGGTAGGCGGACGGCGACTGCCGGTTCGGAGAGGACCGTGCCGCAGCGCCGGCAGAAGCGGCGCTCTGGGTTGTTGGGTTGGCCACACTGGCTGCAAAATATGTCGCCCGGTTCGGCCCGCCTAACGGGAGCACGCGGAGGCGGGGGCGGGGGCCGTTCAATCGGCGGCGCGGGTTGAACCGCGACCGGACCTGCCGGAGGGGGAGGCACTGGGGTGGGGTTCTCCTGAGCCGGGTTCTCCGTGACAGGGTTCTTCTTGACGGGGTTCTCCTTGGCGGCCGGTACTGCCGCTGCCATCGGCGGGCCGTCGTCGACTACAACGCGCTCACCTTCCCATTCAAGAAACGCCCCGCAACCGCCGCAGAACGTCTCGTCCGCGGCGGCATGAACCCCGCACTTCTTGCAGATTATCTCTTCCATGCAAGGTCCTTGGGTTTTCACGGCGAGAAGGAGAGCCCCGAATTGCTCAAACGATACTAAAATCTTTAAGTGCCCGGGCCGGTGTCTCCCCCTTCGGGCGGTGGCGCCTGTCCTCACGGGGTGAAGCGGCCCCGGGCCCCGCATTTGGTGCGGCGATGCCTTGGGTATCCCGTGGACGACGACGGCGACAATTGCGCGTTTTTCGGGATCGTTGACACACGACGGACGGCCGGTTAGGTTCACGCCGCGGCCCGACCGGGGTCTAGCGCGCTGTCGCGTGCTCGACCCCCGTTTACTCAACACCGACCGCGTGGCATCATAAGTAGCCAACTGGACCTGGACAAGGCCGGGTCGAGCACAGCGCCCAGGTGACGTCGATGTACGAACCGATTGTTTCGGCCCGGATCCGTGTACCGCCTCCCGACGGGTTACGGCGGACGCGGGTCAGCGCGCTCGTCGACGGCAGCTGGCAGGTCCCCCTGACGGTAGTTGTGGCGCCGGCGGGTTCTGGTAAGACGACGACGCTGGCCATAATGGCGCAGACCGAAAGGGTAAGGGGTCGGGCCGTTGCGTGGTACCAGGCGGGCGTTTCCGAAGCGGACCCGGCTCGCTTTCTGAACTATCTCGAAGCGAGCGTGCGCCACGTCGTCCCTCTCGTCCCGACCGGGTGGGACTCAGTCGACAAGGCCGCGGCGGCGCTCGAGTCAGTTCCGCTTCCCCCGTTGCTCATTGTCGTCGACGACGCGCACACGATTTTGTCGACGGCCGCGGAGGCGGCACTGGAGCAGCTCGTCGCTTACTTGCCGAGCGAGGCACACTTGGTCCTGGCCGGCCGGCACCCTCCTGCGTTCGACTTAGCCAGGTGGCGCTTGGCTCGGCAGATCGCAGAAATAGGGCCGGATGACCTTCGCTTCCGTTCCTGGGAAGTCGAGGAGCTCTTCGCCCAGCACTACGGGGCGCGGCTAGTGCCAGAGGAGGTGGCGGAACTGGCCCGTCGCACCGGAGGCTGGGCCGCCGGATTGTCATTGTTCCACCTGGCGACGGCCAATCGCTCCGCATCAGAACGCCGTCGAGTCCTTCGGTCTATGTCCAGCCGCCTGCTGGACATCAGGGACTACTTGACCCACAACGTTCTGGCCACGCTCGAGGAAGACCAACAGGAGTTTTTGGTAAGGACGTGCGTACTGGGACGATTGTCGGGCCCGTGGTGCGACCAGTTGATGAACACTTCTGGCAGCGCTCGCCGTCTGGAGGACTTGGCCCGGCGCCACCCGTTCCTTGTCAGCCACGACGGGGGTAACACCTACCAGGAACACGAGGTGCTCCGTTCCTTTCTGGAGGAGCTGCTCCTCGACCAGGTCGGGGAACAGGGGACCCGGGCTCTTTACGGTGAAGCGGGGTCGATCCTCGAGATGGGCGGCGCCCTATCAGAAGCGCTCCGGGCTTACTGCCGGGCGCAAGATTGGGGGGCCGCCGAGCGTCTGCTGGGGGTCTCGGGCGATCGGGTGGTCGACCCGTTGGGGCCGTGGGGCGACGTCCTGCCGCCAGCAGTGGCTGACAACGACGCCTGGTACTTGTTGGCGATGGCGCGCCGTCAGGTGCGTTCCGGCCGCTGGGACGGGGCGCTGGAGACCTACCGCCGCGCTGAGGAGATCGCCACGGGGGCCCTGGTCCGCCGGACCTGTGAACGGGAGCGTTTCCAGCTGGTCGGGTGGATGGACCCGACTGCGACCGTGCCTCACGACTGGACGGCGGTTCTGCGCAGGGCACTGGCCCGTAACCCTCTGGCCGCGCTCGAAGGGGTCGACGCCCAGTCCACCGGTGCCCAGTCGGCCGGGGGCCAACTCGCCTGCGGGTTGGCCGCCATGGCGGCCGGCCACATGGCACGCGCTCACGCCATGTTCTCCGCCGAAGGTGACGACGTGAGCCTGACGTCGGTCCTGCGCCGTTGGGCGGATGCCGGGCTTCTACTCACGGCGCGCTTTAGCGGGTTGCCCTACACTGCGGCCGCCTTCCATTCGTGCCTAAATGAGATTGACCCCCATCTGCCGCCCTGGCTTGGGCGTCTGTTGCACGCACTGGCCGGACGGCCCACCGGCCTCCTCGAACATTTGGAGGCGAGCCGCGGTGAGGTAATGGCCACCGAGAACCCGTGGGCTTACCTCGTATACGGGCTCCTGGAGGGCTGCTTCCTGATCGCCTCGGGCGGAGGACGGGAAGCGGTAGCCACGTTCGATTTGGTGACGACGACGGCGATCTCACTAGGCGCTCCGGTTGTGGCCGCCTGGGCCAGCGCGGCGGCCAGCCTGGGTACGCTGCCGGCCGACCGAAACGATGCCCAGGGGCGGGCCGTCAGTAGCGACCAGCTGGCGCGCTCGGTTGGCTGCCCCGGGGCCTCCGCCTTGTCGCTTCTGGTGGAGGCAGCCGCCAGGGGCGACTCGAACTGGCGAGAGGCAGCGGTGGCGCTCGAGCTCGAAGGAGTCGTCCCGATGGCCAACCTCGTAGCTCAGCTCCACACGTCGTCGCCTGGGGCCCGGGGCCTGTAGAAGAGCCAGCGGCCAAGCAGACGGGCAGTCCAGTCGGTGGCGCGGTCACGCCGAAGGCGGTTGCGCCCGGGACTGTACCCGGGCGACCTGGCCCGGGCGGGACCGATGTCCGTTGCCTCGGCCCCTTTTCCCTCCATGTGTCCGGGCACGCGGTCGATGGCTCCGTGGCCAGGCCCCGGGTCCGGGCCTTGCTGCACTACCTGTCCATGCAAGCAGGGGCGTACGTCCACCGGGACGTGCTGTGCACGGCGCTGTGGCCGAACGAGGAGCCCCGACCGGCCACGCGCGGGCTCCAGGTCGCCGTCTCCGCTCTACGTCAGCTCATCGACGCCCAGGCCGGGACCGGAGCAGCGACCATAATCGGACGCAGGGGCGAGTCCTATGGCCTCGAAGTCGACCCCGGGGCCAACGACGTGGCCAGGTTCGAGTTCAACCTGACCAAGGGGCGGTTCGCTCGGCTCAACGAGCAAAACAACGAAGCCGTTGCGGATTTGCAAACCGCTGTGGCTCTCTACCGGGGCGACCTCCTCGAGGAAGCAGGTGCGGCGGAGTGGGTACTTGGTCCCCGAGAGCGCTACCGCCTTATGGCATCGGAGGCGAGCCAACTGTTGGGCGCCTGCCTGCTTGACCTCGGCGAGCCGGCGGAGGCGGCCGCCGTGGCGGCCTGGGGCCTCGCCATCGACCGCTACTGCGACGGGCTATGGAAGCTGCTTATCGCCGCCCACGACCGGGGTTCCAATCAGGCGGCCAGCGCTCGCACGCGGGACGACTATCGCCGGGTGCTGGCCGCCCTCGGCGTCGGTCAAGACGTTCCCTGACCATCAACCGGCCCCGGGGGGAGGGGCGGGGGGGGCGGAGCGGTCGTACTGGCGGGGCGCCTGACGATGTTGATCGTATGGGGGACGTGGGCCGGCTTGACGGTGGCGACGATGGCGTCGAGACGGTTGACGTCGATGTCGTCATCGGCACCCACTGTGATCTGCACCCTCAGCTCCGTGACCGCGCTCCCGGGCACGGTCGCGTCCGGCGCCGTGGACCAGCCCACACCGCCGGAGTCGTGTACTTCGGGCACTATTCCTGTGTAGAGACGAACGTGCTCGATGATCCCGCGGACTGTCCCCTGCCATCGGTACAGCTCGCCCGCTTCCACCACCAGGGCCCGGCGCTGTTCCTCGGGCCAGTTCTGGTCGAGGCTCAGGCCGACCCAGGTCGCCAGCCAGTCGAGGAAGTCCGGCGGTGTAAGCCGCGGGTCGAAATAGGCCTCCAGGCAGTCCAGGGTCACCGAAGCAGGCGCCAGTACCTCGTCGAGACCAGCGCAGAGCCCGCGCGTGAACTCGGCGTCACCTCGCATAAGGGTGTCGTCGAGGAACAGCCCGGGTAGCAGCAACGCCAGCGGGTGCGGAGTCGCCGTCCCGAGCATCAACCCCCGGCCTTCGAATGTCACGAGCGGTCGACCCGGATCAGGTGCTCGTGGCTGAACACGACAGAGTTGGGGGCCAACTCCAAACGCTGCGTGGCCTCGCCTCGCTGGCCCGTAATGGGGTCAGTAGCGAAGAGCCGGACGTCTTCGACGAATTCCACGCCTTCGACGCGTTGGAGGACGGCGTACACCTCGCCCACGTTGACGGGCCGGCCAAAAGGCCAACCGTCGCCGTCCGGGCCACCGCTGATGGGTTCGAAATATTGGTACAGCGCCCGCCGGGCGGTGTCCTCGACTGTTGCCGTCCGCGCTCGCCGGCGGGCCCTGATCCGGGCCACGACCGTGATGCCCTGGTAATGAGGAGGTTCCACGATGGCGCGAGCCCCGACCACCCGACGTTCGTCTAAGTAGTCCACCACTCGCTGTAGCAGTTGTTCGTCCAAGATCAGTTGTTCGAAACGCAAACGGCCGTTCTCGTCACCAGATACGGCCGGGATAACCAGGACACGCACGCCCTCGGCCCCAGCGGCGGGCTTCGTTTCGTCGCCGCCGGCGGGGACGCAGCGGACTCTCGCCACATCGGGCGCGGCTTCCCTTGTCAACTGCTCATAGTCGTGAGCCGTCACTGCCCTATTGCGCGTGCGCATCTGAATTGGGCCGCGTACCTTAGCTTCCTCGATCGTCTCGCCGTCCACGCCTCCCGAAGCATCACGCCGGTTCACCACGGTGCTGACATAACGGATGGAGGAACGGGGGATAGTGATCGTGCCCCGGGCCACGTTCCCGCGCCGGCCACCGCCGGTACGGTACGAGCGCAGCCGCATCGTCGCTCCTTTCACCGGCACGGCCCCGTACTGTCGGACCGACCCGTCGGGCAACCTGAGCGCAGGCCCGAAGGCGAGTTCGCCCGTCGACCGGTCGAACACGAAACACTTGTCCCATGGGCCGCTGTCGAAGAACCCCTCCACCTCGGCCCATTCCTCCCATCCCTCGCCGTCGCTTACCTCTAGCACCGCGTCTTCGCCGGCCAGCACGGGAGCCTCTTTGACCTTTAGACGCTGGCCCGGTGCGCCAATGGAGTTCCCGATGGTCTCCCGTTCGATGGTCTTGGCGTGCGAAGCGGGCGCCGTCCCCCCGATCGTGAACGCCTCCAGGTCGTCGATCCGCGGCGACGAAGAGTACGAGGGCTGGCCCTCTGATGACGCGGTTACCACGGCCCGCAGCCACCCGGCTCGTTGTTGGTCTACCACGCTGGCCACGTGGCCGGCGGGGACATGGACGATCACGTCACCGGCGCGGTTGAGGCCGCCCGTCTCATCGCGTTCGAGCTCGCACCGCACCCAATCGCTGCCGTCGTAGGCCTCCCACTTGAGGGGCGGGTGCAGAGGGTCCACGCCGACGCCCTCGATCGTGCATTTGAACCGCAGCGCTACTGCGCATCTCGGCACCGGGTCGGACAGTCCTACGTAAAGCGCGTCGCCCGGCTGAGGTACAGGGCTGAAGCAAGGCGCCCCCGGTCCTCCGTGGATCGACTCGCTGTGGTCACGGAAAACACCCCCGGTGGGTTGGCTTCTTAGCGCTGACAGTGAACAGGCGACGATGTCGAGGTCAGCGTCCACGGTGAAAACCACGGCCTCCTCGACTTCAGTGCGCACTGTGGCCACTTCCGAACCCGCCGCGATCCTTACTGCGTCGGTCTGGGGCGCTGACAACCAGAACGTCACCGGGGCGCGAGCGGCACCCGGAGGGAAGAGGCGAAGGCCGAACAGGTCGAGGAACTTAATGTAATTCCGGTCGGGGACACGGTTGAGCCGATAAAGGAGCAGGTCGACCATAAAAGCAAACGTCTCTATGAGGGTGACCCCGGGGTCAGAGACATTGTGGTCGGTCCACGTGGGACAGCGTTGCTGGACGAGCCGTTTGGCGTCGTCCACCAGATCCTGGAATCGCCTGTCATCCAGGTTGGGCACAGGCAGGGGCATCAGGGCTCTCGTTCTTCGGGGATGATATAGAACGGGAAGACCAGGTTGCGCCGGTCGTTTGTCTCCCGTTCGGAATAGGTGATGTGGACGTCCAGCAGACCTTCGGCGCCTTCACGAAAGGTCACATCCACGGCCATGACGTCGATGCGGGGCTCCCACCGTTCCAGAGCGGCGCGGACGTCGTACGCCACCCGGCCGGCAGTGGTGGCGTCCATGGGGGAGAAAACCTCATCCCAGATCCCGCAGCCGAACTCGGGGCGCATCGGGCGGTCGCCTTTGGCGGTGCGCAAGATCAACTCGATACTTTCTGCCAGTTCTTGTTCGCGCGATACGAGGGCGATACCGCCGGTGGCATCGGTACGGATGGGGAACGCCCACCCCCTTCCGATGAAGTCGTCGCTCATTACCGACCTCTTTTCAGTTGAGCTTGATCGGGTTGCCGGTTACGGTGATGTCGGCGTTCCCGCTGATCGACATGCTGCCCTGAGCGCTTATCGCCACGCTCTGGCCTTTCAAGGTCAGGTCGTTCTGTGCTTCGACAGTGATCCCGGCCTGCGACTTGATGGAGATGTCCTGAGTAGCCTCGATAGAGACTTTGCCGGTGCTGGAGATCTTGACCGTGGTGGTGCCGGCGTTGAGCGAGATGCGCAGGTTATGGTCGCCGGTCATCAGAGCGGCTCCGTTCGCCGATGCGTCGTCGAAAAAGACAAGGGCGTGGCCGTTCTTCGAAATGAGGCCTCGACGTTTGACGGCGCCAGAGGAACCGTCGATCAAGTTGTTGCCGAGCATTGGTTTGTCAATGCCGTTGTGGAGAGAGCCGAGGACGTAGGGGCGGCGCCAGTCGCCTTGCTCAAAAGCCACCAGGACCTCGTCGTTCACTTCCGGGAGGAACGAGGCGCCCCTGTTGTTGCCGGCGCCGGCCTGGACCATCCGCGCCCAGTCCGACGTGAAGCTGTCCGAGAGCCACGGGAAACTCACCTTGACCCGACCAAGCTGGTTGGGGTCGTTCACGTCGGTGACGAGGGCGGGGACCACGCCGGCGATGGGTGGTGCCGACGCCCCGGGACCAGCCCCCGGGCTGCCGGCCGAGGCCAGGCCGAGCAGAGAGCGCTGGTTGCGGCCGCTGACCGTGAAGGCAGTTGTGTAACCATCGCTGGGCTCGTAGCGGTGGCGGACCGAAGTGAGGCTGTACTTCCCGTCGAAAGGGTTACCGACGAGGCTCAGGCTTATGGCCACTCCCGCTCGCAGTTTTGAATTGCCACGGGCGACCCCTTCCAGTTCCGCGAACGCGCTGCTTATGTGGTCGGCCAGCGCTTTGGCCGCGGTGTCCACTTCCGTCTGGTTGGAGTAGGGGACGCCGACGCCGTAGAGGGTGGCATTGCCGAAGATGCTGGCCAGGTCGGACGGGTTGGTCCCGACCGACGCCGAGCTGGTGCCCGCCGGCGCCGAACCCGTGACCTTCTGTTTCTGTGACGGGTCCCAACCGCGCACTTCGACCTGCCCGACCTGGTCGGCAGAAGTCACCACGCTGCGCAGGCGCAGTATGTGGGCGCCCATGGTCAGAGCCAGGGGGTCGTCAGTGTTGGTCAGGCTGCCCGCCGACGGGCCGCCGCTGGACGAAGCCGGTTGACGGAAATGCAGCTTTCCCTCCTCGACCAGGACTTCGTAGCCGACATCAACGGCCAGCCTCTTCAAGAACAGCCAGTCATTGCTGTTGTTCTGGGAAACATAGGGGAACACCGGGCTGGTGGGGTCGATCTGTCCCGGCTGCAGGTTGGCCCGCTGCGCCACCTTCTGAGCGATGTCGGCCGCCGTCATATTCTGATAGGTCTCGGTGTAACGCCCACGGAACAGCAAATGCGACTCGTCATAACCGCGCAGTACCGTGAAAGTGCCGGCGCCGTCGTGTTCGACCTCCAGGGCGGTGACGTCGCCCGTGAGGAGCAGGTCGCCCGCCGGGGCGTCCTTGGAAAAGGCCGTCACTTTCACCTTGGAACCGATTTTCGCCGCCGTCTTCTGGAGGACCGTCCGGTCGGGGTCGCGAAACGACAGGACGAACAGGTCGGGCTGGTGCAGGTTGCTGTCAACAACGGCGGACGTCAAGAGGTTGTCGACGTCCTGGGGCACCTCCACGCCGTCGATTTCTATTTTGAATTTCCCGGCTGATTGTTGTACGGCCATCGTTGTTGGCTCGCTCGTCCTAGATCGCCTGGTTGAACGCTTCGTCGATGTCCGGCACCAATAATCTGGTCCCGACGACCAGTTTGAGGGGGTCGTCGATGGCGTTCGCGTGCGCCAGCGGGCGCCACCAACCGGCGTTGCCGTATTCCTTATAGGCCACGCTCGGGAGGGAGTCCCCATCTATGAGAAGGTGGGAGCGCGCTGTGTTGAGACTGCCCGATGTCGGGTTCTGGGCGAAGGAGTCGGGCACCACCTCCTCCATCGCCACCGTGCAAGTGGCCCGCAGCGGCGTGCCGTCGCTGTCGAACATGGTCATCTTGACGGCGACGGTTTTCACTATGGCAGTCAGGGTCGGGTTGCTTCCCCACCCGAATATGACCCAGGGCGGGCTCGGCTTCTTGGCATGGATCGAGTTGCCCATGGGTTGGCAGCACGAATAAAGCGTTTCGATGTCGCCGCTAATGTCTCGTCCCGCCTCGTACCCGTCGAGGAACAATTCCACACTCAGCGTCATCGGGCTCGGCCCTGGAACTCGGGCGTCGCCGCCTTGGAGGCTCCTTTAGCCGGCTTGCGCTGCCATTGCGCGGCCTTGTTGAAACTGAGCTCTTTCGGGTTGTAACTGAACGTCACGCGTTTCAGCTCAGGCCCTCCGGCGGAGTTCGGCGGTATCAGTGAGATGTACGCCTTTGTCGGGGTCTCAGACATTTGACAGAAAGCCGTGATGGGCGATCTCGAGGGTTTCTATGGCGACCTTGGGGCCGTCTGCGCTGAACTGAGGCCCGGTCCATTTAACCGGGAACACATGGTGCAGTGCCCATTTGCAGACGACCTTCCCATCGATCGTGAGGGCCTGGATGAGGGCGGTGCAGCGATGCATGCCCGGGCCGCTCTTCGATATCCAGGCTGCCACTTTGGCGCTGTCAGCATTAAGAGGCCGGGTGAACTTCACGTTCGTGAACTTCATGGGGCCGGGCAATTGATGGACGAAACCGTTGTTGCCTCCCTCCTGGCGGGACTCGACGGTCACCTCGCACCCAAGCCCGTCACAAGTACTGAACAAACCGAGGTCATAGCTCGAGTCGTCTATGGTCACGGCGAAACATACGCTTACCGCCGGATCGTCAACTATTGACATGGCACTCCTTTCAAACCGTCAGGTCGTTGAGCTGCCCAGCACGTTCCCGGTCTAGGTACAGCTCGGCCTTGAGCCGGTCCCTGATCCGGTCATACAGCCGGCGGCTGAGGTCATCGATGTCGTCGCCGCCCTTTCCTGATTGCTGGGCGGGCTGGCTGGCTCCGCCGCCGGCGGCGTTACTCGGCGGTTCCGCGGGAGCACGGCCGGAGCATCGCCCGCCCGTTGCACACTGTCCGGGGGGCCACCCAAAGGGCTCATTTGTTCCGAGGTGGCCAGGGCCGTCACCGGCGGTTGAGGGGGGAACGTTGACGATGGAACACCCGGGAGCGGGAATTGAAGGGTTGGCCCGGCCTTGGCCGCCGGAGCTCTTTGCACCATTGTCGGGGTTGACAGCAGGGGTAGGGAATTGACCTGGACGACGTCGCCGGGGACGTGCCCCCTCGGCCACGACGAGGGCAGCACCGGGGAGCTTTCGCCCCGAGCCCACCTCGGGTCACCTGGGTTCGCAGCCGGTTCTGTGGGTGTAACAGGCGAGACCGGTTGGGGGGCTGCAGACCGTTGGGGGGCGGCAGACCATTGGGTGCGGGCGACGACCAGGTCGGGTAGACGCCCGCCGACCAACGAAGCCGTCCCCGAACCAGCAATAGCCGGCAAGTCCATCGGTTCCCGGCCTGCCTGAAAGGAAGTTGGGTCGCCGAGGGGCCCGGTCTCATACGGGCGGGACGCGTCCGCTTGCCTCTGAGCCGGCGGGCCGGGCAGGGCGCGGGGAGAGCCGATAGTGCCGTGGCCAGACGGCGCAACCGGAGAGTTGGCGGTACCAGGCTGCCTCGCGGTCCCCGGGCCAGACATGCCCACGTCAGCTCCTTGCCATTTCGAAACGACCACCCGCTGCAAGTCCGGCGCGGTCCTCCCTTCTCGGCCGGCGACCGAGCCTTTGGGAGAGGAGAGCGGCGGGACCGAGGCCGCCGGGACTGAGGAGGCCGGGACCGAGAAAACCGGGACCGAGAAAGCCGGGACCGAGAAAGCCGGGACCGAGAAAGATAGTGAGTCGGCGCCGGGATCGCCTCCGGCCTCGGCGGCGGATGGACCGTCGCGGTGAGGCGTTGGCTCAGGCCCACTGCCTACCTCTGACGGGGCCGAGAAAAGAGCCGCCGGCGGCGAGGAAATACCGGTCTCAGACGGTGCCGGCGCCACCGACGCGGGCGTGTGAAGGGCGCCCAGCGGCGGGACGTAGGGTTCCACGACTTGCCGTTCATCATCTGGCGGGTCGTCAAAGGCGGACGTGGCCTGGACATTCAAGGCGACGCCGAGCGTCGGTGCAGCCTCGGTGCCGCCGGGTTCGGGAGAGACGTCCTCAGTTGGGCGGGAAGGCTCGTATTCTTCGGGACGACCATGGGCGGCATCGGTCGTCAATTCGAAATGGGCGCTGACTGCCGAGGGAGGAGCGGCCACCGGCTCAGGGGTACCGGAAGTGGGCGCCGCGGCTGGAGCGGTGACGGGCAGATACGGCTGACGCGGCCCGGGTAAACCCGGGACTGCGGCTTCGAGCAAGGGCGGCGCCCCGGGCGCGGCGGGTGCGTCCATGTCGAGCTGGATGGGCGCAGCCTCTGCCCGGCCCGCCGGGAAGGCTACAGACCGCGACCCGGCCGTTCCGTCCTTCTGCACCATCGGGGTGCCTGTCGCCACGGAGTGGGCGGCACCGGCTTGCAGCCCGCCGTGCGGGCCGGGTGCGGGAGCACGATCGGGCCCATCGTAGAGTTCCGCCAGGTCGGACGCGCCCAGCGTTGGTGCTGTTCCCGGCCCCGGCGCGGATGGTGGTACGAGCGCCGTCTCGAGAGGATGGACCGGTAGTGGGAGGTCCGGCCCGACGGGCTCATCTGCCCGTAGGCCAGCCTCGCTTTCGGGCTGGGGTGTCGTCACCTGGGTGCCTGGTTGAGACGCAATGGGCGTTCCTGGGCTGAGAGGAGGGCTGGACGATCCCGTTGGGGCGTCAGTCGTCTCGCGCTGCGTCGTTTCGCGTGCGTCGTCGCGCTGCATCGTCTCACGCGGCGTCGTGGACGGCGTCGGGACGGCGCCAGCGCCGACGCTGCGGGTCTCCACTTCGCCGCTGATGGGGGAGCCGATCCGGAGGCGGAAGGCGCGCCGCGCCGGAGGCTCGGCTCGGGACGGGGCCGCGCCGGACGACGGGGCATCTAACGGCGGGCCAAGTGTCGTTGCTTCTTCGAGGCGATAAGTGGCTCGCCGTGGGGCGTCGCTCGGGGGTTCTGCCGAAGGCAGTGGTCCGGGTGCCGTCAACCCCGGGGCGGCCTTGGGGCGGCCAGTCTGGCCCGCCGGCCATCGCTGTACCAAGGGCCCTTCAATTGCAGCCGGGCCGGTGGGGGAGGCGAGCTGCTCACTCAGTGAACTCCTGGCCGCGGCCCCCGGTGAGGTTCCCGAAGCGGCCCCAGGTGAAAATGCGGCGAGGCCGGCTTGGGGTTGTGCTGTCACCTCCGGCTCGCGTTGCGTCGCCCGAGGCATTGAGCGGCCCGCGGCCGGCACGATGGTGGGAAGCGCTCGGGGTTCCGGTCCCTCGGCTAAATGTACTGGTAGTAATGGGTCTGTCTCGGCCACGGGCCGAAAAGGAGGGGGAGAGACAAGAATCCAGTGCCCTACTCGCTGGAGCTGGAGTGGTGGTCGAGGCCGGGATGCCAGCTATCGGTGGGCCCGGTGGCCCGTCCTCGCCGGGCGAGGCGAGCTGGTCAGTTTCATAGACTTCGCCCCCTGGGCCGGGGCCAATTGGCCCCAAGATGGGCGCCGCCGTCACTTCGGCCACCGGCGAAGGGGGAAGATCGGCAGGCCCGGTCCCCAAGAAACCGTTCCAACGGCGGGCAAAGCGCTGGACAACCCCGACACGGGAGGCGGTGCCGGCGGGTGGAGGGCTGGCAGGGGGCGCCGCTCTCGGGGCCGTCGCTGGCGGGTCGTGGACCAGTACCGCGATCCCGTCTATGACGCCGCTCAAGTGCTGTGCCGAGCGGTCGTGCACCAATGGCGCCAAGAACGTCGGTTGGGACCGAGTGGCCAGCGAGGACTCAAAGCGATCGGTCTGAACTCTGGGGGAGAACGAAGAAATGGCGATTGGCATACCCGGGACCGATCGCCACTCACCGCTGCCGTTTATCTTGGTCGTGCGGCGGTGCAAAGGTCCCGCGCTTCCAGCGCCCGTGGTGGGGGCTGGACCCGCTGACGAACCGCCGAAAAGCCGGCTCAATACCCCCATTTATCGGTTATTCTCCCGAAAGGGACCGGTTGATCCGGCCGATCTCCTCGACAAACCGACGACGGACCGGATGCTCTAACTCGAGGATCTCGTCCAGCGACCAATGGAAGTAATAGGCGACGTACGCGACTTCCTCATATACCCGGTTGGTCGCGTACGTCACAGTTCCCCCGGGCGACCACCCGCCACGTCAATCGTAAAAGCGTGCTGGCACTCGGGGCATGTCACTGAAGCGTGGGTGTGACCTTCCTGGTTCACCCTTCGGTACAGGTCTTGCAGGAAGGCAAGATCGGTGGCGAAGAGGTTCTCGACCAGGCCCGGGTGTATATCGGTGATACTCCCCAGTCGCGTGATCACTCGGGCCAACAGCACCACTGTCAGGTAGGCCTGGTTCTCACGGACGCGGTCGTCGTGCAACGGGACCAGCTCGTCCTTGGCCGTCGCCAGCCGCATAACACCGTCCCTGTGCACCCGGCCCCCGCTGTCGACGTAGCCGCGCGGCAGTATGAACCCGAACTCGGTCCGGAGCTCGTTGGAAGGCTGCTCGGGCCGGGCCGACACCCGACCCGCGGCCTCGACCGCGCTAGGGGCCCTCATGAATCATCGACCTCCAGCTGCTCGTAGGTGAGCACGAGCTTTTCTGTCAGCACCGTTGTGTCGCCAGCCTTGAGGCTGCTGATCTCGAGGGACTTCGGCCATGCGTTCTCCAACTTGTACCGCTTGATCGGGGCGCCCATGAAGTCGTACACGATGATGGCGCCGCCTTTGCGGGCGGAGGGCATGTTGCCCAGTTCGGAGTTCTTGATCCACTGCTCGAAGCTGTTGTCTGACGTCAGGCCCCGGGTGAGTGTGACCTCTCCCGACTTCCACCGACCAGGCAGCTTCTTGATCATGTACTTGCCGTCGCTCGTGTTCGTTTTCATTTCGATGACGTCTTGTTCTTTTTTCAGACCAGAAACCTCCTGGATCTGCTTGATTACGACGCTGTCGAACTCGAGGCCGAACGAGTGTCCTACGCCGGAGTCAAAATCGGGAAGGGCCATGGGTGTTACCTCCTGGATCTGGGTCGGGGACGATCAGGGCCGCTACGCCTCGACAAGGCTGACGCCGCCTGAGAACTGGGACATGCGGAAAATCACGAACTCGGCCGGCTTTACCGGGGCCACCCCGATCTCGCACACGACCTGTCCCAGGTCGATGCCTTCAGCCGGGTTGGTCTCGTCGTCGCACTTGACGTAGAAGGCGTCGTTGGGGGAGGCGCCGAACAGCGCCCCCTTGCGCCACTCCATGACGAGGAAGGAAGCAATCGTGCGCCGGATCTTGGCCCACAGAGCCACGTCGTTAGGCTCGAACACCACCCAGTCCGTGCCATTGAGGATCGATTTCTCCAAGTAGTTGAAGAGCCGGCGCACGTTCAGGTAGCGCCAGGCCGGGTCGCTCGACAGTGTCCGGGCGCCCCAAACCCTCACTCCCCGGCTCGGGAAACTGCGTATGCAGTTGACCCCTTGAGGGTTGAGTTCGTCGTGCTCGGCCTTCGTAATGTTGATCTCGAGTGAGACCGCACCACGCACGACTTCGTTGGCCGGCGCTTTGTGCACGCCCCGGGTGGTGTCGTTACGGGCCCAGATGCCAGCCATGTGCCCGCTCGGCGGGACAAAGATTTGCTGACCCGTGGCCGGGTCGAAGACCTTTATCCACGGCCAGTACAGCACCGCCTGCTTGGAGTCGTACCCGGCCTTTTCCCGGCGCCACTCACGTACCTGCTGGGCGTTCAGGTGCGGTGGCGGGTCGAGGATGGCGACCCTGTCACCCATTAGTTCGCAGTGCGCGATTAGTCCGAGTTGCACCGCCTGCAGGCCCTCGGAGTCGAGCATCCCTTTTTCATAGGCAGCCATCAGGTCGGGTACGCCGACCATGGTGACCGTGTCGATCGCCTCCAGGCCCCCGAACCCGGTCCGGTCGGCGGAATCACCCACGTAGTCCCGTGGCGATAGCCGTACCGGCGCCGTGGCCTGCGGTGCGCCGCCTCCGGTGAGCGAGATGGTCCCGACGTTGGGCCGTTGCAGGCTGGCCACGGGGGCTGTCTCCTCCAGGCGGATGAGCTCGGACCGGGCATTGACTACCACCAACGCGTTCTGCCGGCCCCGCCTGGTGGTCAGTCCGTCGAACTCCTCGACCTTCCCGCCGCTCCCCCGCACGATCAACTTGAAGGCATCCTCGGGCGAATCTTCGGGCACCACAACCTCGACCGAAATGTCGTTGCCGGCCGGTCCGCTGGCCAGTGCGGTGACCCGGTAGGCACCTACCCGGGTGTCGCCGCCGGCCGTTAGCTCCCCTCTCGCCGGCGGGGGCGCGGGCACCTGGCCATCGGCACCGACGCGCACGACATAACAGCTACCGCCCCCGTTGAGGAAGTAGCCGTAGACAGCGTGCGCAAGGTACCCACCTTCGGTGAACTCGCCAAACTGACTGGTGAACTGGGCCCAGTTGGTGACGAGAATTGGTTCGTTGGTCGGGCCCTTCTCTGCTAGGCCGATGAAGGCGGCGACCGCGGTCCCCACTCCTTCGATCGGGCGGGAACCCGAGTCGGTCTCTTCAACGTAGACGCCCGGCGACAGGTACTGCGGCATACGGCCCTCCTCTGGAGAGTGACATCTAAGCCCAGATCTTCTCTCGCTCAAGGGGCCTTGCTCCAGGTCGAGAAGACCCTCACGAAGGCAAATCTCAGTGCCCGTTCGGGCAGCGAACTGGGCTCACTCGCCCTACCTAAATGGAAGGCTCAGCCGCCGGGAGCGACCTTGCTGCGAAACTCGCTTTCTAGCGACTTGATTTCCCGAAGCTGCATCGAAGCCGCCTCCTCGATCTCTTGAGGCGTCACCTTGGAACCAGCTTGAGCGGCAGCCGCGATGGACGCAGAGACCCTGTCTACCTTCAGCGATTCCAAGGGACCAAACACGGCCGATGGATCAGGCAATGGGTCCCGGGGTTTGCGTCTTTTCAGCCGAAGCTCCCTGGCAACATCAGGTAGTGCCAGCCACGCGTCGCGAACCCCCTGCATCTGTCTCCATTTCGTCCCGTCGCTAGTTGTTTTGATTCGCGCAGCCTTGTATTTCCAGGTCAGAGTTGTCATCGATCGATAAATCGCATTAATAAGCGAGTCCGGCCGGTCGAGACCTAGCCATGCGGCAAAGAGCGCCCCTGGAATTATATGCTCGTGTTCCAGTTTTCCCGCTCCGCCCTTCGGCTGGAGGTTATAAGGTCGGATAGAGCCCTCTTTAAGTTCGGCCCCGGGCACAAGGCCACGCCTGCCAAAGGTGTTCTCGTAAGCCCGGATCGCCCCGAGAACTCCTGAGAATCGAACCTTTAGCTTCGCCTGTACAGATGCGTCCTGAGCCGACGGAAGACTTACCTGATATGCGAGGTCAGCGACGGCTTCATGCAGGTTCTGCGCTCGCTCGAGTCGCTTGTCGTCGCCCAGAGCCTGCACCTTCACAACCTCTCCTCTCATCCTCGCTTCGGCGTCCACCGCACTGACTTGACGCCAGTTACTAGACGATGTTGTTCGTCGTCCGTCACTTTAGAGTGATTGCTCTTCGCCGTTGAGTTCGAACTCACCTCGTATACCTCGCCATTTCGATTTCACGAATTCTTTCGCAGTCGTCATCTTGCCCTCCACGAAAGATTTTCCCTTCGAGTACAGGCCCTTTCCCTTGGCGATCAGACCGCCGAACATCTTCTTGCCGATCTTCAGGGCGCCGCCGATCACGGCGTCGATGGCCTTGTTGACCGGGGCCTGGATCTTTCCGATTATCTCCTTGATTTTCTCACTTATACCGCCGAGGCCGAGCAGGTCGGCCAAGAAGTTGATGATGAGCGGGATCGTCTTGGCCAGCGTGCCCTCGATCAGGTCGGCCACCGCACCCACCCCGCCGCTCAGGATCGACTCGACCGAGTCGAGGATGGAGTTGACGAACTCTATTATCTCCTTGCCCTTCTCCACGAAGAACATGACGATGTTGTAGATCGCCTCACACGCTTTGATGAACGCCGCTGCGGGGTTGAGGATCCCGATCAGCCACTCGATGCCAGCTTTGATGACCTTCTCGGAAATGAACTCCCGGATCTCGCCCATGACCATTTCCTTGAAGTCGCCGACCCGGTCGACGATCCAGTTCCACAAACCCCCGAGGCCATCGGTGGCGATGATCTTGAAGACGTCGACGGTTTGCTCCATCTTGGCCATCACGGGCTCGCCCACCTTGGCGACCAACCGGCCCCGGATGCTGGCCCAGGTGAGCCCCATTATGGAGAGGGCGAGGTTGAGGATGCCCTTCAGGTCGAAATTCTCGGGCAGCTCGATGCCGGCGCTCGAGAGCGCACCCAGCAACCAGTCGAGCAGCCCCTTCTTCAGGTGCTCGCCGATGTTGTTCACGAACTTGGACAGGCCGGCCTTGACCGCGTTCACCAGGTTCTCCAAGAACGCGATCGGGTGGGCGATAATCCCCCCGATGGCGTTGGCCGCCCTGGACAGGACGTTTGCCAGCATGTCCTTCATTTTCAGGATTATCCCGACGACGGCCTCGACGGCGTCGACTGCCTTTTGGATGAGGCCCTTGTTCTCCTCCTGCATCTTGGTGATGGAGTCGTCCACCGATTGCCGGGCGGCGACGTACTTCTGAGCCAGGTCGGAAACGACGGATTCCTGTTTCGAATCGACGTCGTTGTCGAGCGAGTCGAACTGGTCGGACATTTTGTCCGCCGCCTCGCTGGCGAACTTACGAAGAGCGGCGGGCTGGCTGGCCACGTAGGCCTTGATCTCGCTGCGGCCCGCGGCGATCCGCTGTTTGGCTTTGGCCAGCGTCGAGCCGACTACATCTGCCACGTCCGAGATCACCTTTTGCATGCTGGCCAGGTAGGCGGCACGGTTGCGGGCGTAGATCTGGTTGACCTCGGGTGGTAGGCCGGCAAACTTGTCTTTCACCCACCGCCACTTGCCCCTGAGCCCTGAGTACCGGTCGTCCTTCCAGTCGTCTACCTCTTTGCCGACGTTGTTGTCGAAAGTATCCCTGGCCGTCTTTTCGCCCTTGTCGAAGACGTCGCTGACTTGCTGGTCGAGGCCGTCCAGGGTGGCTCCCACTTCGGCCTTGGTCTTGGTGAAGACCTGCTCCATGTGGCTCGAGATCTCGGCCCGTTTGGCCTCGTCGGCCGCCTTGGCCTGGTTCTTGTGCGCCGTGATCCCACCGAGGGCGGCTCCCCGGCCGCCGTGCATCGCCGCCAGGCCTGAAGCGACGGTGCCCGCCGCTCCCCCTTGAGCTTGGTCAAGTTGAGCTCCTTCGGCCGCTTTGACCTCTGGCGGTGCCTGAGCGGCATGCTCTTCCACTTTTTGTTTGGAGTCGAGGGCCTGCTCGAACTGCGGCTCGTTCCCTTTCTTCAGTTGGTCTTCGGTGACTTCGGCGTCAGCCAGCTTGTTGTTCACGGCACAGGGCCCGGCGCCGAGCTCGGTCTCGTCCGGGCTGCGAGGAGCGGGCATGGCCTGGTCGCCGGGCACCGGCCCCGCAGGAGGCCCCGGCTGCTCAGGGGCCATCGGCGTTACTGCCTTCGGTTTTGCTCCGGAGGAATCGGGTGCGGCCGTCGTTGCCGTCTTGATTTCCTGGGCCGAGTCGTCCTTGCCTTTCGTGACCAGGCCCGAAACCTGCTGTTTGACCTCTGCAGTTTTGCCCGAGCCCTTGAACTTGGTGGCTTCCTCGGGGTTCTTCGGCGCCGCCGCATCGATCGCCTTGGCCACCGCGGCAATGAAGGCGGCTTTGTCGAAAGTCCCGGGCTTGGCCGCACCCATTTTGTCGACTTGACCGGCACCGGCCAGCGCTTTTACCTCGTTAGGCGGGCCCGCAGCGGCGCCCTGAGCTTCGGCCACTTTTGTCTTGGCCGAAGGGTGCGCCTTCTCTTTACGCGAGGCGTCACTGACGTCATCGGTGACCCTGGTGAACCGGGGATCCTCTGTGGGCGCCACCTGTTGGGGGGCAGTGGGGGCGGGAGGACAGGCCACGGCTCGTTGAAGGAACGACTTGATGGCGGGGCGGCGCATGACGTCCACAGGCCGTTTTGGCTTGGGACGCCGAGCCGGCTTGTGAGCAGGCCGGGACGTCCGCAGGCGCGAGGCCCGGGCGGCTACCTGAGCGACCGCCTTATTGCCGACGTGGGTTTGTAAGGCGAGCAAATGGGCCGGGCGAACGCGGGCCGCGTCGTGTGCGGCGGGCACCAAGAGGCCAGACGGAAAAGACCCCCCACCCGACGGTTGGCGAACTGCGCTCTGGTTGGCCAGGCGCGCCGGGTGACGGGGGCGCGCCTCGGCGTAGTACGCGTTCATCGGCCCGTGCCCGACCCCGACGTGGAATCAGGTCGCCGGTTCCTGCTCCTCCTCTTCCGGTGCCGCTTCCCGCTGCAGCCCAGGTCCCTTGAACCGTCTCCTCTTCTTCCTCGGGTGCCTCCTGGCGCTGGACTGACGAGCCTCCGGCTCCGGACGCGGTAGCGAAGGCGTTGCTCGGCGTCCCGGACATGATGCGGTCGGCGTTGGCCTCCGCAGCGCGCTCGAAAGAGTCGGAGGGGTCGCTCAGCGAGATCCCGTCCCCCGTCGGGGTCCCGGAGACGGGCCCGTTTCGCTGCTGGACTACATGAGTGAGCTCGTGGGCAAGTGTCCTTTGGCCGGCAGCAGAACCTAGTTGGTATTGACCCGGACCGAAGACGACCTCGTCCCCCACTGTGTAGGCGTGCGCCTGCACAGCCTGTGCCGACGCCGCGGCGGCGCCATCTGTATGTACGCGCACGCCGCTCAAGTCCGCCCCGAGGGCCTGTTCCATGTTGGTGCGGGTGGAGGTATCCAGTGCCTCACCCCCGCCCCGCCCGACCACCCCGAGCACCGACGAAGGCGCTCCGAGCCCGTCTTCATCGCGAAGAAGCTGTACGACGGCGGCGTTGCCGACGGTGCGCTGCAGCTCGACCACGGCCTCGGGCGGCGCTTTCAAGCGAGCAACGAGAGCGGTCGGGCCCACCGGCGAATCGGCATGAGCGGGCGCAGGTCGCCTGTGACCAGGCTCGAATTCGGCCTTGTCCGAGTGCAGATGCATGTGAGCCTCCTCTGTGGGACCTTGCGGGATCATATGCCCTGCTTTTCCCGTAGGCACCTCTTTGCCACTGTGCCTCGCCAGCTTGTTCGCGGCCCCGTGCGTTTGGGCGCACTTGAGGGCCAATGTCATAGCCCGATCGGTCAAGTTCTCCTTCCCTGACGGCACTCATGACAATTGCTCGCTCGAAGGCCCCCGCTCGAAGGCCGGCCAACAAGGCACGCCAAGATGGGATGGCTCCGAGCACCAAGGTGTCCATCGGGCACCTATCAGCTCAACTCCGCGTACTGCTCAATTGCGAGTAGTAAGGGCCGAACTCCGACTCGACGCAGAGACGGCCGAGCTTCCTGTACTCGGCCGACGTGGCCCGGATTATGTGGGCCATCGACACCGCCTCCTCTGCTTCGGCCGCCTCGAACGCCGCCGCCAGGACGACGTTGCGGATGTTCCCGCCTGACAGTTCGAAGGCGGAGGCGAGGAAGGCGAGGTCGAGATCGTCCGCCACCGGCAACTGGGGAGTGAGCTGGTTGGCCCACAGTCGGGCCCGGCTCCCGGTGTCGGGTAGCGGGAACTCCACGAGCACATCGATGCGGCGTAAGAAAGCCTCGTCCACATTGGCCCGCAAATTGGTAGTCAAGATGGCCAGGCCCTCGAACTGCTCCATTCGCTGCAGGAGGTACGCCACTTCGACGTTGGCGTACCGGTCGCGAGCGTCCTTCACCTCAGAGCGCTTCCCAAAAATGGCGTCGGCCTCATCGAACAGCAGTACGCCGTTGATCCGTTCCGCTTCAACGAAGATGCGGTCCAGGTTTTTCTCCGTCTCGCCGATGTACTTGTCCACCACCGTGGAGAGGTCGATGACGTAGAGGTCCAGGCCGAGGCTGCGGGCAACGACCTCTGCCGACATGGTTTTGCCCGTACCGCTGTCGCCCGCGAAGAGGGCCGTCACGCCGGGGGCACGGGACGACGTCGAGCCCAGCCGCCACTCGCCGAAGACCTGTCCCCGTTGGCGCACCCGTCCGGCGATCGAGCGCAGCTGGAGGTCGACGTTACGCGGGAGGACCAGATCTTCCCAGGTGGCTCGGGGAGAAATACGCCGGGCCAACTTCTGTAACCCGGCTGAGTTCTGAGCTCGGGCCCCGGCCTGCAGGTCTTCCGCTTCCAGGGCGGTGCCACGGGCGGTGGCGCGCTGCACCGCCCCCTCTGCCGCCAGCTGGACCTGTTCCGGAGTGAGGCGATAGGCCGCCACCGTCCGCGACAGGGGGCCCGGACCGCGGCGTGGCCAAGAGCGGCGTTCCAGCTGTCCACCCGCTCTGTATCCGCCAGGTTGGGGACATCCAGCAGTAACGGGGGTCGAGGCGACCAGCGTGGGTCCCAAGGCTGGTTGCCCGTCAAGGCGACTACGCCGGCGGACTCTGCCCATCGCCGGATTTCCACCGCCCCGCGCTCGGCCACGGACTCGACATGTGTAACGACCAGTGCCGCGCCGCGCAGGCAAGCTTCGCGAGCCCCGACAGAGGCCAGTCGGCGAATGTCCTCCCCTCCACTCAGGAGGGCGAGGTCGATGGCGAGGACATCCCTGTGCGCCCGGGCTAACCCCGAGGCCAGATAAGACAAGGCCGCCGATCCGGGGCGCTCCTGCGCGTACAGGAGGGTTACGCCCCCGTCAAGTGCCCTCCGGACGGTCGGAGCAATCTCACCTGGCCATTCCCCGGGGCTGACAAGCAACGGGGCGAGCAGCGCATCGGGTTCGTCGCGCCCGAGAAGGTGGTCCACCACCCTGTCGGGGACCCGCAGGGGCCGGCCCAGCACGGGCCTGTCATTGTCTTCGACCGACACGAGGCCCCCACTTATGAGGGGGGCGGAGCTGGCCAGCCGGCTACGCGCCCAGCCATCGGTCACCCTCGCGCCACAGAGTTCGAGGGACAGGCCCACGCTGGCTCGGCGCCGCATTACGTCGTCGTTGAGGTAGCCGTACAACTTCTCGAAGGACGGGTCGAGGTCGGGAGCCAGCCCGACCAGCAGCAAGTCCACATCGAAGGGTTCGAGGTGGAAGGCCAATGCCACGTCGTCTAAGCGCAGTCGGGTACCGGCCCGGCGCAGTTCGGCCGCTTTTTCGGCGAGTGCGGTGCGCGCGGCATCGATGTTTGGGTCGGGCGGAGGGCGTCGTGAGAGGCGGCCGGCCTCGCTCAAAAGGTGGTCAATGTCCCGGTCGTCGGTGTAAACCCCCCGGTAAGGGTCGTCGGGCTTGGGGTCAACGCGGCGACGGGCGGACACGACGGCCTCGACCTGTGCCCTGATCAACTCGAGCCGAGCGAGCAGGTGGGCGGTGGACCAGTCCGTCGCCCCGTCGGTGAGGTCGTTCAATCTCCGCCGCCGCCATGGCCGTCGTCGAAGGCGCCGTCGTCGCCGGTCTCCGGCGGGTGAGTGGTATCGCGCAGGTGGAAAATGCGGCCCTTTTGGTCGCTCGTGCCGCCGACCACGGTCTCTATGCCCCCTTGAGCACTCGTCGGGGGCCTCGGCCTCCCGTCGCCCTGGCCATGGCCTCCTTTCGGTCGCCGCTTTTTGGGTGCATTGCCATCCGGCGGGATGTTCTCGCTTCCATGGTCGCTCATGGCGAAATTGAGCCGCATGCCCTCGCGGACGAGCTTCGCCGCCTCGTCGACCGGACCGGCTACGAACGGAGAAATCACCACCAGGTCCAGCGAGGGCTTGAGCTCTCCCCCCAGAGCCGACCACACGTCAGATAGGGCGCGGTCTTCGGGTGGCGGCAAGGCGACCGTCACCGGTATAGGCACGGTCAGCCCTTCGAGGCTCCCGGCCAAAACGTCCCTCGGCAAGCAGTCGTGGCGGAGCAGGCAGAGGAGTACCGCAGAAAGCAAGAAATGCTCGTCCTCGGGCCGCTGCGTCCAGGCGGTGACGAGGTAGGAAAGTTTGTAGTAGCGCGGTGGGCGGCGTCTTTCTTTCACATGCCCGTCGTCGTCAAGCACGTCGATCAGGCCGTTCTCCCGTCGGCGCAGGTCCTCACGAATGTCGTACAGGTACATGTCGAGTGTGGGCGAGTTGCGCCGTGCCGACCACTCTCTGGTCGGCGCGTCGAGCAAGACCTCGACGTCTGTCCCGGCGAGCGCGTCCCGCCGGATCAGGGCGCGTAGCGACTCGTCGACATCGTGGATCATGGCGGGCCTGTCACGTGAACGAGACCGAGGAGCCGGCCGCCGGCGCCCCCTCTTCGGGTGACGGGTCGGCGTCGACCAGCAAAATTGCGTCTCCCTCCCCCAGGTGCTGGTTGATCCACTCGTTGTTCAGGACCATGCCATCAAAATCTGTCCAGATGCGCTTATCGTTCCGGCATGAGTACTCGCGGCAAAGTCGCGGGCGGTCCTCATAAATAGTGCAGGAACGGCTGCCGCAATCGTTATGAGAGCAATAGCCAGAGCTGTCCTGGCGGATCACGTAGGGATGGCCGATGTCCCACTTCACGTGGCCGCGCTCTATCTCCTCCTGGCTCAGTGCGAACTTCAGCCGGCAGCACACCGCCTGGCAGACGTCCATCCGGGCGGCACAGTCCACTGGATCGAGCTGGGTCTCCTCAGGCGGGTCGACCCGGACGGCAATAGCCGGCCAGCGCAGCGAAGAACGGACATCTTTTTCGTCTTCGGGCCGCCTGGCCACTTCCTCCAAGGCGTCCCTGGCCTCGGCCAGCTCGCCCGCGACGACTCCGCGCTCCACCAGCACATCGACCATTTCCCGGACGACTTCTTCGACCAGGCTCAATCGTGTGAAGCTCTTTTGAAAGACGGCCTGGGTGAACATGCTGCCCCGCTCGACTTGACGCTCGAGTTCTTTGACTGGGCTGCGGTTGTGCTCCTCTGGCTGGTCCACTGTCATCACCTCAGATCAAGCCCTGGCGAAGGGCGTAGGCCACGGCGTGGGTGCGGTTGCGCAGGTTGTGCCGCCGGGTCATGTCCTGTAAGACGTTCTTCACTGTGCGTTCCGAATAGCAGAGCCGGCGGGCCACCTCGGCGGTGTCGTGCCCGTCCGACAGGAGCTTCAGTACTTCTACTTCGCGATCGCTCAACCCGGAGAACGACAGGCCGCGCGGTGCCAGCACCTGTTGGTGGATCAGGCTGACCTGGTTGAGCAAGCGCCCGAGTAGGTCGGCGGGGACTGTCCCGTCGCCCACCGCGACCGCCTGAATCCCTTGTACCAGCGTGTCGGGGCGCGTTTCCGAACGGCGCAAAAAGCCGCAGACGCCGGCCTCGATTCCGGCCAACATCCCGGGCTCGTCCAGGTGGTTTACCACCAACAGCGTGCGGGGGCAGCCGTTGCGCTGCACGGCCCGGACGACCCGCACTGCCTCGGCGTCGATGTCGTCGAACACGAGCACAGCCACCTGGGCCGCGTCCACTTCAGCATCGGCGACGACGCGCACCTCGGACCGTGCCCGCAATTGTCCGGCGATACCGATCTGCGAAACCGCGTCCGTGGCGAACACAAATACCGGGATCCTGTTCATTACTGGGTTCCCATTTTGGCTAGGCAGTCCTTCCCTTCCAACCAGCGCTCTTGGGCACATCATGAACGGTCCCGCTCACCATCGGCTCAACGAACGCTCAACGAACGCGCTCGATCGTCCGGAGCAGCAAAGTCTGCCCTTTCGGGCATAGGGAAGGTGCTGGAGGCCAAGGAGATTGGCCGTGCGGTCGGCAAGGTTGCTAGCCGCGCCGGGGCATTGCCGAGCTAGTACCGGAAGTTGTGACCATAAGACCGTCGGTGCTCTCGCTCCTGGGCAAAGCGCTTGATACCAGCCACAATGTGCGCTCGTGACAGATGGGCCTCATCCATGACCTCGTCGACGGTGCCCCCAGTGCGCCACCTGGAGTCCCAGTCGGGCACCAGGGAGTAGTCTCTCCCGAGGGGGTTTGAGCACCAACCGCTCATGAAGCGCCATGACCCGTTCGTGATGACCATGGCGTCCCATCGGTCCTTCTCTGACAGCACGCGGTCACGCCAGCGCTGATCCTGTCGGTCAAAAAGCTGCGGGCTAACCGCCGCTACTACCTTTACGTTTATCCCCGCTGAATCGAGGACCGGCAACGCCTCGATCACATTGGCCGTGGTGACGGTCCCCCGCACCACGACAGTTCCATGTCGCTCGAGCCCCGGCCGGTAATCCCGGATCAGGTACGCGCCCCGGGCCGCCTCGAAGTGGGAGTCCATCCCCAAGGCGGTACGGTCGGGTATTTGGACTGCCGGCCGAGTCAGGTGCAGCGCCACTATCGGTACGTCAAGCGAAAGCGCAGCGGCAAGGGTAACGGGGACTTCGTTGTACTCCCAGGGATGAAGATCGATGACGTGGCCATCCGGCATGAGCTGGGTCATCCCGGGCTCGTAGATACCAAAATGGGTTCGCGAGTCCTCCGCCGTCTCGGGGCCAGAGTGGCCCGCAACGTACAGCAGCTTGCCGACCTTCAGGTCGCAATCTTGCGAAAGTTGACTGAACAACCTGAGCGCACCGTACTTCAGGTACGTGAAGGAGCCGTAGGTAGAACAAGCCCCCCACAACCCATTGAAGTCGTGGAACGGGTCGTCAGCCAGGTTTACCGTCGTGAGGCCGGCCATAATGCCGGCATTAGCGAACTCGGTTATTTCCTGAGGGAGCACGGTACCCGACGGGTTTTTGTCCCTCTCGTACCACCCCCAGCCTTCGAGATCCCCGAAGCCGTCCCCGAAGCCGGCGATGCCGGTCGATTCGGCCAAGTCGGCCGAACAAACAATGAACAGTGGCCGGCCGAAACGGGCGCGAGCATAGCTGTTGATGTACGCTCCCCAGGCACTTAGAGCGGCACGGTTCGGGGCCTTCTCGCCTGGCTTCTTCCAAAGCGCAACCGGGTACTTGCGGGGCTCGGCGATTTCGTCACAAGTCATTATGTCTCTGGGTAGCGCGGGGCCCAGGTCAAAGCCTTCTACCTTGTTTGGCACAAGTGCGGCAACCTCAAGCAAGCGGTCCGACACCGCCGTGGTGACGTCCCTATCTTCATAGAGAAGGCTCAGGGCGATATTGAGGTTTCGCCTTGCCTGCTTTTCCCGCTCGACAATATCCGATGGCGCCGCCTGACCAAAGCCATCGTAACTGACGCCGTACTTCTCCATAAACGTTTCACGGACCTGCCAGAATTCTGGAGAGTTTATGGGCCAAGGAGTCCCGTGAGAGCTGGCACCTGATTTACCATAACCGCGCCCCTTCTCGGTGCGGAACCATGCGGCGACTGGGGCCGCACTTTCGTTGGCTCCTCGCGCCGCATCCAACACGACCCGCGTAACCGGGCCCCAGCTCATGCCGTCTTCCGTCCCGACCACGCGCCAACCGTATGGTTTGAACCAATCCTCAGGAGCCCCGTTGACCACGGACGAATTGGGGCGCTTGTCTATGCCGAAGTCGTTCCAGTCGATCAAGAAGACGAGGTTGGAAAGTCCGAGGCCCCACGCTGAGTTTTTGGCCTCGTGGCTAACCCCAGTTGTGAGCCCGCCTTCTCCCTCGACGCAGAAGACCTTTACCTCGCCACACCCGGCCCGCTTCAATGCCAGCGCTTCGCCCACCGCTGGCGCTATCCCATGCCCCGATGGCCCGGTGTTGTACTTCAGGAACAACGACTTGCCTTGCATTTCCGCATGCCCTGGCAAGCCGCCCCTCCGCCGCAGTCGCAGTAAGTCCTCCGAGGAAAGAGCCCAGCGCCCTTGCTCGGGAAACCCGAACCGCTCGTCCCCGCCAAAACTCAGCCGGGCCCGCATGGCCTCATTAAAGACAGCCAGGACGGAGTAAACCACAGGCACGGTATGCCCGGCGGAGAGGACGAACCGGTCCTGGAACGGGCGCCAAGGTCGCAGGAGGTCCCACCGCATCGCTCCAGACAGGAGCGTGGCCACGAGAATGTGGACCTTGGAGCGCGACCCTCCGGGATGACCACTTTGACGATAGTTGAGGGACAGGTCGATCATTTCGTCGACGATGTCTTTGACCACCTCCCATTCGTGGAACAGACCGGCGGCGTGACCGAAGAGCTCGTCGACGCTCGGTCCGCTTTGGAGCGTCTGGTGCCGGCCAGAGCGGATGGATCTGACAATCCGCGGACGGCGAGCCTGTCGGAGGTGTCCATGCTATTTCTGCCTCGATTTCATATTGGTGTGCTGGCTCGTCGGTTTATCATTGTGGCCCTGGCGTTGCCCGTCACGGAAATTAGGAAAAAGTTCAACCCTCAACCTCCGGTTTGTGGCTGACTGGGACCTCCGGCGGCTCAGGTACGTGACGTTCAATCCATTGGAGCATCTCCGCGGCCACGTGCAGTACCGATTCCCGCGCCCTGTAGCCGTGCTCTTCGGCCGGGAGGAGCACCAGGCGGGCGGTTCCGCCCAAACCTTGAAGCGCTTGGAACAGCCGCTCCGACTGCAGTGGATAGGTGCCCGAGTTGGCGTCCTCGGCGCCATGGACCAGCAGCAGTGGCGCCCGGATCAGATCGGCGTGATCGTAGGGGGACATCCGGTGGTACAGCTCCGGTACCTCCCAGTAGCTGCGCCGCTCGGACTGAAATCCGAAAGGCGTGAGCGACCGGTTGTAGGCGCCGCTTCGGGCGATGCCGGCGGCAAAAAGATCGGTGTGAGCGAGAAGGTTGGCGGTCATGAAACCGCCGTAGCTGTGCCCGGAGGCCACCACCCGGCGGCGGTCGATGACGCCCATCGTGTCCAGGTGGTCAACGGCCGCCGCCGCCCCGCTGGCGATTTGCTCGATATAAGTGTCGTTCATGTGCTCGGGGTCGCCGATCACGGGCAGGGTGGCATTCATGAGGACCGCCCAGCCCCGCAGCAGCACGATGAGCGGGCTGGCTCCGGTCACCCGCAGGAAGCTGTATTCAGAGGCGCGTACCTGGCCGGCGGTGGAACCGTCACTGAACTCTTCGGGATATGCCCACAGCAGTAAGGGGAGGCGGGGACCGCCGTCATGGAGTTTCCGCCCTCGAGGCAGGTAGAGCGTTCCCGATAGCGCCACGTCGTCGGCCCGGCGGTAGCGGACGATCTGGCGATGGGCCCCGGTGAGGGCCGGGTTCGGATCCTCGAAGTGGCTGAGTTGACGTTCCTCGTCTGGCGACCACAGGAAAAGGTTCGGTGGCTGTTGCGGTGCCTCCCGCCAGATGAGCAACCGCGACGTCTCGGGATCCACCAAGTGGACTACGTTTTCCAAGGCTTCGGGGTTAGATCGGAACACGCGCTTGGTCTGTCCGCTGCGCAAGTCCAAGCGGTCCAAGAAAGGCCGCAACCCGGCCTCGCTCGCTCCCTGCCCCCGCAGCCACAGGCAGGTGCCGTCCCCGACGGTAAGCCTACGGCCCCCCGGGACGATGCCCTCGAGAGGCGTACCGGGATCGCCGTACGCGTCCTTGATGCTCCGGTCGAACAGCACACGCCAGGTCCCGGCCGGGTCGGCCAGGTCGAGCGATGACGTGGTTTGCCAACGCCGGTCCCGGTCGTACTCGGTTACGAGCGCACGGTCGCCGACCGGTAGCCACTGCCAGGATACGAACCGTTGCCGGAGCCTGGTCACTTCCTCGGGTTTGGTCGAGAACGGTAAAGCCCAGCTCATGACCCGCTCCCGATGCTCGACCTGGGACAAGGGGTCGCCGCCGTCGAGGGCTTCCACCCACACCAGCGTGGCATCCTGGTTCTCCGCCCAACTCGCCCGCCTCGGGCCGGTCGGCACGCCTTGGCGAGGCACCTCGTCTGCGACAGGGAGCTCGGCCACGCGAGCGGCCACGTCACCCTGCCGTGTCAGCACTTCGGTCACCCGGCTGAACCGGAGGTAGGGGACGCGATGCGAGAACGGGCGACACAGGCGGGTGACCGCCAGGTACTGGCCGCCTGGTGCTTGCGCGACGGACAGGAACAGGTCGGGTGGCCCAACCAGCTCCGTCTCACCGGTGGCCGGATCGATCCACGCCAGCTGTGATCGAGCGAACCAGGCGAACGCTTCGTCGTCGGCATCGTCGCGCAATAGATCCTGGAACGTCGCCCGCTGAGAGTGTTTCCCCGCCGTCTCCTCCACCCGAGGGCCGCTCGGGTTAGTGCTGCGCGGAGGCGGAGCTTCGCCGCCGTCCGCGGGCCGGATCGCCCCCAGCAGCCGCTGGCCATCGCGTGACCACGCAAACCCCTGCGAGGCGGCCGCGAAGCTCAGCGAGCCGGCGGCAACGGCGACGATGGTGTCATTGACAGCCAAGTCGGGTAACGGCCAGGCAGTAGCGGCCCGGGCGTCGCCCACCCATAGCTCGATCCCCTGGCGCGCTTCGCGGGTGAAGGCGAAACGCGTCGAATCGGGCGACCATTGCGGAGGGCTGAGCAGGGACCCTTCCGGTACGGCAACACCCTGGGTGGTGGCATCCTCGACGTCGACGACGGTCATGGCCGTAATGGCGTCGATCCGGCGGCGGGCGCCCAGGGTCGGGTCCACGCGGACGCCGGCTAGGCCGAGCCACGGGCGGGCCAGACGCTCCACCGGCGGGTAGGTCCAGCGGTCCGCCAGCAGGATCGACCGGCAGTCAGGCGAAGGATAGGCCCCCGGCGGCCCGGGGGCGTCCAGTACGGCGACGATGTCGTCGGGCGGCCGCAGGTACTCGGTCACTGACCCCTATTCTCCCCTGGCGTGGTTCCTACTTACCACGGCGCGGACGTCGCTTCGAGGCATTAGGAATGCACAGATCGCAAAAACATAGCTGCGACCTGCAATACTTCGATTGAGGTTGGCCTAGTCGGCGCCGGCCCCCTCTGTCACGGGCTGACGCCGAACATCTTCTGTCCTCGACCAGGCGCCGGTTGGCCGTGCCCCGCCGGAACTCGTTGTACCGGGTCAGACCTGTGGCCGGCCTACTGGTTCCTTTCGGGTTGTTACGGTCTAACCGCCAACCTCTCCGGTCCCTTCGAGCCAATCACGTCGTCAACTCAGCTGGTAACTGACATTGACCTCGAGGCTCTCAGCCCCAGAACTGTCGATCTGTACCCCGAATATTTGGCCCGCTAAAAGGCTTACCGAAGCACTGGTGTTGGTACACGACATCGCGGTTGTGGCGACGGAACAATCGAGGGCAGTGGTGGCGCCGGCCACCTCGAGGCTTACTGTTATCGATGGTGAGGGTGCTACGGGATCCCCCGTAGTGA
Organism: uncultured Acidimicrobiaceae bacterium; assembly: GCA_963750465.1. Taxonomy (GTDB): domain Bacteria; phylum Actinomycetota; class Acidimicrobiia; order Acidimicrobiales; family Palsa-688; genus Fen-671. The sequence goes on from CAVVRE010000011.1 coordinate 127,944, forward strand.
AGCTATAGACGGCGACGAAGAGATTGCTCGCCGTTCCCGCCACGGGGGCGGCCATTGAGCAATTGGTGCTCGAGTCGACTGAGCCGCTTTGGCCTTGGAACGTACGGCACGTGCCGGACGGGCTGGTATAGACGGGGAAAGTGGCCCCGGATGTACTTATGCGGGCAAATTGCCACGACCCGACGCCCGACGGCCCTGTAGCACCCGTCGCTCCAGTCGCGCCGTTCAGTCCGTTTAATCCCACAGCCCCGATCGGCCCAGTCACGCCCGTCGGCCCCGTCGCCCCGGTTGAGCCCGTCGGGCCAGTCACGCCTGTCGGGCCGGTCACGCCCGCAGCCCCGGTCGGCCCGGTTGAGCCCGTCGGCCCAGTCACGCCCGCCGGCCCGGTCGGCCCGGTGAGGCCAGCTGTTCCGGTCGCCCCGATCGGCCCGGTGACGCCCGTCGCCCCGGCGCTGCCAGCTGGTCCTATCGCCCCGTTAGGGCCGGTCACACCCGTCGGCCCGGTTACGCCCGCAGGCCCTGCAGCACCCGTCACACCCGCCGGCCCCGTCACGCCCGCTGGCCCCGTCACGCCCGCCGGCCCCGTCACGCCCGCTGGACCGGTGGCGCCCGCTGGCCCCGCACCGCCCCCGCCGGACCCGGCCGGCCCGGCTGCGCCAGTGGCACCGGTCGGGCCCTGGGGGCCGGCGGCCCCAGCAGGGCCGGGAGGTCCCGCCACCCCGACCGAACGCGCGCTCGCTGCCATCCCGACAACGGAATTGGTATCGACGTGCCTGCCGGGCAGGGAGTTGTAGAACTGAGCGGAGCCAAACGAGAACACACCCCCGTCCTTGGCGACGAGCCAATAGCCCTTCCCGTCCGGGCTGGCCACGATCCCCACGACGGGGGAACCGAGGTGCTTGCCGGCCATGCTCCCGTAGTTGACAGCATTCCCGAAGGTGTACACGGCACCGGCGGAGTTGGTAAGCCAGTAACCGGTGCCACTGGGGGCGGCCGCCTTGGCGACGGCCCCGTCAGGCAGGGGCCGCGCTAAAGACGGCGTGCTGCCCGAGAGAAGCAGCACGCCAGCGGCGGCCGTCCCGAGCATGGTCCCCTTGGCCGCACGCTTCCAGCCTTTGTGGGGCATTGCATGGTTACTCATCGCAGCTCCTCCTGACCGCTAGTGGCTCATCCGCCTGGAAACCTAGCCGGACACAGCGCCGACAGTGCCACTGGGTATACGCAAAGCGGCCGGGGGATTGCCCTAACGCAATGGGTCTTGCGGGCGCTAGCGGCAAGCAGCCGACAGCCACGGAGAGTGAGGCCCGTCGGTCCCGGTCATGCGTCGTGCGCTGCGGTTCGTCGGGATGCGCGCACAGGTGCGCCATTGGTCGAGCGTGCTCGGCGATTGTTTCACCGACCTGACAGCGTCCGTTGTCCGGAGTGCTTCCAAAAAGGGGTAACTCCGGTCGTTGTCGAGGTCTCGGCCGTCGAGCTGGCTGCCGAATACGGTGATGGGGCCGAGCGCTAAGGGTCTCCTTTGCCCGAACGCTGTCCCGCTAGAAAGATGCTGTCATGCAAGCCATCACCGTTCGAGACCGCGATGCCGGCGTCGGTGGGCTCTCCTTGACAGACCTGCCATATCCCCACGCCGCCGTGAACGATGTCATCGTGCGCGTCCATGCCGCCGGGTTCACCCCCGGCTCAGTGACGGACGCATCAAGCCGATCGTCGGGGAGGTACGGCCGCTCGCCAAGGCGCCTGCTGCGTTCGCCCCCGGCCGGCGCGCCCCCGGCAAAACCATCATCCGGGTTGCCGAAGACGGATAGCCGCCGTCGGGCCGGGTGTCCTCCTGATCCCCGGCATCGGTTTCCAAGAAGGTCAGGCCCCCTCTGCAGCCGATCACGCCCTGAGCCGACAAGGTGGCTCCCGGACGGCTCGTACAAAGTTGGCTTCCGTACTTGGCACCCATCCAGTGAGAGCCGTCTCCTGCCGAGCCAGTTTCTTTGGACGCGATCTACCGCGTGACCAGTGTTTTTCTGGCGGAGAGGGTGGGATTTGAACCCACGGTGAGTTTCCCCACACACGATTTCCAATCGTGCCGATTCGGCCGCTCTCGCACCCCTCCAGCGTGCAGACAGGCTAGCCTGGCCGTGCCCGCTACGCTGTACCAGGCTTCGTCCTGGTACCGGGCGCGGCGGTCGGGTCCTGCGCAACGGGGTGCCGCAAACCGGGTCAGGGCCTGACGGCAGCAGCCCTCAGCGGACAACGCTGTGTGCCGCAGGAAACCTGACCGCCGCGCCGGGTACCAGGGCCGCCTCCTTATCACGTCTGGCCACCAGAGCATCTACCCGCGTGAGCAGGGTCCTCGGTCCTGTCGCGGTTTGCCGGCGACAAAAGCGAACAGGTCGTGACCCGACTGACGGCGAGGCGGAGGGCCGGCGGGCTCACGGGACTAATGGACCTCTGCCACCGAGGGCGCAATCCAAGCGACGCTGAGGCGCACGACCAAAGTTGGCCATAGTCATCTGCGTCGGTCGTTGCCGGCGGCGCCTTGTCCGTGGGAGGCGCCATGATGGTGGGCTCACTGAAGACGACCGGCCCAAAGGGCGAGAACCCAACGTCATCGACGACTCCAACGAAGTCGACCTCCGCCGTGGCCAGGGATAGCGGTCCAAACGTTTCTGCATCGGGCAGGAATCGCCGGCCCGGCTGAACGGGAGGCTCCAGCGGGCGCAAATGACCACCCAACGGGCTCGACCAGCCGCCCCCTGTGGGAAAAGGTCTAAGGCCAATGCCGAATTGGGTGCAATTGCGCGTTTTGGTTGCGCCCGGGAGCAAGAAGTGAGACGGACCACAACCAAATGCGCAGGATGCACCCAAAAACCGCCTCGCCCGGGCTCCAGCGGCGCGGGCGGGCAACCCTCTGGCTCCGCTGGGGGCCACAGGGGGGTCCCGGCACGTCCGGCACCCCCCGGCACTCCGAACCGAGGCGGGGCGCCGGCCGCCCCCGGCACGAGCGGGGCATCGGCCCGATGTTCACCCGACCCGATAGTCCCCCGGCGACGATCGTCCCCCGGCCCGATGGTCAGCCGGCCCGATGGTCAGCCGGCCCGATGGTCAGCCGGCCCGATGGTCAGCCGGCCCGATGGTCCGCCGGCCCGATGGTCAGCCGGCCCGATGGTCAGCCGGCCCGATGGTCCCCCGGCCCGATGGTCCCCCGGCCCGATGGTCAGCCGGCCCGATGGTCAGCCGGCCCGATGGTCCGCCACCCGGCCGCCGCGCCAGCGCCGGGCCGCGCCGCCTGCGCCCGCCAGCGCCGCAGTTCAACGGAGCCGCGGCTTCAATAGAGAGGTTGGACGGCGCGTACCACCTAGGCTGGGACCGTGGCCGAAGAAGACCGATCTTTCAACGAGAGTGAGCCTTACCAGGCGCTTTACCGGCGGTACCGGCCGCAACGTTTTGCCGACGTCCTGGGCCAGGAGCACGTCACGCGGGCACTGCGCAACGCCGTGCAAGAAGGCAAGGTGGCCCATGCGTACCTGTTCAGTGGCCCCCGCGGGACCGGCAAGACATCGACGGCCCGCATATTGGCGATGGCGCTCAACTGCGAGGCGCCGGTAGCGGGCGAGCCAGACGGGACCTGTACTTCCTGTGTTTCGATCCGGTCGGGCTCGTCCATGGACGTCTTCGAGCTCGACGCCGCCTCCAACCGCAAGCTCGACGAGATGCGCGATCTTCTTTCCCGGGTGGCGCTCGGGTCCCCGGGGCGCTGGAAGGTCTACATCGTCGACGAGGTGCACCAGCTCACATCGGACGCCGCCAGCGCTTTGCTCAAGACCCTCGAAGAACCACCCCGCCACGTGGTGTTCGTGCTGGCCACGACCGATCCCCAAAAAGTCTTACCGACGATCCTGTCCCGCACCCAACACTTCGAGTTCCGCCTCCTCAGCGGCGACGTGCTGACAGACCTCCTCGGTACCATCAACCAGGATGCCGGGCTCGGCCTCACCCCCGATTCGGTCCGCCTGGCGGTGCGGCGGGGGCGCGGCTCCGCTCGCGACGCCGAGTCCGCCCTCGAGCAGTTGGCCGCCGCCGGGGGAGGGGAAGACGACTCCAGCCCCTTGTCCGAACTCGTAGATGCCTTGGCCGAACGCGACACCGCCCGGACGCTGCAGGCGGTCGCCAGCGGGATCGCCGCCGGCAAGGACCCCCGCCGGCTGGGCAACGACCTGCTGGAGTACCTGCGCAACGCCTTCCTCGCCGTTCAGGCGCCGTCCTTGGTCCTGTTGCCGGGCATCACCGTCGAGAAGCTGGCTGAGAGCGCCCGTCACATGACCCTGCCGTCGCTCGTCCGGGCCATGGAGACGGTGGGGCAGGCGCTGGTCGACATGCGTGACTCTGTCGACCCGAGGGTGACGCTGGAAGTGGCTCTGATCCGGCTCGCCACCCCCGCCCTCGACGCCAGCCCGGCCGCCATGCTGGAACGCATCGAGCGGCTCGAGCGAGCGCTCGCGGAACGAGGGGAAAGCGGGGATAAGGGGGAAAGAGGAGCCCCGCCTGGTCGTTCGGGCGAGCCGGTCCCGGCCAAGGCCGCGGCCGCCCGGGCACAGCCACAGGCTGCCCCAACGGAACAGCCCGTGGACATCGCACAGCCCCGAGTGGCGCTCGGTGCCATCCTGCGGGCCGGTTCGGGCCGGCCGGCGGCGACCCCGTGGACAGGGCCGGCCACTCCTCCCGGTGCTGGTCCTCCACGATCTGGCGCCCCGGAGCGCCCCGTTCCTGGGCTGGCGCCCTCCCTGGACGCGATACCGGACGCGATGGACGCGCCGGAAGCCTCACTGGCTGATGCCGGCGCCACGGCGCTGCCTAGCCGGGACGAGCTGACCAAGGCATGGGGCGATGCCGTCCTCGAGAAGTTGTCCCAGGCGGCCAAACTCTTCCTTTCGAACGGCCGTTTTGTCGAAGCCGGTTCCCGGGACGCCGTTTTCGCTCTTCCCGCCGGCGGCCTCCTGGAAAGGGCGCGGGACCATCAGCAGGAAGCGGAGGGTGCGCTGGCCGCGTACTTCGGGCGTCCCGTCCCGCTCCGTCTCGTACCGGACAGCGTCGCTAAGCCCTACCAGGGGCCAACCTCGCCGGCCTCCGCCAGTTCGACCAGTTCTGTCAGTTCTGCCAGTTCGACCAGTTCTGCCAGTTCTGCCAGCTACGACGGTTACGACCTTGATGACCTGGTCGACTCGACCGAGGCCACGCCCCTTCCCATAGTCCCCGTAGAGGAACGCATACTCCAGGCCTTCCCGGGTTCCGTGCTTGACGGCTGAGGCAAATGTACGCCGCCCCGGTGCAGGACCTAATCGATGAGCTCGGCCGTCTCCCCGGTATCGGGCCGAAATCAGCCCAGCGCATTGCGTTTTACATTTTGAAGGCGCCGGCCGAGGACGCCGCCCGACTGGCGGCGTCGATAAATGCGGCCAAGACGCGGGTCACCTGGTGCCAGCAGTGCTTCAACGTCGCTGAAGGAGAAGCGGGCGCCGTGTGCGGTATTTGTTCTGACTCCCGCCGCGACCCCTCGGTCCTGTGCGTTGTGGAAGAACCGCGAGACGTAATAGCGGTTGAAAAAACGGGTGAGTTCCGCGGTCGCTACCACGTGCTCCAGGGCGCCATCAGCCCGATCGACGGGGTCGGCCCCGAACAGTTGCGCGTCCGCGAGCTTCTGGCTCGCATCGACACGGAAGCGGTGACCGAGGTCATCCTCTGCACCAACCCCAATATCGAAGGCGACGCCACCGCTCTGTATGTGGCCAGCCTTTTCAAGCACCTACCGATGAAGGTGACGCGCATCGCCAGCGGGCTCCCGGTGGGCGGCGACCTCGAGTACGCCGACGAGCTCACTCTGGGCCGAGCGCTCGAGGGCCGGCGCGAGGTTAGCTGAACCGGTGCGGGCGCCCCCGCGGGGTATACCATGCCGAGAGCGGCGACGTGACAAGGTAGACCAATCCGCTGGCCGCGCCGGAGAGGGCGCGTAAATTTCGTGGCCTAACCGCGCTATCCTAAGCCATTCGTCCTCGCGAGACGCGGTCGGGCCACCCCGCCGAGCAGTAAGCCGGAGTTCCGGCCGGCCTAAAGGCCGGAGTGCCGGCCAAAACGACCCTTAAGCCGGCGTGCCGGCCAAGACAACAGGAGCATTTCATGTTTCGATCGGGTAACTGGCGGACGCCAGTCGCCATTGGCGCTGCAGGCGCCGCACTCGTGGCGGTAGCGACAGTGGGTCTCACTGGAGTGGCTAGCGCCTCTCATGTGCACCACAGCGCTCGGGTGCACAACGTCAGCGGTGGAGTCATCAAGTACGCCGAACTGCCCACCAGTTCGGCCAACTACATCTTCCCCGAGACGAGCACCGCGAACCAGAGCCTGTACAACAACAGCCAGTTCATCAACCTGATGTGGCCGCTCATTTACCGGCCCTCCCCGGACCAGCCCACCCTGGACTACGCCCGCTCGATGGCGAACCCACCGGTCTGGAACAAGACCGACACCGCGGTGACGGTCACCCTCAAGCACTACAAGTGGTCCGATGGAACGCCGGTTACCGCCCGCGACCTCGTCTTCTATATCAACATCGGCAAGGCGATGGGCGCCACGTGGGGCAACTACGGTGGCCCGACGCAGTTCCCGTACAACTTGAAGAGCTATACGGCCGTCAACGCCTCGACGATCAAGTTCGTCCTCAAGAGCCCGATCAACCCCACGTTCTTCGACGACAACGGGATCGACTACATCACCCCGATGCCCCAGCACGCGTGGGACAAGACGTCGGCTAATGGCGCTGTGGGCAACTACGACATGACCGCCTCGGGCGCCAAGGCGGTGCTCGCTTTCCTCCAGAAGCAGGCGGCAGACACCACCACTTACACCAGCAACCCGCTGTGGAAGGTGATCGACGGTCCCTGGCAGCTGCAGAGCTTCGGTGGATCCAGCTCCCCTGACGTCTTCGTGCCGAACCCCAAATACTCGGGTCCAAGCCCAGTGCGTCGGAGTTCGAAGAGATCCCGTTCACGAGCGACACGGCTGAGTTCACCTCGCTGAAGGCGGGCGCCGTCAACTACGGCTATGTCCCGACCCAGGACATCCCGGCCATCCCGTCGGTCAAGGGCCAGGGCTACGACATCACCAAGATCCCGACCTGGGGCTTCGACTACATCATCCCGAACACCAAGAACCCGCAGGTTGGCCCGGTCCTGTCTCAGACCTACATGCGCCAGGTGCTGGCCCACCTCATGGACCAGAACACCATGATCAACCACTTCATGGCCGGGTTCGGCATCCCCACCTACGGGCCGACGCCGATCTTCCCGAAGGGCAACCCCTTCGTCAGCCCGAGTGAGCAAAGCAACCCTTACCCCTACTCGGTTTCCTCGGCCGAGAAGCTGTTGAAGGCGCACGGCTGGCAGGTGAACCCGGGCAAGGCTGACGTCTGCGTAACGCCAGGTCCTTCTGGCTGCGGCGCCGGTGTAACCAAGGGCCAGAAGCTCTCGCTCAACCTGCTCTACTCCAACGGCAGCGTCCTGCTTCAGGAAGAGACTGACCTCCTGCAGTCCGACGCCGCCAAGGCCGGTGTGCAGATCAACCCCAAGTCCGCCGATTTCAACACGGTGATCTCGCAAGTCCAGCCGTGCACGGCCAAGGCCGTGGGCACGCCGACCTGCAACTGGCAACTCGGGGAGTACGGGGGCATCAGCGAGTCGACCTACCCGAGCGGTGAAGGCCTGCTCAACACGGGCGGCGCGTTCAACGCCGGTCAGTACTCCAACCCCGCCATCGACAACTTCATCAACCAGAGCGCCGTGGCCAGCACGCTCCAGCCTTACAAGGACTATGAGAACCTGGTCGTGAAAGAGGAGCCCTGGATCTGGGTCCCGGTCCCCGACCGCATCTCGGCCACCTCCAAAAACCTCTCCGGCTACGGCATGACGACCGAGTTCGGCGGTTTCTACGGCTACATCGAGCCGGAGTTCTGGTCCTTCACCAAGTAGTAAACAGCTCCAGATAGACGCAACGTGACCAGGTCTCAGGCAGAGCTTTTGCCGGGGGCCTGGTCACTCGGCTCACTTGCAACTCCCACCTTGGGGGTGATCGATTGACTGGTTACATTTTCAAACGGGTCGGGCAGTCCGTTATCGTCCTGTTGCTCGTGCTGGTGATCATGTTTGTCCTGTTCCACCTGCTGCCCGGTAACCCGGCCCGAGCCGAGCTCGGGGTCAGGGCCCAGCCCGCCGCAGTGGCCGCCTTCGACAAGCTGCAGGGGTTGAACCGGCCGATCTGGTACCAGTTCTGGGTTTACCTAGACCATCTGGTGCATGGCAACCTGGGTTTCTCGTATATCCAGAACGCGTCAGTGGCGCTGCTCTTTGACCAGCGCTTCCCGAAGACGATCCTGCTTCTCAGCCTGGCCACCATCGTGGCCATAGCCATCGCCATCCCGCTCGGGATCCTTCAGGCGGTGCGGCGCAACAAAGTCGACGACTACGTGCTGACCGGCACCTCGTTCGTCCTTTATTCGTTCCCGACTTTCTGGCTGGGAATTATCCTCATCGAGATTTTCGCCATCAACCTTCACATCTTGCCGCCTACGGCACCCGAGGGGACGACGGTTGGGCAGATCCTTTCGGACTGGCAGGGCCTGATCCTGCCCGTTATGACGCTGGCACTTGTGAGCATTGCCGCGTACAGCCGCTATATGCGGTCAGCCATGATCGACAGCCTGGCCCAGGACTACATCCGCACTGCCAAGGCCAAGGGACTGAGCCAAAAGGGGATCCTTTTCCGCCACGCCCTGCGCAACTCGCTTATCCCCATGGCCACACTCATAGGGCTTTCCATCCCGGCCGTGTTCAGCGGCGCCGTGATCACGGAGCAGGTGTTCAACTACCCTGGCGTCGGCCTGCTGTTCGTGCAGTCAGCCGACAGTGAGGACTTCGCCGTGCTGCTCGGTCTGACGCTCATAGCTGCCATCGGCGTGATCATCGGGAACCTCGTAGCCGACCTCGGCTACGCCGTTCTCGACCCGCGGATACGGTACTGATTATGGGTCACCTCGCCTCAACCGGGAAAGGAGCGTGAGGACGTGGCTGACGTGATCAAGCCGCCTGAAGAAGGCGTTGAGGCCCTAGAGGAAAGCGAGTTTTTCCCCGCCGCCGCCTCGACCGCCGCGATAGGCGCGCTCGCTACCGGTAACCCGACGGCGGCCGCCGACGAGCGCTTCGACGGGGGAGAAGTGCATTCGGCGGGGAGCCCGTTCCGCCTCACCGTGGCGACGTTCATAGAAAGCAAGGTCGCCCTCCTGGGCATAGGCCTGTTCGTCTTCCTGGTCCTGTTCTGCTATGTGGGGCCGCATGTTTACGTAACGAACCAGCACACCGTCAACCCGGCCTTCTCCAACCTGGCGCCCAGCTCCGCCCATCCCCTGGGCACCGACGGCGAGGGCTTCGACGTCCTGGGCCGGCTCATGATCGCCGGCCAGAGCTCCATCGAGATCGGCCTGGCCGCCGGCCTGGTGGCGGCCGTCTTCGGCACGCTCTACGGGGCTGTTTCGGCTGTCGCCGGAGGAGCAACGGACTCGGTGTTGATGCGCATCGTCGACGCCCTTTACGCCGTGCCCGCCCTCTTCATCCTCATCCTCCTCTCGACCATCTTCAGCCCCAACCTTCCGCTCATGATCCTGGTCCTGAGCTTCATCGCCTGGCTGGGACCGGCCCGCTTGGTCCGAGGCGAGGCCCTCAGCCTGCGGCACGCGCGAGTACGTTCAGGCGGTGACGGTAGCCGGCGGCACCCAGCGCCGCATAGTGCTGCGCCATATTGTGCCCAACGCCATCGGCACCATCGTGGTGAACACGTCGTTCTTGATCGCCGACGCCATCCTGGCCCTGGCCGCCCTCAGTTATCTTGGCCTCGGGCTCCCCAGCACGACACCCACATGGGGCGGGATGCTATCCAACGGCACAACGGTCATCTACGACGGTTATTGGTGGCAGCTGTACCCGGCCGGGATATGTATTGTCCTCACCGTCGTGGCGTTCAATTTTATGGGCGATGCCCTGCGCGACAGCCTCGACGTCCGGCTGCAGCGCCGCTAAAACCGCGCCGTTACAACGCGCGGAATAAACGCGCCGCTAAAACGGGGGCGCCATCACGACGCCGGGGCACTAGGCCGAAACGGCGCCCACCCCGGTCAGGTCTTCGGCGATCGGCGTCTGGAGCGGGAAATGGCAAGCGGCCCGGTGGCCGTCGCCGAACAGGCGCAGAGGTGGCTCCTCTTCTGCGCAACGGTCCTGGGCGTAGGGGCAACGGGTGCGGAAACGGCACCCGCTCGGTGGGGTGATGGCGGAAGGGAGCTCGCCCTTGACGGCGGCCGAGCGATGCCCCTTGGCCAGTGACGGCTCGGGGATCGGGATGGTGTCGATCAGGCCCTGCGTATAAGGGTGGGCGGCGTGGGCGTACAGCTCCTCGGAAGGCCCGATTTCTACGAGCTTGCCCAGGTACATGACCCCGATGGTGTCGGCCAGGTACTTGACCACCGCCAGGTCGTGGGATATTACGATGTACGTGAGGTCATGACGCTCCTGTAGCGACCGCATGAGGTTCAGGATCTGCGCCCGGATCGATACGTCGAGAGCGGAGACAGGCTCGTCGGCCACAATGAGCTTCGGCTGGAGCACGAGAGCACGGGCCAGCCCGATGCGCTGGCGCTGGCCCCCAGAGAACTCGTGGGGGTAGAGGTCGGCTGCCTTGGGCTGCAACCCGACCTCGGCCAGGACCTCCGCCACCCGCTCGTCCTGTTGGCTGTGAGTGCCGATGTCCTGGATCCGCAGCGGCTCACGGACGATGGAGCGCACGCGCATTCGGGGGTCCAGGGACGCATAAGGGTCCTGGAACATGAGCTGTAAGTCACGCCGGCGGTGCCGTAGCTTTGCCCCCCTTAAGGCGGAAATCGCTTCGTCCTCGAATTTGACCACCCCGCTCGTCGGCCGTTCGAGGGTCACTACCAGACGGCCCAGAGTCGTCTTCCCGCAGCCCGACTCGCCCACCAGCCCGAAGGTCTCGCCCCGACGGACCGACAGCGAGACGTCGGAGACCGCCTTCACCGTACCGATCGAGCGTTGCAGCACCACACCCGCCGTGACCTCGTACAGCTTTTCGACGTGCTCCAGTCGCAACACGACTTCTCGCTCGGGTTTCTCGGCCGAGCTGACGCCCGCCGGGGTGAGAGAGGGCACGGTGAGGGCGGCCACTCCGGCCGGGGAAACCGTCCCGATTGGGGGACCGCCGCTTTCGGGGCCACCAATTTGGGGACCGCCAATTTGGGGACCCGCGATTTGGGGGCCGGCGCTTTGGGGATCGGCGCTTTGGGGACCGTTGCCTTCGGTCTCGGCCGGCGTCACCGCGGCCAACGGTCCGGTCGCCACGTTCGGCGCCCCCGCCTGAGCGCTCGTACCGCCCCTCCTCTGGAAGGCGAGCCGCTCCGAGCGGGTGGCCAGTACCGGGTGGAAGCAGGCGTAGAGGTGCTCGTCCGTGGCGGCCAACGGGTGGCCCAACTGCGGCGCCGGGCCCGAACTCAAGCTCTGGCCAGCTCCCGGGCTGGGCGCCCGGCGAAAGCAGCGGCTCCTGCTGTGAGCACACCTCGGTGGCGTACCGGCAGCGAGGCACGAACCGGCAACCGACCAGGTCCCGGCCCAGGTCGGGGGGCAGCCCGGGGATCGAGTAGAGGCGCTCGCGCCGGTCCTGGTTGAGGCGCGGGATCGATTCGAAAAGGGCCTCCGAGTACGGGTGGCGCATCGTATCGAACAGGTCTCCGGTGCTGGCCCCCTCGATGATCTGGCCGGCGTACATGACCATGACACGGTCGGTCCGGGCGGCAATGACGCCCATGTCGTGGGTGATGAGCAGGACGGCCATGTCGAGGCGCTGGCGCAGCTCGTCGATCAGGTCGAGGATCTGGGCCTGGATGGTCACGTCCAGGGCTGTGGTGGGCTCGTCCGCGATCAACAGCTTCGGCTCGCAGGACAGGGCCATCGCAATCATTACCCGCTGGCGCAGGCCACCGGACAATTGGTGCGGGTACTGTTCGAGCCGCTCCTCGGGCCGGGGCATGCCCACGAGGCGGAGCACTTCGACGGCCCGGTCGAGCGCCTGGCTCTTGGACGCGCCTTTGTGGATGCGCACGGGCTCGGCAATTTGGCGGCCAATGGTCCACGTGGGGTTCAGCGATGTCATCGGGTCCTGGAAGATCATCCCGATGTCGTTGCCGCGGACCTTGCGCATCTCCGGCTCGCTCAGGGCGACAAGGTCGCGGCCGTTAAGGCGGACCTCTCCGCCCGAGATATGGCCGACGTTGGGCAGCAGCTTCATCACCGAGAGCCCGATCGTCGTTTTGCCGCAACCCGACTCGCCCACGAGGCCCAGGCACTCGCCCATGCGGACCGAGAACGAGACCCCGTCGACGGCTTTCACATTTACCGTGCGCAGGTGGAACTCCGCCTGGAGGTTGTCGACCTCCAGGACCGCCGGCGTCGTCCCGGCGCTGGTCAAGCCCGTGCTGGTCAAGCCCGTGCTGGTCAGGCCCGTGCTGGTCAGGCCAGTGCTGGTCAAGCCAGTGTGGCCTTGGTCGTCGGGTTGGTCCGCCACAGCCTCAGGGTACCCAAAGTGGACGGCCGCGTCCCGCCATGACCGTGGTAGGGACCGCCGTTACCAGGGCCTATTGCCGTCCGCCCTGCCGGCTGGGGCCGAGCAGCCGGAGCACCGACCAGCCGGAACGGATGGGCAGCTCGACCTGGACAGCCCGGCCTTCGCGGTGTTCGACGACAGTGAAAGGCATGAGCGTGAACCGGTCCCCGCCCATCCCGAGGACGGCGGCGGATGCCTCCCAGCGCTCGGGGCCAGGCAAGAGGACGCGCACGCGCACGGACCGGCACGTGCCCGCCTCCGTCGGCTCAGACCACAGGCCGTGGCCGCTCCCGCTCAGGTCGACCACGCCGACCGCCACGCAGTCGTCGGCTCGGACGACCCGGGCGAAGAGCGCCCCACCCACCGGCTCTGGCCGCACCGGCCCCTCCCAGTCGAGTGCCACGGCCCCATTTTCGTCAGCCACCTCGTACCAGCTGGTGTCTTCGCCCTCCAAGAACAGGTCGCGGCACCGGAGGGCAAAGCGGTGCCAGGAGATGACGGTGGCGGCTTCGTCGGACGTGAGCGTCTCGTGTTTGGGGTAGTAGGGGTCGCACAGCGCCGCCGTCCGGTCTCCGTAAATGAGGGCGCTGGCGCCCAGGCTGGTGGCGACGGCCTCGGTCAGGACCACCGTGCGTAGCGCGGCCTGGCGTTCTCCTTTGCCCCATACGGGCGGGTAACAGGCGATCGTCCCCCGCATCAAGTCGCCCTTCGGTAACCGCCCGACGTGTGAAACGACGCCGGCGCTCCTGTCCATCAGGGCTTCCAGATGTCGCCAGCCGGAGTTGGGGGGCCAGACCTCGCAGTAACGAAAGCGGGGCCCGGGCGCCAGCTCGAGGGCCGAGGGCACCCCGTTCACCTGGTTGAAGCTGACCAGGTCGCGGGGGCGTTCCGAGCGGAAAGAGGTGAGGAACGACTCGTAGGCGAGGCGCATGTCGATGTCGGTGCCATGGTGGTCGTAGGCGGCGCGGGGGAAGCCGTACGTGTCGATGTGGAAGCCATCGAAGCCGATGGCGTCTGCGGCCGACCCGTAGGCCCGGGCGAAGTGGCGCTGCCACTCCACGTTCGCCGGATTGGCGAGCTGAATATTGTCGAACAGGCGCTCGGGGCTGCCGTCATTGCGGTACATGAGCAGGTCGGGATGGGTCGCCGCGAACGGGAGGTCCACCGCGTAGACAGGCGCGTAGGCGTGGGCGACCGCACCCTGCGCCCGGATCCCCGACGCCAGAGAACGCAGCGCTCGAAATGAAACGGGCCGGTTAGAGGGGTCCCGCCAACCATCCGGGGGGCCGAGGGGCGCCGCATAGCTGGCCATCCAGTCGTAGATCTGCACGACCGTGCAGCGCAGCTGCCTCAGCCAGTCGAGCGCCTCGGGCACGGCGCCGGCTTCGAACGAGGTGGCGAAGCCGTGTACGGGCCGTTCGCCGGCGTGAGCGCCCACGGTCGTCAGTTCCTCGGCCACCAGGCTCCCATCGTGCCCCAGCGCCTCGACGGCGTAAGTGCCAGGCGCCAGACCGGCGAAACGCGCCTCTCCGCCCCCCACGCTGGCCTTCACAACGCCGCCCCCAGCGTGGCGGGCGACCACGCCAGCGGAGCCAACTGGCAGTTCTAGCCCGATCTCCTCGCCCGTGCGGTAGAAGGCGCGCAGGTCGTCAAGTGGCATCCAGGGGCTCCGGGCAGTCGTGGGCGAGGCTAGGAAAGCTCGGAAGGCTCGGATGGTCCCGAAGGCCGGCCGCTCAGCGCAGCCCGCCGAGCGACACCCCGCTGCGGAACCAGCGCATGGCCAGGAGGAAAACGATAATGGTCGGCACCGTGGCGATGACGGAGGCGGCAAAAAGCGGCCCCCAGGCGGTCGTGTTCTTACCAATAAAATCGGCCAGCCCCACCGGGAGGGTAAAGCGCGATGGGTTGTTGATCATCGTCACCGCCGTCGGGAACTCGTCCCAGGCCGCGTTGAAGGTAAATATCGAGACGACGGCCAGGGCCGGCACCGAGAGCGGGACGATCAGCCGGCTGATGACCCGCAAGGTCCCGGCCCCCTCCAACCGGAACGCTTCTTCGTACTCGCGGGGGATCCCCTGGAAAAATCCCCGCAGGAAAAAGATCGTGAAGGGGAGGTTGCTGCTCACGTACAGGAACGTGAGCCCGACCAGCGAGTTGATCAGGTGGAGGCGGTTGAGGAGCAGGTATTGGGGGATCAGGAGGAGCAGGCCGGGCACGGCCAGGGCGGCCAGGAAGCCGTAGAAGATGAACTCTTTCAGGGGGAAGGCGTAGCGGGCGAACGCGAACGCGGCCAACGCGGCGAAGCTGACGGTGATTATCACACTCGCAATAGCCACGAAGAGGCTGTTGAAGAAGTAGTGGCCGAAGCTGTTACCGGTCCACGCCTGCACGTAGTTACTGCCCGTCGGGTGGGTGGGGATGAGGGCGGTCGAGCCGAGGATCCCACCGTTGGGCTGAAAGGACAGCGAAAACATGTACAGGAGGGGGAAAAGGGAGACCAGGGCCAAGACAATGCCGATAACGAGGCGCGTCCTGTTCATCCTCCGGATGCCGAAAAGCCCGGGTTGCTCGATGGTGTCCTGCTGGCGGGCACTTTGGGATCTGGAAGGCCGCACTTCCCGGGCTCCAATAGCCACCACTGGTCTCCTTAAACGTCTTGGCGCAGGATGCGGATCTCAGCCACGCTGAAGCCGAAAAGGACCAGGGCGAGCAAAGACGCCATGGCCGCCGCGTAGCCGAACTCGAAATCCTTGAACGCCAGCATGTACATATAGGGCATCAGGGCCTGCGTCGAGTTATACGGGCCACCCAGGGTCACGAGGTAAATCTGCGTGAACACCTGCGCGGCGCCGATCACGAGCAGGACGAGGACAAAAATGACCGCAGGACGTATCGAAGGCAGGACGACGTAGCGCCACACCCGGGGTTCGGTGGCGCCGTCGATCCGGGCCGACTCGAGCAACGGGCGGGGAACACCGTCGAGAGCGGCCAAGAAGATGATGAAAGACCAGCCGATACCTTTCCAGATACCGATGAGCCATATGACCACGTTGCCGGTCCAGGTCTGCGCCGTCCACGGGATGGTCTCGGTGTGACCGGTGAAGAAACCAGCCACCGCGTTCATGATCCCGCCTTCGGAGCTGAAAATATAGGCGAAGATGAAACTGACGACGACCCACGAGGTTACGACCGGGATGTACACGGCCGCCCGCCATAATATCCCGCCGGGCAGCCGGTCGGTGAGGATGGCCGCCGCGAACAGGCCGATGGCCATCTGGACTGGGACCGTGATGACGATGTAGAGGAACGAGTTGAACGCCGCCGTCCGCACGACGGGGTCATGGAATATCTGGGTGAAATTGGAAAAGCCAATAAAGGGGTTGGACGCCCCCGGGAAAATATGCCAGTTGAAAAAGCTGATCTCGAACTGCCGGAAAATCGGGTAGACGGTGAAGACCACGTACACGAGCAGAGCCGGCAGGAGCAATAAATAGGGCGTCGCCAGTTTGCGGGCGCGGTAAGAGCGAGGGGAGCGCCGCGACGCGACGCCCGGCGAGGTGGCCGCCGGGCGTCGCTCGAGGGTGTTGGTGGCGATCAACTCCCCGCGATCGCGGCGTTGGCCTGGCCGCTGGCGGCGTTCAATGCGTTGTCGAGCGGTAGTTTCCCGGCTACGGCCTCTTGCAGCTCGTTCGAGAAATCGGTGTCAATACGGGTGTAAACGGGGCTCACTGGCCGCGCTTCGGCCGTCCCCAGCTGCTGTACGAAAGTCCCGAGGTAGGGCTGCGCCTTTATCTCCGGGGCCGAGTCGGACTTGTACGTGGCCAGGTCGCCCTGGTTGGCCATCTGGAGCTGAGCGAACGGGCTGGTGAGGAACTGGGCCAGCTTGACGGCGTCGGCCTGGTGCTGGACGTTGGTGGCCATGACCAGGTCCTCGCCGCCGACGACCGAAACAGAGCCGGCGGAGCCCTTGGGGAAGAGCGACAGGCCATAACCCGAGAACTTGTCCTGCCGGTAGGTGGGCACGGCCCACGGGCCGTCGATGTACATGGCGTACTGGCCCTTCGGGAAGCCGGTCTCGCCCGAGACGGCGCCGGAGCCACCGAGGAAGTCCGTGCCGACGTCACCGGCCTTGTACAGGCCGACCAGCTGCCCCAGAGTCGACTCGGTGGAGCCGCCGTTCATGAACCCACTGGTGGTCGTGGCGCCCGAGTTCGTGAAGGATCCCCCGCTGCTCCACACGTACGGAGAGATGTTCCAGATGTCGGTGCCGTCGACGCCCAGGCCGAACTGGCCCTTGGCCTTGTTCGTCAGTTTGGGCACGTCGGAGAAGAGCTGGGTGAGCGTCGTCGGAGGTCCTGACAGACCGGCGGCGGCGAAGTCGGCCTTGTTCCAGAAAAGGACCTGGGTATTGGTGTCGTCGGGCATCCCGTAGTAGCCGCCCTTGTAGGAGTTGGTGGAGAGGGGGCCGGGGAGAGCGTCCTTCTTGATGGGCTGGAACCACCCGAGATGGGTGAGGTTGAGCAGCGCCCCCTGGGAGGCCAGCTCGGGGACCCAGATGATGTCGGAGCGCATCACGGCCGGAGGGTCGCCGGCGGCCACGGCGGCGATGTACTTCTGCAAGAGCTCCGAGTAGGGGACGACTACTGAAGTGACCTTGATCCCGGGGTTTTCCTTCTCGAACTGGGGGAGGACCACGTTGGCCATCGTGCTGGCCTCTTTGTCTGTGGCGTTGTAGGCGTTCCAGAACTGCAGGTTCACGGTTGACGACGCCGATGCCACCCCCGTGCCGGCGAGGCCGGTGATAGTGGTGACAGCACAGGCACCCGCTAACAGCGACGCCCGGAAGGCGGGCCTCTTCCGGTTGGCTTTCCTCTTGGTAGCTTTCACTTCAGCCCCTTTCTTTCTTTGTGGGTTCGCCTCGTTGGTCGAGGGTTCCTTGGCTTGTTTGCTTGGGAGGGTTAGGGGCACCCGTCCTGGCGGCGAGGTGAGCCGCCGCCAGAGGCGGGCCTGATGCCCGCTGGGTGACTGATGGGTCGGTGACAGGCTGGGAGGAGGCAGGGAGCCCGCCTCCGAGCCTCTGCAATTCGTCCCAGAGGACGAAGTACATGGCGTGCGACCAGGCCAGGTCCGCCGCTGGCCGGCCCCAACGGGCCACCCAGGTGCGGTACGAGCCAGGGTCGCGATGGTCGCCGCCGACCTGCTCGGGGAGGTGGCCGGCGGCGTCGAAGCAATCTTCCACCCAGGAGGCGCACCGACGGGCGGTAAGCAGGTCACCAGCGCTGGCGCGGTACCAACCGAGCCACGCCGTAAGCAGCGGCCAGGCTCCTCCGCCGTAGTAGCTGTCGGCGGCGTAACGCCTGATCCCGCCCTCGAGGACGAGCCCGGCTTCGATCTCGGAGGCGGTGGCGGCCATGGCCTCGTCGGCCGGGCCAACCAGTCCGAAGGGTACGGCCAACCACAGGAGGCTGGCGTCGACACCGCGGTCGGCGCTCGACTTGGCGAACCCGGCTCCGCTGCGCATCCTGGACAGGATGTGCTCGGCCACTGCTTCGGCCTTTCGGGAAGCAGCCGGGCGCCCGAGGAGTTCGCCCGCCGCCGAAAGGCCCCCGTACACGCACGCCAGCGTGGAGGTGTGTACGGCCTGGCCGTTTTCTTCCCAGCAGTCGTAGCACGGGTCGAGGGCGACCGCCTCCAGGTAGTGGCAAGCCAGCTCCAGGCTCTCGCCCAGCTCGTCGATCAGCGACTTGGACCCCCACTGACCCACGTGCTCGGTCAGCGCCCACAACCAGGTCCCGTAGCCGTCCACCTGGAAGTTGGGCCAACTGTCGGTCTCCACGGTGCCTTCGACGGTGTAGCGGGCCGGGGGCATTGACGCGGCGACGTTCGGGCCTCCGGCCAGACGCCGCTCGGTCGCAGCCCGAACCGTGGGCGCGATCCCGGCCACGGCCCCCGCCGCCCAGCGGTGGAACCTCTCCGCCGCCTCGCGCTCCTCGGCGCGGTCCAGGGCGAAGGCGGTGAACGAACCGTCGCGGAGCCAGCAGTAACGGTAGGGGGCGAAGTCGAGTGAGGCGAAGAAGGCGCCCGTTGCCACCTGGTGCGACAGCATGGACCTGACGCTGGTGGCGGCCAGCCGGCCATCCCAAACAGGTTCGGCCCCGGGGTCTTCGGAGCGGCCAGGGCCGTCCCCGTTCGCGACGCCCGGCTGCCCTTCGCTGCTCACCGGTCAGTTCCTCCCGGCCATGGCCCGTGACTCCCGCCGAGCAATGGGAGCGAGGTCTACCGAGCGGTGGATGGGGGAACTGAACAGCTCGCCCAGGACGATGCAAGCGGCGCCCCGGGCCCAGGCCAGGTCGTCGGTCGAATCGACCACGAACTCGGCGTCTTCGGCCAGGCCGCCAAAGGAACGCGTGCGCGCCGCCGCCACCGCCGCGTCCAGGCGCAACGGGCCCGCCTGGGCGCCTTCGCCCGACAGGATCACCAGCCGCGGGTTGAGCAGGTCGACGAGGCTGGCAATACCGAGCCCCAGCATGCGGCCGGCCCGCGAAAGGGCTTCGGTAGCGACGACGTCGCCCGCCTCCGCCGCGGCCCGCACCGCGGCGATGGTAACCGAGGAGGTGCTATCAACTGGGATCGCGCTCTGTTCGCCTCGGTCGAGCGCCTCGGCCAGATACCGGCGGACGGCGCCGTCGGAGCTGACCGCTTCCAGGCAGCCGTAGGCTCCGCAGCGACAGAGGACATCCTCGCCGTCCAGGCGCATGTGGCCGATCTCTCCGGCCGCGCCCTTGGCCCCGCGATAGAGCCGGCCCTCCACCACGATGCCCGCCCCCACACCCTCGCCCACGGTGACCACGATGAAGTCGTCCACGCCGTGGCCCCGGCCGAACCATTGCTCAGCGACGGTCAGGGTGTTCACGTCGTTATCGACCAGGACGGGCCGGCCCAGCCGTTCGGCGATCGGGGCTGCTACCGCCACATCCCGCCAGCCGAACGAAGGCGAGTAACGGCAGATGCCCGTGTCGGCGTCGACCAGCCCGGCCAGACCGATCCCGATACCAACGACCTGGTCCAACCGGAGCCCGGCTTTGGTGACGGCGTTGTCGACGGCGCGCCCGAGGGCGTCCAGGACGGACTCGGCGTCGACCGCCGTCGGGGCCAGGTCGACCACCTCGGAGTAGAGCACTTCGGCCCGGAGATCCGTAACCGCCACCGAGATGACGTGGCGCATCAATTTCACGCCCACGACGTAGTTGCGTTCGTCGTCGAGGCGCAGCACCAGCGGCGGCCGCCCTCCGCTCGACTTGCCCTCTCCGACCTCGTTGACCAGGCCGCTCTCGATCAGCTCGGAGACAATCAGCGACACCGTGGCCGGGCTCAGCCCCGTGGTCCTGACGACGTCAGCCCTGGACGCGGCGCCAGTGCGAAGCACATTGAGGACCAGGTTGCGGTTCATGTCCACCATCAGCTGGCGGTCGCCGCGGCGGATGCCTTGCCGGGAGAGCTGGTCTTCGTCTACCGCTTCGGTGCTATTTTCTGGCCGTCGCAACCGGCGTGCGGGCAATGGCGCGTCCCCCTTTGTCCCCTGTCCCCGTCCCCTGGTCGAGCTGAACTAAAACTAACTTTGTCTGTCAGACAAAGCTAGTCACGGTCGGCCGGGTTGTCAACGTGGGCCGGTGGCGCCGTTTACCAAGGGCGTCGGCCGCTGGGCCGCTCTACTCGGGCCGCTCTACTCGGGCCGCTCTACTCGGGCTGGTCAACTCGGGCCGGTCAACTCGGGCCGGTCAACTCGGGCGGTTGGTCAAAACTCAGCGTTGGTCAACCTCGGAATTGGTAACAAGTGGCCTTGGCCCCGGTACTAAGGCACGATGGCACCTATGGAGCCCCATGTCCTGGACCTTTCCGACCACTTGGCCGATAGGCCAACCGACCCGGGGAGCGTTCCGTGCCCAGAGAGCCCAAGATGCCCAGGGAGCCTGGCCTCGGAGCCTATGCCTACGGAGCCCTAGATGCCTACGGAGCCCTAGATGAAGGCCTACCTGGTCGACGGGACATACGAGCTGTTCCGCCACTACTTCGGCGCCCCGCCTCACTCGACAGCCGACGGCGAGCAGGTGGGCGCCACCCGGGCCGTCCTCGGTTCTCTCCTCGGGATGCTCGAAGACGGCGCCACCCACATGGGCGTAGCCACGGACCACGTCATCGAGTCGTGGCGGAACGAAGCGTGGCCCACCTACAAGAGCTCGGCCGGGGTGGCCGAAGATCTACTGGCCCAGTTCCCCCTCTTCGAAGAGGCGCTCACCGCTATGGGCCTGGTGGTTTGGCCCATGACGGCGCTGGAAGCAGACGACGCTCTGGCGTCCGCCGCCGCCGTGCTGTCCGAGGACACCCGGCTTTCACAGGTGCTCATCTGCACGCCCGGACAAGGACCTCGGCCAATGTGTCAGGGGGCAGAGGGTCGTCTGCCTGGACCGGCGTAAAGGCGTCATCGTGGACGAAGACGCGGTCAGGGCTCGTTTTGCGGTCGGGCCAGAGTCGGTGCCCGACTGGCTGGCGCTGGTGGGGGACAGCGCCGACGGCTACCCCGGTTTAGCTGGTTGGGGGGCGAAAACGACCAGCACCGTGCTCGCCCGCTACGGCACCATCGAGGCCATCCCCGCTTCCGCCACCGCTTGGGACGTCTCCCTGCCCACCGCTCGGGCCATCAGCCTGGCCGCAACTCTCCGTTCGGAGCGAGACCTGGCGCTGTTGTTCAAGAAGCTGGCCACATGCGTGGTGGACAGCGCCCTCATGCCTCCGGGGGAGGAGGCGCTCGACAACCTGGAGTGGCAAGGGCCTGAGGCTGGCTTCGGGGCCATGTGCGGACGACTGGAGGCGCCCACGCTCATGCAACGGGCCACTCGGCTGGCGTCGCGCCGCGCTCAAGCCACCTCGAGCGACAACTGAGGCAGGACGACGGCCTCTTTGAGCAGCTCGTGGTAACGCTCCCGGCTCACTTCCACCGCGCCAAGACTGGCCAGGTGCGATGTCAGCCACTGCACGTCGAGGAGCTGGCCGCCCCCGGCCCGAAGCGCTTCGACCAGCGCCACGAGGGCCACTTTGGACGCGTCCGTCTGGCGGTAGAACATGGACTCGCCTGCGAACAAACCCCCTATCGCCACCCCGTACAGCCCGCCCGCGAGCTCACCGTCCGCTGACCACGCTTCGACGCTGTGTGCCCAGCCGAGCTCGTGCAGGCGGAGATAGGCGCTCTTCATCCGCCGGTCTATCCACGCCCCGCGTCGGGAGGGGTCGGCGCAGGCGACGATCACCCGCTCGAACGCCGTACCGAAGCGGACCTCGTAGCGCCCACATGATTTGCGCAGCGACCGGCTCACTACGAGCCCCTCGAGCGGGATGACCCCCCGGGGGTCGGGCGACCACCAGGCCAGCTTGTGGCCCACCGGCATGGGGAAGAGGCCGCAGCGGTAGGCCGCTAACACCGTCCCGGGTTGAAGGTCGGCTCCGATCCCTACCACCTCGCCGGTACCCGGCTACGGCCTCCTGGGCCCCGGCGCTGCAGGGGAACTCCCATTCCGATGGCGGGGGCTGGACAGGGCGTTCCACGGATGCAGTCTGCCAACCGGCCATCGACGAGCGGCGCGGCCCCGTCGGCCAGGCCCAATCGACGAGGAGCCCTGGGCCCCGTTGAACCCGGTTGAGACCGGCCAAAGCCATAAATGCTGAGAGCTTTGGACGGTTTATGTGCAAAAACCGTCGGCATAAATCGTCCAAAACGACCCTTGCCGCGGTGCAAAGGGGCCGCGGTGCAAAGGGGCCGCGGTGCAAAGGGGCCGCGGTGCAAAGGGGCCGCGGTGCAAAGGGGCCGCGGTGCAAAGGGGCCGCGGTGCAAAGGGGCCGCGGTGCAAAGGGGCCGCGGTGCAAAGGGGCCGCGGTGCGAACGGGCCGCCGGTCGCAAGGGACCGTGTTCGGTCGCCTAAGCCGACTTCAGCACCTCAGGCCCGGCGGCTGGGGCCGGGGCTGCCGTCGGCGGTCCCGAGCGGGTAGCTGCGTACTCGGGCAGCATGTCTCGCAGAGCCCGCAGCGCCCGCGCCGCCGAGCTCTTCACCGTCCCGGGGGCGCAACCGAGCCGCTTGGCTATCTCCGCTTCGGTGAGGTCTTCGTAGTACCGCAGTAACAAAACCTCCCGCTGGCGAGCCGGTAAGCGGGCCAGCGCCTGACGCAACAGCTCCCTGTCGTCGACGGCGTCGGTCTCCGCCCCCTCGGCCAGCTCGGGCATCTCGCCGATCACCACCCGGGAGCCCCACTTCCGCCACCCCGACCGGCAGGTGTTAACGACGATCTGGCGGACGTAGGCCTGCTGGCGCCAGCGCTCCTGGCCCGCCACCCGCTGCCAGGCCCGCATCGCCTTCAGCAAGGAGGACTGCACCGCATCTTCGGCGTCTTCGTGACGCCCGGTAACGCTGTGGGCGGCCCGGACCAGGGTCGGCCGCGCCGACGCGGCCAGTTCTCCGAACCCGCCTGCTAGGTCTTGAACGTCAGCCGCGTCTTCTGAGGCGCCCGCCTCAGTTGTTGCTTCAGTTGCTTCAGTCACCTCAGATCGCTGAGGCTCTGCGGAACCCGTCGCTGTCACCTCGCCTCCTAACCTCACCTCTGCCACCTCAGGCCTATCACGACCTTTACTCAGGTGGAGGGCAGGGCCCATGGGGAGGGCTTGCTATGAGAACGCGGGGTGGGCGCTAGCGTTGTCCGCCGTGGCCGAGCGATCGATGCAGGAACGACTGGAAGAACTCGAACGCCGGCGCCAAGCCGCCCTGCACGCCGGGAGCGAGTCGGCCGTAGAGCGCCAGCACTCGCGCGGCAAGATGACAGCTCGGGAGCGCCTTGACTACCTCCTCGACGCCGGGTCGTTCCAGGAACTGGACATGCTGGCTCGCAGCCGGGCAGAGGGGGGCGCTCACGGTGAGCGCTCGTATACCGACGGGGTGGTCACCGGTTTCGGCACCGTGGACGGGAAAAAAGTGTGCCTTTTCTCGCAGGACTTCACGGTGAACGGTGGCACGTTGGGCGAGGTATCAGGTGAGAAGATCCACAAGATCATCGACCTCGCCACCTCGCTCGGGGTGCCGCTCATCGGGATCAACGACGGTGGCGGGGCCCGGGTGCAGGAGGGTGTAGTCGCTCTCCACTATTACGGCGGGATATTCAAGCGCAATGTGGCCGCGTCAGGAGTCGTACCACAGATCAGCGTGATTATGGGCAGCTGCGCGGGCGGCGCCGTGTACAGCCCCGCAATTACCGACTTTGTTTTCATGGTGCAGGGCAGTTCGCAAATGTTCATTACAGGTCCGGACGTGGTGAAAACGGTGACGGGCGAAGACGTCACCCTGGAGGAGCTCGGCGGTGCCCTCACCCATGCCACAAAGTCAGGCGTGGCCTCGTTCGTGGCCCCGGATGAGAAATCATGTCTCGACCGGGTGCGCGAGCTGCTCGCTTATCTCCCCTCCAACAACCTGGAACAGCCCCCGCTGGCCGACGATGGCGTCTACCCCGTGGAGCTGGCGCCGGAACTGGCTGACCTGGTCCCGGCTTCCCCGCACCAGCCCTACGATATGAAGCACCTGGTCCGGGCCGTCCTGGACGGGGGCGACTTCCTCGAGTACCACGACCTCTGGGCCTCGAACCTTATTTGCGGCTTCGGTCGCATTGGCGGCCGGGTGGTCGGGATGGTGGCCAACCAGCCTCAAGTGCTGGCCGGGGTCCTCGATATCGACGCGGCCGAGAAGGGGGCGCGCTTTGTCAGGACGTGCGACTGTTTCAATATCCCGGTCGTAACGTTCGTCGACGTCCCTGGCTTCATGCCCGGGACCGACCAGGAACACGGCGGGTTGGCCCGCCGGGCCGCCAAGTTGCTTTACGCTTATTGCGAGGCGACGGTACCGAAAATCCAGGTAATTATCCGAAAAGCGTACGGTGCCGCTTACGTGGTCATGAGCTCGAAATCGCTCGGGGCTGACTTCGCTTACGCGTGGTCCGCGGCCGAGCTGGCCGTCATGGGCCCGGACAGTGCCGTCGACATCCTGTACGCCGCGCCAATTGGCCGGCGCCACTCCCGAGCGGCGGGCGGAGCTGGTCGAGCTCTACAGGCAGGACTATGCCAACCCGTACCTGGCCGCCGAACGCGGCTACATCGACGATGTCATCGACCCTGCCAGCACCCGCCGGGTATTGGCTCAGAGCCTCGAGGTGCTGGCCACGAAGCGCCAGGAGCCTCCGGCCCGCAAGCACGGCAACGTGCCCCTGTGACCGGGCGTGCGAGTGGGCCGGCGCCCACCCCCGCGGCTGGCGGCGTGCCCCGTCCGCGGCTCGAGGTCGAGGTCGATATCGAGGTCAACCTCACTAGCCTGGCCCGCCCTCCCTCGCCGGCCGAACTGCGGGCCATTTCCCTCGCCGTCGAGGAGGCCTTGCGCGCCTTCGCCCCGAACCGGCTGAAACCGGGCGACGACCGTTGGCGTTTATCGGGACGTTGGTGGAACTCCACTCGCCGGCCCTGGCCCGGCCGCCTCTTTGTGAGTGGTGCGAGGGCCCAGAGGTTTTCCCCCGTTGTGGACGAACTGTGGAAAACGATGGACTTAGCTGGGGACTACTTCGATCAGGCAGCGCCCCTCGCCGGCCTTCACCTCACCCACGACGCCGGCAGCGAAGCCAAGCCCACCCACCGTGGCCACGGCGTCGGCCGCCTGGCCGGCCGGCAGGGCCACCACCATGCCGAGGCCCATATTGAACGTCCGGTACATCTCCGTGTTGTCCACACCCCCGGCGTCCTGCACCACGGAAAAGATCCGGGGTACCGGCCAACTCCCGGCGTGGAGGACAGCATCGAGCTGGGCTGGTAACGCTCGCGGCACGTTGCCCGGCAGACCCCCGCCGGTTATGTGGGCTACGGCGTGGACGTCGAACCGGCGGACCAGGGCGAGCACCGCCGGCGTGTAAACGAGCGACGGGCGCAGGAGCTCGTCAGCGATAGAGCGCCCGGCGCCCGGCCACACCTCGTCGTCCAACCTGCGGTCCCCCCGGCCGAGCAGTGCCGCCCGGGCTAAGGAGTAGCCGTTCGAGCGCAGGCCACCCGAGTGCAGCCCCACCAGGGCATCGCCTTCCCGCGGCGGGTTGGGCCCACCGGGGCCAAGCAGGCGGTCCCTTTCCACCACTCCGACGGCGAACCCGGCCAAGTCCATCTCTCCTGGACGCAGTTGGCCCGGGTGTTCGGCCAGCTCACCACCGAGGATGGCGCACCCGGCCTGCCGGCAACCGTCGGCTATGCCCGTCATAATGGCGGCGACGGCGTCGGGGTCAAGCTGCCCCCACAGTTGGTAGTCGAGGAAAAAGAGCGGCTCGGCGCCCTGGCATACGAGGTCGTCGACGCACATAGCCACCAGGTCGATGCCAACGGTCTCCAACCGGCCGGCCTGGACGGCTACGGCCAACTTGGTGCCGACGCCGTCGGTGGAGGCGACCAGCACGGGCGCCCGGTACCCGGCCGGCATTTCGAACAGGCCACCGAAGCTGCCAAGGCCGCCGATCACTTCGGCCCGGGCGGTGCTGGCCACCAGAGGCCGGATGAGCGACACGGCCCGCTCTCCGGCATCGATGTCCACGCCGGCGGCGGCATAAGTGAGGGGCGCCTCCCCCGTCACTTTAAGTGTCCGGGGCCGGGGCGGCTGAGCCCCCGGACGTGGAGCTGGCCGAAGTGGGGCTGGCCGAAGTGGGGCTGGCAGACGGGGTTCTGGCAGACGGGGAGCCAGCAGAAGCTGAGCTAGCAGATGTCGTACCGACACCTTCGTCGGACGGGCCAAAAATGGACGGCGCGGCATGGGCCACGGCTGGCCCTGAGCCGGTGTGGGCGGGCAACTGGGCCGCGAACGCCCCCTTTTCCCTGGCGTCGCGGCGAGCCTGGGAGGGCCGTTCGAGTACCGACTTCGAGAACCGGACCGGCACCGGCACAGGGTAATTGCCGGTGAGGCAGGCGTCGCAGAACCCGGCCCCAGGGACGCCGGTTGCCTTTTTGAGGGCATCGAGGGCCAGGTACGCCAGGCTGTCGGCCCCGAGGTAGTCGCAGATCTCCCCCACTTCGAGGTCGGCGGCGATCAGCTCGGTCCGGGCGCCCGTGTCCAGGCCGTAGAAGCACGGCCAACGATAGGGCGGCGAGGAGATGCGCAGGTGAACTTCCTTGGCCCCTGATTCTCGCAGCATGGCGACCATGGCCTTGGTCGTCGTACCCCGCACGATCGAGTCGTCCACCACTATGAGCCTTTTGCCCCGGATCGCTTCCTTGAGGGGGTTCAGCTTCCGCCGCACGCCGAGGGCGCGCTGGCTCGGGTCAGGGTTGATGAAAGTGCGCCCGATGTAGCGGTTCTTCACCAGGCCGTGCCCGAACGGTACCCCGCTGCGCCGGCTGTAGCCTTCCGCCGCCGGCAGGCCCGAGTCCGGCACCCCGAGCACCATGTCGGCGGCTACCGGCGCTTGCTCGGCCAGCAGCTCGCCCATGCGGACGCGGGCGCCGTGCAGTTCCTGGCCGTACAGACGGCTGTCAGGACGAGCCAGGTAAACGAACTCGAACAGGCAGAGCTTGGGCTGTATGCGCTCGGGCGGCCATGGACGGAGGCTCGCGCAGCCGTCGGCGTTGATCACGATCACCTCGCCCGGTTCCACTTCGCGCACGAAATGGGCACCGATGATGTCCAGCGCCGGCGTCTCGGACGCCAGGACCCAGCCGTCGTCCAGCTTGCCGAGGCACAGCGGCCGGAACCCGTTCGGGTCCCGTACGCCCACCAGGCTGGCCCGGTCAGCGAAGACCAGAGAGAAGGCTCCGTGCACCCGAGGCAGCACATCGGGAAGAACGCTGGCCAGCGAGACGGCTCCTGCCGGAGCGCTTGCGGTGGCGACGTCGAGCTGACGAGCGACGAGTTCGGCGATCAGGTCCGAGTCGCTGGTCACCATCCCCGGGAGCATGCCCATCGAGGCCGCCAGCTCCTCGGTGTTGGTGAGGTTGCCGTTGTGGCCGACGACGAACTCGCTGCCGCCCGCCTGGCGGTACATGGGCTGGGCGTTGTGCCAGGACGAGGACCCGGTGGTCGAATAGCGGGTGTGGCCAATGGCCAGGTACCCGACCAGACCGGCCAGCTTGTAGTCGTTGAAGACCTGGGTGACGAGGCCCATGTCCTTCACGACCATCATCGTGGTGCCGTCGCTCACGGCCATCCCGGCCGACTCCTGTCCCCGGTGCTGGAGGGCGTAAAGCCCGTCGAAGACTATGGGGGCCACGTTGCGCCCGGGAGCGTAGATGCCGAAGATCCCGCAGGCTTCCCGTGGGCTGGTGTGCTCAACAGGCCCGCTCACTAACAACCATTCTCCCACGCGCCGCGCCCCTCCCGGCGAGATGCCACCGTGTTAGGCCCAATGGCACCGGGCACACTACGGTGGGGCGCTGTGATCGACCTGCACACCCACTCGACCGTTTCCGACGGGAGCGATAGCCCTGAAGACCTCGTCGACCTGGCGGCCAAGGCCAACCTGACCGCTTTCGCGCTGACCGACCACGACCGTCAGGACGGCGTCGCTGCCGCCCGCAAGAGGGCCGGCGAAGCCGGTATCGAGCTGGTGGCGGGCACCGAGATCTCCTGCCAGCACCCCGGCACCATGCACATGCTCGTGTACTTCCTCGAACCCGGCCCCGGGCCGCTCCAGGACGAGCTGGTCCGGTTGCAGGTAGCCCGGGACAACCGCAATGAACTGCTCGTCGCCCGGCTGGCCGAGCTCGGGCTGCCGGTAACGGCCGAGGAGCTCGAACAGGAGGCCGGCGGGAGTGGGGCCGGGCGACCCCACGTCGCCGCCATCCTGGTCAGGAAGGGCGTGGCCACGTCGGTACAGGATGCCTTCGACCGTTGGCTGGCGAAAGGTCGCCCGGCCTACGTAGAAAAAGAGCGCTTGGCTCCGCTGCCGGCCATTGCCCTGGCCCTCCAGTCCGGCGCCCTTCCTGTGCTCGCCCACCCGCTATCGATGGACCTGACGCCGAGCCAGCTCGAGGGAGCGGTCGGCGAACTGGCCGAAGCCGGCCTCGTCGGCCTCGAAGCCATCTACGGCCGCTACAGCCAGGAAGAGCGGGCCTCGCTCGCGGTCATGGCGGCGCGCGCCGGTCTGGCCATCACCGGCGGCTCCGATCACCACGGCACTTACAAGCCCGATCTTTCGGTCGGCACCGGGCGAGGGGATCTACACGTGCCCGACAGCGCTCTAGAAGCGCTGAAGGACAGGCTCCCGACGTAACCCGGTGCGGCGGCACTAAACACCGTAGGCGTGCGGACGCGGTCTGGAAGGACCGTTCAGCTGGCTGGGACCACCGGTGCTGCAGGCCGCCAAGACCGCTATTGCGGCGGCACTTTCCTGGTACATTGCCGCCGACGTCATCGGCAATACCCTTCCCGTGTTCGCCCCGCTGACAGCCGTGCTCACGGTCCAGGTGACCGTATGGGACTCGGTGTCACGCGGTCTACAGCGAGCGGCCGGCGTGGTTATCGGAGTGCTCCTCGCTTTCGGTATTGCCCGCCTCCTGGGGGTGCATGTTTGGTCGGTGGCCCTCGTCGTCTTCGTCTCCTGGATGGCCGGCATGGTCCTCCGTCTGGGTCAGCAAGGCGCGGTCCAGGTCCCGGTCAGCGCGCTTCTCGTCCTCGTACTAGGGGCGACGGTGAGCGAGTACGCGGAGGACCGGGTGGTCGACACCATCCTCGGGGCGGCCGTCGGCATCCTGGTCAGCTTCGTGGTCATCCCGAGGACCAACCTGGCCAAGACGCAGGCACGGGTACGTGGTTTAGCGGCATCGATGACGGCGGCCCTCCGTGACATCGGCGTCCGCTTGCAGGAGCCGGGGGCGGACTTCTCGGCGCTGCTGCACACAGCCCGCCAACTCGACGACGATGCCGGCCGCGTCGCTGTCGCCGTGGAGCGCACCGAGACGGCGACGCGATGGAGCCCGACCGGGCATCGCGACCGGCCTGCGGCCGAGGTACTGGTTGGAGGGCTGAACAGCCTGGACATGGTGGGACGGGCCATCCGCGGCATCGCCCGGGTGTTGGCCGATATGCCTCCCGGCTCCCGGTTGCCCCCCGAAGTGGCTGGCCCGGTGGCCGAACTTCTCTCTGCCGTGGCCGGAGAGATCGACGCATGGGCGAACGAGGTGACGTCCGGCTCATCGGTATCCGCCCCAGCCTCAGACGAGGCCGGGGTCACGGCGAAGAACGTCGGCGACCACTACCACAAGGTCCTATTAGCGGCCCGGTCGGGCGGTATCGACGCCGATATGACGGCGGCCGCTGACGCCGTCGCCATCGTCGGCCTGCGGATCAGCGATGACCTGCGGGCCGAGCCCGATTTGCGGCCGCCCGAGCGCCCGTCTTGGCGCTCGCTGCTCGGCGGCTAGCCTGACTTGGCGCAGGCCGCCGCTAAAGAACAGAAAATGTTGCTGGCAACGCCGTTTTCCAGGCTTCCTCAGCCTCGGCCAGGCCGAGATCTATGAGGTCCTCCACCATAAAGTGGTCGCCGCCGGCCACGCCGAGCTGCGCAATAGGGACGTCGGCGGCGTTGGCCTGCGCCGCCACCGGGCCCACGTTCACGGGCGGCACGCTGAGCACCACCCTGGACGGGCCCTCGCCAAACAGCTCTTTGATACCGCTGATGCCGTTGACCCGGCACCCGGTCCCACTTTTCACCGCCATCTCGGCCAGAGCCACAGCCAGCCCGCCGTCGGAAACGTCGTGAACGCCGTCGACCAGGCGCTCGTTCACCAGCAGGGCCACCAATTTCAATAGACGGGCGTGCAGTCCCAGGTCGAGCGGTGGCAGTGCCCCGCCGGCGTTCTGGCTTGGGCGGCACTGAGCCGCCCACCGCGAGCCGGCCAGGGATACGGAACTCGGCCCGATGGGCCGAGGAGCATGACCGTGCTTCCTTCCGCAAAGGCCGGCACCGGGGTCCCCGGTCGCAGCCGGTCGACCAGGCCAAGCGTGCCCACGACAGGAGTGGGGTCGATGTCGGTGCCCCGGCTTTCGTTGTAGAAGCTGACGTTCCCGCCCACTACCGGGATTTCGAGCGCCGTGCACGCTTCGGCCATCCCGTCGATGGCCTCTGAGAACTGCCACATGACTTCGGGGTGTTCCGGGTTGCCGAAGTTCAAGCAATTTACGAGCGCGACGGGAGTGGCACCGGTGCAGGCGACGTTAAGGGCGGACTCGGCCACGACCAGCCGGGTGCCGGCCCGGGGGTCAAGGGCGCACCATCGTGGGTTCCCGTCGGTCGAAAGGGCCATGCCGCGAGTGGGCGAACCCCGGGGAGCCCTCACACCGGGAGCCGACAGGCGCAGCAGGGCGGCATCGGCTCCCGGCGCCACCACCGTGTTGCGGAACAACTGGTGGTCGTACTGGCCGAATGCCCATGAGGGATCGGCCAGAAGCGAAAGGAGGTCGTGGGCGAGCTCAGCTCTTGACGCAGGCGCCTTCAGTGCCGGCCCCGAGCCCTTGGCGCCCGAGCCCTTGGTATCAGCGCCGTTCGTCTCGGTCTCTACGTCGTTCTTGGCTCCTGGGCCGTCGAACGCGGCGGGGCGCCGCATGGGCCGATGGTAGACGGGGGCGTCCTCGTGCAGGCTGGCCGCCGGGACGTCGGCCAACACCTCGTTGTCCCAACCTTTCAGGATCCGCAACCGTTTTGTGGTCGTCACTTTGCCCACCACGGCGGCCCGGACTTCCCACCGCCCGCACACTTCGAGCACGGAGCTGAGGGCGTCGGGGGTGACTATGGCGAGCATGCGTTCCTGGCTCTCGCTGGTCATCACCTCGAAGGGGGCCAGCCCGGGCTCGCGGAGCGGCACGGCTTCGACGTTCACGTCCATACCCACGCCGCCGCGCGAGGCCGTTTCGCTGGTGGCGCACGTGAGGCCGGCGCCGCCGAGGTCCTGGATGCCGAGGACCAGGTGCCTGTCGAGCAGCTCGAGGGTGGCTTCGATGAGGCGCTTTTCCTCGAACGGGTCACCGACCTGGACATTGGGGCGCTTGGCTGCCTCCGCCTCGACATCGTCGGTGAAGGCGGCCGACGCCAGCACGCTTACGCCGCCGATGCCATCTCGCCCCGTGGTCGAGCCGAGCAGGATGGCCAGGTTGCCCTCGCCACCGGCTCGCCCGAACACGAGGCGGTCCTTAGGCAAAAGCCCGCAACACAAAACGTTGACGAGCGGGTTCCCCGCATAACAGCTGGCGAATTCCAGTTCCCCGCCGACCGTCGGGACCCCGACCGCGTTGCCGTAACCGGAAATGCCGCTCACGACGCCACTCGCCACCCACCGGTTGCGGGCGTCGCTGGGCGGGCCGAAGCGGAGCGCGTCCATGAGGGCCACCGGCCGGGCGCCCATGGTGAAGATGTCCCGGATTATGCCGCCGACGCCGGTGGCTGCCCCTTGATAGGGCTCGATCGCCGAAGGGTGGTTGTGGCTCTCTATACGGATGGCTACGGCGATGCCGTCGCCGGCGTCGATCACGCCGGCGTTCTCACCCGGCCCGACCAGCACCGCCGGTCCTTCGGTGGGCAGGCGGCCCAGGTGTACCCGAGACGACTTGTACGAACAGTGCTCGCTCCACATCACCGCGTACATGGCCAGCTCGAGGTGGTTGGGCGGGCGACCGAGGATGCCCTCGATTGACTCCGCCTCTTCGTCTGTAAGGCCGAGCTCACGGTGCAACGAACCGTTCATGGCATCAACGCTAGGCGGGCTGGCGGAGTTCGGCGCGCCTCCCTGTTGCCCACGGTCCGGTGCGCCGTCCCCGTGCTCGCCGTCCCCGTGCTCGCCGTCGTGCCCGTGGTCCGGCTATTCGCCGTCCCGGGCCAACTGAGGGCCTCGTGTGGCCCTGTTTACGAGCCGGCCTCGCCGTCGTGACCAGTTATATATCAAAAAGCGAGTAAAAGTGGACAAGACGGCGGTCCGCCGGCAAAAAATGGCAACAGCGGCCCAGCGGGGCCCCCGTTGAGTACGACTTTTAGACGCTCTCTACGATCTCTTCCTCTTCCACCCGGGCCGACGGGGCCCTACCGGCCCACCGCCGGCTCCAACCGCGCCCCCGCCCAGGACAGCAACGCACGCAGGAGCACCAGACCGTCGGACGACCCCAGAAGCTCGCTGCTGGCTCGTTCGGGGTGGGGCATAAGCCCCACCACGTTGCCGCTTTCGTTGCACACGCCGGCGATGTCGTGCACCGAACCGTTGGGGTTGGCCACGTAGCGGAGGACGATACGGCCTCCGTCCTCCAGCATCTGGAGCGTGTCCGGCTCGGCCGTGTAATTACCTTCGAAATGGTTTATCGGTATCGAAAGGCGTCGGCCGAGCTCGACCCCCGCCGTCACAGCCGAGCGATCGCTCACTACCTCGAGCTCGGTCATCTGGCAGAGGAACGTGAGCCCCTTGTTCTTCTGCAGCGCTCCCGGTAACAGGTGGGCTTCGGTGAGGACCTGGAAACCGTTGCAAATGCCGACTACGGGGCCACCTTCGGCCGCGTACTCGCGCACGGCCGAGATCACGGGCGAAAAGCGGGCGATCGCCCCTGGTCGCAAATAATCGCCGTGGGCGAACCCCCCGGGGAGCACGACCGCGTCCAGTGCGGCCAGCGACGCGGAACCGTGCCACACCAGTTCCGCCTCGGCGCCGAGTTCTGCGAAGGCCTCCACCACGTCGTGTTCGCAGTTGGTGCCAGGGAAAACGACGACTCCGATGCGCGTGGCCATGAGCCCACGATACCAACGGCCCGGGCTGGGCCCCGGCACCGCTGGCGAGCGGCTGCTGGCCCCAAGTTTCGCACGGCTGACACCGTCCCGTTACCGGTCGTTCAACTCGGCGAGGCTAGGTTCGCTCCGGACCGCCACTCTCTGAACGATGGGCCGGGCACCGGCCGTGATGGCTTGCTCTACACGGCCGGCAACGCCGGCAACGGTTCCAATCCCCAGCCGCCCGGCATCATCCTCGGTGCCGGCGCTCAGTTAATGCACCTGTCGGACGAGCCCGAAGCCGCTCAAAACCCGGGGACGCCTACCCCGGTCGGGAGCTTCAACGTCACCCAGTTGAACGACAAAGGCGACAAGATCGGCAAGGATGACAACTTCCGCGGCCTGACCGTGTACAACAATGTCCTCTATTACACCAAGGGCAGCGGCAGCAACGGCGTCACACGGTACCAATACCTTCGCCACTGCGAGCGGGACGTACACCGATGCCGCCGGCCAGACAACGGCTGGCCTCCAAAAGTGGGTGTTCGACCAGGCCACCGGGAGCTGGGAGCTGGCCTATACGCTGCAGAACGGCCTGGACCTCGGCCAGCCTTACACCGTCCGGGGCTACCCGACGGGCGATAACTCTGGCCCTTCGGGCACGGGGCTGCCGTGGGCGCCGGCCACAGACGGGTTGCGCAATCTCACGGGCCGGGTCAACCCGAACGGGACCGTGACGGTCTGGGCGGTCACGTCGACGGTCAGCGGCGGTGGAGACCAGGGAGCGGACCCCAACAAACTGGTCGCCATAACCGACCCGGTTGGCGCCACGACGCTACCTTCGTCTGAGGGCTTCCGCACCGTGCTCAGCGCCCAGTCGGGGCGGGTCATCCGGGGCGTTTCGTTCACCCCGGGGACGGGCGGCCGGGGGTTTTGAGGGCGACGATTAGGCCCCCGGTATAAGGATTATAGACACGGAGGCGTCCTCGATGACGGGATTGGCCAGCAGGCGTTCGGACAGCTGTTCGACAATCCGGCGAGCTTCCTGGTCGTCGGGCGCCTCCACATGAAGACGGAAAGCCTTGCCGGCGCGAACGCCGCTCACCCCGGTAAACCCGAGCGCCGGCAAGGCCCGTTCGATCGTGGCGCCCTGCGGGTCGGATATCCCCGGGCGCAGCTGTACCTCGACCAGCGCTTCGAAATTGCCCATTACGCCCCGCCCAGCCGAGCTACTTGTCAGTCCCGGGCCAGTCAGCAAAACTGAGCCCGCTCAAGCGTTCGTAGGCCTCCACGTACCGGGCCCGGGTGGCGTCGACGACGTCGGGTGGTAAGACCGGTGGGGGCGGCGCCTTCCCCCAGCCGGTGGCCTCGAGCCAGTCCCGCAATGGCTGTTTGTCAAAAGACGGCGGCGTGGCCCCGGGCTGCCACAGGTCTGCCGGCCAGAAGCGCGATGAGTCCGGCGTCAGGATCTCATCGCATATGGCCAACTCGCCATCTATGAGCCCGAGCTCGAACTTCGTGTCGGCGATGATTATCCCGCGTTCCGCGGCCCGCTCGGCCCCCCAGCGGTAGGCCTCGAGGCTGATCTCGCGGGCCGCCGAAGCCAGCTTGTCGCCGACCAGGCGGACGGCATCTTCGAAGGAAATGTTCTCGTCGTGCCCGACCGTCGCCTTGGTCGACGGGGTGAAAACGGGTTCGGGCAGTTTTTCCGATTGGGCCAGGCCGGCCGGCAAAGGTTCGCCATGCATGGTGCCCGAGCGCCGGTACTCGGCCCAGGCCGAGCCCGACAGGTAGCCGCGCACTATGCACTCGATGGGGAGCATCTCGGCCCGGCGCACCACCATCGTCCGTCCGGCGGCGTAGCCAGGGTCGATCGCCCCGGCGCTGACATCCGCCCCGCTCGCCCCCACAGTGGCCGTACCCACAGTGGCCGTACCCACATTGGCAGCATCCAGATTGGGGGGCAGCCCCAGGCTCACCAGGTGGGTAGGGGCGACGTCGGCCAACTGACCGGCCCAGAAAGCGGTGAGGGCGGTGAGGACTCTGCCCTTGCCCGGGATCGGCTCCGTCATCACTACGTCGAAAGCGGAGATCCTGTCGGAGGTCACGAACAGCAGATGTTCGTCATCGACCTCGTAAATGTCCCGGACCTTGCCGGTGTAGACGTGCTTCATCAGTTGACTTCTCCCAGCCACACCGTACAAGGTGCCCGCCAGCAAGGCCAGCACACCGCTGCCTAAGCTGGCATGGGCATGCCGCCCAACTACCGCCAGCAGCAGGGCCACCCGCTGACGAGTAACGAGCGCCGGGGCACTGTGGTCCTCGGGATTGTGGTGCTCCTGGTGGGGGTGGCGATCGGCACCTGGGCGCTGGTCGGGCTGGGCGGCGCCAAGACCCCCAAAGGGCCGTGCGTGAGCGCTGTCATCGCCAGCTCGACCGGTGGTGGCACCGTGCACTTCTGTGGGGACGACGCCCGGAGCTGGTGCGCTTCAGAGACCACGGGGAGCGGCCCGGTGGCGGTCCAGGCCCAGCACTCCTGCCGGCGGGCCGGGTTGTGGCCGGGGACCGACCAGGCCAATAACTAGCGCTTGGCAAAACCCTCCCGGTAGGCCATGAGGCGCTCAGCCACACCCTCATCCCCCAGGGCGAGGATTTCCACCGCCAGCAGCGCTGCATTGGCAGCCCCGTCGATCGCCACCGTAGCTACCGGGAAGCCCCTCGGCATCTGCACCGTGGCGTACAGGGCGTCCACGCCCGAGAGGGCGCTGCCGGACAGTGGGACCCCGATGACGGGCAAGGTCGTCCGGGCGGCCACCGCCCCGGCCAGGTGCGCAGCCATGCCGGCCCCGCAGATAACGACGCCGAAACCCATCTCTTTGGCCTGAGCGGCGAAGCCGGCCACGACATCGGGCGTGCGATGGGCGGACATGACTTCCTCTACGGCTTCGACCCCCAGCTGTTCGAGCATCTCCAGCGCGGGGGCCATCTTGGCCTTGTCGCTGGCGGAACCCATGAGCACGGCGACCTTCACGAGACACTCCCGGCAATGTCAGTGCGCAACACCATACCTGGCCACGAAACCATGTCCGCGGCCCGGTAGGCAACCCGGCGGGCCTCGTCGACGTCTTGGCCGACGCCGACCACGTCGAGCACCCTCCCGCCTCCCGTCACCAGGTGACCGGTGCCGTCCGGATCAGTCTCGAGGCCGACGCCCGCGGCGTAAACTCTTGCCCCCGGCACAGCCTGGGCGTCGTCGAGCCCTTCAATGCGCCCGCCCGTTTCCGGCTTCTCCGGGTAACCCGGCGATGCGAGCACCACGCACACTGCGGCGGCCGAGGAGAAATTGGGGGCGTTGTGGTCGGAAAGAGCGCCCGCCGCCGCCGCCGCTAGCGTGGCAGTGACATCGCCGCTCCAGCGGGGGAGCAGCACCTGCGCCTCGGGATCGCCGAACCGGACATTGAACTCCAGCACCTTCAGCCCTTCTTCTGTGAGCATCACGCCCGCGTAAAGAGCACCGCGATAATCGATGTTGCGTTTGTAAAGAGCGTGCAGCGTCGGCAAGATGGCCCGCTCCATTACGTCACCAATTGTATTGTCCCCGGCAAAAGGGATAGGCGAATAGGCGCCCATGCCGCCGGTATTCGGGCCGGTCCCGCCGTCTCCGAGCCTTTTGTAGTCCTGGGCGGCCTCGAGGGGATAAGCGCGACGGCCGTCGCAAACCGCGATAACAGACACTTCCGCACCCGAAAGCGCTTCCTCGATCAGTACTCGGCGGCCGGCGGCACCGAACGCCCGACCCGATAGTTTGGCCCGAACGTCCGTCTCGGCTTCGTCGAGGGAGTCGGTGACGAGGACACCTTTCCCCGCCGCCAGGCCGTCGGTTTTTATCACCCAGGGGCCAGTGACGGCGCGAAGGTATTGGAGGGCCGGCTTTATCTCGTCGAAGACCTGGTAGCTGGCCGTGGGGACTCTGGCCGAAACCAGCAGCTCCTTCATCCACGTTTTGGAGGCCTCGAGGCGCGCTCCGTCGGCACCAGGACCGAAGACCAGCCCGCCGCGCCCCCTGATGTGGTCAGCCAGCCCCTCGACTAATGGTGCCTCTGGCCCTATCACCCAGAGGTCGGCCTCGACCCGGTCGGGGGGAACGGACACGCACTCGAAACCGTCCATTCCGGGGTTGCCCGGCGCGACAACGACCTCGTTGGACACCGACAGGGCGGCGGCCAGGGCATGTTCACGGCCGCCGCTGCCGACCACGCATACCTTCACGGTTCGACCAGCCTGGCCGTTCGCCGTTCACCGGTCACTGTTCACCCAGCCTCACGATCTGCTCACGGCCCGGGCCGACTCCGACGAAAGTGACCGGCACGCCGGCCTGGGCGGCGAGGAAATCGACATAATTGCGCGCCGCTTTGGGCAAGCGCTCCTTGCTGGCGACGCCGGTCGTGTCGGCCTTCCACCCGGGCAGCTCCTCGTAGACCGGTTCCACTTCATGAAGGACGGACTGGTGCCACGGCATGCTTTCATAACGCTTTCCCTCGGCTTCGTAGGCCACGCAAACTCTGACGGTTTCGAACGAGTCCAGCACGTCCAGCTTCGTAATAGCTAAATCGTCGATCGAATTCAGACGTACGGCGTGGCGCATCATGACGGCGTCGAACCAGCCGGGACGGCGCCGGCGGCCGGTATTGGTCCCGAACTCGTGGCCTCTTTCCACCAGGGTGTCAGCCAGCTCGCCGAAGACTTCGGTTGGGAACGGGCCGGCGCCCACCCTGGTGACGTAGGCCTTCGCCACCCCGAGCACCCGGTCGATATATCGAGGCCCGATGCCAGCGCCGGTGCAGGCGCCTCCTGCCACCGGGTTCGAGGAGGTTACGAAAGGGTAGGTGCCATGGTCGAGGTCGAGAAAAGTAGCCTGTGCCCCTTCCAACAGCACACCCCCGCCGGCGGCCAGCGTGTCATGGACCAGGCCGACGGCGTCGCCGATTTGCGGGGCCAAGCGAGGGGCGTACTCGTCCAGGTACCGCCCTGCGATCTCGTCGGCCGACAATGCCAGGCGGTTATAGATTTTGGCCAGCATGAGGTTTTTCTCTTTGAGGACAACGTCCAGTTTCTGGCGGAATATCTTGGGGTCCAGCAGGTCCTGCACCCGCAGCCCTATGCGCGCCGCCTTGTCGGCGTAGGCGGGGCCAATGCCCCGTTTGGTGGTACCGAGCCTGTTCTTACCGAGGTAACGCTCGATCAGGGCATCCATCTCCTGGTGGTACGGCATTACGAGGTGGGCGCTGCCCGATATGACGAGGCGGGAGCAGTCGATGCCCCGCCGTCCGAGCGTGTCCATCTCGTCGATCAGGAACTTCGGCTCTACGACGACGCCATTGCCGATCACCGGGGTCGTGTAGGGGTAGAGGACACCGCTGGGGAGCAACTGCAGCGCGAAGCTCTCGCCGTCGACGACAACGGTGTGGCCCGCGTTGTGGCCTCCCTGGTAGCGCACGACGACCTGCATCTCCTTGGCTAGCAGGTCGGTCAGCTTTCCTTTACCTTCGTCACCCCACTGGGTGCCTACCAGGACGGTCGCGGGCACGCGTGCGCTCCTTTTGAAAAAGTGGCGGCGGCTACGAGCATACCGCCAAGGCGGCTCCGCCCGCCTGACCGTCTTGTGAGCGCGCCCCGTCGTTACGCTTGTCCCGGTACGCCAGACCCAGATCCCGGCACCGGGTCAGAGCGTGCTCAGCCTGCGCCGACCTCCTTATTGGGCCGGCCTCCTTATTGGCCATCAGGACAAGGGGTTCTCGGTCGGTTTCAGGCGGGCCCCCCACTTCTCTTCGACATTGCCGTAGCGCCAAATGCCGAAGGCCAGTGCCCACGTGACCACGAACATCCCCACTATTACAAAACCCGCCGTATTGATGTTGAAGTTGTACATGAAGGCCCAGAAACCGTGGTGATGGCTGAGGCCATGGACCTCCGATGGGAGCAGGCCCAGGAGCTCGACGCCGCCGATGAAGAAGCAAATGGCGACCGAAAGCCCGGTGATCGACAGGTTGTAGTACACCTTGCGGACCGGGTTGAAGAAGGCCCACCCGTAGGCGACGTTCATGAACAGGCCGTCGGTCGTGTCCATAAGGGCCATGCCCGCCGTGAACAGGACCGGCAGGCAGATGATGGCGTACCACGGGACGTGACGAGAGGCGTACAGTGCCGTTGTCGCCAGCAGGGCCACTTCGGTGGCGGTATCAAAGCCCAGCCCGAACACGACCCCGACCGGGTACATGTGCCATTCCTTGTTGATGGCCTTCATCCAGCGCCCGAGGAACCGGTAGAAAAAACCACGGTTGTCCAACTGCCGTTCGAGCTCGGCTTCGTCGTACTCCCCGTGGCGCATGGCCCGGAAGACCTTAATGATCCCGGCCAGGACGACGAGGTTGAGCAGCCCGATGAGGAAGAGAAAGGAAGCGGAAACGAGCGTCCCGAAGAGCCCGCCGAATTGCTCCAGCCCGGAATTATTGTTGGAGACAGCCGAGAACACCGTCTTCTCGGCGATGATAATCCCGACTCCTATGGCCACGACGACGGACGAGTGGCCCAGCGAGAAGAAGTAACCGTAGGCGAGAGGGCGAGGAGCGTCGGACCCTTTACGGTCGTGGAGGGACTTGCGGGTGGTGTTGTCGATGGCCGAAATGTGGTCGGCATCGAAGGCGTGGCGCAAGCCGAGGGTGTAGGCGAGAACGCTTACGCCGATCCCGAGGCCTCTGTAGTGGGCAGGTATGACGAAGGCAACAATGATGATGAAACCGATCAGGTGCAAGGCCAGGATCGAGCCGTACATAGCCAGGACCCGGGAACGCTCGGCCTGGTTGAGCCCAGCGAAAGAGGCGCGGAGCATGTCCCTGGTGCGCATGGGTGGCGCGGGGGCCTCGGTCGGAGTGTCTATTGCCACAGCTGCTCACCTTGGCTCGATCGGGGTGAAGAGGATCGGAGGGATGCCATGCCTAACCGACGACGACAACGCCACAAGGTGTGCGGAGGCGGCACTGCTCCCTCCCGTCGGGCGGTCACCGACCAGCCAAGCTCATACCATCGACGCCGTGACGTTAACACAGTTGCGAACTGGACGCAATAAGGAATGCCGTCAGGTTCAGTCACCCGCTGTCATCTGCTCTATCCTGATCAGGTGAGCAAACCGCTCGCCCCCAGCCCTCCCGGCGCAGGCAGGGAACTTTCCTCCGTGGACGGAGTGCTCGCTTTGGTGCGGGCCCGAGGGGGGCGCGCCACTCCGCCGCGGCGGACGTTGCTCGAGGTGCTGTTCCAGGCGGATGGCCATCTCAATGCGGAGGAGTTGGCCGTGGCCGTACAGGCCAGGACGCCTGAGGTCCACATGTCCACCATCTATCGCAACCTGGAGGACCTGCAACGGCTCGGCGTCGTCGTGCACTCCCACTTGGGGCACGGCCCGGCTACGTACCAGCTCGCTTCCCTGGCGCACGCCCACTTCATCTGCGAGGTCTGCGGGGTGACGATCGAGGCTCCTGACCAGCTGTTCCAGGGGCTTTCGAGGACGGTGAAGAGCAAGCTCGGCTTCTCCATCGACCCGCATCATTTCGCCATCCTGGGTCGTTGCGCCGGCTGCAACGACCACTCTATGAGGGCGGATCGGCCCGCTCCGCGGCGAATGGGCTATAACGGGCCGGAGTGATACTTCCTGAACCGAGTGCACATTCACCATCGACGAGGAGGGTCTGGATGAAGAGCAAACGAAGGTTCATGACCAGTTGGGTTCCAGGGCTGGCCGCGGTGGCGATCGCAGCCCCACTACTGGGGGCGTGCGGGGGCGGGAAGCCCGCCAGTACTCCGACCACAGCGGCCACTTCGACAACTGGGGCCACTACCGACAACGGCGGCCACGACCACGACGGCCGCCACGACCACGACGGCAGCGAACACGACGTCGACGACCAGTGGGGCGTCGAGCGGGGTCTCGGTGGGCTCGTTCAACCGTAACTTCACGGCCATGGCCCAACTGAGGCCGGTCACCACTAAAGGCAGCTGGCGGGATCGGGGCCATCATGCCCGACACTGTCTCCTCCACTCGGTACGTCGAGTTCGACGCCCCCTACCTCACCAGGGCGATGCGCCTGGCCGGCCTCACCTCGACCCAGATCTCGGTCGTCAACGCCCATGGCAGCGATGCCGCTCAGTTGGCGGACGCTCAGGCCGCCATCACCCGGGGGGACAAGGTCCTCATCCTGGACCCGCTCGATTCCGGGACGGGCGCAAAGATCGAGTCCTACGCCAGCTCTCACGGCGTCAAGGTCGTCGATTATGACCGTCTGACGCTCGGAGGAAGCCGGGCGTACTACGTCAGCTTCGACAACCAGCATGTCGGCGTGCTCCTCGGCCAGGGCCTCGTGAACTGCATAAGCGACTGGCACGTTAAGAGCCCACAGGTGCTCGTGATGCACGGCGCCGTGACGGACAACAATGCGACGCTGTTTGCCAATGGGTACGACTCCGTCCTTGACCCGTTGTTCACCGAAGGCACGTACAAGCTCGTGGGGCGGCCCGCGGGGACCTGGACGCCGAGTGTGGCCCTGACGGAGTTTGAGCAGTCGTACACGGCCCACCCCAACATCAACGCCATTCTCATGCCGAACGACGAAAACGGGGCTCCCGTTATCACCTACCTGAAGTCCAAAGGGATCAAGCCCGATTCTCTGCCCGTCACTGGTCAGGATGCCACCTTGACCGGTCTCGGTAATGTCCTGGGTGGTTACCAATGTGGCACGGTCTACAAGCCGATTTACGAGGAGGCCCAAGCGGCCGTGGCCATCGCACTTTATCTGCGGGCCGGGATGACGCCCCCTGCGGCCCTGGTCAACGGAAAGACCAAGGACACGACCGCGAACAAACAAGTGCCGTCGGTGCTACTTACGCCCGAATGGGTCACTCCGGCCAACATGGACTCGACCGTTATCGCCGACGGGTTCGTGCGCGCATCTCAACTTTGCAGTCCTCCGTACTCGACTGCGGCCGAGTGCAAAACGGCGGGCATTTCCTGAGCAGTCCCGCATTTCCTGAGCAGTCCCGCATTTCCTCAGCAGTGCCGCATCTCCGAGCAGTGTGGGGGGCGGCACTGGGAGGTCACGACCGAAAGGGCCCTAAAATAACCGCCGGCCTAAAATAACTGCCGGCCCCGTCCTCGAGGACGGGGCCGGGTGATTTAATGCTCTGGACCTTATCTGACCATCCGGGTAGAGGGGTCCCCGGCCGAGCGCTCAGCTGAGGCCGCACGCCACCGGGACGGACCACCCTCAGAGGTCAGCGCAAGACGAGCTCGCCGGCGTCCTCAGCGCCGGCGTCCTCAGCGTCGGCGTCCTCAGCGTCCACGTGGCCCGGCTCCATGATTGCATCTACGGTGACCGTGTCCCCCTCGGAGTACTTCCCCTCCAGTAGGGCCAGGGCCAAGTTGTCCCCGATGGTGCGCTGTATGAGGCGCTTGAGCGGACGGGCGCCGTAGACCGGGTCGTACCCGCGCCGGGCCAGCCACGCCTTGGCCGCGTCCGTTACGACGAGGCTCAGGCGCCGGGCCGCCAAACGCTTGTCGAGCTCGCGCAACTGGATATCCACGATCAGGGCAATGTCCGCTTCGGTCAGCTCCCGGAAGTAGACCACCTCGTCGATGCGGTTGAGGAACTCGGGCTTGAACGCGTCGCGTATGTCCCCCCGGTAATTGGAGGTCATTATGAGGACCGTGTTGGTGAAATTGACCGTCCTGCCCTGTCCGTCTGTCAGTCGCCCGTCATCGAGGACCTGGAGGAGGATATTGAACACGTCAGGGTGGGCTTTTTCGATCTCGTCGAGCAAGACCACCGAGTACGGGCGCCGGCGGACAGCCTCCGTAAGCTGACCGCCCTCCTCGTAACCGACATACCCGGGTGGCGCCCCCACGAGGCGCGCCACCGAATGCTTCTCCATGTACTCGGACATGTCGATACGGATCATGGCCCGCTCGTCATCGAACAAGAAGTCGGCTACTGACCTGGCTAACTCGGTCTTGCCCACGCCGGTGGGGCCCAGGAACAGAAAACTGCCGATGGGCCGGTTCGGGTCCGACAGCCCGCTTCGGGAGCGGCGAATAGCATTTGCCACCGCCCTCACTGCCTCGTCCTGGCCGACCACTCGTTGATGGAGGACGTCCTCCATCCGCACCAGCTTGGCCACTTCGCCCTCGAGCAGGCGGCTTACGGGCACGCCCGTCCATTTGGCCACGACTTCGGCGACGTCTTCCTCGTCGACCTCCTGCTTCAGCATTTTGTTGCCGGCCTGGAGCTCCTCGAGGTGCTTGGTCGCCTCGTCGGCGCGGCGCGACAGCTCGGGTATCTTGCCGTACCGGATCTCGGACGCCTTGGCCAGCTCGCCGCTGCGCTCGTAGCGTTCGGCTTCGCCGCGAAGGGCCTCCATCTCCTCTTTCACGTTGTTTATGGTTGTTATGGCGTCTTTTTCGCCCTGCCAGTGCGCCTTCATGCCGTCGGCCGATTCACGCAGGTTGGCCAGTTCTTCGTCGAGTTTGGCCAGACGCTCGCGGGACGCCTCGTCCGTCTCCTTGGCCAGGGCCACCCGCTCGATCTCGAGCTGGCGGATCCTGCGTTCGACGACGTCGATCTCGGTCGGTAGTGAGTCGATTTCGATGCGGAGCTTGCTGGCGGCCTCGTCGACCAGGTCGATCGCCTTGTCCGGGAGGA
This sequence comes from uncultured Acidimicrobiaceae bacterium, assembly GCA_963750465.1. Classification (GTDB taxonomy): domain Bacteria; phylum Actinomycetota; class Acidimicrobiia; order Acidimicrobiales; family Palsa-688; genus Fen-671. Next base: position 172,175 of record CAVVRE010000011.1, read on the forward strand.
AGCGCCCCGATATATAACGGTCGGACAGGACGGCGGCGGCCACGATGGCCGAGTCCATTATCCGCACCCCGTGGTGGACCTCGTAGCGTTCCTTCAGGCCCCGCAATATCGCGATCGTGTCCTCGACCGAGGGCTGGCCGACGTAGACGGGTTGGAAACGGCGCTCCAGAGCGGCGTCCTTTTCAATGTGCTTGCGGTACTCGTCAAGAGTCGTAGCCCCGATCATCCGGAGCTCGCCGCGAGCGAGCATCGGCTTGATCATGTTGCCCGCGTCCATCGCCCCTTCCGCCGCGCCGGCGCCCACTATGGTGTGGAGCTCATCGATGAAGGTGATGACCTCTCCGCCCGAGTCGGAAATCTCTTTCAGTACCGCCTTCAGGCGTTCCTCGAACTCGCCCCGATATTTGGCCCCGGCCACCATCGAGCCGAGGTCGAGGGCGAGAAGGCGCTTGCCTCGCAAGCTCGTCGGTACGTCCCCTTCGACGATCCGGCGGGCCAGGCCCTCCACAATGGCGGTCTTGCCCACCCCCGGCTCGCCGATCAGGACCGGGTTGTTCTTGGTCCGCCTCGATAGGACCTGCACCACGCGCCGGATTTCTTCGTCCCGGCCAATCACCGGGTCGAGCTTGCCTCGACGGGCCTCCTCGGTCAGGTCGCGGCCGTACTTCTCCAGTGCCTGATAACTCTCTTCAGGGTTTTGGCTCGTGACCCGGTGGCTGCCACGCACCTCTCGCAGGGCGTTCAACAGGTCGTCATGGGCGACCCCCACGCGCTTCGACATGGCCAGCAGGACGTGCTCGACCGAGAGGTACTCGTCACCGAGCCCCTCGCGCTCCCGGCCGGCCTGCTCGAGCACCGCCTGCGACTCGCGCGACAGGGCCGGCGCCTCGCCTCCGTAGCTGTGGGGAAGCTTAGAGAGGGACTCCTCCAGCCGGTTGCGCAGGGGCAGGACAGCGACGCCGACCCGGGCCAGAACGGGCAGCACGGCCGTCCCTTCCTGGCCGAGCAAGGCCAGCAGCAGATGGTCCGGAGTGACCTCGGGGTTGCTGCGCCCGCTGGCAATGGTTACGGCGGAGGTGTAGGCCTCCTGAGTTTTTTGTGTCCAGCGATTTGGGTCGATCGCCAATGTTCTTGTCTCCTATGATCTATTGCCGCGGCCGGAGTGCGGGAGCGGCACTGTGCCCTCTACTTATAGGGACACCTGGTTGTTGTTATGCGGCCGGTTGGGTGTTGATGGGCCCCTTCCGTTACCGGTTCGGGAGCCACCGGACCGGGTTCATATCAAGGGGGACGAGGTCACGCCGGTAGTGGCGGTGCACTGTGGCCACTGCCTCCCGGATTTCTGCCCTGGCCGCAATCAGTTCCCGCTGCAAGCGGGCGACCTCGCCTTCAAGCTCGATAACCCGCTTTACACCCTCGAGGTTGAGCCCACCCGATGTCAGTTCCTGGATACGGCGCAACAGCTCTATGTCTTTGTCGCTGTAGCGTCGGCTGCCGCCCAGCGTCCGGGCCGGTCCCAGCAAACCCTTACGTTCGTAGATCCGCAGGGTTTGCGGGTGGACCCCGGCCAGTTCCGCCGCCACCGAGATCACGTAAACGGCCATCGACTGGTCTTTTTCGGTAGCCCGGCGCGGACGGCGCTGGGAACCCGGCTCGGCCGCGAATTCCTTTTCCGCTCTCATTCGGCCTCAGCTCCCAATTTCTCGCGCAATTTTGGCCCCGCTTCTCCCGAGGCTTTGGCGAGGGCCTCAACGGCGCGCTTCTCATCGCTCGAAAGCTTGACCGGCACGTCCACTTCGAACGTCACCAATAGGTCGCCCTTCTTGCCGGTCGTCTGAACACCCTGGCCCGCTACCCTGAAGACGCGCCCTGAACGAGTCCCGGCGGGGACCTTGACCGACACCGGTTTCCCGTCGAGGGTGGGGACCGAGACGGTGGTACCCAGCGCGGCCTCAGCGAACGTCACCGGTACCTTTACCGTCAGGTCCTTTCCTCTCTGGGCAAAAATCGGGTGGGGTGTGATGTGCACTACGACGTACAGGTCGCCCGGAGGGCCGCCGTAGCGGCCGGCGCCGCCCCTTTTGGGGATCCTTATGCGCTGGCCGTCCCCGACGCCGGCCGGGATACGCACCTTCACTTGCCGGGCGCGCCGCTCGTTGCCCCGGCCTTTACAGGTTGGGCACGGCTCCTCGACCTGCATGCCGGTCCCGCCGCAGGCGACGCAGGGGTGGCTGAAAGAGAACATGCCCTGGTTTTCGCTTATGACGCCCTGGCCCCCGCACACGGGGCAGACCGTGGGCGCGGTACCGGGCGCGGCCCCGCTGCCGCCGCACGTCGAGCAAGCCACGTCCGACGTCACGTTGACGGTCGTGGTGACGCCTTTCACGGCGTCGGCAAAGGAAAGGTGAAGCTCGGTTTCGAGGTCGAGCCCCCGCTCCGCGCCGCCCACAGTTGGGCTTGGCCTGGACCTGCGGCCGCCCCGCCCGAAAATGTTCCCGAGCAAGTCACCAAGGTCGTCTACCCGGAAATTGGTAAAACCAGCCTGCCCTCCGGGCCCGCCGGTACCGCCAAATGGGTTGCCGGCGTAGCCGTTTTCGGACAGGGTGCGGACCTCGTCGTACTCCTTACGCTTGGCCTGGTCCCCGAGCACGTCATAGGCGGCCGAGATCTCCTTGAACCGCTCATCGGATCCCGGGTTGGTGTCAGGGTGGTACTGCTTAGCAAGTTTCCTGTAGGCGCGCGCGATCTCTTTGTCCGTAGCCGTTTTCGCCACGCCAAGGACCTTGTAATAGTCTTTTTCGAGCCACTCGCGCTGCACCGCCACCGGCTTAACCTCTTACCTTTACCATCGCTGGCCGCAGGATTTGACCTTTCCAGAGGTACCCGGCCCTCAGTACTTCACTTACCTCGGGCATTTCAGGTGCCCCTTGCCCCTCGACCGGTTCATGGGCCACGGCGTCGTGGTGGGCGGGGTCGAAAGGCTGGCCTTCGGGGTCGATGCGCTCGAGGCCCTCCTTGGAAAGTATTTCGAAAAGCGCGCCCGCCACCTGCTTTACGTCTTCCCCGCCGCCGTGCGCGAGGGCCAGGTCGGCCGTATCGAGCACCGGCAGGAGTTTTTTCACCAGCGAGGCGGCCGCGTTTTCGAGGATCTCGCGCTGCTGGCGCTGTACGCGCTTGCGGTAGTTGTCGAACTCAGCCTGCAGGCGGAGCAAAGCGTCGAGGTACTCATCGCGCTCGCGCCCGGGGTCCCTCGTACCTCCTGTATCGGCCGGCCCGGCGCCTACTGACTGCTCCGGCCATACGTCCGGACCGAGGCCGCCCGGCGCACTCGGTCCGCTTCGGGCCTGCGGCCCGGCGGTGCCGTCCCTTGTGTTGCAGGCAGCTCTTCGCTGCCAGGGCCGCCCAGCCCCGACGGGCCGGGCCAGCCTGCGTCAGCAGGCTCTGGCCCGGTCGTCGGGTCCTGACCGACGTCTTCTGGCTGGTTGGTCATCAGGCCTGGCCACCTTCGTCCACGATCTCAGCGTCCACGACCTCATCGTCGCTGACGCCGTTGTCGCTGGCCGCGTTGCCATAACCGGTTTCACCACCGGCCGGCTCGCCGGCAGGTGCGCCAGCGGAGGCGGCCTCGTACAACCGCTTGCCGAGCTCCTGGACACCAACGGCGAGACGCTCGGTGGCGCCCTTTATGGCGTCGATGTCGCTGCCACTGATCGTTTCCTTGAGGGCCTTGAGGTCAGACTCGACCCGCTCCTTCTCCGCCCCGCTGACCTGGCTGGTCTGGTCACGCAGCATCTTCTCGGTCTGGTAGACGAGGGAGTCGGCGTTGTTGCGGATTTCCGCCTCCTCCTTGCGCCGCCTGTCGTCCTCGGCGTGGGCCTCGGCGTCGTGGATCATCCGGTCGATCTCGTCCTTGTGAGTGGGCGGACTGGCCCGTGATGGTCATGGACTGCTCTTTGCCCGTCGCCCGGTCACGGGCCGAGACATGCACGATCCCGTTGGCGTCGATGTCGAAGGTGACCTCGATCTGAGGCACGCCCCTGGGCGCCGGCGGCAGGTCGACCAGCTCGAACTTGCCGAGGGTCTTGTTGTACATGGCCATCTCGCGCTCGCCCTGGAGGACGTGGACCTGGACCGAGGGCTGCATGTCCTCAGCGGTGGTGAAGACCTCGCTCTTCTTGGTCGGGATGGTGGTGTTGCGCTCGATCAACTTCGTCATCACGCCACCCTTGGTCTCGATACCGAGCGACAGCGGCGTGACGTCGAGCAGGAGGATGTCCTTCACCTCGCCCTTCAGTACGCCAGCCTGGATGGCGGCGCCAACAGCCACGACCTCGTCGGGGTTGACGCCCTTGTGGGCCTCTTTGCCCGTGATGGTGCGGACCAGCTCCTGGATCGCCGGCATCCGCGTCGCCCCCCCGACCAGCACGACGTGGTCGATCTTGTCCTTGCTGAGGCCGGCATCCTTGATGGCCTGGTCGAAAGGTCCGCGGCAGGCCTCGACCAGATCCGCGGTCAGTTCCTGGAACTTGGCCCGCGTCAGTTTGAGGTCGAGGTGCTTGGGGCCCTCGCTGGTGGCCGTTATGAAGGGCAGGTTGATGGTCGTCTCCTGCACGGCAGAGAGCTCGATCTTGGCCTTCTCGGCCGCCTCCTGCAGCCTTTGCAGGGCCATCTTGTCGTTGGCAGGTCGACGCCCTCGGTGTCCTTGAACGACTTGACGAGCCAGTCGACAACGCGCTGGTCCCAGTCGTCGCCCCCGAGATGGGTATTGCCACTGGTCGACTTGACCTGGAAAATGCCCTCGCTGATCTCGAGCACCGAAACGTCGAAGGTGCCGCCGCCCAGGTCGAACACGAGGATGGTCTGCTCCTCCTCCTTGTCGAGCCCGTACGCCAGCGCGGCCGCGGTCGGCTCGTTGATGATGCGCAGCACCTCGAGACCGGCGATCTGGCCGGCTTCCTTGGTCGCCGTCCGCTGGGCGTCATCGAAGTACGCCGGGACGGTTATGACGGCCTGGGTCACGCCGGTGCCGAGGTAGCCCTCGGCGTCCCTCTTCAGCTTTTGCAGGATGCGGGCCGAGATCTCCTGCGGCGAATAGCCCTTGCCGTCGACGTTGATGCGCCAAGAGTTGTCGCCCATATGGCGCTTCACCGAGCGCACGGTACGCTCGGGGTTGGTGATGGCCTGGCGCTTGGCCACCTCGCCCACGAGCACCTCGCCTGACTTGGAGAAACCGACAACCGACGGCGTAGTCCGGCCGCCCTCGGCGTTAGCGATGACGGTGGGCTCACCGCCCTCCAGTACGGCGACTACTGAGTTGGTCGTACCGAGGTCGATACCGACAGCCTTTGCCATGAACAGCCTCCTTGAGACAGGCCGGGCCACAGCTGCCCCGCCCATGTTGGTTTTGGTCTTACATCTTACGAGCGGTTCGTCCGCTCTCCTTAGTATCTAAGTATAGCAAACTTGAGTGTCATACTGTCAAGAAAGCTATCGGCCAGTGTACCGAACTGGACCTTCGTCGCAGGCAAGATAGGCTTTTCGCATGTCCACGCTTGTACTCGTCCGCCATGGCCAGAGCGTCTGGAACCTCGAGAACCGCTTCACAGGCTGGTGGGACGTCGACCTTTCCCCGGCCGGCGAGGAGGAGGCGCGCCAGGCCGGACGCCTGCTGGCGAGCGAGGGCTTGCTGCCCGACCTGGCTCACACCTCCTTGCTCACCCGGGCCGTCAGGACCCTTAACATCGTCCAGGAGGAAACGGGACGCCTCTGGATCCCGGTCCAACGTCATTGGCGGCTGAACGAACGCCACTACGGCGGTTTGACGGGCCTGGACAAGGCCGAAACCCGTGACCGCTATGGCGACGAGCAGTTCCGCCTCTGGCGGCGTAGTTACGACGTGCCGCCGCCACCAATGGGACCAGGCGGGCCCTACGACGTCTCACTCGATCCGCGGTACGTGCCGGGCGTCGTCCCTGCCACCGAATGCCTGGCGGACGTCGTGGTCCGGATGGTGCCTTACTGGTTTGACGCCATCGCCCCCCAGCTGCTGGCGGGCAAGGTTGTCCTGGTCGCGGCGCACGGCAACAGCCTGCGGGCGCTGATCAAGCACCTCGACGAGATGGCCGGGGACGAAATTGCCAACCTCGAGATCCCGACCGGTGTCCCGATCGTGTACGAGCTCGACAAGGGGCTCGTGCCCCGTCCAGGCCGGCGGCCGTTGGCTCGGGGACCCGGACGCTATTGCGGCGGCGGCGGAGGCGGTTCGGAAGCAGGGCCAGCGGGCCTGATCCCAGCGGCCCTGATCCCAGCGGTCGCCCTGATCCCAGCGGGCCCTGATCCCAGCGGCCCTGATCCCAGCGGCCCTGATCCCAGCGGGATTTCGCCCGGCGCCTAGCGCCCGTGCAGCGCCGGAGTGTCGCCCAACCGGGTCAACCCAGCAACTAGCGTCTGCGAGAGATGAGATTGCCGCCTGGCCTACGCCGGGTACCCGCTGTCTTCGCGGCCTCGGCCGCGCTGGCTTTGGTGAGCGGCTGCGGTCATTCCAAGCCTGACCCCGTCTCCGTTCCGACGACGACCACGACGATCGCCCCCACGACGACCACGGCTCGTCCCGTCCCAGTCTGCCCGCTCACCGGCACGCCGGCGCCCGATGGGGAGATCCCGCCGCGCACCGCCCTGGCGGTCAAGGTCGAGAACCTGCCCCAGGCCCGGCCTCAATTCGGCCTTGACCAGGCTGACATCGTCTTCGAGGAACCGGTGGAGGGTGGCATTACCAGGTTCATCGCCCTGTACCAGTGCCAGACCTCATCACGCATCGAGCCGGTGCGTTCCGCCCGCTTCGTCGACGCGGACATCCTGGAGCCGCTGGGGAAGATACTCTTCGCCTACTCCGGGGCCATCCAGCCCGTGGTCGACGAGATCGATTCGCCCACTTCCCTGCTGGACGATGTAGGAGCAGACCAAGCGAGCAAGGCCTATACCGTCGACTTCGCGAGGGTCGCGCCTCACAACCTGCAGACATCGACGGCGGCCCTGTATTCTGCGGCCAAGGGTCTCAAGTACGCGACGAAGACCGTGCCCCCGCCCTACTTCACCTACGGGGCCGTCCCGGCCGGGGGCAAACAGGTGAGCGCCGTCCATATCAACTTCCCCCTGGACGTCACCAGCTGGGCCTGGGATCCCCACACCGGGCGTTGGCTGCGCTCGTACTCCGACACCGGCCCGGCCGTCCAGGGCGACAATGTCGTGATCTCGGCCGCCAACGTCGTCATTATGCACGTCGTCGAGTACCACACCCCCTACATCGAGGACGACACCGGCGCCCATGAAAACGAGCTCGACCTGACCGGGACCGGCCCGGCGTGGGTCTTCCGCAACGGGGTGGAACTGACCGGCACCTGGCGACGGCCCTCGTTGAAACAGCCAGCCGTCTTCGCGGAGGCGAACGGGACGAAGATCACGCTTACGCCGGGTAACACCTGGGAAGAGCTGGTGCCGACGCCCTCGTCGGTGGCGGTTTCGGCGGCAGGGCAGGCCGGCGGGCCGCCGGCGGGGTGAGACCGCCAGCGCGAGGCGCCAGTCCGAGGCGCCAGCGCGAGGCCGGCAGCGCGAGGCCGGCAGTGCGAGGCCGGCGGGGGGTGAGGCCGGCAGGAGCCAAGCGGGCGCGGTAAAAACGCTGAGCGAGGCCGCCTGAGGGCGGTTAGTGAGATGGGAGCCGTCCTCACCCCCACCGACCAGTGTTTTTGGGCGCAGCCGGCCGATTTGGGCGCAGAGAATGACATATTCGCGGCGGAACACGCCCAAAACGACGAACTGCACCCAAAAAGGACCGAAAAGAGTCAGAAAGGACTGAAAAAGGTCCGGGAAGTCCGCCGCCGCACTATGACGGGGGTACCCCACCCTTTCCCCGATCTCGAGCGCCTCTTCCAGGCCGTTGGCGAAACCGGCCAAACTGGGCCTCCACTGGCCAGCGACGCAAGGTGTTTCCTCTGGAAGCCGGCCGGCCAGGTGCGCACGCTCGGTCCGGCCGGCGGGAAAAGGGCAACGACGCAACGACCGACGGTCTCCACAACGCAAGGCCGAGGGCGCCACGGCCCGAGCCCGAGGCCCGGGGGCTATCGAGAGAGAGCCGCCCCTCCTAGGCGGCGTCCCAGTTGAGATGCAGCCGCCACAGCTTGTGGGAGAACCAGCCCCAGGCGGCGGCGATGACGACCCAGAGAGCACCGAAAACCGTCTTCCCGTCAAGGAAGAACGTTATGCAGAGGCCCAGGGCCACCAACGTGAACACCGTCAGGATGCGCCAACCCCACGGCGACATCACGACGATCCCGAGTGCCGGCATGTCGGGCCGGCCGGCACTTCGGGACGAGCCGCCCGCGGGCGAAAGAGCACTGCCCACTGCGATTGGGGAACCCACCCCCCCGCTAACTTCTGCGGAGGGGGAGCTGGTTCCCAGTTTCCTTGCTTCATATTTGCCGCGTGCCATCGAGTGATAGATCCTAGATGGCCCCGGGCCCGGTTTCACCCGTGCGGATCCGGGTGACGCTGTCCACCGCGGTGACCCAGATCTTGCCGTCACCGATCTTGCCCGTACGGGCCGCTTTGGCGATGGCCTCGACCACGTCGTCTGCCATCTCCGCGGCGGTCAGTACCTCGATCTTCACCTTCGGCACGTACTCGACTTTGTACTCCGCACCGCGATATATCTCGGTGTGGCCCCGTTGGCGCCCGAAGCCCTTTACTTCGGAGACCGTCATACCGGCAATGCCTACGTACGACAGCGCCTCGCGTACGGCATCGAGCGCAAACGGCTTGATAACAGCGGTAACGAGGATCATCAGCCGCTACCTCCCGCCGTCGCTGTCCTGGGCGCTCCCGCCGGGACCGGCCTCGCTTCACCGTAGCCAGGCAGGACACGGGACGCTCCCTCTGGCTCCGGGTAGCCCTCCTCGTCGTGAGCGGCCAGGTCGCCGATCTCCAGCACATCGTCGGGCATTCGCAATGGAGTAAATAAGCTGATGACTTTCAATATCAGGAATGTCATTGTCGCGTCCCAAAGGATAACAGTCACTGCCGCCAGGAACTGTATGAGCACTTGTTTAGGGTGCCCGTACAGGGCGCCCGTGATGGCGACCGGCCCTTTATAGCCCCTCACGTATGTGTACTCGACCACCGATGGGTCGGCAAAAACACCCAGTAGTAGGCCTCCGAAAAGCCCGGCAATCCCGTGGGTGTACACGATGCCCATGGCATCATCGACCCTCTTCATGACGCGGGCCCGGGATAAGTAGGTCCAGGCCATCCAGACGATCGTCGAGTCAATGGCCCCGATGAGCAAGGCGCCGGCGCCGTTCACATAACCAGCGCTCGGTGTGATGGCCACCAGGCCGACCACCATCCCGTTGATCGCCCCAAGGAACGTGGGTTTCTTGGCCGGCCCCAGGTACATGTCCCACAGGACCCACGTGAGAAGGGCGGCGGCGGTCGCCATGTTCGTGTTGATCACGGCGGTGGCCGCGTCGGCACTGGCGAAGTAAGGGTCACCACCGTTGAACCCGTTCCAGCCCAACCACACGATCCCGGCCCCGATGGCTACTAGAGGCAGGTTGTGCGGGAGGGCCTTTTCCCTGTCCCTTTTCAGGCGGGGCCCGACCATGGCCGCGGCCACAAAACCGCTGACGCCGGCGGCCAGATGGATGACGTAGCCACCCGAGAAGTCGCCCGCCCCCTGCTGCGCCCAGTAGCCGCCCCCCCACAGAAGGAAGGCATTTACGCTATAAGCGAGCGATGTCCACAGGGGTACGAAGATGATCCAGACCTTGAACTTGATCCGGGAGAGGACGCTGCCCAGGAACAGGAGCGGCGTGATAGCCGCGAAAACGAACTGGAAGTACACCACGCTCGCTTGCGGCAGGCGGAAGGCAGGCATGCCTGCGTCCACCAGGGGAATACTGGCCCGGCTCTCCAGGCCGGCGCTGCTTAGGGACGTACCGGGTTTGCCGATGAAGTTGTGGAAGAAGTTGCAAATGCCGCAACTACTCGCTGTCCAGCTGGCGGAGTGGAACGCCGGGGTGCCAAAACCCATCTGGTAGGCCCACAGGACCCACACGATGAGGACGCTGGCGAAGCCGGCGAACGTCATAAACATGGTGTTGACGACCCACTTTTTCTGGACTAATCCCCCAAACAGCACCGCCAGGCCAGGGACGCTCATGAGCGCGACGAACGTCGCCGCCGTCATCTGCCAAGCGTTGTCACCAGTGTCCAACCACGCCTGGTCCGATGAGCTCGGGGGCAGCGCCGCGGCGGCCTGTAAGTGCGCTAAAAGATGCTGCAAAAGCCCTCCTTGGTAGTAAGCCCCGCCTCGCGGCTAAACCAGCCGCAGGCTTCACAAGACGGTAGAGGGCAGTTGTTTCGGGGTCGCGACTGTTATGTTTCGGTTTTGTTACGACTGGGTTGTTACGTCCGGTTTGTTACGACTGGGTTGTTACGTCTGGGCGCCCGACTGCCTCTCATCCGCCACGACGCTCTCGATGGCGCGGATGAGATCGTCGGTTGGCTGGCCCGCCGGGACCTTGGCGCCACCCGCTTGGACGTAGAAACTGTCCACCGCGGCGTCGCCGAGCGTCGCCACCCGGGCCGAAATGATGTCGAGGCCCTGGGCGGCCAGAGCTGCGGTTACCAGGTGGAGCAGCCCGGGGGCATCGGGGGCGCGCACTTCGACGACCGTGGCGCTGGTGGCAGCCTCGTTGTCCACGAGCACGAGCACGCCGGGGCTCGAATGGGTCAGCCCTCGCCGCCCTTTTCGCGGTGGCGGCCGCCGTTGCAACGCCTCCGTGACGTTGAGGCTCTTCTCGGTGGCCGCCTTGATGTCGCTTGCTACGCGTTCCCACCTCGGGTCGGCGTGTTCCGGGAGGTCCAGCGTGAAGACCTCTAAGGCCTGTCCGTTCTCGCTGTGAGCCCGGGCCTGGAGTACTGCGATGCCATGCAGGGCCAGTGCCCCGGTCACGTCGCTCAACAGACCGGCCCGGTCGGGGGCGACCACGACGAGTTCGTCTCCGCTCGGCTCGACCTGCAGTGCGCCTAGCTCCATCAGAGTGCGGTGCTCCGCCGAAGGAAATGGCACCCCCGCCGGTACCGGCTTCCCGGCCAGAACAGCGCCCGTCCGCTCGGCCAGCTCGTTGACCAACCCCGCTTTCCACGGGCTCCACGCTGCGCTCCCGGTGGCTTCCCCGTCAGCCGCCGTCAGTGCTCGCAGCAGCTCGAGAGTGGTCTCGTCCCCCGCCGCATCGGCCACGATGTTCAAGGTCACGGGATCCTCCAGGTCTCGCCGGGTGGCAATGTCCGGCAACAAGAGGTGGTAGCGCACCAGCTTTTCCAGGATGCGCCCGTCGTCGGTGGACAAGCCCATGCGCACCACGACCGCGGCCGAGATAGCGGCGCCCGCTTCGGAATGATCGACGCCGGTCCCTTTCCCGATGTCATGAAGGAGAGCGCCGAGGAGCAGTAAGTCCGGCCGGCGCACTTCGCGCTGGTAAGCGGTCGCGTTGGCCACCGTCTCGAGCAGGTGCCGGTCGACGCTCCAACGATGGTAGGGGTTGAACTGGGGCAGGTTGCGGACGTGACGCCACTCGGGCAGGTAACGTTCCCACACCCCGAGCTGGTCCAACGTCTCGATGGCGTGGACGGCGGGATGACCCACGGAAAGCAGCCTGAGGAACTCGCGTGTCAACTCCTCGGGCCACGGGACAGTTGGCGCCGGGACTTCCTCCGCCAACCGGGTCATGGTCACTCTGGACAGTGGCACCCCAAGCTCGGCCGAAGCGGTGGCCGCCTGGAGGGCCAGAGCAGGGTCGCGCGTCGACTTGAGCCGTAATGGGGATGGCGACCTCGTTGTCACGCAGGACGAGGCCGGGCTCGAGTACCCGGTCCGCCGAGCCGGCCCGACCGCGGGGCCCCGCTAACCACGAGCGAACTCGGCGGAAGGCGTCTTCGGTAAGCCAGGAGACGGTTCGTCCCGCCTGGGCCACCTCGCGTGCCAGCGCCTCCCTGTTGGCCAGTCCCAGGGCTTCGGCGACCCGGTCCTGGTCCTCGAGCATCAAGCGATCGCCGCGGCGTCCGGGAGGCCTTTGCAGCTCGACCCGTACGGCGTGCAGGAAATCGCCGGCCGGCCCGAGCCGCTCGTCAGCCGCCACCGCGCCGACCACCGGGGTGACCGTCGCCATCAGCGAGAGCAGCTGCAGGTCGCGGGCGCCGCCGCGGCTTTCCTTCAGGTCGGGCTCGAGCAAGAAGGCGACGTCACCGTGGGCCTCCTGCGAAGCCGCCCGAGCCTCCAGCGCGGCCGGGAGCCAGGTGGCGACCCGCTTTTCCCAGAGGCGCTTACCGAGGGCAACGGTGCGCAAACCCAGCTGTTCATCGCCAGCCAACGGACGAGCGTCGAGTAGCCCCTGCGCCACCCGGAGGTCCGAGTCAGCCGCCTGGCCCACTTGCGCCAAAGAGCGCACGCTGTGGTCAAGAGGCATCGGGTCGTCCCAGATCGGGTACCAGAGGCGGTCGGCCACTTCGCTGACGTCGGGCCGCCCGTCGTATATGAGGACCAGGTCGAGGTCGCTGTCCGGCACCAGCTCCCCCCGTCCGAGGCTCCCGACGGCCACAAGTACCAGGCCCTTGTCCGGCCCGTCGGCGTTGGCCCGCTCCCGTTTCGCCCGCAGGATGCCGCGTCCCGCACCCCTTCTGGGCCGCGCCGTCCCCTGACCAGGGCCGGCCACGGCCCACTGGAAGACACGCCCCAACCAGTCGTCGGCCAACGCTTGCGCGGCCCTGCTCCAGTCGCGCCCGAGAAGGTTGCCGTCGTTGCGCAGCCGGTCCCAGCCGACGCTCAACTTGGTCAGGTCGGATGGCGGTTGTACCGGACCGGGAATTGACACAGCACGCACCGTAGCCCGGCGGCCCAACTCTCGGGGAGCCCCTTCAGTGGCCCTGGCCCCAAAGGCGTGAAGTTAGGCCCGTAGCGCGAGCGATCGGACGGTTGATGGCGGCCCGCAACGAGTCCTCCCTGCCAACGAGGACGACGCTGCGGCGGGCCCGGGTGATGGCTGTGTACAGGAGTTCACGCGTCAGGACCCGGGAGGCGGCCCCGGGCAACAGGACCACCACCTCGTCGAACTCCGAGCCCTGTGCCCTGTGTACCGTCATGGCGAACGCAGTCTCGACCGCGCCCAGCCGCGCCGGGCTCACGGTGATCACACCGGATCCGCGTCTGAACGCCACCCGCAGTCCGCTTTCCCCGGACGCGATCACGACGCCGGTGTCGCCGTTGAACAGGCCCAGGCCGTAGTCGTTCTCCGTCACGATCACGGGTCGGCCCACAAACCAACCTCCCTCAGGCGGTGCGCCTTCCCCGGCCTCGGCCAACCACTGTTCGACCCGAGAGTTCCAGGTGCTGGCGCCGGCCGGCCCTTCCCGATGAGCGCACAGCAGGCGGAACCGGCCGAGGGCGTGAAGAGCGGCCGCGCCGTCACCCGCCCGGGCGGCCTCCGCCAGCGGCCGGGCCGCCGTTAGTGCCGCCGACCGGACCGGCTCCAGGTTGGCGGAGGGCGCAGTGCCGACGTCGATGTCTAGCCAGCGAACAGTACTGGCATGTTCTGCGCTGACGCCGTCCCGAGCCGCCGGCGCCCTGGTCAGAGCCGCAATGGCAGCCGTCAGCCCGACCGCTTCGCACGTCGTTCGCCAGCTCGGCCAGCGGGCCGCTGAAGCGGTAGTTCGATTGCAGGACAGTTATGCATTGGCTCGATGTTGGCCGGGCTGGGGCTGGCCGGACTGGGGCTGGCCGGGCTGGGGCTGGCCGGCCTGGGGCTGGCCGGGCTGGGGTCTCCCGGGCTGGGACCTCCCGGGCTGCCCTCTCCCCGGCTCGGGCTCGGGCTGACCCGTCCGGGAACGGAGAACGAAGTGGACGCCGCCGGCCCCACGATGTCGCCCAGGACGGCGCCCGCCTCCACCGAGGCGAGTTGCTCCTGGTCCCCGATCAGGACTAGCCGGGCATCCTGGCGGACGGCCTCGACCAGGCGAGCCATCAGCGGTAGCGACATCATCGAGGTCTCGTCCACCACGACCACTTCATAGGGGAGCTGGTTGTTGCGGTCGTGCCGGAAGCGGGTGGAAGTCCCGGGGCGCCGCCCGAGCAGCCGGTGTACGGTCGAGGCGTCCAGCGCCAGCAGCCAGGCCTGGACATCCTCGTCCACGTCGAGCTTGCGGGCCTCGTGATGGACGGCCTCCGCCATCCGGGCGGCGGCCTTGCCTGTCGGAGCGGCCAGGGCTATCTGGGGAAGGGGTCGGGAGATGGCTCCTCGTTCGGCCTGCGCTCCGGCTTCGGCTTGTTCGGCGATAAGGGCCAGGACCCGCGCGACCGTCGTGGTTTTGCCCGTGCCCGGGCCCCCGGCGATCACGCTAAGCCGCCGGCGAAGGACAGTGGTGGCCGCTTGCCTCTGGAGGCCAGATGAATCGTCGGGGTACAGCCGCGCCAGGCCTTCTGCCAGGCAGGGCTCGTCGACGCGAAACGGCGCGGCCCGTCGAACTCGCCATCAGGTCGAGGGCCACGTTGTCTTCGTCTCGCCAGTACCGGTCGAGGTACAGACGACTACCGGACAACCGGAGAGGACGGTCAGCAGGCGCGTGCGTCGCCCACCCCACCAGCGGGCTGCGGCCGACCCGCTCGAGCCACGGGTCGAGCGCCGGCCACGGCAGGGCGGCCACGTCCGTCTCCTCCTCCAGGTCGGCCACGGCCGTTTCGCGGACGGTGGCTAAATCGACGAGGACGTGGCCGACTCGCGGGGCGCGGACGGCCAACGCTGCGGCCAGCGCCACCAGCTCGTCCTCGTCCTCTCCAAGACGGCCAAGCGCGGATGCGACGTGGATGTCTGCCGCGGCCAGGACTCCGGCCCGGTTGAACTGGCCCAGCACGTCCCCGGCGCAGCCCGAGCACGAGCTCTGCGTCAAGGCCGTCAATGGTCATCGACGGGTTACGTCTCGTTCCGGCCTTGGTGCCACTACTTCGGGTGCCACTACTTCGGGTGCCACTACTTCGGGTGCCACTACTTCGGAGCCGGCGAGAAGGTCCGATAGCCCGGTTACGAGCCCGGGGGGCGGTGCCCAGGCGAAGACGCCACACGGTTCGCCGTCCACTAGCGGGGCCCCGGGGCAGGCCATGCCCCTTAGGAACAGGTAGAGAGCTCCGCCCAGGTTGTAGGCCGGGTCGTAGCCCGGCATGCGCCAACGAAGGTACCGGTGCAGCGCGACCAGGTAGAACATGGCCTGGAGCGGGTAGTGGGCGCGGCGCATTTCGGCTTCCAGGAAGGGAGCACGGTAGTGCCGGGCGGTCAGCTCTTCACCGGGGCCTCCGAGCCAGTTTGTCTTGTAGTCCACGACGAAAAAGCGATCACCACCGGCGCCACCGCGCGTCCTGAGAACGAGGTCAAGACTCCCGGTCAGGTAACCCCGGAGGTTGGCGGCCAGGTGCGGCCTCGACAGGTCGGCCCCATACCCGGCCAGGCGCTCCCCCGGCCGGACGATGCGCGGAGAAGAGCGAGGCCACGTCACCCAGCAGAACCTCACCCACCGGGTTGTCCCCGCCGGCCAGGGGGAACTCGAAGACCGAGCTCGTCGAGGCGG
Source organism: uncultured Acidimicrobiaceae bacterium (assembly GCA_963750465.1). Lineage (GTDB taxonomy): Bacteria > Actinomycetota > Acidimicrobiia > Acidimicrobiales > Palsa-688 > Fen-671. The sequence goes on from CAVVRE010000011.1 coordinate 187,841, forward strand.
TCAGCGCGAGTCGAGGTCGCGCAGCCGAGTGCCGCCGGCCAAACCGTCCAGGGGGGTGGAGATGGCGGCCTCGAGCCCTCTGGCCAGGAGGAACGGGTCGCCTGTCGCCCCATCGACGTAGCCGGCGCGCTCGTTCTCGATGGCTTCCAGGAGAGTCCGAACGCAGGTCGACGGCGGAAAAGTCGACCTTTTCCAGCACTCTGTGGACAAACGTCCCGAACGTCGCGCCCGGCCGGGGCCGACGAAAGGAGGGAGGCGACCGCGTCACGAAGCTGATCCTCGCCGGCCTGGTCACCGGGAACGCTGTCAGCGGTTCCGAGCGGGTCGGCGGCCGGGCTTACATCGGCTACCGGGACGGCGGGCTCGTCACTGGTGCCTGGATCTTCAGGCTCGCTCCCGACCAGGTCTTCGGGGCGGCCGGCGCCGTGGGAGGCGGCCGTGATGCTCGTGTAGGAGCTGCGGCGCCAGCCGAGGTCCAGCTCACGGTCGAAGGCCGCGGCGCGCATACCCGGCCCTTCGCCGTTGGAGGGGGCCGCCAGAGAGGGCTCTTGGCGCCGCCGGACGCACTGCTCGATGCTTATCAGGCCGGGCACCTGGCTGGCTCGTTGCCTCAGTTCGGCTTCGACCCTCTTGTCTTTGACTTCGTTCGCTCGTAGATCAGGCTTGACGTCCCCGCTCGGGCCCCTGGCCAGCAAGAGGCGGCCGAGCGCCGAGGACTGGCAGCCGTTCGCCCCGGCCCACCAGATGACGGTTTGGTGTTTGGCCCTCGTGAGCGCGACGTACAGGTGGCGGAGGTCCTCGCCGCGGTCCTCTGCCTGACTGGTGGCGTAGTGGCGAGCGTAGATCGGGTCGTCCGTTTCACCGCCGACGTCCAGTTTGCGCCGGTCATTGTCGTCAGGGTCGTGGAAAACGACGGCGCCACCCCGGTTGCCTCGCACGGCAGAGTCCCACAGGAAGGGGCAGTAGACGATGGGGAACTCCAGTCCCTTGGCCCTGTGGACGGTCAGGATCTTCACCGCGTCGGAGTCCGAGTCCAGCCGGCGGCTGTGCTGTTCGACCTCGGACGCGTCCGAGCCCGGCCTCGCTGATCCTGTGGGCGAGCCATGCCCGCAAGGCGGCCAGGCCCAGCTGTGATTGTGTCGCCTCGGCGTACAGCAACTCGGCTACGTGGCCCAGGTCCGTAAGCCCGCGCTCGCCGTCTACCTCGCCCAGCAGCCGTTCCGGCAGACGTTCGCTGACCCGGATGTGGTCGAAGAGGGTGGCGACTCCGTTTCGCCTCATCAGGGCGGCCCACTGATGAAGACGGGAGTGCAACACCTCCCAGGTCGTTTCGTTGGCCTCGGCCAGTTGCTGCGCGGTCATGCCGATAAACGGGGTTAGCGCCGCGGATACGGCCAGTGAGCGCGTCGTCGGGCTGTTCCAGCGCCTCCAGCAGCCTGAGCCAATCTCTGGCTGCAGGAGTGGAAAGGACGCTCAGCGCCCCGGCGACGACGACCGGTATGCCCGCCGCCCTAAGGGAAGCCTGGACGATCGAAGCTTGCCGGTTGGTGCGGACCAGCACCCCGATGTCACCCGGGCCGACGTCCCTGGGGGCGAGCTCTGGGTGCCCGTCTTCAGCCCACCGCACGAGTCTGGCCCCGGAGGCCAACAGGTCCACGACATCGCCGGCCAGATCCTCTGCTACGTACTTCACGGCCGCGTCCTTCTGCAGGAGCCCGGTCCTGGTCGGAACCAGGGTGCGCTCGGACCGCTGGACCAGCCTCACCCGCAACGGTGCAGCTACCGGGGCATGCTCGAGCCCGGGGAGGCGGTGAGCGGGGGTGGCATACGCCCTGCGGTACACGATCTCGGGATGGCCCAGATGGAGCGGGCTCAAAAGGGCGTCGTAGGCCTCGAGCAGCCCGGCGTCAGAGCGCCAGTTCTCTTCCAGGGTGAAGCGCCGCCGCGGGTCGGCCGCCCTGGCCGCATCGAGGTAGGCGTACACGTCAGCGCCGCGGAAGGAATACACGGCCTGCTTCGGGTCGCCGATCAGGACGAGCCTGGTACGGCCGTCGCCGAAAGCTTGGCGGACCACCTTCCACTGAAGTGGGTCCGTGTCCTGGAACTCGTCCACCAAAACGACGCCGTAGCGCTCGCGTAACCGTCGGCATGCGGTGGGCCCGCGCTCGTCGTCGCTGAGGGCGTCGGCCAGCCGCACCAGGAGGTCGTCGTAGGTGAGCAGGTTGGCATCCAGTAGGCGGCGCCCAACCTCAGCGCGAGCGGCGGCGCCCAACCGGCGGCGCAGGCCGGCCGGAGTCGTGTCAGCCGGGTCCGGAGGCGGTTCGATCGGGGCGTCGGGCGTCCTCACGGCGCTCAAGCCGGCCTCCAGGGCCAGTCGCCGGCGGAAGGGCAACTTCCCGGACAGGAGCACGTGCCGGACGAACAGGTCGTCGACCACCTCTTCCACCAGGTCGGTCGGGTCCTCCAAGAGGGTGGCCCCGTCGGCCACTTCGCCCCACACGCCTAAAGCGGCCAGCACCATGTGGCAGAAACCGTGAGTGGTCGTTATCGTGGCGGCGTCGAAACTGGCCAGAGCATCGGCCAGGCGCTGCCGCCGACGGGCCACCACTTCGGGGCCACCTTCGGCGATCATCCCTAGCACCAGGTCGTCAGCGGGCGGCCGCTCACCGGCGTCGAGCAGGCGGCCAAGCCCTCGTTCGGCCGTTACCAGTCGTTCCCGCACCCGGTCTCGCAGCTCGCCCGTGGCCATACGGGTGAAGGTGACGGCCAGGATCTCGGATAGCGTCACCACCCCCTCGGCGACCAGCCGCGTCACGAGCGCCGCGATGGTGAAGGTCTTGCCGGTGCCGGCGCTCGCCTCGAGGATGGTTACTCCCGCCTCTGGCAGTGGGCCGCAAATATCGAAATGCCCAGCCTCCTGCGGCACTGGTTAGTACTCCCTCGTGCGCTCGTGGCGGAGCACGGGCCCCACAGCCTCATAGCCAGGCGGCCGAACCGGGTTGTTTCCGTTGCCGCCCAACCAGCGCCCGTTTCGCCAGCGCCCGTTTCGCCAGCGCCCGTACCGCCAGCGCCCGTACCGCCAGCGCCCACCCGGCCTCGGAGTAGCTGTTCGAAAGGGACGGCGCTCCCGAGGACGGCCAGGTGCTCGGGTTCGGCATCCTCCCCGGCGAACCCCTCCGAGCTGGAGACCCACTGCGCTCGGGCTGCTTCGTACGGGTTGTCGTCACGGCGGCGGGCTGAGGCCCACGCCGCCGACGTGGCGCAGTAAAGGGGGAGTGGTTCTTGCATACCTCGCTGGTAGAGGTCCACCAGGATGTCGAGCAGTTTGACGGCCGACGACTGCACGGCGTCCCCGCTCTCCGCCAACGGGCCGAGTGTGCAGACGCTGATGCGGGGCCGGCCCGGCGCCCCTCCGGGCGCCTGGCCGATGGTGAGGGCCGACGGGGCCATTTCGGGACATGCGGCGCTCAAGGCCAGGAACAGCGTCCACGCTCTGAGACGGTGCTTGGCGCCGAGCTTCGAATATGTGCAGCGCAGCACCGTACTGTCGCGGACTCCCGGTACGGTGCCGACCAGGGCACGGCCGCCAGGCAAGAGCAGGTTGACTTCGACGGGGGCGGCGTCCGTGTGGCCGCAGGGCGAAGCATCCACCTGGGCCACCAGAGCTTCGACGACCGTTCTCACTTCGGCCAGCGCCGCCTCTCCGAGCGCCCCGGGAGGCAGCAGGCCGCGGCCCCTCTCGGCCATGAGGGCCAGGTCGAGGTCGGCGCCGCCGAGGCGGGCCTCGAGCAGGCGGTCGCCGAGCGCCCAGCGCTCGAGCGGGCCCATCTCCACTACGAGGGCATCGCTCGGTTGGTCGGGGATGTCGCCGGCATAAAACCCCAGTCGCTCCCGCAAGAAGGCCTTTACGGGGTGCTCCAGGAAGCGGACAAGCGAGCTCAGCTGGACCGTAGTGCCTCCCATCGGCGAGAGCCGCTCGGGAAGAAAGGTATGCCTGGGCCGTCGGTGCCCGGTCATTTTCCGGGCGCCTTCCAGGTAAGCCTCGTCGAAACGCCAGGCGTCCTGCGAATGGAGCTGCCCAGGGGCGAAATTGGCCGGGTTGAAGGCCTGAAGAGGGTGGTTCACCACCACCACCTCGCGCGCCGCCCGGGCCGAGCCGGGTAGCCGGACGGTCTTGTCCACTACGTCGAGGAGCTCTGCGACCGGGACCGCGGGAGGGCGCCGCTGGTTGAGGTGCTGGTCGCGTCCCTCGAACGTTATGACCAGGTGCTCGGTGGCGGCCAGCAGGGCGTCCAACAGTAGCTGGCGGTCCTCGCTCGGGAACGTCGCGGTCCCCGACCTCGGGCTCAGCCAACAACAGGTCGTCGCCGTCGTGGTCTCCCGGCCGCGGGAATAGCCCGTCGTCCAGGCCCAGCAGGAACACCACCCGGTGAGGCACGGAGCGCATGGGTACCAACGTGCAGATCGTCATGTCCCCGGTACGGAAGTTCGCCCTCGTTGGGCGGCCCCGTAACCGGTCTGTCAGCAGCGCCCTTGCCTCCGACAGGTCGAGCTCGATCGGCCCCCTGGCGGCCTGGTCGCCGCCGCTGTCTCCCGCTTCTGCGCCCCGCCTGTGCGGTCCACCGGCGATGTCGTCGAAGCGCGCCGCGGACCTGTTCGTCCTGCCAGGCTTCGTCCGGGGCCGACGCCGCCAGCCGGGCCGTCCCCCTGGCCAGGGCATCGGCCCAAGCCTGCGCCGTTTGTGGCCCGACCAGTTCGTCGAGGGTAACCCGCAGGCGGTTGACCATCTCGGCCACGCGGCCGGCCAGGTCGATGTCGTCGCTGGATAGGTCGCCGAAGGGGAGCACCCCTCCAAACAGCCGCTCGTCCTCCGCCATGGCCACTCCGAGGAGGAGCCGGTCGATGCCGGCTCGCCACGTACCGGCTTCGACGCGGTCCAGTTTCCACGGCTTTGCGGTGCGGGCCGTCGAGGCCCCAACGGACGCCCGTCCCGGCCAGCCAACGCTCTACCCGGGAAAGAGCCTCCTGGCTGGTGTCGAGGCCGAAGCGCCGGGCCACCGGTTCTCGCGACGCAAAGTCGAGCACCTCCGAGGCCGTTACCCTGCTGCCGGCCAGTTCGAGCAGGTGGGCGGCCACGGCCAGCATCGGGTTGGTCTGTCTCAGCGAGCGGTCGGCGAGCCGCGCCCTCAGCGCGGGCGTCCCGGCCACGACGGCGGCCCCAAAGGTGGCGTTGATCAGGGGAGCGAACAGCTCGATGTCGGGGCACATCACGATCACGTCCCGGGGCTCGAGCGTCGGGTCGTCCGCCAATAGGTGCAGGACGGCCTCACGTACGACTTCAACCTGGCGGGCTCGGCCGTGGCACGAGTGGACCCGCAAGCTGTCGTCGTCGTCGGCCAGCAGTGGACGCGGGTCGTCCGCGTCCCCGGCCCCGTGCGGGCCGGCGGGCGGGCGGTCGGCGCGGATGTCCGCCTGGATCAGGCCGAGCAGGGTCGCGGGTCGCACCGGCCCATGAACTGGCCCATGAACTGGCCCATCAACTGGCCGATCAACTGGCCCATCAACTGGTCCGTGGACTGGCCGGTGGGTGCCACCGGATACTCCGTTCGCGGCGAGGACGAGCTGCATTTCCCGGGCATCCCGTCCCCACGAGCGCAGCAGGGGGTTTTTCGGCAACCGCACAGTCGGGTCGTCTCGTCTCAGCAAACCGATCGGCGGGCGCGGCTCGGCGGCCGCCACCTGTTCCCATAACACGTCGGACGGATGGAGCAGGAACAGGTGTACGTCTCGGCTGCGCGGCAATCGCCTTCAACACTTTGAGATGGCTGGAGGGCAGGCGGGTGAGGCCGAACAATGAGATCCGCGGCCGGCAAATCGAGCAACGACGGCTGCCGTTCGATCCGAGATGGCGCCGTCTCGAAGCGCTCGGCCGGGCTGGGCACGTCTAGCCGATGGCGCAGCAGGCGCCACAACTCGGCTTGCCAAGCCATATCTTCCGCCCTTGGCGAGCTGGGGGCCTTGACGGGCCCGCTCCCAGGCCAGGAGCATGCCGGGCCGGTGGACCGCGTAGTGGTCGAAGAGGTCGGCCAGGTGGCGCACTGCGGTGAAACGGCGGGGTAGGCCGTCCGCCCCGGCCGACGGTGAGGAAGCTCTGAGATGGGCGGCCAGAGGGCGCATCAGCGGGTCGTCGAGGTGCTCGTCGACCAGTTGCAGCAGCGGCCAGACAGAGCGCTCCGGTGACCAGGGGTCGCTGTCGCGCCCAGCGCTGCCCGCCACGTCGACGGCGGCCATAGCCGTACCGATCAGCGTGCCCGGAAAGGGGAAATCGATATTGGCCGAGACGCCGTCGCCGGCGCCGGGTTGAGCTCCCAAGCGGTGCGAGAGGCGCTGGGTCAGCCAGCGCTCGACGCCGCGGGTCGGCACCGCGACGACCTCGCGTGCCATTGGGTCCGGCAACGGCTGGAGGAGGACGTCCCCCAGAGCGTCGACGAGGTGGTCCGCCCGGGATGAGCGGTGCAGGTAGAGCACGCCGCTCAGGTTACGAGGGTTGTGTGACTGCGGCCCGGGACGACAAACCCCTCATCACTCCGGCGAGCAGAAGTAGGCCTCTGTGACCAGCGCCATCAGTTCCTGGTCGAGCTCCTCAGGACGGGCAACATTGGCGACGTGGTAGTAACGGCCGTTGTAAAGGTTTATCTTGCGCTTTATCAGCCTGTGCCTCGCGGCGCGGGGCAACGAAAACGACAGGGCCACCCATTTCGTCATCGGGCGCAATTCGGCAAAAGTGCGAGCCCGTTTCAGGAAAATCCCGACCGATACCGGTTCGACGTGTACCGGGCCCACCTGGCGGAGGTGGGCGATGACCGTGTCGAAAATGGGCTGTTCGTGCGCCGGCCCGGTCGAAAAGTACTCTTCGAGGGACATGGCCGGAGCGCACTCGTGGCTCTGGCCTTGCCGACCGAACTGCCGCCGGCATTTGGGGCACGTCCACGCAGGCACGATCCACCTCTATCACGAGCCAGAGCCTTTACCGCGAGCCAATGGCTTTGTTGCCAGTCAGTGCCCCTACCACGAATCAGTGACGGTGCGCCCACTCCAGGAAACTGGGCTGGAAAGGGTGGTCGTAGCCCGGCGCCATCGTGATGCCGTCCAGCGCCCGCCGTTCGAACCAGGCCACGTAGGCCTCCCGGCGCCGCCTCTCCGCCAGGTCGGCTGCGATTTCGTCGCGCACGGAGATCAGTTCCGGGGGGCGTTGCTCCTCGATGGCGTCAACGACGAGGACGTGCCAACCGAACGGGCTACGTACGGGGCCAACAATCTGGCCTGAGTCTGCGCTGAACAGCAGGTCTTCGACCTCCCCGGCCAGTTCGCCCCGTTTGAGCGGGCCCAGGTCGCCACCCGCTCGCCGCGAACCCGGGTCGATCGAGCACTCCCGGGCCAGAGCGTCAAGCGGCTCGCCCGCGCCCGCTCTAGCGGCTACCGAACGGGCCTCTTCCTGCGTGGCGCACAACACATGGCGCACCCGCCGCCGCTCGGGCTGACTGTAGAGGTGGCGGTTGCGTTCGAAATAGGCCTCGACTTCGGCGGCCGACGTTCCGGCCTCACCCACCAGTTCGGCGGCGACCGCCGCGGGCAGGTCGTCCTCGTGGCCGAGCCGCCGCCGGTCGGTTTCTTGACGGGTCAGTGCGTTGGTCATGACGGCTCGAGCCGCCCAATTCGACGCCGCCTTGCCGCCGTCCCCCACCGCGGCCGGCGGCGGATGGTCCCGAAGGTAACTGGCCAGCATTTCGCCGGTCACCGCTTCGCCGAAGACCCATCCCACAACCACAGACGTCGACGCACCGCTCACCTCCGGATTTCGAACCGCGCCGCCGGCGAGTACCAGAGCCGGCCGAAATACATGACTTTGACCAGTAGCCAAGAGGAAAGGGGCTCGGCGCCGGCCGGGACCGAAATAAAGAACGGCGTCTGGGTCTGCCCGCCGGGAGGGATGACGAACCCCTGCACCCATGGCCCCACGTACGGCCAGGTCTCGAGGGGCGAGATCAGCTGGGCTTCGCCTCGTAGTTCGCTCGGCGTGTGGTTGGCGAGGAGCAATTGAAGGACATCGGACTGGCCGGGCGATAACACCAGGCCGTCTTTGGAGAGCGACGCCTCCAGTTCGCCCGCTATTTGCGTCGACGGGTGGTCGAAGGCGGGCGGGAGCTGGTCGCCGTCCCCCGGTTCCCTGTACGGCCCGAGGGTGTCGACGGGCAAAAGGTCAACCGTGGCCACGTCTTCCTGGGCTTGGCCGAACTCGTCCGTGATCCGGGCGGCCACGAAAAAGCGGCCCGGCTTGGCGTCAGGCGGAGGTGACAGGCGGAACGGCAGCGACGTATGGGCGCCCGGTGCCAGGTTGAAAATCCGGGACGGAGGGTCGGCTTCCCAGCCCTGCGGCACCACGATCTCGACGTTCCCGGCCTGTTTTTCCTCGGTCGTACCAGACGATACGGTCGCCACCAGGGAGGCGGCGCCCCCGGCCCGGCGCAGCCGGACCGAGGTGGGCCCGAGGTGGGCGGCCAATAATTGGTTGCCCATCGGCGCCGGGCCCTTGTTATGCAACCAGTACCGGCTGAAGGTGGGCTGCGCCAGCTCCAACGACGGCGCCTTCGTCGGCGCTCGGGCGCCGGACGCATTTCCTCTCTTGAGCCGCCGGAGCCGAAGGCGCACTGTCCGCGTTTCGGCCGGCTGGAACGGGAGGGTAAGGGCCCGTTTTCACAATCGAGCTGTTCGCCTGCCTCCTCCAGGAGGTTGGCCGCCCAGGCCTGCTCGATCCTCCAGGACAGCCCGGCCGAAAGGGTGGCCGAAGCGGCCCGGCCGGCGCTCTCGTACAGCCGGGCGGTGAGGTCGATGGTGCCACCGGTCAGGGCGCCGCCGTTATCGTAGCCATCGTCAGCGCCGGCCTCATCCTGTAAGCCGGCCTCATCCTGGGAGGCGTCGAAATCGCTCTCGTCGTCCATATCGCTCTCTTCGAAGCCACCCGTCTCTCCCTTGGCCAGCGGGTGGCCCGATCTCTTGAGCACGCTGAGCACTACCTGACGGCCCGGGCCGTCCAATTCGAGTAGCGAGCCGGTGGCCGGCAGGTTTCCGTCATGCGGGTCTTCGACGACGGCGACCATGGGGGTATTGAAACTCAGCGCTTCCCAGGCGCAGTCATTGTCCCGCCAATCTCCCGGGCCGGCCACGAGGGCGTGCTCGTAGACGTGATCCCAGTGTTCGAGCTCGAAGTTGGAGCCATCAGGGGCGGTCCGTCGGGGTGGGTCGATCCATACCCCGGAGGGCCAACCGGTGCACGAGCGCAATAGAGAGATATAAATCGAACCCCTGGTGTCGACCAGGAACCCCGGAGTGCCCTGGTTCAAAATGGCGACGGTGCAGTCGGCGGCCTGAGCCGGCTCGCCCCCCGGGCCGCCGGCGGTCAGCGCCACCGGCTGCTCGACCAGGAACTGCCCGTCCCGGGCCTCTTTTGTAAGGGAGCCAACCTCCCGCTCGAGCGCTGCCAGGTCCGAGCCCGCCACGATGAGGACGGGGAGGTCGCGCGGCCCGCGGACGTCCGCGTTAGGAGCCCACACCTCATCGAAGGGCCGAGCCGCGGGCACCCACAGCCGGGCGCCGCCCCGTTGCCCCAGCTGGCGTGCGAGCTCTTCGCGGAACGACGGCCCGGCACTCTCGAGCACGGCGGCGGTCAACTCGTTTTCTTCTGGCCGGCCGAGGCTGATGCGTACGTCAGGCAGGTTCGAGTCACCGAGGAGCCCTCCGTAACGGTTGGACGTGGCTTCGGTGGTCGACGCGGTTACCCCTCTGGCCGCCAGTGCAATTAGCAATGCGCGGACGCCGGTTTGAAGCCCCGTCCCGCCATCGGTCGGCGTGATGACCTCGGCCACTCCCAGGGCCCGTGACGCGAACGGCCCAGACCCGGGCGCGGACAGCCCAGACGCGGCCAACCCGCCACTCTCGGCCAAAATGACCGAGAACGTGGTCCCCAACCCCACCCAGGCTTGGGCGGGCGTATCGAGAGTCCACGGCGCCGTGGCCGAATCGGCATCCACGAAACCAAAGTTGCGGGCGACAACGGCGTTGCCAACCTCGGCCAACGGCGTACCGCCATCGACGGCGGCCGGGAAGCGCAGCCGGACCAGGCGGTCGACGCCGGAAAACCCGCGCAGGTACGTTCGCAGCCCGATCCGGTCGGATCCCGCCAGTAACGTCACGACTTGGGTGTAAGCCATGACGTCCATTTCCCCTTCGATTACGAGGCGTTCTCCCAGCGGTGACCTCTCGGCGCGAACCCGTGCGGGACGTCCGGAGGAAGCGACCGGTGGCCCCGCCGGCAGCAGGTGCCAAGGCCCTTCGGTCATTTCCGGGTGTTGGGGGTACTCGGGGTACACGAGCAGTTCGTTGCCCACGTCCCCGGCCACCAGCACCTCACGCTCCGTCCGGCGGTCGCGTACGAGGCTGAGGCACCCGCCACGCGCGGGGTCGGCCTCGACCAGGAACCGATCATTGGAGATGGACAGTCCTTCGGCCGGCTCCCAGTCAGCCGGCGCTTGTCCGCTGCGTGCCACGTTGTAGGAGAGGTAGCCGAGGCCCGGCACCTCCGACGCCATGAACTGGACCCTCACCTCCGCCACCGTCCCGTCGGGGTGGTAGGCGGTCGGAGAGGTGACGGTCGCCAACTCGTGACCGGCGCCATCGCGCACGGAGACGCTGCGCGCCCCCGCTCGGGCAACGAGACCACGGTTTCGACCAGATCGGTCCGCGGGTAAGCGAGCGAATTGAACACGACGGCCTGGCGATGGCTGCTCCCTGTTGCGGGGCCGCCTTTATCGGGGCCGCCATTATCGGGGCCACCATTATCGGGGCCACCATTATCGGGGCCACCGGTATTTATGTGGGAAGCAATTGCTTTCAGCGCATAATTGCGCACACCATCGGCCAGCTCGTAGGCCTCGCGCCAGCCGCCCAGCAGGTCGAGGTAGACCTGGTCGGACTCCGATCCCGTTATGCCGTCGTGGTGGGAGTTGAAAACGAGTTGACGCCAGGCTTTGTCTGCCGCCCGCTCGGGGTACGGATAGCCCAGAGCGAGGGCAAAAGCGGCAAACTTCTCAGCCTCTACCATTGTGGTCTCGCCGAGACGGTTGGCCTGTTTCGTGTCTATGAACGACACGTCTTTGCCCGTATAAATGGGCCCCATTTCCCGGGTCTGCGGTGAAGGCACCCGCCCGGACTCCGCCAGCTCGGCCCGCACGGCCGCAAAAAACTCTTTTGGCAGGCCGGCTACAAATCGGGGCCAGGCGTAGCGTTGGGACCATTCTCTGGCCAATTGCGTGACCCATTTGTTGGGTGGCGTGTAATCGGTGCCCACGGGGAGCAGGGTGGCCTTCGTGGCGGAAACGGCCGCGAGGTCACAGAACAGGTTGTAGGCGCGCTCGATGGCGCCGTCGAGGGTGTCGGCCAGGTCGAGTTGCCAGCCCGCTGAATAGTGGTCGGGCATGTAGCTGGTCAGCAGGCCCTTGCCGTCGGGGCTCAGCCACTCGAACTCGCTCGGGAACTGCATCCACGTGGTTGAACCCGTGTGGTGCTTCGGGCCCCACTGATGGAACGGCCCCCGGGCCCACGAACTGGACGTAACGCCGCAGCTCGCCATCACGCTCGGGAAAGAAGGGTCGTGGGCGAAAACGTCCAGTTGCCAGGCGCTCTCCGGCGCCGCTCCGAACACTTCGCGCTGGAACCCGACACCGTACACGGCGCATCGCGCCGCCGTTTCGTAAGCGGTCAAGTTGGTGTTCGGCTCGTTGTACGTGCCCCCGACGATCTCCAGCCGACCTTCGGCCAGCAGGCCGCGGAGTTCCTCGCGGCGGTCCGGGTAGAGGTCCCAGAACGGCTTCAGGTAGTCGACTTCCGCCAATACGAACTTGTAATCGGGGTCCAGACGAGCCCGTTCAAGGTGCGCCTCGACCAGCACGAGCCCGGTGTGCTGGAACGTGTCCCGTCTGTCCTGGGCCCAAACCAGGTCGTCCCAGCCGGAGGTATAGGCGGCCTGCGTGTTCCACCAGACAGGGTCGTAGTGGAAATGCGAGACCATGTACATGGTCCAACCCGGTTCCTGTACCGTCAACTCGGCCCGCTGGCGCGCCTCACCAGACCGGCTCCCCCGCGCTACCACCTCGATGGGGAGCCGGTCAGAACCCCGTCCGCCCGCCGGGGTCAGGACGGCGACTTCGACCCGCTGGGGGACGTGGCCCGCCAGCCGGCCCCGCCAGCGGACCGGGCACGCCACCCCGGCCCCTTCTACCCACGCCTCCACGTCGTCGTCGTCGGAGCTTTCCAGGTTGAACCAGACGACCTGGGCCAGGCCGCTGGAAGACTCAACGAAGCAATAAGTAGAAATGACAGCGGTTACCGAAAGCATGGCGCTCCAGTCAGGGAAAGCGGGCCGTCTTGATGAAAGTCCACAAGCTCCATGTCTAATAGAGACCAGGTCGTCGGGCCAAAGCCTCAACCGCCAAACCCTCAACGGGCGGCCAGAATGGGCGGCATGGATGACGTGATCTCTGCGCTGCTCGAGGCCCGGTCGGCGGTCCTGGCCGACATCGACCTGGCCTCGGGACCGCCCGAACGGCTCCTGGTCCGGAGCAACCTGACCGGGACCATGCAGCTGTACGAGCTCGACGGGAGCTCCGGGCTTCGTCAGGTAACAGCTCTGGCCGAGCCGGTGGCCACTGCGCATTATGTCCCGGGCCGGCGCCAAGCGGTCATCGCCGTCGATGCTGGAGGCAACGAACGCCATCAGCTCTACCTCCTCGACCTCGAAACCAGTGTGACCCGGCCCGCAGGCCCAGCGAACCTGAGCCCCGTGACCGAGGAGCCCAAGTACGGCCACCAATTTGCCGGCATCTCGGCGAACGGCAGGACCCTTGCGTACCTGTCCAATAAGGGCAACGGCATCGACTTCGACGTCTGGGTATACGACCTGGAACAGGCCGAGCACCGCTGTGTTTTCGCCAGTGGCGGTTGGTGCCAACCTGCGTCCGGCTTCTCACCTGATGGGCGCTTCCTCTCGGTACTCCGCCCCGGTCCGCGCCCGCTCGACTTCGATTTACTTCTGGTCGAGTTGGCCACCGGTGAGGTCGTCCAGCCCCTGCCCCACCCGGGCGAGGCTGCTCTAGTGGGGGCACCGGCCTGGGTCGACGAGACGACCTTTTACGTTTCCTCCAACGTGGGCCGAGATTTTGCCGCCGTCGTCCGTTACGAGGCAGGCCGCGGTGAAACGGCCACGCTCCCCGGGACGGGGGCGGACTTCGACGCCCAGGTGGTGGCCAGCCGCGACGGCGGGACGCTCGTTGTCATCGAGAACAGGGACGGGGCCAGCCAAATGCGTCTTGTCGATACACGTGATTTGGGAGAGGCCCACGAAGTCCCTTTGCCCGAGCCGGGCGTGGTTGCCTCCTATGCCGTTCCCGAACCGGCTCTTTCGGCCGACGGCAGGCGTCTTTTCTATACGTTGTCGACCCCTCGGGCTCCGGCTGACGTCTGGGCCTACGACCGTGGCACGGAAGCCACGCATCGTCTCACGTTCAGCCCCAGCGCTCTGCCGCCGGACCAGCTGGTCACTCCCGAACCGGCACTGGTCGAGAGTTTCGACGGTGAGCAGGTCCCGCTGTTCCTTTTCCGCCCGGTGCACCCTCATCCGGTCGGCGGCGTGGTCGTGATGATCCACGGTGGTCCCGAATCACAAGCGGTTCTCGTCTTCAACCCCGTAGTGCAGGCCCTCGCGGCGAGCGGCTACGCCGTCGTCGTCCCGAACGTGCGCGGCTCGACAGGGTACGGCAAACGTTATGCGGCTCTCGATGACACGACGCGGCGCCTCGACTCCGTCAGGGACCTGGCCGCCGTCCACTCCTGGATATCGAGGTCGGGCCTGGGCGCTGAACGGGCGGCGTTGTGGGGAGGCTCCTACGGCGGCTACATGGTGCTCGCCGGGCTGGCCTTCCAGCCAAGCCTGTGGGCGGCCGGAGTCGACATTGTCGGGATTTCCGACCTCGTTACGTTCCTGGAGAACACCTCGGACTACAGGCGAGCCCACCGGGAGCGCGAGTACGGCTCATTGGAGCATGACCGGGAATTCCTGGCCGCGGCGTCTCCCCTACGGCACGCCGACGACATCCGCGCCCCGCTGTTCGTAATACATGGCCGCAACGACCCTCGGGTCCCGGTCAGCGAGGCCGAGCAGTTGGTGGCCAAGGTCCGCCAGCGAGGGATCCGGTGCGAGCTCGTCATATATGAGGACGAAGGTCATGGCCTCACCCGCCTCCAGAACCAGCTTGACGGTTACCCGAGAGCGGTCGCTTTCCTCGACGAGGTCCTCAGAGCTTGAACAGCACGGGCGCTTGACCTCAACCAAAGTTGATGTTTTAAGGTTGCCCGTGGGATAGCCCGCAGCGAGCCACCGGCGACGAGGGCTCGACGACGAGGGAGGAACGCTAGTGCAATCAACCCGCCAGATAGACGGGGCCGGTCCCGGGCCAAAGGAGCGGGTCGGCACGTTCGACGATCTGAAGGCCAAAGGGTACCTGTCGGGCAAGGTGGGCTCGACGCCGGTGTGCGTATTCCTGTCCGACGGCGAGGCCTATGCCGTCGATGACCGGTGCCCCCACATGGGGTTCCCCCTCCACCGCGGCACGGTAGAAAACGGGCTGCTCACTTGCCACTGGCACCACGCCCGCTTCGACCTGGTCTCAGGTGGCACTCTGGACCCGTTTGCCGACGATGTCCGGGCCCACGGGGTGGAGGTCGCGGACGGTGAGGTCGTCGTGGTATTGCGCCCGGAAGCCGACCCGGCCAGCCGCCACCTGCGGCGGCTGGAGGAAGGCCTGGAACAGGGCTTGACTCTCGTGATCGCCAAGGCTGTCCTCGGGCTGGCCGAGGTGCTCGGACCTGAAGAGGCCGCGCTCGCCGCCATCCGCGCCGGCGTCACCTTCGGCGTCCGCAACCGCGAAGCCGGGTGGGGGGCCGGCCTCACCGTGCTCACCGCGATGGCCAACGTGCTGCCACGGCTCGACCGCGACGACCGGCCCTAGCCCTGGTGCACGGGTTGGCGTTCGTGTCGCGCGATACGCGGGGTCGGCCGCCCCGGTTCCCTTTGGCCCCGCTCGAGGCGGCCGTCCCGGCCGAGCGGTTGCTGTCGTGGTACCGGCGTTTCATCGACACCCGCAACGGCGACGCCGCAGAACGCGTCCTGGCTACGGCTACGGCGATGGGCGCACAGAGGGACCAAATGGTGGCGCTGATGGGAGCGGCGGCGACCGACCACCTGTTCCTCGACGGAGGGCACACCGTGGATTTCACTAACAAGGCCTTCGAAGTCCTCGACCAACTGGGGTGGGACCGTGCCGGCGAGGTGCTGCCTACGCTGGCCCACGAGACGGCCCGGGCTGGCAGGGCGGAGGAGACGGGGGAGTGGCGTCACCCCAATGACATCGCCATATTGCTCAAAGGGATTCAGGAGCGGCCCGGCGCCGCGTGGGACGGCCAACGAGGCCCTAACGCCGTGGGCCGACCTGCTGATCCTGAAGCCGTCAACCGTCTGGCCTGGGCCGTCCTGGGCGACGACCCGGCCGAGATAGTGGCCTCGCTCGACCGGAGTGCAGAGGAAGGGGCCAGCGCCGAAGAGCTGGCCCGGGCGGTGGCCTACGCCGCCGCCCTGCGCCTGACCCGCTTCCATACCCAGAACGACCACGGGGACTGGGACGTTGTCCACCACGGGTTTACAACCGCCAATGCCGTCCACCAGATGGCGAGCCGTAACGCCACGCCCGAGCTGGTGCGTGGCATTTACCAGGGTGCGATGAAGGTCTTCCTCGACCGTTTCCTCAACGTCCCCGCGGCCCGCTTGCCTGGAGTTCGGGCAGCGGCGGCCGACCGGCCCGACCTATCGCAGCTCCACAACTGCTTCAACCAGGAAGGGATGGTCGACGAGGCCGGGGCCGTGGTCTACGGCTGGCTTCAGTCTGGCGGGGATGCCGACGCCGTGGTCCGGGCGCTTGGGTCTGCTCTGCTTGCCGAGGACGCTGAGTTCCACTGGTTCCAGACGTACGAGGCGGCGGTCCGGCAAGCCGACGCCTGGCCGGCGGGGTCGGAGCAGACGGCCCTCATCCTGGCCGGCACGGCCCGCTTCCTGGCCGCCCACACCCCCACGCGCCGGGAGCTGGCGCAGGTGGTGCGCATCGCCGGCCGCCTGCGCCGCGGGGAGGCGCTCTACGAGGAGATTTGACTGCTGATCGGCAAAACGGCACAACAGGCCCCGGCGGCGCGGGACGGGCCGTCGGGTCGCCAACGACGGGCAGATGGCGCAGATTTCCCGTACTGCGGCCAATAACGTGGGCGTGCCTGGCAGGCACGTTATGTGACCCAGTTCGCGTCCGGGGCGGCAAGAGAGCGGGTGGTTAGGCGGCGCTGGGCTGAGGGGTGAGCGCGCCCGCGTCTTGAGGCCTCATATGGCGCCGCCCGTCTGGGACCAGGAACACGAGCGGCACCATGCACACGAGCAGTACGGCCAGGATGAAAAAGGCCTTGGTCAGGCTTTGCACCTCGTGACCGGTGTGGACGGCGATGGAGGTGGCTAGAGCGATGCCAACGATGGCGCCGCCCTGGCGCGCGAGATCCCCGCAACCCGGTGATGGCGCCGACGTCGTCGGGGGCCAGTTCGATCGAGGCGTTGTTAGCGGCCGGCGCCGAGAGGCCGGTCCCGAGGCCGCTGATACCGGCCCCGACCGTGAGCCAGACGTAGGGCGACACGAACTCGGGGCGGGAGGCGATCATGGCCAGGCCGCCCGCGATCAAGGCGATGCCGAAAATTATGGGTACCCGGTAGCCGGTGCGGTGGATGAGCACGGCGGCGCAGACGGCCAGCATTATCTCGCCGACGGCCCGGGCCGTCAGCAATGTGCCTGAAGCGAGGGGAGAGAAGCCGTAACGGTCTTCGGCGAAAAGGGGGACCAGCGACCCGAACCCGATGGCACAGGCGCCCCATACGAGGTTGACGGCGTTGGTGGCGGCGAAGACCCGACCTCTTAATAGGTGCACGGGGATGATGGCATTCTCAACCCTGCTGCAGCGGCGCAGGAAGGCCCAGGCGCAAGCTATGGAAAACAGAAGGGGGATGGCACAAGAGGGCGAAGTAATCCCCACTGTGGCGTTGCCGGCGTCCGTTATGGCCAACATCAACCCGAGCACACCCCCGCCCAGGAGCAGCGCCCCGGCGAAATCGGGGCGGCCCCCCTGACCACTCGACGAAGGGAGGAACCGCCAGGCCAGCAGCGTAAACGCCAGTCCAATTGGGACGTTGACCAGGAAGAGCCCCCGCCAGGACCACGTGGCCAGGATAATGCCGCCCACGATCGGGCCCACCAGGGCGCCCAGGGGGAAGATGCTGGAGAACAGCCCGAGGGCGCGCTGGCGGTGGTCGCCGAAAGCGTCCATGACCATACCGCTGGCGGAGGGCATGAAGGCGGCGGCCCCGGCCGCTTGCAGCACCCTGAGGCCGATCAACATCCCGGTGTTGAGGGCCAGCCCACACAGGAGCGAACTAACAGTGAACAGGACGGCAGCGGCCACGAACACCCGCTTGCGCCCCATGCTGTCGGCCACCCGCCCGGCTATCGGGAAGGCCACCACCAGCCCGAGCTGGTAGCCGGTCATGGTCCACGCCGTCCAGTTGATGCCGGAATGCAGAGCGTGGCGCAGAGTCGGTAGGCCGGTCGCCACGATGGTCCCGTCCAGAGATGACATGAACAGCGCGATGGAGACGATGGCGAAGATCAACCAGGGCGCTCTGGCCACGTCCGTGCTCGCCACCGCCGGCAGTTGGTTGAGAGTTGCCGCGGGCGCGTTGTGGTCGGCGTCCCGCTCATGGTGGGGGGCCAGATCTCGACGGAGCAGGTCTCGACGAGGCAGGTGCGACCGCGGCCTGATGCCCGTACGGTCAGCGGGGCCGGCCAGCCGGTGCTAGCCGACTGGTGCGCCCCCGGGATGTAGATGCTGGTGCAGTACTCGTTTCAGCTGTTGTCGACGCCACTCTGCACCCTGGTTAGTCCCAACTCTCCTCGGTCGAAGACGCAAGGACGCGACCATTAGCACCGGTCGCAAGTTAGGGGCCCGCATGAGCACGAAAACATCGCCCTGGCGTCGTAGCTATACCTTAGCGCAGGGGATAATCTTTGAGCAAACGTTTTTTCAGTTAGCCCTTACCATTGACCGGCGGAGCCGTGGATGACCTGAGCACGAGTCGAGGTGCCGGGTCGCGTACAACGATGTCCTGTCCGGGGCTCCCCGCCAGCTGACCGACCAGCGAACGGACGGCCTGCACGCCGACCTCGTAGTAGGGCATCTTCACCGTCGTAAGGGGGGGCCACGTGTGGTTCGCCACCCACACGTCGTGGTAAGCCACCACCGAGATGTCGCGGGGTACATCCTTTCCGAGGCGGCGCAGCTCCGTTAGCGCCCCGATGGCTCCGTTTACATTTGCGACCACGACGCCGGTGGGCGGGCGGTCGGTGTTGAGCAGGCTCTCAACTGCTACGGCCGCCAGCTCGGGGGTGTACCCGATGCGCCGGACGAGGTTCTCCCGCCGCCTGAGGCCGGCGTCGTGGAGCGCCTCGGCGTAGCCGTGTTCCCGGCGCCGGGCGATATCGCTGGAGGGTATGCCTCCGACCAGCCCGATGCGGGTGTGCCCGAGGGCGATGAGGTGCTCCGTGGCCAGCTTCGCCCCGGCCACGTCGTCGAGGATCACCGAGCCTTGCCGGCGGGGCGTTCGCGAAGTGATCAGGACGACACGGGCGTCGTTAGCGACCAGGTATTCCAGCGCCTGGTCCGTCAGGTCGTCAGTACGCTGCAATACGAAGCCGTCGACCCGTCCCTCCCCGACCAGCCGCCTCAGAGTGTCACTCCCTTCGGTGATCCGGTCGGACCAGCCGATGAGAAGCGTGTAGTCCTCGGCTTCGGCGGCGTCAGTCGCCCCGGCCAGGAGATCCGAAAAGAGGGGGCTGCTGACGGCGGGAGTGATCAGAGCGAGTGCCTTGGAGCGAGCAAGGCGGAGGGCACGGCCGGCGTAGTTCGCGGTGTAGTTGAGTTCTTTGGCCACCTCCAGGACGCGCTGGCGGGTTTCCAGCCTTGTGCGCACGGTGGGGTCGCCGTTCAGTACCCGCGACACAACCGATACGGACACACCGGCGCGCCGGGCGATTTCGCTCAGGGTGGCCATTTGCGCTCAGGTCCGCGACGCATGGCGGGCGGGCCGCACCGTTGCTGCTTTGCCCTCGGTCCGGCCCCGCCTCAGGAGAGCTGACGCGCTCGAGGACATGGCGCCCAGGGATCCAAAATGGAAATAGGTTCGATCGCGCAAGTAGTCCTTCGGCCGTCCCTCAGGACGAAACGGTGACGAGCGTGCCTATCGGGTCCATCGACCAGACCGACTGAGCGTTGGGAACGGGAAGCTCGACACACCCGTTGCTCTGCGGGTAGCCATAGTACGAGCGCCAGTAACCGTGGACGGCGTCGCCCCCCATGAAGTAGGCCACCCACGGCACCCCGGACACGTCGTAGTGCGTGCCGTCGGGGTCCGTGCCCGCCATCGTCGTGGTGACGTAGCGGGCGTAAACAGGCCAGGTCCCGAGCGGCGTATTGGCGCCGTTTACGCCGGTGTTAACGGGGGTCCGATAAACCTCCTTACCGGCCTGCCACACGCTCAGGCTCTCCGGTAATGACTCGCTCACGACCAGGTAGTCGTACGGCGCCCTGTCCAGGTGCCGGCCGGCAACGGCCGAAGTCAAGGCGGCCCATACCGCGGGGCCGATGGCTCCATCCGAGGGCAGGCCCTCGCTTCCTTCGAAGTTCATCACCGCCCCCTGGGTCATAACCGTGTACCCGTCCGCTGACCATAGTGATTTCATGGACAGCGGCGACGAGGGGAACCGCCACGTAAAGACGGCGGGCCGAGCGGTGCTCGGCACCAGCGCGGCTCTCGTGGGCTCCTCGGACAACAAAGGCTTTCCCTTGGACACATCGACGTTGACCGGTAGGTAACCCAGTTCGGCCAGAAGCTCCTGCGCCCTCAACACCGACACTGCCCCGACAGAGAAGGTCCAAGTGTCGGCAGCGGCCAACGGCGACTTGACAGAGACGTGCTCGGTTGTCCACGGCCCGTACCCGGCGGCGGCCACGAAGGTGAGCGTCTTGCCGTTGACCCACCACTTGCCAGCCACCGGCGGTACCAGGGCGGGCATCGGCGCACCCTTGGCCGGCGGCGCTGAAAGCTTGATGGTTATACGTTCGCCCACGGCTACGTTGGTGGACCCCGGGAGCGGCGTGGTCGTCAGGACCTTCGTCGCTACCTGCCGAGTTGGTTTAGCGGGTTTGGCGGCGGGCCGGCTGACAGCGCCCGGGGGCAGCGCCGTCTTGACCGTTTCAGGCGGTAGCACGATGCGCACTGATGGGGCAGCTGGCCTTGTAGTGGCGCTGGCCGCCTGGGGGACGACCAGGGCCGCCATCGAGAACGCGGCCACCGCGCTCACGAGCCATCGCCCACGTTCCAGTGCTGAGCGCCGGGGTCGCGACGACGCGCCGCGGTCGGTGGACGGGGGGGACAGCCATTTGTTCGTCCGCTCCATAAACCTCAGCCTCCGGCTTACCGGGTGGGGAGATCTGCGACCTGCAATTTGGTGCTTGTCATGCTATCTCACCGGTCCACGGGCCGGGTCGGGCCGCCGCCAACTTTGCCAATGCCGCGGGAGCACAGACCTGACTCCCGATAGCGCCTGGAGTCGCACGGGCCGGCCCGATAGCCCTTGCGGGGTTGCCGACAGGGCCTACTCGGGCCCACGCCGCGGGCGCTGGAGGTGGAACGGCACGTTCGTAGCCGAGGACTTGGCCGCCGTGGCGGGCTACGCCCGCGTAGGTCTGCTTACTTCAACCCAGACAGGGCGATGGTCTCAACGAAACGCCGTTGCACAAGGAGGAAGGCGACCACCATCGGGACTATGGCCAGGACCGAACCGGCCATGCTCATCCCGTAGAGGATCACGTGCTGGCCTAGGAACAGAGCCAAGCCGGACGTAAGGGTGTACATAGAACTGTTGCTGCTGACGATAAGCGGCCACAACGGTCGTTCCAGTTGTACATGAAATGGAACAGCCCGAGCGTCACCAACGCTGGCACGGACATCCGCAAGGACAACGCTGCGGTAAATACGGAAATCACCCGCTCCATCTACACGCGCCGCGTCCTCGAGCTCTTTCGGGACGCTGAGGAAGAACTGCCGCAAAAAGAAGATGCCAAACGCATTTGTCGCCCGGGGGAGGATTAGTCCCTGATAGGTGTTCAGCCAGTGAAGCTTTGACAGTAAGAGGAAAAGGGGGACGAGGTTGACCTGGAAGGGCAGCATCAGGGTGACCAGGATGAGGACAAAGATGACGTTTTTGCCCGGGAAGTCGAGCCGAGCCAAGGCGTAGGCGGTGAGAGAGTCGAAAGTGAGGGATAGCACCGTCACCCCGCCGGCGAACACTACTGAGTTCAGCAGCAGGCGGGGGAAGTCTACAGCCGACCATGCGGCCGCGTAATTGGACCCCCTTATGTGCAGGGAGAGCAAGCCCGGATGAGCGGTTATTATTTCGCCTTCGGGCTTGAAGGAAGCGGAAGTGCTGCCAGGTTGAGGCGGCCGTCGATGCGGGCCGCCTCGTAGAACTCGCGGGGGACGGTCTGTAGGCCGGCGAGGTAGATGACCATGTAGAAACCCACAGTTTTCCAAATGCCGACGATCATTACCGCAGGCAGGGCCAGGGTGGTGCTGTCGAGCCAGTCGCTGCTGCTTAGGCCGAGGTTCCCAGCCAGTAGGTGCGCCCCTCGAGCGGGCAGATGGCGACGGTTGAGTAGGAGGGCCAGGCCGAAGGCCAAGACCACCGATGCCGGGGTGACCACGGCCGCGTAGTAAGCGGTGGTGCGCAGGTCGTGCCAGAACTCCGCGTCGTGCAGCAGGTGGGAGTAGTTGCCGAGCCCGATGAACTGCGACGAGCCAAAGAACGAAGAGTTGGTCAGCGACAAGTACGCCGCCCGGACGAGGGGGTAGAACATGAAAAGGTCCAGGATGACCAGGCTCGGGAGCATAAAGGTGTAAGCCACCCGAAGCCGGCGCCGGCCCGCCCGGGTGGCAAAGGGCTGAGTGACCGGCCCGATGGTGCCTCTCGCGGTCACAGCATCTCCCCTACCTCCATGCCTCGGGTGGGCCTGCTACCTGCCCAGGACCAGGCTGGTAGCAGCCACAGCACATTTGATCGCCCAGGACGACGCTATCGCCTATCCTACCCGACGACATCGCCGTGGTTGGCTTCGACGACATTGAAGAGGGCCGCTACGGCTTTCCGTCGCTCAGCACGATCTCGCCAGATAAGCAGGGGATCGCCAGGAAGGCAGTCGCACAGCTGTTTGCTCGTCTGCACGACCCGACGCTGCCTTCTTGGTCGCACTTGGCGAGGCACTCCCAAATCGTGCGCGAGAGCTCAGAGGGGCCGAGCTCTCCAGCTTCTCCTTGAGTCACCATTGTCAGTACCCAATCGGCACACCTAACTTTTTTGAAATGGATGTGGGGACCGGGTTACGCCTCGACTGAAATGACCCCCGTCGGCGCCCTTCGTTGGCATCGAGCGGGCTACAGGGTCTGCCGATAGGGGCACGTTTTGTGCCACGACAGCAGCCCGCTGGGCCCGAGACCAATCCAGATAGCAGCCAGTAGCCCTCTGACGAGCCAAGACGTCTGGAGCGAGCGACGGGAATCGAACCCGCGTTCTCAGCTTGGGAAGCTGATGTACTGCCTCTGTACGACGCTCGCCGGGTGCACTACTTGCGGTCCCCAATGCTAGCCCCGCCCGCTTGGGCACGGCACGGGCGGCTGACGCATGTAGTAAACCGCGCAATAGTGTGATTTCAGCACGCAGAGTGCCAATAGGCCCGACCTAGGCGTCAAGAGTGCCGGACAGAACGCGATAGCCATCTCCCAAGGCGGCTAAAAGTAAAACGCCGCCCCCACTTGGCAAAGGCTTTGCAAACGTGTACTGTCATGCTCGGAGCGGGAACCCGCCGCCTGCTCCGAAGAGCGGATCCGAGATCCGCCGCTCGATCTGCTCCGCCAATGGCGCCCCAACGGGGCGCCATTGGTGTCTTAAGGGCCGGTTAGCCGTTTTGTTTGCCCAGTACTATTTGTGGTCGTCTGCGCGCCGGCAGCGCAACCAATACTTCTTTGCTGTTTGTTGTCCTTGGCAGGTGACGAAGGTCCCCCTCACGCGTTTGTCAATTTGTCGTAAGGACTCACCCGGCGCATTAGCGCGTCGGGTGAGATTTGTCGGCGGCCCGTTGAGGCTGGATTACGGCCCGGGCCTAAAGGGACTACCCTGTTGCAAACCGGCAGTGAGGGCGCTCGTCAAAGCGTTTTGCGAATCGCCCTCGAGAGCCCAGACAGAGGCGCCGGCGAGGCCCTCCCTATCGACATAGAGCGCTTTCTCGAAGACCTCAGCGGGGTTCTCGACCGACCAAAGCGCTCGGGTCGTAGGGTTGTAGAGCCAGGTTGCCCCGGCCACTGGGTCGAAATGCCACGAATAGCCCGGCTGAGTGGCGAGCTCGTAATAATCCGACGTGCCGGCGGGGTCCGTGCCGTCGAGCCCGGGGACGCTCTGGCCGAGCGAGTTGATGTCCGGAGAAGTGGCCGGCCCGGCGGCAGCCCCGTAAAGCCCGTAGTCGCTGCCGGCCGCCACTCCCGTCCAACCATGGCCGTAATACGGCATCCCCACAACCAGCTGCCGTCGTTGCACTCCGCGTTGCTCATAATAATTGACGGTGCTGGAATCGCTGATGAGGGGTTCGGCCGTCGTGTTTGGCGCGTTAGGAGACTCGTAGAGGTTCGAATCGAAGTTTGCGGGGCCGGTCGCGTCCCACGGGCCCTGGAAGTCGTAGTCCATTACCACTTCGTCATCGACGTAACGGGCCATGGCCGCCGGTTCGAGGTACTGAGCGTTTTGCGTCCCGGCTGGCATCTCCACGGTCAGCGTGTAGCGCTTACCTGTGCTCGCGCTGAGCGCATTTAGCTGCGAACGGAACTCCCGCAGGAGGAGCACGAAGTTCTCCGTGTCTGCGGGGCTGAAAAGGTTGCCCGGCGCGCCATTGTTGTCGGCCGGGTACTCCCAGTCGATATCGAACCCGTCAAAAATGCCAGCGGCGGCCGCCGCCGGAAGGATCGATTGCTGAGAGCCGGTGACCGGGAGGCCGCTCGCCGCCGGGGCGTTACCTTTTATGAACATGTTGACACATGACGAGACGAATGCTTGGCGAGAAGCCGGCGTGGCCGCCGCCGCCGAGAAGAAAGCTGAGCCGTTGTAGCCGCCGAGCGACATGATCGCCTTGAGGTCGGGGTACTTGGCCTTGAGCTCAGAGAGCTGCTGGAAATTACCCGCTAGCCCGGAGGCCGCGACTCCCGAGCCGCCGTTGACATCAGTCAAGTTCGGGTCCTGGTAGTCCGCCCAGGTATCGAGGCTGGAGCACACGACAGGGTTGTAGTTCGCCTTCGCCGGGTCGGGTTGAATCGGCTGGTTGCTAACAGCCAATACGCCGGCGGAATTGTGGGTGGCGCCGGCCCGGGGCTCGACGCCGCCGAAGGCGTAGTCGAGATCCGTGAGGTCGGCGATCTCGCCTTCGTGATCGGCTGACGCCAGCGTAAAGCCACGGCCATAAATGCCCCACTGCTCGAAGAACCCCATTTCGAGCTTCTGTGCCTCACCGCCGTGGAAGTTGCTGGCTGAAAGGGGCGTGACAGTCGCTGATGCCGGTACGGCTACGAGCAAGACCGGCAATACTGCCGCCAGCGAGCCGATGGCGAGCCGTTTCACCCGATGTGGTCCCATAACGGTCCTCCTCCTTTTCTGTTTCTTCTGCCGTTGCGCGGGTCACTCCACGGCGGGCAGAGCCGCCGTCGATGTCCGGCGCGTGGTCTAGACCAATTGGGGGCCTAGGGCCAGAGAGCCTATTAGGTCTAGACCTCTGGCGTCAATGGTCTAGACCATGACCCGGTACGCAATGGTCGTACAGGCTCGCCACCTGCGGCAAGCCGGTAAAGCTCGGCGTCCGCACGGGGTGCCGTCGGGCCACGGCCACGCCGCGCTCGGCGCGAGAGGGCGCTGGACGGGCTGCCCACCGACCCTTGACGCCGGGCGTTTCGGAGCCACAGACGGCCCGGGGCGCACATCGCCCGGGACCGGGCCGTCCTGGGGCTTTAAACTTGTTAACGTGACGCTGCCGGCCGACCCCTTCGCGCAACTGAAAGTGGCAGAGCTGGCCATTGCCCGCCTGGAAGCGGAGCGGGACCGGCTCGAAACGATTGTCGTCCGCCTTGGGGGCCTGGCCGCAGAGCTTGACGCAGAGGGGCTCGTCCAGGGTGTGACCGAAGCGGCCCGGGACCTGACGGGCGCCGAACTCGCCATGTTCGTGCCAACAGAGCTGGCTGCACTCAGCCAGCCCACGATTGTTTGTGAGCCGGGGGCGTTGAGCGAGGCGCCGGAACCGTCGCGAGTCCCGTTGCTGGCCGGTGCTTTGTGGCGGGTTAGCCCGGTCCGCCTCGATGACGCCCCTCAAGCCGACGCCGGCAACACCGGGTACGGTCGCTTTTCAGACGGCAAGCCATTTCGCAGCTGGGTGGGTGCACCGGTGCGGGCCCGCTACGGAGACGCTCTCGGCGGCCTGTTCCTGGCTCATCACTGCCCGCGGGCCTTTGGACGGCGAGAAGAGGAAATGGCCCAGGGCCTGGCGGCCCACCTTGGGGCGAGCCTCGACAACCTCACCATTTTCCGCGAGCGCTCCGGTGTGGCCCGGGCTCTCCAGCAGACTCTTCTGCCTCCGGAGCTCCCTGAAATCCCCGGCGTCAACACGGCCGCCCGGTACCGGCCGGCAAAATCGATGGCTCTGGTGGGCGGGGACTTTTACGACATATTCGAGGTCCGGCCCGGGGTTTGGAGCCTCATTATCGGTGACGTCTCCGGTGTCGGGCCGGAAGCGGCGGCGCTTACAGGTATCGCTCGCTATGCCGTTCGGGCCCTCGCCTCGCAGGAGGCTTCGCCGGCCAAAATCCTGTCACAGCTCAACGACACGCTCGTGCGCTTTGGTCTGCAGGACCGATTTTGCACCATGCTTTATGGCGAACTGAGACCGGACGGCGACGTTGTGCGGGTGAAGATCGCCAATGGGGGCCACCCTTACCCATACCTCTTGCGGGCGGACGGGTGGTTGGAAGAAATCGAGGTCCACGGCACGCTCCTCGGGATGCTGGACAAGGTGTCGCTCGAAGAGCGCGAGGTCGAGCTGGCCCCCGGTGACCTGCTTGTCGGCTATACAGATGGTGTGACGGAGGCACGGGACCCGTCGGGGGCCTTTTTCGGGCCGGACGGGCTGGCCAACGTACTCGCGGGGTGCGCCACCCGGCCGGCGGCGTGGGTGGCGCAACGGATCGAACTGGCGGTGCTCGAATATCAAGCGGGCGTCACCCCGGACGACGTCGCCATCGTCGTGTTGCAAGCCACTCCGGAACAGGTCGGCTAGCACGGCAACGATCAGCTCTCCCGTCCCGGCCCGCAATGGCTGAAGCCTGGCGGGAGCCGTTCGCCTCCAGCGAGGCCGTTCGGAGGCGAATGAGCCGACAGCGCCGGGAAGGCACTGCGCCGGAGGTGGCCCTGCGCCACGCGCTGCACTCCCTGGGCTTGCGTTACCGGGTTCACCGGGCTCCTCTGCCCGGCCTACGGCGCAAGGCCGACGTCGTGTTCGGGCCGGCGCGCGTGGCGGTTTTCGTCGACGGCTGCTTCTGGCACGGTTGCCCGGAGCATGGTCGCCGGCGTCACGAGGTCAATAACTGGTACTGGCCGGACAAGATCGACCGTAACCGCCGCCGCGACGTCGATACCGACCGGGAATTGGCCAGCGCCGGTTGGCTGGCGGTGCGGGTGTGGGAGCACGAAGTGTCGGGGCCGGGAGCGATGGCAGCCGCCGAGCGGGTCAAGGAGGTGCTGTCGCGACGACGGGTTCGCTTCGTGGCTATTAACGACGCCGGCCGGCCCGTTCCGGTGGAGCCCGGCTGATGTGCAGGGCTTCCCACCGGCGAGCCGGCCTAGCGAGTGCTTCTTGAGGATGGCTTAGGCGGCCGGGCCGCTCGCCAGGGTAATGGTCCCCGTGTGCGACGCACCGTCGGGAGTAACCCAGGTGATCGTGGCCGTCTGACCCGGGTGGAGGGGGACGAGCAGGTCTGTCAGCTGCTGGTCCGTGGTGAGGCTGTGGCCGTCGAAGGCGGTCACGACGTCGCCGGCGGCGATACCCACTTTTTGAGCGGGTGTACCGCCCACTACGCTCCCCACATCAATGCCGTTGACGTTCGCAGGGGTCTGCCCTAAGCCGGAACCGGGAACCGAACCGGCACCGGAACCATCACCTGAACCGGGGCTGAACCCGAACCCTCCCGAACTGTTGCTGTTCGAGCTGATCTGGAGACCGATGAAGGCGGTGCCCCCGACGTGGATCGTGGAAGTAGTGTGACCGGCCTCGATGTTCTTGGCGATCGTCCACGCTTCGCTGATAGGGATGGCGAAACCCTGGTTACCTTGAGCTGAGAAGGCGAAGTTGTCGGAGGCGGCGGTGTCCATGCCGACGACCTGTCCGGCCACATTGACCAGTGGGCCGCCCGAGTCGCCGGCCTCAATATTGGCGTTGGTCTCTATCAACCCTGACAGTTGTTCGCTGCCACCACTTAGCGAGTCGTTGGCCGTGATCGACTGGCCCAGAGCAGTGATGGAACCTCCTGCACTGGTCGGTGTCCCGCCGGTCCCGCCAGCGTTGCCAATGGCCACGACCGCCTGGCCGACAGATGCGCCCGAGCTGGCCAGCTTGGCCGTCTGCAAATTAGAGGCGCCCTGCAGCTGGAGGAGGGCCACGTCATGGGTCTTGTCGTAACCGAGCACCGTGGCCGGGTACGTCTTGTGGTTGCCGACGTCGGTGACACTGACCTTCGTGGCTTCGTCGATCACGTGATTATTGGTGAGGACCAGACCGTCGGAGGTGAGCACGATCCCCGTGCCCGCGCCTTCGGCGTCCTGATAGTTGAAGGTGACGTTTACGTCGACGATGTCCGGGGCGACCTTGGCGGCTATGGCCGACACGTCCGACGGCCCGCCGGCGCCTTCGCTGCTGCCGGAACCGCTGCTACCCGATCCACTGTTACCCGACCCCGTTCCGCCTTCGTTGCCAAAGGGGAAGGGAAAGCTGCCGGAATTACCACCGGAAGTGCCACCGGAGCTGCCACCGGAATTGCCACCGAACGGGAAAGTGCCGCCCGAGCTCCCGCTGTTCCCGGAGCCGCCAGTGGCGGGAGTGGTGGGCCCGACGGCCGAGTTCACCGGCTGGCCAGAGGACGAGACGACGCGGCTAACTCCGGCTCCAGCCAATGCCGCCGCCGCTATCACCAGGACGGCCGCGGCTGAGCGTAGGCCTCTGGAGCGACGCGAGGGCTTTTGTGGCCCGCCGTGAGGCTGCTCCGGGCCGTAAGGGGGCTGGCCGTAAGGAGGTTGCCCGTAAGGAGGTTGCCCGTAAGGGGGCTGGCCGTAAGGGGGTTGGCCGTAAGGGGGTGGCTGGCCGTAAGGGGGTTGGCCGTAAGGGGGCTGGCCGTAAGGGGGCTGGCCATACGCCGGCTGACCGTAGGGGGCCTGGCCGTAAGGGGCCTGCCCAGCGGGCGGCTGGTCGGTCGGTGGCTGCTCAAAAGGTGGTTGGCCGAGGGCCGGGTCGCCCGCGGCCGCCCCCGTTGCCTGGGCCCAGTGGCGTTGGCCCAGCGGCGTTGGCCCAGTGGCGTTGGCCCAGTCTCTGGGAGCGGGCCAGCCCCGGCGTCCGCGGCCCTGCCGTGCTGGCAGTGGCCCCGGCCGGTAGTGGCCAGGTCGGCGCCCCCTCCTGGGTGCTGCTGGCGACACCAAGAGGATCGGTGCTCTCAGCCTCTGAAGACCCCTGCCCATTCGGCGGGGTGGTCGGCCACTGGGCCGTTTTGTCCTGGCCACTCATCCAATACTCGTGGTCGCTCATAGGTGCTGCCTCCGTCTAAATCACTAAATAGCCGTTTACCTGTCCCCAGTGAAGACGACGTACCTGTGAACGGCCTGAGCCCGCCCTGAGACTCTTTCAAATGCGCCGAAAGCCCCTTGTCCCACCGCCGGGACGGAGACAAACTCCCTTGTCAGGCGCCGGTTAGGGCCGCTCGAAGCGGGCCGCTGGCCATCGCCATGGTCAATCGCTTTCCTTAATCGTCACTGAACTGATCGTCACGAGCTCTTTGGGCTTGCCTGATTGCGTACCCAGGGCGTCGATGACGGTGACGACGTCCAGGCCGTCAACGACCTTGCCGAACAGGGAGTACTGAGGTGGGAGGCGGACCCCGCTGGGCCCACTGATCACGAAGAACTGGCTGCCATTGGTATTCGGCCCAGAATTAGCCATCGCCAGGGACCCGAGCTCGTAGCGGCCCGGTTTCGGGAGCTCGTCCTCGAACTTGTAGCCGGGGCCGCCCGTCCCCGTCCCGGTGGGGTCACCGCCCTGAAGGACGAACCCCGGGATCACCCGGTGGAAGACTATGCCCTCGTAGTAGTGGTACCTCGAGAGGAACACGAAACTGTTGACCGTCTTGGGTGCCGCCACGGGGTCGAGGGCAATGACCATGGTCCCCTTCGACGTGACCATCTCGGCGGTGTAACGCTTGTCGACGTCTATGCACATCGGGGGCGGCCCATCGAAGCGCTGGAGCTTGGGGCTGGACCCATCAGGGGCCGGGCAAGGTGTGGTCATACCTCTATCTTCCCGCTGGCACAGGTATAACCGGTTCAAAAGCTGGCCAGCTCGCTGGCCGGGGCCATGACGATGGTGGGCAACCGCGACAAGTCGAGCCACCTGAGGAACACGTCGAGCTCACCCAGCGGGATGCTCACGCAGCCAGTAGTGGCGCTGCCGGTATCTGCATGGACGAAAATGGCCGAGCCCGCGTACGGGACGGCGGGGTCGGTGTTGTACTCGACGACGGCCAAGCTCGGGTAGTAGCGGGTTTCGGTCCACAACGCTTCACTTTCCCCCCCGAACGGCGGCGATTGGCTGCACGGTACGTGTTGGAACGTGTTGTAGCCCGGTGAAGTTGGGTCCTCATCCCACCAATCCCCACATACGAGGCGGTGGTAGGGGCCGTGAAAACCGGGATTGGGAGCGTTGCCGTAGGCGACCGGGCCGATCCTGTAAATCCCCGTCGGGGTCGTGCCGTCGCCCTCCCGGTGGTGGTTGGAAAAGCCGTTCTGCCCTATGAGCCCGGTCCAGGGGCCGCTTGCCAGTTGCCAACAATGCCCGTTGCGTTGCCACAGGGCGACCTCGGCGACGCTGGTCTGGAAGTTGGCCGCTTCCACGGTGATTAGCTGGCCGGCGCCGTCAGTGGTCCTCAGCCTGTCGGCCAGGTTGGCCGCGCAATTGGCCGCACCGTGTGGCGGAGCGGCCGCCATGGGCCGGGTGCCGGCTACGGCGGCGGCTTGGCCCGCAGCGATCTGGCCCGCAGCGATCTGGGCCGCAGCGATCTGGCCCGCAGCGATCTGGGCCGCAGCGATCTGGGCCGCAGCGGCAAGGGAGACCCCACCCGGAGCGACGAGGGCGCCCGAGGCCGCCAGAGCAACGGCCAGAAAAACGCCTACACGATGGCGCACGATTGCGCCTGTCTTAAGCGCTTTCGCCCATCTCACGCAGGGCAGTGTTGATGGCACGAGCGAGGCGCCTGGCCGATTCGGGCGCAAGGTGCGCGACGAACCCGGCGCCGGGGCGGCCCACTTCCTCGATTGTCAACTCGACCCGGACGTCGTTGCACGGCTCGCAGTCGTCGAGGGCGGCCACGGCCCACGCCACCTGGGCCCGCTCCGGGTCGTCGGCCGGGTGGTCGTCGCGGCCGTAGTCAGCGAGCCTCTTCACTGCGCCACTAATGTGGCCCGGGCCCCGGGCGCCGCTATGCGCACTGGCTCATTGTCGGTAACCCTCGACCACGTTTTCGGGCCTGACCTCGACGTCATCGGGGTCTTGGCCGGCGTTCCGCCGAGCGCGGCGCTGGCGCAGGAGGTCCCAACACTGGTCGAGGGCGACTTCGATGTCGTGCAGCCGCTCGCGTTCTTGTAGGGAAAGCTCGTCGCCCTCGTGCGCCCTCTCCAGGCCGTGCTCTTCCTCGGCCAATGTGTTGATGCGGCGCACGATGTCCGTGTCGTCCATATGTCACCCTCCTAACGATCGTCCCGGCCCACGATATGGGCACGAGCCGCCTTGCCGCGCAGAGTCCCGGCCCGGGCCAGCTTGGGACCTCGGCAGCGGCGTGCGCGATGCTCTAGCTCGACCAAGGCCGCCGCCTGAAAAGGGCAAACGAAGAGAGGACCAATCATGCGCTGGAACCTGCCGGACGCGGATATGCCCACGACCTGGTTCAACGTCGTGCCCCAGCTGGACTCGCCCCTCGAGCCGCCGCTTCACCCGGCCACAAGAGAGCCTTTAGGCCCAGATGACCTGGCGCCCCTTTTCCCTATGGCCTTGATCGCCCAGGAGGTGACCAGCGAACCTCACGTCGACATACCGGGAGAAGTCCTCGACGTTCTCCGGTTGTGGCGGCCTACGCCACTGGTCCGGGCTACTCGTCTCGAAGCGGCGCTGGGGACGCCGGCCCGTATCTACTACAAGGACGAGTCCGTGTCGCCGGCCGGCTCGCACAAGCCGAACACCGCAGTGCCGCAGGCCTTCTACAACAAGGCCGAGGGCATCGACCGCCTCACGACCGAGACCGGCGCCGGGCAATGGGGCAGTGCGTTGTCTTTTGCATCGGCGTTGTTCGGCCTGGAATGCAAGGTGTATATGGTGCGGGCGTCATACGAGCAGAAGCCCTACCGACGGGTCATGATGGAGACATGGGGCGGCAACGTCGTGGCCAGCCCTGTGGACGAGCCCGAACACCCCGGCTCGCTGGGCACGGCGATCAGCGACGCCGTGCGCGACGCGGCCGGCCGTTCGGACACTCACTACGCGCTCGGGTCCGTCCTCAACCATGTGCTGTTGCACCAAACCGTCATTGGCCAGGAAGCCAAGAGCCAGTTGGCGTTGGCCGGCGAGAACGGCCCCGACGTGGTGATCGGTTGCTGCGGTGGCGGTTCCAACCTGGGTGGCATCAGCCTCCCGTTCGTGCCCAACCGTGAGGTCCGCCTTGTCGCCGTCGAGCCGACATCCTGCCCGACGCTCACCGGTGGACGGTTCGAGTACGACTTCGGCGACTCCGCCGGGTTTGCGCCGTTGCTGTCCATGTACACCCTCGGCCACGACTTCGTCCCGCCGTCCATCCACGCCGGTGGCCTGCGCTATCACGGCGACGCCCCCATCATCTCGGCCCTGGTCCGTTCCGGGCGGATGGAGGCGCTCGCTTACCCGCAGTCGAAAACCTTTGAAGCGGCCGTCACCTGGGCCCGGACGGAAGGGACCATCCCGGCGCCGGAGACGGGCCACGCCATCAGAGCGGTGATAGACGAGGCTCTGGCGGCCAAGGAAGAAGGGGCGGAGAGGGTCATCCTTTTCAATTACTCGGGCCACGGGCTGCTCGACCTCTCGGCTTACGACTCTTATTTGCACGGCCAGTTGATCGATTAGCTCGGTCGAGGGGCCAGCCCGCCAGTTTTTTGGCCTGACTACGGCCACTGCGGGGCTTTTTTGGGCGCGCACGACGCATTTGGTCGCGGCTGGGAGCAAATTTTGCGTTCGAACGCGACCGGAATCACATCCTGCACCCAGATCGGGTGCGGCTGGAAGAGAATAGGCCGCTAAGAGCACTCTGTGCGCGCAGACGTTCTCGTCCAGTGGCGGAAGGCGCCCAAAGAGAGGGTACATGCACGGCCCGCGAGCCCGCTCTCCCCTGGACCGAGGCGTCAGCCTGAGACAAGCCCGCTGGCGGTTGAGAAAAGGGACACGACCTCGCCGTCCGTGGTGGTGCCGGCTCTCAGCCGGCATGCTCAGGCGGGTTTCTCCGCGTCGATGAGAAAGCGTTCCACGTGGGTGACAAATGCGCCCTCCCGGGCAATGCGCTCGTGGAGCGCAAAGAGGCGGTCACCGTATTTCTCGAAGGAGAAGTCAGGGACGGTCCACAGGACTTTTCGCAAGAAGTGGACAACGGCGCCGATGTCGTAGAACACGGCGCGCAGCGACTCTTCCCTCAGGTCGACGACGTCGAGCCCGGCCGACTCCGCCTCCCGCACCGCCCGTTTTGGGCTGCGGGCGCCGCTGGGCGATTGCGGTCCCATCATGAAGTCGATGAGCTCGCGATTGGAGCCTGCCCCCACTTGTTGGGACAGGTAGGAGCCCCCCGGAGCCAGAACCCGCGTCACCTCTTCCCACACAGTGACGACCGGGTGGCGGCTGACCACGAGGTCGAAGGACTCGTTGTCAAACGGCAACGGGCCTTCGTCGGCGGCCTCGACCACGCGGGCCCCGAACCGCTCCAGGTTGCGCGCCGCGATTTCCAGGTTCGGGAGCCACGATTCTGTCGCTGCCAATCTGGCCGGGAGCCGCTCTACCTGGTTGAGCACTTCAGCGTAGACCTCGCCTCCACCCGTCTGAACGTCCAGCGCCGCGGATGCGTGCCCGACCCGCTCGACGAGGAGCCTCGAATAGGCCCACGAGGGACGTTCCTCGGTTGCCCGCCCCTCGAACCAGGAGAAGTCCCAACCCTCGACCGGTGCCGATGCGCCTTCGGCTACGAGGTCTTCGAACGTCCGGCCCCGGCCCAGTGGGTCGGTGCCGGAGTAGTGCGCAGGCACGAAAGTAGGGGCGCCGGGAACGCCGGTCAGGCCGTCTTCAGCTCGGCCGCCAGAACCTCTGCCAGAGGTATCTGGATCTGGTCGACCCAGATGGCTTGGTCAGCGCCGAAGTAGTTCCCGCCCGTTACCTTCTGGCCGCCGACCCAGTAGTTGACGTCGCCCTTGAGGCATTGAAGTTCGTTCCCGTCGTCGAAGCACTGGGCGCCGTTCTTCAGGTTCGGGTAGTCCGCGTATTGGGCCGGGAATTTGTGGGCCTGGCCCTTTTGGCCGGCGAGTGCTTCACGGTAAAGAGCAGGTGCCCCTGTGTCGATCGCCTCGAACTGGACGATGACGAAGGATCCGGTGCTCCCATAGCCCCGGGGTTGGAACGTCGTCTTCAGGTTGAACTGGCATTCCGTGTCGTGCGGGGCGCTTCGGCCCGTACCGAGCAGCTCGGCTTTGGTGCCAACCGGGTTGCCTCTGAGACCGGTGATAAATGGCTCCAACGCCTTGAGCTGGGCCAATGTGGTGAGCTGGCACACATCGGGCCAGCCCGAAGGTGACCCGTTCGGGTTGATGGTGAAGGGCCCACCCTGGGCGCCGATGCCACACGCGGCCTGGTTGACGTCGTGGTCGTTGGGCGGGAGCAAGCTGGTCTTGGCGCCTTCGTCCATCACGTACCCGAACGGGTACCCGATGGCGGCACCGGGCGGGAGGGGCGACACCTTCGTCGCCGTAGGAAAAGAGACGCTGGCAGTGGTGGCCGAAGCCGCGCCTGACCCAAGCACGATGAGAGGGACGCAGACGAGAAATCCTGATATGGCAAGGTTTGTAGTAACGCGCTTCATGGTCAATACCCCCACCCGGCCGCCCCTGCGGCCCCGCTGTCGACTTCAGCCTAGGGCGCTCCGTATGTCACCGGGTGCTCAACCGCCTGGAGCAGGCCCTCATGAATGATTGACTCGGCCACGCGGTAGACATAAGGATGGACCCAAAGCAGAAAAAGCTTGTCATGGTAAGCCTTGTGGTACTCGAAGTCATTGCTACGAGGCTGGCGTGGCGGGACCTGGCCCGTCGAAGCGACGAGCAGGTGCGGGGTAGGAAGAGCCTATGGCGTGTGTTCGTCAGCCTGAACCCGGGGAACTCGCTGATCTACTGGGCTATCGGACGACGTCGTTGACCTTTTGGCGGGGCCGAGGTCGACCTCACCAACGGGCCAAGCAGTCGGCCGCTACTTGTCGCTTCCCGAGGATCATGAAGGGAGCGGTATTGGCGGACTTCTGGGGTGCCTATCTCCACTCGGGCTCCAAATAGCCTCCACCCCGGCGCTACGCCGAACTGCTTAGCTATGTCCAGTTTCCCGGGGGTACGGCTCCGGCCCTCGGCAGATTTCCCTGCCCCGTACCAGCGCAGTGGCGCTCTAGCGAGGTCAGGGCAAAAGCGGGGGCCTGCGACACGACAGACCCCATTGGCCGTTCCAGCACGCTACCGGTTGGGGTTTCGAGGTCGTAGGCCCCGAATCTTCTTCGGGGACCGGGTCTGTTTGCCGCAGGGCAATCGATGAGTGGGGAAGCCGATGGCGTTTGATCCAATAGAGGAGAACTGCGAGCGCCGGCGCGGGGGGCGTTCAGGCCGAAATCGGCCCTTGAGCGTGGAATTCGGGAGGCCACGGCGCTGCGGCGCCCATGCCGTATATCGTACGACGCCGAAAGAAAAGGGCTGGCAGCGTTGGGACCACAAGCGCTTTGGCGCTGCGACTACGAGGCACAAAGCAGATCCACCCCGCCTCTGATGCAGACGTCCGCTTGCGGAGGGCACACCCAGCCTCCGCCCCGCGATGTTTATGAGGTTTATGAGCTCCTGCCGCGCACCTCCCGCCCCCTGACGGCCTCACCCCCGACGACCCACTGACGGTCCTAAGTCCCCCGACTGCCTCTCGACCGTGGCCTTGCAGCGGAGCTGACAGGTAAGTAGGTTGACAGGTAGTATGACAGGTCGGATCGAGGTCTCGCCGCCCAGCCGGTCCGTCTTGTTCCAGCAGGTGGCGGCCCAGCTGGAAGAGCTCATCCTGGCGGGCAAGATCGAGGTCGGCCAGAAGCTGCCACCTGAGGGTGTTCTGGCCGCTCAGTTCGGCGTGAGCAGGCCGGTAATACGCGAAGCCCTGGCTCAACTTCGCGATCGCGGCTTGACCGAGACCGTGAGCGGCAGCGGGACGTATGTCCGCCGGCCAGACGGCGACCACTTGACCGATGTGTTGGTGCGGCACCTGCGGTTCGAGACCCAAGCTCGCCCTCAAGTAATCGAAAGCCTGTACGAGGCGCGCATCGCCGTGGAGGTCATGGCCGCTCGGCTGGCCGCCAGCCGGGGCCACGAGGCCGACCTCGAGCTGATCTCAACCCGGCTCGAAGAAATGAGGACTGCTCACCACGACCCGGCGGCCTGGATCGCGGCTGACATGGGTTTCCACCTGGCGGTGGTCGATGCCTCCCACAACGTCTTTCTGGCTGCTTTCTTGACCCCCATGACGAGGATTATCGAACAGAGCATGTCGGAAAGCTGGCGCGACCCGAAGGCGGTGAGGTCAGGCCTGGAGGCGCACGAGGCGGTCTGCTCAGCCATCCTCGAGCGCGACGAAGAGGCCGCCGCCCAGGCCATGTTGGCCCACCTTCAGGACTCGAAGGAGCGCCTCTCATCCGCCCTCGTGCTCGCGCGGTGGCACAGCAGAAGCAGGTGAACTGGAGATAACAGAGGTACCAGCGTGAAAATCGTCGATGTCCGCACGGTAATTGTCGATGGAGGCTGGCGTAATTGGGTCTTTGTCATGGTCGAAACAGACGAGGGCCTTACGGGCTATGGAGAATGCACGCTCGAAGGCCGTGAATTGGCCGTCGCCGGAGTGGTCCAGGACTTCCGCCGCCACCTGGTCGGCGAGGACCCCGAGCACATCCGCCGGCTTTGTCGCCAACTTGGGCGGCACGGGTACTGGGAGAGCGGCCCGGTCATCAGTTCGGGCATAGGCGGGGTGGAGACGGCGCTTTGGGACGTGTTCGGCAAGAGCCTCGGGGTTTCGGTCGCCAGCCTTCTCGGAGGCCGTGTCCGCGACCGGATAGAGGTCTACTCCAACGCCTGGTACTTCGGCGCCGAATCCAGCCAGGAGTTCGCCAAGTGCGCGCTGGAGACGGTCGGTTTGGGCTTCCGAGGGCTGAAATTCGACCCGTTCGAAATGGCCGAATTCAGCCTCAGTGAGCGTGCCCTTAGCCGGTCGATCGAGCGGGTCGAGGCGGTGCGCGAGGCGGTCGGCGACGACGTCTCTCTCATGGTCGAAGGGCATGGGCGCTTTGGCGTCGAGTCCGCTCTCCGGGTGGCCACACGGTTGGTGCCCCTGGGTGTCCGCTTCTTCGAGGAGCCCACACCGCCCGGCGACGACGCCGCCATTGCGCAGGTGGCCCGCGCATCCTCGATACCGATAGCGGCCGGCGAGCGAGCTTACGACCTTCGTGGCTGCGAGCGCCTGATCGAGGCGGGCGTCTCAGTGCTCCAGCCGGATGTTATCCACCTGGGCGGCATCAGCAGGATGCTGGCCGCCGCAGAACTGTGCGAAGCGGCGTCAGTCTCGTTTGCTCCCCACAACGCATCCGGTCCGGTGGCGACGGCAGCCACCCTCCAGCTGGCGTCGGTCGCCCCCACCCTTCTTATGCAAGAGATGTTCGCTCCTCTCGATACGGAGTGGAAAGACCGGGTGGCCCTACCCGCGGTGGAAATTCGCGATGGCTACGTCATCCCGCCCAATGGGCCCGGGCTCGGCATCTCGTTGGATGTCGACGAAATTGCCCGCCATCCCTATGTTGTTCGGGACCTGGACCTGTTCGGCTCCGCCTCCATCCTCTCCAGGCCCGTCCGCCAGCAGTCGATCGACCGCGGGGATGAACTCACATGAGCCCGCCGCTGTCACGGCGGCCGCGACGGCCGGGAACCGCCGCCGGTCGCATTGCGAACACCGTCGCCGGGGCGAGTATGGCGAGCATTGCCAGCGCGGCGACCTCCTTCATTATCGGCCCACTATTGGGGGTGAAGGGTGGCCGTCGCTTGTAGCGACCCAATTCGTCCTCGCTCATCGATGGACAACTGGCACCGGTGGCAGTTGATGTCCACTTCTACCGAGCTGACGTGATGGCAGGCCAGTTGGGTGCGGGCCCAAGCGTCGTCACCGAGGGCGAGCCCGCGGACAAGGCCCAGGGCGGGGGCCGACAGCCGTCCCGGCCGCCCCGGTTGTCTATGCGAGGCATCACGAAGCGCTTCGGTGGCACTGTCGCACTGAGTGAAGTCGATTTCGAAGTGCTGGCGGGGGAAATTCACGGCCTCGTCGGTCAGAACGGCGCCGGCAAGTCGACGTTGATGAAGATCGTGGCCGGGGATTACCGTCCGGACAGTGGCCGGATCTTCGTCGACGGGGACGAGGTGGAGATCCGCGACCCGCGCCGCGGCCTTGACCTCGGTGTGGGCATCGTCTATCAGGAGTTGAGCCTTCTGCCCAACCTTACGGTGGCCGAGAACATCTCGCTCGGGCGCGAACAGACAACTCTGGCTGTGGTTGGCCGCGAAACGGAAATGCAACTCGCCGGCCAAGCGCTGGCGCTGCTCGGGATCGACCATATCCGCCCCGGCGTCCGGGTAAACCGATTGACGGTGGCCGAGCAGCAGCTCGTCGAAATAGCCAAAGTTCTCAGCCTGGGACCGCGTATCCTCGCCTTGGACGAACCGACGGCCGCGCTTTCGCTCCACGACGCCCGGCGCCTGTTTACGGCGCTACGTCATCTGGGCGCGAGCGGCGTCGGGATCGTGTTCGTGAGCCACCGTTATGGCGAAGTGCTCGAGATCTGCGACCGCTGCACGGTGTTACGCAATGGCAATGTGGTCGCAAGGGAGGAGTCGGGAGCACTGAACCTGGAGCGCCTTGTCGCGCTGACGCTGGGCGAGGAGGCGAAGCGGTCGCATCAGGTCGACCCGGGGCCGCGCCCGACGCTGACGCGCACAGGAGCATCGCGCGGCTCGCTCCCCCTTCTGTCTGTTGAGCATCTTGCCGTAGGGCGGACGGTGGTCGATATTTCGTTCCAGGTTGGCGCGGGGGAGGTGGTCGGGCTCTGCGGACTGCTGGGCTCCGGCCAGAGCGAGGTGGCCCGCGCCCTGTACGGCGATGCCGAGGACGTGCGGGGGACGGTTACGCTCGATGGCAAAAGGCTCCGCCCCTCCAGCCCTCGCGCTGCGGCCAGGCGTGGGATAGCCTTCATCACCGAGAACCGGCGAGACGAGGGTATTTTCCCGGATTTGCCAGTGGTGCCGAACGTCACCGCCGCATCGCTCCACCAGAGCTGGCTGGACCGCTACATCCCCCTGATAAGCCCGCGTCGTGAACGGGCCCGAGCCGGCAGTGTGCTGGCGCAGGTGAGCGTGGCGCGCGCACTAGAGCCGAGGCACATACGTCTGCTCAGCGGGGGCAACCAGCAGAAGGTCGTGGTGGCCCGCTGGCTGCTCAAGGGGGCGCGGCTCCTGGTCTGCAACGAACCGACTCGAGGAGTGGACGTGGGCGCCCGCCTCGACATTTACGACGCACTGCGGGCGCTAGCGGACGGCGGCGTCGGGATCGTCGTGGTTACCCCTGACATCGAAGAGGCACTTTCTCTTTGCGACAGGGTGGTTGTTTGTTTTGCCGGGAGAGTAAGCGCGGAGTTC
The DNA here is from genome assembly GCA_963750465.1 of uncultured Acidimicrobiaceae bacterium. Taxonomy (GTDB): domain Bacteria; phylum Actinomycetota; class Acidimicrobiia; order Acidimicrobiales; family Palsa-688; genus Fen-671. The sequence continues at coordinate 227,506 of CAVVRE010000011.1, forward strand.
GACACGGCCGACGCCAGCGAGGAATCGCTGTTCCTGGCCATGCAAGGTGTCCGGCCCGGGGGAGAACTCACGGGAAAGCCGAGGGACGACCCGACGGGAGAACCTGAGGGAGACCTCGATGGAGACCTCAGTGGCAACTAATCAGCAGCCGCTGGCAGGAGTGGACGGGCCCCGATTTACGGTCGACCTCAACGCTTTGGCTATCCGGGTCGGGATCGTGTTGATCGCGCTGGTGCTATTCCTGATCTTTGCCCTTACGGCGGGGGTGTTCGCCACCGGGAGCAACCTGCGCAACATCCTCGAGCAGGTGACGGTCATCGGGATCGTCGCCATCGGGGAGACCGTCGTCATGTTGACCGGAGGCATCGACCTATCCGTGGGTTCGGGGGTTTTACTGAGCTCGGTCGTCATGTCCGACCTCGCCATCAACCACGGGTGGCCGGCGGCGCCCGCCATCCTCGTTGGCGTGGCCTCGGCTCTGGCTGTCGGGCTTGTCAATGGGGTCGTCATCACCGTCTTCAGCATCGAGCCGATCATCGTCACGCTCGGCACGCTGCTGGCGGCCGGTGGCCTGGGTCAGATCCTCTTGAACAACACCTGGATCACCCTGCACGGAGGTGCGTTCTCCGATGTCGCCACGGTTACGCCTCTTGGTATCCCCCTCATGGTTTGGGCGATGCTGGTCCTCTACGTGGTCGCCGCCGTCGTTCTGTACCGCACTACTTTCGGTCGCAGCGTCTACCTTATGGGGGGCAATCGGGCCGGCGCTCGCCTGGCCGGGCTAGCGGTGAAGAGGAGGCTGGTGGCGGTGTACGCCCTGAGCGGCCTGCTTGCGGGTGTCGCCGGTTACCTGGAGGCAGGTCAGCTCGGGATCATAAGCCAAAACGACGGAACCGGATTGCAGTTCTCGGCCATCCTGGCCGTGCTCGTCGGCGGGCTGAGCGTTAAAACGGGCGGGGTCGGCCGTATCGAGAAGACCCTCGTCGGGACGCTTATCGCCGGCATGATCGCGAACTATTTCATCCTGAAAGGTGTGGCCGAGCCCTACGAACAGGCCGCTGTCGGGTTCCTCATCCTGGCCGCTGTGCTCGGCGACCACTTCCTCAGGCGGGGTCAGACGGCATGATCGGGCGCACTCATGTCGCAGACATGCACGCTGAGATGCGGGGGAGCAACACCCGCTCTGGGCGGTCGCTGACTGCCCTTCGTTGGCTCGAAAAGTCCTTTTTGTTGTTGGTGATCGGGATCCTGATCATCGTGTTCTGGCGGCTGTCACCGGGGTGGCTCAATAGTCAGACTTTCCCGTTCCTCATTGCCCAGAACGCGCCGTTCGAGGTGCTCGCCGTGGCCATGACCTTCTCGATGATCTCCGCCAACATCGACCTGTCGCCCGGCTCGATGCTGTCGCTGGCGGTTATGGTGATGGGCCTCGTATACGAACGGACGGGGAGCCTGTGGTGGGGGATGCTCGCTGCCCTTGGCCTCACGCTGCTCGTCGGGGCGGTGTCCGGGTTCATTGTCGGCCGGCTGCAAATAAGCGCCATCATTGTCACGTTGGCTACGTACATTTGGGCCGCCGGGCTGGCCAGTGGCATTAACAGTGCCAACGCCATCCCCATGAAGGGTGCATTGTTGAATTTCCTCAACCGGGGCATCGACGGTTGGACGTGGTCCATCGTAGTGGTGTTCGTCTTTTTCGCCCTAGGCCATTTCCTCCTCAGTAAAACGAAGTTCGGTTACTACGCCCGGGCCATCGGCGGGAACTCCGAGTTCGCCCGGCGCAGCGGCGTCCCCGTGAACAGATATGTGCTGTACGTGTTCCTTTTCATGGGAGTGACGATCTGGGTAGGCACGGTGCTCTCAGTGGCTCAGCTGGGAGCGGCTCAGTCGTCAGCTGGCACAGGGTTCGAGCTCAACGCCATTGTGGCCGTGGTCATAGGCGGCACCCGCCTGACCGGCGGTGAGGGAAGCGTGGTGCGCAGCGGCCTCGGCGCTTTGTTGCTGGCGGTGCTGAGCAATGGCCTGCTGGCTCTGGGCCTTTCGGATGCTTATTACGATCTGTGGGAAGGTCTGGCCCTTATCGCCGTCCTGGTTGTGAGCGTGTTCCTTCAGCGCTTGGTCCGGCTCCTCGAAGTGCGTGCCTTGCCGACCCGCTTGCGCCTGCCCATCGCGGAACCCGAGCTCGAAGCGGCCTGAAAACAGAACAAAAGAGGACGACAAGTCACCGGCAGATCCAATCGACAAACAAGAGACACACCAAGGAGGAAAATAGTGGGACATATTCGGGGGAAACTGACGGCGGCCACCGCCGCACTGGCCATGACGGCAGGTTTGCTCGTAGGCGCCAGTGAAGCCAGCGCGTCGACACGGGTTGCTTCTTCGTCCAGTAGCCCGTCCGTGGACTGGATCCAGCTGGGGGCCAACAACCCCTTCTGGACGGCCGAAAACGAGGGGGCCGCGGCCGCCGCCAAGCATTACGGGTTCACTTTCAAGGCCCTTAGTGGCAACCTGTCCGAAACCACACAGTCCACCGAACTCGAGCAGTTAGCCAATGAACATGTCGGCTCGGTCCTCATAACCGCCCTCGACCCGGCGGCCATGGGAACGGCGTTTTCTTATGCGAAAACGAGGGGAGTCCCAGTGATCAGCCTCTACAGTTCTGACAGCCTGGCCTCGATGAGCTCGGGGTTCGCCGAAGCCGTGGTGGGCCACGACATGGCCGTGTATTCCGCTCAGATGCTGAAGAAGCGTTATGGCTCGGTGAAGGGCACCGTGGCTGTGTTGGGCCTGGAGCTCGGCCAGACCCTCGAGACCTACCGCATTGGCGGCTTCGTGCAGACTCTGGAAACCTACCCCGGTGTCCATGTGGTCTCTGTACAGCCGACTAACTCGCAGGCCTCGACGGCGCAGTCGATAATGCAAGACTGGCTAACGAAGTACCCCAACCTTTCGCTGGTCTACGGGGGGAGCGACACCGTCACCGTGCCGGCGATCACCATCGCTCAACGGAGCCACAGGGTGTGCGACGTTGCCACCGAGAGCTGGAAGGCCAACCCCAACTGCATAATCTTCACTTCTGTGGATGGCGACCCGATCGGTATTACGGCGATCGCACAGGGGACGCTCGCCGGGACCGACCTCTACGCTCCCTATTGGGCCGGGTACCAGTTCGCCATGATGGGCTATCAGCTGGCAACGCACAAGATGAGCCCACATACGATCGTCCTTCAAGCCCTTCCAGTCGATAAGACCAACGTCACCTGTATCAACAAGATGCAGAGCGCGATGGCGAGCCAGATCAGTACGTTCAATTTCAACGGGACGTTGGCCCAGATCGCCCACCGTTACGGTTGCCCGACCGTGACGATCTCCGGCGGCCCGCCGCTGAAGAACCCCTTGAGCTTCTGACCATAGCTAGTACCGGAGAAAGGGCGGGCCCCGCTCGTTGCGAGCGTGGCCCGCCCCCTATCCGTCGGCTCAGTCCTTCAATTGGAGGTGCCTCAAGAATTGGCTGACGTCGTCCTTGTGCACACGGGTCACCTGCGGGACTGGCCCGATCACGAGTTCGGCCCGGAGCCGGGGCTCAGCCTGGAGGCGGCCCTTGCGCTCGCTGAACATGCCCCGCTGGCTGTCGGGGCCGACAATGCCGCCGTCGAGGTGCTGCCGTCAGTCATCCCTGGACGCGTCCAACCGGTACACGTAGAGCTGATCGTGGAGCGCGGCATCTACCTGGTCGAATGGCTCGGCCTAGAAGAAATGGCGGCGTCGGGCCACAGTGAGTTCCTCTTCATCTGTTTGCCGCTGAAGATCACCGGAGGGACCGGGTCGCTCGTGCGGCCCGTGGCCGTCGTGTGACGCCGCCCGGCCCGCCGGCAGAGGGCGACGGCCACGGGGGTGGGACGTACCGGCGCGACACTTATGGCCACACCCCGGTGGACAGGATGTTCGCTGCCGGTGATGTTTACGGGATCGGCTATGAGCCTGAGCGGGCCGGACGCCTCCCCATACGCCTGGGACTGATCGGGGCCGGCGGGGTGGCGCAATCAAAATGGCTCCCGGCCCTGCGCCGGCTCCAAACTCTCTGGGATCCAGTCGAACTGGTTGGCATCGCCGACCCGGCCGAAGCCCAAGGGCGCAAAGTCGAGCGTCTGTACGGTTGTTGCTGGTTCCCGGACCACGACCGGCTCCTGGCCGAAACGATGCCCCACGCAGTCCTGATCGCCAGCCCTGACGGGTCCCACGCTCGTCACGCCCGGGACGCGCTCGAGAACGGGGTGGCCGCCCTGGTAGAGAAACCGTTTTGCACCTCCATGGTCGAGGCACAGCAGATCTGCCAGCTTGCCGCGGAGAATGGCACGATGCTGATGGCCGTGGCCAATCTCCGGTTTGCCCCTCCTTTTCGCCGCGCCCATCGGCTGGTCCGCGATCTTGAAGGTTTCCGGTCAGCAGGGCTGATGCTGGGCAAGATGCACCTCGGCTACGATTATGTCGACCTACTGGAGGACGCCACGGTCCATTTGTTTGACCTTGCCCGTTTCTTTATGGGCGAGGTGAGCATGGTCGAGGCCCATGGGCTGGGCCGAGTGGAGGGCCGGCATCCGTACCCGTTCCGGCAGGCGGCCATTACCCTCGAGTTCCTCACAGGGTCGATCGCCCAGCTTTCCACTAGCTCGAGCGCTCTCAGTTTGAAGCCGTGGCTCAGGGTCGAGGTCCACGGCGAAAGTACCTGGCTAGCCGTGGACGACGTCTTCGAGCTAACCCTCCACGACAGCGAGACCGGGCCGACCAAGTCGTGGCGGCCGGTTCTGGCCAATACGTTGCTGTTCGACGAGGAGTTCGGTGGCTACCTGCCCCAGCTCGAACATTTTCTGCAGGTCGTACGCGGTGAAGAGGTCCCCTTGGTGAGCGGGGTCGACGGGTACAAGGCGCTCGAGCTGATAATCGCCTCGCATATGGCCATTGCGAACGCGTCCGCCATCAAGCTGCCGCTCGATCCCGAACGGGCCGACCTCGAGTTTGCCAGGGTCCGGTCCCGATAGTGAACCCCCATCGCGACGTTTGAGGGCCTAGGGGGGGACGGTGCGGTTATCTGAGATCCGGGACCTGGTACCGGTGATACCGATAGCTGGCGACCGCACTGGTCGCCGTCTCGCTGCTTGCGTCAACGTCGACGACGTTCGCCAGATGGCCAAGCGCCGGTTGCCCCGGGCGGTATTCGACTATGTCGACGGCGGCGCGGATGAAGAAATCACGCAGCGGGAAAACCGGGCCGCGTTCCAAGCCCTACGTTTCTCGCCCCGGGTGCTGAACGACGTGGCGGACGTTGACATCGCCGCCCATGTCCTGGGGCGTTGGCATGACGCTCCGCTTGGCCTTTGCCCGACGGGTTACACCCGCATGATGCACCCAGTGGGGGAAGTCGCAGTAGCGCGAGCCGCGACCACCCGCCACCTGCCCTATGCCCTCTCTATGGCCGGCACTACCTCGATTGAGAACCTGGCCTCGGTCGCGCACCAGGATCTATGGTTCCAGGTCTTTGTTCTTCGTGACCGTGGCCTCACCCGAGCATTGGTGGACCGAGCCCAGCTCAGCGGCTATCGCGTCCTGGAAGTGACCGTCGACACCGCCGTCAGCGGCCGGCGCGAGCGCGATGTGAGGAACGGATTGACGGTCCCGCCAACTCTTCGCGCCCGCACCGCAGTCGACGTCGCCCTCCACGTCGGCTACTGGGCCGAGATGCTCCGCGGCCCGGCCCTAAGCTTCGCTAACCTGGGACGGCCGCCCGTGGACGAGGAACGAGTGAGCCCGTCGAACATGGCCGATTTGTTCGACCCTGGCGTTACATGGGACGACGTCGCCGAGGTGCGGACGTGGTGGTCAGGTCCCATGCTCCTCAAGGGCCCACTCGGCCCTGCTGATGCCAACCGGGCCATGTCCCTTGGGGCCGACGGTGTCCACTTGTCCAACCATGGCGGTCGTCAGCTGGACCGGAGTCTCCCGACGGTCGAATTGGTCCGCCCGCTCCGTGAGGCTATTGGCGAGGAGGGCACGATAGTGGTGGACTCCGGCATCCGGCATGGAGCGGATATCGCGGCGGCCCTGGCCCTGGGGGCAGACCTGTGCGCTATCGGCCGTCCCTATCTTTACGGTCTGGCCGCGGCCGGCGAACGTGGCGTTGGCAGGGTGCTCGACTTGCTGAGCGACCAGTTACGCCGGACTATGCAGCTCGCCGGCGTCAGTTCGCTGAGCGAACTGCGACGAGACGGAGCCGAACTGCTCGGCCGCTGAGCCGTTGGTAATCCGTTGGTTGTCCCGGACCGCGTGTAGACAAAGTGTAGATTTGTGTTTCACCGTAACGCGCCGGCCGTCACATTGTTAGAGTCCGCGCACCGGGCCCACCCGTTGGCGCCGTTACTTGTGCGGCCGGACGTTGATAGCGTCTTGGGCGATGCTGAGCGTCGAGGTCCGCCCCGTCAAGCCGACGGAATGGGAAACGGCTGGCCGCGTGGTCGTCGACGCTTACCAGGCGCTGGACGGCGCACACCTGTCCGACGGTTACGCGGAGGAGCTGGCGGATGTCGCTCGCCGGGCCGCTCAAACCGAGGTTTTCGTCGCCGTCACGCCAGAGCTGGTCGGGTGCGTGACGTTCGTGCCGGATGCCTCGTCACCCTGGGCCGAGCTCCTCGAGCCCGACGAGGCCGGGGTGCGCATGCTCGGTGTTCGTCCTGCCGCTCAAGGCCGAGGGGTCGGCCGAGCGTTGCTCGATGCATGCGTGGGCCGGGCGCGCACCTTGGGGCGCACCGGCTTGATGCTTCATTCCACACCCTGGATGCAGGCGGCGCACCACCTTTACGAACAGGAGGGGTTCGTCCGGGTGCCAAGCCGCGACTGGCTGCCGGTGCCCGACGTGCCGCTGTTGGCATTCCGGCTCGATTTATCTACATAACAGCCGTAACCGCGGAATAGGGACTTGACCTGTATCTCGTAGTTCGATGGGCTAAGGCGTAGTTGACTTTGCTGACAGTTGCGCAGCTCGGGGGCACGCGATGGTAAAGTCCGCAAATGATGAAACGACTGCTCGTATCTGCCATTGTTATGGCGGCCGGGCTCGGCGCGTGGGTTGTCCCCGCGGTGGCGTCCGCCGCCACCCGTGGTCTGGCCAATCCCCCCGCCAACCAACGGGAGCCCGCCGTGGCGGCCGGCACCGGGACTTGCAACGTGGCCGGTAACCGCTGCCCGTCTCCCTGCTTTCCCACCGGGACTTTCGTTTACAACGCGTCTCGCGCCTGTACCGACGGTATTCTCGCCGGCATTAACCAGGCTCAGGCCGCCGAGCACCTGCCCGGCTTGGTGCTCCCGTCCAACTACTTCTCGCTCAGCGCTACAAGGCAGATGTTCGTCCTGATCAACCTGGAGAGGATTTCCAGAGGTGTGCCTCCGCTCGTGGGTCTGTCGCCGTACCTGAGCTCGACGGCCACGACGGCTGCAGGCCAGTCGGCTGACCCTCCGTTCCAGAACTCCTATGGTCCGGTCCAGGTTTGGGCTCCCCCTTCCGGCAACGGCAACTTTGCCTTCGGTGGAGCCTGGGGCGGCGGCTCGGTCAATGCGGCGGATGTGGTTTTCGGTTGGTTCTATGCGGATGGTTTTGGCAACGGCGCCGCCCCTTTCCCTGGGTGCACCAGCCCGAAGGGCACCATGTGCTGGTGGCACCGCGAAGAGTTGCTTGGAGTAAACGGGTTTTCCGGCGGGACCGCATGCGCGGACTGCGTCGCCGGAGCGGGCTACGTGTCCCTGCCCGAAAGCAGCGGCGAGTCCTATACATTCCTGATCGTGCGTCCCGTCCAGTTCCCGACCCCTTTGGTCTTCACATGGGATGGCGGTGTGCTCAGGTCACTCCCCGCCGCGTGGGAGAGAGTGGCCGCCCCCTAGGCTTTAGGGGCAATCGACCCGCGGTTTAAGCTCTGCCACTGTTTGTTCGGAGCTGGGTCGGAAAACATGCCTTCAAGGCATGCAATAGGACCCAATTCGCCCGCCGGGCGTACCGGGTGGGGCGGCCGCTTCGGGCGGGCCGGCGGCGTGGCCGGGGTGGAGGGCCATACAACCTGCAATCCAGCCTGCGACCAACCCAAGGGTTGACGACGTGGCAGCGGTGACGGCACCCAAACGGCCCTGGTCCAGGTCAGCGAAGCCCGGGCTGACGCCGAGGAAGCTCGGGCCGAGCTGCTGGCGGGCCGTAACCATATGGCCCGGGAACTCCACGACATCCTGGCCCACACGCTTTCCGCTTTGTCACTCCAGGTCGAGGCCCTGAACGCCCTCCTCGAAGACGGCCGCGAGCCGGTTCCTGAGGTCCTTGACCAGGTGGACGGGATCCGGCGCTTGATCCGGGAGGGCCTCGACGAGGCCCGAGGTGCCGTCCGGGCCCTGCGGGAGGACCTGCCCCCGCTCGAGGACCAGCTGACCCGGCTGGCGGCCGACCGTCACGCCGACCTCCGCCTGGCCGGAGCGCCCCGCCGGCTCTCCCCGGAGGTCTCGCTGGTGTTGTGCCGGGTGGCTCAGGAGGCGCTCACGAACGTCGCCAAACACGCGCCCGGAGCTACCGCAGAGGTGGACCTGGCCTTTGGGGACGGTGACGTCCGCCTCTCGGTCTGCAATGGCCCCGGCGGCTCGGCCAACGGGTCGACGCCCCTGGCCGGCGCCGGCGCTGGGTTCGGCCTCCAGGGGATTCGCGAGCGAGTGCTCTTGGTCGGCGGGAAAGTGGAAGCGGGCCCGGCCGGCCGCGGCTCGAGAGTGCAGGCGAGGTCCCGGCGTGAAAGTGCTAGTCGTGGATGACCAGCGAGTAGTTCGGGAGGGGCTAGCCACGATCGTCGGGAGCTTGCCGGGCATGTCGGCCTGGCCGCAGATGGGGCGGAAGCGGAGGCGGCCGCCGCCGAACACCAGCCCGACGTCGTATTGATGGACCTGAGGATGCCTGGGACCGACGGAGTCCAGGCCACCACCGCCATACGCCGCCGGTTCCAGGCCATTCAGGTCGTGGTGCTCACGACGTACGCCGACGACTCCTCGATCGTCGAGGCCCTATCCGCAGGGGCGACCGGCTATCTGACCAAGGACGCCACCCGCTACGACATCCGCCGCGACGCCCCTCGGCCAGCGCACCGCCCGCTATCGCTCCACAGCAGCGGGACCTGCTCATCAGCACCGGTCGGGCCGGGTTTTGGCAGGCCGCCCTACGCGACCCCGAGTCATCCCTGCACGTCGCCACGGCCGAGGCGCTCGACACTGCGGGGCGCATCACTGTCGACGTCCTGTATGGCGACCACCAGGGAAGCCAGCCAACCATAACCCGCCTCGTGTTGCTCTCTGACGAGGGTGGAGCCTGGCGCTGCGACGCCACCCGCTACTGGAACCTCGGCCCATCACCGACGAACTGCACGACTTCGGGTTCACATGACGCGACCCGCAGCCGTATGCCCGGGCGCCTCAGCCACCAAGCGGAGCAGCGTAATCGGCCATTACCCGGGGGAAAGTGGGGTTACCCTAAAACTGGGCGCAGGATATGGCGACGAACCGGTCGGAAACCAACGGGAAGATCAGCACCGCTGCCCTGGTCGGAGAGTTGGCGCGCCGTCCGCAAATCGCAAATATCGTGCGGATGAACGTCAGGTAGTAGCCTCCACTTTTGTTTTCGCGGGAAAAAATGCTGGCGGCCAACCTGTGACCCGGCCGGCCATCGACGCCCATGAACAGTAAGGAGCCCCGATGTCTGACCAGCCGGTGCATAAAGTACAGGAGCACCCAGAGGTGGCAGCGCACGCCGTCAGCGTTCGTGCCCCATTTGAACTCCACAAGACAAGCCTCCCGGGAGTTTTCAGGCCACCTTCGTTACCTGCCGGTTTCGACCTTCGTACTGCGAGCGATGCGGCCATGCTCCAGCAGGGCATTATGTTCCGCAAGCCGGTGGCCAGCGACCCGCCGGCAGCACACGCGCTGTGGGATACCATCGCCAGCCGCAAGTGGGTTCAGGTCGTGCCCGAGTTCGAGCCGCAGCCCGGCAAGACGCACTTCCTGCGCCGACCGCCGCAGAAACAAACCGACGGGAGTTTCACTGGTAACGCATGGTCGGGTGCCGTCCTGAACGGCACCTGGGCGGGCGTCATCGGCGCCTGGACGATACCGACCGTCTCTACTCCGCCAGAGCCGCAGGGGCAGGAGGGCGGGTGGCACTCTTCGTCGTGGGTCGGTATCGACGGCGGGAACTCGGGCTCCAACGACGTGATCCAGGCCGGGATCGAGCAGCACGTCGATGCGAACGGTACGGCGACGTACGTGGCGTGGTACGAGTGGTACGCCCCCATCGTGCCCAACTCTCCTTCCTACGTCAATCAGGTAAATATCACCAGCCTCCCGGTCAAGCCGGGCCAACAGATGTCGTGCTTCATCACCCTCGGCAACGGCATCGGCCACATCCAGTTCGGCAACGTCACCACCAACCAGTACGTGCAGCTTGCGCTGGCCCCCCCGCCGGGGGCGAGCGCCAACGGTGACACCGCCGAGTGGATCATGGAGGCACCCGATTTCGGCGAGCCCACTTCGTCGTTGCCCCGTTTCACCCCCGTGGTGTTCACCGGCGCGCTGGCATGTTCGTCGGGCCTCACGACAATCGGCAATCCAGACAAGGGCGACATCTGGAACATCGTCGGCTTCGGTAAGACACTGACCTCGGTGACCTTGGGCAACAATGAAGTAACGATCGATTTCACGGGTTGACCGCTTGCCCTACACTCCGGCGGTCAGGAGGGGAGTTTCGGGCTAACTCCCTCCGGGCCGCCGCATCGGTCGACGAGTAAAGGGATATCGAGGCCGAGATGCCGTGCGGCCGCAGTCACCCTCTGATCGTCCGCATACCTACTGAAAGTGGTTCTCGACCGAGGTCGTTGACCGAAAAACTGGTCAAGTCGCGTTCCAACCGTTGGTGTTGACTGATGTTATGCCGACATCGTCCGATGGTGCGCTCGCGTCACCGATCCGTGCACTGGCTGATGGCCTCGCCTACGCGCATCTCCGAAACGATCCTTTCGAGGCCTCCTATATGGGGATCGACGGGTACGACGACGCGGTGCCGGACCTGTCCTGGCAGCGTCGCCAGGCCTGGCGGGAGGAGCTGGTCGCGACCTTGCTACGGGTCGACCAGCTCCGGGCCGATGACATTGACAACGGCTTGTTACTCCGAGCCATGCGCGACGACGTCGTCCGCGCCCTGGCCGCCATCGACTCGCGCGTCGAGGACTTCACCGTCACCACATTCCCTAAAGACGGGCCGTCACGACTGCTGTTCGTGGCGGCCCGAGCCACCGTTGACGATCCGGCAGCGGCGTCGGATTACCTCTCTCGGTGCCGCAAGTTCTCCACCTACTTGGCGCAGAAACGGGTGGGGCTGCTCGATGCGGCCCAGGCCGGGCTGCTGCCAGTCGCCCCGCTGGTTCAAAACGCCATCACCCAGGTGCGGAAGCACCTTGCCGACCCCTCACACGATCCTCTGCTGGCCCATAAGCCGCCGGCGGGATGGGACGGGGCCTCCGCATGGCGAAGCAATTTGGAGCGAGTTGTCAGCGAGCAGGTGCGCCCGGCGTTGGTCGGCTACCTCGACACTCTGGTCGAGATGCTCCCTCGTTGTCGGCCCGGCGACCGAGCGGGGCTGGTTCACGTTCCTGGCGGCGTGGCCGCCTACGCGTGCTGCATCCGTCAAGGCACCACGCTGCCTCTCAGCGCGGACGACGTGCACCAGATCGGGTTGGCCGAACTAGCCAGGACCGAGGACCTTGTAGAGGAGCTGGGCCGCCAAGTTTTCGGCGAGCGCGGGGTGGCCACCGTGTTTGATCGGCTGCGCCACGACCCGGTATTCGCGGTAGCTCCCCCCGACGCCATGGCCCGAGCGGCGGCAACGATCGAGCGCGCCGAGGAGCGCATGGCCGAAATTTTCCGCCCGCCGCTACCCGAGGCCTGCACGGTGCAACCGATGCCTGACCACATGGCCCGCTCCGGTGCGCCGCCGATGTACCTCCCGCCGGCCCGGGACGCTTCGCGGCCCGGCGTGTTCCTTTTCAACCAGAGCGATCCGGGTGCGGCTGGGTCCTGGGCGCGCGAGGCGGCCGTGTTCCACGAAGCGGTGCCCGGTCACCACGCCCAGTTCAGCCGAATGCGACTACGGCCGGATCTACCGCTATTACTCGATGCGTTCGTGGTCATCCCCCACGCCGAAGGATGGGGCCTCTATGCCGAACGATTGGCGGACGAGTTCGGGCTCTACAGCGATGGCGTGCAACGACTGGGCCTGGTCGTGACCAGGGCATGGCGGGCCGCCCGCCTCGTCATCGACACTGGGTTGCACGACCGCGGGTGGACCCGAGCTGAGGCGTACGAGTTCTGCCTCGCGCACACTGCCCTGCCCGAGCCCTTCGTGGCCGCCGAGGTCGACCGCTACATCGCCTGGCCCGGCCAGGCGCTCGGCTACCTCATCGGCGAGCGTGAACTTCTCCGACTCAGACAGCATGCCCAGGACCGGCTGGGACCCGACTACGACGTCCGCGACTTCCATTCTGCTGTGCTGGACCATGGTTCCCTGCCGCTACCCGTGCTTGGCGCGGCGGTCGACGCGTGGGTGGAATCCACGCTAACGACGCAAAGTGGGCACGAGCCGTCGGCTTCGGGGCCGTGAGCAATGTCGAAGGCTCTGTTTCGCACGGCGATCAGTTGAACACCACGATGAGCGGATAGCCACCTGGGAGGACCACCGGCACATCGGCCACCGTCGATATGCTCAAGCAGCTGCCCGGTCGGGCTGGCCGTCAGACCCTGCCGCTCCGCCTCGGTTGCGCTTAGGTAGACCCGGCACTCGACGGTCTTGCCGGCCGCCATCTCGTCCTTCACGTATTTGGAGTCGAGGGCGGGGGTGATCTGGTCGATCGCTATTCCGGTTATTACGACTTTACTTGCATTTGACAACGGCAGGTTGCAAATCCGTCGACGCCTTTTAGCCTTATACAGCCGAGCTGAGCGATGTGAACAAGTGTCTCGATGACCGGTTATTAAAGGGCAGCAATCGTCAAAAAAACATAGCTGGAGAATTGGCGTCGGTGAGGGGACCCGATTAACAGGGAGGGCAGACGCGTATCCGGGCTAATCGTTGTCACCGCGCCCGGCCAGGTAAACGACCCGGCGGGCGATATTGACGGCGTGGTCAGCGAACCTCTCGAAGTATCGCGCCACCAGGGTCATGTCCATTGTCACCGGGAGCCTCATCGTTCCCGAGGCCAGTTCCGCCACCAGGGCGGAGTAGAGACTGTCCATGTCGTCATCTTGTAGTTCCAGTGCAGCCGCGGCGGTTCGGTCGCGCTCATACCAGGCGTTGGCTGCCTTGTTCCACATATCGGCTGCAGTATCACCCATTCTTTCCACCAGGCCCCGGGGTCCGAGGCGAGAGATCGTCGCTCAGGACGTGGGTGGCGTGCTCCGCGATGTATTGCGTCGCGCCCTTGAATCCCATTGGAGACCCGGATCGTTGTCTACCTCTTTGCGCAGTGTCGGTCTGGCCCACCTCATGATGCAAATGTGGCATCTTCGTGGCCGCGAGGTCGTTTAGTGCTGACGTGCGCCGGCACGTTTTCACTCATTTCAGCCGCGACGAAGACCGCTCTATGGCCGGGGGCAAGCTGGACGAAGAGCTGGCGAGGATGAGCGCCGCCATTTCCCACATATCGCGCGGGTGCCTATTGCTGTGTAATGAGCCGTCGCTTCGACCAACGAGCGGGAAGGCTCGGACATCTTTCCCCAAGTCTTCCTACCGTTGGCGAGCTCGGGAGTGAAGGTCGTCGTGGTCACCCACCTCGTCAACCTGGCGGAGAGTCTTTATGAAGACCATCTCCCCCTCCGCCGGGGGCCGACCCGGCCAACAAGCTGATGCGTTAGCTCGCCGCAACTTTACCGCAACAACGCCGCAACTTTGCCGCAACTAACTGGTGGTTCTCGGAGGCACAAAAGTTTACCCTGCTCACGGGGCCATTGCCGCCCCCAGACCTCGACAGGGCGGTGCGGCCGCCATGGGAGCTGCATGGACGACAACGCCACCCTCGAGCACCCGCTACCAAGGGTGGTCTCAAAAAGGAGAAACACTGATGATTTGGGACGCGCTATATCGCCTACTCCCCGCTCGAAAGGCCGGGCGCCGGGTCTTGGTGCTCATCCTGGCCGTCGTCCTGCTCACGCCCATCGGGCTCATCCCCCACGCCCAGACAGCCAGCGCGCAAACTTCTGACTGTGAATTCGGGAGCTGTCCGCCCCCGGCCTTACTCAATTTGAACCAGTCGCTCTACGCGGCGACCGCCACACAGCTGATCTCGCTGCAGAACCTTGAGACCCAGGCCGTCAACACCATCATCGCGGCCTACGGCCTCAGCGCCAGCGACACGAACTCGGTGCTGAGCTGGGGGCGCGCCGACGCTGACGCGGCACTGTACGCGTTGTTGCTGGAGGCCGCCACGGCCTCCGCTTGCACCACCAATCAGACGCCAGGACAGGGGTGCCGGACCGCCGACCAGCAGAACGCGGTCGACTGGCTGAACACGGTCCTGAAGCGCCAGGCCGTGGCGGCAGCGCAGAATGCTGGGCTCGAGTATGTCAAGTGGGCCGGCCTCGACCAGAGCCAGTACCAGTCGCTGCTCGACAGCAATGCCGGCGACAGCGCCCTGCAGAGCTTCCTCTCCGGTACGCCCGAGAACTACAACCTCATGGGCAACAACGGGTTGCCGCTCGCCCCTTCCCAGTACGCACAGAGCACCGGCGGCTGGTGTGTGTTCCAGGCGCCTGCGCCCTATGCCAGCGAGTACACAGGTAATACCGACCCGACGTGCTTTGCCTCGTGCCCCTTCATTTGCAACCCGCCCACGCCCAGCTACGACCAGTTCGTCAACTGGGGCGAAGCGGACGCGAACTACTCTTTGTTGAACAGCGAGGCGTACCAGTCTGCTTCAACGAGGATCGCCATTGGCCTGGGCGTCACCCTGCCGCTGTCCGCCGCTATCGCCGCCGCCGCCCCTGGGAGCGTCGTAGCCGGGCTGATTGCCTCTGAGGCCACCCTGACTGCTCTGACCGCCTTGGGCGGCACGGCCGCCGGAGGAGCGGCTACCACCGGAGCAACGGCCGCCGCCGCGGCGGCCGCTGCGGCCGGAGTGGACTCCGCCATTTCGTTTGCCGCCGTCACGGGCGTCGCCACTGTCGCGGTGGTGCTCGCTGCCATTGCCACCGCGGTCCTCGAGGGCATCACCGTGGTCAGCGCCGCCCAGTTGCCCGGTGAACTCGCCTCGCTGATCACCAACGCGGCAACGACAGCCCCCGACGCGGCATCGGTTCTAGGCGGTACGGACGGCGGGACCACCCTCTACAGCCTGTTCGTCGGGGCCACTCTGCCCACACCTTCTAACCAGACGTGCGACAACACCCCCCAGGTTCTCGGGACCTCCAGCCTCGGTCCGCTCTACGGGCCCGCCAGCAATTGCCTCAATCCGACCCCGGTCCCGCCGGCCAGCCCCACCGACCCCCTCTTCCTGGTACAGGCGCCGGGCTCGTCGTTACCCCACACCTCGTCTTCGATCACCTGGACGGACGCGGCCTCTGGGACCACAACGACGGCCCGGCTGCATGAGAACTGGTTCATCGAGAACGAGTCGGTGCAGACGCTGCACATCACCTACACCGATTGGGACGGCAACGAGCAGAACGCCTGGCTACTGGGCAACCGGAGCGCCGGATATGAGTTCCTGAACTTCTCGCCGTCAACGGGCACCTCGGTGGACCCCTCCACCTGCGTGGCCGACGGTACCTGCTCGTACTCCACCTCTGTCGACTATGTGAACGATGGCCAGGATTACTCCGCCTCAGTGCAAGGCTTCGTGCCGTCTGTCGGCGCACCCACGTACTCCACCGGCGCCGAAGGGAACCCCGTCACCTTCGATGCGAACGGCTTCGCGCCCGCCGACGCCAAGGGCACTATTACCTACTCGTGGCAATTCGAACTTACATGCCGCGGGCGACTGTAGCGTTCTAACAGTAAACGGCCAGCTGCCCTACACTTCGCCCGTCTCAGGCGCGTCGGTCAGCTACACCTGGCAAAAACCGGGAGTCTTCCATGTCAGCCTGACGGCAACGGATGCGACTGGGACACAGGTCAACGACACCTTCACCGTCACGGTCGCCGACGTGCCGCCCACGCTGGTGGTCTCTCCTGCGTGCGGTGGTGCCATTACGGACCTCGGTTGTAACCCCCAGACGGGGTCCGTCGGGACGCCCATGGGGCTCGCTGGTACGGTAACCCACACCGGCAACCAGGATGCTGAGGATGTGACGGTGAACTGGGGGGACGGGACCAGCCCGGACTATGCATTTACCGGCGTGGTCCTCTCCGCCAACAACATCATTGTGCCGACGCAAAGTGATACGTCCTTCCCCTTCTCCGATTCGCACAGCTATGCGGAGCCCGGGACGTATGTAGTCACGGTCACGGTGTCCGACGGGGCGGGCAATGGGGCTACCCAGACGTTCACGGAGACGATCCAAGCCCCGCAGTCCATCGAGTTCTCGAGCGTCCCCCCGCAGACTTATGGCGGCGCCCCCTTTACCATCTCGGCGACCGGCGGCGGCTCGGGCCAGCCGGTGACCTTCGCCGCCACCGGCGGTCCGGTCTGCAGCCTTTCTGGAGCCACCGGCGGGACCGACGCCAGCGGCAACGGCACCGGCACCGCGAACGTGACGGCGCTCACGGCCGGCACCTGCGTCATCACCGCCAGCCAGGCCGGCGCCGCCGCCTTTCTGGCGGCGCCGAGCGTCACGCAGAGCTTCACCGTGCACCCGTCGCCCCTGACCATCACCGCCAACGACGAGAGCATGGTCTATGGCCGACCGGTACCAACTTTCGCCGCCAGCTTCAGTGGCCTGGTCAACGGCGACACCAGCAGCATGGTCAGGGGGCTGACCTGCGGCGCGGTGGATGGCAGCAACGACCCGGTGGGCGGCAGCACGCCGGCCGGCACCTACACCATCACCTGCTCCGGGGGCACTGTGGCAGCCACACCGCCGCTAATTGACGTTGCCAGCGACTACAGCATCAGCTACCAGCCCGGAACCCTGACCATCACGAAGGCCGACACCGCCACCAACCTGGCCGCCCTCCCGGCTTCTTCGGCCTTCGGCCAGCCGGTGACCATTACCGCGGATATCGCAGTGCAGAGCCCTGGCGCGGGGCATCCCGGCGGCGCCGTGGAGTTCCAGGACGGCACCACCGACATCGTCGGCTGCTCCGCCCAGGCGGTGAAGACGACCAGCGAGACGGCCGCCTGCACCACTTCGTCTCTGAACGTGGCCAGTCACAACATCACCGCGACCTACACCGGCGATAACAACTTCAACGGGAGCAGCACCGCCGCGGCGTTGTCTCAGCCCGTAAGCAAGGCCGCCTCCGCCATCACGCTGGGAGCCCCCGCGCCCAGCACCCAGGGCCAGGCGGCGACGTTCACGGCCGTGCTGACGGCCGTGGCCCCGGGGGCGGGCACCCCCACGGGCACGGTCACCTTCTACAACGGCACCAAGAGCCTGGGTACCAGCCAGCCGAGCGTCTCCAACGGCACGGACCAGGCCACCTTCAGCACCAGCCATCTCGACGTGGGCGCCCACGCGATCACGGCCAGCTACGGGGGCGACGGTAACTTCACCGCCAGCACCAGCGACGCGGCCACCGAGTACGTCAATACCAACCTGAGCGGTTACCCCAAGCTGTCGAACGGCGCCTACAACCTGAGCAACGCCAACCTCAAGGACGCCTACTTCGTGGACGTGTCGCTGGCGGGCGCCCAGCTGAATAACGCCAACCTGGCGGGCGCGGTCCTCACCGGGGCGAACCTGACGAGCGCCACCCTGAGCAACAGCAATCTCAATGATGCGAACTTCGAGAACGCCAACTTGACGAAAGCCAACCTCACGCTGGTCAACCTGAACGGGGCCAACCTCACGCTGGTCGACCTGAACGGGGCCAACCTGACCGGTGCCATCCTCACCGATGCGGACCTGACCAGTGCCACACTCGAGGGCGCCAACCTCACGCTGGTCAACCTGAGCGGCGCCAACCTGAGCAGCGCCAACCTGAGCGACGCCTCCCTCGCGCTGGTCGACCTCTCCGGTGCCAACCTGAGCGGGGCCACACTCACGGGAGCGACCGGGCTGAAGGCGACGACGCTCAAGACTGTCGTCTGGAGCAATACCACCTGTCCGGATGGTACGAACAGCAACAACGACGGTGGGAGCTGCGTGGGGCATTTGTAGTCGCACAAGCTGCCAATCGGCTGCCATTGTTCAGGCACCTCGCCGGCCTTGTCCTTGGGCACTTAGATGACCTGACTCGCCGCCAGGTCGAGGGCCTGTGGCGACGCCCAGAGATCGCTCATCGAGAAAGGACACTGCGAGGGGTTGCTTTTCGAAAAGTACCGCCCGTGCCAACGAGATCCCGGCGCTCGACATGGCGGAGTTGGACTTGGCCTCCAAGGAGGTCCGGGCGGGTTCAAAGGGTGACGCAGCGGGATCAGACAGTCCGCTGCTGGACTAATTTCTTGGATACTGCTCACTAACGCCAAATAACGGACACGAAGAGCCGAAAGTCTTGGCTTATAGAGACTGCAATGGACCTCCTGTATAACTCGTAGAAGAGATAAACGCGGGAATATAAATGCGAACATCGGCCCAAGGACCGGAGCCAAGTGGTACAGCCTTCTCAGGACAAATCATCGCCACAGCCGTTGAGGACGAGCTGATCGCGAACCTCGGCGACTACGTGGGCACCGCGCCGGACGGCCTTGTCTTCGCCACGGCCGAGGGGCCACCGCCGCGCCGGAGCAACTTAACCGCCGGGTGTGGCAGCCGGCGCGCGCCGCGGTAGGCCTCGAGTCCTTCAGGCCCCATGACCTCAGACATAGCGGCGAATACACGCGCCGCCTTGACCGCGGCCAGCCTCAAGGAACTGATGCACCAGATGGGACATGCCAGCCCGAGAGCGACGCTGATCTACCAGCACGCTACTGCGGAGAGAGACCGAGCCCTGCAGGGGCTCTGTCTATGCTGGCGGGGGCCAGACTTCTGGTCAACTGGTGTACGGCCCTGCACCCCGGCCACGCCGCCGGCCTGCCCGAAGTGGCCGCCGCACCCGGTACGCCCGGTGCACTCGCCGGGCGAACTGGGTCCTATTGCATGCCTAGCAGGCATGTTTTCCGACCCAGTCCCGAGCAAACAGTGGCAGAGCTTAAGCCGCGGGTCGATTGCCCCTAAAGCCTAGGGGGCGGCCATTCTCTCCCACTGCGTGCAAAGCAGGATTTGGCGTGCGCTACACACTGGTAATTTTCCGGGACTAGCCTTCTGAGCTGGCTTTTAGTGCCAGCTGCTGACACCTGGTGACCGTTCTTGACCTCTGCTTCGCGCACGGATCGCGCTAGGATCGCGCACGCCGGCGGGCCGACTCGAGGGCAATTGGGTCATGGTTCGGTGAAGATGGCGTGCGTCCCGATGCGGCGCGACACGATGTGGGCCTCGCCCTCCCGGACCGGTACGCCGTACTCGAAGGTCGCTCGTCCATCGTCCGCCCAGGTCATCTCGAAGATACCGGCGGCTCCCCTTAACGCCCCTGAACCGCAGCCCCTTTCGGAAGCCCTCCCGAACTGAAGGTCCTCCACGAACTGGCTTGCGGCGACTAGGAAGGCGGCCTGCTGGTCAGGTGTGAGCGCACCGAAGTCGTTGGCGAACCTGGCCAACCACGCATACGTCGGCAACGGGACTACGCCGGTCGTCGTCTTGGGCGTTTGGCTCGTCGACGGAGAGCTTCTATGAGTTCTTCGCCAGACTCGAAGAACTCCGTTTTCCCCGCGGCCAGGTCGGCGTCGGCCTCCCGCTCGCCCTCCTGCCACTCGGGCGTCCAGAACCAAGCCTGTGTGGCGTCGATCAGCTTCTGCGGCCGCAACAGGATGCCCTCGGACGTGATTTCTGCTTCGAGGAGATCGCCTTCTTCAAGGCGAGCAGCCTACGAATATCCTCCGGCAGCGTGATCTGCCCTTTGGCCCTCAGAGTCGTCCGTGTCACAGGTCAATCATGATCAGAAAGTCTGACTTTCCAACCTCGCCACACGCCGATCCGGAACTGGAATAACTACCGACCCTGCACCGTCGAGGTGCTGGTGGAGACGATGGTGTCTGGTGGAGACGATGGGACTCGAACCCACGACCCCCTGCGTGCAAAGCAGGTGCTCTAGCCACTGAGCTACGTCCCCGGGCAACGCGGCGCGGGTGCGACCAGGGAGTTTATCCTCCCGACCTCCGTCGGCTGGCGCGAGACTACTCGCTGCCCAAGAAGCGTAACTTCCGGCCGCCTCCGTTTTGCCACGGCTGTTAGAGTCGCTCGACGGCCAAGAGGAAGAAATCTAAGCGCGCGGTTGGCCGGTAGGGGTGAAGGAGCCCTAGGCCAAACGAGGCTGACTGGTCTTCCTGGGAGCCACAGCGCATGAATGTCTCCGTATTCACTCCCAGTCATGACAGCCGCTACCTCGCCGACTGCTATCGCTCGCTTACTTCTCAGTCGTACTCCGATTGGGAGTGGGTGGTCGTGCTCAACCGGGGCGCGGCCGCGTGGCGCCCTCCGGAAAAAGACGAGCGTGTGCGTGTCGTCAGAGCTCCGGTCCACCTCACCGGGGTGGGGGCGGCCAAGGGCCTGGCCTGTGAGCTGGCCCAGGGGAACGTCCTGGTCGAGCTGGACCATGACGACCGCCTCAGTCCCGACTGCTTGAACGAGGTGGTCTCGGCCTTTCAAGCCCACCCCGACGCGGCCCTGGTGTACTCCGATTTCACACAGGTTAGTGCGGACGGGACGCCCAATACCGACCGTTTTGACGCCGGCTCTGGTTGGGTCTACACCGACGAGCGCATCGGTGACACAACCTATTTGCGCTGCCGTGCGATGGCGCCGTACCCGCACAACGTCGGCTACATCTGGTATGCGCCGAACCACGTTCGCGCGTTCAGAGCGTCCTCGTACGAGAAGGTTGGGGGATATAACCGCGAGCGGCGGGTGCTCGACGACCAGGACCTCATGGCGCGGCTGTACGAAGTGGGCGATTTTGTGCACATTGACCGCCTTTTGTACTTCCAGCGAGTGCACTCCAGGAACACGCAGTCGGCGCCCAAAACCAATGCCCAAATACAGAGCGAGACAGTGGCACTCTACGACCGGACCATTAGGCCTCTGGCCGCGGCCTGGGCGGCCCGCCGCCGGCTCTCACAAATCCGCCTGGTCACATCCACGTCACCGCCCACGGATGGTGACATCGTCGAGGATGTCCTATTTCTCGACCCCGAGCGGCCCGTCCTGGATCTCCCGGACGGCAGCGTTGGTGTCATAAAGATGATCGACCTTCTGCAGCGCGTGCCCGACCGCGCCGCCCTGTTCAACGAGTGTTACCGGGTTCTCCGCCACGGAGGTTTGATAATCACGCACACGCCTTCTACAGACGGCCGGGGCGCGTTCCAGGACCCCAGCCACGTCTCGTTTTGGAACGAGAACAGTTTCTGGTACCTCACGCAGAGAGATCTCCATTTTGCCGTCCCGGAGCTGACTTGTCGCCTGCAGATCTCACGGGTCCATACCGGTTATCCCACCTCATGGCACGAAGAACAAATCATCCCTTACGTGTACGCCAACCTCATCGCCATAAAGGACGGGCCGCGGCAGGGCGGGCCCTTGTTGACATGACCGTCTGCAGTTATCCTCAACAACACCGACACTTTGCTAATCGATAGGTAAAAGAAGAAAGGAAGAATATTGGCTAGCCAATCCAAACGAAGAGGTAGACGGGCGCTAAGGGTGGCGGTGGGCGCCGGCATGGCCACCACCGCAGCCGTAACGGGGACCGTGGGGGCCTCGATGGCCCTGGCCGGCACGCCCGACACCGGCACAATTTACGCTTGTTACAGCAAGTCAAACGGCAGCTTGCACGTCGTCAAAGCCGGCCAGCACTGCCCGAAAGGGCAGGCACCGATCGCCTGGAATTACAGCGGCGCCCGCGGCCCCCAGGGCAAGATGGGGCTCGCCGGTTCTCCCGGAGCGCCAGGTACACCGGGCGCCCAGGGCTCGCAAGGGTCGCCAGGACTTCAGGGCGCCCAAGGCGCCAAGGGAGCGCAGGGAGCACAGGGCGCGCCCGGGGTCAACGGCACCGGGGTGGCCGGAAGTCCGGGCGTGCAAGGCCCGCAGGGTGCACAAGGTCCGCAGGGGGCGCAAGGGCCCAGGGCTCGCAGGGATCCCAGGGATCCCAGGGAACCGTTGGCGCTAGTGGCCCGACAGGAGCGCAGGGCTTACAAGGCGTCGCCGGCGCTACGGGCGCGACCGGGCTTATCGGCGCGACGGGTGCAATGGGCCCGACGGGTGCAATGGGCCCGACGGGCGCAACGGGCGTTACCGGCGCGACGGGCGCCATCGGCGCCGCAGGGGTTACCGGCCCGACTGGCTCAACCGGCTCCATTGGGCAGACCGGCGCTATGGGTGTTACCGGCGTCACTGGCGCGACCGGTGCCATCGGCCCCACGGGCGCTACCGGCCCAACCGGGGCGACCGGCACCAACGGCACCAACGGGACCAACGGTGCCCCGGGTGCGACAGGGGCGCCGGGCCCTCAGGGTGCCGCCGGCTCTGGCTCGGGCTCGACCCTCCAGGCCTGGGACTCGAGCAATGCTTCGCTCGGCCAAGTGATAAGCGACAGCGAGGACTCGGTCAACGTGCTGACCAGCGCTGGGTTCGAAGTCGACTTCCGCTTCGACGGCACCGTCGGCGACGCGGATTTCATCTGGTACACGCAATCCACTACGTGCGCCAGCGGGGCCCTATTCGTGAACGACGTTCAAGGCGAAGCCGGTGATTTCATGAACCCCAATCAGCTTTTTTGGACGCTCCAAGGTTTTGCCAAAGTGAGTAATACCGCGTCCCAGGCCATCAGTGGGATCGAAAGTAACTACAATGTGATCAACTCTCCATCTGTTTGCGCGGCGGGCGGCGGGAACTCGTTTGGTTGGCCGCTCACCCTGGTTAGCAACGCCACAGCTGGCCTGCCCAGCTCCATCCCGACGGGCACGATCGTCCTTTCGGCCACCCAGCCCTAAAGGCTTGCCCTGCCGTACCGGCCCGGCTGCCCGCCCTGCTGCACACCGTGCGGCGGGTACCTCGGGCAGCCTGGCCGGACCGGCCCAGGACATCGGTGAACTGACCGCGCCGGCCCGGGCAACGACCGGGCCGGTGGCAACCGGCCACGACGACCGGCCCAACGACGACCGGCCCAACGACGACCGGCCCAACGACGACCGGCCCAACGACGACCGGCCCAACGACGACCGGCCCAACGACGACCGGCCCAGGTGATGTCCGGGAGCAGAGGCCGGCCACCAACCGCCAGACAAAGCAACGGCAAGGGGGCCGTCCGCCGTCGTGCCCTTCCTGGCCGACGCGGGTTAACGTGGGGGCGATGAGACACACGGTGAGTGCATGACGGTCGCCACCGCCGGCCCAGCCGAGAAGGCGACGCCCCGGCGACGGGCGGCCATCGACTCTCCCACCCTGCGGAAGGACCGCTGGTGGGCGCAACCCGTCGTCACTGCGACCGTGCTTTTGGCGTTCATCGCCTACTCGACCTGGGCCGCCTTCCAGAACTCCAACTACTACGTCAGGCCGTACCTTTCGCCGTTCTATTCGCCCTGCCTCGCCGCCCGCTGTGGCTACGCCCGGGCCGGCTCGACTATCACCCACCCGCCCATGGTCGGCCTATTCGGCCCGTGGTGGGTCATATCGCCGGCCATCATCGTCCTGGTCGTGCCGCTCGGGTTCCGCCTCACCTGTTATTACTACCGCAAGGCTTACTACCGGTCGCTGTTGCTGTCCCCGCCCGCCTGCGCCGTCCGAGAACCCCGCCGGCGCTACACCGGCGAAAGTCGCCTACCTCTCATCCTCCAGAATGCCCACCGGTGGTTCTTCTACTTAGGGCTCCTGTTCAACGGCATCCTCACCTGGGACGCAATAGAAGCCTTTCACTGGCCCAACGGTTGGGGGCACATGGGCTTCGGCACCTTGATGCTCGTCCTGAACGCCATCTTCCTATGGTCCTACTCGATCTCCTGTCATTCCTGCCGCCACGTAGTGGGCGGCCGGCTCAAGCACTTTTCCCGCCACCCGCTGCGGTTCAAGTTATGGGGCTTTGTTTCCAGGCTGAACACCAGGCACATGCAGATCGCATGGGTGAGCCTGGTTTTCGTGGCGCTAACCGACCTCTATATCCGGCTGGTTGCGGTTGGTTGGGTCCACGACCCGAGGTTTTTCTGAAATGCCTTCCGAAGAAACATTCGAACACCATTCCTATGACGTCGTTGTGATCGGCGCCGGCGGCGCCGGGCTGCGGGCCGCCATCGCGGCCCACGATGCCGGCGCCCGCACCGCCCTTGTCTGCCGCAGCCTCTTGGGTAAAGCTCATACCGTAATGGCGGAAGGCGGCATCGCCGCCGCCCTGGGCAATCTCTGGCCCGAGGACAACTGGCAGGTCCATTTCCGCGACACGATGAGGGGGGGCAAGCTCCTCAACAACTGGCGCATGGCGGAGCTGCATGCCAAGGAAGCCCCCGACCGGGTGTACGAGCTGGAGCAGTGGGGCGCGCTTTTCGACCGCACGGCCAGTGGGAAGATCAGCCAGCGCGATTTCGGTGGCCACCGCTACGCCCGCCTCGCTCACGTCGGGGACCGCACCGGGCTCGAGATGATCCGTGCCCTGCAGCAGCGGGCTGTCTCCATCGGGATGGACGTCCTCATGGAGCTTACGGTCACCGACTTGCTCCGAGATGGCGACCGGGTGGCCGGCGCCTTCGGGTACTGGCGGGACTCCGGGCGCTTTGTGGTCCTGGATGCCCCGGCCGTGATATTGGCCACGGGGGGTATCGGGAAGTCCTGGAAAGTTACTTCCAACTCATGGGAATGCACCGGCGACGGCCACGCCTTGGCTCTGCGCTCCGGCGCCACGCTCCTCAACATGGAGTTCATCCAGTTCCACCCGACCGGTATGGTTTGGCCCCTTTCGGTCAGGGGGTTGCTGGTCACCGAGTCGGTGCGGGGTGACGGCGGCGTGTTGCTCAATTCCGAGCGCAGGCGGTTCATGTTCGACTACATCCCCGAGTTCTTCAAGGCGGAGACGGCGGACAATATCGAAGAGGCTGACCGGTGGTACGAGGACAAACGCAATAACCGCCGCCCGCCGGAGCTTCTGCCCAGGGACGAGGTGGCCCGGGCCATAAATAGCGAGATCAAGGCCGGCCGCGGTTCCCCTCATGGTGGCGTATTCCTCGATATCGCCAGCCGGCGTTCCCCCGATTTCATCAAGAAACGGTTGCCGTCGATGTACCAGCAGTTCCGCGAGCTGGCCGACGTCGACATTACAAAAGAAGCGATGGAGATCGGGCCGACATGCCATTACGTCATGGGCGGGGTCGAGGTCGACCCTGACAGCCAGGCTTCGGTCGTCCCTGGTCTTTTCGCGGCCGGCGAGGTGGCCGGCGGGATGCATGGCGCCAATCGCCTGGGTGGCAACTCTCTTTCGGACCTGCTCGTGTTCGGCAAGAGGGCGGGCGAGTACGCGGCGGAGTACGCCAAGGGGCTCGGTGAGCAGCGGCCGAAGGCCGCTCAGGCGGATATTGCCCAGGCCACGGACGTGGCCCTGGCCCCGTTCCGGTCCGGCCCGCAGCCGAGAACCCGTACACGGTCCACCAGGACCTCCAGGAGGTAATGCAGGACCTCGTCGGCATTATCCGCGTCGAATCGGAACTGAAAGAAGCGCTGGAAAAAATCGCCGTTTTGCGAGCGCGGGCCGCCGCTGTATCCGTGGAGGGCAACCGCCAATACAACCCCGGGTGGCATCTGGCCCTCGATCTGCGAAATATGTTGCTTGTAGCCGAAGCCGTTGCTCTGGCTGCCCTCGAGCGCCAGGAGAGCCGAGGTGGGCACACTCGGGAGGATTTCCCGATGACCGACCCCTTCTGGGGCGGCCTCAACGTGGTCAACGAGGTGAAGCCGCCCTCGGCAGGGCCCGACGGGAGCGGTGTAGCGGTCAAGCGCCAGCCTCTGCCCAAGCCCCCCCCCGAGCTGGCCGAACTGCTGGAGGACGTCCATTGAGCTTCGACCTGACGCTTCGCATCTGGCGGGGGGATAGCAACGGCGGCGAGCTGAAGGATTACGTCGTCCCCGCTGAAGAGGGCCAGGTCGTGCTCGACGTCGTCCACCGGGCGCAAGCCAGCCAGGCCAATGACCTGGCCGTGAGGTGGAACTGTAAGGCCGGGAAGTGTGGTTCCTGTTCGGCCGAGGTCAACGGCATACCTCGGTTGATGTGCATGACCAGGCTTTCAGTGCTTCCCCCGGACGAACCCGTCACGATCACGCCGCTCCGGACGTTCCCGGTCATCAAGGACCTGGTGACGGACGTGTCTTTCAACTACCAAAAGGCCCGTGAGGTCCCGGCCTTTACGCCCACTGCCAGCCAACCGGTCGCTCCCTTCACGATGTACCAGCCCGACGTGGAGCGCTCTCAGGAGTTCCGCAAGTGCATCGAATGCTGGCTCTGCCAGAACACTTGCCATGTCATCCGAGATCACGAGGAAAACAAGCAGTACTTTGCCGGGCCGCGGTTTTTCATCCGTTACGCCGAACTGGACATGCACCCCAACGACTCCCTCGACCGGAAGCGGAGGGTGCAGGACTCGGAGGGCCTCGGCTATTGCAATATCACCAAGTGCTGCACCGAAGTTTGCCCGGAACACATAAAGATCACCGACAACGGGATAATCCCCATGAAGGAAAGGGTCGTCGATGCCGAGTACGACCCCTTCGTGCGGTTCCTGGGGCGCCGGCGGTCGCGCAAAACGGCCAGTTCTTGAATGGTCCTCCCTTAGCCCCGTCCGGAAAGTGGAGGCCGAAAGGTGGACGGCGCTCGGCTGCTACTCTCGCCGTCATGGTGACACGCGACCCTGTGGCTGAGGAGGCCGTCGTACTGGCGAGCACGCTGACCTCTGGCCCGGAGGCCCTGGATGCCGCGGTGCAAAAGCTGGCGGCGGCGGGGGACCGGGAAGCGCTGGAACTGGCTCAGCGGGACCTGGTGCAGCGGATCCAGGACCGGTCGGATGATTTCGAGGCGACCGCCGCCCTCAGCCTCGTGAACAGGGCACTGGCCGCCGTCGGTTGGAGTGACCCCTTCAGCTGGAAGCACCGCCGCAAGCCCTGAGGTCGTCGGGGCCTCTTAGCCAGGGCGGCGGCGGTCGTGCGAGCGAAGCCCGACACCCAACCACAATCACGGCGCTCCTTGATGGAGAACCAGACTTCTCCCTGCCACTCGCTCAACTCGAGCGTCCCTGGCTGGCCTGGCCGGGCGAGGTGATAATGGTGGCTCCCCGGCCGGCCAGCCATTGGGCGCTCGGAGCGGATTTCAAGTCCCTGGCGCAAGCACTCGGCCAGCGCGTCTTCGACCGTGGCTGGCACCGGCACCTCAATCATGGGAAGTTCACTTCCTCGCCGGGGTGATGCCGCCCCCTTGGAACGTCAGGAGGGGGACACCCCGTGCCGAGAGCTCGGCCAGGAACTCGCCCGGGGAGGCAACCAATGACGCCAGCCCACCGGCGCCGGGTCGCAATTGGCCACTGGCCGCTCGGCTGGCCGCCCCCGCCGCCACCGCTCCCGCCAGCAGCGCTGGCCGTCCGCTCGACCCCGCCACCATCGTCTCCGCCGCCTCGCCTTTGCGGCCCCGCACTTCCACCCTGAGGGCGCCCACGGTCCCCTCGCGGTGCGGCTGGCGGAGCATCGGCAGCCAGGATGTGAAACGGTCGCGGCGTGACGCCGCCGCCCTGGTCGTGGCCGTTTGCAGACCGGGAAAGGCCCTGGTGAGCAGCATGGGGTCGGGCCGGTTGACCCGGTAGCAATCAGCCCCGGCCTCCTCGGGGAACCAGACGAGCTCTCGCCCAGAGCCACTCACCCGTCGGACCACGACGCCGCCCCGCCATTCGTCGGCGGCTTCGCGCAGAGCGGCGTGATGACGTCTCGCGCACGCCGGCCCGCCCGTGCCCAGGCTGGACACGTGGACCTCCGTGACTTCATCGACCATTGATGCCGCCCACGCCGCCAGCAGGCACGACAGCCCCGGGGCCATGCCGGCGCCCACGACGACGGGCACGCCTAGCCGCTTGGCTTCGGCGTCCAGCCCGAGCAATGAGCGGGTTTCGTGGGGGTCGTCCGAGGTGGAGACGACGGGCACCCCGGCTTTCAGGCTGGTCTCGGCCCAGAGGCAAGGACCGGGCGCGGCCAGGAGCGTAACAGACGTCCCGCCCAGCGCCTCGGAGAACGCCGCCAGTGAAAGCAGCTGCATGCTGAGCGCCCCGGCCCCACCGAGAGCGGCCAACCTCGCCCCCGCTTTGGCCGGGTGCCTGGAGAACACGACGAGCTCGGTTATGGACTTTGAGGAAAGCAGTTGGCGAGCGCTGCGCGCCCCGACGGCGCCCAGCCCCACCAGGATCGCTCGCACTTAGCCCTTGTCCACCTGCTCCAGGTCGGCGGCAGTCAGCTCGCGCCACCCGCCCCGGTGGGGCGGGGTCCCCCCGCTGCCCCTCAGCCTGACGATCAATGCTGCCAGCGCGGTAAGGGCCAGAGCGAACAGAGCCCGGCTGAGAAGCTTGAGGTTGGCCCCCCGGCCCCGGCGGTTGGCGTCATTGACCACGGAACGCAGGCTACCGCCTCGGCCCGCTGCCAGGCCGTGAGCACCACTACCATGGCCCTGCCATGCCGACAGAGACGAGCCTTGCCGACCTTGCTGATGGCGCGCAGGGGGTCCTCCCCAGCCAGCTCTTGGCTGATGCCATCAAGGCCGGCTGGGTCGGCACCGACGGGCTTCCCATCCCGGAGGTGAACATTCAGCCGGGGAGCATCGACCTGCGACTGGGCGACATCGCCTACGCCACCCAGTTCAGCTTCTTGCCCGGGAACCAGACCGTGGCCCAGAAGCTGGCCGGTTTCAAAGTCGAAGAACTTGACCTTAACCGGGGCGCCGTCCTCGAGATCAGGCGACCGTACCTGGTGCCACTTATGGAAACCCTGGACCTCCCTCAATTTGTCGGAGGAAAAGCCAACCCGAAAAGTTCTACGGGCCGTCTCGACGTATTCACCCGGGTCATAACCGACCGCGGTTACCGGTTTGACGAAATAGCTCCCGGTTATAGGGGACAGCTTTGGGTCGAGATTGTCCCGTTGTCGTTCGCCGTCCGGGTGCGGAAGGGCCTGGCCCTCAACCAGTTGCGGCTCATGGCGGGACGCTCGAGGCTGTCCGACGAGGAATTATGGGAGGTTCACCAAAGCCAGCCTCTGCTGTACGTGAACGGCCGCCCCGCAGCCAGGGACCAGTTCGCCACCTCAGATGGTCTTTTCTTGAGCCTGGACCTGAAAGGGGCGCCGGGCGGGTGGGTGGGTTACCGGGCCAAACGGCACACGCCGTTGCTGGACATGACAAAAGTAGGCGAATACCGTAGCCGCGATTATTGGGAGACCGTGCGGGCCGAACGGGGCGGCGGTGTGCTTCTTGACGAAGACCGGTTTTTCCTGCTGCTCTCGGAAGAGGCTGTACAGGTCCCCCCCGACCTGGCGTGCGAAATGATCGCCTATGACCCCACCAGCGGCGAGCTGCGGACACATTACGCCGGCTTTTTCGACCCTGGTTTCGGCTACGACCGGGCCGGGGTATTGACGGGTTCTCGGGCCGCGCTCGAGGTCCGCGCCCACGACGTACCGTTCGTGATCGATCATGGCCAGCACGTGTGCAAGCTGACCTTCGAGCGGATGGTGAGCGCGCCGTCGAAGCTCTACGGCGACGACATCGGCTCGAACTACCAGGGTCAGGTGGACACGCTCAGCAAACACTTCCGGCGCGAGCCGGGAGAGGCCCCTGAAGCCAGAGAGGTAGGGAGGGAACCGCAGCTCGACCTGTTCGGCGCCGGCCCGGCTGGGCGCTGCTAGCGTGCGCGATGTGCCAGACGAATTCGACACGTTCCAGACCGCCAGTGCCACCGCTGCGGCCATAAGGGCACGAGAGGTCAGCCCGCTCGAAGTTCTGGAAGCGTGCCTGGCGCGCGTCGATGCTCTCAACGACCGGCTGAATGCGGTGACATGGCGTAACGACGGCGAAGCGCGGGAGGCGGCCCTGGCGGCGGGAGACGTTGTCGTTCACTCGGACGCCAGCGACCTGCCTCCCTTCCACGGGGTACCTATCCCCATAAAGGACCTCGACCAAGTCGCCGGCTGGCCGGTGACCTACGGGTCGTGGGGCGCCGCCGGGGCTCCTTCAGAGGTAACCGAGCCCGTGGTCGTGGCGCTCCAAGGAGCCGGTTTCATCCTGTGCGGTCGCACCAATACGCCCGAGTTCGGTCTGATAACAGTGGCCGAGAACGATCGCTACGGCATCACCCGCAACCCGTGGGACTTCGGCCGCACACCGGGCGGGTCGAGCGGGGGAGCGGCTGCCGCGGTGGCGGGCGGGTTTTTCCCGGCCGCCCACGGCGGCGATGGCGGCGGCTCGATCCGCATCCCTGCCTCTTGCTGTGGGTTGGTCGGCCTCAAGGTGAGCCGGGGCCGCGTCCCTGCGTTCGTCAACGGCTGGGAGGGAGCGGCCGTAAAGGGGGTGCTCACTCACGACGTGGCCGACACGGCGGCTTTGCTCGACGTCATTTCTGGCCCCGACCCTGGACAGTGGTACAACGCGCCCCGCCCCGAGCGGGCGTTCCTGACTGAGGTCGGTGCCGACCCGGGGCGGTTGCGGGTCGGTGTGATCGAGGAGGCGCCGCTCGGCCTCAGTGTCGACGAGCCGTGCGTCACGGCTGTTCGAGAGGCGGCCGCCGTGCTCGACAAGGCTGGCCACCGTGTTGAAGTCGTCGCGTACAAGGTCCCGGACGAGTTCCTGGCCGCTTTTCTCAACGTCGTTAATTCGGGTCTGGCCGGCTTCGACGTTGACTGGGACAAAACCGAGCCGCATGTCCAGGCCAGCCGGGCCGCGGCGCAGGCGGTGGACAGCCTCAGTTACGTGGAGTCGGTGTACCAGTTACAGCTCTGGAGCCGGAGCTTCGTCTCCCGTTGGGGCCGCGACTTCGACCTGTTGCTTACTCCCACTATGAGCATCGAACCTCCGCTCGCCGGCGAGGTTCTGGCCGCCACGCACCAGGGCGCGGGAACTCCGCTACAGGTGTTGCAGATGGTGGTGTTCACTTCGGTGTTCAACATGAGCGGCCTGCCGGCCATCTCGCTGCCTACCCACATCGCCCCCAGCGGGCTGCCCATCGGCGTGCAGGTGGTGGCCGGGCCGTGGGAAGAGGCTCTCCTCTTGCGGGTCTCGGCCCAACTGGAACAAGCGCTGCCCTGGGCCCCCCGCCGGCCGGCCCTCTAGTCTGCGGGCTCCAGCCGAGGTACTTTGCTGAGCATGATCACTGGAGTCCATGCCCTCGTTTATGCCGACGACGCCGAAGCGGCCCGAGCCTTCTTCCGGGATGTGCTCGAATTTCCTTACGTGGACGCCCACGGCGGTTGGCTGATATTCCGCACCGGCCCGTCCGAGCTCGGTGTGCACCCCACGTCGGGTGGTGCAGGCGGCGAGGGTGAGGGTGGTGAGGGCCCGGGTTGGCACACCGGGCCGCATCACGAGATCACGCTCACTTGCGACGACATCACGGCAACGGTCGCCGGGCTCGAGGCCAGAGGGGCCGAATTCACCCAGGAAATAAAGGCGCAGGGTTTTGGCCTGACGGCGATGCTGAAGGTCCCGGGCGCCGGTGACGTGATGCTGTACGAACCCCGCCATGCCGTGGCGTTCGATGCTTGACCGGCCGGCAGGGACAGGCGTCGGCTCGGCGACGATCCCCCGACAGGCCCGGGGCGGGGTGTTGGTTATAGGCGGCGGGTTCGGCGGCGTCACGGTTGCCCGGATGCTTGGGCCCCGCGGGGCCACCATCGTCAACGCCCAGAACTCGATGCTGTTCACCCCCATGCTCCCCGAGGTGGCGGCCGGGATCATAGAAGTGCGCAACGTGATGACGCCGCTGGCCATCGCGTGCCCGCACGCCGAGGTGATCGAGGGCCGGGTTACCGACCTTGCTCCCGACGACCGCCGGGCCGAGGTGGAGACCGATAGCGGGTTACAGATGAGCATCACCTACGACCACGTCGTAGTCGGGGTCGGGGCCGTCCCCCGCACGTTCCCGATCCCGGGTCTTATCGAGCACGCGGTCGGGTGCACGACCGTCCTCGATGCCCTCTACTTGCGTAACCAACTGCTCCGGCTACTGGCTGCGGCGGCGGTCGAGCCCGACCCGGAACGGCAACGCCGCCACCTCACCTTCGTCTTTGTCGGCGGCGGTTACGCCGGCGTCGAGGCCCTGTCGGAGTTGCGCGACCTGGCTCAGGATGCCCTCCGTTACCACCCCACTCTGCGCGACGTACCCCAGCGGTGGGTACTGGTCGATGCGGCGCCGAAGATCCTGGCCGAGATCCCGACGAAGTTGGGCCAGTACGTTTACGACCTCCTGGTCCAGCGCGGTGTCGACATCCGGCTCAGCACCAGGCTCGAGAAGGTGGTGGACGGCACGGTTACCCTGAGCGACGGCGCCGAAGTTGGTACCGGGCTGCTGGTATGGACGGCTGGGGTCAAGGCCGACCCCGTGGTCGCCCGCTTCGGGCTCCCCATTGATGAGCGAGGACGGGCCAGAACCGGCCCCACGCTCCAGGTCGAGGGCCACCAAAACGTGTGGGCCCTGGGGGACTGCGCGGGTGTGCCCAACGCCGCTACGCCCGGTCGGGTAGACCCTCCCACCAGCCAGCACGCCGTCCGCCAGGCCCGTCAGCTCACCAAGAACCTGATTGCCGTCCAGGACGGTCTCCCGGCCCAGCCGTACAGCTTCCGGTCGCTCGGACAGGTCGCTACTCTCGGCCGCAAGGAGGGGATTGCCGACATCGGGGGGGTGCGGTTGCGCGGCCTGCCCGGTTGGCTGGCCGCCCGCGGCGTCCACCTGATGCAGGTGCCCGGCGCGTCCCGCCGGTTGGGCGTGGTCAGCGACTGGGCACTGTCCTTGTTTTTCCCGCCCAATAT
This sequence comes from uncultured Acidimicrobiaceae bacterium, assembly GCA_963750465.1. Classification (GTDB taxonomy): domain Bacteria; phylum Actinomycetota; class Acidimicrobiia; order Acidimicrobiales; family Palsa-688; genus Fen-671. The sequence goes on from CAVVRE010000011.1 coordinate 260,768, forward strand.
CGTGACTTACTCCGGCCTGACCAATGCGCCATTGATGACGGCAGGTACCACCCGCTCACTGGCCCAGCCTCTGCGGTTGCCACCACCCGAAACTGCGGCTGAATAAGCCGGCCCTAGTTCGCCGCCGGTTTCGCCTTTTGCGCGTCGAAGCCCACGAAGGCGCGACCGAAACCGCGAGCCCAAAGGGGAGCCCGGCGGCCGACGGCTACTATGCTCGACGTGGGAGCCGGCAAGGGCTGTACGCCTTTGGCTACTGGACGCAGCGGGACGAGGTCATTCCCCCCCTATTGCGTCATATGTGTTCATCTCGGACTGCGACCTAAACGCGTTGATCGACCCCGCGTTGGGGCCCGCACCTCGGGAATTTCCGCCCGCCTTTACCCACCTCGCCCTCGTCAACGCAGTGATGCACATAATGCGGGCCGAGGCCACGACTTAGCGAGCTGAGGGGCGACAAATGGCATTCTTCGACTACCCGGGGACAGAGGGCGCCACGACTACGGAGCGGGCCCTGAAGTGTTCCTGCCAGAAGCGTCTGACAGCGATTGGTCGCTGTTGCTGCGGCACTGCCGTCGCCGGCACTTCGACGCCGGCGAGGCCGTCATCTCCGCCGGCGCGATGACGCGTTCCCTTTACCTGGTCGTGGACGGCGCTCTGGAGGTCCGGCCCCAGAGCCCAAATCGGGCCATCGGTACGCCACGACGAGTGATCACCGTGGGCGCGGGCAGCGTCCTAGGCGAGATGTCATTTTTCGATAGCGGCCAGCGCTCGGCGCAGGTGCGGGCCACGACTCCGGTAGAGGTGGCAGAACTGCGTCTCGCTGATTTCGACGCCCTGGCGGAAGAGGACCCGCGCCTGGGCCTCCAGATCCTGTTCGACCTCGGTCGCATCCTGGCCCAGCGCCTGCGTAGAGCCCAGAGCCCCGGGTAAGGCCCAACCCCGGTGCGGCCCGAGACCAATATGAGCCCCCAGTTATCCGGGGGAATGGGAGCTGTCATAGTCGCACCCGGCCGCCAGCAGCCGGGCCCACGTCTGCGGAGGTGCCACTAAAACCATGGCCGAGCGGCCCGTTGTCGAGATAAGGGAGCCCGGGGAAGCCGTCCGCCGGGTGGTCCTCGACCATGCCATCGAGGTCGGCCGTGATTGTGACGGAGAAAACGTCGCCGACCCGGGTGTTTCCCGCCGGCATCTAAAACTGGTGCCTAATCCGACATCGCTCTCCGTCGTCGACCTGGGCAGCCGCAACGGCACGCTGGTCAACGGGAACCCCCTGTCCGGCCGGGCCAGCCTTCGGGCTGGCGACATCGTCCGGCTCGGGAGCACCGACATAGTCGTTGTCAGCCGGCCGGTGGCGATAGCCCCCGTGGTCCCGCCCCGGGCTACGGTCATAGCGCGCCCGGTCGAGGAGGTCCCGGTCCCCAAGCCGCCTCCGCCCGTCCCGGTGGTGGTAGGCCCGTCACCGCTCCGGCAGTGGCGCGACCGCGTGCTTGGCATCACCACCAAGCCCGGCCAACCGGTCTTCCCGAACTACATGGAGATCCGCCGCCGCATCCCGATCCCGGTTTGGAACGCGATCCGGGTCGTGAGTGTCTGCGCCTATATCGCCCTGTGCGTCGGCCTGTTCGTCCGTCCGGCCGGAGGATTGTTCTGGTTTTTCAAGGTCGTGGTGCCGTTGCTCCCGATCACGTTCTTTGTCGCCCCCGGGTTGTGGCGCAACGTCTGTCCCCTCGCCGCCTCCAACCAGGCGCCCCGCGTCCTCGGCTTTACCCGCGGCTTCACTCCGCCCCAATGGTTGCGCAGCTACGGCTACATAGTCGCCATTGTCCTCTTCTTCGGCATCACCAGTGCCCGACTGGCCGTTTTCAATGCCGGGGCCAGAGCTACCGGCATTTTACTCTCGTTGACCATCCTTAATGCATTTGTAGCCGGCCTGTACTTCAAAGGGAAGAGCGGCTGGTGCAGCAGCATCTGCCCGCTGCTCCCGTTGCAACGCGTTTACGGGCAGACGCCGTTCGTAACCATTCCCAACAGCCATTGCCAGCCGTGCGTAGCTTGTACCAAGAACTGTTACGATTTCAAGCCCCGGGTCGCATATGAGGCTGACCTGCACGACCCCGACCCTCATTGGAGCTCCCCCCGGAAGTTATTCGCAGCCGCCCTCCCCGGCTTCGTGCTTGGGTTTTTCACGTTGGTGGCCGCCACCGACCTCAGCAGGCTCCAGATATACGAGCGGTTGGCGCTTTACTTTGTCGGGAGCATCGGCTCCTTCTTTGCCCTCGACGCCCTCTTGCCGCTAACGGTGGGCATGCTGACCGCGTTGTACGCCTCGGTAGCCATCAGTATTTTCTACTGGTACGCCAGTGTCACTTTGGCCGGTTCGTGGAGAACGGTAACCGGGATCGCCATACCGTGGGTGCGCTGGCCAATAAGGTTCGTGGTTTGGGGGTTGGCGTTGTTCTGGCTGGCCCGGACCCGGGTAGTTGAACTGCAGTTCGACCAGGAGTCTGCACCCGTCCCTCAACCCATCCAGCTGAGCATAAAGGGTTCGCGAGCACTGCGGGCCGAGAAGGAACGGGCCGACAACGACAAAGAAAAAGGTCCGGCCGGCGACGAAGTGGAGGTGAAGTTCCAGCCCGACGGCAAGGTCGTAGGGGCCGAGATTGGCCTCTCCCTGCTCGAGGTGGCCGAGCGCAACGGCCAGGCCATCGAAGCCGGGTGCCGGATGGGCGTATGCGGGGCGGATCCGATCGCCGTTTTAGCGGGCGCGAGCTGTTTATCGCCTCCTGAGGAAGAAGAAGTGAACACGCTGCACCGGCTTGGGTTCGCCGGCAACACTCGCATGGCCTGCTGTGCCCGGCTCAAGTCCGGCCCTGTCGAGATGGCGCTCAAGCCGGAGCCCGGAGAACAAGGGGCACGAGAACCGAAGGAGTTCGACCGCTCCATTGCCAGCGTCGTGGTCATTGGTAACGGCATCGCCGGGGTTACAGCGGCCGACTTCGTCCGCCGGGGCCACCCCGATTGTGAGGTTCACCTCGTCGGGGCCGAGTCCCATGTGCTTTACAACCGAATGGGCATCTCGCGCCTGGTTTATGGTCGTTCCGCCATGCAGGGCCTCTTCCTGCTGGCCGAGCAATGGTACGACGAGCACAGCATCACGGCGTGGCTCAACACGGTGGCCACCGGTATCGACCTCGCCACCCAGCAGGTCTCGCTGGGCACCGGCGATGTGCTCTCTTACGACCGTCTGATCCTAGCCATGGGGAGCAGCAGCACCGTTCCGCCGATCGACGGTTTCGGGTGCCCAGGAAGCTTCGTCATGAGGGAGGCCGCCGACGCTATTTCCATTCGTGCCTATGTCCAGCAACACGGCTGCCGCCAGGCCGTCGTAGCCGGCGGCGGGCTCCTCGGCCTGGAGGCGGCCTACTCTCTCTACGAGTTGGGCCTGCAGGTGACCGTCCTCGAGCGCGGCCTCCGCCTGTTGTCCCGGCAGATCGACCCCCGCTGCAGCGACCTGGTCCACCGATATTTTGCCGGGATCGGAATGCAGGTGCTGTACGGCGCCGAAACCGTAGCCCTGCGGGCCAACGGGGCCCTCGAGGGTGCCGTCCTCAAGGATGGGCAGGAACTCCCTTGCCAATTGTTCCTCGGCGCCATCGGGATCAGGCCCAACGTCGAACTGGCTAAAGAGGCGGGCATTGCTGTCAACCGGGGGGCATTGGTCGACGACCGGATGGAGACGTCCGTACCAGGGGTGTTCGCGGCGGGTGATGTAGCCGAACACAGCGGGCTGGTCCTGGGGCTATGGCCGATCGCCGCCAAACAGGGCGAGGTGGCCGCCGTGAACGCCCTCGGAGGCGATGAGAGCCTCAAGTCTGACCTCCCCGCTTGTATTCTGAAGGGGGCGGGCATCGAGCTGTCCTCGATCGGCCAGGTCGAGCCGGGGCCCGATGACGAACTTGTCGTCATTGACAACCCGGCTCGCCAGTCCTACCGCCGCATGGTGATCTCGGAGGGACGACTGGTCGGGGGGCTCGTGCTCGGGCACCACCCCGAGGATTTCTCAGCCATCCTGGCCGCCGTCAAAAAAGGTACCTATATCGGAGAAGCCTCGTTAACGGCGCTGCGCGGCGGCGATTTGTCGGTGCTCAATTCCTCCAGCCGGGCCGCGGTGCCAGGCTAATTGTCTAATTGAAGCTAATTCGGGGACGCGGAACTGAGGCCGCTCCCGCCCAGGGCGATGTCTTGACCCGCCCACGCTGCGCCGTACACCTTCACTTTGCTGGCTCGCCCCTTGACCTCCACGTCGGCTGGCCCGGCAAACGAGAAGTCTTCGGCGGCCAAGGAATGCACCGCGTCGGTGACCACGACGTCGGGCCACCCCGATCGCGCCGCGATGCCTGACAGCCGGAAGGTCACATTCGTAGCGTCACCCACCACTGTCACGATCGCCCCCGCCATCATGCTCACAGCGGCTCGGCCCAGCCCGATACCGAAACCCATGCGGATGGGCTTTCCACCGGGGTCCCGCAAAGGCAATGAGGGTGCGATTTCTCCGACAATGGCGGCGGCTTCGAGTGCGAAGCGTACGGCCGAAACGGCGGCCCCCGCCCCCGTCCCGGCCTCCCAGGTGGCGAAGAACGCGTCACCCACGTAATTGCTCAGTGTCCCCCGGTGGGCGCTCAGCAGTTTGCGCAGGCCCGAGTAAACACGGTCGATACTCTCGAGGAGCACCGCCCCCTCGGTGTACTCAGACACCGTCGAAAACGAAACGATATCGCCCACGACCATGACCAGGTCGCTCATGTACACGCTGCGCGCCGTCCGCCTGGGGTCGACCTCGGTGGGGACAGAAAAGTGACGGGACAAGAACTGGAACTCGATCGGGCCGACCTGGACCCTGTCTCCGGGCATAATCTGGACTGGCACCGACCGTTCCATTCGAGCCCCGTTGAGCCACGTCCCGTTGGTGCTCCGGTCGATTAACCAGGCCTGGTCCTGCTTGGTGTCGAGGTGTACTTCGGCATGGGTCCGCGAGACCGATATGTCCTCGATGAGGAACCGGTGCTGGTCGTCTATGCCGTTGCACTCGCGCCCGACGAACAGGTGGTCGATGATGGGGATCGACTGCTCGTCGTTCCTACCCGGCCAAGCGACCAGGTAGGCGAGAGAAGTGGTGCTCACGCGCCGTTGGCCTAGGGCGCGGCGCTCGCCGCCACGTAAGTGAACACCTGGTTGCCGACCCGTATGCTCCACGTCGGCGGGAGTACGACCGGCTCGCCACCGACTTGCGCCCAGTTTTCGTCGCCGGGCGCGGCGACAAATGTCCCGTTCGCCGAGCCGGCGTCCCTCACGGACACCTGCTCGGCTTCGACGGTTATGTAGCTGTGGACGCGCGAGACGAGGTTTTCGTCGTCGGACAGCCTGACCGGCGTAGCCTCCCCACCTTTTACGGACGGGTCGCTTTCGGGCTCCCGCCCCAGCACGTACGCCCGGTCCAAAGGGATGCGGGCACCATCGGTGGACACGAGATGGCCGACGGGCGGGCCGAGGGCTTCCGTCGACCGCGCCGAGCGCTGTGTGGGGGTGGCTAACGCCCCCGCACTGTCGACTGCGGTCGCGGGGGCGCGGGCCGTGTCCGCGTCGCCCGCTGCCGCTGCCGCTTCCGCGACAACAGTGCTCCGGGCTGTCCGTGCCCGGTCCGGGGCTGCTTGCGAACTGGGTACCGACTCATGGTGGGGGTTGTCCGTGGCCCCGCCGGTGGTTATGACGAACCCACTGCCGGGCACGAGCCCCGCCCGCAGGTCCGACATCGGGTCGACCTGGACCGGGTGGCTGCGACTGGTCACGCTCAGGCGGTCCAGGGCCACTTCGACCTTGTGGTCCACCCACGTAACGGCCTGCTCCCCTGACATCTGGACAACTCCCAGCGGGCTGGCTATTTCGGCCGACACCGGGCCGTGCAGCAGGACCACGTAGCCCTCCCCCAGCGGCGCGACCGCCCCGAAAGGGGGTACTGTCCCGGGCTCATGGCCAGCGACGATAGCGGCCAGTCGGTGGGCCAGATTGGCTCCGGCCGGACCGCCTTCAGACCCGGCCGCCTCGACCGCCCTGAGCAAGTCTTCGGCCCGCTGGCGGTGTCGGACGGGATCGACCACCAGCAGCAGGGCGTCGCCGAAGCGAGCCACCAGCCCGTCACCTACCTCGACCCCAACATGAGTTCGTGCGTTCGCCAAGATGCCTCCTTTCTAGAGGCCCGTCCCATCATGTCAGCCCCTAAGGACCGAGCGAGCCCCTCGGGCAACCTGTCAAGCCTAGGGTGGGGAACGCCTCGCCGAGGTGCTTTGAGGGAGGGTGGGCTGCGGGCATCGCTGGCCGGGCTGGACCACTTTGGGGACGCATAGATGACAGCACAGAGCGGGGCGCCGGCGACGACAGCCGGGGAGGAGGCCAGCGGCGGTCCCTGGTACCGGCGCCGGGCCTGGCTCGTCTCGGGGGCGTTGGTCGCTGTCGTTGCGGTCGCGGTGATCGCTGACCGGCCTCAGCACTCCTCGCGGCCGGGGCAGATCTCCGGCGACTCGAGGGTGATGTCGCAGGTCAACGCGGACGTCGGGCCGTGCAGCCAAGCCCTCAGCAAGTCTTTCACCATTTTGGGCGACCTGACCGCGCACACCCTTACCCCCGCCCAGGTGAACGAGGTCCCCGGACGGTTACGCCAAGACCAGGCGGCGTGCTCGCTGGCGGATGCCAGCATCTATCAGTTGTCGACCATCGACGTGCCTAGCTCGGCCTCTGGCCGGGACATGGGCCGGGTCGTTAGCACCGTTACCCTGTGGGCCACCTCGGACGCCGTGTCTGCGATCGATCAGATCCGGCCCTCAGTTCTGACCCCTCCGACGGCACCGCCCGGTCACTCCTGCGCCATGACGAGCAGCTCCTCGCCCATGATCGCGCCCTGGCCGAGTCCGAGCTGGGGGCCGCTGGAGCCATCGTCCAGGCGAAGTTGCCGGCCCTCCGTCTCGCCCAGGTGCCGGCGCCGGCTTCCTAGACCGTGTCCCGGCCGACGCGGCCCGGCCCGAACCGGCCCGGCCCGAACCGGCCCGGCCCGAACCAGCACGGCCTGACGCGGCCCGGCCCGGCCCGAACCAGCACGGCCTGACGCGGCCCCGAACGCGCTCTGGGGCCAAAAACATGCCTAGGAGGCATGTTTTTCGACCCAGTCCGAAACAGGGCGTAGCTACAGCTACCTGACGGTCTTCGGCTTACGGTTAGAGATCGGCTAGTGATCTACGCCGCTTGGGCCGCGCTCGAGGAGCCACTGGACAGCCCAACGGCCCAGTTCGTAGCGGCCCATTTCGTAGCGGCCCAGTTCGAAGCGGCCCAGGTCGTAGCGGCGTAAGCTCCCTCGCCGCCGAGCACGACGCCCGTAGTGTCGCAGAGGGTCCTGGCCCTTGTTGGCCCGGGGCGGCGTGGCCGGCGAGGGTGTCCGTCCGTTTCCCGTCTGGGAGTCCAACGCTTTGACTCCTTCTCTTCGGTGGGCGCGGACCATCGAGGCGTATGAGAGCACAAGCATCAGATACGGTCGGCCCGAGCGGTGGGTACCCGAGCGAGAGGGCGAGTGGCCGTGCTCTACTTCGCCGAGGTTTGTTGGTTAATTATCGGCACCTGGGCCGAAAGCTGGAGAGGGCATTTGCAGGTTTGCCGGTCGCCGTGGGAGGCCCGGCGCCACGGGCTAGTGCATCCAAACGAGCGGACGAACTCCGTGAGCGGCAAGATAGTCGTGTGTCCGATGCCAAGGAGCGTTCGAGCTCAGAAGTCGAGAAGGGTATTGCGCCAGACGGAGCGGTTCCGGGGACCGAGGACGTGGGCGACAACACGGGCTTGGACGAAGGTACCGGCCTAGTTCCCGTGGCGGGCCAGAAGCGGAAGCCCCTCGGGCGCCGCATCGTCGGCGTGGTCATAAGCGTCGGCCTCATCCTGGTCATCTTCCTGGGCGTCATCCCCCAGTTCGCCAACTACTCGGAGGCCTGGGACGCGATCCAGAAAATGAGCCCCGGGTGGTGGGTGGCCCTCGCCATCGCCACGGTCGTCAACCAGACGTCCTATGTCTGGCCGTACCAGGCCGTATTGCGTCACCTTCGTTTCAAGCACGGGATCATGGAGACGCAAACCACGTCGGCCATCTCCAACACAGTCCCGGCTGGGGGGGCGGTAGCCGTCGGGATGACGTTCAGGATGTTCGGGAGCTTCGGGTTTTCAACCGTCGCCATCAGCACCGCCGTGGCGACTACCGGTATCTGGATCATATCGTTCAAGCTCGGGTTGCCGATTATCGCCGTCGTGCTCGTGGGGGTCACAGGGCAGAACACCGCCGGAGCGGTGGGGGCCGCGGTCCTCGGTGTAGTTGTGATCGTCGTCTCAGGGCTGCTTCTGTGGCTGGTGTTCCGCAGCCCCACCAGTGCCCTCCGGATCGGGCGAATCGGAGACCGGGCTGTCAACTGGGTGCTTCACTTTGCCCACAAGCCCCAGTCGGACCGGGTCCAGCACGGGGTGCTCCACTTCCGCGACGAGACCAACGACACCGTGCGCCAGCGGGGCAAGCTCCTAACCCTGGCCGTGCTGGCCAGCCAGGGTTCCGTGCTGGTCCTCGTCTTTTTCTGCATTAGGTCGGTCGGTATCCCGGCCAGCCAGGTGAGCGACCTGGAGGCCCTGCTGGCCATTGCCGTGGCCCGCCTGGTCGGCGTCATTCCCCTCACCCCCGGAGGATTGGGGACCATTGACGCCGCCTTCATCGGGATGCTGACCGCGCTGGGCGCGAACTCGAGCGTGGCACTGGCGGCAGACATGGTTTGGCGGGTGACGACCTATTTCCCGCCCATTTTCGGCGGGATCGTGACGTATTTCATATGGAAGCGGGGAATGGCCAAGGGCGTTTATGCGAAGCACCCCGATGCTATAGAAGCCGCTACGTTATAACCCCACGGCAAGGGCGCGGCCGTCCCTTCGCTGCCCTGGGGGGTTAGCGGCTGGACCGCCCCTGAACGCCGGTAACGGCGGCCCGAATAAGCTGCTCGGGCACTTTTGGCGTGCGGTCGGCCTTGACGAGGCCATTGAGTTCCTGGAACGTATCCGTGAGCTGTGTGTAGCAGAAACCGGCCAGAACCGGGGAGGTATGTAGGGCACCCACCAGTTCGGCGAAGCGCTCGGCAAATTCCTCCTCGGAGGCCAAAACGGTGTACGCGTGCCAGCGATCGTCTGAGCTGGTAGTGATACCCAGGCCGCCGAACTCGGTGACCATTACGGGCCGCCCCGCCCTGGGACCACTGGTCAGCAGGATAGGGTGCCGGCCCGGCCAGCCGTCGGAGAGCGTCCTCTCGAGAGCGTCGCTGGTACCGTAGCGTTCCAACAGGGCGCCAGCGTTGGGGGCGTAGTCGTGGATGGTCCAGATGTCACTGTCGAGATGCTCCCAGCCATCGTTCGAAACGACAGGACGTGAGCCGTCGAGTGCCCGGGACAAATGTACTAATGCCATAGCCAGGCTTTGCTGGTCCCTGTGGGTGATCAGTTCGGGTACGCCCCAACTCTCGTTGAGCGGTACCCAAACGGCAATGCACGGGTGGTCCCGGTCTCTTACTATGACATCGGCCCACTCACGTATGAGGCGCAGGACCGAGGTCTCATTGAAGGCATAGCAGCTTGGCATCTCTTCCCAGACGATCAGTCCCAGGCGGTCACACCAGGAAAGAAAGCGGGGATCTTCGATCTTTTGGTGAAGCCGGAGGCCGTTGAAACCGAGCCGCTTCACGAGTTCCACCTCCTCGCGCAACGCGGCTTCACTAGGGGCGGCGAGATGGCTATCGGGCCAGAGCCCCTGTTCCAGGACCAGACGCAGGAAATAGGGCCGTCCGTTCAACAAGAAGTGCCCATCCCGGGTGGCGACCGTGCGGATCCCGAAGTACGACTTGACCCGGTCGAGCGGCAACCGGTCAGTGCCCAGCAATTCAACATCGACGTCGATCAGGTTTGGCGTTTCAGGGGTCCAGTACAAACGATGGCGATCGACGCCGTTGTCGAGCGCGTCTAGGTGGAGTTCGATTGCCACCCGCTCCGACCGAACCGCGGTTTCGTGCTGGGCAACGACTTCCTCTCCATGTTTCAAGTGGAGGACCAGGCGCTCTGGTCCCTGCGCCTTTCCGCTCAACGTAACTTCACAACCGATCGCGCCGCGCCCGGGGTCCGGCCGCCAACTGAGCGCCGATATATACCGAACCGGCAGGACTTCCAGCCAAACCGGCTGCCACAGGCCGGTTGTGCGCGGGTACCAAACGCCGTGAGGGTCGTCCGACCAGTCTTGTTTTCCCCGCGGTTGACTGATGTCCGTCGGGTCGTCGGACGCTCGTATTACGATTTCGATCTCGCCGCCGCCCGAAGCCGGTTCGAGGTTGCAGCAAAAAGGGGTATGGCCGCCTTCGTGGGTACCTACCAGCTGGCCGTTGGCCCACACGGACGCGGCATAGTCGCAGGCGCCGATATGCAGAACGAGGTGGCTGCCATGGGTCATCGGCGGTGGGGCAACGCGGCGGCGGTACCAGACGACGTGGTGCGGGCCCCGGTCACCGATGCCTGACGCCGGGGACTCGGGCGGGAACGGTACCACTATCTTCCCAGGCGCGGATGGGAAGTGACGCCACCAACCTTCGTCGAGCCCGATGTCTTGTTCGTCGAACGAAAAGTCCCACTCCCCCTGGAGATCTATCCAATCGTCTCGCGTGAGTTGCGGCCGCGGGTGCATACCTGACAGCTTGCCTTCTCATCTACGGTGCTCGCCAGCTTGGGCCGTAACAACGATGAGCCCTACCGTCACGCCTTGGCCTTCCGTACGGCTCGGCCCCCGCTCGTGCCCCCGGTTGATCGCCGGAGCCGGTCTTTCGTCATCAGGTGGTACGCCCCACCCTTTCGTAGCCGGGCCCCCCAACATTGGCCAGAGTTCACCAACGTCGAGGAAGACCGGAGGTGGCAATCAGTGCTCTTCAAGGTGGAGCGGCTCGTGAACCGGCGTCAAGAGGGGAGGCCTGGAACCCCGGGACTAAGGTCTGAGGATGGTGGCCTACGACATCGTGCTGCGGGGAGGGCGGGTAATCGACCCCGAGTCGATGCTCGACGGGCATAGGAATGTCGGTATAAACGGCAGATCCGTCGTCGCTCTCACGGAGGGCGAGCTCGACGCAACCAGCATCATTGATGTTTCCGGCCTGGTTGTGGCGCCCGGGTTTATCGACCTGCACAGCCACGCACAAACGCTGGCCGGGCGGCGGCTGCAGGCTCACGACGGCGTCACAACTTCGCTCGATCTCGAGGTGGGCAGAACGCCAATCAGGAATGCCTATGCTCGTGCTGCCCAACTTGGCTCACCTATACATTTTGGTTACGCCGCCTCGTGGGCGTCAGCCCGGGCACAGGTCTTAACTGGGCTCGAAGCGGACGGAGGGGTAGCGAGCGCTTTTTCTGTCCTGGGTGAGACGGCTTGGCGCGGGCCGTGCCCAGCGGACCAACGCGCTCAGCTCCTCAGCGTCCTGGCGGCCGAATTGGCGGCAGGAGCCATTGGCATCGGGTTGCTAATGGGTTATGCCCCGGAGGTTGACCCCGCCGAGTACCTGGAAATAGCGCGACTGGCCGCGAGTGCGGGGGTGCCAACCTTCACCCATTGCCGTGATCTCGTCGAATTGTCACCCACCACGAAAATCGATGGGGCCGAAGAAATCGTGCGGGCCGCGACAGAAACTGGTGCTCATATGCACTACTGCCACGTTAATAGCACGTCGGGGCGCCACGTCGACCGTGTGCTCGACCTGGTCGAGCGGGGCCAACGAGCGGGTGGCGGCCTAACGACGGAGGCATACCCGTACGGTTCGGGGGCCACGGCAATCGGCGCTGCGTTCCTGGCCCCTGAGCGGTTACCTGAGCGAGGGCTGACACCCGCGTCCCTGACCTACCTTCCCACCGGGGAGCGAGTGGCTGACGAGGCCAGGCTGCGCCAGCTCCGGGCCAGCGACCCTGATGGCCTGGCCATTATCGAATTGCTGAACGAGCAGGACCCGGCTGACTTTGCGCTGCTTCGTCGCTCGCTTACATTTCCGGACGCCATTATCGCCAGCGACTCGATGCCTTTAGTACCCGTCTCCGGCGAGTTCGACCCACTTGAATGGCCGCTCCCGTCCGCCGTCGTGACCCACCCCCGCTCGGCTGGCTGTTTCTCACGCGTATTACGGTTGTGGCGCGAGGAGGGTAGGGCGCTGGCCGACGCCATTCGCCGGTGTACGCTCCTGCCCGCCCGCGTCCTGGAGCCGAGCTGCGCCGCTATGCGGGCCAAGGGCCGCGTTCAGCCCGGCGCAGATGCGGATCTCGTGGTCTTCGACCCTGACCGGGTGACGGACCAGGCCACTTACCGGGACACCACACGGCTCTCGTCTGGCATACGGCACGTGCTGGTCGATGGCGTCTTCGTCATTCATGACGGCGAGCTCGTTACAGACGCGTGGCCTGGCCGTCTGATTACCGCGGGGTGATCGCGGCTAAGAACGGCGGACGAGTTCCGCACCTCTCCTATCGAGCTCGGGGTTCCCGGCCCGGCCGGCTCGGGTCAGTGCTCCAGCGGTTGGGTGCCATCATGAGAAGTGCCCAGCACGGAACCGCTTCGGAACACCGACACGGGCCCGTCCTCGCTCACCGCTATCACGGTGGCCAGCCGGTCGTCGTAGCTGTAGCGCCGCCCGGAGGTATGCCGGGTCCCTCCAAGGGTTTTCACGGCCCGTTCCGAGGCCTTACTCGGAACCAGGCGAACGCCGAGTTGGCGGAGCACTCCCTCGCCGTCAAAGATGGCCGCCCCGTCGATCTGGGAAAGGGCATGGCGCAGAGGGGCCAAGTTCGATGCCTGTCGGACTTGCAAAGAAGGAGGCTCCGGCAGCCGCTCCTCGACCGGAGGGCCCGGCTCAGGGTGGGGGCGATAGACGAGCAGGGCGCCGATCCCGAGAGAACCGAGGTCGTGGACCGCGAAGGTCAACAACGCCTTGAGGACTGCCGGGTCACTTTCGGCCGAGCCAGCGGTCAGGGTAGTGAGCCAACTGGTGACCGGCGCCTCATGGTGCCAGCTGAGGCCCTCCCAGCGCATGACGCCAGAAGGCCCCACAACCCGGACCGTCCCCGATGGATGTCGCTGCACAATGGTGGCCTCGAACACGCTTGCCATCACCACCAGATCCCGTTCTGATCCGGCCGGCCGGTCGAACACGACCCATTCGCTCTTGTCGTTGGCGCGGCGCAACAGCCAGCTCGAAAGCCCGTCGGCAAAGCGACGCGCCGCCGGGAGAGGTTGCTGGCCCAGCGGGCCGCGGGTGATGACGAGCTGCGTTCCGGGCGCCCAGACGGATGGGTCCGAGGTGGGCTCGACGATGGTCCCCCCACTGGCGATCCGACGCTCGTGTACAGGCGGCCGGAGAGCATGATCGATCTCCTCGAGGAGCATTTGCCCGACGACATCGGAAAGGTCCAGCGGGAGCCCGCTCTCCTCTAGTTCCTCGGCCAGCCGCCGGAGCCGTCCCGGTCCAGGCTCAGCCATGAGACTGCAACCTACAAGGTGACGTGCAACAGCCGCCGCATGGCGCTCACAGGTAAGCGCGTTGTAGAAGGCTGGAACTGCGAGAGCTGTCGCGACGCGCCCGACGTGACGCTTAGCGAAGCGGCTCGGCCGCAGCTGGGTAGGCGCCCACAAGGTTCATGTCCGGGAAAGGAAAGGCGCGAGCGTCGTTATCCGAACACGTTCTCATGCTAACTAAAAGCATGGATACTATAGTTACACTCCGACTACGGTGTTTGGCCTACCGCTGCCGCCAGCCGCTCATCCTGGAGGAAAGCCTCGTATTGGCCGTCGCTCCTGCTGCGCCTCGTCACCTGGTCTGCGATGCCTTGTGCCTGCCCCCTTATCTCCGGGACGGCGGTGCTCTCGAACAGCTGGCCCTGTCGGAGCGAACCGATGGCCCAAAGCCAATCCAACGGCTGGCCAGAGGCATCGAGCACATGGCCAATCGCGTCCGTACCCACACCCATCGTCAGGGGGCCGGGGCCGGCCAGGCGCCGGGAGTGGAGCCGGTTCATGAGGACCTGGTCGTCGCGGAACAGGTTTGTGTCAGGCCCGGTGCAGTTCACCAACCAATCGGTAGCCCAGTGGTAGAGGTGCTCGGCCGTACGAGACCTGACCGCCAGGCTCAATGAAGAGCCGGAGTTCTGTACTCCCACAATCTGGCCCGTATGCACGTGGAACAGCCCAGCTTCGAGCAAGCGCTCGACCTCGTCGCCAACCCGGGGCGCCATCCGGTGCCGATGGGTGCTCCAGACACGTTCGAGGTGCCGCTTGAAGCGAGACTGTTCGACCAAAGACAGGCCCTTCCAAAGCTCCTCGGCCCTCGGGCGAAGAAGGTCGACGACGTCCTGCCAATCGCCACCACGGGCCTCAGCCCTGGCCACCACAGCTCGGACTTGGTGGAGGAGCCCACGGGCCCTGACATCGGCGACCCTCTCGCAACTCTCAACCACGTCCGCGGCCGGCTCGGGGCGACGAGCGTACACTTTGGGCAGGAGGCCGTGGCGCGAGATGGCATGGACGGGGCCGCAATGGCCATTTTCCTTGAGCGCCAGGAGCACGTCGATGGCGCTGAGCCCGGTCCCCATGATCGTCACGCTGGCGCTGGGGTCGATGCTGGTTAGGGCCGCGGCGTTCCAGGGATCAGTCACGCAACGGCCCTCGGCCCCCCTGGCTATGAGGCCTCTGGGGAAGCTGGGCGGGACGATACCTGGGGCGAGGACGACCGCCTCCGCCGTGACCAGCTCGGTATGCGCGGACAGGACGTCCGCGCCCTCCGCCGTCGCCACGATATCGACCACCGCGTCTTGGCGCACCTCGAGGACGTGACCATTCATGTTGGAGTTGGCCCTCGACCATAAGACGTCGCGCAAGTAGGCCCGGTACAGCTTGCGGGGGACGAAGTCGTCCGCCCCGCCCGGCCGTCCCTTGCTGTTCAGCCACCGGACGAACTGCTGCGGGTCGTCGGCGAAGGCGCTCATCGCCCCGGCCGTGACGTTCAGCAGGTGGCTGTCATAGTCGGTTGAGAAGGCGGCGCCGGCACCTAGTTTGCCCGTCCGCTCGAACAGGACCAGGCGAAGTGGGGCGCACTCAGGCCGCGACAGCAAGTGGGCGGCCAACAGCACGCCGCTGGCCCCTCCGCCTACGACTGCAACTGTCGGACGGTGCCTTGACATCATGCCAAGGTTAGTGCACTTCTACTTACTTAGTAGAAACTATGGTTATTGTCGGTTTATGGCCGCTAGGCCTGCGTGAAGGACTGTCGTGCTATCACGACTGACCGTCTGGGCACCTGCTCGGCGGACAGTAAACTTGATCATTTCCATCATTTTTGTCAAACTAATGGATATGCTTACCAACGTCTCCCCGGGGCCGGTCCCGGTGGTCCGCCCCCCAACCACCGGGACCGCATCTTCTCGCCGCCGCCAGAAGTCCGCAAGATGGTCGCCTGTGGAGCTGTTGGCGCTGGTCAGATGGTCGGCAGCGCAACTCGAACGCCCGCCGCAGCTACCGGAACCGGCGGAGGGCGGCCGGTCGTACGAGCTGCTGGAGCGGACCCACAATTACGAGTTGTGGGTGATCAAGTGGTCCCACGACACCGCCCTCGCGCTCCACGACCACGGGGGGTCCGGTGGGGCGTTCTACGTGACAGACGGGAGGCTCGAGGAGACGAGCACAACGGCTCCCGGGAACCGGCTCCGCCGCTGCTCCGTGCTACGAGGTGAGGGAAAGGCGTTTGGCGCTGATTATGTCCACAGTGTGGCGAACCCAGAGGTGGCGCCGGCGACGAGCGTTCATGCATACTCACCACCGTTGGCGTCGATGACGTTCTATTCGAGGTCGTCAACTGGTCTGGTAGCCAGCCACATCGAAACCGACTGGGAGGGTGCCCCATGACCGAGCACGG
Source organism: uncultured Acidimicrobiaceae bacterium (assembly GCA_963750465.1). Lineage (GTDB taxonomy): Bacteria > Actinomycetota > Acidimicrobiia > Acidimicrobiales > Palsa-688 > Fen-671. The sequence goes on from CAVVRE010000011.1 coordinate 276,808, forward strand.
CCCGGCGACGAGCCCGCCAGCGGTCTCCCCGAGCCATGTGGACCAGATGCTGGAGCGGGCGCGATCGCGTTTTCGGCGGGTCGGTCCACAGGAAGCGGCCCGGCTCTGGGCGTCGGGGGCGCTACTCGTCGACATTCGGCCCCAGGCCCAACGAACCGAGTTCGGGGAGATCCCGGATGCCATCGTCGTCGAGCGGAACGTCCTCGAGTGGCGTCTCGACCCCGGCAGCCCCAATCGTCATGACGCCGTTACGGGGCCAGACCAGGACATCGTTGTGGTCTGTCAAGCAGGCTATGCCTCCAGCCTGGCTGCGGCATCTCTCCTCGAGCTCGGCCTTTCTCGGGCCACCGACCTCGAGGGTGGGTACGAGGCCTGGGCGGAAGCCGGCCTGCCGACCAGGCCGGCGAGAGGGGGAGCACAATGACGGCCACGTGGCAGTCGAAGAAGCCTTCGCCAACTCGTTGGGAGTGCGTCGTTGGGCTGCAGTTGTAGGTGCCTCGGCGGGCGGCATGCGTGCACTGGAATGGGCGGTCGCCCGGCCCGAACGCGTCGAACGTCTGGTAGCGGTGGCAACCACGGGCCAAACCAGCGCCGAACAGCTGGCCCTCAGCGCTGTTCAGGCGCAGGCCATACGGCTTGACCCTCAGTTTGCTGGCGGGGACTACTACTCGAGCCTCGGTGCAGGCCCTTCGGCCGGTCTCGCCTTGGCCCTGCGCATTGGTCACATCAGTTTCCGGAGCGAGCCTGAGCTGGCCGAGAGGTTCGGCCACAACCCGCAGCCCGGGGAGGACCCTGGGGGAGCCGGGCGGTACGCCGTCGAGGCTTACCTCGACGACCAGGCGCACACGCTGGTGGCCGGCCTTGACGCCAATTCCTACCTTGTGCTGAGCCGGGCGATGGACCACTTCGACCTGGGCCGCGGACGTGGTGGGTTGGCCATGGCACTGTCAGAAGTGAGAGCCCACGGCACGGTGATCTCCATTGACAGCGACCGGCTCTACCCCCCGTACCAGCAGGAGCAACTGGCCGGGCTGCTCCCCAGGGTGAAAAACGTCGAGGTCGTCCGCTCGCTCTACGGCCATAATGGGTTCCTTATAGAGATCGAGCAAGTGGGCAAGGTAATCGCCGATGCCCTGGAGGATTGATTATCTGCGATGGTGGCCTCAACCCGGGTGGCTGTGCTTGACGATTACCAACGACGAGCCCGCCATTATGCCGATTGGGCTTCCCTCGGGCCGGACGTGGAAGCGATGTTCTTCCATGAAACCATAGGCCAGGGCACGATCGTCGACACACTGGCTGACTTCGAGGTGCTGGTTTTGATGCGCGAGAGGACAGCGTTCCCCAGGCACGTGCTCGAGGATCTCCCGAAACTGCAATTGTTGGTAACGACCGGCATGAGAAACGCTTCCGTCGACATCTCTTACTTGAACCAGCGTGGCGTGGTGGTCTCGGGCACGGCCGGCGGGCCGTCGTCCCCGGGTATCCCGAGCACCGCCGAGGTGGCGTGGGCACTGGTCTTGGCTGTGTCCAAGAGGGTGACCGTCGAGGACCGGGCTATACGCAAGGGAAGTTGGCAGCTCGATATGCCAACGGTCTTGGCCGGGGCGACCCTCGGCTTGGCCGGGCTCGGCCACCTGGGTGCCTCCATGGTGGGCCCGGCCCGGGCCTTCGGCATGGACGTCATTGCCTGGAGCCAGAACCTGACCGATGAGCACGCCGCGTCGTTGGGGGTTCGCAGAGCAACCAAGGAGGAGTTGCTTTCGAACTGTGACTTCTTGTCCATCCACCTGGTGCTCAGTGACCGGACCCGCGGGCTGTTCGCGGGGCACGAGCTGGCGCTGATGAAACCGACGGCCGTGCTTATAAACACTTCGAGAGGGCCCATCGTGGACGAACAGGCGCTTATCGCCGCGCTGCGCAACCGTACTATCGCCGGGGCCGGCCTCGACGTTTACGATAGAGAGCCGCTGCCAGCCGGCCACGAGTTCACGACGCTGGAAAACGTCGTGTTGCTCCCGCACCTCGGTTACGTAAATGAGCCCGCTCTCCGCCACATGTACACCCAGGTTGTGGACGACATCAGCGCCTTTCTGCGCGGCTCGCCCATTCGCACCATCATTTAGCCGCCCGATGGCGTTAGGTCACTAAACCGAGGCCACGTTTCCCCCGCCGTCACCTCCACATCAAACTTGTGATGGCTCGGCGCCAACGGACAATTGAACTCGTTCGAAAACGCGCATGGCGGGAGGTGTGCCCGGTTGAAATCCAGGCTTACGATCCCGGGGTGGCCAAGGCCCCCTGCCGGCGGCTCAATGAGCAAGAACCGGCTCGGAGGCCGAGTACTCGTCCCCGTCGTACGATCGTTGAAGACAACCAAGAGTGACCCCTCGTCGAGCAACGGGTATACGACGTACTCCCGGCCGCCAAGCGAAAAACGAACCCGACCAGGCACGTCCACTTCCCTTGGTACGGCCTCGAGAGCATAACGATAGGTGACCCGGGACGGGCCGGATCCGGGCTCGTACTGCCCTGTAAACACGAAGGAAGGGTCGGGCGGGTAAGTGCCCACGTCGTCCAGGCGGTTCGCCAGGAGCAATAGACCCTGGCCGGTGACGGGTGCGCTCGCTCCGACGGTCTCGCCTCCGATGCAGCGCGCTCGTCCAATACCAAATGCTCGGACACCTCCTGCGTACACTGAGGTTGTGCAGATCTCCGCAAAGGTCGACTACGGCGTCCGAGCCCTGCTCGTCCTAGCCACCTCGTCGGAGCCAATGACGGTCGACGCCATTGCCGCCGACCAGGACATACCGAGCAAGTTCCTAGGCGTAATTTTGAACGATTTGAGACGCGTCGGGATACTCGTTAGCCATCGCGGCCGTGACGCCGGTTACAACTTGGGGCGCCCTCCGTCTGATATCACGCTGGCGGACATTATTCGAGCGTTGGAAGGTCCTCTGGCCCAAGTCCGAGGCTTGGCGCCCGAAACGGTCAAGTACGACGGCGTGGCCGAGCACCTTCAAGAAGTCTGGATCGCCCTCCGGGCCAGTTTGCGAGCGGTGCTTGAAAGCGTAAGCCTCGAGAACATCGCAAATGGTGACCTTCCTGGCGACGTGGCCGAGCTCGTGGCGGCCCCGGGCGCGTGGGTGGGACGGTAGCCCGAACAAGCCGTCTCAAGCCGTCTCAAAGGCGGCTCAGTCAACCGCAGGGGTGCCGGCGCCGAGCAAGGTTGCCAGTGCTACTGAGCGAACTGACAGACCCTGCCGCCTCTAGTCTGGGACCACACTAAGTCCATTGGATAAGGTGGTTCTACTAACTAAGTAGACAACGGCCTGAAGGCGACTCATCACCTTCGCCCCTTCAGATCCCACCGGCCCCGGTGGGGGAAGGATTTGGCGCTGGTCGAGGACCGGGTCGAGACGCAGTTCGTAGGTACTCCGAGCAAGGTGGCAGACCAATTGCAGCAGCTACACGAAGCAACGGGCGCTCACGAACTGATCGTCACTACTATCACGCACCAGCACGCTGACCGCGTGCGGTCGTACGAACTCTTGGCTGAGGAATGGCGGGACTGAGGAATGGCGGGACAGATGAGCTTTGTCTCTGTAGTTGTGGGCAACCCGAAGCCCCGTTCCAGGACTTACCAGGCCGCCGTGCTCGTGGCTGAGAAGCTTGCGGGGAAGCCGCCGGACCTGGTGGTGGATTTGGTTGACCTGGGCCCTGCCTTACTCGACGGGGCCGACCCGGATGTGGGGGCCACTGTCGCCTCCCTCCAGTCGAGCTCGCTCGTGGTGGTGGCCAGCCCCACATATAAGGCCTCCTACACCGGATTACTGAAGCTTTTCCTCGACCGCATCGGCACCGGTGCATTGACAGGCGTGACTGCCGTCCCGCTCATGCTCGGTGGCGACCTGCACCACGCGTTGGCGCCCGAGGTATTCCTGAAGCCGGTCCTCGTCGAGCTGGGGGCAAGTTGTCCCACTGCCGGGCTATTCCTGCCCGAGTCGGATTTCGCCGGTTCGGACGCTCTAGACAGATGGGTCGAGAGAGCGAGCATCGTGGTGAAAGCGTCGCTCCAGGCGGTGTGAAGACGGCCGTGGTACGCCGGCCGGTGTGACGACGGCAGTGTGACGACGGCCGTGTGATGACGGCCGTGTGACGACGGCCGTGTGACGACGAAGTGCGAGGGCGAACGAACCGGAGAAGGTTAGCCACGAAGCGGGCCCTTCAGGCGCGACGCTCCGGCGGTTCGACCTGATGATAGTGTACCTATCGAGTTCATGGAGTCTGGACCCGCCCCCCAGGTGGTCCGGGGCGGACGTCTTCATTACAAACGAATAGAAGGGACACGTGGTTCGCTTGAGGGGATTTCGGTCGGGAGTCGGGTTCGCGGGAGCGGCCATCGCCTTGACGCTTGCCGCAGTCGGCACTGCTCCTGTTGGCGTGGCAGAGGCAGCAGGAGCGCCGCACGCCGGCGGGACATTGAATCTTATTGGCCAGGGCGACGTTGACCATCTGGACACTTCCAGCGCCTATTCAGGTGTGACCTACACCATCGAGCGGGCGTACACGCGCCAGCTGGTGACCTACCCGGCTACGGGGTCCACGTCGATGCCTACGAACCTCGTTCCCGACATCGCCACTCAAATCCCCACCCCATCCAACGGCGGCGTGACCGACGGCGGCAAGACGTACACCTTCCACGTCAAAAAGGGCGTGATGTGGGACACGGCCTCACCCAGGCAGGTGACCGCGGCCGACGAGGTAAGAGGGATCGAGATGCTCTGCAACCCGGTCTCTCCCACGGGCGCCCCGGGCTATTACGAGTCGACGATTGTCGGGATGCAGGCCTGGTGCACGGCATTCTTGAAGGTCAAGCCGACCGTCCCGGCGATAAAAGCGTTTATCTCGAGCCACAAATTGGCGGGCGTACAGGCCCAGGGAACCAACACGGTCGTATTTCATCTCATCCAACCGGCCAGCGATTTCAACGACATAATGTCCTTGCCGTTCTCGTCTCCCGCTCCGGTGGAGTACCTGAATTACGTCCCCGACTCGGCGGCGTTCCGTGCCCACACCATTTCGGACGGCCCTTACGAGATACAGACGTATAAGGCCGACGCGCAAATCGTGCTGGTCCGGAACCCGGCCTGGAAAGCGAGCACCGACCCGGTCCGTAAGGCCTATGTGGACAAGATCGTAGTCAGGGAAGGAGAAACGTCCCAGTCCGTCCAGCTGCAGCTCCAAGCGGGGACGGCCGATATGGAATGGGACACCAACGTCCCGCCCCAGCTCCTACCCGGTCTGGAAGCCACCAAAAATCCGGGCCTGGACGTATACGACGCTGGTTCGCTGGACCCCTACCTCGTGATCAACTTCCAGAGCCCGAACGAGAACCATGCCACGTCCAATCTCAACGTCCGACACGCCGTCGAGTACGCGGTGAACAAGGCGGGTGTGGTCCAGGTCAACGGCGGCAGCGTTCTCAACGCCGTCCAGAACGAAGTGATCACGCCGGGCAGCGTCGGCTACAACTCGTTCAACCTCTACCCGTCCGCGGGTAACAATGGGAGCCCCGGGATGGCCAAACAGCTGCTTACTAAGGGGGGATATGGGAAGGGTCTCACACTCAAGCTGCTCTACGATGACGTCGACCCCGACCCACAGATCGCTCAGGTCATCCAGTCCAGCCTGGCCAAAGCCGGCATCACGGTGGCGTTGCACCAGGTGCCTCAGGACAGCCTCTACGGTAGCTACCTGGTGACGCCCTCTGACGCCACGCAAGGGGTTTGGGACATGGCGCTCGTCGACTGGGGCCCCGACTGGTTCGGCAACAATGGCCGGACCACGGTCCAGCCCCTCCTTGACGGGGCCACCTACGCCCCCGGATCCAGTGACTATGGGGACTACAACAGCCCTCAGGAGAACAAGCTCATCAACGAGGCTCTCAGTGCGCCCAGCCAGACCGTGGCCGCGGCAGACTGGGCGGCGGCCGACCGGCAGGCGATGAAGGACGCGGCGATCGTCCCCATCGACGTGCACAAGCACGCCGTGTTCCACTCCTCGGCCGTCCACAACTGGTTCATCGACCCCTATTCGCGGGTCGGCGATGTCACTAACGTCTGGCTCTCGGGGTCTTAATCGGGGGCGCGCCGCTCTGAGAGGTCACGTTCCTCGGGATGATGGCCCCGGGCTCGAGGGCTGCTGACCTCTTCTCGCGATCAGTTCAGTCGGGCCCTCGGGTCCAGGACCACATAGAGGATGTCGACGACGATATTGGCGGCCACGACAAATGCGGCCGCCAGCAGCACGAGCCCAATTGTCGTCGGCAGGTCCTGGTGGTCGATGGACGTGATCAACAGCTGACCGAGCCCCGGCAGACCGAAAACAGTCTCGGTTACGACCACGCCTCCCAGCAGTGCCCCGAGGTCCAGGCCGAACTGAGTCACGATCGGCGTCAGCGCCGCCCGCAGCCCGTGGCGCACCGTCACCCGGCGGCGCGACAGGCCCTTTGAACGGGCCGTCTTGATGTAGTCCTCGCCGAGCACGTCGAGCATCGACGCCCTGGTGAGCCGAGAGTACGTGGCTGCACTGACCAGAGCGATGGTCAGCCAGGGCAGTATCAGGTGTTGAGCCCATTCGGCCGGGTTCTCGGTAAAAGGAACGTAACCGCCGCCGGGGAAGAAGTCGATGCCGAGGACGTGCAGCTCGTAGAAGAACCCAAGTAGAAGTAACTCTCCGAGAAGGAACGTGGGCATCGAATAGAAAAACAGCGCCACTCCGGTGGTGGTGCGGTCGACGACCGAGCGTCGTCGCCTGGCCGCTATCGTCCCTGAGGTTACGCCGAGCACAAGCCAAAGGACGGCCCCGCCGATGGCCAAGGAGAACGTCACCGGAAGGCCTTGGGCGATTAGCGAGGTGACAGGCTCGGAGTTGCTGTAGGAATAGCCGAGGTCGCCGTGGAGCAGCCGAACGAGGAAGCTGCCGTACTGCGCCACCACCGGCCGATCGAGGCCGAGGTTCCTGCTCACTGCGGCAACGGTCTCCGGGCTGGCCTGGCGGCCGGCGATAAGCCGGGCCACGTCGTGCGGCGCCACGAAATACATGAAAAAGACCACTGTTGCGACGACCCACATCACGACGGCGCCGAGCGCCGCTCTTCGGGCTAAGAAGCGCGCCATTGCTATCGCGCCCTTTTCTTCACCGGTCGGACAGGTCGAGGGCGTCCCGCACTGAATCGCCCAGGAGGTTGAACGCGAGCGTCGTCAGCAGCAACGCCGCGCCGGGGAAAACGACAAACCACCAGGCGACCGAGAAGTAGGGGAGAGACTCGGCCAGCATGTTCCCCCAGCTCGGTGTGGGGGGCGCCACTCCGAGCCCGAGGAAAGAAAGAGTTGCTTCGAACACGATGGCGGCCGGGATCAGGAGCGTGGCGTAGACAATGACGGGGCCGATGACGTTCGGGAGGATCTCGACGAACATGATCCGCAGGTCGCCAGTACCGATGGACCGGGCGGCCTCCACGAACTCACGCTCTTTCAGGATGAGTGTCTGACCGCGCACGACCCGGCCCACGGTCGCCCAGGAGAAGAATGCGATCACCAGGATCGAAATCCACAAACTCGGCCCCACGATCGAGACCAGGGCGAGAGCGAAGACCAGGTACGGGAGCGATAAAACCACATCCATGAACCGGGCCAGGACCGTGTCGACAAGGCTGCCGTAGTAGCCCGCCAAGAGGCCGATGACGACGCCGACCGTAATCGCGATGCTGGTGGCGGCGACACCGACTAGGAGCGAGATCCGGGCACCATAGACGACGCGCACAAAGACGTCCCGGCCGAGGTCGTCGGTCCCGAACAGGAATGTCCGGTTAGGGGGGAGGGGGATACCGGCGGGGGAAAGGCCGGTTTGGAGGTATTGAGTGTTGGGCCCGTGGCCAACCGCGGCGGCGATCAAAGGCGCAAAGATCGCCGCCAAACCGATAATCACGATGACCGCCGTCGACGCAATGGCGACTTTGTCGTGGCGGAGGCGCGTCAACACCAGCTGGGTCGTAGTCCCGCCACCGCCCACGTCGCCGCCGAGGCCCGGTCCGGTGCCCGGGGGAGGGACGTGGCCGACCAGGTTGCCAAGGTCGGCGGCGACGTTACTGCTCACGCCGGCTCCCCGTCTGCCAGCGGGAAATGGCATGCGCTCAGGTGGCTCACCGCATCTCCCATGCGGGCGACGAGGGCGGGCGGCTCCTCGGCGCAGCGTGCTCGAGCACGCGGGCAGCGCGTCCGGAACCGGCAGCCGCTCGGCGGGTCGATCGCCGACGGGATGTCGCCGGGCGCCGGCACAGGCCGCGTTCGACGCGCCAAAGGGTCCGGTACCGGCGCAGCTTGGAGGAGGGCCGATGTGTAAGGGTGGCGCGGCCGGTCGAACAGCTCGGCCTTCGGGGCGATCTCGACGATTTTCCCCAAGTACATCACGGCGATCCTGTCGCTTACGTGACGGACCACCGAAAGGTCGTGAGATATGAACAGGTATGTGAGCCCCAGCTCCGATTGTAGATCGGCCAATAGGTTGACTATCTGGGCCCGGATCGAGATGTCCAGGGCAGAGACCGGTTCGTCGCAGACGACGAGGTCCGGGTTCAACGCCAGGGCGCGTGCCACACCGATGCGTTGGCGCTGCCCTCCAGAGAACTGCGCTGGCAAACGGTTGAAATCCTCAGGGTTTAGACCTACCAGCGCCATCAATTGATCGACCCGCTGCCGCAGCGCGGCACCCTCGGCCACCCGGTGGACGACCAGGGGCTCGGCGATGATCGACCCTACGCGTCGGCGGGGGTTGAGAGAGCTGAAAGGATCCTGGAACACGAGCTGCATCCTCGGCCTGTACGGCCGGAGTTGTTTCCGCGTAAGCGTTGAGATGTCGTCGCCCTCGAAGATGACGCGCCCGGAGGTGAGATCTTGCAGACGGGTCACGCAGCGAGCCACCGTCGATTTGCCTGAGCCCGACTCGCCGACAAGCCCGAGCGTTTCTCCCCGGGAAAGCTGGAAGCTCACGTCGTCTACAGCGTGGACGACGGCATGGCGCTGCTGGCGCGGTCCACGGGACCGGACCGGGAAGTACTTGACGAGGTGCTCGACACTGACCAGGGCCGGCGCACCATCCCCGGGCCCACCTCCGGCTGGCAAGCTGGTCGCCGGCAGGTCCTCTACTGGAGCGCCAGATGGAGCGCCAGCCATCGACGCCCCGACTTCGTACTCAGATGGCGAACTCATTAAGCGGGCGGGGCCACCGAGGGATGGTCCATCTCCGCCTCGCCTGCTGACTCCGCTGGAACGGCTTCTCGCAACCAGTCTTCGTCCAGTCCGGCCGGGGCCGGGCCATGAGGCAACCAGCACGCGGAAAAGTGTCCTCGCGCCCCGGCGACGCTCTCGAGCGGAGGGTCCTCGGTTTTGCAGATATCCATGACATAGCGGCAGCGGGGGTGGAACGAGCACCCCGCCGGGACCCTGAGCATGCTCGGGGGTTGGCCGGAGATGGCCCGCAGCCGTTCACCGGTCGGGCCTGGCTCGGGGAGCGACTCGAGCAGCCCCCGGGTGTAGGGATGGTGCGGTTGGCGGAACAGGGTGATGACCTCGGCTTGCTCCACTTCTTTGCCGGCGTACATGACCAGGACGCGGTCCGCCACCTCCGCGATCACCCCGAGGTCGTGGGTAATGATGGCGACCGCCATATGGAACTCTTGCTGCAACTTTCCCAGCAGGTCGAGGATCTGGGCCTGTACCGTGACGTCGAGGGCGGTCGTGGGCTCGTCAGCAATGAGCAGGGCAGGATTGAGCGCAATGGCCATGGCGATCATCACCCGCTGCCGCATGCCTCCCGAAAACTGGTGGGGGTAGTCGTCGATGCGACGGCTGGCGGATGGAATGCCGACCAGGTCGAGCAGCTCGATCGCTCGCTTCCTCGCCGCGGTGCGTGATGCCGGCGTATGAGCCCGTATTGTCTCCTCGATCTGCCAGCCGACCCGGTACAACGGGTGCAGGCTCGATGACGGGTCCTGGAATACCATGCCCACCTCACGCCCAAGTACCCGCTGCATTTGTTTGGCCGATAGAGAAATGAGATCGTCGCCCTCGAGACGGGCAGATCCGGACACTTTGGCGTTGTCGAGCAGGCCGAGCACGGCCTGCATGGCGACGCTCTTGCCCGCACCCGACTCGCCGACGAGCCCGAGCGTCTCGCCCTTGTCAATGTGGAAGCTGAGGCCTCGCACTGCCTCGAGCACCCCGTCGGGCGTGGCGAAGGAAACCCTCAGCCCTTCGACGTCCAGTAGGTGCACCGGACCAACATACTGAGGACCAACGCTGACCTTTGCGACGTGGTAGCCCGGCCAGATGAAAAGGCTTCGCGGTGGTATAGCGGCTCAGGCGGGCGGAGGGCCCAGCAGACCTTCGATAACGTGCTGGTACTCGGCCACTGCCATGAGACATTCCTTCAAGAAACTCTCTACGGTGCCCGACGTCGCCAGCCGTATTTCGAGTTCTAACCGTCGTTCCGACAGGTTTGCAGGCGCGTACTCGTGGAGGAGCATTTCGATGTCAACCCTCAGCCATACCGGCACATCCAATAGCTCGCGAAGCCCTGGCCCGACGGTAGGAACGGGCCAGGGCACATCACTTGAACCGCCTGTGCTCGCCAAGTTCTAGTTAGAGGGCCCCGCCTCGGTCATTGAGCTCAGGGCGCCGTTATTTCGAGGCCAGCGCCGATGGCGTTGTCGAAAAGGTCGTCGACCAAAACAGGGAGGAGCCCACGCGCCGACAGCATGGAGGCAGCAATGGCAGCCCGGTAGCCGGCGGCGCAGTGGACCCAGGTCTCTTCGTCCGCAGCGAGCGTCGAAGCCATCGCAGCAACATCGGGGAGCGGCACGTTCTGCGCCCCCCTGATGTGGCCTTGTTGCCATTCGTGAGGGAAGCGCACATCCAATACGCGGGGGGCGGAGCCTTCTCTGTAACGCTGCCCCAGCTCGCGGAAACGCGCCACTTCGTAGTGGCCCCGCTTCGAAGCGGCCAGTACTTCGACCGAACGAGCTTGCGCCCAGCCGGCCGGTGCCTCGCGACCGATCCTCGAGAGCAGGCGCCGGCCTTCGTCCACCTCGTCGAAGCTCTCCGACGCGAGTACGAAGGGAGCCGCGTAGGGGACGAGCCAACCGAAATAGGTGGGTAGGTTGACGCCGAGCTCGATGTTGAGCGCTCCGCGTAGGTGCGCCTCCGCGAAACGGCGCCGAGGACGAAGGTCGACCACGGTTGTCCCCGAGGTCGCCCGTTCGGGCCACGCCTCGGGTCCCACGACGGGGACGGGCCCGTATCGCGGCTCGGCCGCTCCCTTGAGATTGAGCGGTGCCATGTGCTGGTAGTACGCCGGTATCGGCAAAGGGTTACGGAGGAGTTCTTCGACGAAAGCGTCCAGGTCCAGCCGGGCCGCCGGGTTGTGTTGGCGTTCTGACCCGACCGTGAGCTGGTCGCTCGTCGCCCCTACAGCGGGCCTGGCGCTGCAAAAGCTCCCGAAACCGTGCGTGGGCAGGACCACCGTGCTGGGGTCGAGCTCCCGAAGGAGGCGTCGTACGGATCCCCATTGGGCTTCGGCCAGGCTTATGGCCCGATCGGGCCCGAAGAGGTCCGTCCTCCCGGTGGCCCCCGAGAGGAGCGAGCCGCCGGTCAGGACCGCCTTCGTCCCTTGAGCGTCCCAGGCCAGGAAGGCGAGGTGTTGAGGAGTGTGGCCGGGCGTCGAGAGTACCCTCACATTCAGCTCGCCGACGTGCAGCAGGTCGCCCTCCTCGAGTGCCGATCCCTCGGACGAGAACTCGAAGGCCACCCCCCCGGGGACGCGGTAGGTCGCTCCCGCCCTGCGAGCAAGAGCCAACCCTCCGCTCACATAGTCATTGTGGACGTGGGTCTCCAGCACCAGGGTGATGTCCACACCGAGGTCCGTCGCCGTCGCGAGATAAGGGTGCGGGTCGCGCTGCGGGTCGACCACCAAGGCCTTGTTTCCATCGTGGAGCAGGTAGCTGCGGTCGCCCAGCCCGGGGGCGTTGTAGGCGACCACCGCGAGCCGCCCGGTTGCAGTCACTGTTCCGGTCACCCTTGTACCTCCATGGCGTCCTAATCAGCGTTACTACTGTTTACATGGATACTATAGCCTCACTTCGAGAAGAATCTTTTCGTCAGCGTCAACCAGGCCGCCACGACCTCGACGTCGTCTTGCGCAGCTGGCCGGGAGCGGCCGCCGACCCTGCCGGGGAACGTCAGTTCTGCTAAACGGTACATGCGCATGGACACCGCCGTCGATGACCTTTGGCCGGTGAGATCGGTCCATTTGGCGGCGAAAGCGGCCACCGTGCCCAGTTCGCCGTTCACTCCCGGTAGCCCTGGCGAGGTCTCAGCCAGTGACTGCGCCAATGCCACGGCGGCCGCATTCGGCATCCTGGCCAAGAAGACGCTGTGGGGCGGGGTATGCATGGCGATCCCCAACGTGTGGTCGCCTTCGACCACGGTCCAGTACCGGTCCTGTGGCCCTGCGTCTCGGATGCCCTTGAGTACAGCATCTACTTGCACGGCAATGACACTGGAGCTGAACGGGTCAGCGCTCAGGTACGCCGCCGCCTCTCGGGCAAACAACGAAGCGTCCTCGAACCGGCGAACGTCCATGTCGGAGTATCGCTTTAATCGGCCCGGCGCGAAACCGATTTTCTGTGTCAGCTACCTGGCTTATTTGCGCGGCTTACTGGCCGACTTGGGTCCTATTTCATGCCTTCGAGGCACGTTTTTGGCCCCAGTTCGGCACCTGGCCGGTCTAAATTCCGGCTCAGTGAATGGTTGAGGATGTTCGGACGGAAACCAGAGGGCTCGGATTACTGGAAGCGCGCACGACCAGTTCGGGCTCGAAGCGGATGGCCCGGTGCTCATGCGGCAAGGCGACCACTTCTTCGAGGAGCAGTTGGGCGGCGGCGACGCCGAGGTCGTACTTCGGCTGGCGCACTGACGTGAGCGCCGGCGACAGCATCGAGGCGAAGCCCACATCGTCATAGCCGACAACGGCCATGGCGTCTGGAACCGCGATCCCGGCAGACGCCAACCCTCGCAAGACACCGAGCGCCAGGAGGTCGTTGGCACACATCACCGCGCTCGGACGGGGCTTGAGGCGCAGGAGGCGGGGGACCGCCGCTTCACCCTGCTCCATGCCGAGCGCGCTGACCACGATTTCAATCAGCGAGGCGCTCCCACGGCGTCGCGCTCGACGGACCGAACGCCCGGCTCCCGCCCTTCTGTCCATGCACTGGCGGATGGCGGGAGGCCCATTGACGAACGCAATGGCGCGGTGACCGAGCGCAAATAGGTGGTCCGCGGCCAACTCAGCACCGCGGACGTCGTCAACCGACACGGAGCACAGGCCGCGGCTGGAGCCGTCGTGGTCCAAGAGGACCGTTGGGATGCCGTGGGCCACGAGCGCAGCCACGCCTTCGAGGTCACGCTCGACCGGGCTGACAAGAAGGCCATCGACGCGATGTTCTTCGAGTACGCGGAAGTAGCGTTGCTCGTGCTGGGCAGACTCGTCGCTCGAACAGAGTATGACGACGTAGTCCCGCTCGCGCAGCACGTGCTCGATGCCGCGGACCATCTCAGCGAAGAACGGGTTGGCGATATCCAAGAGCACTACTCCGATGGTGCGGCTCTTGCCGACCCGCAACTGATGGGCGGCGGTACTGCGCACGAAGCCGGTTGAACTGATGGCGTCGAGGACCCGGCCGCGAGTGACCGGAGCCACCACCGACGGGTTGTTGAGCACGTTGGACACTGTGCCAAGCGATACCCGGGCGAGGGTGGCGACTTCACGTATGGTGACCCGTTTTTCGGGAACGCTGGGGGGCGGAGCGGTCACCAGGCCAGGGCCGTTACGGGCGCCAGCCTGGCTAACGGGGCGCACCCTCTGGGATGTGGCCGACAGTCTGTCGTTGGCGGCGGTACCGCTCGACGAGCCCTGCTTCGGGCGTCGGGGGCTCGCGGTCACCCTCCGTACTGTAACGTTCTGCCGCACGTCGCAACGGGGGGCATAAAAAGGCAGAGCGTTTGTCGGAGGACGATGAACGATGCCGTCTCGACGTCAAGGCCGCCGGCCACCAGGAGGGAACGCTCTGATGTGCGCCCGGTCCTCCGGCTTGCTCCGGGCCGGCCCGGTCCTCCTGTTGTAACTGAGGAACGGGCCGCCTTATCCTGTGTCGGGGCCTTTCGGAGGTGTGTTTAATTGAGCGTCCTACCTGTCAACTTGCGTTTCGAGCACCACCCAACTGGTCTCGGGATCGGGACCGCTGTGCCCCGGATTTCCTGGGAGCTGGTCGGTGATGGTGTCTTCGACCAGGGTGCGTATGAGATCGAGGTGGCCGGCGCTGGGGGTGTCGAGACCGCCACCGTGAGGTCTTCCGAGCAAGTGCTGGTCCCTTGGCCCTTTGCCCCGCTCCGGTCGCGCGAACGAGCCAGCGTCCGGGTCCGGGTCGGGTCCGGCGATGAATGGACCGACTGGAGCGAGGGACGTGCGGTCGAGGTAGCTCTACTCAGCCCAAGCGACTGGACCGCGGAATTCGTGACCCCAAAAGAAGTCGGCGGTATGGGCTCGCCGGCGCCATGGGTGCGGGGTGAGTTCGCCGTGCACGGACCGGTGGCGATGGCCCGGCTGTACACGACGGCTTTGGGTGTCTACGAGGCGAGCCTGAATGGCCGCCGAGTGGGTGACGAGATCCTGGCGCCCGGGTGGACAAGCTATAAGAACCGGCTCTGCTACCAGACTTATGACGTTACGGGCTTGTTGGTTCGGGGAGACAATACGCTCGAAGCCCTATTAGGCAATGGCTGGTACCGCGGCCAGCTGGCTTGGTTGAAACGAAAAGCCGTTTACGGCGACCGGTTGGCCTACCTGGCGCAACTCGAGATCACCTATACGGACGGGTCCTCGCAAGTTGTCGTGACCAACGGGTCCTGGAAAGCGGCCGAGAGCGGCGTTCTCCAGGATGATCTCTATGACGGCCAGCGCACCGACCTGCGGGTGGCGGACAGCGGTGGGTGGACGCCCGTCGAAATTGTCGAGTGGGATTTGGCCACCGTCGTGGCAGCGCAAGGTCCCCCGGTCAGACAGCTGATGACCGTCCCGGCCCGCGAGGTGATCAGAACTGGAAGTGGCAAGTGCGTCGTGGATTTTGGCCAGAACCTCGTCGGCTGGGTGCGCTTGACCGTGCACGACGCCGCTCCGGCCCAAGAGGTGACCTTGCGCCACGCCGAGGTATTGGAGAACGGCGAGCTCGGTACCCGGCCGCTGCGCGGGGCCATGGCGACCGACAGTTATATCCTCAAGGGCACAAATGAAGAGGTCCTCGAGCCGGCCTTCACATTCCACGGCTTTCGCTACGCTCAAGTCGACGGCATCGACGACGTGCAGCCCGAGCAGCTCGAAGCTGTCGTCGTGGGATCTGACCTGGTAAGGACCGGTTGGTTCGACTCATCAAGCGCGGACCTCAACAGGCTGCACGAAAACGTGGTCTGGGGTATGCGTGGCAATTTTCTCTCCATTCCTACAGACTGCCCACAGAGGGACGAGCGGCTCGGGTGGACGGGTGATATCCAGGTGTTCTCGCCGACGGCCAGCTTCCTGTTCGACTGCGCCGGCTTTCTTTCGTCCTGGTTGGCCGACCTGGCCGCTGAGCAGGGAGCAGACGGGAACGTCCCGCTGGTCGTTCCGGACGTCCTGGGCGGGGCGCCTCCGACTGCCGTCTGGGGTGACGCGGCCTGCATCGTGCCGTGGGTCCTTTATGAGCGCTTCGGCGACGCAGGTATCCTCGAGCGGCAGTGGGACAGCATGCGCGCCTGGGTGGACTGCGTCGCTTCCCGCGCTGGCCAAGACCTCCTCTGGAGTGGTCAGTGGCAGCTCGGCGATTGGCTGGACCCGAGTGCGCCGCCTGATGATCCCGGCGCGGCAAAGGCTGACCCGGACGTCGTTGCCACTGCTTACTTCGCTCGCTCGGCCGAGATCCTGTCTCGGTGCGCCACCGTCCTCAACGACGCGGACAGCGCCGAACGCTACGGTGCGCTGGCCGCTGGTGTCCGCCGGGCTTTCGCGGAAAATTACGTCACCCCGGCCGGGCGCGTCCTCTCCGACGCTCAGACGGTTTACGCCCTCGCCATCGCCTGGTCGTTGCTCCCCACCGAGAGCCAAAGGGCGGGTGCCGGGCGCCGGCTGGCCGATCTCGTACGCCTTAGTGGGCACCGGATCAGCACCGGTTTCGTCGGCACGCCGCTGATACTCGACGCACTGACCGAAAGCGGATACACAGGCGTGGCCTACCGGCTTTTGTTGCAGCACGAGCTGCCTTCGTGGCTCTACGCCGTGTCCATGGGGGCAACAACGGTCTGGGAGCGCTGGGACAGCATGCTCCCTGACGGCTCCATCAACCCGGGGGAGATGACGTCGTTCAACCACTACGCGCTCGGGTCGGTGGCCGACTTCCTCCACCGCAAAGTGGCCGGGTTGGCGCCACTCGAACCCGGGTATCGGTCCATCGCCGTGGAACCTGTCCCCGCCAGATCGCTCACGTCCGCGTCCGCCCGCCACGCCACCCCTTATGGGACGGCAGAAGTGGCCTGGAGGCGGGAAGCGGGCCGGTTTACCCTCGAAGTGGGCATCCCGCAGGGCGTGACGGCGTGCGTGGTATTGCCCGGCAGCGAAGCGTCCGAGACCGTGGGCGCCGGACGGCATAGTTGGGAAGTGGCGGACCCCATAACGGATGAGGCGCCGTTACCCGAGGCCCCGACGGTACTCGACCTTCTTGGCCACGAAGGCGCGTGGCTCGAGTTTGCCAAGGCCTTGGCTGCGTTCACGAAGGTGAGCGACGAGCAGGCCGCGCTCGACATGGTGGGAAAGTTCGCGGGTACGCCTGTATCGGAGGTCCTTGGCCGCCCGGTCGGGCCAGGCATGAGCGCCCTGCCCGACGAGGCGCGCGCCGCTCTTATTTCGGTCCTGGCCAGGTTCTCTGCCTGAGCGGCCTACGACCGCACCGGCTGCGCCGAACGGGCCCGCTCCGAGCGGGCCGGGGGCACCGCCGTCGGGTGGGGGGCTGACGCGTTGAGAGCGTCAGCGTGACCCTCAAGGTGCCCGGTCCGGCTCTCCACCGTGGCGCAAATCACGCCAGCTTGGTTCCGATATCGCTATGCCGAACTTCTCGGCCGCGGCCAGGATGCGCTGCCAAGCTCGGTCACGTTCGGCTTCGGTAACGCCCTCCACCTGGTCGAAGCGGGCCACAGCGTTGCGAACATGGGTTGCGTCGGTCAACGGCTCCTTCCGTTGTTCAGGAAAGGCGAACTGATCGTCGCTCAATTTGTCCGTCTCAGCTGCGTTTAATCGTTCGGACATGCTGACCTCCCTCTTGCCCTCGTGATTATCACCGCCGCCCACAATAGGAGCCGTGCCGTCTTGGCACGATCTACATTTGGCCGAGGAAGTACGCTGCGCTTTGGGCGGTGCTGTGGCACGCTGCCGCGAGAACCAGTCTTCGGGGGTCGCAATGACATCTCATGACCACGGGCAAATTTCGCACATTGCCCATCCTTGGCCGGCTGTACCTTACGACAAGTGGAGCGCCACGGGCGACACGCTCCACATGCACACCCAGGTGCTCGGCAAGCTTGCCGTGGCCCTGGCCCCACAGCAGTGGCAGCTGGAACACGCCGGCCTCCGTTTAACGGCCCGCGGGTGGGAGACTGCCCCCTTACCGGCACCGGACCGCTCCGGCGCGTTCGTGGCTGCTCTCGACCTCCACGCCCATGAAGCCGTGGTCGAGCACAGCGACGGCCGCTCTCGCCGGGTCCCTCTGACCCCGAACCGCTCGGTGGGTGCCGTCACCCGTGATGTCCTGGAGGTGGTTGAAAGCCTGGCCGGGCCGGTGAGGATCAACTCCCGGCCGCAGGAGGTGCAGTGGGACATCCCGCTGGACGAAGACGACAAACACAGCACGTACGACCCGGCCCGGGTAACGACCTACTTCGCCGCCGCCAGCCGCGCCGCCCTGGTGCTGGCGGCTCTGCGAGGGCCTTTCCGGGGCCGTTCCAGTCCGGTCGACGCGTGGTGGGGTTCGTTCGACCTGGCCGTGCACTTCTTCAGCGGCCGGCCGGCCAATCCGCCTGCGCACGGCTTCATAAAGCGAAACTCGGACAACGCCGAGCAGATCGTGGTCGGTTGGTGGCCGGGAGACGCTCGGTACCAGCGTGCGGCGTTCTACGGGTTTGCCTTGCCCGCCCCGGACAGCTTCGCCCAAGGGACGCTGGCACCGCCCTCGGCGCACTGGGAACCGATGCTGGGCGAGTACATATTGGACTGGGACGACGTGATCGCCAGCCCCGATCCTTACCTTGCTGCTTTTGAGTTCGGCCGGTCGGTTATCGCCCACGCCTGCTCCGTGTGCGACTGGGACTCGGTCTTGGCCGACAGCGCCCAAGGCATTCCCCCTCCTGTCCAATATGCACCCGTGAACTGAAAAAGGGCCTCTGAACTATTGGATGACCGGTTCGGGGGGTGTGATGCCGTCGCTTCACGTTGCTGCCTCCTGGGCCGCAATCATGCGGCCTCGGCCTCTCACCACGTGTGAGCCACTGCCGGGGTCAGGTCGTCCTCTCCAGGCAATACGCTACAAACCCACCAGTGCCCACAGGCGCTTCACGGATCGCCGTAAGCCTGGCGTCAGCGAAGAGCCCCAGCCATTCGTCGCCCGATCGTTCCCGTCCACCAAAGAACACCAACATCCGCAAATCGGCCTCGAGTACTTCCTGAGAGCCGTCACTGGGCCGTTCGATCACTATTATTCGCCCCCGAGATGTCGTCGCGGCGATACACGTCTCCAAGATCCGCAAGGCCTGTTCGTCCGACCAGTCGTGCAGGACCCAGCACAGGAGACACACGTCGTGCGCTGGCGGCACGTTCGCAAATACGTCGCCCGGAAAGACGGACACGCGCGATCCGAGGCCGCTTTCATTGAACCGGGCCCGGGCCAAGGCGGCGGCCTCGGGAAGGTCGAACACTGAACCTCGAAGGTGGGGATGGCGGTCCAGCAGTACTTGCAGCAAGGCCCCGTTGCCGCCGCAAACGTCTAACACGGTTTTGGCGCCGACAACTTCAGGTAGTGACGCCACGTCGGTCGCTACATCGAAGACATGGGGTCGCATGTGATCCTGGAAGGAGCCGGCCAGCCCTCGTACCTTGATGTCTTCCCAGAATGGGAGACCATGAACATGCTCGTAGGCGGCCTGACCGGTGCGGATACTCGAGAGCAAGCCATGAAAGACGGCCTCATCCATCCGACGGCCCATGCCCTCCTGATCAAGGCGGGACCGCCAAGCGAAGGGGTTGGAATCTGCGAGGAACTCGCCGGCTGCGGTGACCCGAACGACCTCGTCGCCGGTCATTCGTACTATTCCTCGTGACTCAAGCAATCTCAGCAAGCGCTTGAGGGCGTCAGGATCGACCTCGCACTCGGCGGCGAGTTGGCGTAGGCCGGTGGAGCCGGCGAGAACCCGGTCGATCAAACCAAGAGTCGCCGCCACCTCCATAGCTAGGCGAGATACGAAATTGCGGTCAACGGCCTGATAGAAGATTGCTTCTGCATCGCTATCAGGGCTAGCCGAGTGCTCGGGCCGAGCGCGTCAGCAGTTTGCGCTACGAAAACTCCTGCATGGCCCTCGACTATTAACCTCATCGGTCTTCCTCCAGGTTGGCCTTCATCATTCTTTCAGCGGTTTGACGGGCGCCAACCCGGAGCACTAGCGGCGCCCGGGCTCATTTGCCAGCCCTCGTCACGAATTTTTCCACGAAAGCCGTCGCGATGGCCGCCGGCTTCCCCCCGCTCCCCGACGCAGACCAGTCGCCGTCGTGTTCCGCCGAGCACCAACTTTCCTCCCACTCGATGAGCTCAGCGGAGAAGCTCTCGTCGTCGGGATGCTGATTCGTCACGAGGCATTTATGGAGGTAATTGACCCAGCGTTGCCATCTGGGTAGGTAGAACGTGGCCACGAGCCCGGCCCAGTGACGACCGGAATAGTCGTGCAATCGGCTTCGGCCGTCACCCCAGAGCGTGACCAGCCGGCGTGCGTTGGACTCGTAGAGCGCGGCCTCCTCGGCGCTCCTCGCCCACGAGCGCGCCCGGCCGGTCCATGACGATAGGACGTACTCGCAACGTACCCCAAGCAACTGGTCAAGGCCCTCCAATAGTTCGAGCATGGAGGCAGAGGAGTTGTCGAACGCTTTGACATCGCGCGATGCAAAAGATACTGACGCCAACCGTTGGAGTTGGTGGAACCGCCGTGACAAGATTTCGGCGGAGACGTCGACGAAGTCTCGCTCCAGCGGCGCGCCCTCCGGGACATGTTGTACGGCGTCATGCAAAGCACGCCACGATTCAACTAAGACCTCGGGCACATCTGAGGCGGGAGCACGCAGGCCGGGTGCCGTCACGGAGAAGTCGCCCGCGACAGTCGGCCTGCAAATGACGATCGAAGCGGGCGCCGCCGGGCTGTCCAGGTCGTTATATACCGCCGTAGCAACCAAACGCCAGGCCCGTTGCGCGGCAGTGACAGTGGCCGGGTCAGACCCCGAGCACCTCGTCGCCGCCCAAGTGTCGATCCATCGGTCGATGTCGTCGGCTGGGTTTTCCCAGACCACATCGCTAAGTAGCTCGTAGACGACGGGATCCAAGAGGATCGACTCCATGGTGGCCCCGACGCCGACACCGCCGCCGTACTTACTGGCGGTCTCAGGGGCGCGCGCTATCCGCGAAAGTTTTCCGTACATGCCCGGCCTACCACCAAAGTTGTGAAGCATGCACCATAGCCAGGGCTTTGGCCGAGCCTGTTGCAGCTGGCTCAATGATGACTCGTGCTCGGCCCAAAGATCGAGGATCAGCATTCGGTCGTCGGGGACCGCATCGAGGAACGCCCGTACCCGCGGCGGGGTCCAGTACTCCTTGAGCCACGTGAACGGCCAGCTTTGCATCACCCAGACCGCCTCTGGGTCGCCTTCGTTCATTCCGGAATAGATCGCGGATGAGAGGAGCGCGAGCTCCTCTTCACTTTCGACCGGTGGCGGCGCTTCAATGAAGGGATCGGTGGCGTAGAGGTGGTCGGTACCGAAAAGCGCGGCCTGCTCCTCAATGAAGTACTTGCTCAGCTCGGCAAATAGCGCGCTCTGGGGATCGAGCGACACGGTTCCCCATTCCGCCCAGTGCAACTTCCGGGCCGGCGATGCACGCGCCGTCACCAAGCTGGCCGGCACTTGGCCACCAAACGCACCAAGAACCGGTCTCATGCCAAATTCTCGTTGTCGGGCAAGAATCCTGGCCGCGAGTACGATATGTTCGTCAATCCAAGACTGAGGAAGCGGTCCGGCCCAGTCGGAGACGCAACTCATGAACATGAACGGTAGATATGCAGGACCGCCCAGAAACCGCCGGATCTCTTCATCGGGGACGCCGACGCGGCGGAAGGTTCGCTGCCATATGGATTCCTGACCCGTCATCGAGAGAGGCAGATTTATGCCATGAAGGGCCATCCAGTCAATTTCTTGCTGCCATCGTTCCCAGTCCCAGAAAGCCGTGGTGTAGCTGAAAGTGCACGGCTGCAGATAGTAGAAATGACGTAATTTGGCAACTTTACGCGTCGAGACCGCGGGTAGCCTCTTTGGGAGGACCGGATGCGGGTTGTCCCATGTGACGGCAATCTGACAAGCGGCCCTCAGGTACCAGCGCAGCGCTGACGCCTGCGCCACGCCGGATGACCCTCGAAGCACCACATGGGTGCCATCATGGTCGACTTCAAACGCCTGCGCGCCGGCAGAGGGCTCGAGCGGCGCAACGATGAATTCGCCGGCACGCTCGCCAAACGTCCTCTCCAGCAGCCCGCGGACCGCTTGGTCGGCGTCGCTTACGTTACGCTCAGCGCTCACCCTCAACCTCCTCCACCGCTCGACAGTTCCAGCGTGAGCCTACAGTGAGGCTCGTCCGTGTTGGAAATGGGGCCTCCTGGAGTATGATAAGCCGTGGACGTTTCATAAAGTGTTAAGTCCGTGGTCTAGGTCCTAGGTATCGCGTATCGCCATTACGTGGCGCCGAAACGGATGGGTTCGCTGTGGTTGAGAATGGCATTGAGGTCCGAGTCCCGAATGTCGGCGAACGAGGACAGATCATCGCTGTCGTTGACGAGGTCTTTCGCGGGTCGGCCGGGCCCCTGAATCGTTGGAACCAGCACTACCCATCTTCTTGGATGATGAGAACCTGAAATACTGGTTTGTCGCTGTCGCAAGTTCACGAATCGTGGCCGCCGTCGGTGCACACGTTTTTGGTGTGCGAGCAGGGCCGTTTAGCTACCAGGCGGCCCACATCGGCGTCGTCTGCACGCTGCCGAAGTGGCGTGGCCAAGGCATCGCCAGCCGACTACTCGATTTTCAGGCTGATCTGCTGCGGAGTTGTAATGTCGACGTCGGTTTCATCTCGGGCGGCCGCGAACTCTACACTCGCGCCGGGGCGACTGAGGCGGGCGCGATGTGCTGGCGCCGCCTCCCCGCCAACCACTCGTCTGGTGAAATGATAAGACCGTTGACGGACGATGACCTTCGAGAGTTGTACCGGTTGTGGGCCATGGAGCCAGTCTCCATCGAGCGGACGCCGGCAACGTGGGCGCGCGGGTTGAGGGCGGTCCCCGACCGGCTCGGCTGGAGGCGCGCCGTCGCCGTCATCGGCCATCCGGCTCGCGCCTACGTCGTGGTCGACGCCGACCCGGACCTTGAGCACGCTGATCTCAGGGAGATGGCTGGGTCTAGGCGGCTGGCGGTACTGGGCGCCTGCCATGTCGCCGCCCAATTGGGCTGCAAAGACGTCAATATCCCCGTCCCTTCCTGGGATACTTGGCTGGAAGAGGAAACGGCGGATGCCGAACTTCTGGCGGCCGCTAGCTCCCTGTCTCCCACCTCTGGAAGTCCTATTGCCGGCGCCACCTACGTGTTGTTCGACCCGGTGCGCATGTTCAGGCGCCAATTGCCCCTTCTGCACCAGCTCGACCCACACCTGCCTGACCTTGAATTACAACGTGCGAGCGAAGGCTACGCGCTCCGCGGGCCAGGTGGCGCGATCCGCGGGCTGGGTGGCGCGGTCTCGACAGGAGACCGGGCATGGGCCTGCCGACTGTTGTTTGGCGTGGACGGGCGCAAGCTGTCGCCAGCCTTGCCGATCCCACTGCCCTGGTGGTTCGGTGTCACGTACGGTTAGCCAGGATGGCTCGACGTTCAGGCGGCGCGACAGCCATTCGTTAGTGACCAGGGCTGCCCAATCGGGGTAAAGGAGAAGAGAAAATTGGCGGCGGACGCATAAATGCAGCGGCTCGCTCTACCCCTGCCATCCGCCCACGAGACGCAGTGAGGGCTTCGTAGTAGCCCTGGTAATCGAAACTCACAACCCCACCCCGGAACAACTCGTGGCAGCGGGCCGCGTCGAGCCATTCGCGGTACACACCACCTATGTCAACGACGGTGTCCGCCCGGAACCCGTCGGCGTCCTCCCAGTTCTCAGCGTAGAAGACGTCGGGGCGCGGTGGGCTTACCAGACCGAGCGCCCGTTCCACGGCGAAGTAACAGTTGGCGTGATCGCGATGAAAACTGCCCCGCCAGTGCGTAACCAGGACGCGAGGACGTGCCTCCTCGATGACCGCCGCCAACGCTTCTGCCACTTCTTGGCTAGCGGCGAGGTCACCGTCGGGGTACGTCATGACCCGGTGCTCAGCCCCCAAAGCAGCAGCAGCGGCGGCCGCCTCTCGAAGCTTCTGGGCTCTGTAGGCGGCCCTGTCCATGTGTGGATGACCCGCCTCGCCCGCTGTGAGGTGCAACAAAAGGACCTGGTCTCCGGTTTTGACGTGCAGACGGGCCAAGTGGCCCGCCGTGAAGTCCATGTCACCGATGTGCGCGCCGACCAACAACAAGCCTCCGCTCATGTCGAGCCTCCCGGACCGGGGAACTCTAAGCGGGGAGCATCGAGGAACCGTGGCCGGGTATTCCCGGCCGCCTCTGTCAACTGGCGACTTCCGCCGCGGGACGTAGCAGCCCGGGGGCGTTCACATGGCAGGCGGCCTCGTGCCCGGGCGCCACGGCCACGGGCCGGGGCGTCACGGTCGAGCACACCGCCACCGCCAATGGGCAGCGCTGGCGGAACCGGCACCCCTCGCCCGGGTTGACCACCCGGGGCGGTTCGCCCACGTCCGTCGAGGTGACGCCGAGCTCGGCCCGCGGGTCCGGGACGGCTGAGAGCAAAAGGCGAGTGTAAGGATGGACGGGATGCTGGAGCACCTCTTCTGTCGGCCCGGCCTCTACCAGGTGGCCGGCGTACATGACGAGCACCCGGTCCGAGACATAGCGAGCAGACGCGATGTCATGGGTTATGTAGAGCAGCGACACCCCCTGATCGTCGCGAAGACTGGCCATGACGTTGAGCAAGCCGACCCGTATCGAAACGTCGAGCATGGACACGGGCTCGTCGGCCAGGATCAACTTGGGTTGGTAAGACAGCGCCTGAGCGAACCCGACGCGCTGGCGTTGACCTCCCGAGAGCTCGTGTGGGTACTTGGACATGACCTGACCGGCTGGCACCAGACCGACGATTTCCAGGACGCGCACCGCCTCCGCTTGGCGCTGGCGGCGACTGAGATCGGGCCTGTGCAGCTTGAGGCCCCGCAAGAGGGCATAGCCGATCATGTGAGACGGGTTGAGCGAGCTGAAGGGGTCCTGGAACACCATCGGCACTTCTCCCCGGTATTCCAGCAGGTCCCGGCGCCGCCGAAGTGATTCGACCTTCCGGCCCCGGAACAGTACTTCTCCCGAAGTCGGCCGGTAGACCATGGCTAGCAACCTGGCCACCGTCGACTTGCCCGAACCTGACTCCCCCACTAACGCGACGATCTCTCGCTCCTCGATGCGCATGTCGAGGTCGTCAACCGCGTGCACAATGCGTCCGTGCAACCCTCCGACGCGGAAATGCCGGGTCAGGCCCTTGGTCTCGAGCAAGGCCACGGGGCCGCCTTCGAGAGTTTCAGGCACGGTGCCGCTCCAGCTCCTGGCTTTCGTCCAGCCCGATGGCGGCGCCAAGGCCGCCGTCGTAGAGCAGGCAGCGGACGTCGGCCTCGTCCACGCGATAGAGAGGCGGCTCGACCTGCGTGCAGCGGGCCATGGCCTTTTTGCAGCGAGGGTTGAAATTGCAGCCCGGCGGCAAGGCGGCAAGGTTAGGCGGGCTCCCTGGGACCCCTTCGAGGGGCGTCTTGGGCCCGTACACCGACGGGAAAGCCTCGAGGAGGCCCTGGGTATAGGGGTGGAGGGGCCGGCTGAAGAGGGCCCGTGTCGCCTGGGCCTCTACAACCTGACCGGCGTACATGACGAGCACCCGGTCGGTGAAGTGGGATACGAGGGACATGTCGTGGGTCACAAAGATCATCGCGAAACCCAGCTCGGCCTGGAGTTGCTTGATTTGGACCATTAACGAGCGCTGGGCCACCACGTCAAGCGCTGAGGTCGGTTCGTCCATTAAAATGAGCTCGGGCGAAAACAGCAGGGCCATGGCGATCATGGCCCGTTGACGCATACCCCCTGAGAGCTGGTGCGAGTAGCTCTCGAGGTGGATCGGGTCGATGCCCACCATATGGAGCACTTCCTGGCTGCGCTGGCGGACCGCCTTGTTGTCCCGAACGCCGCGCGCCCTCATTACGTCCTTGAACTGCGCGCCGATGGTAATGACGGGGTTGAGCGCGTTCATAGCCGACTGCATCACCACCGACAGATCACGCCACCGCAGCGCCTGCAGTTGCTTCGAAGTCATGGCGACCATGTTTTGCCCACGGAAGATGACCTTTCCGCCGGTCACTTCCGCCGGCAGGGAGAGAAGCCGGGCTATGGCAAACAGCAAGGTCGACTTCCCACAGCCCGACTCTCCCACCACCGCCAAGAACTCCCTCTGGGAAAGCTCGAAGCTCACCTTGTCGACCGCCTTGGCGGCGCCGCTGGGCAGGAGGTAGTCCACTGAGAGTTCGTCCACGGTCAGGACGCCCTGCCCTGGGGTCGTCGGCTGAACTAGAGCCTCATCAATTTGGGGCAACGCCACCGCGCTTCCTCCTAACCGGGCGCAGGGCGGGGTTGCTCACCTCGTCAAAGGCATAGTTCAAAAGGGCAAACGCCGCCCCGAGCAGGGCGATGCAGACCCCGGGCATGATGGCCCAGAGGGGGGACCCAGCCTGCAGGGCCTCGTCGTTTTGCGCCCAGTAGAGCATGGTGCCCCAGGACAGGGAGGCGGGGTTGCCCAGCCCTACGAACTGGAGGGCGGCCGCAGCAACAATAGCGAACACGGTAGTGCCGAGGAATATGGCCACGATGAGCGACGTCATGGTCGGGAGTATCTCGGACACGATAATCCGCCAGCGGCGTTCGCCTCTGAGCCGAGCCGCGACCAGGAAATCGCGGTGGCGGAGCGACAGCGCCTGCGCCCGCAACTGGCGCGCTCCGTAGGCCCACCCGGTAACCACCAGCACAGCAATCAATATGACGTCGCCGCCATTTTTGGCGTAGGCGGCGATGACAACGATCAAAGGGAACGCCGGGATGACCAGGAAGATGTCGGTCACCAGCGAGGTGGTGTCGTCGAACAGTCCCCCGATGTAGGCGGAAGTGACTCCGACCAGCACCGATAGGATGGTAGCCAGCCCGCCGGCGGCCACTGCGATGACGAGCGACTCCCGGGTCGAGTAGATGAGCTGGGCGAAGATGTCCTGGCCGTATTGGGTCGTCCCGAGCAAGTGGGCGCTGGAAGGCCCGAGGGTGGGCAGGTAGATCTCCGCGTTGGGATCGTCGTGCGCGATCACCCCCGGGAAGGCCGCCAAAAAGCCGAAGATGAGCAAGAGGATGAAGCCCGCAGTCGCCTTGCGGTTGGAGCGGATGGCGCGCACGAGGTTGGCCAGAGCACCTTCGCGAAGGCGCGCCCAAAGGACCGCTAGAGTCGAGGGCTCGCCCCCATCCAGGGCAGTTGTGGCCACCTTGCCTCCCTAAGATGAGACCCGCGTGCGCGGGTCGAGCAGCAGCGTCGCGAAGTCCATTACCAGGACCGCGAATAACACCGCCAGGGTGATGAAGAAGAACAGCGTCTGCATGAGGGCGTAGTCGTCATTGAGCACGGCTTGCAGCAGCATGTAACCCACCCCGGGGTAGCTGAAGACGTACTCGACCAAGATGGCGCCGGACACGACGAACCCGAGCGACATGGCAAAGCCCGTGATGCTGGGGAGCACGGCGTTGCGCCCCGCATACGCGAACAGGATACGGGCCGAGGACAGGCCCTTCGCCCGCGACATGCGCACGTAGTCCTCCGAGAGCACGGAGATCATGTTGTTGCGCATGATCAGGATCCAGCCGCCGATGGACGCCAAGAGGATAACGAACGCCGGGAGCAGCGCATGGGTCAACACGTCGCCTACGAAGCGCCACGAGAAGCCGATGCTGTCGCTGGTCGAGTACCCGAAGGCGACGGGGAACCAATGGAGGTCGAGCCCGAACACCAAGAGCGCGATCAGGGCCAAGAAGAAGTACGGGAACGCTGAAACGATCACGAACATGGGAGGCAGGACGCTGTCGACGATCCCTCCTCGCCTCCAGGCGCTCAGCATGCCGACGAGCGTACCGAAGGCGAACGCGAGCACCGTGGTCACGCCGACGAGCCCGATCGTCCAAGGCAGGGCGTTCGCCACCACTTGCCCCACCGAGAGCGGGAAAAAGGTGAGGGATACACCAAAGTGGCCGGTGAATACATTGCCCAGGTACCCGAAGTACTGCTGGAGGTTGCTCTCGTTCGTCTGAACGCCGAACGCGATCTCGATCGCTTTCAGCGCCGAGCCGTTGAGGTGACCCTTGTACCTCGTCATCATGACCAGCGCCGGGTTGCCCGGCATGAGGCGGGGGAGCACGAAGTTGATCGTCAGGCAGGCCCAGAGCGTGATCAAAAAGAACCCCATACGGCGCAGGAAGTACCTCACTTATCGTCCTCCTGCGCCGTAAGGGTTCATCATTTCGTCACTTGCACAGCCTGTGAAATCCGCATCAAGAACCTCGATCTGGTCAAAAAATCGAAGTTCCATCTGTTTGGACCGTTACCCCTTGGTGGGCACCAGGTGTAGCAGCAGCTGCTCGTTGTCGGGGACGAGATAGGGAGAGGGCAAAGCGTAAGGGTTTTTCTGAGTTACCCAACCCGAGAAGCCTGAGGTGCTGTACTGGTACCAGGCCACGTCCTCGGTCATCGGGATCACCGGTACGTCCGACAGCATGACCTTCTCCAACTGGTTGACAATCTGGTGCTGCAGCGCAGTGTTGGTCGTGCCCGCGTACTCGCTGAAAAGCTTATCGGTCGCCGGGTTGGAGTAGCGCTCCCAGTTTGTCGTCGCCGTCTTGCCGATGGGCGCGGTGTTGGCGCTGTCGAGCAACTGGCGCAGCTCGTAATAGGGCGATGGGCCCCCCGTCTCCGAGCCGTATGCGAGCTGGTACTTACCTGTGTAGAGCTGTGACGTCCAAGCGGTTGTGGTCAGGTTATTGGGGGTGACCTTGATCCCGACCGCGGCCAGCTGCTGCTGGATTACCTGGACGGCGGCCACCCAGTCGGGGTACGCCCCAACGTTGATGATGCTGAACGAGAGCTGCTTCCCGTTCTTTTCGAAGATGCCGTCCGAGCCTTTCTTGTAACCGGCCTTCTCCAGGATCGAAACGGCTTTGGCCGGGTCGTAACGGTAGTTGTACTTCTTCGCCTGCGACGTGTCCAGCCACGAATTAAACGTGGGCGTGACGATGTCCGACTGGTTCGACGGCGGCTCGTAGCCGTACTCGCCGATAGTTGAAACCCGCTGACGGTCGATAGCGTACGCCATCGCCTGGCGCACATTTACGTCGAGGAGCGGGTTGGTGTTGTTGACGAAAACGTCGACGTTGCTGTACGGGGGGAACCAGTAATGATTGGTCTTGCTTTTCGAAAGGTAGAACGACTTGATATTCGGGATGAACTGGCCTCCCCACCCGCCGTCGGTGGTCAGCATGCCGTTTTCCGTCGAGGCACTCAGGATCGCCGGGTACTGAACGGTCTTCACCTTCGGCAGGCCCGGTTGCCAGTAGTTCGGGTTGGCAGTATAGGTGACATTATCGGAGGTGCACTTGCCTAATGTGTACGGCCCCGTACCGATCGGGTTGGCGTCCGCGTAGGTCACCGGGTTTTTGACCGAGGACCAAATATGCGCAGGAAGGATGAACGTCTGGTCGGCGACGTAGTAGAAGTAGGGCACTGCGGCCGTCTTGAACGTAAGGACCACGTTGTCGCCCTGCTGGCTGACGCCGCTCAGCACGCTCCAGACCGAGTTCAGGTCGAGGGCCGGGTTCTTCTTGAGCAGGTCGAAAGTGAACACTACGTCAGCCGCCGTCATCGGCGTGCCATCGCTCCACTTGACACCCTGGCGGATAGTGAACGAGAGGGTCTTGTTGCCGTTACTCCACGCCCACTTGGTGGCCAGCATCGGCGTCGTCTTGCCGTTCTGGAGCGTATTGACGTATACGAGCGGCTCATAGAAAAAGCCGGCCGTGCCTAACTGCCACGCCAGGTTGAACGGGTTGAACACACAACCCCAGAGCGTGCCAAACCCGTTGATGATCGTCAGACTTCCTGAAGCCGTGGCCTGAGGTCGTGCAGATCTCGTGGATGCCATGGCCACTGGGCTAGTTGCGGCGAGCATGGCGGCGACACCGATCGTCGCGGCTACACCTCTCAGTGCGGTTCTTTTCATATGGGCTCTCTCCATTCCCATTCGCTGTGAAGTTGGATAAGTATGCTCCGGACATCCACCGTCATCAAGGCAGCAAACGTATGTTTGCCACCTGTAGCTCTCGTCGTTGGTGGCTCCTGACCTCATGACGCGCGACAAAGCCGCGGCGGACAAAGACGGTTCGGGCGGCCACTCTGACTACCAGCCCCCTGCGGTCGCCTCGACGAGTAAATGCCTTGACAGCATGCTGTTATAATGTTATCTCTTTTGCGGTGAGCCTTGTGGTCACTGGACCTTCTCCCGTTGCTGACCGACCGTACCGCATCTCGCGGAGCACCAAGGTGCCGCTGTACCACCAGATCGAGCTCGACCTCCGTGAGAGGATCCGGTCGAGCGAGTGGCGCCCAGCCGATCTGGTGCCCTCGGAGGCGCGCCTGTGCGAGCTGTACCGAGCGAGCAGGATCACAGTCCGGCGAGCACTCGCGAACATGGTCGCCAGCGGCCTGCTCGAACGGGTACCAGGTAAAGGGACCTACGTCCGCGAACCTGGTATTGCGGCGGGAGCCCGAGGGCTAACGTCCTTCACCGAGGAGATGGAAGCCTTCGGTCTTCGGCCGGGTACCCGGCTGCTCCAGCTGTCGAAGGAGCTACCCAGTCCCGAGGTCGCCAACAAGTTGCAGGTTTTGCCCGAAGAGCCAATCGTCGTCGTGGGCCGGTTGCGGCTGGGGGACGGCCGACCTCTCAGTATTCAGACGAGTTATCTCGTCGGGCGCCGGTTCCCGGGGCTCGAGGAGGCGGACCTTGGGTCGGGCTCACTGTACATCTACCTGGGGCGCGTCTACGGCACGCTCCCTGAAGAGGCGGACGAAATCTTTCGAGTGGTCCCGATTCGCGGGCAGGCGGCCCGGTACCTGGAAGTCCGCCCCGGGTCGTGCGGTTTCCACGTTGAGCGCGTCACACGTGACAAGGAGGGTGCATATGAGTACGTCGTTTCCACTGTGCGGGCCGATCGCTACGAGGTCCGTCTGCGGCTCACGGCCGAGGCCCGCTAATGGCTGACGGTCCGTTTGTAACCAGGCTCATCCCACTGCTGGCCGGCCTCGAGGACCAGGCCGAGGCGTTCGGCCAGGCGTCCAGCCTGATGGCCGGCTCCATTATGAAAGGTGGCCTTGTCCACCTGTTCGGGAGCGGCCACTCGGTCATACCAGTGATGGACTCGTTCCCCCGCTACGGGAGTTTTGTCGGTCTCAACCCGCTGACCGACCCCCGGCTCATGTGGCACAACGTGCTCGGCCCCGGTGGTGTCCGCGAGCTCCTGTGGCTGGAACGGACCGAGGGCTACGTGGCTAACTTCCTCGCCAATTGTCCAATCCGGGCCGGCGACGTGGTCATCGTTTTCTCGCACGGTGGCCGGAACGCCGCGCCCGTCGAGGCGGCTCGTTTTGCAGGAGAGGCGGGGGCATCTGTAATCGCGGTTACTTCTAAGCTCAACCTGGACGTGCCCGCCACCCACTCCTCGGGTAAACGGCTCGTCGACTTCGCAGATATTACGCTCGATACAGGGGTCCCAGTACAGGACGCTCTGGTCGACGTAGACGGTTGGGGCGCTCCGGTGGCGGGCGCCTCCACGATCGTCGCCTGCGTATGCGTGGGAGAACTGGTGGCCCGGACGGCCCAAGATCTCGCCGCACAAGGTGCATCTTTGCCCACGTTCGTATCCCCGACCGTGCCCGGCTGGTCGGTTGAGGCCAACGGCGCCGTCTTTGACGCGTACCGCGAGAGGCTCCGCCAGGCTTTCGACGCCAAGGGTTAGGCGTGCTCGAGGACCGCGCCTCCGCCGCACGGGCCTTACCCGTCGTGTTGGCCATGGATGTGGGCGGGACCAAGACGGCGGCGGCCATCGTCAACACGCGGGGGGAGATCGTCGCCCGTTGGCGGTGGCCGACCGATGCCGCCCCGGAGGACAGCGTCGACCGCCTGGCCAAAATTGTGTCGGACTTCACCGACCAACGAGGCGCGGCGCCAGGCGCGATCGGGATCGCTGTACCGGCCGTACTCGACGATGCCCGGGAGCGGGTCATCTGGGCTCCAAACCTGCCCAGATGGAAAGACGTCCACATCTGCGAGATGCTCCGCCACAAGACAGGGCTCCGGGTGGCAATGGATCTCGATGGGCACTTGGCCGCCGTCGGCGAGCACTGGCTGGGCGCACTACGGGGCATCGATGATTGTGTGTGTGTCGTGGTGGGCACCGGCATCGGGGCCGGCGTGTTCGTGCACGGACGCCTGGTCCGGGGGCGCCAAAACCTGAGTGGGTGCCTCGGATGGATGGTCGTCGGGGACACCGAAGCCGCCCCCGGACGGGCCAGCGCCGTCGGTTGGCTCGAGAGCCAGGCGGGCGGGAGCGCACTGCAACAACTCGCAGGCACCCTCGGCCACAGTCAGTCAGCCCAGCCGGTGGAGCAGCTCGTCGCCGCTTCCATGGAAGGTGACCAGGAGGCCACGAGGGCACTCTTACGCGCCGGAGAGCTCATTGGGCGGGCCGTAGCGAACGCAGTCAACCTGCTGAGCCCCGACGCCGTTGCCCTCGGCGGGACCGTCGTTCGTGGCGCACCGGTCCTGCTGGCGGAGGTCAAGAGGACGGTCGAAATGTACGTCCAGCCGTACCTCCGGAACGAACTCGCCATTGTCGAGGTCGAGACGGGCGCCGACGCCCCGCTCTTGGGCGCAGCTCGCATGGCGATGGACGCCAGCGGGGCGAGCTCGTTAATTCACGATCCCCGTTCCCAATCGTCCTGGGCCTGAGCGAGCGTTTCACTTCCTACCAAACGAGCCTGTTCTACGGGAAGGCCATGATGGCTGGGACAGCCATCAGCGTCCGTCCCAGCATCGCGTTTTCTCTTCTTGCCACGCGAGTTCGTCCAGGGCATCGCGCTACGTGGGTACCGGCGCCGGGCGCGTCACTGGCAATGATGGGCGAAGCTACGGGTGGCGATGTGTGGCGCACGGCGCAAAAGGGCTCCATTATTACGCGTGGTACTCAATGACGAACGCATCGAGTCAGGGAGACCGCCGGCCTTACGCCCCCCTGTTCACCTGCGAGATATCCAAACGAAAATGCGAGGATAAACCTAAACAGCGAAGGAGAATGCCGGCGGAGAGCGTTTAGGTAGTGGAGCGGGACAGTTGACCCTTTCCCTCCTCCGTAGCGCGACGACGTCGCGTTCTGCTAAGGTCACCTCGTCGATAGAATGGGAATGGTAGGCGCGGCGGAATTCGCCAGACGCCGGTGGCCACGGAGCAAATATGTCAATGATTACTGCTGGGTTCCGTCCGCGCGAAATCAGGTTGAGCGGGCGGACTGGACGTGACGGTCTCGGAGGTTGGAAATGGTGATCCGAACTGCCCTCAACGAAGACCTCGATAGGATCGCTAACCTTTGCGCCGAAGCGTTGACATCGGACGCCGACGAGGCCGCTCGCTTGCCCGAACTGCTCTGGGAAAGTCCTACCAGTCGACCGGACCTAAAGCTCGTCGCCGAAGATGATCAGACGATCGTCGGCGCGGCGTTGGCTGCTTTGCGTGTCGAAGAGGACGGCCCCCCTGCCGGCTACATCGACCTCTTGGCGGTCGCGCCGGCGGCGCAACGTCGAGGGTACGGCCGAAATCTCCTTGCCAGGGCTGAAGAAGTGCTGAAGCGCCTGGGGGCGGTAGAGGTACGATTGGGAGGCAATGCCCCCTGCTACGCCTGGCCAGGGATCGACCTCAATTACGCAGCTGCCATTGAGTTGGCTGAGTCCTCCGGTTATGAGCCATGGTACGAGGCATTCAACATGAGCGTCGATTTGAACGTAGCCTCTCTTGACACCAGGACTGCGGAGAGGCGATTTGCTGAAAGCGGGATCGCAATACGAGCCCTTGCCAATTCGGATGAACCGCACTTCTCGTCCTGGGTGGCGCAACACTGGAACGCGGACTGGGCTTGGGAGGCCACCCGGGCTCTCGTACGAACCGAGGCCAGATGCTACGTCGCCACTCGTGGCTCTGACGTGATTGCTTTCGCAGCGTGTGGAGCTGGCCGGCCGAGCTGGTTCGGACCAATGGGCACCGTGCCGGCCGAACAGCGACAGGGCCTGGGTGCGATATTGCTGAAGCGATGCCTTACTGATCAGCGATCCGCGGGCATGAGTCGCTCATTTATCGCGTGGGTCGGCCGGCGGAGTTCTACAGCCGATCCGTCGGGGCCGAAGTTGACCGAGTGTTCCGTCTGTTCAAAAAAGTGGTCTAAAACGCTCCCTCCGCGGCCTCTCATGGGGAGACCGCGGGACCGAGTTCTCGCCAGAACCACGACCACGACCCGCCAGGTCCTGAAGGGCCCAACCTAGGTCGACGAGGCCAACGACCCAGTCCGTTCCCGCTCTGGCCACGTCGTCAGCCCGAACAGGCTCGGCGGTCGCTCATGGCCGCGGCGCCGTAGCGGGTGAGGACGGGCTTGAGTGCTAGGCTTGCAGCCAAGGAGAGGTGCGAGAGCGGCCGAATCGGGCTCACTGCTAATGAGTTGACGAGGGAAATCTCGTCCGAGGGTTCAAATCCCTCCCTCTCCGCCAAGGGATGTCGGGCGCAATCCCGGGCAGCTATTCCCTGATGTGATCGACACGGCCGCGCTGTCGGGGTCCCGCTGGCCTGGCTCAGGCTGAAACGCTGGTTCAAACTGTTGAATAGGTATGAGCAGCGGGCTGCCGGAAGGCACCCAGAGGTATTCGCGCTCTTTGTGGCCGTCACCGCGGAAGGTGGTTGGGTTCCCCTCGGCTCCCGCCCGAGACGGCGTTTCTGGGCGCGGCCGGCGCTTTTGGTCGCGTCCGAAAGCAAAAACCGCGCCCAAACGAGACCGAAAGCAGCGATTGCACCCAAATGTGCCCCGAAGGAGTTGCGGTTCAGGTCCCTGGCCGGCCCGGCGCCTCGGACTGCCGGCAGCAGGGTGCGTCCACGAACTCCTGAGCGTCGAAAGCCACCACGTCTTTCGGACCTTCGCCGTCTTGGGACCTTCGCCGTCTTGGGACCTTCGCCGGCTGGCCCAAGGCAGGGCGGGTCCG
The DNA here is from genome assembly GCA_963750465.1 of uncultured Acidimicrobiaceae bacterium. Classification (GTDB taxonomy): domain Bacteria; phylum Actinomycetota; class Acidimicrobiia; order Acidimicrobiales; family Palsa-688; genus Fen-671. The sequence goes on from CAVVRE010000011.1 coordinate 311,795, forward strand.
GCGCCACTCCCGGGAGTGGGCCACGCTCAGTGCTCACCGTGCTCATCCCACCTCCGGTCGCGGCCTAGAGCGACCCCCTCCGTGGTCGGACTGTCACCGTATGTCCCGCCCTTGACTTATGGCGATCGAACCGGAGCAAATGGGTATACATGACCTATAGGCGCTGCGGTTCGGTTTACCGGAGGTTCAAGTTGGCGCGGGCGTGGCGGCGACCGCTGGCAAGTCGCGCCCAGGGTTCAGAGGCGAGAAGCTGAGGAGTACGTCAGGTGAAGTTCCGGGTCCAGGATTTCGACCGCATTTTCTTGTACATCGTCGCCGGTGTGGCGCTCGTGGGGTTGGTCGGCTTCGGCGTTTACGCCATGGCCGGCGGCTCGAAAGCAAGCCCTAAGCACGCCTCTGCCGTGGCCAGCTCAGCTCCGTCCGGGAACACCGCCCTGGCCAACACGAGCGCGATACCGCCGGCCACCCAGGTCATCACCACCCTGCCGCCAGTGCCCTTGCCATCGATGCCAACGGGAGGGAAGGCGCACCCAACCGTGGCGCCCACAACTGTGCCGCCCACAAGCGTGGCGGGCGCGGCTCATAAAGGCGATCCCGCCCCCGGCTCAACTCCATCGACGACGGTGACCAGTTCGGCTACTCGGCCGCCCGGGTCGACGCCCAGACCGCCAACGGCCCACACAAACGGCAGAAGGGCGACGACGACGTCAACGGCGGGCCGTCCAACCACCACATCGAGCCGCTCGACGCCGACCTCAACCCGGTTGAGGACTCGACCGCCGCTACCGGCGATCACTACTCACACCCATCCGCGGAGGCCGACGACCAGGGGCCGCCGCTCGAATACCCGGCCGCCGGCGAGTACGACGACACCCTCCACCCTCAGGCCCGCCACTTTGGGAACGCCCACGACAGGAGCCGGATCGGCAACGCCACCGACGACGACCAGCGGCGTCCCCCGCGTCACCACTGGAGGCCGAGGTGACACCACGACCACAAACCCCCTTGCCCGCACGAGCACGACCCGCCACGCTCGTACCAGGACGACCCATGCTCGCTCGACGACGGTCCCGGTCCGGCCACCTCTCACAACGGCAGCGACCCCTCCCGTCCCCCCGATCCCGGCCGGGACGACCTCTACGACTCGGCCTCCGACGACGACCAGCCCGCCCGCCCCGACGGTCCGACCCACTCCGACGACACGGCGGGCTACTCCCTCGACAACGCGAGCCCCGGCCGTGACGACGACCCGGCCGGCCACAGCCACCACCCGCCCGGCCACAGCCACCACCCGGCCGGCCACAGCCACCACCCGCCCGGTGACGACGACCACTCCTCTGATTACGGCCACGACCCAACCGACCACTACTCCGCCACGGCCGGTTACGACTACGACCCGACCGGTAACGACTACGACCCGACCGGCTACGACCACGACCCGACCGGTAACGACTACGACCCGACCGGTAACGACTACGACCCGGTCGACGACCACGACCACGCACCCCACCACCACGTCGGCCAGCACGACGACGACCACTCGCCCCACCACGACGTCGGCCAGCACAACTTCGACAACCACCTGCCCGTCAGCGACCACGTCCACGACCGGGGCGGGCACCACAACGACGACCACGACCCGCCCAACCCGGTCGACCACGACCCGGCCGACCACGACGACGACCGGGGAGCCGGCCGGTTCCGCCTGTCTCACCACCACAACGACGGGTGCGACCACGACAACGGCTGACGCCACCACGACAACGACCAGGTCGACGACCACCACCGACCCGCCGACCACCACCGATAAGCCGACCACCACGGACCCGTCGAGCACGACCGACAAGCCGACCACCACCGACCCGTCGGCCACCACCGACCCGTCGAGCACCACCGACCCGTCGACCCCCACCACTTCGGCGTCCGGCTCGACTACGACCGGCCCGACTACGACAGGTCCGCGGCGTGGTGGCAGGTGACGCGAGTTATTTAGACCGTCATGCGCTCGGCTGGTTTAACGAGGCTGGTTTAACGAGGTTTAGTAAGGGCGGCTTCAACCAGAGTCGCCAAAGCGAGCGGTTTTCACGAAGAGGCTGACCCGCATCGGGTACAGCGGTCGCGAATACCTGGGCACGCCTTCGGTCACCTCGGCCCGAAGTTGGGGGTCGTCGAGGACCACCTGGTTGGCGGCGATAGCTTCCGCTTCTACTGGCCCGGCGTAGTCCACGGGGGTCTCTCCCGTGTCCCACGTGGTCGGGTTGACGACCACGACCTGGCCGCCGACCGGGAGGGCCGCCAGTAGCGGCGCTAGGTCGGAGGCCGCGCTGCTGTCCTTCAAGCGTTTGGAAAGGTCAGACCAGTTCACCACCAGCGGGTCCTTCAGTAGCCCGAACGGAGTGGCGTAACGGAACCCGCGGCCCAGGTCCAGGGCCAGCACCGGGGTGTCCGTGACCTGGGTCGAGATCACGATGGCGCCCGGCCGCAGTATGGGCCTCAGCTTGTCGAGCAAATAGGCGGCGTCACTTTTCGACGTCTCGACCGTGATCGACCGGTCGACTAATAGCGGGACGGCCGTGAACGCCAGGGCTCCCACCGTCGCGCACAGGGCCACGGCGCCCCATCGCGCCCGGGCCAACCCGCCGGCCAGCGGGATCAGGGCCGGCACCACGGCGATCCCCAGGTAGCGCGGGTTCCACGAGTTGACGAACTGGCCGATGCACCAGGCGAGCACAATAGTCAAGACCGGGATGGCGGTGGCCAAGGCCAGCGCCGACGGGGCGGGCCTGGCGCTCGCCCCAGGAACAGGGCCGGTAGAAGGGCCGGGTGGATGGGCCGGACGGCGCCCGACGAACAGGGCGACGCCTATAGCTACGAGGACTACGGCCCAGGCCGCCGACGCCAAGGCATTGAACGAGTCGCCGAAGAAGTCGAGCACCGACGGGTGCGGTGCCCACGGCGCCCCTGTGTTGTAAAGCTGGTAAAAGAACTGTGGGGCCCAGGGCGCAAAGGCCACAGCACACGCCAACCCGTAGGCCATCGTTGCCCTCAGGCGCTCACGAGACCGGCTCCTTACAGCAGCCACGGAGCCGGCGATCACGGTCGCCGCCAACAAGTAGAGGCCGTAGTAGTGGAAGTAGAGGACGGCCGCCATCAGCACGGTGGCGGCGGTCCAATAACTCGGCCCGCGCCCCGGTAGGCGAGCACGAAACACGTGATGGCGAGGATGGCAGCCAGTACGAGCCATGAGTACATCCGCGTCTCGGTGCTGTAGTAGTCGAGGTAAGAACACAAAGCCACCAGCGCGGCAGAGGCCCGGGCTGCCCGCCTCCCGAAGAGCTTCTCGCCTGACCACCAGGCGGCGGGTATGGCCAGCAGGCCGCCCACCATCGACAACGCGTGAGTGGCCGGCCCGGACCGGCCGAACAGCTCCATCCAGAAGTGGAGCATGACGTAGTAGAGAGGAGGAGAGCCGTCGTTGGCGAGGTAGTGAGGTAGCGAACTGACGGGATGGAGAGCAATCCCGATGGCGATGGCTTCGTCGCCCCAGTAGCTGGCCCACATGGTCCGCCAACGCAGCCCGAGAGCCAAAGCGGCCAACAGGACCAGCAGCAGCGCGTCAAAGTGGTCCCAGGCACTGATCCGGGCCCAACCGTCCTGGACGTTTCCAGATAAGCGCTGCAGTGACCGTGAGCCAGGACCTCGTCCGCCTGGCCCGACCGATGGGCCCTGACGAAGCGGAGCGGGCGCCTCTGGTGGGCGCAGGCCCGGCCTCGTCAGCAGATCTTCCATCTCCCTCGTAGGTGCGGCGCTAGGTCGACATCAACCGCCGACCCCGAAGTCTACGTCTTCCTCCGAGGTGCACATGTCAGCACCGGCCACGTTGGCCTCGACGACGGCGGCGGGCAGAGCCAGCAGCTGCGACAGGTAGAAGATGACCAGGCTGAAGGCGGCCACGGCGCCCATGTCCCACCAGAAAGGGATCACGTGCCGCAGCCCGGAAACGTAGGCCGGCCCCAGGGCGTCGAGCACGAGGATGCCCACCAGCCAGGGGAGCACCCAGGCGGCCGAGCGCAACTTGAGGGCCTGGCGGCGGCCGGCCGGCGTGACCAGGTGGCCGATGAGGAAGAGCACGGCGCCGATGGCGATGCCGGCCGAGACCCGCCAGACCGTCGGCCACCCCGTCCAGTAAATGATCAGGTTGGCGAAGACGAAGGCGATCGGCGCCAGCACGCCTACGGCAGGCAGCTTGTAAGGGCGGTACCGGTCGGGGTCGAGCCTCCGCAGGGCGGCCAGCGAAACCGGGGCGAAGGCGTACATGAACGCGGTGGCGGCGGCCAGGAAATCGATCAGGCGGGACCATCCGCTAAAAGGTAGGAATATGAGCACCCCGACCGTGGTGGCCAGGGCGACGCTGAACCACGGCGTGCCGCGGCCGTCGAGTCGTTCGAAAACGCTGGGGACGGTTCGTGCCCTCGACATCGAATAGGTGATACGAGATGTGCTGCCCACGTACAGCATCGCTTTACCGCCTGGTGAGACCACTGCGTCGATGTAGATCAGCGTGGCTACCCAGCCGATGCCCAGGGTGGTAGCCAGTTCGGCGTACGGGCCGTACGTCCCGCCCTTCCCGCCCAGGGGGTTGAGCCAGCTAGCCGGGTTGGTGAGGTTGTGCGGCTCCAGCGCGCCGATGTACGCCGCCTGCAGCAACAGGTACACCAGGGCGGCGATAAAGAGCGAGGCGATGACGGCGGTCGGGAGGTGCCCCCTGGGCTCGCGCGCCTCGCCTCCGACCTGGACGGCCTGCTCGAAACCGACCAGGGCGAACACCACCCCGCCCAGCGGGATGGCCTTCAGCACGCCCTCAGCCCCAAAGGGCGCGAAGCCGCCGCCGGCGGTGAAATTGCTGGTGTGAAAGCTGGTGGCGGCCAGAGCCCCCACGGCGATGAGCGGCACCGCAACTTTCCAGTACACGGCCAGGTGGTTGAGACCGGCCATGAAGCGGATGCCGGCCAGGTTGACCATGGTGAAAAAAACCATGAAGGCGATGGCCACCCCGACGCCTTTTTCGGTCAACAGGCCGGAGGTGGTGACCAGCCCGCTCCAATGGGGTTCGAGGTAGTTGATGGCGATCTCGGTTTCGATGGGCCCGATGGTCACGGCCTGAAGCCACGACGTCCAGCCCGCCGCGAACCCCGCCAGTGGCCCGAAGCACAAGAACGAGTACCGGGCGGTACCTCCCGACACCGGGTACGTGGCCGCCAGTTCGGCGTAAACGAGGGCAATGAAGACCAACATGAACGCGGCCACGGCCCACGACACGAGGGACGCGGCGCCGGCGAACCGGGCGGCCTGGGGCCCGGCGATCAGCCAACCGGCGCCTATTACCGAACCGAGCGAGAAGGCCGTCAGGGCGAAAGGGCCAACGCGCCGTTTCAGTCTCCTCCCGGTCCCGAGGTCGACAGGAATGGTGGCTGTGGGCATGACGTCGGTGGCTGTAGACATGGCCTCCCCTCTTGTCCGGTCAGTGGTCAACAAGTTACTGAGGGCGCGCGGGCCGGCGCCGATGCCTACAATACGGCCCTCCTGAGCCGCTTGCTCGATCGTCGGCCTCAGCCGGTTGGCGAGCGGGCCGGCCGCCACGTAGCTTCTTTGGCATGGATGCCAAGGTCGTGCTGTGCGATTTCGCCGAAGTCAGCGGAGGGAAGTTGTTCATTTCCGGTGCCGGCCTGGCGCTACTCGCCAGCGGTACCCCCGACGCCCCCTACCGCGTCAACATCACGCTCGCCGTCCTCGGGTTGATCACCCCCGAGGACACGGACGTGCAGCACAAGATGACCATCGAGCTGGTGCACGTGGGCGTCACCATGGAGACGCGGGTCATGCTCTCTGACGAGCTCCCCGAGGGTGGCGACGCCGCCGACCGGGGCATGATCATTGCCTATTTCGTGGCCCCTCGTTCTCCAGAGATGCTGCCGAACGACGAGTGGAGCATGCCCATGGCGATACCGCTATTTGGGTTGGGCCTGCCCGAGCTGGGCGCCTACTACTTCAGCGTCCGGATCGACGGACGGGAGATGGACCGCTCCGCCTTCCGGGTGATGCCGCCCCAGCCCGCGCCGATGCTCGGCGGGGCGCCGGGGGCACCGGCTCCGGGCGCGACTGCGAGTGGCAGCGACGGGGCGCCCGATGCTCAGGGGACCCGAGAACCCCCTCTATAGCTGGGACCTAGAGCTGGGGTCCGTAGTTGGGACGTAGCCGGAGGAAGAGGAAACTGTTCTCCTCCAGGACGTGGACGAGGCCAAGGTCGATCAACCTCTCCCCGCCGGTTTCGCTCCGGGACAGCCAGCCGCCCAGCAGCCCGTCTCCGCCCCCCCCGGCCAGCCTGGGCGAGAGCGTCAAGCACAGGTCATCGACAAGTTCTGCCGCGGTCAGGCCCGCGTTGAGCTTGGCCCTCCCTCGCACAAGACGTGATGGATGCCCCGGTCGGCCAGGGCGGCGAGGGCTGGACCAAGGTCCACGGCGTCCTCACCGGTCGTAATTACGTCTGCCGCTCTCCCCGCCTTGGCCAGGGCAGTGGCCCTCGAGTGGCCCGGGGCTAGCACTATCGGCCTCGGCTCACCTCCACTGAACAGCCGACCCTCCCAGTCAAGGTCCAAGGACTTTGTCACCACCACGATGGGAGGTAGCGGGCGCTGGCCTCGTCCCTCCCGCATCTGCTGCACCTCGAGGGGCAGCCGGGCCGGCGCATAGTTCTCTGCCCGCACAGTGCCGGCTCCAACCAATATGGCGTCCGCCAGCGACCGGAGCACGGAGAAGAGCAGTTTGTCCCCCGGCCCCCCGAGCCTCCCAGAGCGCCCCACAAACTTGGTGGCCCCGTCAAGCGTGGCGATCATGTTGACCCTGACGAGGGGCCGGCCCTCGGGCGCCGGCAGCCGGCGCGAATACGTTTCGACCAGGTTGACCCGATCGGATGCCTCAGGGAACAGCGACCTCAATGTGCGCTCCTTCGGTGCTCGGCTCTTCGGACCCTACCCGAGGAACCCAGTCAGACCCCCACTACCCAACGTGGAATACCAGCACGGTCACTACCATGAGGCGCGTGCCGGAGATGTGGCCAAACCGTCAGGTAGGTGCTCCATGATCACCGTCACCGAAGCGCGTGACTTCGTGCTCTCGAGCTGCCACCAGCTGGCACCGGCGGAGGTCGGCATGGCGGACGCGCTGGGCCTGGTCCTGGCCGAGCCGGTTCGTTCGGATGCCCCGGTGCCTCCGTTCACCAACTCTTCGATGGACGGCTACGCCGTGCGGGCCCGAGACGTACAAGACAGCCCGGCCCGGTTGAGGGTGGTCGGCCAGGTCATGGCCGGTGACGACCCTGGTGCTCTGGAGGTGGGCGAGGGTGAAACGGTCCTCATAATGACAGGCGCGGTGATCCCGCGCGGGGCCGATGCCGTGTGCATGGTGGAGCAGACCAGGTCGGATGGCGGTTGGGTCTTCATAGACGAGCCCGTGGCCGCCGGGACCAACGTCCGGCCGGCGGGTGGCGACATCGCTCCCGGCACCCAAGTGTTCCCCTCCGGCGTGCGGCTCGGCCCAGCTCACATCGGCGTGCTGGCCAGCATTGGCGCCGAGCAGGTCACCGTCTACCCGCGTCCTCGCGTCGGCGTTGTGTCCACGGGCGACGAGCTGATGACCGGGCCAGGCCCCCTGACCCCTGGCAAGATCCGGGACAGCAACCGGGCGTCTCTCCTGGCCCGGTTGCGGGCTGACGGGTTCGTCGGGGTGGATTTGGGCCTGGCCCGTGACGAGCCCGGCGCTCTGGCCCGAACCCTGCAAGAAGCCGTGCAGAGCTGCGACGCGGTGCTGACAAGCGGCGGGGTGAGCGTGGGCGACCGCGACTTCGTGAAATCGGTCCTGAAAGAACTCGGCGGCCAACAGGCCCGCTGGTTGCAGGTGGCGGTGAGGCCGGGGAAACCGTTCGCGTTTTCCGCCTTGCCCCCTCACGGGGCGCCCGTTTTCGGCCTTCCCGGCAACCCCGTCTCCGCCCTCGTGTCCTACGAGATGTTCGCCCGGCCAGCGCTGCGCTTGATGGCGGGCCACCGGCACCTTGACCGTCCCCGCCTGCTGGCCATCGCCGAAGTAGCCCTGCCCCGCCAGCCCGACGGCCGCCTGCACTTGGCCCGCGTGTGTGCCCGCACCCGGGCCGACGGGTCGTTGGTGGTGCGGCCATCCGGTGGCCAGGCGTCGTACCAGCTCCGGGCGCTGGCGGACGCCAATGCCCTGGCCTTTCTGGCCGACGGCTACGGACGGGCGGCCGGCGAAAGCGTCGAGATCATGGTCCTCGACCCCGACGAGCTCGTTCCCGTCGCCGACTGAACCCGGGTTATTCGAACCGTCTCAGGAAGGAGGGGGCTGGTCCGGCTTACGGGCGCGGGGGCTCTCGGTCTGAGCGTGGCCGGCCGTTCCACGCGGCCGACGACTGGCCGGGCCGGATGACGACGGCACGAAACCGGCTTTGGCCCGCCACATCTCCTCCCAGCTGCTGTTGCCCGGCTGGAACAGGGGCCGGAACCGCTCCACGGTCGCCGAGCTCGAAACCATGACCTGCCCGTTGAGCGCGGCCGACACCGGCTCGGCCACCGGCAGCTCGCCCCGCTCCTTCGCCCTGGCCTCGCGGTTTGCCTTGGCGTCAGCCCTGGCTGCAGCGCGTTCGTCGGCCCGCATCCACATCACGAAGACCGGGATCAACCCGATGAAGGTGGTCAGCTCGGTCGCGGCCCAAAGCAGCGCACCGCCGGAATGGGTGCTGTCGAGCGAGTACATCGATGCAATGGGAGTCCGCAGCGTCATGATGGCGACGCCCAGGAAGGCTTCGAAGGGCACACCCAGGCTCAGCGCAGCCAGCCTCGTGCCGTAGCCCATCCTCCAGCGCCCAACGGGGTCGAGGCCCACGATCGGCCACCAGTAGAGACAACCTCCGAGCAGGAAAGCCACGTTGATGGCGTCCATGACCACCATGTGTTCCATGGCGTAGTTGATAAGGGGGGAGAGGAAGAAGGCGAACATGGCCCCGAAATAGAAGAACCACACGAGCATGGGGTAGGTGGCGATGGCGAAGGGGCGTGAGTGCAACAAGGCCAGCCATCTCGTCTTGACCCGCCGGCTCGAGGACTGCAGCAGCAACGTCGATGGGGCCCCCAGCGCCAGCAACGGCGGGGCGACGATCATCAACAGCAGGTGCTGGGTGACGTGGGCCTCGAAGTAAGAGCCGGTGAAGGTGGCCACGGGGGACTGCAGCGCCAGGTCGATGGCGATCAGGCCGGTCATGAAGGCCAGGGTGCGCGGCCACGGCCAGCGCCGGCCACGCGACGCCAGCTGCCAGTCGGCTCTCAGGTACCAGTAGGCCAGGCCCACCAGCGCCACGGCGACGGCAATCGAGAACGGGCCTGATTGCCACGCGGTAAGGGCCGTGTGCGAGTTGAAGGGTTCCGAGTTCATGCTCGGCATGGTGACCTCCTGAGAGGCACGGGACCGGGACTACCGGCCGATGTGACGGCGGTACTCGGGCAGAGGGGACGGACTCCCGTCATCAACTCGACGACCCGAACTGCACCGGCACGTTGAGGACCTGGCCCTTAACCCATTTCGCCGACAGCGACGCCGACGACGGGGCCAGCGCCCAGACCGTCAGGACCGTCTTGCTCACCGCCAGCGCGTCAACTGTGCCTCCGGGCAAGTAAGCAACCGTAGCCGTAGTCTGAGGCGGCGCGGGCAAACGGCGCCACCCGGCTCCGGCTTCGCCTTTGGCTCGGGGGGCGAGCCCGGGGGCGGCGACCAGTTCCTTTTTGCCATCGGGGGCGGCGATCAGGGCGAAGACACCACTTGTCGGCGTGGCTCCGAAAGAAACCAGGCGGTCGCCCCGGCCCAGGACTAGTGGGGCAGATGTGCGCCACGCTCCTTTGGCGTTCGCCCATGCAGCGACCAGGGTCCTCTCGAAACCGCTAGTTGTGCTCCCGCTCGAGCCGGTGGCCGACGCCAGCTCCAGCAGTGCGGTCAGGCCGACGTTGGACGGCAGTAGGCCCAGGACCTGGGCCGGCTCTTGCCGGGAGCCGAGGGGCGGGCCGGCCAGATGCCAGGTGCCCCCTCGTTGCACGAAGATCCCGGCCTTCCCACCGCGGTCACAATTCGTCCCGATGACGGCCTGACCCGAGAGGTACCCGACAGACGTGATGGCACTCGGCCCGCAGGCGCGGCTCGAGGGGGTGGACGCCAGTGCCCGGACCGTCGTGACGGGCTGCCAGGCCGAAAGATTTTTGGTGTCCCGGACCACTTGGGCTCCCTCGCCACCCTGGACGATCGCCAGCGCGCTCCCGTCCGGGCCCGAGGCCAGAGCTTGAGGACGCGACACGAGGCCCTGGTTCAGCAACCCGTTGGACCACGATCGGCCGCCGTCACTGGTCGAGATCAGTGGTGAGAACGTCAAGTTGTTGGAGGGGCGTACGCCGACGACCAGCGAGTTGGAGCCCGAGGCCAGGACCAAGCCGCCATTAGTGGCCACCGCAGTCGCCTCGACGCGGTCCGACCACGAGCTGGCCCGGCTCGGCCGGAACAGCAACTGCCAGAACGTGTCTAGAGGTTGGCCGAGGTCGCCCATCGCCACCGTGGCCCAGGTCCCTCCGCCGGCCTGCACCGAAGTGGCCAGCGGGGTAGGAAGCAGAGGCGCCCCGGCCCCACCACCGCCAGACCGCGTCTGACCAGACGCCGACGCATCGGAGTAGGCGCTGAGGGCAAGCACCGCTACCGCGGCGCCCACCATGACCGTTCGCCGACCGGAGGAGGGGCGGCGCGTCGGGCCCCGGCCTTCCCTGCCCTCTCCTGTTCTTTCAGAGCGACGACTGTCGTCATTTTGGCTTCAGCACATCTTCCAGGGTCCCCGCCAGCGTGACGGCGAAAGACGACTCCGTCGCCCCCGTGGCCGGGCCCGGGTCGGTGTCGAGGTCGTAGCGGATATGCCCCGATGGGTCGATCACGTAAGCGAACTCGCTATGGTCGATCATGGCGCCGGCGGGCGAATACGCCACCTGGACACCCAGGGCGCGCCAGGCGTGCTGCAACTGGGGCAGTGACCCGGTGAGGAACAACCAGTTCGGGGTGGACTGAAGCCCTTCCTGGCGGTCGAAAGCCGTGAGGTAGTCCGTCGAGATGTAGCGCGGGTTGGCGTTGACGGCGACCAGGTACACCCGGCCGGCGTCGGCGCCCAGGACCCCGTCGGCCTCCCGGAACTCCTGAGCGATCACGGGGCAGTCGGAGGTGCAAACAGGGTCGAGGAACGTAATGGCCACCGCGCTCCCGCGCAGGCTGGCCAGGGACAGCTGGCGACCGTGCTGGTCCACCAGGCTGACGGCCGGCTCGCGCAGGTCGAACGCCTCCGGGGTGCCGTCGACGGCCTGCGCCAGGAGCGGGTCGGCCCGGCGGCTCGTCGCGGCCAGGGCCATCGGCGCCGTCCCCACCAGGGTGATGGCGAGCGCTCCAATGGCGGCTGCCGACCGGAAGGCGTAAGTAGGGTTGGCGGCCAGCCGTTCGCGCCACGGCAGGCCGGCCAGGACGACCTCGGCGGTTGACGTCTTCACCGCGGCCGTCCCCGCCGCGGCCGGCACTTCTCCCTGGACCGGCACCCTGGTCAGAGCGAGGTAACCGGCCCAGATGAGCACCACAAAGGGGAGCATGCTGTTGGGGTCGGTCCCGACCCCTCCCATGAAACCGAGGTCCTCGATCAGGACCCAGTCGGCCAAGCAGAGCACAGTAGCGGCCACCGCTGCCGGCAAGACGAGGCTGGGGCGCCCGGTGATGAACAGCGCCCCGATAGCAGCCAGAGCGACGACGGCAAAAAAGTTGACACCCCACCCGTGAGCCGCGTCGAACTGGCCAAAGGCGTTGACCCAGGACGACAGCAGGTGGGGCTGCGAAGTGGCCGCCATCTGTTGGACCATGCTCGTAAGAGTCCCCGGAGTGGAATGCCTGGTGGGCTGGCCCTGCCAGAATCCCCGCCCGGGCCAGGCCTGCAGGAGGGCCATGCCCACCCAGAACGTCCCCAGCGCCCCCAGGATCCACCGGCCCAACCGCGGCGCCTTCCACGCCGTCTCGGGCAAAGCGATGAGTGCTCCCGCCGCGCAGTAGAGCAGGACGGCGCCCGGAAGGCCGAACAACCAGCTCTGGCCGGGGGCCAGAATCTGGCCGAAAGCTTCGCCGAACATCCAGACGACCAAACCCCACGCGACGGTGGCCACCCCGCCGAGGCGCGACCACGTGCCCTTCGACGCCGCCAACAGCCAGACCCCGAGCCCGACCTGGATCCAGACGGCGGCGGCGGGGACGCTGACGGGGTGGTAGCTCCAGACCGTGGCCATGGCATTGTCAAGGTGCTGGACCCAACTCGGCGACGCGGTGGCGGCCGGCTCGATCACCTGAGGGGCCATGCCGAGGGGCATAGACGCCTGGCCCTGGAGGACGCCGTCGAAGATCCAGAGGAGACCGAACGAGACCCGTAACAGCCTTCGTGCCGGCGCCTCGGGCTGTGAAAAAGGAAGGTCGGGGAGTGCGCCCTCGTCTTGCTGGCCCGAGGCGGCTCGGCGGAGTTGCGCCGACCTCGAGATGCTCCAGGCCACGCCGATCAGCATCACGATCACCGCGACAACGAGACCTTGACGGAGCAACTCGTTGTAAAACGCCGAGACGATGGTGGAGTTGTTGACGTTGAGCCCTGTGCTCATTCCAGGCACGGTCCCTCAGTCTACGAGCCGGAAAGGGAACCTGGCGAGCCGAGAGCCGGCCGGGCTGACATGGCCCGGGCACTCGGGACCGGCTCCATCGACAAAGGTGGCTGTTGTCAATACTTATCGGGTGTTTACGGACTTATCGAGTGTGCAGGGCTCATCGGGTGTACGTGGCTCATCGGGCGTGCAGGGCTCATCGGGTGTGCAGGGCTCATCGGGTGTACCTGAAGGCGGAGATGGGAGCACGCGGGACGGCCTGTCCAGAGGGGCGGAGGTAAGACCGAAGAGTTGTAGGCTGAGTGGATGAACGCGGCGTTCGCGCCCAGTGGTCGAGGGGAGCAATGAGCGAACCCGGCGGCGCATCTCTTAGTTTTTCCGAGGGTGCCTTTTCCAAGGGTGCCTTTTTCCACGGATCGTTTTCCCAGGACGCGGGCGGGGATGAGGCTCGGCCCGTCCTCGTGGTGGACTACGGTGCTCAGTACGCGCAGCTGATAGCGCGCCGGGTACGAGAAGCCCATGTTTACAGCGAGATAGTGCCGCATACCACGCCGCTGGCCGATATCGTCGCCCGCCGGCCCAGCGCCCTCATCCTTTCCGGCGGCCCCGAAAGCGTTTATGCGCCGGGCGCGCCCGGCGCCGACCCGGCCCTATTTTCAACCGGGGTGCCGGTCCTCGGGATTTGCTATGGGCTTCAGGCCATGGCTGTCGCCCTCGCCGGGGTGGTCGGCCGTACGGACAAAGGGGAGTTCGGCCGCACGGAGGCACACATTGACCCCGGCTCTGAGCTCCTCGGTGGCCTGCCGACGCACCCGAGTGTCTGGATGTCGCACCGCGACGCAGCGGTGCGGGTCCCCGCCGGCTTCCGCCGCACGGCGTGGACCGACGGGGCGGCCGTCGCCGCTTTCGAGGACACGAACCGCCGTCTGTACGGCGTCCAATGGCACCCAGAAGTGGTCCACACGGAAATGGGCCAGCGCGTGATCGAGAATTTCCTGCACCGCTGTGCGGGAATTGAGCCCACCTGGACCGCCGGCAACATTGTTCAAGAGTCCGTCAAAACCATCGCGGCCAGAGTTGGCGACCATCCCGTGATCGCCGGCCTTTCGGGCGGGGTCGATTCGGCGGTAGCGGCCGCCCTCGTCCAGAGGGCGGTTGGTGACCAGTTGACCTGTGTGTTCGTCGACCATGGATTTTTGCGCGAGGGCGAGCGCGACCAGGTCGAGCAAGATTATGTAAAAGCGACAGGCATAAGGCTGTATACGGTCGACGCCTCGCGCCGGTTCCTTGACGCCCTCGCTGCTCTTCCTGACCCGGCTGACCCGGAGGCGAAACGCAAGGCCATTGGCCGCGAGTTCATCCGGGTTTTCGAGACCGCCGCCGAGGAGATAATTCGGGCCGACCCCGGGGGGGCGGACGAGGTGCGCTTCCTGGTGCAGGGGACGCTCTACCCAGACGTGGTCGAGTCTGGAGGCGGAGAGGGCGCCGCCAACATCAAGAGCCATCACAATGTCGGGGGCCTGCCCGACGATCTTCGCTTCGAGCTCGTCGAGCCCCTCCGCCGGCTGTTCAAGGATGAGGTCAGGGCAGTGGGCGAGGAACTCGGCCTACCTGACGAGATCGTGTGGCGCCAGCCCTTCCCCGGGCCTGGCCTTGCCATCCGGATAATAGGAGCCGTTACCGAGGAGCGGCTACGCGTGCTCCGTCACGCCGACGCCATTGTGAGGGAGGAACTTTCTCGGGCCGGCTTCGACCGGGAGATCTGGCAGTGCCCCGTAGTCCTGCTCGCGGATGTGCGTTCTGTTGGCGTCCAGGGGGACGGCCGCACTTATGGTCACCCCGTTGTCCTTCGTCCAGTTAGCAGCGAGGATGCCATGACGGCGGACTTCTCCCGCCTGCCGTATGAATTGTTGGCGCACATTTCCACCCGCATTACCAACGAGGTCGAGGAGGTAAACCGGGTCGTGCTCGACATAACGAGCAAGCCGCCCGGGACGATTGAGTGGGAATAGGCGGCTACCGCGCCCAGAACCCGCCTATTTGCCTGGGTCTGTGCCCGTCAGCCCTCTCCAGCGGCCCAAAGTTTGAGCGGTAATGCGGCCGACCGAGTCATGTGCTGGATTGCGGGGGCGATGGCCGAGCCGCGCATTCGGCTCGCCTCCGCTTAACCCCGCCGGGCCTGCCCAATCGCTGGCCTCGCCCAACCGCCGGCCCTCCTCCGGCCTCGCGGCAGCCAACCCCGCCGCCGTGACCATCTTTCGCCGCTATGTGTCTAAAAGTCGTACTCAGCGCCCGGTCGCCGTCGACAAGTGGACACGACGACCACTCAGGGAACGGGGCTACCTACCACTTTTGTCGGTTTTATAGCCGCTGGACCGTACGGCCGGCGCTCCGAGCCCCCCGCGACGGGCCCGTGGGTCACCACGAGCTGCGAAGGACTGGAGCCCACCGACAACGACGGCCGCCGCCGGCAACGACGAACTACGAAGACGTCCTGGCGTGGGACAACTCGAGCGGGGTCGATGATCTTTCCCGGTCGACTTCAACCTTTGCCCTCGGCGATGCCGTACCCAGGCGCAGAGCTACGAGCACGGCCAGGCCGGCGACGACGGCGCCGGCCAGCATGGCGGCCCGGTCGCCGGTCACGCTGGCTGCGCCACCACCAGGGCTGACCGCTACGGCGATGGCCGGCAGCAGAGCGGCCCCGATGGCGGCCCCGATCTGGCGGCTCGTATTGATCGCCCCGCCCACGAAGCCCTGGTCGCTGTCCGCCATACCGTTGGTAGCGCTGATCATGCTCACGTACGATGCTCCGGCGGTGCCGAAACCTACGAGCGTCACTGCGAATAGCACCGGGCTGTAGCCCCCACTGGCGGGCAGCTGGGTCAAGATGATGAACCCGACCAAGGCCGCGGCGCTAGTGAACACCGTCAAGCGGTGCAGCCCGAGGCGCCGCATCAGCCGGGCGCCGAAGATGCCGGCGGCGAACCCGATCACACCCTGAGGAGCGATGATCAGCCCGCTGACGAGCGGCGAATCGTGAAGGACCTGCTGCAGGTAGAGGGACAGGACGAGGAGCTCGCCCCCATTCCACAGCCCGACGAGGACCATCATCACGCCCGCACCGCGCAGCCCCTTCAATTGCAGAAGCCTCAGAGGTACGAGCGGGTCGGGATGGTGTCGCTCCACCCAGAGGAAGGTCGTCGCCGACACGGCCGCCAGGGCGAGGGCGGCCAAGACGACCGGAGAAAGCAGCCCGTTGAGCCCGGCTTCGGACACCGCGAAAACCAGCAATGCGATCGCCAGGGTGATGAGGACGGCCCCTCCGAAGTCGAGGTGGGCACGGCGGTCGGAAAGGCGGGATTCGTTCAGCAGGCGGGGGGCCAGGAAGATGGCCACCAAGCCGACCGGCACGTTGACCAGGAACACAGCCCGCCAGCTGGTGAACTGGACGAGGACACCGCCCAGAACTTGACCCGCAACGAAGCCGAGCGACGCTGTGGCCCCGTAGGCGCCCAGCGCACGCGCCCGGGCCTGGCCCTGGGGGAAACCGGTAGTAATGAGGGACAGCGCGGCCGGCGCCACCATGGCGGCCCCGGCGCCCTGGAACAGTCGGGCGGTGACCAACAGCACCGGGTCTTGCGCTAAGCCTCCGGCCAATGAGGCGACGGTGAACAGGAGCATGCCGCTCCTGAAAAGCCGGCGCCGGCCGTACAGATCCGCGGCCCGTCCGCCCAGCACCAGGAACCCCCCGAACGTGATGGCATAGCCAGTCACGATCCATTGCACCGATGA
Source organism: uncultured Acidimicrobiaceae bacterium (assembly GCA_963750465.1). Taxonomy (GTDB): domain Bacteria; phylum Actinomycetota; class Acidimicrobiia; order Acidimicrobiales; family Palsa-688; genus Fen-671. The sequence goes on from CAVVRE010000011.1 coordinate 328,360, forward strand.
TGCGTCGAAGCCAAGCTCACGCTGGATGGAAGCGAGGGCCACGTTTACGATGCTGAAGTCGAGGACCACCATGAAAACGGCGGTCAGGATGAGCGCCAGCGGGAGCCGCCCATAACCGCTGGCCGCAGGCGCAGAAGTAGAGGCAGAGGCAGAGGCAGGGGTGGATGCGGTGGAGGTAGCCGAGACAGAGGCGGGGGTAGCCAAGACAGGTGCGGAAGTCGCAGAGGTAGCGGTGGCGGGTGAGCGGTCCTTTGCTTCGGAGCTCTGCTCCGGCCGGGCTCCGATGCCCACGGCCTCTCCGATGCCCACTTCAGCCACTGCTACTCATCTCCAATACGATACGATGCGTTTCGATATGTAATCATAGTCTAGAACCTGGATGGAGACGACATTATTCCTATGACCAGCGGGCCCGCGGTTCCCGGAGGGCGCGGCGCCGGACGCCCGCGAAGCGCCGAGGCCGACCTATCCATCCTCGAGGCGGCCACTGTGATCCTGGCCGAGCGTGGGCTAGCCGGGATGTCGATGGAGGAGGTCGCCGCCCGCGCCGGGGTGGGGAAGGCCACCGTCTACAGGCGCTGGCCGTCCCGGGGTGCGCTGGCGCTCGACGCGTTCATGGCGGAGTTCCGCAGCCAGCTCACGCTCCCGAACACAGGCACGCTCCGAGGCGACCTGCTGGCCGCACTGCGGGCCTGGTCCCGGGCCGTGACAAAAACCCGCGCCGGTCGCATGCTGGCCGGTCTTATCGCAGAGGCGCAGAGGGACCCGAAACTGGCGTTGGCGTGGCGCGAGCGGGTGTTCGAACCCCTGCGCGCCCAGCACAAGGCACTCGTGGAACGGGCGGTCCGACGGGGCGAGATCCCGCCCGGCACCGACGCCGACGTAGTCCTCGACCTGGTCTTCGGGGCCGCCTACCATCGGCTCCTCCAGGGCCATTTGCCCCTTACAGACCGCTTTGCCCGCCAGGTGGTCGACCTCGTTATGGACGGGCTGGCGCGCCCGCCGGTACCCCCGGGCTCGGCTTAAGGCCTGGACCGAGAAGCGGCCTCGAGGAGGGCCACGATCAATGGGTGCGGCGTCGTCAGCGTGCTCGAGGCCTGAGGGACGAACAGTGTCCCGACGAAGAACCGCCGGCCGGCCAGTTCGACGACCCTCGGTTCACCTTCGGGGCCGGTGCCGGTGACCTGGAGGCCGGCCGCCTCGAGCTCGGCGGTATAGGTCGGGTTGAGGCCGAAATCGCAGTAGTAACGCTCGGTCACTCGTTCCCGGCCGTAGGCGTCGGCGGCCAACGAACCAGCTTTCATGTCGACAGCCATCGATTGGCCCTTGAGCGAGCATGTCAGGGGTGTGATGAACAGGCGGTCGCCTCCGGGATTGACCTCGGCGTGGGCTGCGTCGGCGTAGCCCAGCACATCGCGGGCGAACTCGAGGACCATGTGTTGGAAACCTCCACAGGTCCCCAGGAGCGGGACATCAACGCTGCGGGCAAATTTGATGGCGCCAAGCGCACCCTCCAGGCTTCGATAAGGGCTGGCGGGAGCGATAAGGAGGCAGCCGAAACCGGTCAGTTCCGCGGTTCCGGAACCCAGCTCTTGCGTGCCCACCCACGTCACCGTCACGGGCAGCCCGAGGGCGGCGGAGGCATGGACGAAGGCGGCGTCGGTGGCCAGATGGGTCTCGTTGGCGGGGTCGTAGTCGCCCACCACACCCACCGTCAGGGGCAGTCGTGGAGTTCGCGAGGCCGAGGGCACGGGCACGAGGTCAGCCGTCCCTCGCCGCCGTTGCGTGCACGAGGGTGCAAGGTAGCCCCGGGCGTCGTCCTCGCTCAAGCCAATTGTGGACGAGCCGCGAAGCGCGATAAACGGGTGGGGTGGACGCGCTCTCGGCTCTAGCCATCGCCGGGGCCGGCCTGGCCGCCGGGGCCATAAACGTTGTAGTCGGCTCGGGGAGCTTGATCACGTTCCCGACGCTGCTGGCCGTCGGTTACCCGCCCCTCGTGGCCAACGTGTCGAACACGGTCGGGCTGGTGCCCGGTTCATTGAGCGGCATCCACGCCTACCGCAGGGAGCTGTCGGGCCAGGGCCACCGGGCCGCTTTCCTGGGCATCTTTTCATCGACCGGCGCCCTCATCGGTTCCCTACTTCTCTTGTGGCTGCCGGCAACGTCGTTCCGGCGCATCGTCCCCTACCTGATCCTCTTGGCTTGCGCTCTCGTCGCTCTGCAACCCTGGTTGACAAAATGGCTCCGGCCCTCGGGCCCCCCAAGCGACGGTTCGGCCACCGGGGCCAGATCCTCTATTTAGCAGTCTTTGCCACGGGCATTTACGGCGGCTATTTCGGGGCGGCCCAGGGCGTGATCCTGATCGCAATTCTGGCCATCTTTATTGACGAACAGCTGCAGCGCCTAAACGCGGTAAAGAACGTGCTGGCCATGCTGGCCAACCTCGTCGCCGGCGTGATCTTCGCCATAAGTGGGCACGTATCGTGGGAGGCGGCCGGCATTCTGGCCGCCGGTGCGATCGTAGGGGGCCAGGTCGGTGGGACCCTCGGTCGGCGGCTGCCTCAGCAGGCGCTGCGCACAGCCGTGGTCGTGGTCGGCACCGTCGTCGCCGTCGTCCTCCTGGTCTAGCGCCGCCACGCCGGCGGACGGCCATACGATGCGCTCATGAAACTAGGCCTGCACGTCAGCAATTTCACATGGCCGGGTGGCCCACCCGAACTTGCCTCGAAGCTCTCAGAGATCGCTCAGCTGGCCGAAGACGTCGGTTTCGACCGCCTGTCGGTGATGGACCACGTGTGGCAGATCCATGTGATCGGCCCGCCCGAGCACGACATGCTCGAGGCTTACACCGCGCTGGGCTTCCTCGCCGCCCGGACCCGGCGCATGTCGCTCATGACCGTCGTTAGTGCCTCGACGTACCGCACCCCGGGCCTTCTGGCCAAGATCGTCTCCACTCTCGACGTGCTCTCGGGCGGACGGGCCTGGCTCGGCATTGGCGCCGCCTGGAACGTGGAGGAGGCGCGCGGTCTGGACCTGTTTTTCCCGCCTTTGGCCGAACGTTTCGAGCGCTTGGAAGAGATCCTGCAGATTTGCCTGCAAATGTGGAGCGACGACGACGGGCCGTTCAACGGGCAGTATTACACCCTGGCCCGGACGCTCAACCGCCCGCAACCTCTTTCCCGCCCCCATCCACCCATCCTCATCGGCGGTTCGGGTGAAAGAAAGACGCTGCGTCTCGTGGCCAAATATGCTCAGGCTTGCAATATCTTCAACGGCCCCGATTTTGCCCATAAACTCGATGTACTTCGCGCCCACTGCGAGGCCGAGGGTCGCAACTACGACGACATCGAAAAGACGGTCATTTACAATTTCGACGTCGGAGAAAAGGGTGAGCGCGCCGGCCAAATTGTCGAGGACCTACAGACGCTGGCCGGTCTGGGCGCCCAGGTAGCTATTGGCAGTGCCATCAGAGTGTCGGACCCCACGGTCCTGGAGATCATCGGTAAAGAGGTGATCCCCGCCATCGCCGATATCTGAGCGAAGATGGGAGCCCGGCCGCCCCGCACCGCTTAGCGACCCTAGACGACCCTAGACGACCCGAACCGACCCGGACCGACCGGGTCTGGTTCGCCTGTCCATCCGTCAGCGCGGCCGGTGTACCGGCGGGATGGTGGCGTTCCCGCCATAAATTGCGTCCCCGTAAGCGTAGACGTGACCCCCCGAGTCGATCAGGTAATAGCCTTTTCTATCGAGCGACGGCGCAATGGCGACAACCGGGTCGGGGGGAGGCTTGGCGCCCCGGCTGCCGTAAAAGGCGGCGCCGAAGGAGAATATGCCCCCGTTGGCCGTGGCCAGGGAGTAACCGTTCCCGGCGGGGTTTGCGGAAATCCCGATCACGCGGGTTTTCGAGTGGCTGGCGCCCAATGACCCGTGGTAATCGGCGTCCCCGAACCCGAACACGCCGCCGTCGGAGGCGGCCAGCCAGTAGCCCTGGCCATCGGGCGTGGCCGCCATCCCGACCACCGGGCCGTTGAGGCGCGTACCGGCCAAAGACCCGTACGACTTGGCATCGCCGAAGGAATAAATGACGCCGTCCCTGTTGACCACCCAGTAGCCCTTACCGTCAGCCGTTGCCGCGATACCAACGGCAGGCGCGCCCGGAGGCGATTTGCCCGGAGAACCATAAAACTTGGCATCGCCAAAAGCGAACACCTCCCCATTGGAGGTCATCAGCCAGTAACCCTCGTACCCCGGCGTGACTGCGATGGCGACGACGGGGACCGGCAGGTGCCGGCTCTGTAGCGAGCCGTAGGTAATGGCCGCCCCGAAACCCGATACGGCCCCGCTCTGAGTGACGACCAGGTACCCGGCGCAGTTGTTGGCATCCAGAGTGGCGACCAAGGCGTCCGGTTTGCCCTGTACGGGCTGGTTGACGGGCACCACGCATTCGAGGGCCGGGGTGGCCCCCGCGCTTGTCGAACCGGGGCTGGTGAGGGGGGGGATCGTTGTCGTAGTCGTCGGCGCGGCCGAGCCGGGCGCTCCGGGACTACCGGGCCCGCTCCCGCTGCTGCCCACCCCCCCGTTCGGGCCGCAGAGCGCGCCTGAGGAGAGGTCGGCACCGCCGAGGTACCCGAGGCCCCCGGCCATCGAGTAGCCGCCGGAGGCCGACGCACCGTACATGCCGTCGTGGCTTCCGCTCAGGTCGTTGTTGCCACTGGTGATGGGGCCTACCAGGCTGGATGGCTCGCTGTAGAGAAGAGGGTTCAGGAAACCGACGTTGGTCGAGCAGGCCTCATCGGACAGCAGGACGGCCGCACCCCAAGATGGAGAGGAGAGGCTGGTCCCGCCGAAGCCCACCCAGTTCCCGCCCCCGCCGCACAGTCTGGGGGTGCAGAACTGCCCATACGGGTCGCCGGCGATGGCCGAAACGTCAGGGATTTCCCGACAGCCCTCGGGGCCCAGGGTGCAGGCCGGGGTCTGGGGGAGCGAGGCCGGCTGGTAGCTGGGCCGCGGCCACACGGTGCTGACCCCGCCCCCGGAGGCGCCATAAAGCGAACAACCGGTGTCGAGGCACTGGTGCCCGGCGGCGCTGCGGCTGTTCCAGATGTACTGGCTGCTGGTGGCCGTGTCGCTAGCCGTCCCCCCAACTGACGTTACGAACGGGGCGGAGGCCGGGTCGTAGATGGCGAGCTCTTTGCTTTGGGTCTGGTCGAGGCACCCTTCTGAACCGTCATCACCGGAGGCGACCAGGACCGTCTGGCCTTGCGCCGCCGCCTCTTCGAAAAGGCCCTCCTCGGTCTGGTAGTAGGCGTTTGTGAGACCGGTGTCTTGCTCGCACGAACCCCATGAATCGCTGATGACTTCCGGCAATCCGCCTGCCGAACTGCCTGAGAGGGCCAGATCCCAGGGAGCGAGGTCGGTGCCCTGTTGCGAGGCCTCGTAGACGACCACCGACGCTTTCGGTGCCAGGGCAGCTATAACCTCGACGTCGGCGGCCACCTCGGTGTCAACCTGGGTCGGAGCAGAGCTGGCGCGGACGTAGTCGACGGACAGGGTGGCTCCGGTGCACGCCTCGTAACCTGCTATGGCCGAGGTATCGGGCAGCCCGTACTCAATAAGACCAATGGTCTCCCCTTGGCCCTGGTCACCACGGGCGTCGAACCCGGACAGGCCGTACGCAGTGTCCAGCTGTGCAGGGGTCAACCCCTGGCCGGCCATGCCGCCGCAGTTAGCCGCCGCCAAGCCCTGGGCCTGGCCTTCCGGGCTCCGAGGGCTTTCCTCGACCGTCGCCGCCTTCACTGGTCGCCGCGGCCAGCGGACGAGGTTGCTCGAAGGGACCACCCAGGGCTCGAGGCCGTCCACGAAAGAAACCGAACCGGCCAGGTCGGCCGGCAGCTTCGGCCCGGCTGTCGACCCGATGACCTCGGCGCCGGCCGCCGTCCGGAAGTTGAGCAGCGGGGTGGCAAAAGCTCGTTCCACGTCGCCCGAAGTGCCGGTCACGTTCTGCGACAGCCGGTTGGCCGAAATCTGGCCCACCGACAGGCCCCTGGAACGCAAGTACTGGTCCAGGGCCGTCACGACCACATCGCTGGGCCCGAAGCGGGCCGCGAACTGCGGGACGGTGAGGAAATGGTGGTACGACGCAGTACCAGGGGTGGAGACGGCGGTAGCGAACGCGGCCAGCTGCCCGGCGTTGGCCGGTTGAAAATAGACCTGGACCGATGTAGCAGCTGAAGCGGCCGCCGGGCCTTGCTCTTTCGCCCCGTAGGAGGTCGGTGACGGTGGTGTTGCGCCCGCCAATGCCACCAGCGGGCCAAAGGGAGCGGCACTGGCCGGGGCTACCGGCGCCAACAGAAAGGCAACGCCGGCGGCCGCGGCGACTGTGACGGAGGCCAAGGCACGGGCCATACGGGGCCCCGACCACCACGTTTGCCTCGTTGGCCCTCGCCCATGCCGGCGGGCGGGCGACAGGAAGGCCCACATCTCTGTACTGCTCTTCCTGTCGATATCTGGTCCTCCTGTCGAGATCTGATGCCGGGCCCGGTGCCGGATCTGGGGCCGGGTCTAGCGCCGGTTGTGGGCCTGCCGGTTGGCACCATCTATACTGTCTCGTGCCGTCGGGCTCCGTGGGACGAGGCGGCACCGTGAAACTAGGACCTGTGGTGCAGCCTGGAGTGCACGCCGGCCTGTCAAGCCGGAGGCCGCGGGTTCAAATCCCGTCAGGTCCGCGGTCGGATAGCTCAGTTGGTAGAGCGCGCGCCTGAAAAGTGCGAGGTCGCCGGATCGACGCCGGCTCCGACCACCAATTCGAAGGGGGGCCGGTCAAGTGGTCCCCTGTCTCTCGTCATCTCGGCAGTTAGGGGGCCAGCAGCGGGCCAAGGCGCTGCGCTGTCGGCGGGTGGTTACAGGTAGAGCCGCTGACCCTCATCGCCTGACCCTCATCGCCCGCTGACCCCGAGCATGGCTGTTCACGAACAAGCATCTCGGGAAGCGGCCGGGCGAACCCTTCCTGTGGTCCCACCACTGCGCCTGTGGTTACGGTTATGGGCGCCTCAGGTGCCGCCGAGGGGTGGTTTGCCGCCAACGGCGCCTCACTGGCTGAAGGCGACGTCGTTCAAGGGTGACGCAGAGCTGGCTGGCCGCCTACAACAGCTCAGCGGTCGAAGTCGACTTGGTCCAAGCAGCGGCGGATTTCTGTAGCCCGGAACCGACGGTGGCCGCCCAGAGTGCGGATGGAAGTGATCTTGCCAGCGCGGGCCCAACGAGTAACGGTTTTAGGGTTCACCCGGAAGAGCGAAGCTACCTCGGCGGGCGTGAGGAGTGAGTCAGCCTCTTGTTGCTCGACCATTGTCGGATGACCTCCTGAGTGTCCGAAACTCCCTCAAAGGTACGAGTAGGGCGGATAGCCGCGCCATGGCCTTCTTGCGTCATTTTGGAGCCGACACCCTGACTAGTTCTTACTGGCCGGTGAGTAGGTGCCGAGTAGGTCCGTCCGGAGCGTTCGACGCTCGTGCAATACTGTCCCCGCGACTGTCCGCACCGGTTTGCGCCAATGACAAACGACCCGAACCCCGTATTGCCGTCCTCACCAGGAGCTGAGCCCTTCGAGGGAGGTCACGGCCACCCCGGCGAGCTCGCTCTGGTCGGCGGTTCAGAGTGGTCGGAAGGGTGCGAGAGCTTCGACCAGGAACTGCTCCGGGCCTCTGGTACACGCGAGATCCTGGTCCTCCCGACAGCTGCCGCCTACTGGCACCCGGAGCGGGCCGTGGAGACGGCCGCTTCTTATTTTTCCGAATTCGGCGCTTCCGTCAAGGGCTGCATGGTGCTGCGCCGCGCTGACGCCGAGGACAAGTCGAACGCCGGGACCGTCCGTGCCGCCCGGTTCATCTATCTCGCGGGCGGTTCTGTACTCCACTTGCGTTCCGTTTTGAAGGCCTCAGCCGTCTGGGAGGCATTGGTGGAGGCGTGGACGGCGGGAGCCGTCTTGGCCGGGGCCTCCGCGGGGGCGATGGTACTGGGGGACACCATGGTCGACCCCAGAGGCGGCGCCCTCACCCTCGGCCTCGGCCTGTTGCCTCAGCTCGCCGTCCTGCCGCACGCCAACAACTGGACCGAGGAAAAGAGGCACCGCACCGTCAGGCTGGCCTCCGGGGGCCTCCGTATCGCCGCCATCGACGACCGAACGGCGCTTTTGCGCAGCTCGGACGGGCATTGGCGCCAGGCCGGCCAGGGAGACGTGACGATCTGGTTGGACGGCGGACGCGTCGGCCTCGAGGAAATAGCGCCAGGACCGAAATAGCGCCAGGAACGAAATAGCGCCAGGAACGAAATGGCACCAGGAGCATCGGGGCCATCGGCACCCTCCGGCCCCCGTCCCGCCGGTGCCGCCCCCACCCCTTAGCCCCGCGGAACAACTCAGGCCCGCTACGCCCCCGTGCCTAAAGCGCCGTGCCTAAGACGCCGTGCCTAAGACGCCGTGCCTTAAGACCCCGTCCCCAGGGGCGCTGGGCCTAAGACTCGGTAATGGTGACCTTGACGATCTTGTGGACGACTTTCGGCGGGCATTGGTCGTTGGTGGCGGCCGGTGACGTGCCGGACGCATTGATCTTGTTGACGACGCTCAAGCCGCCTGCCACCTGCCCGAAGTAGCTGTAGTTGGCCGACAGTTCCTTACCGCCGGCGCCGACGATGAAGAAGAACTGGCTACCGTCGCTGCTCGGTGTCCCCGAATTGGCCATGGCCAAAGCGCCTGGCGTATAGACGCTCGAGCTCTTGGGCGCCCCGCCGTTGAACGAGTACCCGGGGCCGCCCGTGCCCGTCCCGGTCGGGTCGCCGCCCTGGTTTATGAACGCGGTGCACACGCGGTGGAAGGCCGTGCCGTTGAAGAAGTGGTAGCCGGCCAGGAACACGAAGTTGTTTACGGTCGTGGGGTTCTGCGCCGCCAGGAGCTTGATCGTTATTGTCCCGGCGTCTGTGACCATGGTGGCGGTGTAGTCCTTGGCGGCATTGATGCACATCGGCGGCGCGGCCGAAAAATGCGTGTAATGGGGCGACGAACCGTTGAGGTTGGGGCAGCCCACCTTGGCGGGCGCACTGACAAGGGGCACAGACACCGGCGGTGCCGTCGTTGTCGTGGGCGCCGTGGTCGTGGTGCTCGACGCCGAGCTGACCGTCGTGGTGCCCGCGGCCGTCTTCCCGCCGCCGCTCGACAGGACGGCAGTCAGTACTGCGATCAGGGCGATCACGACCGCCGCTACGGCTCCCCCGAGGAAGAACCGCTGCCTGCGGCGACGCTGCACCTGAGCCCTGCGCAGCTGGTCCATCTGGTGCTTGTTGGCTTGTTGACGCACACGTTTATCCGACGGCACGGCGGCGCAGCGTAGTCGAATTCGACGCCCCCCGGGTAGCGGTGGACGATAGCCATGTGAGTAGTTACCCCTAAGCCGGCGCCGGCAAGGCAACTGGTATCCTTCGGAGCCGTGGCAGTGCTGGTCCAGAAGTTTGGAGGGTCCTCCGTCGCCGACGCGGAACGGATGCGCAACGTGGCCGACTACATAGCCCGGGTGCGCCGCCGCGGCGACCAGCCGGTAGTGGTCGTGTCGGCTATGGGGAACGAGACGGACGACCTCATGGACATCGCCAGCAAGGTGTCGCGCACCAGGCCGGGCCGGGAGATGGACATGCTCGTCACCGCCGGCGAGCGCAAGGCCATGTCGCTGCTGTGCATGGCGCTACACGACCTGGGTGTGGCGGCCGACAGCTTTACCGGCAGCCAGGCCGGGCTGGTCACCAACACAGAGCACACCAAGGCGAAGATCCTCGACGTTCGCCCTGATCGGGTCCGGGCCGCCCTGGAGGCGGGGCGAGTGCCCGTCGTGGGCGGTGCTCAAGGTGTCTCGCTCGACCGCGAGGTCACGTTCCTGGGCCGGGGTGGTTCGGACACAACGGCGGTGGCGCTGGCCAAGGCTCTGGGCGCCGACGCCTGCGAGCTGTACACGGACGTGTCGGGCGTTTTCAGCGCCGACCCGAGGGTGGTGCCGTCGGCCCATCGCCTGGCCAAGGTGAGCTATGAGGAAATGCTCGAGATGAACGCCGCCGGTTGCCCCAAGCCCACGATGCGCTCGGTGGAGTTCGCACGTGCGCATGGTGTCCGCTTGCACGTGAGGTCGAGTTTTACCTGGGAGCCGGGGACGTGGATCGAACAGGAAGGCAGGGCAATGGAGCAGGCGATCGTTTCAGCCGTTGTCGCTGACCAGTCGGAGGCCAAGGTGACCGTGGCCGGCGTGCTCGACCGGCCGGGCATAGCGGCCCGGTTGTTCAGGGCGCTCGCCGATGAGCTGGTAAACGTGGACATGATCGAACAGAACGTTTCGCTGCACGGCACTACCGACATATCCTTCACCGTCCCTCATGAGGATCTGGAATTGGCAAAACAAATTGCCACCGACCTGCAGAGCGAAATCGGGGCCACGGCCACCTACGCCGACCCCGAAATTGCCACCGTGTCGATAATCGGGGCGGGCATGCGGACTCATCCGGGGGTCTCGGCCACCATGTTCGAGGTGCTGGCCACGGAAGGGATCAACATCGAAATGATCTCGACGTCGGCCATCCGCCTCACCTGTGTAGTGCGGGCCTCGGAGGCGGACCGGGCCGTAGCGGCGTTGCACAAGGCCTTCGGTTTGGACCGGGAGGCGGGTTACTGATGGGCCTTGCGGTTGGGGTTTACGGCGCGACCGGGCAAGTCGGTGGTGTTATGCGCCAGGTCCTGCGTGAGCGGGGGCTGCCCGTGGACCGGTTGCGCCTCTTCGCGTCAGGACGCTCAGCCGGGCAATTGCTCGATGGCGTGGCGGTGGAGGACGTGGCTGTTTCCGAGCACGAAGGCATTGATATCGCCCTTTTCAGCATGGGTGCGGCCGCCGCTCGCGAATGGGCGCCCGTGGTGGCCGGCGCCGGCGCCATTGTCATCGACAATTCGAAGGCGTGGCGGATGGACCCGGAGGTCCCGTTGGTGGTGCCTGAGGTGAACGGAGACGACCTCGCCGCCATCCCCAAAGGGATCGTCGCCAACCCAAACTGCACCACCATGATCTGTATGCCTGTGCTGAAACCGTTGCACGACGAGGCGAACTTGCGCCGGCTCGTCGTTTCTACGTACCAGGCGGCGTCAGGGGCGGGCCGTAAGGGCGTCGACGAGCTCGCCGGCCAGGTTCATGCCGTGGGAGAGAAGGCGGCCGCCCTCACCTTCGACGGCTCGGCCCTGCCGTACCCCGAGAACACGGTGTTCCCCGGGCCGCTCGCTTTCAATGTCTTGCCCATCGCCGGTCAGCTGGTCGACGATGAGACTGACGAAGAACACAAATTGCGCGACGAGAGCCGCAAAATCCTCCATATACCCGACCTGGCTGTGAGCGTGACCTGTGTCAGGGTCCCTGTGTTCACGGGCCATTCTTTATCCGTGCTGGCCCGTTTCGAACGTCCCATTACGCCCAATCGCGCCATGGACATCCTGAGGTCGGCCCGCGGCGCCCTCCTCGTGGACATGCCGAGCCCGTTGGCCAGTGCAGGCATCGACGACTGCCTGGTGGGGAGGGTGCGGGAGGACAAGTCCGAACCCGACGGGCGGGGGCTGGCCATGTTCGTGTCGGGTGACAACCTGCGCAAGGGCGCCGCCCTCAATGCCGTCCAGATTGCCGAGGCGCTGATCGAGCGGGGAGCGGTTAAGCCCTGAACCCGGCCCGGAAGCCAGTCGGCGTGGTCACCCGGGACATTGGCACGGTACGTGCCCGCAGGTCGGGCAGCCCTCTTCGTAGCGTCTGACGGCGTCCTCGAGCGAAAGGCCGAGCTGGTTGGCGAGCGACGCCAGCCAGGCGAGGACGTCACCGAGCTCGTGCAGCTGCTGCTCAGGCGAGCCTTTGCGGACAGCCTGGGAAAGCTCGCCCAGCTCCTCAGCTAACCAGGCCACCGTGGCTGCCCGCCCTCGCGCCGAGTCGCGGCGACCGTATGTCGCCTGCATGAGGTCCTGAAATGTCGAAAGCTCCATCCGTAACGGGCCGTCCTGGACGTCACTCGCACGAAGGGCATCGCCTGACGGCGGGCTGGGCCTCCAGGTCGGAGGCCGGGAACGGCGACCCGCACACCTCGCAGCGGCCGTAGGTGCCCTCTTCCAGGCGTTTCATCGCGGCCTCTACCTCGTCGAGGTCCTGGCGAAGATTTGATAGCAACTCTCCATAACGCTCCTCCACGACGACCGAGGCTAGCCTTCCCAGTCAGAGGCCCCAAACAGGAGGCCACAGGGAGAAAGGAAAAGGAACCTCTCGGTGGCTACGAAACCTTCAGTTCCGATGGACACGCCTGCTGCGGTCCTGGTCCGGCTGGATCCACAGGGACCCGCATTGTGCGCACCGGACGCTCCCTTTCTACGTGCCGACGACACCGGGGTCCTGAGAGGCGATGGCATTTTCGAGCGCTTTTTGGTCACTGGAGGCCAACCTCGTCATTTCGACGACCACCTGGCCCGCATGGCCCGTTCAGCGCTGCTAACCGAGCTGGAGGTACCGGGGCCGGGCGCCTGGCGGGCGGCCGTGGCCGCCGCCATCGAGGCATGGCAGGGGGGTGACGAATGGTCGATGCGCCTCGTCTGCAGCCGTGGCCCGGAAGATGGCGGCGCTCCGTCCGCCTACGTTCTCGGCCAGGAGCTGTCCCCGGCCGTGTTGCGTCAACGGCAGTCCGGCGTCTCGGTCGTAACAGTGGCGCGCGGGATGCCAAGCGGGCTGAGCCAGGACGCGCCATGGCTTTTGCTCGGGGCCAAAACCCTGTCCTATGCGGTCAACATGGCGGCCAAGCGCTGGGCCGAGTCCAGAGGGGCCGACGAGGCCGTCTTCGTCGGCAGCGACGGCCTCGTCTGGGAGGGCGCCACCTCGGCCGTCGTTGTCTCCCGGGGCGGCCGTCTTGTCAGCCCGCCCGCTTCGATCGGGATATTGGACAGCATCAGTGCGTCCCGGCTGCTGAGTGCGGCGGAGGGCGCGGGCTGGGAAGTGGCGCGACAGGAACTGTCCGTGGACGAGTTGTTCGAAGCCGACGGCGTCTGGCTGTCCTCGAGCATCCGTCTGGCCCGGGTGCACACCCTGGACGGCAAAGGCTTGCCGGACGCTCCCGCCCACGAAGAGCTGGTGGCGCTCTCGGCCGCCGGCTAGCTACGCGCCTCTAGATGAGGCGTTCCATACACACGACGTCGAGCCAGCGGCCGAACTTGCGGCCCACCTCCCGCTCGGTGCCGATCATCTTGAACCCGCACCCGGCATGCAACGCCACCGAAGCTTCGTTGCCCGCGCCGATCCGGGCGATAACCGCGTGGAAGCCGTGGGCCTCGGCCAACCGGAGCAGTTCTGCGAGGATGGCTCGCCCGATGCCGAGCCGCTGCGCCCCCTCCGCCACATAGACCGAGTCTTCGACGGTGGTGCTGTAGGCGGCCCGGGGACGGTACGGCGACAGCGAACCGAACCCGACCACCACCTCATCGCCCATGTCATCGGTGATGAGGGCAACCACGGCGGGGTGAGCGCCGGAGTGTTCGGCCACCCATTCGACCTGGTCCTGTAGCGACCTCGGGCTCATGTCGAAGGTGGCTGTCCCGGACTCGATCTCACGGTTGTAGATGGTCAGCATGCCAGCGGCGTGGTTTGGGCCGGCGGGCTCGAGCCGGAGGGCGGCCAGAAGGGGTGCCCCGGCCGGGCCGGAGGCGGCCGCCGGGCTTCGGTCCGGAGGACTCTGACTATGCGGGCTGCCCACGGACAGCCAGGCTAGATGAGGAGGGCGCAGTGGATAGGCCAGCGGCCGATGAGTAAGTGGCGGCCCCGGCCGGGCCCGGATCCTCTGCCCGTGCGGTGCGGCCAGGCCCACTACTATTGGGCGGGCACCCGGGCCCTGGCCGGGAGTGCCCCCTTAGCTCAGTCGGCAGAGCACAGCCATGGTAAGGCTGGTGTCGTCGGTTCGATTCCGACAGGGGGCTCGGACTCTGCGGTGCCACTCCGGGGGAGCCAGTCCGGGGGAGCCAGTCCGGGGGAGCCGGTGGCCCGCCCCAAGCCACATAAGCCGAAGCGGCACTAGGTTTGGTTACGTGCCTGAGGAAGACTTCCTCCTCTTTGTGGGGTCGGCGAGCCGTAAACTCGGCACTTCGATCGCTGAGTACCTCGGCTGCCGGGTCTCCGCCAGCGAAACGCTCTCCTTTTCGGAGGGCAACCTTTTCGTGCGGGTGCTCGAGAACGTCCGTGGCCGCGACGTCTTCCTGGTGCAGGGGACCGGTTTCCCGACCAACGACAACTTTATGGAGCTGCTCTTCTGGATCGACGCGCTGAAAGCGCGCCAGTGCTTCGTCGGTGACAGCGGTCATCCCTTATTTCAGTTACGCCAAGGGCGACAAGAAGGACGAACCCAGAGTCTCGATCCGGGCGCGGGTCTGTGCGGACGCGATCGAGGTCGCCGGCGTCGACCGGGTGGTAACTCTGGACCTGCACGCCCCGCAAATCCAGGGCTTCTTCAAAGTGCCCGTCGACGACCTGTACGCCCTGCCCGTCATGTGTGACGCGATCGCGGCGAAGTCGCTGCCAGACCTGGTCGTCGTGTCCCCGGATGCCGGCTTCGTGAAAAAGGCGCGCCAGTGGTCCGACCGGTTGAACGTCCCGCTCGCCATCGCGGACAAGCGCCGGACCGATCACTCCGAGACAGCTCACGTGCTGGAGCTCATGGGTTCCGTCGAGGGCTGCACCGCTCTTATCGTCGATGACTTCACCATCACGGCGGGTACTCTCGTCGACGCGGCACGCGTCCTGGTCGAGCGGGGTGCAGTAGCGGTATACGCGGCCGTTACCCATGGCCTCTTGACCGGCACAGCGAACGCGAGGCTCGACGACTCCCCGATCGAGCGGCTGTTCATGACCGACAGCATCGAGACGCACCCCAACGGCCTGTCAGAAAAGGTCGAGGTGATTTCGGTGGCCGGCCTCTTGGGCGAGGCGATTCGAAGGATCGCCCGGCGCGAGAGCGTCTCGGTCCTGTTCAGCTAGGCGCGCCGGCCAGGGTCGAAGTCTTTGCCGAGAGCGCGGAGCCGGGCCGGCCGGGGCGCCGCCGGCCGCCGGCCGGCTCACCTCGGTGACCACCCCCGGCAGGTTGGCTCCTCCGGCCCTTGCGGTGTCCATTACACTGGCCTTTTGTGCATACGTAGGGCGGCGTAGCTCAGTTGGCAGAGCACTCGGCTCATAATCGAGTTGTCGTCGGTTCAAGTCCGACCGCCGCTACCGAAGGCAACTTGGTCCTCCGGGACCGGCGCTGACAAGGACAGGGCGGCCCCGCCGTACCGTAACGAGGCCAGATAACGAGGGAAGGAGAAGATTTGTATGGCTAAGAATGAGAGACGGGTGAAGGTGACACTGGCTTGCGACATATGCAAGCGGCGCAACTACATCACCACCAAGAACAAGCAGAACGACCGCGACCGCATCGAGATGCGCAAGTACTGTCGGTGGGACCGGGAGCACACGCTCCACAAGGAGACCAGGTAGACAACCGGCCATGTCGGGGCTCGTCGCAGGGAAGAAGGCAGCAGGGAAGGTGGCCCGGTCCGCGGGCGGGTCGCGCACCCGCCGCGCCAGGGTCAGCAGCCCTTCTGGTCAGCCGGTTCCACCCGGCGACGGAACAGAGGGTGGGTCGGCCCCGGTGATGTCCAGGCGGCCAGCGGAAGTGCGGCCAGCGGTAATGCAGGCCCTGTGTCCTCGGCCAGACCGTCCCCTCCGGCGTCCGAGGCGGCCCTAAAGGTGCTGGTTGACCGCGCCCGGAAGGGTGACCGGCTGGCCTTCGACGAGCTGGTGCGGGTGACCTGGGCCGGCACTTACACCCTGGCCTACCGGCTGACGGGCAACGAGGAAGACGCGCTCGACGTGACCCAGGAGGCGTACTTGCGGGCGCTGCGGGGCCTCCCCCGTTTCCGGGGCGAAGCGAGGTTCTCCACCTGGCTCTACCGGGTGACAGCCAACTGCGCCAGTAACCAGCTGGCCCGGTCCTGGCGCAGCCGGCATGACCAGCTCGACCCCGACGGGATGGACGAGGCCAGCATGCGCGACCGCCGGCCCGAGCACGACCCGGAGGCGTTCGCATCGGCAGGCGATGAGCGAGCGCTCCTCGAACAGGCGCTACTGCGGCTGCCGTGGCGGCTACGCCAGGTGGTGGTCCTGAGGGACGTCTACGACCTTTCCCATAAGGCGATCGCGGCCGAGCTGGGGACTTCGGAGGCGGCCACCAAGGTGGGACTGCAGCGAGCGCGCAAGCGGCTCCGCGAGGATCTCGGACGTCGCCTGCACGGGCCGGAAGCGCCGAGCCGGAGGTGGCGCAGGTCCCACGTCGATGGAAAGGGGCTCTCGGCCACCTCCTCTCCCGATGGAACCACCTTCGCCGCCGGAGCGGTTACTGATATGGATGACGATGCCGTGGCCAGCTGAAGTTCCGGGGCGACCGCCCCAGAGCAACCTCAACAACCTCCGAGCGTTGCTGTCGTGCGATACGGTTTCCGACGAACTACCGCTCGTCGTAGACGGTAACCGCCGGCCGAGCGATGCCATGGCGGAACACCTCCTGACATGCCTTGCCTGCCAGGCGGAGCTGGCCTGTTACCGGCGCCTACTCAGGCTGCTCCGGAGCATGAGGGGCGATCCCGATTTTGTCCCCGCCCCCGAGCTGGTCGGTAGCACTCTCAACGCCCTTCGCCGGCACCCGGCCTGGCAAACCCGGCGCTCCGAACCCTGGCGGGTCGCCGTCCTCACCGCGGTCGGGGTGGTCGCTCTCGGCGCCACACTGTGGGCCCGGGCGGGCCGGCACTCCCGCCTCATCGCCGCCGCCGTCTGAACACCCCGTAGCCTTGTCGCCACCCCCTCGAGGCGATGCCTGCTGGCCCCCTAAGGGCACAACGGTGATAACCTCTTCGGGTCGGGTCAGAAGCGCGGGCCCTGGCCACCGGAGGTAAGAAGCTCCCTAGGGCAGTAGCTCAATTTGGCAGAGCACCGGTCTCCAAAACCGGCGGTTGGGGGTTCAAGTCCCTCCTGCCCTGCTAAAGGTTTGTGGCTGGCCTAGAAGTTCCAGGTCCGAAGGGTTAATTTGGGAATTTGGGGAAGGTCACTGACGTGAGCGTAAACGAATACAACCGAGCACAAAAACGGGCCTTGCAGCGTCAGGGCTCTCTCGACGCCGAGGGTATGCCTGCCGTGCGCACGCAGGAACGCCGTCCGCCTGTCGCCGGACCGTCAAAGGGCGGGTTCCGCCCGCGCCAGTTCCTGGACGAGGTAGTCCTCGAGCTCCGCAAGGTCATGAAGCCCAAGCGGTCAGAGCTGATCAACTACGCGACGGTTGTCTTCTTCACGATCGCGTTCATGATGGCGCTCGTGTACGCCCTCGACTATGTGTACTCCCTTGGCGCCCAGCACCTCTACAAGTAGCCCCGTGGAGCCCGTGGAGCCCGTCGACCAAGTTTCCAGCCCAGTTTCCAGCAGCGAAGCCTCCGAAGTAGACACGGCTGAGGACATAGAAACCCTGGAGGTCCCGGCCGAGAGCGAAGAAAAGGCCGAGACCGAAGAAAAGGCCGAGAGCGAAGACAAAGCCGAGAGCGAGGAAAGGGGCGGGACCGAAGAAAAAGCCGAGCCAACCAGGCGGGCTTCGGCGCGGAAGCGCCGCAACGGCTGGGAGGCGGAGGCGTCTTCCAACGGCGACGGCCAGGTGCAGGACGGCCAGGTGCGGGAGGGGCCGAGCGAAGCCATCGCCGACGAGGTGGTGGCGCCGCCCGAAAGCCCGTACGACCGCCCTGGCAGCTGGTACGTCGTGCACACCTACGCCGGCTACGAGAACAAGGTCAAGTCAAACCTGGAGAGCCGCATCTCCTCCATGAACATGGAGGACCGCATCTTCGAAGTCGTCATCCCGCTCGAAGACGTGGTTGAGCTGAAGAGCGGCAAGCGCCAGGTGGTGTCCCGGAAGGTCTTCCCCGGCTACCTGATGGTGCGGATGGGCCTGGACGACGACTCGTGGTACGTGGTGCGCAACACCCCCGGTGTGACGGGCTTCGTCGGGCTCGGCGCCCGGCCCACGCCCCTTTCCAGGCGAGAGGTAGAAAACATACTGGCGGTCAAGGTCGAGGGCGCCGGGGCCCCCAAGAAGACCCGCCCCCGTCTCGAGTACGAGGTCGGCGAGTCGGTGCGGGTGAGGGAAGGGCCGTTCGCCGATTTCAGCGGCACGATCGCGGAGATAAACGAGGACCAGTTGAGGCTCAAGGTCCTGGTCAACATCTTCGGCCGCGAGACACCTGTAGAGTTCGAGTTCGCCCAGGTCGCTAAGCTCTAACGCCCGTAGCGCCAGTCCCCGTACCTGGGGGCCCTTGGCCCGCTGAACAGCCAGCGCTAAGGGTCACAGCAAGAGGAGCATCTCATGGCCAAGCGCCAAGTCACAGCGATAGTCCGTATCCAGTTGCCTGCGGGCAAAGCCACACCGGCCCCGCCGGTCGGCACCGCCCTCGGGCCGCACGGCATACAGACGATGGAGTTCGTGAAGCAGTACAACGCGGCCACAGAGGACAAGGTCGGGCAAGTGATCCCGGTCGAGGTGACCATCTTCTCGGATCGAAGCTTCAGCTTCGTGCTCAAGACGTCGCCGACGGCCGTGCTCATCCGCCAGGAGCTGGGTCTGGCCAAGGGAGCCGCGACCACGGGTAAAGACGTAGTGGGCACGCTGAGCGACGCCCAGCTGACCAAGATCGCCCATATCAAGATGCCGGACCTCAACGCCAACGACCTCGAGGCGGCCAAGGCGCAGATTGCGGGTACGGCGCGGTCAATGGGCGTGAGAGTCAGTTAGGGCCAGGAGGGACACCGTGACGAGACGAGGCAAGAAGTACATCGAAGCCGCCAAGAAGATCGACCCGCAGCACCTGTACGGGCCGGTCGAGGCGCTGGAAATGGTTAAGGAACTGGCTTACTCCCCCTTCGACGAGACCGTGGAGCTTTCTGTTCGCCTGGGCATCGACCCGCGCAAGGCCGACCAGGTGCTCCGGGGCACCGTTTCCCTGCCGGCGGGGACCGGCAAGAGCGTGCGTGTCGCTGTCTTCGCCACGGGCGAGGCGGCGGAGGAGGCCCGTGCCGCCGGGGCCGACATCGTCGGTTCGGATGACCTGGTGACCAGGGTCGACGGTGGGTTCATGGACTTCGACGTGGCCATTGCTACTCCGGACTTGATGGGCCAGGTGGGCCGGCTCGGCCGCAAGCTCGGCCCCCGGGGCCTGATGCCGAACCCGAAGACAGGTACGGTGACGGCCGACGTCGGACGGGCCGTGACGGATTTCAAGGGTGGCCGGGTCGAGTACCGGGCCGATGCCCGTAGCCGCGGCGTCGTGCAGGTGCCCATCGGCAAGGTCAGCTTCACCCGGGACCAGCTCATGGCCAACTTCCGCGCGGTGCTCGATGAGCTGCAGCGGGTCAAGCCGGCCGCGGCCAAGGGTCGCTACGTAAAGTCCGTGGCCATGTCGTCCACGATGGGCCCGGGGATCGACGTCGACCCGGCCCGGCTCCGCGTGACTGATGAGGAGTTGGCTGGCGCGGCCAGCCACTGAAGGCGGCCAGCCACTGACAGCTGCCAGCCACTGACAGCTGACAGCCACTGACAGCTGACAGCCAGCCTGCCGGCCACCGCCAGCGGTGGTGCTGGTAGAGTGGCGTAAAAGATATAACGCCGAAGACATCCGGTGCGCCCTCAGGGCGCCTAAGGGGCGGAAGCCCAACCTGATCAGGCGAGCAGGCACCCCTTCGGTGTTGTTCGTGCTCGCGTGCCAGAGCTGACCACCAGAAGGAGCGGAGATGGACAACCCGAGGCCCGACAAGGTGGCCGTCGTAGACGAAGTGCGGTCCCGTCTGGACGAGGCCGATGCCGTCATCGTCACCGAGTACCGGGGGCTCAAGGTCAAGGACCTGGCCGTGCTCAGGCGCAGCATCGCCACCCTCGGCGCCGAGTACCGGGTTTACAAGAACACCCTGGTCCGCCTGGCCGCCAACGCGAGCGCCGATGGCTTCGCCGAACTTGTCACCGGCCCGACGGCCCTCACTTTCGTTCAGGGTGACGCCGCGGCCGTAACCAAAGCGCTCCGCGACTTCGCTCGCACCAACCCCCTTCTCGTCATAAAGGGTGGGCTCCTCGGCAACTCGGTCCTCGGGGCGCAGGCCACCGCCGCCCTCGCCGACCTGCCTTCTCGCGAGATCCTGTTGGCCCGCCTCGCCGGCGCCCTGGCTGCGCCGATGCAGAGCATGGCCGGCCTCCTGGCCGCCATCCCCCGCAACTTCGCCTACGGCTTGGTAGCACTTCGTGACGAACGTGCCGCTGGCGAGCCAACCTCGGAGGCCCCGAGTACAAGCACGGAGGCCCCGAGTACAGCCGAGCGAGCGCGGAGGCCCCGAGTGCAAGCACGGAGGCCCCGAGTACAAGCGCCGACGCCCCGAGTGCAAGCGCGGAGGCCCCGAGTGCAAGCGCTGAGGACCCGAGTGCAAGCGCGGAGGCCCCGAGTGCAAGCGCTGAGGACCCGAGTGCAAGCACGGAGCGCCCCGAGTGCAAGCCGGAGCCCGAGTGCAGCCGACCCCGAGTGCAAGCACGGACGCCCCGAGTTAAGGACCGGGCCCTCACCCGCCCGACCCCACATAAAGACTGGCCCCACCTACAAACAGGAGCACGATAGAAAAATGGCAACCGCAACCAAGGACGACATCCTCGAAGCGATCTCCAATATGACCGTCCTCGAACTGTCCGAGCTGCTCAAGGCGTTCGAAGAGCGCTTCGGAGTCACCGCCGCGGCACCTGTGGCCGCAGCCGCCGGCCCCGCCGCGGCCTCCGCCGCCGAGGCCCCGGCCGAGGCCGAGCAGGACGAGTTCGACGTTGTCCTCACCGGCGCCGGTGACAAGAAGATCCAGGTGATCAAGGAAGTCCGTTCCCTTACGAACCTCGGGCTCAAGGAAGCTAAGGACCTCGTTGACGGGGCTCCCAAGAGCGTTCTGGAGAAGGTGAGCAAGGAGGACGCCGAAAAGGCGAAGGCTCAGCTCGAAGGCGCAGGCGCTACCGTCGAGCTCAAGTAGCAGCCCAAGTCGGCCGAAACCAGGAGGGAGCAGGCTTTCGCTATAACTGGCCTGGGGATGAAGGGGCCTCCAGGCGGGTACGCGGCAGACTTAGAGAAGTGCTTGACCAGGTGACGTCGCTGGCTTACCCTGGTCTGTGAGGGCCACGACGTGACCTGTATGACTAGTTTGCCGCGTCCGTACAGGATGCGGTACACTAAACAGTTGCCGTGCCCTCTCTTTCCGCGTCCTTTGTTTCTAGGGCGGCAGGTCGGCGCGCCTCGTTAGCCACTGCGTCTTCCAAGGAGTAGTCCTTGCCGTCTCGCCCCGTAACCCGGGAGCGCTTCTCTTTTGCGAACCTCGATGAGGTTCTGCCGCTCCCGGACTTGATCTCTGTACAACGCGACTCTTTTCAGTGGTTCCTCGACAAGGGACTGGCGGAAGCCTTCCGCGACATCAGCCCCATCGAGGACTTCTCTGGATCGCTCAAGCTCATTCTGGAATTCGATCCCACTGACCAGGATCTGCGCCCGCCGCCCAAGTTCTCGGTGGAGGAGTGCAAAGAGAAGGACATGACTTACGCCGCGCCCATTTTTGTGCGCGCCCAGTTCCAGAACGCCAACACCGGAGAGATCAAAGAACAAACGGTCTTCATGGGTGACTTCCCTGTCATGACGGACCGTGGCACGTTCATCATCAACGGCACCGAGCGGGTGGTCGTCTCTCAGCTCGTCCGCTCGCCGGGGGTCATCTTCCAGCCCGGGCGGGACATCAAGACAATCGTCACCGGCACCGTCCACCCTTACCGCGGGGAGTGGATCGAGTTCGACGTGGAGGCCAAACCGGGCAAGGACATCAGCGCCGGGTCCCGCGTGGCCCGCAAGCGACGCCTTTCGCTTTTCACCCTGCTCCGCGCCCTTGGCTACGCCGACGAGGCGTTCCTCGAGCGCTTCGTCCGCCACTTCGAGTTCCTGGAGCCCCAGTGGGACGCCGAAAGAAAGCAGCAGGTCGCGCCCACCCAGGAGGCAGCTCTCCTGGAGATTTACAAGCGCGCCCGTCCGGGCGAGCCGCCGTCGGTGGAATCCGCCCGTGCCTACTTCGAGAACGCTTTCTTCAACCCCAAGCGCTATGACCTGACGCGGGTCGGGCGCTACAAGCTCGACCGCAAACTGGGCCCGGAGATCGGCAAGATCGAGTCCCTCTTCGGGATCGAGCTGGACCGACCAGTCCCCGGCCAAACCGTGCTCTCCAAGAGCGAGGTCCTGGCCGCTGGCACGTACCTTCTCCACCTGGCTCAGGGCGAGGCGGGTTACCGTCTGGACGACCAGGACCACTTTGCCAACCGGCGGGTCCGTTCGGTCGGGGAACTGATCCAGAACCAGGTGCGTGTGGGCCTTTCCCGTATGGAGCGCGTCGTCCGGGAGCGCATGACGACCCAGGACGTCGAAGCCATCACGCCCCAGACGCTGATCAATATCCGGCCGGTCGTGGCCGCGATCAAGGAGTTCTTCGGCACCAGCCAGCTCTCGCAGTTCATGGACCAGACAAACCCGCTGTCGGGCCTGACTCATAAGCGGCGGCTCTCGGCCATGGGCCCGGGTGGCCTGTCCAGAGAGCGGGCCGGCTTCGAGGTCCGTGACGTCCACAGCTCCCACTACGGTCGCATGTGCCCGATCGAAACGCCCGAGGGCCCGAACATCGGCCTCATCGGCCACCTGGCCACTTACGGCCGAATAAACGAGTACGGCTTCATCGAGACCCCGTACCGGCGCGTGACCGAGGGCAGGGTCACCGACGAGATCCAGTACCTGGCCGCGGACGAGGAAGAGGAGTACGTCATCGCCCAGGCCAACGCCAAGTTGGCGCCGGACGGGACCCTCACTGACCAGCGCGTCCTCGTGCGCCGTGCCCCGCAGGGCCCGGGCGTGCGTGTTGGCGCCGGGGGCACAACGTACGGTACGACCAGCGAGGTGGACTTCGTGCCGCCCTCCGAGGTCGACCTGATGGACGTTTCGCCCAAACAGATCGTCTCGATATCGACCGCTCTCATCCCGTTCATCGAGCACGACGACGCCAACCGGGCCCTCATGGGCGCCAACATGCAGAAGCAGGCGGTGCCCCTGGTTTACCCGGAAGCCCCCTTCGTCGGTACTGGCGTCGAGGGCCGGGCCGCCCGCGACACCGGCGACGTCCTGCTGGCCGAGGGGACGGGGACGATCATCGAAGTAGCCGGCGAGCACGTCACCGTCGACTACGGGGAGGGCCAGTCGGACCGCTGGGGCAAGCCGCTCGGGCGCAAGGTCTATCCCGTCTACAAGTTCCGCCGGTCCAACCAGAACACCTGCTTCAACCAGCGCATCGTGGTCGAGGAAGGCCAGCCGGTGGGCCATGGTGACGTGCTGGCAGACGGTCCTTCGACGGAGGGAGGCGAGCTCGGGCTGGGTAAGAACCTGCTCGTCGCCTTCATGCCATGGGAGGGCTACAACTACGAGGACGCCATAATCCTGTCCGAGCGCCTCGTGCGCGATGACGTGCTCTCGTCGATCCATATCGAGGAGCACGAAGTCGACGCTCGCGACACCAAGCTGGGCGCCGAGGAGATCACCCGTGACATCCCCAATCTTTCAGAAGAGATCCTGAAGGACCTGGACGAACGGGGCATTATCCGGATCGGCGCAGAAGTCGGCGCCGGCGATGTCCTGGTGGGCAAGGTGACGCCGAAAGGCGAGACCGAGCTGACGCCCGAAGAGCGGCTCCTGCGGGCCATATTCGGGGAAAAAGCGCGAGAGGTGCGTGATACCTCGCTCAAGGTGCCCCACGGAGAGTCCGGGAAGGTCATCGACGTCCGAGTGTTCTCACGCGAGGATGCTCACGAGCTTCCGCCGGGCGTGAACCAGCTCGTTCGTGTTTACGTCGCCCAGAAGCGCAAGATCACCGAAGGTGACAAGCTGGCCGGCCGTCACGGCAACAAGGGCGTCATATCCAAGATCCTCCCGGTCGAAGACATGCCCCACCTGGCCGATGGCACTCCGGTCGACGTGATCCTCAATCCTCTGGGCGTCCCGTCCCGCATGAACGTCGGTCAGGTGCTCGAGAGCCACCTGGGCTGGGCGGCCCGCTGGGGTTGGGAGGGCGATGGCAACGACGCCTTCCCGGGCCAGCCCAAGGGGCGCAAGACGAGCCCGGTGGCGAGGCCGGACCTGTATGTGGCCACCCCCAGCTTCGACGGCGCCCACTGGGACGAGGTCGAGCAGGCGGGCAAGCACCCGACGATCAAGAACATATTCGAGAACCTGCACCCCGAGGCCCCCGGCACCGGGTACGGGGACCATGGCCGGCTCATAGGGTCCGACGGCAAGTCCATGCTTTACAACGGGCGCACCGGCGAGCCGTACGACAACCCCATTTCTGTCGGATACATCTACATCTTGAAATTGGCCCACCTCGTGGACGACAAAATCCACGCCCGGTCGACCGGCCCCTACTCGATGATCACCCAGCAGCCTCTAGGTGGTAAAGCGCAGTTCGGTGGCCAGCGGTTCGGGGAAATGGAAGTCTGGGCCCTGGAAGCATATGGCGCCGCTTACGCGCTCCAGGAGTTGCTGACAATCAAGTCCGACGACGTCCTGGGCCGGGTCAAGGTGTACGAAGCGATCGTAAAGGGCGACAACATCCCCGAACCGGGGATACCCGAGAGCTTCAAGGTGCTGATAAAGGAAATGCAGAGCCTGTGCTTGAACGTAGAGGTCCTGTCCACTACGGGCGAGCAGATCGAAATGCGCGAGCTGGACGAGGACGTGTTCCGCACGGCCGAAGAGCTGGGCATCGACATCAGCAGGCCAGAGCGCGGCTCTGACGAGGAGGATGCGCGGCGCGCGAGCGAGAGGAGTTTCTAAGCGATGCTAGACGTCAATAATTTCGAACAACTGAGGATAGGGCTCGCCACCGCTGACGATATCCGGACCTGGTCCAACGGTGAGGTAAAAAAGCCGGAGACCATTAACTACCGGACCCTCCGCCCCGAAAAGGACGGCCTTTTCTGCGAGAAGATTTTCGGCCCCACCAAGGACTGGGAATGCTATTGCGGCAAGTACAAGAGGGTCCGGTTCAAGGGCATCATCTGCGAACGCTGTGGGGTGGAAGTAACCCGCTCCAAAGTGAGGCGCGAGCGGATGGGCCATATCGAGCTGGCGGCGCCGGTGGTCCACATCTGGTACTTGCGCGGCACTCGTTCCTGGCTGGCGTACCTGTTGATGGGCACCGAAGCCAAGGAAGAGCTCAAGGCCAAGCAGCTCGAAAAGGTCATCTACTTCGCGGCCAACCTCGTCACGTCCGTTGACGAGGAGCGCAGGCACACCGACCTGCCCAACCTCGAGGTGGAGCTCAACGAGGAGATGGCCGACATCGTCCGGACTCGCGACCTGGACATCGACCGGCGCTACAAGGAGCTCGAAGATGAGCTGGCCAAGCTCGAGAGCGAGGGAGCCAAGGACTCCGAACTGAAGGCGCGCCAGCGCCAGGTCGAAAAAGAGGTCACCTCTATTCGCGACCACGCCGAGGCCGAGGCCGAGCTGGTAAAGCGGGCTTTCGACGAGTTCCGCGACCTGCACGGCCGGAAGATAATCGAGGACGAGTTGTTGTGGCGCGAGCTGCGCGACCGTTACGGCGATTATTTCCGCGGCGGCATGGGGGCGGAAGCGATCGCTCAATTGATCGAAGAGATCGACCTCGACGAAGAGGAAGTCAAGCTGCGCGGGGTCATCGAGCCCGATGAAGGGAAGCGCCACCTCTCGGTCCAGCGCAAGCAGAAGGCCATAAAGCGGCTCAAGATCGTCTCGGCGTTCAACCGCCGCGGCGACTCCGGCCGACGCGTCAACGACCCGCGGGCCATGATCCTCGACGTGGTCCCGGTTATACCGCCGGAGCTGCGCCCGATGGTCCAGCTCGACGGTGGCCGTTTTGCCACCAGCGACCTGAACGACCTTTACCGCCGGGTCATCAACCGGAACAACCGGCTGAAGAGGCTGCTCGACCTGGGCGCCCCCGAGATCATCGTCAACAACGAAAAGCGCATGTTGCAGGAGGCGGTCGACGCCTTGTTCGATAACGGGCGGCGCGGCCGGCCCGTGACCGGTCCTGGCAACCGGCCGCTTAAGAGCCTCTCGGACATGCTGAAGGGCAAGCAAGGCCGGTTCCGCCAAAACCTGCTCGGCAAGCGCGTCGACTATTCGGGCCGCTCGGTGATCGTCGTCGGCCCGATGCTCAAGCTCCATCAGTGCGGCCTGCCCAAGCAGATGGCGCTCGAATTGTTCAAGCCGTTCGTGATGAAGCGGCTCGTCGACCTCGAGCTGGCCCAGAACATCAAGTCGGCCAAGCGCATGGTCGAGCGCCGGCGCAGCCAGGTGTGGGACGTGCTGGAGGAGGTCATCAAGGAACACCCCGTGCTCCTCAACCGGGCTCCGACCTTGCACCGCCTCGGTATCCAGGCGTTCGAGCCGGTACTGGTGGAGGGTAAGGCCATCCAGATCCACCCGCTCGTGTGCACCGCTTTCAACGCCGACTTCGACGGTGACCAGATGGCGGTCCACCTGCCACTTTCGGCCGAAGCTCAGGCGGAGGCCCGGGTGCTCATGCTGTCGGCCAACAACATCCTGTCGCCCGCTACCGGGCGGCCCATCGTCACGCCCACCCAGGACATGGTCTTCGGTGCCTATTACCTGACACTGGTCAAGGACGGGGCCGTAGGCGAGGGCCGCGTGTTCCGCCACCTCCACGAGGTGCGCCACGCGCTCGATGTCGGGGCGGTCGCTTTGCACGCCAAGGTCATCTGGCGCCGGCCCATTACTCCGACCCCGGGAACCCTGGCCGAATTCGAAGCTAACGGGGCCGGCTCTGACGGCTCCGGCGCTGAAGGTGTGGTCAATGACACCGTGGTCAATGACACCGTGGTCAATGACGCTCTGGTCAATGACGGAGCGGACAATGACACGGCGGTCAATGACACCATGGTCAATGCCAGCGGCAATGGCGCCAGCAGCAACGGGTGGACAGACGGTGCCTCCTACGACGTCATCGAGACAACCCCGGGCCGGATCATCTTCAACACCGCACTACCCGACGACTTCGAGTTCGTAAACGACATCGTCGGCAAGCGGGCTCGCAGCATCGGCACCATCGTGGAGGTCCTGGCCAGCAATTACCCACGGGTGACGGTGGCCGACAGCCTCGACAAGATCAAGGAGCTCTGCTACCGGTACGCCACCCAGTCGGGCCTCACGATCTCGATGGAAGACGTGAAGGTGCCGGCCGGCAAAGCAGCCATAGTGGCCCGCCACGAAGCCGACGCCGAGAAGGCGGAGAGCCAGTTCAAGCGGGGCATCATCACCGACGACGAGCGCCGCCAGAAGGAGATCGAGATCTGGACGACCGCCAACTCGGAGGTAGGAAAGGCGATGGAGGAGACGCTCCGCAAGATCGCCTTCAACCCGCTGGACATGATGGTCGACTCCGGTGCCCGCGGTAACCCGCAGCAGGTCCGCCAGATCGCCGGCATGAAGGGCCTGGTGTCGAACCCACGAGGTGAGATGATCCCGAGGCCAATCGTGTCGTCGTTCCGGGAGGGCTTGTCGGTGCTCGAGTACTTCATCTCGACCCACGGCGCCCGCAAGGGCCTGGCCGACACGGCCTTGCGTACAGCAGACTCCGGCTACCTGACCCGCCGTCTCGTCGACGTCGCTCAGGAACTGATCGTGCGCGAGGACGACTGCGGGAGCACGCGCGGGATCTGGGTGCGCAACGTCCGCCCGGATGACGAAAGGGCCCGGTACTACCTGGAAACTCGCCTGGACGGGCGCGTGTTGGCCCGAGACGTCAGCCTTTCGGACGGGCGGGTCTTCCCGGCCGGGACAGAAGTGGGCGTGGAGGTCATGGCTGAGCTCCGTGACGACCCTGCCGTAACTGAAGCAATGGTGAGGTCGGTGCTGACCTGCGAGTCAGCGCTAGGGATCTGCGCCAGCTGTTATGGGCGTTCTCTGGCCGCCGACCAGCGCATCGAGCTCGGGGAAGCCGTGGGCGTCATAGCGGCCCAGTCGATCGGTGAGCCCGGTACACAGCTCACGATGCGTACCTTCCACACCGGCGGCATCGCCGGTGAGGACATCACGCACGGCCTGCCCCGCGTGGTCGAGCTCTTCGAAGCCCGCACCCCGAAGGGCGCCGCCGTGCTGGCCCGGACCTCGGGCCTGGCCCGTATCACCGAGGAGGACAACAGCCGCCGGGTTGCCATCGTCGGCGACGACGGCAGCGAAGATATCTACACGGTGGCGCTCAGGGCCAAGCTGGCCGAGGGCGTCAGGGAAGGTGTCGAGGTCGCCGCCGGTGATGCCATCGTCGAAGGCCCCCGAGACCCCAAGGCCCTGCTCGAGATCAAGGGCATTCGGGAGACCCAGCAGTACCTCGTCGAGGAGGTCCAGCAGGTCTACCGGGACCAGGGCGTGTCGATCCACGACAAGCACATCGAGCTCATCGTCCGCCAGATGCTGCGCCGGGTGCTGGTGGCGGAGCAGGGGGAGTCCCCCTTCCTGCCAGGCGAGCGGGTGGATGCCCGGTTCTTCGCTGAGGTCAACCGGCAACTGGTGCAGCAGGGCAAGCGCCCGGCTGAAGGCCGGCCCGAGTTGATGGGCATCACCAAGGCGTCTCTCGCCACCGACAGCTGGCTGTCGGCCGCCTCCTTCCAGGAGACGACGCGAGTCCTGACCGAAGCGGCCATCGAAGGGAAGTCCGACCAGCTCTTCGGGCTGAAGGAGAACATCATCATCGGCAAGCTGATCCCGGCCGGTACGGGCATGTCGCGCTACCGCGACGTGGTCGTCGATGCTCCCGAAGTCCAACGGATGACCTTCTGGACGTCCGACGAAGAGCCGGGCACCGAGGACCTCGCCGCCTGGCTGGCCAGCATCGGGAGCAGCACCGGGACGGAGGGTGGGACCACCTTCGAACCCGGCGACTACGAAGACGCCTATGGCTTTGGCGCCACCTACGATCAGGAAAGCACGTTCGAAAGTGGCGACGGGGAGACCCTCGGGTAACCGACCGGGGGCCGGCCGACCGGCAAGGTCCCGGGCCACCTTGAACTGAATATTGCGACAGCAAGGTCGCCGGGAAGCGCTTACAGCTCCCGGCGACGTTGCTTATCCGGGATCGTCCGCCGCCCAGGCGTGGTCGAAGTCGGTCCCTAACTGCGGCGCCAGGCCGTCCAGGGCCGCATTTATGCCCGACGAGCGGCCGATTAAGCCAACCTTAAGGTGCCTTTCAGCGCGGCCAAAGTTGAGGCGCGTACCTTTCTCGCAACATGCCCTGGAGGTCTGCCCGATGACGATGGCGCCCGAAGAGCGCGCCGCGCTCGATACCCGCCCGGTGCCGGCAACGCGTTGGGACGCCGCAGAGGCCGGCCCCGAGCTCGACGAGCCCAGCCCGCCGGAGCTCGAGCCACCCCACCGTGGCTGGTTGAACCGCCATTGGAAGGGCACTCTCGCCGTCTTGACCGTGGCTGCGCTCATCGCCGGCGGAGGGCTGGCGTACCACCTGACCCGTTCCAGCGGTACTCAATACCGCACAGTGGCGGCCACCACCGGCGACGTTCAGGAGACAACTTCATCCACCGGCACGATCGAGCCGGCCACCGAAGCCGACGTCAACTTCGTCGTCGCCGGGACCGTGAACGGCGTCAAGGTAACGACCGGGGAAACGGTGAAGGCCGGCACCGAGCTGGCCACCCTGCAGACGGCGACGCTGGACAGCGACCTCGAGCAAGCGGAAGCCAACCTCGACAGCGCCGGGACCAACCTCGCCGCCGCCGAGGCCGACCAGACGGTGGCGCAGGCGCAGGACAGCGTTACGAGCGACCACATGACTGTCACGCAGGACCAGCAGGCCGTCACCGACGCCGAGGCTGCTAACAACACGGCGCAGGAGCAGGCTCAGCAGAGCGTGTCCCAAGCGGGTACTCAAGAGACGAGCGACCGTAACCAAGCCGGACAGAGCGTCGTTCAGGCCGAGGCCCAGATGGCGAGCGACCACAAGGCGGCCGAGCAGTCCGTCAGCCAGGCCAAAGCCCAGATGGCGAGCGACAACAAAGCCGCCGTCCAGTCGGTCAGCCAGGCCAACGCCCAGATGGCGAGCGACCACAAGGCAGCCGAGCAGTCCGTCAGCCAGGCCAACGCTCAGATGGCGAGCGACAATAAGGCCGCCGAGCAGTCCGTCAGCCAGGCCAATGCCCAGATGGCGAGCGACGATAAAGCGGCGGCCCAGCCGGTTAGCCAGGCCAACGCCCAGATGGCCAGCGACCGAAGCCAGGCAGAATTGACCGTTAGCCAGGCCGAGGCCCAGATGGCGAGCGACCGTACCACGGCCAAGCAGGCGGTCAGCCAGGCCAAGGCCCAGATGGCTAGCGACACCGGCCAGGGTCAGCAGGCTGTCAGCCAGGCTAAGGCCCAGCTCACCAGCGACCGCACTCAGGGTGACCAGACGGTGGCCCAGGCCAAGGCCCAGGTCACGAGCGACCGCAATCAAGGCGATCAGACCATCAGCCAGGCTAAGGCCCAGGTCACCGCCGACCAGTCGGCGCTGGCCACGGACCAGGGGGCGGTGGGTACCGCCCAGTCGATGTTAACGGCGGACCAGCAGAAGGAAGCAGCCGACTGCCAGGGTGACGGGGCGGCCACGTTGAACGCGGCCACCAGCACCGGGTCAGGCTCTTCGTCTGTGACCGGCGGCTCGAGTTCTTCGTCACCAGGCGGGGCCACCTCGGCCTGCGCCACCGACGAAAACGCCGTTTCCGCCGCGCAGCAGGCCCTGACGGCCGACCAGCAACAGGTCACCGCGGCGCAGCAGGCCGTCACAAAAGACCAGCAGGCGGTCCAGGCCGGCCAGAGCAGCCTGGTGGCCACGGAGCAGAAAGACCAGCAGGCGGTCCAGACGGCCCAGAGCAGCCTGGCCGCCACGGAGCAAAAAGACCAGCAAGCGATGGTCAACGATCAGGGCAGCCTGGCTGCCACTAACCAAAAGGATCTACAGGCGGTCCAGACCAGTGAGAGCAGCCTGACCGCCACTGTGCAAAAGGACGAGCAGGCGGTCAAGACGGATCAAGACAACATGGCCTCCACGTTGCAAAAGGACCAGCAGGCGGTCCAGGCGGCCCAGACCACCAAGGCGTCCACGTTGCAAAAGGACCAGCAGGCGGTCCAGACGGCCCAGAGCAGCATGGCCTCCACGTTGCAAAAGGACCAGCAGGCGGTCGAGACGGCGCAAAGCAGCATGGCCGCCACGTTGCAAAAGGACCAGCAGGCGGTCCAGGCGGCCCAGACCACCAAGGCGTCCACGTTGCAAAAGGACCAGCAGGCGGTCCAGACGGCCCAGAGCAGCATGGCTTCCACCGGCCAAAAGGACCAGCAGGCGGTCCAGAGCGACCAGGGCAGCCTGTCCTCCACCGTCCAAAAGGACGGCGATGCCGTCCAGACGGACCAGGGCAACGTGACCTCCACGGAACTAAAGGACGAACAGGCGCTCCAGCAGGCAGATAACGCCTTGGCCTCGGCGCAGCTGCAGCTGACGGCGGCGCAAATCACCTTGAAGGCCGACCAAGCCGGTGCGCCCAGCCAGGTGGCGTCGGACCAGGCCACCGTGGCCGCTGACAAGGTGGACCTGGCCCAGGCCCAGACCAACCTGGACGACGCCAAACTCACCTCGCCGGTGGCCGGTACCGTTGTCACCCTCAACATTTCGTCCGGCCAAAGTGTCTCCGCCGGTGACACGACCGTGAGCGGTGACCCCCCCTCTTCGGGGAGCGCCGGCGGCAGCGGTTCGGGCAGCACTGGCACCTCCAGCAGCTCAGGCTCCAGCAGCACCGGCTCTTCCAGCACCGGCTCTTCCAGCACCGGCTCTTCCAGCACCGGCTCTGCCAGCACCGGCTCTTCCAGCACCGGTACCGGTTCCAGCAGCAGTTCCAGCGGGTCCGGTTCCAGCGCCAGCTCGACCTCGTCGCCCGAGGTAGTCATCGAGCCGTTGAACTCTTTCGTCGTCGATGTCGACGCCACGACCTCCCAGATCGGCCAGCTGCAGGCGGGCGAACAGGCGCAGATCACGCCGACCGGGACCAATACGGTCGCCTACGGCATCGTCTCCAGCATCAGCAAGCTGGGCACCACCTCCAGCGGCGTTACGACCTTCCCGGTCACGATCGCCGTGACCGGCAGCCCGGCCGGGTTGTACTCGGGCGCCTCCGCCGACGTTTCGATCGTCGTCAGCGAGGCGGCCAACGTGCTGGTCGCGCCGACCACGGCTGTTCACACCGTCGGCACGGGCTCTTTCGTCTACTTGCTAAAGAACGGTAAGGAGGTGGCGCAGCCGGTTACGACCGGTGCCACCAGCGGCACCTACACGCAGATCAAGTCCGGGCTCCATTCCGGGCAGGAGGTCGTGATCGCCTCGCTCTCGTCCCGGATCTCCTCCGGCACCAGTGGTACCGGGGCCACGGGCAGAGGCTTCGGCGGCTTCGGCGGCGGCGGCTTCGGTGGCGGCGGCTTTGGCGGCGGCGGCCTCGGTGGTGGCGGAGCCTTCCGTGGCGGCGGCCTAGGTGGCTGACGTGGCGGGCCCCCTGACGCCAAGGCCCCCGGCCCCACCGGTGAGACGTCCACTCGTCCAGCTGGTGAACGTGTGGAAGACCTACACCACCGGTTCGGTCCCGGTGCACGCCCTCCGGGGCGTGTCTATATCGGTTTACCAGGGAGAGTACATCTCCATAATCGGGCCGTCTGGTTCTGGCAAGTCCACGTTCATGCACATCCTCGGCTGCCTCGATGTGCCTACGTCCGGTCGCTACCTGCTAGCTGGTACGGACGTGAGCCACATGGACGAAGAGCACCTGGCGGAGGTGCGCAACCGCCGGATCGGCTTCGTGTTCCAGCAGTTCCACCTCCTACCGAGCTTGACCGCCTGGCGAAACGTGGAACTGCCCCTCATCTATGCCGGTGTCGACCGTCGCACCCGCCGCGCCCGGGCCATGGCGGCTCTCGACCAGGTCGGTCTGTCAGACAGGGTCGACCACCTCCCGACCCAGCTCTCCGGAGGGCAGCAGCAAAGGGTCGCAGTGGCGCGCGCGTTGGTTACCGAGCCCGACCTCCTCCTGGCGGACGAGCCCACCGGCAACCTCGATTCACGCTCCAGTGCCGACGTGCTGGCGATGCTGGACGCGTTGCACCGGTCGGGGCGCACGATAGTGCTGATAACCCACGAGCAGGACGTAGCCGAGGCGGCCGAACGGATAATGCGCTTTCGTGACGGCAAGTTCTTGGGCCAAGGGGAGCATGCCGCGTGAGTTGGTTCGAGACTCTCCGCTCCGGCATCGAGGCGATAACTAGCCACAGGCTGCGCTCGTCGCTCACCGTCCTCGGCATCATGATCGGTATAGCCGCGGTGATCCTGACGGTTGGCCTCGGCGAAGGAGCCGCCTCGTCGGTTAACTCGGCCATAAACGCGCTGGGGACCAACTTGTTGATCGTCACCCCGGGCAGCACGACGACAGGGCTGGTGCGGGGAGGTTTCGGCTCGGCTTCCACCTTGACTTACCAGGACGCCGTCGACCTTGGTAGCAAGGTCGACTGCCCCGACATCTCTGCCGTCGCCCCCCAGGTGCAGAGCGAGGCGAGCCTGGTGGCCGGCAACGACAATTGGACGACGGCGGTCTATGGCTCGACCCAATCCTGGCTGTCGGTACGGGGCCGCTCGATGGCCGAGGGTTCGTTCTTCACGCCACAGGAGATGACGACAGACGCCAACGTGGCCGTCTTGGGCCAGACCACGGCCGAGGAGCTCGGCCTCTTTTCCCCGGTGGGGCAAACCATCAACATAGGGAGCATCCCCTTTACCGTCATCGGGGTGCTGAACAGTGCCGGGAGTTCGTCGTCGACGAACGAGGACGACATGGCCGTGATCCCGATAACGACCGCTCAAAGCGAGTTCCTCGGCTCGTCGTCTGTTTCGACTATCTACCTCGAGGGCCGTTCTCAGTCGACCCTGGGCGCCGCCGACCAAGAAGCAACCGACGAGCTGCTTGCCCTTCACGGGATAAGCAGCCCCGCCAGCGCCGACTTCACGATCACCACCCAGAACCAAATAGAGCAAACGGCAACCTCGGTCGACCAGACCCTGACCGTGCTCCTGGCCGGGATAGCGGCGATCTCCCTCCTGGTCGGTGGCATCGGGGTCATGAACATCATGCTGGTTTCGGTCACGGAGCGGGTCCGGGAGATAGGTCTGCGAAAGGCGCTCGGGGCAACACCTTCGGTCATCAGGCGACAGTTCCTCGTCGAGGCGTCGACGCTCGGCCTGACCGGAGGTATTGCGGGCGCCGCCCTCGGCGTGGTCGGGGCCTTAGTCGTACCTCATTTCATAACGAACAAGATCGCCATATCCGTGCCCGCGACGGTAGGTGCCATTGCCTGTGCCATAGCCATAGGCGTGGTATTCGGTGTCTACCCGGCTTCCCGGGCGGCCCGCCTGGCGCCGATCGAAGCCCTTCGCAGCGAGTAAAAACCCTTTTAGAAATAGAAATAGGAGGAATTAACCCCGTGAATAACCTCGAAGTGCCTACCGGCAGGGTTCGTCGCCTGGCTCTTGCTGCCGGCACCCTGGCTGTCATCTCGCTCGTGGCCGCGACTGGTGGCGTCGGCGCCGGCACAGCGGTCGCCAGCACCCCGTCGAACGGTGCGGCCTCGGCCAGGACCTCGGCCGTGCTCGTGGCCACGGGGCTGGAGGCCGCCGGATCCACTGGGACCGGCGGCGGCTCGGGCGGGCGCAGCGGCCCGCCCGCGGCGTTCAGGCCGTCCGCTTTCGGGATGATCGCGACCGTTTCCGGCGACACGCTCGAGGTGCAAAACGCCCAAACGGGACAGACGACGGTCAACCTCAGCTCCAAAACGATCATTACCGCGACGGTTTCGGTGAACGAGAGCGGCGTCACCAAGGGCACCTGCATTTCGGCAACGGGGACCAAAGGCTCGGGTGGGAGCGTGAAGGCTAATAATGTCGCCATCTTTTCGGCTACCAAGGGTGAATGCGCCCGCGGGTTCGGAGCGGGCGGCGGTGGCGGCTTCCGTTTCACGCGGGGCACAGCTCCGACCCGGACGAGCGGCACCCGTCCCCCCACTAACTTCAAGCGACCGGCCAATTTCGCCACCGCTTCGGGCAAGGTGACGTCCAAGTCCGGCTCGAAGATCGACGTTCAGGCGGTGACGTTTTCCGTCTCCAAGGGCAAGGTCACGACCAAGACCGGGCCAAGACGGTAGACGTGTCCAAATCAACGAAGTACTCGAAGTCCGAACGAGTGGCGGCCGGCTCGCTCAAGACCGGTGAGTGCGTCACCGCCACCGGGTCGACTAACAGCATCGGCGCGGTCAGTGCCACGACGCTTACGGTTACCAAGGCGACGTCTTCGGGGTGCCCGACGGCTGGTGGTTTCGGTGGGTTTGGCGGCGGGTTCGGAGGGCGCGGCGGCGCCGGTGGCGGGGCCGCTTAATGAGCCGTCGAGCTGTTCCTCAGAGCGGCCGCCGTCCTGTTGCCGAGGGGCGCCGTCCTTCCGGTTCACGTGCGGCCGCCCTGAGCCTCCTTATTGGCCTCCCGCTCAGCGGTTTGTCGGTGTTGGCCCCGACAGTCCTGTCGGCCGCGCCGGCTTCGGCTAGCCCGGCGACGAACTGTACGGGCACGATCGCGGGCGTGGTGGTGAGCGGGGGGTCGGCCCAGACAGCCAAGGTCGGCACCGGCTTTTCCGTTGGGCTGGAAGCGGAGGTGGTGGACACGGGCGGTTGTCCCGTGTCGGGCGTGGACGTCGAGTTCGTGGCTCCGACCAGCGGCCCGAGTGGTACTTTCCCCGGCGCGGCGACCAACGCCACCGTGGGAAGCGATACGAACGGCGTCGCCACCGCCCCCACCCTCACCGCTAACGATGTGAGCGGCTCGTACACGGTCCTGGCCGAAGTGGCCAGCACCGACATCCAGGTCCAGTTCAACCTGACCAACACCACGGCCGGGGTGGCCAACGCCATCAAGGTCACCTCCGGCAACGACCAGTCGGCCAAGGTGGGGACGCAGTTCGAGCTACCGCTGGCCGTCAATGTGTCCGACGCCTTTGGTGACCCGGTCCCGGGGGAGACAGTCGACTTCACGGTCGTGACTACCAGCGGCGCGGGAGCGACCTTCGTGGGCGGAGGGGCCACGGCCACGGCCCAGACCAGCGAGGCGGGCGCCGCCTCGAGCCCGCTGCTCGTGGCTGGTTCCACTGTCGGCTCGTTCACCGTGACGGCCAACGTCAGCGGGACGAACTCGTCCGCTACGTTCTCGCTAAAGGACCTGGCCTCCGGGCCCTTCGCCATGACGGCGGGGGCGGGCTCCTCCCAGGTAACGGAACTGGGTACCGATTTCGCCGTTCCTCTGGCCGTTACGGTGGCCGATAACGACGGGAACGCCGTGACCGGGGCCAGCGTGACGTTCAGTGCACCGGCGAGCGGGCCGGGCGGGGTCTTTGCCGGCCACGGTCCCACCGCGGTCGTGGCCACCGATTCGAACGGCGTGGCCACCGCCCCGGACTTCTCTGCCAACGAAGTAGCGGGCGGGTACATAGTGACGGCCCGGGTGGGCGGGCTGGCTGGTGAGGCCACGTTTGCCATGGTCAACACCGCCCGTACGACGGCCAGCGTTTCAGGCCCGCCGGCACGTACTGGCTCGTGACCAGCACCGGTCGGGTCCTCACCTCGGGGTCGGCGGCCAACCATGGGTCAGTGCTGGGCAAGCTGGCCTCTCGAGCCGCAGGCATGGCCGCCACCCCCGGCGGGCGCGGGTACTGGGTCGTGACTTCCAGCGGCCAGGTCTTCGCCTTCGGCAATGCCGTCCTGTACGGCTCGCCGGCCAAGCTCCACCTGAAGAGCCCAATCGTGGGGATGGCCGCCACCCCGGACGGCAAGGGCTACTGGCTGGTGGCCTCGGACGGCGGCATCTTCAACTACGGCGACGCCGTCCTGTACGGCTCGCCGGCCAAAGTTCACCTGAAGAGCCCCATCGTGGGGATGGCCGCCACCCCGGACGGCAAGGGCTACTGGCTGGTGGCCTCGGACGGCGGCATCTTCAACTACGGCGACGCCGGCTTCCATGGCTCGACGGGCAGCCACCACCTCAACAAGCCCATCGTGGGGATCGCCGCCACCCCGGACGGCAAGGGCTACTGGTTGGTCGCATCGGATGGCGGGATCTTCGCTTTTGGTGGCGCCACGTTTTATGGCTCCCAGCCATCGGTGATCCCCCAGCCGGTCAAAGCCCTCGTGACCACGTCGGACGGGGACGGTTACTGGGTCGTCAGTGCCAATGGCACCGCCGCTGGCTTTGGCGACGCCGGCGCCCAGGGCTCCCCGGCACCGGCCGGCGTGACGGTCGTGGGTGGGGCGTCGTAGCCCTTGGGCAATACCACGCTTTGGGTCCTATTACGTGCCTCCCAGGCACGTTTTTGGACCCAGTTCGTGAGTTCAAGTGGTGGAGGCGTCCGAGCTTTCTACTACTCCAGGCGCTGCGCCTGTTGCTCGGCCACGACGCATAGCTCGGCCGCTTTGAACGCGTGCTCCTGGGTCATGGCCCGCTCGGTCCGGTCGAGGCAGTCGCGGACCAGTTCCCCAAAGAACGGGTACCCGACCTTGTCCTTGACCCCGATTCGGTGCTCCCCGTCCCCGTCGACCAGGTAGACGTGGTCACGACCGGTGCCCGTGGCCACGTCGACGTACTTGCGGAGCTCTATGTAACCCTCGGTCCCGAGCAAGAAGGTCCGCCCGTCGCCCCAGGTGCTCAGCCCGTCGGGCGTGAACCAGTCGACCCGGAAGTAGCCCGAGGCCCCGTTGTCGCCGGCCAGGCAGCAGTCGCCGAAGTCCTCCAGGCCCGGATGGTCCTTGTGGGCGTAGTTGGCCACTCGGCTGGTAACGACCCGGGCGTCACGGTTGCCCGTGAAGTACAGGAACTGCTCCGTCTGATGGCTCCCGATGTCACAGAGGATCCCCTCCGTAGCGCTCGCGCTGGAAGAACCAAGGCGGGCGTCCGCCCAGGCTGGCCCGGTGCGGGCCCATCCCCATGACCTGCAGCACCCGCCCGATGGCGCCCTCCTGGACGAGCTGGCCGGCGAAGACCGCACTTTCCACGTGGAGGCGCTCGCTGAAGTAGACGGCGTACTTTCGCCCCGTGTCTTCGACCACCTTTTTGACCTCGTCGAGTTGCCCCATGGTCGTAAGTGCCGGTTTGTCACTGAAGTAGTCCTTGCCGTGCGACATCACCCTGGTCCCCAGGGCGGCGTGGTCTTCCGGGATGGTCGCCCCCGCCACCAACTGGACGTCGGGGTCTTCGAGGACCTCGGCCTCACTGCGCGCCACCCGGGCGCCGGGGAACTCCTTGGCCAGGGCGGCGGACTTGCCGGCGTCGATGTCGTAGACCCACTTCAACTGGGCGCCGGCCTCGGTCAGGCCGTTGCACATGCCGTTTATGTGCCCGTGGTCTAGCCCCACGGCGGCGATGACGAACTCGCCTTCGGCGCAGGCCGGGGCCGGCTTGCCTTGCGGGGCGTAGTTCATCCCGGACGTGGCTGACATGGGGGGCCTCCTTGACGCGACCGCCGTGGTACTGGTTGCAGTTTGCTCAACCCCGTCGCCATTGCGGGCCGATTTCGGGCCGCCGGCGCCCCGGTCGGCCTGACCAGGGCGTTCTTCGCCGGGCCGAGGCGTTTCGGGGCCTGACCAGGGCGTCTGCGGGCCTGACCAGGGCGTTTGTGGGCTTGACCAAGCGTTTCGCCCCTGACCAGGGCGTTTCTGGGCGCGCTAGCGGAAATTGGTCGCGGTTTGGGGCAGAACCTGCTCGCGATCGCGACCAAATCGCTGATTTGCACCCAAAACCCCCGGTCGGAAGCTTGGTACGTTGGCGCAGGCAGACGGGCTTGGCGACGTGCTTGGTGGAGTCCTGCCCGCCCGACTTGGGCCCAGCGCCCGGCGTGATATCATGAGCATCCGTCCCACGGGGCAGCGCCTTGGTGGTACGCGCCCCGTCTAAGCGAGAGCTTCCCGGTCCAGAGGTCAAGTGCCCACCATCTCTCAATTGGTCCGTAAGGGCCGCCAGCAAAACTCCAAGAAGACCAAGACGCCGGCCCTCAAAGGCGCTCCGCAGCGGCGGGGCGTGTGCACGCGCGTCTATACCAACACCCCCAAGAA
Organism: uncultured Acidimicrobiaceae bacterium; assembly: GCA_963750465.1. Taxonomy (GTDB): domain Bacteria; phylum Actinomycetota; class Acidimicrobiia; order Acidimicrobiales; family Palsa-688; genus Fen-671. Next base: position 367,772 of record CAVVRE010000011.1, read on the forward strand.
GCCCAACTCAGCTCTGCGCAAGGTGGCCCGTGTGCGCCTTTCGAGCGGGTTCGAGGTGACGGCGTACATCCCGGGTGTGGGCCACAACCTTCAGGAGCACTCAATTGTGCTGGTGAGGGGCGGTCGTGTGAAGGATCTCCCCGGGGTGAGGTACAAGGTCATCCGGGGTACGCTCGATACCGCCGGTGTGCGCGACCGGAAGCAGGCCCGCAGCCGCTACGGCGCCAAGAAGGGTTAGGAGGTCGAGGTCAGAAATGCCCCGTAAAGGTCCTGCACCACGCAGGGAACTCCTACCCGACCCCATCTACCATTCTGCTCTGGTCACCCAACTGGTCAACAAGATCTTGTCGAGGGGTAAGCGGAGCCTCGCCGAGCAGATCGTCTACGACGCCCTCGAGACCATCAAGGAGCGGACTTCGACCGAGCCCATCAGCACGCTGAAGCGGGCCGTCGACAACACCAAACCCCAACTCGAGGTCAAGAGCCGCCGCGTGGGCGGGGCTACGTACCAGGTGCCGGTCGATGTCAAGCCCCGCCGGGCTACGACCCTGTCGGTGCGCTGGCTGGTAGGATATTCCAGGCAGAGACGGGAAAAGACCATGTCATTGCGGCTGGCTACCGAGTTGCTCGATGCTTCCAACGGTGTCGGGGCGGCGGTGAAGCGCCGGGAAGACATGCACAAGATGGCTGAGTCCAACAAGGCCTTCGCCCACTATCGCTGGTAGTAGAGCCATCGCTGGTAGCAGAGAGGGTGCTGGTCAGGGAATAACGCCGCAAGGGACGGCGTTGAACTTGCAGGCGTTGCAAAACTCCAAATAGAGCCTGGTGGGGTGAAAACCAGGTGCCGGCAACGGCAGGCAGTGGTGCTTCGGCGGTTGGGTTGCCGATGGACCGCCGCCCACAAGCCCGATGGACAAGCGGCCGACGAACTTGCTGGTGAGGCGGCTTGGGTGCCCGGGCCGGTCAGAAGCTCAGGCTCCGAGCCCAACTGAGCATTCACCCAAACGGACTGCGGGAGAAGCCCCAGGGCCGCGACCATAGACGGGCTGCGTCGCTGGCTCAGGACCATCACAGGTAACGGACACAAGACCAAACTTTCGAGGCAATCATTCAATGGCTGACGCTGACAACAAAAGAGAGTTCCCTCTCGCCAAGACCCGCAACATCGGGATCATGGCCCACATCGACGCGGGCAAGACCACCACGACCGAGCGCATCTTGTACTACACCGGCGTCAACTACAAGATGGGCGAGGTCCATGAGGGCAGCGCCACGATGGACTGGATGCCCCAGGAGCAAGAGCGGGGCATCACGATCACATCGGCCGCCACGACCTGCCTGTGGAACGACCACCGCATCAACATCATCGATACGCCCGGCCACGTCGACTTCACGGTCGAGGTCGAGCGGTCGTTGCGCGTGCTCGACGGTGCCATCGCCGTTTTCGACGCCGTTGCCGGCGTCGAGCCCCAGACCGAGACCGTCTGGCGCCAGGCGGATAAGTACAGCGTCCCGCGCATCTGTTTCGTCAACAAGATGGACCGCATCGGGGCCAACTTCGCCCGGTGCGTCGACATGATCCAGGACCGCCTGGGTGCGAACGTGGCCGTGGTCCAGCTGCCCATCGGCGTCGAGAGCAATTTCGTCGGCGTCGTTGACCTGCTGGAAATGCACGCGCTCGTTTGGGACGAGAGCTCGCCCCGGGGCGAGGACTACACCGTGGTCGAGATACCCGCCAACCTCCAGGAGGAGGCCGCCCTCTGGCGGGCCAACCTGGTCGACACCGTCTCCACCTTTGACGACCGGATCACCGAGAAGTTCTTGAACGACGAGGAGATCACCGCTTCTGACCTTCGTGCTGCGCTGCGCCGGGCGACCATCTCTAACCTGGCCGTCCCCGTTCTTTGTGGCGCGGCCTTCAAGAACAAGGGTGTCCAGCCCATGCTCGATGCCGTCATCGCCTACCTCCCGAGCCCGCTCGACGTCCCGCCTACCAAGGGGAAGGACCTGAAGGGCGAGCGGGACCTGGAGCGGACGGCCGACGACAAGGAGCCCTTCTCCGCCCTGGCGTTCAAGATCATGTCCGACCAGCACCTGGGCAAGCTCGTTTTCGCCCGCGTGTACTCGGGTATGGCCGCGCAGGGCGATACCGTCCTCAATTCGACGCGCGACCGCAAGGAGCGCATCGGACGGATCGTCCAGATGCACGCCAACCACCGCGAGCCGCGCGAGGTGGCGTACGCCGGGGACATCATCGCCCTCGTGGGGCTCAAGAACACCACGACCGGTGACACGTTGTGCGACCCCCACGACCCGATCGTGCTCGAGTCGCTCGATTTCCCGGAGCCGGTGATCCACGTCGCCGTCGAGCCTAAGACCAAGGCCGACCAGGACAAGCTTTCTCGCGCCCTTCAGACTCTGTCGGAAGAGGACCCGACGTTCCAGGTCCACGGAGACGAGGAGACGGGCCAAACCGTCATCGGTGGGATGGGCGAGTTGCACCTGGAGGTCCTCGTCGACCGGATGCTGCGCGAGTTCCGCGTGGACGCCAACGTCGGCAAGCCGCAGGTCGCTTACCGCGAGACGATTAGCAGGAAGGTCGACAAGGTCGAGCACCGCTATGTCCGCCAGACCGGCGGACGTGGCCAGTACGGCCACGTCGTGCTCAACCTCGAGCCCACCGGCCCCGGCGGCGGTTACGAGTTCGTCGACAAGATCAGTGGCGGCGTCATCCCCAAGGAGTACATACCGGCGGTAGACGCAGGTATCCAGGACGCCATGCAGTCAGGGGTGCTGGCCGGGTTCCCGGTCGTAGACCTCCGGGCCACGCTCACCTACGGTTCCTACCACGACGTCGACTCCTCGGAAATGGCGTTCAAGATCGCCGGTTCCATGTGCTTCAAGGAGGCCTGCCGGCGTGCCGGTCCGGTGCTGCTCGAGCCGATTATGGCCGTCGAGGTTGTTACCCCCGACGACTACCTTGGAGACGTGATAGGCGACCTTGCGTCACGCCGTGGTCACGTCGAGGGCATGGACCAGAGGGCGAACAACCAGGTCGTTCGGGCCGAGGTGCCGCTGGCCGAGATGTTCGGCTATGCCACGGACCTGCGCAGCCGGACCCAGGGCCGGGCGACGTACACAATGCAGTTCAGTAGTTATCAGGAAGTGCCCGATCAGGTCGCCAAGGAAATTGTGGCGAGGGTGCGCGGTGAATAGAACCGCCCCCAATAGGGGTGCCGAAACCCCTGTAACACCTGCTAGGGTACTAGACCGCCTCCGGCTGGTTGCCGGATTTGCATAGGGAGCAACTCTTATGGCCAAGCAAAAGTTCGAGAGGACCAAGCCCCACCTAAACGTAGGAACGATGGGGCACATCGACCACGGCAAGACCACCTTGACCGCGGCGATCACCAAGGTCCTCGCCGGCAAGGACCCGACACATAATTCCTTTGTGGCCTTCGAACAGATCGACAAGGCCCCGGAGGAGAAGCAGCGCGGGATTACGATCAACATCGCCCACGTCGAGTACCAGACGGACAAGCGCCACTATGCCCACGTGGACATGCCTGGCCATGCCGACTACATCAAGAACATGATCACCGGCGCCGCCCAGGTGGACGGGGCCATCCTGGTCGTCTCGGCGCCCGACGGCCCCATGGCCCAGACCCGTGAGCACGTACTGCTGGCCCGCCAGGTCGGAGTCCCGTCCATCGTCGTGGCCCTCAACAAGGCCGACGCCATGGACGACGAGGAGCTTCTCGACTTGGTGGAGCTGGAGGTGCGCGAGCTGCTCACCTTCTATGAGTTCCCCGGCGACGACACCCCGGTGGTCCGGGTGTCCGCCCTCAAGGCGCTTGAAGGTGACGCCGATGCCGTTCAGGGGATCCTGACCCTCATGGACGCGGTGGACTCGTTCGTCCCCGAGCCGGTACGTGAGATCGATAAGCCCTTCTTGATGCCGGTCGAGGACGTTTTCACCATCTCCGGGCGCGGCACGGTGGCCACCGGGAAGGTCGAGCAGGGCATCGTAAAGGTCAACGACCCCGTCGAGCTCGTGGGGCTGCGCCCGACGGCGAGGACGGTTTGCACCGGCGTGGAGATGTTCCGCAAACTCCTCGACCAGGGCCAGGCCGGCGACAACATCGGCGTCCTGTTGCGCGGCACCAAGAAGGAAGAGGTCGAGCGGGGCCAAGTGCTCTGTAAGCCCGGTTCCATCACGCCGCACTCCAATTTCGAGGCCAATGTCTACGTGCTGACAAAGGACGAGGGTGGCCGGCACAAGCCGTTCTTCACCAATTATCGGCCTCAGTTCTATTTCCGGACGACGGACGTTACGGGCAGCATCACCCTGCCGGAGGGCACCGAAATGGTGATGCCCGGCGACAACATCGTTATGACAGTGGAGCTGCAAAAGTCCATTGCAATGGACGAGGGCTTACGTTTCGCCATTCGCGAGGGCGGCCGCACGGTGGGCGCCGGTCGCGTCACCAAGATCATCAAATAAACGGTTGAGGACGGAGATATCTCGTGGCTGACGGTGCCAAACAGCGCATAAGGATCCGGCTGAAGGCTTACGACCACGAGGTCATAGACCAGTCGACGAAGAAAATTGTAGAGACGGTGCTGCGTACCCAGGCCAAGGTGCGCGGCCCTGTCCCTCTACCGACCGAGATCAACCGTTACACGGTTATCCGGAGCCCTCATAAGTACAAGGACAGTCGCGAGCATTTCGAGATGAGGGTGCACAAGCGGCTACTCGACATAGTCGAGCACACGTCCAAGACGGTTGACTCCCTCCAGCGCATCGAACTTCCCGCCGGGGTCGACATCGAGATAAAGATCCAGAGCGCTGTAGCTCCGGGCAAAGGTCGGGCGTGCTAGCCCGTGCCCTGACGCCTAAAAGAACGTGAGGCCACTGGCCACCAAAAGCCCGACCGCTTCGTTTAACGCTCCGTTAGTGACGAAGCCGCCATCGGCGAGGTTTGTGCGGGCCAAACGTGAGTGGGACGAGCCCGCATTGTTCTTTTAGGCGTGCGGACGCCGTGGTAGTCACGTTTTGGCTGCCGGCAGCGCGTCTTAGGACGTGAAGGCTCGTCGGCCTCCATGGCTTGACTGCCCACCAATCAGCTCTCTACGTGGTGACGAGCTCCTCGGCCTGCTCGTCCCAAGCCCAACGGGGGGCATCGCCCCAAAGGTGCTCGAGGTCGTAGAAATCACGGGCCTCCTCCAGGAACACGTGTACTACGAAGTCGCCGTAGTCCATCAGGACCCAGCGGGCGTCGTCGAGGCCCTCCACGGAACGCGGGCCTCCGGCGCCGGCCACTTTCAGCTGGCGCTCGACTTCGTCAGTGATGGTGTGGACTTGGCGAGGGTTGGAGCCACTGGTGATCACGAACGCGTCTGTCAGCCCCAGAAGGTTCTCGACGCCGAGCACGAGCGTGTCGCGACCAAGTTTCGAAGAGGCGGCTCTGGCGGCTAGCGCGACACGGTCGCGCGTTTGGTCAGCCGCGGAGCTGCCAACAGTGGCACCATTACCCCCCCAAGCTCCAGGAGCATTGGGAGCGAAGGTCAAGAAGGTAGCACCTCACTAAGGGACGCATGGCTCGGCGGCATGGGGGCGAGGCTCGCCTGGCCCTGGTTGCCGAGCCACTGCAACCCGAGCAGGACCACTGTCACGATGAACGCAACGAGCAGGACGACAACAGCGACGATCTTCTCCGTCCTGCGCTTGCGCCGGTCCGACCGCCTCTGGCTCCTGGTACGCAAATCTGGCGTCAAGGCTGGCTCCAGGCGGGCCTCGAGGGCAGTGGTCATCCTCCTACAGAATACAGCCCACGCCCCCGGATGACGCGGACGGCCGCGGCGGGGACCAGGTAGTCGAGCGGCCGCCCGTCGGCGGCCCGGGCCCGGAGGTCCGTGCTCGAGATCTCGAGGTTGGGGACCGTTACCGCTTCGAGGCGCCAGCCTTCCTGGCGTAGCCCCTCGGGGGGAGGGGTGCCGGGCCGGTTGACCACCACCAGGGTGGCGAGGTCACGGATCTCGTCGGTGCGCTCCCACGTGGCCAGCTCGGCGCTGACGTCCCACCCCACGATCACGAACAGTTCGGTCCCCGGGTGGAGCTTTGACAGCTCGGCGATGGTGTCGGCCGTGTAGGAAGGCCCTCCGCGGTCGATCTCGAGCCGGCTGGCTTCCAAGCCCGGTACTTCGCCCACGGCCGCCTTGACCATGGCGAAGCGGTCTTCAGCGGGCGTCACCTGGCGGGCGCCGGCCTTTTGCCAGGGCACGTTCGCCACCATGAGCACCACCCGGTCGAGGCCGAGGTCGTGGTGGGCATTAACGGCGGCCACCAGGTGGCCGACGTGTATGGGGTCGAAGGTGCCCCCGAAAATGCCGATCCGTTCTCCCATCCGACCTGCACGCTAGAAGCTGTAGACCATAGGCGCACGGTGCGGTCGGGCCAAGGTGAAGCCCGCAGTCCGGCCGAGGTGAAGCCCGCCTACCAGAATGCTCCTGACCCGCAGGCACCCGCTCCACGTAGAGCGTAAACGACTTGATCTAAGGGGCAGGGCCTGACACGGTTAACTCCGTGAACGACTGGACGCCCACCTCGTGGCGGCGCCTGCCAGCAGAACAGCAACCGGAGTGGCCGGACGAGCACGCCCTCGAACAGTCGCTGAAGGTGCTGTCGACGCTGCCGCCGCTCGTTTTTGCCGGTGAGGCGCGCGCCCTGCGCAAGTCCCTGGCCGCCGTGGCCGAAGGGAAGGCCTTCCTGCTCCAGGCGGGCGATTGTGCCGAGTCGTTCTACGACTTCACGGCGGACAGCATCCGGGACAAGTTGAAGGTCATCCTGCAGATGGCGGTCGTGCTCACGTATGGGACGGGGACCCCGGTCGTGAAGGTGGGCCGGATAGCCGGCCAGTTCGCCAAACCGCGCACGGCGCCGTTCGAGACGGTTGGCGGCCAGGAGATCCCGGTGTTCCGGGGCCACATGGTGAACGACGACGCCCCGACCCTGGACGCCCGCCGGCCCGACCCGGCCCGTCTGATCGCCGCCTACCACCAGTCGGCCTCGACGCTCAACCTATTGCGCGCCTTCACGAAGGGCGGCTTTGCCGACCTGTCGCAGGTGCACATGTGGAACCAGCAGTTCGTCGCGTCGAGCCGCGAGGGCGAGCGCTACGAAGCCATCGCGGCGGAGATAGACAGGGCGTTGCGCTTCATGGTGGCCTGCGGCATCGACCTCGGGTCAGAGGAGAGCCTGCACCAGGTCGACTTCTACACCAGCCATGAGGCACTCATCCTCGGCTACGAAGAGGCCATGACCCGCCGGGACTCGCTCACGGGCAACTGGTACGACACGTCGGCCCACATGGTTTGGTGCGGTGAGCGGACCCGCCAGCTCGACGGTGCCCACCTCCACTTCCTGGCCGGCGTAAACAACCCGGTGGCGGCCAAGGTCGGCCCCGGAGCCACGCCGGAGGGCCTCGTGGCCATCTGCGACATCCTGGACCCCGAGCGTGAGCCGGGGCGCTTGACGCTGATCAGCCGCATGGGTTCCCGTAGGGCGGAAGAGCTCCTCCCGGCCCTTCAGCTGGCGGTGCGAGAGTCCGGCCACCCGGTCGTGTGGGCGTGCGACCCGATGCACGGCAATACGTTCGTCTCCGAAGGTGGGCGCAAGACCCGTCACTTCGATGACGTGCTGGGCGAGATCTCGGGCTTCTTCGCCGCCTGCCGGGCGACGGGGACGTGGCCCGGCGGGGTGCACGTCGAGCTCACGGGCGACAGCGTCACCGAATGTCTGGGCGGGGCCGAGGAGATCGTCGAGGACGACCTGGAGCTGCGCTACACGACCACGTGCGACCCCAGGCTCAACGGCCGGCAGTCGCTTGACCTGGCCTTTCGTGTAGCCGAGCTCCTCCGCGCGGGCTAGGTCCCCGTGGACCTGCTGGCCGGGCGATGGCCCTGCGGGCCGGCTGAGCGGGGGGAACACCGACCGTGCCCGTCCCTTCTCGACCCTGCGTCAGAAAAGTTGACTAAAGCGATCAGGAATGATAAGAATGGGATCGATGACTGGGCAGATGACTGCGGCAGACGACTGGGGCATTCGTCACTAGGGAGATCGCGGCCGAGCTGGAAACTGACATCGCCAAATTCGACGGCATGCTCGGAGGATTACCTCGCCGGCCGCCTGGAGGAGGACTCGTTCAGGATTTTCCGCCTCAACAACGGGATCTACGGCCAACGCCAGGGTGGGCACAACCAGATGGTCCGGGTGAAGGCCCCGTACGGCTCTATCAGCCCCGAGCAGCTGGAAATGTTGGCCGACGTGGCCGACCGCTACAGCCGCGGTTGGGGGCACCTCACGACCCGCCAGAACATCCAGTTCCACTTCGTTGAGCTCGAGCGCGTACCGTCGCTCCTCCGGGACCTGGCCCAGGTGGGCATGACGACGCGGGAGGCGTGCGGCGACACGGTACGGAACATCACCGGGTGCCACCTGGCCGGCGCCTGCCCGTTCGAGGTGCTCGATATCAGCCCGTGGGCGGAGGCGGCCTTCCGTCACTTCCTGCACCACCCTTACGCGCAGCGTCTACCGCGCAAGTTCAAGATCAACTTCTCAGGGTGCGTTACCGACTGCGGCCAGGCCATGTTCAACGACGTCGGGGTCGTAGCCGTTTCCAGGCCGCTCCCCGACGGTGGCACCGAGGCTGGTTTCCGGGTCTTTATCGCCGGCGGTTTGGGGGCCAACCCCCATCCGGCCCAGGCCCTGGAAGAGTTCACCCCTCGCGAGGAGCTGCTCGCCACGCTCGAAGCCGTCCTGCGGACCTTCGACCACTACGGCAACCGTGACAACAAGCTGCGGGCCCGGCTCAAGTGGCTCGTCGACACGATGGGCATCGACGAGCTCCGCGAGCGCATCCTCAAGGAACGCCGGCTCCTCTTGGCCTCCAGTAGCTGGCCGGGCGGGCTACCCGCCGTGGTCCAGGAGCTCGGCGACGCACCCGCCGGGATTGCTACCGGTGCCGTTCCTACCCCGGTCGGCACCCCCGTCACGCTTCGGCTCGGCCCGGGGAAACCTTACAAGCGCTGGGAAGCGGCCAACGTCGTCATCGGGGTGGCCAAAGGCACGGTCTCAGCTATCGCCTACGCCAGGCTGGGCGACATCACGTCGTCCCAGTTCCGGGAACTGGCCGCCATACAGCGTGAGCTCGGGGTGAGCGTCAGGATCACCAACCGTCAGAACCTAGCCTTCCGTGACCTCACTGCTGACCAGCTACCCGTGCTCTACAGCCGGCTCGAAGCCATCGGTATGGCCGAGCCCGGCGCCGAGCTGGCCCGGGACGTCGTTTCTTGCCCGGGTGCGGACACCTGCAACCTGGCCGTCACGCAGAGCCGGGGCTTGGCTGACGATATCGGCAATGCGCTGGAAAAGGCCGGCCTGGCCGATGTTGGTGGCGTGCGTATCAACATCTCGGGCTGCACCAACAGTTGTGGACAACACCACATCGCAGACATCGGGTTCAACGGGGCCGAACGGCGCGCTCACGGCCGGCCTGCCCCTGGCTACCAGCTCCTGCTGGGCGGCCATGTGGGCAAGACCGAGATCGAATTTGGCCAACGGGCCATGCGCCTGCCCGCCAAGGCGTGCGCAGAAGCGACCGTGCGCATCGTCGGCCGGTTCGCCGAAGAGCGGCAGGCCGGAGAGGATTTCCCGGGCTGGCTGAGCCGTTCGGGCGGGGCCAAAGTGGTGGCCGCGGACCTGGCCGACCTCGACAACTGGCCCACCCCGGACGATCGGCCCGACTATTACATAGACTTTGACGAGACGGGGCCGTACGTGGCGGAGGTCGGCGTGGGCGAATGCGCGGGGGTATGACGCACCCGTCCGGCCGGGAAAGGTAACGTTGTGACTTTGCTTGATGTGCCCAGCACCGATGACCTGACCGACGACGCCCTTTCGGACCTCAACGCGAAGTTCGAGACCGCTTCCGCGGGAGAGATAGTCGAGTGGGCGGTGGGGCGTTTCCACCCCCACCTCTGCCTGACCGCCTCGATGACGGACGCCCTCCTGATCGATATCGCGACCAAGGTCGAGCCGGGCATCGAGGTCGTGTTCATCGACACCGGCTACCACTTCCCGGAGACGTTGGCCACGGTGGAGCTGGTCCGCCGGCGTTACGGGCTCAACATACGCATCATGACCGTCCCTCACTACCCGGTGCCGCTCTGGCAGTCCGACCCGGCCAACTGTTGCACGCCGGCCAAAGTGGCGCAGCTAGAGCGAGCTCTACTCGGCAAGCGGGCCTGGATGAGCGGCCTGCGCCGGGAAGAGTCGCACACCCGTCGCGAGGCGGCCATCGTGAGCCGGGACCGTCGTGGGCTGGTTAAGGTCAACCCGCTGGCCAACTGGACCGACCTCGACGTAGACGGCTATATCGCTGATCACGACGTGCCGGTCAACCCGCTGGTCCACAAGGGCTACCCTTCGATCGGATGCTGGCCGTGCACACGGCCGGTCGCTCCGGGCGAGCACGCCCGGGCCGGACGGTGGGCCGGCCTCGAAAAGACCGAGTGCGGGTTGCACGACGAGGTCCCGGGCTAGGCGCCAGCCTTTAGCCCAGCGGCGCCCTCCCCGCCCGCGCCGGGGGAGTTCGGGCCACGACATCCAGCGCTCAGCGCCGCCTTCGCGTTCGGCGAGGCGAGCACGACTAACCGCACTAGGGGGGCCGTTCAGGCTAAACCGGCTTGTGCCGGTCCCGTGCATGGGCAAGCCTAGGGGCGGGTAGCTATCGAACCCGGCGACCGGCCGGGACCACAACTGAGAGCTGTTGCAGACAGTGGAGCGAGCAGCCGATTCGAGCAGTGATGCCCGCTGGCGTCGCTGCGTCAGCGTGGTCTTGCCTGTTCGCGCCGGTAAGGCGGCTGTCCTGCCCTTCGCCTTGACCGCCGCCGCACTCACAGCCGTCGCCAGCCCGACCGTCGCCAGCCCAGCCGTCGCCAGCCCAGCCGTCGCCAGCCCGACCGTCGCCAAGCCGGGCGTCGTCAAGCCGGGCGTCGTCAAGCCAGCCGGGGCCAAGCCGGCCGGCGCCATTCAGCCAGGCTGGAACAAGAGCTCGGCGCCACAGATGGCCAAGGCCGCGGCAGCGGCCAAGTCCGCAGCGGCGAAAAAGGAAAAAGCCGAAAAAGCGGCGAAAGCAGCGGCGGCCGCCCTGGCCGCCCTCGAGCGACAGCAGGCGGCGCAGGCGGAGAGGCTTCTGACCGCTATGAGCTCCGAGGAGCGACAGTTTTGGTCGCTCGGCGCCTACTCGGTGGCCCAGAACTACGTCCAGCGGGCCGAGGCTGGTTCCAGAGCGGCGTCCAACTCGGTCCAGCACGCCATGGCCGTCTGGAACGCGGCAAAGCTCGATGTCCTCAAGGCCATCCGGGCCGAGAAGCAGGCCAGGGCCACCGTCGGCGTCTACAAGAAGGCGTTGGGCGAACTCGGCCTGGCCGTGTACACGGGCGAAGCCGCCACAGACATCAACTACCTGGGGAGCAAAGAGCGCCAATTGGCGCAGAACGAGTTGGCCGGCGTAGCCGCGGTGCAAACCTCGATGGGCCTCACGCGTTCAAAGGTGGCGTTGGCGCAGAGCATCGTGAAAGTGGGCCAATCGCGTGCCACCGTCGCTGTGGACTGGGGTAAGGCGTTGGAGGCACGACGAGCGTTGAAAGCGGCCATGGCCCAAGTGGCCCTGTCCGACAGGGATGTGTTGGTGGTCAAGCTGTGGGCCACTGTCCCCGGCGCCGCTCCGGACCAGCCTGTCCAGGCCCTGGGCCTCCTGGAGGGGAAGTTGGCGCCCCACCAGAACGACTTTGAGCGTCCGGCCTCCGCCGGCGGCGCCGACCCTGACCCCGCCTCCCCGGCCACTGTGTTGGCCTCGTCATCCGGGGGAGCCCCACATGCGAAATCGAGATCCTCCGCCCGCTTCTCTGCAAGCCATGCACGGGTATGGACCGAGCATCCTGGGGCCCTCAGTGTTGTCGGCGGCCGACATCACAGCCTGGTTCGCCTCCACCGGGTACCACCCCCACGTGACGGTACCCTTCCCCCAGCTCGTCGCCGACTACGTCAAGGCGGGCCAGTTGACGGGTGTGCGGGCCGACATCGCCTTTGCCCAGTCCGTAATCGAGACCGGCTATTTTTCCTTCCCGTCGTATGGACAGGACGCCCCTGGTTTCAACAACTTCGCCGGTATCGGGGCCTGCAACACGTGCAAGCAGGGCTGGCGCTTCCCGTCGGCGATGACGGGCGTGCTGAGCCAGGAGGAGTTGCTCGAGGTCTACGCCACGCCCCCGCATATCACGGCGGCATACGGCAAACCGGCCACTAACTTCGGCATCGAGGGGTGCTGTCTGACGTGGATGTCGCTCGCCGGTACGTGGGCCAGCAGCCCCGCTTACGGCTACGACATTCTCAACATCTACAACGAGATGCTGACGTGGGCCTTGCCCCGTGACCTGGCGATCGTCGGGCTGGTGCCGACGCCGGCGCACGCGCCGACGAAACCTAGCCGACCTGCGAAATCCTCGCCAGCACCCAGTCGTACTCCCCAGACATGATGGGAGCCTTGCAGTAGCGGCAGCGCCACTCAGGTCCACGTCCAGGGGAGCGCCGCAGTTGGGGCACTTGGCCCCGAGGGCGGTGCCGCCCTCTTTCGTGACGGCCTTTGACGAGCGCTCGAACGTCCAGTCCTCGGCCCACTGCTTTACCTGTTTGTCCCCTCGCACGACCCGCCCGTTCCGGTCGTCGACGTCATAGTCGGCGCAGGCGGCCACGATCCGGACCGTGATGGTGTCGTAATTGCTGTCGGAGTGGGCGGCCACCGGCCAGATGTTGGAGACGGCCAGGTAATCCAGCATGTTGCGCTTTTGACCCTTTACGTACCCCTGGATCTGGTCACGGTGCTGAAGCCACAGGCTGTCGGCCATAACTTGCCGGCTCATCTCCGGCTTGCGCTCGCTCCAGGCTTCCTCGACGATGAAGAACGAGCGCTGCACCTGCTGGGTGAACTGTTCGAGGTCGAAGGCGGGGTCGTGGGCCTTGATAGCGGCCAGCCCCACATCGACCGGGCTGGCTGCTTGCATGGCTCGGGCGTGGCTTTGGGGGAAGAGCTCGCCCGGGATGCTGGCGGACGCGGGCCGGGTGTCGTGCATCCAATCCGGGCTCTCGTCTCCGGGCCAGGCCGCCCCCATGCTGCTCAGCGCCTCGCCTGCGCCCCGACCGCTTCGGACCGGTACGGCGGCGTCGCCGCCGTTCCCCCCAGCACCGTATGTACCGGCACCGTAAGTGCCGGAGTTGCCTGAGTTGCCTGAGTTGCCAGCGTTGCCTGAGTTGCCAGCCGCACCGCCAGCACCCCAACCGCCTCCTGCCGGTCCGCCGCCCGCCGTCCAACCGGCGTCCCCCCCAGCCGGGGCGCTGCCTCCGCCGGCCTTCCAGCCTGCGTCGCCCCCAGCTAGCGGCCCGCCATCCGGGCCACCGTTAGTGTTGCCGCCAGGGCCTGGTGCACCCTGGTCACCTGTGGTCCATGGCCCCTGGCGCCGTCCGGCCCACGGACCACCGCCTCCGCCCCACGGCCCACCGCCCCAAGGCCCGCCTCTCCAGGGACCTCCGCCACTCCACGGACCTCGTCGCCCACCCCGGGTCATCGTGCGGAACGCCAAAGTGAACACAAATACCAGCACGATCAGGCCTATGGCGCCTCCACCGCCACCGAAAAGGAACAGGCCTCCTCCGGAACCACCAAAGCCCCCACTGCCTCCATTGCTACCGCTGCCTCCACCGCCACCGTCGAACAGCTCACCCCCGCCTGCCCTGGCCAGGAGCACGTGCATCACCGCGGTCAAGTTGGCTGCGCCCCACTCGTCACGATTGAGCACCTCCACCCGGGGCCGGAGGCACCGGGGCCGGGGCGGCCGGCGCGGCCGGCGCTGCCGGCGCTGCCGGCGCGTCTGATGCGGTTATGGGCGTGCCGCACGAGGCACAGAAACGCTGCCCGGGGGCCGCTTCAGTGCCGCATGACGGGCAATTCACGGGCTGGGGCCGAGCCCCTGGCCGCACTGAGCGCAGAAACGGGCGGTGGCCGCGTTGTCAGCCCCGCACGCACCGCAGTGGCCGGCGGGAGGCGGCAAGGCCGAACCACAGGACGAGCAGAACTTGCTCCCGGCCGGCTGCGCCGCCTGGCAGTTCGTGCACGTGACCATGGCCGGTGCCCCGGGGGCGGCCGTGGCCGCACCCGACCCACCGCTCGGGGCCGGGCCGCCACCGACGAAGCCGCCGCCACCGCCGGCAAAGCCAGGCCCGGCCGGAGGGACAGGGCCGGGTTCGCCGCCGGGGCCTTGCCCCGCGACGCCGCCGGCCATTTGGCCACCCAGGCCCAAACCGGCGGCCAGGAAGGCGCCGCTATCGGCTCCGCCGCCCTTGGCCATACCCTGGCCGGCGCCAAGGGCCATCTCGCCGGATGCGTAGCGGTTGAAGCCACCGGCCAGGCGGCTGTAGGCCGTGTCCTTGGCCAGGGTCTTGAGCTGAGCTTCGTCCCCCTCGGACAGGTTGATGTCGAAGTTACCCATGCGGACAAGGGCCACCCCGTACGTGCTCAGCTGGTTGTTAGCCGCCACGATAGATGCCTTTTCGATGTCCGGCGTATAAACGGATAGGCCGAGGATGGGCCATCCGTTGCGCACCACCTGGGTGGTCACTTCGGTCCTCATGACCTTGAGGAGCTGATCGCTCACCCAACCGGCCACGGTCTCGTTGTTAGTCACGTCAACCGTGCCGACGAGGTTGGTGATCAGCGCGGCCGGGTCCTTCACCTGCAGCGAGTAATCGCCAAAGACGCGGAGCGTGACGATCATCCCCGTCTGGGGGTCCTGGACGTCATCGATGCGGCCGCCGAAAGTAAAGCCCGGGTACTCGCGGGTCCCGACAAAGTACAGCTCCGCCCGGTAGGCGTTGCCTCCCGTGGCCACATCGATGAACATGCCGAGGAACGGGAGCTCCTGAGCGTCGATCTGGTGCCGGCCGGGCCCATCGTCCCGACCACCTGCCCGGTTTTGACAAACAGCGCCATCTCGTCGGCGTCAACGATGGCCCGGGTGAACTTCCGGATGTTGACGTCCGGCCATTTGAAGACGATCTGGTTCTTCTTGTCATCGGGGACCGCTATAAATTCACGGCTGAGCAGGACCATTCCCGGGCCTCCTAAGATCTTTGCGCTCTAAGAACCAGGGTAGCGCTGCTGCCACCACAGGCGGGGCGCAAGATCGGTCGCCCAGGATGGCTCGCTAAAGGCACCCTGAAGGGGCGAGTTAAGGCAATTGTTCGATGAACTGGCGCAGTTGGCGAAGGTTGCGGCACTCCCAGACGCCGGCACAGTGCGCTCCGTACTGGGTCAGGACCGAGTCCCCGGTGTCCCAGTAGGCGCGCGGCTCGGGATTGAGCCACCACACATGGCGGGAACGGCGGGCCAGCTCAGCCATGGCCCAGGCCTGTACCGAGTGGTAGTTGTTACGGGCGTCTCCCAGAACTAAGACCGTAGTGCGGGCCGTGAGCTCTTTCCCCCAACGCTCGGCGAAGTCGGACAGGGCGTGACCGTAGTCGGAATGGCCTTCGGCCCAAATGACGTCGGCCTGCGTATTTATGCGGTTCACGGCGGCGGCAATGTCGTCCTCACCTTTTAGAAAGCGCGTGACCTCGTCTATTCCGTCCACAAACGCCCACGCCCGGGTGCGCGAAAACTGCGATGACAATGCATAAACGAGCTGCAGCGTGAAGCGGGCAAAAGCGGCCACCGAACCCGAAATATCGGCCAGGACCCACAGTTCGGGCTTCGACCGGTGCGGCCGCTTGAAACGGGGGTCGGCGGGCGCGCCCCCGCTCGAAAGAGAACGGCGCATAGTCGCACGGAAATCGAGGCGCCCATCCCGTCGTGTCCGCCGTTTGCGGGCCAGGTGCACGGCCAGCTTTCGGGCCAGTGGTTGGACCGTGCGTTGAAGCGAGGCCAACTCTTCTTTTCCAAGGTGCATGAAGTCGACGTCTTCTGGCAACGGCCGTCGCGTGGCCCGGGCAATTACCTTGGCGCCGCGGTCGGCTACGAGCCGGCGGCGGACTTCTGCCTCTATTTCCTCGCGCAAATGCTCGAAGCGCCGGCGGTACTCATTGGCCATGACCAGCCCCTCGAGCCCCTCGGCTGCGTCTACCGAACTGAGCAGCCGGGCCAGCAAGGCGTCAGCCTGCAGCTGGCGGAGCGTCTTGAAGACGTAGTAGCTACCGCCGACAGGGCGCCCGGGCTCCATTCCCGCAAACCGTCCGACGGCCGCTCTGGCCAGAGCGGCCATAAGCTCGGGGTCGCCTTCCATGATCGCCTTGTAAGCGAGCTCAGCCAGCTCCGAGGCGGTCAGCTCCTCATCGCCTCCGCCTTGGGTCAGTTCGCCCACTGGAGTGCCGGCCACCTCGGCCAAACCACGGCCGCGCAACGAGAAGTAGAGCTCGAACAACGTGTTATAGGTACGCCAATGCCCCTCTTCTTTTACGAGGGCGGCGGCCAGTCCTAGCTTTACCGCCTCGCGGTCCTCCAGGGGCAGATGGCGCAGAGCTTCGGTGGCATCCAGCATTTCGGTCGTGCTGACCGGGACGCCGGCGGCCCGCAACTCGCCCACGAACTCGGCGAAAGTGCCGAACAGGCCGGTGGCCAGCGTGGCCTCGGGGGCGCTCATTCCTCCGCCGTCACAAGCTCCTTTGCGGCCCGGTCGATGTCGGAGCGATATTTCAAGAGCACGTTCAACGTGTTCTTGGCCGTGGCCGCGTCAAGATGGGATATACCGAGGAGCACGAGCGTCCGGGCCAGTCCAGAGTTTCCGAGACGGACGGGGCCTTTTTAAGCTCGATGGCCCTGATCAGCTTTACCGTTCTCACCACTTGGTCAGCCAGTGATTCCTCGATGCCGGGCACCTTGGTGAGGACGATCTGCCGCTCGCGCTCAACCGAGGGGTAATCGAGGTGCAGGAACAGGCAGCGCCGCTTGAGCGCTTCCGACAGTTCACGGGTGTTGTTGGAAGTGAGGAAAACCAATGGGATCTGGGTGGCTTGCACCGTGCCCATCTCAGGTACCGAAACTTGATAGTCGGACAAGACTTCCAGGAGCAAGGCTTCTGTTTCCACCTCGACCCGGTCCACCTCATCGATCAAGAGCACGACCGGCTCGGTGGCCCGGATCGCTTCCAATAGCGGCCGCGGCATCAAGAAAGGCTCAGAAAATATGTCCTCTTCGAGTTCCTGCCACGTCTCGCCCTCCTGGGTCACTTGCTCCGCCTGGATCCGCAGCAACTGCTTTTTGTAGTTCCACTCGTAGAGGGCCTTCGACTCGTCGAGGCCTTCGTAGCACTGCAGACGGATGAGCCTGGCCCCGGTCATCTCGGAGACGGACTTGGCCAGCTGGGTCTTGCCCGTACCAGCCGGGCCTTCCACCAGGACCGGCTTGCCCAGCCGCTCGGAGAGGAACACGACGGCGGCTGTGCCTTCGTCCGCCAGGTAGCCAACGGAACGAAGGGCGTCATTAACGGCCCGCGGGCTCTCAAAGCGCGTACCTGGGAACCCGGAATTCGTCATCGGGCCATCTTAGGAGCCACTCTTCGCCGGCCGCCCTCGAATAACCCCGGTTGAGGCGAACCCGGTTGAGGCGAACCCGGTTGAGGCGAGCCCGGTTGAGGCGAGCCCGGTTGAGGCGATGCCTCGCTTTAGTGGCTCAGCTGCGGATCTGGCCGGTCCCGGTTACGACGTACTTCGAGGTCGTAAGTTCACGCAGCCCCATCGGCCCGCGGGCGTGCAATTTCTGAGTGCTTATGCCGATCTCGGCCCCAAAACCGAACTGCTCACCGTCAGTGAAGCGCGTCGACGCATTGACCACTACCGCGGCGGCGTCCACCTCCCGGGTGAAGCGCTGGGCCGCTTCGAGGTCACGAGTGGCAATCGCTTCGGTGTGCCCTGAGCTGTAACGCTGGATATGGGCGATGGCGCCGTCGAGGTCGTCCACGACCCGGACGCTGAGGACGAGGTCGAGGTACTCCGTTCCCCAGTCATCCTCTGTGGCCGGCTCTATGGAGCTGACTATCGCCCTTGCCTCTTCGTCGCCGACCAGGCGGACGCCGGTCAGTGCGTCAGCGGCGGCGGGAAGGAAAGTGGGGGCAATATCGCGATGCACCACGAGCGACTCGGTGGCATTACAGACGCTGGGCCGCTGAGTCTTTCCGTTGACCAGTAAGGCCAGTGCCATTTCCAGGTCGGCCGAGGCGTCGACGTACAGGTGGCAATTGCCGTCCCCGTCGATGACGTAGGGCACCGTGGCGTTCTCGAGCACCGCTTGTACGAGGGACAGGCCCCGCGGGATGAGGCAATCAACCAGTCCCCGTAACCGCATGAACTCACGGGCGGATTCGTAGCTCGTGTCCTCGACCAGCACGAGCGCGTCCTCGGGCAGGCCCGCCTTGGCCAAACCCTCTCTCAGGGCGCCGGCGATGGCCTGGTTCGAGGCCAGCGCGGCCGAACTGCCGCGCAAGAAGGCGGCATTGCCGGACTTCAAGCAGAGGCCGGCGGCGTCGCTCGTCACGTTGGGCCGGTTCTCGTAGATGATGGCGACCACGCCCAGGGGTACCCTTACCTTCTCGATCCGGAGCCCGTTCGGTCGCACCCATCCATCGGTCACTTCACCGACCGGGTCGGGCCGAGCGGCAACCTGGCGGAGCCCGTCAGCCATGGACCCGAGCCGGGCCTCTGAGAGCCGGAGCCTGTCGACAACCGCAGACGAAACCCCGCCCGCCGTGGCCCGCTCGACATCTTGCTCGTTGGCCGTGATGATCTCATCGGACCTCTGGAGGAGGAGGTCGGCGCCGGCCAGCAAGGCGGCGTCCTTGGCGTCCGTCCCCGCCAATGCCATGGCGCGACTGGCGCGCTTGGCCCGCTCGCCGAGCTCAGTGAGCGATGTCACCACTCAAAACTACCTCGCCGGGTGACGCTCGGCAGGGGTGCCAGCAAGAAGGGGGTGCCAGCAAGAAGGGGTTCCGGCCGCTACGGTGCCACCGTGGGCCGTTTGGACGCCGTCGTCGTAGGCTCGGGCCGAACGGGTTGGCCGGGGCCCTTACACTGGCGCGGTCAGGCCATCGGGTCGTCGTTTACGAGGGAGCCGCCGCCCTCGGCGGCGGGTGCCGGACGGCGGAGCTGACCCTCCCCGGTTTCCATCACGACGTGTGCTCGGCCGTGCACCCGCTCGTGCTCGCCTCCCCGTTCTTCCGCAGCGTCGACCTGGCTGGCCGGGGGGTCAAGATGCTCACCCCCACCGTCGCTTTTGCCCATCCGCTCGACGGGGGCCGGGCGGCCGCCGTCCGGGGCTCGGTGGAGGAAACCGCGGGGTCTTTCGGCGCCGACGCCAAGGCGTACCGCCGGCTCTTCGACCCTCTGGTGCCCGGCATTAGCAAAGTGGTCCCGACCATCCTGGGACCGCTCCGCGCCCCGCCGGCACACCCGGTGGCGATGGCGCGGCTGGGTCTTCCCGGGCTATTGCCGGCGTCGTGGGTGGCACGTCTATTCAAAACGGACGAGGCGAGGGCGCTGCTGGCCGGCGCCGCCGCTCACTCGTTGCTCTCGCTCGACCAACCGCTCACGGGCTCCTACGCGCTGTTGTTCGTGGCCCTCGGCCACACCTACGGCTGGCCCGTCGTCGAGGGTGGGAGCGCTCGCCTGGTCGACGCCCTGGTCGAGGAGCTCGCCTCGATGGGGGGCGAGGCTCACGCCGGGCGATGGGTCAAAAGCCTCGACGAGCTGGCGGGGGCGGAGGTCGTCCTGATGGACGTCTCTCCCCGCCAGCTGGCTGATTTCGTCGGGGTAAGGGCAACGCCCTCCTATCGCCGCGGCCTCGAGCGCTACCGCTACGGCCCGGGCGTGTGCAAGGTCGACTGGGCACTGAGCGGTCCTGTCCCCTGGGAGGCGGCAGCGTGCCGCGAAACCGCGGCGTTACACGTGGGCGGGACCTTCGAGCAGGTCGCCGCCTCCGAAGCCGAAGTGGCGGCCGGGCGCCACCCGGACCGTCCCTTTTGCATCGTGGCCCAACCCGGGGTCGTGGACAGCACCCGATCTCCCGCGGGTCAGCAGACACTGTGGGCGTACTGCCACGTGCCGGCGGGTTCGCGGACGGACATGACCGATCGCATCGAAGCACAAATAGAGCGTTTTGCCCCCGGTTTTCGCGACGTGGTTATTTCACGGGTGTGCAAGACAGCGGCAGGCACTGCTGAAGCCAACCCCAACCACGTGGGCGGGGACATCAGCGGAGGCATGGCCACTTTGCGCCAGACGATATTCCGGCCCACAGTTCGCTGGGACAATTACGGGACGGGGGTACCGGGCGTATATCTATGCTCGGCCTCGTCTCCTCCCGGAGGCGGCGTGCATGGCATGTGCGGCTACTGGGCGGCGCGAACGGCCCTAAAGGACCTCGCCAGCCGAGGCTGAAAGCTCAAGGTGACGTAGCGGCTCATCAAGGCTGAGAAGGCCCATCAAGGCTGAGAAGGCCCATCAAGGCTGAGAAGGCCCATCAAGGCTGAGAAGGCCCATCAAGGTTGAGAAGGAACGACATATATGTTCCCCGAGCCCGCGGTGAGGTGGATGACGTGATGCGACGAGGAGCTCGTGGGCACGCCGATGTGCGACGACCCCGCGCTGGTGCTGACGTCCACGGCGTACGAGACGTTGGCCGGCACGGCCACGGTGATGTCGCCCGATGACGCCGTCACCGTCACATGGGAGGGGGCCCGGGTAAACGACAGGTCGACATTGCCGGAACCGTCATTGACCCCCACCTTCGCCCCCGACAGCCCGGTGGCCGTGATATCCCCGGAGCCGGCGCCCAGGTCGAGCGGCCCTGATGTGCGCTCGACAGAAACGTCGCCCGAGCCGCTGTGCAGCGTCAGCGGTCCCGCCACTCTGTAGGCGTGAACGTTGCCGGAACCGGACGACGCGTTCACGGCCTGTTCGGTCGGCAAGGTCACGGTCAATACGGCGCCGCAGTTCCCGAGCCAATTGCAGTTCGGGCCATCGAGGAACGTCCCCGCCGCCGTGGTGCGCCAGTACACGCTGGGGCGGAAGATGCTGTAGCTGACCACGCCGTTCAGGTGGGCCTGGCCGTCCCGGCTCGGGCCGACGCTGATGTCCCCGCTGCCGATGCCCACGCTGATCTTGCCCCCGATCGGGGTCACCGATGTCTGCACCCGGAAGCTGTCCTGGCCCACAAGACCGACATAGATGAGCCCGCCGTACGCGACCAGAGCGAGCGCCACCGGGGCGCCGAGGGCCAGGGCCCACCGGCGGGGCCGATTGAGGGTGAGTGTGCTCGTCAGGGTGGTCTCCTTGGCTTGTAACGGTAAAGGGCCGGGTTCTAGGGACATCAGCTTCGAGGGACATCAGCTTCGAGGGCCGGTCAGGTCCCCAGGCCGAGATACGTAAGAACGGCCAGTACCCGGCGGTGGTCGGTATCGGTGGGGGCCAGGCCGAGCTTCAAGAAAATGGAGTTGACGTGCTTCTCCACCGCTCCGGGCCCGACGACGAGCGCCGATGCGATGGCGGCGTTCGAGCGTCCTTCAGCCATCAGCGCCAGCACGTCCCGTTCGCGGCGCGTAAGCGACGAAAGCGGGTCGACCTTTCGGGTTAACAGTTGCGCCACGACCTCGGGGTCGATAGCGCTCCCGCCCATAGCCACTCGCTCCAGGGCATCGACGAACTCGGCCACGTCCGCCACCCGGTCCTTCAAGAGGTAACCGACGCCGCCGCTGGCCTTCACGCCCAGCAGTTCGGCGGCGTAGCGTTCCTCCACGTACTGGGACAGTACGAGGACTCCGACCTGGGGCCAGCTTTTGCGCACGACCAGTGCCGCCCGCAGGCCCTCGTCGCTGAAAGTCGGGGGCATGCGCACATCCACCACGACGGCATCGGGTTGAACGGACCCGACCACCCGCAGGAACTCTTCCGCGTCACCCGCCGCGGCTGGTACTTCTATGCCCGCATCTGACAGGAGCCGGGTCAGGCCGTCTCGCAGCAGGACGGAGTCTTCCGCGATCACGACTCGCATGGGAGCTCCACCTCGATAACAGTCGGGCCCCCGGGCGGGCTGTCGATCCGGAGCCGGCCGTCCACGGCCTGGACGCGGTCGGCCAGCCCCGTGAGGCCGGCCCCACCCGGCTGCGCGCCGCCCCGGCCGTTGTCGCTCACCCGGGCCCGCAAGGTGGAACCGTCGGAGCGGACGTCCACCGTGGCGCTGGTGGCTGCGGAGTGTTTGGCGATGTTCGTGAGCGACTCGGCGACCACGAAGTAGGCGACCGCTTCGGTCGGCGACGGCGGCCTCTGGGCCATGTCGACCGTTACGGTCACCGGGACCGGGCAGAGAGCGGCCAGGCCCGAGAGGGCGGCGTCCAGCCCCCGGTCTGAAAGGACAGGAGGATGGACCCCCCGTACCAGGCTGCGCAGTTCGACAAGGGCCTCTTTGGCTTCCTCGTGGGCTTGTTCGAGGAGCGCCCTGGCGCCCTCGGGGTCGTCAGCGAAGCGGGCTTTGGCCCGGCCCAGCTCCATGGCCACGGACACCAGCCTGGCCTGGGCGCCGTCGTGCAGGTCCCGCTCGATGCGGCGGCGTTCCGAATCGGCGGCCACGACCATGCGGGACCGGCTCCGTTCGAGATCCACGACCCGGGTGACCAGGCCCTGACGGCGAGTACGGCCGAGCAGCTTCTTGTCCACCCACACCTGACCTATCGTCATCGCCACTGTTACGTGCGGGGCCAGCAAGGCAAACACGGTCCCGAGGAGGACGGCGCCGGTAAGCGCGGGGGCGCCGCGGAGCACCCACCCGAAGGCCGACGCCCCGCCTTTGGGCAGGGCCGAGTTGTAGGCAGGAAGGGCGATGAGGGACAGCGATATCGACCACATCGAGGTGGCGACGAAGAAGCCGATGACTGCCAGCGGCAGCGCCACGACCGTGCCGAGCAGCTGACGCCAACTGACGGGGTCGGCCAGTACGGCTCGGCCGGCGCCACAGCCCGGATCGCTCCGGGGCCCGCCTGACCGGCGCCGGGACCATTTCGTCCAGCATCAGAGCGACCCGGCTCCGTTCGAGCGCGCCCAGGTAGCCGCAGGCGACCAGGGTGCCGACGAGAACGGGCAGGCCAGCCAGGGCCAGGGGTAGGAGGATGACGCCGAGGACGGTCCCGAGGACGGCGAGAAGGAAGCCGGCCAGCGCCAGCGGGAGGCCGCTCACCAGATAGACCATGGCCAGCCACGTTCGGGCCGAGACGACCGGGGCCACGACCCGGACGGCCCGGCCGGGCCCGGGCGCCGTCGATGGCGCGCTAACCGGCCACGGCGGCCCCACGGCCTCAGTGGTCCCCAAGGGAGTCCTCGGCGGCTCTCGTTCGAACACAAATGCTCACCACAACGACTGTACGGACCGGTGGCGGCTCTGGAAATACAGCCCGCCCCCCAATTCCCCCGGGGGTTGACCTAACGGGAAGACGGGGGCTGGCCTGGTTCTTTTCCGTGAGCGGTTCCTTCATTGTCTAGGTATGACCCCCATTCTCCGCCCCGATGTCCTTGTCCGGCCCGGGCCAGTCCCGGGTTCCCCAACCCGGCCCCGGCTCCGGCTCCTCCCGCCCGTCACCGTGCTCCGAGCGCCCTCATGGGGGCCGTCGGCCGGTTCGTCGTCCGGCACCGGAAGGCGGTGCTCGTGTTCTGGTTCCTGGTCGCCCTGGCCGGCGTGGCCATGATCGGGAATGTCACTTCTCGCCTCTCGTCCAGCGAGAACCTTCCCGGGATTCCCAGCTACGCCGTGAGCCAGGCCATCCTGCACGTGTACGGGACGGGCGGCGACAACCCTCCCGACGTGATGGTCTTGCGTCTTTCGCCCGGCCAGCGGGCCCAGTCCGCCGCCGGCCGGGCTGAACTCGATGCCGCTTTGGCCCCCCTGACCGGCGACAACGCGTTCCGGGTGGTCTCCTACGCCAACTCCGGCGATGGCCGGCTCGTATCCGCGAACGGTCGCGACGCCATCGCTCTCGTGTTCGGCGGTAACGACGAGCCAACTTCTTACAACCTGGCCGCCCGGGTGCGGGCGGCGGCGCCGAGAGGGGTCTCGGTCGCAGCCACCAACTACTACGACCTCGCCAATGGTTCGCAGGACCAGGGGCGGGGGGTGCTGGCCGAAACCGTGGTGGGAGGCATCGGCGCCCTCCTCGTATTGGCTGTCGTGTTCGGCTCACTGGTGGCGTTGGTCCCGCTGGCCATTGCCGTGCTGTCCATCCTGACCACCTTCCTGGCCATCGGGGCGGTGACCACCGTGGCCCCCGTCAGCGACCTGGTCGAGTACCTGATCGCGCTCATCGGCCTCGGTATCGCCATCGACTACTCGCTGTTGGTCGTGACCAGGTGGCGCGAGGAACGCGGCCACGGGCTGACCAATCACGAGGCGGTGGTGGCGGCGGTGAGCGCCGCGGGCCGGACAGTGGCGTTCAGCGGCCTCACCGTCGGTATCGGGCTTCTGGCTCTGGTGGTGCTGCCGATACCGTTCCTGCAGAGCCTCGGGTACGCCGGTATCCTCATCCCGCTGGTGAGCGTGGTCGTGGCCGTCACCCTCCTGCCCGCCCTCCTCGCCACCGCGGGTCCCCGGCTGGAGTGGCCCCACCGCCGTCAGGCGACGTCGGCTCACCCGAGCCGGGCCTGGACGGCGTGGGCTCGTCTCGTGGTGCGCCATCG
The DNA here is from genome assembly GCA_963750465.1 of uncultured Acidimicrobiaceae bacterium. Taxonomy (GTDB): domain Bacteria; phylum Actinomycetota; class Acidimicrobiia; order Acidimicrobiales; family Palsa-688; genus Fen-671. The sequence continues at coordinate 392,592 of CAVVRE010000011.1, forward strand.
CGTCATCTCGGCCCTCGTGGCCCTGGTTGTCCTGGGAGCCCTTCTCGGGGTGGCTACCGGGATACGGGCTGGCGCCCCCCTGCCCGGGTCGCTCTCTACGTCCGGCCCCGCCGCCTCCGGCTTGGCCGCGCTCGAGCGGGACGGCTTCCCGGTGGGCATAATCACGCCCGTTGAGGTCATGGTCCCCCGCGGCGAGGACGCGACCGGCCTGGCCCGCCAGCTAGCCGCCATGCCCGGCGCTTACACTGCTGTCGCCCCCGGCGGGCCGGCGTGGCGCCAGGCCGGCAGTGCTCTGGTCGACGTCCTCCCGACCGCGCCGACCACGGCCCCTTCGAACACGGCCCTCATCGACGCCGTGCGCTCTCGCCTCATAGCCGCCGATCCGCGGGCGGGCGTAACGGGCTTTGGGCCGGTCGAGGCGGACGTCGTGCACGCGTTGTACGAACGCGCCCCCCTGATTTTGGCCCTTGTCGGCCTGGTCACTTTGTTGGTCCTCGCCGTTGCTTTTCGCTCGCTGGTGCTCCCCGTGAAGGCGCTACTGCTCAACATCCTTTCGGTCGGCGCCACCATGGGCGTCCTCGTCCTCGTCTGGCAGCGCGGCCTCGGTTCCGGGCTGATCTGGGGCATCCCCCGCACCGGCGCGGTCGTCGACTTCGTCCCCCTCATGGTGTTCGCCTTCCTTTTCGGCCTCTCGATGGACTACGAGGTGTTCATCGTGTCCCGGATCCGCGAGGCCCACGAGGGCGGCCGCGCCACCGACGACTCAGTGGTGGCCGGGGTGGCTTATACGGGCCGGCTCGTGACCAGCGCGGCACTGGTGCTCGTGCTCGCCTTCGCCGCCCTCGCTTCCAGTTCCCAGGTGTCGCTGAAGATGTTCGCCACCGGACTGGCTGCCGGCGTGCTCATCGACGCCACCGTGGTCCGGGGCTTGTTGCTGCCGGCGGTGGTATCGCTCCTGGGCGAGCGCAGCTGGTGGCACCCCCGCCTCCACTCGGCCGCTGTCGTTACCGTCGACACCGGCGCCTAGCGCTAGAAAATGGAAAAAGGGGGGCCGCGGTGCCCTCCCGTTGAAACGTGGCCCAGGCCCAGTCCGTTATGGGCCGGCCTGGTCCACTTTTCTTCATGCGGCCGCCGTTCACTACGACGTACAAGGTCTTGTGCGTATGCCGGCAAAGTCGGAACTGGGCGCGAGGCTACGGTCGAAGTCCTACGGTACGAGGACGATCTTGCCGTGCGTGTGGCCGGATTCAAGCGCCCGGTGGGCGGCCCCGGCTTCGGCCAGCGGGTAAACAGCGGCCACGATGACCCGCAATTTGCCCTCCTCGACCAAGCGCACCAGCTCCAGGCGGGCCGCCGCCCGGATCTCGGTCCCCGGGTCCGCACCGGGGCCGTTGCCGATCAACGTGATGCCCAGCCCCGGCCCGCGCTGGAAGGCGGCCGCACTGACCACCCGGGTCCGGTCCGGCACCAGAGCGATCGACGAATCAACCGCTTCATCGGTCCCCACCGTGTCGATGGCGGCGTCGACGCCTTCGGGGGCCATGGCCCTGACCCGGTCGACCAGCCCCGGGCCGTAGAGAACCGGTTCGGCCCCGAATTGGCGCAGGTAGGCATGGCCACCCGGGCCGGCCGTGCCGATCACGCGGGCGCCCAGATCGATGGCCAGCTGCACCGCCATCAACCCGACACCCCCCGCGGCCCCGTGCACCAAGACGGTGTCGCCCTTGGCCACTTTGGCCCGGGTTAGGGCGTGAAAAGCGGTTACGCCGGTGAGCATCAGGCCGCTGGCCTGTTCGAAGGAAATCCGAGGCGGCTTCGGCACCACGCTCGACCCTGGTGCCACTACCTCCGTGGCGTAAGCCCCTCGTACCGGGTAGGCAATAACCTCGTCACCCACGTTCAACGCGCCCGCCGGTCCTTTGGCGGCCTCGCCGACGGCGGTTATTACGCCGGCTGCCTCGAACCCCAGCCGCACCGGGAGCTTCGACGGGTCTTTCCCGGGGCCTGGGCTGTACACCTTGTAATCGATGGGGTTGACGCCGGCGGCTCGGACCTCGACTGCTACGTGGTCCGGGCCCGGAGGACCGACCTCCACATCGGCGAGGGACAGGACCTCGGGACCACCGTAGGCAATTGCCACCACCGCAGATACCATGCTGGCTGCAACCGGCCGCCTCCTCGGCGTATTCCCTGTCGAACGGCTTGGCCTGCTGGATATGTAGCGCTGCGGCGGGATTACCCTTTAGTCGTGCTCGAAAAGCCGCCGGACAACAACCGGCTGCCGAGCGTTGCCCGAGCGGCTGCGTCGCCGACGGCCATCGTCCTTGCCGGCGCCGGCGTCGCCATCGGCGTGGCCGCCCACCTCGGGGTGGCCGTCGTCGTGGTGCTCGGCGCCGCCGGCTATGGCGCCCGTGTAGGTTGGGCCGCTATTCGCCGGCGGTCGGCCCTGCGCAAGCGGGCTGAACGACGCCTGGCCCGCATCGACCCATGGTCGGTGCCCGAACCGTGGCGGGGCTACACGGCCCGCGCCCTCGATGCCCGAAAGCGGTACCACCAGCTGGCTGGCGACTGCCCACCCGGCACTATGGCTGACTATCTGACCGGCGCCGTCGCAACGGTGGACAAAGCCGTCGAAGAACAGTGGGCGTTGGCCCGCAGCGGCGCCTCCATGGTTGGGCCCGCCGGGCGGGCGGACAATGTGGCCCAGGAGTTGGACCAGGTCCACACCGCCCTCTCCCGGGCCGGGGGAGCCGAGCGGGCCCAGCTCGAGAGCCGGGAGGCCTCGCTGGCCTCAGAACTTCGTTCGCTACGGCGGACGGAATCTGTCAGCTCTGCGCTGTCGGCCCGGCTTTCAGAGCTAAGTACGCAGCTGGAGGGCGTCGTCGCCTCCGCCGGCGAGCTGGTAGCGGGGGCGGGGGCGGCCGGGACCGACGTGTCTTTGCTTGCTTCAGAGCTGGCCGCGCTCAGCCAGGCCATGAACGAAGCCAGAGGCCTCATGGCCACTGCGCCCCCGGGCGAGGCCGGCAGCTAAGCAAATCTCCGTCAGCCTACCCCGATGGCCTCACCCGCCCTAGCATGCCAACCATGTGGAAAGTTATAAAACGCAGGTGGAACTACCTGGTGGCCAAGCTCTCCGGCCGGTTCGAGGAGAACGCCGACCCAAAGGTGCAACTGGAGCAGGCCATGGCCGAGGCCCAGGAGCAGCACCGGCGGCTTGTCGAGCAGGCGGCCAGCGTTATTGCCAACCAGAAACAGACCGAGCTGCAGCTCAACCGCTCGATGGGGGAACTGGAAAAGATCAGTAACTCGACGCGCCAGGCACTCTCGATGGCGGACGAGGCGGCCCGCCGGGGCGACACGGCCAAAGCGGTCGAGTACAACCAGACCGCCGAAGCGTTCGCCAACCGGCTGATCATGGCCGAAAAGCGCACCGACGACCTGAAAACAATGTCTCTGCAGTCGACCCAGGCGGCTCAGCAGGCCAAGGCCGCTGTGCAGCAGAACGCCAACCTCCTTCAGCAGAAACTGAGCGAGCGCCAGAAGCTCCTGTCGCAACTCGACCAGGCGCGAATGCAGGAACAGCTCAACACGGCGATGGCCACGCTTTCGCAGACGGTCGGCCAGGACGTGCCCACTTTCGACGAGGTCAGGACCAAGATCGAGGCCCAGTACGCCAAGGCCCTGGGTACGGCCGAGCTGTCGAACCAGGGCGTCGAGGCCCGGATGCTCGAGATCGAGCAAGCCAGCGTCAACAGCGAAGCTCAAAATCGCTTGGCGGAGATGCGGAACCAAATGGGCCTACCCCCGGGCGCAGTCCGGGGCGGCTGAGCTCGGCCCGGGCGCCGGCCAGACGGGTGCCGGCCAGACGGGTGCCGGCCAGATGGGCGCCGGCCTGGGCTCAATCTGCCGCTCAACTGGGCGCCGGTGCTCCCGTAGGTGCTCCCGCTGGCAACGACCAGGCTGCCACTGGCCAGCCGGGCGTTCCCGGGCAGCAAGTAGCAGGGGCCGCCGCTCCGGAGCCCGCTGCTCCCTCCGACGGCTGACATCCCGTCGCCCTTAAGCTGGATATCCCCATGTCGCAGGGCTACGTCGTCGCAGGGCTGCGTCGTCGAAGGGCTACGTCGCCGCAGGGCTACGTCGGGCGGAAGCGTTACGGGCCGGGGTGCCATGACGGGTCTGTCATGACGGGTCTGTCATGACTGGGCTGTCATGACTGGGCTGCCATGACTGAGGTAATCGTCATTGGGGGAGGCCCGGGCGGGAACCAGGCTGCGAGCCGGGCGGCCAGCCTCGGGGCGCGCGTGACCCTGGTCGAGCGCGACCTGGTCGGGGGAGCGGCGCACCTGTGGGACTGCATCCCGTCCAAGGCCATGATCGCCACGGCCGGGGCGTTGAGTTTTTCGCGGCGGATGAGCGGCCTCGGTTTCTCGCCCGTCGCGACCCCGAGCTACGTGGACTACGAGGCGCTCCGTAACCGTATAAAAGACGTCACCTCGCGCTTGCAGCGCTCGGTGGAGGAGCTGCTCAGCTCCCAGGGCGTGAGAGTTGTGCGTGGAGAGGCCCGGTTACTGGGCCCCACACGGTGGCTGTGACTGCCCCCGACGGCCCTGAGGAGGAACTGGGCGCAGACGCCGTGGTCATATCGACCGGCAGCCGCCCCCGGGTACCTGACTGGGCTGACCCCGATGGCATTCGCGTCCTTACGACGCGTCAGGCATACCCGCCCCCGGAGCTGCCTGAGCACCTCGTCGTGATTGGTTCGGGCGTGACCGGGGTCGAGTTCGTGCACATGTTCAGCTCGCTCGGGTCCAAGGTGACCCTGATCGTGAGCCGCCAGCACGTCCTGCCCCACAAGGATGCGGAGGTGGCCGCCGCCCTCGAGCAGGAGCTGCTGCGCCGGGGCGTCCAGCTTTTCAAGGGGGCGAGGGCCGAAAGCCTGGAGCAAGCCGGTGCGGGTGTAGTGGTGCACTGCGACGACGGGCGGGTGGCGCGGGGGAGCCATGTCCTCCTGGCCGTCGGCTCGGTCCCCAACTCCGAGCACCTCGGGCTGGAGCGGGCCGGCGTCAAAGTGGACAAATGGGGTTACGTGACCGTCAACCAGCATTGCCAGACAAATGTCCCGCACATCTACGCGGCCGGCGATGTGTCCGGGAAGTTGCCACTTTCGTCAGTCGCCGCTATGCAGGGGCGTAAAGTGGCCGAGCACATAATGGGCCTGCACACTCGGGAGCACCACCACATTGATTACGACAAGGTGGCATCGGCGGTGTTCACCGAACCCGAGATCGCGGACGTCGGGCTGGCCGAGGCGGAGGCATTCGCCAGCGGCCGCAAGATCCGGGTTACCAAAGTTCCCTTTGGCGCTTCCGCCCGGGCCCTAATAAATGACGATCCCCGGGGGTTCGTCAAGATAATCTCCGACCCGGCTACTGGGGTTGTGCTTGGGGGCTCGGTTGTGGGGAGCCAGGCCTCGGAGCTCATCTCAGTAGTCGCCCTGGCGGTGACCGCCGGCCTCAAGGTGACCGACGTGGTCGAGAGCTGCCTCGTCCATCCCTCACTGGCAGAGGCCATCGCAGAAGCCGCCGATTAGACGGGGAGACGTAGGGCGCTTCCTACGTCCTAGCCTCCTGCGCCCCGCGCCCTGCGCCCTGCGCCCGCGCCCGCGCCCTGCGCTCGGCTCGGTTTTGGGTGCATTTCGCGATTTTGGGCGTGGTTTCGAGCAAAATTTGTGCCCGAACGCGACCGATTCGTCGAAACGCGCCCAAAAACGTCGCAGCCGCGCCGTTTGGTCGCTGACAGCCGCTGGCCGCTGGGCCAGCCGCCCTACTACCGAAGGTAGCCCCTAGCGGGACTCGGCTTCGACGGCGAAGCCGATGAGAGCACCGAACATCAGGAAGGCTCCGATGACCCAGAACCACTTGCCATAAGCCAGCCCGAGGGCGAGCCCGACGGCGCCGAGCCCCATGGCCACCGGCCACATGCTGTTCGACGGGAAGTAGGCAATTTCGCCCGCCCCCTCTTCGATCTCGCCATCTGGTTTGTCCTCGGCGCGCGGTATGCGTTTGCGCCTCATGAACACGAGGAGCATGAACAGGAACATGAGGCCATAGGCGAAGCAACCGAAGACCAGCATGACCGTCCCGGAGACCTCACCGCTCCAGACCCAGTAGATCACGCCGACGATAGCCAGGAAGACCGAGGTGCAGAGGGCCAAGAACCACTCCCCGCGCATCAGGTCCCTCCCTCGAAGCCGTCGCCCCCGTCACCGGGGGTGTTACTCCCGTTCCCGCCGCCGGCGTTGCCGTCGCCCGCGCCGTCGCCGTTGCCGTGCCCGTTGGTATGGCCATTCCCATCGGTTACCGGCCTGGTCATCGTGGCACTTCGCCCTCCGCCGGTAGCCACTCCGGCCAAGGCCGCCTCGGGGGCGCCGTGGCCCATCTCCCGAACGTGCTTGCCGTGGGGCAGGGTCAGGTGGTCCGGATGGTTGAGGTCCCAGACGGGCCTCTCCGAGCGAATAGGGGGGATGAACTCGAAATTGTGCGCCACGGGAGGCGACTCGGTGACCCATTCGAGGGTCATGCCGTCCCACGGGTTTGGGCCGACTTTTTTGCCCTTGCGCAACGTTACCCACACGTTCACGAGGAAGGGCAGGATCGAGAAGGCGAGGATGAAAGCGCCTATAGACGAGAGCATGTTGAGGTAGCTCCAGCCCGCGTTGGACGGGTATGTGGCGATGCGTCGTTGCATACCGCGCAGGCCGAGGTCGTGCTGGGGGAAGAACGTCAAGTTGAAGCCGATGAACATGATCACGAACGTGATCTTGCCCAACCGCTCGTCGAGCTTTTTCCCGGTGAACTTCGGGAACCAGTAATGGATGGCGCCGAAGGCGGCGAACACTGAACCACCAAAGAGCACGTAGTGGAAGTGGGCGACCACGAAATAGGTGTCGTGCAGCTGGAAGTCCAGCGGGGGCAGGGCGAGCATGATGCCGGTGAAGCCGCCGAGCAAGAAGCAAATCAGGAACCCGAGCGCGAACAACATCGGCGTGTCGAGCCTCACGGAGCCCCGGAACATGGTCCCGATCCAGTTGAAGAACTTGATACCCGTCGGGACCGATATGAGCAGGGTCATTATGGTGAAGAACGGCAGCAGCACGGCGCCGGTCGTGTACATGTGGTGCGCCCAGACCCCCATGGACAAGCCGCCGATCGAGAGCGTGGCGAAGACCATGCCCTTGTAACCGAATACGGGTTTCCGTGAGAAGGTCGAGATAATTTCCGTGGCCATGCCGAAGAAAGGTAAGGCCAGGATGTAAACCTCGGGATGGCCAAAGAACCAGAACAGGTCCTGCCACAAGATCGGCTGGCCGCCTCTGGCCGGGTTGAAGAAGTTGGTGCCGAGATGGCGGTCTGCCCACAGCAGGGCCAGGTCGGCGGTGAGCACCGGGAAGGCCAGCAATACCAGGAAGGCGGTAACCAGCTGGTTCCAGGTAAATATCGGCATGCGGAACATCACCATTCCCGGTGCTCGCAGACAGAACACGGTCGTGATGAGGTTGATACCGGTGAACATGCTGGAGAAGGCGGCCAGGGCCACGCCCACGATCCAGAGGTCGCCCCCAGGGCCGGGGGAATGGATGGTCTCGGTCAGGGGGGCGTAAGCGAACCAACCCCACTGGGCGGCTCCCGACGAGCACAGGAAGCTCGACATCAGCGTGACGCAACCCCCGAGGAAGAGCCAGTACGAAAAGGCATTGAAACGGGGGAAGGCCATGTCGGGGGCGCCGACCTGGATGGGTACGAGGAAGTTGGCCGTCCCGAAGGCGAACGGCCCCAGGAACAGGAACAGCATGATGGTGCCATGGATCGTGAACAGCTCGTTGAAGGTCTCGAGGCTCACGAAGTTGTTGTTCGGCACTGCCAGCTGGACCCGCATGAGGACCGCCATGGCCCCGGCGATCAAGAACATGATGAAACTGGTCACCATGTAGTTGATGCCGATCTGCTTGTGGTCGGTGCTTGTCAGATAGGCAAGGATCCCCTTGTTCCTCGGCGCGGGGATGACCTCGGTGAGGACCCGTTCAGGGGCCTCGTATGGCGGTGGTCGTTCCTCGAGGAGGGTCATCGTCTGGCTACCCTTCTGAAAGTTGCGTACTCAGGCCGTGATGGCCCGCAAGCCACGTATTGAACTGGTCCTTGCCCATCACCTGGACCCAGAAGCGCATATAGGGGTGGTAAGTCCCGCAGAACTGCGTGCATTCACCGATAAACCGTTGCCCGGCCACGCCATTGTCGATGTTGAGGTCGAAAGAGTTGTTCACGCCCTGTATGGCGTCCCGCTTGAACAGGAAGGCGGGCACGTAGAACGAGTGGTTGACGTCATCCGAAAACAGGTTGATCTGTACGGTCTCGCCCGACGGCAACGTCAGCACCGGCAGGTCGGTGTCGTTGATGCTGGGCTCGGCGGACACGCTGCCCAGGACCTGGTAACCGTTCGGGTAGCTGAACCGCCAGCCCCATTGGAAGGCGTCGACCCGCACCACGAGGGACGGGTTGGGGGCAATGTTGTCTTCGCGGTCCTCGGCTTTGTACGTATAGACGAACAGCACCGTCACCAGGATGAGTGGCACGATCGTGTAGAACCATTCGAGCGGTATGTGGTACTGGACCTGCGGCGGGATCCGCTCCTCCCCGGGCCGTTCCCGGTACCGGACGGCACACCAGACGATGAGGCCGATCACGATGGCGCCGAGGGGGATCGCTATCCAGTAGACGAGGTTCCACAGCTCGTAGACGTCGCTCGACTGCTGGGTGACGCCATTAGGTGAACCCCAATGGACCACGAGGGCGAGGAGCGAGCTGGTCACTGGGACCCACATTAAGCCGGTCGTGCCACGCCAAACAAACCCACTGCAGCCGGGGTTGGTTACTGCCTTTCAACCAAGCTTTCGGCCCACCTCTCAACGGGCCGCCGGTGAGAGGCTGAACAGGCATCCTCTGTGGCTGATGCTCCGGCTACCTCTGATGCTCCGGCTACCTCTGATGCTCCGGCTACCTCTGATCGTGCTAGCCGGCCACCTCTGGTGCAGCGGCCACCTCTGGTGCACCGACTGGTGCCGCGGCCCCGCGGTCGGCGCCAGCGCCACACCCAGCGCCCAGTGCCACGCTCCCGGCTGCACTATGAGTGTGGGCCTGAGCGGGGGCTGCGCCACCAGTGAAGGGCTCGAAGCGGCGGCGCCCGGTCCCCGCCCTAGGGCAGGCAGCAGATGTACTGGCTGGTCGTTGCGGCGACGGCCGTCTATACTGGCGCGGCCGTGCGTACCTACTCCCCCAAAGCTTCCGAGATTCGCCGCGACTGGCACGAGGTCGACGCCTCCGGCGCCGTCCTGGGCCGTCTGGCGTCGGAGGTGGCGCGGGTCCTGCGAGGCAAGCACAAGGCCACCTTTGCCCCTCATCTGGACACGGGGGACTACGTGGTGGTGGTCAATGCGGCCAAGGTGGTCCTTTCCGCCGGCAAAGGCGAGAAAAAGTTCCACTACCGCTACTCGGGCTACCCCGGTGGCATGAGGTCCCGGTCCTACGCCGAGATGCTGGCCAAACGGCCCGAAGAGGTCATACGGATATCCGTCAGAGGGATGCTGCCCAAAGGACCTCTAGGCCGGCAGATGCTGCGCAAGCTCAAGGTCTATGCCGGTCCCGAGCACCCGCACGCAGCGCAGATGCCCAAGCCTCTGGCACTTGACCACTCGGTCCACCGCGTCGCCTAACCGGGCGACAAACTGGACGAGCTGGACAAGGCCGACCCCGGGCGCCGATTAGTTACACAGATTAGTTATGCAGTCGAGAGGAGAACACGGCAGTGCCCAAACCCCTGATCCAGTCCACAGGTAGGCGAAAGGCGGCCATCGCGCGCGTCCGCCTGCGCCCTGGCAGCGGGACCATCGTGGTAAACCGCCGTCCCGTCGAGGAATACTTCCCCTCTGCGACGCACCGGATGATACTCACCGAACCCTTGCGCCTGGTCGAAAAGGCAGAAGACTACGATATCGACGCCGGCCTGAACGGTGGGGGTGTCTCAGGCCAGGCCGGAGCGCTCCGGTTGGGTATCGCCCGTGCCTTGGCTGAGCTCGAACCCGAACTGCGGGTGCCGCTGAAGCGAGCCGGGTTCCTCACCCGGGACCCGCGCGAGAAGGAGCAGAAGAAGTACGGGCTGAAGAAGGCCCGCAAGGCACCCCAGTACTCCAAGCGCTAGTACCGCAGGCTTTGAGGCGGTTCGTCTCGGAAAATACAGATGCTGCGTTTCGGTACTGACGGGGTCAGGGGGCTGGCGAACGCAGAACTGACCCCTGAGTACGTTATGGCCTTGGGAAGAGCTGCCGGCCGAGTCCTGGCCGGGGGCGTCCCCAGTGGACCGGAGCCGAGTGGGCCGGAACCCAGTGGACCGGACCCGTGGCCGCCCGCCGACGGTTCATAGTGGGCCGCGACACCCGCCTCTCCAGCTCACTGCTCCAGGCTGCCCTCTCGGCCGGGCTGGCGGGCGAGGGTATCGACGTGGTGGACGCAGGCATCATCGCCACGCCTGCGGTGGCCTACCTTTCCGCGGAACAGAAGGCCCCGGCCGCCGTGATCTCCGCATCGCACAATCCCTTCTGGGACAATGGGGTCAAGTTTTTCTCGGCCGGGGGTTCGAAGCTCCCCAGTGAGACCGAGGAAGCGCTCGAGGCTGAACTGGGAGCGTTGTTCGCCAAGCCGGAGCGGCCCTGGGCACCGACCCGGGCCGCCATCGGCCAGATCGCGTCCGACCCGGACGCTCTGGGGCGGTACGAGCAGCACGTGCTGGGGTGCCTGGAGGGGCGGCGCCTGGGGGGCCTACGGGTCGCGCTCGACTGCGCGAACGGGGCTGCGTTCCAGAGTGCGCCGGCGGTGTTCGAGTCGGCGGGCGCTCAGCTCGTCGCCGTTCTGGCCACCGAGCCGGACGGGATGAACATCAACGACAAATGTGGCTCGACCGACCCTCGCCGGCTGGCCGAGGCGGTCGTCTCGGAGGGAGCGGACCTCGGGCTGGCCTTCGATGGCGACGCAGACCGGATGATCGCCGTGGACGCGGCGGGCAACGTTGTGGACGGCGACCGGTTGGTGGCGTTGTTCGCCACCGACCTGGCTTCCCGCCAGCTATTGGTAGGCGACACCGTCGTGGTCACCGTGATGACCAATCTTGGTTTCCACCAGGCGATGCGAGCGGCGGGCGTGAACGTCCACACCGTTAGCGTCGGTGACCGCTACGTGCTCGAGGCGCTCGATGCCAACAAATGGTCGCTGGGCGGGGAGCAGTCAGGTCACATCATCTTCCGTTCGCTCGCCACCACCGGCGACGGTGTTCTCTCGGGGCTGCTGTTGGCCGACTTGCTGATGAGGCGGCAAGCCCGCCTGGGAGAGCTGGCCGATGCCGCGCTCGAGCGCTTTCCCCAGGTGCTCCACAACGTTCCCGTCGCTGACCGGAACGGCCTGGCCGGGGCCGACGGCGTCTGGGAAGAGGTGCGCAAGCTGGAAGAGCTCCTCGGTGGCCGAGGCCGCATCTTGCTCCGCCCGAGCGGTACTGAACCCTTGGTGAGGGTCATGGTCGAAGCCCCGACCGAGGACGAGGCCGAAAGCGTGGCCAAGCAGATCGTCGACGCTCTGCAGGTTGCTCTGGGCAGCCCTTCCCTTTCTTAGAACCGGGCAAGTCTGAGCCCGGAAGCCTTCCACCGCTAGCCTGGTTTACATGTGCGGCATAGTCGCGGTTCTGGCGCGACCTTCACTTCGGCCGCCTCCCGATCCCGGCGCGGTCGACGCCGCGTTCGCGCTCGCGCTCCAGGAGCTGGTCCCGGCAGCAGAGCGGGGCGAAGGGCCCCTTGACGGGCCTATCGAAGAAACGGCCGACGCTACCTTTCAGCTGAGGGCTCTGGGTGTGGCGACCGGGACCTTGAGTGCGCTCGATACTTCGCTGCGGGGACTTCCCGGCCTTGTCTGCCTGCTCGGGAGCCCTAAAGCACTCGAAGCCCTGGAACGAGGGGCCACGCGCATGGAGGTCCTCGCCGCCGGTCTCGAGGCGGCCCTCGACGCCGGTCGCTTCAAGGTCGGGACGGTGCAACTGGAGGAGCTGAACGCCGCTCTCGTCAAGTTCCGGGACGCCATCTGGGCTCTCGGCCATGACCGCCTCGAGGCGGCCAAGAGCATTTCGGCGCTGGCTGTTTCGCTCGGTCTCGGCGGTACGGGGCCGGCACCAGACCCGGCACCAGACTCGGCGCCAGGCCCGGCTGCCCTGGGGGTCCTGTGGGCCGTTCATGTCGCCCTCAGGTCGCTCGACCGGCTCGAGGTCAGAGGGCGGGACTCGGCCGGGTTGCACCTGATGCTGGCGGGCCACGGCCTCGACCTGGCCTCCGAGGAACTGAGGGCCCTGATCGGAACGAGGGCCGGCGATGCGCTCTTCACGTCGCTTGCTGTCCGCGCCCCGGATGGCTGCCTGTCGATCGTGTACAAGGCCGCCGCGGAGATAGGCGAGCTGGGCGACAATGTGGCCGCCCTTCGGCAGGCCCTCGGGGGCGACCCCTTACTGGCGAGAGCGCTCGCCTCTCCGGATATCCAGGCCACCGTCGTCGGGCACACCCGTTGGGCCAGCGTCGGTCTCATCTCGGAAGCCAACGCCCATCCCCTCAATTCAGACGAGGCAGATGACGAGGGCCCGGGCGAGGCCTCGCTGCGCCCCTACGTCGTCGGGGCTCTGAACGGCGATATCGACAACCATTCCGAGCTGATCATCAAGGAAAACGTGGCCGTGCCGGACGAGGTCACAACTGACGCCAAACTCGTACCCACCCTCTTTTCCCACCGCTTGGCCGCCGGCGATACGGTCCAGGAGGCATTCCGGAGGGCAGTCGGGCGGTTCGACGGGTCAGTCGGTATTGCCGCCAACTCGGCTGATGCGCCGGGTGTTCTTTTCCTGGCCCTCCGCGGCAGCGGCCAAAGCCTCAATGTTGGCCTCGCAGAAGACGCTTTTATTGTCGCCAGCGAACCTTACGGCCTGGTCGAGGAGACGAACCGCTATTTGCGCATGGACGGAGAGAATGGCGGTCAAGTCGTCACTTGCTCGCTAACAGGCGCGGGGACGCTGGAGGGGATTTCCCGCTGCCGGTATGACGGGACCGAACTGCCGGTCTCCCCGAGCGAAGTCATGGAGGCCGAAATAACGACGCGGGATGTGGACCGGCACGGTTTCAGGCATTTCCTGCTGAAGGAAATTTCCGAATCGCCGATGACGGTACGCAAGACTCTGCGGGGAAAAATCGCGACAGGAGAAAATGGTTCTCTGGTGGTCCGGTTAGGGGACGACGTGATCCCCGCTTCGGTCCGCCTGGCGCTCTCGGACAGCCGCGTCCACAGCATCTTCGTCATCGGTCAGGGCACAGCCGCCGTTGCTGGAAGGGCCGTGGCGGCGGCCATTTCGAGAGCACTCCCCGCTGTGGCTGTGGTGGCAAGGCCGGCCAGCGAGGTTTCTGGCTGGGGACCAGTCGGCGCCGGGTTGCCCGACGACATGTCCGGGACGCTGGTGATAGCGATCAGCCAGTCGGGGACCACGACAGACACCAACCGCACCGTCGACCTTTTGCGGGCGCGCGGTGCTTATGTCGTCGCCATCGTCAACCGCCGGAACAGCGACCTGGTCCAGAAAGCCCACGGCGTGCTCTACACGTCTGACGGGCGCGACGTGGAAATGAGCGTCGCTTCGACCAAGGCGTTTTATGCGCAGGTCGCCGCCGGCCACCTGCTGGCTCTCGGCCTGGCGTCCGCCTCCGGGCCAGGGAGCGCGGCCCGGGCAGATGAGATCCTCAGTGCCCTGCGAGAACTTCCCGCATTGATGGAAAAAATACTGGCTAACCGGGGCGAAATTGCCCGGGTGGCCTCGGTGGTGGCTCCGCCCCGCCGTTCGTGGGCGGTGGTAGGGAGCGGCCCGGACCATATTGCGGCCGCCGAGATCAGGATCAAGCTGTCGGAGTTGTGCTACAAGGCGATAGCCCTCGATTCGATCGAGGACAAAAAACATATTGACCTTTCGTCGGAACCGATGGTCATTGTGTGCGCCGCCAGCGTGAGCGGCCCCAACGCCCGGGACATTGCCAAAGAAATCGACATATTCCGCGCTCACAAAGCGGCGCCCGTGGTTATCGCGGCCGAGGGCACCGACGAGTTCTTCAATTCGGGCGTCGACGTCCTGAGCGTGCCGACGTGCCATCCGGAGCTGGCCTTCGTCCTCGCGGCCATGACAGGGCACCTGTTCGGGTACGAGGCCGCCCTTGCCATCGACGCCCAGGCCTTCCCGTTCCGGGAGGCCAGAGCGGTGCTCGAGAGCGCGACGCGCGGCAGGCGGCCCTGACCTCGACGAGTTGGCGCCGGCTCTCGAACTAGCGACGACGCCGGCTCTGGTGGGTCTTCGCTCCGGGGCCTACGACGGCCACCTCAACGCGTCCACGGGAGGGCGCGTCACGTCGCTTCTTCGTTATGCCACCGGAGCGCTGCCCGTAGACGGCTACGAAGCCGAAATGGGCAAGGTCGGTGCCCCGAGCGCCGTTGTGGGCGACCTTGTGCTGGCTCTGGGTGCCGCCATCGATGAGTTGACGCGACCGATCGACGCCATCAAACACCAGGCCAAGACGGTCACCGTGGGCACCTCGAGGAGCGAGGAGTCTCTGCTCAGTGCCACTTTGGTCGCTGAAACGCTCCGCGCCGGGGCCCTCGGTCGAGGCACTCGGCTATCGCGCCCTGCGTACCCTGGCCGCTCTGGGTGCCGCCGTGGAGGAGGTCCTCGGTTATACGCGCTACCAGATCGCTCTGCCCACGGCGCTCGCCAGCCCCGGCAGCCTGGAGTCGGCCACCATCACCGTGGTCGACCGGGGCGGGATCGCCACCTCCATTCCGTCCCGTACCGCCGCTGACAACCGGCTTCTCGGCACCAAGCACCGCGCCGCTGACAAGAAGGAGGTCACCGTTTTCAAGGGCCTTCATGATGGGCGAACGGGCGTGATGGTCCCCGAAGTGAAAGACGGCCAGGTCACCGGCATCACCCTTCTCCACACCCGGTTCATCCCGCGGCTGGACGCGAGCACGGCCAAGGCCGTCCTGCAGGCGTACCAGGGCCGCTACAGAGCTTTGGTAGATGCCGTTACCGAAAGCGAACCCCGTTTCGACGACGACCTTCTGGGCCAAGTGCCCATGATCGAACTACTGACGGAGCCGGTGGCGGTGCTGGCCCAGCGCTGGCCCGGCTCATCTCGCGCTGCGGGTGCCGCTCATTAGCGGGGGGGCAGTCACTGGTGGGGCAGCCGCTGCGGGCGGTTCGCTGGTCGGCCTCGGCATCGACCTGGTCGACGTGGCCCGCTTCGCCCGGGCTCTGGCCCGCCGGCCAAAGCTGGCCGAACGGCTATTCACCGTGGGCGAGCGAACATTCGCCGGCACGCTTTCGAACCCGGCGCCGTCTTTGGCGGCGCGCTTCGCGGCGAAGGAGGCGGTAATGAAAGCCCTGGGTGTCGGCCTGGGCGCCTTCGCCTTCGGTGACGTCGAGGTGCAGAGGGAGCCGAGCGGCGCTCCCCACGTCGTGCTCTCCGGCGGGGCCGCCCGGCTGGCATCTGAACGTCAGGTCAGCTCCTGGATGTTGTCTCTGACACACACCTCGACCACGGCTGCGGCCGTCGCGCTGGCGCTGGCGTGATCCCCGTCCTCACACCCGCCGAAATGGCCGGGGTCGACCGGCAGGCTCCCGATAGCGTCGATGTGCTCGTCGGCCGGGCCGGGGCCGCGGTGGCCCGGAGGGCGGCCCGGCTCCTCAACGGTGCCTACGGCCGGGAAATCACCGTCGTCGCAGGCAAAGGCCACAACGGGGCCGACGGCCGGCTGGCGGCCAAGTTGCTGGCCGCCGATGGGGCGCGGGTAAACGTGCTGGAGGCGGCGGCGCTGGCCGGTGGGTCGGCCCTGCCCCCGTCGGACCTGGTTATCGACGCCGCCTACGGGACAGGGCTGGAACGCCCCTACCGCCCCCCAGACCCGGGCCGGGCGCCGGTGCTCGCGGTCGACATCCCTTCCGGCCTATCCGGACTGACCGGGGAGGTACTAGCTGGGGGAGGCGCGATGGCGGCCGTGGTCACCGTCACCTTCGCTTCCCTCAAACCGGGCTTGTTGCTGGGGTCGGGGCCCGACCTCGCCGGTGACGTCGAGCTGGCCGACATCGGGTTGGGCGCACTAGTCGATGCCACCGCCCGCGGCTGGGTCGTAGAGGACCGGGACGTCGTGTCGCTGCTCCCGCGCCGGCCTCACGACGCGCACAAGTGGCAGGCCGCCGTCCAGGTGGTGGCCGGGTCGCCGGGGATGACGGGGGCGCCCTGGTTCGTCAGCCGGGCCGCCCTCCGTTCGGGCGCCGGCTATGTGCGCCTTTCGATGCCCGGTGTCGAGCCGACCGTGTTGCCACCAAGCGAACTGGTGCACCTGCCGGTGCCGGCATCAGGGTGGCACGCCAAAGTGCTCGAGGACCTATCGCGGGTCAAGGCGCTGGTGGTCGGCCCTGGCCTCGGGCCAACAGCCGGGGCGGGCGGCGAGCCCGGGCTGGCGGGAGGCGAGGTCGGTGCGCTGGTGGCCGCCGCGCCGGTACCGGTGGTCATCGATGCCGACGGGCTCAATGCCATCGGCACCCTGGAAGCGTTGAAGACGATTGTGGCCAGGCGTACCCTCCCCACCGTTATTACCCCGCACGCCGGTGAGCTGACCCGCCTGGCCGGCCACCCACTCGGCGCCGACCACATCGCGGCGGCGCGCGACGCCGCCGCCCGCAGCGGCGCCATCGTGCTGTTGAAAGGTTCGACGACGGTGGTCGCTTCGCCCCCTCGCCCTGCTGGTGCTCACGGTCAAGATGGTCCTGATGCCGCCGAGGCCCCGCCGGCGCAGGTGCTCCTAAGTGCCTCGGGCGACTCTCGCCTGGCCACCGCCGGTACCGGCGACGTGCTCTCCGGCGTGATCGGGGCCTTCATCGCCCGGGGCGTGCCGGCGTTCGAGGCGGCCGCGCTCGCCGCCCATGTCCACGGGCGGGCGGCCCGGACCGGGTACGCCGAGGGGCTCGTGGCCGGCGACCTCCCCGATCTGGTGGCGGCGTGGTTGTCGAGGAGCCTTGGGCGATGAGCCGGGCGGGGCGCACATACCGGGTGCCGGTCGCCCTCCGGGGAGGCTCGGGCGGCGCCGGTGCGGACGTTTATACGCCCGGGCGCCGCCGCGCTGCCGGTCAGGACGGAGACGCCCGTGAGCAGCGTGCCGATGAGCACGTTTCCGATGAGCACGTTTCCGATGAGCACGTTTCCGATGAGCACGGTGCCGGTGAGCGCGGTGCCGGTGAGCGCGGTGCCGGTGAGCGCGGTGCCGATGCGCCCCGGCTCGATGTCCACGGTCCCGAGCGCCACCAAATTACGTCGGCGCGTGTAACCGGTTGGTTGCGACCGGCCTGGGTCGAGGTGGACCTCGCCGCGGTGAGGGCCAACGTGGTCCAGATCCGAAAAGTAGTTGCGCCCGCTGCGGTTTGCGCGGTGGTGAAGGCTGATGGCTACGGTCACGGCGCCGTCCCGGTGGCGTCGGCCGCCGTCGAGGGTGGCGCCACTCATCTCGGGGTGGCTCTGGCGGAGGAGGGCCGCCAACTTCGTGAGGCCGGCATCGGGGTCCCCGTCCTCATCCTCTCGGAGCCCCCGGGCGAGGCTATGCAGCTGGTCGTCGACGACAACTTGACCCCGACCATCTATACCGGTCAAGGCCTGGTCTCGTTGCTGAAGGCGATCGGCTCGCGCCGGGCCGGCGGCCATGCTCCATTTGCGGTCCACGTGAAGGTGGACACGGGGATGCACCGTGTCGGCGCCAGCCCCGACGAGGCTCTCGAACTGGCTCGGGCCGTCGCCGCTCATCCCCATTTGCACCTCGAAGGGCTGTTCACTCACTTCGCCGTGGCAGACGAACCAGACCGGGCTTTTACAGATGAGCAGCTGGCGCTGTTCCAAAGGGTGGTGGCCGGCCTGGCCTGCGAGGGCATCCGGCCTCCGCTCCTGCACGCCGCCAACTCGGCCGGCGCCCTGGCCCACCCGGGCGCCCGGTACCAAATGGTGCGGCCCGGTATTGCGGTTTACGGACTGGCGCCGGCCGCTTCAATGGAGAGCGAGGCGAGCGTGCGGGCCCTGAGGCCGGCGCTGTCGCTTCGGGCCAGGGTCTCTTACGTGAAGGCGGTGGCGGCCGGGGAGGCGCTCTCGTACGGGCTCCGGTACCGTCTCGCCGAGGACTCCGTCGTGGCCACCGTCCCGCTCGGGTACGCCGACGGCGTGCCCCGCCGGCTGTCCGAAGTGGGGGGCGAGGTATTGATCGGCGGCCGGCGCCGTCCGCTGGCGGGTACGGTCACGATGGACCAGGTCCTGGTCGATTGCGGGCCGGGTGCCGGGGTGAAGGCCGGCGACGAAGTGGTGTTTATCGGCCGGCAAGGCGATGACGAGATAAATGCGTGGGAGTGGGCCGGACGTCTCGGCACCATCGCCTACGAAGTTACGTGTGCTCTTTCTCCGCGTTTGCCGCGCATATATACGTGACGGTGCGACGAACGCGACGCCGGAGGCGCCGTCGTGGCCAGTTTTACCCGAAATACGGATAAAACTCGTACCTAGCGCGCCCTCGCCGTCGAAAAGTGGACAAAGCGGCGAATTCGCGGGCGGGGTCGTGTACGACTTTTATACGTTTTTTATACGTTTTATACGTATAGCCCCATTGGCGCCGCGTCACGGACGCCTGGCTAACTACGACGCCTCGCTAACTACTCCTACGACAGCGCGCTAACTACGTAATCGATGCAAGTGGTCAAAGCGCGGATGTCGTCGGGTTCGACGGCCGGGAACATGGCTATACGCAGCTGGTTGCGGCCCAGTTTCCGGTAGGGCTCGGTGTCAACCACCCCGTTCGCCCTCAGGACCTTGGCGACGTTTGCGGCATTGACGGCCTCGTCGAAATCGATCGTAGCCACGACGTGGGAGCGCTCATCGGGCTTGGCTACGAACGGCGCCGTATAGGTGGTCGACTCGGCCCAACCGTAGAGGATGTCGGCCGAGCGGTCGCACCGCCCGGCCGAGAACTCCAGGCCGCCGTTCCCCAATATCCAATCGAGTTGCTCGAGCGCCAGCAGAATGGTGGCAATGGCAGGTGTGTTGTAAGTCTGGTCCAGGCGGCTGTTCTCGATGGCGATCGAGAGGTCCAGGAACGCAGGTACGAACCGCCCTGACGCTTTTACGCGCTCGACCCGGGCGAGGGCGGCGGGCGAGAGCAGAGCGAGCCACAGCCCGCCGTCCGATGCGAAACCTTTCTGGGGCGCGAAGTAGTAGACGTCGAACTGGGAAGCCTCGACCCGCAAGCCGGCCGCCGCCGAAGTTGCGTCCACCGCGACCAGAGACCCCGGGTCGGCCCCGTCGGGCCGGCGGATTTCCATCATCACGCCGGTGGACGTCTCGTTGTGGGTGAGCGCGTAAAGGTCGGTCCCCGAGCTCGCTTCGGCTGAGGGATGAGTCCCGACCGGGCTTTCGACCACTTCCGGGGCGGAGAGCCACGGCGCCGCCTCGGCGGCGGCGGCGAACTTGGATGAGAACTCGCCAAAACAGAGGTGTTGGCTGCGTTCCTCGATAAGGCAGAAGGTGGCAATATCCCAGAAGGCCGTCGCGCCGCCGTTGCCGATGACCACTTCGTAACCCTCCGGCAGCTTGAACAGTTCGGTGAGGCCCGAACGGAGCTTCCCGACCAGGGACTTCACGGGCTTCTGGCGGTGGCTCGTCCCGAGCGGCCCTTTGGCCGCGGCGATAAGGGAGTCGATCGTGCGCACCTTGGACGGCCCGCTCCCAAACCGGCCGTCGGCGGGCAGCATGCCGGTGGGGATGGTTATCTCGGGTAAGTCGCTGTCAGGCATAAAGCCAGTTTGCCCGAAGGCCCCTACCGCTGCACCCCGATAAGCGGCGCGGTGTGACCCCACCCTGCAAGCGGCCCGGCCGGGCCAGCGGGCCTCAGAACTTCGAAAGCCACTGGACCGCTTATTCCTTTCGTGGGACCATGGCCGCCATGGCCCGCGTCCTGGTAACTGAGGAAATCGCTCAGCCCGGCCTCGACCTCCTGGCTGAGGCGGGCCATCATGTCGACGTCCGGCTGGGCCTGTCGCACGGGGACCTCCTCCAGGCTGTCTCAGGCGCGGCGGCGCTCGTAATCCGGTCGGCCACCAACGTTGATGACGAGGTCCTGGCGGCCGGGCGCGAGTTGCAGGTGGTGGGTAGGGCGGGCATCGGCCTCGACAACGTGGACATCGCCGCCGCCACCCGGCGCGGTGTGATGGTGGTCAACGCCCCGCAGTCGAACATCCTCTCCGCCGCCGAGCACACCATCGCTCTCCTGCTGGCGCAGGCCCGCAATATTCCCCAGGCTCACGCCGCGTTGAAAGCGGGCCGCTGGGAAAGGTCCCGCTGGGAAGGCGTCGAGGTGCACGGCAAGACCCTCGGGATCGTCGGCCTGGGCCGGGTCGGAGCCCTGGTCGCGCAGCGGGCATTGGCTTTCGGCATGCGACTGATTGCGTACGACCCTTACCTGGCGGCTGAGCGGGCGCGGGCGATGGGAGCCGAACTGATGACCCTCGACGACCTGGTCCGCCAGGCCGATTTCGTCACCATCCACATCCCGAAAACGTCCGAGACGACCGGGCTCATCGGCGAGGAACTTCTGGCCAACGCCAAGCCCGGCCTCCGGTTGGTCAACGCCGCCCGAGGGGGCATCGTCGACGAGGCCGCCCTGGCCAAGGCAATTTCCCTCGGCTGGATTGCCGGCGCCGCCCTCGACGTATTTGCCGCCGAGCCTCCAGGGAGCTCGGAACTGCTCGCCCTCGACCAGGTCGTGGTAACTCCTCATCTGGGCGCCAGCACCCGGGAAGCGCAGGACAAGGCCGGCGTCGCTATCGCCCAGCAGGTGGTGTTGGCCCTCGAGGGCGACGTCGTACCTTTCGCGGTCAACCTGCCAGCCACCGAAGCGGACGAAGTCGTCCGCCCGTTCGTGCCTCTGGCCGAGCGGCTGGGCCGGCTGTTCGCCGCCCTTGCACGCGAACTGCCGTCCGCGCTGGAGGTCGGGTACCAGGGCGCACTGGCCGACCACGACACCCGCCTGCTTACCTTGGCGGCGCAAAAGGGCCTGCTCACGGTGGCTACGGAAGAGCCGGTTTCGTACGTGAACGCGCCCCAACTGGCCATCGAACGCGGCCTCGAAGTGCGGACGACGACGGCCAGCGCCTCGCACGAGTACGTCAACCTGGTCATCATCCGGGGGGGCGGACGGAGCGGTGGGAGGCACACTGTTCGCCAAGGGCGAGCCCCGGATCGTCCTCCTGGACGAGCACGAGATCGAGCTCCCCTTCGCCCCGTACCTGCTGGTCGTGCGGAACGACAACCGCGTCGGCATGGTCGCCCTCGTCAGCTCGGCCCTGGCCGAGGCGGGCATCAATATCGTGGACCTGCGCCTCGGTCGTTCAGCCGACGGGCGCACCGCGATAATGGTCTTTTCGCTGGACGAGCCCGTGCCCCCACCGGTGGTCACCGACCTCGGCGGTGCCCCGGGGATCCTTGACGCCGTGGCCCTGGCCGGCGTGTGAGCTACTTTCAACCTGTGGTCGAAGGCCGAGAGCCGTCCGCGGTGGCCGAGTTGTCCCAAATCGCCGAGGAAGCCTCTACCTGCACCCGTTGCCGGCTGTCGGGTACCAGGACAAATGTCGTTTTCGGGATGGGGAACCCGAGCGCCGACCTCATGTTCATCGGTGAAGGGCCGGGCGAGCAAGAGGACCGGCAGGGCCTGCCCTTCGTCGGCCGTTCGGGCCAGCTCCTGGACCGCCTCATTCTGGAAGAAATGGGCCTGACGCGAGAGAACCTCTATATAGCCAACACGATCAAGTGCCGCCCGCCGGGCAACCGCGACCCCCTTCCCGACGAGATCGAATTGTGCTGGCCCTACCTTGAAAAGCAGCTGGAACTTATCGACCCGAGGGTGGTCGTGACCCTGGGCAACTTTGCCACGAAGTTGCTGCTCGGGACCAGCGAAGGGATTAGCCGCCTGCGGGGCCGCAGTTACCCGTACCGGTCCGGCTACCTGGTGCCGACGTTCCACCCCTCGGCCGCTCTCCGGGGTGGGGGCCAGGTGCTGGCGCAGATGCGGGCCGACCTGGTACGGGCCAAGGAAGCCCTTAGCGCCGCCCGGCCCCCTAAGTCGCAGGCGCTCCCCCTAGGTCAACAGCCCGAAACGACGCCGGGCGGCGAGCACGCCGGGAGCGCCGCCCAGCCCCTGCCTTAGCCGTCAGAATTAACTCCGAAGACCGCCAACGATGCCCGACGCCTCTACCTCGACGGCAGGCGGCACTACACCAGGACGTAAGACCACAGGCGACGGGGGCCCGGCGGCCACATTCGTTGCCCACGCCGCATCCCCCGAAGACATGAAGAGCATGGGCGCATCGCTGGCCCGCCTCCTGAAGCCCGGTGACACTGTCCTTCTCGGCGGTGAGCTCGGTGCCGGGAAGACCACCTTCACCCAGGGCCTGGCCGCCGAGCTGGGCGTAAGTGAGCCGGTAACGAGCCCGACGTTCGTATTAGTCCACAGTTACAAAACGGCCGCGGGCTGGGATCTCTTGCATGCTGACGTCTGGCGCCTGGAACACCTCCACGAGGTCATCGACCTCTCCTTACCCGAGCTGCTGGAGGATGGGGCGGCGGCTGTAGTCGAGTGGGGAGACATGGCGGCCCCGGCCCTGGCCCCGGACTGGCTGCACGTGGCCATCAGCTACGACACGGCCTCTGCCCGGCAGAATTCTCCGGCCGGCCAACCGGGAGACGAACCGGGCGGACCGGCCGGGCACAGCGGTAGCGCAAGGCCCGCCCGGCGCCCCAGCCCCGGCCCCGGCCCCGTCGCCGGGAGCGGGCGGTCGGCGGCGCCTGGTAGTCCGGGCCCTGGGGCCGAGCTGGCAGAGCCGGGTGGCAGAGTGGTCGAAGACCTGGGCCGGGCCCCTTCCTTGAAGCTCCTGTCCATCGAAACGGCCACGCCGTGCGTGGGGTGCGCCCTGTGGTCCGACTCCGGACCGGTCGCCTCGTTTATGTTCGTCGGCCGTCAGCGCCATGCCGAGATCCTCATGCCGGCGGTCGACGAGCTTTGCCGGCGGGCCGGGTGGTCGGTCGCCGACCTGACGGCGGTGGCCGTGGACGTGGGCCCCGGGTTGTTCACAGGGCTCCGGGTGGGGTTGGCCACAGCCAGGGCCATAGCCGCGGCGCGGGGCATCCCGGCCGCCGGCGTGAACAGCCTCGAAGCCCTGGCTCATGCCTGCCGGCGCCGCGCCGGCCTGGTCGTGCCCATGGTCGATGCCAGGCGAGGGGAGATCTATTGGGCCATGTACCGGTGCGATGGGGCGACCGCCGAAGAACTCCGACCGCCGGCCGTTCTCAGCCCTGATGCCCTGGCCAGCAAACTGGCCAGTGCCGGGGAGCCGGTGCTCGCCGTCGGGGACGGCGCCTGGCGCTACCGGGAGCAGCTGGTGGCGGCGGGCACTGCGGTCGGCGACGAGGGTGAAATGTGGCCTTCGGCCTTGGCCGTGGCCGAGCTTGCCGCCTCCCGTTTCGTGGGTGGTGCCACAGGTGGCCGAGACCTTCCCGAGCCGCTCTACCTACGGCCGGCCGATGTCCGGATCGGGTGGGAGGAAGTGGGAGGGCGAGTCGGTGGTGGCCCCAATTTTCGGTCTGGTCCGGCCGGCCCCGGCCTCGGGCCAGGCGGCGCTCCGACATCGGGTGCGAGCGCCGCCGTTTCTCGGCCTCAAGAGCCCAAGCTGGGTCCATGAAAACAGGTACGCCCCGGGTGGGCAGCCGTGACCTAGCGACCGAGCCGATGCGCCGGCGGCACTTGCCGGCGGTCATGCGCATAGAGCGCCGGGCGCACCCCAAGCCCTGGTCGCTGGGCGTGTTCACGAGCGAACTGGCCCAGGGGGATGCCCGTTACTACATCGTGCTCAAGGTCGATGGAAAAGTGGTTGGGTACGGCGGCCTCATGTTCGCGGCGGACGAGGCGCACGTGACCAATATTGCCATCGCCCCGACGTCCCGGCGTCAGGGCCTGGGTTCGTACCTCCTCTGCGAACTGGCGGCGCGAAAGCACCCAACGGCAATGCGCGGCCATGACGCTCGAGGTCCGCATGGGGAACCTCCCCGCGCAGGACCTGTACCGAAAGTTCGGTTTTGTGGTGGCCGGAGTACGTCGGAACTATTACCCCGAGACCAAGGAGGACGCTTTCATAATGTGGCTCCGCGATCTTCAATCGCCAGAAGTGCAAGCGCGCTTGAAAGCGATTGCCGGGCCGCTGTGAAGGTCCTGGCCATAGAGACATCCTGCGATGAAACCGCCGCCGCCGTGGTCGAGGACGGCCGTCACGTGCTTTCTTCCGTCGTCAGCAGCCAGACCGACATCCATTCGATTTTCGGCGGTGTGGTGCCCGAAATTGCCAGCCGGGCCCACCTCGAGCTCCTTGGCCCGGTGGTGGCCGAGGCAATGACACGGGCCGGCACCGCTCCGGAAGACCTGTCGGCGGTGGCGGCGACGATAGGCCCGGGCCTCGTCGGTTCGTTGCTCGTGGGAGTGAGCGCGGCGAAGGCGTACGCCTGGTCATGGGAGCTGCCGTTCGTCGGTGTCAACCATATGGAGGGTCACCTCCACGCCGCTTTCCTCGAGGATCCGGCCATTTCCCTACCAACCGTTGTGCTGCTGGTCTCGGGTGGCCATACGATGCTCATTTCCATGCAGGCCCCCGATGTGGGGGCCGAAAATGGCAAAGCCGGGGGCACCAAAAGCGGCGGAGGGCACCAAAAGCGAGGGCACCAAAAGCGAGGGCATGGGTACCGTCGAGTACCGCTTGCTCGGCCAGACCCTCGACGACGCGGCCGGAGAGGCTTTCGATAAAGTCGCCCGTTTTCTCGGCCTCGGGTACCCGGGCGGCCCGGCGATCGAGAGGACGGCGCGTGACGGCCGCCCCGACGCCATTGCCTTTCCGCGTGGGATGGCCAACGAGGGTTACGATTTTTCCTTCAGCGGGTTGAAAACCTCTGTCATCCGTTACATGAGGGCCAACCCGGAGGCCTCGCTTCCTGACGTCGCCGCCAGTTTCCAGGAGGCCGTGGTGGACGTCCTCGTGGCCAAGACGAAAAAAGCGGCCGCCGAAGTTTCAGCCAAAGGTATATGCATAGGCGGTGGCGTGGCCGCCAACACGGTCCTGCGCCAACGGGTGGCCCGAATTTGCCAGGAGAACGGTTATGCCGCCTTTATCCCCTCCCGGGCCATGTGCACCGACAACGCGGCCATGATCGGAGCCGCCGCGTGCTACCGCTTGCGCACGGACGGCCCGACGCCTCTGGATGCCCCGGTCGACCCGAACCTCCGGCTGCAGCTCGTATGACCACTTCCGCTGAGGAACCGGGCACCGGTCCTGTCCTTTCCTTTCCCCGTCAGCAGGCCCGGACCCGCCGGTTCTCGCTCGGGGTGCCCCGCAATTTCACGGTCTCGCCCGATGGTCACCGGGTCGTTTTCCTGCGCTCGCCGGCCGGGGACGACCCTGCTACATCGCTGTGGGTCTACGACGTGCCCAGCGGGTCAGAGCGGGAGGTGGCCGGGGCGCGCCAGACGCTGGGAGGGGACAAGGAAGACCTCCCCGACGAGGAACGCGCCCGCCGGGAGCGGAGCCGGGAGCTGGCCGGAGGCATTACGGCCTACGCCTGCGACGAGGCTGTGCGCCACGCCGCCTTCGCCCTCAGCGGCAGGCTGTGGTGGGTCAACCTCGAGCCCGGGTTCGCGAACGCCAGGTTCGCGAACGGCGGCCCCGTCGAACTACCAGCTCCGAGCGCAGTAGTCGACCCCCGCCCTGACCCTACGGGCCAGTCCGTGGCTTTCCTGTCCGGGCCAGCTCTGCACATGGTCTCTACCGCCGGCGACCAGCCCCACTTCGTCATTGCCGAAGAGCAGGGCCCCGGAGCTGCGGGCGACGTCACCTGGGGCGCCGCCGAGTTCATCGCAGCGGAAGAGATGGGCAGGTGGCGCGGCTTCTGGTGGTCACCGGACGGGCGTTCCCTACTGGCCGCCCGAGTTGACAACGGCCCCGTGGCCACCTGGTGGACGGCGGATCCGTCGCAGCCGGCCGATTCACCACGCCCGCACCGCTACCCTGCCGCCGGCACCGAGGACGCGCTCGTGAGCCTGTGGCACCTGGAAGCCGTTCCGGGGGGAGGCCAGCGCAGGGCGGTCTTCTGGGACTACGAACGGTTCCCGTACCTCGTGGCCGTGCACTGGAGCCCCTGGGGGGTGCCCCTCCTGCTCGTGGAGCAAAGAGACCACAAGGCGTGCGCCGTGCTGGGCGTCGACCTGCCCGGAGCGCTCGAGACCGCCCCCACCTGGAAAATCCTCGAGGCCAATGACACGGCCTGGGTGGACTGGCCTGCGGGGGTGCCGGCCTGGCTGGAGCGGGGCGAATTGTTGTGGGCCGTAGCCGACGGCGATAGCTGGCGGTTGAAGGTCGGCGATGAGCTGGTCACGCCGCCCGGGCTTCAGGTCCGGGAGGTCACTAGCAGCGGGCGGTCGGTCGTTTTCAGGGCGTCCGACGACCCGGCGGTGGTCGAGGCCTGGTCGTGGTCCAGACAGGGCGGCCTGGCCCGGTTGACCGCGTCTCAGGGTGTCTCCACCGCCATCGGCGATGGTCCGGTGAGGGTGGTCATTTCGCGGAGCATGTCGTGGCCGGGGGTGCGGACGGCGGTGGAGGTGGACGGCGCCGAGCCGCGCGCCCTGGCGAGCAAGGCGGAGGCTCCTGTAGTCGACCCGGCCGTGCGCTTCCTGAAGGTAGGCCGGCGCCAGCTGCGTACCGGCGTGGTGTTCCCGACCGGGCACAACGGGGGCCCCTGCCGGTGATCATGGCTCCCTACGGGGGCCCGGGGGCGCAAATGGTGCTGGCATCGCGTTCCATGTGGCTCGAGGCGCAGTGGCTGGCCGACCAGGGCTTCGCCGTCGTCGTGGCCGATGGGCGGGGCACGCCCGGCCGGGGCCCCGTCTTTGAGCGTGAGGTCTACCGGGATCTCGCCACACCGCCGCTCGAGGACCAGGTGGAGGCGCTCCACGGAGCGGCTGAGGCATTTCCCCAGCTGGACCTCACGCGGGTGGGCATAAGGGGGTGGTCGTTCGGCGGCTACCTGGCTGCGCTAGCCGTGCTCGCCCGCCCCGACGTCTTCCATGCCGCCGTCGCAGGCGCCCCCGTAACCGATTGGCGTTGGTACGACACGTACTACACGGAGCGTTTCCTCGGTCGGCCCCAAGACGACCCCCTGGTGTACGAACGTAACTCCTTGCTGCCCCTGGCTCCCAGCCTCTCCCGGCCGCTTTTGCTCGTACACGGGCTGGTGGACGACAACGTCTTCGCCGTCCATACGCTCTCGCTGTCGGGGGCCTTGCTGTCGGCCGGGCGGCCCCACTCGGTGCTGCCCCTGCCGGCCGTCACTCACGTCGCCGTCCGAGAGGACGTCGCCGAGAACCTCCTGGTCACCCAAGTCGAATTCTTTCGCCGCGCCCTGGCCGAGCGGGCCTCGAACTAACTAAACCCGAGCGGACGGGCCTCGAACGGCCGGCCTGGCCAGAGTGGAGGCGCACTGGCGCCGACCTGCCCGCGGACGAGGGGACCAGGTTTAGGCCGACTCTTCCAGGCCTCCCGCTGTCAGCTCGAACCGGTGCCCGACCCGCCGGCGCACCTCCCGCCGCTCTTCCTCGGACATCCCGCCGAACACGCCGTACTGGGCGTTGGCCGCCAGCGCATAGTCGAGGCACTGGGCGCGCACCGAGCATGCATTGCAGACCGACTTGGCCACGCTGGTCTGGGCTTGAGCACGCGGGCCGTGGCCAATCGGGAAGAAGAGCTCTGTCGGCAGGTACTTGCAGGCCGCCTCCACCCGCCATGCGAGGCGCTCACTGGTGTCGGGGACTTCGGTCCGGGCGGGCCCTTGCCACCAAACCTGTAGCTGGGCTCGGGGTGTCGGATAAGGCAACTGGTTACCTCGGAGATCTCGACGGCTACTGGCCGAACTACACGCTGCACAGCCCGAGCGCCGACCGGTCTCCAGGGCTGCATAGGGACCATACCCATTGCTCCCCGCCCCAAAACTGCTCTCAGCCCCAAACGGGCCGACCATCTGTCGCCGTCTCCGTTGACGCTGCGCCGCAGCTAGCGACCCCGTTCCTCCGTAGGGCCACCCCAGAAGGGTTTGTGTTAGCGCCCAGGGGCCTGTATCTTTAGCACTCGTCCGGTGAGAGTGCTAGCCGAGCACCCGGTTTCGATACATATTGCCAACGGAGGCGACGACATCATGACCTTGCAGCCACTCGACGATCGAATCGTTGTCCGCCCTAATGAGGCGGAAGAAAGGACGGCGTCGGGCCTCGTCATCCCCGACACCGCCAAAGAGAAGCCCCAACAGGGAGAGGTCCTGGCCGTAGGGCCTGGACGGCGGGCCGATAATAGCGGCGAGCTCATCCCGCTCGACATCAAGGTGGGCGACACCGTCCTCTACTCGAAGTACGGCGGCACCGAGGTCACCGTCGGACGGGGAGGACCTGCTCGTGCTTTCCAGCCGGGACGTATTGGCCAAGGTGAAGAAGTAGTGGCCAAGCAGCTCCAGTTCGACGAGACGGCCCGCAGAGGCCTCGAGGCCGGCGTCAACAAGCTGGCAGACGCCGTCAAGGTGACGTTGGGGCCCAAGGGCCGAAACGTCGTCATTGCCAAGCGCTGGGGCGCCCCGACGATCACCAACGACGGGGTCACCATCGCTAAGGAGATCGAGCTCGACGACCACTTCGAAAACATGGGTGCTCAGCTCGTTAAGGAGGTGGCCACCAAGACCAACGATGTCGCGGGCGACGGCACCACCACTGCCACCGTTCTCGCTCAGGCGCTGGTACGAGAGGGATTGCGCAACGTCGCCGCCGGGGCGAACCCGGTGGAGCTGAAGCGCGGCATCGAGAAAGCCGTTGCCGCGGCCGTCGAGAACATCCGCAAACTGGCCAAGGAAGTCGACGACAAGGGCGAGATCGCCCAGGTGGCGTCCATTTCTGCGGCCGACCCGTCGATCGGTGAGGTCATTTCGGAGGCCATAGACAAGGTCGGCAAGGACGGGGTGGTTACGGTCGAGGAGTCGAACACCTTCGGGGTTGAGCTCGAGTTCACAGAAGGCATGCAGTTCGACAAGGGCTACATCTCGCCCTACTTCGTGACCGACCCTGAGCGCCAGGAGGCAGTACTCGAGGATCCCTACATCCTGGTGGCCAACTCGAAGATCAGCTCCGCGCACGACCTAATCGCCGTCCTCGAGCGGGTCATGCAGGCGGGTAAGCCTCTTGTGCTGATAGCCGAGGACGTCGACGGGGAAGCACTGGCGACGCTTATCGTCAACAAGCTCCGGGGGACGTTTACAAGTGTCGCGGTGAAGGCACCTGGGTTCGGCGACCGTCGCAAGGCCATGCTGGCCGATATCGCCATACTCACCGGCGGCCAGGTCATCTCCGAAGAGGTGGGCCTCAAGCTGGAGAACGTGGACCTTGCTCTTCTCGGCCGCGCCCGCAAGGTCGTGGTGGACAAGGACAACGACCACGATCATCGAAGGGGCCGGTTCCGAGGCCGAAGTCAAATCTCGCATCACCCAGATCAAGCACGAGATCGATGACACGGATTCCGACTGGGACCGCGAGAAGTTGCAGGAACGCTTGGCCAAGCTGGCCGGCGGCGTGGCCGTCATTCGGGTTGGGGCCGCGACCGAGGTGGAGCTGAAAGAAAAGAAGCACCGCATCGAGGACGCGGTTTCGGCCACGAAAGCCGCCATCGAGGAAGGCATCGTGCCCGGCGGAGGCCTGGCGCTGCTGCGTTGTCGCGCCGCCGTCGACAAACTGGCCAAGAGCCTGGATGGCGACGAAGCGACCGGGGCCATGATCGTCAGCAAGGCCCTCGAAGAGCCCATGCGTTGGATTGCTTCCAATGCCGGTCTAGAGGGTGCGGTTGTCATTCAGCAAGCCGAGCGCGAGACGGGTCGGGTAGGCCTGAACGCCCTGACCGGCGAGTTCGAGGACCTGTTCAAAGCAGGCGTGATCGATCCCGCCAAAGTCACGCGTTCCGCGCTCCAAAACGCAGCCTCAGTGGCCGCTCTTCTATTGACGACCGAGGCCACGGTGGCCGACAAGCCGGAGAAAAACCCAGCCCCGGCGCCGGCTGCTGGCGGTGGCCCCGGCGGCGGCATGGGGATGATGTAGCCGGCTCGCGCCGCGTTGCAGTTCCACAGGCCCGCTGTCTCGTGGGGCCGTGACTTGATGAGCCGGCTTGACCGGCTGGCCGCAGACGGCCCGGCTTACGAGCCGGGCCATTCGGTTGGGTCGACCCGGCGCCTGTGGGGCGCGGCGGTGGAAAACCGGACGGCGCGCTTATGCTGTTGTGATTCACGTGAGGACCGTCCCTAAGCACCGCGTCCAGCCCTCCGCCGAACCACCGGCTCCTTCGAAGGTGGTGGTCCGCCCGCGGCGCCGCTGGCCACGACGCATCCTTATCGGCGCCAACGTGACCGCCCTCCTGGGCTTGCTGGCCATGGGGTCCGCCTACGGTTACGTACGCTACGAGCTGGGCAAGGTGGCGACGGCCCCCAGCCCGAGCCTTACCCCAGAAAACGAGACGGTGGGCGGCAGCCAAAATAGCGACCCCGAGCGACTCGAGCGGGCTCATGCCCGAGAACATTCTGCTGATCGGCAACGAGACCCGCCAGGGCCTGACCCCCGAGGAACAGCTTCAGTACGGGTCGTCGATCGGCCATTCCGGCACGCTCGCCGACATCATGATGGTCCTCCACCTCGACCCGGCCAACGGCACGGCGTCGATCCTTTCGATCCCTCGCGACCTGTTCTCTCCTATGCCGGCCAACAGCCTGGTCGGGCCGTACCAGAAAATGGACGCCGCGTTGAACGACGGCGCCAGACGGGCCGAACAACTTGGCCAAGGCCGTCGAGGAAGACCTCGGCATCCCGATCAACCATTTCATCGAGCTGAATTTCAACGGTTTCATAAACAGTGTCAACGCTCTCGGCGGGATACAACGTCTATTTTCCTGAGCCCGTTTTCGATGCCGAATCCCTCCTTTATATCGCCACCCCCGGCTGCCACCATTTGAACGGCGTGGCCGCGCTGGCCCTCGTCCGCGCCCGGCACCTTCAGTACGAGCCGCACGGCATCAATGAGCCCGATTACGATGTGGCCTTACGACCCCGAGTCAGATTTGGCCCGTATCGGAAGGACACACACCTTCATGAAGATCGTGGCCCAGACGGCAAAATCGAAAGGCCTGACTGACCCACTGCTGGCCGACAATTTCCTCTCGGCCGTACTTGGCCAGATCACCGTCGACAGTGCGCTCAAAGGCCAGATGCTGAGCCTCGTCCTGCGCTACAGGGATCTCGACGTGGACGGGGTGGCCGAGACGACGTTACCAACGACGGCCGTAAACGACTACGACTACGACGGTTACAACATCGGAGACGTACTTTTCCCGGTACAGCCCGACGACAACAACGTGATAAGGGCGTGGGACAGCCACGCACTGCCGCCGACGCAGGAGCCGAAGTCGGTGAGCGTCGTCAGCATCACCGGCAATTACCAAGCCGCCCTCGACGCCGGCCACTCGCTGGCCACCGACGGGCTGAAAGTGGTCAGCGAGACCACCGGCTCTGTACCGTCCGACACATCGGAGACGCTGGTCCTGTACCACCCGGGCCAAATCTCATATGCGCTCGAGGTGATGAAGTACCTCTCGGGTGCCGTCATGATGGAGATCGCCCCTTCACTCGCTCCCGGGACCGTCCAGGTCCAGCTCGGGTCCAGCGTCAACGTCACCACCACGCACACGCCGACCACCACCTCAGCCAGCGCCTCTTCCTCCACCACTTCTCCCGCCGGTTCGGCCTCGTCGAGCGTGGCCCCGTCCAGCACCACCCCGAAAGCCCCGGCGGGCACCACGGCTCCGAAGAAGCACGTCGTCGCTACCACCGTGCCAACGCCGGGCGGCCTGACTCCAAGTGCCGCCAGCGACGAACAGGCGCCCTGGGATCCTCGATCCTGCTGAGCTGGCCCCAAACCCGCCGTTGGCTCTGCCGTCCGCCCTGCCTGACGCCCAGGCTCCTCCGCCTAGCGGGGGTCCCAAACTCCGCCGCCGGCTCTGCCCGTCCGCCCGTGGCAAGTTGCGGCGGCACGGTAGTGTGGCGCCGATGGAATTGCCGGAACCCGACTCGAGCAAGCTCTTACAGTCCTGGATGGAGTGGGAGCGGGGCGAGGTGACGCCGGGTCGGGTTATGGCCAACCTGAAGACAGGTGGCATGCGGCAGCTGCTCGAAGGCCTCGTTGCCCAACGTGACATCACACCGCCGGATGGGGCCACCGAGCCCCCCGAAGAACCCGGCGAGCGCCAAGGGGGCCAACCCGCCTCCTGGACCCCTGTCGTCTGAGCCGCGGGCTCGGGCTCAGCGGATGGCCGGGCCAGGAGATCCCGCGGCCAGAGATCCCGCGGCCAGGATCCCGCGGCCAGGATCCCGCGTCCGGCGGGGACGTTGCCTGGCGCGCCGGCGCCGTGGTCGGAGCTCTCTGAAAGCCGGCGCCGGGGTATCACCGTCGACGAGGTGCGCCGGGCGCTGGCGCCCCGGCCCGGCGGGCCCGAACGGGCCCGCGTCAGTTCGACCCGGACGGCCCGTGACCCCGGCCGAGCTGCCCTCGGGACACGACGCCCGCCCGGCGGCCGTGCTCTGCTTGTTGTTCGAGCACGGCGGGGAAGCGAACGTCGTTCTCACCCGCCGCTCGGCTCACCTGCCGTCTCACAGCGGCGAGGTCTCCTTTCCCGGTGGCCGCTTGCAGCCCGGCGAGCTCCCTCTTCAGGCCGCCCTGCGGGAGGCGAACGAGGAGATCGGCGTAGATGCCGGCACTGTCGACGTCATCGGGCAGTTGACTCCTCTCACTACGGTCCGCAGCCCGGCGCTCGTCCACTGCTTCGTGGGGGATTTTCACGGTCCCGCGGCCACCAGCCTGAATTTCGTCTTTGACCCGGGCGAGGTCGAAAAGGTCTTCTGGGTACCGCTGTCCCGCTTGACTGATGATGGCGTTTACCACGAGGAGCTCTGGCCGGCTATCGATGACCCAGGTCGGACGGCCTATCGGGCCGTCCCCTTTTTCCTTCTGGACGAGGACATTGTTTGGGGCGCCACCGGGCGGCTGCTAACCGAACTGCTCGGCTCTGTGCTGGCCGCCAGGATGGTGCCGGGGCCCGAAGGACGCTCGGGGCTCTCTGGCAGGTACCCTGGCGAGACATGATCTGTCCCCGCTGCGGTGTGGTCAATAGTGCCGAACGTGGGTCCTGCACGCGCTGTTCGGGCTCGCTGGCCCGGCCGCCAGCCCGGGACGACGGCCCCCTTCCTCCCGTGCTCCCGGTCACCAGGCGGGCCGAGCTCAAATCCGGCCGGGCCAGTGCGCCGGTGCGGGCCAGTGCACCGGTGCCGGCCAGCGCCGCAGACACGACGTCGCGACCCGCCCCCCAGGCGCTTGGCGCCCCTTTGGAGCCCGCCAGCGACCTGTACTTGCTCTCTTCCGAGCGCTCCACGGGCCAACCGGCCCCGCCCGACGGCCCGCTGAGCCAGAGCGACCGCTTGCCGGCCGACCGACCAGGCCGTTTGGCCGTCGGGCTGTCGCGCGCCTGAGGGCCGGCCCCCCGAAGCCGTACGCGCTGAGCCCGACCTCGCCTAACCCGCCTCGCGGAACCTGTCCTCGCCGAACCTGTGCTCGCCGAACCTGTGCTCGCCCGGGCGCCCGGGTCCTTTGGCTGGCCGTCACCACGACGCATAGCCCCCGCCCAATAGACTGGAAGTAACAGGCGTACCAGTCTTAGCCGTGGTTGCGCACGAGAGGTAGGGACCGTGGAAATCGAGATCGGCAAAGGAAAATCAGGGCGGCAAGCGTACGGGTTCGACGACATTGCTATCGTCCCGAGCAGGCGGACCAGGGACCCCGAGGACGTCGATATCTCCTGGGAGATCGACGCGTTTCGTTTTGAACTGCCCTTGATGGGCGCAGCCATGGACGGGGTGGTGAGCCCCTCAACGGCTATCCAGCTCGGCTTGCTGGGGGGCGTGGGGGTCCTCAACCTCGAGGGGCTCTGGACGCGTTATGACGACCCCGAGCCGTACTTCGAGGAGATATCTCAACTGGCCCCGGACAAGGCCACGGCCCGGATGCAACAGATTTACCTCGAGCCCATCAAGCCCGAGCTGATCACCGCCCGTATCCGTGAGATCAAGGACGCGGGGGTCGTCACCTGCGCTTCGCTTACGCCGCAGCGCACCGCGCAGTATGCCAAGGCGCTGGTGGAGGCCGAGCTCGACCTCTTCGTGGTGCAGGGCACAGTGGTGTCGGCCGAACATGTGTCCAAAACGGTGGAGCCGCTCAACCTGAAGCGCTTCATCCGGGAGTTCGAAATTCCGGTGATCGTCGGCGGGTGTGCCTCCTACCAGGCCGCGCTCCACCTGATGCGAACCGGGGCCGTGGGCGTCCTCGTGGGGGTCGGGCCAGGGCACGCCTGCACCACCAGGGGCGTACTCGGGATTGGTGTGCCTCAAGCCACCGCCATCGCCGATGCCAGAGCGGCCCGGGCTCAACACCTCGACGAAACCGGCGTCTACGTCCACGTCATCGCCGACGGCGGAATGGGCACTGGAGGCGATGTGGCCAAGGCCATTGTGTGCGGGGCCGACGCGGTGATGCTCGGCTCGCCTCTGGCCGCGGCGGCCGAGGCTCCCGGGAATGGCTACCACTGGGGTATGGCTACGTTCCACCCGACCCTTCCTCGTGGCGCACGGGTGAAAACCGAAATCGGCGGGACGTTGGCCGAGATCCTCGTCGGTCCGGCGCACGAAAACGACGGCCGGCACAATCTCTTTGGGGCGCTCCGGACCTCTATGGCCACTTGCGGTTACGGGAGCGTGAAGGAGTTCCAGAAAGCCGAGGTCATGGTGGCCCCCGCCTTGCTCACCGAAGGGAAGTCGCTCCAGCGTTCGCAGCACATCGGGATGGGCCACTGACGCCGCCACCTCCCGGCTCCGGAGCAAGTGCCGTGGCCACCCATGAGGACCTTCTGGAAGGCCTCAACCCGTCGCAACTAAAGGCCGTCACCCATCCCGAAGGACCGCTCCTGGTGGTGGCCGGCGCGGGCTCGGGCAAGACGCGCGTCCTTACGCACAGGATTGCCTGGCTGGTACGTGAAAAAGGTCTTTCACCTTTTGCCATCCTGGCTATAACGTTCACCAACAAAGCCGCGGACGAAATGCGCCACCGGGTGGCGGCGCTGGTAGGACGGGTGGCGCAACGCATGTGGGTGTCGACTTTTCACTCCGCTTGTGTGCGCATATTGCGTCGCGAGGCCCCCCTGCTGGGTTACCAGTCCTCCTTTTCCATTTATGACCAGGCTGACGCCGTGCGGCTTACCGGTTATGTGGTACGCGACCTCGGCCTGGACATCAAGAAATTCCCGCCGCGGGCCGTGCACGGGGCTATTTCCGCGGCCAAAAACGAACTTTTGAGTGCCGCGGCCTATGCCGATCGCGCCCGGCGTAGCTCGATTTTCGAGCGCAAGATCGCTGACGTCTACCAGGAGTACCAGCGGCGGCTGGTATCGGCCAACGCTATGGACTTTGACGACCTCCTGGTCCTGACGGTTCAGCTTTTCCGGGAGCACCCCGACGTCCTCGATGCCTACCGGCAACGCTTTTTGCATATTCTGGTGGACGAGTACCAGGACACCAACCGGGCGCAAAACGAGCTCGTCCTTCAGCTGGCGGGGGGGCACCACCAGGTGACGGTGGTCGGCGACTCGGACCAGTCCATCTACGGCTGGCGAGGCGCAGACGTGAGGAACATCCTCGAGTTCGAGCGGACTTTCCCCGACACCACGGTCGTGGTCCTGGACCAAAATTACCGCTCTACTCAGAGGATCCTGGACGCCGCCAACGCCGTCATTTCGAACAATGTGGCACGCAAACCGAAAGATCTATGGACTTCTCGGGATGGCGGCGAACAACTCGTCCGCTACATAGCCGAAGACGAGCACGACGAGGGGGCGTGGCTGGTCTCCGAAGCAATGAGACTGCGCCGGGACGAGGGCTACCGCTGGGGCGACGTCGCCGTTTTCTACCGGACGAACGCCCAGAGCCGGGCCATCGAAGAGGAACTCGTGCGCCAGAATGTCCCCTACAAGGTCGTCGGAGGGGCGCGGTTCTACGAGCGCAGAGAAATCAAAGACATGCTCGCCTACCTGCACGCGGTGGCCAACCCGGAGGACGAGGTGTCCTTGAAACGGGTCCTAAACGTGCCCCGGAGAGGGATCGGCGACACCAGCGTGGGCCGCCTGGACGCCTGGGCGGCCTCCAAGGGTATGTCTTTCGCTGACGCCCTCACCCACGCGCAGGAGGCGGGCGTAACCGGCAAGGCCTTGACCGGGATCGGCGCCTTTCTGGGGCTCATGGGTGACCTGAGAGTGATGCTGGCCGGTGAGAGCGCCGATGACAGCACCGATGACAGGGCGGGCGACAGGGCCGATGCCAGGGCCGGCGAGAGGGCCGGTGACAGTGATGGTGAGGCCGTGGCCACCGATGGCAACGCGGCGACGAACGGCGCGGGCGAAAACGCTCAGCGGGCCCAGGGCCTCTTTGCCGCCGGCTTCAGTGGTCAGGCCCCGGCCGGGCCAGCCGAACTGCTGCACGCCATCCTCGACCGCACCAATTACCTTGAAGACCTGCGCGCCCAGGGAGGTAGCCCGCTCGAAATCGAGGGGCGGGTGGAGAACGTCGAGGAGCTGCTCGGGGCGGCGGCCGAGGTCGGCAACCTGGCTGATTTCCTGACCGAGGTGAGCCTGGTCGCAGATACTGACGAGGTGGACGAGGATGAGTCCAACGTCACGTTGATGACCCTGCACACGGCCAAGGGCCTCGAGTACCCCATCGTCTTCATCACCGGGATGGAGGAGGGGGTGTTCCCTCACTTGCGTTCTCTGGGTGAGCCCGAAGAGCTCGAAGAAGAGCGGCGGCTCTGTTATGTGGGCGTGACCCGGGCCAGAGAGCGCCTCTACATCTCCTACGCGTGGTGCCGGAGCCTGTGGGGCGAGACCCAGTACAACTCGCCCAGCCGGTTCGTGGGCGAAATCCCCGACCAGCTGGTGCGGACCAGCGGGGCCAGCCCGGCCCATCGGCGCAGCCGCGAAGAAACTCGCCACGAACTCGTTGAGGCCGCCCTGCGCCGCGGCCGGGCCGGGGTGCCGGTCCACGGCACCGGGGCCGAAGCGCTCGGGCTGCGGCCCGGCGACGCTGTCGTACACGCCCGCTACGGCGAGGGCGTCGTGATCGAGGTGGGCGGTGAAGGGTCGGATGCGGAAGCCACGATCAGGTTCCCGGGGTCAGGCGAAAAGCGCTTCAGCCTCCACCTGACGCCGCTCAAGCGGGCGTGATGCTCCCCACCGGCCGCAGACGGCGCCTACCGCCGGTCGTCGTCGTCCAGCGGGACCTCTCGATCCTGGTCGAGAGCGTCTGCCTCTGGCACCTCGAACGCCGTTCGTCTTTGTCCTGCGGGCGCGGGCTCGATCGGCTCAGGCGCTGCTGGTCGGGCCTGTTCGAGGGCGTCAGCCTCTGGTACCTCGGGGTCGGCCGTCATAATAAGCGGAAATCTACACCCGGGAGCCGTCTAAGTTCGCCGGCGCCAGCCCTTGCTGATATGGGTTCGGCGGGGAGAAGAACGTCGACCTCACGCCGGCTGGTGAGCGAGCAGCCCAAGTGGCACAACCACCCGCCGTACGGTTGGGCCCCGTAGGATTCCTGGACTATGGACAACCGCCGAGTGGTCGTGACGGGTGTGGGGGCGGTTACTCCCCTCGGCCTCGACCTCGAACGGACGTGGCAGGCGCTCATCGCCGGTCGCAGCGGCGTCCGGACGATCACTGCATTTGACGCCAAGGACTCGCCCGTCCGCATCGCGGGTGAGATTGACGGTTTCGACGCCGTAGCCGTGTTCGGCCGCCGCCGGGCCAGGCACCTTGACCGTGTCGTCCAGCTGGCACTGGTGGCGACCAAGGAGGCCATCGAAGCGTCCAAGCTCGACGTGGCTTCGGCCCCCGAGCGCATCGGCGTGGTCTACGCCTCCGGTATTGGTGGGATCCGCACCCTCGAGGACGGCATCCGCACCTTGATCGACAGAGGGGCGGAATGGGTCAACCCGTACGTCGTTCCCATGATGATCCCCAACATGGCGGCGGGTGAGATCGCCATGGAATGGCAGCTGCTCGGTTACAACTGCTGCACGGTTACGGCCTGTTCTGCGTCAGCTCACGCCATCGGCACGGCTTTTGACGCCATCCGTCTGGGCCGGGCCGACGCGGTGGTGACCGGTGGCAGCGAGGCGGCCGTGACCCCCGTGGGGATAGCCGGCTTCGCCGCCATGAAGGCTCTCTCGACCCGGAACAGCGAGCCCCAGCGCGCCTCCCGGCCCTTCGACATCGACCGGGACGGTTTTGTGCTGGGTGAGGGGGCGGCCACCCTCGTCCTCGAAGAGAGGGAGTTCGCCCTCCGCCGGGGCGCCCCTGTGCTGGCTGAGCTGGTCGGCTACGGCGCCACCTCCGACGGCTACCACATCACGCAGCCCCACCCGAACGGGGACGGGGCGGTGCGGGCGATGGCGGCGGCCATAGCCGACGCCGGGCTGTCGCCGGCAGACATCGACTACGTCAATGCCCACGGCACCTCGACCCCGCCCAACGACAGAGTCGAAACCCACGCCTTGAAGCGCGTCTTCGGCCCCAACGCGCCGCTCGTGTCCTCGACCAAGTCGATGACGGGCCACACTTTGGGAGCGGCCGGAGCGCTCGAATCGGTGGTCTGCATCCTGGCGCTCCAGAACTCGGTACTGCCTCCCACCATCAACCTGGACAACCCCGACCCGGCCTGCGACCTGGATTACGTGGCCAACAAGGCCCGGGCGGCCGACATCCGCTACGCCATGACCAACAGCCTGGGTTTTGGCGGGCACAACGCGTCCCTGGTGTTCGGCCAGGTTGCCGGCGAACAGGACGCTAAAACCGGCGGGTCAGCCGACTAACCGGGGTGGCGCTGCCGGGGGGTGACGGGTGACTGGGAACCTTCCCCGCTCGAGGACAAAGCAGATGCCGCCGGCCCGTGCCCTTTTGGGCGCGCTCGGCGAATATGGTCGCGCTTCGACGAAAGAATTGCGCCCGTTCGCGACCAAAACGCCCTGCTGCACCCAAAAAGCCTGCTTCGACCGGCCGTGACCACTTTGTTCACAGTTTGCGCCACATAGAGTGGCGATTCTCACTCGCTGCCGTAGAAAAGGCGCTCCGTAACTCGTCTCGCCCGCCTGGTGAGGCGGCGGTACTGCTCGCGGAGCGCCGGCGCCGTCGTGCCCAGGCTCCGGGCCAGGCTCGTGAGGTGATGGCCGGGCGCCGGAAGGGCGTCCCCCGGCCGGCCGCGCACCAGGTAGAGGCGATTGCGGGTGGCCTCACAGAACCTGTACGACTCGGCTAACGCCCGCGTGTCGGCCGCTTGCATCACGCCGGCCGCCGTGAGGGCGTCGAGGGCGTCGAGGGTGCCTTCGGCGCTGATGCCATGGCGGAGCTGTAACAGCTGGACGGTCCACTCGACGTCCGAGAGCGAGCCGGGGCCGAGCTTCAGGTGGAACTCGGGGTCTTCGCCGGGCGGGACGCGCTCGCGCTCGATACGGGCCTTCATCCGCCTGATCTCGAAGACGTCGTCATCCGTGAGGGGGGAGCCCCAGAGGAAGTGCCGCGCCATTACGCCGAAGCGCCGGCCCACGTTGGGGTCGCCGGCCACGAAGCGCCCCCGGGTGAGCGCTTGACGCTCCCACACTTGCGCCCAGCGCTCGTAGTAGCCCTCGTAAGCCTTCAGGC
Organism: uncultured Acidimicrobiaceae bacterium; assembly: GCA_963750465.1. Lineage (GTDB taxonomy): Bacteria > Actinomycetota > Acidimicrobiia > Acidimicrobiales > Palsa-688 > Fen-671. The sequence continues at coordinate 432,733 of CAVVRE010000011.1, forward strand.
TCCGGGCCAGGGAGCCTTTGCGCCCCTCGGGCCTCAGGGCCAGGTCAAGCTCGTAGAGGCGCTGGACAGGGGTCTCACCGCTCACCAGCCGGAGGAGCGCCTCGGCCATCTCTTCGGCCTCCTCGGCCGGGATAATGGCATCGTCGAACACGACCAGGACGTCGAGGTCGCTGGCGTATGCCAGCTCGGACCCGCCGAACCGGCCCATAGCCATCAATGCCAACCCCTCCACGGGGCCGGGCGGACCGGCGCCACCCTCGCTCTCGGCACCCGGGCCCGCCTGGCCATGCTCTGCCGCCGCCCCGCCGTCACCCTTTCGGGCCGTTCTGTCGTCGGTGCCGTTGGCGCCTATTCCCCTGGCTCCGCCCACGGCCCAGAGCGCCACCTCGAGGACCGCTTCCGCCAGACAGGACAGGGAACGCCCGGTGGCGGCCACGTCTTCTAGCCCGAGCACGTCACGGGCCTGCGCTCGCAACACTTCGCTCCTCTGCAGGCTGGCCAGTCCCCGCCACCATTCTGAGCGATGGCGCCAGGCAATGGTTTCGAGTGCCCGGCGCTCGAGTTCTTCTTTACCGGGCAGCGCCGGCGGCCCAGTTTCCAGCAAACCCAGCTGTTCCGGGTGGCGCTCATAGCCGCCGGCAAAAAGCGGGCTTGTCCCGAGCAGGAGGCACAGGTGGCGGGCGGCCTCGGGGGACTCCCGAAAAAGGGCATTGAGCCGGCCCGGCGGTGGGGCCCGGTGGTCAGCCGGCGCAGGCCGAGCAGGCCGAGGTCCGGATCGGGCGACTCCGACAGCCAGTCGAGGACCAGAGGCACCATGGCTTGCATGAGACGAGAGGTCCGCGAGAAGCCCTGGGTCAGTTCCAAAACGGCGTCCCGTGTGCGCCTGGCGTCCGAGAAACCGAACGCGGTCAGGCGTTCGCCGATGGCCGTTTCGCTGAGCAGGGCCGGCGGGGCGCCGGCGGCGACAGCGCCGTCCGCCCCGTCTGAGCCGCCGGTCGGAGCGGGGCTGCCGCTCCCAGCTGAGCCGGCCATCCCCACTGGGCCGGCCATCCCCACTGGGCCGGCCCTCCTCGTGCGTCCGACGTGGCTCTCGCCACCTTCGGCGACGTAAACGTCTCTACCGATGGCGGAGGCGTCCATCGGCACCCTGTGGCGCGTGGTGAAGGCCTCGAGCAGCGGCCTGAAGTAGAGCCGTTCGTGGATGGCGCGGGCCGTCGTCTGGTGGTTGACCAGGTCAGCCTCGAAGCGGGCCAGAGCAGTGGAGGTGGGCCCGTCGCGGTACCCGAGCACTCTCGCCAGATGAGCCCGCGACTCGGCGCTGGCGGGCAGGGCGTGTACTTGCCGGTCCCAGAAGAGCTGGAGCCGGTGCTCCACCGCCCGCAAGAACCTGTACGCGCCGGCCAGCCCCTCGGCATCCTGGCGGGCTATGTAGCCACCGGCGGCCAGCGCGCTCAGAGCGGCCAGGGTGCCCGGGGCCCGGAGGCTCTCGTCCTGGCGCCCGTGCACGAGCTGGAGGAGCTGTAGGGAAAACTCGATGTCCCTTATCCCCCCCCGGCCGAGCTTTATCTCCCGCTGTGAGAGGCCTTGGCGGGCCACCGCTTGTTCGGCCCGCCCCTTCATGGCCCGCAAGGACCGGAGCTCGTCGGCGCCCAGCGGCCGGCCCCACACCCGCCGGGACGCCTCTTCTGTGAACTCCGCGCCCAGCTGGTGGCGGCCTGCGGAGGGCCTGGCTTTTAGCAACGCCTGGAACTCCCAGGTCTGCGCCCATCGGTCCCAGTAGGCGACGTAGGAGGAGAGGCTGCGTACCAGCGGGCCGGCGCGGCCCTCCGGGCGCAACCCGAGGTCGATGCGCCAGGCCTGGCGGGCCATGGCGACGAGGTGCTGAGGGTCGCCCCCGCCGACCAGGACGATGTCGATGTCGCTGCCGTAGTTGAGCTCGCGTGCGCCGAGCTTGCCCATATCTATGACCGCCAGCTCGTCCTCCAGGCCGCTGGCCCGGGTAGCGGCTGCGAGGACGCCGTCAGCCAGATCCGCTAGCAGCGCCCCCACCGTCTCTAGTGGGATCTGGGCCGAGAGGTCGAGAGCGGCGACCCGGAGGACTTCGAGCGCCTTCCAGCGGGCGAGCGGCTCGAGCGGGTCGACCGGGTGGTCCAGGGCATCCAGGACGTCGAGGGCCATAGGGTCGGTCACGCATGTGCGCGTGAGGAACGGGCTGGCCGCCATGACGGTCACGACGGCTCGCCGCAGCCTGCCCGACTCTCGTAGGCGCTCCATCGCCTCGGGTGCCGTTCCCGCCAGCCGGGCCAGCCCGAGCTCGACTTGAACCGGGTCGGCCGAACCAGCCACCTCGGGCACCAAGGCCTCGCGATGCCCCGCCACCGGCCTACGCTCGGAACTCATGACATGGTTGCGAGTCGCCCTCTGTCAATTGGACCCGGTGGTCGGTGACCTCGGCGGCAACGTCGAGAGGATCGTAACCGCGCTTGGCCGCGCCGAAGAAGGTGGAGCCGACCTGGCGGTGTTCCCCGAGCTCGCCATCACCGGCTACCCACCTGAGGACCTTCTCCTCAAACCGGGCTTTGTGGCGGACAACCAGGTGGCTCTGGCCAAGGTGGCCCAGGCTACGGAGCGTTGCGTCGCCGTCGTGGGTTTTGTCGATGAACGCCTCGACCTCTACGACGCGGCGGCCGTCTGCGCCGGCGGCGAGGTGAGGGGCATTTACCACAAGTGCAACCTGCCTAATTACTCAGTATTCGATGAACAACGCTACTTCGTGCCCGGTGCGGGGGCGGACAGCCTTTACCTGATCGGTGGCACCCGTATTGGTGTGTCCGTGTGCGAGGACGCCTGGGACCCGACGGGCCCGATCAGTTCTCAAGCCGCCGCCGGGGCCGAGCTGATGGTCAACATCAACGCCTCGCCCTATTACGCCCGGCGGCTCGGCGAGCGCCAGCGGATGCTGGCGACCAGGGCGGCCGACGCTTCGTGTGCGCTCGTTTACGTCAACCTGGTGGGCGGTCAGGACGAGCTCGTATTCGACGGTGCCTCGATGGTGTTTGACGCGGACGGCCATTTGATCGCGGCCATGCCGCAGTTCGAGGAGGCCGTATCGATTTTCGACATCGAAGTGCGACCCACTTACCGCAAAAGGCTGCTCGACCCGAGAGGCCGGCACCGCGCCCCGGCGCTGCCCGAGGTGGTCGTGAGCCCGAACCCCCGCCAGCCCGTCTCCGCCCCCCGGGTTACTCCTCCGCTGGCCGAGCCGCTCGGACTGGAGGAGGAGGTCTACCGCGCCCTCGTCGTCGGGACTCATGATTACGTCCGCAAAAACGGGTTCTCCGAAGTGGTGGTCGGGCTTTCGGGAGGAATTGACTCTTCGTTGGTGGCCGTAATCGCCGCGGATGCGCTCGGCGCCGCCGCAGTGCATGGCGTGTCGATGCCGTCGCGTTATACGAGCGGGGCATCGAACGACGACGCCGCCGAGCTGTCGTCAAATCTGGGAATGGATTACTTGACCGTGCCCATAGAACCGGCGCACGAAGCTGTGCTCGAAATGTTGGCCGGTGTTTTCGCCGGCCGGTCGCCGGGTTTGGCGGAGGAAAATATCCAGAGCCGGCTGAGAGGCGTCGTCCTGATGGCCCTGTCCAACAAGTTCGGTTGGTTGGTGCTGACGACGGGCAATAAAAGCGAGTTGGCGGTCGGCTATTCGACCCTTTATGGCGACACGGCGGGCGGCTTTGCCGTCATAAAAGACGTGCCCAAAACCCTCGTTTACCGACTGTGCGAATGGAGAAATTCGCAGGGCAAAGTGATCCCCGAGGCAGTGCTCACGAAACCTCCGTCGGCCGAGCTGCGCCCAGGACAGCTCGACACGGATAACCTGCCCCCTTACGAGCAGTTGGACCCCGTGCTCGAAGCCTACGTGGAGGGTGACCTGACGGCCGGCGAGCTGGTCGAAGCCGGCTTCGACCCCGAGCTCGTCGAACGCGTCGTCCGATTGGTCGACCTGGCCGAGTACAAGCGGCGCCAGAGCCCGCTGGGCGTAAGGGTGACGCCGAAGGCTTTCGGGCGGGACCGCCGGATGCCGATCACCAACGGCTATCGCTGACCCGATGCCGGACCAGGCCGCCCCCGCCAGTGCCTTCCCTCTTGGCCCGGACCAGATCTCCCCAATCCAAATCTTCCCAGTCCAGATCGCCCCCGTCCAGATCTCGCCGGTCCTGGTCTCCCCGGTCCTGGTCTCCCCGGTCCTGGGTCGTGGCTCAGCGTCGAGGAGTCGGCCCGATTGGTGAGCGGCTGGGCGCTGGCCGAGCGTCGCCTCTACGAAGTGCTCGGGAGCTGGGTGTCTTCTGTGGCCGCCCCGGCGGCGAAAATCTATTTCGACACCTGCAGCCAGCACCACGCCTGGCGCCAACACCTGTGGGAGGAACGCCTTCCCGGCCTGCCCGCCCACCTCGTCCCCTCCTATGACGGGACACCGACCGCTATTGACGCCCTCGCCACTGTGGAGGGAGACGTCGAGCGTTTGAGCGCTTATTGCCGGGCGGTGCTGCCCCGGGTCGTCGTTGGCTACCGGTGGTGGCAGGGCCGCTGCTCGGCTTCTGCGGACCGGCCCGTGGCCCGGGCGCTCGGTTTTGCCCTGATTGACGTTTTGGCCGATTGGGAACGCGGCGCCAGCCTCCTGACGGAGTTCCTGTGCGGGGAGGCTGGCGAGCAAGCGGCCGTGGCCGCTGCCGACGCCTGCCGGGAAGTGGACCGGGCGCTGGCGCGCCAACACCTGTTACCCCGGTAGGCGGACGACCCCGCTGGCGCCTGCGCCTGGCTCCCCGGTGCGGACCAGGCTGACCAGGCAAAACCGCCATTGCCGGCGGAGAAGGTGCGCTCGGCTGCGCAGCCCGCTACGGTGTCTTGCATGCTCAAGAAAATTCTGTTCGTAGCACTGATCGTGGGCGTCGGGTTCCTCGCCGCCAAGAAGCTGCGGGCGGCCTGAGCCGAGCCGTAGCGACTACCGAAAAGACAACCTAACCTTACAACCTCAATAGAAGCCCTGACCAGGGCTTCAATCGGCGTTCGGCCTCGTCGTACCCGCTAAGGGCGCGTCGAGGCCGTGGCTGAGCGGCGTTTGACGAAGACAGTTACCCCCACGACGGCGGCGGCCATCAGGAACAGAGTCCCGGCCCCTACCATGCCCGTGCGCAACGGGCGGTGCCCGGTCGGCGTGACGATCATGAGCTGCTCGAACCGCAATACGGGCCACCCTCTCATCTGCGCTATCCGGCGGAGGGCGCGGTCGGGGTTCACTGCGACGGGGTGCCCAACGATCTCGAGCATCGGCAGGTCCGTAGCCGAGTCGCTATAGGCGTAGCTGGCGTTCAGGTCGAGGCCGTCTCGCTCGGCGAGCTGGCGGATAGTGGCCGCCTTCTGCGGCCCGTAGGCGTACCGGAGAAGTTGGCCGGTGTAGCGGCCGGCGCTGACGACGGCCTGGCTGGCAATAGCCCCTTCGGCGCCCAGGAAGCGCGCTAGCGGTTCGACTATCTCCTCGGGCGCAGCCGAGACTATGTACACCCGCCGTCCCGCCTCTTTGTGCTCCTCGATCAGGTCGACGGCTTCTTTGTACGTGATGGGCCTGACCACCTGTTGCAACGTCTCGGCCACGACGCGCTTGACCTGTTCCTGCTCCCAACCGGTCGTGAGAGCCAAGGCCCGTTGCCGTAGCCGCTCGAGGGCGGAGGCGCCGGCGCCGAAGCGCATAAACAGGAGTTGGCTCCACAGGCCCCGGGCCAGGAGCCGCCGGGTGACCAGGCCCTCCCTGTAGAACGGCCGCGAAAAGGCGATCAAAGAAGCCTTGGCGATGACCGTTTTGTCCAGGTCGAAGAAGGCGGCCGCTCGATTGCGGGCGTCAGCTGGTTCCGGGGCACCTATAACCCAAGTCTGCCACGAGGGTCGCGACTGGCGGACGTACGGTGGCCGCCTGCCAGTAGCCGCCTGCCAGTAGCCGCCTGCCGGTAGCCGCCTGCCGGTAGCCGCGTGCCGGTAGCCGCGTGCTTTGGCCCTGCCGCGACCAAGCCCTGCTGCACCGGTCCAGCCGAATGTGGCCCGCTCTGGGCCGGTTGGCCGCCGCCCTCCCCCGCCCGCGCCAGTAGCATTCGACAGTGGATGATGAGGCTGAGGACCCAGGCCGCGCCGACATCGGGAAGATCGACGGGAAGATGTTCCAGCTCTTCGCCCTGGTGGTCGAGGCTCTGGCCGCGGCCACGGACGCCCTGCTATCCGGGGACAAGCACGTAGCAGCCGTCCTGGCGGGGCGGGACGAGCTCGTCGACAACGTGTACAGCGACGTGGAGCGCCTGGTCAACCGGGCCGTCGCCCTGGGGCAACGGGACCAAAGGGACCTGCGCTTCCTGCTGGCCGCTTTACGGGTCCTCCCGGAGCTCGAGCGCAGCCACGAGCTGGCAGAGCACATAGCCAGGCGAGCCGCCTACGGGCTCGGGGCCGAGCTCACGCCACGAGCGCGGGGACTGATCGAGCGCATGGGCAAGGTGGGGATGACCATGTGGCGCACGGCGGCGGACTGCTGGTACGACAAGGAAGGCAAGGCCGCCGTGGAACTGGCACAGCGCGACGAGGAGATGGACGACTTGCAGACCGTCCTGGTGACTGAGGTGGCGGCCTCGGGCGCCCCGTCATCTGTGGCCATGGAACTGGCGCTGGTGGCCCGTTTTTACGAACGGCTGGGGGACCACGCCGTAAACGTGGCCAAGATGGTCTCTGCCCTCCATGACGACCTTGACCACTAGTTCTCTCGCCAGGGGGTTTTTCAATGTTTCGCAGAGGGCACAACTAGCCTGAACTGCTACGGTGGCGGGGCATCGGTTCTCCGGTGCGCGCGTTTTAGGAAGGATGTCATCGATGGAACTCGGTCTGGAGGTAGACGAGAGCCGCGGGCCCTACACGGTGCTGGCGGTGAAAGGAGAAGTGGACGTCTACACGGCCCCGCGACTCAGGGAAAAGTTGGTCGAGCTGGTGAGCCAAGGCAAGCACCAGATCATCGTCGACCTGGAGGGCGTGGATTTCCTCGACTCCACCGGTCTCGGGGTGCTCGTGGGTGGGCTCAAGCGGCTCCGCAGCCACGACGGCGACCTCACTCTCGTTTGCACGCACCAGCGCATCCTCAAAGTGTTCGAGATCACAGGCTTGACCAAGGTCTTCGCCATCCATAGCTCGGTCGACGAAGCTGTCGCCCAGTAGGCCGCTCCGGACCGACGTGGCGATGCAAGGCGCCCTGGTGCTCGAGCTGGACGTCCCGTCCAGCCCCGAGTTCATCGCCATAGTCCGCCTAGTCGTGGCGTCGGTCGCGTCCTCGCGCCGGCCCTGGCGGACGAGCGCATAGACGACCTCAAGTTGGCCGTGTCCGAGGCGTGTACCAATGCCATCGAGGCGAACAGGTCGGTGAGCCCGAGCGCTCCCGTGCACGTGGAGGTGTGGGAGGCGCCCGACCGCCTCGAAGTGAACATCGAGGACTCAGGGCCGGGGTTCGACCCCGACACGCTCGAGTTCCCGCCGCCCATCACAGATCCTGAGCGGCTCAACTTCGAGCGGGGGCTGGGCATACCCCTCATCAAAACGCTGGTGGACAAGGCCGCGTTCATACGTAAGGAAAAGGGCACGTCGGTGCGGGTGACCGTCTTCGGCGGTCCCGCAGACGGCGACGATACCGGGGCCATCTTCATGGACGTGTCCAGGATGCCGAGCCTGCTGCCCCCGGTCGACGGAGGGCGCTGAGCAGCCCGAACCGATGGGCGTGCCCGGCTGCCAGGCTCGATGACTGGCCTCGAGGCGGGCTCGGGTGCCCCGAGTAGGGGCGCAGTTCAGTCAGGTGGCGCGGCCAACCCAGCGCCAATGGAGACCGTTCGGCGCGCCCACCTGTGGCCCGAAAATAATTTGTTCCAACCACTTGACTTTCGGCCTCCAAAAATCTACCTTTGAGCGCTACGAAAGATGGATAACGAGCTCACTAGGTCACAACGTGCCGCTCTGAAGGAGATTTGGCGCCGGACTTCTGAGCCTGGCGGTTGGGCCCGTAGTGGTGACCTCGCCGGCGCGCTCGGGGTGTCGCCTGCTACCGCTACGGCCATGGTGAAACGTTTGGTTGACCGCGGCCTCGTGAGCCACGAACCCTACAAGGGCGTGACCCTCACCGAGACGGGGCGCAAGTCTGCCGTGGCGGTCGTGCGCCGGCACCGTATCGTCGAGCGCTTCCTGGCGGACTTCCTCGGCTATAGCTGGGCCGAGGCGGACCGGCTCGCTCCGGAGTTCGAGCACGACCTGCCCCAGGAAGTCGAGGACCGGCTTTTTGAGGCCATGGGGCGCCCGGGTACCTGTCCTCACGGGTTCCCGATCCCCGGTCTCGGCACCGATGGGATCCCCGAGTTGGCGCAGCTTTACGACCTGGAACCTGGTCAGAAGGCCGTCGTGGCGTTGTCGAGCTCGGTGAGCCCGGCTATGGTGGCCTTCCTCGGCGATATGGGGCTGGTGCCCGGCGCCGAAGTGGTGGTCGTCGACAAGCAGCCATTTGGCGGCCCCTTGGTACTGCAGGTCGCGGGGGCCGAGCGGACGTTGGGCGAGAGGGCTGGGCGCCAGGTCCGTGTCCGTATGCTGGCTTCCAGCCTGGAGAACTAGGGCGATGCTGGCGCAGCGTCCTCATGTCGGCCCGGACTGCCCGGGAGGCACCATAAAGGAGAATCTTTGATGGCTCATCTTGTCGCTGCCGGCTCGGGCGGCTACCAGGCGTTCAACCTGCGAGGGACCGAGTGGGTGTGGCTGGTCTTCGCCTTGGTCTGCGCCCTGGTTTCGATCGTGACGGCGCTGTTATTGATGCGCAACGTCCTCGCCGCAGACGAAGGGACGCCGGCCATGCGCGACATCGCACGCGCCATCCAGGAGGGCGCCCTTGCCTACATGAAGCGGCAGTACAAGACCATTGCCCTGATCGTGGTCCCGGTGGCGGTGCTCGTGTTCGTTACGGCGACAAAGGTCGTCAACCCGGTCACGGGCCACACGGTGCTCGGTTTCGTACCATCAGGCATCTACAGGACCCTGGCGTTCGTTTTAGGGGCCACGTTCTCGGGCCTGGCCGGCTTCATCGGCATGAGCACCGCGGTGAGGGGCAACGTCCGCACGGCGGCGGCGGCCCGCAACGGTTCCATGCCGGCGGCCTTGCTGGTCGCCATCAGGACCGGCGGCGTTACCGGCCTTTTCGTGGTCGGTTTCGGCCTCCTCGGGGCGACCCTGATCGTCATGCTGGCCCAGCACTCGGCCACAGCCATCCTGGTGGGGTTTGGCTTCGGCGGATCTCTCATTGCCCTCTTCATGCGTGTCGGCGGCGGCATTTTCACTAAGGCGGCTGACGTCGGGGGCGACCTCGTCGGCAAGATCGAAGCAGGCATCCCGGAAGACGACCCCCGCAATGCGGCCACCATCGCAGACAACGTGGGCGACAACGTCGGCGACTGCGCCGGCATGGCGGCTGACCTTTTCGAGTCCTACGGCGTGATCATTGTGGCCAGCCTCATCCTTGGCAACTTCGGTTTCGAGAGCATACGCAAGGCGCCCGCCCTCGGCATCACGTTCCCCTTGGTCGTAATGGGGATCGGGGTCCTCGCCTCCATCATCGGCATCTTCCTCATCAAGGCCACCAGCCGGGACCGCTCGGCCATGGCCCCCATCAACCGCGGCTTTTTAGCGGCCGCCTTGCTGACGGTGGTGGGGAGCTTTTTCGTAGCCGAGTTTTACGTCCACAACTTGACGGTTTGGTGGGCCATAGTGGCCGGGGTCGTCCTCGGGCAGGTCATATCCCGAATCACCGAGTACTACACGTCGACCGAGACCGAGCCAGTACACGAAATTGCCGAGTCGACCCGCACCGGCCCGGCGACGACGATCTTGGCCGGTATCGCGGTGGGCCTCGAGTCATCCGTAGCGGCCATCCTGGCCATCATCGTGGCCATTGCCGTGGCTGTGGCCCTGGGCGGCGGCAATTTGCGGTTCTCCTTATATCTCGTCGCCCTGATCGGGATCGGCCTCCTTTCCACCACCGGGATCGTCGTGTCTCAGGACACGTACGGCCCGGTGTCCGACAACGCCGCCGGCATCGCCGAGATGAGCGGCGAGTTCGAGGGCGAGGCGCAAAAGATCATGGTGAGCCTGGACGCCGTCGGCAATACGACAAAGGCCATAACCAAAGGCGTGGCCATCGGTTCGGCCGTAATCGCGGCGGTGGCCTTGTTTGCCGCTTTCCTGCAGACGATCGCCGAACAACTCAATTTGAAGGTGGTCGGCAACGCCCTCTACGAGCAGGTCCAGACGGAGATCAACGTAGCCAACCCCAAGGTGTTCATAGGCATGTTGATCGGAGGTTCCATCGCCTTTTTGGCCTCCTCGTTCCTTATACGGGCCGTGGGCCGTTCCGCCGGGACCGTGGTCGAGGAGGTGCGCCAGCAGTTCAGGGAGCATCCCGGCATCATGGACGGGACCGAGCGGCCCGAGTACGGGCGGGTCGTCGACATCTGCACCAGGGCGTCGCTCCGGGAGCTGGCCCCGCCGGCCTTGCTGGCCGTCCTCGCTCCCGTGGTGGTCGGGTTCGGGATCAGCTACCTGGCGCTGGCGGCCTTCTTGGCCGCGGCGATTTTGACGGCGCAGCTGATGGCCAATTTCCTTTCGAATTCCGGTGGCGCGTGGGACAACTCCAAGAAGTACATCGAAGACGGCCACCTGGGGGGTAAAGGATCCGAGTCCTTCAAAGCCGCCGTCGTGGGCGATACGGTCGGCGACCCGTTCAAAGACACCGCCGGGCCCGGCCCTCAACCCGCTCATGAAGGTCATGAACCTGGTCAGCCTTTTGATCCTCCCGGCCGTTATCTCGCTCCAGCACAACAACGGCGCCCGCTACGCCGTCGCCGCGGTTGCCCTCGTGGTCATCGGCGGGGGGATCGCCTTCTCGAAACGGAAGGTGAAGAGCCTGGCCGGCCCGGCCGGCCAGCCCAGCATCCCGGCCATCGGCCCCCAGGCCACGGGCGGCCCCCAAGTCACAGGCGGCCCTCTGTCCCCGGCGCTTACCGTGCCCGGCCCGGAGACCGCCGCCCCCACTATGCCCGCTTCGCCCGCTTCGTCAGGTACCCCTCCCGAGGCCCCCGTCGCGCCCGGGCCGAGGTAGGGCTGCATGCCCAAACCCCTGGTTATCGTCGAGTCCCCCGCGAAGGCCAAGACGATCGCCGGCTTCCTCGGGAGCGGCTACATGGTGGAGTCGTCCATAGGCCACATCCGCGACCTGCCCAGTGATGCCAGCGATATCCCCGCCTCGATGAAGGGCGAGAGCTGGGCTCGTCTGGGCGTCGATGTGGACAACGGCTTCAAGCCCCTCTACGTCGTGGTCCCCGGGAAAAGAGAACGGGTTAGCAAGCTAAGGGCACTGTTGAAAGACGCCAGCGAGCTGTACCTCGCCACAGACGAGGACCGCGAAGGGGAGTCCATCGCCTGGCACCTGCTCGAAGTGCTGAACCCGCGTGTACCGGTAAAGCGCATGGTCTTCCACGAGATCACCCCGGAAGCGATACAGCAGGCGGTCGACAACTGGCGCGAGCTCGACCGGCGCCTGGTCGACGCTCAGGAGACGAGGAGGATCCTCGACCGGCTGTACGGCTACGAAGTAAGCCCCGTCCTGTGGCGCAAAGTCCTGCCCCGGCTTTCGGCCGGACGGGTGCAGTCCGTGGCCACCCGTTTGCTGGTCGAGCGGGAGCGGGCCAGGATGCGCTTCAGGTCGGCCTCGTACTGGGATATCGCCGGTCGGTTCGCCCAGGCCGAGTCACGGTCGACTAGCGGGTTCGGTGGCATGCTCGTGGCCCTCGACGGCAGTCGTCTGGCTACGGGCCGCGATTTCGGCGAGGACGGTGAGCTGTCCCGGGCCGACGTGGTGCGCCTCGATGAGGCCGGCGCCCGGGGCCTGGTGGGGCGGCTCGAGGGCGCGGACTTCGCCGTGCGCAGCGTCGAGGAGAAACCCTGGAAGCGCTCGCCTTACCCGCCCTTCCTGACCTCCACTCTGCAGCAGGAGGCCGGCCGCAAGTTGCGCTTTTCGGCAGCCCGCACTATGCGTGTGGCTCAGGATCTCTATGAGGCGGGCCACATAACTTACATGCGCACCGATAGCACGACGCTGTCGGACCAAGCCTTGTCGGCGGCCCGGCGGGTAGTGACCGATCTGTACGGGGACGAGTACTTGCCCCCCCGGCCCCGCCGCTACGACAAACGGGTCAAAAACGCCGCAGGAGGCGCATGAAGCCATCCGGCCGGCCGGCGAACACTTCCGCCACCCGGAGCGAATCGGGCTCCACGGAGACCAGTCACGCCTTTACGAGCTCATCTGGCAGCGCACCGTCGCGTCTCAGATGTCAGATGCCCAGGGGCTCTCGCTGCAGGTACGCCTGGGGGCGACGAGCTCCGCCGGCGAGGATGCCGAGTTCGCCGCCAATGGGCGGGTTATCTCGTTCCCTGGGTTCCTACGGGCCTACGTCGAGGGTTCGGACGACCCCGAAGCTGAGCTCGAGGACAGGGAGGTCCGCCTCCCCCGGTTGGCCGTGGGCGACCCGCTGGCGGTCGAAGAACTGCGCCCCGAGGGCCACGCCACCCAGCCGCCGGCCCGGTTTACCGAGGCGTCCCTGGTGAAGGCGCTCGAAGAAATGGGCGTCGGCCGGCCGTCGACGTACGCCACCATCCTCGACACCATCCAGAGCCGGGGTTACGTCTGGAAAAAGGGGTCCGCCCTGGTCCCGTCGTGGACGGCATTTGCTGTTGTCGGGCTGCTCGAACAGTACTTCGCCAGGCTGGTTGATTATCGCTTCACAGCCGAAATGGAAGAGGACCTGGACGAAATTGCGCGGGGCGACGAGGAACCGCTGCCGTGGCTCACCCGTTTCTATTTCGGTTCGCCCGGTGCCAAGGATGACGGCACGGGGCTGAAACAAATGGTGGCCGAGCGTCTGGCCGAAATCGACGCCCGAGCCGTCAATTCGATCCCCATCGGAGGGGCCGAGTCCGGTGTCGTCGTCCGCGTCGGCCGCTTCGGGCCATATGTTCAGGACGGCGATAAGAGGGCGTCGCTGCCTGAGGACCTGGCGCCTGACGAGATCACCCTCGAGCTGGCCCGGGAGCTGCTGGACGCGCCTCCGGCCGAGCGTTCTGACCGCGTGGCCGGAGACGACCCCGAGACCGGCCTCCCGGTCCTGGTGCGGGCCGGGCGCTACGGGCCTTACGTGCAGCTGGGCCGGGCGGAGGAACTGGGCACAAAACCCAAGACGGCTTCGTTGTTGTCGGGCATGGCTCCCGAAGACGTGACGCTGGACGAGGCCCTCCGTCTGCTCACCCTGCCCCGTACCCTGGGCCGCGACCAGGGCAAAGGGGAGGAAGTAGTAGCAGACAATGGCCGGTACGGCCCGTATGTGCGCCGGGGTTCCGACTACCGTTCGCTCGAGAACGAAGAGCAGCTGTTCACGGTGACCCTTGACGAGGCGCTCGAGCTGCTGTCCAAGCCGAGGTCACGCCGTGCCCGGCAGGCCGCTCAGCCGCCGTTGGCCGAGCTCGGGCCGGACCCGGTAAGCGGTGCGCCCGTGGTGGTGAAGGACGGCCGCTTCGGGCCGTATGTGACCGACGGGACGGTGAATGCCTCGCTCCGCCGGGACGACAGTGTCGAGACCCTGACCATCGAACGGGCGGCCGAGCTACTGGCCGAGCGGCGGGCGCGGACGGAGGCGGAAGGGCCAGGGGGTGGGGGACGCGGCCGCCGGCGGACGGGGGCGGCCAGGTCGGGGCCGGCCGGGTCACGGGGCGCAAAGAAGGCCAGCACCAAGAGGACCGCGGCCAAGAAAACGGCGGCCAAGAAAACGGCGGTTACGAAGACCGTTGTTGTGAAAACGGCGGCCGCGAAGACCGTGGCTGCAAAGAGCGTCGCTAAGAAGTCGCCCGCCAAGAAAAGCGCGGCCAAAAAGGTGGCGGCCAAGAAGCCGGCGGCGAAAGTCGCTCCCCGGGCGACGTCCGCCAGCACCTCCGGGGCGGCCAACGGTAAATAACGACGCCGGCTGAAGATGCCAGCCCCTCGGCCCCGGGCCGACCGGCTCCTCGTCGCTGCCCGGCCCCGCTGGCGGCGGGCGTCGCTGGCGGGCCCGGCGTCGCTCCCGGGCCCTGTCGCTCCCGGGCCCCGCTGATCGGTCTCCCAATGGCTCTGAAGCGGCTCCGCATCCGCTAGACAGATAAAAGTGGACACAGCCCCCAGCGGCGGAGGGGGGCTGTGTCCACTTTTCTACGAGGGGACCGCGCCTGGCGCGAGTTTTGTCTGTTTTCCGGGTAAAGGTGGCCATGGCGGGGCGTTGAGGCCGCGCCGGCCCAGTCGCTCAGCTCTGAGTAACCTGCAAGTCGCCCATCCCAACATGGGCGCTGAGGTTGAGGTGCGGGGCCGTCGCTTGCGACCCGGGCCCACCAAAGGCACTGGCCTGGACGTCCGACCCGGACCTTCCGAATACTTCCACCTGCCCTATGCCACTGCGAGCCTGCACAGTCACGACCGCGTCCCTCGGCACCTCGACGGTCAGATTGCCGAGCCCTACCGTGACGTCGACGGTCTTACCCGTCGCCGGGAACTTGACGCTCGAGAGGTTGAGGTCGAGGTTGCCGGCGCCCAGCCGGTAATGGGGCTGGACCGATGAGATGCTCGCTGGGGCGTATGTAGTGTCGCCGACGCCTCCGCTCAACGACGACCCGGTCCCAAGGGTGACCCCGACAACTGTGATCACGGCCAGCAAGATCAGTGCCGCGATCAAAGCCACGAGGACCCTTACTGCTCGGCGCAGGCTGCGGGCGGCCTGGCAGGCATTGACGGCCTAGCCATGGCCGACCCGGTGCTCGGATCGCCAGCTTCTGAGGTGGTGGCGACGCCGGCCAGAGCCAGTTGCCCTGCCGCCCAATCAGCGGCGGCCGTCTGCGCCGCCGCCCAATCGGCGTCCGTTTGGGCGGTGACGTCGAAGGGCGCTACCGGGACAACTGGCCCGAACGGTTTTGCCTCCCGCACAGGGGTATACAGCGGCTGACGGACAATGGCCGTCGCTGACGCGGCGTGCCCCTCGGTCGTGGTGTCGGAGTACCCGGGGTCAACCGGGCTGTCACCATTGGTGTTTACGGGCGCCGTGATGGTGGAACCCGAACTGGCAGCGGCAGCGGTTGAGGTGACCGCTGGGGGTGAAGTGGTTGTCGCCGTCACCGGCCCGCCACCTGCTGCCGGCGGGGCCGGCTCGGCCCCCGGCACCGGTTCCGGTCCTGATTCGGGTCCCGCTCCCGGATCCGGCATGGGGGCTGCCGAAGGCCCAGGCGTCTGCGTCGGCCCTGGTCCTGAGCCTGGTGGCGGTCCCGGGGGCGTCCCGGCCGGGCGGCCCCATGACGGCGGGGCCGCCGACCAGTTACCCTCCCGGTGGCGGGCTAGAAGCCACAGAGCTACGGCCAGCCCGACCAGCCAGAACGGCAGTACCCGCCAGTGCCACCACGGCCAGATGCCGAACGACCAGATGAGGGCCAGCGCCAGCGCCCCCAGGACCAGCGCCCAGGAGCGCGCCGAGCGGTCCCAGTCGTGCCACGGCCGGCCCGAGAAGGTCGTCTTCGTCACAGCTGCGTCCTTGCCTTCTTCGGGGACGAGCAGCCAAGCGATGACATAGAGCACCGGGCCGCCGAACCCCCCGAGAAAGAGCAGAGAGGCGATGACGAAGCCCACCCGCAGAACGGTCGCGTCCACGCCCAGGTACTGGCCCAGGCCGCCGGCCACGCCGGCAATCCTGCGGTCAGTCCGGCTTCGGCGGAGCTTCCCTCGTGGTTCTCCGTTCCGCGGTGGCGGTGACGACCGAGGCGGGGGCGGTGAGTAAGGCGGGGGAACTGAGTACGGCGGAGGAGGTGGAGGCGGGGGTGGCTGCCACGCTTGGTCGTTCATATTTCGATCTTGGCTCGCTCAGGCTGCTCAGGCCATCAGGGGCGGCCCCGGGAAATCCCTGATTTCGGCCCTACCCAGCCCAGGGGCAGGAGAGGGGGTCACCGGGTAACGCGCCAGCTTCCCTACATGAGACTATGGGTGTTATCCGGTACGTACCCGATCAGAAGCTGCGGGATCCTTCCCAGGTGATCGCGCCCGGGTCGCGGCCAGCTCCGCCGGGCCCCTCGGCCGCCGAACCGGACATGCTGTCGGGCCTGCCGCCAGCCCCTGCGCCGAGCCCAGAACCGACACCGGCACAGGCACGCACCGGCACCGGCACCGGCACCAGTCCAGGTCAACGGCTCTCAGCCCCGCTCGTCCCTGGGTACTCAGCCTGCACCTCCGGCGCCGGCCACCGCCCGACCGCCGCGGGAAACCGCGCCCCCCGCCCCAACCCCTTCGGCCCCGGCCCCGCAACTTCAGCGCGCCGCGCCCCGGCCCACCCCGTCGTACCCACTTCCTCACGGCGACGCCCCGCCGGCGTCGAGCACCGCGAACCCGCCTCCTCACCGCAACGTTGGGCCGTCGCCCACGCCCCCGTTGCCGCCGGTGGCCAGCAGCGACCAGTCGGCGCCGGGCGGTCACGTCGACCACAACGAGCCCGTCGCTCAATGGCCCCGGGGGTCGAACCGCGGGTGGCGGTCACTGGTAACTCGAGAAACGTGGGCCGGGGTCCACCGCCCGACGCAGGGTCGGGTTCTCGCCGGCGTTGCCGCCGCATTGGCCGACATGATCGGGGTGAGCGTGCTGGCGGCGCGGTGGGCACTTATAGCTCTTACCTTCTTCGGCGGTGTAGGCATCGCCATCTACATCGCCGCCTGGCTGTTCCTCCCGTCCGAAGGCCGTGACGAGCCGATCGCCAGCGCCGCCTTAGCCAACCGCGGGACAGTGCAGCTGGTGCTGGCCGGCGCCAGCGTGCTGGTGGTGTTGATGGTGTGCGTCAGCCTGCTCGGCAGCACCGCCCTTCTCGGTGCCGTGTCCCCGGGGCTGGTCAGCCTGGCCGGCCTGGTGGCCATCTGGCGCCACGCCGGCCCCGATGACCGGGTTGCGGCGCAGCGCCTGGCCGGGCTGCTAAGCGGGGCCAGCCCTACAGCCGTCCCGACCAGGCGCCGGCTTCTCGTGGCCGTCATCAGGTTCCTGGCCGGCGCCGCCCTCATCGCCGTCGGCACCTCGACCTTGCTCCTGCCGAAACACCTGAACGGGACCGACCTCATCATCGCCCTCGCCGCTCTAGGAGTGATCGCTGGCTTTGCTTTGATCCTGGCGCCCTGGTGGTTGCGGCTCGGACGGGAGCTGTCGGGCGAGCGTCGGGAGCGCGCCCGGGCGGAGGAACGGGCCGAGATGGCCGAGCATCTGCATGATTCTGTGCTTCAGACGCTGGCTTTGATCCAGCGCGCCGCCAGCGACCCCCACCAGGTGCAGCGGTTGGCGAGAGCGCAGGAACGCGAGCTGCGGGCCTGGTTGTTCGACGGCGCCCAGCGCGGCCCGATGGGGCTTGAAGATCCGGTCACCGTCTCGGAAGCACTGGCTAGCATCCAGCAGGATGTCGAGGGTGTCCACGGTGTGCGGGTTGAGGTCGTAACGGTAGGTGACGCTCCGCTGGACGACCGTTCTCGCGCTCTCGTGGCTGCCGCCCGCGAGGCGGCTGTGAACTCCGCCAAATGGTCCGGCGCCGAGCTGGTGTCGATATTCGCGGAGGTGGAGCCGGACGAGATCTCCGTGTTCGTGCGTGACCGTGGCCGCGGGTTCGACCCGGCCGCCGTAGCCAGGGACCGGAAAGGCATCAGTGAGTCGATCAGGGCGCGCGTCACCCGTAATGGCGGGACAGCGACGGTCCGCAGTTCACCGGGACAGGGGACAGAAGTGGCGCTGAAAATGGCCAGGCGGGCACAGAATTGAGCACGTCAAGTCCCACCCCGCTTCGCTTATTTATCGTTGACGACCATCAGCTGTTTCGTGCCGGTGTCCGTCACGAGATCGACGGCCAACGCGGCGGTGGACAAGAGGTAGAGATCATCGGCGAGGCGGGCGATGTGGTTAGCGCCGTCGATCGGATCCTGGCTACGACACCGGACGTCGTGCTCGTGGACGTGCACATCCCCGACGGCGGCGGGCCGGAAGTCATACGGAGAGTTCATGCTTCGCAGCCCGCTATTCGTTTCCTCGCGTTGTCTGTGTCCGACGCCGCTGAAGACGTCATAGGCACCATCCGCGCCGGTGCCCGTGGCTACGTAACCAAGACAATTTCGACGCCGGAGCTGCTCGATGCGATTGCTATGGTCGCGGCCGGCGACGCCGTCTTCTCCCCGCGGTTGGCGGGCTTCGTGCTGGACGCGTTTGCGCTGTCGCCCGAGGCGGTCACCACGCACCTCGACCCCGAACTGGACCAACTGACGACGCGTGAACGTGAGGTGCTGCGGCTCATCGCCCGTGGTTACGCCTACAAGGAAATAGCCCGGGAGCTGTACATCTCGGTCAAAACGGTGGAGACTCACGTTTCCGCGGTGCTGCGCAAGCTCCAGCTGACGAACCGTTACCAATTGACCCGCTGGGCGTTGGAAAGGCGCCTCGTCCCGCCGGAAACGTAGTTCGCCCCCCTGTCCTAGCGGCTTTCCGGGTCGTGTTGCACATCGACGCGGCCGAACTACCTTGGGCAGATGGGCCGGTTCATAGTGCTCGAGGGCGGCGAGGCCGCCGGGAAGTCGACCCAGGCCGCTTTGTTGGCCGGGCGCCTGAGCGCCGTCCTTACCCGCGAGCCCGGTGGCACCGCCGTCGGCGAAGCCCTCCGGCGCCTATTGCTCGACCTGGAGTTGGCGCCCGTACCGAAAGCCGAGGTCCTCCTGATCCTGGCGGCCCGGGCCCAGCACGTGGCCGAGGTAATCGAGCCGGCGCTGGCCCGCGGCGGCGACGTCGTCTGTGACCGCTACTCCGGCTCGACCCTGGCCTACCAGGGTTACGGTCGGGGTTTGCCCCTGGCCGAGCTCCGGGAGATGAACAATTGGGCCACTGGCCATCGAGCTCCCGACATCGTGGTCCTACTGGACCTGCCCGTCACCATGGCGCGGCAAAGGCTCCGCTTGAGCGCTCCTGACCGCATCGAGGCGGAGAGCGATTCGTTCCTGGAGCGCGTCCGGGAAGGGTTCTGCCAGCTGGCGGCGACCGACCCGCGGCACTGGCGGGTCGTCGATGCCACCGGCGCTATCGACGAAGTGGCGGAGCGGGTTTGGAAGGCGGTCCAGTGAGCGGTGCAGTGAACGGTCCAGCGCCCGAAAGAGGATTGCCCGAAAGAGGATTGCCCGATAGAGGATTGCCCGATAGAGGATTGGCCGGTTTGGTCGGCCAGGACGTCGCCGTCACCACCCTGAGGGCGGTGGCGGCCAGGCCGGTCCACGCCTACCTGTTCGTCGGCCCTCCCGGGACAGGGAAATTGCGGGCGGCCATGGCCTTCGCCGCCATGCTGCTTTGCCCGGGCGGGGGCGAGGACGGCTGCGAGACGTGCCGGCGGGTCCTCGATGGTGTCCACCCGGACGTCTTGGTGGTGGAACGTGAAGGCCCGGCCCTGACCATCGAGCAAGCCCGGGAAGTCAGCCGCATCGCGGCCCGCAGCTCGCTCGAAGGAGGCCGCTCTGTCGTTATCCTCCCCGACTTACACCTGGCTCGCGAAGCGGTGCCGGCGCTGTTGAAGACGGTCGAGGAACCGCCCGGCAGCACGGTGTTCATAGGCCTGGCCGAGTTCGTGCCGCCCGAGCTGGAGACGATCGCCAGCCGTTCGGCTCGGGTCGACTTCAGGTCCCTGAGCGAGAGCGATATAGCGGCCGTGCTGGTGTCGGAAGGAGTGCCCCCCGAGCGGGCGTCGGTCTTGGCCGGCCTGGCCGGTGGTCGCCTCGACCGCGCCCGGTTGCTGGCCTCTGACCCCGAAGCTGAAGTGCGGAGGCATTCGTGGGAGACGGTGCCGGCCCGGCTGGACGGTACTGGGGCCACGGTGGCGCAGCTGGCCGAAGAGCTCGTCGAGCTACTGAAACGCAGCGCCTCCTCGCTTTCTGTTCGCCAGCAAGCCGAGCTGAGCGAGCTAACCGAACGCTACGCCCGCGAATCGGCCACCCTTCCGGGAAGGGCCGGCCAGAGCCTGGCCCGCGCGGGAGCGCGAGAACTGGAGGAGCGCCATCGCCGAGAGCAGCGTCGTCAGCGCACCGACGAGCTGCGGACCGGCCTGGCCGCGCTGGCCGGCGCTTACCGTGACCGGGCCGTGTCCGGGACGCTGCCCCCGGCCCGAGCGGCCGATGCGGTGGGGCTGATAGACGGTCTGTCCGCCGACCTGGCCTACAACCCCGGGGAGCTGCTCGCGGTCCAGGCCCTCCTCCTTCGCCTCGACCGGTTGGCTTCGCTGTGAGGACTGGGGGCGCGGTTCACGCCTCGCGGACCACGACCTCGTCGATCCCCGAAAGTTGGCTGGACACCACGTCGGCGTCGCCGACGACCACGCTTACGAGGTGGCGGGGCGCCAGGTAACGCCGGGCCACGTCATCGACCTGGGCCTTGGTCGTGGCGATGACCGCCTTCGGGTAGTTCGCCAGGTAGTCGAGCCCGGCGCCGTTGGCAGAAAGGCCGGCCAGGGTCGAGGCCAGGCCCGGCAGGGTGGCCGTCTCGAAGCTGAAGATCCCCACGGCGTGCCGTCGCGCCAGCTCGAGCTCGTCCTCGGTGATCCCGGTGGTGGCCAGCCTTCCCAGCTCGTACCGGATTTCGACCAGGCTGGCGCCCGTAACGGCCGAGGCGACGTCGGCCGCCAGCACGAACGAGGAACCGGCCCGGACGTGGCGGTAGCGGCTGCGGGGCGAGTAGGAGTACCCGTTGCGTTCCCGGAGGTTGGCCGTTATCCGCGAGCTGAACATCCCGGCCAGCACACTGCCCGCCAGCGCCGCCGCCGGCCAGTCCGGGTCCGACAGCGACGGTGCGCGGCCGCCCAAACGGACGTTGCTCTGCACGCTGCGCTCTCGGGCTACGAGTTCGAGCGGACCGGGTCTCGGTGCGCCTGTCGGGGCCAGGTGGGTGTCCTGGTCCCGGCGCCGCTCGAGCCATCCGGCCAAGGCCTCCTCCACCAGGCCAAGGGCACGCGGCACCTGGAAATCTCCGACGAGCACCAGGTGGGCACCCGTCGGGCCCAGGAGAGCCGAGTGGAGCAGCTTGAGCTCGGCCGCCTTGACCCGCCGCAAAGCGGTCGGCGTTGGCAGCGGCGTCGCATAGGGGTGGCCGGCGAACATCCGGCGCCGGAGGGCCTGCTGGGCGACCACTTCTGGCTGGCTCATGGCAATGACCGTCTCGTCCGCAGCGCGGTCCCGGTCGGCCCGGACCTCTGGTTCGGGGTAAGCAGCCGTGGTCAGGACCTCGGCCATCAGCGCCAGGAAAGGCCCGAGGTGCTCAGCCAACACCGACCCGATCACAACCAGCCGGTCCTCGTCGACGTGGGCGACGAGACGGCCCCCCAGGCCCTCGATGGCCTCGGCCAGGGCGAGACGGTCGTGGCTTTGCGTGCCGGCGAAGAGCGACTCTGAAAGGACGCTGGTCGGCGCCGGCTTCTGGATCTGCGCGGCGGCGAGCGGGACGACCAGGCGGAGCTCGACGAGCGGCAGCGCTCGGTGCGTCACGAAGACCGAGTGCAGACCTCCGGGCAGTTCGGACTCCAGCAGCTTGGGCGGTTTCACCGCTTTCAACCGGCCTATCGGTGGCCGCGTTATCGTCGTTGCCAACTCGGTCATCTCTTCCCCCACCTCACCTGTTCACCGGGTGCAGCTCGAGCACGGCCCGGTGCTGGCCGGCCAGGTCCGCAGCGGCCGACGCGACGTCGGCGGAAGTGACCGCACCGAGCCGGGCGGCCAGGTCGTCAATGAGCTCTGCGGAGCCGTGGACGGTCTCTATCGAACCCACAATGTGAGCCCGGCTGAGGATGGAATCGAGGCTCCTCCATACTTCGGCGGAGGAGTTGGCCACCACGCGGGCAAGTTCTTCCTTTGTCGGCCCATCGCTGGCCAGGCGGCCGATTTCCTCGTCGATCGCCTTCAGGAGGGCTTCGGTCGTGGCCGTCCCCGGGTGGAACACGACCACCTGGAGCAGGGACGGGTCGCGCACGAAAAAGTCGTCGTCCCCAAATGTCCCGAGCATGCACCCGACGTCTGTGACGTTGTGGTCACGGTGGACCAGCCGTGCCCTCAGGCGGCTGGCGTCCCCTTCTGCGAGCAGGTTCGCCAGTAAGTGGTAGACCACGTACTGGTCGAGCTGGCCCACAGGGTCGACCGTGCGGTAGCCGACGGCAAAAGCGGGCTGAGGGATCAACGGCTCCGAGAGGACTCGGTTACGGTCCTCACCGAGGCGGGGCTCGGGCCAGGGCCCGTGCGCCGGTACGGCGCGGTGGGGGATGGCGCCGAAGTAACGCTCGGCCAGCGCAAACACCTCATCCGGCTGGCACGACCCCACCACGGTGAGCACCGCGTTGGATGGGACGTAGTAGGTCCGGTAAAAGTCCTCGCTGTCCTCCACGGTCGCCTGCTCCAGATGGCTGAAGTCCCCGTACCCGTTATGGGAGTTCGGGTAGGAGTCGAAGGCAAGGGCGGGGAGCGATATCCAGGGGAACCCGCCGTAGGGACGGTTGACCACGTTGACCAGGATCTCTTCCTTTACGACATCGACCTGGTTGCGGAGGTTCTCCTCGGTGATGGCCAGCGACGCCATCCGGTCGGCTTCCAGGAAAAGGGCGAGCTCGAGAGCCGACGGTGGCATTGCCTCGTAATAGGCCGTAAGGTCGGCCCGGGTGTGGCCGTTCATCACTCCGCCCGCGGACTCGACCAGGCGGATGTGCTCGACCTTGCCGACGTGGGCGGAACCCTGGAACATCATGTGCTCGAAAAGGTGCGCGAACCCGGTCCTGCCCTCTGGCTCTGACCGGAACCCGACGTTGTACACGACGGACACGCCGACCAGGTTGTCGGCACGGCTCGGTACCACGAGCACTTTCAGGCCGTTGTCGAGCACGGCCCGCTCGAAATGGTGGCGCTGTCGGCTCGGCGGCATGGCGTGATGCTACCCGGCGGAGCCCGTCAGTCCGAATTGCCACGCTTCAGGGCGGCGAAGCGCGAGAATTTCTGGTTATGAGGCGGCGCGGCGCCCACCGGACGTGGACGCCTAGTGCAGAGGCGGGCGAGACCGCTCGCCGGGAACGTGCCGGCCTATCGTGGCCGGTGCGCCTGGCCGTAATTACCGTCTTAATTGCGAGCTCGCTAACAGTTAGCACGGCGAGTGGTTATGCGGCAGCGGCGCCGAGCCGCACGAAGTCGTACTACGAGGCCACGGCTAACCCGGCGGCCATGTACCGCCAGGGAGAACTAGCTGGCCGGTCCGGCGCCGAAGGCATCGTCATCCTGGACTTCGGGCGGCCTGGGGTCGATGGTTCGGTTTATGGGACGTTCGGTTATGGCAACGTCTTGATCCCGTTTGCATCCATATCAGCCGGCGTCGAGAGCTACATAAAGGGGTATTACCGTTTCGCGCCGCCCTACACCATGCTCAACGTGGCGGTTGGGACTAACAACAGCTGCGGTACGGGCCAGCCGTGCGGCCCGAGCCAAGTGATATGCGGTTGTCCGGATGAGCCGCCCGACTTTAGTATTTGGGGCCGGCATTTTGCGCTCGCTGTCGAGCAAATAGGCGCCTGGACGAGCGCGTTCAAGGCTGGAGGAGGGTTCACTGATGACGTCCGTGTCGTCGCCGCCGATGACGTCGAGCCCGCGTTCGACCCGGAGTACCGCAACACTTATGAACTGCTGAAAGGCTACTCGTCCATAGTGGGCGGATTTTTCCCGCCTCTGGTCGACTATGGTTCCGCGGATGCCGACGTCTGGACAGATGACCAGCTCCTTCAGGTGGCTTACGGTTTCCCGCCGGACGTGCCGATGCCCGAGATCTATTACTCTCCCGATGCCGCCGAGTGGGCGGCGCTGCTGAGCTACGCCAAGGCCACCAGCGGCAAGACGAGGGAGATTTTTGGCGTGTTGACCGAAGTTTCCGGCCCGAGTTCGCCCGAGCTGGCCTACACCGAGATGCTCAACGCTCTGGCGCCCATTACCAACCAGCGCGTCATCCCGTGGCTCTCGACGATCACCCCCTGCTGCGGGGTCTGACCGGCACCCCTGTCCCGGCATCCCTGTCCCCGCACCCCTGTCCCGGCAGTTCTGCCGCGGTTCTTCGCCGTCAAATCGTCGCAGACGCGAAGTCCTTCGACCGGTCGGACACGGCTTGTCAATCGACCCGTACGGTGTCGCCGACGCGGATAGTACCTTCCCGGACCACGCTGGCCCGGAAGCCGACCTGGTTGCCGTGCGCTCGAATCACGTGGCGCAGGATGTCAAGTTGCGGTTCGATCCCGCCGGGCTGAGCGCGTGTGGTCATTACGCAACGCGTGCAGCCCTTTTCCACTTGGAGCTCGGCCTCGCCGACCAGGATCCGTTGTCCGGGCACAGGCGGGCAGAAGCCCTCGGGCGGGGCGTCGACCAGGACATTGGGGCGGAAGCGGCGAAGGTCCCACTGCAACTCGGCGCGTTCAGCCGCCAACTCGGCCAGACCGCCCGTGGTCACCACGTGCAGCGGGCTCTCGTCCACGAACGAGCCGATCTGGCCGTCCCAGCGGTGCAGTTCTGAGTCGTCACGCTCGAAGTCATCGGGGCCTTCGAACGTAGGGGTGCCGTAGCCCGACGCCGGCACCAGTCTTACGGGACGGTCGAGCCACTGCGACAGGCGGTTGTCAAGCCTGGTACCAGGGCCAAGCTCGTCCAGGCCCGGTGGCCCGACCAACAGCTCCTGGCCGCGGTACCGGGCGGTGGCTTCGAGCAGGCGGCCATCGCGCTTGGCCGAAATTATCGTCCCAGAAGCTACGTCAAGGACACCAAAACTTCGGTCGCCCATCACGCCCACAGCCGAGAGACGCACCTCGGAGCGGACTTCCCCCTGCATCGATTTGACGGGGTACCGCCACAGGCCTCTGACGTGCATGCGTCAAACCTAATGGGCCAAACCTGATGGGGGCGGCGGCGCCGCTCGGTGCCGAGCCCAGGCCGGACCTTTAAGGACGAGCCCGGTACCTACGTTATCTAGCTACCTAGCTACTTAGCTATCTTGCGCTGATGCTTTGTGGGCCAGGCTCTCGAGGCCGGCGATCAAAAGGTCCAGCCCGAACTCGAACCGTTCCTCGGGGTTGATGGCGAAGAGGAGGTCCAGCGAGGCGATAGTGCGCGGGAAACGCTCCGGGGGCAGCGACATCATGTAGTCCCGCATCATCTGGACGATCTGCTCGGGCGGCAGTTCCTCGCCCGTGGGCGAGGCGTAGCCGAGGCTCTCTTCGAAGCAGTAGGCACCCACGTAGAGCCCGGCGATGTCGCCGATGTAAGCGATGGCCCGGTCGGGGATGCCGACCGGCTGGAGGAGGGTGAAGAGCCACTCGGCCACCAGGGCCGTCTCAGGGCCAGCGGGGATCCGCCCGAACGACAGCCGGGCCACGTCGCGGTGCTTGCTCAGGACCTTGCGCATCTGCAAGCCGAGCGCCTTGAGCTGCTCCTTCCAGTGGGCGGGGTCCGGTTCCGGCAGGACGACGTCCCGTGTGACCCGGTCGAAAATGAGTTGGAACAGTTCCTCTTTGTTGCGGACATGCCAGTACAGAGACGCGGCGCCCGTGCCGAGTTCCTCGGCCACCCGGCGCATGGACAGGCCCTCCATGCCCTCCCGGTCCAGGACCACCAGTGCCGCTTCGACGATGGCGTCCCGGGTGATCGGGGCGCGAGGGGGTGGCTGTGCCCGCCGCCAGGGTGGTTCCGGGACGTCTGACTGGCTCCGGCGCTCATCCTCTTCGCGTTCCATCACTCCTGAGCATAGCATCGACCGAACGGTGTTCGATAGTCTAACGCCGTTCTATACACCCGCCCTAGACGCTCGGTCCGTGCGGTTCGAACGGGGCGGCGTCCGAAGTTTCCCCTGTTGAGGGGCCGCCAGACTAATCGAATGTCATTCTAGTGACGAACAACGTTTGACAGGAACGGTCTTCAGTTCTAGAATCACGTTCGATCATCGAGCAATGTTCGAGACGGGCATTCAAACAAGGGAGACTCGGATGACAAGAGCGACGATCGAAGCCCGGGGCGCCACCAAACGCTTCGGCCAAACGACCGCCCTGGACGGTCTTGACCTCGTGGCCGAACCCGGCCAGGTGGTCGCCCTCCTCGGCCCCAACGGCGCGGGCAAGACCACTTTTGTCAGGGCCGTGGCCACCCTGCTGCACCTGGACGACGGAGAGCTGATCGTGGCGGGCCGCGACGCCGGCCGCGAGCCCGCGGCGGTCAGGCAACAGATCGGCTTGGCGGGTCAGTTCGCGGCCGTGGAGCCGGTGATGACGGGCCGCGAGAACCTGGAGATGGTGGCCCGGCTGTTCGGGAAGAACCGCCACGACGCCAAACGGTCGGCCGCCGCCGTGCTCGACCAGATGGGGCTTAACGAACCGGGTGACAAGCCGGTGCGGACGTACTCGGGCGGCATGCGCCGGCGCCTCGACCTCGGCGCCAGCCTCGTCGGCGAGCCGCGACTGTTGCTCCTGGACGAACCGACCACGGGCCTTGACCCTCGCAGCCGTAACGAGTTGTGGGACGCCATCCGGGCTCTTGTCGGTCATGGCACCGACGTGCTGCTGACCACCCAGTACCTGGACGAGGCGGACCGATTGGCGAACCATATCGTCATCATCGACCACGGCCGAGCCGTGGCCGCCGGTTCGCCCGTGGAGCTGAAGCGGCGCGTGGGAGGCCGGGTCATAGAAGTCCATACCCGCTTACGTGAAGACCTTCCCGTCGTAGCCACCGCCCTGGACCGCCTCGACCAGGGGAGCGCTCAGGTGGACGAGGCCACCCGAAAGGTGAGCCTGGGCGTCGACGACGCCGCCAACTGGCTTTCGGTGGCGCTCCAGGCCATGGAGGCCAGCGGGGCGAACATCGAGGACATCAGCCTGCGCCAGCCGAGCCTCGACGAAGTCTTCCTCACCCTCACCGGCGCCAGCCAAGCCAACGCTAACTAAGGAGTGAAAGAAAAATGACCACCGTTGCTATCCCGACGTCGACAGGTACCCCGAGGCGGGCCCCGAAGACGACGTCCATGAGCACCAGCACCCTGCAGGTGACGAGGCGGGGCCTGCTCCGCTACTTCCGTACGCCCCAGCTGGTGGTGCTCGGCACCATCCAGGGGGCGCTCTTCCTGCTCATTTTCCGCTACGTGTTCGGCGGAGCCATGAGTATTCACGGCACCAGTTACGTCAACTTCCTCGTCCCGGGCTTCGTCACGACCGGCGTGCTCTTCACCGGCCAGGGCGCAGCCACGGCGGTAGCCGAAGATCTGCAGCAGGGTTTCGTGGACCGCCTGAAATCGCTGCCTGTGCCCAGGGCCTGTTTCCTGGCCGGCCGGGCCATCGCCGACAGCGTGTGGACCACGTGGGGCCTGTTGGTGGCGATCGCCGTCGGCCTCGGTGTCGGGTTCCGGCCCGATGGCTCGGCCGCCGGTGACTTGGCCGCTCTGGGCCTGAGCATCGTGTTCGGCTTCGCTTTCGAATGGCTGTTCCTGGTCATTGGGCTGCTGGCGGGCACGCCCCAGGCCGCCCAGGGGATGGCCTTTTTGGTGTTCCCGCTGACGTTTGTCTCGAGCGCCTACGTCCCCGTCACCAGCATGCCCGGGTGGCTGCAGGCCTTTGCCCAGCACCAGCCGGTGACGTACATGGTCGGAGCGGTGAGAGCGCTGACTTTGGGGCCAGCCAGCGCCGAGCAGCTCGGGCACAGCGCCGCTTATTTCACGGCCTGGGCTCTCGTTTGGGCCGCCGGGATCGTACTGGTCTTCGCCCCCCTTGCCGTTCGCCTGTACCGGCGTAGCTAGTCTGAGGCGCACCTAGTTAGTTTGAGGAGTGCCATGAGCGATGCTGGCTTCACTAGAGGGCTCAGCCGGTCGGCCCGCCCGGCGGTCGACGACCTCGATTGGTATGAGGCGTACCGGCCCCCTCCGCCCTTCGTGTTCGACCTGGGTGAGCTGGCGTCGCAATTGGCTTCCGTCGCCCGGGAACAGGTCAGCGGAGGCGAGCGAGTGGGGGTGGCCCTGGGGAGCCGAGGGATCGCCCGGCTCCCCGAGATTGCCGCTGTCGTAATCGCGGCCCTGCGAGAGGCCGGCGCCACCCCCGTGCTCATACCGGCCATGGGGTCCCACGGCGGCGCTACGAGCGCCGGGCAAGTGGAAGTGCTGCGGGAACTTGGGGTGGTGGCGGAGGCGCTCGACGTCCCGGTCGATGCCTCGATGGAAGTCGAACAGGTCGGGGAGCTGGGTAGCGGCCGGCCGGTCTACGTAGGCAAAGCGGCGCTCGGGTGCGACGTGGTCGTGCCGGTCAATCGCGTCAAGCCTCACACGGATTTTCGAGCACGGGTCGAAAGCGGCCTTACGAAGATGCTGACCATCGGCCTCGGTAAGGAACGGGGCGCGTCGAGTTTGCACGGCGCCGGGTTCCCAGCGTTCGCAGAAGTGCTGCCCGAGGCGTTACAGGTGGTGCTGGGCGTCATCAGCGTGCCTTTTGGCGTAGCACTCATCGAAGACGCATGGCACCGGCTCCTCCGGGCCGAGGTCGTCCCGGGCGATGAGGTCCTCGAACGCGATGAGGCGCTCCTGAAAGAGGCGTGGGACCACTTCGGTCGGTTGCCCTTCGACGAGGTCGACGTACTGGTGCTGAAAGAGATGGGCAAGACCGTTTCCGGTGCGGGCATGGACCCCAACGTCACCGGTCGCTTCCCCTCCGAGCCGCTGCCGGCGCCGACGGCGGTCGGACGTCTCGCCGTGCTGGACCTGAGGGAGGACTCGGGCGGCAACGCCCAGGGTGTCGGCGTGGCCGACGTCGTCACCGACCGCCTCCGGTCGAAGGTCAACTGGGGTGCGACCTACGCCAACGCCCTGGCGTCAAAGACCCTGGCCGGGGCCAAGCTGCCCGTAGTGGCCCACACTGATGCAGATGCGCTTTCTCTCGTCATCGAGTCCCTGGTCGGGCGGGGAGCGACGAATACCCGCGTCGTGGCCATGACGAACACGTTGGAAGTCGCCCGTCTGGCTCTGTCGAGGCCTCTGATCGAAGTAGCAGAGGCCGCCGGCTACGAGATCTCAGTCCGACCCGTGCGGGCCGAGTTCACCGACGAGGGTCGTCTGGTGCGCATCGGGGGCTTGGAGTTCTTCGCCGAGTAGCTCTATTCGTCCCCGAGCTACTCGTCGATCCCCGGGGGCGACAGCTTGGACCCCGAGCCCACCGTGTTTCCAGCCTCCCTACGGGAAGGCCAGCTGCCCACCGCCGAGTCAGCTGGACACGCGCACGTGCACATCGGGACGGGAGAGGAACTCAGGCCGCAGCTCGGTGCCAACACCAGGCGTCGGGGGCGGCGAGATACGGCCCCGGTCGATGGACGGAAGCCCGACCACAATTTCCCGGTACCAGTCGGTGTAATAAGCGCGGACCGTTTCCTGGATGAGGGCGTTCTTGGCCGCGACCGAGAAATGCGCTCCAACGGCGAGGGCGACGGGCCCGACGCAGTCGTGAGGGGCAATCGGGAGCCCGTAGGCTTCCGCCAGCGCGGCGACGCGACGGCTTTCCGACACGCCTCCGCCCCAGCAGAAATCGAACATCACAACGTCCGGCGCGCCACTGTCGAACAACCGCTTGTAAGCGTGGACGCCGGCCAGAGTTTCGCCGAAGGCAAACGGGACATCCGTCGCGTCCCGCAGACGCGCCAACGCGTCCTCGCTGTCCAGTTTTATGGCGTCCTCCACCCAGTAGGGCGAGTAGTCAGCCAGCGCCCCGCATATCTTGATGGCGGGCGTGGCCTCCCATAGGCCGTGTAGTTCGACCATGATCTCCATCCGGTCACCCGCGGCCGACCTGATCTTGTCGAACGGTTCGAGGCAGCTCTTCATTTCGCTGGCAGAAATGTATTGTCCACCGTTGGCGCGAGCGACTTCGTCGAACGGCCAGATTTTCATGGCCTCGATCCCTTCTCCCAAGAGGTCGAGGGCCAGTTCGTCCGCCCGGTGAAGGAAAGCGTCTAGATCTTCGTACGGCCCTCGTGTCGCCGGCGCAGCCGGAGCGCCGGCGAGGGGGCGGCTCGTCCCGCGGTGACGGGCCTCGGCCTTGCCGTAGTGATAGCCGCCGCACGTGTTGTAGATGGTGGCCTGTTCGCGTACCTTGCCGCCCAGCAGCTGGTACAGGGGCTGGCCGCAGACCTTGCCAAACAAGTCCCACAGCGCGATGTCGACCGCCGAATGGGCCCGCGTCGAGACACCCGTACCGCCGTGGGTCACGTAGAAGGACGGCAGATCTTTGGCGTGGCGTTCGATGGCCAGGGGGTCAGAACCGAGCAGGCGGGGCGCCACGGACTCGTGGATGTAAGCCTCGACGGACTCGGGGCCGAAGCAGGTTTCGCCCAGACCGGTGAGGCCGTCGTCCGTTTTCAGGAGCAAGGCGAGGAACTCGGCGTACTCCTCGGCCCGAACGGTCTGGACCTCGATGATTTTCATGTGCGTGCTCCTGTCTCTATGGCCCGTCTGTCTCTATTGACCGTCGGTCTCTATTGGTCGCCGGTCTCTATTGGTCGCCGGTCAGCCAGCGTCGACCTCGGCATCGGACCAGGTACCGCTCACTAGCCGGTACACCAGCTCGGCCCGCGGGACCTGAACGCCGTGCTGGTGGGCCCGGCGGACCAGGTCGCCAAATGTCTCCTCGATTTCTGTGCGTCGACCGGCGGAGACGTCCTGCGCGATCGACGAGAAGCTGGGCGCCCGGCCGCGGGCTGGGGCGGAGCGTCGGCCCATTTCTGCTACCGCCTCCGCGGGCGTTGGCTGAAGGTAGGTCCGCATCGGCAGGTCCGGGAAATCTTTCACTTCCACACCCTCCGCTGCCGCTACGGCCGCCGCTTCGTCCAGGAGAGAGCGGTAGGCGAAGGCGAGCGGAGGCCGGGCGAAGATCTCCACCGACGGCACGCGGGTTAGTGCAGAGACGCCGAAGATCCCGATCGCATTGCAAAACTTGGACCAAAGCAGAGACCGTATTTCATTCACCACGACGGTCGGGAGCCCGGCTCCGGCCAACGCGGCGGCCATCCGCTCGGTCCGCTCTGAAGTGGGGGCGTCGAACTCGCCGAGGAACGTCGTGCCCAGCCCGGCGATCGTGGCCGCACCGGGGAGCAGGCGTTGCGCACCCAGGACAGTGGCCGCCCCTACCACCGCCCGGGAGCCGAATGCCGCAGCTAGAAGTTCGTCTTTCACTACCCCGTTCTGTAAACCGGCGACGAAGGACCCGCCCCGCCGCTCAACCGGCCATGCCTCCGACACTTCCTCGATGGAAGCGGGCAGGTCGTGGCCTTTGGACGTGAACAAGACGGCGTCCGCCTCCGGTAGCTCGGAGGCGCGATGGGTCACTCCGACCTGCCCATCGGACGTGGGAGAAGCCGCCACGCGGACGGTCAGCACCAGTTGGCCGGTGACTTCGATTGCTCCCCCGTCTCCCAGCGCCGCCGCCGAGCCCTCTCGGGCCAGGAGCGTCACAAGGTGGCCGGCCCGAGCCAGAGCGGCCGCCAGCACCAGGCCCAATGAGCCGGCGCCGACAATCGTCACGCGGGCCGTGGCGCCACTCTCCGGCGGACGCGCCGTCGCCTCGGTGGGCAATGTGTTTCCTTTCAGGGTGCGGTTAGTCTTTCAAGCTGCGGTTAGTACGGTGCCCGGTGGGTTCCCGGGGCCGCCCGGTCTCCGGCTTCTGTAGCTAGCGCGTCTGTTCCCGGGCCGCCTTCGATGGCCTCGCCCCTAACCGCGTTGCGGTCAAAAGAGGCCACGTCGCTCGAGCTGTCGTCATTTGAGCCGGCGCCATTTGGGTCGCCAACATTTGGGTCGCCAACATTTGGGTCGCCAACATTTCGGTCGCCGGTCAGTTCGCCGAATAGCGAGCGCATCTGTGCGCCCTGGTCGCTGAACCAGTTGTGGAGGATGCCCACATCGTGACCGACGCAGAAATGGCGCACCCCGAGCTCGAGGTAGTACTCGGCGCCGCGGGCGTCGGCGATCTCTGCCCGGGGCACCACCCCGTGACGCAGCGCGGTGGCGATGACATGCTCCTCGGCCTCGCGGATCTGCTCGGCGTCCTCGAGGCGGGATAGGCCGGTGCTCATGGCGTAGTCGGCCGGCCCGAACTGCACCATGTCGATGCCGGGAGTGCCCAGGATCGAATCGAGGTCTTCGAGCGCCTCGCGCTTTTCGATCATGACGGCCACGACGCTGTTGGCCAGGGCGGTCACCCATTCCTTGGCGCCTACGTAGAGCAGAGTCCGGGAGTCGCGTCGCAGCCCCACACCGTGGAGCCCGAGGTGGTCGGGGTGCTCGGCCCTGACCGAGCGGACGCATTGCTGGGCGTCGTCGGCCGTTCTGATGTCTGCAAACAGCACGTTCTGGATGCCTGAACCGATCGCCCGCATGGCGAGGTGGCCACGCGTGAACTGCTCGATCTTGATCATGCCGCTGAAATTCGGGAAAAGCTCGATAGCCCGGCCCAGGTTGTCGAGGTCGTGCATGGTCCACGGTGCGTACTCGGCCACGAACTCGATGTAGTCGAACTGGCCTGTCTGGCCTACGAGCTCGGTGATCGTCGGCCACGTCGACAAAATGTGCGTACCGAGGCTGGGCCAGCCCTGGTCGAGGCACTCACGGAGGCGGTTCTTGCGCAGAGGGTAGAGGTCCACAGCTTCTCCTCGTCGTGGCTCAAGCAGCCACGACCATATCTATCGTCAACAATTGACAGCACGGCCGCCGAGCGGCGCACAATGGTGATGATGTCAGCCACCTACGACCCTACCGGGAGGCCACTCTCACCGTGCCCATCGGTGTGGTGCGGTGCCGGTGACTACGTCGTGGAGCAAAAACGGCGCTTCGGTTGTGGTGGGCGCCGGGATGGGAGCAACGCCAGTGCCTACTGAGATGACCTACTCGGCCGGGTTCGCTTCGGCCGTGGCCGAAGAGATGGCCACCAACCCCGACATTTTCGTCATAGGCACGGATCTCGTCCACCGGGGAGGTCACTGGGCTCAGATCAAGGGCCTCGCCGACGTAGTCGGGCCGGGCCGCGTCTTCGACGCCCCGATATCGGAGGCGGCGATGGTGGCCACGGGGGTCGGAGCGGCGATGGCCGGGATGCACCCCATCGTCGACCTGAACTTCGTCGATTTTGCTTTCGGGGCCATGGACGAGATCGCCAACCAGGCGGCCAAGATCCCGTTCATGCTCGGCCATCCGGTCCCCCTCCTGATCCGGGCTACCGCCGGCATCGCCCACGGCGGCCCGCAGCACAACAACAGCCTCGAGTCGTTCTTCATGAACCTGCCCGGCTTAAATGTGCTGACGCCCGCCTTTCCGTACGACGTGAAAGGCCTGGCGAAGACGGCTCTGCGGACGGCCGAGCCAGTTATCTTCTTGATGCACAAGCGGCTTACGGGCACCCGGGGACCGGTGGGCGGCCCGGACGAGCTAGTCCCGTTCGGGCAGGCCAACGTCGTGCAAGAGGGCACGGATTGTACGCTCATCAGTTACGGCGGAGGCGTGGCCAAAGCGCTGGCCGCCGCGGACGTGCTCTCCGAGGAGGGTACGAGCGCCGAGGTTATCGACCTGAGGACTTTGTCCCCCCTCGACGTGGCCACCTGCGTCGCCTCGGCCAAAAAAACGGGCCGAGTAGTCGTCGTCGACGAGGCGCCGAGGATCGGGGGCCCGGGTGCCGAGATCGCCGCCTCGGTGCAGGAGCTCGCTTTTGAGTACCTGGATGCGCCGGTTGGCCGGCTCGGGGCCAAGCAGACCACAATGCCCGAAAGCCCGCCCCTGCTCGACCACGTCTTGCCCAGTGTCTCAGACGTCGTCGAGGCGGTCAGGCGCTCGTTTGCCGCCTTCGAGGA
The DNA here is from genome assembly GCA_963750465.1 of uncultured Acidimicrobiaceae bacterium. GTDB lineage: Bacteria > Actinomycetota > Acidimicrobiia > Acidimicrobiales > Palsa-688 > Fen-671. Next base: position 466,810 of record CAVVRE010000011.1, read on the forward strand.
CGGGGCCGACTAATCACCGAGACCACCGAGGTAGTTCAGCGCCGGGGTCACGCCAGGAACTCGTGGCTCGGCACGCCCTGCACACCAGGTTCGAAGGCGAAAATATAGCCGGCTTTTTCTGACCGCAGTGCTTGCTCGTCCATGCCGTGCGCAGACACGGCGATAAAGAGGGTGCTCAGGTCGGGCCCCCCGAACGCACACGTAGTCACCTGGCTCCCCGGTAGGCGCACGACCCGGTCGAGCCGCCCGGACGGGGTGAAGCGCTGCACCTCCCAGCCCCCGCACATGGCCACCCATATGCCACCATCGGTATCTACGGCCAGGCCGTCCGGGACGGACCGAACTTCGACCAGCGGCCGGGGCTCGCTGAGGGCGCCCACGTCGGGGTCGAAGGCGAACGAATCTATCCGGCCCGTGGCGCTGTCGACGTAGTAGCACCGACGGCCGTCTGGGCTCCACCCGATCCCGTTGGAGACGTTTATCCCGTGTAGCTCCTCTGTCGGTTGTAGGGTTTCCGGGCGCAAGCAATAAAGAGTGCCGGCGTCCGGGTGCGCTTCCGGCTCCAGGCACGTGGTGCCGGCCCAGAAACGCCCCCGGGCGTCCACCGCCCCGTCGTTCAGCTGAAGGTACGGCGTGTCGCGCAGCTGCTCTGTTACGAGGGAAAAGTCGCCGTCGCCCGAGAGCAACCCGAAACCCTCCCTGACCGCACAGACCAGCCCCCCGTCCCGGCGCGGCGCTACTGACCCGACCGCACGGCCCAGTTCGGTGAGGTCCGTACGACCTGAACCGAGGTCGTGGGCGGCGATGACACCGGCGAATATGTCAACCCACAGCAGCCGTTCGGCGCGGGCGTCCCACACGATCCCCTCAGGATGGTCGAAGCGCTGGTCCACCAGCAGTGAAACGGCCGCTGAGGCCCGCTCAGCCATCAGTCGTACTCATGGATCACGGTGCCGCCGACCAGCGTGAACTCGGTGCCCCAGTAGAAGCCCTCGAGGTAGCCCAGGACCGGGAGCCGGTACAGCGGCGAGGTGGCATTAGGTCGTACCTCCGCCGTGGACGGCCCCGTCCAGCAGCCCCGTACGTCGATATCCGTCAGGTCACGGGCCGTGAGTTGGCGGACGGCGGTCCGCCCGTCGATGTGGTGGACGATCTTCAGGTTGATGTTCGTGACGATGTCGACCCGGCTGCACACCTCCTCGAACGAACTCGGAGCCCACTTGTACGGGAGCGTCCCCGTGAAGATCTCGATCCCGTTATTGGCCACGGTCCCGACAATCAGGTCGCCCCGGTGCTCGAGGGTGACGGTCCCGATGCGCTTGGGTTGCCCGTGCAGCTCCCTCCCGCCGGCCATGGCCCGGTCGCTTGTGACCCAGAAATAAGGCGAATAGCAGCCGGTGAGCTCGCCCAGGCGTGCCCCCACCATGACGTTGGCCTCGTAGGTGTCACGGCCGAGCCCGGCCACGTCGCCCCAGCGGGCCACTTGCACCATCACCGTGTCGTTCGTCGGGAGCAGCGGCTCGGGGAGCAGACGACGGATGGCCGCCGGGTCGGTGCGGTACTGCACGGTCAACACCTCGCCGTCGTGAAACCGGCCCGGCGGAGGCCCGTTGAGAGGAGAATCGATCGGGGTCGAGTAGGCCGCTTCAGGCGTCGGGACGGTAAAGGCCTCGTCCGTCGGGCTCATCGGGTTGGTGACGCGGTCATCACCAGTTGGCATCACCGGTTGGCTGGCGCCGGCGCCCTATGGGTAGGCGTCGTGTCGGCGCCTCCGGCGCGGCGGATCGAACCGGCGGCGCAAGCGGCCAAATTGCCGCCGTCGATCGGCAGCAGCACGCCGGACACCATCGCGGCGGCATCTGACGCCAGGAACAGCACGGGCCCAACCATGTCCTGTGTGGTGGCCAGACGGCCGAGCGGGATCCCGCTCAGAACCCGCTCGCCAAAGGTGACCCCACTCGGGTCCTCCCAATCGATCATCGACATCACGCCGGGGGTGTCGAGTTGGCACGGCGCAATGGCGTTCACGCGGATACCGAGATGCCCCCACTCGATGGCTAGTTCTCTCGTCATCTGGATGACGCCGGCCTTGGCGATGCTGAAAGCGAAATTGCCGCGGCCCATTCCCAACACGCCGCACGTAGAGGCCGTGTTGATGATGCTGCCCGGCACTCCCGCCTCGATCATGCCGCGTCCAAAACCTTGAGCGATGAGGACCGACGAGTGCAGGTTTACCCGCAGATTGTCCGCGAACTCATCGAACTCCATGAGCTCGGGCAACGTGTGCGACCCCGTCCCGACGTTGTTGAACAGGATCTCGACTTGTGGCACCGCCCGGGATGCCTCCTCTACGATCGCGGCCGCACCCTCGGGCCGGGAGGTGTCACCCACAACCACGACCGCCTCTCCTTCGCGCCCGACCTCCTCGGCCGTCTCCCGGACCGCATCTTCCCGGATGTCGACGAGCACTACCTTCGCCCCCTTGCGAGCGAGCCCTACTGAGACGGCGCGACCGATCGCTCCACCGGCGCCGGTTACGACGGCATGGCGGCCGGTCAGGTCGAACGGGTCCTGGTTCGGGTTGTTCAAAATGGCCTCCCTCGAGATGGCTGGCTCCCTCGTCGAGGGCGCGCAAAGCCAGCGATGAACAGAGATGTGACGAGCAGTGGCGCGTTGGCGGCGAGCCCATTGTCACGGGTGCCCGAGATACTCGCGCCTCCTGTCGTCGATTGTCAACAACGGAGGGCGCAACCGACCGGCTGTTCCAGCCCGCTGCCGGCCCCGCTCGTGCTCCCGGCGAAGTGCCCAGAGGTATTGAGGCATGTCGATCTGTATGGTGTGGCGCTTGGAGGCAACGTACCGGCGGGCCGTCGCCCGCCGGTCCCGGGCCACGGCGCGGCGCATGGAAGCGGGCTTGGGCAGGTCGTACCGGCCGACCAGTAGGTCGGCGACCACCTTGGCCTGCGCTTCGGCCGCCGGCATGATTGCGCCCCAGGGCTGGACATACCCCACAAGGGCCAGGCCCGGCCGGGCCAGCGGGAAGATCCGGCCGTACAAGGGCAACTCGTTGTCTTCGGCGTTCAGCACTGTCTTGTCGAAGAAGGGGAACCGGATGCGGTAGCCGGTGCAGTAGACGATGACGGTCGCCGCCACCGCGCTGCCGTCCGTGAAGCGCACGTCCTGACCGCACAACGCGGCGATGTTGGGTTTGGGGACGATGGCCCCGTGGACGATCCGGCTGAGCAAACTGTCGGACACCGTCGGGTGCGCTTGCAGGATGCGATGCGACGGGCGGGGCAGCCCGTACCGCTCGACCGGCCCGACGGCGACGCGTACAGCCTGCTGGAACACCAGCTGGCGCACCTGCCATGGCAGCCAGGGCGGGATGGGCAATCCGGGCCGGCCGAACAGGTACTTGGGGATCACGTACGCTCCGCGCCTGGAGGCCAGGTAAGTGTGACGGGCCACGTAACTCGACTCGACGGCAATGTCCATGGCCGAGTTACCCATCCCGAGCACGACCACGTCCTGGCCCGACAACTGGGACATGTCCCGATAGTCGTGCGAATGCATTTCCAGCCCCTCGAAGTGGCCGGGGAAAGCTGGCTCCGGCCATCTCGGCGAGTGGTGGTGGCCCGTGGCCACAACGAGATAGTCGTAGTCACGGGCTTCGCCGGTTGAGAGGTGCACGCTCCAGCCACCCGCGGCCTTCGGCTCGGCCCGCTCCACGGCGGTATTGAAGGTGATTAGCTCCCGGAGGCCAAAGTGGTCGACGTAGGCATTGAAATATTCAGCTATCTCCTCGTGGTGAGGGAAGTCCGACACATTGGCCGGCATCGGGAAATCGGCGTACTGCATTTCCCGGCAATAACTGTTTATGTGCAACGTTCGGTACGCGGCCGACCACGGGCTGCCGAACGCCCAGTTGCCGCCGACGACGCTGCACATCTCGAAGCAGTCGAACTCCACCGCCGCCTCTTTAAGCGCTTTCACGACGGGGATCCCGGAGGACCCGGCGCCGATAACGCAGACCCGGGTCATCGCCACCCCTCGACTACGAGCGACCCGTGGACGACGCGCCGCTCGGACACCCACGTCAAGGCGTCACCGATGCTCCAGGTCCCGAGCCGCCAGGCCGAGCGCTCCGAGTACGACGCACAGTGCGGCGACAGGATCGTGTTGGGGGCCAAGAGGAGGGGCGAAGCGGCGGGGAGTGGCTCGGTCTCGAAGACATCGAGGCCGGCGCCTCCGATGTGGCCCGTGGCCAGAAGGTCGACGAGCGCCTCTTCGTCGAGGACGCCGCCGCGGGCCACGTTGACCACCACGGCGCCCCGGGGCAGCAGGAGCATTTCTCGCCGGCCGATGAGGCCTCGCGTGTGCGCGGTGAGGGGCACGTGGAGGCAGAGGATGTCGCTGGCCGCCAACAACTCGTCGAGCGTGCTGCAGCGGACGACGCCGTCGGGCACGCTGGCGACGACCGGGTCGAACACCCGCACCTCCCGTACCAGGTGAAGCAGTAGCGAGGCGGTGACGGCGCCGATCCGGCCGCACCCGACGACGCCCGGCACCCACCTCATCCAGCGGCTTTATCGGCGAGAGAGCGACCGTGCCGTTCCATCCGGCGCGGACGTACTGGTCCGCCACCATGAACTTCCTCTGCACGGCCAGGGCCATCCCGACGGCGTGGCTGGCCACCTCCGTGGCCCCGTAGGCCGGCTGGTTGATCACCGAGATCCCGAGTTCGGCCGCCTTGTCGAGGTCGACGGTGTCCACCCCGACGCCAGTGCGGGCAATCACCTTCACACCCGGCCCGAGCGCGTCGATCCGGGCCTCGTCGAGCAGCTGGGTGGCGACCACGACCGCATCGGCGTCGGCCGTCGCCCGGCCGACCTCCTTAGGAGTACCGAGGTCTTCGAAGCGGATGAGCGCCGTAGGTTCGAAATGGGCCTGGACGGCCTCGGCGTGGTGGAGCGAGCGGGACTGGACGACCACTACCGGTGTCCTTCGCGTCACTGGCGGCTCTACCCCCTCGTAGTTGTCAACAATTGACGCTATCAGACGCCTTTCGGGGGGCTCCTTGGTTTGAGCGCCAGGCCCGGCACCATGGAGGGAACCCTGCTGAGGGCGCCGCGGCCATCACCGGACGGTTTTTGCGTACGCTTAGTGGGAGCTTTTGGCGAGCAGACCAGATGTATACTGTTGACGAGACCCTTGCTAGGGCCGCTGTCGGGCGACGTGGCAAGCGACGCGAGGAGGTCGGGTGGTGGAAAGCACAGACAAGCCGACCGGTAGCTCAGGGTTGGGTACCCGAGATCGCTCGGCGGCGAACGGCGCTACGGAGGCTGCCACCGCGTACGCTGTGATTGCCCCGACCTCGGGTCAGCCCGGCACCGACGCCATCGTGCTCGATGTCCTGCCGCCAGAAGACGTAGTCGGCAAGCCCAGCCTGTGGTACAAAGCGCGCATGTGGGCGGACAAGCGCTTCTATGCTTTGGCGGCGCTGCCCGCGCTGTTCGTGATCACGGTGGTGGTGGCGGTGCCGTTGCTCATCGGCATTTACCTGTCGTTCACCAACTACACGCCTATTCAGCCCACTTTCGCGTGGGCGGGCCTGACCAACTACGTCAACATAATTCACAACGCCCAGATCCACGTTGTCATCAACAACACAATCATCTATGCCGGAGCGGGCATTGTCATCCAGATGGTGCTCGGGTTGGGCGTGGCCCTGTTGCTGGCCAGGCCGATGCGTCACATGGCGATCTTCCGTGTGATCTACATGCTGCCCCTGATGGTGCCGGGCGTGGCTGCCGCAGTGACATGGTCGGTCCTGTTCAATACGAGCAACGGGTGGGTCAACTACTTCTTCAGTCTGGTCGGACTGCCCCAGCTCAACTGGGCCGGTAGTTCGCACACGGCGATGCCGACCGTCCTCATCGCCAGCGCGTGGACCGGGGTTCCCATCGTCGGCATAATCCTCCTGGCGGGGTTGCTCACCCTGCCGAAGGAACCTTTCGAGGCGGCCAAGATCGACGGCGCATCACCTGGGCGAGTTCTCTGGCATATCACGTTGCCGGGCCTGCGTCCGGTACTCGCCTTCGCCACCTTGTTCCAACTGGTCAACCTGTTCCGCGAGTTCGCCAACTTCCAGATCATTACGGGCGGCGGCCCGGGCCTCTCGACGAACGTGCTCAATTTCTATGTCTACCAAACAACATTCGTATTCGGGGAGCTCGGCCTCGGCGCCGCCCTGGCTGTCGTGCTCGTGGTCATAATGGCGATCCCGCTGATCACGATTTACAAGGTCGCAGGGCGAGGTCGTTAGCGTGGCGACCATACCCGTCCAGACCGCCGTCCCGCAGACCGCTGTCCCCGTTCGGACGAGCCCGAAGAAGTCCCATTTCTCGAGGAGACGCCTGGGCAACATCTTCACGATCGTGGCCCTTCTGATCGGGGCCGCGTTCATCCTGCTCCCGCTCTTCTGGATAATCGACACTGCGTTCAAGCCGATCCAGGACGCCTTCTTGATCCCGCCGAAGTTCGTCTACAAGCCCACCCTCGGGAACTTCCGTAGCCTCACTGGTGGCCAGTACAACCAGTTCTTGGGGGACATGGGCCACTCGTTGATCATCATGGGGATCAGCGTGACCGTCGCCATGGTCCTCGGGGTGCCGGCGGGATACGGCCTCGCCCGTTCCCGCTTTCGGGGCAGTGGAGCGATTACGGGCTGGCTCATAGTGGCCTACATCGTCCCGGCGCTGGTGTATATCGTCCCGCTATATGCCATCTACACCAAGTTCGGTTTGAGCGGTACCTACCTCTCGATCATCCTCTATTACGAGACGTTCGAACTTCCTTTCGTCGTGTTCATGATGAGGGGCTATTTCTCAGACCTACCCCGCGAGCTCGAGGACGCAGCCCGGGTCGATGGCTGCTCACGCTCGCAAGCGTTCCGGCGGATCATGCTCCCGATGGTCTTCCCGGGGCTTTCGACCGTAACCATCCTCGTCTGCATAATGTCGTGGGGAGAGTTCTTCGGGGCTCTGATATTCACGGGATCTTCGACCATCACCGCTCCCGTAGCTATCGAGCAGTACATAGGCCTGGGTACCTCCAACTGGAGCGCCCTGGCGGCGGCCGCCGTGTTCCTGGTTGTCCCCGTATTGGTGCTAGCCGGGTTTGTACAGCGCGGGTACCTGCGGACTTTCTCTTCGGCATCGACCGGCTGAGGCATTTCGGCGTCAAGCGAGCGCCACTGGGCTTGAACCCCGCCGTTGGCTTAACGACAGGGGCGGCGAGCCCTCCACAGCTGCCGCTTGAGGCCAGTGCGATGACCTTCTGCGCGGTGACCACGGGTCCCCAGCGTCTTGATTGGTGCCTGATCGCGCCGCCAGACTGGGCGCGGAGCGGGTAGCTAAATGGATGCCAGCCTGGCCTGGGTCACCGCGTTGTCGCCGGGCGCCCCTCGCCTCGACCCTGTTGCCGCCGCGTTGCCACGCCGTCCGGGCCTCGACGCCGTTGCCGCCCCGTTAGGCTTCTACGCTGGTGCCGGCCCGCCGGGGCCTCAACCTCCCAGGTCTCGGTGGCCATAGCAAACCGGCGGCCCCGAGCGACTTTGATGGTCCGGAGGGACCTTAGCGGCGCCCCTGCGGGGCGCCAATGCCTAGCGGCGCCCCTGCGGGGCGCCAATGCCTAGCGGCGCCCCTGCGGGGCGCCAATGCCTAGCGGCGCCCCTGCGGGGCGCCAGTGCCTAAGCGGTGCCCCTGCGGGGCGCCAATGCCCCTTATTTGGGTGCAGCTGAGGGAACTGGTCGCGTTTCAGCGCAAGAATTGCATCAGACCACGACCAAAAGCTTCTACTGCACCCAAAAACGCCCTACTGGACCTAAAAACTCCCCACTGGACCTAAAAGCTCCTTGTCCTAGTGCACCCAAGAGTTCCGAGTGCACGCAACAGCCGCCCTGTGTGGCCGACCCAACTCCGGATGCGTTTCTCGACCGGCCCGCCGCTACTTCAACTAAGTGTTGTAGCTAAGGAGCCACCGTTCCCTCGTAGATCGAGTGGCCGGGCTGACGCGAAAAACCCCGCTCCCGGCTAAGCCGGGAGCGGGGCTTCCGAACCCATTGAAGGGTTTGTTACGAGGGTGGCAGGTGGAACGTCTTGAGGGTTGTCGTCATCTGCGACTGCAACTGGCTAAGCGCCTGCTGAGGCGTGATCTGCGCGGCGATCAGCTGCGAAAGAGTGACGAACAAGACGTTTTGGATCGGTGCGAACGCCGCCGACACCGGGATGGCGTTGGGTTCGATGTGGGCCGCGGCGTACTCGATAGCTGAGAGGTATTGCTGAGGCACACCGTACTTAGCGGCACCCTGCTTGATGGCGTAGGCGATGGTCGCCGGGCGGGATCCTACGGTGGGGTTCTTGCTGGCGTTGAGCCCTTGGATCTGCACCTTCGGTGACGTGAGGTACTCCATCAGCTCGTAAGCCGCGAGTTGATGGGACTTGGACACGTTGTTGTTTACGTACATGCCCCAGGGAGCCGAGAGCAGGCAGCTCTGGTTGAACGAGGGGCAGGGGATCTCATCAATGCCTGTGTTGGCGTACTCCTTGGGGTCCAGCGACTTCTCGAACATCGTGTTCGCTAGCGTCGAGTCGTCCCAGAACATCGCAGTTTGGCCGGAGTTGAAGGCCTGCGTGCACTGTGGGTAGCTGTACGACGACACACCGGGGGGGTTGTCCTTCTGCATAAGCGTGGCGTACTCGTTGGCCCACGTCAGTGCCTGAGGCGTATCGAACAACGGCTTCCAATTGGCGTTTAGGTACTCGCCCTGGTAATTGGCCGCGTACGGGAGGAAATACGGGAGCATGAGCAGCACGGGGTAACCGTTGGGGGCTGATTCAGAACCTCGGATGCAAATGCCTGAGACCGACTTGGTCGTGAGCTTGTTGGCGTCGGTGAGCACCTGCGCCCAGTTCGTTGGCGGCGTCAGCCCGGCGGCCTTGAACATCCCGATGTTGTAGAACATTTCGGGCCCGGGGTCGGTGTCGACCGGGAAGCAGTACTGGGTCTTGCCCAGCGTGCACTGTGCATAGCTACCGGCCGGAAGACCGGCGAAATTGTAGGAAGCCGGTGTGAGGGTCTTGTTTTTGATATAGGAGTTGATCGGCGCCACCCCGTGCAATGCTACGTAGTCGGAGGTGAGGCTCTCGGGCTCCTCGTACATGTCGAAGTCGCCCGACTTGACCTCTTGAGCGGCCTGGACCTTGTTCTGCATGACGGCTTCCGGGAAGGCGTCGTAAGTAACTTTGATCCCCGTCTGCTTGGTGAACCCGGCCAGAGTGGCCTGCTGCCACGCCTCGTCTGGCGCTGCGGCCGTCCACATGGTTATCGAAGAGGCAGGTGTGACCCCGTTAACCGGCTTCGGCCCGGTGCTCTGCGCGCCAGCCACGCCGGCGAAGCCGAGCGTCATCCCACAGAGAGCAACCGTCGCTGTGGAAACGGAGACGGCCGCCCGGAAACTGCGTGGGCCTAGATGTTTCATACTTTCCCTCTCTTTTTCTGTTTGTCCAATGAAGAGTTAGTGGATCATGACCCGGCCGTCGGCCGTCGCCTCGAGGCGCTTTGCGTTTTTGTGGCCCTGTCGAGGCTCAGGTTCCTTGTAACGGAGGTTTTCCGCACCTCTGTCGATAGTCGGATGATGTCACCGCACTTGACTGCGCTGCGCCACCCTCAATTTTGATTGACAGCGGAGGGGAATTGGTATCGCCCCCGGGTGACCCGGCGGCACGGGTGTCGATAGCGCAAAATTTAGCTTCGCGCGCTCGTTGTAAACTGTCAACGGCCGGGATCGTACGGCCGCTGCGGCCACGCCTGGCGCCCGGCTGGATAGGGCGACGAGACCTTCCCCGGAGAGCCTTCGCTCGCGTACCCCCTTTCAGCCGCCATTGCGGCCGCTTGTCCGGCAACGTCGCATGGTGCGGGCCTGGCTACCTTTTCCGGGCCAGGCCCGGTGGCGCGTCTTGCGACCGGATACCTGATCAGACCCATCTGGCCGGCCTCTGCGCCTTTGGTGGGAGGATGCCGGCGTTACCTCACGTCAACAGGAGCCTTCGTGGCTCTCGTTCGGTGACGGTAGCATACGCAGAATGTTAATTGTCCGCGATACACGGGTGTAGTGGGGATGACGTATTCACGCCTGCAGAGCCGCCGGACCGGGGAGGATACCCGGTCCGGGGTGGGGCACCGCCCGCGCCACACGCAGGGGCGGCAGGCCGCGCACCAATCCATAGTCAGGCCCATAGTCGTGGCGAATGGTGACGCCATCCCTCGTGGGCCCCACGCATGACGGCCAAAGAGGGGGACCTCACAACTGTCGGCCGGGAGGTGCACCCATGGGTCGCCGAAGGCGAAGAAAAGGCCCGGTTTGCCATAGTTGGCGCCTTCTTGTCGGAGTGGCCGCAGATCGTGAGTTTCGCCCAGCGGGCCGAGAAGCTCGGTTTCGACGCTTACTGGGCCAACGACCACCCCAACCGCTCGATGGACACCTTCACGCTCCTCACCGGGCTGGCGCTGGAGACGGAGCGGATCAGGTTGATGTCCCTTGTCAGTTGTATCTACTACCGCAGCCCGTACCTCATCGCCCGTCAGGCGGCCGACGTCGACCGGGTGAGCGGGGGAAGGATGGTCCTGGGCATTGGCATCGGTGACGACGTGCCTGAGTTCAGCCAGATGGGCCTCCCCTTCCCGGCCGTGGCCCAACGCCAGGAGGCGCTGGAAGAGGCGCTCGCCATCATCCTCGGGCTCTGGGGACAAGAGACCTTCAGCTTCGCAGGCAAGTACTACCAGGTGGAAGAGGCGCGGCTATCCCCCAAGCCTGTTCAGCACCCTCATGTGCCCATACTCATCGGAGGAGGCGGCGAAAAGGTCACCCTCAGACAGGTCGCCCAGTACGCGGACGTTTCCAACTTTGCCCCCCACGAATGGTCCGGGTCGGCTTTCGAGTTGGCGGATGTGGAGCGCAAGTACAGGGCGCTGCGCGCCCATTGCGAAGCCCTAGGGCGGCCTTACAATTCGGTGTTGCGCAGCCACTACACGCCGTTGCTCACGCTGGCCGAGAATGAGCACGACCTCGAGCGCAAGCGGGCTGATGCCCGCATCCCGGACCGTCACTTGCGTTCGGTCCCGGTCTTCGCCACTCCAGAACACGCCATCGCCCATTACCAATCGTTGGCCGATGCCGGGCCCAGTACTTCCTGGCCACCGTCAACGGAACGGACGACGAAACGGTGCGTTTGTTGGCGGAGGCGGTCGTGCCGGCGGTCAAGGTGGCGGCGAAATGACCGGCGAGGCAGGACAAACTGAGCCGACTTTCGCGCCTGGCTATCTGGAGGACCTGACTGCACGCGTCCTCGTCGGCCTCGGCGCCACCGAGCCTGAGGCCGAGGTGGTGGCCTCGTCGCTGGTGCTCTCCAACCTGGTCGGCCACGACTCTCACGGGGTCATCCGGCTCCTGCAGTACTCCCGTTTCATCGAGGCGGGCCAGGTGAGGCCGGCCCAGCCGGCCGAGGTCGCCCGGCGCAAGGGCTCCGTCGCCGCTGTCGACGGGCACTGGGGGTTCGGGCAGCCCGCCGCCCAGCTGGCTACCCGTTTGGCCAACGAGATCGCTTCTGCCAACGGCGTCGCCGCCGTGACCATCGACCGGTGCAACCACGTCGGGCGTTTGGGCGAGTACGTGGCCGCTATGGCGGCGGCGGGCAAAGTGGGCCTGGCGTGGTGTAATTCGGGCCCGGTCGTGGCCCCGTTCGGCGGTTCCGGGCGGGTGATGGGTACGAACCCGCTGGCGTGGGCGGTGCCGCGCGCCGGCGGCCCCGAGATCGTCGTCGATTTCGCCACATCGTCTGTGGCTGAAGGAAAACTGGTGCTGGCGCGGGCGGCGGGCCAGTCGGTGGCTCCGGGGCTCATAATCGACGACCACGGCCAGCCGACGACCGACCCGAACGACTTTTACGCCGGTGGGGCCTTACTCCCATTCGGCGGCCACAAAGGCTCGGGTCTTTCCATCATGATCGAGTTGGCTGGAGGGGTGCTTTCCGGGATGGGAGCTTCCCCGATGGCCGATTATGCCGGCGGCAACGGGACCGTCCTGGTGGCCCTGGATATCGAGGCCTTTATGCCGTTGGAGGAATACCTGGAAAAGGCGGCGGAATTCTGGGCGCAGGCCAAGCGGGTGGGCGCCGGGCCGCTGAACGCCGAGGTTCTCATGCCCGGCGAAATCGAAGATCTGACTCGTACCCGGCGTCTGGCCGAGGGCATCCCGGTCACCGACGAAGTTCGGCGCCAGATCTCTGAGCTAGCGGCACGGGTAAAAGTCGACCTCGGTAGTTTTGCTCTTTCATGAGCGCTTTTTAGACCAAACAGAGAGGAGTTCAATTGACCTTCATGCGGGAACGGATCGAGCGGGGGGAGACACCCTTATGGGGAGCGTTCCTGGGAACAGGTAGCCCGCTCCTGGCTGAAATGCTCAGCCGAGCCGGCTTCGATTGGCTGGTTATTGACATGCAACACGCGCCGCTCAACTCGACATCAGAGTTGTTGTCCATGGTGCAAGCGGTCTCACTGGGTACCGCCGCGCCGTTCCTGCGGGCGCCCTGGAAAACACAATATGGCGCCATTATGGCTGCTCTCGACGCCGGCGTCGAAGGCGTAATCATACCGATGCTCGATACGCCCGAGGAAGCGAAAGAGGTCGCCAGCTGCTTCCGGTACCCTCCCAGAGGCACTCGTAGCTGGGGCCCGTGGCGCGTGGCCATGGCCAACCCCGGCTACTCGCCCGAGGTCGGCGACCGCCGGGCGATCTGCCTCGTACAGATCGAGACTCGCCAGGCCATCGACAACCTCGACGCCATTCTCGACGTCGCCGAGGTCGACGGCGCCTACATCGGTCCCCAGGACCTGTCCCTCTCTCACGAGGGCGGGCTGAGCTGGCGGGTATCGAACACCGTCCTCCACGAGCTGTGCGAGCAGGTACTCGATGCCTGCCAGCGGCACGGGAAAATCTCGGTGGCACACACCGCAGACCCCGACGACGCTCTCCATTGGGCCCGCACCGGCTTTCAGCTGGTCAACGTGACCTCGGACAACCACCTGGCCCAGGAAGCGGCCGCGGCCACCCTCCAGATCCTCCACAAAGAGCAAGTCTGATCAGAAGCATTCAGCCGGAAGGACGGGCCGCGTACGAGCCCGTCCGGAGGCCGGGACAGGCAAGTTCGCTTGATGCGACGTTTACTTGATGTGATGTCGCTTGATGCGATGCTTGCTTGAGGTCAGCCAGGGTGTCGCTTTCCGGGAACACTTTGTCGGGAACGGCACCCGGGGGCCGGACGTTCCTCCACCAACACTGGCTCAGGCGTCAGGCCAGGGCGAATTCTCTGCGAACTGAACAGCCGCGTCGACGACCTGGTTGGCTTCCTTGTCGAGGGTCTCGAGTTCACCCTCTGCGAGTACACCCAGTTCGGTGAGGCGCCTGGCCCAGCGAGCGATCGGGTCCCGGCTTTGTCGCCATGCGGCTATTTCTTCGGCGGTGCGGTATGCCCCTACACCCTCGCCCGAACCGTGCCCTGAATAGCGGTACGTGAGCGACTCGATAAAACTCGGCCCCTCCCCGGCGAGGGCACGCGCTCGAGCGGCCACAGCCGCTTCGTACACGGCAAAAACGTCTTGCCCGTCAACACTTTGTGCCGTCAACCCGAAGGCTTCGGCGCGACGGGTCATCGAACCGCCCCCGGACACCGCCGCGGTCGGGGTTTCGACGGCATAGAGGTTGTTCTCGCACACCGCCACCAGCGGTAGGCGCCACGCGCCCGCCAGGTTGAGAGACTCCCATGTGCGGCCGGTATTAATCCCGCCGTCGCCGAAGAAGGCCACCGCTATGCGTTGCTCGCCCCGGTAATGCGCGGCGAAGGCGTCCCCGAGGGCGATGCCGACGGAAGCGCCCACAATGCCGTTCGAGCCAATAAAACCGACGTCGAAGCCGGCGAGGTGCATCGATCCTCCACGGCCGCCGGATACGCCGGTCGCTTTGCCGTAGAGCTCCGCCATGATCCCGTCGGCGGGCACACCCTTGGCCAGGGCGTGATGGTGGCCTCGATGGGACGCCGACACCGTGTCGCTCCGTGTCAGGGCCGCGGCCATCCCGACAGCCGTCGCCTCTTGGCCCACGGCCGGGTGCACGCCACCGGGCACTTTCCCCCGCATGGTGAGCTGTTCGGCCCGCTCCTCGAAGCGCCGGATGAGCAACATCGTCCGGAGCCAGCCCAGCCCTTGCTCCGCAGTGGGAACGGCCAGGGCGGTGTCGGTGGCTGGGTTCAAGGGAGGCCCCCTTCGATAACCGTCCGCAGCTTGGCGGAGAATGCACCGAGCAGTCTGGCGGAGTCCGCGCCGTCGTACCGGCGATGGTCGGCCGTGACCACGGCGGTCAGCATCGGCGCCACGACGAGCCCACGACCTTCGACCGCTGGCCGCAAACTGACTTCGCCAATCGTCACCAAAGCAACCTGGTTGACCGGGATAACCCCCGTGAACCAGGTCACGCCGCCTGGGCCAAGGTTCGAAAGGGTGGCAAACACCGGGGCGGAATCAGCCGAAGCGAGCCGGCGATTGCGAGCTCGAGTCACCGCCGCCTGGCGCCGGGCGGCGATTTCGGGCAACGAGAGACCGGCGACTGAGGGGAGCACCGGGATCAGGACACCCCACTCCGTGGCTACTGCCAAGCCGAGATCGGCCACCTCGCCCAGCGATTCAAGGGCCTGCGCCAGCGCCGACAGAAGGAAATCGGTCACAGTCAGGCTGCTCCCGGCGGCCTTTCCGGCCGAGACGGCTTCGAGCAGCCCGTCGACGCGCAGGTCCCGGCCGACGGAGAAGTGGGGTACCGTCCGCCACGACTCAGTCACCAGGGCGGCGGTCGCCTTGCGCTCGTCGGGCACTGGCCCAATCGTCGCTGGCCCAGTTCTCGTTGGCCCAGTCGACGTCGGCCCAGTCGACGCTCGGCCCAGTCGACGTCGGCCGGTTACCGCCAGCGCCGTTGCCAATGAGCCCCGCCGGCCTGCGCCCGCCCGTGGCCGTCGTTTCGGCCATAGCCCGGCGTTGACGGGGGCTCATCCGGTGGCGGCCATCGGCGCTGCGCCCGGGCCCGTCCGGGGCGCGTCCGGCCGGCTTGGGCTCTGGTTGAGCGGCACCAGTCTTGTCCTCGACCGACGCGGTAGCGGACGACGCGCCGTCGTCGGCCCCGGCACCGGGCTCGGTTTCGTCCGCCACGAGGAGGTACGCCACCGTCGTCCCTCCGGGCACCCGCGCCCCCGCTTCGACCAGGTGACGCGACAGCCGTCCCGCGGTCGTCCCGCTCAGCTCCACCGTCGACTTGTCGGTCTCGACTACCGCTACTGGTTCGCCCGGCGCAACCTCGTCGCCGGGCTGCTTCAGCCATTCAGTGAAGAGCACGTCTTCCATCGCCATCCCCGAGGCGGGGACAAAGATCTCTTCCATCAGCTCCTCTGGTGGTCAGGGGCGGGAGCCTCGTTGCCGGCTGCCCTCATCGGTCGCCGCGCACAACGACATTACCGTGCTCGACGCGGTCCGAACGCACCCATCCGATCGTGTCGGCAATTGTCCAGCTCGGGAGCCGCCATGAGGCGCGGTCGGAGTAGGAGGCGACATGAGGGGAAAGAACGGTGTTCTTCGCTGCCAGGACCGGGCTCGTGGGAGGAAGGGGCTCGGTCGGGAAGACGTCAAGGGCGGCGCCTCCCAGGTGACCGCTTTCGAGCGCGTCCACTAGAGCGGCCTCGTCGACGAGGCCGCCCCGAGAGACGTTGACGAGCAACGAGCCCGGGGCCATGGCCGCCAGGAAGGTGGCGTCGACCATACCGGCGCTGTCGGTCGTCAACGGGAGGTGGAGCGACACAACGTCCGAACGGCCGAGGAGCTCCTTCAGTTCGGTGACCACTTCGACACCCGGTGGGACCTGAGGGCCGGCAGGGTCGAAGGCCAGAATGTGGTCGACGAGCCCACCAAGCATCTCGGCCGTCGCCCGCCCGATGCGGCCCTGACCGACCAGGCCTACGACAAGCTCGTCGACGGGCTTCATCGGCTTGAGCACCGGAGATCCCGACCACCCCTTGCGAACGAAGTCGTCGAGATGGCATATGCGACGCTGCAGGGCGAGCAACATTGCTACGGCGTGAGAGGCGACCTCCTTCGTGCCGTAGGCGGGCTGGTTGATGACGGTGATGCCGGCGGCCTTGGCCGCTTCCAGGTCGATTGTGTCGACCCCCACTCCGGCTCGTCCGATGACCCGGACGCTGGGCGCCATGGCCTCGATGTGGTGTTGCCGGAGGGGCTGCAAGGTGACGACTACGCCTGACGCCCCAGCGGTCGCCTCCGCCAATTGGCCGGGGTCGGACACGTCGGAGAAACGCAGGACGGCTTCGTCGAACTGTTCGACAAGACGATCGCCGTCGGCGAAAGCGCCGCTGGCCACCACGATGACCGGTCTACCTGGGGTGGCGACCGCGGGGGTGGGCGCGAATGATTGTTCAGTCTTCACGGATCTTCCCCTGCTTTCTCAGCGGGAACAAACTGGACGGAGGCCGTCTTTCTGCCGCGGTTGTGTAACGTTGACAGTAGACGAGAGTAGTAAAGGTAGCAAGGGTAGCAACGTCGGGAAGCATCAGAACATCTCCGCCAGCGCTGCCTGCGCGATCGGCTTCAGTCTGGCTACGACTTCATCGGGGACAGACGCATATGGCCAGCGGACTCGGGTTCCCACCGGCGCCCATGCACCTATGGCTGCAAGCGTCTTGTCGAGGGCCGGGTTGGAGTAGCCTTGCGCCTTCAGCGGCGCGATGTAACGGTCAAAAAAGGCAACTATCCTGTCGCCAAAAGCGATGGCCGCGTCTGGGTCTTCGGTCATCTGTTTCTCCCATGCGAGGGCGCCATTAGGCCCCAGGCAGGCGACATTGGAATAGGACCCGGCGGCTCCGTAGCGCAGTGAGTGGGCTAGCTCGTGGCCAGGTACAAAAATGGCCAGGCCGGGAGCGGCGGTGTGAAGCCGTGAGTAAAAATCCCCATCGCTGGCGATTTTTACTCCTGCGAGACCTGGTATTTCCGCGGCCAGGGCGGCGAGCTGGGCCGGGTCGCAAACCGTCTTTGCATGGGGTGGGTTGTAGAGCACCAGCGGCACCGGATCGGCTTCTGCCGCCATCTTCTCGAGGGCCGCATGGACCTCGGTGGGCCCGAGCGGCAACCAGTCCGGCAGCACCACCTGGATGGCGGTGGGACTGAGCTGGCGGGCGCGGCGTATGCGCGAAAGGCAAATCTGCCCACTCATATGGCTCGCCCCGATCTGGAACGGCGCCCCGACGCCCGTGCTCCTCGTCGCTACCAGTTCGCTCAGTGTGTCGAATTCCTCCTCGTCCAGAGTGTGGAATTCGCCCGCGGTGCCGCACGTGTAGATGCCGGCCAAGCCGACCTTCAAGAGGACGTCGAGCTCCGAATCGAGCGACTCGAAATCGATCGTCTCATCCGGCCGGACGGGCAGGAGCACAGTCCCCCACGTCCCGTGCAAGCGCGGCTGGGGGCCGACCGTCCCCGAGACCTCCGGCCCCGGGGGGGCAGGCTGCGGGTCGGTACCGGTCATCTCGGCGGCGCGGTTCTCGGCTGTTCTTCCATTACCATCCTCCCCTTAAGCCTCCTGCTCTGACCCGGGTGGCCTGCTCTGACCCGGTTGACCTGCTCTGACCCGGTTGGCCTCTCCTTGCCTCGGTCTGGTTTACCTTGACGAGCATGGGCCTCCCTCGCGCACAGGTGCCGAGAAGAACCTTAGCTGATTGTTGACAGTTAGCGATATCGGGGTGTGAACTAGGCTAGGAAGGCCGATCGAGTTCGACGGAGTTCGACGGAGTTGACAGAGTTCGACGGAAGGAACAGATGACAAGCCAAGGGATAACAGACGGTGGTGGCGGGGCCAGCTCAGCTAGCACGGGTTCGCGATGGCTGAGAGGTATCATCCCCCCGGTCTGCACGCCTCTGACCACTGACGGCGAAGTGGACGCCCAGTCGCTCGAGCGGCTCATCCGGTTCCTCCTTGACGCCGGTGTAAACGGGCTTTTCATGCTCGGTTCTTCCGGGGAGGTCGCCTTCCTGACAGATGGTCAGCGTGACACCGTCCTGGAGGTGGCCGTCAAGACCAACGCCGGCCAGGTCCCGGTGCTGGCTGGCGCCATCGACATGACCACGAGCCGCGTCCTCGACCAAGCGGCGCGGGCGCGGGACATCGGGGCGGACGCCATCGTGGTAACCGCTCCGTTTTATGCCCGCACGACTCACCCGTCCGAAGTCAAGCTGCACTTCACGGCGGTCCGTGATCGCGCCGGGCTCCCCGTCATTGCCTACGATATCCCCGTCGCCGTTCACCAGAAGCTCGAAGTCCCCGTAGTCATGGAACTTGCGGCCGAAGGCATTGTCGACGGGCTGAAGGATTCCAGCAACGACACAAATAGCTTCCGTGTACTGGCCACGCGCACGCGCTCTTTTGAGAAGTTCTCGCTCCTCACGGGGTCGGAGCTCATTGTGGACGCGGCTCTTTTTCTAGGCGCTGACGGCGCGGTGCCGGGCCTCGCCAACGTGGACCCGCACGGTTTTGTCGCCCTTTACGAGAGCTGCCGGGTGAACGACTGGGACAAGGCTCGGGAGATCCAGGAGAGGCTCGTCCGGCTCTTCGAGATAACGGCGTGCGCAGATCCAGCCAAGAAGGGGCCAAGCTCCTCCGGGTTGGGCGGCTTCAAGACCGCTCTCATGCTGCGAGGCGTAATCGCGTCCAACGCCATGGGGCTCCCGCAAATTGCGCTCGACCCTGAGGAAATCGAGGCCGTCCGCGCCGTCCTCGAGGCCCAGGGCCTGGTCTAGGTCAGATCCGCGCCGGCCGGGTGCAACCGACCTAGGAACGCTTTTTGGGAGTGGGCCGGGGGGCGGCCTCCCGGTTGGCTTGAAGGAGGCGCTGGTACGTGCCCTCGATGTGGCCCTCCACAATTTTTATGACCTGGGCCCGCTGGCGGCGCATGAGCACCTCCAGGAAGTCCTCGTGGTCCTTCAGCCATGTCTTGGCGAAGTCCTGACGAAGAGCTCCTCGGTGCACGAGGTAGAGGAAGATCTGGGAGCGCAGGGCCAACCACGCCTGGTAGAGCCGCTCGTGGTGTGCGGCCTGGAACAGCGCATCATGAAAGGCAACATCGAGCCCCGCCACCTGCGACCGGGTCGGCGGCTGCGGCAATTTGTCGAACTCTTTCAAGACGCTGGCCATTCGCTTGAAGTCGTCTTCGGTGGCGTTACGGCAGAGCCATTCCGCCGCCAGCCGCTCGAGGGCGGTCCGCAGGCTGTAGATCTCGTCTACCGCGTCAAGGCCAAGTTGGGCCACCGTGACCCCCCGATGGCGCTCGATGTGCACGAGCCCTTCTTGCGAGAGCCGGACCAACGCTTCGCGCACCGGGCCCCTGCTCACGTTTAAATTGGTGGCCAGCTCTTCCTCCACGAGCCTCTGCCCTAAATCGATCCGTCCGGCAAAGATGGCGTCCCTGATCGCGTCAGCCACCTCGTCCGCAAGGACACGCCGGCGCGCCGGCCCCAACACGGTCCCAGCAGCGAGCAGATCGGTCACGCTCAGCCTCTCAACGTGCATAGCTGGACATTCAGGAGCAACAGTTTACAGGTGCGCATCCCCGGCCACCGGTTTATGACCCATCGCCCGTCATCCGGCCCGGCAGATGTTCACCAGCTCGCCAATACGTTCGATGGAGGATGTTACTGTCTGGCCTTCTTCAAGGAAGACGGGCGGCACCAACGCCTGGCCGACCCCGCCAGGGGTCCCCGTGAAGATGAGATCCCCGGGTTCGAGGGTGAGGATGTGGCTCAGGTAGGCGACCAGCTCGACGGGCTTGAAGACCAAGTCGGATGTCCGTGAGTCCTGGCGCATGACCCCGTCGACCGCGCACCGGATGGCCAGGTCGGGTTCGACGCCGGTTTCGTCGGCCGTAGTCATCGACGGCCCTACCGGGGTCGTAGATTCACACGTTTTTCCCTGTAGCCATTGTGAGGTGCGGCCTTGGAGGTCGCGGGCGCTGACGTCATTGCCCACCGTGAACCCGCCGATGGCCGTGGCCGCCTCGTTTTCGCCCGCGTTGCGTACCTGTTGGCCGATGACGATGACGAGCTCGACCTCCCAGTCGACCTTTTTCGAGATCGAAGGCAGCATGATGGGGTCGCCGTCCCCGATGAGGGCACGGGTATATTTGGCGAACACCGTCGGGTACGCCGGGACGTCCGCGCCGGTTTCCTCAATGTGTTTCAAGTAGTTTTGCCCTATGCAGAGCACCTTGGGGGGTCGGGGCACCAGCATCTCCGTCGCGACGGACGCCTTTGGCACCGTCGCGGTAACGGCCGCACTGCGGGCGGCGTCGAGCCCGCCCGGCATGGCCAGGAGCGAGCCCACGTCTGTCGCTCCGAGCAGTGCGACCTGGTCGTCTTCTAGACGAGCAGCGTGAGTGCGGCCCTCGTAACTTACTGTTGCCAAACGCACTTGGAACTCCTAGTTTCTCCGCCGCGAATGAACGCCTGGCGACCCTCGGTGTTGGTCCCGGACCAGGTCGATTGAGAGCGGCTCAAACGGGTGATGTCGAGCGTTTAACATAGCCGGTCTGGAGAGGTCGGATATTGACCCGCTGGTCTCGGAGGCAGCTAGTCACGCACGCGCAAAGCTGGCCCTCACCTCGCCCAGCCCGTCGTTGACCACCGTTATTTCATCGTTTTCGACAACCCAGTGCGTCACGACGACCGAGCCCAAAAGGACGATATCGCCAGCGAGCAGAGGCGTCCCCCAAACGACGCAGTTATTGGCCAACCAGGTCAACGCCGTGAGGGGGTCGCCCATCACCTGGTCCCCCCGCCCACTGCCGACCGGCTCGTCATTGACGAACATCGTGGCGTTTGTGGTGCGCAGGCTGTGCGGGTCGAACTCCTCGACCTCCGGCCCGAGGACGCAACTGTGATGAAAAAAGTCGTCAGCGATCAGCGTGGGGGCGTCGAGGGCCGCGTAATCGAGGTACCGGTCCTCCACGACCTCGATCGCCGCCATCGAAGCGGCGACAGCAGCCGCCATGTCCTCGGGGTCGTACGGTTCGGGGCGCACCGGCAGGTCAACGCCGAGGCGGACGGCGATCTCGCACTCCGCCCCGAGGCGGCGACGCTCGCCGGTCGCAAACCGGTGCCTCCCCCGCCACGTGTTCGCCTGGAACATACCCCCCGCACACGGCGTGGTCATGCCCAGGTATTCCTGCATCGCGGGCGTTGTGCAACCGATCTTCCAACCGGCCTGCCGCCCGAACCCGGCCCGTTCGAGGAGCGCGTGAGCACCCTGCTGCACGGTGTAACCGGCGAGCGCGTCTCGTGGCTGCAAGTTCTCGGGAAAGCCCTCGAAGACGGCGCCGGACAACCGGGACGCCACCAGCAGGGCGGCCGCCGCCCCTTGTGGGGCGTAGCTCTGGTCGCCGCTCACCATCTGTAGCCCACCTCAGGTCAACGCCCGCAGACGTAGGCGTGCATCCCGCGCGGGTCGGCCGCCCCCCGCAGCAGGCCATCGGGGGTGCGGCTGACAGCGCTGACGCGCCCCAGCGACCACGGTGCGGCTTCCTCGACCCGGTGCCCGTGGTCGCGCAAGGCTTCGATGGTGGCAGAGCCGGCCCCGGGCTCTACGGCCAGGTGTCGCGGCCTGAGGTGGCGCGGGTAAAACGAGCTCGGGAAGGCTTCGGTGTGGTGGTTGGGCGAATCGATCGCTCTTTGGAGGTCCATACCGAAGTGGACGTGGGCCAGGAAAGCGTGCAGCGTCCACTGGTCCTGCTGGTCGCCCCCGGGTGTGCCGAGAGCCAGGTACGGTTCCCCGTCGCGGGCGACCATGGTGGGAGAAAGGGTTGTGCGTGGCCGCTTTCCTGGTTGGAGCGAGCTGGCCAGCCCCCCCTCGAGCCAGAACATCTGGCCGCGCGTCCCCAGACAGAAGCCAAGCTCAGGGACGACCGGCGCGCCCGAGAGCCATCCACCGCTTGGGGTAGCACTGACCATGTTGCCGTCGCGGTCGACCACGTCTAGGTGCACCGTGTCGCCTCGGAGGCCGGGCGTCACCGGTTTTCCTGTTGCCTCGCCCGGTCCTGCTCCCGTGCCTGTGGCCAAGTCGGGAAGGCCAAAGTTGGGGAGGCCCAAGTTGGGGAGGCCCAAGTTGGGGAGGCCCAAGTTGGGGAGGCGAGGTGCCCGACCCTCGGGTGAGCCCGGGCGCAGTTCGGACGATGACTCTTCCGAAACCAATTCTCGCCGCCCGTCGGCATAATCTTTCGCTAGCAGCGCGGCCATGGGCACGTCAGCGAAAAGAGGGTCGCCGTACCAGGCCTCTCGGTCGGCAAAGGCCAGCTTGGCGCATTCGGTGATCACGTGGACGTACTCGGCCGTGCCGTGCCCCATGCCTTTCAGGTCGAAACCTTCTAATAACTGCAATTGCTGGAGAAATACCGGGCCTTGGCCCCACGGGCCGGTCTTGAAAACGGTATAGCCGGCGTAGCCAGCGGCCAAAGGTGGCTCGTATATGGGTTCCCAGCCGCTCAGGTCTTCCTCGGTCAATAGGCCACGATGACGTTCGCCCGATGTGTCCATCCAGGCCCGTTCCTGGAAATTCACGAACGCTTCCGCCACCCACCCGCGGTACCAGATTTGTTGCGCCGCCTCGATCTGGCCCTCGCGCTCTGGCGAGCGGGCCTCGGCCTCCTCGAGCACACGCGCGTAAGTGGTGGCCAGTACCAGGTTGCGAGCCAGTTCTCCGGCGCCGGGGGCCGGGAGGTAGGTATCGCGACTGGTGGTCCACTCGTCGCGGAAGAGCCGTTCCAAAGAACGGATAGCCGAATGGGTCCTGGCCAACATCGGGTACCCGTGGGCGGCATAACCAATGGCAAATCTCATTACGTCGCGCAAATAAAGGGTGCCGTAGTCGCGCAACATCGCCATCCAGCCGCCGAAAGCGCCCGGTACGACTGCGGAGAGCGGGCCATTGCCCGGGATAATGCTCAAGCCGAGGTCGTCCTGGTAATAACCCGATGTAGCTCGCAACGGTGCCGGCCCTTGAGCGCATAGCACTACTGGCTCATCGCGTCCCGCCGGCCACAGTACGGCCGGCAAGTCACCGCCCGGGCCGTTCATGTCGGGTTCGACGACCTGTAACGCAAGGCCGGCCGCTACGGCTGCGTCGAAAGCATTTCCGCCCTGCTCGAGAATGGCCATCCCCGCGGCCGACGCCAACCAGTGCGTCGAGGCGATAACGCCGAAAGTCCCGGTTACTTCAGGACGGGTGGTGAAATCCACAGACCTGCCGCGCTGGCCTAATGATTGTCCCTGGGTACGTCGTGGCCACGGGCTCCTTGCAGGAAGTCGAAGTCAGCGCCGGCATCGGCCTGGAGCACATGCTCGATGTACAGCCATGTATAACCGGAGCGGGCCTTTGGAGCGGGCGGGCTCCAGGCCGCCTTCCGGCGCTCCAACTCCTCGTCAGGGACCTCGAGGTGCAGCGTGCGGGCGGGGACGTCCAGCTCGATGATGTCACCTGTCTTTACGAGAGCCAGCGGCCCTCCGAGGGCGGCCTCAGGCGAGACATGCAAAATAACTGTCCCGAAGCCCGTTCCGCTCATACGGCCGTCGCAAATCCGCACCATATCTGTAACGCCTTGCTTCAGAAGTTTGGCCGGGAGGGAGACATTGGAAACTTCTGGCATCCCTGGATACCCCTTGGGGCCGGCATAACGGACCACAATGACGTCGCTCGGTCCAGCGTCGAAATCGTCCTCGTCGCAGACGGCGTGGTACGCCTCGGGAGAGTCGAAGACCAGCGCCCGCCCACGGTGTTTCATGAGCTCCGGCGAAGCCGCGGACTGCTTTATCACCGCGCCGCCGGGGCAGAGGTTCCCGCGGAGCACAGCGGTCCCCGTGCCCGGCGGCTGGAACGGCTCGTCAAAGCTCCGGATCACCTCACGGTCCCAGCACTGTGCTCCGGCCACGTTCTCGCCCACGCTCCTGCCTGTCACGGTGATCTGCCCGGTGTTGAGCAAACCGGCGTCGGCCAGCTCACGCATGACCACCGGCAGGCCTCCGGCGTAGCAGAAGTCCTCCATAAGGTGGCGTCCCGAGGGCAGCAGGTTGACCAGGGTCGGCACCGGACGGGCCAAAGAGTCGAAGTCGTCAAGGGACAGGCTCACACCGAGCCGTCCGGCGATAGCGGTGAGATGGATTACGGCGTTGGTAGAGCCCCCTATGGCGGCGTTTACCCTGATGGCGTTGTCGAAGGCGGCCCGCCCCATGATCTGTTGCGGCCGGAGGTCTTCGTTGACCATCGAGACGATGCGGGCGCCCGCGTCCTGGGCCACCTCGTAACGACGGGAGTCGACCGCGGGCCAGCTGGCCGAACCGGGAAGCTGCATACCGAGCGCCTCCGCCATGCACGCCATGGTCGACGCCGTGCCCATGGTCATGCAATGGCCGTTGGAGCGCGACATGCAACCTTCGGCCGACCGCAACTGTTCCTCGGTCATGCGCCCCGATTTGAGCTCGGCTTCCAGTTTCCAGACGTGGGTGCCCGAGCCCAGGTCCTGCCCCTCGAACTTGCCTGTCAGCATGGGCCCGCCGGTCACCATGATGGCCGGCAGGCCGACGCTGGCCGCCGCCATCAGTAGCCCAGGTGTCGTTTTGTCACACCCGGACAGCAGCACCACCCCGTCCAGGGGGTTGGCCCGGATCAGCTCCTCCGCCTCCATGGCCAGGAGGTTGCGGTACAGCATGGCCGTGGGGCGCATCAGGCTCTCGCCCGTGGCCAGCGTCGGGAACTCGAGCGGGAACCCTCCCTCTTGCCAGACGCCCCGCTTTACCGCCTCGGCCACCCGGTGCAGGTGGGCGTTGCACGGCGCCAGCTCGGACCATGTTGTGGCGATGCCTATCACCGGGCGGCCGTCAAACACGCGGGCCCGAAACCCTGGTTGCGCATCCACGAGCGATAGACCATCCCCATACGCCCCTCCGCCCCGAACCAGGATTGGCTGCGACGGGTGCCTGTAAGCGGAGTTGTCGTCGGACTGGTCATCAGAAGGCCATCTTCCGGCCGCCGCTATCTACCTGGCCGTCGGCGACGAGCCAGGTCAAGGCTTCGAAGACCGCTTCCAGGGAGCTATAGCGGGGCCTGTACCCCAGCGTCGCCACCGCCTTTTCGATGCTGGCCGAGGGGCTCCGGGAGATGTGTTCCCACGTCGCTTGGGCATCGGCCGGGGCCCACCTCGCCGCCCAGGTGTCCCACGCCTGGAACGCTAACCGGGCCGGTTGCCCGAACCAGCCCGCCGCTCTCTCGGCAAAGCCGCGCAACGTTACGGCGTTGTCCGATACGACGTGAAAGGCTTCACCGGAAGCGCTGGTGGGGTGAGCCAAGGCCCGCTCGAACGCCTGGGCCACGTCATCGGCGTGCACGTGGTGGACGGTCTCGAGCCCGAAGTGGGGTAGGACGAGCTCCTCCCCCTTTGCCAGCCGTTCGAACACGCTCAGGTTGAAGTTGGCAGCCGGGTTGACGGGGGCCCAGCCGGGCCCGACGATGTGCCCTGGGTGCAACACGGTGCAAGGCAAAGCCCCCCGACGAGCTTCGCCGAGAAGCAGTCGTTCTATGGCCGCTTTCTGCGTCCCGTACTCACCGAAGGGCCGGCGGACGGCGTCCTCTGTGACCGGCACCGTCACGGCCGTCCCGTGCACCCAGATCGTGCCGCAGTGCAGCAGGTAGCAATCGGACGGGGCCAGGGCGTCGAGGACCTGCCGAGCGGACGAGACAGTGAAACAAACGAGGTCTACCACGGCCTCCGGATGCATATCAGCCAGCCGTTTGCCGAAAATACCGGCTTCGTCCTCGGCGTCACGGTCCGCTTGTACCGCGGTGACCTGTCGCCAGGCCGGGTGCTCGAAATAGGGGCTACGGTTGCCCCGGCTGATGGCTACCACCTCGTGGCCGGCGGCGACCAGCCTCGGTACTAGATAGCTACCGATGTGGCCGGTAGCGCCCACAACGACGACCTTCATCCGGCGCAGGTTAGTCCTTTCGCCGGGACACTGTCGCACCTGCAGACGAAGCCGTAGAGTCCAACCACAGACAACCAGATAGGTCCGTGACCATGCGGCGCGGCCCCCTTTCCACTCTCTTCTTCCAGCGCCATCTGGCCGGGGTCGACCTATTCGCCGAGAGCGGCTAGGTCGGCTCGCTGGCCAACCCCACTGACATCCCGAAAGAGGCCCGATGACCAAGCAGAACGACCCGCTGGCGGCCATCTCACCGCCGAGCCGGGCCGTCCCCCAATGGCCGTGCATCTCTCCGGATGGTCGGGCCGGCGGGTTCGTGAAAAGCGCCAGCCGGCGTCCGGGCCATGGAGGACCGGCGGGAAAGGACGACGGGGTCTTCGCCGGCCCCCTGGACGGGTCCCCGCAACGACTGGACTGCGGCGTACCTAGCGCTCCGCCCATTTTCGACAACAGCGGGCGCAGGCTGCTTCTCTGTCACGACCTCGGGGAGTTCTCCCGGATCTCTGTCGCCCGCCTCGACCGAGCCGGCGACGCCCCCGCGCCCCTGGGTGAAGTTGCGGGCTCAGTCCAACAATTGCTGTGGGACGAGCGGGCGGACCGAGCCCTGGCCCTGGTGGCCGAGCCGGGGGCGGACACCTCGGCTCTCGCCTCGGGTCGCCGTGGCCCGCGCCGGCCGGCGGAGCCGGAGGTTGATGAAGGGCCATTGGGCGGGCAGCGGGTGTGGTCTCTCGGCCTGGCCACCGGGCGGGTGGCTGAGCTCGGTCCTGTAGACGCGTGCGTCTGGGAGCTCGCCCAGGCCCCCGATGGGTCGCTGGCCTGCGTGTGCTCGGCGGAGCCGGGCGAGGCCGCCTGGTACTACTCGTTCATCGGCCGCTTCGACCCCGCCACGGGGTCTCTCCAGCGTCTGTACACTCCCCGCTGGCAGGTCTCGGGCGTGACCGTCGACTACGAGAGCGGCCGGGTGGCCTTCGCTGAAGGCTGGGCCAGCGATCGCGGCCTGGTGGCCGGGGTAGTCGTGGTGCTCGGTCCCGATGGGCAGGTCGAGCGCCGTATCGAGGACCTTCCGGCCGACGTCACCTGGCTGCAATGGGACCGTAGCGGAAGGTTGTTCTTCGCCGGCTGGCACGACCTCGGTGTGAGCTGGGGCTATATCGAGCCGGGCGGGGGGCGACGCGTGTACCAGGAGAACCGGTCTCTCACGGGCTCGCCGTGGAGACCGTCCCTGGCTGTATCGGCTGACGGTCGAGTGGCCCTCGGGTGCCGGTCGGACGAGACCACTCCGCCCGAGGTGGTCACCCTCCACGACGACGGGAACCACGCCGTCTGGAACGACGCCGTGTGGGCCGGGAACGATGCCGGTGACGTGCCCGAGCTCTCGGTGGTCGAGGGGGCATGGCCCGGCGCCGACGGGGAGGAGGTGCACGGCATCCTCTTGGTGCCGTCCGAGGACCTGGCCACGATCGGCAATGGGGCGCGCTGGTCGTGATCATCCACGGGGGCCCGACCATCGCCTACCACCACGCCTTCGATCCCCATCACGCCAATCGCCTCCTGGCCGAGGGCTTTTCCGTTCTCCTACCCAACCCGAGGGGGAGCGTCGGACGCGGCCCAGCCTTCGCGCAGGGCAACCTCGGCGACCCGGGCGGGGTGGAGCTGGAGGATGTTATGGCCGGGGCGCGCTGGGCTATAAGCACCGGGCTCGTGGCGGAGGGCAAGCCGGCCGTCATGGGTTCGAGCTGGGGCGGTTACCTTTCCGCTGTAGCGGCCACGGCCCGGTCCACCGAAATTTCGGCGGCGGTGGTGGGCGCCGGCATCGCTGACATCACCAGCTGCCGGAACACCTGCAATAACCCACCCTTTTACGACATTTTCCTGGGCGGGTTGCCCAGCGAAGCCAGGGTGCGCAAGTTGTGCGTCGAGCGCTCGGCCGTCTACCTCGCCGGCGCGTCCGTGGCTCCCACCCTCATACTTCACGGGGCGGACGACCGGTGCGTGCCCGTTTCTCAGGCGCACGAGCTGTTCAGCGCGTTGCGAGCGGTCGGGGGCGAGGTCGAGCTGGCTATCTACCCACGTGAGGGGCACCAGGTGGGCGAGCCCGATCACCTCGCTGATTACTGGGCCCGGGCCGTCCGCTGGCTGTCTGCCCACCGCCAGCCCGCCGGCGCTGGTTGAGCGCCCAGCCGCAACCGTTCGGAGGGGGCGCAGCCGTCCGGACGGGGGCGACCACGGTCGCCCAGGCTCGATCAGGGGGCGTTGCCGTCCCGGGCCAGGCCGGCTTCGCGACCGGGCGTGTGCCCGTTGGTCTTACCGTTATGCCCACCGCCGCCAACCCCACCACCATTGGCGCCTGCCCCACCCCCGACGCCGGCCAGTCTGGCCAACTTTAGGCCGAGGTGAACGGCGAGCCGGTCGTACCCGTTGTGGACGTCGATGCCGGCCAGGCGCTGGGCCTTGTCGAGGCGGTAGTAAAGCGTCCCGCGATGCAGGTGCAATTGTTCGGCGGTGGCCTTGGCGTCGCCGGCCAGGTCTAGGTAGGTCTCGAGCGTCGCCACGACGGCCTCGTCCCCGCTGTTCAGGAGGGCCGCCACCCGAGGGTCGAGGGCCGACTCGACCGCTTCCCGGTTGGGTAACTGAGCGAGGGCGCGAAAGACGCCGAGGTCGCGCCAGCGGACCAGGTCGCCGATGGCCGGGATGGCGCTCGCCACCTTCGTCCCCAGGCGGGCCTGGCGGTAGGAGGACACGGCGCGGCGCAAATCGCTCTGAGGGTCGCCGATCGTAGCCACGACCCGTCGGACCGGCTCGGAGCCATCGGCCAGCCGACGGTACAGCGCCTCCCGGCCCGCCCGGGCCATGCTGGTTGCGAAAGCGTCGTCATCGATGCTCCGCAGGCGAACGAGCAGGACGCCATGGTCAGAACAGGCGAGCCGAAGCAGCGCGCCGGTTGGAGCTTCCCAGCCGACGTCGAGAAGCGCCTCTTCGATGAGGGCCAGGTTCTGGTCCGAAGGGGGCAAGGCCTGGACCACGACCACGGCGATCGGCTCCCCCTCGCGGAGCAGAGACTGGTCTATGAGCTGGCTGGCGGCTGCGTCGCGAAGCTCTTCCGAAGGCGAGAGCAGGTGCGTCAAGGCCTGGACCACGAGCCGTTGCGCGAGGCGCTCCTCGTAGAGCATCAGAGCGGCGTGGTCGGCGGCTTTCTCGATCTCCGCCAGCTGGCTGTCGCCGATGGCGTCGTCGGTGTCGATCAGCCACAGGAACCCGAGCAGGCGGTCCCGGTACCACGCCGGCGCGCAGACCCGGGCCAAAATGTCGAGTTCGGGGTGCGCGGGTATCCGCAGGGCGCGGCGGGAAGCCAGGATCCCGAAGCTACGGAACCAGCTCATCAGCTCGGGCGAAGTGGCCCGATGGAGGATCGAGTCCCGCCGCACGGAGTCGATCGGGTCGACCTGGCGGGAGTAGGCGACCGGGCGTTGGTCGTGGTCCTCGAGCAGGGCAGCGGCGCCGACGCGAGCTGAAAGCTGGTCGACGAGCAACTGCAAATCTGAGGCCACTGGCTGCCTTCCTTAAACTTCTCCCGGCGGTGGGTTAGTAGAATTTAGGCCAATTCGTCCTCCGGCTGGGAGCACCCGCCGGCCCGCGCCATACCCCGCGAGGCCGGCATCGGACGCGATCTACCTGGTCAGGGGGGATGGTCCGGGTTATCTTGGACGAGCGTTTGGGTGTCTAGTTACTGCGACCGGGCCGCGCCCGGTGACGGGCTAACGTTCCCGCTGTGCAGCAGGGGTTGTTCATCCCTCAGTTCGGTGAGCTCGCCGACCCTCGCCTCCTGGCCGACTTCGGCCGGCGCGCTGAGCAAGCGGGATGGGACGGTTTGTTCGTCTGGGACCACATCCAGTACCGGGCGCCGGCCACGGTAGTGCTTGACCCCTGGGTGACATTGGCCGCCATCGGTGCGGTGACGGACCGCCTTCGGCTGGGGGCCATGGTTACGCCACTGGCTCGCCGGCGACCCTGGGTAGTCGCTCGCCAGGTGGCCGCGCTCGACTTGCTCACGCAGGGCCGGATGGTGCTGGGCGTGGGCCTTGGCCTCGACGACAGCGGCAAGGAGCTGTCCACGTTCGGCGAAGAGCTCGACGCCCGGACCAGGGCGGAGATGCTCGACGAGTCCCTCGAGATCATCCACGGGCTCCTGTCTGGCGCAGAGGTGCAGCACCAGGGCCCCCACTACGTCGTCCACGGCGCCACGTTCCTTCCCACGCCCGTCCAGAAGCCACTGCCCACCTGGGTGGCGGCCAGGTGGCCCAAGCGGGCGCCATTGCGGCGGGCGGCGCGCTATCAAGGCGTCTTCGCCATCAACATCTCGACGCCCGATGATGTCGAAGAGCTCCGCCGCCACGTCGGCCTCATGCGAGTGACAACCGGACCTTTCGACATCGTGGTGGCCCCTGAGCCCGGATGGCCGGCAGCAGATTGGGCGCAAGCCGGGGTCACGTGGCTGCTGACGCCGTTCTCGCAGTTCGGTACCAGGGCGGCAGACGTAGGAAGGGTTGTCGACGCGGGACCACGAGAACAGATATGACCGGGAGAGCGCAGACTCCGTCCTGATTTTGCCACCTAATCGGGTAGAACGGCGGTCATGTCGGGACGGAATTCTCATCTCATTTCTGGTACCGCTTCGGTAAGTGGGAAATATTCGTTTCGATGGCCTGAATTATACGGGCGAGTAGGACTTGGGGCGTCGCTATGACGTACACCGACCAGTTGAAGTCCACGTTAGGAAAGGCATACTGCGCATCCTCCAGAACGGTTGCGGGCTCCAGCGCGAGGTCGCCGGAGATACTTGTCTGGCCCTCTTTTCTTTCCTCGACGCCCGTGCTAGCCATGTGCATGAGCACTTGACAGGCGTTCTCCAGGG
This sequence comes from uncultured Acidimicrobiaceae bacterium, assembly GCA_963750465.1. Lineage (GTDB taxonomy): Bacteria > Actinomycetota > Acidimicrobiia > Acidimicrobiales > Palsa-688 > Fen-671. Next base: position 497,900 of record CAVVRE010000011.1, read on the forward strand.
TGAACGTTCGAGGGTTGGTGAAGTTCCCGGCGAGGGTCTCGGCGTCGTCGGCTGACTGAGCGGCGAAACTTTGCAATATCTCGACGTGGTTGCCCCAGCACAAAACCACAAAACCGTGGATGCCGTAGGTGATCCGGGCCATGCACCCAGCCTGGGCGTTCGCCTGCAACGCCATGCACAGGTTTTGGGCGCACGGAACCATGGTTTGCTGCGTTCCTCGAGTGGCTGAGCCGTTTGTTACGGGACCCGCGTTCCCCACGAACAACCTGACGAGATTCGAGGCCGTGTTCATACATATCGCAACTGTTCGTGGATCTCGCCATAACTCGAGTTCCCCACGCGAACGCCGTTGCCGTCGAAGTTGTTCTTGGAGTTGGATCTCGTCAGGAATCCATTCGATTAGCGCAGATAATACGACGTGATTCGTTATCCCAAGCTGCTTGGCCGCAGCGAGGATGCTTTCGGCGAAGCTGGCCGCCCCACCTTGCTGTTGGGGCTCCTCCTCCACGTCTCGCTCTTCGACATGGCGCCCACCGGCAGTCTCGATATTCATCTCTTCCGAACTGGACTCGCTGCCGCTCGACGAGACCTCTGCGGTGGCTCCCCTTTGTCGGGGCTTATGAACATTATTAGCTCCATGTGCCTTGTCGCCGTTGGCGAACGTATACCAGCCCCCCTTTATCTTGGTGAGCTTTGCCTCGCCATCACCACCAACCGGCGTGGTGTAGCGGTACCGGTTTCCGGTCTTTATCTCGTTTCGAGGAACACATGACCTCTGCACGGTGTGGGGTCCCACTACCCGCAACCCGAATAGGGTGGGGCCGGCGGCGAGCAGACGTGTGACGGCGGAGTTACCAGCCGCCCGCTGAAGGTTCATGATGGCGGCTGCCCCGAACGGCATCACGTTGGAGCGTGTACACGGTCCGCTCGTTGTCTCGCGGCTAAATGAGGATGGCCGTGCCTCGGACTTAGTGACAGCGTGAAGCTCGCCCACTTTTGCGTACGCTCCTCCGCAGGAGACGGTGACCTGCCCGAAGTATACGGCCGGGCTCATGTAGTTGAGCGCGTTGCGAGCCTGCGAGCGTCTGCCATGGCCACTGGGTATGCGGCTTCGAGGCGGTGGCGTCAGGGAGGATCCTCGCTCGAGGTAGCGACCTTCCCGAGATAAATGGGTACAGCCACGGGTCGTTTCTGCAGGTCACCGATCCGGTCAAGGGGTCGGCCGGTCAGGGTCGAGATGGCCAGCTGCAAAGCCGGCCCACAAGTGCGCCCCTGGCAATAACCCATCCCGCAGCGCGTCAGGCCGCGCACATCACGAGCCGTCGTGGCTCCCTGAGCGACGGCCGCTTGGACGGCGCCCCAGGTGGTCTGCTCGCAGCGGCAGAACACGGTCGAGGGATCGAGCCAGCCGGTCCATCCCGTACGGATGGGGTACAGAGCCTCGAGGCGGCTGGCGAACACCCGGCTTTTCCGGAGCCGGTGGAAACGTCGCTCCCGGTCGGGCGACGAGCCCTCGTCGGGCAAACCGATGAATGAGGCGGCGGCGTGCCCGGCCGCCTCGCCTTCGAGCTCGGACACCTCCGCCCCGGCGACCCCGGCGAGCTCCCCGGCGACAAAGAGGCCGGGCGTCGAGGTGCCCATCTCGGTGTCGTGAGGGACCCCGGCGGCCAAGTGCCCGGTCCCATAGACATCGCTGACCCCGAGCTGGCGAGCGAGCTCCAGCCGAGGGACGAAGCCATACGACACACACACGGCGTCAGCTTCGACCGTCTGGTCCGAGCCGACCACAGTGGCCCAACCCGGCCCCAGGCGAGCCACTACCGCCCCCTCAACCCGGCCGTTTCCCTCGCAGCGTATTACGGCCCGCCCTGTGAAGAAGCGAACCCGGTGGGAGGCAAGCACCCCTCCGTACCCGACCGCCTCGGCCAACTTGGCGGGGTGAGCGAACAAGGCAGGGAGCGCCCGCGGCCCGGTCCGCATGGGGGCGGCGTCGACGGCGGTGACCCGGGCCCCGGCCTTGGCCAGCGCCGCCGCCACCGGGAGCAGGAACGGGCCGGTGCCGGCGACCACCACACGCCGGCCGATGGCGAGGTGTTGGGACTTGAGCAGCGCCTGGGCCGCGCCGGCGGTAACGACACCGGGAAGTTCCCATCCCGGGAACGGGAGGGCGAGCTCCGACGCGCCGGTGGCGAGCACGAGCGCCCGGGCCCGGACCGAAGGAACGGAGCCGCCGTCGAGCTGCAGAACGAACCCCGACGCCTCCCTTGACGCCGACCACACGTTGCGGCCGAGCATCAGTTCGACCCTCGGGTTTACCGCCACGTCCTGGAAGCGGGCCGGCAGGCCCGGTCCGGCCGGAGCCGGATCTGGGCTGTTGTCGACCAGTGGTTGGCGAAAGAACTGGCCACCGAGCCGGGGGCCGGCGTCGACCAGCATTACATGGGCGCCTCTGGCCGCGGCTGTGGCGGCGGCGGCCATGCCGGCCGGGCCGGCCCCGACGACAACCACGTCGACGACGGCAGAGCCCCGGTGATCCCCATCCTCCGGCTGGCCTTCCGGCTGCTCCTTGGGAAGGTCCTGGCCCCGGTCCGCAGAGCCGCCAGCGCCTCGAGAGAAAGAAGAACGAAGTTCGTCTCCCTCTCGCAACTCTCGCACGCAGGCGCGGACTGCCTTCTCGGCGTTCACGTCGACCAGGCAGTCGAAACAGGTCCCGATACCGCAAAAGAGCCCGCGCCTCTGGTCTCCGCTACGCGTCGTGCGCCACGTCCTCTCCCCGTTGGACAGCAAGGCGCCGGCGATCGTCGTGGCCGCGGGCGCAGTCAGATCCCGCCCGTCGAAGCGGAAACAAATGGGCTGTCCAGAAGGCGGTCGTGGCCGTTTCACCTGTTGGGCGGGAGAAATGCTGGACGAAACCGCCTTGTTCCTTGGCTCGGGCGACGGCGTCGTCTCGGACCGCTCCTCACTCCCGGCCACCGGGCTGGCCACCACCCTGGGCGGTGGCGTGGCCCCGGCCCGCGCCCCCGTGGTGGCCTCGACGCTGAAGCGGTCCGGGGCGAAGGCAGTGATATCCAGCGCCGGCGTTTGGCCGAGCACGACGCTCTCGACGAGCTCGGCGGTGACCTCGGCCAGTCCGACGCCCGCCCCCTCGTGCCCGGTGGCGTGAAGCAAGCGCCCCACCCTCGGGTCGGCGCCGATGATGGGAAGCCGGTCCGGGGTGGCGGGGCGGAACCCGATGTAGGCCCGCATCAATCGGGCGTAGGCCAGGCCGGGGACAAGCGAAACGGCACGTTGGGCGATGGCGGCCACGATCTCCGCGTTGAGCTCGTGAGAGAAGCCGACTGACTCCCGGGACGAACCCAGCAGCATCGTGCCACTCGCCGTGGCTTCGACGACCGAGGAGCATGCCCGTGCGGCGTCACTCTGGTGGATGGACCCGATGTAGCTGGCCTCGAACACCTTGCGCCGAACCAGGGGGGGGAGCGGTTCTGTGACGAGTACATGGCCGCGTCTCGGTTCGACCGGGATTGTGGAGCCGACCCGGTTGGCCACCTCGCCGGCCCACGGCCCCGCCGCGTTGACGACCCAGCGGCGGATGCCCACTTTTCCAGCCGTTGTAACCAGCGCCGAGATGGCGCCACCACTGTCTCGCTCGGCCCCGAGCACGTCGACCCCGGCGACGACTCGCCCGCCGTGCTGAACTATCTCCGAAACGTGCCAGGCCACCGCCAGCATTGGCTGTACCTGGCTGTCCTGTTCGTAGACGACCCCGCCCGGAAGGTCCTGAGAAAGGGCGGGCTCGAGCTGCCGGAGCTCCTCGCCTGCCACCAGGTCGACGATGGCCCCTTGCTGCCGTTGCGAAAGGGCCAGCGACCACAGGTCCTGCAGCGCCGCATCGTCGTGGGCCACGATGACGCCGCCCTTTTTCTCGAACTCGAAGCTCTGGCCTGCCCGTTCACCCAATTGGCGCCATAAGTCGATGCCTCGCAGCGCAAGGGTTAGCTCTGGGCCCGGCAGCTTGTCGGACACGAGCAGGTTGCCTTCCCCTGATGAGCTCGCGCCCGCCGCTGGCCCGGCGCGGTCGATGACGGTCACGTCCAAGCCGGCCGCCGCCAGCCGGGCCGCGATCGCCGTCCCGACGATGCCCGCCCCTACTACGACGACCTCCGCCGTGGGCGGTAACTGGCCATTAGACCCGGCGATGGCCCCCCGGGAGACGTGCTTCAGGTGTCGCGCCCGAGCAGGAACCCGGCCGGGAACGGGTCGTCAGGGTCAACGAGATAGCTCGCCAGCCCCGTCAGCCAGGCGCGTCCGCGGACCGTCGGCACGACCGCGTCGAAGCCGCCGACGACGGTGGTGTCAAGGAGCCGGCCGACGAAACGCGTCCCGAGGACAGAGGCGTGCACGTACTCCTGGTCGAGGCCGAGCTCGCCCCGGGCGTAAAGTTGTGCCATCCGGGCGCATGTTCCCGTGCCGCACGGCGACCGGTCCAGCCAACCGGGGTGGATGGCGACCGCGGCCCGGCCGGAAACGGACTCGTCGCCCGGTTCGGTGAACACCACGTGATGGCACGTGTCGATGGACGGCTGTTCGGGATGGGCGAAGCTGAGCTGCTCGTTGACGGCCCCCATCACGGCCAGGCCGGCCCGTACGAGCTCGTCGTGCAGAGCTGGTCGCACCGCCAGTCCCACCGACGCAGCCGGGAGCAGAGCATAGAAATTACCTCCCCAGGCCACGTCCAGGACCACGTCGCCCATACCGGGGACCTGAACGACGGCGTCTCGCAAATGCAAGTACGCCGGCACGTTGCGGATGGTGACGCTCTTGGCCCGGCCGCCGTCCACTTCCACGCTGGCCTCCACCACGCCGGCCGGTGTGTCCAGCCGTATGACCGTGACCGGCTCTTTGACCGGCACCATGCCCGTTTCCACCAGTACCGTGGCCGTGCCCATGCTCCCGTGGCCGCACATGGGCAGGCACCCCGAGACCTCGATGAACACGACCCCGACGTCGGCGTCGGGGCGGGTCGACTGCTGTAATACGGCCCCGGACATGGCGCTGTGGCCACGCGGCTCGTGCATGAGGAGAGTGCGCAGGTCGTCGCGCTCGTTCATCATGTACAGGCGCCGCTCGGCCATTGTCTTTCCCGGCAGCTCGCCGACCCCGGACGTCACTACGCGCGTCGGCATCCCCTCGGTGTGGCTGTCGACGGCGGTGACGACCAGGCGAGACCGCATCAGGCGACCGCCATGTAGCGCCGGACCGCGGCCCGCAGCTCGTCGGTGTCCGACGCCGGGAGGGCGAGGCGCGGGAGGCGGACGGGACCGCCGTACCACCCGGCCTCCTGCTGGGCGAACTTGATGGCCTGGACAAAGCGTGGGTCGGCGTCCCAGCGCAGGAGCGGGAGGAAGGCGAGGTAGCGGTCGATCGCCTCGGGCCAGCGTTCGGCCACGCACAGGTCGAACAGCTCCACGGACTGGCGCGGGAAAGCGTTGGCGAACCCGGCGATCCAGCCGGTCGCCCCCATGAACATCGCTTCCACGAAGGTGTCGTCGGACCCGCAGATCACTTCGAGGCGCGGTGCGGCTTGGCGGATGGCGGCCACCCGCCTGATGTCCTGGGAGAACTCCTTTACGGCCACAACCTGCTCGATCTCGGCCAGACGGGCCAGCAGCGCAGGCGTGAGGTCCACCCGGGTGGAGAAGGGGTTGTTGTACACGATGATCGGTAGCCCGACGCTGGCCACCTCGCGGAAGTGGGCCACGACCTCATCGGGCGTCGGGGCATGAGACGTCGGAGGGAGGCACATGACGGCCCGGCACCCGGCCTGAGCGGCGTGGTCGGCCCAGCGTCGGGCCTCGGCCGCCGATTTGCCCGAGACACCGGGGACCACCTCGACCAGCGTCCCGGCCGTGTCCATCGCCGACTTGACCACTCCGGCTCGTTCATCCTCGGACAGCGCCTCGTACTCGCCGAGCGAACCTGTAGGGATCAGGCCGGCCACGCCCGCCTCGGCCAGGCGAGCGAAGTGAGCCTGGCAGGCGTCCAGATCCACTGACCCGTCGCTGCGGAAGAGGGTTGTCACTGCCACGTAAACGCCGTGGAACCGCGATTGCGCCAACTGGTTCATTTGCATCACCTTTTGCCATGTAGGGAAGAGCCAGGTTAGGGCTGGTTGGCCGCGCCTGGTAGCGACAGGCTTCCAAGTGACGTTATAGGTCTTGCGACATCTGTCAAGACGTCTTTGCCTCATCTTGAGAGCCGTCGTCAGGCCGGTGGGCTCGGGCGCCAGCAACCTGGGTGGCGTGGCCAACGGCGAGGGGGCGCTACGGGTCGACGACCTCGGGAAGGAGACGGCCGACCTCGTGTTTAGCGGTGGGAGGGAACGGACCGGCTAGATTCCCGGCACACGAGCTCAGGGTCGATCACGATCCGTTCTTGCCGTTTGGTCCCGCTGCTGAGCTGGTCCACCAAAAGCTGCACGGCCGCCCGGCCCACCCTCTGGAAGTCCTGGCGGATGGTGGTGAGCGGCGGGATGAAGTACGCAGACTCCGGGGTGTCGTCAAATCCCACGACTGCGACCTCTTCTGGGACTTGGCGGCCGCGTTCACGCAACGCACGGAGCACGCCCAGGGCCATCTGGTCGTTGGCCACGAATATGGCCCGGGCATCGGGTATCTGAGCCAGCACCTGTCCCGCCTGGTACCCCGAACGGGCGGTCCAGTCCCCGGAGAGGGGAGGCGTAGCGTCGGCACCGGCGTCGTACAGAGCGGCCCGCCAGCCGTCCGTGCGGCCCCGCGCCTCCAGCCATTCGGCCGGCCCGGCGACGTGAAAAACGGTGCCGTAGCCGGCGCCGAGCAAGTGCTCGGTGGCCAGCCTGGCCCCGGCCACTTGGTCGACAGTCACGACGGACATATCTGCGTCGGGGTCTCCCTCCACGGCTACCACCGGTGTGCCGGTAGGCAGGTAGGCCAGGGCGTCATGGGCCGATGTAAACGGGGCGATCACGGCCAGGCCTTCGACCGACTGGCCGGTCAGCCACCGAACGGCATCACGCACCGACTGCCTGTCGATGGCGTGGACAGCCACAACTGAAACGAAGTAGCCGTGCTCTTGGGCGGCCAGCTGGAAGCCGTACAGCGTCGAGACGGGCCCGTAGCGGCTGGTGTCCATAGCCACTACGCCCAGCGTTTTGGACCGTCCGCTCGCTAGCACCCGGGCCGCGATGTTTGGCCGATAGCCGAGCTGGTCGATCGCAGCGAGCACCCGCGCTCTGGTCAGCTCGCCCACGCCGGGGCTGTCGTTGAGCACCCTGGACACAGTCTGGTGGGAAACTCTGGCGACGCTGGCGACATCGGCGATCGAGGGCCGGCGCTCGGAATGCCCGTTTGGTTCGGTGGGCTCGCTTGCTTCGGTAGGCCGGGACCCGTTCGGGCCGCGAGTGCTAGCGGGCAAGGCGTCCCCATCCCGGCTGACTCAGGCGTGAGCGCGCGCAGTCGCCGTCCAAGGGCTCGGGTGCCGCCCAAGTGGGAACGCTCACATCCCTCCCCTGCATGCCTTGCATCCTAAGTTACGTGATGTTAGCGTTCCCACACAGTCAGATGGTCAGGACCTGAGGAGGAAGAGGGGAGTTCTGTCGCCGATCGGCTAGTCGGGACGGGCTCGATCACGCGTGCCGCTAAAAGGGGGGCAATTTGCGTTTGTTCGCCCCGAACTGGCGGAAATACGAGGTAACCAGGGGAGGAACGTTGCCTTGCACCAAGCCCATACCGGGCTCGCGAGACAGGCGCTGCAAGAGTCGTCCGAAGTCTTGCCTCGCGGTTTATGGGTGAACGTTCACATGTCGCTGGTCAACGCAGGAAGCGGTAAGTCGTCGGACGACAAAGCCAAGAGCCCTTCTGTGGTCGTCGACCCCGCGCAGCGGCTAGGGCAGCTCAACCGGTTTGTCTTCGGGGGTTTCGTTGAGCACCTTGGCCGCTGCATAGACGGCGGCGTGTTCGAGGAGGGCTCTCCCTTGAGCGACGACCGTGGTTTCCGGCTTGACGTCCTGGACCTCTTGCGCCCGCTGAAGCTTTCGGTCCTGCGTTGGCCCGGGGGCAATTTCGTTTCGAACTACCACTGGACCGATGGGGTAGGGCCACAGTCAGCGCGACCGGGCCGCCCCAACCTGGCCTGGGGTAGCGACGAAAGCAACCGCTTCGGCACCGACGAGTTCATGGCCTATTGCGCCGAGCTCGGCGTGGAACCGTACATCTGTATGAACATGGGCAGTGGCGACCTCGCTGAAGCTCTGGACTGGGTTGAGTACTGCAATTCCTCGGCGGCGACGTATTGGGCCCAAGAACGCCGCCGCAATGGCCACCAGGAGCCTTACCGTGTCGTTTATTGGGGCCTCGGCAACGAAATGTACGGCGACTGGCAGGTCGGTCAGCTCGACGCGGCCGAGTATGTTGCTTTGGCATCCCGTTGGGCCAAGGCCATCCGCCGGGCCGACCCGAACGCAAAATTGGTCAGCTGTGGGCAAAACGGCTGGAGTGATTGGGACCGGGAGGTCATAGATGGCCTCGTCGGCCTCGTCGACTTGCATTCGATCCACATTTATTCGGGGTCGCCCGAGTATTGGACCGACGTGCTCAGCCCGCATCAGGCGGAGCGGGCGATCTCCTACACGGCGACCCTTTTGGCGCGCGCCGCGTACAACCGCGGCGTTAGCGTTGCGCCTCGCATCGCCTATGACGAGTGGAACGTGTGGTACCGCACCAGTGACGGCACGCTCGAGGAACGCTACGACTTCAATGACGCCTTGGCGGTAGCTACGTACTTGAACATCTTCATCCGGAACTGCGAGTGGGTAAAGATGGCCAACTTGGCCCAGATGGTAAACGCCATCGCGCCGATCGTCACGAGCCCGTCTGGTGCCGCCACCCAGCCGATTTACTACCCATTCTTGCTTCACTCGGACTCCGCCCTCGACGAAGCCGTGGCCTTGACGGTGGCGGCGCCCCCCGTACCAGCGCCCGGCCAGCCCGAAATGGACCGTTGGCATTTGCGGGTCGACGACCTGGGCCCGTTTGCCAGTCTGGATGCGGCCGCCACCGCCGATGTTGGACGGGGCCGCCTGTCCGTCAGCATCGTCAACCGGGCGAAGGAAGGTTTTCCCGGTACCGAGCTGCGCCTTCGTGACGCCTCCTTCAATGGTGAAGCGCGCGTGAGGGTTTTGACCGCTGGCGGGGAAATGACTGAAGGACCGGTACCTGGCCTGGCCCAGGTCTGCTTGGAGGACGGCACCGAACAGGTAAAGGGAGACCGGCTGACTTTGAACCTCCCGCCTTGCTCCTTCACAGTTATCGAGGTGCCAATGGAGATGGGCCCATGACCAACGTCAGGCGTCTTCATGGAAAAATGGCCTGTCGAGAAAGGGGGTGTTTACCACAGCTGCACAACGACAGCGCTTCGCCGCCGAAAAGAATTCGGCGGTGTCCCGGAACTATATGACAAGAAACGATTTCTGGTTCGATAACGAAAGTAACATGCAGCAATATGTCCCACGAGGATAGGAGTTATTTGGATGGTTTATAACGAAGGGCATAGGCGCCACCGGCGTCATGTGTGGCCGAGGAAAGTGCTATGTGGTGTTTCGGCTGCGGCCGTTTCCGCATCGCTGCTTGCCTTCGGCCCGGGCATAGTGGCCGGCGCGTCCGCCGCCAGCGGCGGCTTGAGCACTAATACCACGTCATACTGCAAATCAGGGGCTACCCCCGTCACGTTCTGGGGTTGGGTACCCGGCATTTATCGCGTGGTAGACGTCTTCAATCAAACCCACCCCAACATCTGTGTCGATTTCGTGACCAAGGTTGGCGGTTCAGGTGAGTACATCCCGCTTTTGAACGCTTTGAAGGCGCACTCAGGGGCGCCTGACGTCGCGGAGATCGAGTTCGACGTCCTGCCGTCGTTCGAGGTCCTCCACTACACCACCAATCTGGTCCCCTACGGGGCGAACAAGTATGCGAAGGACTTCGTCAACTGGGCCTGGTCCGAGGTCAGCAATAACGGTGCGGTCTGGGCTATGCCTGACGACGGTGGGGCGATGGGGTTGCTGTTCGACGCCACCGCACTGGCGAAGTACGGCGTCACCACCCCACCAAGCAACTGGTCGCAGTTCGCGGCCGACGCGGTGAAGGTGCACCAGGCCAACCCGAAGGTCTTCTTTGCCGACTTCGCCGCCGGGGACGGCCAGTGGGTGTTGTCCCTTATGCAGCAAGCAGGCGCCTGGCCGTTCGTGTGGACCGGGGGCAGCAAAGTGACGATCAACTTCACCGGTAAGGCGCAGATGGCCTTCGCCAACTACTGGCAGAAGTTGATCAGCGAGGGTGCCATAGATCACGCGAATGACCCGTTTACGGGCACCAGCCCCTTCTTCAACGGCCTGAACGACGGCCTCTACTTGACCTGGCCCACCTCGGCCTGGGGGCCCTCCTACTTTGCCAGTTTCGTCACCAGCAAGTCGGCCGGCCATTGGGTCCAGGCCCCCCTGCCCGGCAGCACCACGTCGTCGGGCAACTGGGGCGGCTCGACCTATCCGGTGTTCAGCCAGAGCCAGCACCCAGCCCAGGCGGCTGAATTCGCCGAGTGGCTGGCCGCCTCGCCCCAAGCCTGGAAGATCGAGGTTACCCCGCCGTCGCTTCTCTTCCCCAACTACAAGCCCGAACTGGCCGCTCCGGCGATGCAGAGCCTGACCATCCCCATGTTGCAGAAGGGGAGCCCTCTGTTCGCTAACCCCGCCAAAACGGCGCCGAAAATCCCGGCCGTTACTTGGCCCCCGTTCATGACCTACTACCTGAACAGCACCACCGCTTGGGCGGCCAAGTTCTTCGCCGGTAAGCAAACGCTGCCCCAGTACCTGCAGCTGCTACAGACGAACATGGTCAATTACGCGAAGCAGCAGGGTTTTCAGGTCAGCACGTAGACGGGCTATACCGGCCGCTTTGTTCGTTTAGGTGAACAGGCCGGTGGCCCATTGGAACCAGGGCGGTGGGGGCAATCAGCCCCCGCCGCCTATGGTGCACGTTATTGTTTTGTTGAGACCATAGAGAGGACGAGGGGCCGGCCGGTGCTCACGGGCGAGCGCTTCGTCCTCACCTTGAGCGTGGGAGGGCGAACTTGGCCCAGGTCGCAATAGGAGGGGTCGAGCAACAGCGAGAGGCGCCGTCGCTCCGGCCAGAAACGGCAAGGGCCGCAGCCTCGAAAGGGCATAGAGCTTTTCAGCGCCGACGTGACCGGCGAGGCCTATGGTTCGTGCTCCCGTTTATCGTCGTGTTCTTCATGTTCCTCGTGGTGCCGCTCATCTACGCCGTCTACACGAGCTTTTTCACTTCCCGACTGATCGGCGGGACGGTTTTCAGCGGCTTTGCCAACTACACACAGGCCCTCGCCTCGGGTGCCTTCTGGACCGGGATGGGGCGAACCGTCCTTTTCGCCGCCATACAGGTTCCTGTAATGATAATTATCGCCGCTTTCTTTGCCGCGATGTTCGACCTCGGCGTGGCGCGGTTCGGGACCTTCTTCCGCACCGTCTTTTTCCTCCCGTTTGCGGTCCCCGGTGTTGTCGCCACCTCCATGTGGGCTTCCATGTTGCAGACCAGGGTCGGCGCCTTCCCGAAGATCTTCGCCGATCTCGGGCTCCCGAACCCTAACTTCTTCGGCCCGGTCACCTGCTCGGGGTCATTGTGCTCATTGCCATCTGGGAATGGACGGGCTTGACGATCATTATTCTCTACACAGCGCTCCGCTCCGTCCCCCGCGACGTGGTCGAGTCGGCCGTGGTAGACGGGGCCAAACTCAGCCGGATCGTGACCCGGATCAAGCTCCCGATAATACGCCCTGCTATTGTCCTGGTCGTCATAATCAACGCAATAGGTGCGCTGCAGCTCTTTACGGAGCCATACCTGCTGGCCCCGCTGGCGCCCAACGTCTCGTCGAACTACACACCTACGCTCTACATGTACAACGAGGCATTCTCGGCTCAGTTCTACAATTTCGCCGCCGCCATCGCCGTGGTCCTGGCCTTCGTGATCATCGTTGTTTCCGGGGTGTTCTTGGTCTCGCAACGCCGGAAGGGGGCTGTCGTATGACCACCGCGACTCTAACCAAAACTTCCGCCGGCCGCCGGCGGGCTCGCCGAGAGGAGCACCGCAACGAAGCCGTCCCGCTGCGTTTGTACGGTGTCAAGCGCCGGACGGTGAACATAGTCACGCTATTGTGCGGCCTGTTCGCAGTGTTCACGCTCATACCCATCTGGTGGATCTTTGTCTCGTCGACCAAGACAGTGCCCAACTTGAACTCGACGTTCGCGTTCTGGTTTGCCCGGCCATTCGAGCTGTGGGACAACCTGAAGAACGTTTTCTCCAACAAAGAGGACGGCTCCTTCCTGCAGTGGATGGAGAACACCGCTGTCTACGCTGGCATCGGGTCTATTGGGGCGACGTTCCTTTCGGCCATGGCCGGGTACGGTTTCGCCAGGTTTAATTTCCGGGGCCGCAATGCCCTGTTCCTGTTCGTAATGTCCGCTCTCCTCATCCCGATCGCCGCCTTCGCCGTCCCCCTTTATCTCGTGTATGCGAAGGTACATCTGGACAGTACGGTGCCGGGCATAGTCATCCCCTTCATGATCAGCCCCGTGAGCGTCTACCTCATGAGGGTCTATGCGGGCGGGTCCGTGCCGGCCGAGTTGGTCGACGCGGCCCGGCTCGATGGGGCCGGTGAGACTAAGATCTTTGCCCGTGTGGCCTTGCCCCTGATGGTCCCGGCCCTGGTAACGGTGTTCCTGCTCAATTTCGTCGCCGCCTGGAACAATTATTTCCTGCCGTTCATCATCAACAACAGCGCCAGGCTCAGCACGTTGACCCAGGGCTTGGCTCTCTGGATGAACCACACCAATATCGCCGGGGGGAACGAGGACTTCACTGCCCTTACCATCACGGCGGGGATGCTTACGATCACGCCGTTGATAATCCTGTTCCTGCTCCTCCAGCGCTACTGGCGCAGTGGCCTTCTTCTGGGCGGCATTACCGGTTAGCGTTTGAGAGGCAGATAGGTTGGTCGGGCCCTTCGGCCGAAGGTGTAAGTGAGTACCACTACGTCGACGAGCGCACGACCAGCCGGCTGGGGACCGTGCGGGTGCCGTGCTCGGCGTGCCCGGCGATGGCCGAAAGGAGCACCTCGGCGGCAATCCGCCCGACTTCGGGCAAGTTCATGTCGATGGTCGTAAGCGGTGGTTGGGCGGCCTCCGCCATTACTGTCCAGTTGTCAAAGCCGACGAGGGAGATGTCGTCGGGCACGCGAGACCCGAGCTCACGTAGCATCTCTGCTACACCCCTGGCGATCTGGTCGCTCCCGCAGAAAACGGCGTCGGTGTCTGGTGCTGCCCGCAGCAGTATTCGAGCCGCTTGGCGACCCCAGACCTCGCTCCACTCCCCGTAAAGTGGCTTTCCGCCGGCCAGGGTCAACCCGGCGCCAGCGAGAACTCGCTCGGCTCCCACGGCCCGAAGCCGGGAGGCGCGGAACGATGCCGGACCTGTGATATGGCCAATGCGGGTCCGGCCGGTGGCCAGCAGGTGTTGTACTGCCAGCATGCCTCCACCTTCATCGTCGGGAAGGATGGAAGCGTCGTTCGGTTCCGCCGACTCACTCATGGCGTAGATGACGGGCACCGGGAGGTCCCGGCCGATCGGGGCCCTCGGGTCGCTTCTGCGCCCTGTGACGATAATGCCATCCACTCGCCGGGCGAGGAGCGTCTTTATATAGTGTTGCTCACGGATAGCGTCGTCCCTGCCGTCACAGAGCAAGACGGCTAGTTGACCGGACTGTAGCGTGTCCTCCACCCCGAGCAGGACGGGCATGGCAAAGCGCCCATAGCTGTCGTTGGTGATCAGGCCGACGGTATAGCTCCTCCCGCTCAGAAGGCTCCGGGCCAAGGCGTTGGATTGGAAACCGAGCTTCTCGGCCGCTTCGAGAACCCGCGCCCTTGTGCTTACCCTCACTCCGGGCCGGCCGTTCAAGGATTTCGAAACGGTAGCGATCGACACCTCGGCCAGAGCCGCCACGTCGGCGATAGTCGGCGTCGACCGCCGGCTTGACGGCGAGGGTGACGGACCATCGGGCTCCACATTTTGCCGGTTGCCGTTTGGTGTTTCGTCGCCGCCATTCGCCCGCTGTGCCCGTACGTCCACAGTCCCGGCCCGGTCTGGGGGCGCCACTACTAGCCTTTCACCGCGCCGGAAACGAGGCCACGCACGTAGTAACGCTGAAGGGCCACGTAGATGATTATGCACGGGATCATGGCTATGACAGCACCTGCGACGAGGACGCCGTAGTCGATCCCGCCGTAGGTGTCGCTCGACTCCACGTTCACCAGGGCCACAGGCAGCGTATAGATGGAGTCGTTGGTCGTGAAGGTAAGCGCTCCAAGGAACTCGGTCCAGGAGAAAAGAAAGGCATAGAGGACGGTGGTGGCGACGCCCGGGATTATCAGTGGTCGCAATACGCGCGTGAGGGTCGTCATCACCGAGGCGCCGTCGACCTTGGCCGAGTCGGTGAGCTCGTTCGGGATTTCCCGGAACGAGTTGCGCATCAGGTAAATCCCGAACGGGAGGTTGAACGCCGTGTAGAACACGACCAGGCCAGGCAGCGTGTTGAGCAGGTGAAATGTCTTCAGTTCGAGGAACAAGGGGACAATGACGGCCTGGAACGGCACCATGAACCCGAGCAGGACGAGGCCGAAGACGGCCCCCGACCCGCGAAACCTGAACCTTCCGAAGCCGTAACCAGCCAGGGTGGCGACCACGGCCGTGAGCGCGGCCGTGGCCACCGCCACAATGAGGCTGTTTTCGACGTTCCGCAGGATATGGTCGGTTTTGAGCAGCTTGGTGTAATTGGCGACGCCCATGTTCGAGAAGTTCTTTAGCGATGGTGGCGACACGATGGCCCCGGGGGCCTGGAACGAGCGCAGGATCTCCCACACGAGGGGCACCACGAAGATGGCGGAGAGCACCGTACCGCAGACGAGGTATATGGGCGTGCTCGGCCTCATCTTCGACTTCCGGTGGGCCCGGGCTTGGTGGCGAAGTCAGACATCGTCGCTCCGGAGGAACTTGAACTGCAGGAAGGTGATGAAGCCGACGACAGCTACGAGCACAACTGACATCGCACTCGCGGACCCGACATTAAACGAGGTATTGAACGTCTCGTAAATCTGCATCACGACACTCTGGGTACTCGAACCCGGCCCGCCGTCGGTGATGATGAAGAACTGGTTGAAGGCCAGTAGGGAGCCGATTACGGAGATAATAAGGCTGAGGGCGATGGACCGTCTTAGCAATGGGATGGTGATCATCCGTTCCTTCTCCCACCACGTTGCGCCGTCGACAGCGGCGGACTCGTAAAGGTGCTCGGGGATGCCCTGCATACCGGCCATGAGGATCATCATGGTGAAGCCCGAAACTAACCAGATGACGAAGACGCAGATGGCGGTGGTAGCCAACGCCGTGTTGGCCGTCCACGCGGTGTTGATACTGGCGAGGTGGAGCTTGGAGAGGATGACGTTGATGGTCCCGAAGCCGGGCTGGAGCTCGACCTCCAAAAGGAAGCTCAACGTGCTGATCCCGACGATGAACGGTAGGAAAAAGCAGGTCCGGAACAACGTCGAACCGAACCGGTTGGAGCGGGTGAAGACGGCCAGCAGGTACCCGATGATGAGTATCGGCAGCGTCACGATCGCCGTGTACTCCAGCGTGAAATAGATCGAATGGATAAACGTCGAGTTGTGTAGCAGTGCGTCGTAGTTGGCGCCCCCGACGTAGTGGTAGGGCCCGACGAGGGGGTAGTTGGTGAACGAGACGAAGGCGCCGTACCCCAGCGGGTACAAAATGAAGATGGCTACGAAGGCCAGGGCCGGCGCGACCAGGGCGTACCCGACCCGAGCCTCGCGTCGTCTGGAGCGGTTTCGAGACCGGGGGCGACGCGGCGGGGCGACAACGCTTGGCGCATCACCCTGAGAGGACGGAGTCCTTGCTGTCGAAGCGACCATCCCCATACCTCTCACCTCCAATCCGAGTTGTGCGTCTCGCTTGGGGCCGTGACGTCACTGATTAAACATGGGCAGGGCACAACGCCGCGGGACCGGTCGGCCGGGCCCGCGGCGTTGTCAGACAACAGTGGGCCTAGCCGTCCGCCGCGTCGAGCGTGGACTGGATTCCGCTCTGCCCGACCTGAAGACCCTGGTTGACATTGCCGCTGTAGACGGCTTCGTCGAACATCTTCAGCCACGGGGCTCCCGGGTTGTTGAAGACGGCGTTGTAGGCCAGGGTGTACTCGACGGAGCCGTACTTGAGCGTGTTGAGCGCTACGGCTTCATAGGGGTACTTGGCCGTGAAGGCCGGCGTAACGATGTCGCTGCGCACCGGGGACTCGCCATCGGCCGCGTACTGCAGTTGTTGGGCCTTGGCCAGGAACCATTGCGCCACTTCCCAGGCGCCCGATGCGTTCTTGGCTCCCTCCGGGATCACGAAGTCGTCGCCACCGTCGAAGGTGCTCCCATGGCCGCCGTTCATCGCTCGGCAGCGGCACGTCGGCAAAGTCAGCAGTGGACAGGCCCTCCTTCTCGAACGTGTTGAAGAACCCGTAGTCGCCGGGTAGCAGCCCGACATTGCCCTTGCCGAAGTCCTGGCCCCAGGTTGTGCCGTCTTGGGTCTGGTCGGCCGCCGGGGCCTCCTTGTTCTTCCAGATCTGGGCGTAGGTGCTCAAGAGCGACTTGAGCGGAGCATTACCGACAATGTTGGCTTTCTGGGTGCCGAGCGGGCCGGTGATCAGGTGCTGGCCGCTGGCCCAGATGTCAGGGAGCATCACGAAGCCGAGGCAACCCTGGCAGTCACCAGCGAAGGAGAGCCCATAGACGGGGTGGGAGGCCGTGCTGAGTTTGCGAAACGGCTGCCGCGTCGGATGCGATTTGGGCGAACGTCGTCGGGGGACTGGCTATGTGAGCTTGTTTGAACAGTGCTTTGTTGTACCAGAGGACTGACAGGTCGGAGAGGTAAGGGACGCCGAAGTACTGGTTGCCGATGGCCGCCAAAGCGAGGTGGCCCGGGCTGAGCTCGTCTTTGTACGGCAGCGCGTTGACGTACTGCGTGAGGTTCATGAGCGCGCCCTGATGGGAGAACTCGGGGACGTCGATGTCGTTGAGGCCCACCAAGTCAGGCGGGTCGCCGGCGCGGATCGCCGTCGCCAGCTGGCTCGTGTCGTCGTTGGGCGACGTCACGTGCATGACGATCTTGAGGTTTTTATGTGTGGCGTTGAACTCCGGGATCAACTTGAGCGCTGCCGCTTCGGTAGCGTCCCTGATCCAGAACGTCACCTGTGCCCGTTGCGTTGACGCCGAAGGTCGACGCGTGCACCTTTGTCGCGGCCGACGCGGCCGGGATCCCGGTCATGGACAGTGCCATACCTGTCCCTAGGACCGGGATAATGAACTTACGATAACTTCGCCTCATGGGCGGACCACCCTCCCTTACCTGTTTGGACCACTGCAGGTCTTCTCATCCTATGAAAACCTTTTCGTGGATTTTTTTGTGATCGTAGCGGGGCCAGATCGGGGTGTCCAGTCACCAAACGCTCCCTAGGGCGGCCCAAAATGCGTGTGTAACCTGTCTCCGCCGGCCTTTCAGCTCTGCTCGGGCACCCAGACGCGCATGTCGCTCCGGCCGCGGTTGGCCCAGGCGAAATAAGGCACCGCCAGCAGCTCGACCCGGTTCGCGCTGGCCACACCGGGCCGCTCACTCTGCGCGCCCACGCCACTTCGGCTTTGGCCGGCGATCAGGTCGGCGTACGGCCAGCTCGGCCAAGGATCGGTGCGGACCTGCCCTTCAAGCTTCAGGGCCACCATCGGTTGACCTCCGATGACGAAACCGGGCACCTCGGCCGGGGCCCGGCTGCTGGCGACCGAGACTCCTTCGAGGCTGTTTCTCGCCGCCATGTCGCCACCCTCGAAGCAGTAGACCAGCGGCCCACGCTCGTAGGCAACGCAGCCGCGGACGCTGTCAATAGCCGCGCTGGCTCGCACAATTCGGGCCTGCAGCGGGAACTCGATGACCAGCTCGTCACCAACTGACCACTCGCGCCGGGAGCGTAAGTAACCGTCAGGCCCGGGATGGTCGGCGATAGTGCGGCCATTTAAGGTGGCCGTCATCCCGTCGGCCCAAGAGGGGACACGCACTGCGACCTCACAGGCCCCGTTGGGTACGGCGACCGCTCGCACCGATACAGTCCCCCCGAAGGGGTAATCCGTCTCCACCGCCAGCTCGAGCTTTCCCAGCGCCCCCGGCTGGGCTCGTACCAGACCGGACACAAACTGATGGAGCTGGACGCCCTGGTCAGTGGTGGTTACGAGGTAGTGCTCGAGGCTGGCTACCAAGCGCATGCCGTTGGGCGGGCAGCAGGCGCAGTAGTTCCAAGCCGAGCGGGTCATGGGTTGGCGGGCCTGCAGGGGGTTTACGTAGAAAAAGCTCGTTCCGTCCAACCCGATACCGGCCAGGAAACCGTTGTAGAGCGTGCGCTCGATGAGCTCGGCGAAGCGGGCCTCCCCGGTGAGAAGGAGCATGCGCCAGTTCCACATGATCGAGGCGATGGCGGCGCACCGCTCGCAGTACGCCCGGTCCGGGGGGAGCTCGAAGCGGTCCCCGAAAGCCTCGTCCTGGTGCCTCGAGCCCACCCCGCCCGTGAGGTACGCCTTGGCTGTGGTCATGTCCTCCCATTGGGAGAGGAGGGACGGCCACAGCTCCTTTTTGGCCGACTCGGTGTACAGATCCGTAGCCCCGGCCAACAGGTAGAGGCAGCGCACGGCGTGGCCTCGGACCGAACGAGCCTGCTCGAAGGGGACGTCGTCCTGGAAGTAAGAGGGCCCGAACCCGCGCCACGTCAGCGTTTTGTGGCCGCGACGGCCAATCATGTCTTGGGCCAAGTCCAGCAGCCGACGGTCCCCGTCTGTCCGGTAGAGCTCGACCAGCGCCATTTCGACTTCCGGGTGGCCTTCAACCAGGGCGGACTGAGACGACCCCAGCACATCCACGAGCATCGAAGCGAACCGGTTGGCCACCGGGGCGAGGCGGGGGGGACCGCCCGCAGTTCGGGTGTCGGCCACAGCCGCCTGGAACAAGTGCCCGGCGCAGTAAAGCTCGTGGCCCATGGCCGGGTCGCCGAACCGCCGACCTTTCTCCACGACCTGCACGTAGGAATTGATGTAACCGTCGGCATCCTGCGCGGCCGCGATCAGTTCGACGCTGGCAGCGAAAAACTCTTCCTGCTCGGGGTCAGCGCCGTGGGCGCGTTCCCAGGCGATGGCTTCGAGAACTTTGTACAGGTCAGAGTCCCGGAAAACGGGGAGACTGGTACTCGGCCGGGGACCTCCCGGCCGCGATGCGAAGGTTCTCGAGGGTCCCGCTGGCTTCCAGCATGCGGATCCCGTGAGGGATGGTGACCTCACGGTTCTGCCGCTGGCGGTCACCCCAGAACCCGGGGCTCAGTTTGACCGTTCCGGGGCTTACCGGTTGGACGGCCAGCAGTTTCTTTGACACCGGCATAACCGGTCCGGCCAACGTCGAGACGTCGCTCCCGGCAGCGCCGGGCGACCGAGCCTCCTCTAGAAAACCTTTACCAGACATTTCGGCATGCTACCGGCCCGCGGGCCTAGGGGCAACGTGGGGGCCGCCACTACTTTGATAGCCTGCGCCCGTGGAGCTGACGGAAGTTGTTGGCCGCATTTCCGCCCTGAGATTGGTGCCGGTTGTGGTCGTCCACGACGCACGTGACGCGCCCCCTCTGGCCGAGGCCTTAAAGGCGGGCGGGCTGGGATGCGCCGAAATCACGTTCCGCAGTGCGGCCGCGGTCGAAGCGATAAGGGCGATGGCGCAGGACAAGGACATGGTTGTGGGCGCGGGCACCGTTCTAACGCCCCGGCAGCTGGAGGAAGCGGTGGACGCCGGGGCCAAGTTCATCGTGACGCCGGGCTTCAGCGGGGAAGTGGTGAAGCTGGCCCACCAGGCATCCGTGCCCGTCTTCCCGGGGGTGGCTACACCCACAGAGATCCAGATGGCTCTAGAGGAGGGAGTGGAGAACGTAAAGTTCTTTCCGGCCGAAGCGATGGGGGGCGTGGCCACGTTGAAAGCTCTAGCCGGCCCGTTCCCGATGGTCCGGTTCATCCCCACCGGCGGGATAACCGCCGGGCGGCTGGCCCAATACCTCGAATTGAAATCTGTGCTGGCCGTGGGGGGGAGCTGGATGGTGGCCCCCGACTTACTGGCGGCCGGGCGCTTCGACGAGGTCCGCCGGCTTGCGGCCGAGGCCATGGATATCGCCCTGGCCTTTGTACCGCGGTCACCTGAACCGGCCCCGTCCGAACAGGTCCCGTCCGAACAGGCCCCTACCGGGCACAAGTAGATGGGCGAGGCCGTGCTCGCTATCCGTCCCAAGCAGGAGTGCCGTTTCGATGAAGTCTCGCTGGGAGAGGTCATGTTGCGCCTTGACCCGGGTGACTGGCGGATCCGTACGGCACGGTCGTTCATGGCCTGGGAGGGCGGCGGAGAGTACAACGTCGCTCGAGGCCTGCGCCGATGCTTCGGCCAACGGACGGCGGTCGTAACCGCCTTTGCGGACAACGAAATAGGCCGGCTCATCGAGGACCTCATTTTCCAGGGCGGCGTCGACACCTCCTTGGTCAGGTGGGCCCCGTACGACGGCATCGGGCGCAGTGTGCGTAACGGGCTCAACTTCACCGAGCGCGGCTTCGGGGCGCGTGGTGCGGTCGGGGTTTCCGACCGCGGCCATACTGCCGCCAGTCAGCTACGAGCGGGCGATATTGACTGGGACCACCTATTTGGTGAGTCGGGTGTCCGGTGGTTCCACACCGGAGGGATCTTTGCCGCCCTTTCAGACAGCACTCCCGATGTCATCGAACAGGCGATGACGGCGGCCCGCAGCAACGGGACCATCATCTCGTACGACCTCAATTACCGGCCAAGCCTCTGGAAAGCTTTCGGCGGCCAGGCCCGGGCGCAAGAAGTCAACAGGCGGCTGGCGGCCCAGGTCGACGTCATACTGGGGAACGAAGAAGACTTCACCGCCTGCCTCGGTTTTGAGGTGCCGGGGACCGACCTGAACACGTCCAGCTTGGACCCCGCCAATTTCAAAGCCATGATCCGAGAAGTCACGATGCAGTTCCCCAACCTGGTGGTCGTGGCCACCACGTTACGGGCGGTAAAGTCCGCCACCATAAACGACTGGGGCGCGGTGGCCTGGTCGCGGGAGGGTTTCGTCGAGGCGACGCCTCGCCCGGACCTGGCTATTCTCGACCGCGTCGGAGGCGGGGACAGCTTTGCGTCTGGTCTGATATACGGCCTGATGGAAAAGGGTGACCTGGCGTCGGCGGTCGAATATGGCGCCGCACACGGAGCCTTGGCCATGACCACTCCGGGCGACACGTCCATGGCCAGCCTTTCCGAGGTCGAGAGTCTGGTTGGTGGCAAGAGCGCCCGCGTTCAGCGCTGACAGGCCTATACCTCGAGCAGGTACCGTTGGGCCGGGCTCAGGCGCTCGTACGTCGCCGGCCTGAGGTAATCGCGGAATATTGTCTGCTGGTTCCGGTCCCGACGGACGTAGGCGGAGTGAAGGGCGCGGCGCGGCTTGTCCGAGCGGTTCTGAGTACCGCCATGCCAGAGATGGCTGTTGAAGATAACCGCCGTGCCGGCCGAACCGAGGACCAGGATTTCGTCCGGGTGGGGATCTCGGGCATCCGCCATGTCGTCCTGCGGTAGCCGGCCCCAGCGATGGGATCCGGGTACGATGCGGGTGGCCCCGTTTTCCTCGGTGAAGTCGTCGAGCATCCAGATCGAGTTGCAGATCTGGTAGTCGCCAAGCGGTACGGCTGAACCCCAATCCACGTGGAGGCCCTGGTGGCCCTGGGAGGGCAGCGCCGCTCGTCCGTTGAGTGAGAACACCTTGAACTCCTGCCATCGGAGGACGTGTGAGATGGCGGCTAACTGGTGGGGGTTGTTCCAGCACAGGTCGAACAGCGGGTCCTTGTCGACCAGGTTGGCCAGACGGTCAGTGCCGTCCTCCCGGTGTGCCTCCAGCCCGGCCCTGTCGCCTTCGTCGGCGACGAACTGGTCGAAGAGGCGGGCGAGGGCGGCCACCGCGTCGCCGTCGAGTATCCCGGGTAACGGCAAGTAACCCTGTTCGTCGAGCATTTCCCGCTCGGATTGGGGCAGCAGCGCTGGGCTTACGCCCAACGCCGACAGAGCTTCATCGAGATCCAGACGGGACGTCTTTTACCTCCCTCCGTTGCGCACGCTGCCCAAGCTATTCCTCAGCCGACCCTAAGAGCCCTTCTCGCTGTAGGTCCAGATGCTCCCCTGACGCCGCGGGAGCTCGAACACGAACCCCTCGTCCATTAACGTAGCTCCGGGCACCTCGCGGCGCTGGCCTGATTCCGCCTCGTGCAGCGCATAGACCAGATCGGGACGGAGACCCTTCAACCGGACGGTCGTGCGCTCGTCATCAGAACCGGCCAGGCGAATAGCCTGCACGAAGCCGTCGGGGCCGGGCCGGTCGTTGAGGTCATCCGGGCGGTTGAACTGCCAAGCCACCCACTCTTTGCCGCTGCGCCCCGGCGGGGTCAACGGGTAGTAGTCCCCGTCGAGCAGGAGGTCGGCCACCGTCCGCCAAATCCCCACCATTGTGCGCACGGTGACGAAGTCGTTGTCTGGCCTTTTTATGTCTACGGCGGGGGCCAGCATGGGCGCCAGTGCGCAGTGGAAAGAGAAGCTGTCTCCTTCTCTGGCGTCAAGGCCCTCTTGAGTCGCCTCTGGGAGGTCCCACGAGAGGCTCGTTTCTTTGAAGTAGGGGAGCCACTCGAACATCGTCCGGTGGAAGTCGAGTTTCGTCGGGTGCTGGCCGTAACCCCAATCGGTGTAGTGAAGCGGGACCGACCGGCGCATGGTCTCGAGGTCGTTGCGCCGGCCCCCCGAAGCGCACGAATCGATGAGGAGACCGGGATGACGTTCTAGCAGCTCGTCCCAAAAGGCCAAATAGCCCTGGACGTGGAGGTTCTCGGTAACACCCTGGCGGTCCTCGGCGTCGTGGGCCCGCCAGTATTCGAGCGGAGGAAAGTTGAAGTCCTGTCTGTAAATACCGATGCCGTAAGAACTTATGAGGCCACTGATGTAGTCGGTGAGCCAGTCCCGGCACGCCGGGTTGGACAGGTCGAGCAACCCCGAGAGCAGGTGGTGCGGTCGCTGTGACTGATCGGTATTGGGGTTGGGCAGGACCCAGTCCGGATGGTCCAGGGCTAGCTCGGTCCCGGGGTACACCCGCTCGGGCTCGAACCAAAGGAGCAGTTCGGCGTTGTGCGCAGCGGCTCCCTCGCTTACTGGCGCCAGACCGTTAGGAAAGCGGTCCGGGTCCGTGCGCCATGTCCCGGTTATGGTCCAGTCCCGTTTTCCCTCCTCGTTCTGGCACGGGTACCAGCCGGCGTCGATCCACCAGAGGTCATAGTCGATGTCCTGAGCCGAAAATCGGCGCTGGTACTCGAGCTGATTAGTCTCCGTGGCCGCCGTGTACTCCACCCCTTCATCGGTACCGGTCGCAGAGAGCAACGGCCGAGCTGGCTTCCCGCCCGGACAAGGCATGACGTGGGCGCGGTACCAACGCCGCCACAGGTTCACCGCATGCTGCTGGTCCCCGGCCCAACCCATGACACTGATGCGCGGAGTCCGAACCGATTCGCCGGGCCGCAGTCGCATGTCCGTGCGCTCCTGGCCGGCGCGGACAGAGATCGCTTCCCCGCTCTCGCTGAACCGGGCATACCATTGCCCCGGCCATCCGATGGCCACGCTGAACCCGCCGCCCTCGTTCAGGAGGCGAAAATAGGGAAAGGCGCCATCGCAAGGCCGGCCCCCATTGGGGCTGATCTCGAGCAGAGCGCGTCCGGCCATCGGAGTTGTGTCCCAGGAGTAGCCGTCGTTGCTGTAAAAGTCGCCGTTGCCGTGGTAAACGGCACCATTCCGTCCCTCGAAGCCGGCTTCGAGGGCCACCATGTCTTGCAGGCGGGGGCTCGGGTGGTCCGAGTAGTTCGAGAACCAGGCCGTCCATTCCACAACCGGGAAGTCCAGGTACCGAACGACCTCCACCCTGAGGCCGAGGCCCGTCTCGGGGTCTCGGCCCTCGTACGCGGTCTCCACGATCGTCGAGCCGAAGCGGCGAAAACTCCGTGCTCGGCGACCACTCCGGCGGGATCCCGCGGACCAGCGATCCCCCGTAGACGAAGCTCAAGGGGAACGTCGACGTCTGCTCGAACAGACCGTCAGCCCAGGTCCCGAAACACTCCCAGTCGGCCGCGGTGGCACCCTCTCCGCGCCTTGTTGTGGTCATGGCCCCTTTCCCTTTGCTTGGCCCTGCTGCAGGCCGTTTAGCCCGCTCCGAGCCGGCGGAAACGGGAGCTTCCGCAGTTTCTCATGTCTGCTCCTCCGCGTGACGGTCCAACGATCAGGGGGACCGGTCGGCAGAGCCGTCCCCCCGCATCACCGCTGATCAGCGTTGATTCGTAGTGCGGTCCTGATTACATCGGCAATTGCTATTTGATCCCAAGCGCCTTGTTCTCGTAGGCGGCGTTTGGCCACCAGCTCACGGCATGTTGTGAGTTGTAGGTCTTCATGATCGATGCCAGCATCGGTATCGATATTCCGACACCGCCTTCGCCAAGGAGATGTAGCCGTCAACGTACTCAAGGTAGAGGCCGTCGATGTCCTGGAACGAGGACGACGTCAAGCTGTCGAAGAGGGCCTGGGCTAGAAGTACTTCGGGGGCCAGCGAATCTACTGGTTCAGGATCGGCTGCAAGCTGCGGCGGAGCCGTCGCACCCTTGATGATCGGCAGGCCGCTGCCGTCTCGGCGCATCGACAATCTAGGAGTCCCACTTCGGCGTCGAGATGAACTGCAGCCACGCCAAGCGGCCTGGTATTTCGCTGGGGTCATCGACCTATCGGCTTTGGGCGACGAAATGCCGAATTGGAAGCTCTGGCCGGGCCGCCGTTGTCCTGCCATGTCTGCAGACTGGTCGCATAGGGCGAGGTCCCGTTCAGGTTCGTGAGCTCGAAATACCCAACCGGGAACTGCTGGGACTTCGGCAGAGCGGCGACTGCTGCGGGATCGGCGTACCCTTGAGTGAACACGTACGCCACCTGCTGGCCAAGGAACAACGGTACACCGGTGGGTATCGTTGACGCCGTGGTTTCCGGGACGTCTACGTCCTTGGGGTCCCAGGTACTCATCAGCGCCTTGCCCAGCGGCAAACCAGGCGGTCATCGCCGGGTTTTTAGCAGGGTTGAGCCAGTCGCCGTCATGGTAATAGAAATACGAGGGCCAGGCCGATGCCAGCGTTACCGGAAGGTTGGCCATCGTTCGTTGCCGCGCCAAACCCAGGTAGTTCGTCTGGAAGAGATGGGCGAACCAGTTGTAGATGACCGGTGCGAATCGACGCTCCGGCGTAAACACCCTTTGAGCCAAGCGGGACGTCTATCTGTTTGGAGTCTGCCTCCAACTGGTGCCACGTCGTCGGGGGAGCGGTGATGCCCGCCTCCCGGAAGAGGTTCTTGTTGTAGTAAAACCCGATGCCGCCCGAGTCCCCGTTCACCACGAATATGCCCGTCGTGCCCGGCGTGTTCCCGGGCACGGTATCGATCCGCAGGGCATACCGGGTTCATCGTGCTGATCCACTTCGTGTTCCCCGGGATGAACGGGTTGGGTTTCTTGAACGCCGGCGATCAGGTTCTGGAACAGCCCTTCGGTAAGGTGACATTGACATAGTAACCGGGCACCCAGGAAACGTCGGGCAGAGTTACCGGCGGCTGCCTCGGAGACGTACCATTGGCCCGTCCCGAACTCGCGCGCTCCCGGCACGAAGTTGATCTTGATCCCGGGGTACATTTTCTCGAACGCGTTCGCGGCGGCAGCTAGCATCTCAGGGTCAGCGACCGTGCCCGGCGCCTGTTTCACCCCTGTGAGCGGGGGTGTGTAGGTGGAGGCGAACATGGTGATCGTGCCCTTGTAGGTCAGGTTGGGTATGCCGGTGGGCGCTCGCCGTGCTGGGCAGGATGGCCGTCAAGCCACCGGCTAGGACGGCGGCACTGATAGCGCAAACCGAGCCTTTGCTTGCCCGTTTCGCTCTTTTAGTTGTTGATGGATTTGCTGTCATGATGCTAGCTGTTCCTCCTTAGCTGTTGTGTATTGAATTTGGACGTTGTGATGGGCTCACATCTTCACGGCACCCGTACCCAGCCCTGCGATGAAGTAGCGTATGAAAAAGATAAAGAGCAGTATTATGGGCACCGAAACGATTGTGTAAGCGGCGAACTGCAAATTGACGACATTGATGTCAGGGACCGAAGGCGGGGGCTGGAAGTTACCGACGGCCATCGCTGCTGTCTGCCGAGAGACCGGGAGTACGAGGCTCGGGAAGACGTAATCGCCCCAGATCACCGTTACGTTGAGGAGCCCGACGGCGATCATGATCGGTCGGCACAAGGGCGCGGCAATGCGGTACAGAATCTTAAGATGGCCGGCGCCGTCGACCCGCGCCGCCTCGAACAGTTCCTCGGGGATGCCTTGTATTGACGACCGGAAGACGAAAATGGCAAAGGCCTGCCCTCCGGCTATATAAGGTAGGATCAGTGCCGCCGGGTTATCGATCAGGCCCATGCCTCTGACCTCGAGGAACAGCGGTATCAGGGTAAGGAAGCTGGGTATCAACAAGAGCCCGAAAATTAGGTAGAACAATAGGGTGCTCCCGAGGAACTCCATACGTGCGAAGGCGTAGGCGCTCAGCATCCCGAGGATGATTATGCCCGCCACGCTGGCGACGGTTATCAGCCACCGTGCGAAGTATGTCACCATCTATATAGTCCCAGGCCTGCCGGTAGAAGATCCCAAACGGGTGGTTGATGGCCAGGCTGAACGGGTTCTGCTCTAGCTGGATCCCGTTCTTCAGTCCGGTAACGGCCATGAAGTACATAGGAAAAAGCGCAAGTACCCCGATGATTGTCAGGGCAACATAATGGGGTACCTTGACCCTCAGGGTGTGGCTTCGACGATTTGTCATGCAACTTTCTTCCGCGTTTCTCGTTATCGGTACGGAGGTACCGCATAGTGACCAGGGCCAGCACCAATGAGACCACGAACAGGATAAAGGCGATCGAGAGCGCGTAGCCCATTTGAGCGTACTGGAAGGCGTTTTCGTACATGTACAGCACTGGTACCCACGTGGTGTTCGCGGGCCCTCCTTGGGTAAGGAGCAGGGGCGGGAGAAGATTCTGCGTGACGGCGATGATGGTCAGGATGAGGATCACCTTCAGCTGCCCTTTTATAGAGGGCAGCTCCACGTGCCAGACCCGCCTCGAGGGATGAAATGCCATCGACGGAAGCCGCGTCATGGATTTCTCCAGGGATGCTCTGCAGGCCGGCGTAGAAAACAAGCATGGCGAAGGCAGCCGACCCAGGGGAAGCCCATGAAGATGAGGGCGCCGAGAGCGGTGTGCGGGTTTGCCAGCCATGCCGTCCCATATCGCCCCAGCCCAACGTCGCTAAGGAGCCTGTCGATTACTCCGCCGATCTCGTAGAAGTTCGACCATGTAAGGATGCCGACTATGCCCGGCAAGCAGAGAGTAAGGGCGAAAGCCACCCGGAACCAGTACTGCGCCCTTTTACTGTCCAGGCGGTAAATCAGGAGTGCTACGAGCAGGCTCGCCGCCATACCAACCGGGATCCCGAACAGGGACCACCAGAGCAGATGGAGAAACGAGTCCAAGAAGACGGTGTCATGTAGGAGCTGGTCGAAGTTCTTGAGCCCGACCCATTTCGGGGCGGATACTCCGTCCCACGACGTGAAGGCGCCTTCGAGGGCCCGGACGGCCGGCCAGTAGCAGAAGGTGCCAACAAAGATAAACGTCGGGAGCAGAAAGGCCCAGGCTTTGAGCGTCCGGGATAAGCGCTGTCTCCGGAGACGTGTGCGCGTGGAGGCGGCGCTGTCCTGGGCGCGAGGCCGGCAGCCGACGGCGGGAGGGATGAGTGCTAATGAGTCACGATTCGTTCCAATCGTGGAAATTAAGGCGAGGGTAACCCGATGAATGCGTGCCGGCGAGATGCTGGCGCCGACGCTGAGAGTCCGGAGGCGGAGATCAGGCTCATGAAGTGGCGTAGCGCAAGAGGTTGGCGGTCAACTGGTCGGCTACGGCCAGGCGACCCAGATGGGCCAGAAGGTCGAAGGTACTGACGACGACTCGCCCGGACCCTTGGCGGAAGCTGGCAGCCAGCAGGCCCGAAACGTAGCCCCCCGGGCAAGGGAACCCGATGGCGACGGCGAAGGCGGCCACGTCTGTCGGCGTCGCCGTGCAACAGGTGACGGGGGAGGACCGGGACCGAAGCGGCGCCAGTCCATGAGGCCCGGCCCGTCAAGCCATCTACGAAGCGGGCTTCCCTGGCGAAACATTCCTTGTGGTAGAGCCAGTCCCGAAAGCTCGTGCAGGAGATCGGCGTCGGCGAACGGGAGTAGCCGCGGAAGTCTCGCCCGGGACGATCAGCTCCCAGGGGTTGAGCACCACCGCGGTGGCCCCGCGGTCGACCGCGGCGGCAACGCTCTCGCCAGTCATCCTCGTCAAGCTCGCCGGCGTGCCCGACAAGCAGCAGGTCGACGTTAGTCGAGCGTCCTTCGGCCGCTCACTATGTCGAGCCCGTTCGCCGCCAGCCAGCCAGCTCTGCCTCGCCGAAACCGAGCGCGGCCGGCGCTCCGGCGCGGCGTCAGCGGGGCGGGACGCCCGATGACGTCGATCGTCGGCGCGGCCTGCGGCCGGGCCGCGGCGGTGCCGAGAGACGCGGCGCAGCGGTACCGGCCGGGACCGCCGTCGAGCGTGACGCGCTCGGCGAGCACCGGGACGGCCAGGGGACCGCGGCCGCTCGTCGACCGCAACTTCGACGGACCGCTGCCAGCGCCAGCCCTCTGGGCCGACGATGGCGACGCTGGCCGGGTACCGGCCCGGCGGCGAGCACGTCCTCGTTGGCGAGCGAGAGGTCGAACTCGATTTCGCCGCCCGGGAAAGGTCACCGCTGGCGTCACGTCGAGGCACCAGCGCAGCGGCGCACCATCCCGCGGCCATGGTGTCCATGGCGGATGGCTTCCAGCGGCGCCAGAAGGTCCACGGGCCCTCGCCAGTGAGGGCGTGGTCGAGCATGCCGGTGAGGTTGTAACCGGCAGATGTTGCCGTTGGCCCGGATCAGGTCGAAAGTGGCGGCCCGGTGGAGTGACTGGTTGAGCTGGCTGTCGGCCAGAGCGTCCTCGGGGAAGCAGTACACCCGGTCCATCCCGAACCGCTCCCAGTCAGACAGGAAGCGCTCCGCCATGGACCGGACATAGGCGACGTCAGGGGGCTCGGCTATCTGGCTGCACCCGGCGTCGCTGAGGCGAGGTGACAGGACGCCTCGGCCAGGGCGGTGACGGCGTCGAACAGGCTGCCGACCCCGTACTCGGAGAGGAACACGGGCTTCGGACCCGGCACCCATCGTCCGCAGCAACTGCTTGGCGCCGACCGACTCGGGGAGAGCGGGGTAGAGGTGCAGGTCGCCGGCGCCAGGCACGTAGGCGCCACGGTCGGGGTCATGCGCCCATCCGACCTCGACCGGAGCGGCCCCGGCCTGTTCCGAGCCCCACTCGTGCTGCCAGGTTGTCTCGCCCGGGTTGCTGACCGAGCCGACCGCCAGGTCGCCGTCCCAGCGCCCGCTGCTCAGCAGCACGAGCCGCGTGTCGTCGAGCTCCCGCAGCCTGGGCAGGTACCCGACGGCGTGCCGGAAGACCGGGCCGTCGTAGGTCTCGTTGAGCAGGCCCCAGATGACCACGCTCGGGTGGTTGCGGTCGCGCCGGACCATCTCGTCGTTGGAGCGGTCGAAGTGCTCACCCATCCGGGGCGAATCGCCGAGCAGCCAGGCCGCCCGTGTCTCCTCGTAAACCATCAGGCCGAGCTCGTCGCAGAAGATCGAGCTGGTCTTCTCGGGCCACCCCGGCGATAAAACGGACCGTGTTGAACCCGGCCGCCTTGGCGTAAACCAGGTCCTGGCGCACCAGGGCCGGGTCCTGAGGCACGACCTGGCCGATCGGGTAGTGGTTGCCGGTGTGAGTGGAACGAAGGTAGATGCGCCGGCCGTTCAGCTCGAACCATCCGTCGCGGATACGCAGCTCCCGGAACCCGGTACGCACGCTCCTCTCGTCCGCTGCGGCGCCGCCGTCCGTCGGCTCGAGCCGAACGCGGACGAGGTAGAGGAACGGGTCGTCGAGTCCCAGGCCTCAGCTCGTCCGGTGGCACCTGCAACT
Organism: uncultured Acidimicrobiaceae bacterium; assembly: GCA_963750465.1. Lineage (GTDB taxonomy): Bacteria > Actinomycetota > Acidimicrobiia > Acidimicrobiales > Palsa-688 > Fen-671. Next base: position 528,351 of record CAVVRE010000011.1, read on the forward strand.
CGAGATGGACAACGGATGGTGAGCCGCTCGGCCCGGCCCGCGTTCGACGGGCTGCGCGGGCTGCGGCGACGTGGAACCCGCTGCTGTCTTCGCTCACGAGAACGTTGACGGCCATCGGCTGCCGGCCGTCGACCGCGGCGTTCGACACGGTGACGTCCACGCTGATCACGCCCGTTCCAGCTGGGAGCGGACGACGACGTCGAGCAGACGGGCCGCCGGCTCGATGTGCACGACCACCTCGCCGATGATCCCGCCGAAGTTATAGCCCAGCCCCGGGCCGGAAGTCGCCGGCCAGCGCCTTGTTGGCGTGCGGCACCTCGGCCAGGACCAGCCCGTCGATCGGCTCGCGGGTCGGGTTGATGACCCGCACGGCCAGCAGGTTCGCCCGCTCCGCGTCTGAGGCATTCGGTGGCGTCGAGTTCGAAGGGCACGCCGTCGCCCTCATGGACGCCGATCTCGTGGCCGTTCACCCACACCTTCGCCGCGTAGTCGACCGACTCGAAGCGGATCAGGGCTCGATGCCCGGGCGGGACAGGTATGGTCGCCAGCTCGCACCAGTACCAGGCGACCCCGTGGTAGTCAGGGAAGATTTGCTGAATTATCCCGGGGACCGGGGCCTTAGTGGCCTCCAGCGGGATGTCGTTTTGCCAACCGACAACGAGACCAGCATTGGCCGGGTCCGCGCAAATCTTCCAATTACTCGCGGCTGTACCTTCATCCCCCCTCACCTGGTCCCCTGTCCTGTGGTCGACTATCCTACATGGTCGCCTGCCGAGCGTACTGTCGCGTGCCGCTAGCAGTCAACTGTTAACGGCGAGCTTAGCCGCGTGTCAAACGCGAGCGCAAGACCTTGGCTCATGTGACGAGGCGGGGTCGAGGTGCTGACGAAGCATGGCGGACGCCGGTTGCATGGGTAAGGCCGACTTCTAGCCCCTGCCGAGCAAGGGCCTAGCCGTGGCCAGAAATACTCTCCCGGTGGAGGTTTCTAATCCTGCCCGAAAACATTGAGTTCCTGGCCGGCGGGGCGAGCCCCCGCTCCCGCACACATTGTCCGCAATGCCGAAGTCGCTCAGCAACTTGCTGCTCGATAATCTGTTGACTCACAGTCGACCAGTTGCCAGATATATCAGAGAAAATTGCCGAAAAGAGAACACAAAAACAAGAAGGGCGACGAGGTTGTCGAGTTTTGGCGCCCGTTGTAGGCAGCTCCGCGGTCGCCGGGATCGCCGCTACGAAGTGGGCGCGGGACCGAACATGACCGTCTCGTCCGGGGGGAAGGCGCAATTCCACGCCGACATCCCATTGTCGACGGCCAGGACGTGGCCGTTGATGGCCGTAGAAGGCCCTTCTACGAGAAAGGCGACAGCTTCGGCGATCTCTGCGGGCTCGCTGACGCGGTGCATGGGCGAGAGATCGGCCGCTTGAATGCCCGCCGTCCCCGATTGCGGCGCACCCGCCGGCGTGCGGGGCACAATGTTGGTGTTCACGGCCCCGGGAGCAACCGCGTTGCAGCGGATCCCCAGGTGACCGTACTCGACGCAGACGTACCGGGTGAGGGCCTCGACCCCGCCCTTTGCGGTGTCGTACGGGCCGTAACCAGGAAAGGCACCCTGAGCATGGACGGAGGAGACATTTACGATCACGCCCCTCACCCCGTTGGCGACGAAAGAGCTCAACGCTTCCCGGGTGCCGAAGACAACGGCCCGCAGGTCGATATCGAGAGTGGCGTCGATTTCTTCGGGTGGCATCAGGTGGAGCGGGGCGAGCCGGACGATGCCTGCGTTGTTGACCCACGCATGGAGGCCGCCGGCAGCTTCTGCAGCCAGCCTGGCCTGGGTGAGTACCTGGTTGTCGCGGATGTCGCCGGCCACGACCACGCCGGCCACCGCGCCAATAGCGTCTTCGAGCGCGGCCACGTCGCGGTCGACGCCTACGACAATCCACCCTGTGGCCGCCAGCCGCACCGCTATCGACTTTCCAATGCCGTTGGCCGCGCCGGTCACAACGACCGAGCCTCGTCGGGCCGGTTCAGCTACCACTGAATTCTCCTGGCCACCAGCTCAGCTAACTCAACCAGCTCGGGCCGCCCCTGCCCCCGTAGTTTCGCTCCAACCTTTGGGTCCTCGCAGATGGGAGCCTCCTTTCACTCAAAGAGCCAGCGCAGAAGATATTTGGCCCTGGAGACAAGTATCGTCCCGATCACGGGCACTGTTCACGGGCATAGTCCGTTGATGGGCAGAATTGTGCCACGACGCCCGGGCGCGGGCAAGGCTGGCGCCCGGCTGTTGATGGCGTAGCGGTCCCCGGGCCACGACTTTTTCGATGGCGCACATCGGGCCCTGACCAAACATCAGACAGTTTCGTGAGGGCGGCCAAAAAGTTGGCCCTTCCTGGCCGGGGCTGGGCGGGCTACGATAGCCCGGGAGGGGAGGCGTCTGTAAATTGTCGCCACTGGGCAGTAGCCGGGTTCGTCGCGAAGGCAGGTTACCGTGGGACCGTCGCCGAGCTTGTTGCCGATAGCGGTGGCGCGTCGGCGCGTGCTCGCCGACGAAGTGGCCGACGCCATCAGGGACGCTATCTTCGGCGGCCGCATCGACCTCGGCCAAAGGCTGGTCGAAGAGGACCTGGCGGCCGGGCTCAATGTGAGCCGGGGCCCGTACGCGAAGCACTGGTAAGGCTGTCCCAGGAAGGGCTAGTTCATATGGAGCGCCACCGAGGGGCGACGGTCGCCCAACTCGGCCTCGACGCGGTATACGAGATCTATAGCCTGCGCACCGCGCTCGAGCGTCTGGCGGCGGAGTCGTTGTGCCGCAACGCCACGCCGGCTGACTTCAAGCACCTGGCCGAACTGCTCGGGCAGTTCGACAAGTTGCCCCGTCCCCTCACGCGCTCGGCGGTGGCGAGCCTCGACGTGGCTTTCCACGACGGCGTCTATCAGGCGGCCCACAACGACCGCCTCTACCAGGCGTGGCTCGCACTGCGGTCGCAGATTTTCTTGTACCTTGTGCACCGCGGGGCGCTCCGGGCCGACTTCGCCGATTCGTGGCTAAAAGACCACGAGGACTACTTAGAAGTGCTTATGCGGCGCAAGCGCGTCCTGGCCGTGAAGGTTGTCGAAGCCCATATCGAGGGCACCTATCAGCGCGTTCTGGCCGCCAACCGCGCCGCCGGCGACGGCTCCAACGGCCGCTCCAGATCCGTTGACTAGTCCCGATAAGTGACGACGTCAACCCCTCGTAGCGGCCCGTCCGTGGCCCCGGGTGATGACTACTGAGGGGTTATACGGTGACTGGCTTATACGGTGACTGGGTTATACGGTGACTGGCAACGATAAAAGCAGCCGAGAGTTCGCCTTTGAGGTGTCCCAATGAAGTACCGGGTCGGCCAGGGCCAACTTGGGAAAACGCCGGACGAGGGCGGATAACGCGATCTCACCTTCGACGCGAGCCAACGGGGCACCGATACAGAAGTGAGCTCCGAAACCGAACCCTACGTGCCGGTTCGGATCTCTGTCGATCTTGAAGGTGTCGGGCTGGTCGAAATGGGCCGGGTCGCGGTTGGCGCCATTGAGCATCTGGAACAAAACGTCGCCCTCGCGGAGCTCGACGTCGTGGAGCGAGGTGCTGCGCTTGAGGAGGCGGGGCTGACGGGCCACCGGGCTCTCATAGCGGACGACCTCCTCGATGGCGGAGCGCACGAGGGACGGTTGGTCGACGAGGCGCTCCCACTGCGCCCGGTCGCTCAGAAGCAACCCGAGGCCGTTGCCTATGAGCGACCTGGTGGTCTCGTGCCCGGCCACCAGTAAAGTCTGGCACGTGTTGATTATTTCTGGTTCCGTCAGCCCGCCGGTCTCCGCCTCCGAGACGGCGAAGGCGCCCAACAGGTCGTCGCGCGGGTGGCGGCGCCGTTCGTCCAGGGCCTCCCTCAGGAATTGGCGGATGTCCACGATGGCGGTCTGTGCGGCCAGTAGTAGCGCCAAAGAAGGCTTGTTGATGCCTTGAAAACCCAGGAGCTGGTCGGCCCACCTGTGCAAGAGAGGCCGGTCGGTCTCGGGCAGCCCCATCAGGTCGCACAACACCTGCACCGGCAGGGCCGAAGCGAGATCGGTGATTACTTCCATCCCGCCTTGCTGAGCACATTTGTCCAATAAGGACTCCGTGATCTCACCAATGCGCGGTCTCAAGGCCTCGACCCGGCTCGGAGTGAACGCGCTAGCCGTTAGTTTGCGCAGTCGGGTGTGATCGGGGGGGTCGGAATGGAGAAGGCCTTTGGTCCGGTAGTGCTGCTCGAAAACGTCCAGACCCTGTCGTTCGGTGTCGGAGAGGTGGACCGCGGCCCGCCCGAGCCGTCCCTCGTTGGAGTATTCCCTGGTGTGCTTGAAAGTGGTCATGACGTCGTCGTAGCGGGTTATCAGCCATCCGCCCACCGAATCGCTCCAGTAGACGGGCGTCTCTTCCCGCATCCGTTGAAGCGTGGCGTAAGGGTCAGCAACGAATGCTTTCGACACAAGGTGCCGATCGAGGTCTTCGTGGGCGAGCGACACGACCGCGCTCATGAGAACACCGCTTCGACGGCACCGAGGTCTCCGAACTCGGCCCGGACGGTGTCTCCGGACCGAGCGAAGAGGTGACCTGTGCACGTGCCGGTGCTCACGACTTCACCCGCGGCGAGGCCCCGGCCCTGTTCCCGCAGCCAGTTGAGCAACCACGTGAGGCTGGTTACAGGGTGGCCCATAGCGGCCCGCCCGGCACCGGACTTTACGTAATAGCCGTTGAGGTAAACCTCCATCCGGGCCTGCTCGAGGTCGAATTGCGACCAGTCCTTGTGCCTAGGCCCTCGACAAAAGCCGCCCCGCCGCCGTTGTCGAAGCAGGAGCCAAAGTACCCGCTCGCCCCGTACCAGTCCTCGAAGACGGTGTCGCCGATTTCGAGGGCGGGGAAGAGAGACTCGATCCCGGACCGGGCGTCGGCTTCGGTCCATACTCGGTCCCGGGCGGGGAAGTCGACGCCGAGCTCAAAGGCAAACTCGCATTCGCAGTTGCGGTAATTGATAAACAGCTCGGCGGGCAACCGGGCCGGACTGGCGAACACGCCCCGCCGGTATATCCGGCCGGGCGAAGGTCCCGGGACGCCTTCGGCGCGACGGATATCTTCGGCCGCGGCGCCGATCTTCCAACCGCAACCTTCCCAGCCGAGGCGCTCGTCGAGGGCGAGGATTACCCGTACGACCGAAGCCCAATCGCGGGTCCGAAGGCGTTCGGGGAACACCACGGCGTGGCGCCCAGTCCGGGCATCGGCAATCAGTTCGACGACCTCGGCCACTTCACCGTCGTCGAGCGGGCTCTCTCGCGCCCAGCGCGGGGCGCTGCCGGGCCGTGTGGGCCCGTATATCTCCCGCCCCAGGTTCGTGAGCCACTCAGGGCGCTCTTGCCTCGTCACGTTTACCATGGCCGGTTGAGGTTTAAATGCGCTGGGCGCGTCTTGGCCAGGGACACTTCAGCTGAGCGGCCTGGCGATGGTCTGGGGTCGCAAATAGTCCATAAATGTCTCCGGGCTGTTTACCCCGCCTCCGTACCCGCTCAGGTTGACCCCTCCGTAAGGGAGCCCGTACGCGAACACGTTGTGGGCGTTGATCCAGCTGTTGCCGGCGACGAGGCGCTCGGCGACCCTCTCGGCGCGGTTCAAATCGGCGCTCCAAACGCTATTAGCCAAACCGTAGTGGGAGCTATTTACCGTTTGCACCACCTCGTTTTCTTCGCGGAACGGGATCACGTACGCCACCGGCCCGAAGATCTCTTCGCGCGCACAGACGTTGTCCGGCTTCCCGGTGAGCAGAGCGGGTGACACGAAGTAGCCTTCCTCATGGCCAGCGGGCCTGAACGCGCCCCCTTCGACCAGGGCTGTTGCCCCGGTAGCGATGCCCTTGTCGATGTAGCCCAGCACCCGGCGGCGCTGGCCCTCGCTGACCAAGGGCCCCATGGTCGTGGCGGGGTCCGAGCCGGCCCCGATCGTGACCTCCGCCAGCACGTCCTTGGCCTCGGCGACCAGCTGGTCGACGACGTCCTCGTGGACCATCCAGCGGGTGGCGGTGCAGCACACCTGGCCCGTGTTCCCGGTTATGGCCCCGGCCAGCTTGCGGGCAGTGTCGGAGACATCCACGTCATCGAAGATGACGGCCGCGCCCTTGCCTCCCAACTCCAGCTTGCAAGGGACCAGGTTGCGAGCAGACTCTGACGCCACCTCTTTCCCAACCTCCGGCGACCCGGTGAACGACATGCGGCGGATACCGGTGTGGCGGGCCAGCGATGCGCCGGCGGTGTGGCCAAGACCGGGCACGACATTTATGACCCCGGCCGGGATCCCCACCTGCTCGGCCAGTTGGCAAGCATAGAGGGTCGTGAGCGGGGTCAGCTCGGCCGGCTTGACGACGACCGTGTTCCCCGCCGCCAGGGCGGGGGCGACGCCCCAGGCGTACAGGAGGAAGGGGAAGTTCCAGGGGAAGATGAAACCGCACGGGCCGTAAGGCCGTTGGACCTGACGGGCGTCCATATGAGCTACGGGAAGGGGCTCCGACCGGCGTATATGCACAGATAGGTCGGCGAAGTAACGGAACGCCTGGACGGCGAACGGGATGTCGAAGTCGATGGCACCCGTAACCGGCTTGCCTACGTCCAGAGATTCCAGGCTGGCCAGCAACTCGACGTTGTCTTCGATGGCGTCCGCGTAGCGATGGAGGAGGGTGGCCCGGTCGGCCGGAGGCAGGTCGCTCCATCCGGGGAAGGCCCGATTGGCGGCCGTCACGGCATCGTCGATGTCGGCGGTCTCGGCCGCCGAGACCTCGGCCAACAAGGTGCCGTTAGCGGGGTCGTGCACGGCAATGATGTCGCCTCCATGCGCCGCTCTCCAGGATCCGCCGATATAAAGCGGGACGGGACCTTGTCCCAGGAACTTCTCTACCTCTGTTTGAACTGTGTTAGTGACCATCGCAGCTCTCCTTTCTGTCCGTTCACTTCTGTCTGTCCACTTCTGTCTGTTCACTTGCTGTCTATCGTCTCTGATTTGCTTAGCGCAGCCAGGAGACCCTCAGTTCTTCGAGTTCGCGGGCGTCGGCTGCTCCCAGGCGCCACCTGGGCGGCCCGTCCAATTGCCAGTTGGGGAGTACATCCGCGGCGACCAGAGCCTCAAGGACGGCGGTCGTTTGCAACCGGGCCAGCGGCGCACCCAGGCAGAAATGGCTACCCCATCCGAACGCCACGTGCCGGTTGGGAGACCGTGAAATATTGAAATGGGCCGGGTTGTCGAAGGCATGCGGGTCACGGTCGGCCGCCCCCAGATGGAGGACTACCGCCTCTCCGCGCCCCACCGTACGGTCAGCGAGCCGGATGTCCTGCGCCGCCAACCTCGATGCGGTGGCGATAGGCCCCTCGTACCGCAAGATCTCCTCTACTGCAGTGGCAACCAACTGAGGTGATTGCTGAAGCTGTAGGAGCGCCGCGCCGTGCGTCAGCAACAGGAGGATGCCGTTGCTGATCAGGGCCGTCGTCGTACCATGGCCGGCGGCCAATATGAACACGCAGAGGCCGAGAGCTTCGGCGGTGGTCAATTGCCCCGTTCCACGAGCCGTCGCCAGCAGGGTTACCCCGTCGTCATGTGGCGATCGAGCGCGGGACGACAGCAAGGCGGTGAAATATTCCTCTGCCTCGGCCCAGGCGGCATTGGCGCGCTCAACCACCAGCCGCATTAGCGGGTCGTCGGGGAGCGGGTTCATGATGCCTGCGAAACCAGCGATCTCGGCCGACCATTGGTGGAACTGGGCCATGTCTTCGGAAGGGACGCCCAGGATGTGGCAAATAACTTCGAGGGGGAGCGGCAGTGCCAGGTCGGCCAACACGTCGAAGGCTGCCTGACCCCGGAGCGCTTCGATCCGTTCGTTGATCAACGTTCTTATCTTCGGCAATTGTTGTTTGACGACAACCGGGGAAAGGATGCTCCGCCCGACCTCGCGCATACGCGCATGCTTGGGCGGGTCGGTAAACCCGAGCCAGTTCGAGACGTGTACTTCCAAGGAGCGATAGTTGGGCCGCAACGGCTCGTGAATGGCTCGCATATTGATGGCCGTACGGTCGTTCACAAGTTCAGGAGTGCGCAAACCTCTTTGGACCAGTTCGAACGTCGTCACGACCCAGGCTTCGAGTTCCGGGCTCCAATGGACCGGGTCGTCGGCGCGGAGATCATCGAGGAGCGGGTAGGGATCCGGCAATTGGAACTGCAATAGCTGTCCATAAGCGGGGGGCGCTGCCAGGTCACCCACAGCCCCCGCGGGTGCGTCGCCGGTCACCGCCTTGTCCCACAACCGCGATCGGGCTCCGGGCCAGCGCGCTTGCCGCCTCGACGACCTGTTCGCTGGCTCTTCACCGAACTCATCCCCTTCTTTTCCCCGGTCCGTTACCCCTATGGCCCGGTCACGGCATCGCCCGCGGGCGTTAACAGTTGACCCTAGCCCAACGGGGAGCTCAGCGGCACCGAGAACTGGTCCGCCGCCGTCAAACTTGACTTGACCCCCTAATGGGCCAGCCGCCGGTCCGCTACTGGAACCGGCTAATTGGGCGCCGGTAGCCCCAGGCCCTTGGCACCGGGCCCGGACTGGACCAGGTCCGGGTTCATTCGGGCCAACCACTCGAGTGCGATGGCGGCCCGTCGCACCTTCTCGCGGGCGATGGCTATTACGTCGTTGCGCAGGTGAAGACCGCTCGGGTAAAGCCCCCTTGAGTTGCGCAGCCCGAACTTTGAGTACATCGGAGCGGCCACGCTAATGAGGTCTCCGGCCTCGTGCCCTCTCACAATCCCACCTGTACTGTCGGGGGACTCAACGTAGAGGTCTATCGGCAGGTCGGACACCGATCTCAGCTCGGCCAGCTGGCCCAGGGTCATATCGGAGGGCACGTTTATGGTCGATGCCCCGAGCCGTTCGAGCTGAGCGAAGGTGGCGGGGTTGGTAGGCGCCATGAGCGCCGACACCTTCCAGATTGTCTCGGAGGGCAGCTCGCCTCGTCTCTGGGAATCGGCGAGCAGTTCGAGCAGGCCGCTATCGGCAACGAGAAAGCTGCGGATCCCCTGCTCAGTCGCCCGCTGCACGTCTTCGAAGGCGTAACGGAGCTGCCGTGCCCCTCTAATCCGGCCGGCGAAGCCGGGACCGTCCGGGGAACGGGACGAAGCCCCGAGGTCCCATTCATCGCGGGGCCCGACGAACAGCGACACCTCGATGCCACGATCGGCCCCTATTGTCGCCATCTCGCGAAGCTCGGCCTCGGAGAGCAACATGGCCCCGCTGCCCTGAGAGACCCGGTTAACCAGGAGGCCGAGAGCATCGCCGGACTCAAAGACGGCGGCGAGCGCTTCTGGGCCTTCGACGCTCGGGATCTCGACCCTGAAGTGAGCGCCGTCGGGGAAGCGGTGCGGGCTCGGCGCTGGCACAGGTTCTAGCTGAGCCCCCATCCGGAGTACCACCTCCGTGCTCTTGCGAATGGTGGCCGGTGTTCCTTCGGTCATCGAGCACCTCCCTGGCGCCGGCGCCAACGTTGGCGCCGGCGAAGACCGGTACGGGCGCCCAGTCACCCGTCCAGCCGTTCGATCCTATCCCGGGAGGGCGGGGCCATTGCCGGGGGTGGTCCAGGGTGGCGCCGATAAGAGCGCTATTGACGCCAGGTTTGCCGGGGGTCTCAGGCGGCGGTGAGACCCTCCTCGGCCACCAGGCGCCGCAGGTGCTCCAGACAGCGGGCCCGGGTGGGGCCGATGCTCCCGACCGGCATCTGCAAAAGCGTGGAAAGATTGCTGTAACCCACGGGTTCATCTGAAACGAGCAACGAGAGCAGTTCCTGGCAGCGCGGCTTGAGGCGTCCCCAGGCGGCATGTACTACCGCCTCGCGTTCGCCGGCAATCGGGCGGGCGTCCGGTTCCGGGAGGGACCCGTCCGCCATGTTGACCAGCATCTGATCAGCGCCCGAGTAATACTTGGCCGCTCTTTTGACCAATAGAAGGCTCTCGCGCCGGGCGGTGGTGGCCAGCCAGCCACCTACCCGCTCGGGCTGCTCGACGCGGTGGATGTTCTCGACCAGCCGGAGCCACGTAGTTTGCTGCAACTCGGCGATGTCTGCTGGCGAAAGCCGGTAACGGCGGCCGGTGGCCGCGATCATCCCGCCGAAACGAGCGACGAGCTCCTCCCAGGCTCCGGAGTTACCATCTCTGGCTCCCTGGACGAGGGCGGAGACGGACACTGACCGATGCGATGCTCCGGGCCCACTCGTAGCGTTGTGGCGCGAGCCGTTTTCGGCTGCTTGGGGCCACGCGGTGGGCTCGACCTCCGGACCACTTGCTGAAATCATCACTGTTCCTCTTCCTTGAGCACCCTCGACGGGCAATTGTCTACGTTCACAGACCCTCAACAAAGACGGGTCTTCGAACTTTGGGTTACAGGTCCGCGGCAACATCATGGCAACGAATAAATGGTCGTTCGTTTTCCGGGTCGTTCGTGTTTCCGGGGTACTACGCGAGCTGAGGCCACATTCGGTTCAAACGTCAATTCCGAGAGCACCGGGTTGGTCAAATGGGTTCGAGACGACGGGGACCTTCCCCGGTCACGGTTAGCACCCTCACCTCTCGGCGAAGCCACCAACCGCCGCCGTCTCCTGTCGGGGACGCCGATCATGCAAATGTGGTCAACCACTCAGTCGGCCAATTCGACGGGCACCTTGAGGAACTCGTCCGGATCCACCTGACTGGCGTCTACGCCGGCCCCGTCACGAGCCGGCCGGAACTGGCCCGAGACCACCAGCCGGGCCGGTACTCATGGTCGCGCCAGCGAGGTGCCCGGGTACCTACTCCGCAGGGAGAGCGGAGCGAACGCGCTCTATACGGGTGTCCACGTCGGCCAGGAAGGTGTCCAACCGGGCCCGCTTGGCTTCTACGGTGCGACGAAGTTGTTCCAGTAGCACCAGGCACTCGCCAGCCAACTGGGCTCGCTCTTCGGCTCCCGTGTGCTCGTCGTGGTACACCGCTTTGATCTCGGTCAGGCGGTCGTCGTTGCCCAGCACCACGGCGATCTCGTCGAGGTTGAGGCCCAAGAGAGATTGCAACTCGCGAATCCTGGCCACCCGGGCCACGTCGGCTTCTGAGTACCTGCGCATCCCACCCGGGGTCCGAGCGCAAGGGGTTATCAGCCCGAGCTCCTGGTAATAGCGCAGTGCCCGCTCGGAAACACCTGAACTCGCCGCCGCGGCGCCAATACTCAGGAGTTCCTCACGCTCGGGCGTGGCGAGCGTCTCGCCGGGGGCGCTCAACGGGTCACGACCGGCACCGACGCGCCCTCCGGCGCGTGACCGTTCTCAGCGGCCTCGGGGTCCTCGGGCAGGCCGGTAACTGCCGCGCTCTCGGCGGCGCCTTCGGCCAGCTCTTCGGCTACGGGCTGCGCCTTGTGTACGTAACGCTTCCCGCGAAGGGCACTGGCGACCACTGCGATAAGGGTAGCGCCGGCGGCGAAGTCAAACGCCAGGTGCAGACCCTGTGAGAACGGCTCCTCGATGAGCTTGGGGAAGAAGGAACGACCTGTCACGTAAGCAGCCTGGCTGGCGCTGAGGTGGTGGAGGGCGCCGGTCGGCCCTAGCAACTCTTTCACCGGGTTGTAACCCAGGAAGGCCGAAAAGAGGCTCCCGATCGGCGGCTCGTTGGCGACCAACCGCGCCGGCCCGGCCGCCACGCCGGCACTGGTCAGGCCCTGGTACAGGTGGCTCGGGAGGTCGGCCGCCAGCCCCAACGTCACGATGGTAAAGAACAAGCCCAATGAAAGTACCTGGGCCGAGTTCTGGAACGTGTTCAACATCCCGGCGCCGGCGCCCCTCTGGTCGGCCGGGAGGCTGTTCATTACGGACGCCTGGTTGGGGGAGAAGAACAATCCCATCCCGACGGCGAACAGGAAGATGAGCAGGGCAAACCAGACGTAGTTGAAGTTCATCGGCAGCAGTTCGAGCAGGAGAAAGGCCGACCCGCTCACTGCCAAACCGGCCGTCGAGAGGCCCCGGGCCCCGAGGCGGTCAGACAGGATCCCCGAGACGGGGCCAATGATCAAGAACCCGACCGTCAAGGGCACCATGGCCAAGCCCGCCCAGAGAGGCGTTTGGCTGAAGCTGTAGCCGTGTTGCGGTAGCCAGATGCCCTGCAGCCAGATGATGAGCATGAACTGCAGCCCGCCCCGCCCGAGGGCGCCGAGCAGGCCGGCGATATTGCCCGCAGTGAACGCCCGGATCCGGAACAGGCTGAGGTTGAACATCGGTTGCGGCGCACGGGTCTCGAGGAAGACGAACAGGCCGAGGATGGCCAGGCCGCCGAAGATGGCCACCAGTACCCAGGGGTTGGTCCAGCCCGTCGGATGCCCGCCATAGGGGAGTAGCGAGTAGATGATCCCGGTCAACAGCATGACCAGGCCGACGGCAAAGGTGGCGTTGCCGCGCCAGTCGATCTTCGCGGGCACGCGGTTGCCGCTGTCTTTGAGCATGAGGTAGGCCCACACCGTCCCGAAGAGCCCGAACGGCACTGAGACCAGGAACACGAGGCGCCACTCGACGGGGGCCAGGACGCCGCCCAGGACCAGCCCCAGGAAAGCGCCGCTGATAGCGGCGATCCCGTTGATCCCCATCGCCTTTCCGCGCTCGTCTGGAGGAAAGGCATCGGTGAGGATGGCGGTCGAGTTGGCGAACAGGAAGGCGCCGCCGACTCCCTGAAAGACGCGCAGAACGATGATCCAGATGGCCCCAGCCACACCCGTCAGCCATGTCACCGATAACAGGATCGAGAACAGGGTGAAGATGGCGAACCCCAGGTTGTACATGCGGACCCGCCCATACATGTCGCCTACCCGGCCCAAGCTGACGACCAGCACGGCTGTCACGAGCAAAAAGCCCATGAAGGTCCACAGGAAGTATGAGGTGTTGGAGGGCGTCAGAGGGTTTAGCTTGATGCCCCGGAAAATGTCCGGCAGCGATATCAGAAGGATGGACTGGTTGATCGTCACCATCAGCACACCCAGCGTGGTGTTGGAAAGGGCTATCCACTTGTAGTGGTCGCCCCGCTTGTCTACGGCTGGTTGGGCTGTGTCAACCGTCCCGCTCGCGCTCATTCGCCCTCCGTGGTTCCCGTGGTTCTATTGGTTCCCGTCGCCACCAATATTACCCGCCCTTGACGTTAACGTCAGATTGGGGTGGCCGTCTCGCGCACCCGCCTGCGGGGCGCGGCGTTCCAGACGGACGGGAAGCCGGTGTGGTCCCGTCGCGCGTAGAGGTGGGGCCGAAGTGGACGTAAGCGAAGTGGAGGTAAGCGAAGTAGAGGCAGCAGAGAAGCGGAGGCAGCCAGGGAAGTGGAGGCAGCCAGGGAAGTGGAGGCAGCAGCAGAGGAAGTAGGGGCACAGAGAAGTAGGGGCAGCAGAGAGGCAGTGGAAGGCGGGACCAGGACCAGGTCCCGCCTTCGGCGGTCGCTAGGCCGGGAGTACGGATTCGATGGCCGACACGACGTCGTCCGAATCGGGCGTGACTGCGGGTCGGAACCGGGCTACGACCTGGCCATCAGGAGAAACGAGGAACTTCTCGAAGTTCCACTGGATGTCCCCGGCCTCGCCCTCGGCGTCGGGCGTAACGGTCAGCTCCTGGTACAGGGGGTGACGTTCGGCTCCGTTGACGTCGATCTTCTCGGTCATCGGGAAGGTCACGCCGTAGGTCAGGGAGCAGAAGGTGGCGATCTCTTCTGCGGACCCCGGCTCCTGCTGGCCAAACTGGTTGCACGGTACGCCGAGGACGGTGAACCCCCGGTCCTTGTAGCGCTCGTGGATGCTTTCCAGCGTCTCGTACTGGGGGGTCAAGCCGCAGCGAGACGCCACGTTGACGATGAGAGCCGCCTTGCCTTGGATCTCGTCCAGATCCAGTGGGCTGCCGTCGAGGGATGCAGGAACTACGTCGTAAATGGCCATGCTTAGGCCAACAGCGGCGCGGGACCGATATTCCTACAATGCTGTGGTGGACCGGTGCGGTCTGCGGCAGCGATCTCGGGGCGGGGTTTGGGGCTGCGATCTGGGGCTGCGATCTGGGGCCCGGGTTTGCGGCTGCGGTCGGCGGCGGATGGGCCGCGGTCGGTGGCGTGGGCCGGGGGTTCGGGACGGCGGAAGGCCCGATTTGGGCGCGTTCGGGAGTTTCGGTTGCGCTTGAACGCAGGACTTGCGTCGGATCGCGACCAAAAGCCCCAACCGCGCCCAAAAGGGACCCGATCACGCCAAAAGGCTACCCATCAAGCCAAAAGGCCGCCGATCAAGCCAAAAAGGCGGCCCATCAAGGCAAAAGTCGGCCCATCAACGCCCACAGCCGCGCTCAAGCCGCCACGAAAGCGATGGTCTCGGGCCCGCCGGCAGCGCACAACACGTCCCGCCGCCTTCCCGGCGCCCGAGCTCGTCTCGCACGGTGGCGCTGATGTCTTCGGCCGGGGACAGGAAGGCGCTCTCCAGGTCCTTGGCGCTCAAGCCGTCGGTGTGCATCGCCACTCGTGCCCCGCTCAGGACGCGGGCCAGGATCTGAGCCTCCCATTGGTCGGGCTCTGTCCGGTCTCGGCCCGACAGTGAGGCCAGCAACTGCTCGGGCGATGGTGCTGAAGCCAGCATTTGGCGGAACTCGCCATGGTCCGGGAACCCGTCCCGGCACTCGGCGGCGACGACGATAAGGCCACCCTCCCGGACTACTTTCGCCGCCGCCGACATGCCCTTCACGGCTTGGTACAGGTTTTGGTCGAGTGGAAAACCGGCATTGGAGGTGACGACGACATCGAACCGGTGTGGCACCTCCTGCATGGCCACGGCCTTAGCCACGGCGGTAGCGGCGCGGTGCATGGCGAAGAGCTCGCCGGCGAAGGCCGCCGTAACCTCGTGGCGGCGGTTGAGCACCACGTCACAAGCGAAGTGGACTCCGGTCGCTTTGGCGATGGCCCGGACATCGTCGTGGACCGGGTTGCCTTCAAGCACGCCCCAGGTGGCATATGGGCTGGCGATGCGCCTGGCGTCGTGCAGCGCCAGCGTCGTCTCGAGCCCGGCCAAACCGGGGGCGACGAGCTTCGGCCCGCCCGAGAACCCGGCGAAGAAGTGAGGTTCGACGAACCCGGTCGTGACCCGGACGTCTGCCTCTACCCACTGCCGGTTCAACTGCACGGGCACGTTATCGCCCATGATGCCCAGATCCACTAGCGAGGCCGTGTCACGAGCGTCGTGGTTGACGACACGGACCGAGCCCAGCAGTTCCGCCCCGAACATCTCGTCCAACTCGGCCGCCGTATTCGCTCGGTGAGTCCCGGTGGCGACCAGCACGACGACGTTGTCGAGGTCCGTCCTGGTGGCGATCACCTCGAGCAAAGCAGAGAGCATGGGCCGCCGGGGCTGGGGCCTCGTACCGTCACACACCGAGATGGCCACCGTTGCCCCGGGCGGTACCACGTCGTGAAGCGGCGGCCCGCTTACCGGCGCCCGCAACGCGGCTCTAATGGCGTCGAGCTCGTCGGTAGCCCGCGGGCGGTCTTCAGGAGCAACGATGAGAGTGGTCGGCGGTAGCTCGACCGTCAGCGCGGAGCTGCCGTATGGGAGCTCCACCAGGACGGAACGCCCCGACGCCTCTCCAGCGGCGCTATTCGAGCTTCTCATACGCAGGCAGTGTCAGAAAGTCTACGAACTCGTCGGCCAGTGCCACGGTGTCGAACAGTTCGGCCGCTTCTTTGGCTCGCCCGTCACCGAGGCCGGCCGCGCCGAGCTCGCCCGTCAGCGTTTCCAGTTCCTCGGCCTCTACCTGACGGACGAGGTCGGGGCTTACGATGCTCCCGTCGCCGAGCGCCACTCTGTGATGGCACCACTGCCAGATTTGTGCCCGTGCGATTTCGGCCGTGGCCACGTCCTCCATGAGATTGAACACGGCTACGGCGCCGGTCCCGCGCAACCAGGACTCGAGGTAGCGCAGGCTGACGGCGACGTTGTTGCGGACACCCGCCTCGGTGACCGAACCGCCAGGCACGGTCACGTCCAGGAGCTCTGGCGCCTCGACCTTCACGTCTTCTCGGGAACGGGAAAGCTGGTTGGCCTGACCGTTCAGCACCCCGTCGAAGACTTCGGTGGCCACCGGTACGAGATCGGGGTGGGCCACCCAGGTCCCGTCGAAGCCGGCGCCCGCTTCGCGCCGTTTGTCGTCGCGCACAGCGTTCATTGCCCGTTCGTTAACCTCGGGGTCCCGCCGTGAGGGCACGAACGCGGCCATGCCCCCGATCGCGTGCGCGCCGCGCCGGTGGCACGTCCGCACGAGCAGTTCCGTGTACGCGTGCATGAAGGGCACGGTCATGGTGACCTGCGCCCGGTCCGGGAGCACAAAGGACGGGTCATCCCGGAACTTTTTGATAATGCTGAACATGTAGTCCCAGCGTCCGGCGTTGAGGGCAGTGGCGTAGGGGCCGAGGGCATGCAGCACTTCTTCCATCTCGAAGGCGGCGAGGATGGTTTCGATCAGCACTGTTACCCGGATGCTGCCATTCGTCAGCCCCAGGCGGGCCTCGGCGATCTCGAACGCCGAACGCCACAGCGCCGCCTCATCGGCATTCTCGAGCTTCGCCAGGTACAGGTAGGCCCGGACCCCCGGTCGAGTAGTTCACGGGCGTTGTTGGCCACGAAGACACCGAAGTCGAACAGGCTGGCCGAAACGGGGACGCCGCCGTACAGCGCGTTGCGCTCGACGAGGTGCCAGCCCCTCGGCCGCACGACCAGAGTGGCCAGGTCGGCACCGAGGCGGTAGTCCCTGCCATCTGGCGCCGAGTAGGCGAGCTGGCGCCGGACGGCGTCGTAGACATTGGCCTGTCCGTCGGCCATGTTCGACCAGGTCGGGCTGTTGGCGTCTTCGAAATCAGCCATGAACACCCGGGCGCCGGAGTTGAGAGCGTTGATCATCATCTTGGCGTCTGTTGGCCCGGTGATCTCCACTCGCCTGTTCGAGAGATCTGCAGGGGCGGGAGGGACCTGCCATTCTCCCGCCCGGATACCCGCTGACCGTGACGGAAAATCGGGCCGCGCCCCATGGGCCAGCTCTGACTGCCGTTGGCGGCGGCGGGCCAGCAACTCTTCCCGCCTAGGCCCGAGCTCGTTTTCCAGCTCGGCCACAAGGGCGGTAGCGGTGCTGTTCAATACCGCCACCCGGCGCTCGTTTTCGTCACCCTTTATCTCGATGCTACTGCTCATTATCGGTTCTCAACTCCAAGACGTTTGTCCACGGCCAAGGCCCATAAAATGAAAGGCTCCGAAGGCGCATTTTCAGTTGGAATTCGATCGCAATTTATTTTGCCAGCCACCCGCCCGACCTGAAGGAAAGGGAGTTTGCTACTGCAGCCCAGCTACTATACAATAAATGCAAGCAAAATTTATCCTAACATAGAGACATCATGAGCAAAACCGTGACAGCCCGTCCAGGTGCGGCGCCGGTGGCCGAGCAGGCAAGCGGTAGAGATGCACCGCCGCCAGTACCGGGTGCCGAAGCTGCGATTGAGCTGCTGGCTCCGTTCTTAGCACCGGATGCGCTCATCTGCGACCCGACTGAGCTAGCGACCTACGAGTGCGACGGGCTCACTCAGTTCCGGGCGCGTCCCGCTTTCGCCGTGCTCGTCGCTTCGAACGAGGATATCCAGAGGGTGGTGGGTGTTTGTGCCCGGTTGAAGCTGCCGTTCGTGGCCAGGGGTTCAGGCACCGGGCTCTCAGGGGGATCTGTCCCCCATGCCGAAGGCGCCCTTCTGGTGACGACGCGCATGCGGTCAGTATTGGCGGTGCGGGCCGAGGATCATCGGGCCGTGCTCGAGCCCGGCGTTACCAATCTGGAGGTAAGCCGGGCGGCACTGCCCTACGGCCTGTTCTACGCTCCTGACCCATCGAGCCAACAGGTTTGCTCGGTGGGCGGCAACGTAGCCGAGAACTCCGGCGGTGCTCACTGTCTGAAGTATGGTTTCACGACCAACCACGTCGTCGGGCTCGAGGTGGTGACGCCAGACGGAGCACTCGTCGAGCTGGGCGGGATGGCCGGTGAGGTCCCCGGGTATGACCTGGTGGGCGCGTTCGTGGGTTCGGAGGGCACGCTTGGCGTGGCCACGAAGGTAACGGTCCGGCTCCTCCGTACCCCGCAGGCGGTGCAGACACTCTTGGCGGGTTTCCCTGATATCGACAGCGCGGGTCGGGCCGTGTCGGCCATCATCGCCGCCGGGCTCATTCCGGCCGCCATCGAGATGATGGACGCATTGGCCATATCGGCGGCTGAAATGGCCGTACGGTGCAATTACCCCGCGGGGGCCGGGGCGGTCCTCATCGTCGAGCTCGACGGGCCGGTGCCCGACGTGGAGGAGGGTCTGGCCGATGTCGAACGTCTCTGCTGGGCCAGCGGGGCGTTCGAGATCAGGGTGGCGGCTGACGACGCGGAAAGAGCGCGGATCTGGCGGGGCCGGAAGTCCGCGTTCGCGGCGATGGGCCGGCTGAGCCCTTCGTACATCGTCCAGGACGGGGTGGTCCCGAGGAGCGACTTACCGGAAGTTCTCGACGACATAGCCCGCCTCTCGGCCGAGGCCGGCATCCGGGTCGCAAATGTCTTTCATGCCGGCGACGGCAACCTCCATCCCCTGGTTCTTTTCGACGAGAGGGTAGAAGGCGAAGAACAACGGGCCGAGGAATTAGCAACGGAGATCCTCGACTTGTGCATTGCGCACGGCGGGTCGATTACGGGCGAGCACGGTGTCGGCCTGCACAAGCTGGACGCGATGACCAAGATGTTCACAGAAGATGACCTGGAGACCATGCTGATGCTGCGCAGCGCCTTCGACCCGGAAGGGATCTGCAACCCGGGGAAAGCCATACCCGCTCCCCGCCTCTGCGGCGAACCGCCACGCAGCCGCAACGGCGCCCATCCTCTTCAGGAGCAAGGGCTGGCGGAACTGTTTTGATGAGTGCATGGGCAGAAATGGAGCGCGCTTGCCCAGCCGGTGCTCGCCAGGGCGGACCGGACGATTCGGTCGACGGTGTGGTGCCGGACATGGTGGTCAACCCCCGTAAGACCGAGGAGGTGGCCGGCGCAGTGCGCGTGGCCGCCACGTGCGGGCTGCGGGTGGTGGCTCGAGGAGGGGGGACGAAGCTGGACTGGGGCAATCCACCGGAGTCCGTCGATGTCGTGATCGACCTTTCGCAAATGGACGAAGTCATCGAGCATGTCAGCGCCGACCTTGTCGCCCGGGTAGAGGCGGGGACGCACTATGGCGCATCTGTCCGAAGAGATTTCCAAGGAGGGTCAACGTTTTCCTGTCGATGAGGTCGTGCCCGGCTCTACCGTTGGGGGTGTCGTCGCTACCGGCCTGTCCGGCCCCGGCCGCTACATGCACGGCGCCGTTCGTGACCTCGTCCTCGGGGCGACCGTGGTGCGAGCTGACGGGGTCGTGGCCCGCGTCGGCAGCAAGGTAGTCAAGAACGTAGCCGGGTACGACCTGGCCAAGCTCTTGACCGGTTCCTACGGGACACTCGCTATCTTGAGCGAATTAACCCTCAAACTCAGGCCGGTACCGGCGGCGAGATGCTTTTTGGTGAAGTCGTTCCCTGGCCCTGCCGACCTCGGCGCAGCGCTGTTTGCGCTGCTGAGCTCCCAATCAGCTCCGACGGCGATTGAGGTCGAGCGGCCACTCCCTGATGGGCCCGTGCAATTGTCCGTGCTCATCGAGGGCCGCCCCCAGCCGGTCGAGCAGCGCAGCAGAGAAGTTGCCACCCTGCTCGGCACCACAGATATCCGGCCGGGGCCGCCACCACGGTGGGGAGAACTTCCCGGGCCGGTCACGTTGAAGTTCACATCGGTCCTCTCGGCCGTCCCGGCCTTGATCGAACAAGCGAGCTCGTCCGCCAGAGACCACGGGGTCAGCGCCAGCATCGCTGGTTCGGCCGGCTCGGGAGTGCTCTTCATGGGCCTACCGGTTGACCTGGAAGCAGAGGTGCTCCGTTCATTGCTCAGTGACGTACGACGCGGCTGCGCCGCCTTTGGAGGGCACGCCATCGTGTTGCGGGCTCCTGCGCCTTTGAAGTCGGCCGTCGATGTGTGGGGGCCGGTCCCGGGCATAGAGCTGATGCGGCGGGTAAAAGAAAAGTTCGACCCGGGCCACCGGCTCGCCCCGGGCCGCTTCGTCGGAGGGATCTAAGTGGCGGTCACCGATGACCGGGAGGGGCGATCGCACCGCCTGATCGAGGTCCAAGAACTAATTGACGATTGCGTTCATTGCGGGTTCTGCTTGCCCACCTGCCCGACCTACTCGTTGTGGGGCCAGGAAATGGACTCACCGAGAGGACGCATCGAACTCATGGACCAGGTGCTGTCGGGTGGCCCGGTCGATGGGGCGCCGCTCAAGCACTTCGACCGCTGCCTGTCGTGTATGGCGTGCGTTACCGCCTGTCCCTCGGGCGTCCGTTACGGCGAGATAATCGAGGCCGCTCGGGTCGAAATCGAGCGTACGGGGAAACGGCGTCTGTCCGATCGCTTGACCCGCTCGGCTATTTTCGGTCTCTTCCCGTACCCTCGCCGGCTCAGGGTGGCTCGTGTGGCGCTGGCAGCCGCGCAAGCCACGGGTCTTCAGTCATTTCTTCAGCGACCGGGAGTATCCGCTCGCCTCCCGGTGCTTTTCCGCGCCATGGAGTCTGTAGCACCGCCAGTTTCACGCATCGAGGTGCTGCCCTCCAGGATCCCGGCCGTCGGGCCGCGCCGAGGAGTGGTCGGTTTGCTTACCGGTTGCGTGCAAAGCGTTTTCTTCTCGAACGTCAACTCGGCCACGGCCAGAGTGCTGGCGGCCGAGGGCTTCGACGTAGTGGTCCCCAAGCCACAGGGTTGTTGCGGGGCGCTGTCGTGGCATGCCGGCCGCCGGGCCGAGGCGAGCCGCCTGGCGAAGCAGACGGTCGACGTGTTCAAGGCCGCGGGTATCGAACACATCGTGGTCAACGCGGCTGGGTGCGGGTCGGCCATGAAAGAGTACGCCCTGCTCCTGGCCGGTCAGGCCGGTTACGAAGGCGACGCGGATTGGTTCGCCAGCCACACCCGCGACTTATCCGAGCTGCTGGTCTCCGTCGGGTCCCGTGCCGCTCGGCACCCGGTCAAAATGAGAGTGGCTTACCACGATGCCTGCCATTTGGCGCATGCCCAGGGGATCCGCGCTCAGCCCCGAGCTCTTCTTCAGGAGATCCCCGGGTTGCAGCTATGCGAGATCCAGGACGAGTTCTGCTGTGGCTCGGCCGGGATCTACAACCTCGTGCAGCCCGATGCGGCCGGTGAGCTCGGTGACCGCAAGGCGGCCGCCGTCGTCGCCACTGGCGCAGAGATCATGGTGAGCACCAACCCCGGGTGCTTGATGCAGGTCAAAAGTGCGCTGAGGCGCTCAGGTTCCTCGATCAAGACGGCTCATCTGGCCGAGCTCCTGGACCTTTCGGTAAGCGGAGACGGGCCCAGCTCCGGTAGTCGTCAGTTTTTGCCGAGGTTACCCAGCCAGCGCAGTTGCTTCGCTTGCTGGAAGACCTGGCCGCCTTCATGGTCGTTGAAGGGGTATTCGACGATTTCCTTGGCCCGGAATAGGAGTTGTAGGCGGCGTACACGGTGGACGGCGGGCAGATCGTGTCCATGAGGGCGACAGAGAACAGCGCCGGAGCAGTAGCGCGCCGAACCAGCATGGCGGCGTCGAAATAAGCCAGGGTGGAGAAGGCCCGCTCGACGTGGTCGCGGTGAACGCTCAAGTACCGGACAATCTCCGCGTACGGGTCCTTGTCTGCGACCTGGGTGCCGCGGGGAAAATCGCAGAGGAACGGCACGTCAGGCATAACCGCCCAGAGGTCGGGGACGAGGGACGATACCGCCAGTGTCAAGCCGCCACCCTGACTGACGCCGGTGACGGCAATCCTGTCAGCGCGCGCCATCGGGTGGTTGCGGACGAGCTCGACGGCGAGGACGGCGTCAGTGTAGACCCTGCGGTAGTAGTACTCGTCGGGGTCGAGGATGCCTCTCGTCATGAACCCGGGATGAGAAGGCGTGGCTCCCACGGGATCCGCCGTGTCACCGGGGCTCCACCCGGATCCCTGGCCCCGGGTGTCCATCGTCAGGCAGCCATATCCGGCGAGGGGCCAGGGGCTGACCTCGTGAGGGAGGCCTCGCCCACCTCCGTAGCCGAGGTACCTGACAACCATGGGCATTGGGGACGCGGCGCCCGCGGGCAGGTGCAGCCAGGCCCGGACCGGGTCGCCGCCAAAACCCGAGAAGGTGACGTCGAAACAATCGACCAGGGTCAGGCCACACTCGACGGGTTCGAACGCAGGTGGCTTGGCATTAGCCCGCGCCTCGGCGAGGGTCGTCGCCCAGAAGTTACCCAGGTCCTTCGGCTCCACAAGATGCGGCATGTAATTGACAAGTTGTTCTCCGGGCAGGTCGTAGAGCGGCATGCCTCTCTCCTTTAGTCATGGGAGCCTCTGTGCCTGGCCGCGAGCCCGACCGCTTTCTGGTGCAGGAGGTTGACCCGGCGCGGATAGTCTCGCCCGCAACGAGCAGCGGGCCAAATCCTAGTTCGGCGGCTCCTGTTCGGTCATTCCCACGGACGCCGCCCGCCTCGCCGGGCCGGGACGGGACCTGTCAAACTGATTTCACCGAACGTGTTGGTCCCGACGCTGAGAGCGTGTATGGTGCCGATTGGAGGCCATGGGGAGAGCGATGAAGACGGTAGCGGTCGTGATGGTAGCGGCCGCCTTCAGCGTGCTTGGCCTGGTGGCATCCGACGCCGGCCTCCTCGACGAAGCGCTTTTCCGTGGCCGTCGCGCCCAGGCCACCGCTCCGACCGAAGGCCACGATCACCCCGACCACCCTGGCCCCGACCACGACTGTCCGCCCCACGACGACCCAAGCCTTGCCCAGGACGGCGGCCGCGACGGGCGCAACCACGACGAGCCTTTCCCTTCCTGCCCCCGGTCGTCTTCTTGCCTCCGCCGTCGCCGCCCCCGATGACGACTACCACCGTCCCCGAGACAACGACGTTCCCGGTGACCACGACGTCGTCGGCCACCACCACTAGGAACGGCGCGGCAACTACGACGACGGCCGCGACGACGTCGACCGTCGCGCCAACCACCATGACGACCGCGGGCTCGGCGACAACAGCGACGACGACCACATCGACGTCAACGTCCGTAAGGGCTACGAGTGCTCCAACTTCAACGACGACGACCACGCCGCCTACGGAGGGGAGCGAACGGACGCCAAACTGGTCCGGTTATGCCGTCACCACCGGGCCGTACGGTGAAATTACGGGGACGTTTACTGTTCCTTTCCTCACTACCAACGCCATCTGCAGTGAGGAAAATGGCGTGTGGGCCGGGATAGACGGTTTCAATGCGGCCTCGCTGCCAAATGACTCCGATCTCATTCAGGCCGGTATCAGCGAGGGCATGACGAACCCTGCCACCGGGGAGTGCAACCCGGGAACCTTCTACGTCTGGCCGTGGTGGGAGATCCTGCCTGCTCCGGAGACTCTCATCACGACCTGGGGCAATGGCGCCGTGGCCACGGTCAATGCGGGAGATCAAGTGACGGTCACCGTCCTGCAAGTCAGCTTGACAATGTGGTCGATAAACCTGGTGGACGACACCACCGGAGGGAGCTTCACGACCGAGCAGGCTTACAGCGCTCCTGAGTCGTCAGGAGAATGGGTTATGGAGGCCGTGTCCAGTACGGGTCTTTGTCAAGGAACCTGTCAATTTCCGCCCTATTGCGTGATGAGCGGCGGCGAGTGCTCCGCCCCCGTCCCGTTCAGCAACTTAGGGGCGACCGGTGACCAGTCGACGTTGTGGGACATCACGATGGTGCAAAACGGCCTCGCCGGCTCCGCACCGTCACCGTTCTCGAATAACAGTTTCACGGTTGCGTACACGGGAACAGATGCCACTCCCGCCGGCCCCAGTGCTGGAGCTCGATCCCCGTTGAAATCAGATGGCCCGCCCGCGAAGTTGGCGAGCCCCATCTATTCCAAGTCCCCGGACGCTTTCTCGAGCCGACATTTAGGCGCCGAGAAGGAGGGGCCAGTTCGCACCCGATGACATTGAGAGTGGAGTAGCCGGACCTGATCCCTGGTCAACCGTCGATTACTTCCAGGCGGACCCGTTTGTTGCCCTTGCCCTTGGATTCGGTCTTCAAAACCCGGATGCGGCCCACTTCGTCGGTCGAGCGCACGTGGGTCCCGCCGTCAGCCTGCTTGTCGAGGCCCACGATGTCGACCACCCGGATCTCGCTGACCGACTCGGGGATCATATTCACCTTTGTGCGTATGAGAATCCTCGTCCATAACGGCCGTCCCGCGCGGCAAGAAGCTCACTACGATTGGTCTGGCGGCCGCCAGTTCCGCGTTGACCAGTTCCTCCACCCTGGTCCCGAAACCGTCGGGAAGAGGGTCGAACTCGAAGTCCATCCGAGCACTGAGCGGGTCCATGTTGCCGCCGGTGACAGCCTTGCCCCACTCGTTCCAGATCACGCCGCAAAGGACGTGAAGGGCGGTGTGGGTCCGCATCAGGGCATGCCGCCGGTCCCAGTCGAGCTCTCCGTCTACTACGTCGCCCACGCCCGGCAGTGGCCCGTCGCCGTCCAGGGTGTGCCAAACGTGATCGCCCTCCTTGCGTACGTCGACGACGGGGAGGCCGGAAAGGGTGCCGGCATCGTGGGGCTGGCCGCCTCCAGTGGCGTAGAAAGCGGTGCGGTCGAGTTCCACCCGGCGGCTGACGGCGTCCACCTCCGTGACCGTCGCGTCGAATTCCCGCAAGTAGGCGTCTGTGAGGTAAAGCAGTTCGGTCGTCACACCTCTATTCTGGCGGGCCTTCGAGTGTGGGGGGCCTTCGTGTGCCGGGCTCCGGCCCGAGCCCGGCAAGGGCGACCAGGGGCAAGGGGCCGAGGCAGCGGCTAGGGGCCTGGCCAACGGCTAGGGGCCTGGCCAACGGCTAGGGGCCTGGCTAAAGGCTAGGGGCCTGGCTAAAGGCTAGTGGTCGGGCCAACGGCTAGGGCCGGCGGCCAGCGACCTGGAGCCAGTGGCCGGGGTCTAGCGACCAGCGGTCAGCCGCGAGTTGGGCTCGAATGACGTGCCTGGGAAGGTACCCCGGATTTGGGTGCAGAAATTCGAACTGGTCGCGCCACGGTGCATATTTTGCATCGAAACGCGACCAATTTCTCCAAATGCACCCAAAAGCGCCGAATGCACCCAAAAGCGCCATGTCAAATACTGAATTCGCCGGATATCGCCGGCCGAGTTGACGACGCAATCACCACCGCTGTGTGAGGCGCGACATTGTCCCGCAATAAGCGTACCTTCGAAAACGGGCCTTCAGCTTTGCCGGCGCTCCGCGGCGGCCCGCAGTTCTCGCGCCAGTACTTCCGGTCTCATATCCTGCGCCAGAGCACGCCAAACAATGTCGGCCGGTGTCGGAGGGACGAGCCCGTCCAGGGGGACGTCGAGGTCGAGGTTGGTCGGGAAGGGGTAGCCCTCGGCGCAGGCGGCGATGACGTTACGCAGCCAGGCGTCCCCGGCGCCGGCCCGCTTGCGCCGCCGGAGGGCCGGATAAACGGCGTTGGTCATTGCCTCCCGGTCGATGGTCTCCATGGCCCGGCCGAACGCGGACGAAACCTGCAAAAGGTTCGCCATGCGGTGGATGTCCTCAGAGCGGTTGTGGCCGGCGGCGTGGAAAAGGGCGGGGTTGAAAAAGGCGGCATCCCCTTTCCCAAGCGGCAACTGGACGTAGTGCTCCTCGCCGTACTCGCGAAATTTCGGCAGTCGCCAGGCCCGGTACCCCGGGAGGTATTTCTGGGAATGGGGCACGTATAGGGTCGGCCCGCTCTCAACCGGCATGTCAGAATGGGCGACCGCCCCCTGCAGGGTGAGTACCGGCGATAGCTGGTGCACGTGCGCCGGGAAACTGGCGGCCCGCTCGTTGGACATGAAACCCAGGTGATAGTCCCGGTGGACGGCCTGGGCGACGCCGCCCGGGTTGACCAGATTGACCTGCGACGTGACCTGGTAAGCCGGTCCCAACCACGCCAGCGATACAAGGGCCAAGACGTCATTGCCGAAATAATCGACAAACACGTCAGCGTCACGCCTGGCCAGCTTGCTCAACGAGTCCCAGAGGCGGGCGTTTGTCCCTGGCTTGGCAAAGTGGTCGCCGCGGCTTTTCCCGGCTGCTATCTCCTCGTCGATCAACGCCGTGAAGACGGCGGTAGCCCGGTCCACGACCAGGGGGTCGAAGGCGTTCTTGACCAGGATCACCCCGGGGCCTTCTAGAGAGCGTGTGCCAGTTCTGCTTGTACTGCCTGGCGGCCATTTTCCTTTTCTGTGGCCTCTCGTATATGGGTGGCGTCGTAGAGGAGGATATTGCTCTCGATCGCACCCGCGGTGGGGAAGGCGGTCAGGTCTGTGGCCTGCTCGACCAGCGCCTGGAAGTCGTCGACAACACAGTCCTGCTCGTTGCCACCTCTCAGGCCGTGATCAGCTCTCAGGGCGTGATCTCCCCGAGAGCTTCCTGGCCGGCCTGTATCTGGCGGCGGAAGGCGCTGACCATGAGTTCGGTCAACTCCTCGATGGAGGTGTCCGCCACCCGCGTGTCGACGGTGACCTCACCTTGCTGGATCACGTTGAGCCGGTCGCAAAGGGCGAACAGGTGAGCGTAATTGTGGTCGATGACGATCATCGACACCCCCCGGGCGGAGAGGTCTCTGACCAGCTCCAAGATCAAAGCCGACTCCTTGGCCCCCATGGCCGCCAGGGGCTCGTCGAGCAGCAGGATCTTCGCGTTCTGCCGGGTGGCCCGGGCGACGGCGATGGCCTGGCGCTGGCCGCCGGAAAGCACCTCGACCTCGCTTTCGAGGTCGGGGACGTTCACCTTGAGGTCGTCCAGGTAACGCCGGGCGAGCGCCCGCATGCGCCGGCGGGAGAGGAAGCCGAGCCGGCCCAGGAAAGTAACTTCGCGGTTGAGGAACAGGTTCTCGTAGACGGTTAATTGGGGTATGAGAGCCAGGTCCTGGTAAACGGTCTCGATCCCGTAGGCGCGGGCATCCTTTACCGAGTGGAATTGGACCTCATGGTCTTCCAAGAGGATCCGGCCGGTGTCGGGCCGCAAGAACCCGCACAGGATTTTGACCAGCGTGCTCTTGCCGGCCCCGTTGTCACCAACGAGCCCGAGCACCTCGCCCCGGTTCAGGTGCATGTCGACGCCGCGGAGGGCCACGACCGCACCAAAACGCTTGGTGATGTTCTCGGCCCGCAAAATGACGTCGGGGGCGGGATTATCGGCCGGGGGGGTATTGGGTAAAGCGGCCGCGCTCATCGACGTAATCTCGCTGCTAGTTGGCCCAACTGCACGTTGGCGGCCATGGCCACCAGGATGATGACACCTTCGAAGAAGTAGAACCACGAGGCTTGGACGCCGATAATGTTGAGCCCGTCCTCCAGGATCCCGAGGAAGATGGCCCCGATTATGGTCCCCAGCACGGTGCCCCGCCCCCCGGTGAGGGCGGTACCACCGATAACCGCGGCCACGATCGGCGCCAATACGATGTCGAGGCCGTTGTTGCCCGGGTTCATGCTCCCGATCCGGACGGCGTCCAGGATCCCCATGAAGCCGGCCGCAAAGGCGATGATCATGAAGCACCAGACCTTGACCCACGAGACGCGGATGCCCGCCTCCGCGGCGCCGAGCGGGTTGCCACCGGAGGCCGTGGTATGGAGGCCAAAACGGGTCCCCTTGAGCAGCACCCAGATCCCCCCCGTGAGGAACAGGCCCCAAAGTATGGTCGACCAGCTACCGATGCCGA
The DNA here is from genome assembly GCA_963750465.1 of uncultured Acidimicrobiaceae bacterium. GTDB lineage: Bacteria > Actinomycetota > Acidimicrobiia > Acidimicrobiales > Palsa-688 > Fen-671. Next base: position 556,285 of record CAVVRE010000011.1, read on the forward strand.
ATATCTTCCCGAAGGTGCCCGTAGTGCCCGGCATCTCTTCCTGGGTGTAGTTCGACTTGACCAGCACCAGGCCAAAAAAGGTGTAGAGGGTACCCAGCGTCACGATTAGCGACGGCACCCGCAAGCGGACTGTGAACAGGCCGTTTAAGAGCCCGATGGCTGTGGAGAGGACCAAAGCGATGGCGATGGCAAAGCCAAGTGGTACGCCTGCCTTCCAGAACCAAAAAGTAAACCACGGCGAGGTCAGGTACACCTGGCCGGCCGAGAGGTCGATCTCGGCCAGTACCAGCATGAGGACCTCGCCCGCACCGATCACCATGATCGGCGCGATGTACTGCACCATGACGATGATGTTGGCGACCGAGTAGAACGACGAGGATCGCACCGAAAAGTAGATGATGGCGCCGACCGTGACGACTACGACGGTCGCCTCCCGGCGCTGGGCGGCCCGCTTCAACAATGACAGCGGCGTAACCCCCCGCTCCGCCCGGGTAGGCGGGACGGGGAGCGTCGGCGGGCGGTCGCTTGTGTGGGCTGCCGCCTGCGCCATTGGCTAGCCGATCTTCTTGGGCGGCGGGAAAGCGGTCTCGGCAGCGCCGCTGCCCTCGAAGCGCGTGGCGTGCTGGAGGTACGCGCCAGCAGTGGCCGGGGTCACGTAGCCCAGGCCGGTGTCGGTGTTTTGAGGCTTCATCAGGCCGCCGGAGAGGTTGTAGAGGAACAACTGCATGGTCGGCACAAAGCCCTGCAGGTACGCCTGCTGGTCGATCGAGAAAAGGAGCGCCCCTTGCTGGACCTGCTGGAGCACCGGGATGCCCACGTCCCAGCCAGATCCGCCCACTTTGCCCTTCAGGCTGTGTTTGGCGATAGTCGTGGCGACGGCGATGGAGTCCCCCGAGTCGACGGCGTACATGAACTTGACGTCCTTGTGGCCCAGGTACCAGGACTCGACAGCCGCCAGTTCGGCGGTCTGGGCGGCCCCACCGGCGACCTCCACGGTCTTGTACCCGGCCTTTTGGAACACGGGCTTGGCGCCGTCGACGCGGGGCTGGATGTTGGCGGTGCCCGGAGTGGCGCAAATCATGCCGACGAGGTCACCCTTGCTGACCAGGCCGGAGGCGACGATGCGGTTGGCGGCCGCTTGACCGGCGGTGAGGTTGTTCTGGCCAATGTAGGCCATCCGTTTGTTGCCGGACGCATCGGCGTTGTAGGACACGACCGGTATGCCCTTCCCCAAAGCGTTGTTGGTCGGCGTGTTGAAGGCGACCGCGTCGATCAGGGCCACGGCAATGCCGTTGACGTTGGCGGCGACGGCCGTGTTCATGGTCCCGACCATCTCGGAGACGATCGAGTTTTGGGAGCCCGTCCACTGAGGTCTGGGGATGCCCAGCACCACGGCCGCATCCTCGAGACCGTAGATCGTGGCGGTGAAGAAGGTGTTGGTGGTGACGTGGTTGACGAACGTGAACTTGTAGGCCGGGTGCGCGGCTAAGACGTTCTCGAAGCTCGAGTGGGCGGACACGCGCTTGCCGGCGAGGAACCGCTCCCGGGGACTGGCGTTGGCGGGCATATCGGTCAGGGCTTCGGTGAGGACCCCTGCGAAAGGTAGCGCGACGGCTGCTCCCCCCAGGTTGCGGAGGAGCCGCCGGCGCGACATCTCAAACTGCTGCGGGCTTGGTTCATCCGCTTGGTTGTTCTTGGGCATTTGCAATGCTCCTTAGTCTCTAGTGATGCAGTCTCTAGTGATGCCGCTCCCCCCAACCTTGGCCCACCCCCGTGGGCTCGGCCCTGGTATACGGGCCGATCTCGAGTGGCGAGCCCCGGGTGGGCGGGCCCGGCATCTCCGGTGCGTCTTGCGTTGGCCTCTAGCGTCCTGCACCGGTTGAGTTGCGACTTTACACGCCCGGCAAGCGGGCTGGAGGCCGTGGCATCGCACGACGTTAGCGCTCACATGCACTAAGGGCAAGGCACTTGCGGCCGAGAAAACCTTTTCCAGCGCGCAAAAACGGGAGGACCCGTGGCACGAGCCGGAGGCCACGTCGAGGCCGAAGCGGGCCGTCGGGGCACACCCTCCCCAACCTTGGGCCTCCCTGGGGCTCGACATCGAGCACCCCTCGACTCTGGCACGGGTAAGGCGTTAGCGCTCACATCGACTAAAGGCGAGCCGTTCCGTTGCGAAATCCTTTTTCAAGACCCGAAAACGATAAAAGACCTGCACGAAGGGGTCCTGGAGGCTCGTCACCGGAGGCCACGAGGCCAGTGAAAGCTCTATGCCGTTCACCCCACCGGCCTCTCGTACGGTGCTCGATCGGTCTCTGTGAACGGTGTCAGGCTCGTTGTCAGGGAACGTCGGTGGGAGGTCGACTTGCAATCAGGCGACCGATATAGGAAAGCATGCTTCCCTTTTGGCCCCGCTCCCGTAGATGTCGCTTGACCGCCCAGCGAAGGCAATCGGCTTCTTCGAGACATGGTGAAACTGGGGAGGTGGACAGCGGTGCCTGCTATTGCTATCTGCTCAACAGCGAATCGGGGTCCGGAGTCATCACGTCGCGCACCAGGCTGGCCAGCTCGGCGGAGGCATTTATGAACTGTCGCAGCGTCCGCCGGGTGGGCCCGTACGAGTCGAGCTCGCCCTGTGCCAACCCGTCCTCGTCATAGGCCTTGCGGAACTCGGGGAAGCGCCTCATCAAGTCCTCGACGATCAGCGGGTTCACAGGGCGGTCGATCCGGGGCTCGACGGGGATGTCACTGGCGTTGATACGCACCTGCCAGGAGTGAGGTGGCGATATGACCACGTCACCGCCTATCAGCTCGCTCCAGTGGAAATGGTTGCGGAACGCGGCAGAGAGCAACCTCGTGCGGTAGCCGCGTTCGGCAAAGATCTGGTACGCCTTCTTGAACACGGCCACACCGGCCCATTCGAAGTGGCCGGGATCGGTGAGGATCCCCTGCTTATCAGCGACGACCTTGATCCAGTCGTCGAGCCGCCCCACCATCAGCGTGCAAACCGGCCCCATGGACAGGGTGTCCTTGCCTTCAGCCTCGCGCCGGCGCAGGCCTCTTTCGACCGCCTCGGCTACCAGCACCGCTTGACTGAGCGTGAAACTTACGGTGGCGTTGATGCTGATGCCGGCGTAAGTGGCCTCCTCTATGGCCGGGATCCCGGCCGCAGTGGCCGGGATCTTTACGATCATGTTCTTGGCCAGCTCGTTGAAATGGGCCGTCTGGGTCAAGATCGCTCTCGTGTCGCGGTAATAACGAGGATCGGTTTGGATCGACAGTCGTCCATTGCGCCCCTTGGTCTGCTCGAAAATAGGGACGAGCAACCCGGCGGCGTTCTTCGACACCTCTTCGACGAGCAGCCAACCCACCTCGTCTTCCGTGGCGGCCGGGTTCTCGTCGACGAGCTGCACCAGCCGGGGCTGCCACCGCGATAGCTCCTGGCGGACCACGGTCAGGACGATGACCGGGTTGCAAGTGGCGCCGACGGCCCCGTTGTCGATGGCGTACGAAAGCTCGGCTTCCGAAGCCGAGTCGTTCCACAAGCACGTCGGCGTCGTTTGTGTCATCTGCTGCAGAGGGCTCTTGAACTCGCTCCGCTCAGTACCCTGGGCCATTGTCGTCTCCTCTCCCGGCGGGGGCACGACCCCACCGCCACCGCCGATGTTCATGGTAAGTACCCCATTTTCCGGGAAATCTCGGCCGCTCCTGCGGTCACGAGCTGCACGGAGCGCTGGCTCCCTACGTCGCCCAGGACGGCGACGCGCAGGCCGCCGACGGAAATCGCGGCATGGATTTCGCCGGTGTGGTCGAAGATCGGTGCTCCCACGGAGCTGATCCCGACCGTTACGTCTTCGTCGCTGATGGCGTACCCAAGGTGCCTGGCCTCTTCCAGAAGGGAGACATTGGCCGCTTTGGTCGTGGGTGTACGGGGCGTCAGCGGCTCGAGCTTCACCGCCGCGAAGTACTCGTCCCAGTATTCGCGGGGTTGGTAGGCGAGCAAGGTCCGGGGGCCGGCACCGAGGTGCAGGGGTAGCGAACCGCCCAGCTGCAAGGCCATGGAACGGATACGCAACCCTTCGACCCGCTCGATGCACACCGCCTCGTGGCCGCGCCGGATAACCAGGTAAACCGTCTCTTCGAGGGCCTTGTGAATGTCGTTCATAACCGGCGCGGCGGCCTGGCGCGCATCAAAGCGAAGTCCCACGAGCGAGCCCAGCCTGAACAGCTCGAGGCCAAGCCGGTAGGTCCCCGGTCGAGACCCCTCTTCGACGTAGTCGAGCACGGCGAGGTCCTGAACGAGCCTGTACACGGTGGGTCGGGGCTCTCCGAGGAGCACGGCCAGCGCCGGGACAGCCGAATCCGGGTGGTCGGCCAGGAGCCTCAGCAGCCTTGCCGCCTTGCCCAGGACTTTTACCCTTGGGAGATCCATCGCCAAGAGAGTACCGCACGCGGACCGAGCCTGTCCACATGATAGACCATCGTCCACAATGTAATAACCGAGTCGCGCCGGTTGCTGCCGACAGGACCAGCCGTGGTCAGATTAATAGGCTGGGTACCGGCCCGGAGAACTCTGGGACCACGAGGGCAAGAGGGTTACTATGCTTCCTGGGATCGCCCCGCCGGCCGGGGCGGTTGTCTTTCCCCATATCGCGGCGCCCTAAAGATGCGTCATTTCTGGCGGATAATTTTGGCCCACTGGATTATGGCCACGATTTTCTGGACGGACGGGGTGTTGGCCGAGGGCCTTTCCAGCACGGTATAGGGTATGGCGGTCCCGGAGGCCAGATAACCGAGTAGATCGGCGAGCGAACAGGAGATAAGGAAGAACGTTGTGGACTTGAATATCGGGGTCATCGGGGCGGGCGATATCGGAGCCGACCACGTCCGCCGCCTATCGGCACAAATTTCTGGTGCTCGCGTGCACGCCGTCTTCGACGTCGATGGCGACCGAGCGGCCGCTCTGGCCGGCGAAGTCGGGGCCCTGGCGGGCAAGAGCGCGCCGGACCTGATCAATGATCCGGCGGTCGACGCCGTCCTTATCGCGGCCCCGGGACGAGTTCATGCCGAGCTCACGATGGCAAGCATCGCGGCCCGAAAACCGGTGTTCTGCGAGAAGCCCTTGGCCCCTTCATCAGTGGAGTGCGTCCAGGTAATGGAGGCGGAATCGGACGCCGGTGCCCGCCTCGTCCAGGTCGGGTTCATGCGCCGCTACGACGAGGGCTATCAGCGCGTCAAGCAGGCGGTGGACGACAACGTCATTGGCGACGTCCTGTTGGCCCATTGCATCCATAGAAACGCGCAGTCACCGCCGCTTTTCCAGAGTGAAATGCTCTTGACCGAATCGGTGGTGCACGAAATCGATATAGCTCGTTGGCTTCTGGCAGAGGAGTTAATAGCGGCCACGGTCCGGGTCCCCAGACGGAGCCCCGTGGCGCCCGCCGGCCTCCGCGACCCGCAGCTCGTCTTGCTCGAGGCGGCCTCGGGGGCGATGGTCGACATCGAAATTTTCGTAAACTGCCAATACGGCTATGACGTCCGCTGCGAGGTCGTCGGCTCGGCCGGGACGGCTTCCCTCGAGTTGCCCTCGACGGGAGCATTGGCCGCCGCCGGTACCCGGAGTGAGACCGTCCCGAGGGACTGGAAGGGTCGCTTCGGCCAGGCCTACCGGGATGAGCTGCAGCAATGGGTCAACGACATCCGAGAGGGCGCGCCTACCGGCCCCAGTTCTTTTGACGGCTACGCGGCTACGGCAGTAGCGGAAGCTTGTGTCCGCTCGCTTCATTCGGGCGACCGGGTGGCGGTGCCCCTTTTAGACCGCCCCCGGTTCTACGGCTCCTCATAGCGCGACCGCATTGTCTGGGCCAACGCGTTCGCGGAGTTCCCCTCGCCGGGCAAGACATCGGGCGGCGCCATTGGCTACTCTGCGGTGAGTCCCCGGTGACCGACGAAGTCGAAGAGGAGATGGCGTAGATGGCAAGTAGTGGCAACGCCGAGCCTCAAGCCATCTTGTCGCCCTTGACCGAGGCAGCCATGTTCCTCGTGCTGACCGTGGGCCCCGGCCACGAGGAGGAGGTCCGCGAGTTGCTGGCGGATGTCTCCGGACTGGTCCGTTCCGTCGGTTTTCGCAGCCCCAACGGTGGGCTCAACTGCGTCGTGGGTCTCGGGTCCCTGCTGTGGGACCGGCTATTCGACGGGCCACGACCGGCGGGCTTGCACCCGTTCGTGGCCCTAAATGGCCCGCGTTACAGCGCGGTGGCCACACCGGGCGACCTCTTGCTCCACCTTCGCGCTCATCGCTTCGACCTCTGCTTCGAACTGGCCGAACGGTTGATGGACCGCCTCCGTCCTTTCGGTCAGGTCGTCGATGAGGTGCACGGGTTCAAGTTCTTCGACGAACGCGACCTGCTCGGCTTCGTTGACGGCACCGAAAACCCGACGGGCCCGGCGGCAATGGCGGCGGCGTTGATCGGCGATGAAGACCCCGGGTTCGCCGGCGGCAGCTATGTAATAGTCCAGAAGTACGTCCACGACCTGGCCCGCTGGGACGCACTACCGGTCGAGGAACAAGAGCGGGTGATCGGGCGCTCCAAGCTTGAGGACATTGAAATGGCCGATGACGTGAAGCCGTCCAATTCGCACGTGGCGCTGAACACGATCATCGACGAAAGCGGCCAACAGCAACAGATCCTGCGGGCCAACATGCCGTTCGGAAGTGTGGGGGTAGGCGAGTTCGGGACTTTTTACATCGCTTACGCCCGCAGCCCGGACGTGACCGAGCAGATGTTGGCCAACATGTTCCTCGGTCAACCACCGGGGAACACCGACCGGATCCTGGACTTCTCGACCGCCCTTACCGGCAACCTTTTCTTCGTACCGAGTGCAGACTTTCTCGACAACCCTCCCGCCCCGGGGGCCACCTCGGCCGGGGACGTAGCGCCCGTCCCGGAGACCGGCAACGAAGACGGGTCGCTCGGGATCGGCAGCCTGAAAGGAACTTCGACGTGAACCACCTTCTCCGTACGCATGCGCCCATCACCGATGCGGGATGGAAGCTCCTCGACGACGAGGCCCGGCAGCGCACCATGCCCGCGCTCGCCGCCCGCAGGCTTGTAGATTTCTCGGGCCCGCACGGCTGGGAGCACTCGGCCACCAATCTCGGGCATACGAAACGACTGGAATCGGCCCCGGGCGATGGAGTCCTCGGGTTCCAGCGCCAAGTGCTCCCTCTGGTGGAAGTGCGAGCGGACTTCGAGCTTTCCCGGGAGCAACTTCGCGACGCTGACCGGGGTGCAGACGACACGGATCTCGGGTCGCTCGACCGGGCCGCGCACCAGGCGGCCGTGACAGAAAACGTGGCCGTCTTCCATGGCTGGCCAGGCGTGGTCACGGGGATCGCTGAGGCGTCGCCTTACGAACCGGCCAAGCTCGGCGAGGCTCCCAGCGGGTACCCGCGCCAAGTGGCCAACGCCATCGACTGGCTCCTGGGGAACGGGATTAGCGGCCCCTACGGGCTCGCACTGGGACGCGACCAGTACCGACTGGTAGTGGAGACGACTGAGCACGGCGGCTACCCGCTGCTCGAGCACCTGCGCAAGATCCTCGAAGGGCCGATCGTGTGGGCGCCGGGTGTTGGCGGGGCGATTGTGGTGAGCTTGCGTGGTGGCGACTTCATCCTCGATTCGGGCGAGGACTTGTCGGTAGGTTACGACTCCCACGACGGCGAAGTCGTGCGGCTGTACCTCGAGGAGAGCTTCAGTTTCCACGTCGCTACGCCCGAGGCCGCCGTGGCATTGATGCCCTAGTAGCTGGCTCGGCGGGTGGTGCCGCGTCTGCATTTCCCGTGGTCTTCTAGTCACCGACGGTGGTCCTGGTCCCTGGGCTAGCGCCCGCACGCCCTTCTGTACCAGTACCGCAGGATTGCACCCGGCCGATACCGCTGAGGGGAGTTGGCCGCCGTCGGTGAATGGTCAAATCGTCCGGAGCTCCAAAGGTCAATAATCAATGGCCCGAGGCCGCTGAAGCCCCCGCCCGAACGCAACCGAAATGCCAGTCCTACGGCGCGTGGCCGGTTGACGTCGATCAGCCCAGTCTGGATTTCACGGTCGCCTGGCAGGCGCCAGCGTTCACTTTGATCTGACCAGCGTTCACTTTGATCTGACCAGCGTTCACTTTGATCTAAGTGGTCGTAGGTTTGCCGGAGTAACCATAGTGGGCTAAATCGTCCCCCCGGGCTTGACATTGTCTTTGTGGTCGGCCACAGTTGAGCACCGTTCCCTTCGACCGCCGCGGGCGAAATTGCATTTTCGCCCTCGAAAAAGGTGATTAGGCGAGGGTTAGGAAATAAAGGAGAAATATTATGCGGCTTAAGTACGGGTTTGCCTCCGTAGCGTTCGGGTTCGTCCTCGTCGGTGGTGCGGTCACCATTTGGGCCGGGCCGACTTTTGCCAATACCGGCGGCCAAGGGCCGGGAGGCGGCGGATCCCGGGCTCTCTACGTATCGAATACATCAGGTGTAGCTCCCTCTGTGGCCGGGCCAACGTACGGCGGGTCGCCCAATCCCGGCGGAGGTAATCCCCAGGGCTGTATAAATGCCGCCTACACGACCATCGGGGCAGCCGTGGCGGCCGCCAGCCCGGGCAACACGATCGTGGTCTGCCCCGGCGTTTACGCCGAGCAAGTCGTGGTCCCAGCGACCAAGCAGTTGACCCTCGAAGGTGTCGGGAACCCCATCGTCAATGCGGTCAGCCAGGACAACGGTTTCCAGGTGCTGGCCTCGGGCACGACCATCGAAGGTTTCACGGTGGGCTACGCCACGGGTGAAGGCATCCTCGTCGGGTCTCTGCCCGGTGTGGGGGGGACTGTCAGCAGGGTCACCATCAGGGACAACACCGTTATCAGCAACGACCGGGGTAACCCGCTCGGTGCCGTGACCTCCGGCTCCAGCTATGCGGAGTGCAACGGCGACCAGGGTGAGCCGGGCGACTGCGGCGAGGGCATCCACCTGTTGTCAGCCGACAATTCGGTCGTGATCGGCAACGACGTGACGGGTAACAGCGGCGGCATTTTGCTCACCGACGAGAACGGGCCCACCGCCAGGAACCTGATCGCTTCCAACAACGTATCCGTGAATGCCTACGACTGCGGGATCACGGTGGCCGGGCATCACCTGGGTACGACCACCGATGGCACGACCTGGTCGACGGTACTGCCGAGCGTCGGGGGAGTGTTCAACAACACCATCCGGGACAACCGCAGCGAGAACAACGGTGTGCTCGGCCAGGGCGGCGGCATATTACTGGCCACACCCGTCCCCGGCGGTGCTGTGTACAACAACCTGCTCGAGGGTAATACCGCCACCGGCAATAGCCTGGCCGGGATAACCGTGCACAGCCATGGGCCGGCCGAGGACGTCAACGGCAATATCCTGCGCGATAACATCCTCGGCACCAACAACATCGATGGCGACCCCGACTTCTTCCCCGCCGTCGACTCCTCGACGACGGGAATTATCGTGGCCACCGCCGTCAGCCCGATCAAAATCACGATCGTCGGCAACCGCATCTCTAACAATTTCTATGGTGTGTGGATGACGCCGAACGTCACGGCCACTACGACACCGCCTCCGAACACGTTCGTCGGAGTGAACACGCCCACATTTACCGCTTCGTAGAGCCCTGATCCGGCCACATTAGCCATAACGCCCCGCTCCCGATGACCTTGGGAGCGGGGGCGTTTTGTTTCGAGCTGCCGTACCCCGGTACGGTCGCCTCCACTAAATGCAGTGTGGGTACCCGGGGCAAGGGATGGGCGGGAGATGGAACGAGTACTGGCCGTAGAAAGCAATCGCGTAGGGCGATTCTCCGCCGGGCACTTGCAGGTCGAGGCCGCTCGTTGTAGCACCGCCCCCGGCGAAAACGAACCATGAACTGAAGGGTTGCCCGAAGAACTTGGTGTGGGCGCCATAGAACGGCAGAGCACCTATTTTCACGCCCGTGGCGGTCGACACTGATGTGCTCGGTGCCGTCCAGGCGGACGAAGGCGCTACCGAGTTTACCGGGGTACCCGGGAGCACTTTGTCGTTGGCCAACGAGAAGGCCCACGTCGTCACGGCCGTAGGCTCGCTGCCCGAGCACGAAGACGAAACCACGCATACGGGCAGGTACCAGGCGGTGGCGTCGAACGCCCTCCCACCAGTGGGGGCAGTGAACTCAGCGGTGCCGGTGTTGATGAGAGCAGAGTTCACGTCCCAGAACATGAACTGGTACACCGTCCCCAGAGCCCCGGGAGGGACAGAGGGCGCGTAAACGTACTCGGGTGCAGACAGCGTGACGGATGTGCCCCCGGTGACCGCGACGCTCCCGGATAGGCCCCCGGGCACTGTAGCGCCGGTCGGGAACACTTCTGAGCTGATCGTCACCCTCGCTGGCACCGGGCTGGCTTGGGCCACTGCCGGTATTGATGCAAAAAAGGCGGCGCCTAACAGGACAGCACAAGCAAACTTCCTTGGGACCAACTTCTTCAGTGCTGGCGTAATTGAGGCAAAACGCCGAGGGGAGGCCGTGCAAATATCCTCCCTCATATCATCCTTGACCTTCAGGGCGGGAACCGCCCGGACTTTATCCCTGATCACTGACTTCTCCTTTCGAGCTGCGTGCGTTGCCGTTATTGACGCACACAGCGGAAAAGGGTTACGTCGCTGCGAAAGGGTCGCCACCGCGCTATCCGCCGGCGGGGTGACGCCGAGGCGAACGGGGCCATACGGGCGCGGACCTTGTGTAACCAGGAGGCCGCCAGAACGTCAAGATAAGGCGCGGTTCTGGCCCACGCGCCAAGATCAGCCGGCCCTGGGCGCCAGCCCCGGACCACGGCGGCGCCACTCGAACGCGCTCACCCGGGGCCGGCCGGCGAGCCCCGGTACAGGCGAGCGGCGGTATAGGCGAGCGGCGGTATAGGCGAGCGGCGGGGTCTAAACCAACGCCGTCAGGAGGCGGGTGAAAGCAGGGTCTTCACAAAGGCGTTGCCGCCTTCTACTACGGCCTTACCGAGACGGCGGCCCAACTCGCCGCCCAGTACTCCACCAACGACGGCACCCACAACCGGTCCAACGAAAGGGATCGGTACGAAGGCACCGATCAAACGAGCTCCCGACATGGCTCCAGCGAACGTCCCGGCGGTGCCAGCGGCTTGCTTGGCCCGGCTTTCGAAATCGTCGTCCATGTCCACCTCCTAATCTTCAGGATCCGAGTCTAACGAGGTGGCGGGCCAATGCGGGCCGGAAGGCCGCACGGCGCCACGGCGGTATAGCGCTACGGCGCTAGGGCGCTGCGGCGCGACCCCGGGGGCCTCCACGTGGAGGTTGTCCGCCCGTCTACGCTGCCTTTGCGTGCGCGTCCGTGCAGAGCTGTCCATCGGTGAGGCCAGAAGAATAGCCATCGCCGCCCAGGGCCTGGCCCGCCCGCGGCCCAGTGCAAATGGCGGGCGTCCTGGCGCCAAGCAACTTCGCCAGCTCATGAGCCAACTCGGCACCATCCAGCTGGACGCGGTGAACGTAGTGGAACGCACACAGTTCTTGGTCCCGTTCACCAGGCTCGGTAGTTACGACCCCTCTGCTCTGCGGGCGCTCAGCCGGCCCGGAGGTCAGTGGTTCGAGTATTGGGGGCATGCGGCCTCGTTGTTGCCAATGGAGATGCAGCCCCTGTTCCGCTGGCGTATGGAAAGGTCGCGCCAGGACCTGCTCGACAACGTGGGGGCGCAGGGCCGCCGTCGGGCCTGGCGCGCCGCCCACGCCGACTATGTGGCGGCCGTTCTTTCGGAGGTAACCGAGCGGGGCCCAATAGCGGCCTCCCAGCTATCGGAGCCTCGCCGGAGGGCGGGGGAGTGGTGGGACCGGCGCAGCCTGGGGCGGGTCGCGCTAGAGCTTCTGTTCGGTGATGGCGTCCTGGCCGCGTGGCGGGGAGCAAATTTCGAGCGCATATACGACCTCAGCGAGCGAGTGGTGCCCGCCGACGTCCTGGCTTTGCCTACGCCGGCCCCCGAAGAAGCCCAGCGCGATTTGGTGGCGCTGGCCGCTCGCAGCCTGGGGGTGGCCACGGTTTCTGATTTGGCGGACTACTTTTGGCTCCGAGTGCCGGCGACCCGCCCTCGCGTAGAGGAACTGGTTGAGGATGGGCGGTTGGCGAAAGTGTCAGTGGAAGGCTGGTCGCAAGCGGCCTATCTGGCCACTGACGCGGCTTTGGCCGCCCCCCGTCGCCGCGAAGCATCTTTGATTTCCCCCTTCGATTCTTTGATATGGGCTCGGGCGCGCACCGAGCGTCTTTTTCATTTCCATTACCGGATCGAGATTTACGTGCCTGGCCCCGACCGCACACACGGATATTATGTAATGCCCTTATTGCTGCGCGACGAACTCGTGGGGCGGTTCGACCTGAAAGCGGACCGGAAGAACGGCGCCCTTCTGGTTGTCGGCGCCTTTGCCGAGCCAGACAAGGACAGCGGCTCCGTGGCCGAAGCCGCTCTGGCCGAGCTCCACCGGTTGCGCCAGTGGCTCGGCCTCGAGCGTTTGTCGTTAGGAGAGAAGGGGAACCTAACCCCTCACCTCCGTGCTGCGGCGACGACCGCTGTCGCCGGGGCTACGCCTTAGCTGGAGTGGAAGAGGCGTTCGGGGCCCACTCTCAAATGCACGAGTTGGGCGGGACGGGCATGTAACGTCGAAGCAAGTGACCCGCGGTGCGGTGGTGGATCTGGGCAGCAGCTCGTTCCAATTATTGGTGTGCGAAAAGGGCGTCTCTCAACGCCTGAGGCCTGTGCTGAAACGCCAGTCCCTGGTCAACCTGGGCCTGGAGGTAGGTTCGGCGGGCAGGATTTCGGCCGGCCGGCTGAAGGCGTCGATCGCGGCCGCCAAATATCTCCGCCGAGGGCTCGAGCGGGCCAACCCGGACGTGGTCGTGCCATTGGCTACGGCCGCCCTTCGCGACGCTGCCAACGGGCCCGAGGTCGTGGCGGCCCTCGAGCATGCTTTCGGCGTGCCAATTCGCGTCCTCGACGGGGCGCAAGAGGCTCGGCTCTGTTTTATCGGCCAGAGAGCAGGGGTCTACGTCGGGGAGGCCCCGACCTTGGGTATCGACCTCGGGGGCGGGAGTTTCGAAATGGCCGTCGGCAACTGCTACGACATTTACGTCGCCACCAGCGCACCGGTTGGGGCGACGCGGCTTCAGGGCGAACTCGGCGTGGGAGAACGCCTCGACCGTGAGGCGCGTAAAGAAGTACGGGAGCGGGTCCGGGAGGCCTTGGAGACCATCGGCCCCGACCTGGCCAGGTACCCCCGCATCGCCTCGCGAACAATCGTCAGCGGGGGGACGGCCCGCGCTCTGGCCCGACTGGCCATAGCTAAGACGCACCGGTACGCACAGGCGAACGGTTGGGGAGTCAACCAGGTCGAGCTGGCCGTGGCCCAGGTCGCTGACCTGGCTGACCTGCTCGCTCACCTGGATCTCCGACAACGGCTGAAGTTGCCCGGGATGCCGTCCCGGCGTGCCCCGGTGTTGCCTTTGGGGGCGTGCGTCCTGCTGGCTATCGCCGAAGAGCTGGCCATCGACCACTTCGTAGTGAGCGAGTGGGGGCTCCGTGAGGGCGCCCTGCTTGACGCCATGTCCGGCGCCGCCGAGAGCGAATGGCTCGATGAGGAGGTCGGGTAGCCGAACGGGATCCGCAGGTTATCGACCGTCAAACGCGCACAACCAGTTCGCGGGCGTCTCTCCATCCACGGGCCATGGCGGCGGTCCCAAAGATGGTGGCGAAGCGGCCGGCGGAAGTGAGGGCGATGGCACCGCCGCTCCCGTTGTTGCGCAAAACGGCGTCGAGAGCGGTCGCCAAGGCATCGTTCAATTCAATTCCGGAACGCAGGGCCCAATCGACGCGGTGAGCAAAACCGGCCAGGATGAAGGCTTCTCCGGCGCCCGTAGCCGATATGGCCACGGTGCTGTCGTCCGCCCAAGTCCCCGCGCCGATTATGGCGCTGTCGCCCACCCGACCCGGTGGCTGACCGCCCCGGCCGCCCGTGGAAGTGGCGGCGGCGACATGGCCGGCCCTGTCAAGGGCCACGGCCCCAACGGTGCCCGGGCTGCTGTCCTGGCGTGGAATTGCGGCTGCACCCGTGGTGGCGCCAGAGGACGGCATCGCCGCCAACCCGGTTGCCTCGGCCAGCCGGTCGGCGCCCGCCCCGGCCAGGAGCAAGGGGTGCCACGCACCAGTTCCGCTCCGCTCCGCCCGGGGGCCGGGCGCGGCGCCACTGACGTTGCCGGGCGGCGCCGTCTGATAGGCGGTGGCGTCGTTGAGCGCGAGGTTGGCCACCGCTAGAGCCGCTCGTACCGGGTTGGCTGGCCACGTGGCCGCACATATCGCTCCTGCGGTTCTGGTGGCGCCGTCCATGACACTGGCGTCAGTCTCGGTGGCGCCCTCGCTCGTCGGAGCCGAGCCCCGCCCGGCATTGAACAGGCCACCGTCTTCCATGGACGCCACTGCCTCTACTACGGCCTGCAAGGCGGCCCCACTTCGTTCAAGGACGTCCCAGCCGGCGGCCAGCGCCATGGCCAGACCGCTTTCGAGCTGAGCCCTACCGCCTTGGTCGCGGATGCGTTCGAAGGTGCCGGCACCGCCATGGACGAGCAGTGCCGGGCCGACGAGGTTCCCTGTTTCGAGCACGAACGGCGGCGACGAAGCAGACATGGGGACAGTCTGGCCGGGCGCGGGGCGCGGGCGCGGGCGCGGGGCGCGGGGCGCCGGGTGGCGGGTGGCGGCGGCTGGTGGTTGGCGAGGGTGGCGGCGCGACACGCATCGGGCGAGACTGGGGGGTGGCGTCAGTGGCCCAAGCGCTTGGGTTAGGGAACGTGTGGGGAGCGCCCCCTCAGCGAGGAAGTGCACGATGGACCTTGGCTTAGCGGGAAAAGTGGCGATCGTAACGGGCGCCAGCAAAGGGATCGGCCTGGCCGTGACGCGGGGTTTTGTCGACGAGGGGGCGCACGTAATTGTCGGGGCCAGATCGTCTTCGCCCGAACTCGACTCGTTGGTAAAAGCGGGCTCTGTGCAGGTGGCTGAGGTCGATCTGTCAGAAGCCGACGCCCCGGCGCAGCTGGTGGCCCTGGCCGGTGAGCGCATCGACGTAGTGGTCAACAACGTCGGCGCGGCCACGCCGCGCACCGGAGGTTTCCTTTCCATTACCGATGAACAGTGGCTGGCCACGCTGAACCTCGACCTGATGGCGGCCGTGCGCACGACGAGGAGCGCCCTACCGGTGATGCTGCGGGCCGGCAAAGGTGCCATCGTAATGACGTGCTCCGTGAATGCCTCTTTGCCCGACCCTCTGGTGATGGATTACAGCGCCGCCAAAGCGGCACTGGCGAACTTTGCCAAGGCTCTGTCCAAAGAGGTGGGGGCGAGGGGGGTCCGGGTCAACTGCGTCAGTCCCGGGCCGGTAGCCACCGACCTCTGGTTGGGCGACCATGGGGTGGCCGTCACTGTTGGCCAATCGAGCGGGGCGAAACCGGAGGACGTCCAGAAAGGTGCGGCGGGCCAATCGGTGACCGGTCGGTTCTCCCGGCCCGAAGAGATTGCCGACCTGGTCCTCTTGCTGGCCAGCGACCGGACGGCCAACGTCACCGGCGCCAGCTTCATGATCGATGGAGGCTTGACGCCGACGCTCTAGAGAACGGGATGGTGACGTGGTGACGTGGTGACGGGCATTTTCGATCGCCTTGGTGCTGACGCCCGGAGCCGGTTGGCGCCGGCACCGCCGCCGGACTGGGTGGCGCCGATGCTGGCGACCCTTACAGACCGCTACTTTTCCGACCCGGCCTGGATCTTCGAGCGCAAGCTCGACGGTGAACGGTGCCTGGCGTTCCGGCGGGGCGGCGAGGTGCGCTTGCTGTCGAGAAGCCAGCAGCACCTGAACCACACGTACCCCGAAGTCGTCGACGGCCTGACCCGCCAGGACGGGCCCGACCTTGTCGTGGACGGGGAGGTGGTGGCGTTTGAGGGGAGCCGGACCAGCTTCGAGCGGTTGCAACAGCGTCTGGGCATCACCAGCGAAGCTGAGGCGCGGCGAAGCCCGGTGGCTGTGTTCTATTACATCTTCGACCTCCTCTACCTCGACGGTTACGACACCACCGCGTTGGCGCTCCGGGACCGCAAAATGTTGCTGCGGGAGGTGCTCGCTTACCGCGACGCATTGCGGTACACGTCGCACCGAAATGCGGTCGGGGAGGAGTATTTCGAGTTCGCCTGCGCTCATGGTTGGGAGGGTCTGGTCGCCAAGCGGGCCGACTCGACTTATAGCTCGCGCCGGTCACCGGACTGGTTGAAGTTCAAGTGCTCGTCCGGTCAGGAGTTCGTCATCGGTGGGTTTACTGACCCGGCCGGGAGCCGGGTCGGTTTAGGGGCTCTGCTCGTCGGCTATTACGACGGCGGCGAGCTCGTTTACGCCGGCAAGGTAGGCACTGGCTTCTCCACCGCTACTTTGCTGGCGCTGCGCCAGCAGCTGGACGCCCTCGGAACGGGCATGACGCCCTTCGCTCGGGGCCGGGTGGTGGAGCGAGGCGTCCACTGGGCCCGGCCCGAACTAGTGGCCGAGGTGGTCTTCAGTGAGTGGACCTCCGACGGGAAGCTCCGCCACCCGCGCTTTGAGGGCCTTCGCACCGACAAAGCCGCCCGGGAGGTCCAGCGCGAGCGACCGGAGCGGCCCTGAGGCACGCCCGGGCCGGTCTGAGGGCCAGCGGGCGTGGGCACGAGCCGGCGAGCGTGGGCGCGCTAGCCGGCGACCAGGAGCCGGAACAGCAGGCCCCGGTACGCTGTTTAACCCCCTGAAAGGTTTCGGTCCAGTTAGGAGTGCCTGGTTGCAGTGCAAGAATTGCGGTGATGTCGTAGACCCTCGCCGGGTGGAATTGGGTTACGACTATTGCCTCAAAGAGGAATGTCAGCAGCTCTGTCTAGAGCGCGTCGAGTTGGCCGCGGTCGGGGTCAACAAGGCGGCGGACTACTACATGAAGGCCGAGGAGGTGCTTCCGCCCCGGGCGCCGGCGGCCGTGACGACAACGTCGGCCCCCCCGGCTACGTCAGCAGCGACGGCGATGGACGCCGAGGAGCCGGAGGAGTTCCGGCCTCCGAGGTCCCGGCCAATGACGACGCCAAAGAGGCCCAAGACGACGCTCGAGCGGTTGCGGGAGCACGAAGTGGCGTTGGACGAGGCGCTCGACCGCAGTTATGAACGCTTCCGGAGTGGCGAGATAACGGCCATTGACATGCACCGGGAGCGCGATCAGCTGGTGGACGCGTTTAATCGCTTGGTAAAGAGGGAGAACATCCGTTATCGCTCGATGTTGCGCGGCCCCGCTCATCGGGCGGGCTGAAGGGTCGGCCGGAGCCGTCCTGGGCGCTCGCCCTCGACGCCGTTGGCGTCAGCGACGGCCGTCAACCTTAAAACGCCCCTTTTTGGGCGCGTTCCAGGGAATTGGCCGCGCAAACTCGCAGAAATTGCCGGAGATCGCGACCAAATACTGCGACCGCGCCCAAATCCGCCCATGATCCAAATCCGCCCATAATCCAAATCCGCCCATGATCCAAATCCGCCCATGACCGTGACACCGCGTTGAGCCGCTTCGTCGTCCAGCTCCACGACGCCACCACCTTGCATTTCGACCTGCGCTTGGCCATTGGCGGCGTGTTCCGCTCGTGGGCGGTGCCCAAGGGACCGTCGATGGACCCGGCCGCTCGCCGGCTGGCCGTCCCGGTCGAGGACCACGACCTCTCGGCGGGAGACTTCGAGGGTGTGCACCAGCACTCGCGTGGAACGGGCGCCGTCATCATCTGGGATGAGGGCCCGGCCGACATACTGGCCGACCAGGCCGACCATCTGTCTTTCCGGCTTTATGGTCATAAGCTAGGCGGCCGTTTCGGCCTCAGCCGTACGGGGGAAAGGCGCTGGATCCTGGTCAAGGCCGTCGATGAGGAGGCCCGGCCCGGGTCGGACGTGGTGGCCGACAACCCGGCCAGCGTACGGAGCGGGCGGACCTGGAAAGAAGTGGCGGCGTCCGAAGCGACCGGGGCTAACGAGGTGAAAGCGCCAGACTGGTAAACAGACTCCGGACTGGTAAACAGACTGGTAAACACACGACATGAACCGGCGGTGGCTCTCGCGCCTGTCAGAGATGGCGTACGGTGCCGCGGGCTGGGGCCTTATGGGCCTGGTAGCCGTGCCGTGCTGGTTCCTCGTCCTCACCCTTCCGAGGCTCTCCTGGCGGTGGCGGGTTACGTGGGCCGCCGTTCATACCCTTTCCCTTGCGCTCCGTATCCCACTGAAGATAGTGGGGGGACTGCCTGCGCCCGGGACACCCGGTGTGATCGTGGCCAACCACGAGAGCATCCTGGACTCGTTCGCTATTGTCGGGGCTTTTCGTGACCCCGTCGTCTTTGTGGCCGGGGGCGACCTGGCCGTACACCCGGTCACCGGTCCCTTCCTCCGCCGGCTGGGAGCTGCCTTCGTGCGCGTCGAAGCGGTCACGGACAGGTCATCGGTAAGGGTCGTTCTCGCAGAGCTGGCCGACCTCACGCGTGCGGGGAACCAGCTCGTTTTTTTCCCCGAGGGTGGGCTCAGCGTTCAGCCCGGATTGCGCCGGTTCCAATTGGGGGCGTTCGTGGTGTCGGGCGAGGTCGGCAGCCCCGTGGTCCCGGTGGCGATCGTAGGTACCCGTGGCGTTCTCCCTCCAGGTGCCCGCTTGCCCCGGCGCCGCGAAGTAGAGGTGCGCGTCGGCGAGCCGCTCGGGCCGGCGCAACCCGGGTGGAGGGCAGCCCACGAGATTGCCCGCCAGGCCAGGGCCGCCATCGAGACGTTATTGGACGAACCAGCGGAGTAAAAAAGCGCTTGGCGCGCTCAGCGGCGGTCCTACCGCTGACCGGCGTCCTCCGCGCCTCGCTGGGCCTTTCGGCCGCCCTTCGGACCTGACCAAGGGGCTTTCTGGGCGCGTTCCGACGAATTGGTCGCGATCAGCGCCAGAACCTGCCCGCGAACGCGACCGAAAGCGCCAGATGCACCCAAAAACGGCCGTCGCCGGGCGCTACTTTTCTACGCATAGCAGGGAAAAGTGGTCATAACGCTGGTCCCGTGTGGGGCCGGCCACGTTTCGCGCGCGTGACCAGTGGCTCGGGGTTCCATCTAGTACCCTTCGTCGGAAGCCACCCGGCGCCGGGCCCCGGACCTGGGGTGAAAATGGTGTCGCTGCCAGCAGCGCCGCCGAGAGGTCGATCGCCAGCTCGGGCTGCCAAAAGGCAGCTAGCGCACCCCGGCGACGGCGCGTCCACCTGAGGATCAAGAGGAAAAGAAAGGGAAAATAAACGATGGGGAGAGATGACTCTGAGTTGACCGGGAGACGGCGGCACCGCGGTTGGTCCCGGCCTACAGTGACACTGTCGGCGGTCGTTCTGGCCACCAGCATCGCGGTTTCCGGCAGCGCCACCCCGAGCTTCGCGGCTACTCATGCCCGTACGGCCAGTGCCACTCATGCCCGTACGGCGAGTGCCACGCACCCGTTCCTGGCGTGCGAGGTGACCGACACCGGCGGGATCAACGACCGCTCCTTCAACGCCTCCGCCTACCAGGGTCTCAAGGTCGCGGCTGCGGCGGTCCCGGGGCTGACCTACAAGTTCCTCTCGTCCAGCTCAACCAGTGACTACACGCCGAACGTCAACACTTTCCTGAGTGAGAAGTGCGGCATCATCGTCACCGTCGGTTTCGACATGGCTTCGGCCACGCAGACGGCGGCCCAGAAGAACCCGACTGACAAGTTCTCGATCGTGGACTTCACGTACTCGCCTGCGATCAAGAACGTCCTCGGCCTCCATTACGACACCAACCAGGACGCCTTCCTCGGCGGCTACCTCGCGGCGGCTATGAGCAAAACCGGCATCGTCGGCACGTTCGGTGGCCAGGACATCCCGACCGTGACCATCTATATGGACGGCTGGGTGGCCGGCGTGCGCTACTACGACAAGGTCAACCACGCCAAGGTGAAGGTCCTCGGCTGGACTCCCGCCAAGCACCGCAACTTTGCCGCCCAGGGTTTCCAGGGCACGGGCCTTTTCACCAACGACTTCACCAACCAGGCCCTCGGCAAGACCGACGCCCAGACCCTCATGGCTGAGGGCGCCGACGTCGTCTTCCCGGTCGCCGGCCAGGTCGGCCTGGGCTCCGCCGCCGCCGTGCAGCAAGCAGGCGCCGGCCACTACATGGAATGGGTGGACACCGACGGCTGCGTTTCGGTGCCCCAGTACTGCAAGTTGTTCCTCACCAGCGTGACCAAGGGCATCGTCCCGTCGGTGGCTACCGCCGTCGAAGAGGCGGCCAAGGGCACCTTCAAGGGCGGCAACTACATCGGCACCCTCGCCAATAGCGGGGTCGGCCTGTCCCCGTTCCACGATTTCAACGGTGCCGTCCCGGCCAAGGTGAAATCTGCGCTCACCAGCATCAAGGCGGGCATCATCGCCGGCAAGATTTCGCTCGACCCGAACTCGTACCCGTCCAGCTGACCCAACCCGCTTCCTCTGCCCGGCGCCGCCCGTAACTGACGGCCCGGGCGGGGGGAGCGAGACGACGGCTTCCTCGCCCCCGACGGGGGGGAGGCCGCCACCCTCCTGAAGGCGGGTCCTTCGCCCCCTCCCTGCCGCGGGCCGTCCGGGCGCGGGGACTTCCGGGCGCAAAACGAGCCATAATTACTTCGGTTCTGAGGGGACAGCGGGGTCAAGTTAGTTACCCCGGCCCTCGGCGCGGGACCCTGGACGGGAGGTTGGCCCCCGGTTGCCCCGACCGGGCTCGCGCCACAGGTAAAAATGAGGGGTCAATGAGGCTCGAGCTGGTGGGCATCACCAAGGCATTTGGGCCGCTCGTCGCCAACGACCACGTGGATCTCACCCTGGAGGAGGGGGAGATCCACTGTCTCCTGGGGGAGAACGGCGCCGGCAAGAGCACCCTCATGAACATCCTGTTCGGCTTGCTCCACGCCGACTCGGGCGAGATACGTATCGACGGTAACCCGGTGCGCTTTGCTGACCCGGGAGAAGCGGTCCGGCGGGGCATCGGCATGGTCCACCAGCACTTCATGCTGGTGCCAGTTTTCACGGTGGCAGAGAACATCGTCCTCGGTTTCGAGCCCGTCAAGCGTCTGGGTTTTCTCGACCGGCGCAAAGCCCGCAGCGACATCCTGCGGATATCCCACGAGTTCGGTCTCGACGTGCCCCCGGACGCCCTGGTCGAGAACCTGCCGGTAGGGGCTCAGCAGAAGGTGGAAATCCTCAAGGCGCTGATGCGAGACGCACAGGTGCTGATCCTGGACGAGCCCACCGCCGTGCTCACCCCGCAAGAAACGGAAGGCCTCTTCAAGGTCATCCGGTCCCTGGCCGAGTCCGGCCGGTCTGTCTTGTTCATTACCCACAAATTGAAAGAAGTCCTGGCCGTCGCGGACAAGATCACGGTCATGCGGCTGGGCAAGGTGGTGGGACACACGACAGCACGCGAGACCAACGAGCCGGCGCTGGCGGCGATGATGGTCGGCCGTTCCGTCGACCTGGTGGTCAGCAAGGCCGTGTCGAAACCCGGCCCGCCCGTGCTGGAACTGAAGGACCTCACCGTCCAGGACGAACGGGGCTTGACTGTGGTCGACCACGTATCGCTCACCGTTCACTCGGGCGAGATCGTCGCCCTCGCCGGCGTCCAGGGCAACGGGCAGACCGAGCTGACCGAAGCCGTCACTGGCCTGCGCAGCGTGGCCAGCGGGACGATCCGCCTGGCCGGCCGGGACCTGACTAACGCCAGCCCCCGGCGGGCGCTGCGAGCGGGGATCGCCAATATCCCTGAGGACCGTCAGATAGACGGCCTCGTCCTCTCCCTGCCCATCTCCGACAACCTTGTGCTAGACGTTTACGACCAGGCCCCGTACGCCCATTTGGGAGCTAGACGGCTGGGCTTCGTAAGGAGGGACGGCGAACACAAGCTGACGGAGTTCGATATCCGGGCGAATTCCGTCGACACGTCGGTCGGCACGTTGTCGGGGGGGAACCAGCAGAAAGTTGTTGTCGCACGGGAGCTTTCCCACGGGGTCACCCAGCTGGTGGCCTCGCAACCCACCCGCGGGCTCGACGTGGGTTCGATCGAGTACGTCCACCGCCGGATCATCGACGAGCGCGACCGCGGCGCCGGAGTGCTGCTCGTTTCCTCCGAACTTGACGAAGTACTGGCCCTCGGCGACCGGATCGCGGTCATGTACCGGGGCCGGATCATAGGCATCGTCCCACCGAACGTCTCGCGCGACCGGATCGGCCTGATGATGGCCGGGATAGAGGACGGGGCCACGACGACGCCGGGCGGGGTAGAGGCCCTTGACGACAGCCGATGTCTCGCCAGGGGACAAGGTCGTGCCCGAGCCGGGGCGGCAAACCCCAAACACCGGTCCCGCATCGGCCGACGCACCGAAGCCCTGGTGGCTCCGGGCTCTGCGCTGGATGACCGAAGCGAACGTCGTCGTCGTCACCATTTGCGCCGTCATCTTTGGCCTGTTTGTCGGCGCCATCCTCATCATCGTCACCACACCGGCCACCTTGCACGCCCTGGAGCACCTGTTCTCCTCCCCCGGCCACTCCCTCAATGTCATCTTCTCGACTCTCGGGAACGCGTATGGGGCACTCGTCACCGGTTCGATAATCAGCCCCTCGGCGGTCAGTCACGCGATTTCGACGGGGACGGGCTGGAACGCGGTGTTCACGCCCCTCTCCGAGACTCTCGTGGCCACCACGCCGCTGATCCTGGCCGGGACGGGGGTGGCGCTCGGTTTCGCCACCGGCGTTTTCAACATAGGCGGGCAAGGGCAGCTCATCGCCGGTGCGATCGCGGCCACTTATGTCGGCTTCGCCGTCCACCTCCCGATCGAGCTCCACTTGCCCCTCGTCATCCTGGCCGGTGCGGCCGGCGGGGCCGTGGCCGGTTTCATCCCCGGCATCCTGAAAGCGAGGACAGGCGCGCACGAGGTCATCGTGACCATCATGCTCAACTACATCTTCCTCGACCTGCTGGAGTACCTGCTCTCGACGCCGCCGCTGCAGCAGCCGGGGCAGAGCAACGCCATATCCCGGACCATCCCTTCGTCCGCCCAGCTGCCGCACCTGTTCGACGCCAGCCTCCGGGTCAACGCCGGCCTCATCGTGGCCCTCGTCGTGGCGGCGGGGGCGTCCTGGTTCATGCGCAAGAGCACTCTTGGCTTCGAGTTCAAGGTGATCGGCGCCAACCCGTCGGCTGGTCGTACAGCGGGGATGAACGCGGGCCGGGCCACGATCCTCGTCCTCACCCTCTCCGGCGCCCTGGTCGGGTTGGCCGGGATGTCTACTCTCTCGGGCACCGACTTTTTCCTCTCTACCGGTTACGGCGGTAATACCGGGTTTTACGCCATCACGGTGGCTTTGGTGGGCCGGAACCGTCCCATCGGCGTCGTCTTTGCCTCGTTGCTCTTCGCCGCCCTGAGCACGGGCGGCCGGTACATGCAGGCGACAACCAACATCCCGCTCGACCTCACCTCGGTCATCCAGGCCGTCATAGTCTTCCTGGTCGCCACCCCGGCCCTTGTCCGCGAGATCTTCCATCTGCGCCAGGCCGGGGCCGGCAAGATCCTGCTCTTTACGAAGGGGTGGGGAGGATGAGCTCGGTCGCACTGGCCCCCTCCCCCGAAGAGCTAGCGGCGGCGCCGGAGGGGCGGATCGTCTCCGTCAGCCGTGTCCGGGGGATGGGCATTTTCCTCATGCTTCTCGCCCTGGTGATGGCGGGGCCGCTGGCCCTTTCCGTACCAGCCGGCTCCAAAGCCACTTTCCTGCTCAGTGCTCCGCCGGCGGTAGGCGTGGCCCCTCTGACCATGTCGGTGCGGTCAGTCAACCTGGCCCTCGCTCTGGTGTGTTTCGCTCTGGGCTGCGTACTCATCGTGCGGACGCGCGGACGCGGGAGTTACTTGATATTCGGGCTCGGCGTGGTGCTCTTCATATGGGCGCTACTGACCTGGGCGGCGCGAGGGGGGACGCTCAACTTCGTCGACCTGCTGGCCGAGACCCTCGTGTCGACGACGCCCCTCGTCTACGGGGCGTTATCGGGCGTGATGTGCGAGCGCTCGGGTGTCGTCAACATCGCCATAGAGGGCCAGTTCCTGGCCGGCGCCTTCCTGGGGGCGATGATCGGCAGCGCCACCGGGAACCTCTGGCTCGGCGTGATCGCCGGCGGGGTGGCGGGGGCCATCTTTGGTGGCCTGCTCGCTTTCCTCGCGCTGCGGTACGGCGCCGACCAGATCATCGTCGGCGTGGTGATCGTCGCCTTCTGTACGGGGTTGACCAACTTCCTGACCGAGACGGTGCTGACGCCGTACCAGACCACGCTCAACAGCCCATCGACCTTCCCCCCACTCGGTATCCCGCTGCTGGACAAGATCCCCATCCTCGGCCCGGTGCTCTTCTATCAGAACGTCTTCGTTTATGGGGCGGCCGGGCTGCTTGTCATCATCCAGGTGGCCTTGTTCCACACGCGCTGGGGCCTACGCGTGCGGGCCGTCGGTGAGCACCCGCGGGCGGCAGAGACCGTCGGGATCCACGTCCTCTCGGTCCGTTACCGCAACGTCATCCTGGGCGGCGTGATCGCCGGCATCGGCGGCGCTTCGTTCACTATTGGTTCTATAGGGGAGTTCTCCGCCAACATGACCGCCGGCCTCGGCTATGTCGCATTGGCCGCCATGATCTTCGGGCGCTGGCGCCCGTTCGGGGCTCTGGGCGCCGCCCTCCTCTTCGGTTTCGCCGTGTCGCTCCAGAGCTTCCTGGCCGTGCTCAATGTCGGCATACCGTCGCCGATCCTGTCGATGGCGCCGTATGTGATCACCATCGCGGTCGTGTCTGGCCTCGTCGGACGAGTTCGCCCGCCGGCAGCCGACGGAGTCCCCTACAGCCGGGAGTAGCCGGCGGCACCGACGCCCCATGGTGAGCTCGGCGGACGAGGACTCCCGCTGGCGCCCCTTACCCGCCAAGCACTCAGCCGGCGGCCGCCTGAACCAGCTACTTATGTCCACGAACGAGCTCCGGCCGCAGTGACCACCCGGCTGGCCGCCGCCAGGCCTGACCGCAGCGCCTCCTCGGGCGCCTCGCCCTGTAGGCGGCGAGCCAGGAAAGTGCCGGTGAAGGCGTCCCCCGCGCCCGTCGTGTCCTCGACCGCCACCCGGTCCGCCGGGCAGTGGAGCAGCTCCGTGCCCGGCCCCGAAAACATGGCCCCCTCGGCTCCGAGCGTGAGGGCGACCTCTTGGTAGTGACGGCGCAAGCCGGCCAGCACCTCGTCTGGCCGGTGCTTGCCAGTCAAGATCCGTCCTTCCTCGAGATTGGCGCAACACCACTCCACGCCCTCGGTCCACTCGAGGAAGGCGGCCGCGCCCACGGAAGCGAGCGGGCCGGCCGAGGAGGGGTCGACCGACCGGGTCATGCCAGCCGAGGCGGAGAGTTCGAGCGCCGCCAACCCGGCCGGACGGGTGGCCTCGTCGAGCAGCTCGTAGCCCGAGAGGTGAAGATGCCGGCCCCGGCCGAAAAGCCCGGCCGTGAGCGCTCTTTGGCTGAGCGCTCCTCTCGCGGTCCCCTCGGCGGGTCCCCTTCGGCCGGGTCCCCTTCGGCCGGGTCCCCTTCGGCCGGGTCCCCTTCGGCCGGGTCCCGTTCGGCTAAGTGCCCCTTCGCCAGGGAGCGGTTGGCGCCACGATCGGTCAGCATCGAGCGCTCACCAAGAGGACCCACCAGAGCGACGACTACGCCTGTCCGCTGCCCCTCGAGCACGACGAGGTGCGCGTGCACCCCGGTGGCGGCCAGGGCACGAGCGGCGGCGTGGCCCAGCTCGTCGTCGCCCACGACGGCGACAAGGTGGACGTCCGCGCCGGCGGCGGCAAAAGCAACGGCCTGGTTGGTGGCCGAGCCGCCGGGGGCCACGACGATCCGCGAGGCCGTATCGCTGCCCTTATTGAAGGGCCCGACCGGGCGCACGACGATGTCCACCATGACGTCCCCGATCACGACGACCACTGGCGGCTGGACCGGCGGCCTCACGCCCCGAGGAGTGTAGTGTCCAGAAGGATGCCAGGCTCAGCCCCGGATTGGGCCGGCCTTCGGCAGCTCGCTGACGAAGCGGCCGCCCGGGCCTACGCTCCTTACTCCGGCCTCCGGGTCGGGGCTGCCGGCCTGTGCGACGACGGCCACGTCGTAACGGGCTGCAATGTCGAGAACGCATCCTTCGGTCTCACCCTTTGTGCCGAGTGCGGGCTCGTTTCCGCCCTCGTCGCTAGCGGGTGCGCCCGGTTCGTGGCGGTCAGCGTTACGGCCGGGGACGGGCAGGCGCTCACGCCCTGCGGCCGGTGCCGGCAGTTGCTGATGGAGCACGGCGGGCCGGAACTGCTCCTGGACGGCGGTCCCGGGGCCGCGCCTCAGCGCCTTGGCGAGCTGCTCCCGGGCGCGTTCGACGATGCCGACCTCGTCGCCCGCCGGAGCTCCGTTCCCGCTGGGAGCGCCCCCGCCGGGATGTCTGCCCCCGCCGGGATGTCTACCCCCGCCGGGATCTCTGCCCCCACCGGGTCGGCTGAGCCGACCGGGACGCCGGGCGCTGAGCGGTGACGCTTGCCGGCCAGCCCTTCCCTCAGTTCGATGCTGTCGACCTGATCCGGGCCAAGCGTGACGGCGTCGAGTTGTCGGATGAGGAGATCGGCTGGCTGATCGACGCCTACGTGGCGGGTCGCGTGCCGGACGAACAGGTCTCTGCCTGGTTGATGGCCGTGTTCCTCCAGGGGATGTCGTCCCGGGAGACGTCGAGCCTTACGGGCGCCATCGTCGCTTCCGGGGAGGTCATGGACCTGTCGAGGCTGTCCCGCCCGACTGTCGACAAACACTCGACCGGCGGCGTGGGAGACAAGGTCTCCCTGGTGCTGGTGCCGCTGCTGGCGTCGCTCGGTGCGGCTGTGCCTCAGCTGTCGGGCCGGGGCCTGGGGCACACGGGGGGGACCCTCGACAAGCTCGAGGCGATCCCCGGCTGGCGGTCGAACTTGTCGGCGGCCCAGGTGCTGGCCCAACTCGAGTCAGTGGGATGCGTGATATGCGCGGCCGGCGCCTCGCTGGCCCCGGCGGACCGCAAGCTGTACGCCCTCCGGGACGTCACCGCCACGGTGGAGTCCATCCCGCTCATTGCCTCCTCGATCATGTCGAAGAAGATCGCGGAGGGCACCTCGGCCCTCGTCCTTGACGTGAAGGTGGGCTCCGGCGCGTTCATGGCCGACCGGGGCCGAGCGGCCGCACTGGCTCGGGCAATGGTCGAGATCGGTCAGGACCGAAAGATGAAGGTGGTCGCCTTGCTCACGTCGATGGACATCCCGATCGGCCGGGCGGTCGGTAACGCCCTCGAAGTGGCTGAGGCGGTCGAGACCTTGGAGGGCCGCGGGCCAAGGGACCTCGTCGACGTCACCGTCTCGCTGGCCCGGGTGATGCTGGAGCTGGCCGACCTGGAGGGCGACCCGCTCCGGGCTCTTCAGGATGGCTCCGCCCTAAACGCATGGAGAGCGATGGTCCGGGCTCAGGGCGGCGATCCCGACGCCCCGCTCCCGGCGGCGACGGTGATCGATCCGGTCCTGGCCGAGCGGGACGGGTTCCTGACCCGGCTGGAGGCCCGCTCCGTTGGTGTCGCGGCCTGGCGTCTCGGGGCCGGCCGAGCTCGAAAAGAGGATCCCGTCAGCGCCGGTGCCGGGGTGCGCTGCCTGGTGAAGCCGGGGGACCCGGTGCAGCTAGGCCAGCCCATACTGGAGCTGCACACGGACGACCCCGCCCGCCTCGAGCGCGCCCGAGAGGCGCTCCGGGGACGCTGGGAGATCGACGTCCACGCGCCGAGCGCCCTCCCCGCCTCGCTGGTGCTGGAACGGGTCGGCTGACGACGAGTGGAGCGGGTTCGTAGGCGTCAAACAAGAGAAGGGCTAAGGCGGAGGCGGCGAACGGGGCCGATTTCTGGTAGTAAGACCACCGTGAGCTGCTACGTTGCCCGCCGAACGCACCAGCCCGAGACCGCCGCGGTGTTGAAGGTGTCGAAGGTGTCGAACCTGTCGAGGTGGCCTTGACGCCGGGGGTGGGGGGCCTGCCCGCCTTGCACGACACGGCTCCCAAGCTGGAGCAGGTCCGGCGCGCCCCCAAGGTGCTCCTCCACGACCATCTCGACGGTGGCCTGCGGCCCTCGACCGTCGTCGAGTTGGCCGGCGCCATTGGCTACCAGGGCCTCCCGACCAACGACCCGGAGGAGCTGGCCCGCTGGTTTGTAACCGAGGCGCCACGCCGGAACCTCGTTCGCTACCTGGAAGGCTTCACCCACACCGTGGCCGTGATGCAAACACGAGAGGCCCTCGAGCGGGTAGCTCGCGAGTGCGTGGAGGATCTGGCCGAGGACGGCGTCATTTACGCCGAGGTGCGCTTCGCTCCCGAGCTCCATACCGAGGCCGGGCTCCACTTGGAGCCGGTCGTCGAGGCTGTACTCGCTGGCTTTGCCGCTGGCATGGAGCAAGCCCGAGCGGCCGGTCAGCCCATCGTGGTGCGGGCGTTGCTCACAGCCATGCGCACCGCTGCCCGTTCCCTCGAGATCGCCGAGCTGGCCGTGCGGTACCGCGATGTTGGGGTGGCCGGCTTCGACGTGGCCGGGCCCGAGGCGGGTTATCCTCCCACTCTCCACCTCGAGGCTTTCACGCTTGTCCAGCGGGAGAACTTCCACGCCACCGTCCATGCCGGCGAGGCCTTCGGGCTTCCGTCCATTTGGCAGGCCCTGCAGTGGTGCGGTGCCGAACGGCTCGGGCACGGGGTCAGGATCGTCGACGACATCACCGTCAAGGAGGACGGCGGGGTGACCCTCGGGCGGTTGGCTAGTTACGTTCGGGACCTGCGGGTCCCTCTCGAGCTGTGCCCCACTTCAAATGTGCACACGGGCGCCGCCGGCAGCCTGGCGGAACACCCGATCGGCCTGCTCAGGCGGCTCGGGTTCAGGGTGACTATCAACACCGACAACCGGCTTATGAGCGGCGTCAGCCTCTCTTCGGAGATGGCCCGCTGTGCCGAGGTCTTCGGCTGGGGCTGGGCCGACCTGCGATGGCTGTCGATAAACGCCATGAAGAGCTCGTTCTTCGAGTTCGACGAGCGCCTAGCGCTTATCAATGGGGTGATAAAGCCGGGCTACGACGCCCTGGCCGCCGAAGCGGCCTTCCGGGTGTCGAGCCCGGGACGGCCCGTTCTTTAGCCCCTGGAGGGCCCGGGCCCGGACTGGGTCGCAAAACGTGCCTCCCAGGCATGTTTTAGGCCCCAGTCCGGAAAAAACCCGGGCCTCCGCCTAAACGGGCGGGCCGGAAACGGGACCGGCCGGAAACGAGCCGGCCGGAAACGGGACCGCCGGAAACGGGACCGCCGGCAACGGGACCGCCGGCAACGGGACCGGCGGAAACGGGACCGGCGGGCCCCACCGGGCCGAGCCTCACCGATCGCCGCACCGCCAGGACCAGCCGGCCGGCAGCGGAACTAGCATGGGCTGGCCGTGAACCATCCCGGGTTGCTAGAGCGCCACCGCAAGGTCCTTCCGTCCTGGATCTCGCTCTACTACGAGGAGCCAATCGAGCTCGTCTCCGGCAAGGGCTGCGTGGTAACCGACGCCGAGGGCCGGGACTACCTCGACTTCTTCGGGGGCATCCTGACCACCATGACCGGCCATGCCGTGCCCGAAGTGGTCGAGGCCATCAGGGAACAGGCCGGCCGCCTCTTGCACACGTCGACGCTGTACCTGATCCGCCCGATGATCGAACTGGCGGAGAAGATCTCGGACCTCTCGGCCATCCCGGACGCCAAGGCCTTTTTCGTGAACTCCGGCACCGAGGCGATCGAGGCGGCGCTGCTCTTCTGCTGCGGGGCGCGGCGTTCCAACCAGGTGCTGGCCCTGCGGAACAGCTACCACGGACGGTCGTTCGCCGCCATGTCCGTCACCGGGAACCGGTCCTGGTTGGCGTCGAGCCTGAGCCCGCTGCGGGTGAGCTACCTCCACAACGGGGACCGCCTGCGAGGCCCCTTCGCCAAGCTCCCGGATCGCCGAGTTCAATGCCACCTGCGCGGCGGACTTGCGTCAGGTCATCGAGACGACCACCGCCGGTGACGTGGCCTGCCTCATCGCCGAGCCCATCCAGGGGGTGGGTGGCTTCGTGGTCCCTCCCGACGGTTTCTTCGCCTCCCTGAAGGAGGTCCTCGACGAGTACGGGATCCTGTTCGTCTCGGACGAGGTGCAGACCGGATGGGGGCGGACGGGGGACCACTTCTGGGGTTTCCAGGCCCATGGCATTACCCCTGACCTGCTGGTTTTCGCCAAAGGGCTCGGCAACGGGGTGGCCATAGCCGGCGTGGTGGGCCGGGCCGACCTGGTTGACTCGGTCCAGGCGAACTCGATCTCGACCTTCGGCGGCAACCCCCTGGCCACAGCGGCGGCGCTGGCCAACCTGGAATACCTTCTCTCCCACGACCTCCAGGCCAATGCCAGGGTGGTGGGGTCGTTCCTCTTGCAGGGCTTGCGCCAGATCGAGGCTCGTTCCGCCCTGGTTGGGCAGGTGCGGGGCAAAGGCCTGATGATCGGGGTCGAGCTGGTGGAACCGGGGACCACCACGCCGGCGCCGGCGGCCGCGGCGCGCGTACTCGAAGAAACCAGGTCCCGGGGCCTGTTGGTCGGAAAGGGGGGCCTGTACGGCAACGTGCTGCGCATAGCACCGCCACTGTCGGTGAACAAGCAGCAGGCCGAAGAGGCGCTGGCCATACTCGCCGACGCCGTCCAGGCCGTCGAGGCGGCTGGGGCGGAGCCGGCCGCGCCCTCCGTCGGCTCCAGAAACTCGGCCACCGCCCCCGGCCATTCCGCCGCCCCCGGCCATTCCGCCGCCCCAGCTCTTAGACGTTTAGCCCCTTAGCTCTTTAGCCCTTTAGCTAGAGAGTAAAATTCACAGAGGAGGACCGGATGGCCGAGACCGTGCGAGCAGCGCTCGTACAAAGCCGCTGGACCGGCGACAAGGACTCGATGATCAAGGCCAACGTCGAGCTGGCCCGGGAGGCGGCGGCGCAAGGCGCGCAGGTGTTGTGCTTCCAGGAGCTCTTCTACGGCCCCTATTTCTGCCAGGTCCAGGAAGCCGAGTACTTCTCGCTGGCCGAGCCGGTCCCGGGTGGCCCGGTAACGGAACAGATGACCGCGCTGGCCCGCGAGCTCGGCCTGGTGCTCATCGTGCCGGTCTTCGAGGAAGAACAGGCGGGCGTCTACTACAACACCGCCTTCGTCATCGATGCGGACGGCACGTACCTGGGCAAGTACCGCAAGACTCACATCCCCCAGGTAAATGGCTTCTGGGAGAAGTACTACTTCCGGCCCGGCAATCTCGGTTACCCGGTCTTCCAGACCGCCGTCGGGCCGATCGGGGTCTACATCTGCTACGACCGCCACTTCCCCGAGGGCTGGCGAGCCCTGGGTCTGGCCGGCGCCCGGATCGTCTTCAACCCCTCGGCCACCAGCCGCAGCCTTTCTCAGTACCTCTGGCGCCTCGAGCAGCCGGCGGCGGCGGTGGCCAACGAGTACTACATCGGCGCCATCAACCGGGTGGGTGTCGAGCCACTGGGCGACGACGATTTCTACGGGAGCTCCTACTTCGTCGACCCAAGGGGCCAAATGGTCGGCGAAGCCGCCTCGGACAACGACAGCGCCATCGTCGTGCGTGACCTCGACATGGACCTGCTCGTCGAGGTGCGCCAGACCTGGGCCTTCTACCGCGACCGCAACCCGGCCGCCTACGTCTCGCTTGTCGCCCCCTGACCAAGACCGCGACATAGTGTCCTTGCCGCATTCCCTGGCCCCATGACGCGGGCAGCAAGAGCCGTCACCCACCGGTCCTCTTGCCTACAACGGCCCGGCATGGTTTACGGCGGCCCTAGACCGGCCGAAAGGAGCCATTCATGCGCACGCTGATCTCCGGGGGGACCGTGGTCTCGGCGACGGGCGCCCAGGTGGCAGATGTCCTGGTCGACGGCGAGCGCATCGTCGCCCTGGCCGCCCCGGGCTCCGAGGTCGTCACCGCGTTCGCTGACGGGGCGCAGCGCATCGACGCCACCGGTCGGCTCGTACTGCCGGGAGCGGTCGATGTCCATACCCACATGGAGATGCCCTTTGGCGGCACGCGCTCCGCCGACACCTTCGAGACCGGGACCCGGGCCGCGGCCTGGGGCGGGACCACCACGATCGTGGACTTCGCCATCCAGCGGAAAGGGGAGGCGCTGCGTACCGGGCTGGACGCCTGGCACGCCAAAGCCGAAGGCAACTGCGCCATCGACTACGGCTTCCACATGATCGTCTCCGACGTCAACGACCAGTCGTGCAAGGAGATGGACGCGCTCGTGGGAGAGGGGGTGACGAGCTTCAAGCTCTTCATGGCCTACCCGGGCGTCTTCTATTCGACGGACGGCGACATCCTGCGGGCCATGCAGCAAGCCCGGACCAGCGGGGCGACGGTAATGATGCACGCCGAGAACGGCATCGCCATCGACGTCCTCGTATCCCAGGCCCTCTCCCGGGGCGAGACCGCTCCCCGCTTCCACGGGACTACCCGCCCGGACCTGCTCGAGGCCGAGGCGACGAGACGGGCCATTGCCATCGCCAAGGTGGCCGGCGCCCCGCTGTACATCGTGCACCTCTCGACTACGGGCGCCCTCGAAGCGGTGGCCGAGGCGCGCGCCGCGGGCCAGAACGCCTTCGCCGAGACCTGCCCGCAATACCTGTTCCTGTCGTCTGACGACCTTGCCCGGGAGGGGTTTGAGGGGGCGAAGTACGTCTGCTCGCCGCCCCTTCGGGCGGCCGAACATCAGGCCAACCTGTGGCGAGGGCTCCGCACCGACGACCTTTCGGTGGTCTCGACGGACCATTGCCCGTTCTGTTTCAAGGAACAGAAGGAGCTCGGGCTAGGCGATTTCTCCAAGATCCCGAACGGCATCCCCGGGGTCGAGCACCGGGTCGACCTGACTTACCAGGGGGTGGTAGCCGGCGAGATCAGCCCCTGGCGATGGGTCGAGGTCAACTCCACCACGCCGGCCCGGATGTTCGGGCTCTACCCGAGGAAAGGGGTGCTCGCTCCAGGGTCCGACGCCGACATCGTCCTGTACGACCCCGCGGCGACCCAGACGATCTCCTCCACGACGCACCACATGAGCGTCGATTACTCTGCCTACGAGGGCAAGGCCATAACGGGTCGCGTCGACACGGTGATCTCCCGTGGCCGCCTTGTCATCGACAGAGGACGGTACGTCGGGGAAAAGGGGCACGGCTCGTTCTTGCCCAGGAAGACCAACGCGTACCTGGTCTGATCGGCAGGCCGGCTCCGCCCGGCCTGTTCCACGGGCGCCGGGCCGGGCGGCTCAGACCGGGCAGCAGGAGAATAAGGAGAACCGCATGAACTTCGGCGTGGTGCTGCAGACTGACCCGCCGGCCCGACGCGTGATCGACCTGGCCAAGCTGTCGGAGTCGCTTGGGTTCGAGTATGTGTGGACGTTCGACTCGCCCGTGCTCTGGCAGGAGCCGTTCGTCATCTACTCCGGCGTCCTGGCCGAGACCAGTTCGGTGATGGTGGGGCCAATGGTGACCAACCCGCTGTCGCGTAGCTGGGCCGTGACGGCCTCGATGTTCGCCACCCTGAACGATATGTACGGCAACCGCACCGTATGCGGGATCGGCCGGGGAGACTCGGCCGTCCGTGTCACCGGGGGGAAGCCGGCCAGCCTCGCCACCCTCGACGCGGCCATGGGCGTGATCAAGGACCTGGCCGAGGGCCGCCCCGCCCACATCGGCGGTTCTCAGATCACCATTCCCTGGGTGCGTGACGGCCGGCTGGAGATGTTAATGGCGGCCTACGGCCCACGCGCCCTCGAGCTGGCCGGCCAGCGCGCCGACGGCGTTATCCTGCAGCTGGCCGACCCCTTCATAATCAAGTGGGCAGCAGGGGTGGCCCGGGCTGCGGCCGAGGCGGTGGGCCGCGACCCCGCTGCATTCAAAGTGGTCGTCGCCGCGCCCGCATACGTGGGAGACGACCTGGACAGCCAGCGAGAGCAGTTGCGCTGGTTCGGCGGGATGGTGGGCAACCACGTCGCCGATATCGTCGAGCGCTACGGGGCGGAGGCGGGCGGCGTGCCGGAGGCCCTGACGGCGTTCATCTCCGGCCGCAAAGGGTACGACTACAGCCACCACGGCAAGCCCGGCAACGCCACCACCGACTTCGTACCGGATGAGGTGGTGGACCGTTTCTGTGTCCTCGGCCCGGTGGCCACCCACATGGAACGCATGAACGAGCTTGCCGCCATCGGCGTTGACCAGTTCGCTATCTACCTTATGCACGACCAGAAGGAGGAGACGTTACGGGCCTATTCGAGCGACCTCCTGCCGGCGTTTGCCCGGTAGGGCCGAGCCGGCCGTGGCTAGCCCTCCGGGCAGTGCCGACGCCTTTGCCCTAGCGGAGCAGGCAGCCCAGGAGCTTGTTCGCCTCGTCGGGGCCGCCCCCGGGGTCGTGGTCGTCCTCGGCTCGGGCTGGCGGGCGGCCGCCGATGCCCTCGGGGAGGCCGAAGTCGAGTTCCCTATGACCAAGTTGCCAGGGTTCCCGGCGCCCAGCGTCCCCGGCCACCAGGGCACGGTGCGTTCGCTCCACGTGGGTGGACGCCCGGTGCTGGTGCTGCTGGGCCGGTCCCACCTCTACGAGGGCCGCTCGCCGGCCGAAGTGGTCCACGGGGTGCGAACCGCCGTTATCGCCGGCGCGGGTGTCGTCGTGCTGACCAACGCGGCCGGCGGCCTCGACCCGGCCTTTCGCCCGGGCCAGGTCATGTTGATCCGCGACCACATCAACCTGACCGGTGCGTCACCATTGTCGGGGGCCGAGCCGCCGGCTGGCTACCGGTCGCGGTTTGTCGACCTGACGGACCTTTACGCCGCCCAGCTCCGGGGCGTGGCTGTCTCGGTCGACGGCGGCCTGGCCGAAGGCGTATACGCCGCTCTCCGCGGCCCCCACTACGAGACCCCGGCCGAGATCGTCATGCTCCGGTCAGCGGGCGCCGACCTGGTCGGCATGTCGACGGCCCTCGAGGCCATCGCAGCGCGGCACCTCGGGGCCTCCGTGCTCGGCCTGTCCCTGGTCACAAACCT
This sequence comes from uncultured Acidimicrobiaceae bacterium, assembly GCA_963750465.1. Classification (GTDB taxonomy): domain Bacteria; phylum Actinomycetota; class Acidimicrobiia; order Acidimicrobiales; family Palsa-688; genus Fen-671. The sequence continues at coordinate 591,578 of CAVVRE010000011.1, forward strand.
CGCCGCCGGGGTCTCGCCGCAGCCGCTCGACCACGCCGAGGTGCTGGCGGCCGGGGCCGCCGCCGGCCCTCGCCTCGGCCAGTTGCTCGCTTCCCTTGTCCCCCGCCTGACCAGTCCCCGGTCGCCATGAGGGCGCCGGCGTCCGGCGTACTGCCGGGGGAGCTTGTCGCCCGGGCCGACGCCTGGATAGGAGAAGATCCCGACCCGGGGACCCGGGCCGAACTGACGGCGCTGCTGGAAAAGGGGGACGAGGTCGGCCTGCGGGACCGGTTCGACCGCCCGCTGAGTTTCGGTACGGCCGGGTTGCGCGGCCCGATCGGAGCGGGCCCTGGTCGCATGAACCGGGTGGTGGTGCGCAAGACCACCGCCGGCCTGGCTCAGTACCTCCTTGACCACCAGGGTCACCCCGCCCCGAGCGTCGTGGTCGGCCACGACGCCAGGCATCGTTCCGCCGACTTCGCCGATGACGCGGCCCGGGTCGCGGCGGCCAGCGGTGTGCGCGTATGGCGCTTCGAAGATGCGCTGCCCACCCCGATCACGGCCTTTGCCGTACGCCAGCTGCGGGCCGCGGCCGGCGTGATGATCACCGCCAGCCACAACCCGGCCCCGGACAACGGCTACAAGGTCTACCTCGGTGATGGGGCGCAAATCATCCCACCGGCGGACGGCCAGATCGCCGAAGCGGCGGCGAGTGCCGTGGTCCCCGGGGAGGCGGCCCTGTCCGGGCCTTTCGATGACGTCCTGGCCGATATTGATGGGCCCGAGCTGCTCGCCGCCTACCGCGGCGCAGTGCTCCCCGTGGCCGGCACCGCCGGGCCACGCCGGCTACGCATCATCTACAGCCCCCTGCACGGGGTCGGCGCCGCCGTGCTACCCCGCCTCCTGGAGGACGCCGGTTTCGAGCCACCGGCGCTGGTGGCGGTTCAAGCCATTCCCGACCCGGACTTTCCGACGGCGCCGTTCCCGAACCCGGAGGAACCCGGCGTGCTCGACCCCGCCCTGGCCGACGCCGAGCGCCTGGGGGCGGACCTCGTGCTGGTCAACGACCCGGACGCCGACCGCCTGGCCGTCGCCGTCCCTGACCGGTCGGGGGCGGGCTTCACCGTCTTGTCGGGGGACGAGCTCGGGGTGCTCATCGCCGACCACCTCATGGCCACTACGGCCGGCGCGGACCGGCTGGTGGCGACCACGGTGGTTTCTTCCTCCATGCTGTCGGCCCTGGCCGCCCGGGCGGGCGTGGCTTATGTCGAAACCCTGACCGGTTTCAAATGGATCGCCCGGGCCGCTCAACTTCGGCCCGGGCACCGCCTCCTGTTCGGTTACGAGGAGGCTCTGGGCTACGCCGTCAGCGAGGCCGTGGCCGACAAGGACGGCCTGTCCGCCGCGCTTGTCGTCGCCGACATGGCCGCCCGGGCGAAGCACGACGGACGCTCGCTCCTGGACAGGTTCGAGGAGCTGGAGTCGCGGCTGGGCGTGCATTCCACCGCCCAGTGGTCGTTGCGCCTGGCGGGCACCGACGCCCCTCGGCAGATGACGTCGCTCATGGCCCAGTGGAGAGCCGCGCCTCCGCCGCGCCTGGCCGGGCTCGAAGTGACCGAAGTGCGGGACCTGGCCAGGGGAGAGGACGGCTTGCCACCCTCAGACGTCCTGATCGTCCGCCTGGGGGGCGCCGGCCGGGTGGTGCTGCGGCCGAGCGGGACCGAGCCCAAGCTAAAGGTCTACTTCGAGGCGACGACCGGCCCCAGTACGCCCGAAGGCCTGGTGGAGGCGCGCCGGGCGGCGCAGGTCCGCCTCGAGGAGTTGCGCGACGCGGTGGTCACGTTACTGACGCCGTCGCCCCGGTAGCCGCGGCCGAATGAGTTCGTTGCCAAGCAGTGACGCCGGAAGAAGGGACGCCGGAAGCACAGATGCCGGAAGCAGGGACGCCGGTCTTCGCTTGAGCCCGGAAGTCGAAAGAGCTCAACGTGCGGGCGTGCCGATAGTGGCGCTCGAGTCGACGATAATTGCCCACGGCCTGCCGCGGCCCCGCAACCTCGACGTGGCTCGCGAACTGGAGGCGGTCGTCCGGGAGCAGGGCGCCTGTCCGGCCACCATCGCAGTGCTGGACGGGGTCGCCCGGATCGGCCTGGAGCCGGACGAGGTCGTCCGGGTGGCTGAAGACCCCGACATGCGCAAGCTCGGCCAGCGCGACCTCCCGGTGGCGCAAGCGCTAGGGGCCAGCGGGGCCACGACGGTGTCAGCGACGGCGTGGTTGGCGGCGGCGGCCGGCCTGCGGGTGTTCGCCACGGGCGGGCTGGGCGGGGTCCATCGCCGTTTCTCCGACACCTTCGATGAATCAGCCGACCTCAGCGTGCTGAGCCGGACCCGGGTGACCGTCGTCTCCGCCGGGGTGAAATCGATCCTCGACGTCGCGGCCACGCTCGAACGCCTGGAGACCCTGAGTGTGACGGTGGTCGGCTACCGGACCACCTCTTTCCCGGGCTTTTACCTGCACAGCTCCGGCCGTCCGCTCGACTGGACGGTCCGTACGCCGGCCGAGGTGGCGGCGATCATGCGCCGCCAGGATGCCCTCGGCTTCGGCTCGGCACTGCTCGTCGCCAACCCGGTTCCAGAGGCTGAACAACTCGACCCCGAGCTGCACGACCGGGCGCTGGCCGAAGCCCTCGCGGGGGCCGAGCACGACAAAGTCAGCGGTCAACGTCTGACCCCTTACCTGCTGTCGTCGTTGGTGAGCGCCACCGAGGGAGCGGCGCTGGAGGCGAACCTGGCCGCCGTGAGAGGAAATGTCCGGCTGGGGGCCGAGATAGCTATGGCCTACTGCGGTGACGGAGGCTAGGTGACAAGCAAGCGGGCCAGCTCCTCAGCCTGAGCAATCACCTCGGCCGTGCCTACCAGACAACGCTCGAGCAGTTCGTCCAGGTCGCCGGCCCACAGATGGCGCGACATGATCTCGATCGGGAGCCATCCGTCGTACCCGGCGGCGAACAGCTCGGCCAGCATCTCGCCAATGGGCAGCACGCCGTCTCCCGGGACCAGGCGGTCCTCGGTCGAGCGCGGGACCAGCGGGGAATCGGCCACTTGCACGACGCGGGCCCACCGGGCGGCCCGGCGGATTTCCTGGATCAACGCCTCTCGTTCCCCCTGACCGCGCCAGAGCTGATAGGTGTCAAGGCATAGACCACAGCGTCGGTCGTCTATCAGCTCGACGATCTCCAGGGCTTGTGGGATCGTGTTGACGAAGTCGGTGTGCACCGGGCGTAGCGGCTCGATGGCCAGGTCGACACCTAACCGGTGCGCCTCGGGGAGGGCCTCCTCGAGCGCCCTGGCCGTCCGCTCTACGGCGCCAGGACGCGACATCCCGCGGAGGTCGCCCGGCACGACCAGCACGCACGAGGCGCCGATGTCAGCGGCGAAGCGAACGGCGAAGCCCAGGTGTTTGACCCGTGCCTGCCACGCGTCTTCATCCGGCTCGGTGAGGGCGCCAGCGCAAACGACACTAACGGCCTGCAGCCCGGCCCGGGCCAGGCTTTGGGCCAGGTCTTGGACGATCGACGGCCCCAGCTCGGTCGCCGGCAGCTGGTCGTAGGGGGCCCGTTCCGGGCTACCTTGTTGAGCCAGATCTCGATGCCCTGGTAGCCATGCCGGGCATAGCCGGCCAGGTCCGCCTCAATCGTCCACGGGTACGTCGTTACCTCGCTCATGGCCACCCGCCGTTGAACGGGTGTCACGGCCGCCGGCCTCTTCGCGTCAGGACGTTCCACGGGACCTCTCTATCGCTCGGGGCACGGCCACCGCCACGAGCAGGACGATGCCGAACCCTACTTCCTGTGCCGGGCCTGACAGCCCGAGGGCGGAGAGTAGAAAGTCGAGTGAAGTGATGGCAAGTGCGCCCCCGAGCGGCCCTATGTAGCCGCCCGATCCACCACTGATGGCGACGCCGCCCAGCACCGCCGCGGCGATCGAGGGGAACAGGTAGGCGTCACCCATCCCGAGATAGGTCTCCGAGAGAGTGCCCGCCAGCAGCACGCCGGTCAACCCGGCGACGAGGGCGCTCACGGCGTAACAACCTGTGACGACCGGGCGCCAGCGCACCCCTGACAGCCAGGCGACTCGTTGGCTGCTCCCCGTGGCGTAGATCGACCGACCGAACACCGTGCCCCGCAACACGCCGATGGCGACGAGGCCGAGGCCGATCCAGACCCAAACGACGTTGGGGATGCCGATGAAGATCCCGCTCGTGAAGGACACCAACGAGCTCGGCGAGTTGATAAAGCCCGTCCCGCCGACGAGGGAGCTCACCACCCCGTCGATGATCCCGTTCATGGCCAGGGTCATCACGATCGGGGACATGCCCAAGACGCTGACACCAAGACCGTTGACCGCGCCGACGGCGAGGCTGGTGGCTAGGGCCACGGCCATCGCGATCGGCAGGCCGGTAGAGGGGGCCAAGGAGTTGGTGATGATGGCCGCCATCGTCATCGTCCAGGGGACAGAGAGGTCGACGCCCCCGACGAGGAGTACGAAGGTCTGGGAGATGGCGAGCATCCCGAGCACCGACGCTTGAGCGAGCAGCTCCTGAGTATGCGCGACGGAGAAGAAGCCGCTGGAGACCACGCAGGTCGCCACGTACAGCAAGATGGCCAGTACCCAGGCGCCCGGCACGAGCAAGTCGGTGCCCGTCAGCCACTGGCTCGTGGCCGTCCGCCGGCCCGTCCGACCAGGGCGGGCGTCGAGCACGGGAGGCGGGACCACGCTCATCCTCGTACCGCCCGGCGGTTGGCGAGCAGCGACACGAGGCTGCTGATGGCGACTACCAGCAGGAGGATGGCGCCAGTGAAGAACGGGACGAGGAAGGTAGAAACGTTCGAGACGGTGATGATGAAGCCGACCATCGTATAAATCAACGCCCCGATGACCACATTGACCATGCCCCCTCGGCCGCCGGTGATAGGGATCCCGCCGACCACTACAGCGGCGATCGAGTCGAGGATCAGCGGGGTGCCTGCGTTCGGGTCCCCGCTGGCCTGAAAGGCGACGATAAAGAGGGCGGCCAGCGCCGCGAGGCCACTGCACAGGGTGTAGCTCGCCATCTGGACGGGCCCGACGCGCACCCCGCTTACCGCCGCGGCTTCCGGGTCGCTCCCGATCGCGTACAACTTCGGCCCGAGCCGGCTTCGCCGCAGCACGAACCAGCCCACAAACAGGGCCACCAGAATGAGGACCGGGGTCGGGATGAACAAGGGCGATCCCGTCCACGCGTCGACATCTGCGGCGGAAATGTTACCCCCAGGGGCCTGCAGCACGACGATGGCCATGCCACCGGTTATCGACCAGGTGGCGATCGTGACGATCACCGGAGATAGCCCGAGCTGGCCTATAAGGAACCCGTTGACCGCCCCTATCCCGAGCCCCACCAGGATGAGCGCAATGGACCAGCCGACCACGTCCCCGGTCGACGCCGTGAACGTCTTCGCCGCCAGAGCAGAGATGAGCGAGATCGTCCCACCGACCGAGATATCGATACCACCGGAGATGATCACAATGGCCTGGCCCGTGGCCACCAGGATCAGCGGCATGGCCGTACTGAGGTCGTTGAGGAGATAGGTCCGGCCGAACGATGCCGGGGAGCGAGCGAAGAAGTAGGAGAGCTCTACGGCCAGGACCACGGCCGGTACGACCGTCGCTACGGCGGAGCGGCGGTCGATGCTGGCCCGCAGGACTGTGAGGGGGCGGGCCCACCGCCCCCGCCGAGAGCGATGGCCTTCATGGCGATGAGGTTTCGGAACGCCCGAAGGCGGCGCTGACCAGGACGGTGTCGCTCAACTCCTCACGCTCGAGCATCCGGGTGACGAAACCGTCGTGGAACACGGCCACCCGATGGCAGAGCCGGAGCAACTCCTCCATGTCGGTCGTGTAGTAGAGGACCGCGGCTCCCTTTTTCGCCAGTTCGAGCACGATCCGGTAAATCTCTTCCTTCGCTCCAATGTCGACGCCTCGGGTCACGTCGTACAAGAGAAAGATGTCACTTTCCGACAGAAGCCACTTCCCGATTACCACCTTCTGTTGGTTCCCACCGCTCAGCCGACCAGCCGGCTGGCGCAGGCCCGGGGTGACGATGTGCAGGCGGTCGACGATGTCCACGACGGCCGAACGTTCCGCTCCACCGTTCAGCAACCCCCAGCGCGAGAACGTCCGCAACGAAGCGAGCGCCATGTTCTCGCGCAAGCTCCGGCGCAGCAGCAGACCTTCGGTCTTGCGCTCGGCCGGCACCAACGCGATACCCATGCCAGCGCGGATGGCGTCGGTTGGACGGCGTATGCGCACGGCCTTGTCTTTGACCCGGATCGTGCCCTGATGGCGCTCGTCGCCGAACAGCGCTCGGAAGAAGTCGAGCTGTCCCTGGCCTACGAGACCTCCGACGCCGAGGATCTCGCCGGCGTGGAGCCCGAGGTCGGTCTTGCCGCGAGAGCGAGGAAGCCGAAGTCCCTCAACTGAGAGCACCGTCGGGGCTCCTGGGTCGAGCGGAGGCGGCGTTGGGATCATCCGCTCGACGTCCCGGCCGCACATCGCCCGCATCACTTCGTCGTCGTCTGCCTCGCCGGCGCGGAAGGTGCTGACCAAACGCCCGGCGCGGTATACGCCAAGAACGTCCGCCATCTCCTTGACCTCACCGAAGCGATGGGTGATGAGCAGGACGCAACGCCCCTCGGCGCGCCAGGCCCGGACCTGGTCGAACAGCCAGACGACTTGCTCTTCTCCCAGCGCCGATGTCGGCTCGTCCAGGATGACAATTGAGGGCCGACGGGCGCTGACCTTCGCGATCTCGACGATCTGTTTCTGGGCCAGGCTGAGGTCCCGGCCGCGCCGTGTGGGGGAAATGCCCGTGACCGAAAGTTCGTTGAAAAGCTGCTCGGTCGCCTCGACGAGCTTTCTCATGCTGATCAGCCCGAAGCGTCGCGGCTCGCGCCGGAGAAAGATGTTCTGGGCCACCGTCAGGTCCGGGATGACCGTCAGCTCTTGAAATACCGCGCCTATCCCGGCCGCCTCGGCCGCCAGGGGGTCACCGAGGCGCAGCGGCGCCCCGTTGACCATTACCCGACCGCTGTCAGGACGAAGCGCCCCGGCGAGCACCTTCATCAGCGTGCTCTTGCCCGCTCCGTTCTCCCCGAGAACGGCAAAGACCTGTCCGTACGAGGCGGTGAGATCGGCGCCCTGCAAGGCCACCGCGCCTCCGAAGCTTTTGCTCACTCCCCTGGCGTCGACAGCCACCCCTTGGCTGTGGGCGCTCGGTTCAACTAGCTCAGTCATTGAGGTAATAGGCGAGCCCGAGGCGCACTTCGCAGGTCGCGGCGTGAGCCTCGGGCGACACCCGTGATTGGGCTATTTACTTCTCGCCCCCGATCACCTCGCTGATCGTGAGGTTGGCGCCCGGTGGGTTAAATGGCCACGTGAACTCGAGCGGCAGTTGCGCGTCACCCTTGGGCATCGGCAGTGTCGGGACGTCCGACTTGGCCCCGTTGTTGGCGTAGACCTGATAGGGCACTTCGACGACCTTAGGGTACGACTTGCCCTTGAGGAGCCCGACGGCCTCGGTCAGCGCCTGGGCACCCAGCGTCGCTGGGTAAGAACCCGCTGCGCACTGCAAACCCTGTGCCTTGTACTGGTTGCATTGCTCGAAGTACTGGTTGAAGGTGTAACCGGCGATGGGAATAAGAGGCTTGTGCGCCTTGACCAGGTCCTGGATCACACCGCTCTCGCCCCCTGAGTCCCACACTCCGTTGATGGTGGGATGGGTGGCCATGATCTGCTCGAATGCGCTGGCCGACGGGGCTGTCGCCCATTGGCCCGAGAATTGGGCCACCACATGCACCTTGGGGAACTGGTGGACAGCCTGCATGACACCGGCGTTCTGCTGCTCCTCACCACCGGTACCGAGCACCCCGTTGTTGATCACCAGGTTGCCCTTGTCGCCCATGCTGTGGATCAACCACAGCGCAGTCGAGTAGGCCGGCTTCGTCAGCCCACCGACGGTCGTCACCCCGTAGGCCTTCGGGTTGCTGAGCGGGGTGTCAAACCAAACGACATACGCGCCCTGGGCGATCGCCTGGTTGAGGACCGGGGTAAGCGCGGTCGGTGAATTTGCGTCGATCACGATGGCGCTGGGGTGATCGGGCAGGATGGCCTCGATCGAGGCGATCTGACCGGCGACGGTGTTGGTGCCATTGATTATCTGGAACTTCACGTCGCGGTTGTACGGCGCCGTGTGGGCCACAAAGTTCTTGGCAATGCTCTGCATCTCGAGCCGCCAACCGTTGTCAAGATCGGTGTTGCTCAGATAGATCTTGTAAGGCGGGCTCACCCCCGTGGCCGCTGTCGCCGGTGTAGCCGCGGTAAGACCGGCCATCCCGGTCAGACCCGCGAGCACAGCAGCGGAGCCTGTCATGCGCAACGCCCATCGTCTGCGGCTTCTAATAGTCAGCATGTTTTTCCCCTTCATTCGCGGCAAATCGCCGCTTTATCGGACTTCAGCACCCCTAATTGTCGGTGTTCTCCACACCGAAAACGTCTCTGGACGCGGCACGATGCTAGCAGCGTGGCATGGGCGCAGGAGCGTCGCCGAACACGTCGGCCCTGGTGGGGCTCAGCCCGTCGGCGGCAAACGGCGATGGTCGGCGCTGATCGGTGGTGAGCTCGAGACTGCGCCAGCGCGTCGGCCCAAGGCGTTGTTCACCGACGTGAACTCGTCGTCGGAGAGGCCGAACCGTGGGTGGTCGTGGTGCTCGTTTTCTGTGCTCGATTTCTTCAGTCCGCGATTTCTCCCAGTCCGCGATTTCTTCCAGTCCGCGATTTCTCCCAGTGCTCGCTTTCCTCAGTGCCCGATTTCTTCAGTGCTCGATTTCTTCAGTGCTCGACCGCAGGAGGCCTTACAGAGTTCCGAACAGGCGGTCGCCGAAGTCGCCCAGACCGGGGACAATATAGGCGTACTGGTTGAGGCCGTCGTCGATAGAGGCGGTAACGATATGGACACCGGGGTGCAGGCGCTGGAGGCGGTCGATGCCCTCGGGCGCAGAGACCACGGACAGAAGCGTGATCTGCGCCGCTCCCGCCTTTTCGAGCGCGTCGCACGCCGCCGAGGCTGAGGCGCCGGTGGCCAGCATCGGGTCCAGTAATAGCGCCGCCCGCCCTTCCAGGGGGGGCAGTTTCGAGTAGTAGAGGGACGGCTCGAAGGTGGCGTGGTCGCGCTCGAGTCCGACATAGCCGACGGTCACCTCAGGGAAGAGCTCCGTTACCGCTTCGAGCATCCCGAGCCCCGCTCGGAGGACCGGCACCGCCACCAGGGCCTGCGCCAGCCGGGCCCCCGTCGTGCGGACCAGGGGTGTCTCCACCTCGATGGCGGTGGTCGGTACGGTCCTCGTCGCCTCGAGGCACAGCACCAGTGCCAACCGCTTGGCCAGCAACCGGAAAAGAGGAGGAGGGGTGGCCCGGTCGCGAAGGGCCGTAAGCATGGACTTGGCCAGGGGATGGTCGACGACCTGAACGCTCAACTTTCCCTCCCTTACGGGTCTGCCTCTTCGACTGGGCCTCTCGACTGGGCCTGCTCCACTGGGCCTGCTCGACTGGGCCTGCTCGACTGGGCCTTCTCCACTGGGCCTGTCCGGCCCGGTCAGGGAATGTTAGTGCCCGGCCGGAGGCTCAGACGCCGACGGGATGCCAGACGGTCTTGATCTCGACGAACGAGAGCATCCGGGCCGGGCTCGGCTCGGCGGACCAGTCCGGGTCGGGGTGCCGGCGGCGCAATACCCGCTTGACGTTGTCTGCCGCCGCTTCCTCGAGATTGGTCTCGAGATCCTGTGGTGCCCCGGCCAAGTCGAGGGCCTCGACGTCGCGATGGGCGGCCAGGACCGGGGCGAGCTCCGCCGTGCGCCCGGTCAGGATGTTGACCACACCGCCCGGGAGGTCCGAGGTGGCCAGCACCTCAGCCAGATCGAGGGCCGGGAGGGGCTGGTCCTCACTGGCTATCACCACCGCGGTGTTGCCTGTCGTGATCACGGGAGCGACCACGCTCACGAGGCCTAGGAGCGGAGATCTCTGGGGGGCGAGCACGCCCACGACCCCGGTGGGCTCGGGGATGGAAAAGTCGAAATACGGCCCGGCCACCGGGTTGGCCGACCCCGCCACCTGCGCGAACTTGTCGGACCAGCCGGCGTACCAGACCAGGCGGTCGATCGATTCATTCACGGTGGCAGACGCGGCGTCATGCGAGGAACCGTCTCCCGCTACGAGCGCCTCCACGAACTGGGCGTGGCGCCCCTCCATCATCTCGGCCACCCGGTACAACACCTGGCCCCGCAGGTAGGCGGTGGCTCCGGCCCAAGCGGGCTGCGCCTTGCGCGCCGCGACTACCGCATCGCGGACGTCTTTGCGGGAGGCCAGGGCGGCGTTGGCCAGCGAACTCCCGTCCTGGCTAGCGACGACGTAAGAGCGCCCGGACTCCGACCGGGGGAAAGCGCCTCCGACATAGAGCTTGTACGTCTTCTGGACCGTCAACCGGTCGTTGGGCCGGTCGTTGGGCTGCCGGTCGTTGGGCTGCCGGTCGTTGGGCTGCCGGTCGTTGGGCTGCCGGTCGTTGGGCTGCCGGTCGTTTTGCGGCTCGTCCTCAGGCATCAGCGAAGCCCTCGACATAGCCGGCCAGGCCCTGGCGCCCGCCCTCACGGCCGAAACCCGACTCGCGGTAACCGCCGAAGGGGCTGGACGGATCGAAACGGTTGAACGTGTTGGCCCATACGACGCCCGCCCGCAGACGGGCGGCCATGTGCAGGATGCGGCTTCCCTTTTCGGTCCACACCCCGGCGGACAGCCCATAGGTGGTGTTGTTGGCCTTCTCGACGGCCTCCTCCGGGGTCCGGAACGTGAGCACAGACAGCACCGGACCGAAGATCTCCTCGCGGGCGATGCGCTGAGCGGGCACCACGCCGGTGAAAAGCGTGGGCGGGAACCAGTACCCGCGCTCAGGTAACGGGCACGAAGGCGACCACCGCTGGGCGCCTTCAGCTTCGCCGGCGTCGGCCAACTCGCGGATCTTCTCCAGCTGCTGAGGGGAGTTGATGGCGCCGATATCGGTGTTCTTGTCTAGCGGGTCCCCGAGGCGCAGGGTCTCCAGCCGCCGCTGCAGGGCCTCGACCACTCCATCGGCGATCGGTTCCTGGACGAGGAGGCGGGATCCGGCGCAACAGACATGGCCCTGGTTGAAAAAGATGCCGTTGACGATCCCCTCCACGGCCTGGGAAAGGGGAGCGTCTTCGAACACGATGTTGGCGGCCTTGCCCCCAAGCTCCAGGGTGAGCCGCTTCCGAGTGCCGGCCAGCGAGCGTTGGATTTGCTTGCCCACTTCGGTGGAGCCGGTGAAGGCCACCTTGTCCACCCCAGGGTGACGGACCAGGGCCGCTCCCGTGTCTCCCGCGCCCGTCACGATGTTGACGACGCCGGGGGGCAGCTCGGCCTGCTGGAAGATCTCGGCCAGGAGGAGGGCCGAGAGCGGAGTCGTCTCGGCCGGTTTGAGCACGCATGTGTTCCCTGTCGCCAACGCCGGGGCCAGCTTCCAGGCCGCCATCAGCAACGGGAAGTTCCACGGGATGACCTGGCCAGCTACGCCGATGGGTTTCGGGTCAGGGCCCAGCCCTGCGTAGGCGAGCTTGTCCGCCCAGCCGGCGTGGTAAAAGAAGTGGGCCGCGGCCAGGGGGACGTCCACGTCACGCGATTCCTTGATCGGCTTGCCGTTGTCAAGGCTCTCGAGCACGGCCAGTTCCCGGGAGCGCTCCTGAATGATGCGGGCGACGCGGAAGATGTACTTTGCCCGTTCTTTGCCGGGCATCGGGCCCCACGTGTCCTCCTGGGCGCGGCGGGCGGCGGTGACGGCCCGGTCGATGTCGGCCGGCCCGGCCCAGCTGACTTCGGCCAGCACCTCCTGCGAAGATGGGCTCTCTGTTTTGAAGTGCCCGCCGTCCAGGGGGTCGACGAACTCGCCGTTTATGAACAGCCCGTACGAGGGCTTCAGGTTCACGATGGCCCGGGACTCGGGGGCGGGTGCGTAGGGGAAACGGGGGGAGGCCATGCTGGCTCGGGCTACTCTACGCTGAAGTCTTGGGAGCCGGCGTAGGCACCCCGCTGCTGCTTCGAACGCTGCATGAGCAGGTCGTTCAGCAGGCTGGAAGCGCCGATCCGGAAGCGGTCCGGCTCCAGCCAGGGGTCACCGGCCACCTCATTGACGATGACGAGGTACCGGATGGCGTCCTTGGTCGTGCGGATGCCCCCGGCCACTTTCACCCCGACGATGGTGCCCGAGGCGTCGGCGAAATCGCGGACCGCCTCCAGCATCACCAGGGCTACAGGAAGGGTGGCGGCCGGGCTGACCTTGCCTGTGGAGGTCTTGATGAAGTCGGCCCCCCCGATCATGGCCGTCCAGCTGGCGCGTCGGACGTTGTCGTAGGTGGCCAGCTCCCCGGTCTCGAGGATCACCTTCAGGTGGGCGCCGCTGCACGCCTCCTTCACGGCGCGGATCTCTTCGAGCACCTTTCCGTACTGACCCGAGAGAAAAGCCCCGCGATCGATCACCATGTCCACTTCGTCGGCGCCCGCCACTACCGCGTCGGCCACGTCGGCCAGCTTTACGGCCAACGACGCCCGACCCGAAGGAAAGGCGGTAGCGACGGAGGCTACTTTTACGGGGCTGTGCCCGACGGGATTGTGGCCCAAGGCCGCCTTGGCCACCGGCACCAGGTCGGGGTAGACGCAGACGGCCGCCACCGGGGGGACGCTCGGGTCGGCCGGGTCCGGCCTGACGGCTTTGCCGCAAAGTGACCGCACTTTGCCGGCAGTGTCGGCGCCCTCCAGGGTGGTCAGGTCGATCATCGAGATGGCCGTGTCTATGGCCCACATCTTGGCCCCCGCCTTGATCGAGCGGGTGGCCAGGCTGGCGGCGCGGGCCTCCGCCCCGACCTGGTCGACACCGGGCAGGCCGTGGAGGAAGCGACGGAGCGACATCTCGGACCGCGCCAGGTCCGCGAGGTCAGAACCACCTGACCGCGGCTGGTCGTTTTTGCCCTCCGCTGGCCAGCGGCCTCTTTCGACCACGCCTACCTGATCACCTGCCTTTGTGCTCATCTGCACCCGGCCAATGTACGCCCACCGGGACGACACGCGGGCCGGTCCATCACCCGGGGAGGCGACGACTCAGCGCCTCTAGGAGCAGACCGGGCGGGCGACGACGGCACGAAACATTCGTCTACTGACCCTTGGAGGGGACAACGGACGCCGGGAGGGCGAAATGGCCCGAACCTCAGTAGCGGCCCGCACCCGCTCAAGGTTCCAACGGCGGGGGTCGCCTGTCCTGTTTGCGGGCAGAACGCAGCTGTTTGGCCCGTAACCGACGCTCCCGGGAGCCCCGGGTGGGAACGGTGGCGCGGCGGGGGCGCTCCACCCGGAGGGCCTCGTCCAGCCGTTGAGCCAGGCGTTCCAAGGCGAGCTGGCGGTTGCGGGCCTGGGAACGTTCGTCGCTCACGACGACCCGTACGGTTGGGCCCAGGCGCTCCAGCAGGAGAGCCCGCTGCCCCGACCTCAGAACGGAGGAGTTGGCCACGTCGAAGATCAGCTCGACCCTGGTATTGGCCGTGTTGGCATGCTGGCCGCCCGGCCCTCCGCTGGAGCTGAACCGCCAATCCAGGTCGGCCGGAGGGATCACCAGCCGCCGCCGTCCAACTCTAAGGCCGTCCTCGGTGCTCATAACCAGTTCGCTCGTTCCCTGCGTTCGCTCCCGGCGACCACGAACACCGCGGATCATAACCAAGGCGTCGGCCGGGATAGGCGAAGGGCAAGCCTTCGGCCCATTCTCGGCGGCTCTGTCTCGTACGATACGAACCGTTCGACCACCGACTGTCCAGGTTCACGGGCCGTCCAGGTTCACGGGCCGTCCAGGTCCACGGGCCGTCCAGCTCCACGGGCCGTCCAGGTCCACGGGCCATCCAGGTTTCACGGGAGTGTACGTTGCGAGTTGCTGTCTTCACGGGTTCGTCGTCCGGTCCTGACTCGCACGCGCTCGCCGCGGCGACCTTCGCGGCCGGGCTGGCCACCGGCGGGGTAGGGATCGTCTACGGGGGCGGCCGGGTCGGGCTGATGGGCGTCGTGGCCGACGCCGCTCTGGCCGCGGGAGGTGAGGTGATTGGCGTCATTCCCGGCTTCCTCGTCGACCGGGAAGTCGCTCACCTAGGCCTGAGCCGACTCGAGGTGGTGGCGAACATGCACGAGCGAAAGGCGCGTATGGCCGAACTGGCCGACGCCTTCGTTGCCCTTCCGGGCGGGGCCGGCACTCTGGACGAGTTGTTCGAGGCGTGGACCTGGGGTCAGCTCGGCCTGCACACCAAACCCGTGGCCTTGTTGGACGTCGACGCTTTTTACCAGCCCCTCATCGACCAGCTCAACGCCATGACAGCCGCGGGCTATCTGGACCCGGCCTACCTCGCTTCGGTCGGCCAGGTGTGCGATGCCCGTGGCTTCCTACAGTTCGTGGCTGGGTACGAGTACCCGCAGGCAAAATGGTCAGCGGCCGTCCCGGGTGCCGGGCCCGGCCGCATGACGGACGCTTAGGCCCGCATCCGGTGGTGCTGAGCCACCCGCCGGTCGGGTTCTTCTCTTCCCGGGCCCCGAGTGCTATAACTGCTTTACTCGCAGTCGAGCCGCCACCAGGGCCAGGGCTGGCGGGACACGCTGGGCTTTTGTGATGGGCACGCAATTTCAGTAGGCCAACGGAGAGGATAAAAGGAATGTTCGCGTACAGCTATCCACTACTTGGGGCGTTTTTGACGGTCCTGTGGTTCAGTTTGTTCTTCATCTGGATCTGGCTCCTCTTCATCGTCATCATAGATATCTTCCGCAGCCACGACATGGGCGGTTTCGCAAAAGCCCTGTGGGTGCTGTTCATTATTTTCTTGCCCATGCTCGGTGTCCTGGTGTACTTGATCGCCAGAGGAGGGAGCATGCACGAACGGGCGGTACGACAGGCCGAGCAGCAGCAGCAGGCCTTTACGGGGTACGTCCGCAGCGTGGCCCCGCAAGAAGGAAAGGCCGACCAGTTGACCAAGTTGGCCGACCTGAAGGACCGGGGCGTCATCACGGACGCGGAGTTCCAGGACCAGAAAGCCAAGGTTCTGGCCTCTTGAGGACGCCGGGGCCGCCGGTTTCAGGCCAGGGCTAGCCCTCGATGGCCCTGATCGGGGTGGGCGTTATAGTCCTGGCCGGTTTTCGGCCCTGATCGGGGTTCTGGGCGGTTTCCGGGTGCAGCTCACGCTTCTGGTCGCGATATTCATCAGGTTTTGTTGGCGAACGCAACCAGTTTGCCTTCCTGCACCCAATAACCTGACCTTTGTATGAAGAAGGCGGCAATGGCCGCTGAAATATCCTTCGGCCAGGGCGCGGATCTAGTCGCACGCCCCCGAAGGCAACTCGCCGGCGCCCTCCGCCGGTTAAGAACCATTTGACGGCCAGATCTGTCCCCGTCACGTCGTGAACAGTCACCGCTCCCTTCTTCCAGGGTCGGTCCGCAAATTGACGATAGCCTGTCGGCGTCCTACATCCGTGCCCCACGGGTGACCCCACGTCTAGGAGACTCCTTTGCCCGAGAACCATGAGGACCTGTCCATCGACACGACCGAGCAGATTACGGCGGCGAACGAGACCCTCCGTACCCCGGTCGTTTTCATACACGGGCTCTGGCTGCTGCCGAGCAGTTGGGACCGATGGGCGAATGTGTTCAAGGAGGCCGGCTACGCGCCATTGACGCCCGGCTGGCCCGATGACCCTCAGACGGTCGAGGAGGCCCGAGCGCACCCTGAGGTCTTTGCCCACAAAACAATACGGGAGGTGGCTGATCACTACGCGACCGTGATCAGCAAATTACGCAAGAAGCCGGCGCTGATCGGCCACTCTTTCGGGGGTCTAATGGTGCACATCCTGGCCGGCCGCGGCATATCCGCGGCGTCGGTGGCCATCGATGCCGCGCCATTTAGGGGTGTCCTGCCGTTGCCGATATCCGCGTTGAAATCAGCCAAGCCGGTGCTGGGTAATCCACGGAACCGCAGCCGGGCTGTTCCGCTTACGTACGAGCAGTTCCGCTATGCCTTTACCAACGCCGTACCTGAAGACGAAGCGAAAGAGCTCTACGACGAGTTTACGGTGCCAGCCGCCGGGGCCCCGCTTTTCCAGGCCGCCACGGCGAACCTGAACCCGTGGACCGAGGACAAGGTGGACCATGAGAACGCTAACCGCGGGCCCCTCCTTATTATCTCGGGTGAAAAGGACCACACCGTCCCTAAATCCATTTCGGAGGCGGCTTACAAGATCCAGAAGGGAAACCCTGGGGTCACGGAGTTCGTGGAGATCCCTGGGCGAGGGCACTCTCTCACCATCGATCATGGTTGGCGAGAAGTGGCCGACATCTCCCTCGATTTTGTGAAGAAGTTCGTGGCCCCCTGATTATTCGTCCGCCACCGGCCGCTCGCTTCAATATCTTCCGCAATTTGGAGTGGGCCGCTATTTGGCTGGTGGAGTGGACAGCCTGACGGAGCGTCTGCCTAGGCTGAGGAGCCATGAGAAAAGAGGCCATACCCGACCTTGAGGAAGCCCATAGGTTGCTGCAGCCCGTCTATTCGTGTTTACGACGGGCGGAGCGCGTCGCCCGTGAAGACGAGGAGTCCAGTGACGGGGACGCCATACGCGGCGTCATGGACCATCTGGACAGTGCGAAGGATCAGTTAGAAGAGGTCCTCCGTCCGGACCGGCCTTAGCCCTCTTCGGCCACAGTACGATGGCGTCGATGCACTACGAGGACAACCAAGCCGAGGTCCATCGCGTCGTGGTCGGGCCGATCGATAACAACGTTTTCGTGCTCCGGTGCAAACAGACCGGGGAGGCCGTCCTGGTCGACGCGGCCAACGAACACGAACGGCTCATCGAGCTCTGCCGCCGCCTGGGCGTAAGCAAGGTCCTAACCACTCACGGCCATTGGGACCACATTCAAGCCGTACCTCAAGTGCGGGAAGCCGGCTACGAAGTCGGAGTGACGGCAGCAGATGCGCCGATGCTCCCGTCGTACGATTTTTTGCTGGAAGACGACTCGGTTTTCAACGTGGGCCAACTTCAGTTGCAGACGATCGCCACTCCCGGCCACACTCCAGGGTCCATGTGTTTTCACGTGCAAGGGTCACCGGTCCTGTTCAGCGGTGACACTCTGTTCCCCGGAGGGCCCGGGGCCACAAAGTTCCCCGGCGGCGACTTCCCTACGATCATCACCTCGATCGATGAGAGAATTTTCCGTCGTTTTCCGCCCGACACCATCGTAATGCCCGGCCATGGCACCGACACGACGGTCGGCGCCGAATCGCCCCACCTCCAGGAGTGGGTCGATCGGGGCTGGTAACCAGGCGCGACCGAACGGGCCGCCCCCGCCCGATTGTCGGCGGTGCGCGCAGGAGGGGGAAAGGCCAGCGCGTATCAGCCCGGCCGCGGGTGGGCGCCCAGGCTATCGGTCGTTCTGACCCATGAGCACTGAAGGGTCGGTCCAGGCGTAGCGCAACACCGGCGCCGTCCCGCCACCGGGGACGGGCGCGTCCACCCTCTCGCCCACGACGGCACCACCCATGGCGGAGTAGAAAGCCTGGGCGGCCGTGTTCTGTTTTAAAACCCCCAGGTACAGGCCGCTCGAGGGCCGCCGTTGGCCCAGGACGCGGGCCGTCTCGGCCATGAGCCCCCGGCCCACCCCTTGACGTTTCAACTCAAAACGCACGTGCAGGTTGTCGAGTAGAGCGCCCCAATCGGGGTCGGAGTCGAGGATGGTGTGGGCGAAACCGACGAGCTCGCCCTCCCGGTCGGCGACGATGGTGTAGCTATCTTCGCCAGTACTGCGAAAACGCTCAGCCCAAACCGTGCTGCGTTCTGCGAACACGTCGCTGTCCAGATAGGCGTCCGAGTACGCTCCCCGGTAATGACGTCGCCAGCTTTCGGCGTGGAGACGAGCGACCGGGGCGGCGTCCGCGGCGTTGGCCGCTCGGTAGTTGACCACAACCATCTTGACTACGAGGTCTAACACGGTACTGACCACTTCGCCTCCCGATTTTTCAGGCCGCGCCGGCGCCTGGCCCGTGCCTTGGCCTGCCAGTCGGGTTCCGGCCTGGGCATTATGGGTGCGGCTCGTGGGGCCGGCACGGCCGGTCAGAGGTACGATCTCGGGCGTGGAATACGCCTCCCAGACGGTCCCGGGCTCAGATCCTGAGCCGATAACGCCAGAGGGCGCCAGCGCCATGTTGTCCGTCGCCATCGAAGAGGCTCGGACCGGCCTTGGCGAGGGCGGCATACCGATCGGGGCGGCGCTGTTTGACAGGGCCGGTCACTGCCTTGGCCGGGGCCACAACCGTCGCGTCCAGGACGGGGACGCGTCGACTCACGCCGAGACCAGCGCCTTCCGTAACGCAGGCCGGCGCCGCCACTACGGCGAAACCGTTATGGTTACGACTCTTTCTCCGTGTTGGTACTGCAGTGGGCTCGTACGTCAGTTTGGCATCGGGGCGGTCGTGATCGGCGAATCGTCTAACTTCACCGGCGGCCACGAATGGTTAGCCGACCTCGGGGTCGAGGTGGTGCTGCTGGAGGACGCCGAATGCATCGAGGTGCTGGGCACGTTCATCACCGAACACCCGGACCTCTGGGACGAGGACATCGGCCGTTAGTAAGCCGCCACCCGGTCCGAACCATCGGTTCGCGGTCACCGGGGACAACCTCCAGGCCCCATTTGGATCTTGGGCCCCGGAGCGGTCAGCATCGAAGGTTGATGGCGCGCCCAAAGCGAGGTCGGGGAGGGATGGTCAGGATCGTGGGCCGGCGAGCCCACCAGCCCAGAGGTTGTGGACAACTGGTACCCCACAAGGCAACCGGGCCTTTGGGCGTTCCAGGAGAGTTTGTAACCGAGCGGCACCATCTCCGGGCCAGGAGGGCGTCCCGAGCCCATGCTGGAGGCAGTTGTGGTAGATGAGTTCCGCCTGGACGCGTTTGGTGGTCGGCGGGTGGTTGTGATAGGCGGGACGAGTGGGATCGGCGCCGCCATAGTGTGCGGCTTTGCTGAACACGGGGCGCTCGTAACGGCGGCCGGACTGAGGAGTGCCGCGGTTCACGAGGATGTGGCCCGGCGAGCCGAAGTCGTCGAGTTGGACGTAAGCGCCGTCGGGGAAATAGACCACTTCTTCAGTTCGCAGGAACGGCTCGACGTGCTCGTCAATTGCGCCGGCATGATCCGACGGGCAGACGAGTTCCAGACCGACGTCTTCCGGGCGGTGCTCGAGGTGAACCTCGTCGGGACGATGCGCAGCTGTACGGCCGCACACGCAATGCTCGCCCAAGCGCACGGTGCAATCGTCAACGTGGCGTCCATGACGAGTTTCTTCGCCTCGCCCCATGCTCCCGCGTATGGTGCCAGCAAGGCCGCTGTGGCCCAATTGACCAAGTCCCTGGCGGCCTCGTTTGCTCCAGACGTGAGAGTCAACGCAGTTGCCCCCGGGTGGATCCGGACGGAGCTGACCGTCCCGCTTCAGCAGGACGTCGAAGCCGACCACCGCATCGTCGGCCGCACCCCGGCCGGGCGCTGGGGGGAGCCCGCAGATTTGGTCGGGCCCGTCCTTTGGCTGGCCTCCGGGGCGGCGTCGTTCGTAACCGGTGCAGTAGTCCCGGTGGACGGGGGTTACTCGTCGGCATAAACCTGTCGCGGGGCGACTGGCTAAAACGAGGTCGCGCTCACGTGCTCGGGTTGGACTACGAAGATCACCCGACCAATGCGTTCAGGATATGGGCCGCCGGTGTACTTTACGGAAAGTCGGTCGATAATCGCCCAGGCGCCATCGTCATCTAGGCGATCGACCACCCGGCCTCGGACCATGGCCATATTGAACGGTTGGTCACGGTCTGTGACCGAAATGGCCACCCTGGAGTCGCGCTCGATGTTGCGAGCTTTACGCGACCGTGGACCGGTCAGGAAAACGATCCGCTCGCCTTCCAGTCCGACCCACAACGGGACGCTGTGAGGCGACCCATCGGGCAAAAGCGTGGCCAGGTGGGCATAATTTGGCCCCTCGAAAAGGGCACGAGTACCTGAACTCAGGGTCATCACGCCGTTACCTACTTCTATCCGAGGCTTCAGAACTGGTACGAGCGGCGCCCGCTGGCCATGCTTCCGGCAGGCCGAAGGCGGGAAACAGCCGGGCGTCGAAGGTAGTGTTTTCGGCCACCTGGCCGTCGACCACCCGCAACACGTCGAGCTTGAACGCTCGGAACAGCTTGTCGCCCGGACGACAAAGGTAGCTGGCGGCCGCCGGTTGCCGGTTGGCCGGCGTCGCCAGGAGCATCCATATGCCCATCCCGTTGGGACCAAAGGCGGTGTCCAGCAAGGGCGCCATGGCCGCTCGACCCCTGAACACCTGCGGGTTGGGGGGCATCGTGGCCACGATGTCAGCGCGCATCATCGCGGAGGCGGCTTCCGCATCACCTCGTTCGTGGATCTCGATGAATCGCCGGAGCGTATCGCGCTCGTCGTCGCTGAGCTCTGTGCCCGTCCACTCCGAGCGGTCCCGGGGTAGCCGCGACCGCAACGTCGCTCGCGCTCGCTGGAGAGAACTGTTAACCGCGATGTGGGTCATCTCCAGGGCCGTGGCCACATCGGCGGGAGACCAGCCCAGCGTGGCGCTAAGAACGAACACGGCGCGCTGGCGGGCCGGCAAACCCTGGATGGCGGCGATGAACGCCAGTTCGATCGTCTCTCGGCCGACGGCGGCGGTTTCAGGTGTGTCGTCGTCCGGCGCCACGCGATCGAGAAGGACGTCGGGGTAGGGCTGCAGCCAGGGCACGTCGGCGCCGGTGACGGGCGCCACCGCCCGGCGCTGGCGGCTCCGGACGAAGTCGATGCATGCGTTTGTGGCGATGCGGTAGAGCCAGGCCCGGATGTTGCCACCGGGCTGCAAGTCGTCCCGGTGCCGCCACGCTTTGAAGAAGGTCTCCTGGACAAGGTCCTCAGCGTCGGTAAACGAACCGAGCATCCGGTAGCAGTGGACGTGGAGCTCTCGGCGGTGACGCTCTAACGCGGAGTCGATGTCCCGTCCCGCATTTGCCGTGTTAGCAGCGCTCAAGAGCGGCTGGTGCTGGGGGTGCACGGTGTCGCGGGTGGCCGCTCTGGCCGGGCTCGTCATCATCATGTTTATCTAACGTCGGGCACCGCCCAGCATCATCGGTCGGGCCAGGAAGCCCCGGGACGACCTGTCGGCCCCGCAGCTCGCGTTAGCCCTTTTCCTGGCCGGCGTGTACGACCACGACCGGTCTGCGGGACATCCGGAGCAGCTCGTGGGAGACGCTCCCGAGCACCACATCGGCGACCTCGCTACGACCTCGGTTGCCGACCACGACCAAGGCGGCGTCGACGCCCTCGGCCACACCGGCCAGGTCGGCGGCGATCGTCCTGGGCCCGTGTTCGTCCTGGATCCTGAGCTCAGCTGCCACTCCCCGGGCCTTGGCCGCTCGAGCGGCATCGCCAAGGACGGGGTCGGCCTCTTGAAGCCTCTCCTGCGACGGGCCGTTCTGCGTGTCCTCTTGGAACAACCTCTCCGCCAAGGGCGAATAATGGACAAAGATAACCTCAGCGCCGGTACTGGCAGCCAAGTCCAGACCCACTTCCGTGGCCCGCGATGCGGCCGGCGTACCGTCCACTCCGATCACGATCGTCGTCACCAACTGCTAAGGGTAGCAAGCGCCATGTCGGTCAATGCGGGAGCAAATGCGGACGCGAAGGCGGGAAGGCTTCGTCATGAGTGTTGATCGCCGGCCCACTCCCGAGGATCTCGCCGCTGCGGCCGGCAGCACCGTCCCGGACCTCATTGGCCCCGGGCTCCGGGTCCTGTTCTGCGGCATCAACCCGGGGTTGTGGTCTGGTGCCGTTGGCCATCATTTCGCTCGGCCCGGCAATCGGTTCTGGAAGGTGCTGGCGGCGTCCGGGTTGACCCCGACGGTGTTGTCTCCGCATGACGAACTCGAGTTGTTGGACGTCGGGATCGGCATTACCAACCTGGTCCGAAGGGCGACCAGGTCGGCGGCCGAGGTCACTCCCGGGGAACTTCGCCAGGGTGTCATCGACCTGAAACGGAAGGTGTCCCACTGGCGCCCTCGAGCCGTCGCCGTTCTCGGCCTCGACGCCTACCGGACGGGTTTCAGCAGTCGCAGTGTCACAATTGGCCGCCAGCCTGACGATATTGAGGGCGCGGAGTTATGGGTGGTCCCGAACCCCAGCGGGATTCAGGCTCACTATCCCTTTGGCCGGCTGGTAGCCGAGCTTCAGGATCTCCGCAGCGCGGTCGAAGACTGAGAGCCCCTGCGGGCCCGGGTTGACCCGGGGCCGACCTGGTTTGACCCGGGGCCGACCTGGTTTGACTCGGGGCGGGTTACGACCGGTGAGCGGAGGCCAGCGCGGAGCCCAGCCCTGCGGCCACCGCCTGCGCGGCCGTGGCGGCCAGTTCCACCGGGACCTGGCCGCCGTGTAGCAGGGCGTCACTATGAGCAAGCCAGGTGACGTCTTCTGCCATCGTGGCCACGACGCCGTCGCCTCCGAGCCGGGCCAGGTAGCGGGCGGCGATCCAGCCCAACCGGCCGTTGCCGTCTTCGCGGGCCATGTCTGTGGCCTGCTCCGCCAGCCGAGCGCCGATGGCGAGGGTGGCCATGCGGCGGGTCAGCCGCCGCAAAGGGATCTGCTGAGCGTCACCCGTAGCCGCGTTCAGCTCGGCCAGGGCCCGCTTCAGGTCGCCGGCTTGCGCCACCAGGTAGATGCCAAGAGGCCTCAATGGCCCCTCCGATGCCGATTCGGCCCGGCTTTCCAGGTCACTCAGGAACCCGGGGGCGGCCCCGTGGGCGATAGCGCGCATGACGTCGAGAGCGATCACGCTCGACGAGCCTTCCCAGATGGCGTGCACGTAGACGTCTCTCAGAAGACGCGGTTCAGGCCAGTCCTCGATGTACCCGTTGCCCCCTCTGACCTCCATCGCCTCCGTAGCAGTGATGCGGGCGCGCTCGGTCAGGTGCGCCTTGCACAGCGGCGTCAGCAATCGCAACGCATCTTCGGCCTCTTTGCGGCCGCCGTCGGCTGCATCGATCAGCTCGCTGAGGCCGATCAAGGCTGTGAGCGACGCGGTGCTGTCCGTTACCAGCTCGGCCAGTGTGTCGCGCATCAGGGGGTGGGTGTCGAGGCGGGCCCCGAAGGTGGCGCGGCGCGAGGTGTGAGAAAGAGCTTCAAAAGTGTTGCGCCGCATCGCACCAGCGGCGGCGGCGGCGATGAGGACCCGCGTGAGCTGGACCATGTCCATCATCTGACGCATCCCGCGCTGGAGGTCACCCACCGGCCACGCCACCGCCCCTTCCAGCCCCACCTCACCAGAGGGCATGGCGTGGGTGCCGAACTTGTCCTTCAGACGGTGGATCACGAAGGCGTTCCGAGAGCCGTCGTCCAGGGCCCGGGGCATGAGGAACAGGCCCAGCCCTCTCACCCCGGGGGCGGCACCCTCCGGTCTGGCCATGACCAGTGCCAGGTCGGAATGTGGGCAGCTGGCAAACCACTTCTCCCCGTAGAGGCGCCAGACGCCGTCGTGCCCTCTGACAGCCGTCGTCTCGTTGGCGCCCACATCCGAGCCCCCGGCTTTCTCCGTAAGGAACATTGCCGCCCGCAGGTGTGACCCGTCGTCGGCCGCGATGCGGGGGACGAAGCGCCGGGCCAGCGCCCCGTCGTTGCGCTCGAGGCACCTGGCCATGGCGTCCATCATCCCGATCGGGCAACCGGTTATGGCCTGGTCCGACTGCAAGAAAAGGTACACCGCGGCCGAAATCAGGGCTCGCGGGGCGCGGCCGGAAAGGCCTCGCCACCCCGGAGCGTGGGCGCCGTGGACAACGCCGAAACCGAGGACGGTGTTCTCGATTTCCGTGTACGCCGGGTGGAACTCGATCTCGTCGACCCGGTTACCCTGCCCGTCGTAATGCCGGAGTAAGGGAGGATTGCGGTCCGCCATGCGGACGAGCGGCTCTATTTTCTGAGGGACAAGACGTCCCGCTTCCGACAGCATCGCTTCGGCCGTCGGCCATACTGCTTCGCCAACGGACCGCCGGACGAGCCACCTTAGGTGAGGGTCCGGCGTGTACCAGTCCTGCTCTTCGAGCGCGGGGATGTAGCGCGAAGCGGGGTCGGAGTTCGGTAGCACGGGGCCACTGTACGGCCAGGGCTAAGCGCCGCGAGCCGGGCCGGCCACGTCTTCCCAAGTCACGACCGTCTTGCCCGGTCCCCCCTGGTCGAATTCTCTCCACGCGTCCGCGGCGTCGTTAATGCTGTAGTGGCCGGCGATGAGCGGTTTGATAGACATTCCGCGCAGACTCACGTCCAGTAGCATTTCCTGCAGGTCTGGGACCGGGAACATCCACGCGCCTAAGACGTCAAGCTGCTTCTGGATAATGGTGGCCTGCAAGTCGAGGACGTTGTCTGCGTCGCCAAAACCTACGAACACAACCCGTCCGCCGATGGCGGCCACGCCCAGCGCAAGTGCTCGTCCTCGCGACGAACCCGAAGCTTCGACGACGACAGTGGCCCCCTGGCCCCCTGAGGCCGTTCGCACCTGATCGAGCACGTCGTGGTCGGTCGGGTCGTATACCAAGGAAAGGCCCACGGACCTGGCGAAGGCCCGGCGCGACTCGACCGTATCGAGCCCAATGACGCAGGCGCCCGAACGCATAGCGAAGTACGCGGCGGCCATGCCTACCGGGCCGAGGCCGACGACGGCGACACTGTCCCCCAGACCGAAAGAGGCGCGCCGGAGAGCCAGGTACCCGGTACCAGCACCGCACGTGTAATAAGCCGCCTCGTCAAAGTCGATATTGGCCGGCAGGGCGACGCAGTCCCGGCTGCGGGCGACCATGAAGTCCTGCATAGCGCCCGGCCGGTCCAAGCCGTAAATGCCCCATTTATCCTGACATTTCATATCAAAACCACGCCGGCAGGGTACGCAGTCCCCGCAGCCACCAATGTGGTGTACCGCGACCCGGTCCCCCGTCCTCAAGGCATCGACGACCGGCCCGACTTTAACCACCACGCCGGCGGCTTCGTGCCCCGGTACGACGTCTGGGTCGGTGACCAAACCGAATATGGGTCCTCGCCTTGACTCTGGGGCGGGCCGGTAATGCATATGTAAATCGCTCCCGCACAGTCCGGCCGCCTTCAACGCAATTAATACCTCACCCGGTCCAGGCTCGGGAACGTCTATTGCCCGCATTTCGGCTCGTCTTCCGCCTGGAAGGAACACAGCCCGCATCGTTTCTACCCTTTCTTCTTGGCCGGAGTGTGGTGGCGCCCGCATCGTTTGGCGGGCACTCACCCAGGTACGACCTGGACCTTCACGTCACCGGGCGCGGCCGGACGTGTTAATACCGTTTCAACCTCACTCAAGCCGATTGTCCTTGTAATCAGAGGGCCGAGGTCGAGGAGGCCGGACGCCGCCATCTCGACGGCCCGGCCATGTGTAAGCGGGTTGAGATGGGACCCGATGACCTGCAGTTCCCGGGCGAACAAGTCGAACGGGCTAAAGGGAAGGGTAAGCGAGCTCGACGCCGCGCCAACAACCACGACCTTGCCGGCACACCGGGCGACTTCCATCGCCTGATGGAACGTATCCTCTACTCCGGCGGCTTCAAATGCGACGTCAACGCCACCCGGGGCAAACCCGTGCTGGCCGGCGATGGCTTTGCCCACGTCGGCGCTGAGCGGGTCGACAGTGGCGGCTGCGCCGAGGGATTCCGCCAGTGCGCGGCGTGCTTTCTGACGTGTGACGAGGACTACCCTGGCGCCCGAAACCCGGGCCAATTGGGCCAAAAGTTGCCCGATAACGCCGCCACCCAAAACGGCCACCTTGTCCCCGGGTTGGACCAAGGCGTGGTCCATCGCCCGCAGGCAACAGGCCAACGGTTCACAAAGCGCGCCGAGCCCGGGCGCCAGGTCGTCCGGTAGTTCATACGCCTGGCGCTGGGGGACGCTTACGAGGTCAGCCAAACCACCGTCCCGGTCCACGCCGATGGCTCGCAGGTTCGTGCAGTGGGCCACGAGTCCCATCCGGCAATAGCGGCAGTTGAGGCAGGCGATGTTGGGGTCAACGGCAACCCGTGACCCGACCGTTGTGGTGGTCCCGGGCCCCGCGTCTGTGACGACGCCCTCGAACTCATGGCCGAGGGTTACGGGAGGCACGGCCGGGTACTCGCCGCTGATGAGATGGCGGTCGCTCCCGCATATCCCGGCCACGGCCACTCTGACCACGATCTCGCCGGCGGCCGCCACCGGTGGGGGGACGGCCTGAAGGCTGACCGAACCCAGCTGCTCGAGCCTTAGCGCACGCACCTTTGCCTTTCTGCTCCCTTTCTGCCCCGGGGCGGGTCACGCAGTGTCGTCCCCACCTCAGACGGTAGGCCTTTTCGGCGCTCAATCCATGTTATCGATAGGCATGAGGCGCTGACCACGGGTTCCACGGGCGGATTTGGGTGCAGTTGGCATTTTTGGTCGCGATCGACCGCGTTTTCTTCGTCACAACACGACCAATTGCGGGGACCGCGCCCAGAAAGGGGGGTTTAAGGCCTGACGCTAACGTTCCGCCCCGGTATTTTCCGTTGGTTCGGCTTCGCCATTGCCTGGATCGGAAACGTTGGTGCCATTTGGCGGGTACGCATTAGCCACCGCTCTATGGGCCTAAATCAGGGCCGGATGCCCGCTTTCTGTCAACGTAACCGACCGGACCCCCCGTTGTTTCCGGCTACGCGTCGGCATTATGGCTGAGAATTATCTGGGCAGCTGATCGAACTGCGCCCGAAGCCGGTCCCGATGAACCTCGAACTCCTCAGGCGATAGGTCTCCGACCTCGAGCGCCCGGTGGAGAGCACCCAGGTCCTCCATGAGCTCTGATTCGCTACGATCTAACGAGGGCTCAGGCGGCTCGGTGTCGGTAGCCTTTCTAGCGGCCTTGCGTTGGGCCTTGGCCTCCGCCTTCTCCGTCTTTTGCCGCTCCCGCTGACGCTTGCCTACGGAGCTGTTCATCAGACGCTCCTTGGAAAGATGGGCCGAACAACGAGCCGAGGGTTAGCCTTGCGGCCACCACCCGAGCTCGACGACCTTGTGCAGAGATCGATCGGGAAGGCTTCAGTGAGGCGTTGGGAGATCGCAGGCTCCGTTCGAATCGGGCCAACTCCGGGAGGATCTCGATGCGGCCACGTCAGCTTGAATGCTGACGACCAATCCACCCTACCAGCTCGGCACGGTAGCGAGTCGTTCGCGACGCTCCAGATGCCCCCTCACGCTCGACATGCCCCCGCACGCCCGCGATGGCGGTCAGTTCAGGTACTCGTGGCCCGGCGACGGGTGGCGCAGCTTTTCCATGGCCCGGGCTTCGATCTGGCGGATCCGCTCGCGGGTGAGGCCAAAGTGGGCACCGACCTCCTCGAGGGTGCGTTGTCGGCCATAGACGAGGCCGAACCTGAGCTGGATGATCTCGCGCTCACGATCATCGAGGGCGGCCAGCATCTTGGCCACCTCGCCCGATAGGAGGGCTGTGGCGGCCGCCTCGAACGGAGACACGGCCCCGTAGTCTTCGACCACGTCGCCCAGCTCGGCATCGCTGTCGTGGCGCAAGGGTTCGGACAGTGAGACCGGTCCAACCACGTGCCGCAGGATCTCGGCGATCTTGTCCACGCTGACTTCGAGGTCGGCGGCCAGCTCGGGCACGCTGGCGCGTCGACCGTGTTGGGCCTCGAGGCGGGCTCGAGCCTTGATGACCCGGTTCAGGAGATCACCGGCGTGGACCGGTAGACGGATGGTGCGACCGCCATTGGTGATCCCGCGGGTGATGGCCTGGCGGATCCACCAGGTGGCATATGTGGAGAACTTGAAGCCCTTGCGCCAGTCGAACTTCTCGACTGCATGCATGAGCCCGAGGTTGCCCTCCTGCACCAGGTCGAGCAACGGCAGCTCAGCGACCTGGTATTTCTTGGCGATCGATACGACCAGGCGGAGATTTCCGTTGGTAAACGTCTCGACGGCGGCCTCTCCCGCCCGTTCCACCCGCCGCAGCTCGCGGATGCGGGTCGCGCTGATCCCTACGAGTGCAAGCTCCGTGTGGGCCTCACGTCCGGCTTCGACGACTTGGGCCAACCGGACCTCGTCGGCTTTCGTCAGCAACGGGTGGCGGCCGATGTCACTGAGGTACAAGCGGACTAGATCCTGCTCGGGCGTGTGCACACGCTTGTTGGGCAATGGCCCCCGTTTCTAGAAGCACGGCCGGAACGGAGCGCAAGAAGATCCTGTCGCTCCCAGAAATCTGCTGCTTAGCCGGCGGTCCGGGATCTCGTCGACGATGTGTGGCCACCCAGGCTATCTCTCGGACCGCTCTGCGCCGTCGGTCATACCTTTTTCGCTATATTAGTAAGTGGGCCCAGGCCGCAACCGTTCACATAAGCTGCCGCCATGAACACTTCGGGTATCAGCTCGGTGGTCGGGGCCGCCCTCGTCGGGAAAAGGCTCCTTGACCACCCGTTCTACCGCCGCTGGGAAGCCGGCGAGGTGACTGTGGGCGAGCTCGCTGACTATGCCGGCCAGTACCGCCACTTCGAAAATT
The DNA here is from genome assembly GCA_963750465.1 of uncultured Acidimicrobiaceae bacterium. GTDB lineage: Bacteria > Actinomycetota > Acidimicrobiia > Acidimicrobiales > Palsa-688 > Fen-671. The sequence goes on from CAVVRE010000011.1 coordinate 620,335, forward strand.
ACGTCCCCGGTTTCTTGGGCGCGCTGGTCGCCTCTCTGCCGGAAGGCCCTGGCCGCGACCTCGTGGCCGCCAACCTGGCTGACGAGCTAGGAGACCCCGTCCCTCACGTTGAGCTCTTCGAGCGCTTCGCGGAGGCCGTGGGCGCTCCGCTGACGGAGCCTTCACCAGCTATGTCGGAGCTGCTCGGGGTGCACGAGGACCTGTTGGCTCGAAGCGCCCTGCACGGCCTGGCCGGGTTCTTGGCCTATGAAAGCCAAGCCGCCGGCGTGGCCGAACGCAAGGCCGACGGGCTCAAAAGACACTACGGGCTTGACCAAGATGCCGTGTCGTTCTGGGCACACCACGCTGAGGTCGACATCCGTCATTCCGAGTGGGCCCGCCAGGCGTTGGACGACATGGACTGGGCACAAGAGTCGCTAGAGCCCTCCATCCGCCGAGCCGCTGACGCGTGGTGGAGCTTCCTCGACGAACGTGAGGCGGCCAGACGCCCTGTCGGAGTGTGACAAGGGCGTCCTGACACCTCGTCTCATGGAGTACCTCGTAAATATGACGACCAGCGTTCCGAGCGGCACAGCAGAAAGCGCCGTCGACGACATCCGCGCCCGCGAAGCTGCGCACTCTCGTGAACTCGCAGCGGAGGGGCACCTTCTACGCCTGTGGCGTCCCCCATTGCAACCAGGGGAGTGGCGCAGCCTCGGGCTCTTCGCTGCAGACGACGGCGCCCAGTTGGAGCAGGTGCTGGCATCGATGCCACTGCGGGTGTGGCGCACCGATGAGGTGACGCCCCTGGCGCCGCACCCGAACGACCCGCCCGCGACCTCCGAGCAGACGCGAACCGGGGCACCAGATGGGGCCGTGGAGTTCCTGACCACCTTTGCCACCACCGTCCCCGGAGGCACAGCCCCCCGGGTTGTCGAAGAGACCGAGGCGCGCGAGGCTGAACGTGCACACGAACTGGCGGAGCAGGGCCACCTCATCCGCCTCTGGGCACTGCCGGGTGAGCGCCGTGCTTTGGGCCTGTGGCGAGCCCAGGATGCTGACGAAATGCAAGCGGTTTTGAACTCCTTGCCCCTGTACTCATGGATGGCCATACAGACCACACCGCTCCACGAGCACCCAAGCGATCCGGCACTCACCCAGAGCTGACCGCTCTTCACCTTGACTGAAAAGCAACAGAACGTCGCCATCGTCACCGGAGGCTCGCGGGGCATTGGCGCCGGGCTCGTCGCTGGGTACCGTCGCCAGGGCTGGGCCGTCGTGGCCAACTCCCTCACCATCGAGCCTTCCGACGAGCCGGACCTGGTCACGGTGGCAGGAGACATCACCGATCCCAAAACCGCGGAACGAGTGGTCCAAGCGGCAGTCGAACGCTTCGGTCGGGTCGACACCCTCATCAACAACGCGGGCCTTTATATCTCCAAACCGTTCACCGACTACAGCGCCGAAGACTATGCGTCCGTCGTCGGGCTCAACCTGACGGGGTTTTTCTGGGTGACCCAGCGGGCTATCTCGGAGATGCTCCTTCGGGGCCGCGGCCACGTTGTCAACATCACGACCACCCTCGTGGATTACGCCAACTCAAAGAGTCCATCCGTCCTGACCTCGCTCACCAAGGGCGGGCTGGCCGCAGCCACCAGGTCGCTGGCCATCGAGTACGCCTCTCGTGGCATCCGCGTCAACGCCATTTCGCCGGGTGTCATCCAGACGCCGATGCACGCTCCTGAAAGCTATGACTCGCTCGCCGGGGAAATCCCGGTCGGGCATGTGGGGCAGGTCAGCGACATCGTCGACGGCATCCTCTTCCTGGAATCGGCCCCCTTCATCACCGGCGAGATCCTCCACATCGACGGTGGCCAGATCGCCGGCCACTGAGCGCTTTTGCCCGACATAATGGTGGACGTGGCCGCAGGACTTGCCCGCTAATGTACGTCCCGCCGCACTTCCGCGTCGATGAAGCGACGACGCGCAAGTTCCTGGCCCACCAGGACACCGCCGACTTGGTCACGACCACCCCCCGTGGTCTCGTGGCCAGCTTCATTCCTATCCTATACGAACCGGCGGCCGACGGCTACGGCTCTGTCGTAGGCCACATCGCCCGCAACAACGAGCAGTGGCGGCTGCCGGTGCTGGGAGAAGCCTTGATGGTCTTGCACGGGCCCGACGCCTACGTCTCGCCGTCGTGGTACCCCTCGAAGGCCGTCGACGGTCGAGTGGTGCCGACGTGGGATTACGAAACCGCGCACGTCTACGGCCGCTTCCTGGTCCACGACGATCCCGCATGGGTGGAGTCTGTGGTGCGGCGGCTCACCGACAGGCACGAGGCGGTCAGCCCGAGGCCCTGGTCGGTGGACGACGCCCCCGCCTCGTACCTGGCCGGGCAGTTGCGCGCCATCGTCGGGGTCGAGGTGGCCATAACCCGCGTCGAGGCCAAGGCAAAATGGAGCCAGAACCGCCCGGGCGCCGATATCGACGGCGTAGTCGAAGGGCTGTGCGCCAGAGGTCATCGTGAGGCGGCCGAGGCCGTGCGCGCCGCTCGGCCGGCGCCGGATCTCTAGCCAGCCTTCCTGGACCTCACCGAAAACCTGGGGAACCGATGGCGTTCGACCGCAATTTTATGGTGCCGGCTTTCGGGCCGGCAGGCTCGAGACTTCAAGCGCGTCGAGCGAGACATGGTTCTTTATGCCCGCCGGTTCTTCGGAGTACCAGTAGGCGACCGACGCGAGGTCGTCTGATCGCGGCAGGTAGCGGCCGTCGGGTCTCCACCCCAGGTCCTGGATGGTGACTTTCAGGTTGCGCTCGAAGTTGATCGGGTCGGGAAGATGCCACCGGTACATACCGAACCGTGTCTGGGAGTTATAAAGGCCGTCGGGCCGAATGACCTGGTGGAGGCCGAGATAGCTGGAGGAGTACGTCGAGTACCCTTCGCCCTTCACTTCGAAGTCCCAGGCTCCGCCGAAGTAATCCTCGGTCCCCGTGCCGCAGATGGTCGGGTAGACCTCGTCGTCGAAGAAGAACTTCACCTCTCCCTCTCCCCACCAGCCAGGCGAGTTCACCCCGACGGCGAGGTAGGTGCCCACATAGCTACCGCGGCCGCGAGCCCCGTCGAGGATCGTGTGCACCTCGCCGGAAGGCACCGGGTTTGCCCGCCGCCAGAAGGTGTGCAGGTAGCCGAGATCGTCAGGGATTTCGCCCAGGGCGTAGTCGACCTGGTAGTACACCACCTGCTCACTGGCGCCCAGGTTCTCGATGCTGATATGGGCGGAATTGCGGAAAGGCATAGGGAAGTAGCTATTCATACCGCCGCTTGGTGCGACGACGACTGGTTCTGAGAGCAACGGAGCGTACTCCCCCCAGCCCTGACAGAAGAAGTCCCCGAGTGGCACCACGACGGCGGGCACTTCGTCCTGGCCATCCCAGCTCATTCGCAGGACCATCGATCGCCACGCCTCGGGACGAGTGGTAATCCAAATGTGTTCGATTACGCCTTGGCCGTCGATGGCCGCCACCTCTAGCGTCTCACCCGCCGGGATAACCCGGCTGGGAGAGACTTTCCATCCGACGCCGAGGTCTCGGGCCGCTTTCGCCCCGGTGCCTTCGGTCGCTCTACCGCCGCCCCCTCGGAGGCCAGACGGGTTTTCAGCCGTGATGGCGCGACTTTCGACCCGTCTCAGGCGTGCCGTGTCCAGTCGGGCCGACGGGCCGAAAAGCGCTGACATATCTCAGGCCTCCAATTTCATCTCGTAGGTGGGCGGGAAGGAGCAGGGCGAGCAGTCATAACCGTACAGGACTGTACCGCTCCGACTCCTTCTGGCACCCTCTGACTCTTTCTGGCCTCTCCTGGCCCCGGTGGCCCGGAGGGAGACGTAATCGACTGACCGGCACGACCCCTTGACAACGCCGATGAGCGCGACATATGGTGCGTGAAACCGATCTCTGAGATGGATTCCTGAAATCCGTTTTTTGTTCTGACAGGCTCGCCCGTTGTACCCACGAGCAATAAACGAGCCGAGGTCATCCTCGGCCGTCAGTCGCTGCTGAGAGGGCTCAGGCAGAGACGTGTGGAGGGGGGCAGTGATGTTATGTACACAGTGATGTTATGTACAAACGCACCCGAAGGGGCCACTCCGCCCGCCGCCGTTTTACACGATGCGCCAAACGCTCAGACGTCGGTGGTTGATCGGGAACACAGTTCTAGGAAAGGAACATCCAACAGCTATGAACGACTCTACTAAAGATCCTCTACCTGAGCCGGCCTCCAAACCCATAACCCGGCGTCGCTTCATTCAGGGCGGAGCGATGACGGCCGCCTCCGCCGTGGTATTGCCGGCATTGGGCAAGGCCGCCGGCCTGCGCATGAGGTCCGGCGCGAGCAAGACTCAGCTTACGTTGATGGGGTTGTTCTTCATCCCGAGCGAGCTGGCCGCGGCGCGCCAGATCATCAACGAGTTCAACGCGCAAAGCAAAACGATCCATGTGCAGTACGTGCAGTCGAGTTGGGGTGCCATTGGCAGCAAAATGACGGCTGCTTTTTCAAGTGGAGACGTGCCTGACTTGTTCCAGTACTACGATGCTGGGCTGGTCCCGTGGGCCGCCAACGGTCTGCTCGCTGACCTCAAAAAGCTTATGCCGGCCAGTACCTGGACCGAAGTCGTCCCCGGCACTCTCAGCGTGCTCACCACCGCCAGCGGGGGCGTGTCCGGTCTGCCGTTCGAGACCGAGACACCGCTCATCTACTACCGCACAGACCTGTTGGCAAAGGCGGGGATTACCCCAGCGACGCCCACCACCCGGTGGACCTGGGACCAATTGCGCTCTTACGCTCAAAAGCTTAACGATCCGAAGAACGGCGTCTTCGGGATAAACGCCAACTGGTCGTCCTCGGAGCTCCTGTTCAAAAACGGCCTGGCGTGGGAAGCAGGGGCGAACCCGATCAAGCACAGCGGGGGGAATTACTCCATTGACGTGAACGATCCCGGGACGAAGACCGCCATCGAGTACGTCCGGTCGCTCTTTGCCAACGGCACCGCGGACCCAACGAGCTTCGACATAGACAATGTCGCCTACTTCGCGGCCGGGCATTGCGCCATGCTGATCCGGGGGGCGTGGGCTCGGTCCTCGATCCCATCCGACAAGGGTGGCAGCACATTGAAGTGGGCGGCGATGCCATTCGTACGAGGGGCCAAGGCGAACCTTGGCACGGGTGCCGCCCAGACCCTCAGTATCCCCAGCATTGCCAAGAACAGAGAGGCGGCAGCGGAGTTCCTCACGTGGTGGGGTAAGCCGGCCAATGTGGCCAAGATCTGCGAGGCCTCAGGTCAGGTTCCGCCGAACAAGGCCGCGGTGGCGTCCCTCAAGTCCTCGGTCGGCGCCACGGACTACTGGAACTTTGCTCTATCCGAGAGCCCGGACCTGCAGGGCCAACCGTTCTCCCCGGGGTGGTTGCCCATGCTCGGGACGGTATGGGACCCGGCCATGTTCGACTACTACAAAGGCAAGTCGACCTATGCGCAGTTCGCTTCAAAAGTGAACTCCGCCGGTACTCAAGCGGTCCAGCTCGCCGCTGGGTCATAGTGAGTTGGCGGGGGTTACCACCACCGCCGAGCAGACTGAGGACGTCGTGGCGCGACCGCGGTCCGGCCGGCGCCGGTCGCGGTCGCGTAGCGCGGCCGTACTGCTCATGCTCGTCCCGGTGCTTGTCGTCGCGCTCGTACTCGGCGGTTATCCGATCGCCAGCGGGATCTGGATCGGTTTCACCAACGAACGCGTGGGAGGCGTCTTCGGGATCGTCAAGACCCACCTGGTCGGCCTGGCCAACTTTGAAAGCATACTGAACGACCCGGCTTTTCGGAGCGGGCTCGTCCTGATCCTGGAGATAGCCCTCGCCGTTGTGCTGACTACATACGTCCTGGCCTACCTGCAGGCGTCGCTCCTGAATAGTGACTTCCCGTTCCGTCGGGTGGTTCGTACCATCGCCCTGCTACCGATGGCCGTCCCGGCGGTCGTGGTGGGCGAGCTGTTCGGTTATCTGTACGACCCGAGCGTTGGCCCCATAAATGGCTTGCTAAAGCACCTGGGCGTAGTGAAGAACCCCGAGTTCCTGGCTATTTCCGGGCTCAGGTGGATGTGGATCGCCATTCCCGCCGTGTGGATGGCGCTGCCTTTTGCCACCCTTTTCCTGCTGGCGTCCATGCAGGGCATCCCCAAGGAGCAGCTCGAGGCGGCCACTGTTGACGGCGCGGGCTGGTGGCGGAGGTTCTGGAGCATCACCTTCCCGGGCACGCGAGGAGCGCTGGCCGCCATAGTGCCGCTCTCTTTTGCCGCCCAGCTGCTCGCCTTCGAAATGTACGTAGCCTTATTCGGGCAGGGCGGCGGCATTGCGAACGTCGCCAGCGCCGGCCTCCTGGTTCCCTCTGTGTACGCTTACTACAACCTCAGCAACGGTCTGATGGGCCGGGCCGCGGCGACCGGCGACCTCATCCTGGTGCTCATTGTGGTTGCGTTCCTCATAAGCCGGTTTATAAGTCTGCGCGAGGACCGTCAGGGATGAGCGCAAGGATGAGCCCGGGTCCCGTTTCCGGTTCGAGTAGCAGCGGCGCGGGCGTCTATGTCCCCCGAGCGCCGGCCCTATCACAGCCGCTGACCACCGAGGGGGACCGGGCTCGGGTACTTCCGGCACGACGCAGGCGGAAGCGTTCTCTGGGCCACACCATCGCCATAGCCGCCGGGGTCGTCTTCTTCGTGGCTTTCGCCCTCTACCCTCTGGTGTACCTGCTCTCTGGGTCCTTCAAATCACTCGCGGAGATCTACAGCGGCTTTGCCACACTGATACCCAAGCACCCAACCCTGACGAACTTCCGCCATCTCTTGTTCGTCAACGCCAACATCCAGCAGATCAACTTCCTGACGGCCGCCCGCAACAGCATCCTCATCGCGCTGATGACCATTGCTTTCACCATTGCCGTCTCTGTACCAGCTTCTTTCGTCCTCGCTCGTCGTCAGGCCTGGTTTATCACCGGGGTACGCGGATGGGCGCGATTGGCGCAGGTGGTCGGGGGGATCATCGTGATCATCCCGCTGTACTTGATCCTTCGCCACCTCCACTTGGTAAACACCTTGGTAGGGGTGTCGCTGGCCGAGACGATCCCCGCCTCGGCCTTCGGGATCTGGGTGCTGGTGGCGTTCGTGCGCCAGGTCCCCTACGACATCGAAGAGGCCGCCCGGATCGATGGCGCCGGGGAGTGGACCACCCTTCGGCGGGTGGTGGTGCCACTGATCAGGCCGGGGATCACCAGCGTGGTGCTGGTCGTGTTCGTGATCTCGTGGTGCGATTTCCTCAATCCGCTGATATTGCTCAACAACGCCGGCCAGTACACCGTAACCGTCGCTCTTTACACATATATAGGTCAGCCCGGCCAAACACTCTGGGGTCAGTTGCTGGCATTTGGTCTACTGGCCTGTGTCCCACCGTTGCTGGTGATAATCCTGGCGGAGCGTCATATAGTGCGCGGGTTAGCCGCCGGTGCCATTCGATGAGGACCGGGATAGCTGCGTCGCACTGTTCAAACGAGCGCTTCTCATGACCCCACCCGCACGGCCAAGGCTGCGCATAAGAGAAGTGGCGGAGCGCGCCGGAGTGTCGCCCGCCACCGTATCGCGGGTCTTGACCGGTAGTGCCACTGTGGCCGAAGCCAAGCGGGAGGAGGTCCTGGCCGCGGTCAACGAGCTCGGGTACCGTCCGAACCGGACCGCCAGCAACCTCCGCCGTCAGCGGGCGCAAATGATCGGCGTCGTGATATCCGATATTGAGAACCCGCATTTCACCCAAATGGTGCGCGCCGTTGAGGACGCGGCCTACCGGCGGGGCTACCGCGTCCTTCTGTGCAATACCGACGAGGATCCGGCGAAGCAGCGCGACTACCTGGGGGTGCTAGCGGCCGAGCGCGTGGCCGGGGCCATTATCTCTCCCACCGAGGCCGACGCACCCGAGATCAGCGAGCTGATCGACCACGGTACCTCGGTCGTGGCCTACGACCGGGCGGTGAGAGACCGGCGGGCCGACGCCGTCCTGTCCGCAAACGTAGACGGCGCTCGGATGGGTGTTCAGCACCTTATTTCCTGCGGCCACAGGAACATCGGCTTCATAAGCGGCCCGACAAGAATAGAGACCGCCGCGGAGCGTCTGTCCGGGTACGACGAGACGATTGCCGCGGCCCGGCTACGGCCTCTGGTCGCATTCGGTGACTTCCGCTTCCATGGAGGCGTCCAAGCGACTCGCGACCTCCTGGCCCGGGACGCAACCGCTCTCCTGGTGGCCAACAACCTCATGGCCGTCGGCGCTTTGCGTTCCATCAAGGAGGCCGGGTTGCGCGTCGCCGACGACGTCGCCCTGGTGTCGATCGACGACCCACCCTGGGCCGAGTTGACGGACCCTCCTCTGACGACCCTGGCTCAGCCCGTGCGGGATATGGCTGATGCTGCCGTGGCGCTGCTGCTCGGCCGGCTCGACGGTACCCGCAAACGACGTAAGCACCAGGTCTTCCCGTTCGAGCTACATCATCGCGGGTCATGTTGTGCACACGGGAACGTGAACGGTTGACGTCGCCCTGGACGCACGACCCTCGTTCGGGGCACGGCCGCCGTCGGGGCAGAGGCCGGGTCGCGACCGGAAAGCGGGTGACTATCGGCATACCAGAGTGGTGATGGCACTGGATCTTCGGACAACACGACACAACACAACACGACAAAGAGGTGCATGTGAAATTCCGGAAGATATCTTTACGGCTGGCGCCGGCGATGTTCCGCCCCGGTCCCGGGGTGTTTGTCGCGCTCCGTTCGTCGCCGACCGGCGCCTTCTCGACGTTTCGGGTCTTGTGGGGGTCATTCCCCGCGGTGGGGGCTATAGTGTTCTTGGGGAGGGGGTAGGTAATGTCCCGTGTCGGAATATTAACCTTCAGTGATGGTCGCGACTTCGTCCACCAAGGGCTTGTCGGTTTCCTGGCAGATGTCGAGGCGCGCATCGTGGCCGCCTGCGAGGCGGCGGGTTACGAGGTGGTCCTGGGGACGGAGCCGATAACCTCCAACGAGGTGGCGGTCTCCGAGGCGCGGAGGCTCGCCTCCGCCGGCCGGACCTGACCGTCTTCAACTACCCGGTATGGGCCTTTCCTCATTTCTCGGTCCACGCCGCCCGGGCCACGACGGGGCCGCTGCTGCTTTTCTCTAATATCGACCCCACCTACCCGGGCATGGTCTCGATGCTGGCGGCCGGCGGGAGCCTGGACCAACTCGGTCGGCGCCACGAGCGGCTTTGGGGCGACATCAGTCAGGGGACGGTATGGCTCGCGGTTCAGCCATGCTCGTCGCCGCGGCCCACGCCGTGCGCTCATTGGAAGGGTCCACTTTCGCTCGTGTCGGTGGCCGTTCGATGGGCATGTACACCGCGGTGGGGCGCACCGACGAGTGGATGCGCCGCTTTGGCATCGACGTCGAGGAGGTCGACCAGTGGGAGGTGGTGCGCCGCTCCGCCTTGGTCCCCGCCTCTGCGGCTGCTTCTGGGCGCGAATGGCTCGAGAAGTACGCAGCGGGCGTCCATTACGACGGCAAGGCGCTGACGCCCGAGATCCTGGAGCGTCAGGTCCGTTCGTACTACGCATTGAAAGAGATCATCGCCGACGGCCACATCGACTTCTGCGGGATAAAGGGCCAGCCCGAGCTCACCAACCACTTCGCCACCGCCGACATCGCCGAAGCCTTCTTAAACGACCCCTACGACTGGGACGGGCCCAAGGCCCCGGTCATCTGCGCCACTGAGGACGACATGGACGGCGCCCTCACGATGCAGCTCATGCACAAGGTCACGGGGACCCCGGTTCTTTTCGCCGACGTTCGCCACTACTTCACCGACCGGGGCATCTGGGACCTGGAAAACTCGGGCCAGCATGCCACCTGGTTCGCCGCTCGCTCCGAAGACCCGGCCGAGAACCTGGCTCAAGGTGCATCTTTACCCTGAGGAGTTCTATTTCCCGGCCGGCGGCGCGGCGGTCCACCACCTGGCGGCCGCGGGCGAGATCACACTTGGCGCGGCTCAGCCGGCTAAACGGCTCTTACCGCATGCAGGTCACCCCGGGCCGCTTCGAGACCTACGACGAGGAGACCAACGAGGCGCTTATGCGCCAGAGCACCTACGTCTGGCCGCACGCCTTTACCCGCATGGACGCCCCTGCAGATGTGTTCTTGTCGCGCTTCGGGGCGAACCACATCCACGCTGTCCCCGGCGACATAACCGCGGAGCTCGCCGCCATCTGCCGGTTCCTGGACCTGGACCTGGAGCGGCTGGACCAAAAATAGACGCTTAGCAAGAATACCGGCGAAGACCATTCAGGACCAACGGCGCTTCAGCAACGATAAACATCCAAAAAACTCAGATACGACCAACAAAATAAGGAGGGCTCAAGATCAATGAGTGACCAGTCAGGCTTCTCGCGCAGAACGTTCCTCAAGGGCAGCGCGGCCAGTGCGGCAGCGCTGGCCCTGCCAGGCGGCCTACTGCTCGGTTCGGACAAACGACCGTCGATATCGAAGCGGAGTTCGGGCTCCAGCGGCGGGAGCCTTACCATCGCCTTCCCGGGAACTGCCCAACAGTTCAAGGCCACCCTGGCCTTACTCGCGGGGTTCACCAAGAACACCGGGATCAAGATCAACCCCGTTTCGTACACCACACCGAGCAATAGCTGGGTCAGTATATTTCAGCTCCTCTCGACCCGCATAGCCGGCGGCGAGCCGCTCGACAGCGCCTACATCGCCACCGAAGGCATGCTCTTGTTCGAAGAGCAAAATCTTCTCACTCCGCTCGACAGCTACATCGCTGGCGACAAGGCGGCAATGACCAGCTTCTATAACGACGTCAACCCACACCTGCTGACCAACTTCCGCACCCTCGATGACATCCATGGGCATACTTACTTCATACCGATCGGGTACAACGTCATGTCGATGTGGTACAACCGCAAGGTCTTCAAAGAGTTCAACGTGCCAACGCCGGCGCCAGGGTGGACGTGGGACGAGTTCGCCTCGGCGGCGACGAAGATCGCTTCGCCCCCCAACCGTTACGGCTTCGCCATCGGCAGCCCCGTACCCGGCCCGTTTACGGATGTGTACCCCTGGGTCCTGACGAACGGAGGGCACATCCTCAACCCGGCCCAGAGCACAAGTGTGGCCGGGAGCGCGGCCTCGATCGAGGCGGCCAGCTTCGTGCGCAGCCTGGTCAGCAAAAAGCTGGTCAACGAGCCGGGCGGATCGTACAACGGCTTTGTGCAAAGCTATGCCGGCCGCCTGGGCATGTTCGGGGGCGGGATGTGGCCGAACCTCGGCTTTGGTGCTCCGCAGAAGAGCGTGAACGAGACCTTCGCCATCGTACCCTGGCCAAAGTCAACGACAAATGGGACCCCAGTAGGTGTCGGGGGCTTCCCCATGTTCGACTCGTGCAAGGACAAACCAGCGCTCTGGGAGTTCATCAAGTTCACGCTTTCAGACGAGTTCCAGCGCGGCCCAGTAGTTCCTTTCGGCGGTGACATGCCGATAAGGCACTCTGTGGGGACGGACCCGGCGTTCCTGAATCAGTGGCCTCAAGGCACCCACAACTTCACCGACGAACTCGCCTACTCCACCATGATCATTGGGGTCCCGAACGCGACGGCGGTCGAGAGCGAGATCTCCAATGCGTGGGAGGAAATCCTGACCGGGGCGGTAAGCCCGGCGGCCGGGATGAAGAACATGCAACGCATGTGCAACACCTTGATGGCCCAAAAGGTAGGCTAGGGACCAACGGCCGGTGGCGCAGTTGAGTTTCCCGGGAGCGACCAAGGGAGGCCTGGGGGCCCGCGGGCCCTCAGGCCGCTCCGACGCCTCAGCCTGCGTCGACGCCCATCGGGACAACGGAACGGCCTAGCCGGCTGGCGAGACTGAGGCGGCGCAAGGTAGGCGGCCGGGACCCTGTCGCCGCCTACCTCCTCCTGGGCCCCGCTTTGACTCTGTACTTCGTGTTTATCGGGGTACCGCTGATCGGGATCATCGGGGTTTCGTTCCTGCAGTGGAACCTGATATCGCCCGCCCATTTTATTGGCTTAGGCAACTACCGCCAGGTCGTCCACGATCCCCAACTCGGCCAAACTCTCAGCAATACGTTCCTATTCGACATCATTACCACGTTTATCCACGTCCTGCTAGGGATGGGTCTGGCGCTAGCGGTGACAAGTGTACGTTCTCGACCAGTGCGTTACTGGGCCCGGACGGCTATCGTTACCCCCTTCCTCATGTCCGCGGGCGTCGTGGCGCTCATGTGGTCGTATATCCTGGCCGGCGATACCGGGCCGTTCAATTATTACTTGAGGACGATCGGTTTGAGCCCACCAAACTGGCTCGGCTCGAGTACCTGGGGGATCCCGGGGTTGGTGATTATTGACGTTTGGGCCACGATCGGCTTTACCTTCATCATATTCTTGGTCGGGCTTCAGACGATCCCGGCGGATATGTACGAGGCTGCCGCCATCGACGGAGCGTCCGGCTTCGGTAAGTTGCGGTATATTACTCTCCCAATGCTGTCGCCGGCCACGTTCATCGCATCTCTGACCGCTTTTATCGGGGCGTTCGAGATCTTCACCTGGCCTCTCATCGACACCAACGGAGGGCCCGGGATTGCCACGCAAACTATCGTTCTGTACATATATCGTAGCGCGTTCCAAAATTATCAGTTCGGTTATAGCGCCGTCGTGTCATTGGTAAATATCGCCATACTGATCAGCTTCGCAGTGGCCATGGCCCTGGTCGGTAGACGCTGGGTCCACTATGAGCGGGTCTAGGGGGGTGCTCAGATGACAGCAGTTCTACCGTCCCAGGGGGTACCGGCGAGGGGTAACGAGACGAGCGTCCGGCCAGGGTCAGGACGGACGAGGAGCAGCGAAGGCCAATACGGGCTGGTGTCTTCGTCGCGAGCGTGGCGGGTGCTCGTATCAACGGCCCTGGTCGTGACCGGAGTACTGATGTTGCTCCCCGTGGCCTGGGTAGTGCTTACGTCGCTCGAGCCGCCGAGCGAGCAGTTCCTGCTCCCCCCTGTCTGGTTCCCTACTCACCTAACTCTGGCCAGTTACAGGTCGCTGTTCGCCGCGGCACCGTTCCTGCTCAACCTGATCAACTCTGTGGTGGTCAGTACGGCAGTGATCGTCGGGTCTGCGGCCGTGAGTGTGCTGGCGGCATACGCCTTCGCCAGGTTGGAGTTTCGGGGGCGCGAGGTGCTGTTCACCCTGTTCCTGGTCGGCTTGACCCTACCGACGCAGGTATCGGCGGTACCGGAATTTATCGAGATACGGTATATGCATCTCCTCAATAACCAGGCCAGCCTTATAGTGCCGGCACTTATCCAGGTCCTCGGCATCTTTTTGCTTCGGCAGCATTTTCGGACGATACCTCGGGACCTCGACGACTCCGCCAGAGTGGATGGCGCGGGTCACCTAAGGATTATCAGGCATGTGATAGTGCCGCTGTCGTGGCCCGCCATCTCGGCGGTTATGATTATCACGGGCCAGTATATATGGAACGATTTTTTCTGGCCGAACCTGTTCATCAATTCGCCGAGCAGGATGACGGCCCCCTTGGCTCTGGTGAGCGTGCAAGCGCAGCAGGGCGGGGGACAGATCGGGGCGGTGTTCGCAGGTTTGTCGATCCTTTGCGTTCCAGTGGTGATCGCGTTCGTGATCTTTCAGCGGCGCCTCATGGAGGGGATCGGCTACCGAGGGATTTCGAGGTAGCGTGCACGGGGTCGCAGGACGGCTACAGGATGCGGCGCTGGGATCTGACGGGATCGCGCTGAGGGTAGGTTTGGTGGACGGGGAGCCCGAGATCTGGCTGGGCGCCGTCGACGGCGATTGGGTGTTGCGCCGGACGGGAGGAATGGGCGGGGCCCTGGACCGTGAAGAGGGCGGCCCGGCTGGCCTGTGCTGGAGCCTGGAGGTGGCCGAGAGCGACCTCGAGTCGTCGGTGACCGCCGTAGGGTCGTCGGCGCAGCTGATAAAGGCAATATGTCTAACATTGCGCCCAGCTAGCCGGTGGGTCGAGGTTACAGAGTGTTTGTCGTCTTCCGTGGGGGGTCAACTCCTCACGGTGGAGGCGTTCGAGAGCCGCTGGCATTTCGCCGGGACCACTGTGGTGCACGAGGTGTTCACACCCAGCCTCGTACCCGAGCACGGTGACGTTGTCGGGCAGCATATGCTGCGTGCCCCGGTTTTGGTCGCCGAGAGCGCCGACATTGGTGTAGCTCTGGCCGTGGACATCGACTTACTCCGGAAATCCCGGCGCCTTCCTGCTGGGTTGAGCCTTCTGAGGGGTTCGGACCACGAAGTCGACCTGATTGTTGGGCTACGCGCCCAGGAGGTGCGTGGACATGTGTTTCATCAGAGGCGCCATATCACTGCCAGCCTGGATGTGGACACCATCTCGCACCGGTACCATCTAGCTCTGTTCCCAAGCCCGGAACAGGGCGCCTCTCTGAAGGCGGCCCGGCGGAAAATTTGGTCGATCGGCCAGGGAACTCGTGCCGCCCGGCCGCTGGAACAATCCGGGTACGAGTTTGCTCGCCAGATCTACCCCGGCGCTGTTGACCGTTTGTGGAGGGAGACAGTCCTGGACGGAAGACGGGTAGGGGCCATTACTACGAACCGGTCCTACCGCGGGGACGTGTGGTTTTCGTGCTGGTTCAACCCGTTACGAAGCGCTTACGGTCTTTACCACTACGGCATGGTGGCGGGGGTAGAGGATTGGGTGGAGATGGCCCGAGCGACCCGGAGCTTGGCCCTTTCGGCCCCGCCCGACGGTGGCTTTTTCCCCACTGTCTTCGAGTTCGGAGAAGACCGGTGGGTCGAGAGCCACCACCAAGGGGGAGGGCCGGGGATCTTTCACCTGATGGACATGTCGTGGACCATGTACCAGCTTTTGCGATGGCATAGAGAGCTGGAACCGGACGAGGAGAGCGTCGCCCGGGCGCGAGCATACGCCGTCGCCCTGCTCAGAGTTCAACGTCCGGACGGCGGGTTACCCGCATATGTAGACAGGGCAGGCAATCCGGTCACCGCGGTGGACCGATCTGTTCTGATTGGGGATTTGGAGGGCCGCGGAGGGGACCCCTATGTCCTCGACATGGTCGAGTCGCGCTGGAGCGAAGACCGGTTTGTCGAGAGCGCCGAAGACGGTGCCTCGCTTTTGTTTTTAGCCACCCTTGCCACCGTGCTGCCTCCGGGCGACGAAGAGGTGGCAGGTGTGCTCGAGACGGCTCGACGAATTGCGACCTATCTGGCGGAGCGCGTTGTCCCTGCAGCCAGATGGAGTGACTTCGAGGTCTATTTTTCATGTAGCCCCAAGAGCCTTGATTTTTATGACCACCGCTCCGGGCAGTGGCCTCAAAACACGTTGTGTATGCAGCACGCCGCAGCGGGGCTTTTGAGCCTGTACGAACTGACCGGTGATACCAGCTACTTGGCCAGCGCCGGCCGAGCGATGGACCGCTTGTGCCTGTACCAGCAAGTATGGAGCCCACCGTGGCTCGGCCTCGACGCCTTCGGTGGCTACGGTGTGATGAACACCGATGGTGAATGGAACGACGCCCGCCAGGCGCAATTCGCCGAGACTCATCTTGAATTCGCCAGGGTTACTAAGGAGCCAGAGCATACCGAACGAGCGATAGCGGCGGCGCGTGCCGCCTTTACCACCGTTTTCCTGCCGGCCTCGGCGTCGCGGTACTCGGGCTGGTGGCGATCACCTCAGGGTATGGCGGCTGAGAACCACGGGCATGGGGGGTGGGACCAGCTCAACGGCGTGAGCGGCTTTGACTGGGGTTCAGGGAGCGCTTTGGCTACGGCGGCCCACTTTGAGCGCCAAGGCGTAAAACTGTGATAGCGGGCCCAGATATTCTGGTCCCTCAAGCCAAACGCCGACCAGATTGTTCGGCGTTGAACCGGGGAAGGTAACGTGGCAACTGAGGTTGAGAGTGTTGGACCGCACTGGCCGATAGCGCGTGCATACACCGGCGACGACCGGCTGCGCATCTCGTTGCCGGTTGGCGGCATCGGTACGGGAACGGTTGGGTTCGGGGGCCGCGGCCAGTTCCGCGACTGGGAGTTGGAGAACCACCCGTCGAAGGGGCTGACGTCAGAGCTTACGTTCTTGGCCTGCCAGGTGCAGGGGAGGACCACCGCTCCGGCCGCCCGCATACTCGAAGGGGCACTTTTCAACGAGGAGGTAGAGGGAGCCCTGGGTTCGCCCGCACCACTGGCCGGTCTGCCGCGGTTCGCGGATTGCGTGTTCGAAACCACCTATCCTTTCGGTCGAGTGGCGCTGGCGGACCCGCACTTCCCGGTGCGGGCCACAGTCGAGATGTTCAACCCCTTCTCGCCGGGCGATGAGGTGGTCAGCGGCATACCGATGGCCGTTATCAGTGTCACTCTCGAGTCCGTCGTCGACGAGCCGCTCGAGTGCAGCGTGATGTTCTCCCTCGAAGCTCTGGTTGGCCACGCTCTGAGAAGCCAAGGGCTACCGAGCCGGCCCTCGGCTGTCACCCGGTCAGGCCCAAACGTACAGGGTTACCTTTTGTCTGACGCCGCGGTTGAGCCCAGCAGTGAGGACTGGGGCACGCTCTCGGCCGTCGTGCTCGGCGAAGGTGGCTGGGTGGGGCCGAACTGGGGGTTAGGGAAATGGAACCAGGGCCTTCTGAGCATGTGGCGCGCCTTCGCGGCGAGCGGCCAGCCGGAAGCGGGCACGTTCGGAGTCGGGACCGATGGGCCAGCTCCAACTTTTGGTTCGGCCATTGCCGGTACCGTCGGGGCCAGGCGTGCCCTGGAACCCCGTGGAACAAGCGAAATCGTGTTCCTTCTGGGGTGGCACTTCCCGAACCGCCGCTCGTGGGTCTGGGGCCGCGAGGGCCCGGTGGCGTAGCCGGGCCGGACACGATCGGCAATTTGTATGCAAAGACGTTTGTCGATGCCTGGGACGTGGTCAGCACTGAGGCGGAGCGGCTGCCGGACCTCAGGGGAGTCACCGAGCGCTTTGCTTCCGCCTTCTGGGAAAGTGACCTGAGCCCGGCTGTGAAAGAAGCGGCTTTGTTCAACCTCAGCACCTTGAGGAGCCAGACGTTCTTCCGGGACGGCGACGGGCACCCATTGGGCTGGGAGGGCTGCTTGGACCAGGCGGGCAGCTGCCTCGGTTCATGCACGCATGTGTGGAACTACGACCTCGCCACCCCGTTCTTGTTTGGCGCGCTGGCCAGGCAAATGCGCGAGCTCGAGTACCTGTACGCCACCGCGCCTGATGGGGCCATGAGCTTTCGGGTCCTGCTTCCGCTCGATAAGGCACAGGACTACAAGCTGGCGGCCGCTGACGGTCAGTTCGGCTGCGTGGTGAAGCTCTTCCGGGAGTGGCGGCTGTCCGGCGATGACGAATGGCTGAAGCGGCTCTGGCCGGCTTGTCGACGCTCGCTGGAGTTCGCCTGGGTCGATGGTGGTTGGGACGCCGACCGCGACGGCCTGGCCGAGGGAGTTCAGCACAACACGATGGATATCGAGTATTTCGGCCCGAACCCCGAGGTGCAGTCGTGGTACCTGGCTGCGTTGGCCGCGGCTGTAGAGATGGCACAGGCTGTGGGCGACGCCGAGTTTGCCAATACCTGCCGGGAGGTACTCGAGTCTGGTGCGGCCGCCACCGAGTCTGTCCTGTTCAACGGCCTCTATTACCAGCAAAAGATCATCCCGCCCGAGGACCTATCGGCCATCTCTCCCGGCCTGAGGCACACCAACATGGGAGCCGAGGACGCTGAGAACCCGGAGTTCCAAGTCGGGGACGGTTGCGTAATCGACCAGTTGGTGGGGGACAGCTACGGGCAGCTCGCCGGGCTGCCACCCGTACTGAGCCCCGACCATGCCAAGACCGCCCTGGGGAACATCCACAACTTCAACTATGTCGGTGATTTCGGGGACTGGACCAACTACATGCGCACCTACGCCGTGAGAGGCGAGCGCGGCCACATTGTGCTGTCCTACCCGAACGGGCTACCAGAGCACCCGATGCCATATTGGTGCGAGGCCTGGACCGGGCTGGAGTACGTCTACGCCACCGGCCTCGCCCAGGCCGGCCTCATAGAACTCGCCGAGGACGCGGTTTCGGCCGCTCGAGAAAGATTTTCGGGCGCGAAGCGCAACCCCTTCGACGAAACCGAGTGCGGGCACCACTACGCCCGTCCACTGTCGAGCTGGGGGCTGGTGGTAGCTTTGACCGGTTTTCGCTACGACGCCCACAACGGGGTCATGACCTTCGCGCCGGCCGACACGGCCACGCGATGGTTCTGGTCCAGCGGTTCGGCGTGGGGGACGGTGGAGCAGAGCGCCAACAGCGTCGGGAATAAGGAAGTGTGGCTCAACGTGCTCGCCGGCTCCGTCTTCGTGGACCGCGTCGTTTTGGGGGGCGCCACTTTCCAACCAGAGCGGGCGGGCCAGCTTTCTAGAGGTAGTTATCAGCTCCAGGTGGGAACGTTGACTTCCAACTCGAGCTAGGCCTGGGAACCCGGGGGGTCGGCTTTTTCCGCCTCCAGCGCCGTCACGTCCTCGGGGTCGGCCTTTTCCGCCTCCAGCACGGTCACGTCTTCCGAGATGGCGTGGAGCGTTCCGTCCTCGCCGGCGACAGAGAAGGTCTCATCGACCACGAAATCGCCTTTGGTCGTTTCAATGACGGTCGTCTCGTCTGTGGCGATGACGTGGCCCTGGCTGTCGAGTTCGCCGACAACGTCGTCCACGAAGATGTTGCCCTGCTCATCGACGCCCCCGGTCACTACCTCGAACGACCGAGGCTCACCGAACTTCTGAGGCTCACCTTTGCCTTCAGCGGGCGGCGTAGCATCTTTCGTCTCGCTCATGTCTTCTCCTCGCTCTAGTGGACCTCATTGTCCTATCAGATCGTCGCACACGGGCCGGGCCAAGGCCCAGCCCGAGGAAGGGACCGCCGCCGAGGCCTCCAGTACAAGGCCATCTCTGCCGGGATAGCCGGGGGGTTATTCCGGTTCACTGCGACGGGTTACCGAAGCATGCCGGCTCGTCCGAGTCGGCTGTATCACCACCGATGGCGAAGAACTCCGCCAATTTGACCGGATCGTTGATCAGGCTGCCATGGACCATCAGGTCATGCTCGTGGAAGCGGGCGATCGTCTGCGCCTGCCACCACGGCGGCGCCTGGTTGAGCCCGCTGAGCCCGGTGGAACGTACGAAGTCCAACTGGTCTTCGAGTGGGCGACTGACAATGGCTAGCACCGGGATGACGCCGCTGGACGCCCGGCTGGCCGCCAGCGCAGAGTTGAGATCGAAGCTCATGATGAGCACTGCCCCGGTCGCCTGGCGCCGTTTGACCTCCTCGACGACCCTGGCCGCAAGAATGTCGCCGTGCTCACCCTTGAGCTCGATATGCAGACGGCCCTCCCCTCTGTGAGCCGCAAGACCTCTTCGAGGAATGGGACCCTCTCGCCTGCGAACCTGGGGCTGTACCAGGAGCCGGCGTCGAGGCTCCTTATCTCGTCGGCGGTTAGCTTCTCTACCGGCCCGGCCCCGTTGGTGGTCCGCTCGAGCAGGGCATCGTGCAAGACGGCGACCTGTTGGTCATGGGTCAGGCGCACGTCGAGCTCGAGGGCCGGCCCCCATCGAAATCGCTCGCTGGAAGGCGGCCATGGTGTTCTCCGGGGCGAAGCGGCTTGCTCCTCGGTGGGCGGCCACTATGTGCGTGTTAGGTGCGGGGCTGCTCAAGGCGGCGATGTCCCTCCGGCGGAGCTCCGTCGTAGGGCTCGTTCATGGAGGGTCGCGGTCCAGTCGTCGTCACCAAGGTCCCAGCAAAGGCCGAAGTCGCGGGTGCTCACGTCGGAAGCCTCGGTTACTCGGCCAGGGGAAGGTCGACCCGCTGGCCGGAGGCCATCGAGCGCATACCTGCCTCCAGGACCTCTTGGGCGTCGAGGGAGATCTCTACCGACGCCGAATCTGCGAAGGGCTCGTCGTGGAGCAACGAGCGTGTGAAATAGTCGGGCCCGGAGCGGTACCTGGAGGACAGCGCCTCTGGCGTAATGACCTCGGCGTCAGTGACGGCCAGTTGGTCTGGGGCACCGACGGCCAGGCGCACCTCGTCGGGACTGATCACAGCGATCGCCCCTGTCTCCCCGTAGATCATGGTGGGAAGCCTCACCGGCGTCCCCGGCTGGGTCCAGCTGCCCTCGGCCACTGAGTGCCCACGGGGGTAGCCGAGGATCATGATCCCGTTGTCTTCAGCGGTGAAGAAGTCCTTCGCATAGTTCCCTCCGTAAGCCAAAACGTGCTCGGGTTTCCCCATGAACCAGCGCGAGATGGCCGCCCCGTAGCAGCAGAAGTCCACCGCCGCTCCTCCGCCGTTGGCTGTGGGGTCGATAAGCCAGCCCCAACCGACCCGGGCGACCGGGCCCTGGGAGGCGAACCCGGCAGGAGGCCCGCCGTGAGCCTCCCGGTGGTAGATGCCCAGGAGGCGTCCGATCCGGCCCTCGTCCGCCAATCGCTTGGCCGTGTGCATGCCGCGGTGCCAGTACGTCTTCCAATTGACCATGAGGCGCACGCCGTGCCGCTCGGTCGCGCTGGCCATTTCCCTGGCTAGCGCCAGGTTGGCGGCCAGCGGCTTTTCCGTCATCGAGTGCACGCCCCGTTCCGCGGCGTCCGCCACCACTGCGGCCGCCCGCCGGTTGTCGGCGCAGGTGACGATGGCCTGCGGGCAGGTCGTTTCGTAGAGCTCGTCAGAGCATGCGAAGGTTGGAACCTCTGGGTAGAGGTGGGTGAAATGCTGACGGAGCTCGGCATCGGCCATGGAGATGCCCACTACCTGTGCCGTCGGGCTGGCCAACGCCGAGGCCAGCAGTCCAGGGAAGTGCACGTGCTCGCCGCCCACGAAAGCCAGGCGGACGCGTCCTGATGAACTCACCGTGCGAGGCTTTCGGCCGGCCGTCGGTACGGCCCGGCCCGCCTATCCATGGTCGCAGACGAAGGCGGTGCGGAAGAGGCTCTTGACCGGTTCCGGCAAGGCGTTGCGGACGCTCGGCGTCATAGGGAGCATGTCTGGTCGGTACCACGACCGGCTGAAAACCAGGGCCAGCATCGACCTTTTCTCAGTTGTCCGGTTTGGGGTGCCTCGATGCCACATCCGGGTGTCCCGGACGAGGAAGGACCCAGCAGGAATGGTCAGGACTGTGGACGCAAAGGCCTCCGCGAACCGTTGATCGGGGGTTTGGCGCACCTCCGGGCCTCCCCGGACGCTCTCTTTCGGTATCACGCCGTTGTCAGGAAGAAGGTGTGTCCCTTGGGGCCACATCTCGAGTGGCCCGTTATCGGCGTCAAAGTCGACCAAAGGGATATCCAAAACGTAATTGACCGGGGGGAGCGTAACGGCCAGCCCCGGGAACAGGGGCCGCACATCGGGGTGAACGGGTTGGTAGTCCGATCCCGGAAGGGCCGTGTCCGAGGCGTAGTAAGTGCAGACCACGTCGTCATCCAGCAGCTCTCTCAGCAGCGGGAGAACGAGCGGGTTGGCTACCACGTCGACGTCCAGGAAGGGGCTCTCGAGGGGTACCCAGACGTTGTAGCGATTGGGACCAGTGGCATGGACAATTCGTGGGTCACCGTTGGCCAGTGACTTTGCGAAATACTCATCAAACGCAGTGCGGACGTTTTCCAGGCGGTCGCCGGTAAGTGCCCGTTCGAACACGGTAAAACCGGACACCTTCAATTCGCGGACCGAACGCTGCCTATCGTCCGTGCTCACTTGTGTGG
Source organism: uncultured Acidimicrobiaceae bacterium (assembly GCA_963750465.1). Taxonomy (GTDB): domain Bacteria; phylum Actinomycetota; class Acidimicrobiia; order Acidimicrobiales; family Palsa-688; genus Fen-671. The sequence goes on from CAVVRE010000011.1 coordinate 642,189, forward strand.
CCATCTGTCCTCGTCCCTTTCGTTAGGTTGGGCCTGCGCGTTATCGGGGGAAGCCGCCCGTTAGTCCCGGCTCGCCGCGCCGGCCGGGGAAATTACCGAGGTGAGCGCCCTCAACGGTCCCGGCGAGACGATCTGACTGGTAGAGCAGCATCCGACCGAATCCGACGCCCACCTCTTCTACGGCGCCTGTCCCTTCAATGGCGAGTGCCCCGCCGGGCACATACGCCCGTAGCGTCCCGAGCGGAGTCGTCACCAGGACCTCGTCGAAGTGCCCGCGAGAGAGCGTGCGTACAACTTGGCCATCGAACACCACCTGCCCCTCGGCGAACCCCGAAGAGGCGCTAAGGAGCACCTCCTCAGGGCGGACCGCTACTTCCACGGGGCCGTCTACGAGCCCGGTCGGGGAATGGGTGCGGTCTGGCACGGTCGGGAACGAGACGGTCTTCGGTCCGCAAGCCAGTTTGAGGTCATTGTCCTGGACCGTGCCAGGCATTACGTTGAGGCGGCCCACAAAGCCGGCGACGAAGGCCGTAGCGGGGCTCCGGTATACCGTGGCGGGAGGGTCGACCTGGTCCAGGCGGCCTTCGTTCATCACCGCCACACGGTGGGCGATGGAGAGCGCCTCGTCCTGGTCGTGGGTAACGAAGATCATGGTTACCCCTGTTCGCTGCTGCAGTTCGAGCAGCTCTTCGCGCACCCGCAGCCGCAGCTGCGCGTCCAGGTTGGACAGGGGCTCATCCATCAGGAGCAAGGTGGGGTCGAGCACCATCGCCCTGGCTAGAGCCACTCGCTGCTGTTCTCCCCCGGAGAGCCCCCCAGGTAGACGCGTAGCGTAGCGCTCCAAGCCCACGACCGTCAGCGCCTGCCGAGCCCGATCGTTGGCCGCCGCTTTGCTCATACCCCGGGCGCGCAGCCCAAAGGTTACGTTACGCAATACGGTCATGTGGGGCCACAAGGCGTAGTTCTGGAAGACCATTGCGGTGGGCCTGTTCTGCGCGCCGACGTCGGTCATGTCTTGGCCGTCGATGAGGACTCGCCCGGAGTCCGGCTGGAGGAACCCGGCAATCATTCGCAAGGTGGTTGTTTTGCCACAACCCGACGGGCCGAGGATACATAAGAGTTCTCCCGACGCCACTTTGAGGTCCAAGCCATCGACGACCTGCCTACCCCCGAGCACCTTTCCCACCGAGCGCAGTTCCAGAGTGAGCGGAGCAGTGCCCGGCGAAGCGGAGGAGGAGCGGCCATTTAGGGCGCGCGCGTCGGCGGCGGCAGTGGTCACCGCAGCCGGTACCCTTCGGCCAGGGTGCTCGAGAAAACGTGCTTGCGGACAAGAACCAGGAGCACGAGCGATGGGATCGTAAGCAGAATGGCGAATACCGCGGTGGCCGGTCCCGGATAGTCCGAGACGAGCGAGTACATCTGGACGGGCATGGTCACATAATTGGGCACGCCCACCAGGAACGTACCTTGAGCCTCGTCGAAAGAAGCCAGGAAAGCCAGGATCACGGCCACTAAAATGCCCGGGCTGGCCAAGGGGAAGGTTACCCGGAAGAACGTACGCCAGGCCCCGGCCCCCGCATCTCGGGCCGCCTCTTCCAGCGACGGCGGGACCGAGGCGAAGGCGGCCGCCGGGATCCATGTCATTATTACCAGTGTGTTCAGGAGTTGCACGATCACGACGCCCAGGAAGGTGCCCATGAGGTTTAAGCTGTAAAGCACGCTGGCCATGGCTATATAGAGGCCCATCTTCGGGAAGGCATTCGTGGCGAAAAGGGTCATCAGCATCAGCCGCTTGCCCGGGAATTCTCTGCGGGCGAAGACATAAGCCGCCGGGAGGCAGACAACCGCCGAGATAATCACGACGGTAGGGGCGAAGATGAAGCTCCACATGACCGCTGTGGAAAGGTCGCCTCCGCTGAAAACGGTCTTCCACCACGAAAACGTCCAGATCGAGGGAAAGGCGTTCGGGAAGAACCAGTAGTCGGCAAAGGCCCACAGTACGAGCATGGCCAACGGGGCGAGGATGAACAGCCCGAGGCCAACCAGCAACAGGCCCGAAGCGCCGGTTCCTACAATGTGGGTCGAACGTAAGCGACGACGCGGCTGCCCCCCGCGCTGCTCGAGCGGGGAGGCTACGGCGCCGATACCCGTGGTGGCCGGCTCGGCCAGGACGGTCATCGACGGCCGGATTGGGCGCTAACCCGCCGTCTGTCGGAGCGGCTGGCCCGCACGTAAAAGGCGCTGAGAGCCAGGGCGGCCACAAAGACCAGCACGGCCATGACTTCTGCTTGTTGGGGCTGTCCGTAGGACTGGTAGTAATCGGTCATGGCTACCCCCAGCATCTGCGGGGCGTTCGGCCCCATCAGGTCGGGGATAGTGAAGTTCCCCAGAGTCCCGATGGCCGTGAAAGTGACGATGATGATGATGGGCAACCGGCAAAGAGGTAGCAGGACCGACCAGATAACCCGAGGCCACGATGCGCCCACATCACGAGCGGCCTCGATGAGCACGTCTGAGACTCCTTGCATGCTCGAGGCCAGCAGGATCACGGCGAAGGGGATGTTGGTCCACACAAGCCCCAGTACGACACCCATTGAGGTAAAGCCCGGGACCCATGAGTACGGGAGCCCGAGGGCATGGAGTATCCCGGCCAACTTCCCGTTCTGTTGCCAGAACGTGACGAGCGCGTAAGAGGCGATGACGGTAGGGATAAACATGGGGACCACGTAGACGGTCGACACCAGCCGGTTGGCGCGTCCCTTCGAGAAGCGGACGAACAGCGCCAGGACAACCGAAAGCGCCAGCAACGCAGCGGTGGACACCACCGTGACCCAGAACGTGACCCACAGGTCGGAGCGAAGCTCCTTACTGTCGATGAAGTCCCGGTAGGCACCAAGAGTCAACCCCTGCTTGGCCACTACCTGGTGCTGGGCTACTCGGGAGATGGTCTCGTTGAGGCCGCCTGTCTTGCCCAGCGTGTACAGGACGGCCAGGACCACGGGCACGCCGATAAATACGGCGGTGATCAGGACGGGGACAGACCCCACCCCCATCGGCACTAATGGCCCGGCGAGGCGACGGTAAAGCCGCCTCGCCGGGGCACCAACCTCCGTGCCTGGGTCCTGACCTGATGTCGTCTGCAAGATGGCCGAGCCGCTCAGGAGGCAGCTACGGTGCTCTGCCATTTCTGGGCCAGGTCATCGGTGAACTGCCCGTCCCAGGCTGGCGCAAAAGTTTTGGCTATGGGGCCGAACTCCTTCAGCACGGGCTGCGGGGCATACTTCCACTCCACGCCGGGGTAGCCCTTCATGTACTTGGCTACCAGATCTTGCTCAGGAGCGGAGAGCATGTAGTTGACAAAGGTGAAAGCGGCCAGCTGGTTCGGCGAGCCCTTGATTACCATCAAGTCGGCCGGGCCGCCAGGCAAGGGCGGGTTGACCTGCGCCAGCTTGACCGTCGGGGGAAGCTGGTGGACCCCGAGGGCCGAGCTCGCCTGGTCCGACCATGCGGGAGCGGCCCAGATCGACCCGTTGGCCAGCAAGTCCAGGGTAGCGGTGTTCCCATCGGGGTAAAAGCCATGATTATAGATATCGGGCTTGAGGGCGGCGAGGGTTTTCAGGCCATTAGCCCAGTCGGACTCGAGGCCGGGTTTATAGCCGTTTTCGAAAATGCTCTCCTGCGACCCGGGAATTCCCGTGTTGACGACGGCCTGGACAAAACCCTCGCCTGAGCCGCCGCTCGCAGGCGTGTTGTAGGTGAACTTGCCCGGGTTGGCCCGAATCCAGGCCAGCAGGCTGCTCAGGCTGGTTGGAGGAGACTTCACGAACTGCGAGTTGTAAGCCAGGACCACCGAAGAACCCCGGAAGGGGATCGCCTCGTAGCTGGTCGCCGCCAACAAGGTGGGGTCGACCTCTTTCATTAGGGGTACCTCGGCGGGCGTGATCTTGACCCCGACATTCTGCTCGATCAATTGGGGCAGGATGCTGGAGTCACTGATGTCGACCGGGGGGGCGGCGTTGGCATGTTGAGCCGCAATTATGCGGTCGTAAAGAGACTGGTCGGCACCAGAGGTGGCCGAGGCGATGATTTTAACGTGGATATTTGGGTAGATTTTTTCGAACTGAGGGACCCAGACGTTTTGATAGGGGAGAAGGTTGGTCCCCGCTATGGGGCCATTTAAGTCGGTGTTTATCGTAATGGTCACGGGCGGAGCACCGGCCGGGTACCCGGTTGCTCCGGAGCCCGCCTGTCTCGCGGTCGCGCTGGCCGATGACGGCGCGATGTCCGAGGCGACCAGCCCTGAGGATGCGACAACTGTACCGAGTAACAACCCGAGCAGGCTCCGGGATGTTGACGAGCGCCAATGCGGGATCGACGAGGTGGGCACGAGCTTTCCTTTCCCTGGCGTAGCGGCCCGGCGTGGCCGAATCGCGGGAGCACTGGTTGACGTGAGGCCGCCGGGACGTGTTTCCCGATTGGGCAGGTTAGGGGCGCCAGTTGAACCAGCGCTTAAGCTGAGCAGCGCGGCCGGTTACAGTTCGGAGAACATTAGGGGTACGGGCCCGTCGAAAGGAACCCCAGCGGTCACCGCTCTGGCTACTCGGCTCATGCAACCGGGCGAGGCATTGTGAACAGCCAGGGACACGGCCAGGAAGACGGCCAAAAGGTGCTAAGCTGAGGGGTGTTCCCCTTGGGAGCGACGCCTCGTTTGAACAGGACGACCGGTTTGGTGGTCGCTATATGCAGGCCCGACGCCTCTTCTGAGCAGTTCAAAAGCAGGAGGCAATGTAAATGGGTACCGTCTTTATTCTCGTCGTCGCAGGTGTCATAATTCTTGCGGCCATGAGCAAACGTCGGAGAGGCTCGTTTTTCTTCTGGCAGGGTAAGGGCCGCGGGGGCAGCTAGGGCGACGTGAGTCCCGGCCAAGGGGGAGGGCCTTGGTCGGCGGTCGAGTTCGCAGGTGTGGAGCCAGCCAAATGAGAGCAGTCGTCTTCGACAGGTATGGGCCGCCGGACGTCCTGCAGCTCGCCGATGTCGAGCGTCCCGTACCTAAGGACGACGAAGTCCGCGTCAGGGTCCACGCCACGACGGCCAGCAGGACAGACTGTGCACTTCGCGGCGGCGAGCCGTTCATTTCCCGTTTTGTCACCGGCCTGCGCCGACCGAAGCGGAAGATCCTGGGCAGCGATCTGGCCGGAGTAGTCGAGGCGGTCGGCGCCACGGTCACCGAGTTCAACGTCGGCGACCGCGTTTTTGGCATCAACCCGTGGAAGTTCGGCGCACATGCAGAGTTCATCTGTATGCGGGCAAGTGGGCCACTGGCGCTCATGCCGACGGGCATGACCTTTGACGAGGCGGCGGCGGTCTGTGACGGGGCGATCCTGGCCCTGAACGCCCTGAGACCAGCCCATCTCCAGCAGGGTCAGGTGATCCTCATCTATGGCGCATCGGGGTCTATCGGCACGGGCGCGGTGCAGCTGGCCAAGTACTCCGGTGCTGACGTCACCGCCGTATGCCATACCAAGAACATCGACCTTGTGAGGTCGCTCGGAGCCGGCGAGGTCATCGACTACACGCAGGAAGACTTCACTAGCAACGGCCAGACCTACGACGCCATCCTCGACGCCGTCGGGAACCTTCCGTTCAGCCATTGTCGCGGCTCATTGAAAAAGGGCGGGTTCTACCTCGCCACTGACGGGTTGCGAAACCTGTTCCTTTCGGTGTGGACGCGGACCGGGGACAAAAGGGTGCGGTTCCCTATACCTCCTCGGTTCACGAAGAAGGACGTAGTGTTCCTGAAGGAGCTTGTCGAGGCTGGGGGGTACCGAGCCGTCATCGACCGGCGCTACCCACTGGAGCAGGTGGTCGAAGCGACCAGGTACGTCGAAACCAAGCAGAAGACCGGGAACGTCGTCCTGACCGTCAGCTGAAACCGCGGACCTGACCACGGTGTCACTCGAGGCCTCAAACGCTACTGCCTTGGGGCAACAGTTTTGGCGTATGTAAAGCGGTCGTGCGGGGTCAGTGCGCTTGTCCCTATGCGAGTTGTCACGGTTATGTCTACGGTGCCCTTCTGACCGGGCGGGATGGTGACTTCGAGAGCACCATCGGGCTCGATGGCGACGTTGGTGGCCGAGCTGTTGCCCACTTCGACCAGTTGGGCCCCAGAAAGCCCCGAGCCATGGATGGTTACCCGGGTACCACCGGCCGGGGGCCCAGATGCCGGGCTGATCCCGCTGATCGCTGGGGACGGCACATAGCTTAACCGGCTGGCGGCATGGGTTGCGGATGCCCCGCCGCCCGTTGCGACAATGACCTGAACACGGCCCTCGCCGGGCGGGACAGTCACGTCGAGGAGGTCGGGCGATACGTAGGTTACGTCCGGCGATAGTGCTGAGCCGAAACGAACAGTGGCCGACGGCGTAAATCCAGTCCCCAGGACCTCGATCCGGGAACCACCCTTGGTTGTAACCAGATATTTGGATAGCGACGATGTTGTCGGGCGGCCCGGCGGACCTTCGTGGCTGCACTGCAGCACGAGGTCCAGGCCGAACCGCGGCGGGGGAACGGGTAGGACCGGGGTACTCACGGCTGTCTGGGAAAGATCTCCGGGCGCGTGGCAACCGGGGGCCGACGCCAGAACCTTGTAAAAGTCGCTGGCTACATCCCAGTGGAACTGTCCATTGTCGTTTGTCTTTTGTGGGTTGATATGGGGCTCGATCCCCGGGCTGGAGGCGACGGCTGGCGTGAAGGGCCCTTCAGCGGTAGCGCCCTGCTCCAGCACGGCGGTGGCGCCGTCTAGGGGACGGCCATTGGTGTTGGACACCGTACCGCTCGGGTCTGACAGCGCTTTTACGACCGCTGCGACGCCTAGGCCGTCAAGGGCAACGGCTATGAGGATCGGGGAAATGGGGGTAACTGCTATGGCGTAGATCAGCAATATGAGGCTGATGGCAATGATCCCCTTGGCCGGGGTGTCGATGGCCCAGCCCGTCCCGCTGGGCTGGGCCGGGGTACCCGGGCTCTCCTCCCCGCCAGGGCTCAACGGGAGGGGATCGAAACTCAGGGGCTCGTCGGCCGTCGTTGCGCCGTCCGCCCGCTGTTCGGTCGTTTCCGTGGAGAGGGCCGGTCTGGCGGGGCCGCCCAGTCCTGCGCCTCCAGCCGGGTCTGCGCTGACCTCGGCGCCCTGGACCGGCGCGCTCCCGGCACCGTAGTGGAAGAACAGGGTCGACCTGGGGCTACTTGAGACCGCCTCTCCCGCGGCGCGGTAAGCGATCTGGCCGATGGTGACAGGCTCGTCCCCTGCCCCCGGAGGGGCAAGGACCGTAATTTCGTTGTCCGAGATAACTTTCAGGTTGGTCGCCTGCCGGTCGCCGAACCAAAGCGTGTTGACCTGGCCCAGGTTGTGTCCCCTGATGACGACTTCGGTCGACCCCGACGCCGGCCCATCAGAGGGCGTGACCGAACCAAGAGAGATGTACGTGTACCGGCTTAGAGGGCCGCCTTGGATCAGCCCACGCGGGGTACTGACAGAGACAGTTACGGACCCTGTACCGGGCGGGGCGACGGCCTCCATCAGGGAATCGGACAAGACCTTGAAGGCCCGGGCTGGAGTGGCTCCGAACTTGACCCCTGTGGCACCGGTGAACCCGCTCCCCTTTAGCGTGACAGCCGTTCCTCCGGCGGAGAGACCGGCCGTTGGCGCGATGGCCTCCGGGCAATAGATGTAGTAGCTAATGGAGACGTCGCCGTGGACCGGCCACGACGGCGGAAGCTGCGCCGAGTACCGGCCCGATCCGGCGGGCGACTCCGCCAGAGCGATAAGGGACGTGACGTTTTTGCCTGTCGTGGTATCGGTTCCCCGGAACACGACCACCCCGGTCCCGTGGCGGCATCCCCGGACCGTCAACGGCGCAGGGCTCCCGGAGTAGAAAATCGGGACGCCGCCGTCTTGACCGGCGATGCTCAGGCCCGCGGGCAGAGGCTGCAGGACGGGCATAGTGACGTTGGCCGCGTCCGTGCCCGCCCGAGAACTAATAGCCGCCACCTGGGATCCGGTGGACTGCCCCAGCGACGTTCCCTCCGGCGGGAAGGCGGTCAGCCGATAATCCCCATACGGGACAACTTCTTTGAACCTCCCGTTTTGTTCGCTCAATGCGTCGTAGCACCGATCGCCCAGCGAGAGGCAGGCTTGGACCTCTGCCCCCGCGACGTCATTACCGGAGGTGTCCCCGACGTGGCCGCCAAGAGGCCCCGCGGCGACGGTGGCGAAAGGTGCCTTCGCCGGTATGCCGTTGGAAGAGGTCGTCACTAACAGGCTCCTGGCGCCGACCGCGGCCGGGTTGGCCAAGCCCGAGACGGTGACGACGACCTTGTTGCCCGCTCGGATCGCCACAGGGACGACCAGGCCGAACGCACCCGTCTTCGCGTCTGGGGCTCCGAAGCACGAGCCGGCGGACGCCGACGCCTTGGTCGAGAGGTCGGTGACCGTGGCCTCGTTTTCCGCGCACTTAGCGGCCGGCAGGAAAGTACCCGGCGCCGCGCTTAGTTCTATTGTCCCTGAGGCGGCCGCCAGAGCGCCGGTCGCGGGAGCCGTGAACCCGACGGCGTAGGTCACCCCGTCGGCGCCAGCAGCGTTGTTTGATAACACGACGGTGGCGTTGGCGACGGCGCTCCCGGGGACGATGCTGTACCGGGCCGAACCCGAACTGTTGGAAGAGGTGGAAAGTGATAGTGCCTCTGGGCCTGGAGAGGGCGGGTTGTGCAAACCGGTGATCGCCATCTCGGCCCGCTGGCCGGCACCGATGGCGACCGGAGTAGACAGCCGCAGCTGCGCACCGCCATCGCTCACGGTGGCCGAGCACAGGTCGTCTTCGGCCGACGACTTGGTGCTCAAGTTCGTGATGGACGCGACGTCTTGGCCACACAGAGGAGCGGCCGGGAAAGTCCCAGCCGGCGCGTTCAGCTCAATTTGCCCCCAATCGGCGGCCAGGCCGCCCGCGGCCGAGGTCGTGAAATCGACGGTGTAGCTCACCCTCGTCGCCCTGGCCGCCGCCGTCGACAGCGCCACCGACAGAACCGCCACGGGTATGCCATGGCCCGTGACGGTGTACCCCACCGAGCGCGTCCCGTCGGACGAGGTGGCCAGGGACAATACCGCAGGACCGGGCACCTTCGGGTTGAACAACCCGGTTATGGCAATTTCTGCTCGTTGCCCTGCCCCTACGGCCACCGGGGTCAGCAGCTCGAGCTTGGCCCCACCTTGGCTGACTGTGGCCTGCTCCGTCTCACACAAATCGACTTGGCCGGACGCCTTGGAAGTGAGGTCAGTGACCGTCGCCACGGCCTGCCCGCACGGAGGCGCCGATGGGAATGTCCCGACGGCAGCTTCCATTGTGATGGCTCCTGAGGCAGCCGGCAGCGCACCGGACGCCGAGGTAGTGAACTCGACGGTGTACGTCACCTCGCTGGCCCGCGCCGCCAGGGACGTGACCGCAAGTGTGAGGTCGACAACGGCGTGACTGGGAGCAGCCGTCGTGTACCCCACCGATCGAGCCCGGTCAGAAGAAGTCTGAACAACCAGGGTATGGGGACCAGCTTTGGCCGGGTTGTCCAGGCCAGGTACCACCACCTCGACGCGGTTGTCCCCTCCGATGCTGACGGGCGAGGAGATCAACAAGCGCTCGCCCTGGTCGCCGGCCTCGGACGAGCACAAGCTACCCGCCTGGTCGGAGGCCCTGGTTGTCAAGTCGGTAACGACGATAGGGGCGCCACACCCTGGGGGGGCGGGGAAGGTCCCCGGCGCCGCCTCGACACTTATCGTGCCCGTGTTTTCAGCCACCCCGCCTGTGGCTGAGGTCGTGAAACTGATCGTGTAGGTGACTTGGCTCGCAGCGGGCGCGTCATCGGAGCGCGCCAGGGACAGACCGCCAATAGAGCCGGCGCTCAGGATGTGAAAATCGACCGGGCTGGCACTATTCGAGGAGGTCCCGACGCTCAGGGCGTGGAGCCCGGCTCCCGCCGGGTTGTCCAGTCCAGGTACCACCACTTCAACGCGATTGTTGCCAGCAATGGCCACCGGCGACTGGATCACCAAACGGTTGCCGCTGGTGCCAACTTCAGAGAAGCACATGCTCGCCGTCGTGTTGGAGGAACCGGTGGTGAGGTCAGTGACCGTGATGGCGTTGGCGCATGCCGGTGCCGGCGGGAAAGTCCCCGTGGGCGCCTCGACGCTTATGGTGCCTGCGTTGGCCGCCAGAGACCCTTTCGCCGAGGTGGTGAACTCGATGGTGTAACTGACATCTGAGGCCGCGGCCGCGTAAGTCGACAATGAGAGGGAAGGTTTGGCCACGGCCACGGCCACGGGCGCGCTAGCGCCGAGTGCCGGCGTGGCGGTGGTGACAGTCTGCGCCGCCACCAGGGCGGCCGCGACGATAAGGGAACTTCGGAGCCGTCTAGCCATTTTTGCGCCCTCCGTCCTACTCCGTCGTGGCCCGATGCACTCGGGCAACCGTACCGCGAAGGAGGCCCGTAGGACCTCGCGCAGCGGTCGCTAGCATGAACCAGTGACCGACTGGGCCGAGTGGCACCGTCATTACGACGACCCGACCAGCGGGTTGACCCGGCGCTTGGCGGTGGTGAAATCGCGACTAGGCGAGGCCCTCGACCTTACGGGTGCGGACAAGCCGCAGGTGCTCTCATTGTGTGCCGGCGAAGGTAGGGACGTGGTGCCTGTCCTGGCGTCGAGACGGTCGGGCCGGGTGCCGGCCGCGCTGCTTGTCGAGCGGGAACCGGGCTTGGCCCAACGGGCGCGAGATGCCGCTGCGGCCGCCGGGCTTAAGGAAGTCGAGGTCCGTTGCGCTGATGCCGGAGACCTCAGATCTTTCGCGGGCTTCTTGCCCGTTGAGGTGTTGATGTTGTGCGGCATCTTCGGCCACTTAGACGACGTAGACCTTAAGGGCGTGGTCTGCTCAGTTCCCCAACTGGTGCGTGGGGGAGGGACCGTCATCTGGACCAGAGGCAGGTCGGATCCCGATATGCGGCCCGTGGTGAGAGGGTGGTTCGCCGAAGCGGGCCTGCCTGAGTTGTCTTTCGGTGGGGATCCAGAGGACTTCGGCGTTGGGGTCAACGCCGTGCCCGTCAGCACTCAATGGCAGCCACTACCGAGCGTAGGACGTCTTTTCACGTTTAGAACTGAGTGAAATGCGAGCCCTGATTGAAAAGACGCTCACCCGACGGGCGGCGGGAGGCTCGGGATGACGGCGTCAAGCGTAGCCGCCAACGCTCCCGCCCAGCCGTTCGCCGTGTACTCGAAGCTGCTGGCACAGTTGGCGAGCGACGTTCCTCACGTGCCTATCTGCGCCCAGGACTACGCCATCGCCCTCAACCCGAAGTTCACGGTGGCCTGGTACACGGCCAACTTCGCCCACGGGGACTACCCGTTATTGGTCAGGCGGACCGCGTAGCGAGGTCCGCCCGCTGCCCGACACGCAGGACACTCAGGTAGCGGCGTGATGCTTGGTCGCCCATCCGCGTGCGGATGCGTTCGGCGATGGCGTCGAGGAGGGGCTCACGGACGTCGCCCTCGAGCCTCCGGTAGAGGGACGACGAGCGGAGGAGATCGGCGAAACCGTCCCCATCGAACCACTGGGCGTTCGGGTACCACCGCACAATGGTCGGGCCGAACAAGTTGCCGGGGTCCTCGACCAATCCCCAACCGTCGTCCGTGGCCCGCACCTCATCCTCGAGCGGCGGATGGCCCCAACCGGGGTTGCCGGGGGAAAATTGCTCGTGTAGGTCGGCGGTCTCGGCGTAGACCTCTGGCTCCCCCGGCCGGCGGACCACGACGTGGCCAAGCAGTGCCATCCATGCTCGGGGACGGGCCACCTCATGCGCCCGGCGCCAGCCAATGGACGGGTCCACCCAGTGCCACGATGACGCCGCCACCAGAACATCGAAGCGCCGGCCGCGGTCGTCCCAGTCCTCGAAAGTCGACGTCTCGACCTCGACGTTGAAAAAGGTGGCCAGCCGTTGGCGAGCGAGCGCGGCCATGCCCGCGCCGGCCTCGACAGCGGTCACGGAGCACCCGAGCGCTGCTAGCGAGCGCGTCGCCTGTCCGCTACCGCAGCCCACCTCGAGCACGGACGACCGTTCGTCCATTCCAGTGATAGCGACGAGGTCAGCGAACAGCTCGTCCGGGTACGTCGGTCGCACCCGGTCGTAAAGCTCGGCCACTTCGTTGAACACCCGACCCAGTTCGCGTCGATCCGGTTCTGCCATCGCACCATCCTGCCGCCAACTGTCCCCGACGGGCGGTACGGACGCACCGAACCGGCCTGCCTAACAAGCGGAGCCCGCGGGCGGCGGCCGCTCTTTGCACGATCTATGGTCAGAAAACGGCATGGACCGTCCAAAGCGGTATTCGCACGACGGCAGGGCCGTCGAAATGTCACGCCGGTCGATTGCCGCTCGACCTCTGTCCGCGTACGGCGAGCGGTCCGCAGTTATGCTACGGTCCGGAAATCTGTTGGAAGGGATTGTCAGGGAGGGGCGGAGAGGTTCCTAAGGAGGGGACAAGTACAACGAGGGTAAGACAACGCGATCTTTCAGCCTTCACATTTCTGATTACCGGTGGTTCGTGGCGGCAGCGATATGCCAGAGAAACTGACGCTGGTCGAAGCCGCTGATGATCGCGCTCGTGTGAACGTCACTTCGAAGGAGCCTTTATAGATATGAAGACATTAAAACTCATGAGCGCTGGGCTCGCAGCCGGAGTCTCGGCCGTTCTGGTCCTGGGTGGCGTCGCGGTCGCGTCGGGCAAGTCAGCGACCGCTCCCAGCCTTTCCTCTAGTGCCGCGTCGAATGGAGGCTCAGTAACGGTTGACACCGCCTCCACACCGAACTCGCTCGACCCCCAGGAGGGGTATACCACCTCTGCCGGGGAGGCGGACTGGATCGTCTACACGCCGCTGCTGACTTACGCGCACAAGAGCGGCCTGGCCGGAACGGCGATCATCCCGGGCCTGGCTACGTCGCTACCTCAGATCTCGGCCGACGGTCGCACTTATACCTTGACCCTTCGTCAGGGGCTCAAGTACTCCAACGGGCCCCGGTGGTGGCCACTGACTTCAAGTTCGCCGTCGAGCGCGCCCTACGGCTCAACTGGGGCGCCAGCTCGTTCCTTCTTCCCATCGTGGGCGCGTCGGCTTATCAAGGGGGGAAGGCCTCGAGCGTGACTGGCATCACCGCCGACGATGCCACCGGCAAGATCGTGATCCATCTCACCAGCGCTATCGGTGACTTCTCCAATGTGCTGTGCTTCCCAGCGACAAGTCCGGTTCCGCAGGACACACCCATGAAGGTCCAGACCACCAACCTGCCCCCCGGGGTGGGTGCCTACGTCATCAAGAACGTTGTCCCTAACGTTTCCTACGAGCTGGTCAAGAACCCGCTCTTCGCCAGCTTCAAGATCCGGGGGATCCCGGTTGGGCACCTCGACCAGATAACCACCGACATCGTTTCAAATGTCACTACGGAAACCGAGGCCGTTCTCAACAACCAGGTTGACGCGATGGACGTTACCGATGTTGTCCCCCCCGCCCTCGTCGGCCGGGTCGAAGCCCAGGCTGCCTCGCGCTTCCAGAAGGAAGTTGTCGCCTCGACGAACTATTTTTTCTTGAACCAGGATCTGCCGCCCTTCAACAATCAGCTGGCCCGCGAGGCGGCGGCGTACGCCGTCGACCGTAACGCGCTCTCCCGGCTGGCCGGCGGGTTCGTGACCCCGTCTTGCTATTTCATACCGATCGGGATTGCCGGGCACCCCAACTCCGCCTGCCCGTACCCGTCACCAAATATGAAGCTGGCGAAGTCACTGCTGGCCAAGGCGAACCTGGTCGGGGCCAAGGTCTCGGTGTTCGGTTTCTCTAGCGCTCCTCAAAGCGAGGAGGCGCAGTACTACGCCAATGCGCTGCAGCAAGCTGGCTTCAACGTCACCTTGAAACTCATCAACCCGGCGATCTATTGGACCACTATCGGCAACGTGCAAACCCATGCCAACACCGGCGAAGCCGGGCAGTTCCTCGACTTCCCCAATCCAGCTGACTTCTTGCTGCTCATAGACGCCAGGAACATCCACCCGGTGAATAGCGACAACTTCGGGAATGTCAACGACCCTCACATACAGTCGACTCTTGAGCGGCTCGAGGCGGTCCCGGCCGCCAACCTGATGTCCGTCGCCGGCCAGTGGGCGTCTCTGGACCAGTATGCGACCCGGCATGCCGACTATGTCGTCTGGGGATCGAACGAACTCATCAAGTTCCTTTCGGACCGCATCAACTTCAAGACTGCGGTTTTCCAACCCTTGTTCTTCAACGACTACTCAACCTGGCAGCTGAACGGCTCGTAGTAACGGCTAAGAGGTTGACCAGACATGGTCGGGCCGCGCCCGGGCGGGGCGGTGGACCTAACCGAGAGCAGAGCCGACAAGCTCGTCCTCCCTTTGTTGAGCGGGGAGGACGAGCCGCGCGCCAGCGCCGCAGGCGTCGGCCTCTATCGGCTGGCCGCCCGGAGGCTCCGCAAGGACAAGACCGCGATGGCGGGCGGTGCCTTCTTCGTGTTCGTCGTAGCTTGCTGCGCGGCCGCGCCGTGGTACGCCCGCTATGTGGCCCATACAGGACCAGCCGCCAACCACATCACCGAGACGATCCGTATCGGCAACCACCTGAAGGATGTCGTCTCCGTCACGGGCATCCCCATCGGGCCGACCTGGCACAGCCGTTTCTTGCTCGGCGCCGACTTCAACGGCCGCGACGTGGCGGTGCGTTTACTGTACGGTGGCCGAAATTCCCTGTTCGTCGGGTTCGCCGCCACCGCCGTCACTATGGTCTCAGCCGTGGCCGTCGCACTCGTTGCTGGCTTCTACCGCGGTTGGTCCGACACCGTTCTGAGCCGCATGCTGGACGTCATCTGGGCCTATCCAGCCATCCTGCTCGGCGTGGCCATCGGCACTACTCTCACGCTTGGCGGCATATCCCTCGGCCCGCTCGCGCTAAACAGTGGGTCGCTGCTCATCCCGGCGCTGATCATTGGTTTTGTAAATATCCCCTACGTGGCGAAACCGATCCGAGGCCAAATCATTGCCCTTCGAGAACGAGAGTTTGTGCAGGCGGCACACACTCTCGGACAGAGCCCTGTGAAGATAATGCTGTCGGAGATATTGCCCAATGTGAGCTCGACGATCGTAATATTCGTACCGCTGATGATCGCCAATTCGATCCTGCTCGAGGCGGCGTTGTCCTTTCTCGGGGCGGGGGTGCAGCCGCCCAACCCTTCTTGGGGCACCATGATCAGCGACGGCGTGCAGTTGATCACTAGCTCCCCTAGCCTTGTCCTCGTGCCCGGCCTGGCACTTGTGCTCACGGTATTGAGCATCAACCTCTTCGGTGAGGGATTGCGCAATGCGCTCGACCCGAAGTTCGGCGGTCAGCGCTGATGGCCCGCTTTGTCGTCCGACGAACCCTTCAGGCCCTGGTCGTCCTGTTCCTTGTCTCCATATTTACTTTCCTCATCTTCCAGGTGATCCCCAACGGCAACCCCGCCGAGCGCCTGGCCGGTCGCACCGCGACTCCCGCAGAGGTGGCCGACATCGCCAGAGCCTGGGGCTTCAACAGACCTGTCGTCATGCAATACGCGACCATGATGCAGAAGATATTTAGTGGGACCGTTGTCTCTTACAGCCAGCAGGTAAACGTACTCAGCGAGATCAGGAGAGGCTTGCCGGCCACCATATCTCTGGCGGTCGGTGCCAGTGTCATCTGGCTTACCTGCGGGACCGCCCTCGGCTTGTTGAGTGCCTTGAAGCCGGCCGGGGCAGGTGACCGAATACTGGCGTTTGCTGCTTTGACGACCATCTCAGCGCCCGTGTTCGTTATCGGAGCGATGGCTCTTTACTTGTTTGCCTACCGTACTTCGATCCTTCCGAGCGGTGGCTATGTGAGCTTCGTAGAAAGCCCGTACCAATGGTTCATGCACATGCTCCTTCCCTGGATCTGCCTGGCACTCCCGTTTATCGGTTTTTACTCCCGCGTGCTGCGAGCGAACGTCCTGGACACTATGAACGAGGACTTCGTGCTCATGGCTCGGGCCAAGGGACTTTCGAGGTCGCGAGTCCTGACGGCTCACGTCTTGCGGACCTCCATGATCCCGGTGGTCGCACTGTGGGGCCTGGACTTTGCCGGAGTGATAGGCGGTGGGGCCATCCTGATCGAGAGCATCTTCGACCTGCAAGGAGTAGGGCAGTACGCCGCCCAGTCGATCCAGACCCTGGACGTGCCCCCGATCATGGTGATAGTGATGTACACGGCTGTCCTGGTGGTGGTGGTCGGCGCCGTGGTGGACGTGCTCTACGCTTTTCTGGATCCACGGATCCAGCTGACCGCCTGATGTCTCACCTGCTTGATGTTCAGGGCCTCAGCGTCGCCTACGTGACCGAGGATGGCGTGGTGCAGGCGGTGGACGACGTCAGCTTCTTCGTCGACTCAGGCGAGGTTCTCTGCCTGGTGGGTGAGTCGGGCTCGGGCAAGTCAGTCACTTGCATGACGCTTATGGGACTGACAAGGGCGCCGAACGCCCGTTTCCGGGGCGCGGCCAATTTCCGCGGCACCGACCTCTTGCAGGCCACTGAGCGGACCTTGCAAAAAATCCGGGGAAATGACATCGCACTAATACCACAAGACCCCATGAGCGCTCTCAATCCGGTGCAACGTATAGGTGACCAGATTGTCGAGCAGATCCGGGCCCACGATCGCGTATCGGAGCCGGCGGCCCGGGACAGAATGGTCGAGCTTATGACTCGAGTCGGGATACCGAGGGCGAAGGAGCGCTCTCGGTCATTTGTTCATGAGTTCTCCGGCGGGATGCGCCAGAGAGTCATGATCGCGATGGCGCTGTCCTGCTCGCCGCAACTGATCGTCGCGGACGAGCCGACCACGGCACTGGACGTGACCGTGCAGGCTCAGATCCTGAGCGAGCTGGCCGAGCTTTGTGAGGAGACTGGCGCCTCACTTCTTCTTGTCACCCACGACTTCGGCGTAGTAGCCGAAATGGCGGACCGCGTCGTTGTGATGTACGGCGGCCGGGTGGTGGAAGAGGCGCCCGTCACCGAACTCTTCGAAGATCCGCAGCACCCGTACACGTGGGGTCTGCTGGGATCCGTTCCCCGTGCTGACCGTCCGCGGGCCGAGCGGTTGCCCATGATCGCTGGTTCTGCGCCGTCGCCGCTACGGCCTCCGACGGGCTGCCATTTCCGCCCTCGTTGCCCCCATCAGTTCGAGCGGTGCGCCGAAGTGCCGCCGCTCGCAGCCCGGGTGCCCGGTCGGCCCGAGCATCGAGATCGGTGCTGGCTGGAGCTGGCCGACAAGCGTCGGCTCCGCATCGTGAACGGTGCCGTAGGCCTGGCCACCCCAGAGGGTGCTGGGTCGTCCGTAGCGTGAGCGCCGGAACACTCCAGTCGAAGTCCGACAACGGTACTTCGTCACCTCTGCTGGTGGTGGACCACCTGACCTTGTACTTCCCGGTCAAGAAGGGCGTCTTGTTGGACCACGTCGTCGCCCGGGTCCGCGCCGTGGACGACGTATCGTTCACGCTGCGGGCCCAGGAGACGCTCGGGGTGGTGGGGGAGTCGGGGTGCGGGAAGACCACATTGGCTCACTGCCTGCTCCACCTTTTGACACCGACCTCCGGCTCGATCTACTTCAGGGGGCAAGACGTCGCCTCGATGAAGGGGGCATCTCTCAAGGACTTCCGTCGTCAAGTCCAGATGGTCTTTCAGGACCCACAGTCGTCCCTCAACCCGCGCAAGCGAATAGGGCAGATCATCAGCAGTGGCCTGGACCTTCGGGGGGTGGAACGTCCCAAGGTGGGGCCGGAAGTACGACATCTGCTGCGTCAGGTCGGATTGGACCCTGACCACGTCAACCGCTTCCCGCACGAGTTCTCCGGAGGTCAGCGCCAACGAGTGGGCATCGCCCGGGCGATTGCAGTAAGGCCCAGCCTGGTGGTTCTGGACGAGCCGGTGTCCGCCTTGGACGTGTCTGTCCAAGCGCAGGTTATCAACCTGCTCAGTGACCTCCAACGCGAGTACCACCTTGCTTTTATTTACATCGCACACAACCTGGCGGTGGTCCGGCACGTGTCCGACCGGATCGCGGTTATGTACCTGGGCAAGATCGTCGAGCTCTCGCCGGCGGACCAGCTCTACCGCAAGCCTCTGCATCCGTATACCGCGGCACTGCTATCTGCCATTCCGGTCCCGGATCTGAAGGCCCGGGGCTCCCGCCGCGTTGTGGCCAGGGGCGAACTGCCTAACGCTCTCGAGCCGCCCCCGGGCTGCAGGTTCCATCCCCGGTGCCCCCGTGCGAACGAGATTTGCAGGGCCATCGAGCCTCCGCTCACGGAATTTGCCGACGGTCACCTCGTTGCCTGCCACCACCCGCTCAACATTGACCCTGCTCAGCTGGCAAGCGCCAGACGGTCGCAACTCAGCCCGTTGTCTGCCGGCGATGCGGTGCCTACCATCGTTGACCTTGAAGCAACCCCTGGACCAGGAAAGGAAAGTTGATGCTCGACCAGCGATACTCCGATCCATTTGAGACGGCGGGGTTATTCTCCCGTGAGATTGTCGATAGCAAGGCGCTGGTCGGCAATCCCTTGGGCGACCCTCCCAAGCGGACGATGTGGGTTTATACGCCCCCTGGCTACGAAGCGACAGACCGCCGCTACCCCGTTATCTACTTCCTTCATGGGTACCTGGGCCGTGTAGACGGTTACTGGAACTGGGTCGGGTGGGTCCCGCCTGTCCCGCGCTTGATCGACGATCTGTTCGCTAACCCTGAAGTGTCGCCGGCGATTGTCGTGCTGCTCGACGCCTGGACCGCCATCGGCGGCAGCCAATACTTGAACTCGCCTGCAACCGGGCAATACCTCGACTACCTGGCGGAGGATGTCGTGGCGGCGGTCGACGCCCGTTACCGCACGATCCCGGACCGGGACCACCGGGGGGTTTCGGGGAAGTCCAGCGGTGGGTACGGCGCCATGGTGGCGGCCATGCTTCGACCGGACGTTTTCGGCGCTTTCGCCAGTCACTCGGGTGACAGTTACTTCGAGATGTGTTACCTGTTCGACGTGGCGGCGGCGGCGCGTGCGCTGCGCGACCTGTACGGCGGCTCCTACGAGAGGTTCTTCGAAGACTTCAATTCCCGTCCGGCGAAGATCCGTACCGCCCGGGACCCCGATCACGTCCTTATAAACATCTATGCGATGGCGGCCGCCTACTCGGGTGAGCCCGACGGCAGCGTCTCAATGCCGTTTGACCTCCAGACCACGGCTTTCCGCGATGACGTCTGGCGCCGTTGGCAAGCGCTTGACCCGGTCCGTATGGTGGCAACTCGAATGGATGCTCTCCGTTCCTTGAAGGCCATCTGGCTCGATGCCGGACGACAGGACGATTATTACCTCGACCTCGGAGCCCAGGTGATCTCTGCTCAGCTCAGCGCCCAGGGCATCGATCACCGGTACGAGCTGTTCGAGGGCTTCCATGCCGGCGTGGAACATCGTTATGCTTTGGCATTCAGGTTCCTGGCCGAGCGACTGGGCGGCGAGTAAGCAACCACGAAGTGTTCGCTCGGCAATGCTTGCTCGAGCGTGATCGGTATTACCCTTTGCCGGATGACCGTTCGCTCGCTGCCTCGTTCAGCTCCGTCCGCCCAAGATGTCGACGCCGGTGGCGTGCTCGCCTTCCTGGATGCGGTCGGCTCCACCGGCCTGGACTTGCACTCGCTCATGCTGGTCCGCCACGGCCACGTCGTGACAGAGGGCTGGTGGGCGCCCTACCGAGCTGACCTCGTCCACCTGCTCTACTCGCTGTCGAAGAGCTTCACCTCGACAGCGATCGGCATCGCCCAGGCCGAGGGGCTCCTCTCGATAGACGATGCCGTGATGGGCTTTTTCCCGGACAAGGCGCCCGTGGACGCTTCATCCTGCCTAACCGACCTGAAGGTACGGCACCTGTTGGCCATGGCTAGCGGGCACGCCAAGGACACCTGGCCGGCCCTGGCCGCGGGCGGCTCAGACGTCGTGCGTACCTTCCTGTCCATCCCACCTGACCACGAGCCGGGCTCGTTCTTCTGCTACAACCAGGGCTGCACTTACACGCTTTCCGCCATCATCACCAGGCTGACGGGCCAGCGACTGGTCGACTATTTGCGTCCTCGTCTTTTCGACCCACTCGGGATAGAACAAGCCCACTGGACCCAGAGCGGGGAAGGTATCGACCAGGGGTACTCAGGGCTGCACGTGGTGACCGAGTCGATCGCCAAGCTTGGCCAGCTGTACCTCCAGAAGGGCTGGTGGGAAGGCGAGCAACTGGTGCCCGATGGCTATGTGGCGGCGGCGCACAGCAAACAAGTCGACAACTCGCGCCAGTCTGAGGACCCGGACTGGCAGCAAGGGTACGGTTTCCAGTTTTGGGTGTGCCGCCACGGCGCGTACAGGGGTGATGGGGCATTCGGCCAGTTCTGCGTGGTGGCGCCCGAGGCAGATGCGGTTATTGTTTGCACCGCACAGGTCGAAGAGATGCAAGCGCAACTCGACCTCGTCTGGGAGCACCTGCTCCCCGCGCTCTCCGGTCATGCCGCCGGTGACAGCGCCGCGGAGGAGCGGCTCGCGGACCGCCTGCGGAGCTTGTCAACCGCCTTCATCGATGGCCGGTCCGGTGGACCTGGACCTGAGGTCGTGTTCAGACGAGCCGGGAAGCTGGCGCCCTACACGCGCCAACTGAGCGCAATCCGGGTGGGGCCCGGCGACGACGGGACACGGCTCAGCGTCGTGATCGACGACGTGGCCTACCCGTTCGACCTCCGCCCGGGACGCTGGACGGAGGGTCAGCTCCCTGGTCTCCGCTCGTTACCGACGGTCGCGGTCGCCGGCGGTTGGACGGCGACCGATGAGTTCCAGGCCGACGTCGTTTTCCTGAACGGCCCTCATCGGCTGCAGCTACGGGCGAAAGCTGGCCAGGAGCCGACCGTCGAAGTGGGCTGGCGCATAACGCCGCTGTGAACTGCGAGTAGCAGGCCTTCAGTGCGTGCGCCCCGTGGGATTTGAACCCACAACCTGCGGATTAAGAGTCCGTTGCTCTGCCATTGAGCTAGAGGCGCTTTATGGGATCTACCTGCGCTGTTGTCGCACCGCTTCCGTAGAATACCACCCGATGTCACCGAGGGGCCGACCACGACCCCTGCTCACCACGACGTCGCCATTGACCACTCCCTCGCGTCACTGTTGGTGAAACGCCGGGCCGATCAGGAGCCGCTACGCCGGCCTTGGGGCAGCGCTTGCCGCCGACCCCCACAACTCTTCCGAAACGCCAATTCCGTCGATCACACGGGCAAGCACTCGCGTCGAAGGTTTTGCTGCTAGCCCTTCGCCATCACGTGCCGGCGCATAGAGGAGGTGGCTGTTCACGGGCGCGCTTTGATCGCCTCGCGATACACATCCTGGCCTTCGACGTGATCCCATTTATTTCGGTCTCGGTTTCGTTTGCCCAAGCAGGTGAGGCACGGAGGCCCAGCGTTATCCACAGCGCCGATCGAAGTGATCAGATCTAGGAACATTGGCGGACCTGAAGCTGCGCGTCATGATCCTTCACAGAACCATAACATTCTCATCAAGGGATCATCGACCTCTTGAAGCTAACTACAACTAGCTAGCAACGTACGATCCTAATTATCAGCTTTTGCGGAGAGCGGTTGGGAGCGACCACCCATCAGGACTCGTCTTTGGGCCGGTTCGGAAACCTGCGAACTGGGTAATTGGTCGTGGGGAGCTGGTCCAGGGCGACAGATATCTACTTTCTACGCTCGCGGGCCGTTGCGCAAGGGGCGTTGGGAGTTGACGGCCTGAGTCTCTTTTGTCGCATGGGTTACTTTTTGACACAAGTGGGTACCAATTTGCTTTAGCTTGCTATTTATGCAAGCCTGCTTGGAGGATGTGAGGCGGATTTGGTGTTGAAAATGCTGATGTTGGTTTACGGGTGGTCGCGCGCGTAGAGATCCTGACCGATCGAGGTGCGAGGAGCTGGTTCACCTTGCCGCTCCGTAACTAATTATGCCCTCAGAGCTCCGGGGTGGCCATCAATCTCTTATGGGCCATCGTCCGGAGCGACAGTTTGCGTCGAGTGGTTGACGGTGGTGCTGGGGCCGTGCACCAGCACCACCGCCAGCAACTCGGCTGGACAAACACGAGACGCACAGGAAAGGAAAAGCAATGGCAGCTCGCAAAACACTGGTCGCCGCTGCAGCGCTAGCTTTCATACCGGCCCTCTCCCTCCCGGCGGCTGCTTCGGCGTTACCCGCTGGCCGGGTCGCTGCAAATGGCGCCTGCACGCAGGCGGTCGCGGGAACATCGGGCGCTTGGGGAATGAATTGTCGGCCCCGGGGTTCGAAAGTACTGCAGCTCTTCATTTCAGCCCCGTACCAAGACAATGGAGTGACGGTGGTGAACTTGTGGTGGACGGCACCGGCAGGGGCCACTAGCTACAGCCTCACCGCCCATGAGAACACAGCAGATGGTTCCTTCAGCTACACCGCGACTGGGCTTCCGCAGTCCGGGCCGAGCACGCCGTTCATAGTGCAGGTCGAGGGTGACACGACACTGTTCAGTGCCACGTTCCGGGTGAAGGACAACGAGGGCGATATCTCGAACACGGTCAGCTATCCGTGAGCGGTTGATGGTTGTGCTCCAGCGCGCTGGAGCACTCCCACCAGCCGCTCTGCGCCGGTAGCCTCCACAAACATGTCGAGACACGCCTGGTGTGACGCTCTGGCGACCCTGACTTCAGGTGGCCGAGCCCGGCCGCTGCGGCCCGAATCTTGCCAGGGTCTCAACATCGAACTGCACGAACAGTAGAGGCCGGTGTCGGCCAGCCGGCAGTTCTGGTCAGGAGCATGCCCTCGGAGAGACGCCCGATTTTATTTGTCGGGACATCGTCGCCAGACGAAAGACGGTTCAAGAAACAGCGGGCCCGGCCCCAGCGTAGAGTGGGTCTCGTTCAGTTCTTCCAAGGGGTCAGCCAACTCATTGCCCAGCCCGTTCAATACCTTTGCAACAGGTAATGGTCATGGGAGTGACGGCAGCGACTAAAGCGGGCGACCAGGGCCCGGCGGGGCTCCGGACCGTCCTCAATATCGTTGCCCTGGTGGAGGATTATTCCGTAGCCCGGATGTCTGAGGAGCCGACTGGGGGATGGTCGCTGGCTTTGGGCAAGGCCAAGTTGACGTGGTCGGCTGACGCCACCACGGTGACCAAGACATCACTACCCCGCTTGGTGATCCCGCATTGGGCTTCTCTGCTGGGGACACCGAGACAGGCAGCAATTAACGAGTTGCGCATTAACCGAATGTTGAACGACGTCCGCCCTCCGGTCCCCGTACCGGCGCTGACCCGCGCATCACGGCGGGAGCCGTCGATGACCTTCGAGGCGGTGGACGGCGTGCCGCTGGGGCCGAAGTTCCCCACCTCGTTATCCACCGAAGACGTCGACGAGCTCCTCGGGGTGGCTTTGGCCATGGACCTTTATCGGCCCCGGCGCCCATGGTTCCGTCGTCTCCGTATCGACCATCGCCTAAGGCTTCACCATCGGTCAGGGCTGCTGAACGAGGCGGACGCCGAGGCGCTAGGACAACTGGCGTACCGTTCCGGGCTCAAATGGCATTTCGCCCACGGGGACGTTACCGCTCGGAACGTGTTACGTGACGCCAGCGGTCGCTCGGTGCTCATCGACTGGGAGTGGGCCGGGATCTATCCTGCTGGCTACGAGCTCGCCTTCTTATGGTCCTCCTTGGTCAACCTCCCCGCCGGTCGGGCCAAAGTCGAGGCAGCCGTCCCGGCGTGTCACGAAGCCGGGTTCATGTTGTCAGCGGCCCTGGTCCAGTTGCTGCACCTCCAGATGTGGCTAACCCGCCCGCACCCGCTGGCTCAGCGGCATCAAGAGACACTCGCCCAACTGCTCGAAGAAGTGCGCGGACGCCGCCAAGCACGGTGACCCTAGGCCTCTGGCCCGCACTGACGGGCACGGAAGGGTCGCGGAGCGGGCGCCGAAACGGACGTCAGAGGATGTCAAGTGCGGCTTAGCGTGCCGCGTTCGCACTCGCGTCAGCGCCTGATCGGCTGAGTAGCATCCTTGACGCATGTGCGACTTGCCCAATGGACAAGACCAGGCCTGGGGCTCCGCTCGGACCCCTTCTGGCTCGCCTCCGGCGGAGATCGATATAGACGAGCAATTGGTGCGCTCGCTTATCGCCGGTCAGCACCCAGACCTAAGCGGCCTTCGGTTGGAATACGTCCACGCTGGGTGGGACAACGCGCTCTGGCGGCTGGGCGACGAGTTACTGGTTCGCCTACCCCGGCGCGCCCAGGCGGCACCGCTCGTGCTCAACGAACAGCGATGGCTACCTGCCCTCGCTCCGCTTCTTCCGCTTCCAGTGCCTGCACCGGTGAGGGTTGGATGGCCATCGACCGACTATCCGTGGAGATGGTCGATTGTGGCGTGGCTCAGCGGTAGTCCTGGCGACCACACCTGGGTCAGTAACCCCGACGATGCCGCTCAGCGCCTCGGGCACTTCCTGCAGGCTTTGCACCGACCTGCGCCGTTTGATGCCCCGCTCAACCCCTATCGCGGGGTCCCACTTGTGCAGCGCAGTGCAACCCTCGATGACCGCCTGGTCGAATGCGCGGGCGAAATCGACGTCGACGCGACGCGGCGGGTGTGGGACCGTGCCTGTGCCGCACCACCGTGGCCGCACTCTCCGGCGTGGTTACACGGTGACCTCCACCCGGCCAACACGCTGATCGCGGACGGGACGCTTGTCGGCATTCTGGACTTCGGCGACATCTGCGCCGGCGACCCGGCAACCGACCTCGCAGCCGCGTTGATGTTGCTTCCTCGATCGGCGGACGCGGCATTCGCTCGCTCCTACGGTGGGGTGGGCCCGGACCTCGAAGCTCGGTGCCTTGGCTGGGCCGTCCTGTTTGGCTTGATGCTGCTCTCGATCGGCCTCGACAGCCGATCGACGTCGGGCCATCCGACGTATGCGCCGATAGGTCGATCGACACTCGCGAGAGCGATCGAGCGGCACGAACTGGGTCCATAAGAGAGTTGCGGTTAGCCAGCCCACACCACCTGCCGGCATGCCTGTGGCGGTTGTTCCCCGGTCAGCGGGCATTTTCACCGGACGGGTATTTCCGCACGCCCTCTGAGGCTGCCCAGTATGACGAGGGCCGTCCCCGCTGGGGTACCTACTATGCGGACCGTCTCGGAGCTGGATAAGTGATTCCATGTCGAGAAGTCCCGACCGGCTCCGCTCACAAAGTGAGGGGCCGCGGCAAGTGCGACCCACCACAGAACCAGGAGACCACCATGCCGAAGTACCTGCTCCTTAAGCACTACCGCGGCGGCCCGGAGCCGCACCGTCCCGTGCCCCCAATGGACCAGTGGGCCCCCCAGGACGTGGAGGCACATATGGCTTTCCTCAACCACGTAAGTGAGCTGCTCGAGAAAAACGGCGAATACGTCGACGCGCAGGCACTCACCCCGGTGCGCACCTGGGTGCGTTACGGCGGCCCGGACGCCGCGCCTGTTATCACCGACGGCCCGCTCCCCGAGACCAGCGACCTAGTGGCGGGCTGGTACATGATCGACGTTGAGTCGCACGAGCGCGCGGTCGAGCTAGCGGCCTATGTCTCCTCCGAGCCCGGCCCGGGCGGGACGCCGCTCTACGAGTGGATCGACGTCCGGGAGGTCATGTCCGAGGCGCCCTCGGTCGACTGAGCCGGAGTGATAGACGAACCGACGCGCCGAGCTGGACGAGGGTGCATTGCGCGCCCTCGTCCCGCGGGTGCTCGCGGGCCTGGTCCGGCGAGGCGAGGACTTCGATGCCGCCGAGGACGCGCTGCAAGAGGCGGTGCTGGACGCGCTTCGGGCGTGGCCCGAGCACCCGCCGCGTGACCAGGGGGCGTGGCTGGCAACGGTGGCGACCCGGCGGCTCGTCGACGCCCGCCGCCGCCAGGCCGCCCGTCAGCGCCGCGAGGAGGCGGCGTACGCCGAGCCCCGGCCGGCCGCCGCCGAGGAGGGCGACGACACCCTCTTCCTGCTCTTCTGCTGCTGCCACGCCGACCTCGCTCCCGCCTCCCAGGTGGCGCTGACCCTGCGAGCTGTCGGCGGCCTCACCACCCGGGAGATCGCAGACGCCTTCTACGTGCCGGAGGCGACGATGGCGCAGCGGATCAGCCGGGCCAAGCGCGCCCTGCGGGGGCGTCGCCTCGACCAGCCCGCCGACCTCGCCGTTGTGCTGCGCGTGCTTTACCTCGTCTACGCAGCCGGCCACGTTGGACGGGTTGACCTGGCCGGCGAGGCCATCCGGCTTACCCGCCAACTTACCCTCGCCACCGAGGAACCCGAAGCGCGCGGTCTGCTCGCGCTGATGCTCCTCAACCACGGCCGCCTCCCGGCGCGACTGGACTCAGAAGGTCGCATCGTCACCCTCGACCGACAGGACCGCAGCCTGTGGGACACCCGAGAGATCGCTGAGGGAGTGCGCGTCCTGCAGTCAGCGCTAAGCATGCAGACGGAGGAGCGTCGCCCGGGCCGGTACCAGGTCGAGGCCGCCATCGCCGCCCTGCACGACGACGCGGCAACCGCCGAGGAGACTGATTGGCCCCAGATCCTCGCCTGGTACGACGACCTCGTCGCCCTTTCCGACGACCCGGTGCGCCAGGACCCCGCCGCAGTGCTCGGACGCGCGGTTGCGGTCGGCCACGTCCTCGGCCCCGCCGCTGGGTTGCGCGAGACCGACCGGCTGCCCGAGGTGCTCGGCGAGCGACACCGCTGGCACGCCGTCCGGGGCCACCTGCACGAGCTCGGCGGCGACCTTCCTGCCGCCGCCACCTCCTACACCGAGGCCGCCCAGCGAGCCACGAACGTCGCCGAGCGGGACCACCTGGTCCGCCAGGCGTCACGGGCCCGGGCCGCCGGGCTATGCAAAGAACGATCGTCTCGCTGAGCTTCCTCCTTGGCCCCTGCCTCCGGTATGGCCCGGCTGAGCCGAGCAACTAGTCGCTAGTTCCGTCAGACCAAGGGGTGGTGCGTTCAGACCAGCGGGAAAGGGCGGCGACGGGTATGCGCCAGCGAATACCCCGGGTATCCGCCATGTCGCGTTCGCCGTCGACGACATCGACGCGGTCGTCGCCAGCTTGCGGGGGCGGGAAGTCGAGCTCGTTGGCCAAAGTTGAGCGCTACGAAGACAGCTATCGGCTCTGTTACGTCCGCGGCCCTGAGGGGATCATCGTCGAGCTGGCGGAGCCCATCGCCTGAGAGTTCCGGCTCGCCACCAACCGCCCCGCCAAGTGCCGACGGGGCGCAGAGGCTCATTCCGGAGAACCCACGCCAGCTGCGGCCCGAGACCGCCTGTACGGGCGCGCGTGATCGGACGAAGAGGGTAACCCAGACCGCTTCTCTTGCAACTATTGACCGATGAGCGCGTCCGCCGGGGCGTCACGACAAATCAGTGAGGAACAGCTGGTGTTCCAAGCGCGCACGGGCGACAAGACGGCGTTCGTCGTCCTGTTTGACCGCCACGGTCCAGTAGCAGGGGCGCTCGTAAGCCGGCTTCTCGACCGGCCCGAGGATATCGCCGACGTACTCCAGGAGGCAGCCGCCCAGGCGCTGGTCTGCCTGGACCGCCTTCAGAGCCCGGCCCGGTTTGGCCCCTGGTTGTGCGGTATCGCTTTGAACCTGGCCCGGCAGCAACTGCGGGCGAGGGCCCGCCGCGCTCGTTGGCCTGCCCCTTTGGTCGGGGTGCCGTCGACCGAAGACCTCCTGGTCGAAGCGGAAACGGCAGCCAAGGTGCGGGCGGCCATAGGCACCCTGCCATCGGGCCAACGAGAAGCTGTGCAGCTGTTCTACCTGGACAGCTTGAACGAGGCCGAGGTCGCGGCCGAGCTCGGTATCGCTCGCAGTGCGGTCAAGAGCCGACTGTATAAGGCCAGGCGGTCGCTAAGCGGCCACCTGCGAAAAGAAAGGATGGCCTCCGTGGCTCGACCCTACCTAGTGGATGTCGACGTGATCGACGTACGTAGAGAACCAGCCTTCGCACCGGGTGCGGCCCGGACCCACGTGGTCGTCCTCCGAGAGCGTGGCGGTCCGCGAACCCTACCGATCTTCATCGGCGAGCCCGAGGGCCGGGCGATGGCCAGCATCCTCACCGGGCTACAGACGCCCCGCCCGATGACCTACCAGCTGGCCGCGAGCCTGGTGAGCGCGCTCTCCGGCTCGGTCACCGAAGTCCGCGTTGTGCGCTTGTCCGAGAGCACTTTCATCTCCGAAGTGGTCCTGGAGGGGCCGTCGGGGGCCAAGGTCGTCGACGCCCGTCCGAGCGACGCCATCAGCCTGGCTCTCCTGATGGGGGCGCCCGTACGCGCCTCGGACGAGCTTCTCGAGCAATGGGGACCTACCTATGAGCAGGTCGACCTCGAAACCTACCCAGACGATGCCAACGCCATCCGGGCCGAGATGGGCTCACCGGCGTTCCCGCCCTCCCCCGAGCGGCTCAGCGAGGACGCCGCCGACGTCCTCGCCCAGGCTCGCCAAGAGGCCCATCGCCGCTCCCACGCCGCCGTCGGGACCGGCCATATCCTCCTGGCGCTACTTCGTCGCGGCGCTCTTCAAGGGGGCGGCTTCGGCGTGACGATCTCCGCGGCTGAGAACGCCCTTGAAGCGGAGACGAGCTTGGCGCAACCGCAATCAGGCCCGCCTCTCACGCCGAGGTCGCTGCACGTCCTGATGGCGGCGGGCCGCCGCGCCCAGTCTCGACCTGACCCAAGGGCAACCGCTGATGACATCCTCGCCGCTCTCCTCGACGAGCCCGGAGGCTTGGCGGCTCGCCTGATGGACGATTCAGCGGTCGATCGGGAAGCGGTACGGGCCGGTCTTGCCGGGTCTCAAAAGCACGGAGCGTCCGGACGTCGGTCAAAGGCGCCTTACGAAGCTACGTAGCCGGCCCGTAAAGTGGTCACCCGCTTCGAGCCATGGTGGGTGGCCAGCATCGGGGAGACCCAGTTCACCCAACGTCTCCAGGTATCCTGCGGTCATGGGCAAGTACGACGCCGTCCGGGATCGGAGCGGCTGGGGCGTGCCCGGGCCTGGCGATATAAACCGCGACGCGTCGCAGGTTAACGAATTGGTGGGCCTGACCCACAACCTGGCACCGAATGGGCGGCAACGTAAGTTGGACCCGTGGCCAGCTGTAGGACATGCGAACTCATCGGACGCCGCGATGCCGGGACGGCGCCACCGTGGGACTTCATCCTCCGTACGCCGAGCTGGGATGTAGCCCACGCTTCCGGCACTTCGGTGGAGGGCTGGACCGTGCTCGTGATCAGGAGGCATGTCGCCTCCCTGGGCGAGATGACAGACGAGGAAGCCAGCCAACTTGGCCCATTGATCCAGCGGGTATCGCGTGCACTCGGCGAGGTGGTCGGCTGCGCCAAGACCTATGTGGCCCAGTTCGCAGAGAACCCGCTGCACCGCCACGTCCATTTCCACGTAATCCCCAGGGCAACTGACCAGCCTGAGGAGCTCCAGGGCCCCAGGGTGTTCGCAGGGTTGGGCGTCCCCGACAACCGATCGGTCCCCGAGGCCCGCATGAACGAGATCGCCGTTGCCATGGCGACGGAACTGCGAGAGCCGGGCTGGAGCTGTCGATGAGCGAGGCCTACGTACACGGCTACACCGCCCGAGAGTACGAACGTCTGAACGACCAGGCCGACACGCTGGTCGACCTGCTACATCACGACACCGCCTACCCGGCCGGGAGCCGGGTGCTGGAGGCGGGCTGTGGGGTAGGCGCGCAGACGGAGACCTTGGCTTGCCGCAGCCCCGGCGCTCGGTTCGTGGCCATCGATGTCTCGTCCGGTTCGCTGGCCCAAGCCCGGCGTCGCACCGTGTTGGCTGGGGTGGGCAACGTGGGGTTCTGTTGGGCGGACATCTTCGCACTACCCTTCGAGGCCGAGTCCTTCGATCACGTTTTTGTGTGCTTCGTCCTCGAGCACCTGCGCCACCCCGTGGCGGCATTGGTCGCACTGCGCCGGGTGCTCCGGCAGGGAGGGACGATCACGGTGATCGAGGGCGACCACGGATCGGCCTATTTCCATCCGGACAGCCCTGAGGCGCGGGCCTCGATCGACTGCCAGGTCCTCCTGCAGCACAACGCCGGAGGCGACGCCCTAGTCGGCCGGCAGGTTTACCCGCTGCTGGTTGAGGCCGGCTTCGCCCGGGCCCGGGTCTCGCCTCGGATGGTGTACGTGGATGCCAGCCGACCCGAGCTGGTCGACGGCTTCACCAGGAAGACTTTCACGGCGATGATTGAGGGAGTCCGACCGGCGGCGGTCGCGTCTGGGCTGATCGAGCCCGATCGCTTCGATGCAGGCATTGCCGGCCTGCACCGCACGACCGAAGCGGACGGCGTGTTCTGCTACACCTTCTTCAAGGGGGTCGGCCAGAAGGTGTGACATTGCCTCGGTGATGGGTCCGTGCGCGGCGCCCCCGAGCGTTCGCGGCAAAGGCACCATCGACGTGCGTTTCCAGCAGTCGTTTGTGGCTCGAGGGCAATAATGGGCTGGCCCGGCTACCAAGAGGCGGCCGGGCCAGAAGCGTCAACTTGTCGTCGCCGTTTGTCGTCGCCGGAAGCACTACAACCCGGCGGGGGGCGACCTAGATCGGCCGCTGAGGGAACTCCCGGAAGTGGTCCTGGTGAGGAACGGTCTGGGCGGAGCCCGGGAAGCTCGGCAGTGGCAAGGTCGAGGTGTAGGCGGCAAGGGTCGCCGGCCCGCTCGTGTCGGGCAGGACCGGAGGTACCTGGTCCCGGGGCCCGAACTGGAAGACGCTGGTGAGGTCGCCGAGGGTCTTGCGCCGGTACTGGCTGATGTTTGTCGCTTCGACGCCGGTGAGCACCTCGAGGAAGCGCAAGATCGAAGTGTGGTCGAACGGGTCGTGTATCACCCGTCCGCCGGAGGTCCAGGGCGAGACGATCAGGCACGGGACCCGGAAGCCAGGCCCGACGGGCAGGCCGTTACCTGGAGTACCGCCTGGGGACGCCAGCGCCACGAACTCGTCGGCAGTGCCGGCGGGCGGGCTGGGCGGAGGGACATGGTCGAAGAGGCCATCGTTCTCGTCGTAGCTCAGGATGAACACCGTCTTGGCCCAGACGTCTGGGTTGGCGGCGATGGCGTCGATCTTGCTGGCTACAAAGGCGGCGCCGTTGGCGGGTAGATATGCCGGGTGTTCGCTCATCGTGCTGGGCGGGAATATCCAACTCACGGTCGGCAGCTGGTCATTAATGGCGTCGTACTCGAACTTGCCTTCCGGGTAAACGACCATCGCGTTTTGATAAAGAGGCGAGGTCGTGGGTGCCTGTTGGTACTGCTTGAAATACTCGAGCACGTTCGTCCCGTAATTGTCCGACTGCTGGTAACAGCGCCAGCTGACCCCGGCCGCCGTGAGCTGCTCGGGGTAAGTTGTCCAGGTATATCGTCCGTTGGTGACGTTGTTGTCCAGGGCCGGTCCGCCATTTTCGCCGTTCGGGTCGAGCGTCCCAGTTATCCACATATAGCGGTTGGGATGTGTTGGCCCGAGGACGGAGCAGAAGTAGTTGTCACAAAGGGTGAAGGCGTCGGCCAGGGCCCATTGGAACGGAATGTCGGCCCGGACGTAGTAGCCCATCGTGAAAGGCCCGTTGTTCCCGTCCGCAGCCAGGTGAGCCGGCAACCAATTGTCCATTTTCCCCCCGTTCAATGCTGAGTGCTGGACGAGCCAGGCATGACTGGTCGAAGGGATGGCCTGCGCACCCGTCGTCATCGTGTCGAGGTGGTAGGGGAGAAGGTAGCCATCGGGGTTTTGGGGGTCGGGCTGGTAAAATACGTTCCGGCCGGTGCTCAGTTGCAGCGCCCGGGGGTCGTCAAAACCGCGTACACCCGCCCTGGTGCCGAAATAATGGTCGAACGAGCGGTTCTCCTGCATGAGGATGACCACATGTTGAACGTCCTGGATCCGCCCGTTTCGCGGCGGCGGCTGTGCCAGCGCCTTGGCCACGTTGGGCCCAAGTAGGTTCGACGCCCAGGCTGCCCCACCAAGTGCAGCGGCGGATCCTAGGAACCGTCTCCGACTGAACCGCGGCCCGCTCGGAATACTCGAGTCGTTGTCTCCCATGACCTGTCCTCCTCAAGTTGTCGCGTGCGGTGATATTGCCCGACCAACTTGAAGCGCCCTTAACCGGGAGGTGACTTCCGCGTGTACCGCAGGCAAATAATTCGCAAGCGAGAGCGGCTGGGGACGCCTGGACGTGTCGTGTGGCGAGGTTCTGTTGAACCGTCGGAAGGCGACTATGGCGTTCGTCGCCGTCGCGGTCGGGGCCCTTCGATGACGGCCGCACAGGGCGAGTGCACATAGGATAACGGGCCCCACATCCGGACGGTCCTCGTACATGGCCGTGCGCATGGGAACGACGGCGCCCTGGGCCGGCGGCAGATGGCCCCCAAGAGCGTCCCGGCGAGCCGCACCCGGGCCACAGCCGGCCGGGGATAACCCCGCAGCGTGGGCGCCGCCCGTGAAGTACATCTCGTCCCCGGCCACCAGGACGCAGGCTGACGTTGCCATGCCCGTCCGCCGAGGTCGCCCCGCCGGCGACGATGCGGTTGGCGACATTCAACCAGCCGCGCCGATGAGGTCTCTATCCACAACAGCTCCCTTCGGGAGCCAGTTGACTGCCTGCGCTCGGCCGTCAAGGTAGTTCGGCATAGGGTCGGTCGCCGGCGAACCCACCACCGTCAGTAGGTGGACGCCCGCTGGAGGTTCGTATCTGGAAGGCGGCAGGCGTATCTGGGTTATGCAGTGCGCTACAGAAGCAGTTTCGTCAGACCAACCGGGCAACGCCTGGTCAAGGGCGTGTGGGCCCATAACGCTCGGTCATACGTAGGATTTCTTATGAGATCAGTGCGCGGCCTAGGAGCGAGGCTGGTGGCGGGGATTGGGGTGACCGAGGGGACTCGAACCCCCGACCTCCAGGGCCACAACCTGGCGCTCTAACCAACTGAGCTACGGCCACCACGGACTTCTCAGTTTGGCACAAGCCCAGGCCAGCGGGACAAGAAACTAAGCAGAGCGCTTCCTTCAGCCGAAGGGAGTGCATGGCCCGGAAGGAAAAGATGGGCGTTCAAGTGCGGAGCCATACACAGGACGAGGACCTCGTCCGCCTCTACCTGGACAACATCGGCAAGTACGCATTGTTGACCCAGGAGGAGGAGTCGGAGCTGTCAAAGGTCATTCAGGAAGGTCTGGAGGCCAAGTACGAGCTGGCCCGAGGTGAGGTCCAGGGCGTGAGGGAACAATTCCTCCAGGCGGCGGTCGAGCGTGGTGAAACGGCGAGCAAGCAGTTCATCAACGCCAACCTCCGGTTGGTCGTTTCGATCGCCAAAAGGTACCAGTCCACCGACCTCCCGCTTTTGGACCTGATCCAGGAGGGGAACCTTGGCCTGATGCACGCCGTGACCAAGTTCGACTGGCGCAGGGGCTTCAAGTTCTCGACGTATGCCACCTGGTGGGTCAAGCAGGCCATAAGCCGCGGGATCGACAACACGTCCCGCACGATCAGGCTCCCCATCCATGCTGGTGACCAGGTGCGCCGGCTGCTGCGGACAAAACACCAGCTCGAGGGACAAACGGGCCGCGCCCCTAGCCTGGCCGAGCTGGCCGCAGCCCTCGGGATGAGCCAACCGCAGGTGGCCGAGCTACTCCGGCAGGGTACTGAGACCGTGAGCCTCGACTCCAGAGTGGGGCCTGATGGCGAGAGTGAGCTCGGCGACATCGTGGCCGATGTGACCTCCCCATCGCCGTTCGACCTCGTCACGGCGGCCATGCTCGGGGAGGAAGTTGACAAGCTTCTTGCGGTGCTCAACGACCGGGAGCGAGAGATCGTCCGGTTGCGTTACGGGCTCGACCGCGGGGAGCCCAGGACCCTGGAGGAGGTCGGTATTGTCCTCAGCGTTACGCGGGAGCGGATCCGCCAGATCGAACGCTCGGCACTAGCCAAGCTCCGCCACCCGTCTTCCAAGAACGACACCCGAGACCTGCTGGCCAGCTGAAACCGACCGCCCATCCAGGTGGCCGCTGCCCCGACTGGCTTAAGAAACCAGCTGGGACGCCTGCTCCGCTACCGTTCGAATGGAGCCCCCGTAGCTCAGTGGATTAGAGCGGCCGCCTTCTAAGCGGCGGGTCGCAGGTTCGAACCCTGCCGGGGGCGCCTCCTGAGCAGGGCTTTTGCCCTAATTTGGCGAGAGCAGAGCCGGTCTGGTAGCAGTTTTGGTAGCAGTACTGGCCACAGACAGCCGTAAGCGATAGACAGCGAAAGGGTATAGCCGACTCGTTTGATGTATGTGGCCCGGCATTGGTGAGGCTGGCGGTTGCCGAGTCTGGCTGCTCATGTGCCACGATGACGTTGTAGGACGCACCTCCTGCTTAGGCGTTGGTGCGCCTAGAGCGGAAGAGAGCCTGGTCGATCCGCTGAGCCGCCACGGATTTGCGGTCCGCAAGCACATGGGTATAGCGGCCGGTGTGCGCGAGTTGCGAGTGCCCGAGTAGTTGGCCAACGGTCTTCAGGTCGAGGTCGTTGTCGAGCATCATCGTCGCCGCCGAGTGTCGGAGGTCGTGGAGCCGCCGAGGCGGGATCTTTGCCACCTCGCACAGCTTTTTGAAGTCACGGTTGTCGGCTCGGGGATCGGTCGGGCCGCCGGTTTCGGAAGCGAATACCCATCCGCCATTAGGCCCTTGTGCCCATATCTCGCTGGCCAATCGTTCTGCGGCTTGGGTCTTGCGATGAGTTCGGAGCTCGAGCGGTCAACATGGCCGGTATCGCCAGCGTACGGCGACCGGCTTCCGACTTTGGGGCCGAGACTTTGAGACCTCCCCCCCAACGTTGCAAGCAGTCAGCGCCGCGCTTGGCGGGCTTTCCGGCGCCGTTGACGCACTTCAGCGGGATCAGCGCAACCATGTTGCCAAGTGACCCGCTGCAGTTGACGGCGGATGACCATCGTGCCCTCCGCGCCGGGTTCCGTAGGTAGTTCAAGGTCATCCCACGCCAGGCCGAGCACCTCACCTTGACGCAGCCCGAGCGCCATCGCGACCGACCAGCGAGGCGCGTTACGCATCGCGGCAGCAACTGCCAGCAGAGCCTCCATCTGCTCGATTGTGTAGGGGTCTATTTCCGTTTCCGCGTCGCGGGGCGTATCCGCCGCCTTGACCGGGTTACGGGCGATTAATCCACGTTTGACCGCGTCGTTGAGCGCCGCGTTGAGCGTTCGCCGTGTGTGCCCAACAGTCCGGCCCCGGTCGATCAGGTACGACCACAGGTGCTCGATGTTCCCTGGGCCAAGTCGGTCGAGGGTGACCTTTGGGAGGGCAGCCTTCACGTGGGCAAGGTCATTGCGGTACCCGTCAATAGTGTTTGGGCGAACCGCACGTAGCCGTTCTTTACGGTCGATCCACTCCGCGAGGTACGCAACGAGTGGGGTATGGCCCGTTGCCGTGACGCTGCCCGCGTCGCGTGCCCTTTCCAGCGCCCTGACCTTCGCCGCTGCGCCAGATTGGGTCTTGGCCGAGACGTGCCGGCGGTCGGGCTTGCCCGAGGGCAGGAAACCCATGGAGACCCAGCCGTGCCACCTTCCGTCTGGGCGTCGGATGATCGTGCTTCGTCCGTTAGCCGCTCGTTTCCCCACGCCAGCGTTCTTAGCCGACCTCTCGGTCACCGTGCTGGTCCAGGAACTCTTCCAGCGCCTTTATCGGCACCAGCCGGCGCCCACCGACCCTGACAGAGCGCACTCTCCCAGCGCTGAGGAGCGAGAGCATGGTTGACCGGCCGACTCCTAGGAGACGAGCGGCCTCCTCTACCGCGAGCGCCAGAGGGCTAGAGCAGGGTCGCTCGACAAGTTCGGTTACCTCTCTAGACAGGCTGGCCACCTCTCTGCCCAGTTCGACGCACATCTGCTCTATCG
>CAVVRE010000012.1:0-73204 GCA_963750465.1 uncultured Acidimicrobiaceae bacterium
GGTCTTTTGTGGGGCTAGATGGAACCGAACCATCGGCCTGAGCATTATCAGAGCTGGACAAAGGGCTGGTCAGGCGATTGGTATAGCTTCTGACGTGCCGTTTCGTGCCAGGGCGTGCCACCGCAAGACACTTCGTGCCACTTCGTTTGGGCACGCTTCGGGCACGGCCTGGACAGGACCGAGGAGCGGCTCCCCGCCGCTTTGTCGATCCTGCAACCGCAGTTGAACGGCGCCAGGGGCCGGGTGCCCAGACCGGCCCCTCGCGACTTAGCCCGCCGTTAGCTTCGGCGCCAACGACGGTGTCTGACTAGCGGTGTCACAAACTGGCGCATTGCCCGAGCTTGTGGCCACCGACAGTGTTGGGTAACCCGCCTGAGTCCCCGAACTGCACTGCCGGGGAGTTGCCCTGGCAGATGAGATTGCCATTAATGGTGTTGGTGACGACTTCGTTGGAGTCGGCGTCCAAAACGCTCACGTTTTTGCTGTAGATGAGGTTGCCTCCAACGTGGTTACGTATTGCGCCGGACCAGCCGCCCTCCCAACCCTGGATAATCAGGTTGCCACGGATGTTGTTTTCTTTAGTTGGGAACTGGACGTAGGGCTGTCCCGGTCCGGGGCCGCCTCCATTGGAGACAACGTTGCCGCCGATGGTGTCGGCAGTGAGGTACATCGTCCATGGCTGATTGGCAATCACGTTGCCGGCCACAGTGTCGTCGGTGCTGCCGGTGCACGGAGTTGGCGAGATGATGGCCGCGGTCAGGCTGCAGCCGAGGGCCAGGGTGGAACCGTTGCCAACGAAGACATTGCCCCCCACATTGACGGTCCCCATGCTGAAGGCGTCCAGGCAGGCGCCGGGAGCCAGCGTCACGTTCCCGCTTACGGTTAGCACCCCGTTGTTAGCGACGTATTCGTTACCGGTAATAGTCAAGCTCTTGTAGCTGCCTGAGAGCGCCGTACCCGGGCTGGAGCATAACGCGATGGGAGAGATGGCCATCGCCGGCGCCGCCGAAAAGGCCACCACAGGCACGATAACTGTAAGCATCCCCGACAACGCACAGAGAACAGTTGGAGTTTTCTTCACATTCTTTCCTTTTTGGTCAGATTTCCGTAACATCGCGGCGGGCAGCCCGGACCCAGCAGTATTCAATACGAGTGGGCATTTGGGTTCTCCTTCCGTATTTACCTCTTGGAGGAGTGCGGTCGGAAGGGTGATTTGAACCACCGGAGTATGCCGTTGGCACGATCCTCGCACCCCTTCTTAATTTGACTGGTGCGTCGTGGAACACGGTACCGCGACGAGGGACGGCTGTCATGGGTAGGGGTCACCCATATTGGCGGTCCGCGTTACCCATTCTTGCGAGCTCAACCCGGAGCGCCGTGCCTTGGCGGTCTCCTTACCGGCCGGGCGACGCGGCCCCCTTATGCCAGGGTTGTACCTTTTCTCCCCGTGCCGCCACCGGGGTGGCGCAGGGGGGCTCGGCTCACCTGGGTCGGGGTGTCTAACCTGGGCCGTGCTTGTAGAAGGCGCTCAGCGAGCCCAACGGCGCCAGGTCATCGTCAACGCGGCTCGCGAGCTGGCTGAGAGCGAAGGCTGGGAGCCGGTGACCACTCGCCGATTGGCCGATCGCATCGAGCACAGCCAGCCGTTACTCTACAGCCATTTCGAGGGCAAAGACGCCATCGTGAGCGCAGTAGCCTCGAGGGGTTTGGGGAGCTGGCCGCGCTACTGCACAACGCTAACAAGAGGGTCCGTTCGCTTGCTGCAAAGCAGCGAGCGGTCGCCAACACCTACATCAAGGGGTCAAGATTCGACTGCCGTTGACACGGCTCACTGACGGCGCCAAGGGCTTACGACGTCACAGCCAGCCACTTGTCCATTCCGTCAAGCGCGGGCGTGGAAGGTACTCGGGGTGGCGTGCTGGGACATGACCCGCTCGGGACGAAGTCCCGAAGCTGCCTCACGCCATTTCCACTAGAGACCGGCGCGCCCGGCACCATTCATTTAAGTAGGAATTGGGACGTGGAGGAGATGGGATCTATCCCGACGGTGCGACGAGCCGTAGTAGTTCATCGGCTCCGACCGAGATGGCCCTTGGGCACGCTTTGGGCACGTAGTGGGCACGAGGCCCCGTCGAGGATCGTCTACCGGAAGTCCACATACCATCTGACCAGGCGGTTTATCGGTTCAGGCCAGGCCTATCGATCTCAGCATGCGAAATGCTTGTACTCACGGCTCCAGAAATGGCCCTTCATCAGGTCTTTTGTGGGCTAGATGGAA
Organism: uncultured Acidimicrobiaceae bacterium; assembly: GCA_963750465.1. GTDB lineage: Bacteria > Actinomycetota > Acidimicrobiia > Acidimicrobiales > Palsa-688 > Fen-671. Next base: position 2,279 of record CAVVRE010000012.1, read on the forward strand.
TCGAACGATCGGCCTCAGGATTATCAGAGCTGGACAAAGGGCTGGTCAGCCAATTGGTATCACGTCTGACCTGCCCCTTCGTGCCACGGTAAGCCGCCAGAAGACGGCTCGTGCCACTTCGTTTGGGCACGCTTTGGGCACGGCCGCGGCTCTAGCTGACATCATTGGGCCGCCGCCTCAGCGGGTCTTAAGTGCGTTGGCTACTCTCCTACCCAACGACTTCGCGTCGTGATCGTGTCGGCCGTACGCTGTGCGCTGGCGCGTTGGTGCAGCTTGTGGGCGAAACCCCGGCTGCGTGCAGCATTGCCTTCGGCGATGCCCGTAATGTTCTGTGCAGGTTGGTCGTCGGCGGTGCGGCGAAAACACGCTACAGAAGCGCCGACGAGATGACCGTCGACAATGGAGCCGGCAACGAGACTATGGGTAGTCGCCCGCGCCCCCCACCGAGCAAGTCATCCTGGCTGAGCATGCGACACTCCGACGTGTAGCTGTAATTCGGGCGCAACTGGTACAAAGGCATGCTGACCCGGCGCGACGACTACGGAGGATCTGAAAAGTGAACCACCAGAAGGCAATCGTCACTGGAGGCGCCAGTGGCATTGGTGCCGGAGTGGTGAAGCGGCTGACCAACGAAGGTTACAAGGTGGTAACTTTTGATCTACAGAAAGGTCCTGGCGTTGTTGAGGTGGACGTAACTGACAGCGCTCAGTGCGAGCAGGCGGTCCACCAGGTGGGGGACGTGGACGTACTCGTCAACAGTGCCGGGATCTACGGAGCCAATGCGCCCGTGTGGGATTACCCGGGCGGCGAGTTCGAGCGGGTGTTGGCAATCAACCTGCTCGGGACGTATTACATGTGCAAGGCGGCCCTTCCCGGCATGTTGCGGCGCCGTAAGGGGCGCATTGTCAACGTTGCGTCGATAGCGGGGAAGGAGGGCACTCCTAATGCAGCCGCCTATTCCGCCTCCAAGGCAGGTGTCATTGCCCTTACGAAGTCGCTTGGTAAGGAGACGGCGACCATGAACATCATTGTCAACTGCGTAGCCCCCGCCGTCATCGAAACTCCAATGAACGCTCAAGCGACGCCCGAACAACTGGAGTACATGGTCTCGCGCATACCTATGGGACGCGTCGGAAGAGTGGACGAAGTTGCAGCGCTTATAGCTTGGCTGTGCTCCGAAGAGTGCAGCTTCGCCACAGGCGCAGTATTTGACGCGTCGGGCGGGAGAGCCACATATTGAGCGAGCGCTGAGCAGCTATCCCCGATATCGGGAAGAGCGGCACTTATACATAATCCGGGGGCGGAGGATATCGACTTCGACACACCCGAATGCTTCACCCCAGGCTTGGTGTCGAGGAACCTCGAAGAGCGGCACTGTCACAAGCCGGTTCGCCATTAGAGAGAGTCAACCACTCTCCTCCGAGCGACCAAGTGCTCCTCTGCGAGCTCCTCCTAGAGCTGGGCCGGGACCTGCGCTTCGGTGGCGTCGGCAAAAGCGTCGACCTCCTCGGGCGAGCGTATCCCGACTAGGACGGTTAAAACAGCTGGTGGCCCAGCGGGAATTGAACCGCCACAACGAGGAGTGGAACCTGGTGGTTCACGCAAATACCCTCCAATCTTTTCGCCTTATGCACCCAATACCTGTATGCCCGAACGTAGTCGAAGGTTGCCTCGGCTGAGGGGCCAGCGAGAATGCCGCTATTGAGGGCGCCACCAATGACCACCGGGATGTGACGATGAGCCGCAGCATCCAGTAACGGTTCAGCCGACTGATCGAGCAGCGACCAGCGACCTGCCAGCAAAATGACGTCTATTGGCTGCCGGTCGAGCAGCCGTAGGGGCATCTGCCACTGGCTCATCCCGATACCGATGGCGCTGACCAGCCCATGCTCTTTCAGACGAACCAGCGTGGCAAAGGTACCCGGCAGCTCGCCCTCGCTGTCGTCCGGGTCGTGCACGAACACGACATCCAGCCGGGTCGAGCCCGAGACGTTTGAGGCTCCCTTCGACACTCTCCTGTACTCCCTCCGGTGAAAAATCAAATACGGTAGTCATCTTGGTAGTAGGGAGGAAGTAGCTTTCATCGCTGCTACCCGGCCGTAGAAGTCGACCGCACTTAGAGCTGAAACGTCCTTCGGGGTGTGCAAGGCACAGTTGGCCCAACCGAAGCTCGGCCTCCCCGGCTCCGTAGAATGGCGCAGTGTCGAAGTAACGGAATCCTAATTCCCGAGCCCTCGACAATGCCCGCTCGGCGTCAATATCCGAAACAACTCTGTACAGATTGCCAAGCGGCGCGGTCCCGATCCCCTATGACGGAAGATCAAGTTCGCCCCGGACAGCACCGTGGGTCGTCATTGCACGAGGATAGCTCCGGCCCGGGTCGCCAGGGTCCTGCAAAGCGGTGGGCCGCCGAGGCCGCGGTGTCGAGGGGTTGCCCGAACAGTCACGGGAAGGCCTGCTATGGCGGCGGCTTGGACCAACTGGAGCTGGCGGGGTGTGGTCAGGGCAAACGTAGTAAGGGTAGACGTAGTAAGATTCGCAAGCCGCTCGTAGCTAGGGGTTCATAAAGTTGCAGGAATTAAGACAACCAACGAGGCAAGAAATCGAACTTTATAGATGGCTAAGGTTAGCACGGTCCCTAAATTTGGAACTTTGCAGGCTAAACCCACGATGGTTCTCGGCTCTAGGAGAGGAAGCGGTAATCGTAGGAAGTTTCTGCGACCTTCGGCCTACTGATGTTGTTGCTCCTCATTACCGAGATCCCTTTGTCGTCTACCTGATGAGAGGAGCTGAGCTTTGGCGGCTTGTTGCTCAAGTGCTTGGTAAGCCTGACGGTTATAATAAGGGGCGCTCGGTTCCCTTTACTGGGCCCTTCAGACTCAACGTCGTACCATGGGTCGCGGGCGACCTTGGAACAAGTGTCGGTGTGGCGACGGGAGCGGCGCTCGCTTTGAGTGTGAGAGCAAACGATGATGTCGTGGTCTGCACATTTGGGGACGGAACCGCGAATCGTGGAGATGTGCACGAAAGCCTAAATCTTGCTGCGATTTGGCGACTTCCGATTGTCTTTGTCTGTCAAAATAACGGTTGGGCAATCTCGCAATCCGTTTCTTCGTACCTTCCCGCGCCCGTGGTCGCAAGAGCGGCTGGATATGGCATTCCTGGGGTCCAGATCGATGGTCAAGACGTGGAAGAAGTCAGGGACGCGGTTGCTAGTGCCGTAATTAGAGCTCGAAATGGTGAAGGGCCCACCTTGATCGAAGCCATGACCTTGCGAGGAGGTGGGCATTGGGCGGGAGACACGGAAGATTACCGAGACCGCACCACCGAGCGGGCGATCCCAGAATCCTCTCGATCTCTTCCGATCGCGCCTCCTTGAGCAAGGGTTGGCTTCGCTCGACGTGTTGCAAGATGTGGATAGCGATATTGATCAGTCGATCCGTCATGCCGTCTCCGAAGCGTCCGCAGCGCGTGATGTATCAGAAGAGGACATAGGGGTCGACGAGGTGTTCTCATGACCACTTATCAAGCGCCTTCGGTTCAGCTCAGCTACCTTGAAGCGGTGGTGGACGCGATCGCAGGCGAGATGCGACGAGATCCGGGCGTGGTCATGATCGGACAGGACATCGGCCGATTCGGTGGGCCGATGGGAAGCACAAGAGGCCTGTTCGAGGAATTCGGTGCAGTTCGGCTATTGGAGGCACCGATTTCAGAAGGGGCGATGGTGGGCGCAGGGATAGGTGCGGCTCTCTTTGGGTTACGGCCGATTGTGGACATTTCGTTCGGCGAGTTCCTACCAGCTGCGATGAACCAACTAATAAACCAAATGCCGAACCTGCATTATATGACAGGGGGAGTGGCTCAGGTCCCGCTTGTGGTCCGGACCCGCGTTGGCCATGGGCAATATGGCGGCCACCCCCAAGACTATAGCTCTTGGTTCTCACACGTGCCGGGACTGATGGTCGTCATTCCGGCGAACGCGCACGACGCCAAGGGCTTGATGATCGCGGCCATACGAGAAAATAATCCTGTACTTTTTATCGAGCCAATGTCGCTCGCTCACGGCGGGAGACAAGAAGTTCCCAAAGGCAGCTATGCGGTTGAAATAGGGACGGCCAAGATTGTCCGCCAGGGCACCAGCATCACTTTTGTCGCCCTGGGCTCGATGGTGCCCACAGCGATTCGGGCCGCAGCTGACCTGATGCGCGAGGGAATTTCCGCTGAGGTCGTCGACCTGCGATCGATTCAACCTTGGGACATGAAGTGCGTCCTTGAGTCAGTTGGGAAGACCGGCTGCGTGATGACAGTAGAAGAGTCGTGGACTTGTGGAGGGTTCGGGGCGGAGGTAGCAGCAACCGTGGCAGGGCGCTCTCTAGATGATCTCATCGCGCCAGTAGGCCGGGTTGGCGCCTTGGCAGTTCCGATCCCCTCAGGCCCCCTGCGACAGATGGTCCTGCCTAGTTACGTCACGATCGCTGAGGAGGCAAGGCGGCTGCTGCAATTGGCCGGCCGGCTCAGGAAGCGGTCGCCGACGCCCTAGCGGGGCGGACCTGAGTTGCGTACAGCCTCAGAGTGGGTTGCTCGCGGCAATATTTGCATCATCAGTTCGCGCACTTCGGCTCGCCCTCGGGGTGCTGGGTGTTGGGTGCCCCAATTCGGCCGGGTGGGTCGGGCGGGATTGGGCAAGGAGGTTGGCGGGTGAGGGGCTGCCGGCTTCGACGGCGAGGTAGCCGACCGCGTGGGCGCTTCGAGCTGGTCGCCCTAACCTCGGTGAAGTTCTTCGCGTCCCCGCTCGAGGGTACCGCTTCGATCACTGACACCGAATTGACGAGCCCGCTCAACCTCGCCGGGTTGTCGGCGCTGTCCCTGCCCCTGCCCACGTCCGGGGCGCGGCCGGCGGGACTGCAGCTCGTCGTCGCCCCCTGCTTTCGGCGAGGCCCTGCTGCTGGCCAGGGGCGCGCCCGTCGAGTAGGCGCTCGCCTAAGCCCGTCACGACGGCGGTCGCTGACGTTGGACCTGTAGGCGTGGCGCGCCACTCTTTGCCATCGTGAGCAACTAACCAAAGAGCTCGACTGCCGACACCCGAGCGAATTAGGCAACTTTTGAACCAACCGTCAGCCCGATTTCGCCCACGACCGTTGGTGATCGCAAGTACTTTATAGCAACCTCCGGTCCGTCCGGCGAAACAATGGCTACCCAGAGCAGCTTTAGCACTATCAGTGCTGGCCAAGGAGCTGGTCAGGCAATTGGTATACCCTCCAACGCTCCCGTTCGTGCCACGACGAGCCACCAAAAGCCGGGTCGTGCCACTTCGTTTGGGCACGCTATGGGCACGAGCTGCAGGTATCGTTCATATGGGCAACTCCTACTCGGATGACGCAAAAGGCGCTCGACAAGTTGGTCTGGAGAAGTGGTTGCCGACGCGCTACAAGGACCGGCTCGTCACCCGCAGGGCCGAGAGAAACGCCGACCGCTCGATGCCGCTGGTCGCTCCTACGGCGACGACGCTGGGCTTTGCGCTTGGCGGCGCTGACCCGAGCGCGGTGCTCCCAGGACCCGCTCAGACGCTACTAGCCCGCGCTGTAGATGTCGGGCCCTGCTTCTAGCGGTTGCCCTCTCGCCGTCGACCGAAAAGGCACTAAGTGGTACCGGCGCCGTACGTCCTCAGACGACCAGCTCTGGCGCGAACTCTGCCTAGAGGGTGCCGCGTCCGCAGGCGCGGAGTCTTCACCGGAGCTTCGGAAGCACGCGCTCAGCCAGCAATTGGAGCTGTTCTCGGTCCGACATGTCCAGTACCTGGAAGTACAGACTGGTGGCCCCGCTGTCCGCGAAGAGCCCTATTTTGTCCAAGACCTGCTCCACGTTACCTACGAACCCCCTTTCCTCTAGTTCGTCGGGGGTCCGGCCGACGTTGGCGGCGCGTCGAGCAACGTCCCGGGAGTGCTCCCCCACGCATAGCGTCTGGGTGGCCGACAAAGTTATCGAAGCCGGGTCTCGCCCAAGTGCGGAGCATGCACTCGTCACCCGCTCAAACTGCTCACGCGTGACCTCGAGCGAGCGCACTGGTACGTTGTACTCGTTAGCATACTTTGCGGCTAGTCGGGGCGTGGTTCTAGGACCGGACCCGCCGACCAAGATGGGCGGGTGCGGCGCCTGAAGTGGTTTAGGCAGAGCCGGGCTGTCAAAGAGTTGGTAATGGTTCCCATGGAACGAGAACGTTTCGCCGAGCGGGCACAGCCACAAGCCTTTGAGGATCTGGAGCTGCTCCTCTAGGATCTCGAAGCGTTGCGCTACGTGCGGGAAAGGGATGCCGTACTCTCTATGTTCTGCTTCGTACCAGCCCGCACCGAGGCCGAGCTCGACACGGCCACCGCTCATCAAGTCAACCTGCGCTACGGCTATTGCAAGTGGGCCGGGGAGGCGGAAAGTGGTGGGGGTCATCATGGTCCCCAGACGGATCTGCTTCGTGTCTCGCGCCAGACCGCTCATGGTCGTCCACGCGTCGCACGGCCCCGGATAGGCTAAGCCCGGTCCAATACGCACGTAATGGTCCGAGCAGAACAAGCCTTCAAATCCCAGCGCCTCTGCTTCGAGCGCGAAGTCGAGAACATTGAAATAGGTCGTGCCCTGCTGTGGTTCGATCAGGATACGGAACTTCACTCCAGCGCTCCCTACGTAGCGGCAATGTCCCAGCATTGCGGCTGAGACTTTGTCTGACCAGGTAGGCTACTCGACGCGCTGCGCTCTGCTAGCTGGTGCGACATTTGGTCAACTTCATCGGATAACGGCCGATATGGAGCTACCGGAGCCGCTCTCGCACAGGTGACTGAACAACGACGGAGCCTCCGAGGGCAACAGGCGGTCCGTGATAAAATCTTTCGGCGGGAGGCTGCCGCGGTCGATGCTCCGTATCACCGCGGCCCGGTCCTCGGCGAAGCCATCGTCGCATGGGATAATCATCTTTAGCCGCCTGTGGTGAGCTGGAAGAAAGTTGAAGTGTGCTCTACCGCTGCCATAGTGCCCCTGCCAGACAAATGTCCGAAGGGCCGAGTTAAGCCAATACCGACATCTACAAGGTCTGGAAGGCCGGTGGACTCGAATACGTAATCGGACGCCCTCGGCGCCGATTAGACGACGGACTGGCTCCTCGGGGTCCTCTGGGCCGACAACGACGGTTCGCCAGGCCCCGTAAACCCGGCCTAGCTCGCAGCAGCGCTGTCGGAAATCCAGCCCTACGACACGCGCTCCACGCCCTGCGGCCGCGGCAACAACGCTCAAGCCGATGGCGGCAAGTCCGAGGACGATCACGGTGCTGCCCGCCGTCACACCGGCGAGGTCAACACCGTACAGGCCGACAGATAGCACGACGAAGAGGCTCCCCTGTTCATCGGGCACGCCCGAGGGGAGCACGGCCGCCCCGTGATCACCCCTAGGGTCAAGGGACGCGATCGAGCAATGGAGGCCATCGCGGCAGTTAAGTAACTGGTCGGAAGCCATCAAAACCAAGCCCTCACCGTGCCGAAGGTAAACCCTGTCGCCGGGAGAAAAACCTTCGACTTCGCTCCCCACGGCCACAACTGTGCCTGTAGCCATGTAGCCAGTTACCATCGGGAGCTTCCCCAGTCTATCTCCCCCCGTAGCACGCCGAACTCGGTGCCGAAGCTAACCCCGGAGCAGGTGACGCTAACCACGATGTTCTGCTCGCCGGGGCCAGGCGCCAGCACTGGCTCGAGCGAGAAAGCCCGGTCACCCCAAGCGACGAGTGCCGTTCCCTCGACCCGGTCGTCCGATCGGGGCGTCGGCACTAGTCGGCCCGGTTCTGAAGTTGTTGGCCATGCGGCCGGCGAGTTCGTAACAGCCCGTCGAGGGTCTCCCCCAGGACCAGACTAATGTCTCCACTAGCGAGGCCGATCCGGTTCCGGACAAGTTCAAGAGACTGCGAGTAAGTGATGTAACGGCTAGCGGCTGAGAAGTCGGAGCCCCAGACGAAGCGTTCGCTGCCGAAGGCGGCCAATAGCGGGCGGAGTACTCTTTTCTGGACATCCTCGAAAGGAAAATCCCAAGACGCCTCGGACAAATAGTGCAGTCCAGAGAGCTTTAGGTACAGATTTGGTAGATCGGCATTGCCTATCAGAGCCGCTAGGTCTGCCTCAAGGGTGGGGTGTTCGAGACGCAGCATCCCGAGATGGTGGAGCACTATAGGCATGGTAGGGTTGGCTAGGGCTACCTGGCGCAGATCGGAGAACCATGCCGCTGATAGCGCTAGAGATGCGATCAAGTTCAACCGCGCTGCGCTGGCAAAGAACTCCTGCCCTTCCTCGCTAACCAGCCAGCCGTCGTTGTCGCCGTCAACGTAGTGTGTGAAGGCACAAAGGCCGTACCGCTCGGCGGCCTGCTCAAGGCGTTCGGGAGCTCCCGGCTTGTGGTATTCGGTGTCCGTCCAGAAGCAGTCGACGTCGGCCAGCATGACTAAGCGGTCCGGATGTGCCTTGACGGCGGCGGCGACGTAATCGTTGTTGTCATCGTTTCCACAGGCAGCGCTTACTTCTCTGCCCATCCGCACGCAAACAACCGCCGCACGGTCGACGCCGTTTTCGTCCATTTCCCATAGCAACATGTCTACCGAACCGCGAGTCTCGGGGTCGGGTACGCCCTCGGCGTAGGGCCATTTCCTCCAAGCATGACAATGTGAGTCGAACAGCATCTGCCTCCTTCCGGGGTGCAGGCAACAACCGCGAAGTCTCGCTAAATCGCACCCGACCAATGTTCTTGCTCGAGCAAACTGGCGTCGGCAGGGCTCATGCGATCACGAACGAGCCGTCTTTGGTGCCAATAGGGGTACAAGAGTGGAAGCGCTGACGCCGTATCCAATCTGTCGAGTTCATCAGGGGCCAGGTTGAGATCGACTGCTGCGAGGTTATCCTCGAGCTGTCCTAGCTCCCGCACTCCGACGATGACCGAGCTGACGCTGGGCTTCGACAGCAGGTAAGCGAGCGCCACCTGAGCAGGTGTTGCTGCTCGGGCCGCGGCGACGTCGCAGACGATATCTATTACGTCATAGACGAATTCCCAATTGGAGACCGGCGGCTCGTGCCAGTCCCCGCTATGGCGGGCGTCCGGCGGCCACTCGCGGTCCCGCCGGTACTTTCCCGACAACAGACCGCCTGCTAGAGGGCTCCAGACGAGTGTCCCGACACCCTGGTCAATTCCAGCGGGAACTAGTTCGTACTCGGCGTCCCGCCCGATCAGTGAGTAGTAAATCTGATGGCTAACGAACCGGACGAGACCTAAGCTGTCGGAGGCCCACAAGGCTTTCATAAGGTGCCAAGCCGAAAAGTTGGAGCAGCCAACATAGCGAACCTTGCCCTGCCGGACGAGCGTGTCCAATGTAGAGAGGGTCTCCTCCAATGGCGCCTGGCCATCCCAGCCGTGAAGCTGGTACAGGTCTATATGGTCAGTACCGAGCCGGCGCAAGCTCGTCTCGCAGCTGTTTATGATATGCAACCGAGAGAGCCCCGCGTCGTTTGGCCCGTTGCCAGTAGGGAAGCGGACTTTCGTCGCCAGAAGGAGCCTATCGCGGCGCCCCTTAATCGCCTCGCCAAGGATTTCCTCGGCCACGCCTCCCGAATAAGCGTCGGCCGTGTCCATCAGGTTGACACCCAAGTCTAACAGGCGATCCACTATCTGCCGGACCCCGTCGACAGTTACACCTCCAATTCCCTCAGGATTGTCTCCGAAGGTGACAGAGCCGACTGAGATCCTGGACACCCTTAGGCCCGAACGGCCTAGAAAGCTATATTCCACCTTGTGCTAACCTCGCTTCGAACTTGGCAGCGGACGGCTCGTGAGGCTCCGTGGGCCCTGGAACCAGTTGACGTACTCGAGTTGCGTGTTCTGGGCCCATAGCCGCTAACGACCGTAGGGCTCGGTCCGGACAAGGCCATGCAAGCGGCTTCGGCCCGCGATTTGCAATGCTTCGCACTCGCGAATGTCGCCGCCAGCCACTGGCGGAACGTCGTCCATCTGGGCTGCTTGGCAGAGCTCGCTGTTCGCGACATTAACCTGGAGAGGTATGGCCTACGGACGACAGGCTGGCACGGTCTAAGCACAAGGCGCGCAGGTCCTCCGGGAGAAGGCCAGCTCTTCTGGGGGAAGAGGCATATTGTTGCCAGGTCGCAGGGTTGTCTTGGGCACGACCCTGAAACGGGAGCGCCGGCCGACACTGACAGAAGTAGTGCGAAGGAAGCACGTCAACGGAGCTTGAAGCGGACTAGGGGCGGCACGCTGTTTGAACCGGCGCCAACTTGAAGCAGGCACCTATCGCCATTGAGGGTGGCTTCAACTGACTGACCGGAAGCCGTAACTACCGAGTGGATGTCCATTGCCTCAGCATTGAGGTCTAGGCGGACGGTTCCAGGCTCATCGAGGATTGCCCATGCGAAGCCAGCATTCTTCGTCCACCGGACCCATGGGTCGTCTGACGGCTTGGCCACGTCGGCGCCAATGGGCCGCGACCCGTGGATCGCTGCGCTGCCCGTGCGCATCCACCTGCCCAGGTAGCTCAGAGCGGCACGCTGGAGCTCTGGGATCGCTCCGCCGGAGGTGGGCCCCACATTGAGGAGCAGATTGCCACCCCGCGACACGACGTCGGACAGGTGCCGCAGGAGCTGGGGCCCAGAAAGAGTGCAACGGGCGTCTTCGAGGCGGTTGTACCCGAAAGAGAGGCCAATGCCGCGGGTGTTCTCCCACGCTCGAGCTCCAGTTTTCTCCAGCTCCAAGTGCGCCTTATACTCGCTGGTCAGGTAATCGGCGTGTGTATCTCCCCACCTGTCGTTGACCACGCCGTCGGCTACAGTGGCGTAATAGTGACGGAACAGCTCGAGGAGGCCGAGCGAGCCTCCATGTTTGCCGGCGTCCGGCCACTCGATGTCGTTCCAGATGAGATCGGGCTTATAGCGATCGATTAGGTCGCGCACATGTAGGTAGGCGTATGCAGCATATGCGGCGTCCCTGGGCCGGATCGTGCGAGCAGGCCCGAAGACGTCGAGGTCGGGGATGGCATCAATGGGGGGTAGGCTGCTTATTGACCAGTCCAGGCCACCCGAGTAGTAGACGCCGAAGCGCAGACCTGCGTTGCGTGTGGCTAGGGCGATTTCGCTCAAAAGGTCGCGCTTTGGCCCGCGACGCACGGTGTTCCGTGTTCCTGTCCCTGGTGCGTCCCAAAGAGTGATCCCGTCGTGGTGCTTCGAGGTCGGCACCACGTAGCGTGCACCTGCTTGAGCGAAAAGTCCCATCCACTGGTCCGGCTCGAAGGCGTCGATGACCCAAGCGTCAAGAAAGTCGTCGTAGGGTGCGTCAGCGTAAGCGTCACGGTGGAACTGCCGTGCCGGGCTATCGTCGAAGCGGATCGTGTTCCAGTACCACTCCGCATACGGATTGCGGGGGAACCAGACCTCGCTGCTGACCGTCCCGAGCTCGCCCGTCGGCTCCGCCCAAGCAGGGACCGAATAGGCGCCCCAGTGCACCATGATCCCAAACTTGGCGTCACGGTACCACTCGGGCACAGGGCGGTCGAGCTCCGACCATTCGACCTTTGCTGGGTCGATCGGAGATGAGGGGCGGCTGGTCATCACCGTGCCTTCGCTCATGATGCTACGGGCATGATCTCTTGCAGGCCCGGCCGGTTCTCATCGTCGGGCAGCATATGCGCCTCCTGGAGCGGGATAGGCCAATGGACTGCGAGCTGGTTATCGGCCAGGCTCACACAGGTGGACGGGTCCGACGTTGTGCGGCCGTCCTCTAGGTACGTATAACCCACGTCATCGGAAAGAGCTTGGTAGGAGTTTCCGCAACCCTTAGGTACAAATACGGCGTTTTCGGGCGAAAGCGTTATAGTCTCGACGCGACCAAACGTTTCACCTCGGCGCAGGTCGACGATGGCGGCAAAAGCTTCCCCTCGGGTGAGGGTTATGTACTTGTTGACTGTGTCGGCGTGGATGCCGCGCGTGAAGCCTCGCCGCTGGACCGCGGCGACCTGGTAACCCACAGGCTGGAAGCTCGACGGGAAACCGAGTGGCACGAGTGTGCTGAGCTGAAAGGCTTCTTTGAGCCACCCTCTGCCGTCAGGTTTGATCACCAGACGTACTACCAGCATCCCGGGGATGCTGGTCTTAGACACCTCCAAAGAGCGGTTGCTGAAGCTCCTTGTGTCGAAGTTGGGATCTTGCATGGTTGCGTTTTCCTGTCTTGTTTAGAAGCCGGGCGGCGATGGTGGAGGCACAATTTCGTCAATGGCGGCAATGTCGTCTGCTGTAGGTTGCCATCCCGATGCGGCGACATTGGCAGCGACCTGTTCCGCATTCATGGCGCCTGCGATCACGGAACCGACCGACGGTCGGCCGGAAAGACCTCCTATCGCGATCTCAAGAAGGTCATGGCCATTCGCCTTGCCCCATTCGCTGAGGCGGCCGAGGCAGTCCAGTCTCTCTTCAGTCACCGTGTCGGGGGACCCCGCGATCTTCGTACCCTGCGGCAGAGCTTCGCCACGCTGAACCTTGCCTGCCAGCATCCCTTGTGCGAGAGGCATGTACGGGATGATGCCAAGGCCGTAGTGCTCGGCCGCCGACCTCATGACGCCTTCCCATTCGCGATCGAGCAGTGACCAGCGGTTTTGAGCCGAAATGAAAGAAGCGAGGTGGTTTTCGTGCGCGAGGTGGTGTGCTTCGGCAAGTTGCCAGGCGTTCAGGTTAGAGTGCCCTATGTACCGGACCTTTCCTTCCAGTACGAGTTCATGCAAGGCCGCAAGGGTCTCGACCATGGGTGTCTTTGGGTCCGGGCCGTGGAGCTGATAAAGGTCGATGTAATCAGTGCGGAGGCGCCGCAGCGATTCTTCGACGGCCCGTCGAATGTACTCTCTGCCACCCTTGGAACCGGCGGCTGGGCCGTAACCCATGTCGCGCCCGGGGTAGCCGAACTTTGTTGCGAGCACAACGCGGTCGCGCTTGCCAGAGAGCAGTTCGCCCAATGCTTTTTCAGAACCACCTATATTGCCAAACAGGTTCCCATAGATGTCGGCTGTGTCTAGGAATGTGATTCCAAGGTCGATTGCGGCGTCCACCACGGCACGCGAGTGCTCAAGGTCCATCCGGCCGCCGAAGTTGTTACATCCCAGGCCGAGGACCGAGACGATCAGCCCTGAGTTGCCGAGGTTGCGGTACCGCATTGGTCACTTCCTCTCTTGCGGAGGTGGGCATCGTCCCACATCGGGTACATGATGACCTTGCCGCAGTTGCCCGTCCGCTGTAGCCTCATGGCCTCAACGGCCTGGTCGAGCCGGAACTCGTGCGTGAGCATCAGGTCCAAGGCCTTCTTCGACCTGCGAACGGTAGACCACATCAGGTCGGCATCGCGCTTGTGGTTCCAGTGCCAACATCCGTCCACCTCAAGACCTATCGGGACCAGCGGAGGTAGGCGCACAGGCACGTCCCATGCAAGCAGCGTCATCCGGCCGAGAGGCCTGAGCGCCGCCATGGCCTGTTCAGCCGCGACGGCTGTGCCGCTGGTCTCGATCGCGCAGTCTGCCCCCTCCCCGTCGGTCGCTGACCAGACGACGTCGGTAAGGTCCGACTTCGTCGGGTCGACCACCGCGAGGGCACCCAGAGCTAGCGACAGGTGGGCCCGGAAAGAGTTCGGCTCCGAGGCGATTACTCGCAACCCGCGAGCCATGGCGTTGACGACCGCGCCAAGCCCCACGGGCCCGCACCCGGAGACAACAATCGTCTCACCTTCGGTAGCTTTCATGCGGCCGAGCGCATTTAGGCTAGGCCCTAGCCCGCAACAGGTCAGGGCAGCGTGACGGGACGGGATGTCGTCCGGTACAGGTAGGAGCAGGTGGTCGGGCTTGATGATGTATTGCGCGTACGAAGCGGTGCCGTAATCAGAGCCCGTCTCAGCGAGCACGTTACGCTGATGGCGGCAATAGATGTGCTCGCCAGCCAAACATATTGCGCACTTGCCGCAAGCGTTGCCAGGCATGACCACCACTCGTTGGCCGGACCGTACACTGGAGCTGGGTCCCGCCTCTTCAACCACGCCGACGGCCTCATGACCAAGGACTTCGGTAACCTTGCCGGCCTGCAGGTCCTTGAATTCGGTACACATAGGGATGATCTCGATCTTGACCTTCGCGACGTCGCCTCCGGCTTTCGGCTCGGGGCGATCTACGAGGTCGAGTTCGTCCTTTGCCGCGATAATCCAGGCCTGCATCAAACGCTCGCTACGAAACCGAGTTCGGCAGCGATGGCGCTGACGTCGAACACTGAGTCAAAAGCATGAAGCTCGCTCTCGTAGTGTGTAACGGCGACTTGGCCGCCGAGCCATCGGTCCAGCAGCACGGCTGCCGGGACTTCGGTCCATGCTCTTTGTGGCCCGCCATTGAAAATCCTGAAGCCTGGGCCCAGATCAATCAGAAGAGCTCGGCTGAAGGCAGCGACAGCATCTTTCAGGTTCATTTTTGTGATGTCGGCCAGCGCATAGGTTGACGGCCGTTCGGTCGTCGAAACCTTAGGAGCTGGCCCACCATCAGGGAAGATGCTACAAAGGCGCAGTACAGTGATCTCGAGATCAGGTTGCGCCCGACTGAAGTGACGCAACATCTCCTCCATCAAGTACTTGGATAGGCCGTACGCGTCCCTGGCCAAACAGGGGTGCGCGTCCGGTATGGGAACTGCCTCCGGGACAAAGTCAGACGCCGCCAGGCCGACTGCCGCAATTGAGCTTGCAAGTACGAACTTCCGGCAGCCCCGGTCGACCAAGTACCGCATCAGTCGCTGAGTGCCGAGCACGTTGACCAAGAGCCCATCCTCCTCGCTGCAGCCTCCAGTGACCGCAGCAAGGTGGCACACTCGGTCAATCTGCAATCCGTCCAGCTCGTGAAGGTCGTTATCGCTTGTGAAATCGCACCTGAGCATGCCTCGGCGTGCCCGTGCGCGCCGGCTGAGGCCAACGACTGGCACTTGCTGCTTGGCGAGTTCTTCCAACAAGGCCGCGCCGATATACCCGCCGGCACCTGTAACGAGCGTTAGGGGCAATTTATCGTTCCCCTCCGCCTCCCAGCTGCCGCGGTCACTGCCTGACGCCAAGGCCCGACGCCTTGTACGCAGCGTCGATAACTTCCATATTGGCGACGGAGTCCGCCCCACCAGTAGGTGCCCCTCCTCCGTCCGTTACGATGCGACAGAAGGCGCGCAGCTGGTGCTCGTAGCTCGTCGCAGCATCGAGGACCTCGTCCACTGTTGTCCCGTCGGCTAACTTCGCTGTAATCCGGTGGCCGAACTGGGGTGCCATGGGGTTCAGGACCTCTAAATGACCAGCTTTTCCCCAGGCACGAAGAACCATCGAATCCGGCCAGATTGTCTTTTCGGCCACCATACTGGAGCTGACTACTCCTGCCACCCCACCGGGGAAGGAGAGGTCGGCTTGCATGGACAAGTCGATGCCGCGCGGGCCTTCCACTGCCCTAGCGCCAACGACCTCGGGTTCGTTACCCACAACGGTCCTGACCATGTGGACGCAGTAGCAGCCGAGGTCCATGAAGGAACCGCCGGCTAGTTCGAACTTGAACCTGATGTTGTCGGTCGGGATGTGCGCGTTAAAATCGAGCCTCGACCCGCTCCAATGGGCCGATCTGTGTGCTGAGTTCGATCATCCTTTCGGCTACGGGGTGATAGCGCCAATGGAAAGCCTCTACCAGAACGCGCTTTTTCTGGTCCGCGATGCTGACCATTTCCTGAGCCTGCTTGGCATTCGAGGCTAGGGGTTTCTCGCAAAGGACATTGTGGCCAGCCTCGAGCGCGGCAACCGACCATTGCGCGTGCAGCGAGTTGGCCAGGGGAACGTATACAGAATCCAGGGAACTGTCCTCAAGAAGCGCCTGGTAACTGGGGTATACCTTCCCTAGGCCGTTTTTGTCTACAAACGCTGCAGCCCGAGCCGGATCTCGTGCGGCCACACCGACAACCTCGACGTCATCGACAGACCGAGCCGGGTCGACCAGTGCTCTACCGGCAATCCCAGCGGCGCCGATTATTCCCATACGGATCATGCTCTCCTCCAAGAGTTACTCGACGTGTAGGCGCCGAAACAAGCACCAGAACCGCGGAGCCAGAACGCGGTCATCGGTCGATCATCGACTCAGGGTCGGGGCCGAGGCGCCTTTTGGGTATCTCGGCAAGCCTGGACATATCTTGTCCCGTCAGGCTGAAATCCCAGATATCGACGTTCTCCTTCATGTGGTCGGGCTTGGCGCTTTTGGGCAGGGCAATGACGCCTCGCTGCAGATGCCAGCCGAGCACGACCTGCGCCGGGGTCCTTCCCTTTTGGGCGGCGATTTCCCGCACAACTGGGTGGCTTAAAACCTGCCCGTGGCCGAACGGGGCCCACGCCTCGGTGAGGATCCCCGCGCTCAGCGTGAAGGCTGAGCAGGTCGTCCTGGGGGAACTGGGGGTGCAGTTCAACCTGGTTCACCACTGGCACCACGCCGGTCTCGTTGATTATACGCTCCAGACACCCTGTGGTAAAGTTCGAGACCCCGATGGCCCTTGCGCGACCTTCGCTACAAATCTCAACCAACGTCCGCCAGGTGTCGACATATTGGCCGTACATCGGCTGGGGCCAGTGTACAAGGCAGAGATCGACGGCCTCGGTCCCCAAGTACTTCAAGCTATCCTCAAAAGACGACAAGGTACGGCTGCGCCCCTGGTTACGGTTAGCGATCTTGGTAGTGATGAACAGATCGTCCCGGTCAACGACGCCTCCCCTGATGGCCGCCCCTATACCCGGTTCGTTGCCGTACGTCTGGGCCGTGTCTATTAGACGGTAGCCAAGAGCCACAGCTTGGCTGAGCACCGAGGGAACGTCCTGAGCGTCGATCAGTCTGAGCCCGAGGCCCATCCGGGGGATCTTGTTCGCATTGTTCATCTGCAGTGCCGGGATGTCAAGCACCGGCTGCCCCTCCGGTAAGGTTCTCCTGCTCACACTTCCGGATCAAGTCGATTTTGGCTGCGGACCCTGAAAGAGGGTCGAACCTGTAGCCGAGGCACGCGGTGACGATGCCCTCAGCAATGTCTTGGGTTGCCTGGCAATCGTTCGACAAGATCGAGCGCTCTAAGGAACAATCGTCGTAGGCGACGGTGGCGCGCACGCCGACAATTTTGTTGGCGCTGATTGCCATGCCTATTCCTGTCCCGCATATGAGTATCGCCCGGTCCAGTTCTCCTAAACTGACTCGCTGGGCGACAGCAAGGCCGATCGCGGGATACGGCGCTGGGTCCTCAACGGAGTGGACCCCGAAGTCGAGTACCTCCTTGACCCTCCCGTCGCGGTCCGGGACCGTACGCACATGCGTCTTTAGTTCGAGGCCAACAGCGTCGCTGCCTACGCCCATCACAAAAGGCTTGTCTTCTTCGTTAGCCAAGAGACCGGTTCTCATTAGCGCGCGCCGACCGGAAGAGGGTGCCTTGAGTGGTCCTGGCGCGTGGCGGCCAGTTCGTAGTGGACTTTCCAGTCGTCAAATGCCATCAGTGCCTCAGCATCGGCCCCATCGTCCACTATGACGAGGTCGAACAATGAGAGAGGGCAAGCCTGGTACAGCGCCACCCGACCAAGCTTGCTGTGGTCTATTAACAGGATCCGACGCTGCCCGCTAGCGAGCATCGCCCTCTTGCCGGCGACGATCTGTTGCTCTTGATGGTACGCGTACTCCCCGGAGACTCCGTAGGCGGACACGAACGCTATATCGACGCGTAATGGGGTGACGGCCGAGACGCAGGCGAGCCCGACAAAAGAGTCGTACTTGGGGTCGTAATCGCCGCCGAGCGCAATTAGGCGGATACCAGGAACATGACTAAGGACAGCAAGGCTGCCAAGCTGGTTCGTGACGACCGTAAGCGGGCTCACGGCTTCGAGCCGGCGAGCTAGAGCTAGGCAAGTGGTTGAGTCGTCTATGAGGATAGCCATCCCAGGTTCGACAAACCGCAGGGCATGTGCAGCGATGGCGTCTTTCTCCGCCTCCATGGCCTTTAGGCGGTAGGCTACGTTGCTTTCAAATACCGCTGACGGCTGCGCTGTAACGCCACCTCGGAACCGACGGACAACACCTTGTTGCTCGAGTTCGGCTAGATCGCGGTGGACGGTCATGACACTAACGCCGAAGTGTTGCGCGAGCTCAGTCAGCGAAGCCGAGCCGCTGGCAAGTAAGTAGTCGCGAAGAAGGTCCCGTCGGTGCTTCCCATCGCGAGGAAGTACGCTCTTATCTGCCCGAACTGCGGACGCCCCATCCGAGTGCCGATCGCTCACGGCAGTAAGCACTGTCGCGCGAGAGGTCGCCGACCGCCCGTCATCGGAGCTTGGGGCTTGCCCGTCCTGCACATTCGATGGTGTAACTCCTCTTTTTCAATAGACGGCGGCAGGCGAACCAATGCGACGAGGTCCGCCTGCTGCCAGAGCAGCGTTATAAACGAGCGCCTAAGAAGCCGACCAGGTGACGGGTCCGCTATAGGTGAAGGAGCATTGGGGTACAGTAAAGCCCTTTACTCCTGCGAACTGCTGAAGGACATTGGGACGGTACTTGGCGCAGTCTGGCGTCAGCGGCGACCAGCCCACATTAACCGTCATGGACTTTGTGAGTGCGATTTTGCCTTCCAACAGGCCGTTCACGACTGGGACAGTCGCCTGCGCGATGGTCTTGGGAGCTAACAAGCTCGATTCCATCAAGGCTGAGTTCTTGTTCCACAGGTACTGCAGTTCCGGGGGTGTACCGTCCTGGGTCATGACGAAGATCTTCTGAGGGACCTTGTTGACGGCGGTGGCCAGCCCAGCCCGCGTTCAGCGCGTTCAGCACCCCCAGCGTGCTGGCGCTACCACAGCCGTCTGTGACATTGAAGGCTTTGTGGGTGTTGATGAAGTCCGCCATCTTGGTGGTCGCATCCGCTTCGCCGTCGGCCGACCCGAAGTACACCACCTTGGCGTTGGGCATAACACTCCGCATGCCATTGAGGAGGCTATTCTTCCTTTCAATGCAGGCGGTGTTCTGTGGGTAAACGCCCATAAAAGCAGCCAGGGGCGCACTCCCAAGCGACGGGTGGTTCTTGATATACCTGGCGGCGATGATGCCTGCGTTCGTCAGTGAATGGGTTTCGTCGAGGTTGATGTCCGGGGCACTCCACTGGCCGTTCTGGACGCCTTGGAACACGACCTGAGGGATTTTCGCCTGTTGCAACTGTTTGACCGTAGTTGCGGCTGCGTTCTCGTCAATGGGCTCCCAGACGATGGCGTCGTACTGGTGGCTGGCGAGCTCCGTAGAGATGGCGTTCAGTTCGGCAGAAGCGACTGCGTTGGGGTTTATGGTCGTGGCCGTTATTCCCTCGGCCTTCAAAAGGACTGTCATCCAGTGGGTGAAACCAATACCGAAGTTATCCAGCCAGTACGGTATAAGGAGGACTTTCTTGCCGGCCAACTGCGCGTTGGCCGCCTCACGTTTAGTGCTGGCAATTGCGGGGCCTGCCGAAAAACCTATGATCGTTAGGAGCGTTGCAAGGGAAGCTATTAGCTTTCGCCCTATCAGGCGTCTCGGGCCCCGATTGGGAGGCCGGTTATCTTGTTGAGCAGTACTGGGCATAGTATCTTCGTGTTCTCCTTCGTTTGTCTGGGGCTAGTGCAGGAACCTCACGGGAGGGTTGAGCGTCGAGACAATAGTTTTCTGGAGTATGTGGTGAGCGCCGCTCGGGCCTTGACCGGGAGGGTTATCAGGGTAAAGTATCCGTAATCGTCCCGCCTCCCATCATGATGTTCGAGAGATGTCTGGGAGTTTGAAGCGCCGCCCCGCGGTCGTCTTATGCACACCTCTCAACGCCGTATCCGCCCCAACGGCAACCACGAGGAGCACTCCGAGGGCGACGTACTGCCAGAAAGTGGAGACACCGAGGAGGTCCAAGCAATCGTTAACCGTGGCGATAAGCATCGCGCCCGTAAACGCACCAAAGACGGTACCGCGGCCGCCCGTGAGGGCAGTACCGCCTACTACGCAGGCGACGATGACCTGAAAGAGTATGTCCGGGTCGACCACGGGTATTGGCGTGCCGATCCTGGCTCCGTAGGCGACGCCGCCCCAACCAGCTGTTGCTCCACAGAGCACGAAGAGCAAGAGGATGGTCCGCCGTACGGGCACCCCATTTGCGAAGGCTCCGCGCCGATTGCTGCCGGTGGCGACGGCGTAGCGGCCGAGGTTCGTAAAGCGTTGAATGACCATGAAAAAAACGAGGACACCGAGAGTGTAAAAAACCTGGATTGGGATCTGTTGGCTGGTCAAGTGGGTGGTCCCCACGGTAGAAAAGCTGGGGGGCACGGCTGCGACGGGGAGGCCACCAGTGAGTATGTTGGCGATGCCCTGGGAGGCGTAAAGCGTTCCTATCGTAGCGATAAAGCTTGGAATACCCAGGACCAATATCAGGCCGCTGTTAAGCAGCCCGATCAGAGCACCTGCCAGGACGGCCACAACGAAACTGAGCCAAAGCGGCCAACCGTGGACAAACAAGAGCCCGGCCACCACGCCCGTGAGGGCAACCACTCCACCGATCGAGATATCTATCGAGCCTGAGATCATAACCAGTGCCTGGGGGCAGGCGATCATCGCCACAACCGCAATCTGCGTGAAAAGGCTCCAGATATTGGCACGAGTGAAGAAATACCCGTTATGCAGCTGTTCGAACGAACCAATTATCAGGATGACAACTATGTTCAGGACTATACGCTGTACATTGCGGTTGTCGAGGTGCGTGTACTTCAATATAGGAATGCTGCGCCGACTAAGAACTGCCGCGCCCGCGCTCATTCGCTGAGCTCGGGGGTGGGAGTTGGGAGGGCGCTATATAGTGAGATAGCGACAGGCGCCGTGCAAGAACTAGGAGGGAGCATTTGCTCCCCCCGCCGTCATTAGCCGGACGATTTCTTCGAGGGTTACGTCAGACACATTTGTTGTGCGGATTGTACGGCCATTACGAATTATGGTCATTCTCTGCGCTACTGCAAAGACATCGGAGAGATTGTGGCTGACCATAGCTATCGACAATCCTTCATCGTGAAGCCTGCGGATCATGTCCAGTACGGCGGCGGTTTCTCTGACGCCGAGGGCCGCGGTTGGTTCATCCATGATTATTACCGTCGTTCCGAAAGCGATGGCGCGGCACACGGCGACGGCTTGACGCTGGCCTCCGGACATCGTGCCGAGCAGTTGGTCGACAGACGGTATTGCGACATTAAGGCGGCTTATGTGCTGTTTGGCGACAGCCCGCATACCCTTCTTGTTGAGGACACCAAACCAGCTGAGGGGCGGACGGTGGTAGAGTTCGCGGCCGAGAAAGAGGTTGGCCGACGCGTCGAGGTCGTCAACAAGGCCGAGATCCTGGAAAACCGTGGTCACGCCAAGGTGTTGCGCGGCCCGTGGGTTTGGGATGAAGACCCTTTTCCCGTTGATGAAGATGTCGCCTGAATCGGGGCTATGCGCACCGGCGATGATCTTAAGTAGCGTAGACTTGCCGGCGCCATTGTCGCCGACAATGGCGTGCACCTCGCCCTTTGCCAACCCGAAATTGGCCGAACTGAGGGCGGCAACCCCGCCGAAGTGCTTGCTGACGTTTCGGGCCTCGAGGACTAACGGCGTTCTGACCTCCGGGTCACTGCGCGTTGAATTAGGCGGAGGGAATGAGACCTCGCTGGAGGGGACCACTGGAGCCTCAGGAGGGTCGTTCATGCGTGGCTGTGCCCTGAACGTCACACCGGAAGGCGAAAGGCGGCTGCTCATGCGAAGGCTTAACCGCGCGGGCGCATCCGGAGGTCGATGAGGCGAGCTGTCGGGAAGGGGTGCTCAGCCAGGCTGACGTGCGGCCGGCGGGCGCTCTCGTGGGGGAGCAACCTGTCCAGCAAGGGCGGGCAGCGGTCCCCGGGTGCCGGTAGCGGCATGGCTTGTTGGGGCCTGATCCCGGATTAAAGAAGACAGCGCATCGTGAGTCGATGTCACGCACAGGAGTGCAGATGGACTGTAGCTCACGCAAAGCGTTGAAAAGACAACATGTGCTGTGAGACAGTAAGGCCAACATGCAGTCAGCCACCCGTCCCGCTAGGGGACCTAGACAGGAACAGGTGTGCGGTCACAGTATCCCGGCCCGTAGTTCAAACAAGATACTTGCAGATCAACGTGGGTATCGAGAGCGGAGAGGACCTGAACACGGGGCCACAGCGATACCTCACAGAGATATTCGCTAACATCACGAGCGATGTTAGAAGTGCCTCTACTTGGTGTCAAGGCCAACCAGTGGTTTATCCAAAGCCTCCGTTTGCTGCGACCGAGGGGTCGAGCGCGAGGCATTGCGCGACACCGCAGTCAAGCTCGACATCCGTCGCCGGCGAGTGAGTTAGCGTGACGACGACAGCACCCGAGCGAGACGGATCACTCAGCCTTGGTGGGGCGGCTGCTGTGGTCACGGGCGGCGCGAGCGGGATCGGCGACGCGGTTTCAAGGCTCTTTGCCGCGAATGGTGGCCGAGTCGCGACCTTGGATCTGAACGGTGAGGGTGCTCGTCAAAGGGCTGGGGAAGTTTTCACGCCGCCTACTGCGCATCGAAGGCGGGAGTACTCGGGCTGACGAGGGTACTCGCGTACGAGTGGGCACCTCGCGGAGTAACTGTAAACGCCATCTCGCCGACTGTCGTCATGACAGACCTCGGCCGGAGGGCGTGGGCAGGCGAGAAAGGCGAGGCCATGAAGGTGCTCATACCAACACGCCGCTTCGCCGAACCTGAAGAGGTTGCGGCAGTGGCGCTCTTTTTGGCCTCGGGAATGTCCGACATGATCAACGGCGCGGACATCCTCGTCGACGGCGGGTACACCATCTGGTAGGAGGCCTTAGGCTTGTCCAGCAAAGGCAGCCGGCGCGCTGATGAGGGGGCGTCTGCACATGCTCCTGACGGCCAAGCGTCGACCGTGGCAAGCGGGCCAAGGGTCGATGGGCAACACCGCATTGACCGAGTCCGCGAGTAGGTGCTCGCTCACAACTCCGTCTCCCCGACCGAATTAGCACAACACTTCGGCGTTAGCGTCATGACCGTCCACCGCGATCTAGCCGAGCTCGAGCAACAAGGCGTTGTCCGTCGGTTCCGAGGCGGCGTAACAGCGCAGCCTTCAGCAGTATTCGAAAGCAACGTAGCCTACCGCCTAAAGGCAATGGAGGCCGAAAAGGACGCCATCGCGGCCCACACGCGTAGGCTCATCGAACCGGGATGGCAGTGCTCCTCGATGACTCGACGACCTGCTTGGCACTGGCGCGGTATTTGGACGGTATAAGCCCCGCTCACCGTGGTAACCAACCATCTCGGGATACTCGAATCGCTCCGGCGGGTACGCAACGTCCGCCTAATTGCGCTTGGTGGGGACTATGACGCGAAGTATGGTTCGTTTGTCGGCATGTCGTGTGTAGACGCGGTCGAATCGCCACGGGTTGACATTACGTTCGTGTCAGCCCACGGCGTCTCCGGTGGCTACGCGTACCACCAAGACCAACCGATCATCGCCGGCAAGCTAGCCATGCTGGCGTGTGCAGACCAAAAGATCTTATCGGTCGATAACAGCAAATTGCGCCGTAAGGCCTTGCAGCAGGTGTGCCCGCTGTCGTCATTCGACCTTGTGGTGGTAGATGAAGGTGCGAGCCCGGCGTCATTGCGAGAACTGGAGGAGGCAAACGTCCATTACGAACTGGCAAGATAGGCCCCTGTAATCGACATGGGGTGACTCAGGCATATCGATGGTCAGCGGCCCCTGCGTTGGGTTCGAGCCAGCCCAGGAACACGATGTTGTCGCGGCGCTCGGTCGGCACGGGCTCACGTGCCGACGCGACGATGCCCTTGTGAGGGTGGCGTATGTCCCGAGTTTCTAATACCTTTCTGCTAATGGTCTGGCCGCGCAGCTCGTCCACGGACAGTTCGGAGGGTGGCAGTTTTGGCGCTCCGACTTAGGCCGCGCAACGGATCGACGCGACACCGCCGGCCGGTGCCGGAAGAGAATCTCCAACTCCCCCAAATCCGTTCTCAAGGAGTCAGATCAATGACCAGTAGCGCAGACATTCTCGTCGGGGGCGAGAGTTGCGGTGCCAAGGTGTGCGGGAAGCAGGGTAGTGGAGAACGATGACGGTGGCCTTATCAGTGCTCTGCCCCCGTTAACTGACGTTTCTCTGACCTGCGGCGACTCTTGATCTGCGGCGACGCGGTCACGCGATCCCTCCGACGGCTCCGTGTGCCTCAAACGTGCCACACCGGAAGTCTCGCTCGTCGCTCGGCAGGCTCTCGGTTTGCGGCGAGAACCGGAGGGCCAGTGATCGCGACCGCGGCTGATGCCGACGAATAACGCGTTCACTCACTAAGATAATGGCCTACGACGACTGTGCGTTCCGTTGAAATGAAGACCGGTCGGGCTGTCTTTGGTAAGACAATGCTGGACGCACGATGGTTATTGCCCGACACCCCCGTTGTGCGTGGGGAAGAACCGACTGAACCGCCCTTGGAGAGCTCGCGCTGCCGCCCGGTCGGCACCGTCAGACAGATGAGGATACAAATCAAGGGTCAAACGTGCTATGACGTGGCCCGCTCGAGATGCCATTACGCGACGGTGCGCGCCCCGGTTGACGAGCGCTTCGACGATGTCGTCGGTAATGGTCCGGTCCGGCTCGGTACGAGGCTCGTCGGCCAGACCCTCCAACCGCTTTTCCAAGAACCGGTGCCCCCATTTCGACACCGTGGCCTGTTTGACGCCGAGCTTGGCGGCCACCGTTTGGATATTCAGGCCTTCGGCACAACTGAGCACCACCCAGCAACGAAGAGGGCGGGCATGG
This sequence comes from uncultured Acidimicrobiaceae bacterium, assembly GCA_963750465.1. Classification (GTDB taxonomy): domain Bacteria; phylum Actinomycetota; class Acidimicrobiia; order Acidimicrobiales; family Palsa-688; genus Fen-671. The sequence goes on from CAVVRE010000012.1 coordinate 27,213, forward strand.
GCTGACTTTGGCCGCCTGGCCTAGCGTTCCAGAGTCTCGCGTTCCTCGGTGCTAAGCACGGGTGCAGCCTTGGGCCGCCCGCGTCCTGCCCTGGGACCACACTGCGCCGTCCGAGCACAAATCGCGAGTATCCCGTGACTCAGGACACTAGTTGAGCTTTGCGACCAGGACCTCAGGGCGGGGACCAGTGCTGACGCCAAGGTCTTCGGCCGCACTAAAGCCCACCCTTGGAGATCACGAAATTGCCATAACCCCGTGGCTCCCCGGTAGCCACGATCGCGAACGCTTCCGCGGCGCGCCTGATAGAAATCAAAGCGTTCGAGCGAGCCCATCTGTAAGTCGCGTCCCTCCGCGCTCTGGGCAATATCCAGGAACTCTTGCTGAACAGCTGTAACCTGCGAGGGTTCGCCCACGACTTCCATACGGACGAGGGGCTTGTCGACGAAGGTGTCGATAGGGAACACGCTGAAGATCGCGGTGGCGGCCTCGTTAAGGGACACACCATCGAGGCGGACAAGCCGGCGCGCCACCGAAACCGCTGGAAAGTTGCGGTCGACCACTGCGAGTTCGTCACCGTGCCCCATCGACCCCAGTGCCATGAGCAGTTCTGGGCCCAGCAACGGGTCAATCCCCTTGAGCATTAGCACCTCCGACCATCCCTAGTGATAGGACTGTTGACAACCGACCCCGTTGATGTTATTGAGTCGCTATTGGCAGCAGGGGGATTGGCCCACGCAAAAAGGGGGCGGGATGACGGGTGCACAGCAGACACCGGGAGCGTTGCCGGTGCCCGGACAGCTGATCGAACGAGCTCGGCTCGGCCGCAGCTCCGTGTGGGTTACTCGGCTGGAACTCGGTTGCGCTCCCATCGGCGGCCTGTACGCGCCGGTCGGGGAAGACGACGCCCTGGAAACCCTGCAAGCGGCGTGGGACTCGGGCATTCGCGGTTACGATACGGCCCCCGTCTACGGCGCCGGTCTATCTGAGCGACGGGTGGGAGCCTTCCTCCGCACGCAGCCACGGGAGGCTTTCACCCTAACCACCAAGGTAGGTCGACTGCTCGTACAGGGCGCCGGGCCATCGGCTCAGCCGCCCTCGCCGCCCGTCGAGGCGGTCTACGACTTTACGGCCGACGGTGTCCGTCGCTCTTTGGATGAGAGCCTCACCCGGCTGGGGTTAGAGCGCGTGGACGTAGCGCTGATACATGATCCTGACGAACACTACCGGCAAGCGCTGGAAGGGGCATACCCAGCCCTTCACGAACTTCGTGCCTCAGGCGTCATCGGGGCAATTGGGGCCGGGATGAACCAGACAGAAATGCTGGAACGCTTTGTCCGTGAAACGGATATCGATTGCGTCCTGGTCGCAGGGCGGTACTCGCTCCTGGACGATCGCGCCGCCGTATCGCTGCTTCCCGCCTGTGCCGACCGTGGGGTAGGGGTGATCGTCGGAGGCGTGTTCAACAGCGGGATCCTGGCGGACGCCGAGGTCGGCACGCACTTCGACTACAAGCCAGCCAATCCTGAACTGTTGGACCGGGCCGCGCCCTGCGGGTGATAACGACGGTTCACGGGATACCGTTGCCAGCGGCCGCGCTCCAGTACCCGGGGCGCGACCCCAGGGTGACCACAATTGCTGTCGGGGCCCGCTCCCGGACCGAGGTACGAGATGACGTGACCTGCTTCATGAGGCCCATCCAGGAGGAAGTCTGGTCCGACCTGGAAGCCTCCGGGCTTTTGGGGTGGAGGGCGCCTGGCTCCGAACTGAGGCCATGAGAACATTGGTACGTATGAAGTCCCTGAGCTGGCAAAAGAGGTAGAGAAGGGATCGCGGCAGGTGGGGTAGGCCCGCAAATTGGCACTGGACGACGACACTATCCGCCTGTACATTTGGTTGGGCCAAAGGGAGGGGACGGATGTGAGCTGTCTCTGGGACGCTGCTTGCGAGCACCGCTGGGTGTACCGTTTCGAGCGTGCCCAGTCCAGCCACAGTCCGGTCAACCTCAAGCCGCCAACACGAGACGTGGCAATTCTGGGCCCCTCGGCTCCGTACCTGCCGGCGCAAGACCGATCAGCTGTGTGTGGCCTCGCTGCCGGGTAACTAAATGATCCTGACTGGAGACCCGTGGTGAAGATAACCGATATCAAGGCTCTGTCGTTGTCCCGGATGCACTCGCTTGACGAGCAGTGGAAGTGCGCCGATTTCAATTGTGTCAAGGCGGACTCGTCAATTGTGCAGGTCGTGACCGACGAAGGCATAGTGGGGATCGCCGAACCATCGCCTTACGGGATGCCGTCGGTCATCGCAGATAATGTTGCGAAAATTAAGCCGGAGTTGATCGGCCGCGACCCGCTCGAGGCACTGAGTATCGGACTGCACCCAAACGGCTACTCGCTTAGTTACGACTGTGCCATCGCCGGGATCGAAGCTGCATTATGGGATATCAAAGGTAAGATTGAAGGAAAACGAGTAGCTGATTTACTCCGCCCGCAGGGAGCTCTCGAGTCAGTTCGTTTGTACGCCTCGGGTGGTTGTAACTACGACTGGCGTAACCACCCCGAGACCCTGGTAGCGGAGGTAGCCGATTACGAGAAGCAGGGCTTTACCGCTTCCAAGATCCGCGTAGGCACTAAATGGAGCTGGGATGGCGTCACTCCCAAGCGGCTATTAGAGCTACTCGCCGAGGTGCGTAACGCTGTCGGCGACGGCTTCGAGCTGATGTTAGACGGGAATTGCCGCCTCTCCGAAGATGAAGCGTTGGAGGTTGGCCGCGGCCTGGACGAGCTTCATTTCACGTGGTTCGAAGAGCCGATCGACCGTGAAAACATTCAAGGCTATGTGCGACTGAACGACGCCCTTGACCTGCCGGTCACGGGCGGCGAGTCCTTCACGACCTTGGAGCAGTTTTACCCCTACATCGTGTCCGGGGCCTATGCCATCGCCCAACTCGATGTTGGTATCAGCGGCATAACCGAGTCATGGCGGATCGTTGAAGCGGCAGAACGTCATGGCATCGAGGTGTGTCCCCACAACTGGCACAATGGCCTGCTGACCATGGTCCAGGCCAACCTGGTCGCTGCTCTCCCACACCCGCACGTGCTCGAGCTTTGTCGTCACCAGGGGCCGCTCCAATGGGACATCCTGGCCGACCCACCAAAGATAATCGATGGCCATTTGCAGCTCTCTGGCGATCCCGGCTTCGGGGTCAGCTTGGGGGAGGACCTTACGGAACGGTTCCCCTATGTCGAGGGCAACTGGCGGTTGGTTTTCACACGCGATGACGTATTAGTACGTGGCCCCCACTAAACCTTTACAAGCGGACTGTTGTCCTACGCAACAAATGAGATAGCTCTGCTCGTCAGAGTTCTATTCGGAAGGGGAAGCTAACAAATGAAAATGGGGAAATACAGGCATCGATTTTTGGTAACACCCATAGCCGGGTGCCTCGTGGCAGGCATGGCCGTCGGCGTAACGACGGCCGCTACATCTGCGTCTGCTTCGTCGGTTATCAACTTGACCAACTGGACCGATTCGGTCCGCCAGCCCGGGTTCGAGGCCTACTCGAAGTTGCACCCAAATGTACAGTTCACCTTTGAGGTGCAGGCATCCGGCTCAGCCACCGGAGCGGTCAATGGCGTCACTTTGCAGCAAAAGACCATCTTGTCTAACCGCACTGGCAGCGGGTGGCCAGATATCGCCTTCCTGGGGGAGCTCAATGAAGTACCCGAGGTGGAGTTCCCCAATGTCCAGTATGCCGCAGACCTGACAAATCTCGTGCCCAAGTCAATAGTCGATGAGTACCCCAAGGGCGTCCTCAACGTATGTATGGAAAACGGGAGACTGATCTGCCTACGCAATGACAACGCACAAAACGTGCTTTGGTACAACGCCCCTCTCATGAAAAAGTGGGGTTATTCCGTCCCGACCACCTGGGCACAGTACGAGGCGTTAGGTGTCGAGGTGGCAAAGCAACACCCAGGGTACATTATTGGCGACATGAACGCCCGCTACGGCCTCGACGGCTACTTCTGGCCCGCACAATGCCCCTACGAGCAGCTAGTGGGCAACATGAAAGTCCGCGTCGACATGAAGGCGCCGCAGTGCGTAAATATGGCCAAAATGCTGGACGTCCTCGTTGCCAACAAGACGGTGTCAACGGTGTACCCGTTTGCCGCCAGCTTCGGCAGCGTAATGGACAAGGCGCTCATGATGCCCGCTGCGGACTGGTTCGGAGCGTACATCTTCGACGGCACTTACAAGCAGCCCGCTAAGATCTGGGCCGCTGCAGTAACTCCGTCCTGGACCGCCAACGGGACGCACTGGACCGGTGACGAAGGTGGGGGTGTTTACATGATCTCGAAGCACTGCACCGGAGCCTGCATGAAGGCTGCGCTCGGAGCAGTGGAGTACATGACGACCAACCTGTCACCAAAGGGCTTCCAGCTCCAGTCGGTCACCGCCCCTGCTTACGGTCCAGCGCTGACCAAATGGCTGACCTCAGGAGAGGCCGGTTACGAGAAGTATTTCTATTCCAATCCTGCGGAGGTGTTCAGCGCCATGGCCACCAAAATCTGGCCGGGTATCGACTACGTGGGATATGACGACGAGGACACTTTCGGCGAGACGATGACCGCCGCGGCGGCGCACGGGAAGAGCCTCGTCGGAGAGCTGTCGGGGTGGCAGAGCGAGGCCACTCAGCTGCTCGAGGCGGCCGGTTATAGCGTTGTCAACTCGTAAGTGAGGGTGTCAGTGGCGGGCGCCTGCCATTCGAGGCGATAGGCGCTGCGAAGGTGATGGCGGCCCATCGGCCAGGACCGTTATCGGTCCCGGCCGATGGGCCGGCCGTCCGACCGCAATTCGGAGGCTGCGCGAGTGACGGTGCCGGAAGGGGATCAGTTCAAATTACGGCCGCGGCGACGTCGGTCGCCGGTTGCATCTGTACGCGCGGCGCCGTACGCGTTTGTAGCCCCGTTCGCAGTATTCCTGGTTGCCTTCGGTATCTTCCCGATCGGTTACGCCCTCTACCTAAGCCTTAGTAACACCCAGGGCGATGCCGGCGGTCACGGGCTGTTAGCCAACTACATAACCGGCAACAAGGATTTCCGTTTTGCGCCGGCAGTGAGCCACATCGGGCTTTACCTGGTCATGTGGCTCCCGACCTTGATCGTGGTGGTGTTTGTGGCCGCGTTCTTGTTGGAGGCGCGACCGGGGCGCATTTCCACTTCGCTGAGGGTGATCTTCTATATCCCCGGCGCACTGGCTGGGTCCGCGGCTGTGCTGGTGTGGCTATTTATGTTCGACCCCGGCGTAAGCCCGTTCCGGCCGCTGTACCAGCTCTTGGGGCTGACCTCGGTCAACCAGGTAATCCAGGGCAACTTCGTCGCCCTGGCAATTGCCATTATGGCACTGTCGACAACTGCGGGTGGTTGGATCGTGATCATGTACGGTGCGCTGCGGACATTACCCGAGGAGGTGATCGAAGCGGCGCAGCTGGATGGCTGTGGAGGCCTCAGAGTGGCGTGGAGCATCAAGTTCCCTCAGGTCCGCCGTTACGTGGTGCTGATCGCGATCCTCAGCTTTGCCACTGGCACACAGGTCTTCGTTGAACCATCGTTGCTTTTCGGCTCGGGCATCGGCTTCGTTGGGCCCACATGGTCGATCAACCAGCTGAGTTACTATTACGCGTTCACGTACGGCCGGTTCGGAGTCAGTGCCGCTTTGTCGTTCGAATTGTTCCTCATATCGCTCGTGCTGGCCCTGGTGTTGATACTCAAGACAAACTTTTTCGCCCGCGGTGCCGCGGCCTAGCAGATGGTAAGGGAGCCCTGGCGATCATGGCGTCGGTGACGAAACCGCACCGCTCAGCCCCTCGGGCCACCCTTACTGGTCTGGGGATGTTCGGGAACGGCAGAATCAACCCGATGTTGCTGGGACTGGTGCGAATTCTCGTCCTGGTAGCCCTCCTGATTTTTTTTGGCTTGCCGATGTTGTGGCTCTTCCTGGCGCCCAGCAAGACCAACGCCCAGCTGGCTTCGGCGGCTCCGATCTCGTTCGGTTCCTTCGCCAACTATTGGCACGCCCTCGAGCACCTGCTTCACTACGACTCGGGGATCTACGTCACGTGGATCGTCAACTCGATCTTTTACGTCGGTGTCACCGTGGTCCTGGCCCTCATCACCTCGTTGACGGCTGGGTACGCCCTCGCCATGTTCACGTTCGTAGGTCGCAGCGCTCTCCTGGTCACCACCCTGATTGCCTTGATCACACCGTCAGCGGCAATCGTGTTGCCCTTGTTCCTGGAGATGAGCCTCCTGCACCTCGTCAATACCTCCTGGTCGGTCATATTGCCGAGTGCCTTTTTCCCGTTCGGCGTCTACTTGAGCTACGTCTACTTCTCGACGAGCCTGCCCTCTGGGTTGATCGAGGCCGGGCGCATCGATGGCGGCAACGAGTGGCGCATCTTTTGGTCGGTGGCCATGCCGCTGGCGAAACCGTTGGTGAGCCTGGTGGCCTTCTTCGCCTTTGTGAGCCAGTGGAACAATTTTTTCCTGGTCCAGGTCATGATCGCCTCACAGAACCGGCTCAATCTGCAGACGGGGTTGGCGACGATATTGGCGAGCGCGTTTTACAGCAGCCCACTTTCTCCGCCGGGGATCCTGCGGCCAGAGTTGGCCCTGGGGGGTCTGCTCCTGGCGGCACCGGTCATCGTCTTCTTCTTGGCGATACAACGCAACCTGATGAGAGGATTGCTGGCGGGGTACGGCGTGGGCTAGTCGTGGGCTGCGCTGCCCGGGAGTGAGCGAAGGTTGCTGGCAAAGATCACACGAGCTAGGGGAAGGGAGCACAGTGATGGCAATAGATGAAACCACGGAGGTGGTGGTCGAGGCTTCTGGGTCAGGTCGCGTGGCGCTGCCCGTGGTTGGCCGAGTACCCCCGGGTCGATGCGGAAACCCGGGCCGCTTTTGCTGATGTGAGCGCCGCTACCGCGGCAGCTACCCTGCACCGGATGGGCCTGACCAGGGCGTTCATCAGGGGTCCGCGCGCGCTGAACCCTGATGCCAAGGTGGTGGGCACCGCTCTTACCCTAGCGTTCATGCCAAAACGGGAGGACCTGGCGGCCGCCCGGGGTCAGGAGCACTTCGAAAAACGAACCGCTTTGTGGGCTGTCCTCGATGCCGTCGAGCCCTTTGATGTCCTTGTGATCCAGGCGTTCGGCGACCTGTACACCGGCTGCATCGGAGAGATGCTTACCAATTACTTGTCCATCCGGGGCGGGTTGGGGATCGTCGTCGATGGTTGCATCCGCGATTGGCCGAAGATCCGTGAGATGGGGGTCCCCGTGTGGGCAGTCGGCGTGACTCCCCATTTCGCCACCCAGGCGAGCCTCATGCCCTGGGCTTATATGGTCCCGGTGGCCTGTGGGGGGGTCCTCGTACTCCCAGGGGACCTCGTCGTTGCTGATGGCGACGGGGCGGTGGTAGTGCCCGCGCAGCTGGCCAAGGAAACGGCTCGTATCGCCGGCGCGCACGAGGACTGGGAACTGTTCAGCCGCACACGCCTCGACGAGGGGGGCGCGTTGAGCAAGTACTACCCATTGGACGACGAGGCGACCCGCGAGTACGAGGAGTGGCGCCAGCACCGGGACTAGGAGAGCGGGGACAGTATTCGCATTTGACGGGTGGTCGCCCTTGTACAGCATGTGCCTCCCGGTCGACTTGCGGACCCTGGGGACGCCCACGCTCGGGCATCTCGAGACGCACCTCTATAGCCGTTGCGGGCTTGCGGTAGTGACCTACAACCCGGCGGGGAGGAGCTCGTTAGAGGCGGCGAAGCGACGCTTGATGCGCAGCCACGCATACGAATGGGCCGACGAATCCGGGGTTATGCCGGCAGGGTCGAGTTCAATCTGGACCACCTTCATGGGGAGACCGCTTCCGAAGTCGACCCGTTCCAGCCTCAAGGAACATTCTGCGACTCGCACCCACCCTCACGAGACCTTTGCACCCTGTGATCACATTCACAAGCTCTCTCGAACGAGGAGCACAAGGTAGAGAATGACGACTGGCGACTCGTGCCACGGGCGTCCTCGTCGCCTTCGCGGTAGAGGACGAGCGCGACGGCGGCGCTTCAGCAGGCTTCACACCCCCAGGGCGAAATGGTCACGTCGTATCAGCGCCGCAGGTAGGTGCTGATCTTGCCCAGGCCGAAGTGGTGAGTTCTGGTGCAGGTGCGGCACCATACCATGCTGTCAACGGCCTTGGTCGTGCGGGGCTCATCTTGGGCCGGGTCGAGCGGTTTCTCAACCCTCGAACCAGAGTTGTGTCGCCCGTCAGCTAATGGGGATCGACCACCTCGCTTGCTGAATGGGTGACGCCAGCGCCCGGGCGGTGCTCGACTGCCGTTGGGCAGGCGTCGGCTTGGCCGAGAACGCGGTCCCGATGCTCGCCCCGGTGGCGCTGTTCGAGCAGCTCCGCGGGACCATCTAGCTGTTTCCTTGGCGTCAAGACCCTGGCTACGGGCTCTGTGTGTCAAGCGGTTGGGACCTGGCCAAGAGCGCACACCTCAACCCGCCAAACCACCGTAGCCGGGGACGTGCCAAACGCTCCCAGTTGACGAGCAGCTGCACCATGCTCAGCCCAGGCTGTCATCACCTCCCGCCGCTCCCCGAACCGCCTTGCCATGGACAAAGCCGTTAGCCGGCCGCCCACCGTACACGGTAGTCCTGCCTCTTCAGAGGGCGTAGAGAGGGATATGGCCAGCACGACCCCTTATTGGTGACAGCCCGAAGGGCATGACTACGAAGGGGAACCGGGGTGAAACTGAGGAAGCAGCCGAGGCGCAGCGCTAAAGAGGGCGGGCCAGCAAGGGGGCCCGCAGGGCCGCGGCAGTAGACACCGGCAACGACGCCCGAGTGGTCGGAGCGGGCACCATTGGCCGCTATCACTCGCGGGCTTGGCCAGCGACAACGTAGCACCCGGGTCGGCCACCGGGTTCTCTCTGTCGTCGTGTTGACCCCGTTTTGCCCAGTTCAATTCTGAAGAGCCGAAAGAAGGCATTCGCAAGCAACAAGGTCCTCGATTGCGTGGCCCATCGACTTGAAAACAGTCACCTGGTCTCTCGAAATACGGCCGGGTGTCGATCGCTGCAACACCTCGCCGAGCTCAGTCCCGAGCGCTGGGTCGAGCCCAACTAGCTCGAAGCACCCCCCCGGCGGTGGCTCGAACGCCAACCTTGTCTCGACGAATAGTGCCGCCCGGTCAAGGAGCGCTCGCGGGAGTTCTCCTTGTGGCTCGTGGTAGCCAACCGACGTTACGTGTGTTCCCGACGCCACCCACGAGGCATCGAGAACGGGCGTGCCCGCGCTGGTGCACATGGACACGATGTCGCTCGATCGCACAGCCTTTTCTCTCGACCGAACGGCTACGGCTCTCGGGTCGAAGGCGGCAATACGCTGGGCGTCGGACAATCGTCGAGCACTGACCCTGATCTCCTCAAGCCTCCGGGTGAGCGGTATCAACCTCAAGTGTGCCTCCGCCTGGGCACCGGCGCCAATGATGGTGAGTACCTTCGAGTCCTCGCGAGCCAGGAGGGCGGTCGAGAGCGCCGACGTAGCCGCTGTCCGCATGGTCGTGATCGCCGTTGCATCGATCACCGCAGCAGGCCCACCCGTGTCGGCGTCGAAAAGGCAGATGAGGCTCTGGTGAGATGGCAAGCCGAGCGACTTATTACCCTCAAAAATATTGACGACTTTGACCATTAAGTACCCGCCAGGCCTACAGGCGGGCATCAACAGGGAGTACCCTTTCTCAGTCGAAAGCGCCACCCGAGGCGGAGCTATGACGTCTCCGCGGCTCACGGCAACGAACGCTTCAGCCAACCTGTCGATCAGGAGGCTCGGGTCGAGCAGTTGCTCGACTGTCCGCTGATCGATAATTTCAGCCCCCATCCCAATGGAACCCGTCACAATGCCGCCGGTCGCAACCCGTCCGTAGACGGTTGAGGCGAGCGCCGATTCAGTTGAGGGCGCCGGAAAGACAGCACGTGTCCCATGCCTGCCGCGTGACCGTCAGGGCGCGAATCCGAGCCGCCGACGAGACCATCTCCTCGCGCGAGTATCACTTGACCACCAACAAAGATCGTTGTCTCGCTCGAAAGAACCGATCTTAGACCCTGGCCTTCGACCTCGGCGGCCTGGTCCCAATAACCGGAGTTCAAACTAACGTTACTTCCGTGCGCCGGAAACGCGATCGGTCGAGGGCGTCCTGACGGTCGCAGTCGCCGTCGACGACCGCCGCCACCAACTCCAGATGCGCCTGGGTTTGTATATACCCGTCCATGACCCCGAAGGGCCCAGAAGGCCCCCGTCGCGAAAGAGCATCCCAGGGATTATGGTGTGGTACGGCCTAACCTCGGGCTCGACCCGAATCGCCACCGAGAAGCCGGCCGCGCGGTTATTGAGGACAACCCCAGTCCCGGGGGCCACCACCCCATACCGGAAATGGGCAAAGAGGCTCTGGATGAACGACACTGTCATCCTGTCACCGTCGACTGCGCAAAGGTACACCGTGTCGGCGGGGTCGCGCACCGTGCCCGTTCGCGCCTTCCGACGTTCCTCGAGGAAAAGCCGGGAGATCAGATGGAGGACACACCGGCGCCGTCACGGACAAACCTGAACGCATCCTCCAGGCTCAACCGCATCGCATCGATTTGCGCCCGAAGGCCGGGCTCCATGGCCTCATCGAGGCCAAGCACCCCCCCCTCGGCGGCGACACCTTGGGTTGGCGGGCAATTCGACCACCTCGACGTCGCGGTCCGAAAGGGCCAGGGGCTGAACCCACTTCGGGCTAATGACTTCTACGGGACGGAGTCGAGGAGAAGCCGCGTGTACGGGTGGGTTGGCCGATCTAGCACTCTGTCAACCAATCCGTGTTCGACAATTTCACCTCTGTAGAGGACGTATAGGCGATCAACAACTTGCCGTACCACTGCTAAGTCATGGGTGATGAATAGGAAACTGACGCCCAGTTCGGTCTGTAACCCTCGGATAAGGTTCAGAATTTGGGCCTGAACCGACACGTCAAGCGACGATACAGGCTCGTCGCAGACGACTATTTTTGGGTCCACGGCCAGAGCCCGCGCGATGGCGACTCGCTGCCTCTCTCCCCCGGATAGCGCGGCGGGCACCCTGGCGATATACGTTGATCGCAAACCGACAAGTTCAAGGAGTTCAGTAATGCGCTCATCGATTCGATCCCGAGGGAAGCCGGTAAAGCGAAGCACCTCGCGCGAACGCGGCTCCCACCGTTTGGCGCGGGTCGAGGCACGAGTATGGATCCTGAAATACGATCTGAACCAACTTACGAACACTAGCGCGCTCTACTCTAGACAACAACCGGTAATTTGATACATCCGTGTTGTCGATGCGTATTACCCCCTCCGTCGGGGTATCAAGACCAACTAGGCATCGGCCGAGCGTGGTCTTTCCTGAACCTGACTCCCCGACGAGCCCAACGCTCTCGTTGATACCGATCTCGAGTGAGACCCCCCGAAGCGCGTGAACTTCATGACCCTCTCGACCCTGGAACACCTTGTAGAGATCCCTAATCTCGACCACAGGCCGGCGAGAGGGCGAGCCATCCTCGTTTTCAGAGTAAACGAGGTCCCCGGCGCTCGTTCGCACAGCGTTGAGCTCGCTCCGGATCTCATGAATCCTAAGGCAAGCAGTGAGGCGGCCTGGACCCGCCTCCTCGAGCGCCGGCCTCTGGGCGACGCAGCTTGCGGCGCTCCACTTACAGCGTGGGCTAAAAACGCACACCGCCTCCACTCGAGAGGGATCAGCTACCTGTCCTTCAATCGATGCAAGCCTCTGTAGGCGACCGGTCACTGGCGGCTCGGACATCAGCAACCCGAGCGAGTACGGGTGGAGTGGCTCGCGCTCGATATCTGCGGCCGCAGCGACCTCCAGGACAGCACCCGCGTACATGACATACACCCGATCACACGCAGAAAATGCGACCCGGAGATCATGAGTGATAAGCAGTACCGACATCCCACGTGACCGGCGCAACCGGTCAATAAGCTCGAGAATTGCTGCCTGGGTCGTAACGTCTAGCGCGGTAGTGGGCTCGTCAGCAATTAGTAGGTCAGGGTCGTGCGCCAGTGCCGCAGCGAGAGCAACACGCTGGCGCATGCCTCCTGAGAGCTGAAAGGGATATTTCTCAGCGACATGCGCGTCCACGATCCCGACTTCGGCGAGGCGCCTTATCGCCTCCTTTCGGCGCGCCGCTCGACCGTGGTCTTCTGCCAGGCCCTCGCTTATGTGCGTGCCGCACTTCCGAAGAGGGTTGAGCATCGTGAACGGGTCCTGAAAGAGCAACGCAATGCGCCGCCCTCGAAGCCTCGTCATGTCCGTACGAGAAAACGCTTGCAAATCTCTTCCGTCAAAAAGGACTTGACCCGCGCTATTGACTCCTTCGGGGAGCAATCTCACGATCGCGCGTGCCGTCATGGATTTGCCGCTTCCAGACTCACCGACGATACCCACGGTTTCACCGCGATGTATGACCAGGTCGGCGCCTAGAACGATTTTGCGCGGACCTCGATTCCCCGAGGAACTGATTGAGAGGTTCCGGACGGACAGAAGCGCCTCGGACGTGCCCGGAACTTGCTCTTCCCCCGTCATATTGCTAAGGCAGCGTTCCGCGCCGAGTAATTTCCCCAACGAACCATTTAGACAAGCATTGGCCCAACCTCGTGAGACGGGGCCTGCGGCATGTCGGATCCCCGCGGCTGACCGGATCAGAGGCGGGCATCATCGACAAGCAACCGGGCAAGGACACCGTCGTCCAGCTCAACGCCGTAGCCGGCGTCGGGCGATAGCCGCGCTGCACCGCCAGTCAAATCCACACCGCCGGTAAAAGGCGTCTCCTTAAACCAGGTATGGCCTTCCGCATCGACCGGGTAAGGATCCCGGATCGTAGCAGCTAAGTGGCATATCGCTGTATCTCCTAGCTTGGTGAACGGCATGGTGTCGATGCTTACCCCAATCGAGGCTGCCTCACAAATAGCGATGATCTGTCGCGCCTTTGTGAAGCCCCCGACACGGTTGAGTTTCAGAACGATCCGGTCGGCGGCTCCTAAGCGCGCGATCTGGAGCATAGCCTCGGGTGAAGTGACCGACTCATCGAGAATAACCGGTATGGGAAGTGCATTCCGCAAGAAGGCGTGCCCAGTGAGATCAAGATGATGAAGCGGCTGTTCGACCGCGAGGTTTGCGAAAAACCGTTCTCGCAGGATCTCTTCGAACACTTGAACGACGAGCTTCGGGTTTCCCCAGGCCTGATTTGCATCGGCATCGATGTATATATCGTCGGGCAATCTGCGTAGCGTCGCCAGTAACAAGTTACGGCCCTCTCTCACTGACTCCCGAGTCAGGCCCTTTTGGATCGCATCTATGCCGATCTTTACTTTGATTGCCCGAAAACCCTTCGCCACGAACGACGCGGCTCTTTCGGCGCAAGCATCCGCGCTGGTGTCGTAGAGCTGTGTTAGCAGCTCGAAAGTCGTCCTGTGCGCGCCACCCAGAAGCTCGTACACGGGGCAGCCGTAGGCTTTCGCAAGGAGCTCGAAGATAGCCATCTCAATCGCAGCACGTGCTGGGTGCACTCCGGGTGATTTCGCGCCCGAAATACGGTCAAGGACCGAATTGACTTGATTTACCGACACGGACGCACCAATCAACTCCCGTGCATATCGCTCGAGCCAGTATTTCAAAGTCGCTGGCGTTTGGTTGAAATACGACGGAAGGGTCGCCGCTTCGCCATAGCCGATCAAGCCGTCGCTACTGGCCATTCGAACAATAATGACATTGGCCGGCGCACCGCGGGCGTCGTCGGCAGGTTCAAGATGAAGCGGCAGCAACTCAATCTGGGAGATCCTCACTAACCACCATCCGTATCAGTTCCGGTGAACGCCATTGCGCGCACGGGGCAGCAGGACCGAGGCCCTAAGACTGTCCGTCTATGTGCTCCATGCCGACCTACTATACACTTCCACGTTCCCAGCAGGATCGCACAGGGCACGATCGACGGCGCCAGGGTGCGCATTGATCTACCCCCTAGCACCACAACACGAGCCCTGGGACGACTAGTTGGCGAGCGTCTGGCCCGACAGGGTACCCGGACATAATCCCATGGCTTTGTGGCGGCCATACACACGCCGAGGAACCCTGCCTCGCACGCCTGCAGAACTTTCGAATGTGACTGCACCCCAGTCGAGGAGTGCAGGAGGATCCGATGGATCAAGTAGCCTCGCAAAGATCGATGTCCGAGAAGCTCACGTCACCCTCGGTTACAAAAAGCCCCCACCCCCCCTCTAAGTGATCGTACATTCGTACAGTTAACACGATCGCGTCACAAAGGTAAACGACTCCAACGGTCCCATTGACGTACAGGGTCAGTGTGTAAAGCGTATCTGGGAGGAGGTACGCCGGCCGTTCAAATTCCACGGCGTGGGGAATGTCGCCAGGGCGGGGCCAACGGTCGAATACGAGGCGCATCCGCCGCGGTTCGACCCTGACGTAATAACCACTCTCGACATCCGCCGAGGCCCTAAGCCCAACCCCGAACGCACGCGTGCCCGGTGCGAATTGGAACTGAAAGGACACGCGGCTTACTTCGGGCAATGTCCCTCCGGAGAGGGCTCTGTGCCCGTTGAGGCTGGTGATGCGGACGAAGTCGCCAGTAAAAGGGGAACGTTCGTGCGATCGGAAGAGGGTGCCAAGCTCGGACGGGAAGCGGACTTCGAGCTCGCCGTTAGCTTTCTGAGCGAGCTCATGGACTACGAGGTTGCCACCCCACTGCCACACGCCGGTGTCGGACGCGCCCTCGCGCGTCGGGTTCCACCCGAAAATGTACCTGCGGACCCCGTCAGATGCAGACTTTGCCGCGTAAAAGGCTCGCCCATCAAAGGTATCAACGGTGGGTGCAAGCCACGGCCCCGTGTGGGTCCGTGCCATGCGATAGCGAGTGACAGTCTCATCGGAGAACTCGGAGAAGGCGTGATACCACCAGTCACCGATGCGGAAGAGGTCTGGGCACTCGTGGATTGAATAGAGATTCGGCGCAAACAGGGGTTCGCGTAGCTCCCAATGCACCAAATCTCGTGAGACACAGACAGCAGTACAGCCGGACCGGCGCGGTGGCCGGGCTGTCAGGCGGGCCGCAAGAAGCATTCGGTATTCGCCCGCCCGGTCATCCCAATAGACGAACGGGTCGCGCCAATTATTTGGATCATAGGTGGGCGTGAACGCGTACAGGACCTCGTCCGGGACTTTCTCCCAGACCTGCAGGTCGTCCGACACCGCACGCATAATAGCTTCATCCACACCCCCAGCCGCCGACAGGCGCCTATTATGGGCTGTGTAAAACATATGGAACCGCCCGAAAGCGTAGATGACCGACCCTGTAAAGGCGTGGAGATCTTGGTCGTGTAGCCCACCATGGGTGAGGGAGATGCCATAATCGCGGAAGCTTAGGAAGTCCTGAGTGGCAAGATGATGCCACGATGTCGAGTCGCACTCTGCATTTGGCTGGAGGTAGAAGAGGTGGTAGGTGCCATCGTGAAAGAACGGTATGACATCGCCAAGACGGCTGTTGGGCGGCCGGAAGTTGAGTGCTCGTTCTAGCATTGGCCACCGAGGTGGCCCGCTGACGGGCATGCGCCTATCAGCTCGGTCATTTCGCTCATCGTGTCCCCCGTTTACCGTACAGATCGTAGAACCAGTCGCCAATTATGGCCACGCTCGACGCCAGCAGGACCACCGCGACTCCGGGAGCTAGGACAGATTCAGGATTGGAGAACAGTACGATCTGGTTCTCTGACAACATGCGCCCCCATTCCGGTGTGCTCGGTTGCGAGCCGAGTCCCAGGAACGCCAAGCCGGACAGAGCGACAAGGGCGAACGCGAAGTCGAGTGCAAAATCAGTAATCAAGATAGGACTGATGTTCGGGAACACGTGCACGAACATGATCCTCCTTCTGGTGAACCCTAAAGTCCTCAGCGCTTCAATATAGGGCAGGGCGCGCTCGTCGAGCGCTGCGCTTCTGACGATGCGGATATCGCCAAGGACGTTCAAGACGCTCAGGACTGCGACTGCCACCCAAAACCCTCCGGAGGTAACACCGATGGCTACGATCGCAATTAGGAGCGCAGGGAGCGCGTACATGAAGTCGACGGTGCGGCTGATGCCCAAATCAAGAGGGCCCCCGATATAGCCGGCAGCAATACCCAGAAGCGCCGACACGACAGCGCCAACAAAGGCGACGACGAAAAGGGCCGGCGAGAGCTTCGCGCGTACCGGCAATGAGCCGGCTCAGGACATCGCGTCCGAGCTGGTCGGTACCAAGAAGGAAGTGGGAGCTCGGCGGGCGGCCGATCTCCACGAGGCGTTGGGTATACGGATCCACATGGAACACCGCATCGCCGAGGAACGCGCAGAACAAGCAGACGCCTATGACACCTGCCGCAAAACCAACACTGATGGGTATGGCCCTAATGACACCGAGCGCCCGCCTCGGTTGCGCCCAGCCAGCACCTCCTGCGGTCTGGACGGAGCTCACTCTTCCACCCGAGTGAAGGCAATCCGCGGGTCGAGCAAAAGATAGACAATGTCTATCAGAATGTTCAAGATCACGATCCAGACGGCGAAGAGAAGGACGAGCCCTTGCACCACCGGTATGTCGCCAGAGTTGATCGAGGTAACCAAGAGGCTTCCGATACCGGGGATGCCAAACACCGTTTCGACGAGGACCGACCCGGACAGGACCCCAATGCATAGGAGACCGGCAGCGGTCACGATTGGGACCAAGGCATTCCTCAGCGCGTACACTGTGGTCACCTGAAAACCTGATATCCCACGAGCACGGGCAAAAAGAACATGATCCTGTTGCAGTTCTCTAATCATGGACGTTCGCGCGATCCGCATCACTAGCCCCATGACGCCGAGGGCGAGCGTGACGGCCGGCAAGATCAAGTGGTGCGCTTGATCAGCAAAACCGCCCGTCCCTGGGCCGTATATCGGCATCCAGCCCAGTTTTAGGCCAAATATGTAGAGCAAGATGATCCCAGTTACGAAGGCGGGCGCGCTGATCCCTACGGTGCTGAAGGCGGCGACGAAGCGATCTGTGGGGCGGCCCCTCCTCAGTGCTGCTGCGCAACCGAGAGTAATCCCAAACACGGTGGCGAGGAAAATGCCTGCCAGGTTCAAGACGATGGTAACTGGGAGGCGTTGGAGAATTGTACTTGAGACAGATTCTCCTGAGGCTATGGACTGGCCAAAGTTGAGCCTTACGGCGTCCTTGAGCCAAATGAAGTATTGGGCCAGGAACGGCTCATTGAGGTGGTAATGCTTCTCAATGGCCGCAATCGCTCCTGCCGTCGTGGGATGACCCCCGAGTAGGGTCGTCACAGGGCCACCGGGCGAGATGTGGATCAATGAGAACGCAACGAAGGTGACGAGAAGGGTTGTGGGGACAAGGGCGAGAAGGCGCCCGCGAAGATATGTTGCTAGCCAGGCTCGTCGCACGGCTAGCGCTTTCGGTTGGGTGCGTTGATGCTCATTGGGATCGCCGTAGCCTGCGATGGCAGCCGGGCTGCTCGGTCACCCGACAACCCAAGATTGGAGAGTCGCAGAGGGAGGGGCAGGTGGTCCCTCCCTCTGCTACCTTGCAGCCCGGAATATGCCATGGGCTGGCTGGTGCCACTTCGCTCCTAACGGGGGACGATGTCGTAGACCCAGGAACCGAAGTTGTAGAACGGGCCTAACCGGTTCAGCACGAACGGCTTCCTGAACGCAGCAATCCAGGTTTGAGCGATCGCGGGGACCACAGCGACATCTTGTGCGGCGATCTTCTCAACATTCAATACGTCGAGGGCCGTAGCCTGAGGGTTAGTAGAGCTCAGCGCATTGTTGATAAGCTGGTTAACGACGGGGTTCCGGTAGTTTGAAGAATTTTGCCCACCCTTTGTGGCATTAACGCCGTCAAGCCACTGATAAACGAAGCTGACGGGAGTGGGCAGGTCGGGCGGGCTAGACATTAGTTGCATGCCGAGGTCCTTGCCGTGATCGAGGATGAGGTTAAACCAACCGCTCCCGCCTGACTTGAGTGTTACGTGTATCCCGATCTCACCAAGCGTTTGCTGGACGCTTTCGTACAGGTTTACGAGGTAGGGTGGCGCGCCAGCTGGAGGAATATTAAGTGTCAGGGAGAACCCGTGCGGGACGGGAGACTGCGCCAGCTCCTGCTTAGCCTTGGCTAGGTTAAACGTATAGGAAGGGATTGCGCTATAAGCTTTTGTGATGACCGATTGAGAAAGGTACGGTAGGAAAGCCTGTGGCGGGTTGAGGGCGGATAAGGGTTCGCTCTGCCCTGCGTAGGTGGCTTGGACCAGACCAGCGCGGTCGACCGCGTAGGCAATCGCCTTTCTAACGTGAATATTATTGAACGGCGGATCGGTCACATCCAACGTGAGGCCAGCGAAACCGTTGTTTGGCCAGATGCGTGTTTGGAGGCCCGCGTGTTGCAGCGTCGGGATCGCCGGTACCGGCACGAAGAACGTCCCATCGATCTGGCCGGACTCGAGAGCAAGGACCCGCGTCTGGTCGTCGGGGATCTGGACAAAGGTGATCTTGTCAAACGGTGGCTTGGGCCCGTACCAGTATGGGTTGCGGGTAACGACTATTCGAGTATTAGGTACGTCTTGGGAATACATATATGGGCCTGACCCGATCGGGATGTCACTAGACGTACCAAATTGGTCAGGATTGCCCTTATATGATGATTTCTCATAGACCATGCCAGCTAAGTGGGCGACCGTGTACTGCCACTGAATATCTGGCTTCTTTAGGGTAACTACGACTTGGTTGCTACCGACAGCTGTGATTGAACTGACGTTGGTGAAGAAACTCACTAGGGCCGTCGCGTTTGCCGGGTTCTTCATGAGGTTATAAGACCAGGCTACATCTTGTGCAGTAACCGGGTTCCCGTCCGAGAATTTCGCTCCCGGACGTAGCGTGTAAACATACTTGGTTGGTGTGACAGCTTTCCACGAGCTCGCTAGCTCGGGAAACAGCTTACCGTTCTCGTCGATACCCAAGAGACCGCGGGTCACGAGGGACGGTAGGATGTTGCCGGCAAGCCACCACGAACGGCCCATCCAAAGTCCTGGGAAACCGGGCATACCAATTGTAATCTCACTTGGTACGGCTTCTGGATGGTTGGCGCTCGCGTATGCGGCCGGACTCGAGGCGAAGAGCACCGAGCCAATGACGGCCGCTGACGTGAGCAGCCGAGCCCATGGTGTCGGAGGCAATTTGCCTCTAAGACTGGCCTTTCGGATGAACATGCTGCACTCCTCTCTGTCGATGCAAGCGGCTGGTAGTTAGCCGAAAAAGAAAAAGTGGATAATCGCCCGTCTATATGGCCAAAGCGCCGTAGTCCCCTGCGTTCACCTCCTTTAGAAAAGTTGATCCTCGTTCACCACACACAAGCTGGTGATGCAAGATCGTGATTTGGCTGCGGCGGCAGGGATGCCGCCCCTTGCTGGTCCCAGGCCCATGGGGAAGGCGACCTTGGCTCGCCAAGGGACTCGGGGCGGACCGGGATAATGTAGGCCGGGGTCCTATTCGGGAGGAAGCGCGCATGCGCGTCGCTTACCGTGTTGACCGAGGCTGACCCGGTTTTCGGTGCGAGCAAAACGACCGCCAACACTTCGTTGACCCCCCAAGCGGTGGCGGTCGAACTGGCGAGCATCGATCGTCCACAGCTGGAGCGAGCTCTCGAGGAGGACGCGGTTCTGGAGGTGGTCGCCGGTCCGCGTCGGCTGGGGGCGCGATTCACCGCCGCCACGCTTATGGCCCAGGACGGCGTGGGAGTTCGTCCGCTCATCGGTCCGTCACGCATCGCCGTCGGACAGGCGCGTGATCGCCGCGATGGCCTTGCTCGACCCCGCACGCCTGGTTGGCATCGAGCGCGATGCGGTGCATAGGCCCAATAACGATGCCGCTTGAGGTGCGCCCGGCGAAGGTGGCTGTCTCGGTCCGTCGCGACCTCCAGCGTCAGGTGCGTGAAGTCGTAAGCGATGGTCTCGGACTCCCACTCCCGGCAGCGGATCCAGCCGGTCGAGGTCGTGTAGACAGGGAAGCGCTCTACGAGGAGCGGCTGCTCTCGTTCGGCCTTCATCAGTACGATGCGGCGGAGGAGGGCCTCCCTTTCGCGCGAGCGCGTCGTCGATGCGGATCTGAGTGCGCGACGACGAGCTGCTTGGGCGTCGTGTCGGCGCGCAGCTTCCAGAGCGTTTCTGGCTCGACCTTCGCATACAGGCCCCTTGCCGCGTTGACGATCGCCTCCGTCGCTAGGCGGATCAGGCCTAGTCCCAGGCCAGGCCAGCGAAGCTGGGAGCCGGTGACGGGCCGTCGCCAGCCTCCTCCGACGACTTCCGCCACCGTCGCGTCGACCATATGCGGCGCCTGGGCCTCGAGCGTGCCGACGCTAACCTCGCTGTCGCGAAAGCATTCGAACGCCGGGCCGTGCACGGCGAGGCCGTCGGGACCATCGGTCTCAAGCACAGCCTATCCCGCCGAGTAGGGCGAGCCCAGGGCCAATGCGTCCGGACCAGTCGCGCCCTGCGAGATCGCAAGGCAGACTTGGCCAACGGCCACACTGACTTTGAACCCCATAGTGGGCGTTTCTACACTAAACGTCGGATGCCTGTCAAGATTGAGTGAGCGACATCCGCGTGGCCCCGACGTGATCTAGGGCTTTCGGCAGTTCTTTGAAGATGAGAGGTAGGATGGATTCACATTCACACGAAGGCAGGTCCCGCGCGTCCGGCGTCACGGGCCAGGCGATCGAACGGATGCGGGAGCTCATTGCATCGGGCGCCTGGGGCCCAGGAGCGCGGTTGCCGCGCGAGCCCGATCTGGCCGAGAGGCTCGGGGTGTCGCGGAACTCGCTCCGGGAGGCAGTGTGTGCGCTTTCGCTGGCGGGCGTACTCAAGGTCCGCCAAGGGGACGGAACCTATGTCTCGAGCCTCGAGCCGGACGAACTCCTCGAGCCGACTCTGTCGGCAACGCACCTGCTCCGCGGGCGGACGGTGCTCGAACTGTTCGAGGTGCGGCGGATGCTCGAACCCGAGGCTGCGGCGATTGCTGCGCACCGCGGCGACAGCGACGTGATCGATGAGCTCCGGAAGGAGCTCGACCGGATGATGGCCGCAGGCAGCCGCGCCGAGGATCTCCTCGAGGCCGACATCGCCTTCCACGACGTGATCGCGCGGGCGCCAGGAAACGGCGTGCTGCATGCCCTCCTCCGAAGCCTCTCGACGAACACGGTCCGCGCGCAGCTCTGGCACGGTGTCCTCGACCGCGGTGCGCTCGACCAGGCACGCCTGGACCACGCTCGGATCTGCCAGGCGGTAGCGGCAGGTGATGCTGGCCCCGCACGGGCGGCAACCCTGCTCCACGTCGTCGCGAGCGAGACCTGGTTACGCGATCATCTCGGTCCCGCCGACGACGCTCCGCACGACGGTTGATCTTGCTCGGCGGGCTCGGAATCCGGCACCGCGCCGTTCGCGGGCTTATACCTACCGGTTGACGACACGACTGCGAGCCCCAGGCTTCGCCGCCGACACTGCCCCCTACCGCGGCTGGGGCTCGCCGAGTGGCGGCTCAATGCGCTCCTCGCGCGTGGTTCCCACGTGCGACGCCGACCTCAGGATTTGTCGTGCAGCGTCCAGCCCCGGCCGCACAATACATAGCCTCTCACCTGGCCTTTTGTGGGGTTAACTGGAGTCGAACCAGCCATCTCAGCATTAGCAGTGCTGCCTAGACGATTTGTGACACCTTTCAATGGCGCGTACTCGCAGGTCAGCCATAGTGTGCGTCCTTTCCGACTGCCAACGATCGGCGGCGTCCGCGGGGTAGACGCGGGATGGAACTGCCCGGAGATGGTCGTGCCCGGAGGTTGAGCTTTCTGCCTGCGTCGTCGTCATCGTGTCACCACTGAGCATTAAATCGGCGACCAGCCCAACGACTCTGCGATGAGCAACACGGGCACGCCATACAGCTTTACGGCCCCTGTCACCAGTCGGATGCGCTCACGAGGGCGGCCAGCATAACTAGCCACTGTGTTGACTACGGTTCCCACGCGGTCGCTTTCAGGTAGCCGTGGGTTGGCACGGCCCAACTATCTACCCACTTCGGTGCATCTCGATCTCAGGCTGCTGGGGACCGCGAACGGCCGCGACCCGCTCATCGACGCCGCCCTCGGTTCGGCGCTAGCGCTCGCCGATCTCGAGGTCAGCGAATGCGAGTTGCCGCGCTAGCTGGACGCCTAGGGTGCCGCGCTGGCCATCATCAACTCGAGGGCGCCCGTTCCAACCGTAGGCTCACTGACGACCCGGCGCTGAAGGCCAAGCTCGGTCACTTCGTGACCGAGCGCCTCGAGAGCGCGGCAGCCATTACCCAAGCGCAGGCCGAGGCGGCGCGGCGGTTCCAATCGAACTTCCAGGATGAACTCGGCGCGCTCCTCACCCGCTTCCAGCTGCTCGCCCTGCCCTCCGTGAAGTTCTGCGCGACGGCTCGCCATCGGTCGTCGGCCGTCAGTCACCGGTCCGCGCCCCGGCTCCTCTTCGAGCTAGATCGGGACGCGCAAGCGGCATGGCGCGACTGAGACCGCTCTGCAGACGCGCGGCGAACGAGGCTGGCGGCTTCCACGGCTCGCATCGAGAGGCACTTCCGGCGGCGCTCAACATGGCCCGTTGCGGCGGCTGACAGGGCTCGATCCGTCGGACGTGACAACGCGAGCGTCCGCCGATTGATCGAGCGGCCGTAATGGGGATGTCGGGGTCGGAGTTGCGGTCCCGGTGAACGACATCAGCGGGTAGGCGTGGTCGCTCAGCTTGACAGAATAGTTGTCGCCGAGCTTCAGCAGGATGCGATGCGCCCAGAAGACTCGACGGGAAGCAGGGACGCGTCCTCATGCAAGACATCAACTTGAATGCAGAAGTCTGGGCTCGACTGTGCCGCCAGGACGGCCATGGTGGTAGAGGATGTGGCGAGCAAGGTCACCGCGGCCGGCCTTGGGATTTGTCCAGCTAGCGCTGAGTCCTTCTCGTGTCGCGCCAGCCTAGTCAAAAGGCGCTCGGCGGTCAGCTCCCCCGGTCGCCTTCCAGATAATTGTCTGCGACAACACCCAGGCTGCCCGATCTTCAGTCCATCGAACAACCGCTACGCCAAGTATCGCCAGGAAGTAGGGATCGGCTGCCGCCGCGTGTCGAACGCATCACGGCTCCCCAGTGGTCGGTGCGTTGAACTGCTCCTCGCTTACGGGACCAGCCCAGGAAGTTACCCCCAGGGAAATCGCGGTATGAGTAACAAAAGAATCTGACGACGCTCCGTGCCAGTGCCCTTCACCCGGCGCGGCCCAGACGGTATCACCCGCCCGCATGACCGAGACCGGCCCACCCGCCGATTGGATGAGTCCCTGACCGGCGAGCACGATGAGGATCTGGCCATTTTCATGGCTATGCCAGTAAGTGCGGGCACAGGGCGTGAAATTAACTGTGTTGATCGTGACGCCATCTGTTGATGGCATGGTCAAATGAGGGAACACGGCGCCGGTGAACTGCGAGCCCGTTTTCCCTGCCGGGCCCGCCTGCTTGTGAGGTGGGATTATTATCACGAGCGGTCCTTTCCATCGTGGCGGCGGACACCGCCGGATACGTCACCGATGGTATCCACCACGGTGTTGCTGATCTGGCCGGCGTAGCCCAAGGCCTCGGCCGTCCGGAAACTGGCCAGAGAGCCGGAGGAGCTCAGGCCGCTGACCCGGAGCTTTCTGGGCAGCTCGGCGTAGAGGATCCCATCTTTCATCATCGTGTGCTTCTCAACCTACCTTCGAGGTAATACGTGGTAATTGATGATCGCGAACCGGTTGAGCGTGGCGAAATTACCCGGAGTCATCTTGTTTTTGAACACTTCAAGCCGTTGACGCCGTTTTACCGGGTCCGTCGCACCTAATGGGAATCCTGAGACACCGAGTATCCGGCGGCGACTGACGAGCACGACGAGGCAGTCGCCGTAAGGACTCCAACTGATCTGCCCTAAAATGGCCGTCTTGTCATCGGCGAAGGGGTCCGACCGCCTCGCAGCCCACCGCTCATTTTTAACAGTTGCAACACCACTAGTTCGAACCGCGTGCACGCAGTCCACCGAGGAGCCTTACCAACGTGCGACCTCAATATATCGCCCGGCCTCCGGAAAGGTCGAAAGTGAACCCGGTCGTGAAGCTCACGCAGGGGGAAATAATCCAGGCAATCATTTCATCAACCTCAGTGAGCGTCCCACAGCGTCCCATCGGGGTTCGTAACTCCATGTACTCTACTTGAGCGGGCGGCATCTGCTCGACCAGCTGGGTGCGGATAACTGCGGGGGCGATGGCATTAATTATAATACCGGCGGTCGCGTACTCTTTGGTCCGATCTTATCTTGGTCATCCTGCCTCATTGCCGAGCCCAGAACCTATGCTCGCTTGAGGGTTAACAGACGGGCCGGCGTTGCCGTCGTCATTTTGTCGATCTCCCCCTCACTCACTCCAGCCATCGCCAGGTAACGACTGATCCTACCGGGCACGTGAGCTAATCCATAGCCCCCCCAAGCAGCCAATGAAATGCGCCGGCTGGCGTCGTGGGAGAGCACGATCTGGTCTGCGTACCCGAGGCGCACGAGCTCGGCGATGTGAAGCACTACGTCACTATCGCGCGGCCAAGGATGCAGTGTCCCGTACGCCCCGTCCGTTTCGTCGTAGTAGAACTCAGTTCCGAATTTATCAAACTCGAGCACCGCCCCTGTGTCCGCGATCCGGCGGTGGTACTCCAGGTCAGGGGTGCTTTGAGTCATGTGCCCCATTACAACGCGCTCAAGATCTGCTCCGGCATCTTTGAGTACACGAAGGACCCGCATACCCTGGCGTTCGTACGGTAGCGAGTTGTGGATGCTGATTGCCGCGCCGGTCTCTTGCTGCGCTACCGAGCTGGCCCGGATCACCTTCCATTCGTCTGGGTGACCTCCGCCGGGTGAGATCCCAAGTTCTCCCATTACGCCGGCGCGAATACCCGTTTCGTCTATCCCCTCCTCGATTTCCTTAATCATCCATGATGCCACGTCTTCTATTGACTGGGTGGCGACTTCCGGCGGGTGCGTGAATGCGCAGTAGTGACCAGTAGCAGCGATTATGTTGACGCCGCTTGCCTTCGCTAGTCGCTTGAGCCCCTCGGGATCCCGATTGAGGCCTGGGGGTGACACGTCGACCACTGTGCTCCCTCCTGCCTGACGAAAAAGGTTGAGCTCCTCTAGGGCGATCTCCTCGGTGGAGGCGAGGTTTTCAAAGCTGACGTTGCGGTTGCGGTGCAGCTCGCCGATAGACGACGGCTGCACGGTCAGCGGTGCATGCGTGCGCTTCTCGACCTCATTGTTACCGGTTATCCACTGCGATCCGTCGAACAAGAGATGCTCGTGTGGCAGCGTAATACCAAGCGACGACGTAGGGACCGGACCTAGGACAGTCATAGCATTGGTGGCCTCGGACGCTACAGGGCGAACTCCCACTTTAAGCTCCTTTCCTTTCTCAAACTGCTCTTCTTGAAGATACGTAGGCACGACAAATGAGCTCGTGCGCTATATTCCAGCCGCTTTAGCCTCGTCCGATGTAGGGCATCGCGGTGGCCATGACAGTCATGAACTGGACATTGGCGTCGAGGGGAAGGCCGGCCATGTACACGATGGCACGAGCGACATTGCAGACGTCCATCGTTGGTTCGGACCGAACCGAGCCATCAGCCTGCTCGTAACCTTCGCTGATGGGCTCAACAAGCTCGGTGGCGGCGTTGCCGATGTCGATCTGCCCGCAGGCAATATCGTACGCGCGGCCCTCGAGAGACGTGGACCGGGTCAGACCCGTTACAGCGTGTTTCGACGCCGTGTAAGCCACGGCTTTCGCCCGCGGGACGTACGCGGAGATCGAACCGTTGTTGATGATCCGGCCTCCACGTGGCTCTTGATCTTTCATCATGATGAAGGCCTCGCGCGTGCACAGGAATGCACCAGTTAGGTTGGTGTCAATGACCGAGGACCAAGCTGCCAGGCTTAGCTTCTCGATGGGAATTGCCAGAACGGACACGCCGGCGTTGTTGAAGAGCAGGTCCAGCCGACCGAACACCACCTTGGTTTCAGTGAACAGGCGGTGCACCGCCTCCTCGTCCGTGACATCGCATGGGATGGCGACGGCGGGCGAGCCCGCGGCTTTGATCTGATCGGCGGTGCCAGCAAGCGCGGAGATGTCGCGGCCGGCTAACGCCAGCGACCAGCCGTCGGCGCCGAGCGCAAGTGCCGCAGCCTTACCGATGCCGCGACTGGCGCCCGTAACGAGCGCCACTCGCGAACGAGATCGTTCGGACATGGCCACCTGTCTTCCTCCCTATCCATCCGTTATCCCTGCCTTGGTCACTTGGCCTCAAACCCTACTGTGAGGTAGCGGATCCGAAGACCGGCAACCCCCTATCGCCCGCTCGGGTGGCCGCAAACCACCCGCGAGTTGCCCCGCCAGATCGAAGACTCGGATGGGCGGAACGATATCCGACACCGACCATTATCAAACGAAGCGAGCGGCACGATTTCGAGTTGACCACCTTGAGCTGTAGAGCGGGCTGGCGTTCTACATGGAACGCCTCCATCTTGACATGAAACGCAACGCGCCGTATCCTGTCTAGCGAGCGGGCCGAACGTCCGCCTATACGCTCGCACGACGGAAAGGGGACGCGCCATCCGTGAGCGACAAGGTAGTGCTTGGGGTCTCTGGAACAGGCCGATTGGCGGGGCGGTTCCTGACTCAGGCTGTGATCGCACAGGGTCTCGTCTTCACGACTCTCCATCACGGTTACGATCCAGCCTCCTACGACCCCTCGACGGAAAACGGCACGTTACCGATTGAGTTGGCCGACGAGGTTCGTTACGCGTTGATGAGTCAACACCAAATTGTAGCTGAGGCCGGATTTGAGCTCTCGAAGGTGCTCAAGGTCAATCTCTACCTGGCGGTATCGAGCCCCGTCGAGATCGAAGTCGCCGAACGCTCCTTTTACGAGTTCTTTGAAGGCCACGGCGTACTCCAGGCGCCCGCGCTGTCTACGGTTCTGTGCAGCCTGGTCGGAGTAAGAGTGGCGGTCGACGTCGTGGCGAGCGTCTAGGAACAGGCTGATGCCGCCCAGCGCAAACGAAGGCGGTCCAGCCCCGGACGAACGGGGCTCGTTAGCGAACAGGCTGTTCTACCTGGTGGCCAACTCCACCTCTCATCGAGAGACTTCGTCGACATCGGTTGAGCTATTCGAGGATTCTGTACGAACCTGCCTCGATGACCTGGAGCGCGCACTGGATTCTCTCGGATGTCAGGTCGTTGATCTCGTGAAAGTTACGGTTTACATCCCGGAAGAACGCATGACACCGACCGACTACGCGGAGTACAACCGTGTGTACCGGAATTTCTTCGAGCGTCATGGGATCGATCGGAAGCCCGCGCGGTCGACGGTCGGTGTTCACGTTGTCAACGGGCTGCCAGCCGTCCGTGCCGCAGCTGTCGCTCTGGCTCGCCGTCACGCAGCGACCGATGAGAACGTTCTCTATTAAGGACGCGACTCTTAGGGCGCCCTTTGACGCCGGCCTTTACCGGTACGACTACGCCGTTGACAGTGCTCCCGACACGTTGCCCGCTTGATGACGCACGCGGGACAACTTCAAAGGAAGCTAACGGTCGCCATCATCGGCGCAGGCTGGATTGCCTGCGGTAGGCATGTACCAGCCTGGCGATGCATCCCCGCGACCGAGCTGAGGTTCATTGTCGACACCGATGCTGACGTGGCGCGCCGCCGCGCGGCCGAACTCGGGTTGGAAGTCGCCAGCTACTCGCATGTTCTCAACGATCCGACAATCGATGTTGTCGATATTTGTGTGCCGCACGACCTGCATGCGCCGATGGCACTCGAGGCGATCGCGGCAGGCAAGCATGTTCTCTTGGAGAAACCGCTGGCCACCGACATGGTCGAAGCACAAAAGCTCGTGCACGCCGCCGAGCACGCCCGTACCGTGGTCATGATTGCGGAGAACTGGCAGCACGCGCCCGTGGCGACGGCCGCCGAGGAGCTCATTCGCTCTGGTGCCATCGGAGAGCCCTTTCTGTTCAGCGGGAAGAACCTTTGCTACTTCGATGACGGCGTCTCACCATGGCGGTTAGAGGAGTCGAAGAGCGGAGGCGGCGTGCTCATTGACGCCGGCGCCACACCATGGGCCTGGCGAGAATGCTGATGGGAGAGATCGTAGACGTAATCGGTATGCGGGGTCGGCCCGTATGGCACGAACTGAGCCCACTCGAGGACACGCTCGGAGTGTTGGCACTTTTCACCAGCGGTGCGACTGGGATCATGGAATTCTCCTGGCGGACGCGCGTGGAGGGAGGACTATACGGTCCAGGTAACCGGAGCGGAGGGAACACTCAACCTGGATGTTCTAGGAGGTGTGCTGACGTTGGCGAACGGCACGACCACAGAGGTCAGGGACCTGCGCGCCAACTCGCCAGTGTTCCCGGGGTTCTTCGAAGAGACGGAACGCTTCGTCCAGTCTGTGCGTACAGGGGCGCATCCGATCACCTCACCTCGCAACGAGAGCAATACCCTGGCCGCTCTGCTGGCCGTCTACGAGTCGCTGCGTACTGGTAAGCGCACCCCGCCCCCAACTCTATGACGAGTCAGGGGCTCTTCGTCAGCCTTCGTCGCCACTGGAACTTCCGTGTCTACTTCCTGGGCCAGAGCATCTCGATGGTCGGCACATGGATGCAAACTGTAGCTGTCACATGGCTAGTCCTGCGGCTGACTCACTCAGCGATCGATGTCGGGATCGTTGCCTTGTGCCAATTTTTGCCCAATACCGCCTTCGGCTTGTTTGCCGGAGCGGTATTGGACCGGTTTAACCTCCGTCGCGTCGTCATTTGGACCCAGTTATCACTTGCCATTATCGCTGTGACCTTCGCGGTTATGATGTATACCGGTTCACTCGTAGTCGGCGAGGTTTACGCGCTCAGCCTGATCGGCGGCTGCGTGACGGTCATCGACAACCCGGCTCGGCAAGCTTTCGTTTATCTCCTCGTCGGGCGGGACCATCTAGCCAATGCAGTAGGTCTAAGCTCGGGCGTACAGAGTGCTAGCCGGATCGTCGGGCCCGCACTAAGTGGCATCGTGATCGCTGTCGCCGGCGTGGGGCAGTGCTTTATCGCCAATGCAGTCAGCTATATCCCGGCCTTGGTGTCACTGGCGCTTATCCGCAGGCACGAGTTGTACAGTCGCGGGGCTCTACCTCGAGGACCCAGCGCCATGGCCGGGACCAGGCGGGCGTTCGACTTCGTGCTGGGAACCCCATCCATCTTGATCGTCCTGGTCGCCGTGCTCAGTCTCTCGACCCTGTCGATGAACATGAACGTGCTCGTCCCGTTGCTCGCCAAAATCACCCTGCATGGTGATTCAGAGACATTCGGGTTGCTGTCAGCGTTCCTGGGCGCGGGTTCCACGGCGGGTGCGCTCGTAGCTGCCACCATTGGCAGGGGGAGGTGGTCGGTGATCCTGACCGCGGCAGCCGGTCTTGGTACATTCGAATTACTTCTCGCCTTGTCGCGCTCCCTCGCGCTGGTCGTGGCTGCGTTGTTCTGCGCTGGGCTTTGTATGACGCTGACAAACAGCACTGCGAGCACGAACGTTCAGCTCAACAGCCCCGAGCCTTTGCAGGCCAACATTGTTGCGTTCTACTTCTTCGCCCTGCTCGCGGGGTCGCCTTTCGGCGGATTGCTGTCCGGCTTTTTGACGGCGTCGGGAGGGATCGAGCTGGCGCTGGCCGTCGCCGGCGGCGCCGCTCTCGGGACTTGCCTTATTGCCGCCTGTGCGAGACGCCGTTTCGCAAAGTCGGTCTAAGTCACTGGTCGTCGAGGTATGACTTGACCGGCCCGCGTACATCAGGGCTTACGCACAGGACCCTCTTTACACGTCGTCACCAGCCTCCGGTCCAACCCTGCATCAGGCCGAGAGGCAACTTCGCGGAACTCCTCTTCAACATGCTGGAGAATGTCGAAATCGCATCCGCGATCCGCTTGGGTGACGTGGTCGAGGAAGATCGCTCCGTAGCCTCGAACATATCTGGGCACCGGCGGGACGAACGATCGCCGCCGTCTGCTGAACTCGGCCCCGTCAAGTTCGAGATCCAGACGACCTGCTTCGGCATCGAGCGAGATGGTGTCGCCGGTGGCGACCAGGGCCAATGGCCCACCCACCGCGGATTCTGGAGCCACGTGCAAGACCACCGTCCCGAACGACGTACCGCTCATCCGAGCGTCCGAGATCCGGACCATATCGCGGACGCCACGCTTGAGGAGCTTTTTCGGCAGCGGCAGCGCGCCCCATTCCGGCATACCCGGCGCGCCGCGGGGCCCGAGTTCTTCAGCACGAGAACTGATTCGGGGGAGACATCGAGATCTGGGTCGTCGATGCGCGAAGAGAGGTCATTGATGTCGTCGAAGACGACGGCCGGACCGCGATGGCGGAGCAACTCGCGGGAGGCGGCGCTGATCTTGATCACTGCGCCGCCGGGAGCGAGCGAGCCCCACAGCACGCGCATCGTCCCTTCTCCCCGGAGCGGAGCGATAAGAGGCCGGACCACTTCGCCGTCAGGAGCAGGTGAAGCCGCGACTTGCTCGCCTAACGTCGTTCCGCTCACCGTCAGCGCGTCCAACCGGAGGAGCGGGGAGAGTTCCTTGAGTACGGTGCCAATTCCACCGACGCGGTCGAGATCTCCGAACAGGTACCGGCCAGAAGGTCGGACATCGGCAAGCAGCGGGGTCCGACGGCCGATATGGTCGATCACGCCAGATCTATCCGGGCGGTCGTTCGACCGGCGAGAGCGAGAATATGAAGGACTGCATTAGTCGAGCCGCCAAGCGCCATCAGCGCGGTGAGGGCGTTCTCGAAAGCGGCTTCGGACAGTACAGAGGACGGTCGGAGCCTCTCTACCGCCATCGCCACTGCTCGTGCGCCTGACTGCTCGGCGATGGCGAGACGTTTTGAGCTCACCGCCGGCGTCGCGGCGGCGTTGGGAAGGCTCATTCCGAGGGCCTCCACGATGCTCGCCATCGTTGACGCGGTCCCCATCTCGTTGCAGGTGCCGGTCGATGGTTGCAACGACGCTTCTATCTCGGCCAGCTCGTCGGCGTCGATTTTATTGGCGCGAAAGTCGTCCACGTATCGCCACAGGTCGGTGGCCACGCCAAGCTCTTTTCCTTGGTAGTACCCGGGCTGAGCCGGTCCGGCGACGACCATCAATGCCGGGATGTCGGCGCTCGCCGCCCCCATGAGCTGTGCCGGCACGGTCTTGTCGCAACCAGCGAGGAGCACGACCGCGTCCAGTGGATGCGCCCTGATCGACTCCTCGACATCCATAGCCATCAGGTTGCGGTAAAGCATTGTCGTCGGCTTCATGAAGTTTTCGCTGAGTGAGATGGTGGGAAATTCCAGCGGTACTCCACCTGCCTGCCACACTCCCCGCTTAACGGCATCCGCCAGCGCCCGCAGGTGCATGTTGCAATTGACAAGCTCGGACCAGGAATTGCACACTCCCACCACCGGCCGTCCCGACGGCAACTTGCCCATGCCTTCACTACGCAGCGCCGCACGGTGCAAGATCGCAGCGAGGCCTGGACCGAACCAGGCCGCGCTACGGAGGTCGTGTAGGCCCTTTTCGCTAACCACCGGACCCCCTTTCGGACGAGCCAACGCCTGGTTTGAGCATGCCGGGACCTGAGGGGGACATCAAGCCAATGGATCTCTGCAGTCGATGGCGACTACGTGATCGAACTGTGCGCTGCGAAAACCCCGCGCCTGTGAGTGCATGCTCATCGTCGTGCAGGTGTGAGCCGGGATCACGGCGACTCGCTCGCCGACCTCGGGCCGGGTGTCAGCACTTACTACGAACCTGATGTGCTCTTCCGACGTAGCGTAATGTGTCGATTCCCAACCAGCCAGCACGGGTGTGCCCCAGTCGGTAGCCAGGCGTTTCGCCCCAGCGTCGGCAACGACCGGCCGTCCCGGACGAGACGTCAATACGCTGCAGATGATCGCCACGGCAGGCTCGAACTCGGGCAAAAGCTGCATATAGACAGCGTCCATCAAGGCATAGGACCCCGCTTGGACATCCGTGATCATGTCCATGTGTCCGGTTACGTCGTAGGTGGATGCCGCGCCACCGGTCACCATCGCCACGTTCATCCCTTTTCGCCTTAGGACATCGACGAGGTCCGCAATGGGCTCGAACGCCTCAAGGACTCTTGCGGCTCGCTCGGCTCGGTCGATCAACCCCATCAGATTGCCCTCGTAGGCCATAACGCCCCGGAACTGAAGGCCTGGCAACGAGTCGACAAATTCGGCCAAATCAACCGCCTCAGCTGTGCCCGAGACACCGTTTCGCCGCATACCGATATCTACCTCGACCACTGCACCGATCACAGCGCCCGCTCGACCTGCAGCATCGGACGCCATAGATGCGGTGGTCTTCGAGTCCACTGCAAGAGTCACCGCTGTACCCCGAGCCGCCTCGCTCACCGAGGCAAGGCGAACCGGATCAGTGACGACGTTGGCCAACAGCAAGTCCTCGACTCCACAACGAGCGAGCGCACGCACCTCGTCGGTCGTTGAACAGGTAAGGCCGCTGCATCCGGCCGCGATTTGGAGCCCCGCAATCTCGCACGACTTGTGGTGTTTGACATGAGGCCGAAGATTCGCCTTACGGTCTCGGAAATGCGAGGCCATTCGCTCCACGTTGCGGTCCATGGCTTCGAGGTCGATCGCTAGGAACGGCGTCGGTATCTCTGGCGCCGGAAATCCACAGCGCAAGGCTTGCGAGCGACTCATACACCAGAGTCAGGCCCCCAGGGCGGCGCATACTGCACAGGGCACACACCTACGACTCGGTGACGTTTTAGGTTAGGCACGGCATTCACATTCGCGTGCCCAAGGCAACGAAGTGTCCGGCGGGGACTGAGGCCGGGTAGCACTGCGCCACTCCAGATCAGCGAGCTGAGCCCGCCGAGATGTCCGGTAGCGGAAGGGAGTACGCAGACGCCTCGCGAAATGCCTCAGTCAAACTGTCAGCGGCACTCTGGAGCTCTTTACAGATCGGCACTGACAGAACTCTCGCTGTAGTCCGCTCCGGGCCCAGATACACTAATAGCCGCAGAGCCGAGCTGATGAAGATCGACACAGACTGCTACACACTTAAGCCCAAGTGCCGTTTCTTCGCGGTCGACGGCATATCCCCTCCGACCGCGTGCGCTTAAGCTCTTCGAGCAGCGCTTGGTGATCGCAAATCGTGTTAGTTGTAAGACGCTCTAGCGAAGTCCTCTTGCCGATGGCCCGCTCGAAGTCCGCGGCGGGCAAGACCGAAAGGAGCGCTTTGCCTAGCGCGGTCGCGTGCGCGTGGTCACGGGAGCCGACCTGAGTTACGTGATAGACCGCCCGGGGCGGGGTGACGACGATGACGTTAACAACGTACCTGCCTGTTAACACGGCCAGGCACGATGTCTGAAGCGTTTGGTCCGCCAGAGACTTTAGGGTCGGGCGGCCGACCTCGTCAATGCAGTACTGGCGGGCGAACAAGGCACCGAGCTCGAACGTCTTGGGACCGAGCCGAAATCCGGTCCCGCTGCGCTGAAGTAAACCCTGTTGCTCCAGAACGCTCGCCAAGCGGGAAATGGTTGGCTTCGGGACGTCGAGCAGCTCGTACAGAATCCTTCACGCCAAGCGTTGGTCTCTCTACTGAGAAAGCATCCAGGAAGGAAAGGGCGCGCAGCAGTGACCGGGTCTGGTAACCGACGTCGTCTCCTCGGACAGGCACGGTCAACAGGCTACCCCATGCGGCACGCGCCGCACGCTCCTGGGAGGAGCCATTACAGCCGCGCCGCATCCGACCACCCGGCGATCACGCCCACTCAAGTACAACTCAACATTGCGTGCACAACTCATCGCGGAAACCACAGGGAAGCCGGCGTATGGAAGAGGATCTGGTCTAGGTCGCCACTGGAAAGACCCCACGATTGGTTCCTGACCAGGGCCAAGTCTCGGCAGTAGCTTTCCGTCCCGCCCCCCTCGGGGAAGTTGGATCCCCACATCAACCGCTCCGGACCAAACGCGCCGATGACAGCCCTCGTCAACTCATCCAGAACAGAATAAGGGTACTCGCAGAACATCGACTGCCCCGAGATCAGCACGTAAAGGTCGGGCTCTCGTGCCAACGCCAGCAAAGCATGGTCCGTGAGATGACCCACAGCGTCGAACTGCGGATAACCGAGATGGGGCAGCACCACGGGACCGCGCTTGGGGTGGCGCAAGAGTCGGGAGAGCCCAGCCAGACAAGCCCCGACCCCCGGCGCCGCGTCGACAAGCAAGATTAGTCCGCTCGACGCGGCGGCGTGGCAGAACTCTGGATTGCCCTCGAGCGCACCGTGTGGAATTCGCAAACCCGCGAGTTCCTTGTTCGCCACCACCTCATCCAGTGACTGCCGCCATGACTCGTCCTCCCAATCGAGCAGCGCGACGGCAGCAAACCTCACCCGATCGTTTCGCACAATGCCAGCCAGGTACGAATTATCAAATTCGCCCATATGCTGGCAGAGCACCGCACCGTCGACTTCAGCCGAACCCATCGCGGCGCTGACATCCTCGACTGGGAGATACCGCGAAATCCCGCAGTGACAGTAGCCGTCGATCACCAACATCGTGACGTCGAGAGATCAGTTGGACTGCTTTGGCTTCGCAATGCGGCGGACCGTCAGCCGGCTGACTTAGCGTCGTCAAGTGAGCGGTAGGCAGCAAACACCTCAGCCATTCGCTCTTTAGACAGGCTCAGCAACGGAAGCCGGACCTCGGGAGATGCGAGTACCCCTTCGTCGTAGAGTACAGTCTTCACAACTGCTGGGTAGTCCTGGGCATTGATCGCGCAATGAATAAAGTGGGTAAGCCGTTTGTATATCTCATAAGCATTGTCGAACCGTCCGGCTCTGAACTCAGCCCACATCCTCCGGCTCGTCGTCGGATAGATCATCGCTATCGCGGTCATGGTGCCTTCCGCCCCGCCGACCAGCTGGTGCCAGAGGACCGAGTCCTCGCCCGCCAATATTGTCACCGCCTCGGATGCGCTATGGATCGCGGCTACCTTACCCAAAGCCGTATCGGTAACCTTAATGTGAGTCATACGGACTGATACGTTTAGCAGGTTGATGACATCCTGTACGCTCAAAGCGATTTTGCTGGCCACAGGGTTGTCATAGAGACAGATGTCAGCGCTGGCGAATTGAGCGACCGCCCCGAAGTATGCCTGAAGCATCTCGTGATCAAGCTCGAAGTAATTCGGGCACGACAGCACGAGGAGATCGGCGGAGCACTCACCGGCTACGTCGGATAGCCGATGACTATTCACGAGGGAATTGTCGGCGACGGACACGACGAGAGCCTTTTCGCCGCGCAGATGGGTGGCGACGGCTCTGATGACATCCTCTCGCTCCTCGGTACTAAGGCTTGCAGCCTCTCCGGTGCTACCGCCTATGAGGACGCCGTCGATACTATCGAACAGATAATCCAGCATTCGTTTGAGGCTGTCCAAGTCGACACCGCCATCGCGCAGTGGAGTAGGTAGAGGTGGCACGATGCCTCGCACACGCACACGTTCACCGACGCTGCCGACAACTGGAGTGGTCACCCCGGTGGGTCCTTGTCTCATGGTCAAATCTCCGCTAGTGAAGAAGCCTAACGCGCCAGGCTCACAATAGAGGGAAGAACGTTTCATGTCAAGGAAACAGTGTTTTACGTTGGGTCTCGGGGTTCAGTCCTGCGGCGATAGACGACGCCTAGAATCCGCGTTCAGTTCGGCTGTTTCCGGAATTGACTACGTCGCGGCGCGAGAGTATCTCATCGAGATCGGGTCGACAATGGCGGGTCCAGGTATCCCACCGCTTATGTCATCTGGCCGGATGTTGAAAAACCACACAGGCGCTATTTACCTATGTCGTGCGGATGTCCGGTGCAGAAGCGAGCAACTCTCGCGTGTACGGATGGGAGGGCCGGAAGATAATGTCGTCAGTGACGCCGTGCTCCCGGATCTTCGCCGCGCTCGAGCACGGCGACTCGGTCCGCGATCGAGTTGACCAGCGCCAAGTTGTGCGTAATGAAAAGCATGGTTAGCCCATCGGAGCGAAGTTCCTCGAGCAGTTCGACGATCGCGGCCTGTATCGACACGTCCAGAGCCGACGTGATCTCGTCCGCTATGAGGACGGACGGTCTCGCCGCCAGGGCGCGAGCGATGGCGACACGTTGCTTCTCCCCACCTGACAGCTCCCGAGGGTATCGCTCTATGTAGCCGGTTGGCAGCTGCACCCTGCCGAGCAGCTCGGCGACCCTTCGACGCGCCTCGCGGCGCGAAGCTCCCTCGAAGAGGTGTAGCGGCCGGGCGATGATCGTCCCGACTGTCTGGGCCGGGTTGAGAGACCGTTCCGGGCTCTGAAACACTAACTGGATCGCTCGGCGTTGATCACGCGACCGCTCATTAGCCGAGGACGCCAGGGGTTGGTTGTCGAGCGTCATGTGCCCTGAGTCCGGGCGGTGCAGTCCCGCTAAGCATCGGCCAAGAGTGGTCTTACCGCTACCGCTCTGGCCCACAAGGGCTAGGCACGCACCCGCGGGGAGCGACATAGAGACGCCGTGCAGCACGGCATGTTTCTGGTTGCCCCGTCCATATGAGGCCATAAGGTCGCGCACCTCGACCAGGAACGCTCCCTCAGTCCCTGTAACGGCTTCGTCGTCAGCCGGAGCTGCCTTAGCCAAGGCGGGCGATTGGGATCTGGCTGATGGTTGGCGAACCAGGGGGTTGAAACAGCGCACACCGCCGTCCACACTCAGGTGTGTTATTCCGGGAAACTCTCGGCCACATGGTTCAGACGCGTAGCCACATCGGAGCACGAAAGCGCAGCCGGTCGGCCGGCTCCCGGGCGGTGGTGCGCCTTTCTCCGTTCCCTTGAGCTTGAGCCGAACGGCCAATCGGGGAACAGCCGACAGCAACATTGAAGTGTACGGATGAGCTGGAGTGCTGAACACATCCTGGCGCCTACCAAACTCGACAATCCTTCCCGAGTACATAACAACGACGTGGTCGGCCAGCATGTCCACGACCGCGAGGTCGTGAGTCACATAGACAAACGCGGCTCCGGAATCTCTGCTCAGCTCCTGTAGCAGCTCAAGAACCTTCGCTTGGGTCGTGACGTCCAGACCCGTTGTCGGCTCGTCTAGGACTACGACGGAGGGTTTCCACACCAGCGCCATGGCAATGGCGACACGCTGTTGTTGACCCCCCGACAGCTCGAACGGGAAGCGCCGCAGGAAGTCGTTAGTAGTCGGCAGGTCAACCCGCTCCAGCAGGCTGCACAATTTGGTCTCATGTCGGGCTCGCTTGTCCCCGTGCACTTCGAACACCTCGAGCAACTGTGACCCAATCCGTTGGCGAGGGCTCAAGCTCGCAGTCGGGTCCTGTGGTACGTAGGAGATGTCACGCCCTCGGACGCGGCGCATCGCGTTTTTGTCGAGCTTTAAGACGTCCTTGCCGTTCAGCAACACGGATCCCGAGGCGATACGCGTACCTCCCCGTGTGTGCCCGAGCAGAGCCAGCGCGGTCGTGGTCTTTCCCGATCCCGACTCTCCAACGACGCCCAGGACTTGTCCCGACCTAAGCACAAAGCCTACGTCTTCAACGATGTCCACGCCGGCGTCTGTCTGGACGCATAGGTCTGACACTTCCAGGACTCGCTCCTTGGCACCAGAGTGGGAAAGCTCTTGGCCCTCCATCAGCCCTGTCCTCGCCATCTCAGTCGCGTCCAGTCGCGACGACCGATCGTCCCAAGCTGCGCGCGATCGCGTCGGAGACAAGGTTGACGGCAATGCTGAGAATTGCTATCGCAGCTGCTGGAGCGACGACCGCCCAAGGATTGATGAATAGCCCATCTTTGTTTTCACTTATCATCAACCCCCAATTGGCGGCGGGCGGTTGCGCAGCAAGCCCGAGATAACTGAGGGACGCGTATAGGATGATTGACCCGGTCAACCTCAAACCGAAGTCGGCGAGCACGGGGGTCCATATGTTCGGCAGCACCTCGCGCGCCAGGAGGGACCAAGCTCGCTCGCCACGGGTCACCGCCGCTTCTATGAACTCGCGGGCGGATATCTCTAACGTGACCGCCCGCACTACGCGACTTACTCGCGGGGCGTGGACCATGGCGATGGCGATCACAACGACCACAATCCCCGACCCAGCGGCCGCTAGCAGTACGAGGACGAAGATGATCGGCGGAAAGGCCAGGCCAATGTCCACGACTGCCATGGTCCCGCGATCGAACAGACCACCCTTGCGCAACCCCGTAGCCATCCCGACGGGGATCGCAACGACGTACGCCAGCACCGTAGCCAGGAAAGCAATCCCAATGATCGTCTCTCCGCCATGCAAAAAGCGGCTTAACACGTCGCGCCCAAGAGCGTCTGTACCTAGTAAGTGTGGCGCCGATGGCTTCGAGTACGGTGCGCCCACGAGCGTCGTCGGGCCATAGGGTGCAAAATGTGGGCCGACAAAGGAAAGGAGGAGTATGAAACCCAACAGCACCAAGCCCCACTTACCCGACCCGGTCCGCCAGACGTTGCGGGGCAGTGTAGCCCACGCACGCGTGGCTCGACGCCCGGGGTCGTCGCTGCGGGGCTCGGCCGAGACGACTGTTGCGGTCATTGCCCGCGCCTTAGTCGCGGGTTTAGGAAGGTGACGGCCAGGTTGGCCACAAGGTTTACCGCCACATAGGTTGCCGTGATGACCATGACGCAGGCTTCAACAGTTGGGATGTCACGGGCGGCGACCGCCTGGGTCAGCTCCGACCCGAGACCGGGGTACTGAAACACCGCCTCGGTAACGACAACGCCACCAGCTAGCCATGCCGTACTGAGCGCCAATACCTGGATCGACGGTCCAAGCGCGTTGGGCAATGCGTGCCGAAAGATAACCCTGCGCTCGGGAGCACCCTTCAGTCGTGCCATCTCCACATAGTCCGATGACAGCACGTTGATAAGGCAAGCCCGAAGCATGCGGACCATGCCGGCGGTTGCACCGGCGAGCAGAGTGATGACCGGAAGAACCAACAGGCGAGGTTGCAGAAGGGGTGACTCCTGGGCGTTCAACAGCGAAACAGCCGGAAGCAAATGGAGGCCAACCGCGAGGGCTGCCACCAGAAAAGCACCAACCACGAACTCTGGGAGGGCTATGAGGCTCAGTGTGAGGCTGCTGATCGCGTTGTCAAAGAGTCGGCCTTTATATATCGCGCTCAAGACCCCGAGAATCGCCGATATCGGGACGAGTAGTATGATTGTGGCAAAGGCCAAAACTGCTGTATTTCCGATCGCGCCCCCGACCGTGCTCCACACGCTTGTGCCAGATGCCCACGATTGGCCAAAATTACCGTGAAGGACGTTCCACAACCACGTACCGTATTGGTTAAGCAACGACCGGTTCAGGCCCAACTTCACCGCCATAATGTGTACGCTGTCGGGGCTCACGAACCTGCCGAGCAGCACCTGGGCAGCATCTCCGGGTAGCGCATGCATCCCGAAGAAGACAGCGAGGGACACCCCAAAGAGCGTTCCGACTGCGACTGCCAGCTGACTGCCCGCCTGAAGTGTCAGGCGGAAAAGGCGGCCACTCAATCACTCCCTCCTTTACTCTCTGCCGACCCCACATGATAGTCGCGGCGCCAGTATGCGCCTCCGTGTCCCCACAACGTCTTCGCCACCGGGGAGAGACGCGAGAAGGGCGCGCCCGACGGACGAGCACGCCCCTTCCCCATTTCAGAGTCGCGTCTGCCCTCGAGAACCAATTGGTCCCGGGTCAGACAGCCAATGTCTATGCGAAATATGCAGTATTGAAATTATAAAAGTTGAAGTCGCGCGCCACCCCACCTTGCAATCCCTTAAGCTTTGGACTGTAGGCGTCGACGTTTTGCAAGAAGCCCCAGATCAGGTAGCCCCCTTCGTTCCAAAGGGTCTTCTGCAACTCGATAAAGAGTTCGCGACGAGCGGTGGGGTTAACCGTAGCCTGAGCCTTTCTCCACGTCGCCGTGAAAGACGGATCATTCCAGTGCGTTTCGTTCTGAGTGGCGCCCTTCCACATTGTCAGCCCGATGAAGTCGTTGAGCGTGCGAGCCCCCCAGAATGTACAAGTAAAGGGAGCTTTCAACCACTGGGTCACCCAAAACTCGTCCTGGGCCACATCTTTCAACGAGATGTCGACTCCGACCGCTTGCGCTTGCTGGGCGATGACCGTTGACGATTGGACCATCCCCGTCGATGCCGGAGCCGTGGACAACGTGAGGTTCAACTTCGAAAGTCCTGCTTTTTTGAGCAAAAACTTTGCGTGGTCCGGGTCGTAAGGCCGCTGAGGGATCTCGGCGAGGGTGGCTGCATAAGGGTCGAAGTGGTTCTGGAGGTCATTGCCGATCGTCGCCGCATTGTTGACAGCGTCCGCCATGATCTGAGGTCTGTTGACCATATATCGGAGCGCCTGCCGTACGTTCTTGTCGTTGAAGGGCGGCCTATCGACCATCATGGTCTGCGCCGTCCAGGTCGCACCGGCGTGCACAAGCAGCTTGATATTGGGATTGGTCTTGAGGGTTGCGATCTGGGACGGGTCGACCTGAGAGATCGCGTCCACCTGCCCACTGACCAGGGCGTTTACCCGGGCCGTGATGTCCGAAATCTGCACGAGCTCGATTTCTTCGAGGTGCGGAGGCGCTTGCCAATAGTAGGGGTTCCGCTCCAATAGCGTGCTCCGCCCACGGCTGTAGGAGACAACGCGGAACGGGCCGGTCCCTATGTACGGGCCCTTCTGTATCGTGTAGCCCTGCTTTACCATCTGAAGCGTGTAGGTCCCAAACGCCTGCGGAAGAATCGAGAGAGGACTATCAAGCGTGAGCGTGAGCGTCGTAGGGTCGTTGACGTGGATCCCGCTTGCGCTCAGGAAGTTGAGATTTGACAGGCCCTCAGCCGTGTTCTTCGGGTTCAAGATGTAATTCAGAGTGTACGCTACGTCACTCGCAGTAAAAGGTGAGCCGTCCGAGAAGCGGACGCCGTCGCGCAGACGAATCTTCCAGACGGTCGCATTGCTGTTAGACGAAAAGTCTTCGGCGAGCGAGTTGTAAAGGGAGCCGTCGGCAGCGTGCCAGGTGAGCTCGTCCCACACGAGAGCGCGGCGCGTGACTCCGATCTCCCCCGTCGTCTCGGATCCCAGCGCATCCAATGAATCGGTCAAAGCGACGCCGTCTATCCCGAGCCGTAGTCGTCCCCCCGGCTTGGGCGTCTCTGGCTTCAGGCCCGACCGAGTCGAGGCCGACGCCGAACCTAAAGGAAAGCCGCCGCCCAGGATTGCTGCGGCTCCCAAACCTGCCGCGGCACCGCGGCCTAGAAACTGTCTACGGGAAAGGGGATGCGAAAGCGGGTTGGAGCCGTCACGCCGCTCTCGACTTGGCGGCCATACTGATGGGTCGTCTGCCACGAATTAACCTCCCGGGTTCTGACGTTGCAATGTCTTGGAGGGCTATGGAACCTTCTGGAAAGAGTGTTCAGATATGCATAGCTGACTGCCGCGCTCGTTAGGCGCTCGGCGATTGCCGACATCGTATTTCAGCAGCCGTTTCATGTCAAGGGCACCTCGTTTCACAAATGTTAAATCTGCTCGCATCAGCCTTGCTCGCGGGCTTTGTCAGATTGCCATGCAGCTGCCCTGATGGGGGGGTCGTGGTACGTGGGCTCTCGTGGCTGGGCGGCATTAGGCGGCCACCAACCATCGAAAGCCCCGGGCCGGTCCTCACGCTCAAGGTCCCCCTCCCTCAGCGAGCATGGCTCTCTCACATCTTATGCAACTACCCTGGGGAGCTCGCCCGCAAGTACGATCGCTTCAAAGTCCTGCCGGTCCTCGATGTTGAAGGTACACCGGGGGCGCCCGTGCCCTTTCGTTGCTCTTCTGGAACTCGGCCGCCGTCTCGACCGTGCCCGCGACGACTGGGCCGCGGCGGTGCGGCGGCGCCCGGGAACCACTCCCGGTTGGGGGACAACAGTGCTGCAGAGATACCCAAGTCGTCCCCAGAGCCACGAAGGTCGTCCGCGAGCGAGAGGCTCACCGGGTGCTTTCCGATCGATGCGCAGGCACGTTTCATCCCTCCAGGAACGAGGCGACCTGGATGGCCAAGAGGAATGTTGTGTGGGCCGAGCGGACAAGCCATAGAGTCCAGCCGCTTCGACGGCCGAGGCCAATCGCTTCCACTCTCCCATGTCACGCCTTCCTGACCCTTTACAAAATGCAAGATCCACGGCTTCGGTCAGCTGCCTTGGCGAACTAGAACCAGTTGGCCTTGTCGACAACGTTCAATAGCGGTTCCCCCTTGCTGAACCGCCGGGCGTTCTCCACAAGCACGCCGTACTCGGCCGATCTTGATCGCTCACTGTTGGCCGAGGCTGTCGCACTGGCAACATGCGGCGTGATGATTACCTCTTCCATGTCCCATAGGGGATGGCCTTTGTCTAGGGGCTCGTCTGGCACAACGTCCAGCGCCGCCGCGCGGATGGGTCCCCTTCTTATTGCCGAGACGAGATCATCGATGTCGACGACCGGTCCGCGCCCCACGTTGACAAAGAGTGATCCGGGTTTCATGAATTCAAACCGCTGGCGCGCGAAAAGACGTTCAGTCGCGGGTGTGTGCGGGACGGTCACTATGACCGCGTCGGCTCGCGGCAGCAAGACATCTAGTTCACCCGCAGGACGCAGTTCCGCGACGAAAGGCGGTGGCTCAACCCGACGAGCATCGGTGGCAACGACGCGGCTGCCGAACGGAGCCAGCAACCGCGCCACCTCTGCGCCGACTGCCCCCACTCCGACTATGAGCACAGTCGCTTCAGACAAGAACAGATACCCCGACGGGTCTAGGTCTTGGCGCCACTCGCGACGGGACTGGCGTGCCGCATAAACGGATAGCCGGCGCGCCAAGGCAAGAAGCAACATCACGGCATGAGTGGCAACTTCCTCGGTGTAAGTACCGCGCATATTGGTGACCGTCACCGGATGCTGCACCAGCTCGGCGGAATAATAGCCTGCCGGAGGACCCGCGTGAGGACACTGTAACCACCGTAGTTTCGTCGCCCGCTCAACTAGCGGTGCAGGCAGCGCCCCGTAGGCCGCTTCCGCAATCTCGAGTGCCTCCAATGTCTGCGCATCGCTCGACGGCAAAAGCACCGAGATGCCCGGCACGTCGGTCGCCAAAAGGTCCGCGTAGGTTCTTGCCGACTCCGAGATCGGCGGAAGCATTACAAATGTAAACGGCAAGTCATCTCCTCCCGCGTGT
Organism: uncultured Acidimicrobiaceae bacterium; assembly: GCA_963750465.1. GTDB lineage: Bacteria > Actinomycetota > Acidimicrobiia > Acidimicrobiales > Palsa-688 > Fen-671. Next base: position 70,818 of record CAVVRE010000012.1, read on the forward strand.
CGCTCGTGATCTCAGATCGTCTCGACGCTGCCTGCGAGAACAGCAGGGCGGCCGAACGGCACTTCGTCTCAGAACCCCACTCGGGAGCCGCGTCGACGGATTATCGAGCTCCTTGAACAGCTCATCCATGTCCCTCACGGGACTATACAATAACGTTTCTCCAAGTGGACGCGCGCCCTTCGCTCAGGGCGGCGCAGCTTACACCGAACCACACAGGGAAGGTCCGTTTCCAGCCCTGCCCTCAAGGCCGGAACGAAGTGGTTTTCGACCGTTCATCATTTCAAGGGCAATCAAGTCAACACCCCCGTCGCAATAACGTAGAGCTGCTTCGAGCGGCCCACGATACCTTCAATAATCGCCATTGCGCATCCGATGTAGCGTCTAGGGCCATGCCGTCGTCGACGGGCCAGGTAGCGCCGGATCGGACGTCGACGCGCCCGCGACTGCGTTACGCACCCCACACGTCCTTGAAGATCCGTAACCAATTCTCACCCATAACACGCCCAATCCGGCTGTCCTTCCATCCGTGGCGCTCCATCGCTGCTACAAGGTTATGGCCGTGGTTCTCCGGGTTCTCAAGCCCGGTTGGCGTGGACTTTTCTTCCATCAGCTTGATGTAGGCCGGAATATCCAGGTCTTCGTAATAACGCGCGTACCCTTTGTCGCGTGAAGCAGAATCCATCCTTTCCGCATAATCAGGGATGTCACGCACGTTGTACTGGAGGTCGAAGCCTACTCCGACATGCTCCTCGCCGACTACGTCGATCGTGTACTCGATAGTTTCTATGTAATCGTCGATGGTCGCGTCGCGGCCAGCCTTTTGAAAGCCAAGCACGCCGGCGATTCCGATCATGCCGCCCCGTTCGGCGATCTTGCGCATTTGGTCGTCTGTCTTGTTGCGTGAGTTCTTCCGGAGCGCAGCGGGGCAAGTATGGGTATAGCAAACCGGCTTCGCTGATGCGTCGATCGCGTCATTAGATGTATTCGACCCACAGTGTGAGAGATCGATGAGGATTCCCAACCGATTGAGCTCTGTCACTACCTCGCGACCGAAGTCGGTGAGATGGATATCTTGGCTCTCCCAACACCCGCCTCCCACTGAACAGGCCGTGCTATAGGTGAGCTGAATCACGCGGACACCAAGTTCGTGGAAAAGTTGCAAAAAGTAGAGCTTGTCATCGATTTGACTAGTGTTTTGAAAGCCGAAAATGATCCCCACACGATTAGTACGTTTGGCCTCCGCTATGTCCGCTGTCGTATACACCTGAATAGCCAAGTCGCTGTTTTCACGAATCCATGACTTCTGATGGGAAAGAACAGTCATTGCCTCTGTGAAGTTCTCCCAATTCATGCGATTGCTGTTCGCGGCCGTCAGCCCGCCATCTCGCAGACGTCGCAAGACGTTACGATCGGATTCCCAGTTGGTGACCAGGCAGGCATCAACGAACACGGTGTCGAAGGACGTTGTCATCTTACGATTTCCTCTCTCACCTTCTTGGATGCTTCCACGATTAGACACTCCGCAGGAGTGGGCTGGAGCGAACAACTCCAGAAGGAGCGACGTCAAACTCGGGATAGTCACGCGCACTCTCCACGGCAGCCCGGGCTGAAGCCCAATGGAACGCGGACTCTACGCAGCGCAACGTGAAATAGGAGTGTATCCATAGGTTGACGTTTCATGTCAAGAGGCGTATGTTCCACGTTGGCTCAGCGGAGGATTCGAGCGCCCGGGCAAGATGGGGAGCCATTCTGCGAGAAGCTCCGATGGTCCCCGAGGCGGTGCTCAGGGTGAACAGGAACTGACCGTTGTGGGTCGATCTCGACCCCGACATGGCGCCATCGTCGTGCGAATGGAGAGGCGCCGATAGACGAAAGAGAGCCATCGGGGGCGACGTTGAAGGCCGGGACCGTGCCGCCGTCGAGGAGCTGTGTTGTGGGCATTCGAGACAAACAGCGCCCGGGTTAGTCGGCGGAAGCTGCTCCCGAAAGGCTGCAGGCCCTCGGCCGGGATGGGCAAACCGGGAGCAGGAACAGGAGGCCGCCGGGGGCCACGCTGTGACTACTGATCATCGACGTGCCGACGAGGGTCGCGACCAGGTCGGGCCGGTCGGGTTGAGAGGAACAGGTACACCCCATACCAGGCGTCCTACGTGCGAATCAAGAACATGGAAGAGACCTCGATGGCGTATTCGTAAGGCGTGCCGGGGACCGAAACCGCCGTCACCGTTGATTGGGCGCGGCGACGTGCGCCTGAGCCCAGCCGGCGTCCAGGGAAACGATCACCTTGGAGGTGGCACTGGCTGAGGCGACGCAAGCCATGACCAGCGCCAGCAGTGTCCCTAGGCCATGCCCACGGCCGCCGACCGGTGGGTGCCAAGTTTGCTCAC
>CAVVRE010000013.1:0-29056 GCA_963750465.1 uncultured Acidimicrobiaceae bacterium
GGGCGATCGAGGTTTTCTGCTCCCGCTCCTATCGGAACGCCTTACGGAACAAGGGAAATTCGTTTTTCGGCACAGCGGAGCGCCACCACAGCTCAGGCACCGTAGTCGGACGGCGCAGCGCCCGCGCTCTCACTCCTCGGCCCCGTCGAAGTCGCTCGGAAGCGCCCGGAGGTCGGTACTGTGCTGGCCCCTCCTCGCGCACGCCGAGAAGGGCCCTGTAGCCGAGTCCGCGAGCGCGGCCCAGTGGGCATCGAAATGCACCGTCCACCAGTACGACATAGCGTTGCCGCCCTCGGCCCTGGCCGCCTCCCAGGCCTCCCACAGGGCCTCAGCCGCTCGACGGCCTCGGCGTGCTCCTGCCATTGCCCGCACCAGTAGGTGCCCGCCTTGAGCGGCCGGCGGACAATGGGCGCCAGCCATCCCTCGAACCACTCGACCGCATCGAGGAACGCCGCCGCCGGCCCCTCCGGTACGAAGCGCACGACGACATGCCAGCCGTCGAGGTCGTCGTTACGAACCACCATCGCCTCGAAACGCCCCCTCGCCCCGGGCACGTACCTGCCAGGGTCCGTGTCTTCCACGAAGTCCTTCGCCAGCTGGTTCGCCTCGGCCCGCATGGCGAGGCTCCTGTCGAGGCGGCGGGCAATGCCGGCCTGCTGGACGAGCTCTTCGCGGACCTTAGCAAGTGGGCTGCCGGCCGGCTCTGCCCCCGGCCCCGGCCAGTCCACGGCGTCCTTCTTCGAGCCCGATGTCGGTGAACCGGCCGTCGTGGCCACCTCCCGCCGACCTGGCCTCCTCTTCCCATGAGGAGGGAACTGCGCCTTCCTCCACCACCTCGTCCATGTCCGCCCAGTCGTCCTGCTCGCTCACCGGGGCTCCCCCAGGGCAGCGCCCTCCGGTTCGGGGAGGCTGGGCCCCAGGTGACCGTCGGGCGCCGCCGTAGCGGGCAAGCGAACCCTGGACTAGCGAAGCGTCGGGCCGGCGCATCCAGGGGACCGTCTCGACGATGACGGGGCGCGTGCCCGAGAGGCTGACGGCGGCCCGCCCCGCCGGCATGGCGGCCAACTCGTCGACGCTCAAGGCGCGGTGGCGCTGGGTGGACCACGACACCGACGAGCCGCCTGGCCCGCTTGTCCGGCTCCGGCTGGCGCGGTCGTACTCGCCGTACAGCTGGGAAAGGCCTTCGAGGAAGCGCAAGTCGCTCACCCCGCCGGCGAAGATTTTGACGTTCGAGGCGTCCCAGAGCTTCCGCATCCCTTGTTCGCCCCAGCAGCCCTCCCCCTGCGCCCAGCTCTGTAGGACGGCCAGCACCACGATGCCCCGGCTCCCGTAGTGGCTGTAGAGGTCCGGCAGTTCCCGCCAGCGGCACACGTTGGCCACCTCGTCGAGCACGGCGAGGAGCGGCAGGGCGAGCCTCCCCCCAACAGAGGCCGCCGCCTTGGCTTCTGCCGCTTCGAGGACGGCCGCCGTGAGCGCGGTGACTAGCGGCGCCGAGGAGCCCTCCCCTTCCCGGGACAGGCTGTAGAGCGTGCCGCCCGAGCCAAGGAGCGAACTCGGTAGGAACTGCGGGCGCTTCCCACCCGGGTCCTCGACCCATTCGAGCACCCGGGGGTCGGAAAGGAAACTCGCAGTGCGGGCCGCTGAGCCGTAGACCCCGGCGCGTTGGCGGTCGGGCAGGTGGATCGTGGCCCGGAGGCCGTCGGCGGCGAGCTCGTAGCCGGCGGCTGCGAGCGCCCGGACCGGCTCCTCTTCGTCCGGGTCCTGGAGCCAGCGGTAGACCTGAGAGACCTGCCTCCTGGCCGAGCTCGCCGCCAGCAAGAGCTGCGCCAAGAGCTCCTGGCCGGCGTTGTCGAAGTAGGCATCGGTACGGTCCCCCGGCTCTTTCGAGGCGTTGGTCCAAACTGCGGCGAGCTTCCTCGCGCTCCGTACGTCAGTCACGTAGCTCAAGGGGTCCCACCACCACCTGGCACCGGCGCCGGCGACGCCTTGGGGGTCGAAAACCCAGCAGCTGCCGCCAAAAGCGGCCGCGGCCGCTTCCCTTGCCCCGCGTGTCGCGTCCACGATGTCGCGTTTGTTCGAAGTGACGATGACCGGCCCGGGCGCGTCGAGCACCGCCGGGACCGCGTAGCAGGTGGTCTTTCCCGTCCTCGGCCCTGCGATCACCGTGAGCATGTCCTCCCAGGTGGCCCGCAACGCCTTCTTGGCGCCTGGCACCAGAGCGCCGATCACCGGCCCGGGGCCGGCAAAAACGCCAGGCGCCAGTTTGCGACCGCGCTCCTTGTAGCGCAGGAGGCCCCTGTCCCTCGCCAGGTTGCGCGCCGAGCGGTCGATGGCGTGGGCCTTGGCCCGATGCCAGGTGACCAAGAAAACCCCGCTCATGGTCAGCACGAAGAGGCCGGTGGCCAGGCCGACGGCCCAGTAACTGTCCGCTGGTGCCCACACGAACTTGCCCTCGTGCAACACGTCCGCCAATAGCTTGAAGGGGTCCCCAGGAGGCCTTGGCGCCCCGCTGAAGGCGGTTGCCATTTCTGCCGCCGTCCACACGCCCACCAATACGACGAGCACGACCAAGGCCACCGCACCGACGAGGTAGCCCTCGAAGTTGGCTCCGCCTCCGCTCCTGGCCCGTTGGTAGCTCACCTGCCCATCGCCTCCCTCCAGCGGGCGTTGGTGTCGTGGAGGGCGACCTCGCTCGGCGTGAGCTCTACTTCGACCGGGATGCCTGGCCTTCCTCCTACCTTCACCAAGAACTTGCCAAGGCCGGGCGGCTTTTCCTCCGTCCCGGTCTTCGGGTTCCATGAGCTGGGTGCCGACCAGTCGGCCAGGAGGGCGGCCTCGGCCCGAGAGAGCTGGACAACCTGGGTGAGCAGCGGGATCTCCCTCGCCGGCAAGCCGCCCGAGCACCATGTAGCCGGCCCGCTCGGCGAAACCGACCGCTCTTTGACGGTCCTCCTCGTCGGCCAGGGCCAGCATGTCCGAAAGCGTGTGGGTGATGAGGGCCTGGCCCACGCCCCGGGTGCGGTTGAGGCGCGTCAGGGCGTCGACCCTCGCCACCATGCCCTTGGCTGCTTGCAGCACACGCCAGAGCTCGTCGATCACAACGAAGCGGTGCACCTCGGGGCCTGTCCCAGCTTCGGCCAGGGCCTGGGCCGCCTCGATGCCGGCGAAGCCCTCGGCCCAGCAGGCGAGCAGCACTGCGGCTTGAAGCTTCATGTCGGTCTCGGGTATGCCCGAGATGTCGACACAAAGCGGGCGCGACAGGTCCAATTCCACAGTCGTCTGGCCCGAGAAGGTCTCCCCGAGAGCGCCCCGCGTCAGCGCCATGACCGAGCCCAGCAGCGGGCTCACAGCGGTGCGGTAGGCGGCCTTGTCGCCCCTCGACAAGGTGACGTCCTCCAGCTCGGGTGAGCCCTCGTCCAGGAGCCTCACCAGGTGCCAAAGCGTGGCCTCCCCGGGTGCCGTCTGTTGGTCGAGGACGCGCATCGCTGTGTCCAGGACCAGGCTCTCCACGTCGCCGACGGGCCGCCCACGGTTCAGCTCTATGAGGCCCGAGACGACGTTCAGGCGCCGGCCGGCCGCGTCGGCCAGGAGTTTTTCCTTGGCGCGGCCAGTGAGCTTGGCTGCGGAACCCGTCGCGGCGCCGGGGTCGAGTACGTTGAGCTTCCCCTCCCCGCGACCGAGCCGGACGATTGACCCACCCAAGGCCCTTATCAGGTCCACGTAGTCGGGCTTCGTGTCGCCGAAGACGACCGGGAGGACGCCGAAGGCAGCCAGCCCCGTCGCCATGCGGCGCACGAGGGAGGACTTCCCCCGGCCGGTCAGGCCCAGCACCACCACACCAGGGTTACTGATCAACTTGGCGCGGGTGAACCAGCTCACCGGGTCGCTGCATACGGTGGCGTGGGTGAACAGGTGCCTGCCGATCGGCACGCCCACCATCGGTGTCCCCGAGCCGGCGATGAAAGGCCAGAGCCCGCAGACCTGTACCGACGTGCCCCGCCACTCGGGCGCGGCCTCGACGTACGAGGACGCCCCCCCGCCTCTCATCGTCCAGCCCCGCGGCCCTGGGCCGCCCGGCGAGCCCCACCCTCTCCCTCCTCGGGACCCGCGTAAGGGCTGCCCAGGGGGAGGAGACGGAGGGAAGAAGGCCACCTTTGCCGTAGTAGCCCCAGTCCGGCTGGTTCTCTCCTGTGTGGCTCACATCGCCTCCCTGAGCCCGGCCGGGACCCGGAGATGGGCCGGGAGCACCAGACCGAGCGGGAGGGCGGCCAGGAAGGCGGCCGACTGGCTCCCCCAAGCCCGGCGCAGCACGACTCTCGAGGATGTAGCGAGGCTGTCCACTACGGCTTCTACCTGGCGGAGCCGGCTGCTGTCGGCCTCGCCCATGACCGTCGCCGTGACGAGCATCCCGAAACGCACGAGCCCTGCCCCTCTCGCCTCCTCCTGGGCCGCTTGTTCGGCGGCCTGGACCGAGTGGCTGCTGCGGGCCGAGACCACGCGTCGGCGCCCGCCGCTGGCGTTGAAAAGGGCGTCGCGGCGGTCTTTTTCGACCAGCTCGGCGGCGCGGGCGGAGTCGTGGGGACGGTACAGGAGGCTGACGCGTTTGCGGGCGATGTCAGGGTGGGGAGCGAGGAGCTTGGCCAGCACCGAGGAGTAGACGACGCCCCTCGGGGCCTGCGACATGGCCCAGGTGACCGAGGTGGCGCCGTCGTGCCAGAGGTGGTCGGCCGCCTCCTCCTGGGCGGCGGGCCCGGCGTCGGCCCAGTCGATGCTGGCGCCGGCCGGACCGAGCTCCTCGACGAGGGCGTGCACGGAGGGGTCATAGGCCAGGCGCACCGCGGCCGCAAGGCCGGCGGAGGTCATGGGCTCGGCGGCGCCGGCGCCGGCCGCCGCCAGGGGCGCCGTCAGGCCGGGCAGGCGGTTACCGATCTCGATGGCCATCTCGCGCAGGCTTCTTTTCGGCCCGCCGAAGGCGCCGTAGCGGCTCCAGGTGAGCGCGATGCGGCAGGAGATCGAGGCCGACCCGGCCGGGTAGTTCTGGACTATCTCGCGCATGACCTGCTGCGCCAGAGCCGGAGCCCTGGCGTCGAGGTGGGCCTCGACCTCGCGTTCCAACCTGGTGCCGAGGTCGGGCGCCGTCTCCACGGTCACCGAGGCGGCCACCAGGCCCGTCTCCTGGCCGAGGGAGGTGAGCCACGCCCCCCAGTGCGCCACCCACTGGTCGACCGTGTCCTGGTCGACCAATGCGTTGCCGTCGGGGGCGGTCTCTATGACTGTCGAGACGTGGGCGGTGGCGCGGTGGTGGAGCAGCACGAAGGGCCGGTTCCAGGCGTCCACAGCGTCGGTCGCGGTCATGGCGGCCGCCAGGCCAGGGAGGTCAAAGTGCTGGGTAGGCGTGCGCCCGAGCGGGCCGCAACGGTAGGTGCGCCAGCCCCTTGGCCCGCCCGCCGACCATGCCAGGCGGGCGGTCAGCTTTTGGACGCCGTTGCGCCCGTGGCGGTCCCGGTAGACGAGGGGGGCCAGGGCTATGGCCAGCACGGCGGCGCCAACCACAGCGGCGACCACCGAGACCGCGAGCAGGACGATGACGGCGAGCATGCCGACGAGCAGGATGCCGGTGCCAAGGAGGCCCAAGCCGGCAACGCCGGGCGACTGCGGTTTTCGCCAGTTCCCGTAGGTAAGGGCCTCCCTTGCTGTTGCTAATTCAGCCAATTTCTTGTCCCTCCCCCGCAATGGAGTCCTCGGCATGGTCCGTCGCACCCCTCGCCGCTTGGCCGAGGCCCTGAGCGGCATCGCGCATGCCAGCAGCAGCGGAGCCGTTCGTTGCCGGTGCCGCGGCTGCGGCGAGGGTCGACCCAGAAGGTGCGGCTGCGGCCGCGCTCCCGGTTGCCATTCCCCCGGCGGCGGCACCAGCGGCCGGGGCGGCAGCGCCCGCGGTAGCAACGACCGCCGCGGCACCGGCGGCCAGGGCCGCGCCGGTCGCCAGCACCTCGCCGGTCGAGATCCCCCCGACCGACGACACGAGCGGCACGACGAAGCGGAGCAGGGCGGGGAGGGTGAGGGTAGCCAGGATTATCAAGACAACGCCTTCGATTTGCCCTATGACCGAGGTCCCGCCGCCGGCGGTGCCCGACAGGAGCTGGAAGGCAGCGGCGTAGCAAACAGCGGCCGCCGGCTTGTACAACAAGAACGCCACGATCCAGCCGTTCAGTCTCCTGAACCATTGCGCGCCCGCCGACGTCATCGAAGCCGCAGCCGCTACGGGCCAAACCCCGGTCAGGACCACCAGCAGGGCGCTGCGCAGGATTATGAGCGCCACCTGGACGAGCAAGCTGACTATGGCCAAGATCGACAAGATCAAGAGCAAGAACGGGGCGGAGACGGCGGCCAAGCCGAGGTCGAAGGCGGCGCTGGCCTGGCCAAAGCCGTTCGAGAGCAAGTAGTTCGAAAAGTTATCGCCCGCCGTGGCCAGAATGTTGATGGCCACGACGCCCGCTCCCCCGATAACGATCATGTTCAAAAGCCCTGACACGACTTGGCGGAAGGGCTCGCCCCGCCGGAAAAGGGCCATGCGGGCGGCCCCGACGATCACACCCAGTACACCCACCCACACCTCGATGCCCAACAGGTCGCCCTGGATGAGCGACGTCGCGGCGAGGGCCTGGGCGCCGCCGAGCTGGGTGGGCACCGCCGTCCAGGCGGTGACAAGAGTCTGCAGGATGCTGTTGGCGGCATTGGCGGCGTCGGTCGCCGCCGTCTTGATGAAATCGTCTGCTACACCGCCAGCAACGGAGGAGCCGATGGTGCAGGCTTGACCGACAATAGGAAGGGAACAGACGCCCGCCATGTCTCAAACGCCTGACCAGGTGGCGAAGCCGACGAGAGAGGTGATGGGGAGCTCCTGTGCGCTACTCGAGCCGTCCGGCTGCAGCTGGAGCTTCCAGTCCCCGTCCGACCATTCGACGGTGTCCGGACCCGCTTGGAGCCCGCCGTTGCCATTCTTTGTGACGATCTCGATCACGGCGACGACCGGGCTATAGGTCACGAACTTGAACCCGGCCAGCTGGTTGTACTCGCCCGGCTGGTCCCCGCTCGCGTTCGTCACTTTGCTGCGTTCTGTCACATAAACCTGCCGGCCCTTGCCAGGCGTCACTTGTAGTTGCACGACCTGCCTCCAGTCAGGAGAGATGAGGTACCGGTAGGGGATCTGGCTCGCCGCCAGGAGAGCACCGAGGGGGTCGTGGGCGTAACAACGCGCTACTCCTCCGTCGACGATCATCGGCCCGGCAGTGTTCGAGTACGGCAGGGCCACCGTCTGATAGAGCTGCCAGGTGATGCCCTGCGGGGAGTACTGCAGCACTGCCTGGTTCCCTGTCGGCACATGACACGCTGATCCCGAGCTCGTCGTGTGCTTCACGGTGGTGGCCACCGAGCTGGCTGGCGACCGCTGCGTGGTCGGGACCGCCACGTGGTGGGTGCCACTCACCCGAGTAACGAGGAGCCATATGAGCAGGCCTACGACGAGAGCCAGCACGACGCCGGCCGAGACCGTCCTGCGGTCCCAAAAGGACCTGCCTGTTCCGTCTGGGCGCATCAGCCCTCCTTCTCGACCGGAGCGGGATCAGACGAAGAAGCCGACCAGCGCCGAGGCCGAGCCAATCAAAACTAGCCCGCCGGCGATGTAGCCGAGGGAGCTCATGTGCTCGCCGCCGCTGCCCATGCGGTGGCTGAGCGCCATCCGCCCGGCGGCGGTGAACAAGCCCGCGAAAGCGGCGGCCAGGCCGAGCCACTTCACCCAGCCGAGGATGCTGTCCAATTGGGATTGCACCTGGCCCGGCAACGCCGTGTCGGACGGGGCGGGGCATGACGTTCCGGTGCACTGGGCCACAAGCCAGTGGGCCGCAAGCAGGTTGTGCATCATTTTTCTTTGCTACCTCCTTGGCTTTTTTGGCTCTTCCCGCCGGGGAGCGGGAGGTCTAGCGTTGTCCAAAGGTCGACGAGGAGCTGGCGCGCTTGGCGTGGGCCGTTGGCCGGCGCCGGGGGCTCGCCGAAGCGCCAGGCCGGTACCCATGGCATTTCCCAAAGCTCTCGGTAGGCACCTCGGGTCAAATAGAGCGCTTCCGCTAAGGGTTTCGGGCGCCTGCGCTCTGGCATGTCGGCCACGACGACGAGGCCCAACACGTCCGTGGCGAAAGACGCAGCTATTGCAGCGGCCTTTCGAGCAGCGGCGAAACCTTGGGCGTTGGAGCGGCACACCACGACGGCGGGCAGGCCCGAGGCCCCAGCTTGCGCAGGGAAGTCCCGGCCGAAGTCGGCGCCGCCTGGCACGACTTCAGAGAGCGTCGTGACGCCGGCGCCGCCGTGGGCGCCGACCCAGGCCCAGTGCGGCCGGGGCGGCGACCCGCCAGTGCCGGCCACAGCGCCGTTGCCGTTAGCTACTTGTTGCTGATCGAAGGAGACCACGGCTGAACCTCAAAACTTGCTACTTCCCACGGCTTTTTCGGCCCGTTCCTCGAAAGCGTCAACCACAAGACGTAGTAGTCCGGTGCCCCTGTCCAACCGTGTTCCCCATGCGGCGTGACGGTCACGTTGAAGGACTCGTACGCAGAATTGGTCGTCTCGGGCGGCGCGCCGCCCGACTGAGGCGCCCACTCCACCGCCACGGTGGTCACCGCCTTGTGCGCCGCCCAGTCGATCCACCGACCGCCGGGCGAGCCCTGCGGGAGCTCGGCCAGCATCTTGGCCCTGAGAGAAGGCGTACACCACAGCGTCGAACGCACGGTCGCCGGGTTAGTCGAAGCCTGCGTCGCGGTATCGAAGGTGTAGATCGCTCGCACGAAGGCCTTTCCCACCGCGACGGCGTCGTGGCGGTCCACTCCCCCATAAGGGTCCTTTGCCCGCAGCGTCCTGCCCCCTCCCTTGGGGAGCTTCGTGTCCGTTGGAAGCTGGTGCGCGCCCGATTTCGCGCTTGTCGGCCGGGTGCGGAGCGCCGCTCGTGGATGGCTGGGCCGAGGCAGCCGAGATGCCTGCCCAGGTCCCAAGCGCGCAATACGAGGCCACGGCGACGGCGAAGGTAGCGGAGACCTTCATTACCCGAAGCTCCGTACGTCCCACTCGACCGACGTCCAGTAAGGGGTGGCCAGGTTGGTCACCGAGACGACCTGTCCGGTCTCGGGCGCGTCGATCATCTCTCCGTTGCCCACGTAGATACCGATGTGGTCCCACTGGTTATCGGCGTCCAGGTTGAAAAAGCCGATCACGTCACCGGGCTCGAGGGACGCGGAGGCCAGGACCTGGGCACCGGTGCCGACGGCCACCGGCTGGCCGAGGGTCACTTGTTCCTCACTCAAGTGCGGGAGGGCGATGGCGCCGCCCGAGGCCTGGTAGACCGCGTACATGACGAGGCCGGAACAGTCAAAGCCCGGTTGGCCCACGAGGGCCGGCGGGGCTACAGCCGAGCCGCTGGGGCCGCTGTAGGAGCCGCCGCCCCATACGTAGGGCAAGCCGAGCTCGCCGTCGGCCGCCGCTATCTCGCCGAGGCGAAATTACCGGTCCCGGTACCGTCCGGGGACGAGCCGACCTCGGCATAGGTCGTGGTGGCCAGTTGCTCTATTGCTGGCGCGTAGCCCTCGGTCTGCGGGTTAGGCAGGAACCCCGCCCGCCTGGAGTGACCGCGGCTGAGGCCGGCGTTGTAAGCGTCGAGGGCAAGGGTAAGGGCCGGGATCCCTGTCTGCTGGGCCAGCGGGCCAACGGCTGCCACGAGGGCGCAGTCGAGGCGCCCCTGGGCCATGATCGCGTCGGGCACGTTGAAGGGCGTATCGGGGCCAGGCACGGCCGGGGGCGAGTCGTAGACGGGCCAGGTGCTGCGCATGAACTGCGCGATGCCCTCGGCGCCCACTAGCGAGACGGCGTTTGGGTTCCAGGTGCTTTCGACGAAGTCCTGAGCGGCGATGACGGGTGCCGTGATGTCCGGGCAGAGGCCTCCGGCCTGCTCGATCCACGGTACCCAGGACGCGTTGGGCACGGCGGAAGCGCTGAGCAGCTCCGGCGCGCTCGTCGCGCTCGTGAGCTGGGCGGAGCCAGAGCTCGCTCCACCGCCCAACAAGATGACGATCAACAAGATGAGCCCGAGCGGTCCGGCCACCGCCACGAGCACCACGGTGCTGTTGGGCGTCACCGGCAGAAGCCTCCCTGGCCCGGGCCCAGCTGGTCCCGTGGCACTGCTGGCGACAGCCCTCGGAGTGGGGCCCCTCCTGGCCCGCCACCGCGCGAGGGCCAGCCTTGGCGGACGACGCCTTGCTTACGGCGCCACTGGGCCGTGAGGGTGTCGCGGACCTCTTGTGCGCCGAGCCCCGCTGCCAGTGCCGCCTCGGTGAGCTCGGCCCGCACCACGGCCTCGTCGAGCCAGCCCGTGTTGCAGATCTCGAACAGGTTCGCGGCCGCCTGGAAGAGCGCGACATTTCGTTCGCCTTCGCCCGTATGGCGGACCCGGCGCACCTCTGCGTCGAGGGCGGCCGCCGCCCTCTTGGTGGGCTCTCGGCCGGGGTCGGTCGAGAGCGGCCGGCGGCTGCTTGCCACGGGCTCGCGCAGCCTCGGCTCAATGACCCAACTGGGCGCGGCAGCCAGCGAGTCGTCGCCGGCCACCCACGCGTAACGGCCGAGCCAGGGGGCACCGTACGTGCGGGCTTGGGTCAATAGGGCGGACGGAGGGGGCCACGATGATGTAGCCACGGTCGGCCCGCACATCGATGCCCGGCGTCGGGCCTACGCCGGCGAGTGAGCCCGTGGTGTTGGCCACATGGCGGTCGCCTGGAGCACGGTAGAACAGGTGCCAGCCTCCGCTACGGGTCCTGGCCGTTATCGTCGGGGGGAATGCGTGGCCGCTGGCCTCCAGGGCCTTGCGGGTGAGGTCTCCCCCATGGCCGGGGTCGATGTCGACGACAACGAGGCCCGACGCCTGCCCGGTCGCCACACCAACGTTGGCGTACGGCTGCCAGCGCCACCAATGGCTTAGCTGGCGGGTGTCGCGAGTGGCCCGCTCGGTCCAACGCACGATCGGGTGTTTGCCTGGCACTTCGCACGAAGGGCCCTGTTTGCAGCCGCAGTGGCCGGTCCTTTGGTCCACCGAGGCCACCGGGAACACCTGCCACCCGATAGACGCGTAGGCCAAGGCGGCGCAGAGGGGCTCGACGCCGTTCAGTGCCGCCAGCCGCCAACCGTTGAGAAAGCCAGGCGCCATTTCCGTACCGGCGCACTCGCAGTCCCAACCGACGGTGCGCCCGCAGCGACGGCAGGTCACGGCTTCAGTGCGGGCCCGGCCACGGGTGCTTTCCCTACTCCCACAGCGGCTAGCGTAGCCGCTATTTCCACTGGAGGTGGAGATTTTTCTAGAGATTGCCCACTGACGCTCTATTTAGGCGGGCCGAGGTCGGTCAGCTCGTAACCGTGGGGGTAGACGTCCTTGCCGTTGCAGCCTGGGCGGAACCGCGGCTCGGCCCGGGGCGGGCGCCTCTTGACGACCGCTCCACGGGCGGCCATGGCCAGGGAGAATGCCCGGCGAGCCACCGGCGCCGGGGGGCGGAGCGATAGGGCCTTGCAGAGCCGGTCGTCCAGCATCAAGCGCACGAGGGTGGGCGAGGCCCAGCGCAGGGCTCTCGGCATACGCGTCGCCAGCACGTCCTGGGTGACCTGCATCAGGCTCGCTCCCTCGGGCGAGGGGGCCAGGTTCGCGGCCTCGTAGGCGTCAAAGAACCTGGCAGCCTCCTCATAGCTGGCCGGCAACCAGTTGAGGCCCATCAACTGTCCGACCCGCCGGTAGTAGACGGTGACAGCCTGTTTTTCGGTCTCGGTGCTCGGGCGCCACCCGTAGCTGTCCATAAAGCGCAGCGTGGGCACGATGAAGGTCGTGAGGACGTAGCTGTACTGGTCCTCGGTTATGGGGACCTTCCGGTGCATCTGGTTCACCATCCTGATGACTGCGCGCCCTCGGGGGCCGTCGGGCCCCGAGTCGACTATCTCGTACATCAGGAGGGCGGTGTCGAGGGAGCGCTTGAGTGGGCGGGCCGCGATCTCGCCCGTGCCGGCCAGCAATTTGGCGATAGAGGGGACGGCGAAGGTGCGCACGAAGGACAGCTCGAGGCCGAACTGGACCTCGAAGGCCATGTCGTAGAGGGCCATCTGGCGGTAGATGGCGTGGGCGTCGGTCAGGCCGAGCTGGCTGCCAGTCGGGCGCTCAAGCTCTTCGCCCTGGGGTCGCGGTAACACTTGCTCACCTCCTTCAGCCAGGCAAGCTCCTCGTCGAAGGTGCTCGCAGAACTGCTCGGCAGTTGGGCGCCCCCCATGCCCGGGCTTAGTGACGACCAGCCTCCCTTGTCGGCCAGGTAGCGCAAGACGGCGGCGACGGCGAGGGCCGCCGGCGCTTCGGCGGCTTCGGCGCCGGCGTGGGCAGCCTGCACAAGGTCTGCTGCCAGGCGGTCCTCCACTTCCAAGAGGGCGTCCTTCATTTCCAACACCCGCCGGCGGAGCCGGAAGTCCACGTCCGCCTTACCGTAGACCAGCTCGACCCCTGGCGCGAGCTCGTGGAGCACCGACCAAAGCGGTTGCAATTGCCAGAGGAGCGCTCGTTTGCGAACGACCTGTCCGGCCGGGGAGATGCTCTGCCAGCCGGCCCCGAGCGCCCCGAGCACGCAGGCTGCGGACACGATCACCGGTTCGCTCACCTGGTCGAAACGCGCCCAAAAGCGGAGGTCCGCGCCCGGCATGTGCCACGCCACAAGGACCACGGACTTGGTGACGACATAGGCGCAGCCCAGGAGGCAGGTCACCACGACGAGGCGGAGGCTGGTACGCAGCGGGCCCGGGGCGGCCTTGCGCGCGCCCGGCCACGAGACCAAGAGCGCGCTGCTAACAGCCCAACACGTGAAGGCCAGGAACGGTACCCAGAGCACCACCGAGCGCCAGCCGGCGTCGAAGTAGTGGGTCGTCCCGGTGAGCTCCGGAGGGACCGTGCGCACAGGCGAGGCGACAAGGGGAAGGGTGGTCACAGCGACGGCCGCCACTGCTACTGCCCAGCCTCGATGGAGGCGCTGCCGGCGGGCCTGTGCCCCCTCGGACACACTGAGGACCCCGGCCATGGTGCCGGTCGCGAGAGCGAGTCTCACCATCGAGCCTCCGGCCGGCGTCGCGAGGAGCTGGTTGGCCAGCCGGTAGACCGGCTCCAGCGTGAACGGCTCGGCAAAGGCCAAGAAGATGAGGGCCAGTTCGATCGAGCGAGGTGGGCCGGGTTCGCGTAGCGAGCCGAGCCGACGCAATGCCACGGCCCACAGCAGCACCGTCGCCACCAGGTCGAGCTTGCTCATGGGAGTTTGTCCGTCCCTAGGGCCTTGGCCAACTGCTCCATCACTTCGTCCCTAAGGGCCGTCGTGGTGCCGTTCCCGCCGGGCGCTCGGCTCCCGCTCAGCGGGGCGAGGTGACGGCCAAACAGCGTCGCCATGACCTCTGCCTCTCGCTCCTGTTCGGAGTCATAGCTAGTGCGGGCGAGGACCTTGGCTACCTTCTCGGGGTCCAGGCCGGGCAGGAGCTTCGCCACGTAACCCGAAGCAAGGACGGCGGAGCCCCGGTGCTCGCAGAGGATGTGGGCGAGCTCGTGCAGACAAATGTGCTCGCGGTGGGCCTGGCTCGCCCACTGCTCCACGACGACTACGTCGACCTCAGGGAAGGGCAGCCAGATGCCGCAAGGCATGCTCTCGACTGTCCCCAGGTGTTCCTCGATCACCTTTAGGGGTCGGCCGCGTTTTTGCTCGATGGCCTTTATGAGCTGTGCGAGCGTGAACGGGCGCGACAACCTGAGTTCCGCCGCCACCTGCTCACAGCGGCGCTGTAGGGCCCACACCCCGCCCCGACGCACAAGAGGAACATTAGCTAGCCTTGGACACTCCAGGTGGAAATATCTTTAGAGGTCCACCACTGGCGGGCCTATTTGGGTGGCTTGCGGCTATGTGGGGCGTCGTCAGAGCTGCGGTCTGCCTCAGCTACCGCTTCGACGATCTCGGCCACCGCCTTGCTTGCCGTGTCGATGATCTTCCCGATTGCCGCCCGGCCCTCGGGCGAGAGCTCCGACGACCGCAGCCCGAAGCTCTCCAGGCCCGCGTCGCGCAGCTTGGCCAACAGTTCCAACTGCTTGTCCATCTCGCCCGTCACCTGGTCGTCGAAGAAGTACGCGGTGGGCACCCCGAAAAACTTGGCGATCGCCTCGACGGCCTTGATGGTGGGGTTGTCGCGCTGGCCTCGGCGGAGCATCCATAGGTAGCTAGCCGAGACCGGCTCACCACCCTGCTCGGCTATCCCCGCAGCCACCTCGTCCATGCTGTAGGGACGCCGGCCACGTGGGTGGACCGTCGCGAACAGGTGCTCCAATTTCTCCGCAAAGCTCAGCCGCGCGGGCTCCTGGCCCGTCGCCTCTGCGGACAGTTCAGGCCGCCCGTCCTCGTGACCTCCTTCGGTCACGTCCGTTCCCCTGGCGAGCCCACGTCTCTATTCTCGCCCCCACCCGAGGTGGGCATCAGTGACGAAGGTCCCGAACTGCCGTGCTCACCGGCGCGAGCCTATATGGGCCTACCTATGGTTTCGGGGGCTGGCCCTTCGGTGGGGAACTTGTGTAAGATTGCCCACTGGGAGTAGGCAAGCTCCGAGCGCCTTGCACCCCAGCGATGGTGCAGCGGTCTGTTCCTCGGATTTGGTCCGCCCCGGCAGTGAAGCCCGCACACACCCCACTGGATCGTTGAGAACCAAGGAGGTAGGCAAAGAAATGAACAGCACCGTCATCAGCGGGAACCTCGTGCGTGACCCCGAGCTCCGCTCCACCGGCTCGGGCCAGCCCGTCGCCAACTTCTCAGTAGCGGACAACCGGCGCTGGCGCGACCAGGGCACCCAGGAGTGGCAGGAGACGACCACGTACGTCGACGTCGTCGCTTGGGGCACCCTCGGCGAGCATGTGGCTCGCTCACTCCACAAAGGCGACCGCGTCACCGTGACTGGCCGGCTTGACCAGCGCAGCTGGGAGAGCGGTGAGGGCGAGCGCCGCTCGAAGCTGGAGTTGGCCGCCAGCGACGTGGCCGCTAGCTTGCGCTGGGCAACAGTAGCGGTCACGAAGCTGGACAAACCCGAGCCGGCCGACCATGACGATGGCAGCTAATCCACTATTGCGTGCGGCACTAGCTGGTAAGAGTTACACCGGCCCAGGCCCTGGACCTGCTGGCGCACCGCTCGGATGGCCACCCCTACTACGTGCAACTGTTCGGCTGGCACGGCTGGGAGGCTGCCCAGGGGAGGAGCCGACGATCACCCTCCCCTCACGCCAAGGCTGGCTAGCCTCAGCGAGAACCAAACTTGTGGGCCAGTACGAAGCTGCCTGGGCTCGTCTCCGCCGTCAAGAGCGCGACTACCTGGCAGCCGTGGCTACCCTAAGCGGCCGGGCGGCGCCGGGCTCGAGGAAGTGGCCACGGCGCTTGGCAAAGAGGCGAGGCTGCTGGCCGTGGCCCGCGACCGGCTCCTCCACAAAGCACCAACCCTTGGATCGCCCGCCCAAACCAGTCGGCCGTCTCCCCGTCAACAAAGCACGGCTTTGCCCGACCCGTACTACCAACGCCACCTCGACGACTGCGCTTATCCAAAAGGGCCGTAGCGCTCGGCGGGTCAGGCCGGTGGCCGGCCCAGTAGTTCTTCCCGGGACGCACAGCGGTCTCGACCGCTGACGCACCGGGCTCCTGGCCCGACGCCTCCGCTGACAGTCCGGGCCACCCGGTCCATGCTGACCAGCACCAGCCGGCAAGAAGGTGCCTGCCCAAGAGCTAAAAAGATCAAGCCTCTTGAAAAGACCTGATCACATGGACTAAGGTAACTCATACAGGCCAAGAAGTTGAAAGAAGCTAATCATGGCTAACCTCCCAAACCTGTTCAGGCCCAACGGGCGCCTTGATGCTCTGGTCCTGCACATCCGCCCTTGGTCAGACGAGGTCCTCGACACGCTGGGCTTTGACGGTCGCTCGCCCGCAGCAAGTTGCCAGCTTGCCGGTCAGCACTTTCTCGCACACGATATGAGACGGACATAGGGATCGTAGATGGTAACACGAGCAGGTCCGAGTTCTCGCTCAACACAGGGCGGGTCTATAAAACCAGACAGCAAACTCGAAGCTAAAACGCCGGTGTCTTCAAGCCAAAATGACCTCAACTCAACTGGTGCTCTCCTGGATTATGAGGGAGCCGCCCATTATCTCTGTACTACGCCGCGGCATGTACGGGAGTTATGGGCAAAGCGCCACGTAGCCGCCGTCAAGGTAGGGCGGCGTGTCCGGTTCACTCAAGCGGACCTGGACGCTTTTATAGCGACCAACAGGGTTAACACGCCGCGGTGAGTTTGGTCACCGCGACCCCAAGTTGGAGGAAGCGGTCTCCGAGGATGAGATCACCGTCAGAATCTAAGGTGATATTTGGTGCGCCACCTGCGCTGCTTTCTACAACCTCGGGGGAAGTCGATGTCTACAACGTACTCATGGACATCGATTTCTGAGGCCAAGATGTACATAGGGATTGTGAAGGGGGCATACCCATCCAGACGCCGGCCTTCGTGGCTGCTGCCGCCGTGTTTACCCTGACCGGCTTGGCGGTCCCTTCTTCGGGCTACATAACAGCAGCACCGGACAGCATCACTTCGACCCTGTTAGCCGCGGCTCTCAACTGGGGTGACGCAGCTTTGATGAAGCGGCCCACCAGGCTCGCCTCGCCGTAACGGCGAAGGATTTCCGACAGCCTTCCCTCGATATCGACCAGGCCCCCGTCTGGCCTTGTCGTCATATGGCAGAAGATCAGGCAGTCAGCAACCAGCCCATCCTCCTGGTCGAAATCCGCCAGGGCACCAGAAAGGTCTCGGAGTTCTGCCTCCATGGCAGCGCAGGAGTGATGAGCAACGAGGTTCGTCACCCGTTCGTCGTAGGCAACGGATCGAAGATGCCGAGCGCCATCAAGGGCATGGAACCCGGTTAGGGCAATGGAAGGCGAGTAACCGACGTCATGCAGTATCGCCGCCTGCTCCAAGGCCTCAGCGCCGGCTGCCTCCAGCAGCGGCCGGCACACGGCAGATCGAGCCCGGACACCCAGCGAGTGCGCCCAGCGGACCGGCAATTGTGCTGCCAGGAGATCGCAGGCTACAGCTTCAGCGGACCGAGGGGACGACTTCACATAACCGAGTCTAGGGAGCCCTGAGACCGCACTTCGACCTATCCAACTGCCGACACGAGGCGGGACGCCGTCATGCTTCTGGACGGCCGCGAGCAGACCCTAAAGCGCAAAGGTCGCAAGTTTGCCTCGGACGGACAGAGAAACGGCGTGCCAAGCATGTGGCTCCGTACCAACCGCTGCCGGCGTGATTTCGAGAGGTGTCGCGCCGTTATTCTGTAGGAGATTGTGCAGGGCTTGGAAACGGCCAGGAACAAACATGACCCCGATTTTGCACTCGATGTGCACACTGGACCCTCGTCATTCTGTGCCTGGCCACGAAGGGTGCGCCGGGTTACGTACCCGCCGCCGCCATTTCGTAGTGCGCTATTGGGCCGTTGCCTTCGGCCGGCTTATCGCCTTCAGGCGCGGAAAGTTGGTCCTCCAGGGCGACGGCTCCAAGCCCGTGGAGGACGTCACCGCGGTCCGCGGGTTAAAGGTTGGTGGCCCGTTCGAGATAGTCGGGGTAGCGGGCGCCCTGACGGTGACGGAGGCAGCCGCGTTCTCGATCTCGTCGAGGTCGCTGGGCGTCAGCTCGAGCTCGGCAGCCGCGAATGTTCTCTTCGAGACGGTGCAGTTTGCGGGTCCCGGGTATGGGCACTATCCACGGCTTTCTGCGCGAGCAACCACGCCAATGCGATCTGCCCGGGGGTGGCGCCCTTGCCCCCGGCGATCGTGGTGACCCGCTCGACCAGCGATAGGTTGGCCTCAAGTGCCTGCTCGCTGAACCGGGGGATGGTGGTGCGGATGTCGTTGGCGGCGAACGTCGTTGTCTCGTCGATCGTGCCGGTGAGGAACCCTTTGCCGAGCGGGCTGTAGGGGACGAAGCCGATGCCGAGCTCCTCGCAGGTCGCCAGCACCTCTTCTTCGGGCCGGCGCCACCAAAGCGAGTACTCGCTTTGGACCGCGGTGACCGGCTGGACGGCATGGGCCCTGCGGACCGTGGCGGCGGCGGCCTCGGACATGCCGAAGTGCCGGACTTTGCCCTCGGCGACGAGGCCGGCGACCGCCCCGGCGATCTCCTCGATGGGCACGGCGGGGTTGACCCGGTGTAGGTAGTACAGGTCCAGCGCCTCTACACCGAGACGACGGAGCGACCCTTCGGCGGCGGACCGGACTTGTTCTGGCCTACTGATCTGGCCCTGCGGCTTCCCGTCAGCGTCGAAGAGCATGTTGAACTTGGTGGCGATGACCACCTGGCCACGGTAGGGCGCCAGTGCGTCGCCGACGAGTTGCTCGTTGGCCCAGGGGCCGTATGACTCGGCGGTGTCGAAAAAGGTCACGCCTCGCTCGACTGCTGTCCGGATGAGCGCTACCGCCTCCTCGTGGGTGCCTGACGGGCCGTAGCTCTGGCTGAAGCCCATACAGCCGAGGCCAACGGCGGAAACCTTGAGGCCAAGTGGCCCAAGGGCCCTGGTTTGCATGCTGCCCCTTTCTCTAGAACCGGTATTCATGTTGCTTCTTTGTCTATAAATCAAATGCCCGTTTTACTGTTCGTTTTCGCCCTGGTAACCCGCGTCGCTGACGTGCTCGCCCCACTCGGCGGCGCCGTCACTGACGGCGAGGTGGGTTATGAAGTGGTCGGGGGCGGCGCCATGCCGAGTGCCACTCGCCGCCCGAGGCGACTACGACGTCCCCAGCCCGAATGTTGGCGACCGGCTCACCAATGATGGCGACCGGCTCAACCCCGGCGCTGGACGTGGCCTTCCCCTTCGGTGACGTACAGGGTCTGAGCAACCTCATGCGAATGCCAAGCGGTGCGGGCACCAGGGGCGAAATGCACCAGCCCCACCGTGTTGGCGTGGCGCCGTGCCCTTGGGCGACGTGGTCAACCCACACGTCGCCTGTGAACCACTCGCCTGATCCCTTGGTGGTCGGGCACTTGGGGTGGTGTTCCATTCCCGCTCCTTTGAGAGTCGTGCGTTTCGGGGCCAGAGCAATACCTTGATGGCCCGTCGCTTGTCAATCGCCCGGTACCTGCTTGTTCCATCAGCTCAGCGTGATCGCCAAATGACTCGACGCGGATGGCACCTGACCCGTCTCATGTACCGACCGTAGTCACCATTGATCGTTCTCGTCGGGCCACCCAGAGGATCCGGCTCTGAGAGCTAGATTTTGCCCGTAGGAAGTCGGTACGACGCCCTAGCGATTGGATCGCGTGCGATCGCCGTCCCTGGTGGAGCTACAGAATGTTCAGGAAAATCAAGGCGAACTCAAATCCGGCTGGTATTTGGCTTCCGGGAGCGCTGCCATCGCTCCACAGGTGACGGTGCATGATGGAGGCCATGAGACGGGCTTTCGCTCGCCTGCACATGGAGAGGGCTCGGTGAGGCCGTTAGCCGTCGTGGTCAGCGGCGCCCCCGGTTCCGGCAAGACGACCCTGGCCCGGGAGCTATCGGACGCCATGGGGTTGCCCCACCTGAACAAAGACCTAGTGTGCAGTTCTCTTCGCCGGGGCCTCGAAAGGTCACTGGCCAACAAACGGGCCTTCGAGCTCGTCTACGGTACCGCCCGGTTTTGGCTGGAGGCGGGGTTGAGCTTGGTCATGGACATGGCCATGTACGCCGAGTACTCGCCGGCCGAGGTCGCCAGCCTGCAGCCTTATGGCGTTGTCGTGAACGTGCACACCCGTTGCCGGGACGCTTTGGCCCGCTGGGAAGACAAAATGAGCCGGGAGGGTGGCGGTCCCGAGGTGGAAGCGTTCATCGCTCGTGTCCGCCGGGACTACCACGAACTGGCCGAACCTCTTGACTTTGGTTGCCCCCGGGTAGACGTGAGGACCGACAGCGGTTACGACCCGGCCCTGGCCGATGTCGTGACCGCCATCGAGGCCGCGCATCACCTGTGCGACCCTGGTCCTCGCCCACGACGATGACCCGCCCGATAGACGGTTTGGCCCAGAAACCCCGTCCGTCCACCGAAAGGTGCCGATCTTCTTTGTTGCGCGAAGGGTAACTGGTCAGGAGTGACGGCCCTAAGCGAGCTTCCAGGTGACCATGACCGGAGCGCCACGGCCAGGCGTCCAACCCCCTGACACGTACGTCGTCATAGCAGCCTCGTTGTCGTGCTCGGTGAGGACCCAAACCTCGGTACATCCCCGGTCGCCTGCCTCGCGCACGAAGGCCGGGACGGAGCTGGGGCCTAACGAGAGCCGAGCCATAACCTCGGGCCCGGGTGTTCCTCGGCAACGTCGAGAGCTAGACGAGCATCGTGCGCTCTCATCTGGATGTGCCAGCTCGTGCCCATAGACCCACGCCGCGACACCTGCATCGGCTTCGACCATGAGGGTCGTTCCCGGACGGCTCAGGAAGGACCTGGCGTCAAGGTCACCCGCTCAGGCCGAAGCGCCTGCAGGCCGCCTCGGCGATCGCCTCGTCGCCGAGCTTGAGGCGTCGTGGTGGGGCCGGAGGCATTAACAGGAGTCTTGCCGAAATGCACACCAGCGAGGGAGGCGAAGTTGCGACGCCGCCACCGCCCCAGGGGCGCCAGTTACCGAGGCGGCGCCGCAGATACGCGGTAGCGCGCACCGTCACTAACAGGCCTCGCGCGGGGAAGGAGGCAGTGACGGAGGTTATCGGCAAGGCTTATCGCCGTGAAAAGTGCGCCAGATCGACCATTTATGTCTGCCTGTATAGGGCCGGATTTACTGTGGTAATCCCTACATATCGACGGATATTGCCATCTCGATGGCCACAGATTTACCTTGTGATGCAAGGCAATCCCGGTACACATATTATCCTCCCGGAAGCCGCCATTCTGTATTCGGCGTCCACGAGATCGCTGATCGCCTTTCATTTATGTGACCACCGAATCAGACCCCCAGTGAACCACCTTAGGGGCCGTGGTACTCGCAGGAGTTGACCCCGCAGGACCGCGCGCGCGACACGACAGGACGTCCTTCTCTGTCGTGTCTAGCCAGGGACCGCAGCAGCGGATTAGGGTCGGGTTTTCGCTCGGCCAACGTCGTCCGGCGATGTCTTCGATCGAGAGGACGACAAGGTGGTTGATGGCAACGACGGGACCTTGGCTGCGTCTGAGCGGGCGACGGACCAGTACTGGGACCGGCTGGTGTCGGTGGCTGCGGGGGACGAACACAGGCGTCGGACCTTGGAGCGTTCGAGGTTGTTCGATCAGGAAGCGGAGCGCTATGACCGGTGCCGGCCGAGGTACCCCGACGTGGTGATCGATGAGTTGCTCGGCCCGGAACCGTCTGGTCTCGAGGTACTTGACGTGGGGTGTGGCACCGGGATCGCGGCACGGCCGATGGCTGAGCGGGGCGCCAAAGTGCTCGGGGTGGAACTCGCGCCACGAATGGCCGAGATCGCTCGCAGCCACGGGATCGAAGTGGAGATCGGCGAGTTCGAGGACTGGGACGCTGCTGGTCGCAGCTTTGACCGAGTGACCTCGGCGCAGGCATGGCACTGGCTGGACATGGCCGCCGCCACGGCCAAGGCGGCGTCGCTCCTGCGGCCGAGCGGGAGCCTCGGCCTGATCTGGAGCGGCGGCGCTCACCCCGACGACCTCGCCGACGCGCTCGAGGACTTGTATTCGACTGTGGTGCCGAGCGGCACTCACCGACTCTTCCGCGGCTATGGCGCCAACCGGTCGACCGACGTCAGGGCCGGGCTCACCGGCGTCATCGACGCCATTACGGCGGCACCCGAGTTCGGTGCCGCGAGTGAGCAGTGGTTCCCGTGGACGCAGCGCTACCAACGGGACGAGTGGCTCGAGTTGCTGCTGTCATACAGCGAATACGCCGCCCTCGAGCCGCACCTTCGACACCGTCTACTCGATGCCATCGGGAAGACGATCAACGACTATGGCGGCTCGTTCGTGATGACCTTCGAGACGGTCTTGATCACCGCGACCCGGCTCGGCTGACCGTGGCGCCTGGCGGCTCGGTGGTGCAGGTACCCGGTCCACGACCGAACGTCCACCTACGGCCGGAGGCGATGCGGCGGCCGCTCTAACCTTCCGGTGGGTGCGCCGCAGTCTCGCCGGTTCCGACCCCCACCACCGCCCGCGATCGGGCGTACCGAACGGCGGCGCCTGGCTCGACGTGGCCCTTACCAGCGCTCTGCTGCTAGGGCTACTCCGAGGGAGGCGACTCAAGGGGTCCGCCTTCGTCCCATGGCCAAACGGTATCTAGTCGGTCCTCAGACTGGCGAGGGCGGGGTTGTGCGGCAGGACCCACAGGAGTTCGGGTCGTGGTTTGGTGGCTCTGGTTGGTGACCTCGGGAGGGCTTCGGCTTGCACCGCTGGGCTATTCAAGCACTGGCGCCAACAGGCCGGCGTGCACACCACAGCAGGCCGGTCAACCCCGGACCTTAAAGGCCCCGAGGAGCTTCGCTCCCCTTGCTACGTTGGCGTCGTGGCCGCAGTGGCACATGGGACGACGGGGTTCCCAACGGTTTTCCGACGGTCTATCAACATCCTTTGGCCTACTTGTTGGGGCTGGAGGGCCTAGCACTGCTTCGGGCGTTTGCCGGGGACTACGACCGTCAGTTCACGGAAGCTCGTCTGTTCGAAGTCAGCGCCCTGATGGACTCGGTCTTGCGTCAGACGACGGGGGCTGTGCTCGGGCACTTACGACCGCCGAAGGGTACCGTAACTGGGCGGCAACTTATGACCTCCAGGCCAACCAGCTGATCGACATGGAGCAGCCCATCGTACGGGGGATCCTCGACCGGTTGCCCCCGGGTACCGCGCTAGACGCCGCCTGTGGCACGGGCCGTCACGCCGCTGTACTGGCCGTCCCTGGGCCACAAACGTGGTCGGGGTCGATAGTGCCGCGAAATGCTCACGGCCGCTCGGACCAAGGTGCCCCAGGGTGATTTTCGCCTGGCTGACTTGCACTATCTCCCTGCTACCGGACCACGGGGTCGACCTCGTGGTCTGCGCCCTGGCCCTCACTCATGTCCCCGACCTGTTGCCCGTACTGAACGAGTTCAAGCGGGTGCTCCGCCCCGGTGGGCACCTCGTGATCTCTGACTCTCGCGGCTTTTTCGGGGCCATCACGCTCCCCTTGGTCAAGACCGGACCCGACGGCAGTGCCGGTTACATCCCGAACCGTAACCGTCCCACGAGCGAGTACCTGGGAGCCGCCCTCTCGGTCGGGCTGGAGGTCCGCAGTTGTGAAGAGCCTCGCGGCTCCGGCACGCTGGTCGACGAGGATGGGATACCTCCTACAGCCAGCGGTCCGGCGATGGTACACATGCCTGGAACCCCACCCAATCTGGGCCTTCCACAGCTGGGCGACCGCGGCCACAAACGCCGCGTACCGGGACAACCCGGCGGTCATCGTTTGGCATTTCCAAACTGTGGCTCGTTCCTGAGGCCTTGTCGAAGCTCCTGAATGGCCTCGGGCTCGACGATCGCCGACACGGGTATCTACTCGAGTGAGCGCTGTACTACCAACGCCGCTGCATCAGCGTCGTAGGCGGCACCGAGCCTCCGTGAACAGGGTGGCGGGGGCCCGGGTAGACGAACAGCTCGGCTAGCTCAGGTCCGATCGTCTCGACCAGCGTGAGCTTCATGGATGTCGCCCTCCAGCGCGAAGAACGGGTCTCTATCGACACCTTGGATTCCTCACCGGGACCCCATCGGGCCACGGCCCAAAGGCCGACTTGCCGGTGATCAGGATGCAGGACGGTAGGTCAGCGCGCCGCGGCACCCCAAGCCGAGTCTGGACCAACCGCCGCGCCCGGCGGCACCGAAAGAAAACCCGTGATCGCCGCCTGTAGTCATGTCCACGTCGCCAGTGTTCGACCGTTAGGCCATTGTTGATAGGGATGATCTCAATCGTCTACCGATCGATTCGTTCGCCGCTGTGACGAGTCCCGCGCCAGCTAATCATCACGACAGCTCGATCTTGGACTCCGAAGAGGTCTTCGACGACAATCTGCTGTTCCTCAAGGGACTTGACGTTCGTCCGTACGAACGTGAGCGAACCCGTTGACCCCGCGGGATCGGCCCTGTTCCAAGCCCTTGGTGGTCCAAGTAATCCTCGGCGACGATATCGGCGCCCTGGCGGAAGGGGTCCCCGAAAGCGAACACTCCACCTTTGCTTTGAGCACCGGACCCGACGGTACGTTTTCCCGGTCGTGATTGTCGCGCGGCGTCCGGTCGGTCGGCACGCCGTGGTCATCGCTCGTCCGAGCAGGCTGGTCCACGGCGCGGTGGTTTGTCAGGTTAGGAGCGGACCCTGAAGTCTCGCGAGTACCCAATCCGCGGACGTCACTCTCGACCTCGCCGGCAGACCTCGTTGCGTCGATCGTGTGTACGTCGTCGGTCGAGCTAGCAGCGTCTATGAGAACGTCGTTGAACCGACCCCACCGGTCCACGGCCGCCTCAATCCTTGCGTGTCGCTCCCGCTCCCGAGCCTTCGCACGAACCGGGCGGGGAGAACTTCGGCGTCACACTTGAGGCACAAGAAGCTGATGGACTCGAAGTAGTCAAGGACGTCGGTGTTCGCCAGCAATTGCTGGGGCAACATCCCGGAGAAGAACACGACCGCGAGGTTGTTCTGAGATATCTCGTGGGCGACCCTGGCCATAGATCGCCAGAAGGCCGGGTAGTCCTCATTCGGCGGGACGACGCTGATCATGTCGCTGGCGAAGACGTCGGCGTCGAGCAGGACGGCGCCGGGATCTTCCCAGCGAGCCGGGCGCAAATGGTCGACTTCCCTGCGCCCGGTGTGCCGGTAACTATCAGAAGTGGGGGCCGGAAGAATGGGCGCTCATCGCCGCATTGCGGACAGCGCAGCACGGTGCCGTGCGCCGGGATCTGGTCAGATCGCGGCCGGCGCCACAGGCCTCACAGGTGAACGGCACGCCGAGCGATCGTAGCCACAGTGGCGAAAAGTGTTCGAGACGGTCCCCTTTGCGGCTTATGGGCGAGCAGGTCCCCCAGAATCATTCACGATCCGCTCTCGCCGAGCTAGCGATCGCCGGTCGGCTGCGGGTCTCGATGGTCCCCTCATCGTTGGCAGTCACTGGTGCGATCAGACGCTTGACGCGGGTCAACGGGCAGGCAGCTCGAGTTTCCGGGCGACCTCGATGTGGACCGGACACCCTACGACCTCATGTCGGTCGTGTTCACGTCGGACGCGTCCTCGGCAGAGGTCTTGGCTTTCTACCTCGACCAGGGCGCGGAGTCAGAGTCAGTAATTTCCACAACCTCACTTGCGGTGCCGCCACGCGGGCAGGCGCGGGCCGTACAAGCCACCAAACGCTCGTTGGGTCGTGCGGCACATGATCGAGGAGACCGCCCCCGTGCTGGGTATCTTGACCTGGCGAGGGGACTCCTCGACGGCAAGGTCCGGCTGGGCGGCCGCTGATGCGGCGAACAAGTACCGATCCTGTTGGCCGAGTGGTTGCACGTTGACGAGCACGCGCACAGGGTCACAAGTATCTCGGGATCGTTGGTCCCGGTCGGGACATGCGGGTGCCGCTTGGGCAAGCATCCCAACGTGTGGGGGCTCTGGATGCGATCCGGACGTCCTCGACGGTGCGCCTGGACGTCCCTGCATTTGAGGGTGTCGTAGAACGACAACCCCTCTGCTGCCCGCGCGCCCGAACTGTGCGCTACAGTGCCCGCATCGATGCAGGCGAACGGAGACTCCTCCGGCGCTACCGGATGGGTGGCGCTCGTAGTAATCAGGTGGACGGCTGCGGGTCTGGCCGCTGGAATGGATGTCCGTGCCGCACGGGAGGATGCACGACGACGAGGTCGACACCGATGCCGGCTTGGTCCGTCGTTTGCTGGCGTCCCAGCACCCACAGTGGGCTGGGCTCTCCATTGAGCGGGTGGCATCGGCTGGTACCGACAATGCCATCTACCGTCTGGGTGACGAGCTTGCCGTGCGCCTCCCGCGATCGGCTGGGCGGTGGACTTCGTGGCCAAAGAGCAGACCTGGCTGCCCGTCCTCGCTCCTCACCTCCCGCTTGCCGTTCCCCTCCCAGTCGCCGTTGGCGAACCCGAAGAGGCCTTCCCCTACCCGTGGGGTGTTGTGCAATGGCTGCCGGGCGAGCTGGCCACGGCCGACCGGCTCGACGATCCCGTCCAGGCCGCGTCGACCTTGCCGGGTTTGTTCGGGCGCTCCGAGAATCGACCCCACGGACGGGCCGCACCACGACCGCGGCTGTCCGGTCCGTCGCCGCGACGCGGAGGTGCGCAGGGGCGTTGACGGTCTGCGTGGTGAAGTCGACGCTGCTGCCGTTACCGAAGCCTGGGACCGGGTCCTGGCTATACCCGACCACGAAGGCCCGCCGGTGTGGTTCCACGGCGACCTCTCGTATCTCAACCTGCTCGCCCAACACGGCAAGCTCACCGCCGTCATCGACTGGGGCACCTGCGGGGTCGGTGACCCCGCCATCGACACGATCATCGCCTGGGGCCTGCTCCCGGCCGACGCCCGCCAGGCTTACCGCGACGCGCTCGGCATCGACGACGCTGCCTGGGAGAGGGGTAAAGGCTGGGTGCTCACCGGCGTTTTCGGCATCCCCTACTACCGGGACACCAACCCCGTACTCGTTGCCAACGCAATCCGGGCCATCGAAGCCGTGCTGGCCGATCGACCGTGACCGCTGGCAATTGGGCTTCGGGCGCCGGATGCTCTTTGTCGTGAACGCAATCGCTACGTCCACTTCGAGTGGTTGCTCGGACCCGAGTCTGGTGTTGGTGTCGGCTACGTGCATGGGAGTGTGAGACCGGAGAAGCGGCAATCGACCAGGTGCACGCGGTCCACCTTTACGACCTCCATCGCAACGAGGGCGATGATGTTGACCAACAGGGTCATTTCGTTGTTGGGTCAAGAGCCTGTTGGTTGAGGGCGGAGCGGTCACCGTTGGACATCACCAGCAATTCATCGTCGAAGGGCTAACGGGCAGCGGTCTAAGATTTCACGCTTTAAGTTCGGGTAGACAAGCTCTTTGGAAATAACCAGGCTTTTCACGACCGTCTTGGCCGCGAGGTCCACGTTCCTTGCCCGCACCGCCAGATCGACGAGGTCGAGTCCCGAAATGCCATAGCGCAACAATGTGCAATGCACAGTGGACGGCTGGGGCGCCGGGAACCCCGCGTTCGAGAGAAGCGCCTCGGCCCGTCTCCTGACCTCGTCGACCTGCGGTACCGGTCCCGCTAGCGCTATCACGGCGGACGTGCTGACGTGCAGTTGGCTGAAGTGAACCGAGAATGGCCTAAGGCCCGCCGCCAGTTCATGGAAGCTCGTGGCCCACTGTTTGCCCCACCGGGCCCAGACGACATCTTTCGGCGTGCCATAGTCTCGTCGCACCGAGAGCAGGGAGGCCACGCTCAAGTGGAACGACCTCGGTGGGCAACGGAGGGTCATTACGCCGCTATGGCAGAGCCGTGTCCTGCACCTGGGCGAGGCTCGCCTGACAATCGGGCGTCAATCTCGGCGTGCAGGTTGTAGGCGAGGCAAGGCTTGGACCAGAGAGGAGTCTTCCTCTGAGACGAGAGGCACATTGTCCACGATTTGACCGTCACACCAGCTGTGCCGAGAGGACCGCCTCGAGGGCCGGGTCGCGGTTCTCCCGGTAGGCGGCGAAGGTCGGGGGCGCATAGATGTCGGGCGGGACCCACGGGCGGTGGTCCGCCGGCCAGGAGGTCTGCCAGTACAGGTCCGAGACGTTCACCTGGGTCTTCGAGTAGGGCAGCTCGAACGGGGCACTCTCGCCGATGAAGTTCGGGCGCGAGCCGGTCGGTTCGCCGACGAAGACCGCCCTGGTGTACTTCTCGATCGCCGTGGCCGTGTTCTGGGCGGCCGAGAACGTCGCCCGGCCGATGACCACGAACAGGTTGCCCCATTGGTCGACCTTGGGGTGGCCGATGAGATGACGCAGCAACGCCAGGCCGAGAAGGGTGTTCCCGCCGCCGTTCCAGCGCAGGTCGATGACGAGCCGGCCGACGTTGTGACGGTCGATGAAGCCGAAGACGCGGTCGCAGAACTGGGCGAAGGGCTCGGCGGGGTGGTCGCGGACCTCGTTGAACTGCAGGTAGACGAGCCGGTGCTCGGGCAGGTGTTCGAACCAGTACGGGACCTCGGAGTTACGCAGGTACAGGGGCAGCTCCGAGCTCGTACCGGGCAGGGACGCCCATCCCTCCGGGCGGGGGCTAAGTGGCTGGTGGGGCCGGTCGATGTCCGGGTACTCGGGGCCGCTAATCGGGACCGCGGCCACGGTGACAACCGTGTCGGCCCCCGCGGTGGAACGAAGCCCGAGGGCGACCTTGCCCGGGTCGTCGCTCAGGCCGAGGGCATGCAGCAATGGCGACCAGCGCAGGAGCTCTGGGGCCATCCTCTTCACCTGCTGGGCGTTGTCACGGCTGATGACGGGGTCGAGGGCCGCCCACACCGAAGCGAGGTCGTGGCCGTCCACGGCGAGGAGCTGCGAGCCGAGGAGCTGGGCGTGCACCGGGGCGCTCGAGACCACGAACGTACCCTCCTCGAACACGTAGAACTTGAGCGGGAGGGCGAGGTTCAAGTCGGCCTTCGGCCCGGGGCCGATGCTGGCGTGGCCGTCTTCGAGGCGGCGGAGCAAGCCGAGCAACCGGGCCAGGATCTGGGCGTCCGAGAGCTCGCCCACCTGCGCCGCCAAGGCGGACACGGCGGCATCGAACTCAGCCTCGCCGATGGCCCGCCAGGGGGAATAAGCGCGGCGCTTCAGCTCGCGAGCGAAGAACTCGACATCGGTGCGCCAGCCCTCCTCCCTAGACATCGCCTCCGCCTCGACGATGCCGAGCAGCTGGCGCACTCTCGGGTCAG
>CAVVRE010000014.1:0-19457 GCA_963750465.1 uncultured Acidimicrobiaceae bacterium
ACACCGTCGCAGCGTATTGCCGAGACGGGTCGGGAGAGTCCTGAGGAGCTGACGGGGATAGGTCTGCAACACCGTCAGATGCTCCTACGTGGTCAGGATAGCGTCGAGAAGGCGTCGCTCGAGCTCTAGCTCGTCGTCTTGGTCCGCGGCCTCATATAGCGGGAAAAGCGTGCAACTTCGTCTCAAGGCTCGAGCCCGAGCCGGGGAGTGCCTGCGTCGTCTCCGAAGATGGAGCTGTGAGCGGCTGATCGTGGCGGCACGAGAAACTCGGGTCGGCCCCCAATAGCCCTCGAGCCACTGGGTGGCGTCGTATTAGAAGGGATGGACGAGCATGGTGACCAGGATCACGGCAAGCCCTCTAGTCCGGTAAGTGCTCCGAGGCCGAGGCCACCAATTGCGCTGGCCAAGGCGGTCCACTCTGGGCGATGGGTTGGCCCTCCTGCAGCGATCAGACAGTCTCCATTCCTGACCACTACTGCTGCCGGCGCTATAGATACGAGTTGAAAGTACTTCCCAAGTTGTATCAGGCCGCCTAGATTTAGCGAGCGATCTCAGACCTGCTGGAGGCGGCGCCACGGTGAGTTCAGGCAGGGTGCGGCTGGGGTGGTCTGAGGTTCCTCCAGTTCCCTCGTCAACCTTCTGGCCATTCCACGTCCCTTACGCCGGAGGGTTCCTCGGCACCCGCTCCGGGACCAGGAGTGCCTTCCATGGCCTTCGCCGTGTAATTGGCGGCTCGGCTCCCTCTGGCCCGCCAAAAACAAAGCGGGGTACACCTAACGACGCCGCAGACTTCACTTAACGTTGCGGACTGGCCAGTTGCTCGCCCCCTCACAGGGACTTCGTCGCTCCGCTTCGACGGCGGCATCTCTGCCGACGCCGGGAGCCGTGCTACCAGGGACCCTGGCGTCTCCCCGGACCGGACTCACACCGGCTGGCTAACAAGAGCTTGTCGCACGGTTACACCCCGACCACCTCCTTCATGACGAAGGCGCCCGTGCCGCTGGACGCACAACTACATCAATGTAACTTATGCGGGGATGCACTAGTCGGTCGGCCGGTGTCTGCGGCAGATCTCTACGAATATGACTCCCCCCAAGATGCTTATCAAACCTAAGAGCACCTGGGGAAGTACCGTGATGCCGGTGTGTGCAAGCGGAGTTGTGTTATCGACTTTCGTTACGGCCGGTCCTGTCGGTGTCACATCGGAGGTGTGTGCGGTTGTCGTGCAGGTATGCGATCCGGCGACGACCGTTATCGGGATGTTCAGGGTGGTCGCCGAGGTAGCTCCTGTCAGGGTGATCGTGTGTTGGCCGAGCGTCGTACACGCGGGGATAATCACGTCTGCGTGCACCTGGCCGGCACTGTTGGCGGAGAGCGTCGTCAGCTGGAGCGGCTGTGAGTGCAGCATGATATGAACAGGTTCGCTCGGGGTGAATGTTCCGGCGTCGATGTGGATCTTCTGACCTGCGTCTCCTTGTTTAGGTGCTTGCCCGCTCGGCGCTACTTCGTGGCACGGATCGATGTCGTTGCTTGGACAGTTGAAAAGCCGCCACGCTGGGTCTTTACCGTTCTTGCCAACCTGGTAGAGAAAGAGGTTGCGGGAAGAAAACGGCACGAGCCGCCGGTCGTCCGATGACGCTCTCAGATTCTGTTCAGAAGTCTCGATGGGACTCTTCGACTATTTGTGTCAATGCTGCCTTGGATGAATCGACCTGCTTTTCCAGGTAGGGACGGATGTTATTTATCTCGAAGCCGTGGTTGAGGGCCTGTTTGATGGCGCTGCCATGACCTGCCTGAGGATTGGGGGCCTCGTTCTCATGCCAGGCGACCTGCTGCTGCCACGCACGGTATTCGGCCGCGTTGTGCGCAGTGTTGTAGCTGTATACGTTCTCGTGGGCACCACTGGGGGGGTCCCCGTTCTGTCCCAACGATACGTTGCTGATACCTCGTAGAGCTACCTTTAGAGTGGTATGGAGCACGTACCAGTCGCCTGCGAAGGGCCCGTGGTCCTGTACGACTGCCAACGTGTAGGCGGCCGTATCCTGCGAGGTGCCGGACTGTGCTTGTGGACATAGGACGGCATCGAGGTCTGGTCGGTCATCGCACGCGTCGACATTACGTCCTGCCACGATCAGGGTGGCTGTGGTGTCGGCTGGTGGGAGTCCCTGGGTGTCGTCCCCGTCGGGACCTGGGGTGTCCTGTGAAGGGGGTCTGGCTGAACTCTCCCTTGCGCGCTTGTCACGGTGATGGTCTTGCTGGTCGTGGCCTGCTTGTGGGCGCTGTCCGTGACGGTGAGATGAACTGGATACCGCACAGGACCGTGAAGGCTCCTGAAGGCTTGTCACTTGACCACTGGATGTCTATCGCTGATGGGCAGTCAGGCCCCCGGTCCGCGGTCCAGTGATAGCTGGTGATCTTGGCCTTGGAACTCGGTTTGGAGTGGGATCCGTCCAAATGAAGGGTGCTTCCTCGGGGTAGCGGCGCGCCGGCGGCGATTATGGCTTTCGGTTCCGAACAGGCGTTAGGTTGGCCGGCGGCGGCCGCCAACCCTTGGGTGGGCTCGGGCAGGATCGCGCACGGCGTTTCGAGGTGAGCTGCTCGTGGAGCGTCCCGGAGGCGTGATCCCCCGGAGTGAGGTTCTCGTCGAAGGTGGTGTCCACGGTCTTCTCCGCGAGGGGCCGGTCCCGTCTTTCTGCCAGGTGCCGTCGGGGTCGAGTCTCCATCCCG
The DNA here is from genome assembly GCA_963750465.1 of uncultured Acidimicrobiaceae bacterium. Lineage (GTDB taxonomy): Bacteria > Actinomycetota > Acidimicrobiia > Acidimicrobiales > Palsa-688 > Fen-671. The sequence goes on from CAVVRE010000014.1 coordinate 2,728, forward strand.
TATAGACCGGATTGCCGTGGTCGTCATGAGCAACCGGGTCGGCCGCGCCGATGAAACTGTCCCCGGCGAACTCTGAGATCAAGGTTTCCGAGAAAGGACCACCAGGCCAGCAGTCGTTTTCGTCGAAGTCGACGGTGGTGTCCACCGAGTCCTGACCACCGGGAAGCAGCGTGAGGGAGAAGTCTTTGACCGTGGAACCTGAGCGGAGCGCGTGGAGATCGGTAACCTGGGCCGGCGTTGGAGCCGGGCTGGCGGTGGCCTGCACTTCGGTGGCGCTGGGCGAGACATACGAGCAGCCGTCAAGGGCGTTGTGCCCGTCAACGATCGTCCCTTTCGAGGAGATGGCCACGCTGGTCTCCCGGCCAGATCCGGTGCCAGCGCCGGGGTGGGCCAGATCGTCAGAGGAGGTGACCGGGACCACAGCAGAGACCTTCATTGACCATTGGGCATTAAAATCCTCGCGGCCGCCCTCCAAACTGGTCTGCAAATTGCACGAATCGAAGCCATGCGGACCTTCATTGATATGGCAACTCTCATGACCGCTGATCGTGGCACTGAAAACCACCGAAAGGTCGTTGAGCGATCCAGGCTGAACGGTAAGGCTCCCACCGCTGTTGCCGCGGACGACGACCTCCCGTCCTCCATCGAGACGGCCAGCACCATGGACAGTATGGTCACAGGGACCAACAATGGTCGCAAGAACCGGAAGGCACAAAGGCGGCGCACCGCCGAGGGCGAGACCTGGCCGGGGGCGCCCGGTCAAGATGATTGGGGAAGCCACGTTCACTCCAATCCGTCAAGAAACCTCAATTGATCGTCGGCGAAAGTCGACACGAGTAGGTAGCCGGTGCTGGGCAGCCCGCCGCATGCGGGGAACCCCCCAGGGTTTAACCGGCCATCGTCCGCCAGTCACCCTTATCGAGGTCAGAGAGGGTTGGAGCCGGCGTACCGCGTTCATCGATTGTGCTGGGGATGCATAGAAACGACCGGTGACCCGATGCACCACACGCAACCAGGCCGACATTGAACTCCCCGGCGGTGTTATCACGACGGTCAACGGGCGTCGAGAAGCACTGACCAACCCGGCCGTTCTACGTCGGGCTAACCGAGGACGGAAAGACTCTCCGTTCCGTCCAGCGTGAGGACTCCCAACAGGCCCATATGACATGATATTTTCGTGTTTTAGTGATACTCCTACGGCAGAGCATAGGTGAGGGTCGGATCGGCATGGACGGCGCATGTGGTCAGCTGCCGCAAAGATGTTCAGGGCGATCGGGGCGCTTCGCAACCCTCGTAGCCCCGCCTTCCATGAGCAGGCCCTTAAGAGCGTCATTCAGCATACGATTCTCCGATAAGGCTGCCCAGCCACCGTACTTATTCGTGTTGATCACCGTCGGCCTCGGCGTCGCATTGATGTTGAACAGCTCTGTTCCTATGCCTAACACGAAGTTACCGGCGAACTGGAGCCTTCCCCACCACAATGTCACCTGCGATAAGGGGGCGCTGACCACCCGGTGACTTCTGTCGATGCGCAGGGTCACAAGGCCACCATCGATCGTTATCGTGCCGGCGGAACCCATGGTCAGTCCACGAGGGAAGCGGAAGACCAGAATCTGAAATTGCGAGTTCATCAGCATTTCGCCTCCGTCTCGGCAGCGGCGACAATAAGGAAACAGTCGATGGAATCCACCGGTCCACCGCGGGCAGCGCGGCCTGTTGTTTCGGCGAGCACACCTAACTCAACCGTCAATCCGACCCCCAGGACAGCTCGGCTGCTCCCCACGGAAACGCCATCGCCTTGTCGTGAAATGAGGGATGTCGAACAGGGGTCGTCTGAGCCGGTCGGGCTACGAGTGACGACAGCCACTGATAGGTGCGATAAACAGCCTGGTTATGGTTCTCGGTCATGGTGATCCTCTCAGGTAGGTGTTTGAGTTCCGTGGAAGCCCTGTCTGGGTTGAGACAATCCACCGCTGACCTCTATTGCAACATCAGGCGCCGCTCTGGCTGTCTGGAAGGCGTCGTCCACCGCAGCCGAGATCGGGAGGCGCCGTCTAGTCGAAAACTGACCGGCGTCCGATTGTTCGGAGCCCCGATATCGACCCGTGATCTCGAGGCGAAGACGGCACAAGAGCCGGCGTTCGACGGTCCGCTCGTCGAAGCGGCCGCGGTTATGAGGTAAGGCACTGCGGGTAGTCGGTGTCGGAACACACCATGAAATTCAGCGTGCCGCTGAATGGCACGGTCACCGGGAATGGGCCACCATCACCGCCCTGCGGGCCGCAGTTGAAAGGGATGGGGCATGCTGCGCCGTACACGCCGTCGTTGAGGGTGATCGAGTACGCACCGGTAGCGTCAGTCGTTGTGAAGGGTTTCGGCAGACAGTCCGGCATCCCGCCGAGCGGAACTCGACCGTGGCCCCTGCGACCGGCTGTCCCGCTTCCGTCAGCACATGACCGCTGACCGTATTCCCCGAGTCGGCAGGCACAGTGGCCGGGTCGGTGGTACAGTGGCCGGGTCGGTGGGGACAGTGGCCGGGTCGGTAGGGATGGTGGCTACGGTCGACGGGATGGTAGCCGGGTCGCTGAGGGCGGCCGTCGGCACTTGCGGCTTTGCGGACGGCGAACACCCCGCCGCGAGTGCGATCGCAGAAAGAGAGTTGCCACCACGCTCTGGGGCCGCACCAAGCGGCACGCGGCTGATCTTGCAGGGGCTGGGGCCGGCCCGCTCCCCGGGAGGCGCTGCGCAGGACCGGAGCTCAGTTCTGGGGTGGCAGTGGCCTTGTTCTCAGGGTTAGGCGACGTGGCAGCGTTTGTTGGTCGTGCGGACGCGCACTTGAGTGAGTCTGCCCGTCGGTGGTCGTGCTTGGCCGTGTTGACTCGAGTGTCCGCGGCCGCGGATTTGTCTTGGCGTACGGTGCCCCGTTCTTCGGGATCAGAGCTAGCGCTTGTGCCCGGCGCCATTGGCTGAGCCCGGACGTCACCTTTGAAATCCGGGTCCACGGTGCGGTGGCGCCCAGTGAGCGCCTCAACTGTTGTTCTGTATTGGTGGTCACCTGATGCACCTTTCGGTCGGTTATGTCGGTCTGAAGATGCGGATTTAGGCGAGGAAGTCCGCTACTCCCGGCTGTCGTGGTCGAGTCCGGTCTTCGACAAGATCATGAGCCAAGCCATCGACCGGATCTGCCTGTTCCTGGCCAAGCGCCACAAGGGGCGTCGCCGCTACGGCTGGTCCATGGTCCGCTGTCCCCCAACCGGTTGGGCTTGATCACTATCGAAGAACCGTGCCGCTCCCAGGCCTAACCGGTCCTGGTGGGCTCTCGTGGCCGAACACCGTCGGTGGTTTGGCCAGGAGGACGGGACCACCTTTCGGCCAGTACCGGATGCGGTTCATGGTCTTCCTTTCTATCCGGATGGGCAGGCGGGCGATGTCGGGAGCTGTGGACCGTCGTCCGCGTGTTGTCTCGCCGGGCTGTCACGGTTGGTTGGTGGGGTCCGGTGATGGTTAGAGCATCACTGGCACTGGTAGCGCTGTGGTAGTGACCTGGTAGGATCCCTGAAAAGGGGGGGGATCCTGGGGGGGGCTTCGCGGGTGTGGTTGTGCGACGGCCTGGCGTCGTGGGTGGCTACGATCCGGGTTCGGTGCGTGTGGGCTTGTTGGGTCCGTTGTTGGTGATGGGCGATGACGGGGTCGAGGTGCGTCTCGGGCCGGCGAAGGAGCGGGCGTACTGGCGGTACTGGCGTGCGGGCCCCGTCGACGGTGAGCACCTCGGAGCTGCTCGAGGCTTTGTGGGGTGAGCCACCGCCGGCCTCGGCGACCAAGACGTTGCAGAACTACGTCTCAGGGTTGCGGAAGACGTGCCGACGGGGACGATGAGACCGCCGGTGGCGGACCGGCTGGTGTCGTCGGCTGAGGTGGATGTCGTCGGGTTCGAGGCGCTGTGGCCGACGCCAGCGCATCGGCCGCCGGTAACCCTCGCCGGGCGGCCGGCCTCCTGGAGGAGGCGCTCGGTCTGTGGCGGGGGGATCCTCGTTTGAGTTGTCGGAACAGCCGGTTGGTGCGGCCGAGGCTACCCGGCTGGTCGAGTTACGCCGGATGGCGGTGGAAGATCTGTTTGAGGCTCGTTTGCGCTTAGGGGAGCACCAAGCGCTTGTTGGCGACCTGGACGCGGCGGTGGCGGCTGAGCCGTTGCGGGAGAGGCGCTGGGCACAGCTCATGCTCGCCCTGTATCGGTGCGGCCGTCAGGCGGATGCCCTTCGGGCCTATCAGCGTCTTCGGGGCGTGCTGGCAGAGGAGCTGGGGTTGGAACCGAGCGAGCAGACGCGGACCCTTGAGGCCGCCATCTTGGTTCAGGATCCTCGCCTGGCTATTTCAGGACCGGGCGATCATCAAACGAGATCGGAGATTGGGCGGCTGCCGTCGGGGAATGTGACGTTCTTGTTCACCGATGTCGAAGGGTCGACCCAGTTGTTCCGACGCTTGGGCGACCGGTTTGTCGGTGTGATCGAAGATCATCGACGGATCATTCGGGCCGCGGTCGCCTCCCATCAGGGTGTCGAGGTCAACACGAAGGCGACGGGTTCTTCTGGGGTTCGGGGACGCAGCACAGGCCGCCGGCGCATGCGTGGACGCCCAAAGGAGTCTGGCCAAACACAGGTGGCCTGAAGGCGGGGAACTGACGTGCGGATGGGTCCCCACACTGGCATCGCTACCCCTACCCCTGAAGGCGACTGGCCGTGGCTGTCCACAGGCGGCCCGTGTCTGCCTGCCGGCCAGGGTGGCCAGATCCTTCTGTCTGCCGACAGGCCGAATTCTCCGTCACGCCCTGCCCAAACCGATGTCAGTTGTCGACCGAGGCCTTTTCATGCTGGCCGGTTGACAAACCCGAACGGATCTTCAGCTCGCACATCCCGATCTCGAGAACTCGTTAGAGGCCTTGCGGGCCTCTTCGGTCAAGTCGTCGACTCTCCCGCTACCGGAGGATCTGAGCACCGCAGGGTGGATGAAGTTCGTTGGACGCCGGAGTGACTTGCAGCAAGTGCTGGCCGAGGCATGGACGTCGGCGCCTCAAAGCTGCGAAGGTGGCCAAGGCGGGGCCGCGACGGCCGTCTGGGTCCTGGGGGAGCCCGGAGTAGGCAAGACTCGCTTCGCCGCGGAAGTGGCCACGATGGCTCACCAACGGGGCGCGCTGGTCCTGTTCGGGCGTTGTGACGAGCTCGTACAGGATCCCTACCAGCCGTTCGTGCAGGCGCTGCGATGGTATATCAACCAGCGGACCACTGCGCAGCTGGCCACGTCCCTTGGTGGGGATCCGGCGCCGTTGGCGCGGCTGGTTCCTGAGCTTGGCAGTCGTTTCCCATCAATGTTGGCCGACATTGGCGGAGCGACCGAGGTTGAGCAGCATCGCCTGTTCGAATCGGTGCGATCCTGGTTGGCTGGTCTGGCAGTCGGCGGCCCGGTCGTCTTTGTTGTCGACGATGCTCATTGGGCGGATCGGCCGACGCTGGCGATGTTGGCGCATTTGCTTAAAAGCGCGGTTCCGACGCGACTGTTGGTCGTGGGTACCGCCCGCGATACCGACCCTGACACCAACGATCTTTTAGCCAGCATCATCGACCAGTTGGCTCGCACCGGCCGGAGTCGCCGGCTCAGATTAGAGGGCCTCGACGCCGTGGAGGTGGCGTCATTGATCTCGAGCAGCAAGCTCCAGGTCGACGTCCCCGATCGGTTAGCCAGACGGATCGTCGACCAGACGGCCGGGAACCCGCTTTTTATCGGGGCTGTCCTCGCCGGTCTGGAGGCGCGCGGCTCTGGGGATGATACCGGTCTTCCCGGCGACCTCGTCAGCGCGGTTCGGACCCGGGTGCGGCGCCTCGATCCCAGGGTGCAGGACCTCCTTCAAGTCGCCGCCCTCGTTGGCCTCGAGTTCTCGCTGCTAGTGATAGCCGGTGCGCATGGGATCGCCGAAGTTGACGCCCTCACCGGGCTTGAAAGCGCCGTCAGAGCGGCGTTGGTAGACGAGATCGCCGTCAACCGCTTCCGGTTCGCCCATGCGCTCGTCCGCGATGTCCTCCTTGGCGACGTATCGGCGTCGCGCCGGGCACGGCTCCATGCCAGCATCGCGGCGTCGATACAGCGCACATTCGCTCAGGACCTCGATCCGCACCTCCGATCGTTGGCCTATCACTGCGCGGCTTCGGAACTGTCAGACCTTCAAGAAAAGGCGATCTACTTCGCAGATCGTGCTGCGAAGCAGGCCATCGACCAGGTTGCCTTTCTCGCTGCCGTGGACGACCTGTCGCTCGCCCTCGAAGTGTCCGATCGGATTGGCGCGCCCGTTTCGGTGCGCTACGACCTGACCATGGCGATGGGCGAGGCACAAGCCCTCTCAGGTCTGCATCACGCCTGCCTGTCAACCTATGAGCGCGCCACCGAACTGGCGCGCCAACAACAGGACTGGGCACGGTTGGCTCGAGCCGCTGTCAACTTCGAAGAGGTAAGTTGGCGGCCCGGGTCGCATGGTCGGGCGGCCTTGCAGCTTCTGAGAGAAGCGGGCGGCCATCAGCTCGACCCCGGGGTAGAGACGTTGGTCGATGGGGCGCTTGCCCGTGCACTCGCATATTGCGGCGAGGCGGATGAAGGCTCTCGTCTGGCGGTCGACGTCCTGCAGCGGGCGCGCGCCCTTGCCGACGACAACGTCCTACTCCACGCAATCGACATTCGTACGGGCACGATGCCGCGGAACCGTCCCGTGGACCTGGACGAGATGCTCGCCCTTTTGCAGGAGGCACTCGAACTCGAGGCTCGGGTCGGAGAGGCGGGCAGGCTCACGACCGACGTCGCCGGGTTGATGGCAAATCTGGTGCAAATTCACCTTGAGCGGGGAGACATCGACGCCGCCCTAGCTACCCTCGCCGAAGCTGAACACACCACACGCGGCGGCTCCATGCGCTTCCGGCACTACGTCGTGTCCAGCCTCAAGCAAGTGCTGACCTTCTGCTCTGGGACCTCGAGGCGGCGGAAAGCTACGCCGAGCAGCTCCTCGACTTGGGAGAGGCACTCGGCGACGATGTCTCGGGTTCCCATGGTGTGCAGATGTTCCTAATCCGGCGGGAGCAAGACCGGCTCGAGGAGTTAGCGCCACTCGTCCGGGCAATCGTCAACCGTCCCTCCACCGAAATCTTGTGGCAACCCGGGCTCATTGCTTTGCTAGCCGAGATCCACATGACTGACGAATCCGGCCAACTGCTAGACAACTACGCTCACGACAACTTCGCCGCCCTCCCTGCGGACGCCATGTTCCCTGCGGCACTTTGCCTGCTGTCCGAAGCCGCCGCTCGAATCCATGCCCGAGCTGCGGGCGAGGCCCTAAACTCGATGCTGGCGCCCTGGACCGGCCGAGGAATCTTAGTCGGTGGAACGGTCGGGTTCCTCGGCTCTGCTGATCGCTACCTCGGACTGCTGGCGACGTTGCGGGACGACTTCAAACAGGCAGCGGAGCATTTTGCCTCCGCCCGAGACTTCAACCTTCGGTTGCGCTCCCCCGTCTGGATAGCACATACGCTCGCCGACTGGGCAGGCCTCGCCGTGAGAGCGGGCAACCCGCTCGGCGCCTCAGCCCGCCTGGCCGAAGCCCGCCGGCTTGCACAGCAACATGGCCTGCGGCGCATCCTTCGACAGCTTGAATCGCTGTGACGAAGTCAGCGCTTGGTCTGAAGATCCTCCTGGGCTCGTGGCAAACGCTCAACGCAAAACAATCCGACGACACCTTCGACCCAGCCGTTTCGCTCTACAACAACGAGCAGGTCGGCGGCGACCATTCTTCCCGAAGAGTCTCGAGCTTCGTTACCCATGCGGGCCGGGATCGATCTGGGATACCTCGATAACGGCGTCAGCAGGCAACCCAGCTCGCCTTGCGGCCTCCAGAATCGCTTCAGGACTGACGGCCTCATAGAGGCAGTAGGTTTTCTTCTTGTCGGCGCTCAGAAACGAATACAGCCACGACACGCCCACGTCGGCGTTGATCAGCTTGATCTGCTCGAGCGCTTCACCATCGACCTCGAGCTGTTCGGCGAAATTCCGTTCAATCACAAAAAGCGGCATCGCGGGTTCCTCCCTTTGGGGCCAGCCTACTTGGGCCCTGGAGGTGGCGGGACCACCATGGCGGTCGTCAGCGTGGCAAGCACCAACACCAGGAGGCCCGGCTACCTGACAGTGTGGCCGCCGACAGCGCTGCGCCACTTCGAACTTCGACCGGGTTCCTCGAACCTACGCGAGGTCGATGCCCCCACCCGGCTGGTCAGCGGCGTCGTTGAGATCCCCAGGTTCGACAGGACGATGGCCTGCTTCGCGTGGCCCGGTTGCTCGAGTTCACATCGAATGGCTCAGCTCCCTCCCCTTGGGCGCCAACGACCGATCGGCATGAATCTCCGGCGGCGGCCACCCGAAAGGATTGCTTCACACCACTTTCGTGTCACCGCGACTAGACATCCCCTTTAGCGTTCGTTGCGACTGGACCGGGTCGGGGCTTCTCGCTCAGGGACCTGACCGGCCAGTCTCGACGAAGAATCTGGTGACCGCTAGCATGGTCCGACGTTCGAGCCCAGGACCTCGCGATGTACTCGCGTGGTTTCGATTTCGACCGAAATCACGGCCCTAATCATGGTATCGACTCCTTCCGGCAAGGGCTCACGATAAGTCGCTAAACGTGATTAGGGCTCCTAGTTCCACTTGCTCGAAGTGAAGTTCACGAACAGATCATGTCTCCCGCGGCCGCGATCTGGCAGCTGATGTAGTTGTCGAGAGTGTGGTCGAGATGGCACCAGGCGGTGGCGAGGGGGCTTCGGGCCGCGACTTCTGCCGGTAGGTGGTGGTCGAGTTGGACCAGGCCGGGGGCGAGGATTCGGCCGTAGGTTTCGGTGAATATCAGGGCGCTGGAGGAGCAGCGTGCGAAGCTCCTCGCCGATCTCGAAACATGTCCGTTGAGGGGGGCGAGCGTGTCCCATATTCGCGGCCAGCGCCGCTGCGAGTACCCATCCCAGTTCGCCGGTTCTTTTCCAGTCTGTCCGGCTCTAGACGCGTTTTCCGCATCGTGAGGGCGTAGCGGGCGGGCGGGGCTGGCTGGTTGTGCCTGCGGTGCAGGGGTTTTCCTATCTTTGAGACTATTGGGACGGTGGGGATGTTGTGCCAACGGCCCGAAGAACATGCTTGTGATTTACCGGTCGGTGGTGCTATCGTTGTGCCAACATGTATCCTCGGGTCAAAAGTGTTCGCAGAGGGAACCAGGTTCACCAGTATGTACAGTTGGTGGAGGGCCGCCGGGAGGGCGGCAAGGTCCGACAGCGTGTTGTGGCAACGCTGGGGCGTCTCGACGAGCTGAAGGCGTCTGGCCAGCTGGAACGGTGGGCGGGCGCGTTCGCCCGCCTGGATCCGCCGCCGCCCGGCACGCGCCGTCAGGTCGGGCCGCTGCTGCTGGTGGCGTACTACCTGAACCGTCTCGGATTGGTGGAGGTCATCGACGAGATTGCCCCCATGCGCGGCCAGTCCCTGCTCACCCACGGCGAGGTCATCGCCGTGCTGGTGGCCAACCGCCTGTGTGCTCCCGCCCCGCTGTACGACATCGCCTCTTGGGCGTCTTCGGCCGCGATCGTCGAACTGTTCGACGTCCCGGCCGGCCTGTTGAACGACGACCGGCTCGGCCGAGCCCTCGACGCCATCGCCGCGCACGCCGAGAAGGTGCGCGTGAAGCTGCTGCTGCGCAGCCTGGAACGCTTCCAGGTCGACGCCAGCCGTCTGCATCTGGACCTTACCGCGGTGCGCTTTGCCGGCGACTATGAGCATTCCACCCTGGTCAGAAGAGGCTGGGCGGCGGATCGAACCATCAAACGCCAGGTCAAAACCTTGCAGGCCGCCACCAAGTCCGGCGTGTCGCTGTACTTCCGTCCCCACCCGGGCGCCACCAGCGAGTTGCCCGCCTTCATGGCTGGCATCGAGACCCTGGCCGCCGCACTGCCGCCCGGACTGGTCGTCGTGGCCGACTCGGGACTGGGCTACCTGGAAAACCTCTGCACCCTCGACAACTCCAAAGTGGGATTCGTGGTGCCGCTGCGCGCCGATACCGGCTGGGCAGGACGCTTCGCCGAGCAGGTTCCGGCCGGCTTGTCGGCCTTAAAACGCCTCCCCTACTGCTCCCAGCGCGAGCAACACCTGCCCGCCCCGCGGCGAACCATCTGGAAAGGACTACTCCGCCCCTACCCCCTCAAGGCCGCGAATGGAACCACGCATGGCCTGCGCGCCGCCTATATCTACTCCTCCGAGGAGGCCACCACCGTGCGAGACGCCCGCCAGCGGGCCCTCGCCAAAGCCGAAGAAGCCCTCGGTCGGGTCCGCAACGGCTGCGGCGGGCCCTACTACAAAACGAAAACCCAAGTCGATAAAAGAGTGGCTCAGATCCTCACCGACCGTCTGGCTGGGATGATCCGGGTCCAGACCGGCGAATCGCCCACCGGCAAGCCGACCATCACCTGGTCCCGCAACCAAGACGCCATCGACGCAGCCGGCGCCCTCGACGGCCTCTACGCCCTGGCCACCAACCTGGCCGACCCCCCAGGCCGACGACTTTCCGCCCTCGACGTGCTCAAAATCTACAAAGACCAGTGGATCGACGAGCAACGCCACCGGGACCTCAAACAGACGCTGCGCGTTCGCCCCCTGTTCTTACACAACGACGTCCGCATCGAAGCCCTCATGGCCGTCATCGGCGTCGCCCTGCTCATCTTCGGGCTCATCGAAGCCGAACTGCGCGCCGCCCTAGCCGACACCGCCACGCTGCCCGGCATCCTGCCCGAAGGCCGGGCCGCCAAACCCACCGCCCGCGCCGCCCTGGCTGCCTTCAGCGACCTCGGCCTCACCTACACCACCGCCGGCCTCATCCTCGACCCGCTCAGCCCTATCCAGCGAATCATCCTGGCCCTGCTCGACGTCAGCCTGCCCTGGCCCGAGTCTCGACAAACGGCCCAGCCATGACCGCCACCATCATCACCACGGCGCCCACCCCCTGGACCGCCCTGCACTCCGCCCTACAGGCCCGCCGCCCCGTGCTCGTCGGCTATCACGGCCGCCAACGCCTGATCTGCCCCCACGCCTTAGGCTGGAAAGAAGGAAGGCCCATGGTGCTGGCCTACCAGACCGGCGGGCAGACCACCACCGGATCACTCCACCCCGATCCCACCAGACGATGGCGATGTCTCTACATCCACGAGATCGACAATATGACGCCTGCCGATCCCGCCAGCCGATGGGTCACCCCCGACAACTACGACCCCACCCAACCCTTCCCTGCCGGTGTCGTCGACGAACTCGCCACCGCCATCACCACACGCCCCGCACCCACACAGGACTAGACCGCAACCCGTGCACAGCCATCGGCGGGGGCAGCAGTGTAGGTCCAAAACGGTGCGGAAAACGGGTCTAGAGCGAGCCTGGTCGTGGATCCTAAGCGAGTGGTGGGCGGATGGCTGAGGCCGCATTTGCCATTTCCACGACGCCCAGGACAACCTCGCGGCGGCCGCGGTCCGAGGCGTGGTGATACGCGGCACGACGGGCCCCGTCCGACCACTCGCCGTGTCGCGCCAGGCCTCGGTGTCCCCGCGCTCGGCTCTCCCGGGCTACCGCCCTTGGCGTCCATCCGTGGCCGCTCGATCGAGCCACCCGACGTACGCTGGGCAGGAGCTACCTTCAGCCGCAGCTCGGCGCAGAGGGGAGTGACAGCCGATGACAGGTGATCGTCCATCGAGCGCCCGGCCCGACCTCCGCGAGCGGATTGCCCGGCGGTTCTTCCGACTCGTCAACCCGCTCGCCCGCCGGATGATCCCCGCCGGGGTGCCGACGGGTGCCCCGAACGTCCTCCTGATTGTGCGCGGGCGCCGGTCAGGTATTGACCGCACGACGCCGGTCGCGATACTCGACTTCGATGGACACTCGTACGTCCAGGCGAGCTACGGAGCGGCGGGCTGGGCCCGAAACCTTCGGGCGGCCGGCGAGGCGACCGTCATCCATTCTGGTGGCCGTCGCAGTCCGGTTCACGCAATCGAGGTTTCACCCGATGAAGCGGCAGCGATTCTTCGGCGCGTGCTCGAGCCGTACCGCCAGTTCCACTTCTTGCGCAGATTGCTCGGCTCGCGCGTCAGGCCGCCCGTCGCCCTTCTACGCCGATACCGGATACGCATCGACGACACCCCACACGAGTACCTCGCCGAAGCTCGGCGCCACCCGTTGTTCGAACTCCGACCCGCATAACGACCCTAGAAGCCGGTCGCAGCTATCCACGGGTGCGTCTCCACGCCAACAATGTTCGCCCGCACGAGGACGATGGGCGCCAGGCAGGTAGTCGGAAGAGCGATGCGTTGGTGGACCTTAGCGTCGCCGTCCGGAGACAGTGGCACCGGTGCGGTGCTCACGATCGTGGGCGTCGTGGAGGTCGTACCCTCGCAGGTGAGCGACGCGATCAGCGAGGTCACTGGACCCGTCGTGCCATCGAGGGGCGTGCCCGTCCCGGTAATGAGGAGCCCTCGCACGTCGAGGCTGAACTGCCCGGCCGCGTTAACCTGAGTCGACCCGCGCCACAACGCCCATGGGGCGCCGCCGGCCGTCACACCTCGGATTACTGTCAGGTTGGCATCCACCGGCCTGCCGATCAGTCCCGAGCGCAGGAGAACCCCGTGCCGGGCTGGCTCGCTGCTTCCGGATCTGGTCGAGGCAGCCACCGCCGTCACGGCCGTTCCGAGCAGGATCGTCATGACTGCCACCCCAACGACGATCGCTCTTCCGTAGAGTCGCATGTGTCTCACCGTTCCCTGCCTATTCCGATCGACGATTGGTAGGTGAACGTAGTAACTGGATGCCCGAACAGCCAAGAGACCAAGCGACCCGGACCAAAGACCCTCGGCCGCCAGGGGTATATCACGCTAGGGAATCGGCCGGGGCCGCCGAGGTCGACACGCAACCGATGCCAGTTGCCGATCTCCTTCCGGCATCGACAGACCGTGTCACGACCGCACCGATCGTCCAGGTCTGCGCTCAGGACTCCTGGACCACGCCGCCGGTCTGGATCGATACCGATCGGTTACTGCAAGGCCGGCAGCCACCGGAGGCCGCCCATAATCCGCGAGCCGTCAGGCGCCTGACCCTGCCCCATTACGCCGGCTGAGAGGCGCTTATCGACCTGCCTGCGAATCTCGCCCGTTCGAGGAGGTCAGCCTGATTGCGCGTCGACCAGGCCCTGCCAACACGAACCTTGCTATCTGAACTGGTCTGCGAGTGCCGTCAGCTTGGCGACATACCCAGGCCAGTCATGGTCGTCGGGGACGTCCGTCTCCTCCCGCTGCCAGCCGATCGCCCCGTCGTGCTCCTCTCGCATGATGTCGGCGTGACCCGCGTGACGGGCGAGTTCGTAAATCACGTGGACAAACATCCGCTGCAGGGTCACGTCTTGACCGCCTTGCGGCCACCATGGCACCCGCCCCGGCGTATCGAGCGGTAGCTGATCGATGGTCTGGTCCGCAAATGCCCAGACACGACGGTAGAGGTCGATCAGCCCGTCCTTCGTCTCGTCTTCCCGTGCATACCAATCTGCCTGGATGTCATCGTCGTACGCCTCCGGAGGGACCAGTTCCTCCGGCGTCGGGAACTCACGGCCGAAGGTGGGCCCGAAGCAGCCAGCCTCGACATTGAGGCAGTGCTTGAGGAGTCCCAGCAGGTTGTTGCCAGTCGGGGTGCGGGGCAGTCTGGCGTCGCGTTCACCCAGCCCATCGAGCTTCCAGATCAAGTCGTCGCGGGTCTTTTGGAGGTAGTGGCGCAGCACGGTCTTCGGGTCGCTCATATCGGCCATGCCTGCCAGTCTGATACCGCAGCTGCCAGCGAACCTCACCGCCGGCCATCACGCACGGCGCTCTTAACGACCGACAGGCTACGGTCACGTCGACTGTCCCAGAACGTCACTCTGCGCCGTCCCCTCAGCGCAGGACCAGACCGTCCGTAAACGCCGGCTCCCGGGCGATATTCTGCGCTCCTCCGGCCGGCGGCAGAGGGATGCGGCGCGGCGAGCCGACCGCCGACTCGGTCGCGTCTTTGGCGAGAGCCTTCCTGCCGTCGGCGCACGCGAGATAGAACGCTCGGCTCGGGTATGGGTTCGATGCCAACCTGGACGACCTGAAGCTTGGTGATTCCATGATCGACGTAGATTCTCGGCTTCACGCCCTCGAAGGAGTAGCCCTGCAGTGGACAGGATGCCCAGTCAGCGATCCCTCACCGGCTAGTTGCTGTCAGATGGTGTAGCGAGCTGGGCGGGCCGTCTGAACCCTGTCGAATCGGCTCGTCCCCCGATCGGTCAGCGTGGATATTGCGGTCCGGGCGGGTTGGTTGTCGGACGATGAGGGGAGGAGAGACGCTATGGACGTCAAGGGGTAGGTCGTTCTCGTCACCGGGGCGTCGGTAAGGTGTCGGCGCGGCGACGGCCCGGCTGCTGGCGAGCGTCCGTCCGATCGCCGACCCGCCGGCTGCGCGTACCGGGGCCCGTCGGGCGGGTTCCGGTTCCTGACCCGGGGAAGCGGACCTGCGTCCCGCTCAGTCAGCCGAACGATCATGGCCGACTACGCTGTTGATGGGACCCGTCCGCTGACCTAGGCTGGGTTGAGAATCAGGAGGGTTCACTGGGATCCAGGTCGGTAGGCGATTTCCGGCCGGGAACGTCGATTCAGTAGTTTGTGTTGTCTGCGCCTCGGGGCTAAGAGTTCTACGCAGCACATTTTCGATTAACGTTAGGGACTATCAATGCCGACGATTACAACCACTGACGGGACCTCCATCTACTATCGCGACTGGGGCACCGGGGACCCCATCGTCTTTTCGCACGGCTGGCCGTTGACCGGGGCAGCGTGGGAAGCCCAGATGCTGTTTTTCAACGCTCAGGGTTACCGCACGATCGCGCACGACCGGCGTGGCAACGGCTACTCCGACCAGCCGGGTTTCGGCAATGACGTCGACACCTGGGCCGACGACTTGGACAACCTCATCACCGCCCTCGACCTGCACGATGTCGTCCTCGTGGGGCACTCCACTGGCGGTGGTGAACTTGCCCGCTACATCTCGCGACATGGCACTTCACGGCTCGCCAAGATGGTCCTTCAGGACTCGATTGTTCCCAACATGACGCAGAGCGACACCAACCCTGACGGCGCGCCCGTTGCGGTGATTGACAGCATCCGCGCCGGAGTGGCAAACGATCGCTCGACGTTCTTCCAGGGCTTGTCCGAACCTTTCTTCGGCGCGAACCGACCGGGTTCCACTGCCACCCAGGGCATGCGTGACTTGTTTTGGTTCCAAGGTTTGTTGGGAGGCGCCAGGGCTCAGTACGACACGACCTACAGCTGGCAAATTGACTACACCGACGACATAGCCAAGTGCGACGTCCCGTTGCTCGTCATCCACTGTGAAGACGACCAGATCGTGCCGATAGCGCCGACCGGCAAGGCTGTGCCAACAATCGTTCCTCACGCGATCTTGAAAGTGTATCCCGGAGGCTCCCACGGAATTGCGATCGTCGATCCCGGCAAAATAAACGCCGACCTTCTTGAGTTCATCAAGGGCGAGTAGGACGTACTCCGCGAGCGGCCACGACTCACATCGCTCAAGACCCACGCAGCCAACACGTCGTCGCTGCCGACCTGCGGTTCAGACCGGCCCTTTTCATCCCGGCAATCGGGGGGGTCTGCATCCGAGACAGCGCGCCGTCGAGGCCCGAAGCGCGCCAGATCGACGGTGTTGTGCTCGGCCAGCTCGTCGACGACGAGCGCCGAAGACTCGCCCAGAACGTCGCTCCCGGGCATCCCAGAATCGCGGTCGGCTCGCGTCCTCTATCGCCGGTGGGGAGGCGATATTGAACGCCACTCTCCGTGGCCGACTGTGGCAGCCGGAGAAATCGGCATGGTGCGGCACTTTATGGCTAGGGGCCTCGGGCGGCGGGTGCGGGATAGTGGGCCAGGGGGTGGGGCCCGGGAAGCTGGCTGGTCTTGTCTCGAGTGAGCGCCGGTGGACGCGCGATGGTGGCCTATTGCCCAACTGGTTGCGGTTCCAGGTTGGCCGGGGCGCGAGTTGGCCGGTCATGAGATGATTCGGGGATTGGCAGGATTGTCGGGGACGGTGCCGTTCCTCTTCAGTAATATCGAGGGGTCGACCAAGCTTTGCGAGACCGCGCCTATGGCGATGGGGGTGGCGCTCGAGCGCCACAACACGATCGTGCATCGCCGAGACCGTCGCTGAAGATTGCCCAATATGCCGTCTGCTTCGACCCGTGGGCCGCATGGCGGAGTGGAGCGCATCGGCAATTTCAGCAGAGAAAGCCGGGGGTCCCGACGGTTCGGGAAACGATCACGAGTAATTTCCACCGGTCTCGAACCATACGGTCTTGCCTTCAGCTGTCAGCTGGTAGCCCCATGCGTCCGCCAACGCATTGACCAGCACCAGGCCGCGGCCAGTTTCGCCACCTGGATCGGGGGTGGGCGTCCGCCGGGGGGGCAGCCAGCTGCCGTCTCTGACCTCGACGTACACGCTCGCCCCAACCGAAATCGCCACCACGAAGTCGGTCTGGGC
This sequence comes from uncultured Acidimicrobiaceae bacterium, assembly GCA_963750465.1. Taxonomy (GTDB): domain Bacteria; phylum Actinomycetota; class Acidimicrobiia; order Acidimicrobiales; family Palsa-688; genus Fen-671. The sequence goes on from CAVVRE010000014.1 coordinate 19,375, forward strand.
GTGGCACACCGAATTGGTAACCAACTCCGATACCACAACAGCAACTACGTCACAATCGGGGCGGTCCGGCCCCAGCACATCTA
>CAVVRE010000015.1:0-10575 GCA_963750465.1 uncultured Acidimicrobiaceae bacterium
TGGGACCGTGACGGGTTGGGTCAGCTGAGCCGACCAGCACCAACCCACAGGTCAAAACAGGCCAGGCCCAAGCCACTGGGGGCACTCTCGTCGGAAGCAGCTGGTGCCGACGTGGCACCCGTCGCTCCGGGGCCATAACCAGAGCCCAGCCGCCGGGCGTCGGCACCGTCGAGGCAATTCTGCAAGCCGAGCACGCCACGGTGGTTTAGTGCCCGATCCTGGTCACGCGCCGGGCTGCGATTAGTAGCCAGCGCACCAGCGTGGATGGCACCGCCTTCGGCCGCCATGGACGCCAGTCGTCTCGTCTATCTTTCGCCACTGCACATACGACGGCCTGGCCTGCATGATCGAGTCCAACGCCACCGTGCCGCGTAGCCTGTCGAAACTCCTTGTCGGTTTGGTTTGCATCAATTCGATCTCAATCGTCGCCGAGCGTCGCGGTTGGCCTCGTGCGGAAACTCGCGACCTTTGCGCGGTGTTGGGGCCAACGCGGTTTGTCGCATTGCCACGCTGGCCGCCGAGGTCCCGGCCACCCCGATGAGCACACCGCGAGTCGCCGCCCCTCTGGCGCTACCCAGTCAAGTCGCTCCAAGGCGAACAGCTCGTCGAGGCTCAGGTCGAGGACAACGGCCTGCGCGGCGACCGCTGCTGGAGCATCCGCGACGAGGGTACCGGCCGGAACCTCACCGGCCGCCGCGAACCGCGGCTACTCCTCGGGGCCACGACCATGAGCGACGACGGCGAACCGGACGTCACCCTCCCCGACGGCCGGCGCGCCCGAGGCGCCGGGCCCCCTACCGACTCGGCCCTGTCGGCGTGGCTGGGCCGACGAGTCACCCTCGCACCAGCCGAAGCCGCGCCGGGCGCCAACGCCGACTACTTCGCCGACGCCACCGACGACACCAGCCCAGCCATCGAATGGACGATGCGAGCGGGACGGCTCGTGGACAACATGCCGCCGCTGGTGCTAACCACGGCCAGCCTCCGCGCCGGGACCGCCCTGCATCCCGCGGGCGACTGGGACACACGCCGCTTCCGGCCCAACCTCCTCATCGACATCGGTACCGATGGCTGGGTCGAGGATGGGTGGTGCGGCCGCCTCCTCCACATCGGGAGGGCCACGGTCGTGCCGCGCCAGCCGTGTATCCGTTGCACGATGGTCACCCGCCCACAGCCCGGCCTCGAACGCGACCTCGACATCTACAAGGCCCTCAGCCGGCACCACGACGGCACCCTCGGCGTGTGGACGCAAGTGCACACGCCCGGCACGTTTGAAGTCGGCGACCCTGTCGTCATCTCGTAGACCATGGCTCCCCGCACGAGGCTCGGCCGGGGTACCGCGGGGTATGCAGACGAACGACCGAATCGGTCCGTACCAGGGTGTACGTTCGACCCACACGAAGGGCAGGAGGAATGGAATGAAATTTGTACTTGCTTATACCCAGCGGTCGGCGGGTAGCGCCGCCGAGAACGTAGCCAACGGCCAGTCAGCCCAGAAGTTGCTGTCGAACTGGGCGCCGCACCCGCAAGCGACGATTCAGCAGTGGGTGCAACGCTGTGACGGCAACGGTGGGTTCGCCGTGCTTGAGACCGACAACGCCGCTGACTTGTTCAAGGACCTGGCGACTTGGAACCCGTGGCTTGAGTTCGGGCTTTACCCCGTGCTTGACATCCTTGAAGCTACCCCGATCACCAACGAAGCCTTGAGCGTCGCGAAAGCGGTCTTCTGAGGCTCGTCAAATTTTGTTAGCCGTGCATCCGTTGACAACTTCGCCGAGCCATCTCCCCATTGCCGACCAGCCAACTATGACGAGTATTGGCCGGCCCCAATTTCGATCACCACCAGAGTTGTCGCGAACACGACCGCAACGAACGCCAGCGCGGCGGCCGCGATGTCTCCGGCGAAGTTAGAGGCCGCGGTCTGGTCTGGAACCAGATCGGGTCATACCGCGACCCGTGCCGAGCCGACCGGGGTCCAATCAGATGGCGAGATTCGTGGCCGCAACTGAGGCGGCGGCGAATATCAGCGGGATAACCAGAACGACGCCAGCACCCGTGGTGGAACTCAACTCGCCACGTCACCGAAGAACGGCCGCCTGGGGTTCATTTTTACTTATAAGCCCTAATCTGTCGAGCAAGAACGCGTTTTTCGGTGACCCGCAAGGGTGGTCAGGAGTCTTCCCCATGCGTCCAACCCCGTGACGTAACAGCGCTTGGACTGGGACCGAGAAAGACACCCGCCCACTCAGAGCGTGACGTTCGTCGAGTCCAAACTTGCAGATCGATGTGTGCCAATTGACGCTCAGCGCAGAACCGGGCGCAGTACCACGGCGAACGACGGTGCTCGTGCCCTGCCGTTCATCTCCGCCGTACGCCGCCCCTCGTGGCTACGTATGCTGTGCTGACCTGCTACACGACATTTGAGGAGGGTCTATGAGGCTCGCCATCAGAGCGCGAAGCCTGAGGTTCGGCGCAATAGCCACCGCAGCCAGCACCCTGGCGTTTTTCGGGGTCGGCGCCTCGCCGGCGTCCGCCACAGGGACGGTCACTTACGAGGTCCACCCGATCATCAGGCTCGCCCTGGCCACGCCGACGGCCAACCCGGGCGGGTTCCCGTTGACCCCCAGCCAGTGCGTGTCCATGTTCGGCCTGGCCTGCTACGGCCCGAGCGATTTCCGCACAGGCTACGACTTCCCGGCGACGGCGGACGGTGCCGGCCAGACGATCGTTATCGTCGACGCCTATGGGAGCCCGACGTTGCAGAGCGACCTGGCCATCTATGACCAGGAGTTCGGCCTGCCGGCCCCGACGCTCAACATCATCTACCCCGGCGGGAAACCGACGTACAACCCCAACCAGCATCACAATGAAACCAGTTGGGCCGAGGAGACCAGCCTTGACGTCGAGCAGGCCCACGGCCTCGCCCCGAAGGCGACCATCGACTTGGTGGTGGCCGCCAACAACGCCGGCAACGTCCTCAACAACGCCGAGCAGTACGCCGTACAGAGCCACCTTGGCAACGTAATGAGCATGAGCTTCGCGGCTCCTGAGGACGAGTTCAACGGCAATTCCGGCCAGCAGTCCCAGGCCCAGTCCGTCTACAGCCAGGCGGCGAGCGAGGGCATGAGCGTGTTCGCTTCGTCGGGCGACAGCGGTGCGACCGGCGGGACGAGCGCGACGACGGCGCAGTTCCCGGCGTCGGACCCTCTCGTGACCTCGGTTGGCGGGACCAACCTGTTCCTCAGCGACTCGGGCGCTTACCAGGATGAGACGACGTGGAACGACGCCGTCGATTGCCCCTTCGGCTGCACCTCCGGGCTGTTCGGGGCCACCGGCGGGGCGCCCAGCTCGCTGTTCTCCGCCCCCTCCTACCAGGCCGGCGTCACCGGCTACGCCACCCGCACGACCTCGGACGTGGCCTTCAACGCCTCGGTCTACACCGCCACGATGATCTACTTGGGCTTCCTCGGGGCCGCCAGCGGGTTCTACTTTTTCGGGGGCACCAGCGAAGGGGCGCCGTCCTGGGCCGCCCTGACGGCCATGGCCGATCAGTCCGCCGGCCACCCCCTGGGCCAGCTGAACCCGCTCCTGTACCGCATTTACAGCGACCCGACCGCCTATGCAGCCGATTTCCACGACGTCACTGTGGGCGACAACGCCTTCGCCGGCGCCGGCTTCCCGGCCGGGCCCGGCTACGACCTGCCGACCGGGCTCGGGTCGCCCAACGCAGCCAACCTGTTCGTCTCGCTCGACGACGGCGCCTAAGTGCTCTACTAGGCCGCATTTTCGAACGCGTCTCCCGGGTGCTCAGGCGGCTCTTAATCGACAGCTTCGACTTCTCGTGCCGTGCAGAAGGCTGGCGGACACCGGGGCACGAATCTCAGCAGGCACACCAATCGGGCTGAAGGGACGCCAAGGTGGTCATTGTCACGCGTTGTCGTTGCGACAAGCGACCCGCATCCACGCCTTGAGCGTGCGCGCCCCCAGGTACTGGGAAGAGCACCGAGGGTGAGCCGTCTATTTGCAGAAAGCGAGCCGACCGTTTGGTTGTGGTCCCATGCTTTGGTTGTTGTCCGCATGCTTTTGTTGTCGTCCGCACGCTTTTGTGTGAACCCTGGCCTGGCCGCGAAAGCCGATCTCGGAGAATTTATTGCCGAACCTTGTAACGGATCTTGGCGCTGGGAGACTGCAACTGGGTGGGACTACTTGCCCCCGTGGAGACCATGGAGGTCAGGAACATTTACCTCTCCGCCGCGATCATTGCCATCGGCACGGCCGCGATCGGCGTGCTCGGTATCCTCAGCACCCTTGGGGCTGGTGCCGCCAACGCGGCTGGCATCCCTGCCACGGTCCTGCGCACCCTCCGAGCCGAGCTCACCCGTCCCGACGCGGTGTAACCTGCGCCGGTACTGTCGGAGCGACGAACTCAAGTGGTCATCTTGCACCCCCGGCCTGCCAACCACCCGCGAGGCTCATATCGAAGCCGTGGGACCGGGCACGCACTGCTAAGCGTTAGCGGCCAGCCTGGGTGCACTGTCACGGGAGCCTAAGAACCTTGACCAGCATCGACAATTCCGAGGACTTGCAGACGTTAGGCTCATTCTTCCGCATCGTCGAGGAGGGCCTGAGCGTCTGCGGAGGGGGCCACTGTCGGTTATCTTGCCGATCACGTCGTCATCGACTACATCATCACCGTGCCCGGGGCAATCGAGGCGACGACAACCAGTGGAGCCAGGGCCACTCGGAACGAAGACTTCGGCTGAGAAGAGGCGATTTTCTCGCAGCGTCTCGGTGCTCCGTTGACCGACCCAACTTTGCGACCTAAGCTACCCCATCCGCCTGGAAAAACTGTGCTCGATGGACACCCGCTATATCGATGGCTACTTTCCCACGCCGTACGGTGACCAGAGCGGGCCGGGATGGGGCATCGCCGACGGGACCGTGTCCGGCGAACGGTTGCGCGGGACGGTGAACCTGTCGAACCACTCCTCGACGCGCAGCGATGGTGTAGTAATGCCTGAAATGCGAGGAGTCATCACGACCGCCGACGGCCGCAAGCTGGTTGTCAGTTTCACGGGCCGCACTGTCTTCGTGGACCGGGAAAACGGCAAGGCTGGCCGTGCGCTGTTCATGGTGCTGTTCGAGTCGGAGGACAAGGGCTATAGCTGGCTGAACAACGAGGTCTGCTTTGCGGAGGGACTGATCCCTCCCGGTCACCTAGAGATTTACCTCTGCACGAACGAGCTACTACCGACCACGTAATCCGCATTCTTAGGGCTGCGGGGGATCGTTCTGCGTTCCCGCTGGAACGGGGACGCTTCGCCGCTCTGGTTGCCGACGGCGTCGAGGTCTCCGGTTGGGGTGGTGCTACGGGAGGGCCTGGCAGAGGTCGAGGTCGGCTACCTGGAGCGGCTGACCTCGGGTCAGCTGCGGGAGCGGCCGTAGCGTAAGTAGCCTGCACGGAGCAACGGCCGACGCCGATCGTGTTGCTGGGGGAGGGCTACTACCCAGCCCAACAACCTCTGTTGACACGTTGTTACTGGCGGCGCGGTACAACTTTGTGTAATGAACTCCGGCGCTGGAAAGCCGTGCCAGAACGGGAGGGAGCCCGGCAAGCCGCGCGCTGCCAACAGCCCCCCGCGGGGCGTTTGGGCGCGGCGCCCTCGCGTTAGGGGTGCTTGCCGCAGTCCTGTTCGTGTCGGGTTGCGGAGGCGGCCCCGCGGCCGCCGGTGCGGCTGGTGGCACGACCTCCACGACACTCAGGGGCAACTGTGCCGCGACCTGCAGGCTGGAGCGCGTGATCGACTACGCGAGGTGCATGCGCTCGCACGGCCTACCGACTTTCGCCGACCCCGTCCCGGTCACTTCGCCGAGCGGCAGGCCGGGCTGGCGCATCGGCTACAGCGGTGACCCGAACTCTCTCTCGTTTACGGCCGCGGACAGCGCTTGCAAGCATTACCTTCCCGACGCCTTCGCGACCAATGTCCCGCTAACTGCCGAGCAACAACGAGCTTGGCTCGAGTGGGCTTCCTGCATCCGCTCTGACGGGTTCCCCACCTTCCCCGACCCCACCTTCTCTGGCAGTGGAGTGAGGGTGCCCAGCTTGTCGGGAGCGGACCCGACGGACCCGGCCAAGGCCATTGCCGCGGAGCACGCCTGTGCTCACTACCTATCGAGCACATAGCGTTGGACAAGGCGGGTCTCATCTCGCCACATGCAGCATCGCATCGCAGTGACATGCTGATTGTCCGATTATGAAGCTGGGGAATTCGGCCGCACAGCCTTGGGAGAGCCGTGCATATCAGACGGCTAACGTGCGCCGGCCCTGCGCCCCAACAGCCACAGCCGAAGTAGGCCAGAGGCATGGTCGCCTCGGGTGCCAGTGCGAGACCGATGCCTGGCGGCGCTGACAGCTCGCGGGCCCTTCTAGACTTTAGTCCTGGCGGTAAGCGTCCGCGGCGCTGGCAAAGTCGGCTTCGGTCCAGCTGAGCGTGCCGGTCCGTAGGTCGTCCAGCACCCCATGCACCCATGCGAGCTCTGCGGCCGCCACGGCCCGCTGGTACTCGCTTTCGATCAGAGTGATCCTCGGGATCGTTTGCGAATAACGCTCCAAGGATTCGTCCAATGCGGCGACGGTCGCCTGGAGGTGCTCTGCACGTTCCTCAAGGTTGTGCGTGGCGCCGTGCGGTCCAAGGAGCATCAGGAACGACAGCGCTGCTGGGAACTCGGGGAACTCGTTGCGGGGGGTCGATATCATCTCGGCCAAGCACTCAAGGAGCAGGTCCCGGCCTCCCCGAGTGATCTCGTAGACGGTTCGCTCCGGGTACTGCTGGTCGTGTTCGGTCTGGCGGACGGCCACCGCGCCGGCAGTGTGGAGTTTCTTGATCGTGCTGTACAGGTTCGCCCGCTGCCCCACCCGGACGACTTGGTCCTTGCCCCATTCCTTGAGCAGGCGCTCCATCCGGTACGGGTGCAACGGCCCGCCGGACAGGAGCCGAAGCACGGCGAGGGCCAACGGGGACGGTCGGGTCGGGCACTTCACGACGAGAGCGTAGCCCAGCTAGCAGTACTCAATCTAGTTGTGGTAAAACTAGTTGTCTACTAACTATGACTGAGGAGCTGCGCCATGCCGTTGAAGCAAGCCAGCAAACCCCACCGGGGCCTTCTCCCAATGGAGGGCCGATCGCCCGCCGCTACGCTGCGCTGCGCCGCACCGGCACACAGATGGAGCTGTACCGCCGACAAGCCGACGACCTCACCGCCGGGTTACCCGACGGCGCCGAGGTGCTCGAGGTGGCGCCCGGCCCGGGGTACCTGGCGATCGAGATGGCCCGTGCCGGCCGAGTACACGTCGTCGGGCTCAACGCGAGCGCGACGTTCGTCGAACTGGCGACTGCGGCCGCACGAGAGTCCGGCGTGGGCGTCGAGTTCCGGGTCGGTGACGCCGCCGACATGCCTTTTGATGCCGGTTCCTTCGACCTGGTCACTTCTCGATCCAGTCGAGCCTCAACCAAAGAAGGCTCGCGGGATGGCTGAGCGGTGGCGTATTCGGCGCGGAGAGGGACTTAGGACGATCCTTGAAGTGTCGGAGGGTTCGGCCTTGCTCGACCGAAGAGTTCGAAACTTTTTTGAGCACATTGACGAGCAGCTCGACGAATGGATCGTGGAACAGCCGCGTTCGACCGTCGCGGATTATGAATCCGGCGACGTCCCAACGCCGCCAGCCCAGCCGTCGGTCCCCCTCCGTATCCTGGACGCTGTGCGGGGAGTAATCGTCCTTCGTGACGTCGAAGTTGACGTTTCTGCTGTTGTCAAGGAGGTCGGCGAAGTCCTAAGTCGGGTGCAGCAACTGGGATCGTTAACCCAAGTTCGATCCCGGCCTAGGGGCGATGTTGGCGCTCCTCCAACCGCTCCCGAGAGAACTCCGACTCGATGCGCCGACGCGTCGCCCCCACGAGCCTGTAACAGCTGGCCTGCCTCCCACCACCCTTCCCAGTCTGGAACAAGCACTCCGGGACGTCATCGAGCAAGTCCGAGCGTCCGTCAGTCGAGACGCCGGTGGCGACGGGAGACTGAGTCCCACCTCACCTATCTGAGTTGTGCCGACGTACAACAGGAGGTTTGGGTGTGGCAGGTGACCTTATGGCTTGTCCCGCTCCTCAACGAGTACCTCGACGACATCGACAAGTTGCGCCGTCGGATCCCGCCGGCCCAACCGCCTCGCCGAGAGAAGTAGAGATGGCGCAGGCAAAGGCGCGCCACCGGCAACAACAGACCTCAATTAGCCGCGTCCAGCTTATTTGTTGTTGCCCGTGGCGGCCCGTTCAACGGCAACCCGCCCTCACCATTGAGCACGGTCGTGAACCAAGTTAGTGGCCCCGCCCCTCACGGGTCCCCAATGCGCCGGTGGCCCGCCTGACGACCGTGTGGTCTCTCCGTATGGGCGCCGGACGAGGTGCCGCCGAGCGGGTGGAGCTACCGACCGGCCCGCTGTGAGCTCGAGAGGGTTTGGGCGGCGGCCGGCGGTTCGCGGGGTGAGTCGGATGATAGTGTTGGTCACGCCGCTGGCAGCCACAGCTCGGGGCCGACGATGAACCCTCCGGGGGGAGGGGAGTAACCCTTCAAGTCCCCCCTCCGACACATGAAATGACATGAAAGTTGTTCTCTGGACCGGTCGGTCGTACCCTTCACGGCCCGATGCTTTACTCAGGGATTCGATCGCGGCCAAGAGCTAGAGAACGGGTCCTTTGTCGGGAAGTCCCAATCTCGTCGAGGCGAAGAGCGAGCCGTCATGTAGCACAACGAGCCACCGTTAGTGTTTAGACCGGGGTATTCGCAGCCTCGTTCATCCTTTCCGCATCATTACCCCGAACACTCAAAACGCAGAGTGCGGTATCAGTTCTGAGGTCGTTATGGGGCGGGTATTATGTGCTTTCTCTAAATGGATCACTAAGTACCGAATCGGCGCATCTGGGCGATGGAACACGAGTCGTCGTTCTGAGCGCCCGCGAGCCGGCTATTGGCGAGTCAGGTGGCTGGGTTATCGGGACCCTTCTGGTGGAGGAGTCGCCACCGACGAACGATGACAACCCCCCAGACAGGTCTAGCAGTGCGCGATGTCGAATGTATTGGGGGCGGCGGCGGCGCTGGCCGAGACGCTCATGTGATCGACGGCGTGGAAGCTCAAGCTGCTGCCGTCAGATCCGGTCCCCGTGAAGTTGATGGTGTCGTGGTTGACGAAGTTCTTGTTGTTAAAGCTGCCGCCGAACCACTGGGTGAGATGCCCGGTGAACGTCGGTGCGCTGGGATCGGGAGCAATCGGATTGCCCATGCCGTCAACGGTAAACGGCACGACCGTCACCGTCCCGGTGAACGTGGATGTGAACCAACCGTCGCCGTTCTTGTTGATGATCGAGTGCTCGATGCCGTTGCCGGTGCCCTGGATCTCTGGTGCATCATTGAGGATGAACGAGGGGCAGCCAGTGGCCTGAGGGCTCGGGGTGCCGAACTCCGGTTCCGCGGTCCCCGATGGAGTGCTGAAGTGGGCGGTCTGGTTACAGGCCGTGAAAACGGTGACGCCACAGGTGAAATCGGACGGCGGCGCCGGTGAGGCGCCCGCCATCGTGTGCCAACAAGGCTCAAGCCCCCTACTAGTGCCACGTCCGAGCGCCCCACCGCTCAACAAAGCGAAGGTTCGCACAGTTCGATACCCCTTTCCCTTGAGAGTGCGGAAGTATAGTGCCCGGCCACCGACCTTCGATCTGGGTGTCGAGTAGTTCAATCAATCGAGGTCCGGTAGATCACGCATCGCCTACCTCCGCAAGTTTGTAAAGAAGGAGGTACTCGACCGGCTTCTGATACATCCTGGTCAAGAGAACCGTACGAGATCTTGTCGTCGGCTCTGGAATCGAATTCAACGGGCCTCTGATACATCCTGGTCAAGAGAACCGTACGAGACCTTGTCGTCGGCTTTGGAACCGAATTCACCGTCGCCGGTTCTCACGATCTGAAGGGAGTTCCTCGGACGTGGAGCCTGTTCGCCGCCAGTATCACGTGAGACCATCGGTCCGAAGGCAGCTCAGAATCCTTACGCAGAATGACGCCACATAGTTGATGAACCCGACGCCCGATCTACGGGTCCGCCCACCCATCGGAGGAGGGATAATGCAGACACGACAAGTACGTGCACCGCTAGCGATTGCAGGGGCACTGTTGGTGGGTGGGAACTCTCTGCTGGGCCGGTGAGCGTGGATGCGAATGGAGCAAAGAACGCCTTCGCCGGTACCGCGAACTGCGGGACAGCCGGTTCGTACCAGTTCGTTGTCAATAGCCCCAACGGGAATGGAAACGGGACCAACAATAACAGCAATCAAGCTGAGTGGTCGCCGGCGCATTTGAGCCCGGGTAACGCTAATTTCATCCAACCGTTTTTGATCTGACGTTTACATTCACCCCGGTAGGCCGGTGAGCCGCAGTCTTTCACGAACGCGGATGTCCGGAAGAACCAAGTGGGTAACGTCACGTGCATGATCAGCGGCACCCAGACCGACAGCGCGGGCGACACGTTCTCACTCA
>CAVVRE010000016.1:0-387306 GCA_963750465.1 uncultured Acidimicrobiaceae bacterium
TTGGAGGGATGCGAGAGTGGCCGAATCGGACGGTCTCGAAAACCGTTGTGGGTGTATGCCCACCGTGGGTTCAAATCCCACTCCCTCCGCCGCTCAGCGGGTACCTCTCTAACCTGCCCTCCTTGAGCATTGCTGGGGGCGATCGCCCGCATCCACTCTTAGTGGCCGGCCGGAGCCCGAGGGTGCCACCCTAAGCCCGAGGGTGCCGGCCCTAGCAGCCCGAGGGGCCGGCCCGAGCCCCGCCGAAGGGCGGATTTGGGTGCATCCTGCGCATCTGGTCGTGGTTTCCATCATCTTCTGCTCCCGAACGCACCCAAAACGCTCGATCGCACCCAAATCGGCATTGACCTTACCCCCCTTTCCCACGGTCGGCGGCCGAAGGGGCTCGTTGCGTGGTCAATTGACCCTACCGGAGCCCCCGTTCAGCCGTGATGGTCCGTCGGGCTCGATGCCCGAAGGGGCGTAGCGCTCCTCGCGGGCCACGACGAAGGCAAGGGTGACGGTGGGATGAAGGCCAGGACGTAGGCGCACTCGGCGGCCGGTCGTCGTCTGCGAGCCCAACGTCGGCGAGCCCAACGTCAGGACGCCCCCGGACCAGGCACGTACGACGGCCTCGTCGTAGTGCGCCGCCGGCGCCACTCCTGACGGACCTAGAAAACCAAAATCAGTGGCCTAACCGCGCCCATACGAGAAGACTCCTCCTTATGGCTGGGCTCGAACTGCGAGAGGTACCGGCGTCAGAGGCTGTGGTATTTGGTCGCGTCGCCGAGTTGGCCTTCGGGAACGTCGCTACGGATGAGGAAGCCGAGGCAACAGCCACGGAGCTCTTCGACCCCGACTGGGCCATCGGCATCTACGACGCCGGCCGGATGGTTGCTACCGCCGGCGCCACCTCTATGGAGCTCACGCTGCCGGCCGGGCCGGGCAACCATTGCCCATCCTGGCCGTCCCGGGTGTGACAGCCGTCTGCGTGCTACCAACGCACCGCCGGCAGGGCCTGCTCAACCGGATGATGGCCCACCAGCTCAGGCAGTTCCGTGAGCGGCAAGTGCCCCTGGCCATCCTAACGGCGTCGGAGTCGGGTATTTACGGCCGGTACGGCTATGGGCTCGCCTCGAGCTACCAGTCCCTCAGCATTGCGTCCAAGCGTTCGAGCTTTGTGGCCCCAGGAAGCGCCGAGAGACGAGGCCCGGGAAGCCTGCGGCTCGTGGACGCGGCCGAGGCTGCGAACATACTGCCTGGGCTCCACGAACAAGCCCGCCGGTTGAGGCCGGGAGATGTCAGCCGCTCCAAAGAAGTGTGGGAAGCAACGTTGAGTGACCCCGAGCGCAGTCGCCGCGGGGGTGGGGCGCGCACGTACGTGGTCCATGAAAGAGCCGACGGGCAGCCGGACGGCTACGCCAGCTACCGCTACTACTGGCGGCGGAACGATGGCCTGACGGCGAACAGCATCTCTATCGAAGAGATCTACTCGACGTCCCCCAGCGTGGACGCTGCGCTGTGGCGCTACGTACTGGACGTCGACCTGGTCGAAGAGGTGACGGCCGGGATGCGGCCGCTCGACGAACCGCTGCGCTGGAGGCTGGAGGACCCGCGCCGGTTGCGCACAACGAGCATCAGCGACGGTCTCTGGGCTCGGATCGTCGATATCCCGGCGGCGCTGGAAGCCCGGGGTTATAGCGCCGAGACGGAACTTGTGCTGCAGATCGAGGGCCCGTCACCGGAACGGTACGTATTGGCAACTGGAGCGACCGGGGGAAGTTGTCACCTCGCCACCGAGGCCGAGAAAGCCGACCTGGTGCTCGGCCTCAGCCCGCTGGGCGCCATTTTTCTCGGTGGGTGCCGCCCCTCGACGTTGGCCGCAGCGGGACGGGTGGAAGAAATCAGGGCCGGCGCCCTGGCCCGAGCGGATGCCGCCTTTGCCGGTCCGCTCCTCCCGTTCTGCGGGACCCACTTCTAGCGTGTACCCTCCGGTCCTTCGGTTCATTTCCGTCAGAGAGTATTTGGTGCCGCGGCGCGCCCGTATTGAAACCAAAAGACGATCTCGTGAGTTATTGAAGGCACGCTCCTCGAGGCAGGACGGCAAGGAAGGACAGCATGGCTGGCACGCACGGAAAAAATAATTGGGCTCGATCTTTGGGTTCCACGCTGGCCTTGGGGCTCGGCGTCGGCTTACTAGGCGTTGGTACTCTCGTTTCTACTGCACCGGCGGCCTTGGCGAGCACGCCGAATTTCAACCCGCTGTCGGTCACTTTCGTCTCCCTCAATACCGGATGGGCGTTGGGGACCGCCCCGTGCACAGGCGCCGACAGCAGTGCCGGTACCTGTCTCGCCTTGCGGCAGACCTTTAACGCCGGCGCTTCATGGTCGGCCCGGCCATTACCCGCAGGATTAGTAGCCACCGTCCGCCACACCAGGGGCTCACTGGCTATTGGAGGGCCGTCCGGGAGTTGGCTGAACGTGCGTTTCGCCAACGTGCTCGATGGTTGGGTTTACGGCGGGTTCCCCAATGGAGGACCGGTACTTTGGTCGACCCACAACGGCGGATCTACCTGGCAACGTGACCCTCTCCCGGGCCTGTCCAACAACGCCCCCGTGCTCGACCTGGAAGCGGCCCGGGGAACGGCCTATTTCGTGGCCATGACCACCACGCAGCAACGGGTCGTGGTCGAGAGTTCGCCGGTGGGCCAGGACGCCTGGCGGCTCGACCATACCCCGGCGTTGTTCCTGCCCGCCGGTGGTGCTGAGCCGGGCGCCAGCATCGTGCTCCAGGGTGGCAAGGGCTGGCTGGTCGAAGGCAACGACCGCGGCATAACTGGCAGCGCCCAATTGCAAAGCAGCGACCGGTGGACGAGCTGGACGCCACCCTGTCAAAACGTCGGAAATAGCTTCACGGTGCCGGCGGCGTCGACCGCTAACAACCTCGCCGCCATTTGCGTGATGGGAGGTTTTGCGTTCCCCCTCTCGAGCAGCGCTCCTCCTGGGGCAAGGCTCGGGTCCACGTGGCTCTATTTATCGAGCAACGGCGGGCAGAGTTTCCAACCGGGCCCGGAACTCAGCCAATTGGCCCGGCCTTTTTTCGGCCAGGTGCTCGGCTCACCGGCTCCTAACGCCATCGTCACCAGCCGCTCCTCAGGTACGAGCAATCAACTGGTGGCCAGCTTCGACGGCGGCCACACGTGGAACGTGGTTTACCAGGGAAATCTGTTCTACCTGGGCTTCACCAGCCCGAACCAGGGGGTCGGCCTCGTCCAGTCGTCGTCCGCCAGCAGGACCAGCATGATCATGACTTTCGATAGTGGTCGCCACTGGGCCCGAGTCAATTTCTAACGCCCTAAATTCTCTAGCGCCGTAAGTGGCGCGGGCGTTCGCAAGGCAACAGCTGGTAATTGACTTGACGCCCGGCCAACCCAAGATGTCTACTGCATAGCGCCGCGATAGCGCGGCCCTGCTGACGAACGAGAGGTGGTGACCGGTGACCGAGCCTGAGGTGGTCGTTGTGTCGCGCCTCGCTGTCGGCTGAACAAGCCTCCAAGCGAGACGCGCCGTCCCGGGAATGCCGTCCGGGACAACGTCCTGTCTCTTTCCTCGGAGGTACCACTTTGTCCAACAGACGTTCGCGTCAGCCCGCCCGCCATCGGGCGGGAGGGTCGTTCCGCTGCCGTCACTGTTTGCTCGATGTGCCCGCAGACGCTCCCGGCACAGGTCACCGCAACCACTGCCCCGGTTGTTTGTGGAGCCGTCACCTCGACAGTGACGTCCCAGGTGACCGCGCCGCGGGGTGTGGGTCGTCTATGGAACCGATCGCCATCACGGTCCGTGGCGGAGGCGAGTGGGTGCTAGTCCACCGCTGCGTGGCCTGCAACGAGGTCCACCTCAACCGCAGCGCGGGCGATGACAATCCTCTCATGCTCCTGAGATTGGCGGTCCGGCCGTTGGCCCAACCACCGTTCCCGTTGGAGCACCTCAGCCACCTGTAGCGCAAATGTCCTGTAGCTCGGGGCACCCGCCGTCCAGCACGAGGACCATACGTTCAACCTCGCGGCTGGGATCCGATCGGAGGGTACCGGGCTCACCGGTCACCATAAAGCCGGCCCGGCGGTATAGCTCGACCGCCGGGCCGTTGCCGCGGATCACCCCGAGTCGGACAGCGCGAGCGCCCGTGGACCGAGCCCAGGCCACGACTTCATCGACCAAGCGCCTGCCCAGCCCCTGACCGCGCGCTTCGGGGGCGACCCACATAGAGAACAGCCCGATCATGCTGGGTTCGTCGTCCGCCCTGAAGCCGGCGGCCAGGCCGGCCCAAGCCCCACCGGCCTCGGCCACAAAGGTCGTCTCGAGTTCCCCCTGTGACCGGGCAGTGGCCGCTTCGTCCCACACCGCCATGAGCCGTCCGGCCTCTTCGTCGAAGCTCGACGCGAAGGCCTCTGGGTCCTCGGACAACGCCCTGAGACGGATATCCCGGAGCCGCTCTCCCTCACCGGGACGGATACGCCTTATCTCCCAATCCATGAGAAATAATCCGCGAAACCAACCGGGCCCCGCAATCGGGGTTCCGCCCAAACGAAGGCAGCGGCCCCAGTCCTCGAAATCGGTGTGCGCTTAACTGGCCTGCGGCGCGACCATGAAGGGGAGGCCCGCCGGACACGCGTAAGTGGACCGTCGGCTGGCCCACGAATTTTGCGCTCGATGCATCATTGACGAGCCTGCAATGATACACTGACTGCATCGTGAGCGGAGTCGGCGACGTGAGCGTCGTAACGGATATGACCGAACCTGGCGCGGCGTCGGCTCCGACCAGCCCGGTCTCTTCCTTGCCGTCGTTGCCGGCGTCTCTGCGCGAAAGGAAGAAACTGGCCACTCGGCGCGCTCTCCAGAGGGTGACCCTCGACCTCGTGGCTGAACGCGGCTACTCGCACGTCACCGTAGAGGATATCGCCGAAGCGGCTGAGGTCTCGCCCCGGACATTTTTCAACTACTTCGCCTCCAAAGAGGCGGCGCTGCTCGGGGTGGACCCGGAGCGGACCGAAAACCTGCGCCGGCGGCTCGTCGACGAGCCACCGGATAAATCGCCGCTTGAAGCCCTTCGCCGCGTCCTGGTCGACGAGGCCAGCAAGCTGTCCGGGGAGCTGGCCGAGCTCGGCGGCGCCCCCGCCGACTGGGTCTGTCGCATCAAGTCGGCCCTGGTCGACCCGCACCTGAGGGCCGCGCAAGCGGCGCACATGACCCAGGTCGAGCATGCTGTCGTCTCCGGTCTGGCCGAGCGTCTGGGGACCGACCCGAGGCGGGACCCCTACCCCGTGCTGCTCGCCAGCACGGCGATAGGGTTGATGCGGGCGGTCATTTCCATCTGGGCTGGCCTGGGAGACGCAGTGGCGCTCGACAGCCTTACTGACTCCGCCTTTCAGGCGCTGGCCGACGGGCTACCGCAAGACTGGGGCCTGTGTTTCGACACGGGTGACAAAGAACACGAGAGAGAAAAGGGTCTTTCCAAGTGAGTTCGAGCACCAATTCTCCTGAAAACGGCGGCGCCCCGGGAGGCTCCGGGCAGGCCGCCGTGATAACGGCTCAACCCGGGCAAGCCATAGTGGGGCTCAGCCATCGCCGCGTGCTGCTCATCATCGGCGCCCTGATGCTGGGCATGCTCCTGGCCGCTCTCGACCAGACGATCGTCTCGACCGCGCTGCCGACCATCGTCGGCGACCTGGGGGGCGGCGCCCACATCGCCTGGATAGTTACGGCCTACCTGCTGGCCGCCACGGTATCGACGCCGTTGTGGGGCAAGCTCGGGGACCAGTACGGGCGAAAAATCTTCTTCCAGGCCGCCATTGTCATCTTCCTGGTCGGTTCCATCTTTTCCGGGCTCAGTCACTCGCTGGTGGAGCTGATCGCCTTCCGGGCCGTTCAGGGCCTCGGTGGTGGTGGCTTGATGGTGGGGGCCCAGGCCATCGTCGGCGACGTCGTCTCTCCCCGGGACCGGGGCCGCTACGTGGGCCTGTTCGGTGCCGTCTTCGGGTTAGCTAGCATCATCGGCCCTCTGCTCGGGGGTGTCTTCGTCGACGACCTTTCGTGGCGCTGGATCTTCTACATCAACGTGCCGATCGGCACCGTCGCCCTTCTCGTCGTAGCCAGCCAGGTCCCGGGCCATCTGGGCACGGTCCACCATGTCATCGACTACCTCGGCGCGGTAACGCTCACGATGGCCGCTAGCGCCCTCGTCCTGTTCACCAGCCTCGGCGGCACTACCTATCGATGGGGATCGACGCCGATAATCCTGCTCGCCATCGTCGGCTTCGCTCTGATCGGCGTCTTCGCCGTCGTCGAACGGTACGCGGCTGAGCCGGTGCTACCCCTCCACCTGTTCCGGAACCGAACCTTCGCCGTCACGAGCATCGTCGGCTTCGTCATCGGCTTTGCCATGTTCGGAGCCATCACGTACCTGCCGGCGTTCTTCCAAGTGGTGAGAGGCCTTTCGCCCACCGCCTCGGGCCTCGCCCTCTTGCCCCTCATGGCCGGGCTGCTCGTGACGTCGATTGGATCGGGCCAGATCATTTCCCGGACGGGCAAGTACCGGGTGTTCCCTATCGCGGGGTGCGCCCTCACCACTTTCGGCTTGTACTTGTTCTCGACCATGGGCCCGGGCACCTCGACAGCGCTGGAGGCGCTCTACATGGTCGTGCTCGGTGCGGGCCTGGGCGGGGTCATGCAGGTGCTGGTCATAATCGTGCAAAACGCCGTGCCGCATAGCGAGCTCGGGGTGGCGACCTCGGGGGCAACGTTCTTCCGGTCCATCGGCGGGTCGTTCGGGACGGCTATTTTCGGGGCGATCTTCGCCAACGTGCTCGTGGGCAACCTCGCCAGCCACCTTCATGGTCTGAGCCTGCCGCCCGGCTTCCACACCGCCGACATAACCCCCGAGGTGCTCCATCATCTGCCGGCGGCGGTCCACCACGGCCTCGTGCTGGGCTACGCCCAGACCATCCAGACGGTGTTCGTGGTCTCCGTGCCGATCTGCTTCCTGGCCTTCCTCGCCAGTTTCCTCATCCCGCAGCTCGATCTGAAGCGTTGGCCCGAGGCCGCTACGGCCGTCAATAGCGACGGCGAACCGGTCCTGGCGGGGGCAGCCGCCGGTGCCGGGGCGGCCGCGGCCACCGCGCCGGTCGCCGCGGCCGCCGCGCAGAGCGTCCCGATGACCGCTCCCGAGGCTGCGTTCGGGTCGGCTACGCATTCGCGGGCGCAAGCCGCAGACCCCCCGGACAGACGCCCCCCGACCTGGGACTGAAGCCTGGGACTGAAGCCTGGGACTGAAGCCTGGGACTGAAGTGCCGGGCTAGCGCGAGAGCCCGTCGTCCGACCAGCTGGGCAGGCTCTGCGGCACCGAAGACGGCGTCCCCGGGTGCTCGTCCTCCCAAGCTGCGGCCACGGCCGCCGCCACCTGCTCGTGCACCCGGGCCTGGAACATGGACGGCACGATCACCCCGACGGCCAACTCGTCGTCACTGACGGACGCGGCGATGGCGCGCGTGGCTGCCGCTTTCATGGCCGGTGTCACGTACGCGGCCCGGGCGGACAGCGCCCCCTTGAAAAAGCCGGGGAAGCAAAGCGAGTTGTTTATCTGGTTGGGGAAATCGCTCCGGCCGGTGGCCACTACCGCCCCCTCTCCGAGCTCCTCGGCGAACACCTCGGGCTCCGGGTTAGCCAGGGCGAACACCAGGGGCCGAGGGGCCATGGCGGCCAGCATGGACGGCTCTACCGCCCCCCGCCGAGACGTCCCGATAAACAGGTCGGCCCCCGTCAGCGCCGCCCGCAGCGTCTTGAGGCCGCGCTGGTTGCACCGGGCCGCCAGGCGGGCGTGGTGGGGCGCCGCCCCAGGGCCGGAAGAGAGGACCCCGTCGACGTCGAAAGCCACGAGTTCGCCCACGCCCGCATCGAGCAGGCCCTCGGCCACAGCGGTGCCGGCGGCGCCGACGCCCACTAGCACGGCCCGTACCCCCGAGAGCTCGCGGCCCGTCATCCGGCAGCCGTTCAGCACCGCCGCCAGCACCACCGCCGCCGTCCCGTGCTGGTCGTCATGGAAGACGGGGATGTCGAGGCGGCTTTGCAGTTCGGCCTCGACCCAGAAGCAGGCCGGGGCGGCGATGTCCTCGAGGTTGATGCCCCCGAAGCCCGGAGCGACAGCCGCGACGGCGTCGACCAGCGCTTCGGGAGTAGCGACGTCCAGACAGATGGGATAGGCGTTGAGGCCGCCAAAATGCTTGAACAGGAGCGCTTTTCCTTCCATGACGGGCAGGGCGGCCAGCGGCCCCAGCGCCCCGAGGCCGAGCACGGCGCTACCGTCCGTGGCGATGGCCACCGAGGTGCCCTTGGCGGTGAGGGCCCAGGCATCGGACGGGCGCCGGGCGATGGCGCTGGCCACTCGCCCCACGCCCGGCGTGTAGGCCAAGGACAGGTCCTGACGGGTGCGCACGGCCACCCTGGGGGTCACTTCGATCTTGCCGCCCAGGTGGTAGAGGAAGGTGCGGTCAGAAACGTGCCTGACCCGGCATTCGGCGCGCTCCAGCGCCGCCGTAACCGCGGTCACGTGCTCTTCACTGTTGGCCTGGAGGGTGAGGTCCACCGTGGTGCCGGCCGCCGCCACCTCCACCAGGTCCATCCCGACGACCATGGCCCCGACCGAGCTGACGGCCTGGGCCAAGCGCGGTAACAGGGCGGGGTGTGGGTGCGCGGTTACCCGCACGGTGACGGTGTAACTGGCGCCCGGCGGACCGGGGAGGACGGCTGGTTCATCCATCGGCGTTCCCCTCATTGGATTCTTATCGCAAGGCGCCGGCCAATGCTCCCCCCCGGCCAGAGCAGCACAGTGCCCAAGAGGAACGCTCCGATCGCCTCGGGGACGAAGGCTAACGCCGAGTTGCCGCTGAGCTGCCATGCTATCCCGCCTGCCAGGGGAAACAGGAAGGCTGACAGGTAGCCGATCGTGGTCATGCCGGCGGCCAAGCGGTGAACATCGTCCGGGCTGGCCAGCAATGCCGGCATCGTCAAGGCCACGATGAAGGCGACCGCAGAGCAGATCCCGACAAAGAGCGGATCCGGCGATGGCCAGCTGGGCCGGGTCGAAGACGATGCCCGCCAGGCCGACGATGGCAAAGGCACCACATACGGCCAGCAGGGCGTGGGGGGAGGCGCCCCGGCGGGCCAGGATAGCGACGATGAAGGCCGCCGCCAATTGGGAAGTGTTGAGGGCGGCCAGGCACGGCGCCACCAGGTCGGGATGGCCGGCCGCGTGCAGAAAAGTAGGCAGGAAGGCGTTAGTCCCGAAGTAGAGCACCGCGCCGCCCGCCTGGAGTAGCCCGGTGCGCTACGTCACGGAGTCGGCCCAGCGCGGCCACCAGCGCCAGCAACCCCCATGCGGCCAGGGCTCTTGGCCAAGAGCCGGTCAGGGGTACCACCAGGACCAGGGTGAGCGACGCCGCCAGCGCTTCCCCGACGACGATACCGTTGCTGTACAGGCTGGTGGCAGAACCAACCCGGGCCGCGAACCACTCCTTGGTGATACTCGGCATGGTGGGCTGGAGGATGGCGATGCCGATACCCAGGGTGACGCTAGCCAGGAAGAGCCAGGCGGTGCCGCCTAAGCCACGAGCGCCCGACGAAACGCCGACAATGACCAGCCCGACAATGAGGGTGAGGCGCGGCCCCAGACGCGCCACCGCGGCTGACCCGACTACGGCGCTCAAAGAACTCGCACAGAAATGATGACCTTTCCAAGCACACAGCCCCAACGGGGGCATTAGCGCTCGAACAGGGCCGCCTGGCCCTGGCCCACACCTACGCAAAGAGCGGCCAGGCCGTAACGTCCTCCCCGCCGGCGCAGCTCGTGCAGGAGCGACACGACAAGTCGGGCGCCGCTCATGCCCAGAGGGTGGCCGATGGCGATGGCACCGCCGTTTACATTGACCTTTTCATCATCGATCCCGAGCTGGCGCACGACGGCCAGGCTCTGGGAGGCGAAGGCTTCGTTCAGTTCTACGAGGTCGACGTCGCCGACCTCGAGCCCCGTTCGCGCCATCAGCTTGCGTATGGCGGGTACGGGACCTATCCCCATCAGACGGGGGTCGACCCCGGCGACCGCGCTCCCGACGAAGTGCCCCAACGGTTCGAGGCCAAGTTGGCGCGCCTTCGCCGCAGATGCGATCACAAGGGCGGCGGCGCCGTCGTTTATGCCTGAAGCGTTGCCGGCCGTCACCGTGCCGGCGTCACGGAAAGCCGCTTTTAGTTGTGCCAGTTTTTCGAGCGTGGTGTCGGGACGGGGGTGCTCGTCTTTGGTAGCTCCGTTGACTGGCACTATCTCGTCGTCGAAGCGCCCGGCGGCCGCCGCCTCGGCCCAGCGGTTCTGCGACCTGAGGGCGAACTTGTCCTGGTCCTGGCGGGACACACCGTATAGTTCTGCTACGTTTTCGCCCGTTTCGCCCATCGATTCGAGGGGGAAGAGCTCGGACAACTCTGGGTTCGGGAACCGCCATCCAAGTGTCGTGTCGTACAGGGCGCGGTCGCCTCTCGGGAACCCGGTGGCCGGTTTGGCCATGACGAACGGGGCACGCGACATCGACTCGGCCCCGCCGGCGACGAAGATATCGCCCTCCCCGGCCAAGACGGCGTGACAAGCGCCCACGATGGCCGAAAGGCCTGAGGCGCATAGCCGGTTGACCGTTACCCCAGCCACCGATTCCGGCAGGCCGGCCAATAATGCGGCCATCCTGGCGACGTTGCGGTTGTCTTCTCCGGCCTGGTTGGCGGCGCCGAAGTAAACGTCTTCGATGTCGCTCACCGGGACCGTCGAACGGGCCACCGCTTCTCGTACCACTAAAGCGGCGAGGTCGTCTGGTCGGACACCGGCCAGCGCTCCCGCGTAGCGCCCAACCGGCGTGCGCACCGCTGACAGGACCACTGGGCAGTTCCTCGGCTCGGTCGTCATCAGTAACCTTCTTACGGGTTCTTTCGCCCCTCGCGGGCGGCCAGGTCCGTCTCGATAAGCCGGGCGGTGGACATGAGCTGGGGCACGAGGTTGCGGCGCAGCTCTTCCATGTTCACCCGGGACGCATGGGTCGAAATATTCAGGGCGGCCACGACGGCACCGTTGGCCTCGCGAATGGGGACGGCGGCGGACCGCAGGCCCTCCTCGAGTTCCTGGTCCGTCATCGCGTAACCCTGAGCCCGAACGGTCCCCAGTAGATCTCTAAGGCGCTCCGGGCTTGTCACCGTCCTTTTCGTAATGGGTTGGAGGCGGCTGTGGCTCAGGTAGGCCTCGAGCTGGTCCTCGGGCAGATAGGCGAGAAGTACCCGGCCCATCGAGGTGGCATAAGCAGGAAAGCGGGTACCAACCGAAATGGATGCAGCCATGATCCGTTTGGTGGGCACCCTTACGACATAAACGATCTCCTCCCCGTCGAGCACGGCCACCGACGAGGACTCACGAGTCAAGGCCACCAGATCCTCGAGGTGGGGGGCGGCCACCTCGTTCAGGCTGAGGCCGGCCAAGTAGGCGTAACCGAGCTCGAGCACCTTCGGCCTGAGCGAGAACTCGCGGTCGTCGCTGCGCACGTACCCGAGCTCGCCCAGTGTCAACAGGAAACGCCGCGCGGCCGCCCGTGTGAGCCCGGTCGCTCGGGCCACCTCGCTCAGAGTCATGTGCGGGTTCTCGGCCCAAACGCCTTTATAACGTCGAGCCCACGGGCCAGCGAGCGTACGAAATCGGGGTTAGGGGCTCCAGAAGGGCCGCTCGCGCCGTCCGAGTCATTTCCCGTTTGCTGTCCTTGGTCTTTTAGGTTCCGAGGGCGCCAGTGCGCTGCCATACTGCCTACTCCCTCCCGGGCCCCCCAGGTTATAGGACGTGCGTAAGACGAATCAATGTTCGGGATACGAACATCTGATCACGACGGCGACGTACCTGAAATGCCCTTGCCGCTTGGCCCAACCCGTTTTGGAAAGAGGCGGCGCAGAGCCGGCAGCGGTCTCGACCATGAACAATCGGTCTACGACGAGCGGCAAACACCATTTGATGGAATGGGGAATTCGGGGTACGGTCGGCGTACGGCAATGGCTGAGGCTTCCCTCCGCTCGGGGCGCGTCGCTTACGACGTGATCGGGCCGCCAGACGCCCCTCTGCTGGTGCTGATTGGCTCCCTCGGCACCAACAGGCACGTCTGGGACGCGCAGATGGGCCCTTCGGCAACTGGTTCCGGGTCCTGCGGATAGAGCACCCGGGCCACGACGGCCTCCCCGCACCCAGGGGGCCCTACTCCCTCGAGGGACTGGGCGAAAGGGTGGTGGATCTCCTGGACATCCTGGGCGAGGACCGGGCCCATTTTGCCGGCCTGTCCCTCGGCGGGATGATCGTGATGTGGCTGGCCGCCGTCCACCCCGACCGGGTGGAGAGGATTGCCGTCTGCTGCAGCGCGCCCCGTTTCCCGCCCCCTGAACCGTGGCTGGAAAGGGCGGCCAAGGTACGCGCCGAGGGTACGGGCTCGCTCAAGGAGGCAGCTCTGGAGAGATGGTTCACGCCTGCGTTCTCGAGCGAGCAGCCCGAGGTCGTCGACCGGTTCGTGGCCTCTCTCTCGAGCGTCGACGACGAAGGCTATGCCTCATGCTGCGAAGCGCTGAGCGCGGCCGACGTCACCTCCCAGCTCGGTCTCATCAAAGCACCCACCTTGGTCCTGGGCGGCGCTCAGGACCCGGTCGTGCCGCCGGGATCCGCGGCGGCAACAATGACGGCCATCCCGGGCTCGACCCTCTGTGTGCTGGCCGGCGCCGCCCACCTCCCCAATGTCGTGCAGCCCGATGCCTTCAACAGCGTGGTCCTGCAACACTTCGCCGGCCGGCCGGAAGAGCGTGGCCTGGCCATCAGACGGGCGGTGATGGGCGAGGCTCACGTCGAGCGGGCGCTGTCGGGAGCATCGGAACTGACCGCCCCGTTCCAGGAGTTCCTGGCCAAGGGCCCTGGGGTGAGGTCTGGGCTCGGCCCGGGCTCGACCGCCAAACCCGCCGGCTGGTAGCCATCGCCATCCTCGTCGCTCTTGGGCGCCGCGAGGAGCTGGAGATGCACGTGCGTCAGGCGCTAAGAGGCGGGCTCAGCACGGCCGTGCTGCGGGAAGTGCTGTTGCAGACGGCGGTGTATGCCGGGGTGCCGGCCGCCAACTCTGCGTTTTCGATCGCCGACCGGGTGCTGGGGGAAGTCTCCGGGCCAGGCGACGGGGGCTAGTTCGAGTTCAG
Organism: uncultured Acidimicrobiaceae bacterium; assembly: GCA_963750465.1. Lineage (GTDB taxonomy): Bacteria > Actinomycetota > Acidimicrobiia > Acidimicrobiales > Palsa-688 > Fen-671. Next base: position 13,270 of record CAVVRE010000016.1, read on the forward strand.
GTTGCGGCGCCCGGATTGGGCCGCCTCGACTTCGGTCGCCTCGAATTTGGCCGATTTGGCTGTGCTCGCCCCGAATTTGAGCCGATTTGGGCGCGTTCGCCGCTTTTGGCCGCGTTTGAACGCGGATCTTTCCCTCGATCGCGACCGAAAGCCTGAACTGCACCCAGATCGGCATTTTTGTGACCTCAGCCCCCCACCGTGACCCCGGGGCCGGCCGGCCCCATTCCTGCCGCCGCTGGCCCCGCCCGCTATCGCCCTATTCGACGGTTACGAGCGTGCCTATCGGGTCCATGTTGTAGACGACCTGGGCGTTCGAGATGGGCAGCTCCACGCAGCCGTTGCTCTGGGGCCAGCCATAGCCGGAGCGGGGGTAACCGTGCACAGCATCGCCACCGTTGAAGTAGGCGACCCACGGCACGTTCGGGGCCACGTAGTGGGTCCCGTCGGGGTCGGTCCCCGTCATGGTCGTGGTCAGGAACCGGGAATACACAGGGAACGTGCCCTGGGCCGTCACAGCGCCCGCCACGCCCGTGTTGACAGGCGTGCTGTAGATGAACTGGCCCTCGCGCCAAACGTTGAGCTGCTCGGGGACGGATTCGCTGACGACCAGGTAGTCATAGGGCGAACCGTCAGAATGACGGGCAGCGACTGCCTCGGTGAGTGCTTTCCAGACCGTCGGCCCGACTATGCCGTCGTCGGTCAGGCCGTAGTCCGACTCGAACTGCATCACGGCGCCGGCGACAACGACATTGTCCTGGCCTGGTACCCACAACGAGGACAGGGACGACGGGATGTTCGAGAACCGCCACGAGAACGTACCCGGGACCGGCGACGGGCTTACCGCCGAGGCCACGGTGGGTTCGCTGTCCAGCCCCGGCTGGCCGGTGCTGGTGGTAAAGCCGACCGGGAGGAACCCGAGCTCGGCCAAGAGCTGCTCGCTCCGCAGGATCGGCACGCCCTGCGGTGTTGAAGCTCGCGGTGTCGGGAGTGGCCAGGCCGGCGGGCACCGTCACTTCCTCTTTGGACCAGGGTTGATAGCGACCTGTAGGGATGAAGGTGAGGGTCGTACCGTTGACCGACCACTGGCCAGGTATTTCGGGCGAGAGGGTGGGCACGGGTGCGCCGGGAGCGGGCGGGCGGGACAGAACGATGGTCACCGGCGAGTCGGACGCCACTGCGGTCGAACCAGGACCGGGGCTGATGGACACGACGCTCGGTAACGGGACAGTAGTAGTGGCCGGGACGGCAATGGTCGTTGGGGTAATCCCGCCGCCGTCGTCGCCAGATCCCATAGCCAAGAGGTTTCGGACGGGGGCGCTCGTCGTCGCCGCCGCCACTCCTCCGGTGGCCACCAGGACCACAAACCCGGTAGCGAGGAGAACGCCACGAGAGCGGGCGCGCTTTTCCGGTTTTTCTCGAGTTGCGTGCCGGCCTTTCTGGCTCATCCGCGCCATGACCTCCTCTCTCCGTGCATTAAACCTAACAACTAAGCCCTGGTCAGCACGCGTGTGCGTGTTTTTCATAACCACACTAAAGTCCCGACCAGCTCGCCCGACACCTATTCAATCGGATTTTGAGCTGGAGGCACAGCCGAGACTATGTCTTCTCCGTCGGCACGGCATCACACCATCTGGATGAACAGCCGCCTTTCTGGGGCCGCCCTGACCTTCTTGGCGGCTGCCAGTGCTCTCCCCGTCGCGGCCTCCGCCGCCCAGGCGCAATCCCACCGGGAGGCGCTGGCCGACCCACCGGCGAACGTGCCCCGGACGCAGGCAATGTCCCTGGCCTGCAGGAATGGTAGCGGCGGGGGATGCCAGACAGCGGTGCTCCATGCCATCGACCGGGCGCGCGCGGCCGAAGGGGTCGGGCCGCTCCAGCTACCCGGTGACTACGCCGGCCTCACCACGGCCCAGCAGCTCTTTGTACTGGCCGACGTGGAAAGAGTGAGCAGGGGCCTACCGGGGTTCACGGGCCTCTCTTCCTCGCTCGACGGCCTGGCGGCGACGGGCGCCTCCACTGACTCGGACCCCGTCGGCCCGACCGGCTTCAGCTGGGGCTCGAACTGGGCCGGCGGAGAGGCCTCCGCCCTGCTCGCCGACTACGACTGGATGTACGACGACGGCCTGGGCTCACCCAACCTGGACTGCGGCCGGACCTCCTCGAATGGCTGCTGGGACCATCGCCAGAACATCCTGGGCGACTACGGCTCCCGCCCGGCCATGGGCGCGGCGTCGACGAAGGTCGATGGCGTTACGTCTATGACCGAGGTCTTCTCGTCGGGAAGGGCCGGCGCGCTCGAGTTCACGCTCCGAACCACGCGCTGAGCATTGGCCTGGGGGCGGCCCGTCCCCGCACCGGGCCTCCACCAGTTGGCCTCCACCCGTGCGCCGTCTACGCCATGACCAGGCGCGCCGACCCCCCGGCCACGTCGATGGCCCCGTCGAGCAGGTCGGCCAGGCCGGAAACATCGGCGTCGATGGTCCGGTCATCGGAGGAGCCGGCGATGACCCTCAAGTCGACCCATTGACCGGCGTGCGCGCACAGTGGGCGTAGGAGGCGCTGCTGCGAACGCCCGACGCCGCGCTGTTCTCCTCGCACCTCTACCAGTTGGCCAGAAACGACGACCAGGCCCGACTCCCCAGCCAGGCCGACCTGGCGTTTGGCCAGAGCTGACCCGAGGGCGGTGGCCAGCGCGCCGAGACGGGAATGCTCGGGCACGAGAGGCTCCGAGATGCCTTCGCTGCGAGCCGCTCCCGCACAAACCGGCCCGATGCAGGCGGCCACCACCGCGCCGTCGTTGAAGCCGTCAAGTACCCGGCCCAGCACGCCCATGGTCCGAGCGGCACTGGTGAGGGCCTGAACCTGGGGGGCGGCGGTGAATGTGACGGCGTCAGCAGCACCATCGACGAGGGTTTCGATGAGCGCCGCCACCGCCTCCTCGCCGGCTCCTCCCATCCGGTAGACAGGCAGGTAGCTGACCACGGCGCCGGCCCGCTCGAGGTCATTGAGGCTGGCCCCGGCCGGCTCGCCATGAAGCTGCACGACCACCGACCTGCCCACCAGGTCCTCGGCCGTCAACCGGGCCACCACCTCCTCGAGAGTTTCGCCGGGGGCCTTGTACCACGCGTCGAGACCGACCTTGCGGATCTCGCCCAAAGCCTTGGCCCCTCGTGCTGCGATCGCAGTTTTAGGCCGTAAGGAAGAGACGAGCTCGTCCTGCAGGCCCCATTGCCCGGCCAGCGCCAGCCAGGTCCGCATCCCGTAGCCGGTGTTGGCCAGAAGGTAGTCGGGAGGATTCCTAACCACCTCCTCGGTCAGCGCCCGGAGAGAACCGAGATCTTCGGCCTGGGTCCGAAGGAGGGGGAACAGGAGGACCTCGAGGCCCAGGCGTTCCATAAGGACGGCTTGTTCGTCCCGCCGGCGGTCAGCCGTGACGGCGACAGTAAAGCCCTTCAGGTCCGGCCCGGCCACAGGCCGCCACGCTAGCGCCGGCCCGAATACCCCGGCCCCTGAAACCCCGGCCCTAAAACCCCGGCCCCCAAAAACCCCGGCCCCGCATCACGCCGCTTGCTCGATCGGATCTGGCCCCCCTGCTCTTCGTGCTTCTGCGCCCTCACACATTCGCCGAATAGTTGGGCCCGACTGGCGACCGAACAGCACCCGGTCGAGAACCAAATACTGAACGAACCATAGAGAACCGAAAGTCATCAGGTTGGCGGCCTGAGAGGAGAGCGCCACGACACCCGGGCCCATACCTGCCCCCGCCGACCATGCCGCGGCCAGCTTGACGGCGAGCGTGGACAGCCCGAGCCCACCGAACGACAGGACGCAGAACGGTACCACTTCCTTTCGCAACGAGCGCTTTGTGCGTTTAGCCCAGACCCATCTCCGGTTGAGCTCGAAAGAAGGGACCGTACCAGCCGCCGTGGCTACGACGTTGGCCCAACCGGGGGAAAGAGCCCTCGTGTAGACCAGAAGGCCGAGCAGGCTCAATGTAACGCTCGTCGATATCAACGAAACGGCCGCGTACCGCCAGAACTTCTGGAAAAAGCCTTTCATCGAACGGCCCCCGCCCTCCACCGCCAAAAATAGAAGCGAGCGACAGCCGAGCAAAGGACCGTCGTGGTCAGGACGACAATGTCGACCGGGAGGCTCGCCGCCCCGGTGGCGGACATCACCGTCAGGACGGCAAGCGTGCTCACTAATGGCAACACGGCCACGGCGACGGCTACGGCAGGCTCGAAATAACGGCGGCTGCTGGTCGTCCTTCTCACGGTGACGGCGCGCCGCCGACCGGCCACGAGGCTACCCGCCCCACATAGCCCGAGCGCGACGACGTCCGCCCCGGCGGATCCTAACGACCCGTAGAGGAGCGCGAACAGAACGGCGAAACTGACCGTGCTCACGGCCCCGACGCCTGCGAAATGTACGAGTTCTCCCGCCGGGCTGGGAACGGGCCGATGGGAAGGGGCCAGGTCAACCGGCTGGCCGGCAAAGTCGCCCTGGCCACGAGGGAGACGGCGCATCAAGCGCACGATCCCTTTTAGATCGTCCCGGGCGGTGCGTAGGACATCGACGGTCGAGCCAGGGTCGTCGACCCAGTCCACCGCTACTTCATGGACCCGCAGCCCGTTCCTCTCGGCCACGATAAGCAACTCGGTATCGAAGAACCAGCTGTTGTCCTTTACGAGGGGTAGCAGGTGGCGGGCCACCTCCGCCCGCATGGCCTTGAAGCCGCATTGCGCGTCAGAGAAGGAATTGTGCAAGGCCATCCGCAGGATGAGGTTGTACATGCGCGAAATAAACTCACGTTTGGGCCCGCGCACCACCCGGGCCCCGGGGGCCAGCCTGGACCCAATGGCCACGTCGCTGTGCCCGGTGACGAGCGGCGCCACCAATGGGAGCAATGCATCGAGGTCAGTGGAGAGGTCGACGTCCATGTAGGCCACGACCAGGGCGCTGCTTTGCAGCCAGGCGGCCCGGAGGGCCCGACCTCGCCCCTTTTGCCCCAAGTGCACGGCCCGCACGCCGTCGAGCTCTCTGGAGAGACGGCAGGCAATAGCCCAGGTGCTATCGGTGCTGGCATTGTCCGCCACGGTGATGAGCCACGAAAGCGGGAAATTCCGGGTGAGATAGCTGTGCAAGCGACCGATAGAGGCGGCCAGCTCGTCCTGTTCGTTGTAGACGGGCACGACAACTTCGACGTCCGCTGTGGTAGGCCTGAGCGATGGTTCGAGGCTCAGGGTGGGTGCGGTGCTCATACCATGAGCATGGTGACGATGGGTCAAGTCACCCTTGTACATGGCTGGGAACTGGCTCCGAAACGTTGGGCTCACCTCGCCGCCGCGCTCAGGTTGTACACGGTTACGCCGCCAATAGTCGTGGCCGTGAAATGACTTTCGACCCACGACGCTATAAGCGATCCATCGTCACTCCCGGCTCCGGATGGCCCGAAACCAGAACCCGTGGCGATGAAATAATGGATCTTCTTGTCTTTTACATATTTCTCGAACTCGGCCAGAGTTGGCGCCGGGTCCGTCCCGTTGAACCCCCCGATGGCCATGACCGGCTCTCCCGCCGCTAACTGGTAGCCCGCAGCCTCATTGGACCCGACCAGCGCGGCCACCCATGTGTACCTGGACGCATTTGACCTAAGGGCAGAAGTAATGGCCGCGCTCGGTGTGCTCGAGTTGAGCAAGCCGCCGACACCGGCTCCAGGACGGCCCTGGCGGTTGGTAGCTGAAGATCCGGGCGTGCCGCCCCCACTCGCCGAGCCAAACTGGCCACCTCCAGACCTGCGGTTACCGGTTGCCGCGCCCGGCGACAACTGACCACCACTGCCTGAGGCGCCCGGGCCGAAGCCGCCGAACCCGCCGCCGGCCGCAGGTGAACCGCCGCCCCCGCCGCCGGGGCGGGTCGGCCCGAAGCCAGGGACACCCCGTCCGGGGAACCCGGCCAGGCCGGCCGATGACGGGCCGGCCGACGGGATCGCCCCTGAATGCGGAATGGCGACGGTGGCCAGAGTGTATGAGGAGGGACCGGCGAGGAGGGCCAGGCCCGCCAGTCCGAGCACAGCGGTCTGGGCCACCCGCGCCGGGAAATGCCGTTCCCGATAAGAGGAAAGGACGATGAGCGCGCCCCCGGCCCAACCGGCCACCAGGATGGCGGTACGAAGCCAGGGGTGCCAAGTCGGGACGCGATCGAGGAGGACGGCGGCCCACACCGAACTCCCCACCACGATGGAGCCCATAGCCACCCGGGCCCAGAGAGCAGAGCGGCGGGACCACATAAACCCGCCTCCTATACCGACAATGGCGCCAATGGCCGGGGCCAACGCGACCGTATAGTACGGGTGGATTATCCCCTGGGCCAGGCTGAACACTACCCCCGTGACAATGAGCCAGCCGCCCCATAGCACCATTGAGGCTCGGGCCCGGTCCGTGCGTGGCCGCCTCCAGGTCAGGACCAGGACCAGCACTAGCAACACCAGAGCGGCAGGCAACACCCAGGAGATCTGGCTGCCCATTTCAGAACCGAACAGGCGGCTCAAACCGGTAGGGCCCCATTGACCACTCGTGCCCCTGGCCCCGCCACCTACGACGCTGCCCGATTCGTCTCCGGTGATCCGGCCAAAGCCGTTGTAGCCAAAGATCAGGTTGAGCAGGTTATTGTCTTGCGACCCTCCTATGTAAGGTCGGTCGGCGGCCGGAGTGAGGGTTACGGCCGCTACCCACCACCCGGCCGACACGACCAGCGCCAGCCCGCCCGCAGCCAGCTGGCGCACCCTGCGCCAGAGGGGAGCGGGCGCAGCCAGAAGATAGGCCGCCGAAATGGCCGGGACGACCAGGAAAGCCTGCAGCATTTTGGTGATAAACCCGAGCCCTACCAGCGAGAAGGCGAATATCAGCCAGCGAGTGGAAGACTTTTCCATCGCTACGGTCGTGGCGAAGGCGGCGCCGCACAATAAAAGGACGAGCAACGCGTCCGGGTTGTTGAACCGGAACATCAAGGCCGCCACAGGCGTGAACGCCATAATCGTGGCGGCCACCAGGCCTGCTCCAGGGGACGCCCACCGCCGCACCGTTGCGTACAGGAGCGCCACCGCGGCTACCCCCTCCAGGGCCTGGGGGACCAGAATGCTCCAGGAGGAAAGGCCAAAAATGCGGGCCGATATTTCCATGACCCATAGGGCGGCCGGGGGCTTGTCCACCGTTATGAAGTTCGACGAGTCAGACGAACCGAAGAAAAAGGCCTTCCAGCTCTTGGTGCCGGCCTGGACGGCGGCAGAATAAAAGCTGTTCGCCCACCCGGATGCCCCCAGGTCCCAGAGGTAGAGCCCGGCCGTGACGGCCAACAGAAGCAATAGTGCGGGCCTGGCCCACGCGGGGTCGCCGGCCGGGCCGCGCACCAGACCGCCCAGGGCGCGCCGAAATCGAGTGGAAGAGGGCTTTTCCTCGTTGTTATTGCTGCTCGCGCCGGGCGATAAACCGGGATTAGTCGGAGCCGCGTCGCGGCTGTCCCGTTGGAGGGTGCTGATAACCATGTACCCGATGATCGGGCGCTTTCCTTGGCATTGCCTCCGAAGACGGGTAGATGTGGCTCAGAGCCGAATGAAGCTCAGAGCCGGCCATCTTTGGGGCCGGCCGGCGCCGTTAGGATTGTGCCGGAGGTACCGATGCAAGAGCACGCCCCGCGGGTGCTGGTGGTCGACGACGAAGAGCACATAACCGAGCTTCTATCGATGGGGCTGTCCATGAACGGTTTTGAGGTCGAGCGGGCCGATACCGGGCGGGGTGCCCTCAAAGCAATCGAGGAAATGCGTCCTGACCTGGTTGTCTTGGACGTCATGTTGCCCGACGTAAACGGCTTCGACGTGACCAAGAGGCTCCGCCAGGCCGAAGGGGCCGGGACCAGGATCCCGGTCATCTTCCTCACCGCCCGGGACACCACCGCAGACAAGATCGAGGGCCTTCGCCTCGGCAGCGACGACTATATGACCAAGCCGTTCAGCGTCGAAGAACTAGTGGAACGGGTCAAGGCCGTCCTGCGCCGGTCCTCAGGGATCGGACCGGGTTCCAATCGCCTGGAATTTTCGGACCTCGAAATGGACCTCGAGACGAGAGACGTCTGGCGCGCCGGGCAGTTCATCGAACTGACCCCGACCGAGTACAGATTGCTCCAGTATTTGCTGGCCAACGCCCGCCGCGTCCTCACGCGGGACCAGATCCTCGAGCACGTCTGGGAGTACACGTTTTCCGGTAACGCCAGCGTCCTCGAGACCTACATCAGCTACTTGCGGCAGAAGGTCGATTCGCTGGGGCCGCCTCTGATCCACACTGTCCGAGGCGTCGGTTACACCCTCAGGTTGCCGCGGGGGCACTGACCGCCGGCACCGGGGCCGGCAGCAGGGGCAGCCGGACGGTGAAGACGGCGCCCCCCTCCTGTGCGTTGGCGGCGGTCACAATGCCGTCGTGTTCTGCTACCACAGCCGCCACTATGGGTAACCCGAGGCCCGCCCCCGCCCCGGAGCGAGCGGGGTCCTTTTGCCAAAAACGATTGAAAGCGTGGCCAAGTGCGTCGTCGTCGAGGCCGGGACCGTGGTCGCGCACGCCTATGACCGCGGCGCCCCCTTCCACCCGAGCAGATACCTCGATAGCGGTGCGCGAGGGGGTGTGGTTCCAGGCATTCGCTACCAAGTTGCCGAGAGCCTGGCGCAAGTGGGCTTCGACGCCCAGGATGACGACGGGCTCGGGAGTGTGAAGGGTGATTGGCCGCCCCGGGGCCGCAGCCATGGCGTCACTGCAAGCGTCGGCCGCCAGCACCGATAGGTCGACCGGGGCGCGTTCGACCTGGCGCACCTGGTCCAACCGGGCCAGAAGCAGTAGGTCCTCCACGAGCCCTTTCATCCTGTGGGACTCCTCTTCGATCCTCCTCATGATCGTCGCCTTGTCCACACGAGGGTTGTCGGCGCCCAGCCGGAACAGTTCAGCGAACCCCTGGATCGACGTCAGCGGCGTCCTGAGCTCGTGCGAGGCATCAGCCAGGAACTGACGGAGCCGGGCCTCGGTGGCGTCGCGTTCGGAGAAGGCCTGCTGGATCTCATCGAGCATGGTATTGAAGGCAACAGCCAGTTCGCCGACCTCAGTGCTCTGTTGCTTGACCTCAACTCGCTGCGAGAGGTCGCCGTCCGCTATTTCTTTGGCGGTGTCGGCCATCCGCTCGAGCGGCGCCAGGCCTCGGCTCACCACGAGGCCAGCGCCTACGGCCAGCAGGAGCAGAAGAGAAGCCGCCCCCAGCGATTCGATCAGTACCAGGTGGTTCAAGGACGCCGTGACCTGGCTGGTCGGCAGGGCGACGACGACGCGGTCCCCGTTGCTGAGCCGGGGCCCGATATCCGCTAGCCAACCCGCCGAACCGCTGACCGAGCCGAGGTGCACCGATTGCTTGCTGTTGCCGTCGACCAGGAGCGACGACGTTATACGGGGCACGGCCGTGGAACTTTCCAGCTGTACGGACGCCACCGGTGTGCCCGACTTGCCCAATAGTTCGCCGTACGTCCCCGGAGCCACCAGGAACGGTGAGGTGCCAGGCCCGTTCCCGTGGGCTGGCGGCAAGCCGCCGTTGACGGCCCCGCCGGGCACTGTCTCCGAGCCCGTATCTGAATTCGTGTGGCCGGAATTCGTGTGGCCGGAATTCGTGTGGCCGGAATTCGTGTGGCCGGAGTTTGCGTTGTCGGTCGCTCCAGCGCCGTACGCGCCGTTCTGGCCGACGCCGCCGTTCGGATTAAAGCCGCCCGCCAGGCCGTAACCCGAGGTCGGTCGGTAGCTGTCGTGCGGCCCGGCCGTCGAATTCGACGGGGGCAACACAACCCCGGCTTTCTGGGCCAACTCCTGCGTTACCAGGGGTACCGAGTTCCTGAGGTCGTCGGCCAGCTGGCTGTACTGCGACCGGGAATAGAGCTCGTACATGGTCACGCCGAAGATGGCCAGGCCGACAGCCATCAATACGAACAGCCCGGCCACCAACCGGGCCCGCAGCGTCATCGGGTCATCGGGTCATCGCACCTCGGGCCCGGATCGCTTTGAACGGTTTATGCCGGTTTTTGCGCATAAACCGTTCACGGCGCGTTGGCCGGTGCCGTCCATAACCCCGAGGCTATGACCGAAAGCTGGGTGTTCCCTGGGAGGGAACTAAGGAAAGCTAAAAGGTGCCGCCGAGGCGGGCCGACCACGTCCGCGCCTGCCCCGGAGCGGGCCCGGACAGCGGACGGTAGTTGACCCCCAGCGCGTCTAGCCGTTCCATGTGGGCCACCAGTCGAGGCTCGAACTCCTCCCACTGCCTCTCCCCGGCGGACCAGGCCACCTCGGAGAAGGCGCAAACACGCGGGAAGTACATGTACTCCGCATGTTCTGGGGTAGGCACATATTCCGTCCACAATTGGCACTGGGTGCCGAGGACATGGCCCTCGAGGCCGGGCGGCAGCCCGGCGGGCACCGGATCCAGGCCATAGACGTCCGAAACGCTGATGGCGGGTCGGATGGCGACCGGCTCTTCGGGACCGTCGGAATAGGCCCAGTCGAAATAAGTCCAGGTTTCGGGCGACATCACGACGTCGTGGCCGGCTTCGGCCGCCTCAATGGCGACCTCACGGGCGTCCGCGCCCCTCCATACCATTATTACGGTGCCTGGAGGGGCGCCGCCTTCCAGGATCTCGGTCCAGCCCACGGTTACCCGGCTCTGGGCCGCCAAAGCATCGGCCATTTGCCGGCTGAACCAGCTCTGGAGTTGATGCGCGCCGGCCAGCCCCAGCGACTCCCAGAGCGTGCGGGCTTCCGGGCTCGTCTCCCATTCGGTGCGGGGGCACTCATCGCCTCCTATATGGACAAATGGGCCGGGAAAGATCTCGACAAGCTCGTCGAGCACGTCCTTACAGAACCGGATGGTCGTTTCGTTCAGGTTCAGAACGTGGTCGCTGATGCCCCAACGGGTGTCCACCTCGAACTGGCGGCCCGTGTTCCCGAGCTGAGGGTAGGACGCGATCGCCGCCAACATGTGCCCCGGCATGTCGACCTCGGGCACTACGGTCATAAACCGCTGTGAGGCATAGGCCACGATCTCGGCCAAGTCGGACCGGGTGTAGAAACCGCCGTGCGGCTGGCCGTCTCCGCGCCCCTCCTTGTTGTGGCCGGCGGGTGACTCGCGCCGCCACGCCCCGACGTCGGTGAGCAGCGGGTACCGGTCGACTGGGAACCGCCAACCCTGGTCGTCGGTGAGGTGGAGGTGGAGCGTGTTCAGCTTGTGCAAACTGGCCAGGTCGATCAGCCGAAGCACAAAAAGCTTTGGGAAGAAGTGACGGGCCACGTCCAGATGGATACCCCGCCATGCGAAGCGAGGGCCGTCTTCGATCTCGACGCCTTCGAGTTCCACCGGACGCGCTGCCGGCGTGGGCCCTGGCCGGCGGGGGCGCCCGTCGGGGCTGAACGCAACAGCTCTGGGGGTAGCAACTGGCGCAGCGTACGGGTGGCGTAGAAAGCCCCGGCCGCCGACGGCGCCACTATCTCCACCCCGCTTTCGGTCACCCGCAGCTGGTAGCTCTCCCGTCTGAGGCCATCAGCGTCTCCACCGGGAGCCGGGCGCACTTCGAGCCGGATGACGCCGCTCGGGCTGCTGGCTCCGGGCGCTCCCCGCCTGATGTTCCACCCCGTCGCCGCCTCGAGCTCAGCCGCCAGGAGCGAAGCCACCCCGGCCGAGGCGTCATCAGCGGCCACCACCACCCCATCCGAGAGGCTGGTGCCGCGGCCGCTCCGGCGGACGACCCGGGGCCGGGGGATCAACGGGGCCTCGTGGGGTCCATCTGGGGGTGGTCCATCCGGGCGTTGCCAACCGCCGCCGTACCAGCATCCGAAGTCGCGGCGGCGACGGCTGTCGCGGCCCTCGCTGGTGGGGCGGAGCCCGCCTCTGGTGGCGGGCCGACGGCTGATGCCGCGCCAATCGTGATCGGTGCCGGCCCCGCAAATGCCTGCGGGCCGGAGGCGGCCTGGAGAGCCAGCCGGACGGCGCCGGCCACCGGCGGTTCACTCGAGACGCGGGCCACCAAAGACGGGGCGGTGGACTCGATGGCGAGGAGAGTGCGGTTGGCCAGGCCCTCATGGTGAGTGAGCAATCCTCCGGCCAGCAGCACCGGCAAGCCCGCAGGAGAACCGAGGCGGGTGTGCACCGACAAGACGATAGCAGCGAGAGCGGTGGAGGCGGCCCGGGTGACCTCCAGGCTGAAGGGGTCCCCGCAATCCAGCACGAGCGGCGCCAGGGCGGCCCACGAATCGGGCGTCCGGCGGTCGTACCACAGCTGGAACAGCGACGTGAAGCCCGGGCAACCGGTCGCCTCGAGCACAGCGGCCCCGAGCGGGCCGAGCGGGAGATGGGCGTCATGGCGTTCAGCCAGCTCGCGCACGGCTTGGCGTGTTACCCAGTAGCCGCTGCCCTCGTCCCCGAGAAGGTAGCCCCAGCCTCCGGCCCTCTCTTCCCGGCCGGCCACGACGCCGACGGCGATGGACCCGGTGCCGGCGATACAGGCGATCCCGTCTCTAAGGCCGTCGGCCGCCAGGACCAGCCGGGCGTCGTTGACGATCACTACTCGACCGGAGGAGGTAAGAGGCGAGAAGAGCTCGAGGTAGAAGGCGTCGGACTCGCTGGCACTCGTCCCCGCCGTCCCGATGCAGACCGCACCCAGGCCGGCGCCGGGCCGGAGAGCCAGATCCTCTAGAAGGGCGCTCAGGGCGGCGGCGGCCCGGTCCTTCCCGGCCGCGGCAAGACTGGCGCTCGGGCCGGACACCTCGCCGACAACCTCGCCATCGCTGACCAGTCGGGCCCGGCTGTGCGTGCCCCCCACGTCCAGCCCCAGGACCCTGATCATCGGCCAGCAGTCATCGGACAGGAGCATCGGACAGGACTCATCGGACACGAGTCGTTGGGCCGGAGTCGTCGGGGAGTCATCCGATCGGCGTCACGACAACGGCGTCATGGTGTCGGTGCTTGCGAAAGCGCCATCTCCAGCGAACTGAACAGGCCCCGCGGGTCGTGCACCACGCGGCCAGCCACGATCGTCGCTACGAGGGTCAGGTCCTTGTCCAACACGACAATGTCGGCGTCGTAGCCGGGCACGAGCCGGCCCTTGCGCTGCTCCCCCAGGAGCCGGGCCGGGTGGAGTGACGTGGCTTGGAGGGCGGTCAGCAGCGGGACCCCGGCCATCTGCACCGTAAGGGCCAACGCCCGGTCCATGGTCAGAACGCTCCCGGCCATCGTCTGCTCTTGCCCCACCAGGACAGCACGGCCGTCGGCCACGTCCACCTCGAGGGGGCCGAGGCGGTGCCGCCCGGGGACGGTCCCGGTGGCGCCTATGGCGTCGGTGATGAGCACCAGACGCTCGGGGGCGACGGTAGCAACGAGCGAGATCAGCGCCGGGTGGATATGGATCCCGTCCGCGATTATCTCCAGGGACACCCTCGTGTCGGCCAAGGCGGCGGCCACCGGCCCCGGCCTGCGGTGGTGGATCGGCGCCATGGCGTTGAACAGATGGGTGGCCAGCCGGGCACCGGCGTCGAACGCCGCTTTGGCGGTGGCATAGTCCGCGTCGGTATGCCCGACGGAGGCCACCACCCCGGCTGACCGGGCCGCGGCAATAAGGTCCAGAGCCCCGTCGAGCTCCGGCGCCAGCGTAACTATCCGCAACGTGCCGTCGGCTCGGCGGACGAGGTCGTCGAGCTCAGCGATCGAGGGGGGCCGCAGGGCGCCAGGGAACTGCGCCCCCGCTCGAGAACTAGCTATCCATGGTCCCTCGAGATTAGAACCCAGGACCTCAGCACCCCGACCGGAGGCGCCGCGGGTCACGGCGGCGACACCCTCGACCGCCGCTACAAGGGCCTCGCGGCTGTCGGAGACAGTGGTCGCCACCAGCGCCGTGGTCCCGTGCATGGAGTGAAAAAGGGCCATGCGCCGAACCGAGTCCTCCACCTCTTCGCGGGTGGCGCCGTTGACTTGCGCCCCACCGCCTCCATGGACGTGCACGTCGATGAACCCCGGCACGACCAACATGTCACCGAGGTCAACCGAGGTGGCGCCGGCCGGTGGGAGCCCGCTGCCCACCTCGCGCACCGAGCCGCCCTCGACTATGACGAAGCCGTCCTGGACGATCTCGCTCGGGGTGGCCACCCGCCGGGCGGAAAGCACGTAATTGGGTACGCGTTCGTTTATGGCCACCGCCGGCCACCCAAACTCGCGGTTATCTCGGGACGCGCTGGCCCAGACGTCAAGTCGCAGTCACTTTCATCAAGCCGGGCGGCGAGTCCGGGTCACGCCCTAATTCCAGCGCCAGTGCCAGCGCCAGCTGCTGCCCTCTCACCACGGCCAGCACCGGGGACGTGATCTCCGGGGCCGACGCCGGCCAGCCCAGGTCGCTCCCCTCGACCGGCCCGGCCATACGAACGCTGGCGCCTCTCTCTCGCAGCGCAGCGACAACCTCGACCACGTCGTTGCTGGCCGGGCCCGGGTGGGCAAACGCCAGCACCGGCGGGCCGTTGGAGGCGATGGCGATCGGCCCGTGCCTGAGGTCTGCGGCCGAAAATGCCGCCGTCAAAAGTGAGGTCGTCTCCTCCACTTTCAGCGCCGCCTCCCGCGCCGCACCGTACAGGATCCCCCGAGCCACGGTGACCAATCGGTCCGCCTCACGTAACCAGTCAGCTAGCCCGTTCACAGGGCCAGGGTCAGCCAGGACCTCCGCCACCTGGCCCGGGAGTTCTCCCGCGGCCTTGTCGTCAAGCCCTATATCGCCCAGCGCCTGGGCGATAATGGCGAAGGCGGCCAGCTGCGTCGTCACCGTTTTGGTCGCCGGTACGGCCAGCTCGGCCCCGGCTTCAAGCGCAATGACGAGATCGGCGGCACTTGCCAACGGGCTCAGGTAGTCGTTGGTGATAGCGATAGTACGCGCCCCATTGGCGCGCGCCCGCTCGACGACTTCGACGATCTCCGGGGTCCGGCCGGACTGGCTGACCGCTATCACCAGGTAACCCGAGTAGTCAGTCGGCGACTGATAGAGCGTAAGGATGCTGGGCGAAGCGAGCGCCACCGGCCTACCGGTAGCCATTTCCAGCAAATAAGACCCGCTCTTGGCGGCGTGGTCCGACGAACCCCGCGCTACGAGCACCGTACCCGCCAGGGCGGGCGGCGCCACGGAACGGACTTCCTTGGCCAACTCTGCCCGCCGGGCCAGGAGGGCGGCCAACCGCCCCGGTTGCTCGTCCATTTCAGACGCCATGAACTGGCCCGGCCGCTTGTCGCCAGGACCTGGTGCCACCGTATTGCCGACAGACATTTTGATCAGCCTTTCACTGCCCCGGCCGATAGGCCTCCGACCCGCCGGCGTTGGACGGCCACGCAAAAGATTACGACCGGCAGCGCGAACATCGTGCCAGCCACCCCATCAAAAGGACGACCCCGGCGCTCACGTCGGCTCATCCCTTGACCGACCCAGCGGTAAAGCCCGAAACGATCCGGCGCTGGACGAAGAGGAAGAAGATGACGACAGGGAGCGCCATCATCGTGCAACCCGCCATCAGGCCGGCGTAGTTGGTGCCGGTGTTGGTAGTGAAGCTGAACAGCCAGACCGGTAATGTCTGGTGGTCGTTCTGCTGCATGATTACGTCGGCCACCAAAAAGTCGTTCCAGGCGGTGATGAACGCGAAGATGCCTGTGGCGATGAGGCCCGGCAACAAAAGCGGGAGGAGGATCCGTACAAAGGCGCCCATCCGACTGAGCCCGTCCACTTGTCCCGCCTCCTCGAGCTCGATCGGTACTCCTCTGACAAAGCCCCGCAGTACCCAGATGGTGAAGGGCAACGTGGTGGCGGCGTAGACGAGGATGAGGCCGAAGTAGTGGTCGGTCAGGTGGAGGTTGTTGAGCAGTAGGAACGTCGGGATTATGAGGGCCGTGCCCGGCACCATCTGCACTACCAGGATGAGGACCAAGAACACCGCGGCGCCCCGGAGGCGGAACCGGCTTATGGCCGCGGCGGCCAGGAACCCCACGATCAACGTGAGCACCACAGCCGAGGTCACCACGATCAGGCTGTTGCGGGCGTCGTCCCAGAAGTAAGCCTTGCCGGAACCACTTGTTTGGTTGACGGCGCTGGCGAAGTTGTGCAGGGTGAAGTGGACGGGGAAAAAGCTCGGGGTGAGCGAGGTGATCGCGCTGTTGGGCTCGAAGGCGGAGTTGACCATCCAGTACACGGGGAAGATGATGACTGCTGCGAACACGATGGCGACCGCCCGCCACACCCAGGTCATGGTCCGGTAACGGTTCGTGCGCGTGCCCGCCATCACCGTGGGTGTTGTATCTGTCATGCTCTCGCCTTCCCGCTTATCTCGCCGGTGCGGACCATGATGCGGATGTAGTAGCCCGTCACTGCCACCAGCAAGAAGATCATGATGACCGCGGTGGCCGCCCCGAGTCCGTACTGCTGGGACGAGAAGGCCTCGATGTACTGCCAGACACCGAGGGGGACGACGTTGAGCAGCTGGGCATTGCCTTGGGTCAGGTACCAGACCTGATTGAACACGTTGGCGTCCCAGATGACCGACAGGACGACGAGAAGGACGAAGATGGGCCGCACGATGGGCATGGTCACTTTGCGGAACACGACCGCCGGCGATGCCCCGTCGATGGCGGCCGCTTCGAACAGGTCCCGCGGCACCAGCGTGAAAGCCGAGTACATGGTGAGAGCCACGAAGGGGATGGCGCCCCAAACGATGTTGGCGGTGATGATGCCGTAGGCGGAGATGGTGCTGCCGAACCAGTCGTGGTTGCTGAAATGGAAGCCAAGGGCGCTGAGAATGTAGTTGACAACGCCATACTGAGCCGAGAACAGCCAGGTCCATACGATGGCAGCAGCCGAGGTCGGCATAGCCCAGGCAAACAGCATGCACACTGACACCACCAAGCGCAGGACCTTCCCGATGCGGCCGAGCAACAGGGCCACACCCGTACCTATCAGCATCGTCAAGCCCACGCAGGCGAGGACGAAGACGACCGTCTGCGCTACGGATGTGCCGAGCTCGCCGCTGGAGAACAGAGTTCGATAATTAGCGAAGCCGTTCCAAACCACCTTGTGGCTGAACAACTGCAGGAGCCCGAGCTCTTGGAACGAGGTGGCGAAGAGCCTGCCGATCGGGTAACCCAGCATGAGGCCGATCAGGCCGAGGGCGGGCAGGATCAAAAGGAAGGGGAAGAGCTGGCGCCGCAGAGAGCGGCGCCAGCTGGGACGTTTCGCGCCCCGACTGTAGGGCGGAGACGCCGGCGGGGTGCCAGGCTCCGTCCTACTTGAGCCCAGCTTGGGCACTGTCGGTGCGACCATGCCAGTTATCCAGCGTTGAGCAGGCTGTTGAGCTTCTGGTCGTACTGCTTGGCGATGGTGGCAATGCTCTGATGGCCCTCAGCCACCTGGGCGAACAGGTTTTGCATGACGTTGTCCGCCTCGACCGTAGCCCAGCCGGGGACCGGAGGCGTGAATTGGCTCACCGCTGCGGCTTTGAAGTAGGTCTGGAAATTGGGCGAGAGGCTGACCTTGGGGATGAGGTTGGTCGCGTTGGGGATGAAGCCCTCTTCCCGGCCCTGGTTCAGCTGGTTGATCGTGCCCGTGAACAGCTTGGTCCATGCCAATGCCGCAGCCTGGTTTGGGCTGTTCTTGGCGATGGCCAGGTCGGAGCCACCGAGGAAAACGGGCGCCACGCTGCCGGGCTTTACGCCCGGGAGGATGAACGTGCCGATGTTGTTGGCCATGGACTTGTTATCAGCAACGACCTGCCCCAGCGTCCAGTTGCCATCGATGAACATCGCAGCCTTGCCACTGGCGAAGATCGAGGCGTCCGAAGGGGTGGCCTCGTTGACGCTCCTCGACGCCGGGGTGGACAGGGCGTTCTGGATTTGCTGGTACGCCTTCAGGCCAGCCAGAGACTTCGGGGTCTCCAGGGCCCGGTCCAGTTGCCGCCCTTTTGGACGGCGATCTGGCCGCCGTTGGCCCACACGAACGGCATGGCCGCGTACCACTCTTCACCCGGGAGGTAGAAGGGCGAGAAGTTCTTTACCGAAGAGAACGTCTTTTTCAGGGCGTTGCCGTCTGTGACTAGTTGCTGGAGGCTGGTCGGTGTGTGCGTGATGCCGGCTTTGGCGAACATTTGCTTGTTGTACACAACGACCCGGTCCCCGCCGAGCTCCGGGACGCCATAGAGGCCGCCGTTGTACTCGGCCGGTCCCGCGAGGCCCGCCAGCCATTTCGAACTGTTTTCGAACTGGCTCTTGACGGGGGCCAGGTTGGTCAGCCCGCCGGAAGCGGCGAACTCGGCCACGTCGGTGTTGCCAATCTCCATCACGTCAGGCGGGGTGCTTCCGGCCAGCGCGGTGATGAGCTTGGTGCTGATACCGCCCCACTGCTGGACCTCGAGGTTCACGGTCCAGCCCGGGTTTTGGGTCGTGAAGGCGGAGTTTACGGAATTGACCACGGCTGGGGTGCTGTCCCCTGTCATCAGCCAGACAGTCAGGGTGTTGCCCGAGGCAGAAGCCGTAGCGGCGGGCAGGGCACCGCCGCCTACCCCCGCCGCGACGGCGAGAGCAAGGGCAGTGGGAGAAATGAGGCGTTTTTTCACTGTGCGCTCCTTGTGCTCAGGTCCACTCAGGCGTTGCCTTGGTGGGGTGCGACGCTTATGGTCTAGACCAAAATGGTCTAGACCATGAATATTCGCGCAATCCCACCACGAGGTCCAGTCACCCCGTAATATCTACTGATTTAATTGCTTGCGCCCAAATGCCGTATCCAAAACTACACGTGTGTTGCTTGACGTTAGCATTGTGTAGTTCCATTTCGATTCGGAGGCTTTCTGGATCCGTGGTGACTTGCGTCGCTTGGTCTAGACCAATATGGTCTAGACCAGTATGGTCGCGCGTTCTAGCCCCCGTGTCAACACACCCTGCCCAAGAAGTACGCGGCATGAAGTTGAAGTGCCTGGCCACATGGGCTTGCGTCCCCGTAACATCAGGGGGAGGGCGCCGAGCCAGCCAACGACGACCTGCGTGAGGAGTGACGATGAAGATGGCCGAGCCTGGTCCCCTGCCTGTTGCTGCAGGGACCGACAACGACCAGCTGAGCAGGCAGTTCCCGAAGTACTACGTGGTCAAAGGCCACGTCTCCGAAATGCTCGCCCAGCTCGCCCCGGGCGAGCCGTTGCTGCCCGAGCGCACCCTGGCGGTGAAGTTCTCCACCAGCAGGACCACCATCCGTCAGGCATTGCGAGAGCTCACGATCGAAGGGCGGCTCTTGCGCATGCAGGGCCGGGGCACCTTCGCCGCGGTGCCCAAGATGGCACAGCCGCTCCAGCTGACCAGCTATACCGAGGACATGCGCCGACGGGGCCTGACCTCGCGCTCGCAGCTGCTTTCGGTCGGTTATGTGGCCTCGGACGAGGAGCTGGCCTGGCGCCTTGACGTGCGGCCGCGGGCCCGGATCCTGCGCATCGAGCGGCTCCGCATCGCCAGCGAGGAGCCGATGGCCATAGAGACGACGCACCTGGTCTCGGCCCGGTTCCCGGGGTTGGCGCGCCGGCTCGAAGGGTCTGTCTCGCTCTATGCGCTGCTCGCCACCGAGTACGGCGTCACCCTGATGGAGGCGGAAGAAACCATCGAAACCGTCCCGGCGCCCCCTAAAGAAGCGGAGATGTTGAACACCACCGTCGGCTACCCGATGCTGCTGCTCTCCCGGCACAGCCGGGACAGTTCGGGGCGACCGGTAGAGTACGCCCGCTCTTTTTACCGGGGTGACCGCTATAAGTTCGTCGCCCACCTCCAACGGCCCGAAGGACCGGCCAGTGACAGCGAGGGCGACGAGGCCGCGGCGGCGCGCCGACGAAAATAAACCGAAGTAATAGATAAATTCCCGCTTAAGAAGTAATAGATAAATTCCTGCTGAAAAGGTCGACGCTCAGTCCCAGATCGCTTGGCCGCTGTCGGCGTCGAAGAAGTGGAGCTGTTCGGTGCGGACCACGAAGGTGACCCGGGAGCCGGCCCGGAAGTCGCTGCGGGGCGAGATGCGGGCCACCCCTTCGGCCTTGGCCTCGCCCATCTGCAGGTCGGGCAGCTCGCCCAGCTCCTCGGTCTCGGCCGCCGCCTGGGTGACCTCGGAGCGGGCCTTGGTCGCGTCCACCAGGAAGTGGACCTGGAGCTCGTTGCCGAGCGCCTCCACCAGCTCGATGTCGGCCGCCATGGTGGTGCTGGGGGCGGGCGGGGCGCCCAGGGCGGGGTCGTCCAGGTCCTCGGGCCGGATGCCGATGATGACCTTGCGGTCCCGGTAGCCCCTAAGGGCGGGGCGGGCCTGCAGCTGGGTCTCGGCCAGGGCCAGGGTCTGGGAGCCGACCCGCACGGCGTCGGCCTCGGGGGAGATGATGGCCTCGTACAGGTTCATGGCCGGGCTGCCGATGAAGGCGGCCACGAACAGGTTGTTGGGGTGCTCGTAGAGGTACTGGGGGGTGTCGCACTGCTGGAGCTCGCCCATGTGCAGCACGGCCACCCGGTCGCCCATGGTCATGGCCTCGGTCTGGTCGTGGGTCACGTAGAAGGTGGCCACCCCGACCCGCCTTTGGATGCGCGATATCTCGGCCCGCATCTGGACCCTCATCTTGGCGTCCAGGTTGGACAGGGGCTCGTCCATCAAGAACACCGACGGCTCGCGCACGATGGCCCGGCCCATGGCCACCCTCTGGCGCTGGCCCCCCGACAGCTGGGAGGGCTTGCGGTCCAGGTAGTCGGTCAGGCCCAGCAGGGCCGCCGCGCTCTTGACCTTGGCCTGGACCTCGGACTTGGGCACCTTGCGCAGCTTCAGGGAAAAGCCGATGTTCTCGGCCACCGTCATGTGGGGGTACAGGGCATAGCTCTGGAACACCATGGCCACGTTGCGGTCCTTGGGGGCCAGGTCGTTGACCACCTTGCCCCCCATGCGCAGCGTGCCCGAGGTGATGTCCTCCAGCCCGGCCACCATGCGCAGGGCCGTGGTCTTGCCCGAGCCCGACGGCCCCACCAGCACCATCAGCTCCCCCTCGGCCACGTCCAGGTCCAGGTCCAGCACGGCCGGCTTGCCGTTGGGGTAGACCTTGGTCATCTTTTCCAGGTTCACCGTTGCCATCGAGGCCTCCCTGCAGTAGCCCGGGCAAAGCGCCCACATGACGTCGCTTTACCGCTTTGACGAGCGAGGATAGCTGACCAGGGGGTCTTTGTCCCCGCGCCGGGGCGCCAAACTCTGGCCGGGCCAGGCGGTCACGGCCGGTCCGGGCCACCGGTCGTCCGCCCGGGAATTGAGCTGGGACGGCTGGGCCTACGAGCGCCCGCACTGTGGGCCGCCGGTTCGGCAGCAAAACGGGTGACTGGTGCCGAAAAGTGTCCTGCAGAGCACTCTTCGGCACCGGTTGCCCATTTCGGCCTCAGTCTGGCCACTGGCCCGTCCCAGACGTCGACCGATTGGGCGCTTACTGGGTCACGGACAGTGCAGACGGTGGTTTAACCCTTGCGCAGGAGCGGCCCCCCTCCACCTAGAGCTGGACGCAGACGGATTTGACTTCGGTGTACGCCTCGAGCGCCTCGTGGCCCATTTCCCGACCCCAGCCCGACTGCTTGTAACCGCCGAACGGAAGAGCAGCGTCGTAGACGTTGTACGTGTTGATCCACACCGTGCCGGCCCGCAGCCGCTTGGCCATGGCATGAGCCTTGGAAATGTCACGCGTCCACACACCGGCACCCAGGCCATAGGCGCTGTCGTTGGCCTTGGCGGCGATCTCGTCGAGGCTCTCGAATGGCTCGGCCACGACCACAGGCCCGAATATCTCCTCACGGACGATCTTCATGTCCGGCCGAGTCTTGGTGATGACGGTCGGTTCGAAGAAATAGCCTCTCTCGCCCACCCGGGCGCCCCCTGTGACCACTTCGGCGCCGTCGGCCCGACCCGATTCCAGGTACCCCGTCACTTTGGCCAGTTGCTCGTCGGAGATCAGCGGGCCCATTTGAGTGTCGGACGCGAACCCATCGCCGACCTTTATCGACTTGGCGATCTCGGCCACACCATTGACGACGTCGTCGAAACGGTCCTGCTCGACGTACAGCCTCGAGCCGGCAATGCAGCATTGGCCATGGTTGAAGAAGATGGCATTGGCTGCGCCGGCGATCGAAGCCTCCGGGTCGGCGTCGGCGAAAACCACATTCGGGCTCTTGCCACCCAGTTCGAGTGTCACCTTCTTCAGGTTCCCGGCGGCGGCCTGGAGGATGAGTTTTCCGACTTCGGTGGAGCCGGTGAAAGCGACCTTGTCCACTCCATCGTGGGCGGCCAATGGGGCGCCGGCGGTCTCACCGAACCCGGTAACGACGTTGACCACACCGTCGGGAATGCCCGCCTCGGCGATCAGCTCGGCGAGCAAGAGAGCTGACAACGGGGTCTGCTCGGCTGGCTTGAGCACAACGCAATTGCCGGTCGTCAGTGCGGGCCCGAGTTTCCAGGCCGCCATCAGGAGAGGGAAGTTCCACGGGATGATCTGGCCGACGACGCCAACCGGCTCCCGCAAGGTATAGGCGTGGAACTGGGCGCCGGGCATGTAAGGGACGGAAATACTTATGCTGTTGCCCTCGATTTTCGTGGCCCAACCGGCCATGTAGTGGAAGAGGTCGGCGGCCAAGGGCACGTCCGCGGCCCGGGAAACCCCGAGGCTCTTACCATTGTCGAGCGTTTCCAGCTGGGCGAACTCATCGAGGTGGTCGAGGATGAGGTCGCCTATTTTCCATATGACCCGGCCTCGTTCCGAAGGGGTCATCCGGCTCCAGGGGCCATCTTCGAAGGCCGTACGCGCTGCCCGCACCGCCCGGTCAATGTCCTCCGCGCCCCCGGATGCCACCGTTGCCAGCGCTTCTCCGGTGGCCGGGTTGGGAGTCGTGAACGTTTCGCCGGACGCGGAGTCGACCCACTTCCCGCCGATGAAAAGCTGTCGAGTTGCCTCGGTGAATTTCTTCACATGTGGGTCAAGCGTTGCGGTGCTCAAAGCGGCCTCCTGTGAGTAGTCATTTTGTAGCCGACGGGCCAATTAGAGTGCGGGCGAGTGCGGGTATCAAGGGTGAGGCCCGAGATTTAGCGTTTATTCAGCCGCTCCCACCCTTACCCAGCGCGTCGATGGAATTAGTTGGCGACGCATCGCCAGTCGAGCGGCCTCCCAGCCCCGACTAGCTCGCCCTACTCCATCGTCGGACGAGCTTGCGCAAAGGTCCAGCGGTTCCCTTCGGGGTCAGCAGCGACGTAAAGGGGAAGGCCCCACGGAGAACCCAGCGGCTCGATGATCGTGGCCCCATTTGCCGCGGCCCGGCCAAAGTGCTCCTCGACATCGTCGACGTACACCCACGGGACATGGGTCACAACCTGGTCCTGGCCGGACCGGTCGAGCTTGAACACCATAAGCGAGCAGTTCCCCACCCGGAACTCGATCCATGGATGGCCGTGCTCTCCCTCCGGGAGCGGGTCAGCTCCCTCGGGGAGCGGGTCGGCCCTCTTACCCACCACAGGTCGAGCTCGTCGGTGAAGGCAACAAAGGCCGTTACCGGGTCGGTAGGCACCTCCACCTGACTTACAACCGAACGCTCCTCCCCCATCTCCATCGCCGTCACCCTTTCACCTTTTGCTCGACGTGGCTCTTGAACGCACCCAACTGCTCGTCCCAGTGGGCTTGCAATTGGTCGTTGCCGATATGGGCAACTATTGTCAGCCTGGCTTCACTGGGCCGTCTTCACGAGGCGACCGTCCTGCACGACCAACCGGATCGTGCTCAACGCACCGAGGTCATCGAGCGGGTTTTCATCCACGACGATCAGGTCGGCCCGGTACCCGGGCCGGGCCTGGCCGAGTTGGCTGGCCGCCCCGACGAGTTCAGCCGGCGTCGTCGTCGCCGTTTGCAGCGCCGCCAGGCGGGACAGCCCGGCCTCCTCCAGCAGGAGCAGCTCGACAACGGTAGCGGGCACCCCATCCACGTCGTCTGCCGGCGGGAGGTCCGTACCGCAAAGCAGAGGTACTCCGGCGGCGATGGCGTTCTTGATGCTCTCGAGGTGACGGCCCGCAGTCGCCTTTGCGTTGTTGATGGTCCCCTCAGAGAAGTTGTTGGCCCGCATCCATGGTTCGCACCGCGTCACGATCAGGGTCGGCGTCAGGTAGGCGCCCTGGTTAGCCAAAAGGGTTGCCGTATCGGCGTCGAGCTCGTACGCGTGCTCGAAGCATCGGACGCCGCGGGCCAGTGCTTGGCGGATCGCCGTCGATGCACCGGAATGGGCTACGACGTAGGTGTCGTGTTCGCGGGCCGCCCGGACCGTCCCGGACAGCTCCTCATCGGTCATTTCTGAACGAGCGGGATCCTCGCCCTCGCGAGCCAGGCCCCCGTTGATAAATATCTTCACGTGGTCGGCTCCGGCCTCCAGTTCCGCCCGGGCGGCCAGGTAAAACTCGTCCTCGCCCTCGGCCTCGACGCAGGCCGCCCCGGCGCCATGACCTTTGGGCGTCGTGATGGCCTGGCCGGCGCCGAAGATCCTGGGGGCCTCGACCCAGCCACGGCGCTTCGCATCCCGTAGCCACAAATCGACCCGGTGCTGCTCGTGAACACAGCGGACCGTCGTGATGCCAGCGGCGAGGGCATCACGAGCCCGCTTGGCCGCCCGCAGCGCCGTGGCCGCCGGGTACTCCGCCGGATCGGTGTCTGACATAGGGAACACGACCGAAAGGTGAGTGTGACAGGAGATGAGCCCGGGCAAAACAAATCGGCCCTGGACGTCGATGACGTTCGATGGGGCCGCCCGGAAAGTGGAAGAAATCGACCGGATTACGCCATCGCTCATTTCTATGTTGCGGCCTGTATGAACTTCGCCGCTCACGACGTCCACCACGTTCGCGTTCGTCAACCACATCGTCTGGCTGGCTTCGCTACCCATCCGTTTCCTCATCACCCGACCCACCGGGGCACAATTCTGGGCCCATTCCGCCCCTCATTACCATTCGACGACAAACTCGCCAAGCGCTGCCCATGCACGCCGCCGACCTTACCGCTGCCGGGGCGACGGACCGGGAGCCCGTTTGGAGGCCAGCCACGCCACGGCCGCATCTCCACTTACGAGGCGCGGCGAAGGGGGCGCGCTATGCGCCCCGGGAGGCCCGGTGCCCGGGCGAGGGGTGGCTTTCTTGAGCCTTGAAGGCAAATGGTCGGCGCCGTGACCCTTTTTATCCGGAAAACGAATAAAAGTAGGACAAGGCGCGCCGTCATTGTCGAAAAATGGACAAGACGGCGCCGTCGTCACCCGGGCTTTGTCCATTTTTCTACGGTCGGACGAACCGGATTGCGCCATCGCTCATTTTCTATGTTTCGGCCGACATGAACTTCGCCGCTCACGACATCCACCACTTTTCCGTTCGTCAACCACATCGTCTGCCCCGCGGCGATATCCATCCCTTCCCTTTCCTCACCTTCCGCGCCGCTCGGTGACCAACCTTGCCTTACCAGATTTGTGCCAACCGGCGTTCTCCTGACCGGCGTTCTGGTGACCGGGTGACCGGGGCAATTATGAGTGGCACAATTCTGGCCCATCCGGCCCTTAGTAACATTCAGCCATGGACCTACCATTCGGCCATGGCCTTTGTGGTTGACGGGTTGGCCGGCAACTCAGCGGGTAACGAACGAGAGGACGAACACTGCCACAACGCCTGCGCGTAAGCCTCCGCCTCAACAACGACGTCCCGGTGTCGACCTTCGTCGACCTGGCCGTCCGGGCCGAAGCAGCCGGCTTCGACCAGCTCTGGGTGTCCCACGACCTGTTCCTGCGGTCCGCGCCCGTGCTCCTGGCCGCCGCCGCCGGGGCGACGGAGCGGCTCATGCTCGGGACGGGGGTGCTCAACCCCTACTCGGAACACCCCGTGGAACTGGCCATGCACGCGGCCACCCTCCAGGAGCTCTCGAGCGGGCGGGCCATGCTCGGGATTGCCGCCGGAGCAGCCGGGTTTCTTCAAAGGGCGGGGATGGCGCAGGAAGAGCCCATGCGACGAACTCGCCAGGCGCTGCTGGCCTGCCGGGCCCTCCTGGACGGGGGGTCGCCGGCCGAGGTCCAGGGCACCGGGGACTGGGGTGGGGACGCTCGACTGCTTAACCCTCCGGCCCAGCGCGTACCCATTTACCTCGGCGCCATGAGCCCCCGAATGCTCGCCCTCGGGGGCGAACTGGCAGACGGCGTCTTGGCCCTCCTTTTCCCTCCCGAGCACTACCCCGTGGCTCGAGGACAGATCGTCCACGGCAGCGACGAGGCCCACCGCCCGGCCGGGCGCGTCGATATCCCCGCCTGCGTCTGGGTCTCGGTCGACGACGACCGGGACAGGGCCCGAGCGGCCCTGGCGCAGAAGCTCGTCTTTTATGGGCCAGAGTTCGCCCCGTACCTGCTCGAGCGGGTGGGCCTGAGTCGAGCGGACTTCGCGCCGGCGGCGGCCGCCCAGCAACGAGGCGACACGGCGGAGGCGCTCCGCCTCATCACGCCCGCCATGCTCAGGCTCGGCATCGCCGGCACACCCGAGGATGTCGTCAACAGGTGCGCCCCGCTCATCGAACAAGGAGCCACGCATCTCTCCTTCGGACCACCGCTCGGGCCGGACCCGCTCAGGGCCGTCGACCTCCTCGGCCAAGGGGTGATCCCCGAACTGCCGCGCCCGCGGTGGCGGGGGGTCTCACCCGCCGTCGTCATCCCATTGACCGTCACCGAGTAGACCGGTCCTCAATGGAGCTCTGGGACCTTCGGGTCACGGTTGAATCGGTGGAGGGCCGGTCCGTCTGCGGCCTGGCGGTGGGCGACTACTTCGACCTCACCCACTCGAGCCGGCTTTCGGTCCCCGCCGGCCGCCACTTTTGCATCTACGCCCTCGCCGCCGTGCTGCCGCTGCTCGCCGCCAAGCAGCGCGAGCTCGAAGACGACGACTGGTTGAAGCGGGAGTCATTGGTTTGCTGCCCCGACCCTGACGAACGGCTCGTCATGCGGATCGACCGGCTAAAGCGGGTCACGCTCGACCCGGCCGAGCTCACGTGATGCCGGCCGGCGGCGGCGCTGCCGGGGCCGGCGTCGGCCTCGGCTTCCAGGCAGACAAGCGGCCAGAGGACTACGAACGGCTTGGGGCGGCGGCGGAGCACTTCGGCTTCGATGTGCTCACCGTCTACGCCGACCTCTACTTCCAGCCCCCGGTCCCCGCTCTCCTGGCGATCGCTCGGGCCACGTCAACCATTGCGTTGGGCCCTCCTGCCTTAACCCGTACATGCTCCACCCGGTCGAGATCGCCGGGCAGATGGCCTTGCTCGATGCCGCCAGCAACGGCCGGGCCTTCCTGGGCCTGGCCCGTGGCAGTTGGCTCGGGGATCTGGGGATCGACCAACGCAACGCCCCGGAGGCCGTCGCCGAAGCCGCCACCATCGTCGCCGCCTTGCTGAAAGGCGACCGGCGCGGAGTGTCCGGCCAGCGCTTTGTCTTGCCGGCGGGAGCCGCGCTCCGCCAGCGGCCTTTCAGAGAATCGCTGCCGCTGCTCATCGGAACCTGGGGACCGCGCCTGGCCCACATCGCCGGCGAGATGGCCGATGAGGTGAAGATCGGCGGGTCGGCCAACCCGAAGATGGTGCCGCTGATGCGCCAGTGGGTCGGCGCGGGGGAAGAGGCAGGCGGCCGTCCGCCCCACGCCGTCGGCATCGTCGTTGGCGCGGTAACCGTGGTCGATGAGGACGGCCGCCTGGCCCGAGCCAGAGCGCGCCGGGAGGTAATCATGTACATCGACGTGGTCGGCGCCCTCGACCCCACCTTCGAGACCCCGCCGGGAATGCTCGACCAGATCCGGGCCGAGCGACGCGTTTCAGGCACGGAGGCGGCGGCCAAGCTCGTCCCCGACGAGGTCCTCGACCGTTTCGCTTTTGCCGGCACGCCGGATGCGGTGGCCGAACACGCGCTGGACGTCCTGAGCGCCGGAGCAGACCGGATCGATTTCGGCACTCCACACGGGACCACCGACGACCACGGTCTCGAACTGCTCGGGCCCGGGTCCTGCCGGCCATCAGGGCGGCTACACGCCCGTGACGCTGGGCGGAGGCCGGAACTACGAGGTCGCCGGCCGGGTAGAAGGTGGCTCGGCGCCCTGGTGGCGGGCGAGGAGTTCGTCAACGCGATCGAGGTCGGACCGGTCACCTAGCCGCTCGTAACGCAGCAGCGCCAACGGGACATTCCCGTTACGCCAGAGCCAGTCGTGGAACTCGCGCAGGGAAAATGATGCCCCCTCTTCGCTCCGAACGTCGGCCAGGAGCCGCATGATCTGCAGCCGACCGACCGTATACGAGAGCCCCTGGGCCGGTTGCGCCGCAAAGAACGCCGCTTCCGATCTCGCCGTTTCCCGGTCCATCGGGACCCGATGCTCGAGGAACGCACCCGCCTCCTCGACGGTCAGGTCCCCGAGGGCGAGGCGTACGTCGACTTCGACCCGAAGCGCCCGGAGGCGCATGAAATTGTAAATAATCCGGCGCGTCACCGGAGCACGGTCGAACAAACCCGCCTGGGTGAGCATCTCCTCGTTGTAAAAGGCAATGCCCTCGTTGGGGCACGAGTCGTAGAAATGCCTTCGTGTCGGGCGCGGGTGGCCCCAGGCCAGGGCCAGTTGCTGGTAGTGCGCCCCCTCGTGGACGATCCCGGCCCGGGGGTCGGCCGCATTGGCGCGGTAGAAGTACGGGAGCTCCGGCGCCGGGACCGGTACATAACTGACCCCATCCTCGTCCAGGCGGTCCGGGCCGGTGAGGTCGTCGGTAACGCCCAGCCATCGGAGCGGCTCGAGGTAGGGCGGCCGGGGAGCATTCAGGTAATGGCCCAGTGCCCCGGGCTGGCTGAGCAGGTCATGTGCTTCGTAGAAATGACGCACTTCTTCTTCTGCGGCAGCCTCCGCTCGGGCCTGGTCCGAGGCGCTGGCCGGCAGCGGCGGCCATGCTGCGTCGGGCACCCGGTGCCGCTCGAACAGCTCGAAGCCCACGGCCCGGTCCCGTTCCTGACGGCCGGCAGCAAGGAGTTCCGACGGAGTGAACGGGAGCAGGGCCACCTCGTACAGGTAGCGGGCGAAGAGCGGCTCGCCGACCCCTCCCAGGGACGGGCAGCCTCGCCGTGCGTCCGCTAGCCAGTCGGCAAACGAGCCCAGCTCTGCAGCCGCAGCTTCGCCGGCCTCCCGCAAGCGGGCGGCCCACGCGGGGCCAACAAATTCTGTCAACCCGGCGAGGCTGGCCAGAAGGTCGGCCCCGGCCGTAGGCGCCACGTCGCCGGCGATCGCCGCCAATTCGAGCGCCACCTGCTCGGCGCAGTTCGCCATACCAGCGGCGAGTGTGGGACCGAAGGAACCCAGACGTTCAAGCAGCTCGGCGCACCTTCGTTCGTCGATCGGCGGCGGCGGGAGGAGCAGGTCGAACACCGTCCCGATCGTCTGGTCGAGGTAAAACCACGGGTCCCGGCGCCAGGAAGCGATGCCCTCCAGCTCGAAACGAGCCCGGGCGATGGCCGAACCGATCAACCGGACGTCGACCTCGTCGGCCCGGTCAGCACGTCCGGTGTCACCAGTTCCGGTGTCACCAGTTCCGGTGTCACCAGTTCCGGCGCCGCCAGTTCCGGCGCGGCCAGTTCCGGTGCTGCTGGCGACGTCGGCCAGTCGCGCCCGAAGCGCCCGCTCTTCCCCATCGAAGGCTGCGAGACGGCGCCGATAGGCCTCGACGTCTACACCGCTCCAGGCCGGCGTCCAACCCGCCGGCCGCTCCAGCCTGGGTAGGTCGTCCCTGGTACGCGGGGCCTGCGTGGCCCGCCACGACCAGAAGCGCCCGTCCAGGTCGTCGATCTCATCCCTGACGCTCACCTCCCGCGGGCTCACTTCACCTCTGTCCGGTTCAGCGGCGAGGGGCGAGGCTCGCTGCGCAGGCATAACGACTGCCAGCCCGGCTCGACCTCAACGGCTGGTGGGTCCTCGGTGCGGCAGCGGTCCATGGCCTCGGGGCAGCGAGGATGGAACCGGCACCCCGGAGGAGGCCGGGCCGGGTCCGGCACGTCTCCACGTAGCTCGGAGGGTAGAGAGAATCCGGCTCCGGGTTCCGGGATGGCGCCGATCAGTCCCCGCGTGTACGGGTGCGCCGGTTCGGCCCAGATGCGCTCGGTGGGACCGCTTTCAACGATCCGCCCGAAGTACATGACCACCGTACGGTCCGCGATCTTGCGCACGACCGACAAATCGTGGGAAATGAACAGCATCCCGAGCCCGGACTCAGCCACGATCCCGGCCAGGAGGTTGGCCACCTGGGCCTGAGCGGATGCGTCGAGAGAGCTGATCGGCTCGTCGGCCACCACACAGATCGGCTCCGTCGCCAGCACCCGGGCGATGGCGATGCGCTGACACTGACCGCCAGAGAACTCGTGCGGGTAGCGGTGGCTGATGGCCGGGGTCAGCCCCACCCTCTCCAGCAGTTCGCCCACTCGAATGGCCGCCGCCGCATCGTCGATCTTGGCCCCGGTCCCGAGCCGGATGGCGTCAGCGATCTGCCGCCCCACCCGGCGCCTCGGGTTGAGCGAAGAGTAGGGATCCTGGAAGACCATCTGGAGCGACCGCACCTGCGATGGCCGGGCACCGCGCCAGCCGGCCGGGACGGGCTGGCCGCGGTAACGGACCTGGCCGGCACTGGGGGCGACGAGACCGACGGCGGCGCGCCCGAGCGTTGACTTCCCGCACCCCGATTCGCCCACCAGGCCGACGATCTCTCCGCTTTCTACGGTCAGCGAGGCGCCCACGACCGCTCGCACGGGTGGCTGACCTCTGCGCACGTAGGACACGTCGAGGCCTTCCAGTTGGAGCAGCGGGGCGGAGCCGGCGGCCGGCGCCGGCCCCATCTCGAGTGACGCAGTGGCCAGGGTCGCGCTCAAGACTGTCCCACCGGCGACGTCCCAAGCGGCGCCGTGCCCACCTGCACCTGGCTGTCCCGGGACCGGCGGGGAGCGAGCGGGTCGACGTCGCACCCGAGCCGGCGGCCGTCTTCGAGAGTTCGCACGATCGGGACTATCCTCCGGCAGCTTTCCTGCGCCCATTCACATCGGGGGTGGAAGGCGCAGCCGGCCGGCATGGCGTCGAGGCTGGGCGGGGCGCCCTGTATCGGGACCATCGCTTCGCCGGCGGCCGAAGCCCCCGGTAGCGACTGCATGAGGCCCCGGGTGTACGGGTGGCGGGGCGACCCGAGCACCAGATCGGTCGGCCCGTACTCGGCGACCCGACCGCCGTACAGGACACAGATCCGGTCGGCGATGCTCGACAGGACCCCGAGGTCGTGGGTGATGATCATGACCGAGAAGCCCCGTTCCCGACGAAGCTGGTCCAGCAACCGCAATATCCCGGCCTGGACCGTCACATCCAGCGCTGTCGTCGGCTCATCCGCGATCAGCACCCGGGGCTCGCAGGCCAGCGCCATGGCGATAGCGATCCGCTGTCGCATGCCGCCCGAGAACTGGTGCGGGTATGAGTAGAGCGCCGCTTCCGGGTCGGGTATCCGCACCGCGGCGAGCATCTCGACGGCGCGTTCGCGAGCCTTTTCCTTCGAAAAGTGGAGGTGCGCCTGGACGTGCTCGGTCATCTGGACGTCGATCCTGAGCAGCGGATGGAGCGCCGTGGCCGGGTCCTGCGAGACCAGCGCCACCAGTTTTCCCCGGACTTCCCTGCAGCGGCCGGCGTTTCAGCCCGAGCAGCTCCCGCCCCTCGAACCGGACGCTGCCCGATGTCCGCGCCCCGATGGGCAGCAGGCCGAGCAGCGACAGAGCAGTGAGGGTTTTGCCAGAGCCGCTTTCGCCGGCGATCCCGACGATCTCCCCCTGCCCGATGGAAAACGAAATCCCGTCGACGGCCCGCCGGATCCCGCGCGACGTGCGCAGCGCCACCGTGAGGTTCTCGACCTCGAGCAACGGCGACGAGCTCATGGGCCGGTCGCTCATGGGCCGGTCGCTCATGGGCCGGTCGCTCATAGGCCCGTCGCTCGCGGGCGGGTCGCTCATTTGCGGATCATCCGGGCCGTCCGGGGGTCGAGCATGTCCCGCAGCGCGTCCCCGAGGAAATTGAAGGCCAGCACAACAGTAAGTATGGCCAGTCCAGGGAAAAGACCGATCCACCAGCTGTTGAAATTCTGTACGCCTTCGGACACCATCGACCCCCACTCGGCGGTCGGTGGCTGAGCGCCAAGGCCCAGGAAGGACAGGCCCGAGAGGAGGAGCACCGCGTTGCCGACATCGAGTGCGGCCAGGACGAAGATGGGGCCGGCAATGTTGGGCCGTAGCTCGACCCACATCGTGCGCCAACCCGACGAGCCGAGGAGCCGGGCCGAGGTGACGTACTCCGAGGAGCGAGACCCGAGCACCAGGCCTCGCGACAGTCGGGAATATGAGGGCCAGGAGACGACGATTACGGCCAGGACGGCGTTGCGCAACTGGGCGCCGAGCGCAGCCGCAACGGCGAGGGCGAGGATGATGCCGGGGAAGGCGAAAACGACGTCGGCGATGCGCATGATGACCGAGTCGACGATCCCGGAAAAGAACCCGGCTATAGCACCGAGGACCGAGCCGATCATCATCGCCACCGCCACCAGGAGGACGGCCAGCGGGAGCGAGAGGCGGGCGCCGTACAGGACCCGGCTGAAGACGTCGCGGCCGAGCTCGTCGGTCCCGAACAGGTAGACGTGGGACGGCGCCGCGTTGAGGGGGCCGAACTGGAGGTTCGGCGGGTAAGGCGCCAGCTCCGGGGCGAAGATGGCAATCACGATCCAGGTGACGATGATGGCGATGCCGATGAGCGCCAGCGGCTGTCTCCACGCGGGCCGCAGCGCGGCCCGGTCCTTGCGGGTGAGCCGCTCCTCCTCCGGACCGATCTGGCCCGGGAGGGGATCTGCGTCCAGAGGAAGGGCGTCGGCGAGGCTCACCGGAGGGCGATCCGGGGGTCGAGGATGCTGTAGCTGAGGTCGACCAGGAGGTTGATGAAGATATAGACGATGGCGACCACGATGCTGACGCCCATAATGGCGGGAAGGTCAAGGTTAATGGCGCTTATATAGGCGTAGTTGCCGATGCCGGGCCAGGAGAAGATGCTCTCGACGAGAACGGTACCCGAGAGCAGGTTCCCGAACGCCAGGCCGGCGACGGTCAAGATGGGCAGGAGCGCCGGCCTCATAACGTGACGCCGGATTACGGTCCACTCCGACAAGCCCTTGGCCCGGGCCGCTCGCACGTAGTCGTTGTTAATGACCTCGAGCACCGAGGCACGCGTAAAGCGGAAGACAACTCCAACCGTGAAAATGCCGAGGACCAGACCGGGTAAGACCAGGTGTTGGAAGGCATTTACGAACAACGACCATTGTCCGTGTAGCAGCGAGTCGACGGTGTACAGGCCCGTGATCGTGGCCGGGCGGAGAAAGGCCCGGGCTCAGCCTTCCTCCGGAAGGGAGCCAGCCGAGGCGGTAATAGAAGATATAGAAGGCAAAAAGGGCGACCCAGAAGATCGGCATAGACACGCCGAGGAGGCTGAACACCCTCAGGCCCCCGTCGACGGCGTGGCCCCGACGTACTGCGGCGAACACTCCGAGCGCTGACACCGACGACGATCGAAACGACGATGGCAAACAGCGCCAGCTCGATCGTGGCCGGGAAATATTGTCTGAGGTCCGATGACACCGCCTGATGGCTGTGCTCCGAGATACCCAGGTTACCGTGCAGCAGCTTCCACAGGTAGATCAGGTACTGGTCGACCAGCGGCTTGTCGAGCCCGTACTCATGATAAAAAGCCTTGACAATCGCGGGGTCGCCGAGCGCGCCCTGGCCCAGGTTGGCGGCTGCCGGGTCGCCCGGGATCAGGTGGGTCAAAATGAACGCCACCAGCGTGACGCCTATAACGAGGATTACCCCAATCCCGAGCCGGCGGCCCAAGAAACGCCCGAGCCCGGCGGGGGTAACCCGCCGGGCTCGGGCTCGGCTAGTGCCGTTTACTGCGATTGCAGCCAACTAGTACCTAGCTTAGCGAGGTTCCGTATGTCGACCAACCACAGGCCGTTGGCCTGGAGGTCCTTGATGTTCTTGGTCCCGACGATAACCTCCGCCGGCTGGATGATGGGGATGAACGGCCCATCCTTGTTGACCGCATTTTGGAATTTCTCGAAAACGGCTTGACGGGCGGAGACACCGGTCGTGGTGGCCGCTTGCTTGGCAATGGCCGCCACCGCGGGCGCGCTCGCCGCACTGTCTGACGTCGGCCAGCCGGCCCGAAGGCCGACGAGCTGACCCGGACCGAACACTAGGTAGTCCTGGGGGTCCGGGTAGTCGGGGCCCCAGTACCAAAGCCCGAGGGCCTCGGTCCCGGCGCGGTACGTCTGCAGGCCGACCTGGAGAGATTGCGGCTGCAGCGTCACATTGATGCCGATCTGGTCCAGGTACTGCTCGAGCCGGGCGGCGGCGTCATCGAAAGAGAGGCCGTTCACCGTAATGCCAGTTGGGTAAGTGAGCTTGATCGACGGATGCCCGAGGCCCGACTTCGCCAACCATGACTTAGCCTGGGCCAGGTCGTACTTGGGGTCGGCGCTCGATGGCAGCGACCCGAGAAGGACCGTCGGGATAACGCCGGGCGACTGGACGGCCCCGGTGCCGGCCAGTTCGAGCATCCCGGCGTAGTCGATCCCGTAACGCAGTGCCTTCTGGAAATCGTGGTTAGACGAGATCTTGGACACCTTCGGGTTGTCGTTGGCGAAAATGAACAGCACGTTCGGGGATGGTCCCGCATGGATTTGGACGTTGGTCATCCCCTTCGCCTGGCTCGGGTCGAGGTCGATGGCGATCTCGTTCACGCCCCGCTGGACGTCGAGGCGCTCGACCGCCGAGGTGGCGGTATTGCGGAGCACGACAGTCGAGTAGGCCGCCTTCGGGCCCCAATAGTTGGGGTTGGCGTCCAGCACCACCTGCGAAGTCGTACTGAACGACTTGATGACATACGGTCCGGAGCCGGCGGAGTTGTCGTCGAGCCAGTTTTCGGCCGTGTCTTTGGTCGATGCGTTGGCCGCATCAGTGCCACCGTGGGCCTCGACGACCTTCATGTTCAGGATGCCGCAGGCCGGGTTGGGCAGGATGTAGGGGATGGCCGGGTTTGGCGCGCTCGACGTCATGACCACCGTCTCCGGGCCGTCAGTGGCGATCGTCTCCCCCGCGAGCAGGAAGGCGGGGTTGCCCTTGAGGTTGACCATACGGGTCAGGGACCAGGCCACGTCGGCCGAAGTCACGGGGGTGCCATCGGAGAACTTGGCCTTGGGGTTGAGGTGGAAGACGTACTTCCGGCCACCGTTGAGCGTCTGGTACGACGACGCCAGCTCCGGGACCACGCTCTGAAAACCGCCATTGGCGTATGTGAGCAACGTGTCGTACGTAGCGTTGTCGATCAGGTTCCCGGTCTGCTCGTACACGTGGCCGGGGTCGGCGGTTACCAGTACGAACGAATTGTCAATGATCAGGGTGCGCCCTGAGGTGCTCTGTGCCGATGCCGGTAAGGCGGCAACGGTGCCTAATAGGAGAGCTGACGTCGACAGTGCGACGCCCAGTGCTCCGGCGGCTCTCTTTTTCAAATGTCCTCCTTGTTTCGAATTAGGAGAATTCTCGCCGGTCCAGGACCTTCCCGCAACGCGCCCCGCGCCGTTCATGACTGGCGCGGCGGGCTTTACCCACGCAGCGTGGTGGCTCCAGCCGATGTAGCTGCGCCCACATCCACGGGGGACGAGGCCACCGGGCTCGGTGCCGCTCTCGCTCCCGGCCCGCCTTGACGCTGGACGTCGGGCACCCAACTCGACCGATAAGCGCCCTTCAGGCTAACGACTCGCTCGCCAGCAGCGTCCGGCCCACGAGATCAGTGATCTGCACACCCTCGAAGCCGAAAATGGCACTGTGCATCGAATTTTTGAGGGGGTCAACCCAATGCCCGGGCAACGCCGCCTTACCGTGGAGCGCTCCGAAAACCGATCCCGCCGTAGCGCCTGTGCAATCTGTATCAAGGCCAGCTTCGACGGCGAGACCGATCGTCCGGCTGAAGTCTCCGCCGCCCCACAACAGGGCCGCGGCCACCACTTCGGCGTTGTTAATCGTGTGCACCCAATGGTAACCGGCCAGCCGGCTTTCCATTGACGCCATTGTATCGTCCCAAGATGCTCCGGCCCGGTGGGCATCCATCGTTGTACGCAGGGCTTCCGCCAGCCGAGACTGCGCCGGCACCACCCCTAAAGCCGCCTCGAGCGCCTCTTGGGCCGACCCGGAGCAAAAGGCCGCCGCCACCAGAGCGGCCGCCCACATTTCCCCGTAAATACCATTTGACGTGTGCGAGAGAGCGGCATCATTGAAGGCCAGCCGGGCCGCGGCCGCCGGGTCCCCCGGCAAAACGTAGCCAAACATGTCTCCGCGTATCAGAGCGCCGATCCATTCCCGATAGGGGTTGTGGTGGCTGGCGGTAGAGGGCGGACGCAGGCCGTAGATGAGGTTGCGATAAGCGACTCGCTCAGCGGTGTAGACCATGTCGAAGGGCAGGGCCAAGAGCCACTCCGCCCCGACATCGGCGCTCGTGAATTGAGGCCCGTACTTCTCCAATATCCGCAGAGCCAGCATCGTGTAGTCGGTGTCATCGTCGCGGGCCATCCCCTGGACCCGTCCTCTGGTGGCGACCTTCCACGATGGGTTGAAGACGAACCCGTCGGGCATCGGGTCAAGAGCCGGGATGTAATCGCTGAGCGGGAAGGCGTCGCACATTTCCAAATATCGCCGGAGTTTGTCGCGCCCCCAGCCACCTTCTACCGGTTTGCCCAGGTTGCAGCCGGCACAGCGCCCCAGCCACGCGGCATGGACCCGGTCGCTCAACACGCCGACTGAAGGCTTTTTCCCCGTCTCGACGCCCGGGGCGACGGCCAGGATGTCTTCGAGCGCCGACGGTTCTTCGTAGCCCCAGCCCGATCGCAGGTGCGTGCCGTCCAGTTCGTTGTAGAGACGCTCTATTTCGCGAGGCGAAGACTCGAGATTCTCGACGGTGGCCTCTACTTCTGCGCTCAGACCGAATACGTCGTAACCACTCTCCTTGCGCTGGACTAGTTCGTCGCCCAGTAGTTCGCGTAGATCGAGGGCATCAAGCATTCACTCTTCCTTCCTCTGCAACCGGTCGAGCCACTTTAGGAGTTCCGGCGGCGACCTCGCGTCGTCGGATCGTCGGATCGTCGGCGGGATCAAGGCACGAACCACCCGATGGTCCCTACACGGAAGGTCTGGGTGGCGAGGTCGTGCAGGACAGCCGGCCGTAGAGGTCGGTCGGGACTGGCGGCCGCCAGGATCCTGGCTACGCGGCCACTCACGTGGGGCGTGGCAAAGGATGTACCGTTCCAATTGGCCCATCCATCAAACGCGATGGGACCGCCCGAAGGTGGAAAGGCGGGGTTGTACGGCTGCTTGGCGTACGAGCTGTAGACGCCGACGCCGCGGGCGCAGACGTCGACCCAAAAGCCGAACCTTCTATCGCCGTGGTCGCTGAAACAGGCCTGGTCCCATGTACCCGCCCTGTGTTCGGCCGCTCCGACGCTAATGGTCCAGGGGTCATAAGCAGGGTAAAACGGTCGCGCCCAGCCAAAGTTGCCGGCCGCGGCGACCACAATCGGTGCCGAACCGTCTGTCCTGCTGGCCAATCGGCCCAGAGCGGTGAGCCCGAGCGCAGTCTGGTCCCGTCTGGTGAGCGTCCCGAGCGAGAGGCTGATGACTCGCGGGTGCTGTTGCCCTATGGCTAAGGCCAACTGGACCCCCAGGGCCCACTCGTCGGTCGTCCCGAGGCTGTCGAGGGCGCGATAGGACCACACTTCGGCGTCTTCAGCCTGTTGGCGCACCACACCGCACACGAAGGCGCCGTGCCCCTGCGCGTATTGGAGCATCCCGCCGCCGGGCATTGGCCCTTCA
This sequence comes from uncultured Acidimicrobiaceae bacterium, assembly GCA_963750465.1. Lineage (GTDB taxonomy): Bacteria > Actinomycetota > Acidimicrobiia > Acidimicrobiales > Palsa-688 > Fen-671. The sequence goes on from CAVVRE010000016.1 coordinate 51,388, forward strand.
TAGGGGAAGGGCTCGAGCTCCTGGGAATTGGCCACCTGGACGGGCGCCATCAGGGGGTTAGCCGTATAGCCCTCCGGGAGCCCGCTATCGATCACCGCCACCACCACGCCCTCTCCGCCGGGGTGCCGGGACAGGTGTTCCTCCGGCCCAGGCATGCTGGGGTCACCGCACGGCTCTATCAGCCAATGCTGGGCGCCAAAGATCACGTGGTTGGGCGTCACGTCCAGGGTGGCGCCGGTCCTACCGGCCTCCCGCTGGAGCTCGTTGATGACGCCCTCGGGATCGAATTCGCCTCCCAAGGTCACGCCCATGAAACGCGCTGCTCCCGTAAGCACCGTCCCGTCGAGACCCTCAGCCCGCTCGTGGCCTTCACCACGGGGAATGGCGATGTTGTCTGAACCCTCGCCGAAGTCGACTTGAACGGCAGTCGCCGTCCTCCTGAACAAGTCGGCTTGCTCGCCTGGGACCAGTAACTCTCCAGGGCGGTAGAAGTAAGCGCCCGGATGCGGCTCGTCCTGCTCGAGGGCATCGGGGGGCCAGACCGCGATCGGGGCGATCGGGTAAACAGAATGATGGCGGGATCCCAGCAGACTTTGAAGGTATTCCTTCTGCGAGGCACCACTGCAATGGAACATGACTGTCTCCTCTGGTCGACTGAGGGCACGGAGCTGGGGCGAACCGGCCAAATAAAGCGCTCTTGGGCGACGGGCCCGTCTACGATGTGCCCCGTCTACCACGCGGTACCGGCCGTTTCAAGAGACTGAGGTGGCAGTGGTTCCCGACGGCCTCGCTGAAGAGTCTGCGCAGGCGCTCCGACTGGCCCGAGAGGACCCGCGGACAGGCGCAGGACGTGGCTAGAGACGTACGTGACCGGGCCGCCCAAGCGGGCCACACCGCGGCCGAAGCGACGGCGTGGCGGGCCATGGGCCTGGCCGCCCGGGGTCTGCACCAGATCCCTGAAGCGGTGAGCTACATGCGGGCGCGCCGTCGAAGTGGCAGAGCGGGCGTCGGATGTCAACCTGCTGGCCGAAGCCCGGCTCAGCCTGGCCGGAGCGCTAATGCTGGCCGGCGACACGGAGGAGGCGATGACGACGTTGGCCGCCACTCGTGCCACGGGCGAGACGGCCGTCCTGGTCGCCTCGCAACGGGCCATGGCCCTCGGCATGCTGGGCCGGTACGAGGAGGCGCGCCAGGCCTACGGACCAGTCATCACTGGGTTCCGGCGGCTTGGAGACCGGGTCCGTGAAGCGCGCGCCGTGGGCAACCGCGGGCTCCTTTACGCTTACACCGGGCGATTTTCGCAAGCAGATGCCGACTTTGCTCAGAGCGGAAGACGTCATGTTGCAGCTCGGCCACGTGACGGAGGCGGCCGCCATCTGCCAGAACCGCGGCTTTGCTGCCGCCCGCAAAGGCGACCTTCCTAGCCGCCTTGGCGTGGCTGGAGGAGGGTGAGCGCCGCTGTCGGGACCTGGGTGTCCAGCTAACCGGGCGGGCACTGACGCGGGTCAGCGCCCTGGCCTCAGCCGGGCTGTATGCCGACGCTCGCCGGGTCGGAGACGAGACCGTGGCCCAATTCCGGGCGGGTGGGGACGAGTCGTACCTGGCCGAAGGGTTGGTCCTGTTAGCTGACGTGGCCCTCCTCGACAAGGACCCGACGGCGTCGCGCATCGCCGCCGAGGAAGCAGCCCGGCTCTTCGACCGGCAGAAGAAGCCGGGTTGGGGTTCCTTGGCGCGCGCCGCCATCGCCCGAGCGGGGCTCGCTGAGGGGCTCGACACCGCTGATATGGCCTCTCTGGCATCCGAAGCGGCCGAGCACCTGGACGAAATGCGGTTGGTGGACCAGGCCACGTTGGCCCAGTCGGTGGCGGGACGCTTATGGCTGGCCGCGGGCGATACTGCCACCGGCATCGCCACCCTGGAGCGCGCCGGCTCGAGGCGGCGGCGCGGAACGGCGGCCGGGCGCCTGGCGGCGTGGGAAGCCTTAGGGCGGGCCCGACTCGCCCGCGGGGACCGGCGGGGCGCCATGACGGCGATGGGCCGGGCGCTGGCTGTAGTCGAAGACCAGCAGGCCAGCATCAGCGCCACCGAGCTCCGAGCTCATGTAGCCGTGCATGCCGGGGCGGCGGCGAACCTGGGCCTGCGTTTAGCCGTAGACGGCAACCGGGCTGGTTGCATCTGGCAGTGGATGGAACGGCACCGGGCCAACGGCCTCCGCCTGGCCCCCGCCCGTCCACCGCGCGACGACACGCTGGCGGCGTTACTCGCCGACCTGCGCAACGCGGCTCAGGAGATCGCGACATGCATAACCAACGGTGACGACCCTACGGCGCTGCTGGCCCGCCAGGACGACCTCGAGCGCCGGGCGCGGCGAGCGGGCCTGGAAAGCCGGCGGCGGCAAGCCGACCAGGGTGAAGGCGCGGGTGGGCCAGCAATCCGACATGTCACGGGCGCTCGGCGAGGCCGCTCTAGTGGAGTTCGGTGAGATCGACGGACGTTTGCACGCCGTCGTCTTGGCCGGGGGCCGGTGGCACCACCGTCGCCTGGGGTTCACGGCCGACGTCACTCGCGAGCTTGGCCATGTCCGCCTCGCTCTTCGCCGCATGGCGTATGGCGAGGCCCACGCCGCCCTGGCGGCGGGAGCACAGGAGCAGTTGGTGCAGGCGAGTGCGGCGCTCGATCGTCTCTTGTTCGGGCCGATAGCGAAGATGCTCGGCCGGCGCCCAGTGGTCGTCGTCCCCACTGGCGAACTGTTCTCGGCCCCGTGGGGGGTGCTTCCCACTCTGGTGGGGCGGGCGGTATCGGTGGCCCCGTCCAGCCAGCTCTGGCTAGAAGCGACCTCGAAAGCGCACCGCTCCACGCGCCGAGCGGGCGAGCGGTCGGCTAACCGCCGCACTGTTGTGGTGGCCGGGCCCGGGCTGGCGGGCGCCGAGCGCGAAGTGGCAAAGATAGGTTCGCTCTACCCGATGGCACAGGTACTGGGAGGCGCGCAGGCCAACGTAACGGCTGTATCGGCGGCGTTGGACGGAGCCGACCTGGCTCATATCGCCGCCCACGCCCGCTTTCGAGCGGACAATGGCCTCTGGTCGAGCCTCGAATTGGCCGACGGTGCCCTCACCGTTTACGACCTGGAACTCCTGCGCCGCCCGCCCCGAGCCGTGATCCTCTCTGCATGTCAGTCGGGGCTATCGGCCGTGCACGCGGGAGACGAAATCGTCGGTCTGGTCGCCGCCTTGTTGACCATGGGTGCTCACGCCGTCGTGGCCTCAGTCGTCCCCGTCGAAGACAGGGCCAGCGCCGATCTCATGGTCGCTCTGCACGAGCGGCTCAAGAGTGGCCAGCCCCCGGCCCTGGCCTTAGCCGGCGCCCAGGGCGCCTCGCCCATCGCGGTCGGCCTTTCGTACGTCTGCTTCGGAGGTCTGTGACCGCCCCGCTGTGGGCTGACAGGCTTCGCTCGTCCCCGAAAAATCGGCGGGCCCGGCTACGGGAGCGGCCCGGCTACGAGAGTGAAAGGTCGATGGCCGGCAGTTCGACCTCGGCCACGGTCCCGGGGGAAGCGGGGCGGAGGCTGAACCGACCGCCGGCCGCCTCTATTCTGACCCGTTGCGAGGTGACCCCCACGTGACCTTTGGCCAGCTGCTGGTCCAACACCCCCGGGGCGATTCCTTTTCCATCGTCGGAAATCGCTAACAAAACCCGGCCGTTTTGCCGGCTGAGCTCGACCCGAACGGAGTGAGCCCCGGCGTGCTTGGTTACGTTGGCCAGGATTTCTCGGGCCGCCGAGTACATCAAATCGTCAGCGGACATCCTCCACGACTCGTCCCACCCCGGGGCGTCCATGCTGACAGTGAGCCCGGCACGGGCGGCTGTGGTGCGCGCCAGGTCCTCGATGGCGCGTCGCAACCCTGCTTGCTCGAGGACCGCTGGGTGCAGCTGGGTAACCTTGGAACGCAACAGCGTCGTCGACTCCCGCAGCGCATAGTCAACCCGGTCGAAGGACTCGGCGCCGTCTTTCGGACGAATATCCGCCAGGTCCTGCCGGGCGGCGAGCACGTATTGCAACGCACCGTCATGAAGCTCTTCGGCGAGATCGCGTCTGGCCTGGGCTTCGACGTCGGCCAGTTCACTCACCAGGAGGGTGCGATCGGACACCAGTCCTGCGATCGTCAGCACCCGGGAGCGTTGAATCGCAGACATCAACACGCAACCAAGGCTCAATGCCGCCAACACCCCGGTGCGCAGGATAACTGACGCCCATGGCTCATCGTTCGAGTGGCGAGCGGCGATGCTCGAGGCCAGATAGACCAGGACAGTGGGCACGGTGACCACGGTGCCGACGCCCGGTCGGAGCTGGGTGGTAGCCAGCATGGGGATGAGGAAAAAGCCATTGAGCAGTATGTCGGCGGTCCAGCTCTCTTGGTCCGAAAGACTGGCCAAAACCGTGACGGTCGCCAGTGCCAGAACGTCGACAAAAAGGGCCAGCCAAACAAGTTGGACGGGTCGCTCTCCCCCTCGGTACGACCACACGGTGACAATCGCCACCCAAACGCCATAAAAGGCGACCGTCAAATAGCACCAGGCGCTGTCACGGGCCGGAGGAACGATAGCGATGGTGAGGGCGATGAAGACAACCAGCAGAGCGCGCAGGAGCAACTGAGCGCGAATGCCTTGATAGGCGTAGTGCAGCAGGAGGCGCAGCAGCTCTGGGTCTTTTCGGACCTCGTCCAGGCGGAGACGACGCGGTCGCAGGCTCATATCAGTCGTCCTGGTCGCCTATTACTCCAACAGCCCCAGGCGCATGGCGGTGGCGACCGCGGCGGCCCTGTCGGACACTTCGAGTTTCTCGTAGAGGCGCTGCGCATGAGTCTTCACCGTGCTCGGAGCCAGGAACATTTCGGAGGCCAGCTGGGGGATCGACAGACCGCGAGCGAACCCCTGGAGCACCTCACGTTCACGCGAACTCAACACCGGAGCCGACGGCTGAGCCCGGAGCCGGATCTGGGCGGCGAGCCCGCCGGCCAGGTCGCTCGGTAGTACCGTCTCGCCTCTAGCCACTTTAAGTACCGACTCGATGAGCTCAGACCGCGGAGCCTCCTTACTCAGGTAGCCGGCCGCGCCTTCTTCGAGGGCACGAAAAACGATGGCCCCTTCCGTAATAGCGGATACCAGGAGCACCCTGGTCCGGGAGCCTTCCCGCTTCAGGGCGTGCACAACGGCGACCCCGTCCATGTCCGGCATCTGGAAATCGACCAGGGCCACGTCGGGATCCTGGTCTCTTATGGTTTCGAGCGCCTCCCTCCCAGTGCCGGCCTCTCCAACTACTCTGCACCGCCCGTCGAGGGTCAGGCCCCGCGAGACACCGTCTCGAAAAAAGGGGTGGTCATCGACCACGACAACGGACACCAGGGCTGCGACGATGACCGGCCTCCCTTCGAACTGGCTCACGTTTTCCTGCAGCTACAGCTCTCTTACCACACGAAGCATACGTAAACACCTGAGGCCGGGAGCACCCGGCGGGTGCCCCCCGCCGGCCTCCGGTGCATATTGGGATGCTGCAGTGCCTGCTAGCCACCCATGTTCCTCCTAACCACCCATGTGCCTCCTAACCGACCCATGTGCCTCCTAACCACCCATGTGCCTCCTAACCACCCATGTGATTGTTGCCGTGGGCCAGGAAGTAGGCCAATGCGGCTTGGGTTTGGGGGTTCATTTGGCCGGTGCGCGACAGCCCCGCGTCCCGTTGCAGGTAGGTGATGGCGGCGATCGTCTGTGGGCCGATGATGCCGTCGATGGGGCCGATGTAGTAGTTGAGCTGCGCCAGCTCACGTTGCAGCTTGGCTACGGCTGCGGACCGGGCCGGTGTCACCTTGGTCACGTGGGCCGGGGTTGGTGAGCTCGAGGCGCTGGCCGGGCCGATGAAGGCACCGAGCGATAGGGCGGTGGTGACTGTCGCCGCGGCAGCGGCGGCAGCGATACCGGCGGTGATGCCAATCCGGCGCCGGCCTCTGGCGGTGGGCTTGTTGCTGATGCTGTGGTTTTCATTGTGGAACGGCGTGGCGGTCATTTTGTGGTCTCCTTTATGGTTTTCGTGTCCCCCGGGCCAACCGGGCTCTAAGACCACTTTGAGGCATAAGCGGGGGGTGCACCGTCGGCCGGCCGGCCGGTTGACCGGTGGAAACTCGTATCCCCCACTTGGAGGACACGTGCCATCTGCGGCCTTCGCACCGATCGGGATGCGGGCATCCCGGGGTGTGAGGAGAGCGAGCCCAGACGTCGGCCGGGCCGGACCGGGGCGATGACAGGGGGGCAAGTCGGGAGCACGGGTCTGGGAGCCCGGCCTTTCGCCTGGCGCCTGTTGAGGGAGCCGACGCGTGTACGCACCCGCTGGGAGCGCCTGGTCAACGCGGTGACAGCCCGCAGCCTTTGCCCTGCTCGGCGACCGACTCGCGGCTCGTGGCCGCTCGTGGCCACGTCACTGGCGCAACGGTGGACGTCTCGGAACCGTTGCTCGCCCTGTTCCCAGTCGCCATATGGACCACTTCGCAGAATGGGCTCAGAGGCTCTTAAGCTGGGTGGAGACCGAGCCGAGCCGAGGAGTTATGCATACTTCGCCCCCTGCGACAACCAGAACGCGTCCTGGCCCTGGATGCCAGCCGGTCATGGGGCGAGGCATAGCCAACGTTCACTAATGTGTGCAGGACTTCGCAGGGGCCCGACTCCACCGGGGCGGCCCTGCCAGCCGCGGTGACGCTGGTTCGGATTGGTCAGGAACAGTCAACGGAGCAACGCAACCAACACTCGAGAAAACTAAAGGAAGACCAACAAAATGGGATTGTCCATAAACGACACCGCACCGGATTTCGAGGCCGACACCACTCAGGGGAGGATCAAGTTCTACGAATGGATGGGAGACTCCTGGACGGTGCTGTTCTCTCACCCCAAGGATTTCACCCCGGTGTGCACGACCGAGCTCGGCTACATGGCCAAGCTGGCGCCCGAGTTCGAACGGCGAGGGGTAAAGGTCATCGGCCTGTCGGTCGATGCCTCGGGCGACCATGAGAAATGGGCTGACGACATCGAAGAAACCCAGGGCAGCCGGCCCAACTACCCCATCATCGCCGACGCCGACTTCAACGTGTCCAAGCTTTACGGGATGTTGCCCGCCGCCACCTCTGGTGACGCCAAATCACGCACGCCAGCGGACAATGCGACAGTACGCAACGTCTTTGTCATCGGGCCTGACAAGAAGATCAAGCTCATCCTCGTCTACCCGATGACCACCGGGAGGAACTTCGACGAGGTGCTGCGCGTCATCGACTCTCTACAGCTGACAGCCAAGTACCGGGTGGCCACCCCGGTCAACTGGAAACAGGGCGAGGACGTCATCATTGCCGGGTCGGTTTCGAACGACGAGGCTAAGCAAATCTACGGGGACTGGAAACAGCCCAAGCCCTACATCCGTATCGTCCCCCAGCCCAAATAACCGGGCCAGCTAAAACGTGCCTACCCGAGTTTTGGTCCTCGGAGCCGGGTTCGGCGGCCTGGAGCTCTCGACCCGGCTCTCCAAGGATCTCGGTGACGACGTCCAGGTCACTCTCATCGACAAGAGCGACGCGTTCGTCTTCGGTTTCTCGAAGCTGGACGTGATGTTCGGGCGCCGTAGCCTCGATGACGTACGACTGCACTACCGGGACATGGCCAAGCCGAGCGTCGAGTTCCGCCAGGAGACCGTCACCTCCATTGACGCCGCCCGCAAACGCGTTGTCACTGACAAGGGCACTCATGACAGCGACATCCTGGTTATCGCCCTCGGGGCCGACCTCGACCTGGATGCCACTCCCGGGCTCATCGAGTGCGGGCACGAGTTCTACTCGCCCGAAGGCGCCGCCCAGCTGCGAGACATCCTGGCCAATTTCGACCACGGCAATATCGTCATCGCGGTCCTGGGTGGCTTCTTCAAGTGCCCGCCGGCACCTTACGAAACGGCGTTCATGCTCCACGACCTACTGACCCGGCGCGGCGCCCGGGAAGCATGCACGATCACCCTGGTCACGCCGATGGGCAAGCCGATCCCGATCTCCGACGAGGTCTCCAGCGCCATCCTGTCGCTCTGTGACGAGCGCCGGATCGAGTATTCGCACGCCACCTGGGTTGACCGCCTCGACCCCGATGGGCGGGTCGCCTGGCTCCGCGACGGCAGGAGCCTGCCCTTCGACCTGCTCCTCGCCATACCCGTCCACCGCGCTCCCAAAGTGGTGGTCGAGTCCGGACTGACCGACGATGGCTGGATCGCGGTCAACCCCGCCACGTTGGCCACCAAGTTCCCCGATGTGTACGCCGTCGGCGACATCACCAGCGCCCCGGTACCCAGGGCTGGTGTTATCGCCGAGGGAGAGGCCTCCACGGTGGCAGACGTGCTGGTAGCCAGCATCAAAGGTGGCCCCGAGGCGGCGCCGTTTGCCGGCGAGATCACCTGCTACGTAGAAATGGGCGACCAGACGATCGGCAAGGTCAATGTAAACTTCCTCTCCGAGCCGGCCCCCACCGCGCTGTTCACGCCTCCGTCACTTGAAGGCGCCGCCGAAAAACGACAGTTCGCCGCCACCCGCCGGCAGCGCTGGTTCGGTCACGACTAGACGTGACCAGAGTGGCTAACTGGCCCGGGCCGAGAAGGTATGAACACATGACCGGCCCCACCACGCTCCTGGAAGGTTGCTGACCCACGCGCCAAGTCCGCCCGGTGGTCGGGCTCGTGGCCGGCGGCTCAACGCCTGCAGGAATCCGGTTGCGACCTCATCGTCTGCTTCCTGACCACCTACATGACAGCCACGATGGTCGTGCCGATCGCCCAGCGGGCCGGGGCGCCGGTCCTGTTTATCAACCTCCAACCGAGCGAGGCGATGGACCACGCCACATTCGGTACGGGACAATGGTTGGCTTACTGCGGTTGTTGCCCGCTCCCTGAGATGGCGAACACGTTCGAGCGCTGCGGCATCGCTTTTCGCTCCGTTTCTGGCTATCTGGCTGACGAACGCGCCTGGGCACGGATCGAGCGTTGGGTCAAAGTAGCAGGCGTTCGCCAAGGACTGAGAAAAGGCCGTCACGGTCTTATGGGCCACCTTTACCCCGGGATGTACGACGTCTCTACGGACCTGACGATGGTCCCAGCCATGCTCGGCGGGCATGTGGAAGTACTCGCTTCGCCCTCGATTCGCTGGCGTACTACCACCGTGGCCTCGAGGGCGAGGTGCACGAACGCCTCGGGGCGGGCATGATCCTGGGTGCGTCCCTCCTGACCGCTAACCACGTCCCGGCCTGCGGTGAGTACGAGTTGCGAGCATCACTGGCCATGCTCGTGTTAGACCGCCTCGGCGCGGGAGGCTCATTTACGGAAATGCAGGCGCTCAACTTCAAGGATGGGGTAGTGGAAATGGGCCATGACGGACCGGCGCACCTGGCCATAAGTGAGCGACGACCGTTGCTGCGCGGGCTCGGTGTTTTCCACGGCAAGCGCGGTTGGGGAGTATCGGTCGAATTCGATGTCAAGCACGGGCCGGTCACGGCATTTGGCATCACCCAACTGCGTGACGGCCGGATGCGGTTTGTGGTATCGGAAGGCAGCGTCGTCGATGGGCCGCTGCTGAAGATTGGCAACACGACGTCGAGGGTCGACTTCGGCTGTGACCCGGGTGAGTGGTGCGACGCCTGGTCGCAATCAGCAGTAGCGCATCACTGGGCCCTCGGGACGGGCCACCGAGTGGACGAACTGAGAGCCCTGGCCGATCTGCTCGATATCGAAATCGTGACCATCGGCGGAACGTCAGCGCAATAATCCCCTGGCCCTTAGAAATGGAGCCAGGATGGAGATCGGGTGAAGGCGCGGTGATCGCTGGCAACGGGACCGCGCCGCCGGGGAGCAATTCGCGAAATGGGGCTTACGCGTAAGCTCGGGGCGAAATCGACTGTTAGGCTTCTCGAAATCCCGGAAAAAGTGAGGCCTGCGTGGACCTTCGAGCCGCCGAGGGCTCCGAGAGCTCGGGAGCCGATGGGCACCCAGACTCGCGCGGGCCACTGCTGACCGAAGGGGACGTCCGCCTCCTCGCCCAAGCGATACGAGAGGGCAACGCCGAACGCCCCCCGAGCGGCAGCGACGTCGCCTTCGACGCGCTGAAACTCGTTGCTGTACTTGCGTTCCTGGCCGCCTCCTGGGTAACCCTGCACTGGTGGCACCCCGAAGTGGCCGCCTCTTACAACGGCGGCGTGACCTCGACCTTGAGCAGGCTATCGATGGACGCCAGCCCGGGCGACGTCAGATGGTCTGTTCCGGGGGTCTACGCCCGCAGTGCCGAGCTCAGCGGGCCGGCCAACCGGGCTGGGCGCCTCGTCCTACCTGTAGCTCCAGGAGAATGCCCGGTCCTGGCCACGAAGCTCGGCCTCCTTTGTAACCGCGGCGCATTGGTCGAGCATGCTTCTATCGCCGTCGTCTGGAGCACACCGCAGCTCTTCTACTTGGCCTCGGCCGCGGCCAATGCGCCCGGCCTGACCGGCTTCGACCGAGGTAGCCAACTCCTCGACGTCGATATTTCGCGCGCTTCAAAGACAGGGGCGCCCGTCGGGACGAGCGGTACGGGAGCGCCAGGGCCAAACACGTCCGTGAGCTTCAATCTCAGCGGTGCCGGTCCGATCATCTGGTGTACGGCTGCTCCTGCGCCGGGGACAACACTGACGTTGCGGAGCGGTGATCAGAGCGTCGGCGTCCCGAGCGGCCAGGTTACGGGTACGTCGTGTGCCCAGGGCCTCGCCGTCGTGGTGCCAGCGATCCCGCTCGGGGGACCGGGGCGGCCACCCGCCACCGTCTTCGGCGGGGTGACGGCGCTCAAACTGGAGGCGACCAGTACTGACGTCGACGCCAGTGACCTGGCGGGGTCGCTCCACCTCGGCGCCGCCGGGACCGATACCCTGGCTCCCCCCAGCGAAGTGACCTTCGCATCCGGGCCAAGGACGACGTCCACCTCGTACTCGACCTGGCCGGTAGCAGCACCGAATTGGCCATGACTTCTGCCAAATTGGCCAGCGCATCGACGTCGGGGGAGGCCAACCTCGTGACCTCCTGGTGGGACCGCGAAAACAGCATCGCTTTGCCCCTTTTCCTCGCCATCTGCGCCATCGCCCTCAACCTCGTTTTCCCGTTCCTCGATGACATGCGCAAGCGATGGGCGGGCTCGAGAGACACGCTGGCCAAACCGTGACCCGCCAAACCGTGACGCGCCAAACCATGACCCGCCAAACCATGACGCGCCGAACCATCACGGGACGGCACGTCTTGACCCGGTGGCGGGCCATACCTGCGCTGATGGCGGTGACGAGCCTGGTCATCGTGGGGGCAGCGCACGCCAGCCAGGCGACGCCTGTCAAGGACACCGTCAAGAACACGGACCAGCTTTCGGCCATTTCCACCGGCCCTCACGCCAAGGTCACCGTCCGGGTGAAAGGTGCGGCCCGGATAGTGACGAAGGTGGTCCCCATGCCAGCAGGGTCATTGGTTTCCAGTTCGGGGCCGGCCCTCGCCACCATGATCTTCGGCGGGACGAGCGCGTGCGACCTGCAGGCCATTGGCAGCGCCAACGGTCAAGCCGCCAGCCGTACGCCGCCGGGGGCGCTCCTCCAGCTGACCCGGGGCCAGATCCTGTGCACCGTCGTTTCTGTTGCTGAGCAAATCCACCTCTGCGGTAACGGCGTCATCTTTGTCGACGGGGAGTCGCAATCGGCCATCCAGTTCAATGCGACGTGCGACCGCGACCCGCGCTTCAGCGTCGCCGTGCTGCAAGGCTCGCTCGGGGTCCAGGACCCCGGTGGCGCCACCAGCGGAGTATCGGCGGGCCAGAAACTGTCGTGCGACCCCCGGCACTGCATCGCCCAGTTCGAGCCGGCGTCGTTCAGCACCCGCCAGTTGGCGTTGCTCAAGGCGGAATCGAAGGCGCTCCATTACACGCCGCCGAAAACTACCACCTCGCTGGCTACAACCACTACGGCCGTAACGACGACGAACACGACTTGAGGGCCAGTGCGACCTGAGCGCCGGTGTCGGCGGGAGCGTCTACATGACGTCCCGAGAACGGTGGCGCTCAAAAGCGCTCGGTCGCTGAGGGTGTTAGGGGTAGGGATGGCAGAGAGTCTTGACGCCACCCCAGACGAGCCACGAGCCGAGCTTGCCGCCCGGTGCTGACGGCTCGCGGACGGCCAGAAGCTGGTACGCGAGGGACCCGTTCGGGGTGCAACGCCCCAGGTCGTAGGCGCGCAGCTCGGCGGTCACGCCACCGGGGTAGTACCCGCCGTTGGGCTTGAAGATGTAGGTCTTACCGTACCCGTAGGCCTGGGGCTGGCCCCAATACGTCCAGGTGATCCCATGGACCATGCCGGAGGGGTCGCCGCCGTTGAATATCTCCCTCGGTTGGTAAGTCCCCCACCCGACCCCGAGCCGGGGTATGAACGCTTTCGAACCGAGCACAGGCTGGCCCGCCGGGGTGGCGACGTCGGCGCATTTCGCGCCCACCGGGAGGTCGCCGCCCGGGAACCACATTTGTCCCAGGGCCTGAGGGATGCCGCACAGCCCGGGGGGAAAGTTGGAGTACGTCAAGTAAGTGAAGGCGCCGCTCTGGCCGTCTCGCTGAAAGAGCTGAAAAGCGCCCATGTCCTCGCACCCGGTCGGGATATCGAAGCAGACGTCGGCCACCACCCAATAGGAGTCCGCACTGGCTGAGCTCCCGTAGATGACGCCGGCGTGTTCGATGATCGGGCCCCTTATATGGCTTTCGGGGACACCCGCTGGGACACCGAATACCTCGTGCGGTTTGGGGTCGACGAGGTAAGCGTGGAAATAGCTGGCGCGGATCTGAGCGTCGAGGGTTTTGGTGACGGTCAAATTGGATGCCGTACCGCTCCCGGGGGTGGACGGAGTGGAGGGCGTCGAGGTGCCAGTGGGCGACGCCGTCGTGACTGGCGGGTGGCACGTGCCCGCCACCCAGTGCCAGACGGCCACCACCGGGGCGGGGATGCTCACATGGTAGGCGGCGCAGGTCCCGACGGTGTCGGTGTACCCGACGTCGTGCGCCTGCCAGGCACCGGGCGGAGTGCGGTGGAAGATCAGGTAGGCGCCGTCATCTTGGACCACGACTTGCGCCGCGTAGGAACTCGGTTTTGGGACCAGGCTGGCCGCCGCCCAGTAGGTCGATGTCGCTTTGTCGTAGGCGTAATAGGCCGGGTCGTAACGGGGGGCGGCACCCAGGCCCACGAAATCCGAAGCCGGGAGCCCGTAGTGGGAAGCGGCCGCCGCCACCAAGGAGGCACGGACCGAGCTTGGCAGCGGGAGGTTTTGGGCGGCTTCGCCCGCCTGCGCCGGTGCCGCCGCCAAAGACCCACCGGCAGAAATATCGTGTCGCCCCCCAGCCAAAGGGGCCAGCCCGAGCATGGTCCATGCCGTCACCAAACTGAGCGTCGTTCTCACTGGTATTTCCTCACTGGTATTTCCTCACTGGCATTTCCCCTTCTATTTTTTCCCGGCACGAGTTTAGATGGCGGCCAATTTCAGGTCGATGGCGCGGGATGGCTTTGGGACCTGACGAGCCGTTATCACATATGCAAAAAACAGTCCCGGGCTATCGCCGAGGCTTCGGGCAGCCCGCCCCGGGCCACACTGACCTGAACGCTGTAACTGTCCGAGCCGACTTTGCCGAGAGGGAACCACAGCTCGCCAGTGCCTTTGGCGGCCCCCTTCTCAACCACCCAGACCACGCCGCTGCCGAGTGCCGGCTCGGGGACAAATGTATTGGCAAACTTCGGCGGCAGGTCCGCCGCGACGGTCCCCAACTGCACATAAACGTTGATGGTCGAGGTGCCAGGCGGGTTGGCCACGTACTCGCACAGGCCGGTTGCGGTTAGGTCGAACTCGGTGGCGAAATGAGTGCCGGCGGCCGCCTCGGCCTCGGCCTTCGTGAGCAAGGTGCATGGGTGTTTGACGACCGCTTCGACGACCGAGGCGCTCACGTCAGTGGGCAGCGTCGGCCCGCTCTTAACTTTGGGTGGGACGGTCGAAGTGGCGCTCGCCGGAGCGGTGGTCGGCGGCCCCGAGCCCGGCGACGGTGACGGCGGCGTCGCCCCCTCGGTGAGCGAGTACAGGGCGAACGCCCTGACAACGGCCCGCAGCACCAGGTCGATGTACTTGGTGCCCAGTGCCGACTGGTCTATCACGCAGCCCCGCAACAGGTTGCCGTTGGTGACGCCTTTGGCCCGGCATTGCGATTCGTAGAGCGGGAGCAGAAAGGCGGGGACGGTGGCGGCGTCGTAGTTACGGGCCGGGAAGCCCTTCACCAGGTACGAGATCGGGCTCTTGCCCGACGGGTAGGTAAACAATGAGTCCTTCGGGGTGACCGCCCAGCTCGGGGCGAAGGACCGGTATATCGTCCGGAAGCCCGAGTTCGTCGTCGGGTCGACGAGATAGCGCGTCCCGTTCCCGCCGAGGAGCACCGTGTCGGTGGCCAGCGGGCTCGCCCCGGTCACGACGGAGTTGAGGAGCCCGTGAAGACCACCGACCAGCGACTGCGGGGCGCCGAAAAACAAATTGAGGCCGCCGGGGAAGCTTTCGATCGCCGCAGTGCAGCCATCGGGCCACTTCACGAATATGTCGCCCTGGTGGTCGGCGTGGACACGGCCGCCACCGGGCAACGAGCGAGGCGTGGTGCCGTCGAGGTGGGTCGCCGCCCCGTTGACGAGCAGCCGAGGAGACGTGCCTCCGTCCACCTCGAGGCGAGTGCCAGCAATGAGCATGGCGAAGGCCGTGTCCTCGGCCACGGAGGACGACCCGTTCACCGGTTGTTCCCTGACCTGGACTTCGAGCGACTGGTCCCTGGACTGGACGAGCGTGTACTCGCCGGCGGCCTGGAAGTCGAGGGCGCCGTCGTTGAAGGTGGCGAGGTGAGGGTCGCCCTCGGAGTAGGCCACGTCGGTGCCGCTGCTCGGCGGGGCCGGGTTGCAGTCGCCGGCCGACGGCGGGAGGTCAACCGGCGTCGTCCGGTTCCCGGGTGAGGCGATCGAGGTTATCGTGTAACGAGCGTCGGCGGCAGTGCTATTGACCGCCACGGTGAAAGGTGTGGCCAGTGGCGTCAGGTTGAGGGGGGCACCGCCCGAGGTGCAGCTGACATCTGTGTCCTGGCACGGCTTCGAGCCGACGCAAAACACTTCATCGCTGAAACCGAGGGCGCTATGGCCCGATTCGTCGTGGACCGATGCGTACCCGCCGGCCACGCTGATCTCGACCAAGCCGTCGGGGACCGAGGACTCCTTGTCGATCACCGCCGCCCATGGTTGGAGCGTGCCACCGTTGGAAGCGCCGGTCGCCCCCATGACATCGGCGACCTCCGCCGGCTGGGCGCCCGTCGGCACCCCGATCCCAGGCGTCGTCCAGGCGTCCCCCCAGGTCGGTTGGTTGACCAGCGACGCCCCCCAGGCCTTCTCGACCGCGACAGAGTCGCCGCCCAGTGTGGAAATGAACGCCGACGCCCCACCGGACTCGAAGGCGCGCCAGGCCTCGACCATCTTCGACCACAGGTTGTTACCCGTGACATGGGCCACGAGCGAGTACCAGCCCACCGCGTCGTAACGCCTCGCCGTCAGGTCCCGGCTCGGTATCCCGAGCCATCCCTGGCTCCAGAAGCTGGCGGTGCCGGGCTCGCCGTAACCGGCATAGCTGGTCGCCAGGTAGGTGGCCGAACCCTCCCCGATAAACGCCGGTACCGTTTGACTTATCTCCTTTTCGCTGAACACCACGTCCTGGTAGCAGTGCACCACCTCGTGCGAGAGCAGGACGTGAAGCCGGTCTGACACCCCGCCCAGCGACGCGTGCTCGCCGCCGTACAAGAGCGGGTACAGAGTGATCTGGCACGGCTCCTTGACGAAGCCCTCGTCAGGAGACCCTGGAGTCAGGTGGTGCTTGACCCCGTTGAAGTAGCCAGTCACGGCCAGGGTCGTGCCGTCCACGTCGTGGGGGGCGAAGACGATGGCGAGGGGGTCGGTTAAGCGGGAGCTGGTCGGCGCCAGGACGGGCAGGCCAAGCCGTGCGCCGATGCCGGCCAGATCGCTGACGACATCAGCGCACACCCCCTCCAGCAGAGAGTGGTCGACCGAGGACGGAGCCGTCACCCATTGCAGGCAATGGCCGGTTAGATCCTGAGGAGACACGCGGGTTTGCCCGACTGGGCCCCCGACCACGGTCGGGTTCACGTCGGTAGCCCCGGCTGGTTGGGCCGAAACCATCCCCGCCGCCAGTGCCAACAGCATGGCGAAAGCGGCCACTGCGGGCCGGACGGGCCCGCCCTTGGCACTGATTGTCCGACCCCAGAGCACTGTGGCGTCCCTAATAGCGATGCGTTGAGCGGTTCAAAGCTTTTCCGCCAGCCTGACCAGACCGGCGAGCTTCGCCGTCGATACGGACTTGGTGAAGACGAACGCCCCGTATTCCTTCTTGCCGTTGAGCCCGGTCATCCCCTGAGCGAGGACGCCGCCCTCGGTGAACGTGTAGTAAAAGGCCGACAAGCCGAGCCCGGAGTAGGGGACAAAGTTGATCTTGAGCTTTTCCGCCTCGGAGATCCCCTTCTTCAGATCCGCGGCTGTGAGCGGCCTCGAGGTGACCTCATAGCTAAGGCCGACGGTCTTGGCCAGCGCGGCGACGCTCGTCTCGGCACCGTACGTACATGACGTCACGACGGCCGAGATCCCGTCGTTTTGCTTGGTCGGTTTCAAATTGTCGGCCAACGCCGTGGCCGCGGGCACCGAGAAGCCGACGATGGCGGACACCGATGCGGCGCTCACTTGACGGCACGTCGCGGCGGCCGATAGACCCGGGACCGAAGACGCCTGGGCCACACCGGTGATGGCGGCTAGAACCGTCGCGCCGGCGGCGACAAGAACTAGGCAGAAAGACCGGAAATTGCGATGCGTCGGACGGGTCGGCCCGTTAGAGGATGCGCTGAACGTCATTGGGACTCCCTTGTCTGATAGCTCTTGGCACGACGAAATACACACAGGCACGACCAGCCGCGGTGAAGTTGTGCGAGCTTAGTGCGCCCTGCCCCTCAGCCGATCGTCGCTTCTCCTCAGGTTTCCCCGAGCATGAACCGGCTGGCCTGGTCGCTGTGGCGTGCGTGGTCCCCGTGGCCATGGAGCCCGGACCAGATCGCGCCCGTACGACGGAGGTCCGACGACGTTCGTGCGTCGCAGCACCACGGACCAGAATGGGGGAATGACCACCTGGGAGTACCTGATCCTCGAGCTTCCCAGCTTCGAGGCGGCCACCCACGCGCCCGGCGCCTCAGCCGCCGTCCACGCTCTCAACGCCGAAGGCGAACGGGGTTGGGAGGCGGTTGGGGCTTTCTCCCTGGCCGAAGGCAGGACCGCCGTGCTCCTCAAGAAACCACGGGAGTAGTGGGACGGCGGTCCGGGCCGGCGACCCGACTAGGGGCGCACGACCACCTGAAGCGCAGCCTCAGCGCGGCGCAGGGTGAGCTCTACATCGGCAGGGTCGCGTCCGCGGGCAAAAACGAACCCGAGGTAGCGGTCGCCCTCCGGGAGGGGGACCAAAGGTCGGCCGATGGCGATGCTGATCTCCAATCCGACGACGCCGTCGACGGCCAGTGCGTCGCTTTGGCCTGAGACGCGTTCGAGGGTCCCCGCCGAGCGGATCGGGAGCATCATGACCCCGGATGCCTGAGCCTCCCGGCTCAACCCCTTGAGACCGGCGCCGACGGCGTTGCGGATGATTAGCTCTTCGAGGCTCACCCCGGCCCCGAAACGCAGGGCCCGAGCGCACAACCCGCCGATGGAGCGGGCCGCCACCTCCAAGACGGTCAGTTGGCCCGAAGGCCCGACGCGCAGCTCAGCGTGGACCGGGCCGTGCTCGAGCCCGAGCGCGGCTGTGGCGGAGGCGACGGTCGTTTCAATAGCGGCGAGGACCGGCGCCGGCAGACGTGACGGCGTGACGTAGATGGTCTCCTCGAAGAACGGCCCATCGAGCGGGTCGGGCTTGTCGAAGACGGCCAGCACCTCGAGCGACCCGCCCTCGAGCAGCCCCTCGACCGCCACCTCGGCACCGGGGACGAAGCGCTCGACGAGCAGCGGCTCGGACAGGCCGACGATCGATCTGACCCGGGCCTCAGCGCTGGCGGCCTGAGCGGCGTCGTCGATCCGGATGACCCCCTGACTGCCGGAACGGGACAGCGGCTTGACCACGCAGGGGTACCCGATCTCGGTCGCCGCCTCCGCAACCTGGTGACCGGGGGCGACGACCCGATAGTCGGGCTGGGGCACGGAGGATGCGGCCAGGAGCGCCCGCAGAGCCGCCTTGTCCCTGGTGGCGGCCGCTGCCGCCTGCGGGTTGTGGGCCATCCCCAGGCGCTCCGACGCGGCGGCGGCCACCATTAGCCCCTGATCATCGACGGCCAGCACGGCATCGAGCGGTCTTCGGGCGTGAAGGGCCACGATCGTAGCCACGGCGCGTTCGACCGCCTCCAGAGGCACGACTATGGCGCGGTCGCCCATCGAACCGGCCATCGCCTGGCGACGCTCGCAGCCGATCACGACCTCGACCCCGAGGCTACGGGCGGCAGCCAAGAAGTCGGCCGCCCGGTAGGTCTCCGAGGGAAGGAGTAGGAGTACGCGGCTCACGACCATAGGATGGCGCAAACCACCGCATAACGAAGGCACCGTGACCGATAACGACCCCAGCGGCGTGGCCGTCCTGAGCTTGAGTGACGCCGCGCTGGCCAAGGTACTGAAGCTGCGCGCCGAGGAACCCGACGCCGAGTCCTTGGCCCTCTGGGTCGAGATCAGCGGGGCGGGAGGCGGCGCCTACAGCTACGACGTGTATTTCCAGACGGCCAAGGATGCCCAGCCTGATGACTGGACGGGACTTCAAGACGGGCTGACGATCGTCGTTCCCGTCGACAGTGCGCCGAGGATGGTGGGCTCAGTCCTGGACGTCAACCGTGACCTGCTGGCCGGCGGGTTGAGCATCCGCAACCCCAATCGGCCCCCGGCCCCGGCGGCCAGCCCGGCAATGTACGGGCCCCGCCCGACTTAAGTGGCGACGTGGCGCAACGGGTGATCCAGGTCCTCGACCACCAGGTCAACCCGTCCATTGCCGCCCACGGAGGGCGCGCCGACCTGGTGGCCGTGGAGGACGGCACCGCCTACCTGCGCCTGAGCGGCGGCTGCGCCGGATGCGGGATGGCCGCCGTGACCCTCAGCCAGGGCATCGAGGTCGCCATCACCGGATCAGTCCCCGAGATCGGCAGGATCGTCGACGTAACCGATCACGCCGCCGGCACCAACCCCTACTTCGAGGCGGCCAAAAAGTAGCCCTGGCGGCGCCGGTTTGGCGGCCGGTGTGGCCCTGAGCCCGACCACATCACTAGAACAGCGCCCGCCGATGGCCAGCCGGATCGGGGCGCCACGGCCGTTCAGTACCCGTAGGCTGATGGGCATGAAGTTCGAACCGGGACCATCCCGAATCGGGAGGCATCTCTGGAGCGGACGAGGAAGGATCAGCCATGAACCCGCCCGACAAATGTCGCGTTGACGATTGCGACCGTAACGCCGCTGCATCAATAGTCCGAGACAATCTTCCCGGGCCCCTTCCCCTCTGTGCCACTCACACCGAGGACTTTCGCATGAACAGCGCAGGTTGGACCGTGACGTGGGAGCACACATTGGCCGAGCCGACGTCGGTAAAGACGGCGGCGCCCACTGCTGTCGGTCGCACCGTGCCGGGCCAGGCGGGTGCTCCCCCGCCCAACAGCGCGGCGGCGGGCCGGTTCAAGTCGCGTTTAGGAGCGTGGCGAAGCTCTCGTTCCTAGGCCGTGATCAGGCTCCGGTGGTCACGGCTCTCAGCTGGTCGAAGGAATCTCCTATTAGTTCGGACAGCGGGCGTCGGTTGGTCTCGCTGACCCAGCGTTCGAAGGCGATTTTGAACACCGCGATCCCGGCCTCGGCGGCCAGGCCCGCGGCCGGGTCGGTGATTCCTCGCCGGCGCAGCGCGTCGGCCAGCGCAGAGGCGAGCGTGGCCATTTTGATCAGTTCGCGCTCTTGCAGCTCGGAGTTGGCGACTATGACGCTCTGGCGCTGACGGGAGAAGTCACGCCGTTCCTCGAACAAGTCGGCCGCGGCCCCGAGGGCGGTGGCTATGGCGTCGATCGGCACTTGGGACTGAGGCGCGTCGACGACGGCGTTGACCAGAAGGTCCTGCAGTGAGCCGGCGCCGGCGAACAGAACCTCGCGCTTGTCCGTGAAATACCGGAAGAACGTCCGCTCCGTTAGCCCGGCGCGGTCGGCGATCTCGGCGACGGTCGTGTTCTCGAACCCACGCTCGCCGTAGAGGGCCAGAGCCGCCTTCTCGAGCCGGCCGCGTGCGTCTGGTTCCCACCGGCTCATGCTTTCAATGCTAGGTGATAACAGACCCTGACATCACGTGGTACAGTGACGGCAGTAACTGACATCAGGCCGCCCGGCCGCCGGACGGTCGAGACAACATGGAGGCCACTCTCATGCGTATATTCGTCACTGGCGCGTCCGGTTGGATCGGGTCCGCCGTTGTTCACCAGCTCATCGGGGCCGGCCATCAGGTGGTGGGGCTGGCCCGCTCAGACGACTCAGCCCGGGCCCTCACCGCCGCCGGCGCCGAGACGCATCGCGGCACCCTTGATGATCTCGACTCTCTGCGCCGCGCCGCCGACGCGTCCGACGGCGTCATCCACCTGGCCTTCAAGCATGACCTCGCCTTTTCCGGGGACTTCCAGGGCGCCGGCGAAGCGGACCGCCGGGCCGTCGAGGCCTTCGGCGAGGTGCTCAGCGGTTCGGACCGGCCCCTCGTTATCGCTTCGGGGACCCTGGGTGTCCTACCGGGGCAGGTGGCGACTGAGCGGGACGGCCACGGCTCCGACCCGGCTATTGCCGCTTTCGGCTCCGGTCCCCTGGCCCGGTGGGCGACGGCTGAGTTCGCGCTCTCCCTCGCCTCGCACGGCGTTCGTTCGTCAGTGGTGCGACTTCCGCCGACGAACCACGGGAAGGGAGACAACGGTTTCATGGCCGCTCTGGTCGGCATCGCCCGCCAGGCCGGGGTGTCCGGCTACATCGGCACAGGGGCCAATCGCTGGCCGGCCGTGCACCGTGACGATTCGGCCCGCCTGTTCTGCCTGGCCCTGGAGAACGCACCGGCCGGGACGACGTTGCATGGCGTCGCCGACGAGGGCGTACCGATCCGGGACATCGCCGAGGTCATCGGGCGCCATCTCAACGTGCCGGTGGTGTCCGTGGCCCCTGAGGACGCCGGCGCCCATTTCACGTGGCTGGCCCACTTCCTGGCCGTGGACGGCCCGGCCTCCAGCGCGCTGACCCGAGAGCTACTGAGCTGGCAGCCGGTTAAGCCGGGGCTCATCGACGACCTCGACCAGGGCCACTACTTCCTGAGCCCGGCTACCGTGACCGCGTGAGCTAAGGACTGCGCCCTGGACCGCTTTGGACGATTTATGACCGTTTCTGCCGCATATAAACCGTCCAAAGCTCTCGGCCGGAGCTGGGCTATGAACTCCGGCTGGCGACCCAGGGTTGGTTATTTGTGGTGCACGTCTCGGTCGTTCCATTGGCGGGGAAAACTATGTCCTCACGCAGGGTCCCGGCCACGGTCAGAGGCCCGGTCGGGGTCGCGCCCTCGAAGTGCCCGGCAAAGGAGTACGTGAACTTGGCCTTGGCGTTGTCGAACACACCTTGTTGACTTGTCGTTGTCGCAAACGAGCCGTTGGGTTGAACGGCCACCTCGGGTATTACGAGTTGGCTAGTCGTGGGGAACGAGCCGGTTGGCGTGCACGCCACGATGTCCATGACCGAGATGTTGGACAGGCTCCGACCGCCGGGCAGAGCGTTGAACGAAAACCCGTAGAAGTGGCCGCTGCTTACGGCCGCGGAGTAGCTCCCGGCCGCGGCGGACGTCTTCGACGGGGCCGGTTGGGGGTCGTGGGTTGCCGTCCAGGGTTGGTTATTCGTCGTGCACGTTTCTGTCGTCCCATTGGCGGGGAACACGACACTGTCTCGTAAGGTCCCGGCCACAGTCAGAGGTCCGCTTGGGGTCGCGCCCTCGAAGTGCCCGGCAAAAGAGTACGTGAACTTGGCCTTGGCGTTGTCGAACACCCCTTGCTGCGTGCCTGTACCGGAGAACGAGCCGTTCGGCTGGACCGTCACTTGGGGGATGACGAGCTGGTCAACGTCGGGGAACGACCCCGCCGGCGTGCAGGCAACAATGTCCGTGACGGCGACGTTCAGCAGGCTGGTGCCGCCCGGCGCGACGAAGAACGAAAACCCGTAGAAGTGACCGCTGCTAACGGGCGCTGAGTAGCTCCCGGCGGCGGCGGACGTCTTCGACGGGGCCGGTTGGGGGTCGTGGGTTGCCGTCCAGGGTTGGACATTCGTCGTGCACGTTTCTGTCGTCCCATTGGCGGCGAACACGACGTTGTCGCGCAAGGTCCCGGCCGCGGTCGGCGGCCCGGCGGCCGTCGCCGGCTTGAAGCGTCCGGCAAAGGAGAAGGTGAATTTGGCCTTTGCATTATCGAACACGCCCTCTTCTGCAGCTGTCGCAGAGAACGAGCCGTTCGGCTGGACCGTCACTTGGGGGATGACGAGCTGGTCAACGTCGGGGAACGACCCCGCCGGCGTGCAGGCAACAATGTCCGTGACGGCGACGTTCAGCAGGCTGGTGCCGCCCGGCGCGACGAAGAACGAAAACCCGTAGAAGTGGCCGCTGCTAACGGGCGCGGTGTAGCTCCCGGGCGCGGCTACGGACGTCGTCGAGGGGTGAGGCCGAGGGCTGGGGCCGGCCGAGAACTGCGCGGCGACAGACACAAGCGAGGAGGTCAGTTTTACATGGCATGTAATGGCGCCCGCGCACGAGCCGCCCCAACGGACGAACTTGGCACCATTTGCCGGCTTGGCGGAAAGCATCACGCTGCTGCCGGTGGGGAAAGTGGCCGTGCAATGGGCCGGGCACGAGATCCCCGCCGGGGTACTCGTAACTACACCAGGTCCTACGACAGCGACGGCCAACCGCTGCGTCGTGGCGGCCGTTGCCGGCGTCGTGGCGCTCGACACCAATAGAGCGGCGGACGCGGCACCGGTCAGGAACATCGTGGCTCGACGGCGCCAGATAAACCTCCCGGGCCTCATCAACCTTTCACGCCAGGCGCTCAGCTCCATGCAACTGCCTCCTCAATATCGCCGCGCTCAAATTGAACGCCGCGCAGTAACCAATTGAAAACGAACTCGCGTAGCGTCGCCCCCAGCCCGGATCTGTTGAATGTCCATAAGCTGGTCTACGAGGCCTGGGGATGAGGGTACCCCTCTCGACGTTCCGCGCTAGTGCAGAGAGCGCGAATACGAAAGGGATGCTCTCTCGGCGCGCTCTCTCGGCCACACCTGGGAGCGGGATACCTTCGCAGAGCGTGGTCCCGAGACCGACGGCGGCTGGTGCTACCAGGACCGAGCAGTCGGGCAGGATCGACAGAGAGCCCGGGAAACGTCTCGCTACGTATACCTGGCCATGGGCCTGGCCGTAACGGGCGATCGCCTGACCGGGCCCCGGTAAAATGACCCATCACCCAGCGTCAGCACCCCCGGACGAGCGGGGGGTACGTCTCGCCCTCCGTGAGGTGTCAGCCGTGGTGCCGTCTCCGGCATTAACCGAGGACCCCCCGAGGCCTCCTCTGGGGGCCAGCAGCCCGGCGCCCGAGGCACGACCGGCGACCCGCATCAGCTTGCTTTTCCCCGCGGCGAGAGCGAGCCGTTCGCCCGCTTTGCTGGTAGCGGTCGGCTATGTGGTCGGCCTGGCGGTCAAATGGGACGAAAGCACTGGGGACTCCGGGAGACCTCCAGGGGATCGGCCGGGCGTTCGCCACCCGGGCGGGGGCCGGCTTGTTCGGCGGGGTCAAGGGTACTGACTGGCTCTTTCACCATCGGGACCTGAGCGTCTCGGTAGGAGCCGCCGTCCTTGCCGTCATCGTCCTGGCCGCGCTGGGCACGGGGTCAGCGAGAGTCCGCCTTTTCACGCTGGTGGCGGGGTGCTATTCCTTCGTCTGTTTCGTGACACCGGTGTGGTTGCGCGACGTCGCACCCGCAGTGGCGCGGTGGCCGGTCCAGGTCGCCGGGCGATACCAGGCCGTGCCGTTGCTATTACTCGCCAGCGTCGTGCTCGTCGTGGCCGACCACTACGCCCGCGACGGGATTCTGGAGCCGCTCTGCCGTGGGGGTCGCCGGGAGGGCCGGGCCCGACGAACGTACGGCCGGGGGCGGCATTTCCTGGCGCGTTTTGGGAGCCCTCGGGGTGTGCCTGGCCCTGTTTGTGCCCAGTTGGCTGGCCGATTTTCGGGACCCCAATGCTCGCCAAGCGGGGCCGAACTGGCCCACAGAGGTAGCAAAGGCGGCGGCCGGCTGTCGTCACCGGCAGGACAAGTCCGTTACGTTGGCCATAGACCCTGCTCGCTGGACGGCGTCGCTGCCGTGCAACGCGTTCCCAACCGGCCATCGAAACCGATGAGGCATGGCTAACCTCCGTGCACGGTCCCGATCCCACGCTAAGCGCTTTGAGCCTTGCCGACCATTGTTTGCCGACGGCGCCAACAGTAGCGTCCTGCGACACAGAGGCGACCGTGGCGGTCGGCTCTTCGAGGAGGCAACATGTCAGAACACGCAAACGTCGAGTTGATCCGTCGTGGCTACGAGGCCTTCGGCAAAGGCGACATGCAGACAGTGGACCAGCTATTTGCTGACGACATTGTCTGGCACAACGGGGGCCGCGGTCCCCTCTCCGGCGACCGTAATTCCAAGAAAGAAGTATTTGGGTTTTTCGATGAGCTGGCGCAGCGGAGTGACGGCACCTTCGGTATAGACATCCACGACATTGTCGGGGGCGACGACCATGTGGTAGTCATCTCCACGGCCCATGCCACTCGGAACGGCCGGGCTATTGACATGCAGGGCGTTGATATCTGGCATGTGCGAGACGGAAAAGCGGTCGAGTTTTGGCACATGGACAGGGATCCCTACACTACCGACGAGTTCTGGGCGTAGCGCCACCTGGCAATGCTCGGGTTCGGCTCTGCTGCCCGGCACAACCGGTGATTTTGAAGTCGGAGATCGCACTCGGGCCGCGGGGGCATTCGTGTAATCTTGCCGAGTGTGACGGGCGTCTGGATCGCAGTAGGGATCGTCTTAATCGTCCTGCTGCTGGTGGCGATGTCCTACAACCGGCTAGTCCGGCTCAGAAACAGTACTGACGAAGCCTGGGCTCAGGTGCAGGTTCAGCTCAAGCGCCGCTTCGACACCCAAGGGGCGAGGAAGAGCAAGTCGATGGCGAAGCTCACGAGCATCGCCAGACCCATGGCAAGCACCAGCAGGTAGGCGGCGATAAGTAGCAGGGCCGCCAACAGCGGGAGGCCCACCAGCGTGGCGACAATAGCGAGCGCTTTGCCCCTCCCGGATGCCTCCTCCCATCGTGCCTTTCTGGCCGCCTTCCGAACCGCCTTCTCGTCGTGTACGGGCGATGTCCGTGGGTGCGCTCCGAGCCTGACCAAATTTTGCAGCCGTTTTTCCATCTTCGGCTGGAACGATCTCAAGGGAGCGGTGGTCGACCCGCGTCCGTCGCCGACGATGAACAGATGCCCCCAGGGCCCAGCCGGAATGTCGCCCTTGTGCAGTTCGAGGTAGCCGAGCGCCTCGTAAAGGGCATCGGGGTCGCGTGTCAGGTGGACTGCCGTAGCGTCGGCCAGCAGCCGCCGACGTCGCCATAATCGGCCCATCACCGGGCGTACGAGCGCCGCTCCGACAATGGCATAAACGAGATAGAACGCGAGCACGGCGCCCATAAATGGCAGCTTCAATACACTCATCAGCTTGGAGAACCGACCCTCGTCAGAATCGGGGTCGGGGGGGCACCACAAGTCCAGCCCCGACGTGATGGAACAGCCGCCGTAGGCCTCCCCATGTGATGACCATCATCACGATGCCGGGGATGAGCAGGAGGGCCACGATAAGTGCGATCTGCGATGGGCTGAACTGCTGAGGCGGCCCGTTGCTCGTGAGGTGGAGCCGATGGGCCAGCTCTCCCAGTAGGTCGGGTGTGGGTGTCGCCAGATCAATCAAGTCGTTGAGGACGAACACGACGGCAAGTATCAGGGGCGACACGACCACGCTCAGAGGAAGGCCCATCAAGGCCACGGAGACGGCGCTAGCGGCCGACAAACGCCAGGTGGCACGACGATGGCGCCATTGGGCGGCGAAGAAGTCGCTTCCGCGCCGAGTCGGAATTGTCTGGCTGATCTTCGACGCCCCCCTCATGGCTTCGGCGTGCGAACTTCAGTGACCGTTCTATGCGAGTGCAGCCGGACTGTTGGTGTGCCGTGTTCTCTCACTGCGACGGCACCGGGGCTCAGCGCCAGGGAAGACCGCGGTACAAAAAGGCTTTTTGAACCGGTCCGGCCTGGTGGCAACTTCTGGAGGGGACCGTTCTGTTTTGACGAAGAGATCGTAGCTAATGCCTGGCACTCTCTGCTGGGGTCAAGACACGGGTGTGATGACTGTCCGGCTCGTCCAACAGGCTTCCGTGGCCGCCGGTAGGTTCGCTGTGGCAGCAGTCGCCGTTGGTGGAGCCGAACTCATGGTTTTCGAGCGTGAAGCCAATGGAGCTGGCGAGGTGCAGGGGCAGCGGGTCGGCCAGTACTCCTGGGCCGACGCCTACGCCTTGAACATTAGAGCGGCCGTGTAGGGCAACCGAGCCTTTGATGACTAGCGAGGGCAACCTGGCTGGGCCGGGTGTGTCAGCCGACTTCTTGGACGTCGCGAATGGGCGAAGACCGGGGTACGCGAGGCGCTGGTATGAGCCGCTCTCGGCGTTTGTCTTGGCGGGCTATCTACACGTGTAAAGAACAGTATTCATCTGTGTTATTCTGAGATTTATCATGAAGCGCCGGCCGCTCGTGCACAGTTCGGCTCTGCCCTCTGCCTTCTGCGCCTCCGGCGCACACTCGCATAGGGCAATATAAGAGAAAAGGTGACAGCCTGATGAGAGCCCGAGCAGCGGTGCTGGCAGAGGTGCGGGATTATCCTATCCCAGAGCCGGCGCCGGGAGTGCGAGTACCTCCGACAGAGCCCCGCGGCGGGCGGGACGCGAGCCGCAGGCCGCGAGCGACTGTTTCCTTCACAGTCTCCGTTCTGCCGGGATCATGAGTAGTCGGCACGGTGGCCCAGAGTTGCCCGGAACCAGCGGGTCCAGCGTCATGGTCACGCGAGATGACGTGGCGAAGCTTGCGCGCGTGTCCTCGGCTACGGTGTCCTATGTAGTCAATAACGGGCCGCGCCCAGTGTCGGAGGAGACACGACGCCGCGTATTGCAAGCGATTGAGGCGCTTGACTACGTGCCCAGTGCTGCGGCCCGAAGTCTCAAGATCAAGCGCACCAGCACGATTGGCCTCATGATCCCTGACATCCTCAATCCGATCTTTGCCGCTTTGGCAAAGGTCGTGGAAGACGAATTGCTGGTGGCGGGTCACAGCATGATTTTGTGCAATAGCTACGAGGATCCACAACGTGAGTTGGTCTACCTGCAGATGCTATGGGGCAAGCAAGTAGATGGCCTCTTGCTGATTTCTACTTCCCGGAATGTGGCAATGCTGCACCGGTTTGAGGGGGCGAGAAAGCCCATCGTGCTCATAGACCGCCGGGTACCTGATCTGGAGGCAGACTGCGTCTTGCCGGACAACGACGCCGGCAGTTATGAAGCGGTTAGGCACTTGATTGCCGCTGGCCACACCAGGATCGGGTTGATCAACCTGCCTGTTAGCTTGACCCCGGGAGCGGGGCGCCTGGCGGGCTACACGCGTGCTCTGGCCGAAGCGGGCCTGCAACTCGATCCCGCTCTTATGAAGGAGGGGCCTTACCCGGGAAACGAGGGGGCTGCGATTTTTCGTGCGATGATGGAGCTGCGACGCCCTCCGACCGCCGTCTTCATCAGCAACAACCGCTTGGCCCATGGTGCGCTCGAGGCGATAAAGGCTCTCGGTCTGCGCATGCCGGACGATATCGCCTTGGCCGTGTTCGATGACCCGAGCTCCTACGCCGTCATGACACCGTCCATTACGGCAGTGTCAATAGAGCTGGAACGGCAGGCCTCGGAGGCTACGCGTCTGCTCAAGGAGCGGCTGGCTGGAACCTACACCGGAACGCCACGATTAGTTACGATCCCACAGTTGCTGGTCGTCCGCGAGTCCACGGTCGGGCCGCACCTGGTCGCTCAGCCTAGAGATAGCGATGGTCGGACGGTGGCCCGACGTGCCCCGGGGACCACAACACCATCCGACGACCTGGCCGCAAACAGGCGCAGAACCGTTCGTGCTCAGCGACGAGCTAACAGAGACGGCCGTCGGGTAGGTGGTGGCGCGCCCACTCGGGCCGAGGAGCGGTAGGCGAAACTTCACTACAACCTTGACAACTGTTCCCGCGGCCGAACCCGAGCCAAGGGACGTCAGGTGTCCAAGCCGACCGTCCGGCCCGTTTCAGCCGCCTGCATAGCGGCGAGCACGACCGCTAGATCGGCGCGGCCCTCCTCCCCCGGGACCTCACAAATGTCAAGTCCTTTGATGCAGCGCAGGAAATGCCGCAGTTGTTCTACATAGTGCGCGGTAGGCGCACAACGCACAACGTTCCATCCCTTACTGAAGGCAGACAAGTCCTTTTCCGTGTAGACCAGTAACTCTATTGGCGTGCGCCAGTACGTGAATGGTGTCTCGATACGCAGCGACCCGTCTGTGCCGAACAGTTCGATGCGTTCGTCCCAAGCGTGCTCTAAAGGGGCGGGGAAGGCGAGATTGTATGACTTCGTCATCCAGCTAATGGTTACGACGCTGATGGCATTGCTCTCAAAACGCAACGAGACCGCCGCATTGTCCTCCGGCGTCGGCCCTTGTGGGTGATTGGACATGCAACCAACTTCAGTCACCGGGCCGAGCAACCAGCGCAGCACGTTGACTTGATGCGTCAGCTCGTTCATCATCTCACCGCCGCCCGAGATGGGGACATCGGTCCACCAACCCTCACGTGTATGCGGCTCGAAATAGCTGTTGTGGTAGCGAGCAAGGAAAATGTCTCCGATTACTCGTTGGTCGAAGAGCTCCTTCGCTTTGCGGAAGCCCGGGTTGAACCTCTTCATCTCAGCCACCATGAGCTGCACCCCAGCCTCCTTGCACGCCGCGATCATGGCGTCGCACTCAGCGAGCGAGCGGGCCATGGGCTTTTCGCAGAACACGTGTTTGCCTGCTTGCGCAGCCTTTACCGCCCACTCGGCGTGCCACTTTGGTGGCATGGCAAGGATGACGGCCTCTACGCCTGGGTGGTCAATGACCTGCTGATTGTCGGCGTAGACGGTAGCGCCTTCGATGCGTGCCGCCGCGGCGCGGGCCTTCTCGATGGACCTGCTGGCGATGGCGAGCACCTGTGCATCGCTGATCTCGACCAACGAGGGGATGTGGGCGGTGGTCGCGATGCCGCCGCTACCAATGATTCCGAAACCAATTTTGCCCATCGTTTATGTTCCCCTGTTCGCCATTGCCTGGACGCTACTCGTCGGCCGGGAGCGACTTGTAGTAAGGCGGTACCACCTCGTCCTGCAGCGGCAAGTCCACCCAGCCCCCGGTGTCCATCGACCGCCACACCGCGCACATCACTTCAACGGTCCGCGCTCCATCTGCGCCCGAGACGAGCGGCTGTTCGCCGTTCACCACGCAATCCATGAAGTGACGTGTCATGTTGGTGTAGTTGTTCGGTTCCCGCGGCGGCATCAGCGACACCCAACGCTTCTCCGGGTGCTTCATGATGTCTTCAACCCAGAAGAACTGCGGCCAGCGATAATTGCGCAATATCTCGGGCATATCCTCCAGCGTGTAGTCCTTTTCGGTGTACACGGCCATCGGCACGCTTTGGAACGGATTGGTCGCATCACTGGCCGTGTAAATCGTGCCCTGGGTGCCGTACAGCTCCGTAACCTGTGAAACGACAGGGGAAAAACGGTTGCAACTCACGCATCCGGTGCACCCGTTCTCGTACTCGAGCAATACCCAGACGGTGTCATCCGTTACGGTGTACGACGCCGGGGCCGCCATTCGTTTAGCGACTCCGACAACACGTTTCACGCGGCTGCCGACGAGCCAGGTAAGCAGATCGATGGCGTGTGCGCCCGTGTCAGATAGCGCCGCTCCACCTGACACCGATGCGTCCAATCGGAATGCCGTGCGCGCTACATGGTCCTGGTACAAATGCCACTGCTCGTGCAACGATGCCCGTGCCATCAGGACATCGCCGATCACGCCCTGGTCGACAAGCTCTTTTGCCCACTGGTTTTGCGTCCAGAACCGCCGGTCGCAACCTACCATCAGCTTGACGCCGTAACGGTCGCAAGCGTTGACGATATCCCAGGCTTCTTTATTCGTCACCGCCAAGGGCTTCTCGACGATCACGTGCGCACCCGCTTTTGCCGCGGCGACCGCCTGGTTGCGATGGACGTTGTTCGGCGTGGCGATGATCACCGCATCCAGGTTGGCCTGCTTGGCAAACAGTTCGTGATAATCGGTGTACCAGGCGGTCGCACCCCACTGTTGGGCCGCGCCCTCGGCTGTTTCGGCATCAATGTCGCAGCATGCCACGAGCACAGCGCCGCGCGTCCGCTTGATCGACGGGAAGTGTGCGATCTGGGCGATGCTCCCGCACCCTATGACGGCGAACCCCACTGTCTTCTCCATCTCGTTCCCTCCTGGTGAATAGACGTCGACCTCTCAGCGGTGTTCGCACGACGTGCTAGCCGAGTGTTGAGAGCCGTTGCGTGACTTCTCCCATGGTTGGCATCCGTTTCGCGTGCACCCCGCCGGTGCCCTCGATCACATGTGCGGCCAGGGCGGCGCCGAACTGCCCCGCCCGCAGCGGGTTGCGGCTACGGAGGTACTCGACCAGGAAACCCATGGAAAAAGAGTCGCCAGCGCCGGTGCAGTCCACGACTTTGGCCGGTGCTGCCGGGATATGGTGTGTGCCCTCGCGAGAGGCGACGATGGCTCCCTGCGCGCCCTGGCTCAGGATGCCGACCTCAGCCCCCCACTCGATGAACCAGCGGGCCACGTCCCGGGCGCGCTCGAGACCGACACCCAGCAGGCACCGGGCGTCCTCCACGCTGGCCCGCACGATGTGGGACCTTGCCACCAGGCCCGCTAACCGAACGGGATCGGCCCAATCCCGGGCTGTCGGGTGCACACGCGAGTGCACGCCACCAAAGCCGCCTAGATCGATGGACCGCAGTGCGGGTAGATCGGCGATGCGGGCCAGGCATGGCGCGGTCAAATCCCAGTCCATGGCGCCGATATGTACGGCTGCGGCCTTTCGGTACGTGAGGGGCACGTCTCTATAGCGGATGGCCGGGGCTTTGTGAGGGTAGCGAATTTCCTTGTTGCCCACTCCGTCGTAGAGGAGCAGGCTGGCGGTCGTGTGAGGCCCGCGGTGACGCACGCCCTTCATGTCCACCCCGGCAGCCTGGATGGGAATGAGCAGGCTCGGCGGCAGGTCCGCGCCGACGACCGTGACCAGGCCCACCTGCCGACCCAACCGGCTGGCGACCATGGAGGCGTATGAGGCCGGTCCGCCCAGCACGGGACCGACCGTCCGGTCCGTGAAGCGGATGGTCTCATTGACGATATGACCAACGGTTATGATCTCTGGCTCCACGGCGATTACGCTTTACCGCTCGCGCTCACCTGCGATGAATTCGTTCAGTGCCACCAACGCTTCTTCATCGGGCATCGGCACAGGTGGGTGCTTGGAGCAGAACGCAGACGCAGACGTCAGTGCCCCACCAACCTTGCGGTCCTGCGCCAGCTTGCAACAGCGGATGGCCAGCTCTGCCACGCCGGCAAAGTTGGCGCTGTCCTCCACCTCGAGCTTTGCATCGAACAAGAGCGGGGCACGACTGAAATTGCCCAGATCAAAGTAGAAACGGGTGGTCTTCCGATCTCCCATCGTGGCCACGTAGGCGAAGCCCGGAGAGACGTCCGTCTCGTAAGGGATGAGCGACGTCAGAGCCTCCCGCTTGGTGCGCTCCTTGCTCTCGCCGCGGTGGGTCAGGTTGAGAAAGTCGGTGTTGCCTGCATAGTTGAGCTGGTACGTACGGCTGATCTGGATACCGCGTGCGAGCATCACTTCGATCAAGGCACGGTGCGGAGGTCCCCCCAGCTGGCTTTTGACGTCGTCGCCGACCAGGGGCAAGCCGCGCTCGGCGGCCATATCGGCGAACTCGCCCGTGCTCACTATCAGTTCTGGCATCCCATTGACGAACGCGGCGCCCGCGTCGAGCGCGGCTTGCGCGAACATTCGTGCTGCTCGGGCCGAACCGGTAGGCAGGCAGTTCAAGACCACGTCCACCCCCGCGTCATTGAGCGCGCCCGCCACGTCCACGGGCATCTGGTCTGCGACGTTTTGGGGGCCGGCCAAATGTTCAGGTGCGCCATCGAGCGGATCGGTCATTTGCACCGTCACGCCCGTCGGCGGTACCTCGATACCGGGAAGGCGGTAAGCATTGTTGGGCGCGGCGAAGATCGCCTCGGCCAGATCTCTTCCCACCTTGGCCTTATTGATATCGAAGGCGGCGACGGGCAGGATGTCGGTAACCGCATAACCACCCACATCCGGGATCATCAATCCGGTGGTGTCATCCGTGCTGGCGTAGTACCGCAGCCCCTGCAGCAATGCGCTCGTACAGTTGCCCACGCCAGCGATGGCGAGGCGGATGGTCTTGGCTGCCATGGTCACTTTCTCCGGGTGTTTGTCGCATTGACTACTGAGCTCCCCAACGGACAACGCGTCGTCGCCAGCGAGGTGAGCGCCCGGGCGCGTGAGGCTCGGTAGCCGGGCTCAAATAATCCCCTGTTGCTATCTACACGTGTCGTCTACACGAAGCACGTTACTACTTGTTTTCCTGGGTTGTCAACACCATGCGCGACGCTGGCCAAATCGCCGCAATATTCGACCGGACGCGCTACCAGGCCAACGTTCGTTCAGGGACATACCGCGAGACCGTGCGCAACGGCACGTCACCGCTCATACCGCCTCGCCCGGCGAACATTTGGTAGCGGGGGTTTCACAGCGCTGTGTGATCTCCACCAACGTCTGGGCGCGGAACCGGCACCTATAGGTCTGCCCGTCGAGGGAGTACGTGGATGTTTGCTCAGCAATCGGGAACTCGAGGGCGATCTCATCGCCGGCCTGAAGACCCTGGCAGAGAGCGTAGTTGCCGACCCACACGGGCTCGACCCGACGACCAGCAACGCTGGCGGTCACTTGCGTCCGGTCCACCCACGCGGTATGCGGACGGCAACCGCCCTCGCCGCCTTATTGCGGACTACCAGCTTGCCCTCATAGGGCAGGTAGCTGTCGATGTCGACCCACGGCGAGGCTCGGTTCAGCAGGAGGTTGACCTGGGCCAGGCCGTCCTGCCAGCGCACGGTCAATTCCCACGCGTAGTAAAGCGCCTGCGACCCATTGCCGGTGCAGCACTGCATCGACCAGGGCCACGGTATGCCGTCGGGCTTGGACAGCCCGCCGAATACGCCGCGGCCGCGTTCGATGACACATTCGGACACAACCTGGTGCGGGTAGGTGGCGTCGGGAGGCCGGAGGTGGCCTTGTCTTACTAGCTCGTCCGGTGGCCGTTGCGGGCCGTCCAGAGACGCTTGTCGCAGGGCGTCCACGTCGATCAGCTCGTGCTCGACCAGCCTGTTCCGCACCATCTGCTCGACGTCTTCCCAGTAGTCGCCCATGCCGGCGTCGGAGAGCCGTGCGGCCAGAGCCACCATGTCTGCAATGGTGCACCCCTCGCACCAGCTGTCTTCGGCCCCGTTCGCGAACCAACCGATCTGCGGTAACCCGTAGTGACGGCAAAACTCGTAGCTTACGCGCACGAAGTCGAGGATGTGGGTGTCCGCGTTACGCGCCCGTACTCCACCAGGCCACGCAGGAGGCTTAGATGGCCGTGGAAGTGACCCACGAAGTGCCCGTGCTCGGCACCATGCAGGGCCGGGTGCTCACCGGGCACCCCCCAGAACTTCTCTTTCAGCACAAAGCGCGTCAGCCGGGTCGCAGTATCCAGGATCCGGTTGTCCTGGCTCATTTCATACCAGCGTGAGAGGGCTGCGATTTGTCCGCCGTGGTACATGAACATCGAGCCTTCGGCACCCATCGCTTCAACTTCGGGTTCGCTCGTATCGCGCCAACCGCTGCGGGGCCGGCTGAAGGCCTCGCCGATGCGCCCGTCAGGGTAATAGGCGTAATCGTCCTTGTGAATGGCCATATCCGCCAGGCCATGCGCCATGTGCTCCATGGTGGCCCACAGTTCAGGCTTCGGGTCGCGCCCGTACCAGGCCATCAGGGCCAGGAGCATGCGGGCGTTGCCGTACGTGTTGGCAAAGTCCTCGCCCGTTGGTGGGTACTTGTGGCCGACCCCTTCGTGCCAGGGCCGGTCCGGGTTGGCGACGGCGTAAAACAGGCCGTCATCCCCGATGGCGTTTTGCATCGCGCTCATCATGTCCTGTTCGAGGGCGAGGTTATGATCGCTGCCCGTCATGACCCGGAGCATGGGCAGTGATTCGGCGAACTTGGGGTTGTTGGTCGGCCACCCGGTGGTGTCCTTGTACATAAAGGGTGGGTGACAGGCGAAACCGGCCATGAAGTACATCTCGTGAATGCCAGCGGGGTCAAGTACGCCGGTGAGGCCATGGAGGGCGATCTCTGCATACTGCGCCAGGTCTAGAGTGTCGGGCACGCGCGCCTCGTACCGCTGGCCGTCGACGGTCAATTGAGCCATATGTCTCCTTACCTTTCCCTCGAAAGGGTCGATCGGTCAATGGGCACCAGCCCGTACGTGTGGGCCAGGCTTGCCCGCCGGCAGCCTGTCATCGTCCCGGCGCCGGAAGCTCTACAAGGTGACGGTGTTCAAGGCGATGCCGCGAATGAAGACGCGCTGCGCCAGGAAGAACAGAACGATCACCGGTAGGGCCATCAGTGTGGCAATGGCCATTAGCATCTGCCAGTCAGCCGTATGGAGCTGGATGAAGTACTGCATACCAAGTGTCAGCGTGAAGTTCTTCTCTGAGTCCAGGTAGATGAGCGGCCCAAGGTAGTCGTTCCAGGCCCCGATGAAGCTGAAGATAGCCACGGTGGCGAGGGCGGGCTTGGCCATGGGCAGTACGACGCGGAAGAAGATCGTCAGCTCCTTGGCGCCGTCAACACGGGCCGCGTCCGATATCTCTTGCGGAATGGTCAAAAAGAACTGGCGCAGGAGGAAGATATAAAACGCGGAGCTCAAGGAACCGGTGGAGGCAGCAAAGAACGCCGGCACCCAAAGCGGCTGCAACGTGTTGATCCAGCCGAGATGGCTGAATATGAGGAACTGGGGGATCATGACGACGGGGTACGGCAGCATGAGCGTCGCCAGGACGAGGACGAACACGACGTTGCGTCCCCTCCAGGCGATGCGGGCGAAGCCATAGGCGACGAGTGAGCAAGATAGGAGCGTGCCGAGGACCGTGAGCACCGTCACTTCTAGGGAGTTCTTCAGGAACGTGAAAAAGGGGATGTAATTGACCGCGTCCGGGTAAAAGTGCCACTGGAGCGGATGGGGGGCCCACGTCGGAGGGATCGAGTACAGCTGGCTGTTCGATTTCAGCGACGTGGTGACCATCCAGTACAGCGGCAGCACGAACGCGGCGCCGACAGCTATGAGGACGAGGTGGTGCGCCGCGGTGCTCAGTAGCGCCCTACTGCGTGGGCGAGAGGCAGCCGAGCGCTCGACCTCGTCCACCGTCATGGGCCGAGGTATTACAGCCTGCGCCATTACTTGCCTGCGTAGTACACGCGGCGTGCACTGAAGGCCAGCAGCACCAGCGTGCACAGCAAAGTAACGAGGAACAGGATCCAGGCCATGGCCGCGGCATAGCCCATCGAGAACAACGCAAAGGCGTTGCGATAGAGGTAGGTCACGTACATCAGGGAAGACTGCAACGGGTCGCCAAGTGGCCCTGTCAAGACCATGGCCTGGGTGAAATACTGGATACTACCGACCAGGGCGATGATTACGTTGAACAGGATCACCGGGCTCAGCATGGGCAGAGTAATATGCCAGAACTTCGTGAACGGGCCGGCCCCATCCAGTGATGCCGCCTCGTAGAGGGACAGGGGCACCTGCTGCAGGCCGGCGAGGTATATGACTATACTCCCGCCCACTTGCCAGAGCGAGATGAGGATGAGCGATGGTTTCACCCAGGTTGTTGAGAGCAACCAGGCATTGGATGGCAGGCCGACAGCATTCAGCATGGTGTTGAACAAGCCGTACTCCGGATTGAGCAACCACAGCCAGACAGCCGCGCTGGCCACGAGCGGGACAATGCTCGGGATAAAGGCGGCAGTACGATAGACGGCGATACCGCGTCTCTTCTGGTTGAGAAGCAGCGCCATGCCCAGGGAAACGACGGTACTGGCGGGCACGAAAATGACGACGTAGTAGAGCGTGTTTACGACGGCGATGCGGTAGGTCGGGTCGCTCATTAGCCTCTGGTAGTTGCCGAACCCGACCCACTGTGGCGTGCCTACACCGTTGAAGTTAGTGAAGCTGTAGTAGAGCGAGCTGGCGATCGGGTAAAGGGCCAGACTGGCAAAGCCAATAATCCACGGCAAGATGAAAAGCAATCCGTTGCGCTGCGTCATCAATTGGCGATGGGTCATGCCCAGTCGCGCACCGCGTGCTGCGCGCGGTGCGCGTGCTCGCGGTGCGGCGTACGTCAATCAGCACCTCCGGAGGAATAATGGGACGTTGCCACCAGCTCGCTTCACCTAGGAGGCGTTGGGCGAATTCGCATTAAGGGTCTGCTGAGCCCAGGCAACGGCCTGCTGCGGCGTGCGTTTGCCAAGGACCACGGACTCCGAGGCAAGGTCCATCGTGTCCACGAAGGTGGCACCCTCGGGGTATTCGTTACCGGTGGTCAGTCCCGGCACCCAGGAGCCCTGGCCCATCGCTTTATCCGCGGCCAGGATCGCCGCGAAGGCCGGGTTCTTGGTGAACGCCGTCTCCTGCAATACAGCGTGGGTCGTGGGCGTGCCGCCCCAGTTGAGGTCCCACTGGGTGAGCTGCGCCGGCTGCATCAGCCAGCCGATCAGTTCGGCGGCCTGTTGGGGGTTCGGTGCGCCCTTGGGGATCATCCATTCCCAGCCGTCGTGCACAAGGTAAGGTTGGCCGCCGGGCGGGACTGGGATCGCCTCGACGCCGTAGGAAAGCTTGGGGGCTTGCGTCTTCAAGACGCCAATCTCCCACGGACCGGTCACCTCCATGCCCTGGCGCCCGACCGCAAACGGATCCGCCATTTGCCCGGAGGCGCCGGTAGAGCCGCCCGGGTTAACGCCGTTACCATAGCCGGAATCAAGGATGTTCTTGAGGCCATATTTCTTCGCCAACGACCCGTAAAGTGCTAGCGCTTTCACGGTAGCCGGGCTCTGCACGTTGACTGTCAGACCGCTACCGTGCTTGACGACAGGGAATGGTGCTCCCCAGAGGCGGGCGAACTCGACAACATTATTGGTCCAACCATCCCAGGGGATGAAACCCAGAGTGTGAATCCTGCCGTTGGCACTTATCTTGTCGATCTTGGCCGCATCGGCCGTGAACTGGGCCCACGTGGCCGGGCCACGTCGGGGTTCAGCCCCGCGGCTTTGAAGAGGCTCTTGTTCCAATAAAGCAAGGTGTCGGGATCCCAGCTATGCGCAATCCCGTACTGCTTGCCAAACCACTGGCCGTACGACCAGGCCGCAGGAACCATATCGCTCGCCTTGACGCCGATCGTGCTCATGTAGGAGCCCAGCGGCTGGAGCAGTTGGATGAAGGAGCCCCCAGGCACGGCCGCGTCGACCAGGTCGGGCGAGTTGTGGCCGAGCACCGCGGCCCGCAATTTGCCCGAGGAATCATTGTCCCCCAGTGTCGGGTCCCCGAGCGCACTGACACTGATGCCCGGATGTGTCTTGCTAAACTCGGTGAAAAGCTTGGTCATGTACGGGCTAACGTTTGGTTCCCAGACATTCAGCGTCACATTCGACGCTGCGTCTGCACCTGCCTGTCCGATAGGTATACACACACCTAACGCCAACAGAGCCGTAACGGAACCTCGGGCGATGACGCCCCTTCGCGTCATAGTTATACCCCCTGATCTACTCGTGCTGTCTACACGTGTACCTAACAGACCATAACACGGAGGATATAGCAAGTCAAGGGCCTTAGGTCCGGCCGTCCCGCCCACCCGCACGATTTGACGGAACCGCGAGCGCGCTACCGGAGCAGGCCTGCAACCTCTCGATGAGATGCGTAGAGGTGTGACCGCGCTGTGGTCTGTTACCCAGATATTTTCAGGCCAATCTTGTACTGCCGCTCAAAACACCGTTCAGATGAAGCTCGAGCGTTGTCTCTTGATTAAAACTATTTATCGACGGCGCGGTCGACTCCTCGCCGCTCGTCCCACACGTCCGGATTTGCAATGAAGGCGGGCCGGCATCCGCCCAATACCGCAAGGACCTGCGCTACGCAGCCGACGGCCAACCGAGCGATCGCCTCTTCAGTATGCGAGGCAATGTGGGGCGTAAGGATGACGTTGTCCAGGTCCAGCAGCGGGTCACCGGAGGGCAAGGGCTCCTCCACAAATGTGTCCAATGCGGCACCGGCCAGGCGCCGATGCCTGAGTGCCGATACAAGGGCCTCGGGAACAACCAGTGCGCCCGCGCGAGGTGTTAATTAAGTACTGCAGAATGATGCAGGCACGCCAGCTCAGCTCCTCCGATCAGATGGTAGGTCTGTGCTGTGAGTGGCGCGTGCAGCGAGAGCACGTCCACC
This sequence comes from uncultured Acidimicrobiaceae bacterium, assembly GCA_963750465.1. Taxonomy (GTDB): domain Bacteria; phylum Actinomycetota; class Acidimicrobiia; order Acidimicrobiales; family Palsa-688; genus Fen-671. Next base: position 90,425 of record CAVVRE010000016.1, read on the forward strand.
TGAGAGAGCATGCTACGTAAATCTTTCACCAGGGCGATATGACCGGCCGCGTCATGGTCGACCTGGATAAACGGGTCGAAGGCAAGCACGCGCATACCAAAGGCCGAACGCGCCATCTCCGCCACCTTGGTGCCAATCCGGCCGAGCCCGATTATTCCCAACGTCTTGCCGGCCAGTTCAGTACCGAGTTGTGGGAGCGCATCCCGCCACCGTCCGACCCGCACCAACCTGTCTGCGAGTCGGAGCGAACGAGCCAGCGCGAGCATCAGGGCCAGCGTATGCTCGGCCACCGACTGGGTGAGCGCATCCGGTTCGTAGGTCACCACGATCCCCTCTTTAGTGGCCGCGGTGAGGTCGATGTTATCGAGGCCCGTACCGTGCCGGCCGATGACCTTCAGGTTGGTCGCGTGCGCCAAGGTGGCGGCGCCAATGGGTGTTGACCGAACGATCAATGCGCTCAAGTCTGGTAGGAAGGGCTCCAATTCTTGCTCGTTGCGCATGTCGTACTCCGCAACCTCGAGGTCCACACGAGCCGTGAGGGCGCTCATACCGGCCCGGTGCAGCGTACAGGTGGCCAGCACTTTCTCCTTGCGCATGTCGCTCATCATCTACGAGTCCCCTTCCATAAGGCGTATTACTCCCGCTGTTTACAGGCCTTTACACTCGAACCCTCTGCCGCTTGATAGGCGTAAAGCCAGTAAAACTGGCAGCGACAATGGAGGGCCAGCTGGCGGCGCCGCGCAAGGGTCATTGGCAGGTGTAGCCGCCGTCGACGAAGAGCGAGCTGCCAGTAACCCAGCGCGCTTCGTCCGAGGCCAGGTACACGGCAGCCCAGGCCACGTCGTCCGGCGTCCCGAGGCGCCCAAGCGGGTGTAGCCCCAAGACATCGGCGTAGCGCAGGCCGGGAGGGAAGGCCTGCTCCGGATGGGCACGCATCTCCTCCAACTGAGGTCGGTTCATCTCAGTCACCACCCACGCCGGGCAAATCGAATTGACGCGAATGTTGTCGCCTGCAAAGTCCAAGGCCATGCACCGCATGAGCATTTCTTGCGCCCCCTTGGCCGCGTTGTAGGCGCCCTGATTGACCTGTCCGATATGAGCCGAGATCGAGCTGACCATGATGATCGAGCCACCGCCGGTCTCGCGCATCCGCGGCACGACGTATTTCGAGCACAGCCAGGAGCCCTTGGCGTCGATGTCCAGTGTGCGCTGCCACTCCTCTTCGCTGAGGTCGAGAATGGTGCCGACGCTGGCTCGCACTCCGGCATTGTTGACCAAGACATCGACGCGGCCGAAGCGCTCAACCGTGCCAGCCACCATCGCCTCTACGGCTCCGGCATCACTTACGTCGCATTGGAATACGGCGACGTCATTGCCAACCGTCTGACGAGCGGTCTCCTCCAGAGTGCCGAGCGAGCGTCCACACAGTACTGTGCGCGCCCCCTCGCGGCCGAACAGCACAGCTGTGGCCCGGCCAATGCCCGTGCCCGCACCCGTGACGATTGCCACCTTATTCTCGAGACGACCAGCCATAACCTATTTCATTCGTAATGCAACTCAATACCTATCCTCTTCTCATGTTCCCAGGACCGGGTGCTGCCCGTCCTGGCAGACGAGGGGGCGGCAACCGTCTGCGGTGATGACGAACGTCTGCTCGCAGTGCACCGAGCGAACGCCAGGTGTCAGCACGGGGGCCTCGAGGTTGACCACCATGCCCTGCTCGAGCGAGAGGTCGGCCGAGAGCTCGACGCAGTCGTCCCGGATCACCTTACCGTTGGTGGGCATAAGGACCGGGTAGTCGCGAATTTCCAGGCCGAGGCCGTGGCCATGTGGAAATGATTCGGATATTCCCCGCTCCGCGAGGACCTGCACCATGGCTTCCTGGACCGACGAGGCTTGAGTGCCCGGGCGGACCAGCCTTGCCCCCGCAGCAACGCTATCGCGCACGGCTTCGTACTGCGCGGTGGTTGCCGCATCACACTCTCCAATGCAGACAGTGAGGCCCGAATCTGAGAACCAGCCGGCGTTTATGCACCCGAAGTCGAGGTAAAACGCCTCGTTCATGGGCAGCTCGTAGGCGGCGTCGGTGACATAACCGAGCCCGAATGCACCGATTGAGAAGTGGTCGAAGTCAGCGCCTCGCGAAGCCGCTCTGGACCGGAACTCCTGCGATAAATCCGCCAGTGAGCAACCGGCGCGCACGTCATCGAGCACTGCCATCGCCGCCTCCTCGGCGATCTCCGCCGCCCGCTCTAGCGCGGCAATTTCGCCGGCGGTCTTCTGAGCACGAACGAGACGCAGGAGGTTTGAGCAGTTGAGCAGTTGGGCGTGCGGTAGCGCCCGCTGTAGCGCATCGCGGTCCGACGGCGGGGTGCCATCGAAGTCGACCCCAATCCGCGAGGCCCCGGCCGCGTTCCTGGATAACGGCTATGAGAGCCTCGAATGGGTCCCGTGGCCAGCGGCCCGCCTCAACAATGGCGCTCAACCGCTGCATCCGTTCCGGTACGTGGGTCACCGGTTGGCCAGGCATAAACCGGTCGTTCCCGGCGATGCGTACGTCCTCGACCCAGGTGCCTGCAGCATTCAGGGCCCAGACAGGCTCGAGTACCAGGCACGGTTCGCCTTCAACCGGGAAGAGGGCTACGTTGCGCTGGGCCAAATTGGCTGACCCCCCGGGCGATATCATGTACTCCTTCAACAACGGAGCCAGCCAGCACCAGTAGCCGGTAAGGTACCGAACGTTCACGGGTGACCACGAAACAACGGCTTCGATATCGCTGCCCCGCATGAAGTTCGTGAGCCGCTCACGATTGGTCAGCCCGCCAGGCCCATCAGGCTAAGTCCCAGTTCTTCCGACAAGATAGCTCGTCTCACGCACCAACGCCGCGGCGGCGTCCGAAAGCAGCCGGACGTCCGATCGCAACCCAAACATCCTGAACCCGACTGCGAACCACTTCTCAATGCTTTTATCGTCCTCGCAGGCGATCCCGGCGAGCACACCTGCCGCCTTGCAGGCCCCGACAATTCGACCCATGACTTCCTCTTCGTGTTGGTGCTCCTCTTCGGCGACCCGCGATCGTGACAAGGCGAGGTCACGGGGCCCAACCAGGATGGCATCGAGCCCCGCCACGCTGGCGATCTCGTCGACGGCGGCTACCGCTTCCTCTGTCTCCACCATCACCACGCAGAGAGCCTCCTCGGCTTCTCCCCCGGGACCGGCTCTCCAACGCTCGTTTACGCGAGTAGGCCCCAGCTGCGAGAACCCTTTGGTGGGTACCGACAGGCACTCACTGCCGCGGCTGCCTCCGTAGCGGAATTCACCATGGGAACGATGACCCCTGCTGCACCCGCATCCAGCATTCGCATAATTAGGTGCGGTTCGTTCCAACTCACCCGGACCAACGCTGGCACACGTCGGGCGTCAAGTGCGAGCAGTTGCTGGCACGCTTCTGCGAAGCTAATCAGTCCGTGCTGGAGGTCGACACACACCCAATCAAAGCCCGCCGAAGCCAGGAGTTCTGCGGATAGAGAGGCGGATAGCATGCACCAACCCCCGAGTGTGGCTTCGTCACGGCGCCACGCCTCCCTTATCCGTGCGCGTCGGCTGAAGAGGTCGGGGCTCTGCGATGAGGGATCCCCCTCATCATTCGAACCCCCACTCGCGCAACTGCTGGATCAACGCTTGACGCCGGGCGCCCCCGCCATTGAAGAACTCGTCGCCATAGACGTACGATCTCGGCCTGTACGGATCGTCTCGGACCCAGCCCAAATGCTTCTGATATAGGTCCTTATGGAACTTCACCTCGTCAGCATGCCGTGGTCGCGCCCCGAAATTCAACGTAAACATCCGGCGGTGATCCCCTCCGCCATACGATGCGTGATAGAGACCGCCCCGGAACATCACAATGTCTCCGGGCTCCGAGTCGAGAGCGAAGAATGGCACTTCCCTTCCGCCCACGCCGAACGACGCTTCGCTGTCACCGTTATCAGATGGCGCGCCGCTCATCTTTGCGGCTCGCGCAGGGTGCACGGAACCATGGTACGGCTCTCTGTGCGACCCCGGTATTACCCGGAGTGCGCCAGAACCTGTTTTTACCGGGTCGAGGTAAATCGCCACCTTTATGGGTTGATAAGTGTGTAAATGTGCGTCTGGGTGCCACTCAGTATCACCCACATACAGATTACCGTCAGAGGTGACCCACGTCAGTTCTGGTCCCAACAAGTCGCCAATGACATTGTAAATTCGATCATCCTCCATGAGCTCGCTGAGCCTGTCATTATGCTCTACGATCCCAAGGACCATCTGTCGCCGCTCCCCCGTAAATGGCGACCCGCTTCGTGCTTGCTCAATGGCGGTATCAAATGCCTCGGTTATTTCCTTCACCTCCTCACTCGAGAACTGTTGACGCAGCACCAAAAAGCCGAAGACATCGAAGTAGCGCTTTTGCTGCTCAGTTAGCACTGTTTCCTCCTTTGGTTTATACACATTCACCTCTGTAAGGGGCAGGCAAGCCGGGAAGGTCGCCGGCTACGACGAGCACCCGGACCGCACCGCATTGCCGACATGACCCGCGCGCACAAGGTGGCCCGCCAGCGACTGTTGCGCTTGCCTAAGCCCCCAACCGTGCCCTCCTCAGCAGTTCCCCTGTGGTGCGGTTCGTGGTGGGCCGGTAGCCGAGCAAAGGGAGCAACTGCTCGTGGACGGCGTCGAGCAACCACGCAGGCTGGGGGAAGAACATCGCCTCCAGTTCGGCGGCAGGAGTGATCCAGTTCCGCGAGCCCACCACCACCGGCGGTCCGTCCAGGTCGTCGAAGCAGGCCTGGGTAAGGTTGGCTGCCACCGTTTGCATTAGGTTGCCCCTCTCCACGGCCTCGGAGACCAGTAAAACTTTGCCCGTCTTCCGGACTGACTCGACTAAGAGCTCGTAGTCCAGCGGGTTGGCCGAGCGCAGGTCTACGACCTCAGCCGAGATGCCAAAACGCTCGGCGAGTTCGTCCGCCGCCCTGAGCGCCGTATAAAGCGCCGGCCCGAACGTAAGGATGGTCAGGTCCTGCCCGGCTCGCTTCAATGAGGGCGACGAAAGGTCGACCTCGTAGTAGCCCTCTGGGACACCGCCAGGCTCGAACATCTCGCCCGTGTCGTAAAGCTTCTGGCTCTCAAAGAAAATCACAGGGTCGGTCCCCGCCAGTGCCGCGTTCATCATGCCCTTGGCGTCGTAGGGAGTGACCGGGTAGACGACCTTGAGGCCCGGGATATGAGCGGTCAGGGCGCTTAAGTCCTGAGAGTGCTGGGCGCCGTACTTGGACCCAACTGACACCCTTACCACCACGGGCATCTGCAGCAACCCGGCCGACATGGCCTGCCACTTCGACAACTGGTTGAAAAGCTCGTCGCCGGCTCGGCCCATGAAGTCGGCGTACATCAGCTCGGCTACTGCCCGGCCGCCCTCCATTGCATAGCCCACGGCCGCCCCGACTATCGCCGCCTCGGAGATGGGCGCGTTGAACAGCCGGTGGTAAGGCAGGGCTTCGGTAAGACCTCGATAGACGCCAAATGCGCCACCCCAGTCGCGGTTTTCCTCACCGAAGGCCACCATCGTGGGATCGATCACGAAGCGGTGGAGCAGTGCCTCGAAGATGGCGTCCCTGATATTGAAATAGTCTCAGCTTGGGTACAGGTTTGCCGTCTTCGGTAGCCGTCCGCACCTTGCCCCGGATCTGTGCGACACGGGGGTTGGCCTCGCCGACCTCCAGTACCTCGGGCGAACGGTCGTCGAAGCGCTCGACGTGGCCGCCTGAGAACATGACGCTGCCGACCAGCTCAGAGCTAATGGGCACGCGGGGGCTTAGCTCGAGGTCGACGGCTAGACAGAACATTTCGAAGACCATCTCGGCGGCCTCCTGGCGCGCCTCGTCGAGGGCTTCGGCCTTGGCCACGGCCGCGTCTATCAGCCGCTGGCGGTAGGACGTGACCGGGTCGAGGGCTCGCCAGAGCTCGACCTCCTCGGGGGTCCGGTAACTGGAAGCGTCGGAGGGCGAGTGGCCGCTGAAGCGGTAGGCCACGGTGTCCAATAGCACCGGCCCCCGCCCCTCTTCTATCACTGTCCGCTTCCGCCTGAAGGCGTCGATGACGGCAAGGGGGTCGTAACCGTTCACCCTCTCGGCGTGCATCTGCTCCGGGTTTACCCCCGCGCCCACCCGGGCGATGAGCCCGCAGCCCATGGTCTCCCCGGACGTTTGGCCGCCCATGCCGTAGAAGTTGTCCATCGAGTTGAAGATGACGGGAAGGCCCCCGCCTAGGCCCGGGTCCCAGAGCTTTCGGTACTGGTCCATAGCAGCGAAGGTCATGGCCTCCCAGGTCGGCCCGCAACCAAAGGCCGCGTCTCCTATGTTGGCGACGACGATCCCGGGCTTCCGGTTTACGCGCTTGAACAGGGCGGCCCCTGGCGCGACCGAGGCCGACCCGCCGACGATGGCGTTGTTCGGGTAGATGCCAAAGGGCGGGAAGAAGGCGTGCATCGAGCCGCCCAGACCCCGGTTGAGCCCTGTGTCCCGGGCGAAGATCTCGGCATAGGCGCCGTAAACGAAGAAGCGCACGGCCAAGCCGACCACGCTGCCGTCGTAGCGCCCCTCCACCCGGGCGAGCACGGCCCCCTCGCGGTAGGAGCGCATGATCTTCTCCAATTGCTCGTCGCTCAGGCCACGCGTGGCCGAGAACGCCTTGGCCAGGATCTCCCCATGACTGCGGTGTGAACCGAAGATGTGGTCGTCAGGCGTGAGCGAGAAGGCCATGCCGACGGCTGCCGCTTCCTGGCCGAGCGATAGGTGGGCAGGGCCGGCGTGGTCATAGGCCACCCCGCGGTAGGTGCCCTTCAGCTTGAGCTCGTTGAGGATCGTCTCGAACTCCCTGATGGCACACATGTCCCGCCAAATGTCGACGAACTCCTCTGTCGTATAGCGTGAGCGCTCCTCTTGGAGGGTCTTCTCGTAAGCGTTGACGGGGATGTCGGACATGTGGAGCGCGCCCCTGGAGAGCACATCGCCAGGCTCGATCGGTAACCCTTTAGTCATGTGGGTCTTTGTCTCCTAATTGACCTGGACGAGGGCCTCGTGGAGGGCCTCACCGACCGTTGGGTGAGGAAAGACAACATCTGCGGCCCGGGCTGTCGAGAGCTCCATCTCGATCAGGGCGGCGGCAGCGACGACGAACTCACTGGAGGAGTCGCCCATGACGTGCACGGCCAGGATCTCGCCATAGCGGGCGCCGGCAAGGACCTTCACAAAGCCTGTGCCCCTCTCGTTCTCTATCATGAAGCGCCCGGCGACGCCCATGGGCACCATGGCCTTGTTGTACGCCACACCCGCCGCCCGCAATTGCTGCTCTGGGGGGCCCACGGCGGCGACCTCCGGGTGGGTGTAGATGACGGCAGGTAGGGAGCCATACCGCACCCGATCGGGCCTGCCGAACATACAGTTGACCGCCACGATCCCCTCCCCGCGTGGCCGCGTGGGCCAACATGTGATGACCGGTGACGTCACCGCAAGCCCATATGCCAGGCACATTCGTCTTGCCCTGGTTGTCGACGGCCACGCCCTTGGCAGTGAAGTCGACACCAAGTTCTTCCAGGCCGAACCCGGTCACCATTGGCGCCCGTCCGGTGGCGTTTACGATGCAGTCCGCCTCGAAGGTTTTAGCCTCTCCCGATGCGTCTCGGTAACGCACACCATTTTCTTCAACGGCGAGCACCTCCGAGGAGAGGTTGAACGCAACCCCGCTGCTTTTCAGCGCCGCGAGCAACTTCTCGGACACGTCCTGGTCACAGCCGCTCGCCACCCGGGGAAGCACCTCGAACACGGCCACTTCAGCCCCGATCTCGGCGAAGAAGGTCGCGAGCTCCAGCCCAATGTAGCCACCCCCCACGATGGCGACGCGCGAGGGCACTTCGGCGAGTTCGAACACCGAGCTCGAAGTCAGGACATGCTCGGCGCCGATCCCGACAATGGGAGGAATGAGCGGCTGAGACCCCGTAGCCACCAAGACGTTGGCCGCTTCTAAGAGCTCACCGCCCACGCTCACCAGGTTGCGGGCGAAGAGGCGGGCGTGGCCAGCCAGGACCTCCACACCGCAGCGGCGGAGGAGGCCGCCGACCCCGCTTTTCTGGGCCGCCACAATGCGGTCCTTGCGCTCGACCACAGCACGTAGATCCAAACGGGCGGGCCCAACTTCTATGCCGAAAAGCTTGGCCTCGGTGCACTGGCGGTAGAGGCGGGACGACCACAAGAGGGCCTTGGCCGGGATGCACCCCGTGTTGAGGCAGGTACCCCCCAGCTCGTCCTTCTCCACCAGCGCCACCGTCTTGCCCATTTGGCTGGCGTGAACGGCAGCCTGGTAGCCACCTGGGCCAGCCCCAATGACGATCAGGTCGTACATAGCTGCTCCGCGGCTTCGAACTTGCCCCGGAGTACCCCTAAGAACCTGGCCCCTGGGGCGCCGTCTATCACCTGGTGGTCGAGGGTCAGTGACAGCCCGATGGTGTCGACGAACTCGAGGTTCCCGTCGGGTTTTCGGGCCGGCTTCACTCCGATAGCACCCACCCCCAATATGGCGACTTGAGGCGGGTTGAGGACCGGCGTGAATGACTCGACGCCGAAGGCACCGAGGTTGGTGACCGTGAAGGTGCCCCCCGTGAGGTCGTTTGGGGCGATCGTCCCGGCCAGGGCTTGGCCCGTCAGTTCCTTCATGCGTCGGGCCAAGCCCAGCAGGGAGAGGTCCTGGGTTGCGCGGACCACAGGAACGACCAGGCCGCGGTCGGTGTCACAAGCAAATCCAATGTTCACATCGCCGTGGCGATACAAAAGGCGGTCGACGAAAGTGGCGTTGAGCTCGGGCACCTCCAGCAGTGCCCGCACGGTCAGGAACGTCACGAGGTCGTTGATGTTGATGTCCGGCGCGCGGAGCCCGAGGCCTTCATCCGTTTGCGCACGAGCAGCAGCCCCGTCGCGTTGGCCGAGGCATGCAGGGTGTACTGCGCCGTAGAGGCGAGCGACTCCCTCACCCGCCGGGCGATCGTCTCGCGCACCGCCGACATACCCACGCCAGGTGCGCCGGGAGCGAGCAAATCGGGGGGCGGTCGTGGGTCGAACGCGCCGGGTTCGACTAGCGGGCCTTGGCTCGGCCTGTTCGGTCAGCGGTGACTGTCCTTTGACGGTGGAGTGCCACGCTCGGCGCAGGTCGTCCTCCAGCAACCGTCCACCCGGCCCCGTCCCTTCTACGACGGACGGCTTGAAGTCGTGATCGCGGGCAAAGCGTCGGGCGCGGGGGCTCGGGCGGGGACTGCCTGCGTCTCCTCGGCCTTCACCTGGCGGCGAGACCGGTAAGAACGCAGGCGGGGCGCGCCCGTCCCGGTCCGAGCTGGCCCTTCCGCCCTGCAGCGGGTTCGGCGGCGGCGCGGTGGCGCGGGGCCGGAGCGCCTCGGTACTTTCGCCCCTGGCACCGATGGCGCATATAGGCGTGAACACCGGGACAAGAGAACCCTCTTCAAAGAAGGTCTCCAGCAGCACTCCGTCGACAGGCGCTGTCAATTCAAAGTTCGTTTTGTCGGTCTCGATCTCAGCGATGAGGTCGCCCGCCCTGACCTCGTCGCCTGTTTGCTTGCGCCACGTCGCGAGAAGGCAATCTTCGACCGTGTTGCCCAGCTTCGGCATCTCTACCGCCGTCGCCATAACCGAGGGCCTTTCCGAACAGGCGCTATCACCGCGCCAGCGCCGCTCCCAGCACCGGCAAAGACCCCGGCCTGACGAGCAGGTCCCTTGCACGAGTGCCGTGCCGCGGCCGCAACGTCCGGAGATGCCGGGACGGCGGGCCTGAGCTCGTTGATGGCCTTTTGGCTACGACAACCCGTCAGGGAGCGCGTACCAGAAGTGCTCATTTGAGCGGCTCTCCTTCTCTAGTGAGCAGAGTCCACCACATCTTGCCGTGCAGTGTCAAGGGGGTCCCGGGAGTGCGCGCCGTAGCCTGCGCGTAGCGTAACCGGGGTCGGCCGCTCGATAGCTGTCGCTGACCGCGGTGAGACCTGAGCGCTCTGGTCAGCAGATTTCGGTCTTAAGCAGACAGGTGGGCAGCACCAAGACGGCGGCGCACTCGTTACATGACCGTATTTATGCCTGGTGGACTAAGTCATTTATGCCTGGTGGACTAAGTCGCTTTCCGCTCTCAGCAGCTCGCTAGCCGAGCCGGCGTCAGTAACCAGGACGTCCACAAGCCCCGACCGTAACGTCGCGCCCAGGGCGGCACGCTTCTCGGTCCCTCCGCAGATGGCCAGGACCGTTCCAGCCGCCTCGAGCTGCGGCAGGCTAACTCCGATGCGCTCGCTTTCGGGCTGCTCGAGCACCTCGCCCCTTGCGTCAAAGAGGAAACCGCAGAGGTCCGCGGCGACGCCCGCGCACGCAGGGCGGCGACCTCCTCTTCGTCGAAGCACTCGATCATCCGCGAGGCCGGCGGATAACCCCACGAGCCCACCCCGGCAAGGACCAGTGTCACCTGCCCCATCAGTCCCAGCGTTTTAGAGATCATGGGGTCCTGCCGGAGGGCGTCGGCGGCTGAGTCTCGCATCCTTAGGGGTGCGAGGAGCGGGTAGCCCTTCGTGCTCGCCTTTGCCGCTAACTGCCGTACGAGCTCGATCCCACCGGACGCGCTCTCGAGCGTCGCAAAGCCGCCAACCAACTGGACCACGCTATTCGCCTGGAAGCTTGTCAGGCGCTCGGCTAGTAGGTCGAGCGTGCGACCCCACGAAACACCCACGACATCACTGGCCGTGACCACCTCCGCCACGACCAAAGCAGCCATCTCGGCCAGTTCGGGCCCGACCGCCTCCGAGGAACCGTCGAGGCCTACGACAACGACCGCGTCCCGAAGGCCGAAGACATTCCGCATCGCGGCGCTAAGGTCCACGTCGCTTCGGGCCGTGTTCACGATCTCGATCCTGACGATCCCCTCGGTCCGAGCCCAGTCAAGCAACCGTGCGGCCTTGAAGCGGGAAACGTCGAGCTCTGCGGCAATCTGCTTAATCGTCCAACCATCGATGAAGTACCGCCTCGCCGCCAGGGTCGCTTGCTGGGCCTGGACGGGGCGGCGACTCACGGAGCCCGCCAGCGCGTGTGGAGAGCTAACTTTCGTCGCCCGACGGTGCTCTACGGCGGGAAACTCACGCCGTTGGTCGGCATTGGACGTACGCTCGATCGGACTATGGTAGTGCTCTTTTGAGCACTCTCGAGCTGTTCCCTCCCACACCGTACGAGCACACCATCTTGGGCGGCCGGCATCCGACGCCACGGGACCGTCCCGTTCACAGCGCAATTGGCGCAAGCGGCCCCGAAGGGCGTCCTCTGGTAAATGCCGACGACGGTGCCCAATTCGACAAGCTCACGGACGCCGTCGTTAATGCCCTGCACGAGCTGCGCCCCTGACCGGCCGCTCGTTCAAGGCCAGGAGAGTCTCGCCGCGAAGCTAGCTAGAACGATCAGCCAGCCTATTCATTTCTGCTGGTATCACGCCCGATTTGGTTGACTGTCGTCCGTCAGCAAAGATAGCGGGCAATGAGTAATGTCGTCACAGAGAGCTCTGACGAAGGACCGCTATCGGGCCTGGTAGTCGCCGACTTTTCGAGGGTTCTTGCCGGCCCCTACTGCACCATGCTGCTCGCCGACCTCGGGGCTGAAGTCATAAAAGTCGAAAGCCCAGCCGGCGACGACACACGGCACTGGCTACCGCCGTCCCGTAACCATGTGAGCACATACTTTCTGGCCGTCAATCGCAACAAACGCTCCGTAGTACTGGACCTTTCAAACGCTGAAGACCTTGCCGCCGCTCATGCTTTGTCCGAGCGCTCCGATGTATTCATCCAGAACTTCAAGGTTGGCTCCCTTCGCAATTTCGGCCTGGATTACGACTCCGTCTCCAAGCGCAACCCGCGAACCATATACTGCTCGATTAGCGGTTTCGGGACTGGGAAAGGTGCATCACTGCCGGGCTACGACCTTCTTGTTCAGGGGGCATCCGGGCTAATGAGCCTGACCGGCGAACCGGACGGGCCGGGGTACCGCGCGGGTGCATCGCTTTTCGACATTGTAACCGGGCTTCATTCTGCGATAGGCATCCTCTCAGCATTGCACCAACGCCAGACAACGGGGCAGGGTCAGCATGTGGAGACCAACCTTCTATCGTCAGCCCTCTCCGCCTTAACGAACCAGGCCTCTGCCTTCGTTGCCGGCAACGTTATCCCCCAGCGCCTCGGTAATGCTCATCCAAGCTTGTTCCCCTATGAACCGTTGCCTACGGCGGATGGCGACCTCATAGTCGTAGCCGGGAACGACGCGCAGTTCCGCAAACTCTGCGAGGCTCTCGGGCTGCCCGAGCTGGCGGATGACCCAGAGTTTGCCAGCAACGAGGGGCGCAACCGCAACCGGGCACGGTTGCGTCCAATACTTGTCGACCGGCTCGCAGCTCGACCGAGACAAGACTGGCTAGACGTCCTCACAAAAGCCGGTGTTCCCTGCGGGCCTGTGAATACCCTCGACGGTGGGATAGAACTAGCACGGCAGCTCGGTCTCGAGCCGGTGGTACTTGCTGGTACGGGTGACGATGCTGTGCCCACTATTCGCAACCCGATCCGGATGTCGGGGGCGGCAGTTCGTTACTTGCTCCCTCCACCCTTCCTGGACGCCGACGGCGACAGCGTGCGAGCGTGGCTCAACGGTCCCGGATGACTCCCGGCCACCTGGCGCCCGACCAGCCCGCTAAGGTCCCGAGGCTGGGCAATAATCACCCAAGATGACGACGCTCGGAGTAGTGTTTCTGCCCCAGCTGGAGCCCGAGCGGCTGAGAGAAGTCGCACAGGCCGCCGACGAGGCTGGGCTCGAGGAACTGTGGCTATGGGAGGACTGCTTCTTCGAGAGCGGCGTCGCGTCTGCCGCTGCGGTGCTGGCGTGGAGCAACCGGGTTCGTGTCGGGATCGGGCTGCTGCCAGCGCCGCTGCGCAACGTCGCGCTGACGGCAATGGAGATAGCGACGATGCAGCGGCTGTTCCCGCGTCGGGTCAGGGTGGCTGTGGGGCACGGTGTGCAGTCCTGGATGGGCCAGGTCGGTGCCCGCGCCGCTTCGCCCCTCACCTTGTTGCGCGAGTACCTCACCGCCTTGAGGTCTCTGCTCGACGGTCAAGAGGCGACCACAAGCGGCCATTACGTCAAGCTGGACGGCGTCCAGCTCGAGTGGCCACCTCTGGCGCCGCCCGAACTGCTAGCTGGCGCCAGCGGCCCGCTCTCATTGCGCTTGTCCGGAGAACTTGCAGACGGGACGGTCCTTACCGCCGGCACCAGCCCGGAGGGCGTGCGGCGTGCCTGTGCCCTGATCGAACAGGGCCGAGCGGCAAGCGGGCGCGGCGGCGGTCACCAGGTAGTGGTCTATCTACTCGCGACCACCGGTTCGGGCGCGGAGGACCGGCTTCTGCGCGAGTACCAGAAATGGGGCCGCGAGCCCGGCGAGCAAGCCGGTGTCGCCGGAGACGCTGAAGAGGTGGCGCGGGCAGTTGACGAGTTCGCACGAGCCGGTGCGGGCACCGTTGTACTCCAGCCGACGGCGGATGAGCCGGACATGGCCGGGTACGCTCGATTTGTCGCCCAGCAGGTTCGACCCCTCGTTCGCTAGTCGGGCCTCAACCGAGGCGTCCAGTTGGCGCCCTCCGGTCGATGGCGGCCTGCAGGTCAAGGGTTCACGACCGCGGCAAAAGATTAACCTCGAGATTGGGCGAGGAGATTTGGGCTGGCGGACCGGCGCAATCCAATGCGCTGAAGGGCCGAGTGGGGGGGCGGTTGCAAATCGGCGTTAGGAGACAAAATGGAAAGGGTCGTACCGCTTTGGGCCAACTGCCGAACTGGTCTCCGACGGGCCTGGTCATCGCGGCCAGCCGGGTTCGCCCGAACGGCTGGGTCGTCCACCATTCCGACCGCGGTGCAGCTTAAATGACGGGACTCATTTTAGTGGTCGGTTAGCGATTTCCGTGGGTTTCTCTAGAACTAGCCACCACTCTCCGTCCCCGAGCGACCGCCGCCTCGATTCCGCGTGAGACGGTTTATGACAGCTTTTGCATAGGAACTGTCCCACGCCAGCGCACCGCCGGGGCGGTAAGCTGAGCATCCTGAGGGGATCTGATGGGCCGAGATGCGCAAGAGATAATAAATCCCATCATACAAACAATGGCGTCCAAATCGGCACTATCTACCATAATGAGTCCCCAGCCCCTGGTCAGAGCGCTTTTGCCACGCTAAGCGCGTCCCCCGCTACGGTCTTCCCGGACTTTTTACCTTGCATTATCGTGTTCTGCCTGGTAGCAGCCAGTGCGGGCGGAAATATAGGGACGAATAAATAGGGTAAGTCTCGCTACTAGGTGGCGCTGATTTAGCGGTCAATTAGTTCGGCAGAGGTTTAGTCTTGACAATTTAAGCCGGCCTGCCTACAATTGCACTTGGCGCAGCGGGGGCGTCCTGCGGGCTACAGAAAGTTTCGAACTGAAATGGCCCGCGAGTCCGGCGCGTTTTCCACACCTACGTAAGGGAAAGAATACATTGACTAAACCGAAAACACCGTGGCGCAGTCGCGGCTTCCTGGTGTCCTTTGCAGCCATCGCCTGTGGCGTCGTGCTAATGAGCGGCAATGGTGTAACCGAGGTGACGACGCTGCCCACGGTCAACATGTCACCGGGGCAGGCGCAGCCGATCACCTGTAACGGGGGCAGGCTGACAGGCTGGCCATCGCTGGTCAAGTGCTACGCGACCACGACCACGAGCAGCACCACCCCGAGCAGCACGACCACGAGTGCTCCTACCACGAGCACGACGAGTGCTCCCACCACGAGTACGACCGCGGCGGCGCCGACGACCACGACCACAGCGGCTCCGACCACGACCACAGGGGCACCCACCACGACCACAGGGGCACCCACCACGACAACGGCGCCATCCGGGGGCAATTGCACCGACCCTGTCTGGTCGTCCAGTGACGCTGAGGGTTCGGACAACACCGATCCCAACGATGGTCACCAGTACTGGTGGGTGGACAACGACGCCTGGAACGGCGGTCACGGCCCGCAGACGATGAATGTATGCAACCAGTCGAGTTGGTACGCCACGTCGGACCAGCCCAATGAGGGCGGCGCCGTCGAGACCTACCCGGACACCGAGTACGACGTGGGTGGGCGGGCTACCCCGTCGACCACACCTATCTCGGGCTACAGCTCGATTACGTCCACGTTCTCAGAGGACTACCCGTCAACCGGCTCGTGGGACGCGGCCTATGACCTTTGGCTCAACAACTGGTCAACCGAGACCATGATCTGGAACCAATGGTCCGGCGCTCAGGCGTACTGGCCAGGGGTCGCCACCACTTCGGTCACCCTTGGTGGGGTGGGCTATAAGTTCTACGACAACGGTGGCGAGCTGATGTTCTTCCGTGATACCCAGGTGGCAAGCGGGTCCGTGGACATCCTCGCCGCTTACCAGTGGTTGGTAGCAAACGGCTATGTCTCGGCCTCGGACGTACCGACGCAGCTGGAGTACGGCGTCGAGATTTGTAGTACCACTGGCACCGAGACTTTCCCTACGACCGGCCTGACCTTTAACCTAAGCAGCTAGACCCAAGACCCCGCCCGGGTGAAGAAGCGCTCTTCGGGGCGATTCTTCACCAGGGGAACTAGCAGTATTGGTTTGGGACTACTTAGCTTGGGTAGAACGGCGAAAAGCCGAGTACGGAGCGACCAATATGCGTGCGGCGCACATGAAAAGACTGCTATTTGGTGGCGTGGCGGGGCTCCTGGCGGCGGGGGTCTTGACGCTCTCGCCCGCGGCGGCCTACGCCTCCACCAGGACGATGAGGTCCGCCTCCAGCGTGATGACTTCGGGGTCGGACCCAACCATCACGAACTGTGACGGGCGCCAAGAGGCGTTCGAGGTCAGTTCCGGTGTCCTCCTCCACCGCTGGCAGACGTCGGTGGGCGGTTCATGGTCCGGGTGGTACAGCCTGGGAGGGTATTTGATCTACACCCGGATCGCCGTGTTCGACAACGTCACGTGCCACCTGGAGGTGGTCGGGGTCGGCGGTGACGGCGCCATGTGGCACATCTGGCAGACAAAGGCTGGAAGTGGGCCGTGGAGCGGCTGGGCCAGCCTCGGCGGCGGTTACTTCACGGGTGGGCCGACGCGTTCGGGGTTCACGGGTGCTGGCGGGGACATCGTGTGGGGGTGGACCAACGGCGGCGCAACGTACGTTTGCGACTGGCAGGAAAGCCCTGGCGGCGGGCCGTGGAGCGGCTGGCACCCGGCCAGCCTGTGCCCGTCAGGGATCACTGACTGACCGGAGCGCGCTCGGAGGATGCCGGTTGGTGAAGGCCTAAAGAGGGGTGAGGGCATCTACTTGGCCTCCTATCCCTCACCGCGTCTCGCTGTAGAGGACCGGGTTTAGCTCGCTGGCAGCGAGATCTCCCGGCGCGCAACCCGGCAGCCAGCGAGCGAGGTCGCTGGCCTGACGCCGGTTCTCCGGCGTCCCCACTCGCATACCGTCGGGAAAATAGATGACGGTCATGACCTGCCGCATGGCGGAGCTGGTGTTCTCCTCGGCGCGATGCATCGTCCAGCCGGCGTGAAAGGTGGCGTCGCCGGCAGCCAGGGGGCCGTAATTGACCACGTCGAGACGGTTCTCGTCGACGATCTGCTCGCCGCCAGCCTGCGAGTCATCCGAGATCTCGAGATCCTCCAGGGCGAGGTGGCAGCTCCCACGGGCGAAGCTCATGCTCCCGCCCATTTCGGCCGTCAGGTCGACGAGGGGCATCCACATGGTCACGGGCCCCCAGCCCCGAAACGGCCAGTAACCCTGGTCCTGGTGCCAAGGCGTAACCCCGCCGCCCGGCTCCTTGAACAGCGCCTGGTCGTGGTAAAGGCGTATGCCGGGCACGCCCACGAGTCGGGCTGCCACTTCGGCAAAGCGGGGGGACAGCGTAAAGTCGCGAACGCTATCGACGGTCTCGCCATATGTTCTCGACCTGGAGGAAGGCGCGGGCGTAGGTGCTGGACCGCTCGGACAACGCGGCCACGCCTTGGCTTCGATCGGCGACCGCCTCGGCGATCCTCGACCGCACGGAGGCCACCTCTTCCTTCGAGCACAGCCCTCGGACCACCGTGCAGCCGTCGCGGCGGAACTCGGTTATGCGCTCCTCGCTGAGATCTCCGAGCTTGGACCGCTCGGACGAAGTTGTCTTCGGCATTGACATGGAAACCTCCTCGGCACCTTTTGACGGGACCCCGCTAAGTGGTCCGTCGCTATGAGAGCTGTGGTTGGTTGTACTTCTTGGCCCACTGCTTAGCAAACTCGGCAGGGCTGAGCACGCCCAACAGGGCGGTGGGACCGTTCATAGTTGTACTCCGGGCCTTTCCCCTGTCCTTGGCCATGTCGTCCAAGCGGCGACCACGTCGTCGGCGTCGAGGCGGCGCTCGACCTACATGGCTGGGTGCACGGGCCAGCTGCAGCCGGGCGTGCCGCACGGGCAACCGCCGAGCCAATCCCCTAAAAGTGTTGGCACACCTGGGCCCTAAAGTGTGTCAGGGCCAAGAAAGTGTGTCAGGGCCAAGGAGGAAGCGAATGGCGAGCATCTGGGTGACAGGGTCGTCGGCGGGTATAGGCCAGGAAACGGCTTTAGCCCTCGTCAAGGGCGGCCACAGGGTCGTGCTCCACGCTCGCAGCCTCCAGCGAGCAGCCGATGCTCAAAAGGGAGTCCCCGGCGCGGCGGCAGTGGTAATTGGCGATCTCTCTTCCCTCGACGAGACCCGGGCCCTGGCCGAGGCGGCTGAGGCGCAGGGGCCGTTCGATGCGGTGGTCCATAACGCCGGCATCGGAGGTGGCAATGGCAAAAGGGCGCTCACCGGAGACGGGCTCGACCCGATATTCCAGGTGAACGTGGTCGCACCGTATCTGCTGACCGCCCTCATGCACCGTCCCCGGCGCCTGGTCTACTTGAGTTCCGGCCTTCACTACCAGGGGGTCTTCGACCCTGACGAACTGGAGCGACAACGGCGCCCGGGCGACGGCATGAAGGCCTACCGCGATTCAAAACTTTGTGATGTGCTCTTGGCTTTTGCTGTGGCCAGGCTCTGGCCGTCCACACTGTCAAATGCGGTCGACCCTGGATGGATCAGGACACGTATGGGCGGTCGTGGCGCACCGGGCCCGGTCTCGCGCGGGGCCGAGACACCCGTCTGGCTGGCCACCAGCGACGAGCCCTCGGCTCTCGTGTCGGGCCGCTATTTGAAGGACCGTCAGCAGCTATCGGCCAATCCCGCCGCGTACGACCAAGAGCGCCAGGACGCTCTTTTGCAGGGCTGCGCCGCATTGACCGGGGCCGGGTTCCCCACATAGGTGACGTTGACGGGCTGGCGGGCACCCGCCGTCGTTTGGGATAGTACGACGTCGCACTATCGCCTGGTCGGGACCAGCCGCCAGTGTGATCGGCCATCATTCCCGTTACTATCGTCAAGCTCTGACACCGGCAAAACTCTCCCTGCATGCTCGTGGTTCGCTCACACGTCGTCGTCCTCAAGGCCGTCGCCTATCGCGCTCTTCTATCTCGGCGGGTTCGTCAAAATGGCCACGAATCGAGCAAACCGCCGTTCATTTCCGCTTCAACCTGAATTTCACCTCGCCTTTCCCAATACTCGATGCTGTAGTGGGGCTCGAGCGGCGGTAGGGCGACGCCTTGCGAGTGCGCGACGTCGATCTAATGCGGCGAACGGTTATTGAAGCAGTACCTAAGCACCTGGCCATCTTCCGGAGCGAAAAGGGCGCTGACGCGACCGTGCCCCGAGCCCGGGGGCAAAACCTGGGGGCCTTGCCGGTCCTAGTTGCCATGCGACGCGCCGCCCTGGACCAGTGGCGGTCGTGACCGCCGCGGTGACCCTCTACGTACGGGTGGGCCTCGGCCCGGACTATGTCGGAACCCGACAGCTAGGATGGGACCGGCAAGAGCCTGCCCAAGAGGGCAGGGAATATGGCGAGCCGATGTCAGACGAACAAGAGCCTCAACTAGGTAGGTTGCTCCGGAGCGCCCGGGAGCGACGCGCTCTTACACAAGAGGAATTGGCGGCCGAGACGCACAGCGGGGTCACCGTCGACACCATCAGCAATATCGAACGGGGGCGTACGCGGCCGAGGCGCAACACGCTCGATGACCTTGTGAACGCCCTGGGCCTGGACGCGTCCGAGCGCAGCACGTTGAAAGCGGCATGGGCCCGGCTGGGCGCGGCGCGCGACCCCGAGGCTATTTCCCGTACCTCGTTCGCGGCCGACCAGGTGCACCTGCCTGCTTTGGTGGAGCCCCTGGTGGGACGCGAACAAGCCGAGGCGGCTGTGGCGGACCTTCTGCAAAACGCTGACGTCCGGGTACTGACTCTCACAGGCCCAGGTGGGGTGGGCAAAACGAGCTTGGCTCTCCAGGTCGCCGCTTCGACCCAAGCCCGGTACCCGGACGGAGCCGTTTTCGTCGACCTTTCGCGCCTGCATGACGCCCAACTTGTCCCGGCTTACATTGCTCAGGCCCTGGCCGTGGTCGAGCAGGGGGGAAGGCCGTTCGTGGACACGATTGCCGCTCACCTGGAGACCCGCCAGCTGTTGCTACTGCTCGATAACTTCGAACAGGTAGTGGACGCGGCGGGGGCGGTAGCGCAATTGAGCCGGACTTGTCCCGGGTTGAAGGCGCTGATCACCAGCCGGATGCCTTTACGTATAAGGGGTGAGCAGATCTACCCGGTCCCACCACTGGCGCTGCCCTTGCCGGGGGTAGCCCTTGTGCCGGAGGTTCTCGGGGGTGTCCCGGCGGTGGCCCTATTTGTGCGCCAAGCGCGGTCCCGGCGACCGGACTTCGCCCTAACGGACGCCAACGTCGCCGCGGTGGCCGAACTTTGCGCCCGGTTGGACGGCCTCCCCCTGGCCATCGAACTGGCCGCGGCCCGCGTCGCCGTGCTGCCTCCCGCCGCCCTGCTGGCCCGAATGGGTACCGCACTGGGGGTGCTCACCGAGGGGCCGCGGGACCTGCCCGACCGTCAGCGGACCATGCGGGACGTCGTCGATTGGAGCTACGGGTTACTGAGCGAGGAGAGGCAGGCGCTATTTTGCCGGTTGGCAGTGTTCGCCGGTGGCTGCACGTTGACCGCAGCGGGCGCGGTGTGCGCGACGCCCGACCAGAGCGCCGCAACCGAGAGTGCCCAAACCCAGAGTGCCGAAACCGAGGGTGCCGAAACCGAGGGTGCCGAAACCGAGGGTGACAGCCCCAAAAACGCTCGTGATATCTCCTTGTCTGTGCTCGACGGGATGACTGCATTGGTGGATGCGCACCTTCTGCAGACGGTTGAAACCGCGGCCGCTGAGGGTGCGGGTACCCAAGCTCCGGCCCTGAGCCCGCCGGGGATCCGCCCCGCCGAACGGCGCCGGGCGGGGATGGCCCGCCTTTTCGGGGAGGACGAGCCCCTCGCCGACCACGAAATTCGCTTCCGCCAATTGGAGACGGTCCGGGCCTTCGCGCTGGAAAAGCTGGAGGCCAGCGATGAGGCGACCTCGATCTACCAAAAACACGCCGCCTTCTTCCTGTCGTTGGCCGAGACAGCCGCCACCGAGCTGTTTGGGCCGGACCAGGGAGCGTGGCTGGGGCGCCTGGAGCTGGAGCATGACAACCTGCGCGCCGCCCTCGATTGGGCACGCAAATCTGGGGACGTCACCCTGGGCTTGCGATTGGCGGGAGCGTTATGGCCGTTTTGGCAGCGCTACAGCCACCTGAGCGAAGGCCAGCGCTGGCTTGAACATTTCCTCGAGCTCGACAACGGGCATAGTGCGCCGCCGCCGGTGCGAGCGGAAGCCGTGACCGGGGCGCTCTGGCTGGCCCACGAACAGGACGACACGGTCCCGGCGGCGCGTTGGGAGGAGGGCCTCGCCCTCTACCGGCAATTGGGCCAGACCGGCCGCGTTGCTGGCCTCCTGGCCCAACGGGCGTTGATGGAGCGGGCCAAAGGCGCCTACCAGGAGGCCCTCGCCCTGGTGGAAGAGAGCCTCGATCTCGCTCGCGGCTCGGACGACAACGTCGCGCTGGCGTACGCGTTGTACCGCCTTGGCACGATCGGGCGAGAACGGGGCGAGTTCTCCCGGGCGTCGGCTGCCTACGAGGAGTGCCTCGAGCTCCACAAGACCCTGGACGACCCGACCGGAGTGGCTTTCGCCCTCCTGGGCCTGGGCGACATCGC
This sequence comes from uncultured Acidimicrobiaceae bacterium, assembly GCA_963750465.1. Lineage (GTDB taxonomy): Bacteria > Actinomycetota > Acidimicrobiia > Acidimicrobiales > Palsa-688 > Fen-671. Next base: position 111,752 of record CAVVRE010000016.1, read on the forward strand.
CCGCGACCAGGGTGACGCGGCCGCGGTCGAAGAATATTGCGGCGAAAGCTTGGCCCGCTGCCGGGAACTGGGAAGGCAGTGGGGGATCGGTTTCTCACTCAACAACCTGGGCCTGGCCGCCGCCATAACAGGCGATCTAACCCGAGCAGAAAAGTTGACGGGCGAAGGGCTGGACGTCTTCCGCACCCACTGGATGCGAGGCGGCCTCCTCGAGCTCATGGTCTCCACCGGGCAGGTGGCTTGTGACCTGGGCGACTTCGGGCGAGCGAAGGCGGTGTTGTCCGACGCAGTGTGGCAAGGTTGGCCTGGAGGGCCGCACTGGAAGTTAGCTACCGGTCTAGAGGAACTGGCCCGGGTCATGGTGGCGGACGATGACCCGGGGAAGGCGGCGCGGCTGTTGGGGGCAGTCCGGGCGTGGCGCAGACGGATGGGAGCGCCGGTCCCCCCCTACCGTCGTGGCGGTGTCGAGTCCACGTTGGCAGCCACGGGCCAGGCACTGGGTAACCAGGCCTGCTTGTTGGCCGTGAGCGACGGGGAGCTACTCTCGCCGCAGGAGGCCATAGCTCTGGCCGTCGGGAAGACCACCGCCCAACGCCAGTCCTGATTGAAGTTCCACGCCTCCTTCGCCGGGCGCGGAACCCCCACGACCAGCCAAATTGTCACGGCGGCGAGCGAAGTAGGCGCGGAGCTCCCTGCCGAGCGGACCGTGCTGGTTCAGAACTGAAGCCTTGTCGCGGCTAACGGAATTGAGCCCTGAATTCTGATCTTTTCCGGGAAGTGTTCCGGGTAATCGGTGGTCATCAGACCACTACCAGCGGACAATAAGAGGCGGACAACGAGAGGCGTGGCGGGGCCCCGCCGAGCAACGGGAGACCGTCGCCGAGCAACGGGGACCGTCCGCTCGCCTAGAAGAGGAGAACTGACGTGCTGTCGACCCTGAGCCGAGCCCTGGCCGCCGGCTTGACCTTGGCGCTACTGCCGTTCGGGGGATTTGACCTGGTCGTCTCCAGCCCGGTCTCAGCCGCTGGCACGGACCTCTACGCTTTTGCCGCCGGTGCGGCCGCCGCGCCGTCGAGTTGCCCGGACGACACGGCTAGCGCCGCCGACCAGTGCACCTTGGCACAAGCCTTGTCGTTGGCCGGCGCCGGGGACACGGTCTACCTGGCCACGGTGGGAACGAGCGGGACCTATGTAGGCAACTGGACGATAACGACGACCGGCACGTCAGCCTCCGCCCCGCTAACCATCGAGCCAGCGAACGGGGTTGTCAACCCAGCGCTCGACGGCAATGGCGGCAACGCCACCGATTGCACGACCCCGAGTGCCGGTTGTAGCGGGCCGGTCCTTACCATCGGCGACGCCTACGTCGACCTCATCGGGATCACGTTCCAGGATGGCGACAATACGTCCACCGATTACGGCGGGGCCATCGCTAACAACGAGGCCGGTACCGTAACCGTCAGCAATTCGACATTCTCCGCCAACCAGGCCGCCTTCGACGGTGGAGCGATCGACAACGGCGACAACGGTGGTACCGGCACCGTCTCCGTCGTCAATTCCACATTCTCGGACAATACGGCCGCGGGTAGCGGGGGAGCCATAGACAGCGGGGACAACAATGGGACTGGGGCACTCACCGTTACCGCCTCGACGTTCTCGGCCAATAATGCCCTCTTCTTCGACGGTGGAGCGATCGACAATGGCGACCGTTCCGGCCAGGGCAGCCTCAGCGTCAACGGTTCGACTTTCTCGGGTAACGTTGCCGGAGAAAATGGCGGGGCCATAGGTAACGGACTGGCCCTTTTCGGCCCGGGCAGCAGCGGTGCGGCCACGTTGGTCCAGGACAACTTCACGGACAACACGGCGACGTACAACGGCGGTGCCATCGGTAACGGGGACGACAACGGGACGGGGGCGCTCACCGTCACTAATTCGCAATTTTCCAGCAATGTGGCCACGATGGCTAATGGCGGCGCCATCGACAGCGGCGACTATTCGGGCAACGGCGCCCTTACGGCGACCAGTACCACCTTCGTGGGGAACACCGCCAGCGGTGACGGCGGAGCAGTCGACAGCGGGGACACTGGTGGCATGGCCACCCTGACGGCCACCAGTTCTACGTTCTCGGCTAACAGCGCGGCCTCAGACGGCGGGGCCATCGACAACGGGGACAATACGGGGTCCGCCACGGCCACCGTCGTGGCGTCCACCTTCGCTGCCAATGCGCTCACGAACACGTCCAACACGTCGGTTACTCACGACGGTCCGACCCTCGACAACGGAGATAACACCGGCAGCGGCACCCTCGCCGTGGCCGCAGACATCCTCGATGGCAGTTGTAACAACGGGGCCGGGGGGGCCTGGTCGGACGGGGGCTACAACGCCAGCAGCGACACCAGTTGCCTTTCGCCCGGGCCTGTGGCCACCGACAACGAAGGCGCCGACCTGTCCGGCCTGCTCGGGCCGCTGGAGGCCAACGGGGGACCGACCGAGACGATAGTGCCCCTGCCGGGCAACCCGGCTATAGGCATAGTGCCCGACCCCACAACGGCCACCGTGGAGGGCGGCTCGTTCACCCTGTGCCCGACAACGGACCAGAGGGGGGCGGCCAGCGGGCCGGGCCAGGCCTGCGACGCCGGGTCCGTGCAAAGGGCGTTGCCTGTGGCCCGGCCCCAGGCCTACACGACAGTGTCGAGCACCGAGCTTTCCGAGCCGTCGGGCACGCTCCAGACCGGAGTCAGCGACGACAACGCCGGCGTAGCGTCCTGGACGACGCAGCTGTCGAGCGGGCCAACCGACGGCACCGCCGTAGTCGGCCCGGACGGCTCTTTCACGTACCTCCCCCGCGACGGCTTCAACGGCACCGACAGTTTTACTTATACCTTGACGGACAATCTGGGCTACACGTCGGCCCCAGAGACGGTGACGGTCACAGTGAGCCCGGCCCCACCTGCGCCGCCCGCGTCCGCCAGTACAAGCTCATCGGCGCCGGCGGCCACGGCCACCACCACCCCCTCGCCCACCGCCCGGCCGGCCACTGAGCCGTTCCCCGGCGCGGACCGTGCCTACCCCAACGGGGCCATTGTCAGCTTCGGCCGGAACGACTACGTCTTCGCCGGCGGAAGGGCGTTCCCCGCCACCGCCCGTCAGCTCCGGGCCGTGGAAAAGGTCGATCACGCCAGGGTTCTGGCTGCCGTCACGCCAGCCCCTCCCCCAACGACGTCTGCCCCCCGATCCGGTACGTTGCTTTCCACTCGTGCGGTCAACGGCCAGCCCACGATCTATGTCGTTGGCTCCGATGGCGAGCTGCACGGGTTTTCGACCTCGGCTCAGTTCGCCAGGGATGGCTACGACGCCGCCCTGGTCGTCACGACGCCCAACCTCGGAGGCCTCGGCCACGGCTCGGCGGCTGGCGTCGCCGGCCCGGCAGCGAATGCTCTGGCGACCAGAGCAGACGGTGGGATCGTGGACGCGGCCGGCACTTTCTATGTATTTGCGGGGGGAACGGCAGATGGCATCTCGACACCGGGCGAACTCGTCAGGATCCGAAAGGCGGACGCGGCCACCGTAGTCCATGGCCCGGTTGGCTCGGCTCAAATCCGGGCTGGCGTCGCCAGCGGCGTGCTGTTTAGCGCCGGGGGGAAGGTCTACGTGAGTTTTGACGGCGACCTGTACCCGTTCGAGACCAAGGCCCAACTGGCGACCGACGGCTACGGCGGCACGGCCGCTGTACCCGTGGCCGGCACCGGTGCCCTCACTGTTGTCCCTCCGGCCACGAAACTATAGCGGTCTCAACGCCATAAATCCGAGGTCGTCACGGTGCCGCCACGACGGGGCACGACCGCCTCGTTGGCTCCGAAAAGGCCTGTCTTCATTAGAGGGTTTGATCCGGATGTGGCCAGGTTCCGAACCCTGAATTTGCACGGAATTCTCGATATTCCGAGCCCTAGTTCCGGGTAATCGGTGGTCAGAGATATCAACTGAAAGTCACAATAAACCTATTGCCACGCCGGACCAGCCGCACTGCGAGGAGCTCGGTCCGCTACCCACGAGGTGGAAATCATGAATTCGACGACAAGGCGGCCCATCCTGCCGGCTGTAAAACTATTGCTGCACCTGGGGTTGGCCAAGCTCGTGGGACGGGCGCGTTCACTGGCCCGGGCCGCCTCGTGTACGCGGTTTTGTCGTGCCCCTGTGGGGATTTTCCTCACGCTGGCCATGTTGGTCACCGCCTTCGCTACCACTGGCGGGGTGGCTGTCGCTGACAGCTCTTCCTCTTTCCCGCCTCCTGACCTGTTCAACCTGTCCGCCCTACAAGTTCCCGCCACCCTCCCTTCTACCGGCGATTACTACGCCGGCGGCATCTACTCGGCCACGTCGGCGCAGATCGCCTCCCTGCAGGTGCTGGAGCAAGAGGCCGTCACCAACACGATCTCCGACCATGCGCTAGCCGCCACCGACATCGAAGCGGTCGAGAGCTGGGCCCGTCCAGACGCTAAAGCTGAGCTGTGGGCGCTGCTGGTGCAGGCCATACAGGCCGCGGGCGCAGGTACAGCCGACACCGACCAGCAGAACGCGTCCGCCTGGCTCACCTCCGTCGTGCAGCGCCAAAGCGTGCTGGCGGCCCAGTCCGCCGGCCTCGAGTACACGAAGTGGGCCGGGCTCGGCACCTCCAGTTACCAGGACCTGATCGCCGACAACGCGAGCGAGAGCGCCCTGCAGTCGTTCCTGTCCAACGCGCCCGAACCTTACAGCGATGGAGCGTCTTCTTCTAACCCTTCGGCCAGCGTCGACGGCGGCTACTGCGTTTACCAGTCGCCTTCGCCTTACCAGGGCGACTACACGGCCAATATCTACGACGAGAACAACACCCCCCAGACGTGCTTCACGCCGTGCACCGCCATCTTCGGCTGCCCCCCGGTTACCCCGACGTACAACCAGTTCGTCGAGTGGGGCGACGCTGACGTCAACGACCAGCTGTTCAACAACTCGGCCTTTACCACGGACGTGAACGCCATAGCCGTGAGCGGCTCACTGCAGGGGCTGGCCACTGTGGGCTCGGTGGCCGCCGGCTTGGGCACCGGCTTCGCTCTCGGGGCGAGCGGGAGCTTGGCCGGCTCTGCGTTCCAGACCTCCGTTTTCCCCTACGCCAATCGCACGCCGTTCAAGAGCGCTTTCAACCAGCCGGCCACTGAAACAGCAGAGGGAGCAGACGCCGCCGATCTAGCGGAGGCTGAAGCCGAAGGGGTCGAAGATGCGGGGGCGGCCGCGGCAGAAACCGCCCTCGATACAGCTACGAGCGTTGCCGGCGCGGTGGCGGCATCGGGAGTCGGGATTATCGTGGCCGCGGTCATCTTCGCCATCACGGCGGCGGTGCAGGAAGGGCTTTCTGTGTTCACCGCGGCGGCGCTGCCCGGCCAGTTGGCGGAGGACGTCGCGGGCGCCCCCACGGCGACTTATGACCTCGGGTCGATGCTGTCCAACGGCAGCCAGGCCCAGGGCCTGTACTCGCTTTTCGTCGGCTCCACCGAGCCCGACCCCACGTTTACCACGTGCAACAACAACCCCGGCGGCATCGTCATAGGGAGCCCGAATACGGTGCCCGCGGCGAAGGCCGCGTGCCTCAACCCGACACCTGTCCCCACCCCGGCGAGCTACGACCCGCAATGGGTCGTGACCTCAGAGGGGTCCACAACATCGACTACGCAGCCCACTATCACTTCTACCGACAGCGCCACCCAACTGACCTCGACCACCTACCTCGCCGGGAACTGGTTCGTGAGCACGGCTACCATCGGCGGCTTCGCAGCTACGGTGCAAAGCCTGCGGCTGCAGTATACGGACTGGAACGGCAACGAGGACACGGCGTGGGCGTTCGACACCGCCAACCCACCCGAGTTCCTGGTGGTCAACGATTCCGACCTCGGCAGCGGCTTCGACCTCAGCACCTGCTCGTCCAGCGGAGCCTGCTCGCTCACCCCGGACATCCATTTCGTAGGAGGCGACGGCAACGACTATTCGGCGTCGGTGACCCCCGGCGGGGCCGAGGTGCCTCCTTTGCCGCCCGACCCCACCCCGCCGAGCTCCCTCTGTAGTAACGACGGCAACCTCTTCGGTTGCGTCACCCTCAACCCGACCATCGCCACCGTCACGGGGTCGCCGAGCTCGCCGGCAGTGGGCCAACCGGTGACGCTCACGGCCACCTTGGACACTTTTGGGGCCACTGGCACGGTCGACTTCTCCGACGGCTCCACCGACCTGTGCTCGGCCGCCCCCGTCGCCCAGATCGACACGGCCACCCCCGGACCGGGTGGGTTCGAGGAGATCTCGATCGAAACTGGGGCCAGCTGCACGACCACGTTCTCGACTGATGGGGCCCACTACGTGTTCGCCACATACAGCGGTGACCCCCAGGGGGACGAGCCGTCCCAGGGAGAGCTCACCGTGGACGTGAGCAACCAGGCCGCGACCACGACTTCGGTCTCCAGCTCCACGTCAGCGCCTGTCGTAGGCCAGCCGGTCGACTACGACGCCACGGTTGCTAATTTCCCCGGCGGGCCAACTCCGGGTGGCACAGTGACGTTCACGAGCGGAGGCGCGGCGCTGTGCTCCCAGGTCCACATCTCCGCTAGCGGCACGGCCGGCTGCCTCTGGGCTTTCCAGGCTCCCGGAAGCGAAACCGTGACGGCCACTTATTCCGGCGATGCCAATACTTTCGGGTCATCGGGCCAAGACAGCGTGACCGTGGGCCAGGCCGGGAGCCGCACCCTGTTCCCGCTGCCTCCCTCTGTCTTCCCGGGCCAGCTGGTCACCTACGAGGTCATAGTGACGCCCTCGTCGCCCGGCGGCCCTGCCCTCACGGGGACGGTCACCTTCACCAATGGCACCACCACGGTCTGCCCCGATGTGCCATTGCCCACGACGGCGCCGTTTGTCGTCCACTGTTCGCAGACCTTCGTGGCCTCAGGTAACGAGGGCGTCACGGCTACTTACTCGGGCGACGCCAACTACACGGGCTCGTCGCAAGAGGCGACCGTGAAGGTGGTCCCGGTGGAAACCCAGACGTCGCTTTCGGCCTCTCCCTCGGCGGTGGTGGTGGGCCAACCCGTCACGTACACCGCCACTGTCGACCTGAACGCCCCGGGCGACGTCACCCCGCCGGCACCCACCGGGACCGTCTCCTTTACCGACGGCAGCGCCATGGTCTGCTCCGACGTGACGCTTTCACCCTCCGGCTCGGCCACCTACACGGCCAGCTGCACGGAAACCTACGACGGCCCCGGGCCCGAAATGGTAAGCGCCGCCTATTCGGGCGACGACGCCACGCTGGCATCGCAGGGCCAGGCCGGGGTGTCGGTATCCAAGGCTTCGAGCAGCACCTTGTTATCCACCTCTACCGCCGCTCCTGTGGTTGGTCAGCCGGTGACGTACGTCGCGACGGTGGCTGCGGCCGCACCCGATACCAACGGGCCCGCCCCCACCGGGACGGTCACGTTCACGAACGGCGACAGCACACTCTGCTCCGGGCTCGTGCTCACGGCCACGGCCAGCGCCGTGTGCACCCAGACCTATTTATCACCCGGGCCGCAAACGATCAACGCCACCTATTCGGGCGACGCCGGCACGGTCGGGTCCTCCGCCCAGGCGGCGATAATCGTAAGCCCGGCCTCGACCACCACCTCGGTGGTGGCGGCGACTGCCTCGCCGGTGGTCGGACAGCCCGATACGTACACGGCATCGGTGGCAGTCCAGGCGGCCGACACCAACGGGCCGGCGCTCACCGGCACCGTCACCTTCACCAACGGCACCACGACGGTGTGCTCTGACGTGGCCCTCTCCTCAGCCGGCACGGCCACGTGCCCTCAGACCTATATGTCGCCGGGACCACAGACATTGACGGCGACCTATTCGGGCGACGCCGGCACGGTCGGGTCCTCCGCCCAGGCGGCGATAATCGTAAGCCCGGCCTCGACCACCACCTCGGTGGTGGCGGCGACAGCCTCGCCGGTGGTCGGACAGCCCGATACGTACACGGCATCGGTGGCGGTCCAGGCGGCCGACACCAACGGGCCGGCGCTCACCGGCACCGTCACCTTCACCAACGGCACCACGACGGTGTGCTCTGACGTGGCCCTCTCCTCAGCCGGCACGGCCACGTGCCCTCAGACCTATATGTCGCCGGGACCACAGACATTGACGGCGACCTATTCGGGCGACGCCAATACCCTCCAGTCGTCCGGGCCAGCGAGCGTGACCATAAGCCAGGCCGCCACCGCGAGCACATTGACAGCGTCGCCCGGTTCGCCCACGTTCGGCCAGGTCGTCACCCTGACGGCCCAGGTTGCGGTGTCGGCGCCCTCGACGGCCGGGCCGGTCCCGACGGGGACGGTGACGTTTGCCGTCGACGGCCAGCAGGTCGGGGTGGCCATCGACCTGAGCGGAGGGCAGGCCCAGAGCCAGCCCATAACCAACCTGGCCCCGGGGACGCACCAGGTCACGGCCACCTATTCGGGCGACGCCAACTACCTCGGGTCGGGGGCCAGCTCTTCGGACACCGTTACCTGCGCTCAGACCATAACCGCCGCGCCGAAGGGCCCCATCACGGTCACCACGAGCACGTGCGTCGAAGGCACAGCCGTCTCTGGCTCGGTCAACGTCGAGACGGGAGGAACCCTGGCGCTAATTGGAGCCTCTGTGCACGGCTCCATCACGGGCGCCGGCGCGGCCAGCGTGCTGGTGTGCGGCACCACAGTTCAAGGTGCGGTCACGCTTACCGACCTCAACGGGCCGGTCAACCTGGGCGGGACGCAGGGGTCGTCGTGCGCCCCGGACACTTTCAGCGCGGCATTGACAATTGGAGGGTCGGGAGCGCCGGTCTCGTTCGACGGCAGCACGATCACCGGCCCGGTGAACCTTCTGGGGAACACCGGCCCCGTGAACGTCACGGGTGACCGCGTAGTCGGGCCGGTCAGTGCCACCTCAAACAGAGGCGCCGTCAGCGTGACGGGCACCTCAATCACCGGTTCCCTGACCGTCGTGTTCAACAATGGCCCGGTGACGGTGAGCTCCAACAGTGTGAGCGGCCCGGTCACCGTCTCCTACAACACTTCCCCGTCAGCCCTAACCGTCTCCTCGAACACCGTGGGCGGAGCCCTTGGGTGCACTCTCGACACGCCCGCCCCGACCGCCGCCGGCCCTCCCAACGTGGTGATGGGGGTGGCTACGGGCCAATGCGCTTCGCTCGCCTGACTTAGGCACCTCATCGGTCCGGCAGCTGAGGCCGGCCTGCCGCTGGTCCGAGTTCGTCCGCCTATTCAGGGGCGAGCTCGGACGGGCCGGGTGCGGACGGGCCGGGTGCGGCCGGCCTCGTCATACCTGTCCGAGGGCGGGGCTTATTAGAACTCGTTCGATGGCGGCTTCGTCGAGGTCACCGGTTGTGAACCCTTGCAGACGCCTTGCCGCATCGATAACGAGCATGGGCACAGTCTCCCTCTACTCAAGGAGCCAACGGGCCGGGCATCATGTTCTTTGATGGCGACGATCCCGGAAGGAAGTCTTCTCAGAAGTCTTCAGGGCTATGTCTGTGGCGCAGTCGGCTGCGCTCCTGATGGCATCAAGGAGGTGAGCCAGTTTCAAGACGGTAACCGCCACGCCGTGTACAAGGTCTCTTATTACGATCCCACAGGCGCCATCGAGGACCTGGTTGTGAGGGTCTCCTACGGCGGCGGTCCGGCCGATTGCGCGCAAGCTGAGCGAGAGGCGAGAGTGCTCAAGAAGGTGGGCGGCCTTGCTGCACCACGGCTGTATGACTTCCGCTGTACCAGCCCGTGGTTCGAGACGCCGAGCATGTGCATGCAGTTCGCTGCAGGGCATGAGAAAGAACTCATGTCAGCCACGGCCGCCGAGATCGAACAGCTGGGATCGGTCATCGCCTGGGTTCACGGTCGACCTGTCGACGATCTCGTCGATGGGCCATCCAAGGCCGACAACCTCGTATCGTATGCCGAGGGACGGTTGCAGTCGATCATCTCGACACTTGTTTGGGTTGGCGACCCTTTTCCCGCCGCGGTCGAAGCTCGCCTTAGGGATGCGGCGAACACAGTCCAGAGGAGCTGGGAAAGAGCGCGAGACGACCAGAGCTTCAACACTCGCGCCACACTGGCGCTACTTCACGGCGATCCCGGTCCCGGGAACATCCTGTGGGGCCCGAGCCCTGTCCTGATCGATTGGGAATATGCCCGCCTGGGTGACCCAGCGGACGAGGTAGCGTACCTATTCGACCAGAACGGTCTCTCAACAGGCCAACGGGCGGCATTTTGGCGAGGGTACCGGGAGGGCGTCAGCACTCAGGCGCCGTTAGGTGACGTCACCGACCGCGTCGATTGGTGGGAGCCGGTGACACTATTGGGTTCCGCCCTGTGGTGGGCAGAGCGCTGGGTGCGGCGTGCTGCAGCAGACGGCGGCAGCCTGGGTCCCGATGTGCAGAGGGACCCGGGTTACTACGCCGATCATGTCATCCGCCGTCTCGACCGGTTGGAAAGACTGTTGGACCGACCTTGACAAATGGCGTCAGTAATCGTTCTTGAAGGCGAAGTAGGAACCACGAATGGTTCCAGCCAGCCTCGACTTCTGCCTCGCGAACTTGAATCGCGTGGCGAGCTCCGGGGGGGCTTCCATCCCGTCGGAGAGTCGGCTAGACCCAGCTCGGCAATAAGGTCGGGCGGCGATCCTGCACTTCGGATTGCGCCTTCTTGTTATCGGGCGGCATTACCTACGTTCACACTGTTGATTACCTGGCTGATAATGAAAGCGTTCGCGTTGTAGCACGTGACGGTGCACCCAACCATGGTCATCCAGACCGTATGGCCCTTGACGTAGACGACCTCGTCCATCTCGATGTCGCCCGCGCCCGGCACTCGGACCTCCGAGCGGTCCTGGGAACCTCGGAGGCCCCCGGAACTGACGTCTGCGGGCGTGGTGAGGCTCACCGTGGTCGGGTCAAGGCCCGCTGCCTGCTGGAGGGACAATTCGCCCTCGGGGGCGAGCTCGTAAGCCGTCGTCGGTGAGGGGGCAGCTAACTTGCCGGTCTCTACCAAGACCATGAACCACGGGCCCGGGGTTTCCGAAAAGGCGTAACTCGACGGAGGGTTCGCCACCCCGGCTAACGTCGCCGGCTCGGCCCCGGCGATCAGCACGTAAGCCGGGTAAGGCGCGGTTAGGTCGCCAGACTTCTTCAAACTGAGCTCACCTTGGACTTGCCAGCCGGACGGGAGCTCGTAAGAGATGAGCTCAGCTTGGCACGCATGGTGGCTCCAGGGATCATGCGCGACGCCGGCAAATGACAGCGCAGCGCACGTTACGAGGGTCAATTTTTTCACTATTCCCCTTTCGTTTTGGCGGTAGCCGTCCAAGGAACGTCGTCGTCAGCTGATCAATGCGTGACGTTGCCGGGCCGGTCTCTACCGCCGCCGCAGCGGCTGGCCGAGCCCACGTCAATCAAGGATCATGAACTAAATGCTGAAGTCCCGTGCCACGGCGAGGATGTCGTCACCGACGTGGTGACAGGGTTCACCAGCGGTTGGGTCGATCTCATGACTCCATTCGCTCCAAATAGCCGGGCTAAGAACCGCTGCGGGCCCAGTGGACGGTGAAGCCACGAATGAGCTGGCCGCTAGTTCCAATGACCTCCGAGGGGGAGGCAACATGGCCTCCGGAGCGAAAGCTGAAACCCTCCAAGTCTCGGGTTTCGCCCTCGGCACCCAGGTAGCGGAAGTTCACGGTGCTGAACGGGACAGGGTTGCGGAGTATGCCCATCACCTGAGGTGCCTCCACCACCCACTCCACGGAGGTTTGAGGGCCTATGTAAGGTTGGGCCAAAAGAAAGCTTCGCTTGGTCGTGAGGTCGTGCACGGCGAGCGCCCACCAACCGGGTGACATTTTGAAAATTGACACGGTGACACTGTCGCCGACCGCGACCGGGAGCTCGACTCGCACTGGGCCGGACGGGAGGTCCTCCCACCAGGCAAATATCCGGAGGGGGCCGCCACAAAGGATAGGGGGGGCTTCCGGTTCCGGCCACTCCCTTCGAGACGCGTTATTCGGCTGTGAAAAGCCCGTCTCGGCGATACCTGCTTGGAGCAAATCATGGTTGTCGACGCCGTCAACTCCCACCCAGACAGACGTCTCTTCAAGACAGGACTCGGAGCGGAGGGGGGCGGGGACGTTGAAGGTCCCGGTCACGCCGGTGTAACCGCTTCCCGCAAGGGAGTAACCCGCCCAGTTGCGGGTAGACATCGCATTCAGCGGTATACCAGGCCACCCCTCAAGCCTGATCGTGCCACCTTGACCCTGGTGCCTCACACCGGCCGGGCCGGCGAAGGAGATTTGTGAAGGGGCGAGCAGCACAGCCGACGTCGCGGCGGCACCGATAACGGCGCTGAGCGTTGGCTTTCTCATTCGTCTCATTCGTTTGCTCCTTTCGTCGTAGGACTGGTTTGCTTGGCCGCCGCTTCTTTCCGAGAGTCGTTGTTGTTCAGCCTTTGCCTCGACGGTTGCGCCCTGGATGCGGCCCGGTAAAGCGTGGTATAGGCGCGGTATACGAGCGCCGAGACTCGCGCTCGGCCTACTTGCGGACCCACAAGAACCGCGCAGATGGGCCGCCTAGTGTTGGCCGGGTGCAGGTCGCGCTCCTGGGGCCGCTGGAAGTCCGATCGGGAAAGGGCTCGGTCAAACTCTCCGCGCCGAAACAGCGGGCCGTGGTCGAGATGTTGGCGCTGCGCGCCGGTCGGCCCGTGACGGCGAAGTTTCTCATCGCTGGCCTCTGGGGCGAGTCGCCACCGGCCTCCGCCGCCAAAGTCCTTCAAACTTACGTATCGCGGCTCCGGGGAGCCATCCCGGAGCTGTGCCTCACAACCTCGGGTAACGCGTACTCGCTCAAGCTCGAACCAGGCTCGGTGGACGCGCACCGTTTCGAAGGAGCCGTCCGAGAAGCGCTTCAGCGAACAGAGACGGGTGACGCCCGGGGCGCAGTAGCGGTTTTGGCGCAAGCCCTAGACCTCTGGCGCGGTTGCCCGTGTGAAGAGCTGGTCGAGCATTCGTGGGCTACTGCTGAGGTCGCCCGCTTGGAGGAAATGCGCCGGGAAGCTGAGGACGACCTCGCCGACCTACGCCTGGCCATTGGCGAGCACAACCCAATGGTCGGCCAGCTTGAAGCGGCGGTGGCGGCAGAACCCCTGCGCGAGCGGCGCTGGGCCCAGCTCATGTTGGCTTACTACCGCTCGGGCCGCCAGGCCGACGCCCTGCGGGCGTTTGGCCGCCTCCGCTCGGCCATGGCCGAGGAACTGGGCCTCAGCCCATCGGCGGATCTTGCAGCCTTAGAACAGAAGGTGCTGCTGCAGTCGCCCGAGCTCGACCAGCGCCCATTGCCGGCCGAGGCGCCCAACGGCCCGGCGTCCGTGCCCCTCTCCGGCGCCCTGCCCCACCCGGCCAGCAGCTTCGTCGGCCGGGTCGAAGAGGTGGCCAAAGTGGCCAGGTTGGTCGGGGAGCGCCGCCTGGTCACTCTGGCCGGTGCGGGCGGCTGCGGGAAGACCCGGCTGGCTCAGGAAGTGGCCGCGACGGTGGCAGGCCGCTTCCCCGAAGGTGCCCACTTCGTCGCCCTCGCCCCTCTTGCCGACCCAGCGTCGGTACCGCTTGCCGTGGCCGAGGCCCTCGGCGTGCGGCCCCTGTCCGGTCGTCCCATAACCCAAGTGGTGGCAGAAGTGGTCGGCCGCCGCGAGACCCTCATCGTGGTAGACAATTGCGAGCACCTTGTCGGCGCCGTCGCCGAGCTCGTCGAGGACCTGCTCCAAGGCGCCCCCGGCCTGCGGGTGCTTGCGACCAGCCGGGAGCCGCTCCGCATCTCGGCTGAGTCGGTGTGGCGGGTTCCGTCGCTCGAAGTGCCGGCCGCAGGCGCCAGCGTTGCTGAGTGCCGCGGCTGCGGCGCGGTTGAGCTCTTCGTGGATCGAGCCCAGGCCGCCAGGCCGGGCGCGCTCGTCGACGACCGCGCCATTGCCACCATTGCCGAGATCACCCGCCGCCTCGACGGCTTGCCCCTTGCCATCGAACTGGCGGCAGCGCGGGTGGCGGTGCTCGACCTAGGGAGCATCCTTGCCCGCCTGGCTGACCGCTTCGCCTTCCTGACTGGCGGCTCGCGCACCGCCTCGGCCCGGCAGCAGACTCTGCGGGCGGCGGTCGCATGGAGCTATGACCTCCTGACAGCGAGAGAACAGTGCCTTTTTTGCCGCTTGTCTGTTTTCTCAGGCAGTTTCAGCCTGGACGCCGCCCTGGCACTGGCCGGCGGCGCGCCCGAGGAGGCGGCCGAAGACCTCTTCTCCTTGGTCTCAAAATCGATGGTCGCCATCGTCGGAGACGGGGGTGGCCCGACGCGCTACTACCTGCACGAGTCGTTGCGCCAGTTCGGCGGCGCCGAGCTCGGCGAGGCGGGGACGGCAGCAGCCCTCGACGCCCATAGCACCTACTACCTCGCGCTCGTTCGCTCTGCGGGCCCAGAGCCCTTTGGCCGGGCGATGACGCCATGGTTGAAAACCATTGAGCTCGAGCTCCATAACCTCCGGGCCGTCTTATCCTACCTTTTGGCCCGGCCGGAGCGCCGGGACGACCTGCTCGGGGCGTTGGTGACGTTGCGCCGCTACTGGGATATCTACGACCGGGGCCGCGAAGGTTTCGACCTCTTGGAGCGATCGCTCGCCAGCGCAGGTCCAAGCGACGATCCCGCGCTTAGGGCCAAGGCGCTCGTCGCCGCAGCAGACGTGGCTTCGCACCTCGATGCCTCGGTGAGCGCCCGTTACGCCAGGGCCGGCGGCGAGCTGGCCCTTGAACTTGGTGACCGGGCCACGGCCGCCCTTGCCGCCGCCCTCATAGCCTCGGTGAACGGCCTGGGCGGCCGGTACAACGAGGCCGAGGGCGAACGAGCGCTCCGACTGGCCCGGCAAGTGGGAGAACCCTGGCTCCTGTGCGAAGGGCTCATCGCGCTCGGCCTCTCGGTGGATGTTCGCAGTCGACCCGCTGTCGACCGGGCCCGGGCCGTCTTGGAGGAGCTGTCGGCCACGGCCGAAGAGAGCGAGGACATCTACTTCATCTACGCCGCACATGACAACCTGTGCCCGTACGGCTTCTTTTACGACGACCCCGATGCTCTTCGTCCACACGTCGAGAGGCTAGGGGTAATGGCAGAGGAGTTTGGGGTGTCAAGAGTATGGGAGGACTTACGGCGCGGCGAGCTCCTTTACGCGGACCGCAACTACGCCGGTGCGCTCGAGATGCACCGGAGCACCTTCGAGTCGGCTAGGCGCCGGGACTTTCCTTGCGGCATGGCTGACGCAGCCAGGGGTGCCGCTTCCTGTCTTCTTGCGCTTCGGGAAGACGAAGAGGCGGCCTCCCGCTTGTACGGCTTCGCAGTCCAGCAACTCAGGTCAGCAGGCTTCGGGGAGCGCTACGACGGTAACCGGTGGGCTGACGCGGACATGGATGTGCTGCGGGCTCGTTTGGGCGACCGCTTGGCCCGCCTGCTGGCAGAAGGCGCTGCCATGACGCGCGAACAGGTCACGGAGATGCTCGCCGCCTGACACAGCCGTCACGGGTCGCGGAACCACAAAGCCACTATGGCGGCAACCTTCGATAGGCAGCTCACCTCGGGCACCTCGGCGGCCACGAGAGGGGCCTGGCTGGCCCACTGCTCCACGACGACTACGTCGACCTCAGGGCCCTGGGACGATGTCGACCGGCAGCGAAAGCCCTCTATCCCTGTGCCTGTGGCTCGTCGATCGACCGGGAGAAGCAATAGCTCGACCGACTATGCACGATATAGAAAGGCACCACGTGGTCCTCTCCGGGTGCCGGAGTTTTTCCTGCTTTCAAGCCTGTAATTTATTTTGTTAAGATCATCTCTCAAGTCTTGACTTTTTGCATTTTGTAAGCTCTGATACCTAGTTAGACGTGGCCGATGCGTAGGGGGGGCTTCCTAGCTATGCCAAGCTCCTGGCGCGCCTCGGCTGCGAGCTCATTCGAGCGAGACAAGGAGGAGCTTATGAGTGAAGCCATCAACTCCGGCCGTCCCGAGGAGACTCCGAGACCGGGCCCCCACCGCAGGCTCAGGCGCCCGTCGATCTTCGTCGCCGCCGCGTTCGCCATCGCCAGTCTTACGTCAATCTCCGCGCCGGCAACTACAGCAGTCGCCGGCCCGACGCCTGCGTCGATCTGCCCGGACGCCAGCAGTACCCTGTTCGGCCCGAACGTCTGCGTCTTCAACCCCTCGATGACCCAAGCGCAAATTCAAACTGACCTGAACGCCATCGCAACCCAGCAGGTTCCCGTCGCATCTCAGTTCGACAGCAACCGCTACGCCATCTTGTTCGAACCCGGGACTTACGGCTCGACGGGCAATCCGCTGGTCTTCCAGGTGGGCTACTACACCGAGGTAGCCGGCCTCGGTGCGATGCCCCAGGTAACGGTCATCGATGGCGCCATCGACGTGTTCAACAACCTGTGCGAAGCGGGGACGCAAGATTGCAACGCCGACGACAACTTCTGGCGCTCCCTGTCCAACCTGACCCTAAACGTCGACCTCCCCTCCACCACACCTGCGTACGCCCCGCCGGCCCTTGATCCCTTTGGCGCCGGGTGCGCCAACAGCGCCGAGTTCTGGGCGGCCTCCCAGGCGGCGCCTATCCGGCGGGCGATCATCAACGGCAGCGTGGTCTTCCAGGATTACTGCGCCAACAACAACTTTGCTAGCGGCGGTTTCATCGCCGATAGCCAGGTCAGCGGCGACCTGAACTTCTTTGGCAACCAGCAGTACATGGTCCGCAACAGCGCCATAGGCGGGGCCGCCGGGTGCCCGAACGGCCTGTGGAACATGGTCTACTCAGGAGTGGTGGGAGCGCCGGCGCCAGTTTTCACCGGTCAGTGCGAGCAGAACACCGTCCTGCCCACGAGCCCCGTTACAGAGGAAGAACCCTTCGTCTATACCGACTCATCGGGTAACTGGAACGTTTTCGTACCCGCTCTTGAGCACGGTACCTCGGGCCCCTCGTGGACCAGCGGCACGGAGGCAGGGACTTCTCTGGCGATCAGCAAGTTCTTCGTAGCCAACCCGGCTACACCCGTTATCGCCATCAACGTGGCCCTGGCCTTAGGCAAGGACCTCATCCTTACCCCCGGGGTATACGACCTTAACCAACCCATCGTCGTCACCCGTCCCGGCACGGTAGTGCTCGGCCAGGGCTTTGCCACTCTTGTCCCTCAGCGCGGCAACGCAGCCATGATCGTGGCTCCCAACGTGGGCGTAAAGCTCTCAGGCCTCATCTTCGACGCCGGCCCGGTCAACTCGCCCGTCCTACTTTCGGTTGGTAGCCCCCTACCCAGTCCCGCATCGGCCAGTGACCCCGACCTGGTCCAGGACGTCTTCTTCCGAGTCGGTGGAGCGGAGACCACGCCCGTAGGGGCCACCGTCAGCTTCCTCGACAACGCCGACAACTCGATCATCGACGACGTGTGGGCGTGGCGCGCCGACCATGGCAACGACGTGGGCTGGACGGCCAACACCGGTGCCACTGGTCTGGCCGTCACGGGAGACAACGTGACGGCCTACGGCCTGGCCGTCGAGCACTACCAGAAGTACGAGGTCGTGTGGAGCGGCCAGGGGGGCACCGACGTCTTCTTCCAGAACGAGCTCCCCTACGACGTACCGGACCAGGCGGCATGGATGGCAACCCCAACCCAGGATGGCTACCCCGCCTTCCTTGTCACCCCCAACGTGAGGACGTTCAGCAGTTATGGCATGGGTAGCTACGTCACCTTCCTGTTTACGAGCGCCCAGCTCATCAACCAGGAGCCTTTCGAGGTCCCGACCACGGCCGGCGTTCACCTGACCAACACTTTCACCGTGATGATCTTGCCGAGCAACGGAGGCGACAACTCGGTCGTAGACGGGAAAGGTGGTGCGAACATCGCGCCTCCTTCGGTCTCGGGGACGATCGTGGACCTCCCCAGCTACCCGTGAACCCGTGATCCCCTAGTGCAAATGCGGGCGCTGCCTTAACCGGGAGCGCCCGCGGGCCTGACATGGAGGTTCTGGGTCGAACTGCGCCGCGCGTCAGGAGCACCTAGCGCTGGCGCGGACGGAGACTCGACAGGGCACGATCAATGTCGACAGTTGGGCGGCCGATAGCCAGCGTTTCGCGTTCGTGGAATACCCGGTTGGTCCGGAATTGGGTCCTATTTAGCTGTTTCCCGACCACTCCCTTAGCGCCGACACGCTCGGCCGTGCGTCTCAAGAGCCCACCTTTGCGCCGGTGTGACGCAACATCCGGCGGCTGGGCTTGCGCGCCCCCTCCATTGACGGGGAAACAGGACGACATCGTCGGCTCTTCGACATGGCCGACATTGGTGTCGGCTATCCCCGGAACCTCTGCCTTTCTTTCGCTGTGTTTCAGCTTTTCGGCTCGTATGGGCTCATGTCCATGTCGGGGTATCGAGCAGCGACACCAGCCAAAGTCTCGTGCGTCCAGTACCGGTCGCCAGGCGGGGGGAACCCTAGAAGCTCGCGTTGACGCGGCGTAGCGTGCGTGACGAGGTGGTGCATCTCCGCTACCTCGCCCAAGCCCTGAAAGGTGTGCGAGCCTAGCCAGGGGTACCCGGCGGTGTGAAAGGCGACGAACTGCGAGAAGCGGGCTCCTTCACTGGCCCGCATGGCGGACCCACGGTGCACGGCTCGCATCGAGTAGATGAGCACCGACCCCGCTGGGAGCGTCGCCGGTCTTTCATGTTCGTAGAGTTCGGGGTAGTCCTCTCGGGTATAAAAGCGTTTGCCGGTCGCCCTGAGGTCACGGGTGTACTGCCTGGATACTATATAAGTGGGCCCGAGTTCTTCGGTGACGTCCGTGTAGTACACGATCATCGGCACGTCGATCATCTCGGTCCCGCTACTGGGGAAGGCGAGGGTATTGTTCGTGTAGTCCTCGTGGAGTTCCTGGTCATAGTCAGCCCGCCCGGCGTACTTCCCCACTATGGCTCCATGGCTGGCCAAGAGATTGCCGTGGCCAACGAGGCGCTCGACAAAGCCGACCAGGAACGGGTGTAATGCCACCCGGTTAAGCGCTTCACCAGCGTACGGGAACTCGTACCGGATCCAGCCCGGGGCAGACCGGTTCGAGCTCCCCTGCAGGTTGCGAAAGATCGGGCCCGTTCTGAGTACTCCTGCCAGGTTGGTAGGTACTGGAAGAGGTTTTCCTGTGCCGCTTTGAGCTCGTCGGGGTCAAGGAACTCCTTGATGATCACATACCCATGCTGATGCCAGTGGTCTACATCGGATTGATCGATGTCGCGCAATTGAGCTCCTTTCTCGCGCCTGGCTATATTGAAATACGGCTATTACCACTCCAACGCCTAGAGCTAGTAACGCTTAGTCAGGCACACTCTTTAGCACCGGTCTCGCTTGTCCGAACAGATGAGCGGCCTCAGCCGAACGCCGGCAGTACCTCTTTGCATACCATTCTCAGGGACCGGTGTCGAAAGGTCGCCGGGCCCAAGGTGTATTCATTGAGCTGGGCTCGCATCATCGGCCTTTACTACGAGAATGATTGGGTTGCCGGCTGGCGCTGAGCGTTTTGATAGCTCGTGGCCGGCGGTCCCCGACCCGCTCGGTCCGCTGCCCGCTCGGCCCGTCGGGGGCGACGGCCGACGGGCCCTGGCGGTGCTACCACGCGGAGTGAAGTGACCGTAAGGGAGCTCGAGGTCGCCACATTGGCCTTGGTCAATGAGCTCGAGGAGCCGTCTGCACGCCCGAGCGCCCAGACCGGGAACGTCCCTGGTTACAGACGAGAGCGGGGGGTGCACGACCTGACAGAAAGGAGAGTCGTCCCAGGCGACGATCGATACGTCCCGGGGGACGTGGAGGCCCATTTCGTGGGCCACTCCGAGACCGGCGACGGCGAGCATGTCGCTTTCGTAGATAAATGCCGTCGGCCTCTCCGGGCCGGCTAGCAGTTGACGAGTGACGTGAGCCCCGGTCTCGGCCCTAAAATCAGTGGTGGCGACGATCGGGAGGAGACCGAGCTCACCCATCGTCGTCAGGTACGCCGCCGTGCGGTTCTCGGTCTGGACGAAGTCAGCCACACCTCCCACTCGGGCGATACGACGATGACCGAGCGCAGCCAGGTACCGCACAGCACTGGCCACAACTTCCGCCTCGTTCTGCCAGATCGTGGGCAACGCATGCGGCGCCCGGGACCCCGCCAGTATGACGGCCGGGAGGCCGAGGCGGACCAACGCATCCGGGCGGGGGTCGTCCACCCGGAGGTCGACTACGATCACGCCGTCCACACGCCTCTCCCCGCTCCAGCGGCGGTGCACCTCTAGCTCCGCCTCCAGCCCGTCGACGACCTGGATCGTCAGCGCGATCGACCGCGACGACAGCTCCGACTCTATCCCGGCCACAAGGCCCATAAAGAACGGCTCAAAAGCGAGCGTCTCTGCCGGTCTGGCCAGGACGAGTCCGCATGCATTGACCCGTGAACCCTGGAGCGCTCTCGCCGCACTGCTGGGGTACCAGCCAACCTCCTTCGCTATCGACAAGATGCGTTCTCGCGTGGCGACCGACAACCCGGGCCGGTCGTTCAGAGCGAACGACACTGCCCCTCGGGAAACGCCCGCTTTCTGAGCAATATCCACTATGGTCACTCGCCCGGAGGAACGCTTCTTGTCCGGCAGCTTGTCCTCCTCACCTCACGACGCCTACTGGGCCCAAACCAACGGGACGCGCCAAGCGTGACGTTGAACACGGCCTTGAGCGGGCAAACTACTAGTCGATCGCAGAAATGTCAAGTAAACAACGTGCTTTCTCAGCGGCAGTAGCAGGGTCATCGCACTAACCCTTGACAGCTCCCGAGGTAAATCCCCGTGCCAGGTACCGTTGGGCCAGGGCCCCCATGATCAAGACCGGGAGGAAGGCCAGCGCACTGGCAGCAAACAATGGGCCCCACTGTACGTTGAAGCCCGCGACGTAGCTCTGGATAGCGACGGCGATCGGCTGCGCATTGTTCTCAGTGAGCACGAGAGGGATCAGGAACTCGTTCCACCCACCCAGCACCACAAAAAAGCCCGTAACTACCAGGCCCGAAACACTTATGGGAAGGATTACGCGGAACAACGAACCGATCCGGGAGCACCCGTCGACGAGCGCAGCCTCGTCGAGCTCGTGAGGCAGTTCCGAGAAGAACCCGCTCATCATCCAGATAACGAAAGGCAAGCCGAAGCACATGAGCGTTATGATCACCGCTATTTGCGTATCGATCAAATGAAACGTGGTGAAGAGGACGAAAAGAGGCACCAGGAGCGCTGCCGGCGGGACCAAGCGGCCGACCAGCACAGCAGACAAGTACCTGCCCCCCCACCGCACGCGGCAGCGGGTGATGCCGTAAGCCGCCAGCGTCCCGAGCACCAAGCTCGGGATGGCCGTGCCTATGGCAATTATTGTGCTGTTGACTGCGTAGCGTACGAAGTCCGTGCCACCCGCGGAACTGCTCGTCATCCCCAGGATCTGACGATAGTTGCCCAAAGACGGAGAGAAGACCCATGCTGGCGGGACCTTGAACACATCGGCATTGGGCTTAACGGACGACACAAAGACCCAGTACAAAGGGAACAACGCGCCCACGACGAAGGCCGCCAGTACCACGTACCGAGCCACGAGGCGCACTGTCGAACTAGTGCTTTTACGAGCCACTCCTACCGCCCTCCGGCTGGTTGGCGCTTGTTGAGCAGGGCGAAGCGCGCCAGGACCATACCCACTGCGATCGTCACGAGCGCGATAAGAACCGCTGCCGCGGATGCCACACCGACGTTGTCACCCGCTGTCAGCTGGTTGTACAGGTACAAGGTCGCCGTTGTGGTCGATGTCCCGGGCCCCCGCCCGTCAGCAGGCCAATGAGGCCATAGTCTTCCACCAGGGTTACGAAGCGCCAAAACACAATAATCGCGAACAGTGGTGCCAGCATCGGGAGCAGCAAATAGCGAAGACGCTGAAAGTAATTGGCCCCGTCGACAGTTATTGCGTCACGCAGCTCGTTGGGGATGCTGGCTAGCCCCGCGGTGACAACCAACAGCGTGAAACCCACGTTTTGCCACGCATATATGGCGTCGACGGTCGGCAGAGCTGTGGCCGTGCTCGCTGTAAACGATGCTTGCGGTAAGTGCACCACCCCGAGGAGGTAGTTGACTATCCCTGTTGACCGGTTGAGCATGACAGACCAGTCGGCACCAACTATGGCAGGCGACAACAGGATCGGTACAATCAACAAAAGCCGGATGGTGCCAGCCCAGCGGAGCCCCTGCAGCAGCAAGGCCAGAGTCGTACCAAATATTAGCTCCAGGACAATTGTAGGTACGGCTACCTCCGCCGTGACCCAGATGCTGGACCAGAAGGCGCTGCTGTGGATGACCTGGTCGTACTCTGTAAACCCGGCAAAGACCGAACCCCCCACGAGCGGGGTCCGGTGCAGGCTCAGCCAACCGGCGTAACCGAGGGGAGCAATGATCACCCCGATGGTCACGATGGCGGCGGGCACCGCCAGGAACAGGGCCGTGTGCTGTTCCTGGCGGATAAGGTTGTTCGACCGTTTCTTTTTCGAGACAGAGCCCATAACGGCGCCCTCTTCGGTGATGCCGGGGACTTCTGATCGGCCGACCCGCGGCATCACCTTCTCGAGCGTCATAGCCCCGCTGCTGACAGCGCGGCCGAGCTAGGAGACACTGATCCCTTCCTGCTTGAGGTAGGAGAGGATGGTCGAGTCGAGACCTGCCAGGTCCTTGTTAATGCCGGCCTGCGACGGCGCAGCCGAGAATATCTTGGTCCCCGTCTGAACCATCGGGACCTCAACGATGTACGACGCGGCTGGCGTCTGGGGCCACGGCGCATAGAAGGCGAACGAGTCTGCCAGTGCCTTGTATTGAGGGTTGGTGGCCAGGATGGAAGGTTCGTGGAGGAGCGACTGGCGCCCGCTGCTGCCGCCGCCCTTCAGGACGGTCTCCCTGGCGATCTCAGGACTGGCAAACCAGGCCGCATATTCAAAGGCGGCCTCAGGGTTCTGACTGTACGACGAAACCCCTAGCGACCACACCGAAGCATAAATACGTTTGGCCTTCGGGCCGCCGGCGGGAGAGTAAGGTAGCACCGAGAAGCCCATCTTGTTGTAGATGCTGGGTGACTGCTTGCGATCCACGAGGTTAATTGCTCCAGCATTCCATTGCATACCCATCGCGGCGATGTCCTGCTGGAAAACAGTGATGCCCTGGGCGTAACCCGATTCCGGCACACTGGGCGGGACGAGGCCGGCCTTCTGTAACCCTACGGCCCAAGCGACGGCCGCTTCGACTTTGGCGTTGGTGAACTGAGGTCTGAACCCGGGCGTCATTATCGGCACACCGGTCGATTGGGCCAATTGGAACAGGGTGCAGTTGGCCTGCTCTGCGCTTCCCTCAAAGAAGAAGGG
Organism: uncultured Acidimicrobiaceae bacterium; assembly: GCA_963750465.1. Lineage (GTDB taxonomy): Bacteria > Actinomycetota > Acidimicrobiia > Acidimicrobiales > Palsa-688 > Fen-671. The sequence goes on from CAVVRE010000016.1 coordinate 135,298, forward strand.
GTAGGTCTTCAGCCCGGCCGCCTTCATTGCCGCCCCCATCTTCGTCGCGATCGTAGTGACCTGGTCGTAGGACCAACCCTGGGCTGGCGGTGCCGTTATACCGGCATACTTCGCCAACAGGTCCTTCCGGTAGAACAGGAGCATCGCGCTGGCCTCCTGGATGAAGCTATAAACCTGGCCCTTGTACGAGATGAGGTCGACGAGCGCCGGTAGGTAATCGTGGAAGTTGAAGACCTGAGCGTTGAACATCTTCGGGTCGTTCATGTACTTGGTGAAAGGCATCAACCAGCCGTTGGGGCCCCAGAGCAGGAAGTCCAGTGGCACAACCCGGACGATGTCCCATTCTGATGACTTTGCCCTCATGAGGGTCAGGTACTTTTCCTCGTACTGGTCATCGCGACCGTATTGCTCGACCTCGACAGTAACTTTTCCCTTCGAGTACTTGGTAAATTCTGATGCCAGGGCTACGTGAGCGTCTGCCTCAGGGCCGCTTGGTATCGCCAGGCGAAGCGTACATTTTGGCAGCCCACCTGAATACGCCAATGGAGCGACCACGCCGCTGGCAGCACTGCTTCTCGTCGCCAGGTCTGGCCCCCCGAGCGCAGATCGAAGATGGCTTCCCGCGGCTGCGCCGGCCAGCGCAATCCCAGCCTGGCCAAGAAACCGCCTTCTGGTTATTGGTTCCATAGGTTCCCTCCCTGATCGAATTAGCATTAGATATGATCTATGGCACTATCTAGATAATTTCGCGCAATTACTACGTCTGAAGTCCTGCGGCCACGTTCGGTCTGATCTTGGCGTCTGAACACTCTCTGTCCAGGGAGCCCCTCCTTTCTTTCAATAAGTGGTCCCTTTACTTGTTCCGCTTGAACACCGTCCCCCGAAGAACCCGGGAAGCGGTAATGTCAGCCTCTTGACAGCAAATACTGAGGTTGCGGGAGTGAACTATGCCAAGAGTGTCAACGTCTCGACCTCAAACGGTGGCAAGACAAGGACTTCCACGGGCGAGCTGGGCCCCGCCCCATATCGTCCACAGGAGGAGCCGTCGGGCCGGACGAGCTTTACTTCGAGCCGCTCAGGGGACATGTTCACAACCAGTGCGATGTCCTGTCCGCCGGACTTCAGGCAGCCGACAATTACCCGTGGGTCGTTGACCGTCAACGGAAGGGTGACCCCCGCTGTCGACGCCAGCGCGCCGTAGAGCTGGCAGGTGGCCTCCGGGTTGGCATGCGGCGTGCTGGCGGCCATGTGCTCGATTGGGTAGGTGCACAGGATCATGGCGCCGCGCCCCACTCGGCGCTCGAGGAGGGCGGGTCGGCCCAAACCGTCGACAGCCAAGGTCCTTGCCCCGGCGGGCGCGAGCGGCAGGAAGGCACGAGAATCCTTCATTGCCTGATACGTGGAAGCTGAGCTCGGTCCCCGTCGACAGCTGGCCCATATCCTCGACGAAGGTGAAGACCACGTGGTCGTCATCCACGGTGTCGACCAACCCGTAGCGCAGGTGGTGGCGCACCCCGAACGTCTCGTCTAGCCACGGCACCCATGACCCTCGCTGGGTCAAGCTGCTCCCTGCGAAGTAAGACAGGTAGACGGTAGCTCCGTTTTCAGCGGCCGCCAGGAGGTCGCCGACGGCAGGTGCGGTGAGCAGCTTGGTCGAGGGCAGCAGGAAGAGTTTCACCCCCGTGCCGGTCCCGTCGCGCTCCCTCACGAAGCCGACGGGCAGGTCGGCCTCCCGGGCCGCGATGTAGGCCTGCCCGAGGATACCGCGAAGGTCGTTGCGGTAATCAGCTGTTGAGTACGGAGCCGTACGTTCGAACTGCTCAGGGACGAGGATGGCCACTTCGCAATTGGGCCGTTCCCAACCGAGCTCGCTCAATTGACGAACGAGGGAAGAGAAACGAGCTATCTCTCGGAGTGTTGCCTTCGGCTTCCCAGCTCGGTCGGTGACCCCGAAGTGCATCTCGAATGGGTGGTGCCGGTAGGGGTCCTGGTCCTTCAGGTCGTCGTAGTCACAATTGTTCCACGCCAGCCAACCTTCTGCCCCAGCGATTAGACTCGTGTACAGCACCTGGCGGTAGTAATGAGCGGCATTGTCCTCGGAGGCAAAGTCCGAGCTGAGCCCGAATTCTTCGAGCACGACGGGGGCACCGAACCCGGCCGAAAGCTCGCAGCTCACCGCGGCTGCCATATGCTGGCGGACGCTGTCGTCTGAGTAGGGGTAGACGTGAGGGCCGACGAAGTCCACCAGCGGGGCCAGCGCCCGTAAAGAGAACCCGTTGTCGTTGCCGGACACTTCAATGCCCCAGGCGCCGTCGCCGATAGAAACCGGCTGTGCCACCCCGGCGGACCGAATGGCCTGCACGATCAACCTCGCCCAGGAGGTGACCTCCTCGATCGTGCCGGGACCCCCGTAGATGGGCATTTCGTTGGACACGAGCCAACCTACGACCGCTCGATGCCGCCCGAACCGTCGCGCTAGTTCAGCGGCGAACCAGGCCTGCTGCGACACCATCCAAACATCACGGTATAGGTCCCTCCCGTTGCGCCACGGCGGATCCCAGTTTTCCCCCGACATGTGGCCCACGATGAAAGTCGGGATCGTCGAGATGCCCGTCTCTATGTGAGCGTCGAGGAAATCGCTGAACCGCTCCAACACCTCGTCATCGAACCGCTCAGGCTCCGGCACGAAATCGGGCCAGTAGCAAAACGATCGCGTGACGTTGCAACCGTTGGCCGCCAGGACGACCAACTCCTCCCGGACAACCCCTCCGTCGTAGCGTGCCCACATTCGTGGGCCCCGCTCCGGGACCAGAAGTTCACCCCAACCCATGGCGCGCGCCCCCAAGGCTTCGCCACCTGAACCCCCTTTTGTGTCGCGAAGGCGAAGCCCGAAAGTCGGAAAGTCGGAGCTTCGTCTCGCACGTCGTGGATCGTTTCGACAGCTTTAGGACTAGTAAACTACTTGAACGATTAAGTGTCAAGAGCCTTTGACTGCCAACCGTACAGTGCGCAATTGACGCCGGAGAAGGCCCTCCGCTCCTCTTGATCGGGAAAATGGCGTTAAGGGTGGTCGGGCTGACGTCGCCCCTCGGCGCAGAAGGTCTGACCGGCGGGATAGCGGCGTGCGGTCAAGGCAGTGCACAAGGGCGAAGGACCTCGCTATTATCCCAAAGCGGGTGCGAAGATCTCGTTAGGCAAGCAGCGGAGCCTCTGATCCTCTGGGGCCATAACGAACGGCAGGGCTCACCACAAGAACTGGACCGGATCGGCCCCGAGCGCATCGGCGCGCCACTCGCTCCCCCGTCGACCGCTGGTAACGCAGGCCTCTATAAGTGCGACGTCGCCGACTAAACCAATCTAGCCGCTCCGGAGCCCCGTCGAAGTCCACTGCCGCACCCTGGAAGTGTCTTGAGGAACCGCGGTCGTGGCTCGTCACGTCTTTGTCCCGTGACAACGAGCCCGTCTGGGACCCTGCTCCGCCACGACACCGCCAACGCCATCTCCCCCTGACGGCCGCTGGCCGGCGACGCCTTCCTCTCTGCTGCGAGAGGTGGCGACTCTGACGCCCTCGTTTCCGCCTCGACCCGACGTCGGCGCGGCAATAGATGTTCTAGTCGATTGATTCCAGCATGTGGACGACCTCCTCATGCTCTCTCCTGAATCGGGTGCATCTTGGCCCGCGGCTCAGGCCTCGTCCCTGCACTGACAGCGCAGCGCTGCCTGGCTACCTCTCGCCTATGCGTTCTCGAGCTGGTTAGCCGCGACAGCGCGGCCCCGAGCGAGCCACGTGCGGTGGCCGACTTTCTTTTGAGGGACAAGCTGTACTGCGGCAGACAGGTACCGCATGGTATAGCCCAACCGTCGTCGGTTGCTCTTGTTCGGCTCCGCGCCGTGCCTGATCCTGCCGTCATGAAGCGAGCACTCGCCTCGTCGTAGCTCAAACGGTACGGCCTGGCTCAGGTCAATGTCGGTGATCTCGCGGTTGAACGTATTGACCGTCGGGTCCACACCCCGGTACGAGGACGACCCAAAGGTCAGGTGGGAACCGGGGATGACTTGCATGCAACCGTTCTCGCTGTCCACGTCGTCCAGCGCCAGCCACACTGTAACGATCTTGTCGTACCGGTCGAGCCTTCCCATCCAGTACGCCGAGTCCTCGTGCCACGGCGTCGCCCTCCCCGTCAATGGGTCCTTGGAGATGAAATGGCTCGACCACAACAGGATGTCCGGTCCAACGATGCACTCGACCAGGTCCAGGACCTGAGGAGCAAGCAGGAAATCCAACAGACGGCGGTCCTGGAAGTGAGGGGTGTCGAACTCATCGCCCCTTTTCTCCACCTCCGCGGCTCTGTGCTCGTCAAAGATGGAACTCAGCTTGTCAAGTTCAGCGGCACAGAAGAGTTGCCGATGGTACAGGAAGTACCCTCGCTCCCTGAAAAGCTTCACATCATCTTCGGATAACGGTTTTTGGCCTACTGAATTGACCATGTGGTCCTCCTTTGGTCACTCTCGTACCAATTGACGCTTGAGTCAAAGAGCCTGGGGCGGACGCGAAACGGCAGCCTCCGGCCAGTGAAGTGTTCGGGCAGCAACGAGTGGAACACCAGGATGGCGGCCCCAATGGCGTTGGCGACCTCACCGATGCTGCTGACCGTCACGTTGGTGGCAGCTATGCGCCGCCGGAACGCACGTCGCTTTATGCGCTCACGGATAATGGGGACGAACACCTCTTGCACTTGCGCCAGGTGCTCGCCGCCAAGCACGATCTCGTCGACTTCGACCACGTTCAGGACGCTCACGAGAGCGGCGGCCATCTTTTCCGCGGCCTTCGTGATTATCGCGGCCACCTTGGGAGATCCATGAGCCTCTCCCATCACCTCTCCCAGCGAGCGGAATTCTCCGTACGCCGACGCGTCACGCAGGATCGACAAGACTGATGCCTCGGTTTCGAGGCAGCCGACGTTGCCGCATTCGCACGCTCGTCCATTCGCATTGATCACGACGTGGCCAATCTCCATGGCGTTGCCGGTAGTGCCCCGGTAAACCTGGTCGCCCAGGATAAGCCCCCCGCCGATGCCGAGGCCCCAGTAACAATAGAGGAATGGCGGATGACCGTGCGGGAGCCGCCAGGCGTGCGCCATCGCGGCCGCCGTCGAAGCATTGTCCACCAGGACAGGGAGGTCGAAGGCCATACCAAGCTCCTTGACCACATCGACGCGTTCCCAGTTGGGGAAATTCGGGGGACCGATTATCGTGCCGGACTCCACGTCCAGTGGCCCGGGCGAGGTAATGCCCACCCCGCAGAGCCGGGGACGCCGGGCCGCCCACTCGGCCGACTTGAACAATTGCCGGACATCACGCTTCATCTCGTCGAGGATGGCCGTCGCGGGCGCGACTCCCGGCAGCGGCCGGGAAACCTGCCACCTGATATTCCCGCCCAGGTCGAGCACCACCCCGCTCCAAAAGTCGCGCTCGATGCCGAACCCGATCGCAAAAGCCCCGTCCGGCGGCACCCGCAAACCAACTGGCGAAGCGCCTGGCCCTTGCCCCGTTCCATCTGCGTCTCTTCGACCAGCCCAGCGTCGATCAGGACCTGGACTACTCGACCTACGGACTGTGCAGATAGACCAGTGAGGGCGGCCAGTTGAGTCCGGGACACGACGTCGTGAGCGCTGATCGCTCTGAAAACCAAGCGTTCGTGAAGACGGCGCAGGGACCCCTGCGGGGACAGTTCCTGCTCGTCGGCTGAGGGGAAGGCGGTTCGCCCATCACCATCTACCGAACCGAACGGCTTCAACAGCCGTGCCATTGGGCTTCCCCGGCCGTCACCTCGGCCCAATCGCCCGCTGACCAGCCACCCGATGAGGCGAGAGGGCAGAGGGCCGCGCTCGTACCCAGGTCCTCCCGGCAATTAGTACTTTGAGCAGCAGCTATTCGCACTGAGCCAGCCTCGATTGGTCGGGCTCCGAGGGACGTCACGCGCAGACCTATACCGTCCTGCGGAGCACTTCTTCGTACCAGCTTCTAAGGGTCTTGAAGTCAAAAGGAGGCGCCCCCGCGAGGTAGTGGTTACAAGCCGCACCGTCGTCGTCTTGCCACTCCACGAGAAGCATTGACGGGCCGGCAGGCAGATCGATAGTGCCTACCTGGAGCGTCTCGTTGGCAGGAGATTGGTACTTTTCCGCCAGTATTTTCGTTTCATCCTCTACCATCGTGACAACAAAGGAACCAGAAACGTCGCGCCTGGTGTCATTACAGGCCAGCAACGGCAACTGCTGGCCGTCCGGCTCGCCGACCATGAGCACAAGCGGGCGTTGGGAAGCGGCAATTACATCGAAGGCGACCTTCTCGCCCAGGTACCAATCAACGACAGCATCTGATATTTGTGGCCAACCATCCACCAGGTTCCACCACAGCACCCCGGTACGTGCCCACTTGGCCTGACGGCCGGACTCTATGGCAAACTTGAACCCTTCGGCCTGCAGGAGCTGGGAGGCAGCAATGGCGTCGGCCAGGCCGGCCGGGACCTCGCCGAAAAAGATCCGAAGGCATTCCAGGGTCATGACAGTCCGCCACCAGTACCTGGAGCCGAAGTCGACGGTCGGGTCAGTGCCATGGACGAGCCACTGGCGGTTCTCGTGGGGCCAGAGCTTGTCCTCGTCGAGGAACCTGCGCAGCGACTCCGCCCGGGGCATGCCCATGAAGCCGATCTCGCTCACGAACGCAGCGGAGGCGCCGCAGTAAAAAGCGCTCTTATAGTAGTCCCGGGTGCCCCAGAGATGGGCCTCTGGCAACCAGCGCAAATCACGCGTCCTCAGGGCCTGGGGCTCCTCCTCGGGACCTATATAGGGCGAGCTTGGGAGGTAGGGCCGGTGCGGGTCCTCGGAGCTCACGGCGGCGGCGACGACGCGCCGGGCCAGGAGGTTGGCGCTCGGGGCGATCCCCCGGCCGACGGCGATCTGGTCGACTTCGTTGTCGCCGCACCACAGCACGACCGAGGGGTGGTGGCGTAGCCGGCGCACAACAGAGCTGACTTCCTTCCGGGTGACTTCGGAAAAGGCCTCCGTTTGCGGGTAAATGGCGCAGGCGAACGAGAAGTCCTGCCAGACCATCACCCCGTGCTCGTCGCACCAGTCAAAAAACTCGTCGCCCTCATAGACGTTGCCGCCCCAACAGCGCACCATGTTGGAGTTAGACCGCCACAACAGCTCGAGGCGCGAACTGAGCAGGGCGGCGTCACGGCTATGGAAGGCGTCGAGGGGGACCCAGTTCGTGCCCCGGCAGTAGACGGGGACGCCATTGACCACAAAGTGGAAGTCGCCGCGCTGGCCGGGGGAGCTCGGCTGGCGCACGAGCTCGATGGTGCGGATACCCGTGCGGTCCTGCCGGCTGGCTATGGTCTGGCCGGCGCGCCGCAGCTCGGTAGTCAGCTGGTAAAGGTCCGGGCGGCCGTAACCTCGCGGCCACCACAGCTGGGGGGAAGCGACCTCGCCCTGCACCTCCCCGACCGGCCCCGCCACTTTGGTCTCGAAGCGGAACGAAGAACTACCGCAATTGCCGCTCACCACCAGCCGGTGCTCGGCCCCTGCGGCCAGCTCGCCCCGCAGCTCGTAATAGAAACTGACCTCGGCCAACTCGTCGTGCACCGAGACGACGACCGGGTAGAGCCGGGCCACCTCGACCGGCGCGTGGGTGACCAGCTCGACCGGTCGCCAGATCCCTGCGGACAGGACGCGGGGCATGATGTCCCAGCCATATGCATGAGCCGGCTTACGCACCCAGATGCTGTCTTGACGAAGCGGCTCGCGTACGGCCCACAAAGGCACGAGCTCGGCCGCTGCGGCCGGCGGGCACGGCGGGCGGAGGTGGACGACCAGCTCGTTGTCGCCCTCTCGGGCGGCACCGGCAAGCTCGAAGGTGTGCTCAACGAGCGAGTTCGCTGAGGTCCCTAAGAGCCGCCCGTTCAGGTAGTACTCGGCGTCCCCGTCCACCCCGTAGAACACGAGCTCTGGCGAGCTGGCCAGCTCCTGGGCGCCCAAGGGTAGAACGCAGCTGTACCACCACTCGGCATTTTCCCAGTCCCGCACGGCCAAGATGTTCTCGCCGAAAAACAGGTCCTCGGGCAACAGGCCGGCACGGCTCAGGTCCAGCTCGACATTGCCGGGGACGCTCGCCTCGACAGCGAGCTCGTGGCGGTCCTCGCCGGGCCGACGATAGGCGAGGCACCAGGAAGTTTTCAGGGCACGCTGGTCCACCTACTTACCTCGTACCTCTCGTGCCCACGGCTGCCTCAGCTCCACCGGCAGGCCCAGCCAGGGCCAGGCCCCGGCTGGGCGGACAATATGCGACAGGGCGACAGGGCAATCGATAACCCCATCCCTCGCTGGTGCGCATTCTTAGCCAAGCTGCTTGGCGTACTGGTCCACTTCGGCCAGGGCAGTCGACGGGCTCTGGCCGCCGAGGATGTTGGCAGTGGCGTCGTCGAAGTTCTCCCCGAGCGCCGTGCCCAGTGCATCATCCCAGGCTGACATTTGTTGGGTCGAGGACGCGGCGGCGTTGTGGACGCTCGCCGCGACCGGGACCGTCTGGGCCGACGTCAGCGCCTGGTTGGTGGCGGGCAACAGGCCGGCATGGATATAGGCGGCCTGGCGTTGAGGAGTGAGCAGGTACTTGATGAAGTCCCATGCGATCGCCTTGGTCTGTGCCGAATCGGTCGGGCTCAGCGATAGAGCAGTGTTGGTATTGAAGATGTTGCCGACTTCAACGCCGTTACCGTTGCCCCCGGGCACGGAGGGGAAGGGGAACCATCCCAGGTTGCTGCGCAAAAGAGGCCACAACGAGGCCACGTCCCAGTCGCCTATATCCCACATGGCGGCCTTGCCCGATTCGAACAGCGTTGCGGCATAGGGGTCGGCTTCAGAGGCGAAATCGCTGTTGAATGCACCGTCCTTCACCAGTGCTTGCAGCATGTCCCCGGTCTTCACGTAGCTTGGGTTATCAAACTTGGCCGACCTGTTGATCACGACATTCTTGAACAGCGGCAGCCCGCCGAGGCGCTCGGCGATCTGGGTGAATATGATCGAGCCCTCCCATGAACTGCCCTCGGTGTCCAGCGCGATCGGGGCGACTCCGTGGCTCTTGAACACGTTGATCGTGTTCAAGAACTGTGCCCACGTCGAGGGAGGGCTGACGCCGTACTTGGCGAAGAGCGACTTGTTATAGAAGAGAACCTCCGTATTAGCCGCCAGCGGGATACCGTAAACCCCGCTCTTGTAGCTCACCTGCGACAGCATGCTGTTCGAGAACTGCCGGGCGACCGCAGGCGTTGTCAAGAAATAGGGCCTCAGGTTGAGCAGCCGGCCCGCCTGGGCGAAGGGGATCAACCGCTTCTCGGTCCAGCCTTCAAAGATATCAGGCGTCGTCCCTGCTGCCATCTCGGACTGTATCTTGGTCAAATAGGAGTTCCCCGGAAGGACGCTGTCCGTCACATTGAAGGTGACGCCAGGGTTCGCGTTTTCGAAGTCCTTTATAGACTGGAGCATCCATTCGGTGAACGGGTCTTTATTGGCGGGGGCAGTAGAAACTCCCCACTCGATGCTGACGTTCCCGTGCAACGAGCCCCCCTGAGCCGTCAGCGCTCTAGTACTGCCATAAGCGGTGCTCGGCAACACCACGCCGAGGCTCAACATCGCAACCGCCGTAACCGTCCCTGCTGTACGTAACCTCTTCAACCTATTACCTCTCTTTCTCTCAGCCGACGATGACATTTGTGGTTACCTCCCTCTCTGTTTACCTTCTTTACTTTTGTAACTTCACCTCTCCTGCCAATGGGACCAGGTGGCCGTCGGTGCCAGGAAAAACCGACTGGAGTGCCTGCGGTCAGTTCATGCCCCCGGCTGCGAGGACGCCAGCCATGAGCCGACGCTGAAGGATAAGGTAAATAATCAGTGTGGGGACCAGCGCGAGCGTCACGGCGGCCAGCTCCGCGGGCCAGTCCGTCGCGTACTGGGCGACGTACTGCTGCAGCGCCACTGGGATTGTCAGCTGGTTAGCTGCATTGAGAAACACCAGGGCGAAGAGCAGCTCGTTCCACATCACTATGAACGCAAACGTCGCGCTCACCCCGATACCGGGGCCGGCGACGGGTAAGACCACGCGCCACAACACGCCGAAAAGGCTGCACCCGTCCATCACCGCCGCCTCTTCGATGTCGGCCGGTACCTTGGACATATAGCTTATGAGGATTATCGTGGACACGGGCATCCCGACCGCTAAGTACACGATGGCCAGCGCCAACTGTGGGCCGACGGACCGCTCCACACCTCGGAGCATGATATAGAGCGGGATGAGAGCGGCGTATACGGGGACTATAAGACCGATCCCGAAGTAGCCAATGACGAGCTTGCGGAACCTCCAATGCATGCGTGACAGCGGGTAGGCGGCCATCGCCGTGAGGATTGTCACTGTGACGGTCGATAGGACACAGATCCACAGGCTGTTCAAAATGTTGATGTCGAAGCCGTTTTGGACGAGCACGTCCCAATAGTTGGACCAGTGCAAGCTGGCGGGCAGGCTGAATGGGTGAAGCACGATAGACGCCCCGGTCCTGAGAGCGGCCAGCGCCACCCAGATGAGCGGGTAGACAACGACGACCACCAGCACGCTCAGGACCGCGTACTTGAATATGCGCGCCGGCTTGACCCGATGCCGTCGCGTTATTTTCCTTTCGTTGGCATCCGTTGGCTGTGCGCCCGCCAAGAACTGCCCGTTGCCTTCCCCGGTCCTCGGGTCGCTGCTGATCGCCAGCTCAGGCACTGGCACGGACCCGCCTCCAGGGTGAACGGTACATACCGAAACCGATCACGATGACCGCCAAAATATTCATCACCGTCAGCACTACCGCGATTGCGCTCCCGTAGCCGTAGCGGGAATAAAACAGAGCGTTCTGGTACATCTCGAGGGACAGGACGCTCGAAGAATAACCCGGGCCTCCGCCAGTCAAAGCAATAACGCTGGCGAACGAGGTGATCGAAGAAGTGGTGATAAGGATGAGGCTGACCGTAATGAATGGTTTAACCAGCGGGGCCACGATCCGGGTGACCAGACGCCATTCGTTGGCGCCGTCAACCTTGGCTGCGTCAAGAAGCGAACCGGGGACAGTTGACATCCCCGCCGTGAAAATCAGGAGGTGATAGCCGAAGTACTGCCAGGAAACAGCAATGACAACGGCCCAGATCGCAGCGCTGCGGTTCGCCAACCAGGCGAACTGAAAGCTGTGAAATCCGAGTAGCCGGACGACCTCATCTATGATCCCCAGCTTCGGCTGGTAAAGGAACTGCCAAATTAGCCCGACGGCTACGCCTGAGATAGCGACCGGGAAGAAATATACGCTCCGGAAAAACCTCGCGTAGCGCAGCTTGCTCGTGCTGAGCCAGAAGGCGAGTAGAAAGGCAATTGGCAGTTGCAGGATGATACACCCAACGACCAGGTAGAACGTGTTTAACAACGCCGTCCTGAACTCGGGGTCGGCCGTGAACAGCGTCGTAAAATTCGACAGGCCAACGTAGTGCGCGGGGCTCAGAAGGTTGTAGTTGGTGATGCTGTAGTAGGCAGTGCGCACCAAAGGATAAGGCAGCACGAAGGTGTAGACCACCAGGGCCGGTAGCACCAGGACGGCGATGACGATCTTGTTGCGCCTAAGCCTCTCCACCCGCGCCTCTCATGGGTACCCGGGCCTAGCGACGCCCTTTGGTGGGGTGATCGTCGCGGACAGATGGCCCCGTACGGGATGTGGGTACTTAGGGCCTCTCATAGTTCCCCCCCCTGTGCGCCCAGAAGTCAGCGCGGAGGACCTTTAGGCCCCCACTGGCAGCTTCCCGACCAACCCGCAAGAACACCTGCTGGGCCCCCTAGCTTGCTTCTGATAATGCCCTCAACGAACCGGCAGCAATCTATAACTAACGTGCAGGAACTAAATCGGCACGCTAGACTGGCGTAGGAAGGTTGTCAAGGAGCGGTTTCGTTTTCATTCGTCCCCGGAGCGCCCAGTGGCACCAATCTTTGGGACGTTGTTCAACGCCCATAGCCTCACTGGCCAGACAAAATATGGAAGGTCAGTGTGGGCGTCGCCTGGCTGCTCTTCCGCTTGGTCGCCGAACGCGTAGGCGAGTTGCTCGAGGAGGCTGCCGCTTTGGAGCCTAGCAACGAGCGCCATCGGAGGCCCGGGCAGTGCCGCCCTCCCGGGCTCAACCGGCCGGTCCGACGGTGCCGCCGCGGCGACGGTGCCGCGGTAGCCCTGTGGACGCTCCAGGAGCCAGGTCGAAGGGAGCGAGCCTGTTCGATGCGTCGCAGGTCCCAAACCCGCTTGGGCTCCCTCTGCCGCTCGTGGCCGGCCCCTCGAAATGGCCTGTCCCATCCCCTTGCTCTCTGATCCGAGGGCGTCCTGGCCCCGGGGTGGGCCCAAGCGGGGCTCGGCCCATTGGACGCCCCTTCGCAGCACGGCTCGCTGGGCCGCGGATCCCAATCGGCTCTACCCCGGCGCTGCTGGCCCTAACGACTTCGAGGTGCAAGAGGTGGGTGCACTGGACCCATCCCGTTTACTCGATGATCCTACCCTGAGCCTATATACCGTCGACCCGGCCGAACGAACCGCCCTTTTCGTCCGGACACCCGCTCAGATAGATCTTTCTCGGGTCCCGTTCCTTTGGCAAACCCAGTTCGCGCAGGCGACAGAGGTCGTCGCAGTGCCTTTCCGTGAGTTTGTCGACCTAGCCGCTCACGCCCGATCTTCGCTCGAGCGCATTGTTTTCGTCCACTCGATCGGCCGCTGCGGGTCAACTCTGGCATGCCGGGCACTAGCGGAAGCCGATGACGTCGTAGCGTTGTCCGAACCCGACGTGTTCATCCAGTTGCAGCAGATGCGCGACCGCGGCGACCGGGAGGTCGACAGTCTTTTGGAGTCCTGCACTGTACTGTTGCATGCTCCCAGAGCCGCCACGACATTCGTGATCAAGCTCCGCAGCCAGAATATCGAGCTGGCGGAGCCTTTGATGCAGTGCTTTCCCAATGCGAAAACGACCTTCCTGTACCGTCAGGCTGAGAGTTGGGCACGCTCCGCTGTGCGGGCATTTGGGCTGTTCAGCCCGGAATTATTGGCGCTCTGGGACCGCTTCGGCGAAATCCAGCCGCGCGTCCGCTCAGTGGTTGACGGGGCCGAGCTGAGCCCCTTCCCTTCACCATCAGAGTTTTTGGGCTGGATGTGGGCTGCACCTATGGTCCGGGCGACGATCCTGCGGCAAGAGGGCGTTCCCATGTTTATAGCCCGTTACGAGGAATTAAGCGAGCGCCCCTTCGAGGTACTGATGGCCTTGTGTGAGTTCTGCGGTCTGCGTATCAAACCCAGCGCATTGACAGCGGTTATAGCTCAGGACTCCCAAGAAGGAACAGAGTTCTCAAGGGCGCGACAAGTCGAGCCAGGGAGCGATCTTACCGATGAGCGGCTGGCTTCGTTCAGGGACTGCCTCGCCAAACTGGCACCATCGCTTAACCCTGATTTGTCTATGGAAGGCACGTATGGCATTCGCGATTAGCAAACGAGTGAAGTTTGTACGAAGGGAAATAGAGAATAAAGCGGTAAACAGAGGAGCGTACCGGGCCGACGACCAGCTGCGCCGCTTTAGGTGTAGGCCGCAAACCTCAACGGACCGTCGCGAGACGCTGAGGTCCGCCTAATCGCTGCGCGGCGATCGCTGGAGCTGGTAGGCGCAGAAATATTCGCGGCCGGCCTGGGGGAGCACGAAAGTGGGTGTGCGGGCGCTGCTGGCGTCCGCTCTCAACTCGCGAGCCGGCTACGCGGCTGGGCCCGGGCCATGCAGGAGTGGAACCCACCGGCAGAGATGAGCCGCGAGGAGTTATCCGCCAACGCGGCGCCAACTGGGGCGTGAGCACATGGGAGAGCCCGAAGCGGGTGGCCTGTTGTACCGCCGAGTCGCGGTCGACAACGACGTCGGCACCGTCCAAGAACTCGGCCCTAAAACATACCTGCTGTTCCTCGAGCGAGGTCTCCCATCTGGCCAGTACGGCAGAGGCAATGGCCGCATCGAACTGGTCGCGGATAGCCGGCAGCGACCGCCCGGCTCGACCGGTCCTATGCAACCAACAATGGCCAAATCAGCGGATGGCCCGGCTGAAGGTGGGCGGCGGTCTTTGCCCGGGTCCCAGTCATCGCCCAGGTACACGAAGCTCTGGATTGCCCCCTCGTCGACCCCGCTCAGCATATTGACCATGACCGCTCTGGGGACACGGGCTCCGGCTCGGGACCGCCGCGCGCCCTCCAGTATTCAGTCCGTCGAGAGCAGGGATCGGGTCCGCCGTGAGCTCGAAATCGAACACGTCGAAGTTGGCCGCGATTCGTGCAGGGTTCACAGACTGAGGGCGTCCCACCTGCGCCGGTGAACGCAGAGCTATTGCAATTTTTGACGCTCTGGGCGAGCGAATCCCCGCCGCTAGCTCAATGCAGGAACAAGGCCCATACGATCGACGGAACCCCCCGCCGAGGAGAGCATAAAGCCGACCCAGGGCAAAAGCAACGAGGCGCGAGCAGGGAACTATTAGCGGAGTGGCCCAGAAGCTGACTCCACGCTGAAGAGAATTGATCGACCAGAGTGCTATTAGCCTCTAGCTTCCGGGTACCACGATTTGGACGAGACGCACCATCCCGAGCTGGGTGTGCTCCCGACCGTCCTGTGTGTCCATGAAACAGGCCTCGACGTAGTAACCGGGTGGGGCGCTCAGCACCTGTTGCTGCATCGCTCCCGGTGAGGCGGGGCCGAGCAGGGCGATGAACGCCGAGTTCGGTCCGAGCAGCTGCATCGCCTGGTTGTCCTGGCCCAGCTTGAGCAGTCCGACCACCTGCAGGGCGGTGGACTCATGAGGAGCCCGGAACAGGAAGATCATATGCACGAGGAAACCGTGGTTCTGGGACCGCACGATCGTCCCATCGTGCAGCACGCTCGGGCCGCGGAAGGCGAACTCGATGGCGGTTTGGGTGGCGGCCGCCGCCGGCAGCGCCGCGGGCGACGGGGACTGGGTCACGGTGAACGGCGCGAACCCTGGTTGACCGTTCCCGGTGTCGTTGAGCGCCACATAATTGCCCGGTGTCAGGACGGTCTGCACCGTGGCCGGGGCGGCCGCGGAGACGAAGAGCCTGGCGTAGGGGGTCAGCGCGTTGAGGTCCCCCCCGCTGGCATTCACGGCGCCGGCCGCCTGCTGGATGGTCACGCCGGGGGCGAGGCGGACAATACCGAAGGACGGTCCGTTGCTGTTTGGCCCGCTCGGGGGCGCCTTGCCCGTGAAGGTGGCGGTGATGGAGACCGCTCCCGAGACCTCGCTGCCCGACACCGAGACCCCGGCGACGCCTTTCAGTGCCACCGTGAGCGTGGGTAGTGAGCCGTCGGCGTCGGCGGCACTCGGGAGAGCGAACAGGCCCGCAGTGGCCAGTACGCCGGCGGCAGCGACGACGGAACCGAATCGCCTTATCATGGCGGTACCTCCCCGTTGTTTTGGTTAGCGAAGCATAGGTGCCCAGGGCTCGCGCCGCGGGCGCTGTACTCCAAGATGTGGATTTCTACACTGAGCGTAACTGTACACGCACTTTGGGTGTGCAGCCAACCTTCGCCACCTTAGGCTGCCGAACAGCCGAACGCGAAGCAACTTCTCGTGGACGTGAGGCTGGTGATCCAGCGCCGCAAAGCGGTGGCGGAAATGCTCGAGCTGCCTTCCGCGTTTAGATCGAGTTTCGGGGCGGCCCTATTTCTCCAGCTCGGTGTGGATGAGCATACGGGCTGTACTACCATCAGGATGCCGCTGCTCCTGGCCCTGTGCGTCAACGGAGCCCTGGAACGGTAGGAGTCGCGCTCCTCCCGCCACGAGCGGGTGCTCGAACCGATCGGCAACCTAACCTTGGTTTGTACTCATGCTGAGGTGAACTGCTACCTGCAGCGGCACCTGCGAGGAGCGCAGCGAGCTGGGTTCGGGGCAGATCAGCCTCGGGACAAGGGCTCCATATCGGTTCTTCGGCTTGAGGCGGACGGTGGCGCTCGCCCAATACAGGCTGCCTTTGAGGGCTCATGGCCCAGCACTGGACCCCGGCCAGCTCGCCCGTCCTGATCTCGGCTTCATGGCTGCAGCCAGAAATCTTGGTCAAGCAAGGCTTTCTTCGGCGTGTACACGTCCTCACAGCTATCAGGGCAAGGTGGGCCGCGGGGTCATGTTTGCCGCGGAGCTAGTTGCTAGAACTGGCTGGTCTCGGGCCTACCGACGAATTGACGGCGGCTCGCCGTTGAAATGATGAGCTTGGCCCCCCCAGGGGCCGTGAGCTACCGCTTGACGAAGGTAAGTACGACGTGTCCTACTGGCATGCGGAGCCTCGGGTCATAAGGCCCCTCGAACTGGCTTCGGTGGTGTAGGTCATAGCCCAACTTGCCCACTGCACGATAGCCTTGTCGGCGCGCCGGGGCCGGACCTCTACCATCTGCCGCGAACCTGTAGAGCGTTCCTTAACCGCCCCCGCTTCCTCATGTAGAACACGGTGGGGAGCACAAAGGTGGAGCCAACAACCACAACATAGGACGCTGCGACCACTCGGCTACCCCCGGCCTTGCTGTCGAGGACCTTTGGGCCGTCGTTAACCAGGATAGTGGCGCCCGCCCACGGTGTTGCGGTCTGGGCTGGCCCGGGGCGGCGTGGATAGCTCAAAATCTTCGCTTTTGACCTCGGCTGCGGCAATATAGGATTTGTGGGGAATATGCAGCAGTGCCGTTCGGTGGCCTTGAAGTGCTGAGCAGGGCGGGCGCCTTGGCTGCCGTTGTGGCGGCGTCCCTTTTCCCTTTGGCCAGCCACTCCGGTGTGGCGCCGAGAACGAGCAGGCCTACGGTAGTTGTGAGCGGGTCGAAGCGCGCTGTCGGCACAGTGAGCCTTGCACATGACCGGGCTCTCCCAACCCTCAAGGCGGCGAACGTCGTCGTGCCCCCAGTCATACCGCGAGGCATAAGGGTGAGGTCAGCGCCGATCAGGCTCGGCCGGGCGCCCTTCAGCTTGACCACCCCGAGACCTGTTAAGCATGTTGTGCCGCCGCTTCAGCCTGGCTCGACAGGCCCGGCCGTACTGGCGCTTCAACGGCGGCTACTCGCGCTCGGTTTCTGGGTGGCAGGGGCGGACGGCACCTTCGACGACAGCACCGAGCAGGCGGTCTACGCCCTCCAGAAGGCAGCGGGCATCCAGCGCGATGGGGTTGTCGGACCTCGGACGGCGGCCGCCCTCAATCGAGGCGTGGTCCTAAAGCCTCGACCGGCGTCGGGTTACGTGATCGAGGTTGACCTCGAGCACGACCTCGTGATGTTCGTTAGGAACTCCAAACTGGAATGGGCTCTGAACACATCGACGGGCGGTGGCTACTCCTACTGCGTAGGGGGTTCTTGTGCTGTGGCCGTCACCCCTGTCGGTCAATTCAGTATCTACTCGGAAGTTGACGGGACGGTGGTGGACTCGCTGGGAGAACTCTGGCGGCCGAAGTACTTCGATGCCGGCTTCGCGCTTCACGGGGACTCCTATGTCCCGCCGTTCCCGGTTTCACACGGTTGCGTGCGGGTGAGCGATGAGGCCATCGATTGGATCTGGGCCAACAACCTCGCTCCGGTCGGGACCCCCGTCTGGGTGTACTGAACCCTCAAGATCAGTCCGGTATCAGACCGACGGTCACTACTGGCTGCTCGACGGCAATGCCAACGCCTTAACCATCGTCCAGCGCTTGTTGCGGGACGGCGTTCCCGCCACGTAATTGGGGCCATAAATGGAGTACACCTCATGGAGCACGCCTCCAGCTCTCGCGGCCAGATACGCGTTAGCCGTGCCACCGGTATGCCCCGGATGCTAGTTGCCGCTAGCCCGGTATTGCTGTTGACCAGCAGCTCGCGTCCACTGCCGGAGGCAGAGGGCGTTTCGGCGACGGTGAGCTCCGATGCTCGGCCCGGGAGTGCCGCACCCATCGCTTAGATTTGACGGGGGTCGGTGGACCCTCTGACTACGAGGGTCCCCTCATGGTGGCGGGTACCACCGCCCACCCGGGCCCCGCCGATCATGGCAAACAAATCGCTCACTGCAGCGGCACCGAGGTGCTCGAGGTCCATGTCGACAGTTGTCAGGGCCGGGTCGGTTTCCTGAGCGAAAACGGCCCAATTGTCGTAACCCGTGATCCCGACGTCGTCGGGGACCTTACGGCCCAGCGCCACCGCCGTCTCCAGGACCGCTGCCGCGATCTGATCGGAACCGCAGGCGATGGCGTCGATGTCCGGGCACTCGGACAAGATTTCCCGTGCTACCTGACGCGCCCACCGCTGGGACCACAGACCGTACTTCACACCTCCTACGAGTTGTAGGCCATGCCGCCGCAGGGAATGAGCAACACCACGTACGCGCTGCTGGACCGCTGGCGATTGTTTTGGCCCGGTGACATGGGCGACTCGGGCCCGCCCTGTACCGATCAAGTGGTCCGTGACGGCAATGGCACCCGCATAGTCGTCTATAACATGGACCACATCTCGCGAATTAGTCGTTGGCCCGTGGACATAAACGCACGGGATTTCAGCAGATGCACTAATCGACGGGACATTGCCCTGGTTGTCGCTAACGATCAGCAGGCCGTCGACGTTGCGCTGGCGAAGCATGACCGCCAGCTCAGCGAGACGGTCGACGTCGCCGCGGGCGTCAGCGATAATAGCTGAGAACTCCCGCTGCTCGAGGACAGATTGAGCCCCGATGAGTATAGGCATTGCGAACCGCTGGACCATTGGGTCCTTCAGGATGACGCCGATGATGCTGCTGCGCCCACTCGCCAAGCTCTTGGCAATCAGGTTGGGCGAGTAGGAGAGTTCCCGGGCGGCCCGGAGCACGCGTTTCCGGGTGGAATCCGCGATTCGGTCCCGCCCGTTGATGGCCTTCGACGCCGTGGTGACAGATACCCCGGCCAGCGAAGCCACCTCGGTGAGGGTCGCCGGACGAGCTGAGTGCACGAGCAAAGCATATGCGACCCACGCCGGCCCGTCCTTACGGCTGGGGAACCGCTTCCGCGTCCCGCAGGTCCAGATCAGTTCCTACTTACATCGGGAAATATGACAACCGTGCGTTGACTGGAGAGACGCTTTGGGGTAGCGTTTCCTCGGACTAGGAACCCGAAGAGGCCCTTCGTCATCCGACGGGGCGGTCTTCGCTGTCGTCGCTAAAAGGGGAGGGGTGAGAATGGAAGGACGCATCAACTTGTCGTCGCGGGGGCAGCTGTCACTTCCGTGCCCGCCGTTGGGAGCGACGGCCCGGTCCATCCCACGGGTAAGGCGATCTCGACGCTCCGCCCTCTCGGGCTGAGCGAAGTGGCGCTGTCAGGGGACTGTGACCTTGGTGCCTGGCAGCAGCGCAATAGCGCCAAGACACTGCCTCATTGCATCGAGCAAGTCCTGGCGTCAGGAGCCCTGCGCAATTTGCAACGGGTGGCCGACGGCGATGGCGGCGTTGCCCGCCACGAAGGTATGCATTTCTCCGACTCGGACCTCTATAAGACCCTCGAAGCGGCGGCTTGGGACGGCGTGAGGGGGATCTCAGACGGTGTGGAACGGTTCATTGAGGAGGTCAGCGGCACACTTGCGCGCGCTCAGCGCGACGACGGCTACCTCAATTCCTGGTTCCAAGGTGAATACCCTCAGCTGATCTGGAAGGACTTGCGCTGGGGGCACGAGCTTTACTGCGCTGGTCACCTGTTGCAGGCGGTGGTCGCGTTCGAGCGCACGGGGAGCCGGCCCGAGTTGCGTACGGTGGCGAACAGGCTCGTCGAGCATCTACTCAGGACCTTTTCTCTGAAGGACGGGGACGGCCGTCTCGTGGGCCTGTGCGGCCACCCGGAGGTCGAAACCGCCCTGGTCGAGTTTTACCGTGTGACCGGCGATACGCGGGCACTGAGCCTGGCCAAGAGGTATATAGATCTCCGGGGGCGGCCCGATGTGGCGTTGCCGGCTACCGGGATGCTCGGCGGTCGCCCTTTCCCGCTGTCATACTTCCTGCACCACATGCCTGTCCGAAACCGGACGTCGGCTACGGGTCATGCCGTCCGTGAGCTGTATTTGCAAGCGGGCGTCGTAGATGTGGCGGTGGAGACCCAGGACGAGCAGTTGCTGGCTGCGTCCGAGGTCATCTGGGAGGATCTCTTTGGTTCGAAGACGTACGTCACGGGCGGTCATGGCTCCCGTCACCGCGACGAGGCGATCGGTGACGCTTACGAGTTACCGAGCGACCGTGCCTATGCCGAAACGTGTGCCGCCATTGCCAGCCTTCAGTGGAACTGGCGGCTCCTGCTGGCTACGGGCCGGCCGCGTTACGCCGACGCAATGGAGCAGGCGTTCTGGAACACCATCGCCGGGGCTGTCTCTCGACAGGGGACAGAGTTTTTCTACTCCAATACCTTGCACTTGAGGACGGGACACGATGATGCGGACGAGGACTCTCCACGCCGTCGCCTGTCGTGGTACCAGTGCGCTTGCTGCCCGCCGAACCTGGCCCGCCTCCTGGCCAGCATGCAGACGTACCTATTGACCCGCAACATCTCGGGACTGCAAATGCACATGCCGTTTAGCGGCACAGTCTCGACTTCGGTCCCGGGCGGTGCGGTCGAGCTGACGGTGCGCACCGGCCATCCGTGGGCGGGAGCCACAGGCATAGATGTAGTGCGGTCTAACTCACCACAGCCCTGGGACCTCTCACTGCGCCTACCCCCTTGGGCCAACAATGTCAGTACTCGCGTGATCTTGAACGATGAGCCAGTGGAGCCCTCGCGGGACGGCTGTTATCTACGGGTCACACGGACCTGGAGGGCCGGCGACCGCCTGGAGATGTACAACGAGCTCCCCATCCGGGTGCTCAGGCCGCACTGGCGAGCCGACGCCGTACGTAGCTCCCTTGCCGTCCAGCGCGGCCCTTTGGTGTACTGTATCGACGCAGAAGACCTGGAAGAGGGCACAGACGTAGAGGACGTCGTGGTGGACGGGACGGCCTCGTTCGAAGCTGCGCACGAAGTTCCTAACGGTCTAGATGGCTATGTGAAGGTAGCTATCAACGCGGAGGGGCGGCGCGTCGTTGACCGCGTACGCCGGCTCTACGAGGACGTACCCTCAGGGGCTCTCGACACCGAGCCCCTTCGGCTTACCCTTGTCCCATACTTCGCCCGAGGCAACAGGCCTTCAGCCGCCATGCGCGTGTGGGTACCCGAGTTTCAGGGGGACGAAGACGTCCAAGCAATTGGCCACCAAGACAGCGTGTAGCCACATCGTCGGGGAAAACCTCCCTTGATGATCGGAACTTGAACAAAGACGGTAACCGACAGGGGATTCTGGGGGTGCCTTGAAATCCTTATCCTCCGGGACTAGATAGCTATGAGGGAGCGCCTGACGGACGTCGACGCCGTGGCAAGAGAGGGGCTTACTTGGCTCAGGCCAACGTGAAGGCAGGGACGGGCGCCCCTGTGCAGATGCAGTCCGTGGGACAAGACCGCCCGGGCGGGGGCGCCGGTGGCACCAAGCGGGCACGCCAGCTATCCGCCTCACGCCGCAGACAGCTGGCGGGCTGGATGTTCCTGACCCCCGCCATTTTGTACCTGCTGTTCGCATTTTTATTGCCGATTATCTACAACGTGATGCTCAGCTTCGAGCAGACCTCGGTGGCGACGATCGGCAACCTGACAGCTCCGTTCGCCGGGTTGGCAAATTACCGCTTCATATTTAATGACCCCACCAGCCGGCATGCCATCCTCAACACTTTCGAGTTCACATTCGGGTCGCTGGTCGGCCAGTTCATAATCGGCTTTGCCCTCGCATTGCTGTTTACCCTCCGGTTCCCGGGAAGGACGCTGGGACGCTCTCTCGTAATCGTCCCTTGGCTGCTGCCGCTACTCGTGACCGGGGTCATCTTCAGGTTCCTCTTTCAACTCGAGGGTGGAGCGGTCAACCAAATTCTGCTGGATATCGGGCTGGTCCACCACCCAATCGATTGGCTGGACGACCCCCACTTGGCCCTATGGACAGTACTCATAGCCAATATCTGGCTCGGGGTCCCCTTCTTCACGCTCTTGCTCTACAGCGCCCTTCAGGACGTCCCGGTAGAGGTCAAGGAAGCGGCCCTCATGGACGGTGCCGGCCCCTGGCAGAGGCTCCGGCTTATCATCGTGCCAATCATCCTGCCCGTTATCGAGATCACATTGCTCCTCGGTTTCGTGTTCACCGTGAAGGTGTTCGACCTTGTCATCGGGCTTACTGGAGGGGGACCGGCCAACGCCACGCAACTCATCACGACATGGTCGTACAAC
The DNA here is from genome assembly GCA_963750465.1 of uncultured Acidimicrobiaceae bacterium. GTDB lineage: Bacteria > Actinomycetota > Acidimicrobiia > Acidimicrobiales > Palsa-688 > Fen-671. The sequence continues at coordinate 157,697 of CAVVRE010000016.1, forward strand.
TTGTCGTTCCAACAGTTCAACTTCGGCCAAGGTGCGGCGCTCAACAACGTGCTGCTCCTGTTGGCGCTGATATGCGCGCCGTTGTACCTGTTGCTTAGCCGGGGAAGCTTGAGCAATAGCTCTGGAGCCCAGAAATGAACCGCTTACAGAAGTCGAGGGCGCTGCGGTGGCTGTGCACGCTCGCGGCGGGTGCTGCTCTGGTAGTAGTGCTGTTCCCGGTGTACGCGATCATCGTCGCCTCGTTCGAGTCGACCGAAACCTTGTTCAGCGGCACGTACTACTGGCTGCCACACGCTGCGACTCTCGACAATTACCGGACCGTCATTTCGGCGCAATCAGGCAATGTGCTGACGAGCCTCCTCGTCGGCCTCGGTACAGCGGTGCTGGCCCTCGTCGTGGCCGTGCCCGCGGCGTACGCACTCTCGAAGTACCGGCTGCGGGTCACCGTTGTCTTGGTCAGCGCACTCCTCGTGTGCCAGATAGTCCCCTCCATAGTGTTGGCGACCTCCCTGTTCATCGTCTTCCACTGGATCCACCTCGTAAACACGTACCCCGGCCTCATCATCGCCGACGGCACGTACGCCATCCCCTTTGCCATCCTCGTGCTCCGGGCCTTCTTCTTCAGCCTGCCCAACGAGCTGATGCACGCAGCAAGGGTTGATGGTGCCTCTGAGTGGCAAACGTTCCGCCGCATAGTGGTCCCACTGGCGCGCTCTGCCGTAATAACCGTCGCCGTGTTCGCGTTCTTGAACGGTTGGGGGGACTTCATATTCGCCTTGACCGTACTCAACGGCGCCGGCATAGTCCCTATCACATTGGGTATTTACTCGTACCTCGGCAACTTCACATCAGATTGGGGCGCAGTGATGGCCGCTGCTGTGTTCGCCATGGTGCCGGCGGCGGTAATGCTGGTAGTGGCCCAGCGTTATATAGCCAGTGGCCTCACGGCCGGCTCGGTGGTGGGGTAGCGATGAGGCCGACATTGCCGCTGCACGACACTTGGGAGAGGGGCACCCCAGGCCCGCGGTCGCCTGACCAGGGTAATTAGATGCAGCCAGCGATGACAGCTGACCGCTCTCGTCCCCAGTCGTCGATCTAAAATCGTCCGCTAGCAAGAATGAAGGAGAGAAAAAAGCCATGAACCTAATAACGAGAAAGCGGCACCGGGGGCTCGCAGCCCTGGCCGCGGCAACGTTTGCTATGGTCGGCGTGTCGCAGGTGAGCGCGTCCGCCGCGACCAAGATAACGTTGACGGAAGAGGATTATTTCAACACACCAGGTCAAGTCTCAGCATTGGCCCTCTACAACAAGCAGTTCGAAGCCGCGCACCCGGGAGTGACGGTAAAGAGGCAATACGTACCGTTCCAGAATTTGGACACCAAACTGCTGACGCAAGCCGCGGGCCACGACCTGCCCAACCTCTTGGCCGTAGACAACCCGTTCGTGTCAACCATGGTCACGACAGGCCAGGTAGTGCCCCTTAGCGGTTTCATGGGTTTCAGCACCAAGGGGTATTTCCCAGCCATCATCGACGAAGGACTGTCCAACGGTAAGTACTACAGCTTGCCAGTGGCCGGCGCCAACTCCATCGCCTTGATGTACAACATCGCCATGCTGAAGGCGGCCAACATCACCCCGCCCAAGACGTGGGCGCAGCTAGTGACCGACGCCAAGGCCCTGACGACCTCGCAACATTACGGGATTGCGTTGACGTGCGACCCGTCAGAAGACACTACGTGGCAGTGGGAGCCGTTCTTCTGGAGCAACGGGGGGGCGTTCAACTTCTCCAATGTCGCGTCCGCGCCAGGTGTGCAAGCCTTGAGCCTTTGGAGTCAGCTCGTGACCACCGGTTCGGCGTCGAAGGCTTGCCTCAACTGGACCCAAACCCCCTCGGCGTCGGGGCAGTTCGAGGCCGGGAAGGCGGCCATGATGGTCAACGGCCCCTGGAACTTCTCGGGCCTCGCCCAGGCGCACATGTTCTATGGCAAGCAATTCGGGATCGTCCCTGTCCCGACGCGCGTGGCCGGGCAACACGTCATAGTGCCGCTGGGCGGTGAAGACTGGATGATAAGCAATTCTGGTGGCAGTGCTGCACAGCAGATGGCTTTCCAATGGATCCAGGGCATGCAGACGCCATCGCAGGAACTGGCGCTGGCCAAGTTGTTCGGCTACCTACCGCCTAAGCCAGCCGTCGCGAAAACGTACGTGCAGCAGGAAGGCGCTCAGTGGAGCGTCTACGCCAACCAAACCCTCTTTGCCCATCCGCGCACATTGGGCCTGGGTACCAAATACCCGAAGGTCTCTCAGGACGTTTGGACAGCGATCCAAGCTGCCATCTCGGGGTCGCAGTCAGTGCAGGGGGCCTCACCACCGCGCAGTCTCAGATCAAGGCCATCCTGAGCAGCTAGTTGCAGGTCAGAGAGCAGCGAGGGCCGGTCGTCACCGGCACGCTGCCTTCCAGCCTTCGAAATAGAAGGCGATAGCCGCAGTCCGGTACCGCCAGCCCGAGGTTTATCGAGCCGGCGGTACCGGCGCGTTGTCGGGCGCGCCGGCGGACGTCAAGCGGCCCTTTGTTTCCTTCTCTCGGCACGTTTCAGGGCCGGAACGGGCAAAACACACACCGAGACAGGCGCGTTACACCGAGAGCGGCCGAAACAGATCGAATAAACGAGATCCTAGGCGGCGAGCCGGTCCTCACCTGGTTCCAGGGCGCGGTGACGGATGGGCATGGACAGGGGCATTACGAAATATGGGGACCGAATTACACAAAGGTGGCCGAGGTCCATGGCCAGGACGGGTACTGGGGGGACGTGCACGAGTTTGTCCTGACGGACAAAGGTACGGCCCTGTTCACCTGCTACGGGCTGGCGACTGCCGACCTTTCCCAGTTCGGTGGCCAAAACGCTGGTGAATACCTGTACGGGGTCGTGCAAGAAGTGGACGTGACCACGGGGGAGCTCCTCTTCGAATGGCGGAGCGACGAGCACGTCATTCTCGACGAGGAGTTTGTCTTGGCCGGACGCTGTAGGCGAGAGGACAAGTGCCGGTTTTGAAGACGCCTTCTCCTGCTCATCGCTGAAGCGGCCGCGGATCATCTTGTACGCTGCGTCGGGCAACCCCTCGGGCATCGTCCTGTCCTGTCCCGTCGCCTCGGCGAGGCCCCATCCATGGAGGAGTTGATCGGCTCGAGCAATCCCTAGCGCCGGACCGGTTCTGTCGATAACCCCCGGTCCGCGAAATGCATCGACGAGATCACTGCGGGACTGCTCAAACGGCGCAACGACTTCTTTGTCATCGCCGATTAAGGCGGGCGCCGTCGGTGAGGGTGGTAAGACGTGTCTCCGTGAACGGCCCAATAAAGTACCGCGGCGTGTCGAGCATGTGGTTGAGCACGGAGCGCATATCCCATGTATCACAGGGGGTTTCGCGGTCCAGCATGCCGCTCGCGCCCATTGTCTTCAAAAGGGCCCATCCGCGTGCGACCTCGTACTGGTCCAAAATGTTGACCTGGGCCGAACAGCTACCTCCCGGGCATGGGGTTTCTCTTGCTGATACCCTTGGCTGCTGATACGCTTTTGGCCCACCTTGAGCAAACACAGGTGCACCCGAGTTGGGGGCCGGAGCGGAAGGTCGATTTTCGTCGTCCAAGTCAGCGCTGGCTCGACCTTCGAACGGGGCACTGACGAACGGGCGCTGCGGTCCGGGAACGTTGTCGTCGTCGCGCCCTAGACCTCCTCGCTCCCAAGTTGCCGCTCTGCTCGGTGCGACGCTCACCACGTCGATGTCGAACTTGGCCCAGACGACCGTGCTGGGCCTGTTGGTCTACGAGCTGACAGGCAGTGAGCTGGCTCTTGGCTTCCTCGGGTTGGCGGAGTTCGCGCCCGCCGCTCTGCTAGTGGTGGTCGCCGGCAGCGTCGTCGATCGGTTCGACCGGGTACACGTGGCGGCCCTCGGCGCCCTGTCGAACGCTGTCGTTGCCCTTGCCATGGCTTGGTACGTGCGGGATCCCCACGGCATGTCGACCACCCCGATATTTCTCTTGGTCATCGCCTTCGGAACGGGACAAGCGTTCCTCTCTCCGGCGATTCGTTCCATACCGCCGGCGATGGTCCCCAATGCCGGCGTGCCGTGGCTCGTCGCCCGCCGCTCGATCGCGTCCGAGGCCGCCACTATCCTCGGCCCCATCCTCGGCGGGCTGCTCTATGTCGCGGGCGTCTGGGTGGCGCTCGTTGCCGTGGCCGGGCTGTCCCTTATAGGTGCGGCCGCGATCCTGGCCATTCGGACCGCCGACGAAGAACGGCTTCGCACGAGCGAGCTCAGCCCCGTCGGCGACGACGAGGTTGGCCACGTGCTCGAGGAGGGCATCCCCGCGTCGAGAGGCGGTCTCCACGAGGCATTGGAGGGTCTACGGTTCGTCCGCGCCACGCCAGTCCTTCTCGGTGCCATCTCACTCGACCTCTTTGCCGTGCTCTTCGGTGGCGCGGTGACCCTCCTGCCGGCCATCGCCGTACGCCTGCAGGTGGGCCCGGTCGCCCTTGGCTGGCTGAGGGCCTCGGTGGGCTTGGGCGCGGGCGTGACCACGCTGGCCATCTCGTTCCGTCCGATCGAGCGCCGGGTCGGTCGCGTTTTGCTAATAGCAGTGGCGGTCTTCGGTGCGTGGACTATCGTCCTTGGGCTCGCCCGTTCGTACTGGCTGGCCTTCGTTGCCATGTTCTCCCTCTCGGCGGCGGACGCGGTCAGCGTCTTCATCCGTTCCACCCTTGTCCCCTTGGCGACACCACCTGTGATGCGCGGTAGGGTCCTCGCGGTCGAGAACGTCTTTATTGGCGCCTCCAACGAGCTCGGTGGGTTTGAGTCCGGCGCAATAGGCCAATTGCTCGGTACTACGGGCTCGGTCGTCCTTGGGGGCATCGCTACTCTGGTCGTGGCCGTCGTGTGGGGCATACTCTTTTCCCCGCTCCGGCGGGTTGATCGGTTCCCCACCCCGCCATCTGCGGCGGCCTCGGGCGAGGATGGACGCGCGGGTTCAAGAGACTGACCCCTAGCACCAGCGCGGCGCCCCCACGAGGTAGTGGTTACGAGCCGGACCTTCGTCGTCTTGCCAATCCACGAGAAGCATTGACGGGGGGCAGGCAGATCGATAGTGCCTACTTCCCGCTCCGCTGGCGGAACAAAGGAGCGAGCGCACCACTCGACCCCCCGACGCTGTGACCCGCCCGAGCCATCACTGGCTAGACAAAATACGGAAGGTCAGTGTGGGCGTCGCCTGGCTGCTCTTCCGCTTGGTCGCCGAACGCATAGGCGAGTTGCTCGACGGACGCTGCCGCTCTGGAGCCTAGCAACGAGCGCCATCGGATCTAACCGCCTTCGTGGCCCTCAGTCCAGCGGCTCTCCAGAAGTTGCCGATCTAGCGCCCGCGATTTGCAAGACGGAGGCCAGATTGCGCTTGGTTGGCGTGACGGGAAGTGCCACAACATCCACGACAGCAGGTCCGTGACAAGTGACATAACGGGGCTAGCTTAGCTAGATAGTCCAGCCAAACGCGAGGCAGGACAATAGCATCGATCACATGAGACGGACCGGAAGCATGAGTAGCGTCCGCCCAGTTTGCTGCGGGTCGCCGCCCGCTGCTCGATCGCCGAGAGCCACCGAGAAAGGGAGACACCATGAGTGAACCGGTTACGCAGAAGCTTCCGCTGCGTCATCCCGCAGAGATCCCGATGTTCATTTTTATGCTGGTTCTGAACTTTGTGATCCTGGCCGTTCTCATCGACTTCCTAGTCTCGGTAGCCTTAATTCCTACTGAGTTACGCGGTACGAACTGGGAGCCGACGATCCGCGCGGTCGCGGGCGCGATACTGCTGGTGGCTCCGGCGATCCTGCTGGTCCGCCAAGTTCAACGAGCATCGATCCGCGGAACGGCCGTGCAGTTGTCCCGCACTCAGTTCCCGGGCCTGTACACCTCCATGGATGACTTCGCCGCGACGTTGGGCGTAAAGCCGACTCCGACGATCTACCTCACTAACGGCAACGGCACGCTCAATGCATTCGCCGCTCAAAGTGGGTGGACCAACAACTACGTCGTGCTGTCCAACGAACTGTTCGCGAATCTTCGTAACGACAACCGGGAAGGAACGCGGTTCATCCTCGGCCACGAGACCGCGCACATCCGGCTCCATCATGTGGCGCTGTGGTACAACCTAGTGCTCTGCTACTCGCAACTCATCCCGATCCTGGGACCGACGCTGTCCCGGTTACGGGAGTATTCGTGCGACCGGAACGGTGCTGCGCTCGAGCCGAAAGGCGAGCTGGGTCTCATCTTGCTGACCGCAGGTAGGTACGCGGCAGATAACGTGCAGGTCAGCGAGCTGGTCGACCAAGGACACCGCCTCGGCGGTTTCTGGGTAGAAATCGCTCAGCTCCCTCGCTCGCACCCCTGGACAGTGCGGCGGATATGGCGGCTCCACCAGCTGCGCCTGCTCGGGCCGGCGAAAACCGCCGACCAACCCGCACCGCGCTGACAACCTCGCACAACCCGGCCGATTCAAGCTTCCTACGAGTCCGGCGGTCGGCCGATCGACGGTGCGTGCGCGCTGGACAGGGTGGTTGCACCCTTCACGCAAGGCCCGCCAGGACCCAACGAGCCAAGGGCGACTTAGTAGGCAGGTTCACTCTCTAAGGAAGCGGAACACAGAACCGTAGTGGCGCTCCTCACCGTGCTCGAGCCAGATCATGCTGTCATCGGAACGAGCCGTAGCTTCGCCGCCCACCGCGTGAGTGGAGGGTTCCATGGCCACGGCGTAGTCGCCAGCGCGAAGGTTGCACCACTCAAAGAAGCTTGGGAATTCAGCCTGCGAGAACTCAAGCTCGAAGGCCCGGCCCAGGCGCCCATTGTAGAGGCGGGCTCGGACTCGTCCGTCCTCGTCTGGGCTCAACTGGTGCTCATAGACTTGTTCGACGAAGCCCCTAATGGGGCCGTCGAAGCGCAGGTGCGACCGACCCTGAGCATGCACACTTTCGCTGGACCATGTGGTCGCAGAAATCTTTGCTTGGAATTCAGCTCCCACGTCGAGCAATGGCCACCCGAGGTTGACGTGGTATAAGAACATGTGCGGGGTACGGTCAAAGCCACTGTTCACCACCGTGTCTGAAAGGCGGATTCTCGTTCCCTCCAAGGTCCGCTTCGATGCGTCGCAAAAGGACCAAGTGCTCCCCGAATATGGCTGCTTGACGGACTTCCCCCTCAGCCCACAACACCGCATCGTCCCCACGCCAACTTCGGCCATAGCCAATTAGCCGCGCCGGGATATTCGCAACCCGACCGTGCAGCCCATGCCGAACTGTTGGCCTTGGTGGGTAGCGGTAGTTGGACGCGTCGAACTCGCCACCAAACAGCGTGTGATCGAGCCCACACGTTACAAGGAGGCCCGACATGCTCCGGAGCCAGGACAAGCCGTCCTCGTCGTTCACTTCGTGCAAGCCTGGGTGCCTGAAGCCGGTGGCCGAACGCCAGCCAAAGCTATAGTCGTCGAATTCGGCCACCCCAATGTCCATGGCGCGGTCCACCAGTACTTCGAAGCGAAGACCGCCACCCGTTCTGAACTCCACTGCTCGGATGCCGCGCTCGACCCCGTCGTCGATCACGACGGTCCTTACGCCGCCCACCGCGTCGAAGTCGCCTGTGCGCGCCGCTACATAATCACGCGCGTAGTCGCTGCCACTCAACCTCATTCCGGCCGACCTCCTTCGTGTCATCACCCATCCCCCACTTACTTCAATTGTCTGGCCAGTGAGCGCGTTGAGTTTGGCTGGACGATCGATAGTGACGTGGGCGACGGCGTCGTCTATCGTGAGCCGGACGTGCTCCTCGGCGGCAGTTGTCACGACTCGGCCCCCTCGTACATGTAAAGCAAGAGTTCGTTCCCCTATTCCTTGGTCGCGCCGGCCAGCATGCCGGTGACCAAGGTCCGTTGGGCGAGCAGGAACACGATGAGGACGGGGACAATAGCGACCAGGGTGGCCAAGGCGAGCTCGGGACGCAGTATAGGCACGTAGTTACCACCGATCGAGGGGTTGAAGGAGGGGGTAGAAGAAAGAAGGTACTGCAGCCCTACTTGCACTGGGAACTTCGTGCTATCCGTGAACATCACAAACGGCAAGAAGAAATTATTCCAGTCGGCTACGAAAGCAAAGAACGCGATGAGGGCTACGATTGGCCGGGCCAGCGGCAAGGCCACTCTTCGAAACACGCCCCACTCGCTGCAGCCGTCGACTCGGGCCGCAGCCAGAAGTTCCTTGGGGATGGCGGAGGAGAAAAAAATGTAGGCCACGTACACCCCGAAAGGGAAGAAGGCAAAAGGCAATATGACCGAGAACGGGGTGTCGACCAAGTGGACGGCGTTCATCTCGAGAAAAAGCGGGAGCACCAGCGCCGTCGAAGGCATGATCATCACAACCAGGGTCACTGCCAGGAGTGCCCGGCGACCGACGAACTCGGTCAGGGCTAAGCCGTACCCTGCAGGGACCGCACACACAAGCGCCAGGACGACGCCACCGATTGAGTAAATGGCCGAGTTCTGCAGCCAGGTCAATAGAGCGTGGTTCTGAAAGTTGAACACCAGGCCCCAGGCGTGGGCCAGGTTGTGGAAAGAGCCGATTGCCAGCGGTGACCGGGCTATTAGCTGATGGTCAGTCTTCGTTGGGGCCAGCACCAGCCAAAGGACAGGCACCGCGAAAAAAGCGGCGAAGGCGATAAGGACCAGCCCCCAGACGAGCCGGGCACCGGTGGCCCGCGTGACGCGTCGACGACCGGGAGGGGCGGGTGGTGCCCGGCGCACAGCCTCGGCGGCTCCGGTCGTGGTGACCAGTGTCATCCGCTCAGTCGATCTCGAACAGCTTGGTGCGGAACACGAGTACCGCCGCACAGATCAGGCCGATCACCAAAAGGTCGACAGAAATGGCGGCGGCATAGTTGAAGTTGTCGTTCTGGAAGGCCATGTAATACGCCAACTGGTTAGGCGACCACGTCGTGCTTACGGCCCCCAGGCTTGCCTCGCCGACAAGTTGGGGTTCGACGAACAGTTGGGTACCGGCGGCGAAGGCCAGGATGCACATGTACACGACCCACTTTTTTATGAGTGGGAGCTTGACCCGGATGGCCGTCTGCCAAGCGTTGGCCCCGTCGATCTTGGCGGAATCAAGGACTTCGGAAGATATGTTGTTCAGGCCGCCGTGCATTATCACCACCCAGCCGCCGGCACCGGTCCAAAAGGCGATCACAGCGAATACCGCTGGCAGGTGCTGGGGCTCTATGGTCTGGGCCAGCTCGGAAAAATGGAACACCGAGAGAGGGAAGTGCCACGGGCTCACGGACGGGTCCAGCATGAACAGCCACACCAGCACGCTGGCCGCGCCGGCCAAAGCACCGGGCAGGTAGAACAGAAACCTGAACAACCCTGACGCTCGCGGAGCGCCCGCGTGGAGCATAAGGGCCAGGAACAAGACCAGGGTCACAAGTAGCACAAGCCAGATGACCAAGTAGAGCGCGATATGTTCGAAGGCGGGGACGAAGCGGAAGTCCTTAGCTGTCGAGAAGAAATTTGAGAGCCCGGCGAACTTCCCGCCGCTCTGGGTGAGCGAAAGGTAGATGGCGTAGGCACTGGGTAGCACGCCGAACAGGACGAGGAGCGTCACATACCCGCTGACGAAGGCATAGCCGGCCTTCGCTCGGCCACCGGCCCGCCTCCCGCGAGCCACGCGGGCCCGAGGGAAGGCAGGCACGGATGTGACAGCCATTAGCGAGCTATGCCTTGCTCACCACGGTGTAGCCGTCGCTTTGGGCGTAGTTCTTCAGCTGGTTGCCGAAGTTGGCCAACTGAGAGGACACGGACTGGCCTTGGACCAGCTGCGGGGTCACCGTGGAGTTCCAGATGGCGTCTGTGGCAAAACGGGTGGGGGACCACCCCGACCAGACCTCGTTGGCCGCCTGGGCGAACACACTGGCCAGAGGTTTGGCATAGTAGCCACTACTGTCCTGTTCGGCGATCCACTTGGATGCGACAGGAACATAGGCCGGATAACCAGAGGAGATGCTCTGTGCCGTCCATGATGTGGCCAACCATTTCACCAGCGCGGCCGCCGCTTTGGGTTGTGTGGTGTGTGACGACATAATCCAGAGCCCCCCGCCCACGTCGCCGGTAGTGGTCTGGGAGCTGCCCGCCCACTTCAGCGGCGGGGCGGCAGCCAGTTGGCCCTTCGGGGTGTTGAGACCCGTAGAAGGTTGGAAGAGGTAGGCACCGTACCAGGCCGGCCCTACCATAGCCAGTACCTTTCCGGTGTACTTCTTCGTGAATGTGGAGGTAAAGACCCCTACCGCGGGGACCGAGCCGTCCTTCAGCATAGGGTCGAGCAGGTTTGCCATCCTGGTGCACTGAGGCGCCTTGGTGTTGACGACGAGCGTATTGGGGCCAGTTAGCTGGCTCGCCGGGCACTGGGCCGCCTGGAGGTAGATGGTGTCGTCGTAGGAGTTACCGAGAGTGCCAACGATATAGCCGGGATGTTGCTGCGCCACCTTCTCGCCCAGCGCCTGCCATTGCTCCCACGTGGTGGGGACGGAATAGCCGAACTGCTTCATCAGCCCCGTGTTGTACCACAGCACGTCAAAGGCTAGGTCATTGCGCAAGCACAGCAGCTTGCCGCCGACGTAGCAATCCGCGAGCGAGCCCTTGGCGAAACCATTGATGAGCGACTGAGGGACCAGGCCATTGAGCGCGCCAGCGTAGTGGAGCTGGGAGTCACCGAGAGAGGCGATGTCTATGTTCTGCTCGGAGAAGATGACGTCGGGCCAGCCGTGGCCCACCCGGTTGAACAGTGCCGTTTTGGTCTGCATCGTGCCGTCCCCGTTAGCGTCGCCGTCATAGGTGACGAGGTCGATCTTCACGTTCGGGAAGGCTTTTTCGTAGGCCTTGACGAACGGCACCCTGGTGGCGTCCACCCAGACGACCAGCGGTTGCTGGGTAGCCGCCTCGGCCGTCGTGGCGCTGCTGACGACAGCGGTACCGGCCACCGTACTGAGCGAGACGGCTAGGCCGGTGGAGATCAAGGCTCCAAGCTTTCGGCGGCGCCTTGTGGAGCAGGTTCTCGGTGGGCTGGACGAGGTTCTCATTGTTTGTCCCCTTTCAATATGTTTTTTGTTGCTGGCGCGTGTAGCGCCGGTTGTGTCCGGGCGAGGAGGGAGCACCGGCTTTTGTTCATAAGTCGACGACGAACTTCTCCAGAGTTTCGGGATAGTCGGGACCGGCAGGCAAGCCAATGCCTGGCCCCTGAGGGGCTCTTACGATCCCGTGATCGTCGATGCCCGCTTCCCGCCGCACCGGGTTGCCCCACACGAGCGACTCGTAGTAGGTGCAGTTGGGGATGGCCATGCACAAGTGGCGGCTGGTGATGGTGTTGCCGTGGGGCTCCGCCCGAAGGCGGAAGGAGTCAGCCAGGTGCGCGGTGCGCATCGCGCCCGTGAAACCGCCCCTAAGCTCCGCGCTGGTCCGTACGAAGCTGGCACAACCGGAGGCGATGAAGTCTGCCGTGTTCATATGAGCGCCGTCGGATGTTTCGCCGACTAGCAGCGGAGCGCTTGTCCGCTCAGCCAGCCATTTGTACGAGGTGACCGAGAACTCCCGAATTGGCTCCTCGTACCACAGGTAGCCGGCGTCGGACAGGGCATCCCCCAGGTAGACGGCGTCGGGGAGGTCGAAGCCGGCCGAGCCGTCGTACATGAGAGGGATGTCGTCGCCCACGTGCTGCCGGAGGGCGGTGCACAGTTTCGCATCCGCCCGGCTATCTCCGAAGGCGTGCAACTTGATAGCTGGGTAGCCGAGCTCCAGGCACTGGTCCGCAATTTCCAGGTACTCGTCGATGCTGCCAAATGTGGTCGTGGACGCATACGCAGCGATCTCTGTCCGCGCGCCACCCAACACCTCCCATGTCGGCACGCCATAGGCTCGGCCGGCCAGGTCCCAAAGGGCGATGTCGACAGTTCCCAGGAGGTAAAGAGGTATCTCCTCGACCCGGTCCAGCTCCCAGACCTGGTGCCACAGCTGTTCTCGCTGGAAAGGGTCCTCGCCCAGCAGCAGGTCATGCAAGTGACGGTCGACGATGTCGGGGAGGATGGCACTCGAGGCCAGGCGGGGAGCGAAGGCCACGCCGTCGCAACCGGCGTCGGTCCGCAGCAGCAGTACGGCGCCATACCCGTCGGGTGAGCTCCCCGGCAGTCCCCGGCGCCAGATATATGACGGCTCAGCGGCAGGTATCCGGACCCTGTAGACCTCCACCGCGGTGATCTTCAAAATTCTCCCCCTTAACCAGTCCGGCGCTCTTCTGGCTTAGCCGTGTGAGCAGTCATAAGACGACTGCTGTATGACGACAGATGTATGATGGCAGATGAATGGACCGAGTGCAATGAGGTTGAGGCTGTCGTGAACGAGGGAGTGACGACCGACGCCTCGGCCATGACGGCTTGGCCGCGACGGCCGGCCCGGTTGGGCCACGCCGTCGTCGCCACCTTGGCCGGCCAGGTCGTTTCCGGCGCCCTGCCCGAGGGGGCGGCGCTTCCGCCTGAGCCGGTGCTGGGTGAGACTTTCGGAGTGAGCCGGTCGGTCATCCGAGAGTCGCTCAAAGTTCTGGAGGAAAAGAGCCTCGTAGTCGTCAGGCAGGGCTACGGTACGACGGTGCAAGGCCGCGACCAGTGGCAATTGCTCGACCCATTGGTGCTGAAGGCTGTCATTGAGTTCGACTCGACCTTGGCCATCTTCGACGACCTAATCGAGGTACGGGCTACGCTCGAGAGCCAGATGGCCCGGCGGGCCGCAAACCGGCTCACTGAGGCTCAACTGAATGAACTAAAGGCCTACCTCGACCACCTGGACGGCCTCATCCCCGACCCGATGGAGTACGGGCGCGCCGAGCTGGCGTACCACGATGCCATTACCCGTTTCTCCGGCAACCAGCTGGCACGCGCGGTCTTGCGCACGCAGGAGGCTTTCGCAATGACCAGCAAGTTTTATGCCGGCACCCACCGCACCCGGACCGACAACGTGATCTCGCACCGGGGTCACGTCGCCATCTACGAGCAGCTCCTCGGTCGCGACCCCGAAGGGGCGGCACGGGCGGTCGAGGAACACATCCTTGGGGGTTGGGAAAGGTACAAGAAACGGCTGGCCTCCAAAGGGCACTAGGGCCTGACCTGTCCGTCAATTCTCGACGGGCCTTTTCCGGCCGTCGAAAGCCTTTTGGAACTCCGCCCCTGGGGCCTCGAAACTGGCACTTGTTCCGCTTGCAGTTCCTATAGGTGCGGTACTTAAGGCGGTGACAAGATAGCCGCAGTGTCCGCGTCAACGCTCCCGGTGGAGTGGCTTGACGTCAGCCTCCGAGAGCGCCGCCGCCGGATGGCGGACATTAACGGACGATCTCGACGGCGACGACCAGCCGCTAGACATGGGTGAGGGACTTGTCCATGCCCCAGGCAACACCGGCGCCGGTCCGCTGCAGTGAGTGTGCCAGACCTAGAGATTCGCTGGAGGCGGCGGTCTCATGGTTCGACGCCTTGCCAGATACCATCACAGTTGTAGAGCTCGGCCGCTGGCGCCTCGAGGAGCTGGCGGGCCATCTTCGGGTTGCGGCCCAGGCTCTCCAGCACGTGTACCACGGCCATGGCGTAATGGGTTCCCTTTTGCTGTTGACTTACAACCGATATAGGCCATAGGTTTTAGTCTCACCGGCACAGAACCAAATTAGGAAGCCAATATTCGAGGACGAGGTAGAATGATAGTTAGAGGTCGTCGGTTCCGTTTCGGCGTGCAGTTGCGGCCGCAGCGGACGTCGTGGGCAACTTACAGCAATGCGATACGGCTCGTCGAAGAGCTAGGGTTCGACACAGTTTGGAATTCGGACCACCTGCTTCCCGCGTCAGGACCAGCGCGGGACCCCCGGTTTGAAACACTGACGACTCTCGCAGCCATGGCAACTCTCACCGACCGCATCCGTGTGGGCACCCTTGTCTTTGGCGCTCTTTATCGCGACCCGGCGACCTTGGCTAAGAGCGCCGCTACAGTTGACCACATCAGTGGCGGAAGGCTCGAGTTCGCGATTGGGGCCGCATGGAGTAAACGGGAGTTCAAGGCGTATGGGCTCCAGTATCCGTCCCTGGCGGAACGTTATGCCCGCTTGGACGAAACTCTTGAGGTCGTGAAGTCGCTGTGGACGCGTGCAACAACCAGCTACTCAGGTGAGTATTATCGTTTAGCCGATGCACCCTTCGAGCCAAAACCACTTCAGCAACCCTTCCCGCCAATCACGGTCGGGGGCGTTGGGCCGGAGGCGCTAAGGCTGGCGGCCAAGCATGCCACCGCCGCCAACGTCTTTGGGTCGCCGGGCCAGGTAACCCGGCTAGCCCAGACGCTGGAAGGGTTTTGCGCTGAAAGTGACCGAGACTTCGACGAAATTGAGCTATCCCTTCACGCTGACCTAGCAATTGCTAGGCACCACGAAGATGCCGAGGCACTGGCGCTGCGAACGGCCGCAGCACATGCGCTTTCTCTCGACTCCTCCGACAATTGGATCATTGGGAGCCCGGACGAGGTAGTCGCTCAAGTCATGCGATATGCCGAGGTCGGGATCTCGCACTTGATCGTCCATTTAGATGACCCGTTCGACGCCGGCCTCATGCACCTCCTGAGCGACGCCGTAATCCCTGCCTTAACGTAAAAGGCGGCCTCGTAGAGCAGCGTTCCCCAGGGTGGCCGGACTGCGCGGCGATCCGGCGGATGATGCCGACGTTCCTTGTGGACCGTAGGGCCGCTCATAAGCTCTCTCGACATATCCGACGCGTTCTCAAGCTAACCAACGCCGCCTAAGCGTGCAGCCCCGGCGAGCGTTGGCCGCGGTCGTGGGTCCCTAGGTGCAGCGGTCCTCGTTCTCTACGACGCCACATGTTGACGGTGCCGGTCGAGCCCAGCATTCAGCCTCAAGCTAGGAGCCATGCATCGACTGACGCTGTTCAGTGCCCCACTGCTCTTTGACGTGGTAGAGTTGTAGGATAACCTATAGATATGTCCAGGCCAAGCTGGCGTCGGCAGCAGAGGTTAGCCTTGCCCCTCTGAACGCCGTACTCATGTCAGACCGGGCCACGCTCGTAACGGCGCTCTGCCCACTCGGGCTCCGGGGTTGGTTGTAGGCCTCAGGAGGTGATCGCTCCATGAAGATGTACGTTGCCGGAGCGTGGAGCTCAGGTATACACCAGGAAGAGGTACGCAGTCCGTACGACGGATCAGTTGTCGACGACGTGCCTGTAGCCGGCGCCGAGGACGTGGAAGAGGCGCTGGCCGCGGCCGAACTGGGGGCCAAGAGGGCGCGTGCGCTGAGCGCTGACGAGCGGTTCCGGGTCCTCTTGCGAGCGGCCGACCTGGCTGACCAGCATGCCGAGCAACTGGCCAAGACCATCAGCTCGGAGTGCGGCAAGACGATCGCCGAAGCGCGCGGTCGAGGCGTCGCGCGCCGGGCCAATTTTTCGCCTGTCTGCATTCGAGGGCGCCCAGCTCTACGGCCACTCATTGCCGCTTGATGCCCATCCCGGCGCCGGCAAATCGCGGCTCGGTTTTACCATCAAACAACCCTGCGGTGTGGTAGTGGCTATCACTCCGTATAATTTTCCACTGCTTCTTGTGATGCACAAAGTGGCCCCCGCTCTGGCCGCGGGCAATTCGGTGGTCCTCAAGCCGGCCCGGCAAACTCCGCTTGTCGCCCTGAAGCTCGTCGAGATCTTGCTCGAAGCCGGCGTCGACCCATTGGCGATCAGCTGCATCACCGGCTCGGGGAGCACCATCGGCCCCCAATTGTGTAGCGACGCGCGGGTCCGGAAGATCAGCTTTACCGGCAGCACTGACGTCGGTAGGTCGATCGCCAGTGCGGCAGGAATAAAGCGGTTGTCCCTCGAACTCGGCGCGAGCTGTCCCGTGATCGTGATGGACGATGCGGACGTAGAGGCGTCAGCAACGGCCATTGCCGTCGGAGGGTATGCCAACGCCGGTCAGGTATGCATATCGGTGCAGAGGGTCCTTGTCGACGAGGCTCGACAGGACGACCTTTTGGGTTCGCTCCTGCCCAAGGTGGCCGCCATCAAAACGGGTGCACCACTCAGCGAAGCCACAACGATGGGCAGCCTCATCAATGAAAGCGAGGCTAAACGGGTACAGGCAATCGTGACCGAGTCCGTTGCCTCCGGTGCTCACGTTGATCTCGGGGGTGAACGAGACGGCACCGTAATGCAACCGACGGTGGTTTCCGGAGTAGATCCTGAAGGCAGGTTGAGCCAGGAAGAGCTGTTCGGGCCGGTGGTAGCCGTGACGGCCGTCAAAAACATCGACGATGCCGTGCGGTTGGCCAACTCGACACGCTATGGGCTCGGGGCCGGCATATTCACTTCGGACGTCGGCAAGGCGATGCGGTTCGTCCAAGAAGTTGACTCTGGCGTCGTCCATGTCAATTGGACACCGCTTTGGAGAGCTGACCTCATGCCTTACGGTGGGATGAAAGAGAGCGGCATCGGAAAAGAGGGTCCTCGATGGGCAGTCGAGGAAATGACGGAGACCAAGACCGTCGTGCTGCACGGCCCTCCACCAGGCAGCCCAATCGCCTCACGGCCGACGCGCATGGCACCATGATGAAGGAAGAGCAACCACTTCGATGAAGCTTACGGTAGGCCAGGCTCTCGTCAAATATCTGAGCCGCCAGTATTGCGTGCACGATGGCGAGCGCCAGCGGCTAATCCCGGCAACTCTTGGAATTTTCGGGCACGGCAACGTTGCCGGGCTGGGCCAAGCCCTGGACCAATACCAGTCAGAAATGCCTTTTATTCAGGGACGCAACGAACAGTCGCTCGTTCATATGGCTTCAGCCTTCGCCCGTGCGCATCGGCGCCGAGCCACCCTGGCTGTCACGTCGTCAATAGGGCCCGGCGCGACCAACATGGTCACAGGTGCGGCAACGGCCACGATCAACCGGATCCCGGTGCTCCTGCTCCCAGGTGACGCCTTCGCCACCAGGCTCCAGGGTGCTGTACTGCAGCAACTCGAGTTCCCCCTGGCCGGCGATGTTACAGTAAACGACTGCTTCAGGCCAGTGGCCCGCTATTTCGACCGCATTTTACTGCCCGAGCAGCTATTGAGCGCTTTGCCAGAGGCGATGAGGGTGTTGACCAACCCGGCCGAAACCGGGGCGGTTGTTATTGCCTTGCCACAAGATGTTCAATCCAAATCGTTTGATTTTCCTGACATTTTCTTCGATGAACGTGACTGGGAGCTTGGCCGGGTCGCTCCTCGAGAAATCGAGGTCGAGACCGCGGTCAGAGCGCTCGCACGTTCCGCGCGACCACTGGTCCTGGCCGGCGGAGGCGTTATCTATTCTGATGCAAGCACCGAATTGGCGGTTCTAGCCGAGAGCCTCGGCATACCGGTTGCTGAGACCTTCGCCGGCAAAGGGGCCGTAGACAAGGTGGCGTGGTGGGGTGTCGGTGGCATCGGCGTCGAGGGGAACCCTGCCGCCAACGCTCTGGCGCGAGAAGCAGATCTGGTCCTCTGCGTGGGTACTCGCCTAACCGACTTCGCCACTGCGTCGAGGTCATTGTTTAGCTCCGACGTTGAGTTCGTGTCCGTCAACGTCTGCGACAAAGACGCCAGAAAAGAAGGTGCCGTCCGGCTCGTAGCCGACGCCAAGCTTGCCTTGGCCGCCCTGGAACAACAGGCCGGCCACGCCGGGCTCAAACCGAACCCGGCGTGGCGCGACCGCTGCGAGGAGGTGAAGTCAGCATGGCAAGTCACGCGGTCCAACGTTTTGCGGGCGCCCGAGGAGGGCTTGTTGACTCAAGGTCAGCTCATTGGGATCCTCCAGGAGCAGGCCGAAACGGGCGACACCATAGTCGCCGCCGCGGGAGGGCCCGTCGGGGACCTTTTGAAGGCTTGGGATGCCACCGACGGCCGTCGTTGCCACCTCGAGTTCGGGTTTTCCTGCATGGGTTACGAGTTACCGGGCGCGCTCGGCGTCCGGATGGCGCAGCCAGACGGCGCGGTCGTCGCACTTATCGGAGATGGGACTTTTGTCATGCAGCCATCTGAAATCGTGACTGCCCTCCAGGAGAACCTCCAGGTGACCTTGGTGATCTCACAGAACCAGGGCTATCAAGTTATACGGCGCTTACAACTAGACCGCGTAGGCCGTCACTACGGCAACGAATTTCGGCACCGGGACGGCCAACTGGGCACCGCGGCGCTCACTGGCGGATACCTCGAGCTCGACCTCGTGGCGGTAGCGAACGGTCTCGGGGCGCACGCGTGCTTGGCGGAATCGGCCGCGGAAGTACGGAACGCTCTGGTGGATGCCCGCCACCGTCAAGGCCCAAGCGTGGTTGTTGTCCCAGTTGACCCCTACGCCAACTTGCCACCGTCTGAGGTCTGGTGGGATGTTGCCCCGGCCGAAGTTGCAGAACAGGAGTGGGTCACCGAGAGGCGACGCACATATGACGAGGCTCGGGGAGGTCAGCGATGGTATGGTTAGACGGATCGCGTCGGGGCCAGCGACTCAAGGACGACATTAGGTCGGGTCGCCTCGTTCTGGGGACCTTCTTAAATATGGGGTCGCCGTTGGCCGCCGAGGTGTGTGCCATCGCAGGTTTCGACTGGCTCCTGGTCGACCTCGAACACGGCGGTCGGGGCGAGGAAAGCTTGCTGGGACAGGTCTTGGCCGGCGCGGCACATGACGTGCCGGTAATAGTCCGGGTCGAGACTATTGACCGCATCAGGTCGGGGCATGTCCTGGACCTGGGGGCCAATGGAGTGATGTTCCCGAGGGTCAACAGTCGAGATGATGCTGTGGCGGCGGTATCGAACTTGCGCTATCCACCCGTCGGCTGGCGGGGCGTTGCCACATACAACCGGTCATGCGGCTTCGGCGCCCATCCGGAGGTATTGGAGACCGCTAACGATCGCATCCTTTGCGTGGTACAGGTAGAGACGAAAGGTGCACTCGACGACCTGAAGGGCATTGCGTCCGCGCCCGGCGTCGATGTGCTGTTTGTCGGCCCCAGAGACTTGACGCAGGCACTGGGCTGCCCGGGTGACACCAGATCAGACGTCTTCCAAGCCGCCCTCGAAGCAGTCATCGCGGCCGCCCACGAGGCTGGAATCGCGGCAGGAATATTGGCTTCCCGTGCGGAAGACGTCGAGGTTTACAGTGACCGCGGGTTCCGGTTTATTGCTGTCGGCTCAGACTCTTCACTGCTCGCCTCCATTGCAACTACGGCGGCCCAGTCCGCCAGCCGCCGGCAACAGGGCTCGGTCGAGGTGACCGGGTGAGTCTACGCATCGGGAACGCTCCCACTTCTTGGGGAGTGGAGAAGGAACTTGACACCAAGCGTCCCGAGTGGGTCACCTTTCTGGACGAAGTGCACGATTGCGGTTACCAGGGAGTCGAGCTCGGGCCTTATGGTTACCTCCCGGTCGACGCGACAGTTTTGTCGAGCGAGCTTTCTCGACGAGACCTGGAACTGACGGCTGGATATGTAATGGGCCCGTTGCATACTCGAGACGGTGCCGCTGAGCTGCTGATCGAGTCCGGCAAGGGTGGTACCTCTGCTCGCCGACGTCGGCGCAGCCCACCTCGTAGTGATACCAGGGATTTCCGAAGAGAGGGCGGCTACGGCCGGGCGCTCTGATGAGGCCACACGGTTGAGCCCGGCGGAGTTTGCCGTCGAAGTCGAAACTATCGTGAGAATTGCGGAGATCGCTCGCAGCCAGGGGGTAACGGCCGGACTACACCCGCACGCGGGGAGCTACGTTGAATTCTCCGACGAAGTCGACCGGTTGCTCAGTTGCCTCGATCCCGATCTGGTCAGCCTGGTCATCGATACCGGCCATTTCCGGTACGCCGGGATCGATCCGGCGCTCGCCATTCGCGAATACGATCGGCGGGTGGGCTACGTCCACCTAAAGGATGTCAACCCCGAAGTGCTCGCGGTAAGCCGGCGGGACGGCATGAGCTTCTGGAAAGCCTATAGCGCCGGGATCTTCTGTGTCCTGGGAACGGGATGTAACGATTTTCGCGCCGTCAAGGAGTCTTTGGCCACGATCAACTACGACGGATGGCTGACAGTCGAGCAGGATTCCGACCCGGCCGGCACCTCGGTCCCACGAGACGACGCCGTCCGAAGTCTGAGCTACTTACGGGCAATGGGGGTCGTCCCGTGATCCCAACCGCAACTGACGGCAAACAAATAGTCCTTAGCCTCGGGTCCGTGCCGGCCCTGGTGGTCGAGCGCATTGCGCCGCTAGCCGCGGTAGTCGAGCTCCCCTCCGCCCAGCTGAGCGAGTACAGGGGCTCGCCCGAAGACGTGGTGGCGCTTGTGGTCCGTGGTCACGCGCCGATCGATGCCAGCATGATTGCGCGATTGCCGAGCTTGCGGGTTATCGCCCGGACCGGGGTCGGAGTCGACCTTGTCGATGTAGAAGCGGCGACCGCGAGGGGGATCCCGGTGGCTATTACCGCCAATGCGGGGACGCGAGCGGTCGCCGAGGGGGCCTTCGCGATGATCCTGCACCTGGTGAAACGCCTGGGCCCTTTCACCGAACTGGTCCGCTCGGACCGTTGGGCGGAGCGCGAATTTGCCCCGCCGGGTGACCTGGACGGAGCGGTTCTCGGTATCGTCGGCCTCGGTCGCATCGGGTCGCGTGTTGGAGCGATCGGCCGGGCAATGGGGATGGAGATACTGGCGCATGACCCCTATCTCGATCCGAGCGCGCCGCGCGGCGCGGCGATAACTCTTGTCGACTTGCCAGACCTCGCCGCCGAGTCCGATGTGGTAACACTCCACGTACCGTTAAGCGACGACTCCCGTGGCATGGTGGGTCAGAAGCTCCTAGGCCAGTGCAAACCGGGGGCATTCATAGTCAACACCTCTCGGGGCGCCCTCTTGGACCTGGACGCGGCACACGCAGCGCTATGCGACGGGATCCTGGCCGGTGTGGGCCTAGATGTTTACGACCCAGAGCCTCCTGACGTTTCCCACCCGATCTTCAAACACCCGAATGTCGTGTTGACGCCTCACATGCTCGGGTTGTCCCTGAGGGCCGGACGACAGACGTTCGAGGAGGCCGCTGACAACGTCAACGTCGTCCTCTCGGGTGGGCGTGCGCCGGCTGTTGCCAACCCCCAGGTCTACCTGACCTGATTCGGCGGTCCGCCCGCGGTGCTGACCCAATCCGCGTTACGATAAGCTTGTCATGTAAAGGAGATGCGACATGGTCAAGCGGGCGAACAGCGAAACGACCAGTTTGCGTCGTCTCCCGCTGTACCAACAGCTTCAGTCGCTAATCTGTAACTACATCGCCGAAAACCAGTTACGACCGGACGACCCCCTTCCTGCCGAAGGAGAATTGGCAGAGCTTTTTGGAGTCAGCCGGAACTCGGTCCGTGAAGCGGTGAAGTCACTGCAGGTTCTTGGAGTATTAGTATCGCGGCCGGGTTCAGGTTTGTTCGTCGGCGAGTTCTCATTCGACCCAATCGTCGATAGCCTCCCGTATGCCATCGTGGTCGATTATAACGACCTTGCCGATCTTTTGGAGGTAAGGCGGACGCTCGAGGTGGGCATGGTCGAGCAGATCGTCAGGTCACGCACAGACGAACAGGTCGCTCAGCTGAGCGAGATAATCGAGCGCTGGAAGAAGGCTATTACCAGGGACAATGACGCTTACCCGGCTGACCTCGACCACCTGTTCCATGCGGTGCTCATCGGGGGCGTCCAGAACCAGCTGGTCGCCAAGCTCCTAACCATGTTTTGGCAGGTGTTTTATCGAGCCAGTAGCAGAGGGCAGCTGGAGGTCCCTCGTGACTCGATAGTCACATTCGCTTGCCACGTCACCGTCCTGGAAGCCTTGAAGATTGGAGACAGCGAGGCACTCCGGGCCAGCTTGATCGCCCACCACCGCGGCATCAACGAACGCGTGCGGGCGGCAAAGACGAGGGCGGGAGAAGACGACCCGGGTTCCGTTGGACCGTTAACGTGACCTGGGCACACTCTCGGCATTGACACCGGGGGTAGGGAGGCTGATGTTGCCGGACGTCCAGTCGTTCGTTATCCATGTGTGCCGCTGGTCGAAACATGGTGGGCAGGCCCGCTGGTCGTTTGTCAGTTCGCCTGCCAGGTAATTGAGGAAGTACATTTGTGCTCCCGGCACCGCCACCGTGGTGTGATAGCCCTTGGTTACCAGGACAACGTCGTTGTCGCCGGCAATAAATGTCTCGTCAAACGCCTCGTCAACCCGGTAGTTGCGGTGGATGGCGTACCCTTCTTCCCGGTCGAAGCGAAAATAATAGGTTTCTTCCAGATAGGGCGAGCCGTCGTAGCCATCATGACAGTGGGGGGGCCACCCGCACCAACTGCCGCTCTCGGCGATGATCTCATAAATGATGAGCCGCTCCGCCGGTAGAGGCGCCGCCAGCAAGTAGTTAACCTGCCGCAGAGCGGCACCGCCGCCACGCATCTCAGCTCGCATCTCTGTCGGGGCGAACAACCTTGACGGGTAAAGACCCGTAGCCGGTGCGCCTCCGACAGAAAACGATGTGGCACCCAGGGCCTCTACTGTCAGTGGCTCTGACGGGGGAACGTACAGTAAATGTGGCGGCTCGGAAAAGACATCCGTGCGGAGGATCTCGAAACAGGAGCTCCCAGCCCTCGCCCGGATTGCACCGTTGAGCAGCACCAGAGCAATCTCTCGCCCGGGGTGGAAGATTTCAGTCGACTCACCTGTGCCCAACGAGTGGACGGCAAAGTCCAGAAACCGCCACCCGGCTTCTTCGACACTTACACACACTTCTTCGCCGCGCGAGGACGATTTGATGTGGTGCGACGACTTGAGCGTCATCGGCGATCTTCCTGACCTGCGTTCACAGAGTTGTCACAATCCGTCCAGGCAGCAATGGCTCGTCGGTAGTCTGAGGTCACCGTCTCTACAAGCGCCGTGTCGCTGATCTCGCCGGTCAGCCAGCGCCCGCCGTGTCAGAGAATATGGCCCTGCCAATGGCGAAACCTCGAATACAGGAGACCGTGGCCAGCATGGCGAACAACGAGACGAGCTCAGTGTGGCTAGCCGTCGATCCGAGCACCAAGACCCCTCGGCAGCTTGGATCTTCCTCTTTTATTATCTGGCCGATTTCGTCCCAGGCCGCACGGTCTGACATTGCCGGGAGCTTCCACCACTCAGGCCGCGTGCCAGAACGGTACACTTGCTTCACTAGTGCGGCGAGCTCCCCCGGCTGATAAGCGAGCCCGCCGGGAGCTTGTAGCTCGACCAAGAGCTCTCGGCCCTCGGCCCGGCAACCTCGAGCCAGGCGCAGCAAACATCGAGATTGCAGAGACATTAGCTCTGTCGGGTCGTCGGGATGAGCGTAACACATGACTTTTACGACCTGGTCTGAGGGCGACGAGTGCAGCCACGCCCGGACTTCGTCACCCGCCAGTAACGCCAATGGCCGTGACCGCGGCACATCAATAGACCGGGCGGTCCAGTAGCGGCTCCCCGCCATCAATTCCAGCACCGCGGTGCCGTATTGATCGTCGACCAAGATCCCACAGTCCTCACGGTCGGCGGCCACGGCCATGAAGGCTTCAGCAAGCAAGCCCTTCAGTGGGCGCAGGCGGTCGAGTGGGACACCGGCTTGTGAGGCCTGGGCCTCGAGCTGCCATCGGTGGTCAATCGCGAGCACAAAGAGCCGGCCCGGCGTCGGCGGTCTGGTGCCGGAGCGGTGGAGCCGCTCGATCTCCTCATCTTCGTCCGGTCGCCGCAGACCGCCGCGGGCCATGAAGCTTTCGAGCTCCTCCCGGAGCGGCATGGCCGGTGTGCACCCGTGGCGGGACGCCACCATGGCACCATTTGCGTTGCCAGTCCGCAAACAGTCCTCGAGCGGTTTGTCGCCCAGCCACGCGCTCAAGAACCCGCTCATGAACGCGTCGCCGGCGCCCACAGTGTTGACGATCTCTACAGGAAAGCCTGACGCACTTATGCCCGCGTCTGGACCCATCGTCGCGGAGTGCGCGACGGCTCCGGCCGCGCCTGCCTTCACGACAATTGAGGCCGCGGACTTCTGGCGGATGGCCCGCAACGCCTCACTCAGGTCGTCAGAGCCACCAATCACGCCTATCTCTTGGCGAGTGCCGACGATAAGGTCACATAGAGGCAGGATACGCTGGTACGACACGGTGACCTCGGGCGTGTGAGAAGACATGTCGTTGCCACGGCTGATGGGCGCCGTCCCCCACAGCACGGGACGGAAGTCGACATCGAGGATTACTCTTCCCCCTGCTCCGATGGCCACGCGGGCGAGGCGCTCGGATATCGTCGACAAACGACGGTTCAACAACATGCTTCCGGTCAAAAGGACGGCGCGGGCTTGGCCAACCCGGTCGATGTCAATCTCGTCTGGGTCCACGGCCAGATCCGGGCTGTCTCGATAGAAGAAAATCCGCGGAAAGTCATCCCGTTGGCGTTCCGCGAGCGCTACAACCGCCGTCGGCCGCTCAGAGTCGAACTGAACATGGCTGACGTCGATACCCTCACGTTCAAGCGAAGTAACGAGAAATTTCCCGAACTCATCGCCTCCCACGCGGGTCAGCATCGCCACCCGCAGTCCTAGCCGAGCCGAGCCGACACAAATGTTGGCGGCACTTCCACCAACGTACTTAGCAAAGGAATGAGCGGAACTCAGAGTAGCTCCGACCTGTTCACCGTATAGGTCGACATTGATCCGCCCGAAGCACACTAGATCGACCTGATGGCCCTCGGCCACCTCGTTCTCCTTCCTGCCTCGACGGCAGCCTTGCTGGCGCAGCAAACCACCCTTGACCTACCCATCGCTGCGTCTCTAAGCTATCCTACAGGTGCCGACGATGCACTGGGCGCGTCGCCTTGGTTTGCGGCTGGAGGGAGTGAGGGTGTCGGTCAAACTTGCCGTGGCCCCAGACTCATGGGGGGTCTGGTTCGCCGACGACCCCCGTCAGACGCCGTGGTCAAGGTTCCTCGACGAAGTGGTAGAAGCTGGGTTCAATGCGATCGAGCTGGGACCGTTCGGCTACCTGCCAACCAGCATCCAACAACTCCATCAGGAGTTGTCCGCGCGAGAGCTCACTCTAAGCGGGGCCTTCCTTATGTCCGATTTTCAGGGGACGGGGGACTGGGCGGCCAGTAAACACCAGGTTTCCGAAATCTGCGACCTGCTGAACGCTTTTGGTGCCGAGCATCTCGTGCTCTTGAACTCGCTCTATATCGATATGAGCACCGGCGAGCGCGTCGCGCCGACGCAGTTGGACGGAGGCACATGGCAGAAGCAACTAGAGACGCTGGACGCCATTGGTAACTACACGTCCGCTCACGGGATTACTAGTGTATATCACCCGCACGCTGACAGCGTTATTCAGTACGAGGACCAAATCGAAGATCTATTGGACAGGACGGACCCGGCGAAGATATCACTGTGCCTCGACGTCGGGCACCACGCCTATGCGGGAGGGGATCCAGTTGAATTCATGCGACGCCACCATTCACGTGTCCGCTACCTGCACCTGAAAAACGTTGACGCCGCGGTCATGAGCTCTGTCCGGGCGAACGACTTTTCCTTTGTGGAGGCGGTACAGTTGGGTGCCTTTAGTACGCTTGACTCGGGGATAGTGAACGTGCGCGCGCTGCGTCAGGTCCTTGAGGACGCTGGCTATGACGGGTGGGCGGTAGTGGAGCAGGATATGTACCCGTGCTCTTTTGACAAACCACTGCCCGTAGCCCGGCGGAACCGGGAATTTCTCAGGACAATATCGCTTGGCTGAGCCGGGCCAAGTGGGTGGACTGGTTGATCAACAAGTACCACAGTCGAGGACGGATCCAATGAAAGCGCTTGGCAGGTCGCAACTCGAGAGTTACCAACGACAGGGTTACCTGGTCATCGAGGATGTGTTGGGGCCTGAGGTTATGGGCCAACTGCGGGCCGTTACGGATCGTTTCGTTGACCGGTCTCGCCGCGCTGATAGCAGTGACAATGTCTTTGACTTCGAGGCCGCCAATAACAGTGGAGAACACCAGCTCCGCCGGATCAAATCACCGGAGCGTCAAGCTGGAATTTATAGTCAGGTGATGTCTGCTGAACCGATACTGAACTGCGTTCGCGATCTAATCGGCGATGACGTGAGGTTCTGGAGCGGGAAATTGAACTTGAAGCGGCCCTTTGGTGGACAAGCCGTCGAGTGGCATCAGGACTGGGCGTTCGGTCCTGCGACGAACGATGACCTGCTGACCGTGGGAATAGCGCTGGACGATACGACGACCGAGAACGGCTGTTTGCTGATGATCCCGGGCTCTCACCGTGGCCTCGTACTCGACCACTGGCGAGGCGATAAGTTCACCGGAGCCGTCACCGATGACAGGTTCGACTCCAGTAATGCAGTGCCGGTTGAGGTGAAGAGCGGCGGTATAACCGTTCACCACATCCGGACGCTTCACGCCTCGGCCCCCAATCGCTCCCGCCAACAGCGCCGGCTGTTGCTGTATACGTACGCGGCGGCAGACGCCTGGCCGTTGGCGGGAGTCGCCGACTCGGAGGCTTTTGATGCGCAGATGGTGAGGGGTAAACCAGCCCTTGAACCGCGCCTCGAGAGAGTCCCGGTGCGCCGTTGGCCCCGATGGGAGAACGAGAAGCTTGGCTCTGCAACCTCTATCTTTGATTTGCAAGAACGAGTTGTGAACTCCGCATTTAGTTGAGAGCTGGCACTGGAAGGAGGACTCGCGGCCATGATAGGAACTGTGGAGGTTGCGCTTCGCGCCGGGGCCGAGATTGCCGAAGGCCCGATGTGGGATCCCGGCCGGTCGGTCCTCTGGTGGCTGGATGTCCTCTCCGGGAAGATCAACCGCCTCGATTATGGCACATTGGAGAATGCCACTCTGCAGGTAGGCGAAACGGCGTCTGCCCTGGCACTCAGACAAGATGGCTCGCTGCTAGTGGCCATGCAGAGCGGGTTCGGGATCCTGGCATCGGACTTCTCTGGCGTGGAGCATGCACTGCCCATAGCCGAGGAATGGCCACATAATCGTTTTAACGATGGAAAGGCTGACCGGCAAGGCAGGTTTTGGGCGGGGACCATGGACTTCGACGGCGCGGCAGGACGCGGCACGCTGTACCGGCTGGACCCGGACTGGACGTGCACACCGGTCGTGCCGGGGGTGACCATTTCGAACGGGATCGACTGGAGCCCGGATGGACGGCTGATGTACTACGTAGATACCCGCGCTCAGCGCGTCGATTTGTTCGACTTCGATGGGGATACCGGGCAGCTGACCAACCGGAGGTGCTTCGTCAGCATCGACAGTCGGGAGGGTACACCCGACGGACTGGCTGTGGACATCGAGGGCTCCTTATGGCTCGCGGTATTCGGCTCGGGCGCGGTCTACCGGTTCGATCATCGTGGCCGGCCGACGGGCAGGGTCGAACTCCCGTGTTCATCCGTGAGCAGCTGTGTCTTCGGTGGCCCGACCATGGCGGAGCTGTTCGTGACCACTGCGCAGTTGGGCTTGACCGAGGAGCAAAGTATGGACCAGCCTTTGGCGGGGTCGATCTTTCGGGTCGAGGTGGGCGTACCAGGGCAGACCGTCACAGTTTTTGGCGGCTGAGCTCTCGCTAATCTGATGGATCGTCCCCCAAGACCGGAGGCAGGGCCGACGTTACTTCGTTTCCGGTTCGGCACCGAGACCGGTAGCGTCCGCTCCGGCAGCCAACCGGTAATTGGGCTGGTCAACTACCTGCGGATTGATGACGTTTGGAGGAAGCTCATGTCTGAGAGCGAGACACACGTGAAGGGTGGCGCGGTGCCGCAGGTCGGCGATTGCCTCTTCGGAATAGAAGGCAGCATGGGGGGTTGCGACCACGTTGTCAAGGCCTAGCAAAGGGTGGTCGTCCGGCGGAGGCTCACTTGTCAAGACGTCCACGGCTGCACCCGCGATCCAATGTTGTCGCAGCGCATGCTCAAGAGCCTTCTCGTCAACCAATGCCCCCCGCGAGGTATTGATCAGGTAGGCAGTGGGCTTCATCAGTCGCAGAGCCGTTTCGTTGATCAAGTGGTGAGTGACGGGCGTAGACGGAGCGTGTAGTGAAACGTAGTCGGATTGCCGCAGCAAGCTCTCGAAGTTGTCGGTGCCAACGATTCCGGGGCTGATGGGCCCAGGGGGTAATCGCGGCGTATAAGCAAGTACCCGCAGGCCTAGAGGCACCGCCTTGCCTGCCAGTGCTTGGCCCAGCCGGCCGAAGCCGACTAGCCCGAGCGTCTGGCCCCTTACCCGGCGCATACCCGGCGCGATGGCGGACAAATTCCAGGTCCCCCGGTTGGTAGCGCGGTCAAAAGGTACGATGCGGCGGGCGCAAGATAGGACGAGCGCCAGGGCGTGGTCGCTGACCTCGTCGGTGCAGAAGTCCGGGACATTGGTCACGAGGATGCCGAGTTGAGTGGCGCGCTCAACGGGGATGTTGTCCACGCCGATCCCGTAGCGGGAGACTATGACGCAGCGACGTGCGGCGTTCAAAGCGGCGGACGGCACGACCCGCCAGCAGGTGAGTATGGCGTCCACCTCGGGGGCCAAGTTGACCAGTTCGGAATCCCCCCGCTCGACGACCAACAACTCCGCCCCGATTTCTGCGAGCATTTCGCGCTCGACATCCAGCGTGGGCCACGCGTAGTCTGTAACTAGGACCTTCTTCATCGAGGCAGACGACAGCCGAAGTCGCGTGAGGGAGAACATATTGTAATTGCGTTCATGTTTGCAGGATAACCGACAGCAACGTTGGCGCGCCCAGGCCATCGTCGCTGGCGTCACAATGTACCGGCCGCTTTTGTACGCACAGGGAGGAGCGCTATGGGACGGGCCGATGTGCCCGGTCGCCCGGTTGGGATCGGTCTGATCAGCGTGGGTTGGATGGGGCGTTTGCACTCTCAGGCATATCGCAGAGTCAACTACCACTTTCCCGGTCTATCGCTCCGTCCGCGCCTCGTAATCGCAGCAGACACCATGCCCGAACGTGCCGCGTTTGCTAAGAGCGAATTGGGTTATGCCGAAGCTACCGACGATTGGCAGGAAGTACTGGCGCACCCGGGTGTCGATGCTGTGAGTATCACGGCGCCGAACTTTATGCACCGAGAGATGGCGCTTGCCGCGGCCAAGACAGGGAAGCACTTCTGGATTGAGAAACCGGTTGGACGGAACGCGGCTGACACAAGCGACATTTACCGCGCCGCCCGGGACGCGGAGGTGATGACCGCGGTAGGGTACAACTATCGTCACGCGCCGGCCGTCCAAACGGCGTACGAGCTGATCCGATCCGGCCGGCTCGGGCGCGTTGTGCATGCCCGAGGGATGTTCCTCAACGACTATGCGGCTGACCCCCGCGGGGTACTGAGCTGGCGCTTTCAACGTGCACTAAGCGGCTACGGCGTCGCCGGAGACTTGTTGTCGCACGTGGTGGACCTCCTCCAGTTCCTTATTGGCGAAATTGCCGGGGTGAGTGCGATCCGGGCCACAACTATTGCGCAGCGGCCGGTGGTGCCGATCGGGACGGGCGACCATTTCGCCGTAATTGAGGACGGCGAAATGGGGCCGGTTGAGAACGAGGACTACGTGGGCGCCCTCCTTCAGTTCGCAGAAGGTGCCATAGGAGTGTGCGAGGCGAGCCGGGTAACCGTCGGGCCCAGGTGCCAGATCGGCTTTGACATCTTTTGCACCTCGGGCGCGGTCTCGTGGGACTTCGAGCGCATGAACGAGCTGCGGGTCTGCATCCGAAACTCGGAGCGCGAGCAGGGCTACACGACCGTCTTGGCCGGCCCCGGGATGGGAGAATACTCCCGCTTTCAACCCGGCCCAGCAATCAGCATGAGCTACGACGACTTAAAGGTCATAGAGTCGATGCTGTTCCTCAGGTCCATAGAGGCCGGCGAGCAGTTTGGGCCCAGCGTGACCGACGCTTTGGCCACCGCCGAAGTGTTAGCCGCTATTGAACACTCGGCTGAGTCCCGCAAATGGGTCGAGGTCGTGCGAGGCCCATGAAGTGCCCCGTCAGCTAGTGGTTATGAGGTCCATGGACTGCGTCGACGGCCTCTTTTAGCCCCCGCCCCAGCACTGCCGCATCCGAAGGTAGGCCTATCAAATTGAACCCGGCCGCCGCCCACCGTTCGACCTCGTCGAGGCCGATGCCCGAGATGGCGCCCGCCAGGCCACGCTTGCGGCAACCTTCTCCAATCTTCGTGATCATTTCCACGTCGCGTTGCGAGGTGGCTGCGCCGGCCGTGTCTCCGGAGTGCGAGATGGACAGGTCGTTGGGACCAACCAGTGCGCCGTCCACTCCCGCCACGTCGAGTATCTCATCAAGGTTGTCTACCGCTTCGGCGGTCTCGATCATGACCAGGCAGACACATTGACTATTGGCTGACCGCGGGCTGAAATCTCTGCTGGCCATGCCGGACCGAAGGGCACCCCAGCTCCGGTACCCGCCCGGCGGGTAGCGGGTCGCGAAGGCAGCTCGACGCGCGTCCTCAGCCGAATTGACCATTGGAACGATGACACCGTCCGCACCTGCGTCCAAAGCCCGCATAATCGGCGCGGGTTCGTCCCACGGGACGCGAACGAGGGTCGGGGTCCGCCGGATTGCAGTCGCTTGCACCATAACGCGCATCGCGGCGTCATCGATCAACCCGTGCTGTTGGTCGATGCAAATCCAATCACATCCCGAAGCACTAACGATCTCCGCCGCGAAGGCGCCCGGGATCATGCACCAGCCACCATACGCAGTGCGCCCATCACTGATCAGCGCCCTCATCCCGCTTCCGAGGGCTGCGATTTCGCCGTGCCCGGTTACGTCATACGACAACTTGGTACCCCACTTCCATACGTATTTGATCGGCCTCGAGTCACTGATTTTAGCCTGGAGTGGTCTAGTTTTCGAATTGCAGTGCGATGAACATAGGGGGTGGGGTAGAAGGCAATCTGCGAAAACGTCGGCCGGAAGTAGCCGCCTGTTTGGCGCCGGGGATAGCGGCAGAGTAAGTTGCTTACTTTGGAAAACTGGAGTTGTGTACCCAAGACGTCCAGCGACCGCAAGAAGGGCTGGTAGATGGACCGATTTGTGGAACGCCGTGTCGGCTTCATTGGCCTTGGCCGCATGGGCTTCCCGATGGCGGCCCGCCTAAGCTCCGCGGTCGAAACGGTTATCGTCTTCAACCGCACAAGGGCAGTCGCAGAGCAGTTCAGTGCTCGTCACGGTGCCCGTGTCGCCGAAAGCCCGGCAGAGGTGGCCCGAGAAGCAGGCGTGATTTTGACAATGGCCGATGGCGCAGCCTCATCGAGGACAATCTTCTTCGGCGAGGACGGCGTGCTCGCTGGTTGCCTCCCCGGTCGTCTGGTTGTCGAGATGGCAACGGTGTCTCCTGACGATGCCATTGAGTTCGCCTCCCGGTTCGCGCAGCATGACGTGAGGTTCCTCGACGCCCCGGTCTCGGGCAGCGTTGATAGTGCGGAGCGGGGCGAGCTCGCGGTCATGGCCGGCGGAGCGGAGGCCGACTTCAGGCGGGCCGAGCCTCTGTTAGGTAGGTTTGCCAAGAGCGTCTCGCTTATGGGCGACGTCGGCAGCGGTTCGGTCTCCAAGCTTGGGGTCAACCTCGTTCTTTACG
Source organism: uncultured Acidimicrobiaceae bacterium (assembly GCA_963750465.1). GTDB lineage: Bacteria > Actinomycetota > Acidimicrobiia > Acidimicrobiales > Palsa-688 > Fen-671. Next base: position 189,483 of record CAVVRE010000016.1, read on the forward strand.
CCCTGGCCGTGGGCATCGCGGAGGCACTGGCACTGGCACGATCGTCCGGACTCGACCCCGAACGCTTCTACGCGGCGCTTCAGCTCAGCGCGGCGAGCGCTCCCCTGATGGACTACCGCCGCCGGGTTTTTCTCGACCCTGATTCGGAACCGGCCCGGTTCCCGATCCGCCTGGTCGAGCGGGATCTCGGGTTGATCGTTGGGGCCGGGGAGGCTTCAGGACAAGACGTGCGCCAAGCGCGGCTCGACTTTGAGATCGCCGCTGATGCGGTACGGCAGGGCTACGGAGAAGAAGATCTGGCCGCTCTGACGAAGATTATAGGGCCGGGCCTCGTTCCGGGACCTCGACCGAGCTGACCCGGACAGTGGCGCCCATTCCTCAGCGCAGCGTGAACGGATCGGCGATTGGTGCACCGGATGTCTCGATCCAAACGCTTTTCGTGTGGGTTACCTCGTTCAGGCCGTCGGCACCGTTTTCCCGGCCGTAACCGCTGTTACGACGGCCACCGAAAGGGCTGCGATAGGACACGGCCCTGTATGTGTTGACCCATATCGTGCTGGCATCGACCGCCTCGGCCATCCGATGCGCCCGGCCAAGGTCCCGCTGTCCAAACTCCGGCGGCGAGACCGTATTCGCTGTCGTTCGCAATTTCAATGGCTTCCTGTTCGTCCCGGAAGCGGATGACGGAAAGGACTGGCCCGAAAAGCTCGTGGCGGGCAACGTTCATGTCGTTGGTCACGTGGTCCAGCACTGTGGGCTCGTAAAACCAACCGCCGCGTTGTGGCGGACGCTCGCCACCGGCGCGGAGTTGGGCACCTGCCCCTAAGGCTTCTCCGACTCGTTGCTCCACCCCTTCGAGAATCCTGAGCTGACTGAAGAGGCCCATCTCTGTCTCGTCTTGGCGAGGGTCACCAAGGACGATGGCTTTTGCTCGACGGCTCACGATGTCAACGAGCTCGGCGGCGATCCCCTCGTGGCAGAGGAGTCGAGAACCGGCAACACACGTCTGACCCGCTGCGGCAAAAATCCCGGCCACCACGCCGTTGCAGACCGACGCCAGGTCAGGGGCATCGGGAAAAACAATATTGGCGGACTTGCCTCCCAACTCGAGCACCAAAGGCTTGAGTTGTTGTCCCGCCCGAGAAGCCACGGTCCGTGCCGTCTGCGGCCCGCCCGTAAAGAACACCTTACGCACTTCCGGGTGGCTGACAAGTGCATCACCCGCTTCGGAACCCAGGCCAGTAACCACATTGACAACCCCGGGAGGGAAGCCGGCCTCCTCGAACAGGCTGCCGAAAATCACCATTGATGCCGACGCCACCTCGGGCGGCTTAATGACGATTGTGTTGCCGGCAGCCAACGCGGGACCAATCGCCCAACTCGCTAGCAGGACCGGGCTGTTGAAAGGAGGGATAACAGCTATGACCCCAAGGGGCTCGCGGCGCGTGAAGTTCACGATTGCGGGGTCGTCATGGACGATCAGCCGGCCCTCGAGGTGTTGGGCGAGGCTGGAGTAATACTGGTACCAGCGGCGCAAGCCGGTGATTTGCCCCCGCATCTCCCTGATCACCTTGCCGACGTCCCGGGACTCGGTCAACGCGATCTCTTCGGAGTGTTCGACGATGACCTCGCTCAGCCTCCACAACAGCTCGGCTCGCTCCGAGGGACCTGTCTTTCGCCAGCTCCGGAACGCGGTGGCCGCGGCCGCGACCGCAGCGTCTACATCGTGGGCGGTTCCTCTCCGGACTTCGGACCAAGGTTCACCGGTGACCGGGTCGTAGGAGGGAAAGTACTCCGCCCCAAAGTCATTGACGCTCTCTCCATTGATCAAGTGACCAACGCGAGGAATTATGGCAACCTCTCTCTCCTAATGGACCTCGGGAGCTTGTCGTGGGTTAAAACACTCCGCTCCAGGATCTCGGCTCCTTCTCCATAACGCTAAAGTTGAACGGCACTCCGTAACGTTCGGCAGCGAGCTGTAACCAAGTACGGGTGCCGTACTGAAGGCGGCGTCAAAATGAGATCGTTTCGCCACCCGTCAGATTTATGGCCGCGCCCGTCGTGAAGCTGGCATCACCGGACGCGAGCCAAGCAACCATAGCCCCCATATCTTCTGGGGTCCCCAACCTCCCAAGCGGTATGCTCGCGGCCTTTTCGGCTAAGGCTCCGTCAAGTGTCTGTCCCCCCTTGAGGCTCGAGGAAAATCCGGTCCGTGTCATGTCAGTGTGCATTGTACCTGGGCATATCGCATTAACCATGATCTTGTACGGGGCTAACTCCAAGGCAAGCGATTGCGTGAGGCTGATGACACAGGCCTTCGAAGCGGAATATACGCCCCATCCCGGCCAAGCACTTTTACCTGCTTGTGAAGCCGTATTGATTATACGGCCACCTTTGCCTTTAGAGATCATCACGCGTGCCGCGGCGCGGCTACAAGCAAGTAGGCCGAAAACGTTGACCGCAAAGACGGCGTCGACGACTTCGTCTCCCGTATCCAGAAGATCAGCCACGTGGTGGGCCACTCCCGCATTGTTGACCATTACATCTATCGAGCCGTGTTGTTCGGCGATCTCACCGAACGCGGCGTCAACCTGGCCGTGGTCGGTCACATCGAGCAGCCTGGCCGTTACGGCCTTGTTAGACAGAATCGAATTAATGGACTCGGCGGTATTTTGCGGTGACTCCTTATCGAGGCAGATCACTGTGGCACCATCCATCGCCAGACGGGCGGCGATCCCCGCACCGAGCCCGCGCGCCGCCCCCGTCACTAGTGCGACCTTCCCGGAGAGTTGCTCGCTCAAAGCCGCGGCCTCCTTTCCACAACGGCAAATGATGAGTACCTTGTACCTTGTTTTTGCACCATGCTTGGGCGGAACCTGACCCGCCCGTCCGCACCTGCCGGCAAACCTTAGCTCGGGTGAAGCGGCACGCTCTTAGGCCTTTCGGGATTGATCGGAATACTAACCCAATCCTACACTTGGGCATAACTGACAGCCAATGGGTTCAAGGAGGCTAGTGTGAACTCAAGGACGAGCATGGCAATGGGCACAAACCGGCATCCGTTGCCCGCAGAGCTCCGTCGTAGGGACACGAAATGAAGGCAGCCATTTACTATGGCCAGGCCGATATCCGCGTAGAGCGGTGGCCAGACCCCACTCCAGGTCCTGATGAAGTCGTCCTCGAGGTGCATGCCGCGGGTATCTGTGGCACCGACGCAAGTGAGTACGCTGAAGGGCCGGTCCAATACCCGATCGAGACGCGCCACCCGGTGACCGGTCACCTCGGCCCGATGATCCCCGGGCACGAGCTGTGCGGGCGGGTAGTCGGCCGCGGACCGCTCGTAACTGGTATCTCAGAAGGCGACCTCGTGGTCAGCGGGGCCGGGATCTCCTGTTCCACTTGTCCACGGTGCCGCTCCGGACAGACCAATCTCTGTACCCGGTACGCAACGATCGGCCTCCAGCGGCACGGCGGCCTGGCCCAGTACTGCGCGGCGCCGGCCGGGACGTGCGTCCGGATTGAGCCCTTCGAGCTGAGTGAAGATACCGCTGCGCTGGCTCAGCCCATGGCGATCGCGCACCACTCGATGACCCGGGGCCATCCTGCTCCGGGTGAACACGCAGTGGTCTTCGGCGCCGGCGGTATCGGTACGTTCCTGACCTTCGCGCTGGTGCAATTGGGCGCCGATGTCTTAGTGGCGGACGCGAACGCCGACCGTCTGCGGACCGCCAAGAATCTCGGTGCGGCGGACGTCGTAGAGGCGCACCTAGCATCGGAGCTTGTCGACGAGGTTCGCCGTCGTGAGCACAAGCCGGTGCTGATTTACGAGGTCACCGGCACGATGGCGGGGTTCGAAGCGGCCGCGGCATTGATCGAGCCCGGTGGCCGGATTGTCGCAGTCGGGCTCCACGACCGGTCGCGCCAGGTCGACCTGCGCGGGCTTACCCTGGGCGAGATTTCTCTCATCGGGACGATGGCTCACGTCTGCGAGCAGGACTTGCCCGCTGCGCTCGAGTTGCTCAGGCGCCGGGACGGTGGCTGGGGTGACGTTGCGCCGGAGGCGCTGTCGCTCGAACAGCTGGTGCCTGATGGGATCCTCCCCCTCGTCGAAGGACGAGGTTCAAGGATCAAGACCCTAATAGACCCCTGGGCCGTCCAGGCCCGCCCCACTTCTTAGAACCAGGACGGTCCAGACATGAAAAACGACGCGCATCGGCCATCGATGCCCAGCCATGCTCGACTACCGGCTCCCGGTCCCATGAACGTCGACTGGGAGGCCCGTGTAAACGTGGACCGTCTGCGTTCCTACCGCCACGGACGCGCCGTCGACGCACTCGAAGCCTCGGAGGCGGGCGCCCTCCTTGCCTTTGACATGAACAACGTCCGCTACCTGACCTCAACCCACCTCGGTGAGTGGGCGCGTGACAAATTATGCCGTTATGCGCTGTTGACCCGAAGGGGAGAGCCGTACTTGTGGGATTTTGGCTCTGCCGCCGCCAACCATCGCATCTACTCCCCGTGGTTGCAGGCGGACCACTGCCGCGCCGGTATGCTCGGGCTGCGCGGCTCCGTTGCCCCTGACGCCGGACTTTTCAGTCGCGCCGCCCGAGAGATCCGGGGCATCCTGGAAGACGAGGGCCTGGCCAACTTACCCCTTGCCGTTGACGTGGCCGAGCTGCCGATGCTTCATGCCCTCAGTGCTGAAGGCCTTACCGTTGTTGACGGGCAACAGATCATGCTTGACGCGCGAGAGATCAAATCGGCGGATGAGATAGTCCTTATAAACACGGCTTGCTCGATGGTTGATGCCACTTACCAAATGATCAGCGAGCTGCTCAAACCTGGTATCCGGGAAAACCAGCTCGTGGCACAGGCGACGCGCTTACTTTACGAACTCGGCTCAGAGGATGTCGAGGGCATCAACGCCATTTCGGGAGAGCGCTGCTCTCCTCATCCGCACGTGTTTTCGGACCGGCTCATCCGCCCCGGCGACCAGGCGTACTTCGACATTTTGCACAGCTTCAACGGATATCGCACGTGCTATTACCGCACGTTCGCAGTTGGCCGCGCCACGCCGGCTCAGCGCGACGCTTACGGCCGCGCTCGAGAGTGGATCGATCTGGCTATTGACCTGGTCAAACCGGGAGTGACTACAGATGCGATCGCGCTGTCATGGCCCACAGCGGGACAACTCGGCTTCGCCGATGAGTTCGAATGCTTCGGCCTCGAGTTCGGTCATGGCGTCGGCCTCAATCTGCATGAGCGACCAATCATCAGCCGCCTCAACTCCCTCGAACACCCAGTGGAGATCAAGGAGGGTATGGTTTTCGCGCTCGAGACCTACTGCCCTGCGGCTGATGGTTTCTCGGCGGCCCGCATCGAAGAGATGGTGGTGGTCACGGCCGGCGGCTGTGAGGTGATCACCCTCTTCCCTTCCAACGAGCTGCCGGTCGCCAATGCGTATTGACCGCCGGCAAAGGCACGTTCGATGACACCGTCAGCCTCCGACTATCCCCCGGAGGATCTGCCTCTTTTCGGGTTGCGTGTCCTGGATCTCACGTTGAACATTGCCGGCCCGTTCGCAACGATGATCCTGGGCGACCTCGGGGCCGAGGTCACAAAAGTGGAGCGCCCGCCGCACGGCGATGACTCGCGCCGAATGGTCCCGACCAAGGGGGATCAATCGGCATACTTCCTCGCCATCAACCGGAACAAGCGTTCAGTAATGCTCGATCTCGGCGACGAAGACGGGCGCAAACAGTTTTGGGATCTGTTGGCCACATCCGACGTATTCGTGACCAATCTGCGCCAAAAAAGTCTTCGGGACCTCGACCTGGCTTATGAACGCGTCCACGCCGTCTCGCCCCGCCTGATCTATGCACATATCTCGGCGTACGGGAGCGGCGGGGCAGAGGCCGACCGCGCCGGGTACGACATGGTGCTCCAGGCGCGAAGCGGGCTGATGAGCGTCAACGGCGAGGTGGACGGAGCGCCCGTACGAGTGGGGGTTTCGATCCTTGATATGGGGGCCGGCATATGGTTGGCCCTCGGCGTACTTGCCGCGCTGCAGGAGCGGCAACGAACTGGTACGGGCACATACGTCTCAACGTCGCTGCTTGAAACTGGCGCGAGCTTCATGGGGTACGACATCGCCGCCTATGAGCTCACCGGGACAACCCTGGGAAAGCGTGGCGCCGAGCACCCTGCCTTCGGGCCGTACGGCGTGTTCCGCTGCGGAGAACAGACCTCGCTTGCTATAGGCGCCGGCTCAGACCGACTTTTCGCTCGGCTCTCACAGGCAGTGGGCTGTCCGCAGTGGCCCGAGGACCCCCGTTTCAGCGACAACACAGCGCGGATCGCCAACCGAGCCGAACTACGCAGGCTGCTCGAGCTCAGGTTGAGCGAACATACCGCCCACGATTGGGCCGGCCTCCTTACCGATGCCGGAGTCCCGGCCGACGAAGTCGCTCCCGTCGACAGGCTGCTCGACGACGCGCAGCTCGGCGCGCTTGACTTTTGGCTGGATACGGCGGTCGGCGGCAGCGCAACAACCGTTCAGCTGCCAAGGCTGCCTTTTCGACTCGGTCACCGGCGGATGCCGCTGCGCCTAGCGCCGCCGGTCTTACCCGTCGATCCAGGGTCCCCCCGAAGAGGTGGCTAGCCTGAGGAACACTCGATCTGTCGCCTAATTTGTCTTGTTGAGCCTGGAAGTCGGTTGTACTGAACTTAGTCAGACTCTGGAGGTGTGTCTTGGTTGTGATTGGAAGTAACGGAACGCCGCTGTTCCTTTGCGTGGCTCCTTCTGGGTTGGAGCCCGCGTTGAGCCAGTTCCGCTTGGTCATGGGCGACAGGCCCTTCGACGTCTTCGACGGCGCCGCCGGTGGTGACCCGGAGTTCTCGGGCAGACGGGCCGTCGTCGACCTGGGCGGCTGGGGCACCCGGCAACAGACGGCCAAGGCGGTCGCGGCCGGTGTCGAGCTCTGGCACGTACTTGGCTACGGTCTTGACCACCTGGACCTCGAGTTCCTGTTGAGCAATGGCGTAACCGTGGCGCATACGCCAGGCAGCTGCAGCGCCATCGCCTTGGCCGAACACGCGATGATGCTGATGCTCAGCTGTGCCCGCAGGATGGGCGAGCAGAGAGCGAACCTCGAAAGAGGTGAGTTCTGGCACCCATGGACAAACGAACTGGCGGAGAAACGGTTGTTGCTCCTCGGCGTGGGGGCCAGCGGCCGAGAGCTTGCCCGCCGGGCAGCCTCGTTCCAAATGGACATCATAGGGGTCGACACCGTGGTCGAGGACCAGGAGAGTTACCGCCGGATCGGCATTGCTTCGGTGAAGTCGCCAGAGGCGCTCTCCGAGCTGCTGCCGACTGCAGATGTGATCTCACTGCACCTGCCGCTCACCAACGAGACACACCACATCCTCGATGCTGAGGCACTGAGCACGCTGAAACCGGGCGCGATAGTTATCAACGTGGCTCGAGGTGCTCTCATCGACGAGCAAGCGCTCAACAGTGCGCTCGACGACGGACCGGTCGGTGCCGCAGGCCTTGATGTGTTCGAGCACGAGGTCCCGGGGCGTTGCCCAAGTATTGCCCGACATCCAAACGTTGTCGCGACGCCCCATACGGCTGGCGTATCGTACGAGACGGCCCGGCGTCGCGCCCAGGTCGTCGTCGACAACTTGACTCGGCTGCAGCTAGGCGAGCCGATCGCGCACATTGTGTCGGCCAGAGATGGGTTCCTGATCACGGTTCCAGGGAAATAGGCGGTCTGCGCGCTGCCAATGACTCATAGGATAAGAACGATCGGCCCCGGTGGGTGCACTGGGGCCCCGTTGGTGTTAGTGCCCTTGTCCCACCTATCCAAGTGATACCGCTTGTTGTTGGCGACGTGCTCCGTAGCTGCAGAGAGCCTCGCAGACGCGCCGGTTACGTCAGGCCAAGGTCCTTTACGCCTGCCGTCATCGCCTGGATACGGGGAGACTCACTATTGAGGAAGGCGTCAGAATAGACCCGCCCTGATGGGCTCCACCCGAGGTTCATTTTGTAGATCTCCAAGACGAGATCGCGCTCTTCCTTCGTTGCTATCGGCGAGGCAAAGTTCATCGTGAACATGCGCCGGCCAGTCCGTCCCCCGAACGACGCGTGCCACGTGCGTTGATCAAGGAAGATGACGTCACCCGGTCGGCTCGCCAGCGCCACCGAAGGGACGCGGTCCGGCGAGAGGCCGACATTGGCACCGCCTTCGGGACCTCTTAATGACGTGGCGTCGAGGGCCGCGCTGAAGGGCGTAAGGTGTGAGCCGGGGATGACGCGCAAGCTGCCAGTTTGCTCGTCGACCGGGTCCAGGTAAAGCGCTACCTTTATCCAGAGTGGGAAATTAGGACGCGCATCAGGATGCCAGTCGGTGTCACCAACGTACAAGTTACCATCCGACTCGATCCACAGGGGGGTGCCGTGGACAAGCTGCTCAACAGGCTCATAGATCCGGTCGTCGGCAACCAGAGCGCTGAGCCTCGGCCGCCTCTCCACAAACCCAGTTACCAGCTGGCGTCTCGTGCCGGCAAATGGCTTGCCGCCGAGGCTCTCGGCCAGTACGTCATCAAATGCAGCAGTGATCTCTTCAATTTCCCGCTCATTGAACGTAGCCGGCGCACAGGCGTACCCGAACAGCCGGAAGTGTGTTTGTTGGTCGTCGCTAAACATTACTCACCCCGTTCAAATGTTACAACGCCCGAGTGCTAGCCGAAGTCGAGCGGCTGGGAACCAATCCCGCAAGTGGCTCTTGCCTGCCCGCACTTGCCACCGGTGTCCTTGTCGTGTGCCATTGTCAGGTCGGGGCCGGTTGAGACTGCCGGACCGGCAAGCCCCCGGCGATATATATGGCGTCAATTGCAGCCATGTTGCCGATGGCATCACGGCCCCCGGTGACCGAGTGATCAGTCCCGGCCACGACGCGCACGAAAGATTCGAGCTGATAAACGTAACTGATGCCGCTATCAACCGACTCGTCGATCTGAGTACCGTCCGCCAGCCGGCCCCTGATCCGGTTCCCGGCTTGCGGGACGATCGGGTTGACCACGTCGAGAACACCTTCACTGCCTTCGATATGCAGCCACACCGAGCCCGGCAGCGATGCCTCCTTGTCCACCATCGAGCAGTCCAGGACTGCACGGAGCCCACAAGGAAAAACCAGCTCGGTCTCCATCGTGAGATCGACCCCCGGGGGTCCCTCCGTGGCCTTCGCCGACGACACCTGCGGGTCCTCGCCGGTGAGGGTACGTAGACAGTGCACCAGGTAGCAGCCCAGGTCCATAAGGACCCCGCCTGCGAGGTCGTAGCGCAGGCGGATGTTCGGCGGCTCGACGTACTGGTGCGCATAGGCCACCGCATGCTGAAGAGAGCCTATTCGCTGGCTGAGCTCTAGCATCCTCGACGCAAACGGGTGGAACCGCCAGTGGAAGGCCTCCATCAGGACGCGTTCCGCTTGCTGCCCAGCAGTAACCATCCTTCGAGAATCCGCCTGGTTGGCGGCGAGGGGTTTCTCGCACAGTACGTGCCGCCCCGCCTCGAGAGCGGCAATAGCCCATCGTGCATGGAGGCTGTTCACAAGGGCAACAAACACAGCATCGATGTCATCGTCTTCCACGAGTTGCGCGTAGCTCTCATAGGCGATCGGGATACCGTGCTCAACGGCGAAAGCCTGGGCCCGCCTGGGGTCACGGCAGGCCACGGCGACCACGTCAGTGCCGCTGACCTGGCGAGCTGGCTCTAGGATCGCCCGCGGGGCAACCCAGGCCGCACCGAGAAGACCAATGCGCATAACCTTTTTGCTAATCGCGCGGCGAGCAGGCGCGCCAATACGCCGGAGCCGATGCCCTCACCGGGCGTGTACCCCGAGGCCGCAGCTGTTCAGATAGGCACGGGTTCGGGCCGCTATTGGGAACGGGGCGTCAGGGTCACAGGGGTACAAATCCTGCTCGACGATCGCAAACATTTCGGTGTCGAGGCGTCGAAGAGCGGCTATCAACGGCTTGAAGTCAGGGATCCCGTTCGGCGGCTCACAAATCGCACCCCTCCCGACGGCGGCGGCGAAACCTTGTCCTTCTGACCGCACTTGAGCCAATACGTCCGGCGCGACCTGCTTGAGGTGGACATAACCGATCCGGTCTGGAAACCGTTCGATTAATGCGAGGTTGTCTCCCCCGCAATACGAGATGTGGCCGGTATCCAGGCACAGCGAGACGACGGAAGCCTCAGTGTCTTCGAGGAAGCGCTCGACTTGCTCCTGGGTCTCAACGTGAGTGTCGGCATGAGGGTGGAAGACGAGCCTCACACCGTAGTCGCCTTCGAAGATGCGCCCGATCTCCGAAACCCGGCTCACAAGGCGTTTCCAGTCATCACCTTCGAGCGCGGGCGCTTGCAACAATTTTCCCTGCTGGTCCCGGTAACCCTCCGGGAGGTAAATGACATAACGGGCGCCCATGGCCTGGACAAGCGCTGCCACACGGCGGGCCGCCGCCACGTCTGCGTCCCAGGCCTCATTACGATGAAGCGCGCCCCCTACCGTGCCTCCTGAGAGTTTGAGGCCACGCCGTCCGATCTCCTCCCTGAGCCTGCTCGGGTCCGTTGGCAGATACCCGTAAGGGCCGAGCTCCAGCCAGTCATAGCCTGCATTAGATAACTCATCAAGGAAGCGTTCCCACGGAGTTTGGCGGGGATCGTCCGGGAACCACACGCCCCAGGAGTCCGGTGCGCTGCCCAGGTAGATGTCCCCGGTCACATTAGTATACCCAGCCGCGTAGAGTCGACAGCGACCTGCAAATTATCACCTGGCACCGGATTTAGGATAACCAACACCAGCGACGAGTGTCAAACTTCAACAGGTCCTTCCGCTGCGCCCTCACTACGCGATATGCGAACTGGAGAGGCAATAGTGGACGGCCGTTAGCGTCCGCCGGCGGGCGGTGCCGCGAACCCATAGAGCGCTGTCAAGCTCGGGTCCGGATCGAACGTCCAGCATCGAGCCGTCAACCCGCCATCGACCACAATAGTCTGGCCTGTAATAAACGCGGCATCCTCGGAAAAGAGAAATGCCACAACCCCAGCTATCTCCTCAGGCTCCCCTATCCTGCCCATTGGGTGGGCATTCCCCATCTCCTCCAGGCTCTCCGCGGTCCGGCCGACTAAATTGGCCGGCGTCCGGACGCCAGCCGGAGCGACGGCATTCGCACGAATGTTGAAACGCGCGTACTCGACCGCGATGTAGCGTGTCAGAGCCTCGATCCCGGCCTTGGTGACACCGTAGGCAGAGTGATTGACATATGCAGCACGAGCGTGAACGGAAGAAATGTTCACGATACAGCCGCCGCTGCGCTGACGGACGAACTGTTGCACGGCTTGGGCGCTGCCCCAGTAGCAACCGAACAAGTTGACCTGGAACACGCGCTCGACAGTGTCGCGGTCGAACTCGTGCAAGTTGGTTGCCCTGGTAATGCCCGCACTGTTGACCCAGCCGCAGAGGCCGCCTTCCGTCTTGGCTGCTGCTGCGACTGTTCGCTCGAGAGCGTCGCCATCGGCAACGTCACCAACTATGACCTGGTGCGGCCGCCCAAACCGCTGACCCAAGGCGTCCGCGAGCCCCTCGTCGATCTCAAGACCGACCACGGCATACCCGTCCTCGACGAAGCGTTCGAAAATGGATAGCCCGATGCCTTGTCCGCAACCGGTGACAACCACCGCTCGTCTCGTCCCCAGACCATGCCGGTTGCTAGCCACCTCGTCCGCCGCATCGGACAGCACACACGAACCGGTCCAGCCGCGATTTCTCCACCCGACGAGGCGCTCGGATCAGCCCTGGATGCCGGTGACGACAAGGCCGCGCATGAAGTAGCGCTGAGTGAAGAAAAAGATTGTCAGCGGGACCATAGTGATCAGTGTAGCCATGGCCATCACGTGATTGTACGGCTGAGGCGGTAACGGGTTTTGCGCCTGCTGCCACGAGTAGAAATCCAAAGCCAAGGTGAACTTGTTGGGGTCAGTCAGGTAAATCAGTGGGCCGAAGTAGTCATTCCAAGAGCTGATGAACGTAAAAATAGCCATAACCGCGAGAGCCGGGCGGGCCTGAGGCACAATGATGTGCCAAAAGACCCCGAGCCGGCCGCAACCGTCGATCATTGCCGCGTCGTCGTAGTCCTTTGGGATGCTCAGGAAAAATTGACGGAACATGAATATAAAGAAGGCGGCACCGAAGCCGAAGAACGATGGGACGATGAGCGGGTAATAGGTATTCAGCCACCCCAAATGCCTGAAAATAAGGTACTGAGGGATAATGGTGACGTAATACGGGAGCATCAGCGTCCCGAGCAAAACGCCGAAGAGCACCTTCCGGCCGGGGAACCGCAATCGTGCGAAGGCGTACCCCGCGATCGGGACGCTTATCAACTGGCCGACCTCGACGCCTAAGCCGATAATCAATGTGTTGGTTAGGCCACGCACGAAAGGGAATGTCGATAGGGATTTTGTGTAGTTTTGCCAGACGAAGGTAGAGGGTATGAGCTTCGGGGGGAACGCGAAGACGTCCTTCTCGGGCGCGAGGGACGTGATAAGCATCCAGTACAACGGGAAGGCGAACAGGAAGACCCCGCAGAGGACGAGCCCGTAAATCGAGATCCTTCGGAGGACCCGCATCCGCCGAGTATGCCGCTGCAAGGACAACTCATCGGCTGGCCTCGCGGCCGGAGCGCCTTCGCCCTGCCCTAAGACAACGGTAGTCGCCACATCAGCCCCCTGCAAGCATCACGTTCGCGCGCACAAGAGTCACCGGTTCGTGTAATTGTAGAACACCCAGCGTCGGGCGATGAGGAAGGTGAGCAGTGTGAGCACGGAGAGGATTATTACGAGTACCCAGGCCAGCGCCGCCGCGTAACCTATTTGGAAGTTTTGCCAGCCAATGTCATATAAGTAGAGGATATAGAACAACGAGGCGTTAGCAGGTCCGCCGTTGGTGATGACGAGACCGGCAGTGAAGATCTGGAACGATGCGATCAGACCTGTTATAAACGTGAACAGGATGACTGGGGATGTCATCGGCAGCGTAATATGCACAAATTTGTACAACGCATTCGCTCCGTCGATCGAAGCGGCCTCGTATAGTGGCTGGGGCACCTGCTGGAGGGCGGCCAGGTAAAGGATCATCCCAGCCCCAGCTGACCACAATGTCATTATCACGAACGCCGGGATGACCCACTCCGTCGAGCCGTACCACGAGGGACCCTGGATTCCAAACCAGGACAAGAACCCGTTTACCACGCCGTACTGGCTGTTGAACATCCATGACCAGAGGAAGGCTCCTGCTATCGCCGGCACTAATGAGGGCAGGAAATAGAGAGTGCGCCATACGCGCAGAAATCGTACCTTCTGATTGAGCAATAAGGCGCAGCAGTACCCAATGACCATGCCACCCGGAACCGCCAAAAGCACAAACGCGAACGTGACCTTGAGGGACGTCCAAAAGAGAGGATCATGGAACATGTACCGGTAGTTGGCGAGGCCCGCCCAGTGCGGCCCACTGAGGATCACATAGTTAGTGAAGGAGTAGTAGAGGGATGACAGTAACGGGTACAACGTGAAGCCGAGGAGACCAATCAGCCAGGGGGCGAGGCAGAGATAAGCAACGAGGGCCTCCCGACGCCGAAGGCGTGTCCACCGTGCCCGTGGAGCCACCTTGACCGCGGCCTCACCCGTCAACGTCCTCTTCCGCAAAGATTGAACCCCTATTGCCATCTTCGCGCCTCCAGACGCCGCCAACTTCCTCTGCCGAACGGCTTGGCTCCCCTCACGATGGTCTCCCCTTCCACATCACCACGTCTCGTGCAGACCCCCCACAGGTTAAAACACCATCCCGTCAGCTTGTTTGGTATTTACGAGACGAATTGTCACCAACCGGGTCGGCCCCGTCCGCGAGTACACCTGCGACGGGGGTCTGCGGGCGGGGCCACACTGCGATGACAACCGACTAGGGGAGCGTCACTTGCCGGCGGCCTGACGTCCTTGTTTGATCGCCGCGTTGAGCTGTTGCGCCGCGGCCTGGCACGCCTGCTTGGCCGTGGCCTTACCAAGGATCACTTCCTGCGGCACTGACATCATGGCATTTTGGAAGTTGACCGGCGCATAGCGCCCGAGCCAGTAGGGCCAACGGTTGATCGCTGCCGTATCGGCGGGCAGGGGCGACTGCCCCTTGATGCGGGACAGGTTGATCAGCGCGATCGTCTTCGGGTCGCCGTGAGTCGTGTTCACAATAGGAAGCGGGTCGTAGGCCGGCACAGAACTCCAGACGATGAAGTTCTTCCGCACGGCGGTGTTTGTGGTGAATGTGATGATCCAGTCGAGGGCAGTCTGTGGGTCGCTGAACATCTTGTTGACGCAGAGCGAGTTCGACCCGACCGCATGCACCTTATTATCGATGTATGGAAGGTGTATGTACGACATGGGGAAGTTCGTTTGTACGGGGTATACCGAAGGCGTCGACCAGCCCTGGGTGGCGAGAGCCTTCTTGGCCAAGAACGACGAACCACTCGCGTTCGCTCCACCGAGCGCCGTCTCGACGCCGAGAGGCGCCGCTACCTTGTCCTTGGTGTAAAGGTTGGCGATGATCTGGACAGTCTCGATCACCTCGGGACTGTCGAACAGCGATTTTGTCTCGTCGTAGGTATATTGGTTGTTCATCAAGGCCCCACCCATGCTGGCGAGGATGGGTTGGAACAGATAGCTCGCCGAAGCGCTGTAGCCGTATTGCTCGACCTTCCCGCTGCTCGTGATCTTGGTGCCGGCTTTCAGCCAGTCGACAAATTGAGGCCACTTCCAGGTGTCGAATATCTTGGTCCCCCACAGAGGCAGGTCCTTGAGCAGCCCGTCCTTTTCGGCCATCTCAGTGTTCACGTACCCGATCACGTCCTGGGTCACGAACAGGTCCAGGCCCCAGGTCTGACCACCGAAGCCGTTGTCAATTTTGGGTGAAATGTTCCATTTGGACATGTCGACCTTGGCCGACTTTAGAGCCGCATCGAACGGCACGAGGACCTTGTTAGCCTCGGGCAAAAGAGTGCCGTTCCAGTGTGAGTCCACCAAGAATATGTCCGCGGCCGAACCCGCGTTCACCTGCGTAAACAGCTTGGTGGTCGAGTAAGGGTACAGCTGCTGGTCAACGCTTACACCAGTGAGTTTCTGCATCTGCGGGAAGTAGTGACCGAACTGGCTACCCCACCAGTCGCTCATCGTCATTGTGGTCGCGGCGGCATTAATCCTCCGTGATGTACTCCCGATCCGTTCGACCGCACCTGCGGACGCCGCCTTGGCCAGCAGCATGGCGGCCGGGACAGCAGCGCTGGCCCGAAGCATCTGGCGGCGCGATATCGGCCCATCCAGTATTGACATTGGGTTCCCTCCTTTTGGTTTCAACAGTTGATGACTCAGGTCACACTCCAAGTTGTAACACAACTCACGGAGACCGTTCTGTCGGGGTGAGCCCGGTCCCACTGCGGCGTGACGCATATCGATATGTCGGTAAGCGGCACGCAACCCTTCCCAGCTTGAGTCGTCAACCTGAGTGCCACTATTGACCACCTATTTTGGAAGTCCTCGTAGTGCGCAGTCAGGAACGCCCGCTTGTGTGTCGGGTTGCGCGAATTCGATGGGTGCGGCCCGCTACGTAGAAGCGAGGACATAACATTCCTGTCGGGAAGACACAGTCAAGCCCGTCAACAAAGTCAAACCCTCACGCGGTCCTTCATGGGAGCACCCCGGCTTGGGGTCCTGGTCCACGACTCGTGAATGATATCAGTGCCCACTGGACACGTCAACGAAGATCTCGCTCTTCTGGCGGTGGAGAGCGAGACCGCATTCGGCCCGGACTTTTGTGGTTGATCATCTGAGCCCAAGTTCATGGAGGTCTGAGGTCATCGCCTGTATTCGCGGGCTGTCGCTACTGAGAAAAGCGTCGGAATAGACCTCGCCAGTCGGTGAGGTCAGGCTATTGAAACGGTGCAACTCGACCAGCCGGTCCCGCTGCTGGTCCGTGGTTATAGGGGCCGCGAAGTTCATTGTGAACATGCGACGCCCGGTCCGACCGCCGAATGAGGCGTGCCAAGTGCGATGGTCGAAGAACACCACGTCTCCCGGTTGGCTATCCAAAGCGTAGGCAGGCACGTCGCTCGGCCTCAGCCCCAAGGTGCGCCCCCCCTCCGGGCCCCTGAGCGGCGCGGACTCTAGGGGAACACTAAAGACGGCCATATGAGATCCCGGGATCACCCTCAGGCAGCCGCTCTTTTTCCCGACCGGGTCGAGGTAGAACGCGACTTTGATACCTAACGGCTGATAGGCGCGAGCATCCGGGTGCCAGAACGTGTCTGCGACGTACAGATTGCCATCCGAACCGATCCAGACAGGTGCGCCAGATAAGAGTTGCTGTACTGCTTCGTAGACCCGGTCGTCCTCGACGATCGCAGTCAGGCTCGGTCTCTTCTCGATGAACCCCATGACGATCTGGCGTTCTTTTCCGGCAAATGGTAGCCCCTGTCGGCCCTCCGACAGTACCTCATCAAAGTCTTGGCTTATCCTGGTCATCTCCGCCGGACGGAACGCCCCCCGCACCACCAGGAACCCGAACAGTCTGAAGTGGGCTTCCTGCTCGGGGGTCAGCATAACCGGGCCTGCAGCATGCAGGGCTTCAGCTCGATCTCGGCGCCCACTTCACCCAACTTGTTGGAGCCGCCGCTACTTCCGACAAGTGACGGCCACGGGCACACGCCGACACGCCAACCCCTCGTACTCCCCGCCCCGTCAGAGGCGCCAGCCTCCACCCCCCGACACTGGCCACGGCAGCTGAGGCTTCTTTCCCCTCGGTTCCTCTCACAGCTGCCTGACCTCCCCTCGGAGGTAGGATAACCAATAGGCAGTCCGCGTGTCAAGGGTGTCCTCTTGGTCTCCGACGGCGTCAGATTTTAGTGATCGCCCTACCCGATGGACCTCACCGGTCCGCAGTGTGCGGGTTCAGCATTCTTATGTCTTCCGGCATCTGTTCCCAAACTCGGCGAGGCATCGGGTTGTGCCAAGTGGTGACAGGATCAAGCCACTGGGCGGCGTATGGGATCGAGAGCCCCACGCGGTCTTGGCCCGTAATGTTCGCGCCGCGACGATGCCAGAGCGCACAGTCGAGGAAGGCGACCGAACCAGCGGCCATCTCAAGCGCCTGGGCGTAGGGCTGGTACTCGCCATCTGCGCGAGGCGGGCGACCAGTCTTGTGCGTATAGGGCACAACGTTTGTCGCCCCATTGTCGGCCGTGAAGTCAGTGAGCGCCCAGATCGTCTGCAGGCAGGGCATGTCAACCGGGAAGCGCCGCCATGTCTCCGCCCACCAACCCGAGACTGGGAGGTCGGCGTGGAACTGCTGTCCGTTGTCACCCGGCTTCGCCCACAAACGCCCGATGTCTCCGATCATCTTGAAGCCGGGCCCGAGTGCGAACCCTGCCATCTCGAGAGAGACCGGGTGGGTGGCCATCCTCTGGAAGCTGGGCCAGTCAGCTGGGGCCAGGTTGGCGAACATCGAGCTGTCCCCGCCAGGCCCGGGCTTCACCGAAACACCCAGTAGCTTCTCGGCAGCTCCCTCGGCCTCCGTACGAGGCAACAACCCGGCCACGATCGTGTACCCACGCTCATCGAGCTCACGCTGACAGGACGCCAGCTCTCCCAGCTGTTGACTACTCACGACAGCCCCGCCTCTCGAGCCCCGCATTCCCATCTCTCGTGGCTCCTCCAACGGCACGTCTGCACCCCTCCCCCGTCACAATCGCGGCAGTGTGGGGCCGGTACGGGCGGGCCGCCTCCACACTCAACGAACCGGAAGCGCAAAAGCTCGACATACGGCCGGGCTCGTCGGTACGAAGTCCGTTTGTCCGCATCAACACCTCAAAGCTCGCCCCCTCCCCTAACCTATAGGATAACCAATAAGGCACGGTAATACAGAGCCTGCGTCAGCCGCCTAGCTACGGCACGAACTGCGCCCCACCCGCCTCACGGACGCAAGCGGTGACGCCCGGCCCCACCTTATTCTTATGCTCTGACCTGCTTATTTCTGTATACACCCCTACCGCCGACCATGCCTACGCGGCCGACATGTCCCTACGTCACGAGAACTCTTTGACAGTTTCCATCGCTGGAGACTATCCTACTGCTACATCGCCAGCGCCGTTCACATTGCGAGGGCTCTGCTCAGCTCGGCAGCACCGGCCGATGGTGCGCGTTGTGTTTGCGACGGGCGAAAGACGCGGGCACAGGGGATCTTCGGCGTGGCCGAGCTTTCCGCTACCACCTCCTTCGTGTGTTGCGCTCCGCACCGGGACTTCGGGGAATGAGGCCCACCCCAAACGGTCTCCCGGGAGGACCGGCCAAATGAGCGCGTTCACCGACGACGACTACAAGCACTGGCTCGAGCACGGCTATGTCGTCGTCAGGCTCCTCGACGACGCTCAATTGGCGGCGGCTCTCGAGAACATCTTCGAGTACATGCCTTCGTGGGAGGATTATTCGCGCCATCCCCGTCGTGACCAGGACGCAGTCGAGAATGGGGTAAGAGTCGACTTCCCCTTCGTCGGCGACGCCCTCAACAGGAGCACGGTCCACCCTGACCTCGTCAGCTTCGCCGAGCGGGTCCTACGGACGGACAAGATCCTCCTCAGTCACGGTCAGGTCGGAGGTAAGTACGCCGGTACTCGGGACTTCGACCAGGACTTGCACCTCGACTACGGCAATAACATGCTTGTCGTCCCGAACCCTGATGACGAGGCCTTCCACGTACCCGCCCTTCTGTATTACACGAATGTCACGGTCGACCTGGGCCCTACATATGTTGTGCCTCAGGAGTGGACCCGGGATGACCCACTAGTGCCCCGCCATCGCAGCCGCCGAGAGTTCCCCGAATTGTACGAGCACGAGATTCCCGTAGTCGTCCCTGCCGGGCACGTCCTTGTGTACTCGATGAGCACGTTCCACCGGGGTTCCCGTATTACGGCGGCGGAAGGAGCGCGCTTCGCGCAGAACATCGGCTTCAAGCGGTCAGATACGGTGAGTTGCGGGCAAGAGACTTTCCAGAACTGTGGCGGTCGACCGGAGATGAACCGGTTCATCGAGCGGGCTACGCCCCACGAACGCGACCTGGTCGGGTTCCCACCGGTGGGACATCCGTACTGGAATAGCCGCACCGTTGCCGCGGTCGGTAGACGGTACCCAGGTATGGACATGGGCCCCTACGAAAGCCGGTCCGATGGACCGTACGGGGAAGCTCGCCGAGCTTCAGCCTATAAGGAGGTAAGTGGGCTTGACGATTTTATAACCGATCTCTCTTCGCTGCCGGGGACTCCGCATTGGCGGCGTCGGCTGTAGGTCCCTGGAGAACTCGACGTGGAACAACTCATCAGTATGCCCTTCTAGTACGCCCTCGACCTTTTGGGAGCCATTAGCGATGTTGACGCAACAGCAAGTAAACCATTTCGAAACCTTCGGTTTTATTGTTTGGCGGGAGGCTTTTTCGCCCGACGAGATCGCGTCGATCTCTCAGCAATTTGATGATGTACTGGCCGAGGATCGGCACGGCAACGGTTTCGCCGGTGACAAGCGCCAAGGGGTCTTGGGCTTCCTTGAGCAACGGAAGGGGTTGAGCGAGCTCGTAGAGGACGACCGTATCTATACGAGCGTCGAACAGTTGCTCGGGCCGAGTTCGTGTGGATCGGATCAGACGGCAACCTGTACGTTGGCGACACCCGCTGGCACCCTGACAACAGGGAGCCGTACCGCCGTATGAAGGTCGCCTTCTATTTAGATCCAGTGGACAGGGATTCAGGGTGCTTGCGCGTCATACCAGGGTCCCACTTGCCCGAGCTGGCGTCACGTCTGAAGGAGCGCTGGCCAATGGAGGATCCGGAAGAATCGCCATACGGGATCAAAGGGTCACAGATCCCATACTTCCCTCTCGAATCTCGTCCCGGAGATGTTGTCCTCTTCAATCAGGGCCTCTTCCACTCCTCGTACGGAGGCAAAACAGGTCGTCGGATGTTCACCCTGAACTTCGGGGCCAAGCCGGCGGGCGAGGCCGACTACGACAACCTCCGGCGGACCTACCAATCCAACATCAAATCAATAAATGATATGGGCTATACCAAAAAAGATCGCATTTACACCGATGAGTTCCTGAACAGTGATTCGCCGAGGATCCAGAGCATGGTGGGTGAGCTTGTTAAGCTTGGCTTTCGTTGAGCGTTTGCCGGGCTGCATGATATTGCGACCGGGCTGAGAGTGCCTTGTCTCCGAACTGCATTCACCTGGAGGAACAAAAGATGTTGACACCGGAGCAGCTGAACCACTTTGATACCTTTGGGTTCATAGTATGGCGACAGGCTTTCTCGCCGGATCAAATCGCCGACATCACCGCGCGCTTCGAAGAAGTACTGGCCGAAGACCGGCAGGGCCAGGAGTTCGCCGGAGACAAACGTCAGGGAGTCCACGGGTTCCTCGAGTTGCGGCCGGAGTTGCAGAAGCTACTGGAGGACGACCGGATCTATACGAGCGTCGAACAGTTGCTCGGGCCCGGGTTCGTGTGGATTGGATCAGACGGCAACCTGTACGTTGGCGACACCCGCTGGCACCCTGACAACTCGGCTGCATACCGCCGGGTGAAAGTAGCTATGTACCTTGACCCCGTGGGAGCGAAGACGGGGTGCCTGCGGGTTATCCCGGGCTCCCACCTCCCAGGGATGGGCGACCGCCTCCGGGAGCTTTGGCCCGTCGACGAGACGGGCGAGTCGCCATACGGAGTCGCCGGTTGCGAGATACCGTACTTTCCGCTCGAATCGGTCCCAGGCGACGTGGTCTTCTTCAACCAACGTGTCTTCCATTCTGCTTACGGGGGCAGGACCGGTCGTCGCATGTTCACACTCAATTTCGGGGCCAAGCCGGAGGGCGAGGCCGATTACGATAACCTGCGCAGGACCTACCAGAGCAACATCAAAAACCAACATGAAATGGGCTACACAAAAAGGGACCGGATCTACACCGACCAGTTTTTGCACTCGGGCTCACCGAGGATCCAGTCCATGGTGGGCGAGTTGGTCGAACTCGGCTTTCGCTAAAGATAGCGTCCTAGTGGCCGACAGAGCCATTGCAAGCTCCTTGTCCAACGCCAGCGGTCGTATGTCAGGACCCAGCCTGAAGGCGCCGGTTAACCTCTTCGCGCATAAAGACACTTGACTCTGATGCCCGCTCCTCCCAAGCTAGGACGCACACGGTCATCACACCGTCAAATCGGAGCCGGCGAAGGCAGGCAAAAAACTCGTCCCAGTCAACCTCTCCCTGACCAATGTCCAGGTGCTGGTGGATCCGAGCCAGCGAACCAGGTGGGTTAATAATATAGCGGTTCCCTGATGACGCTCGATGGTCGAATGAATCCGCAACATGTACGTGCGTCAACAACGGTCCCGCATACTCCATGATTTTGGTCATGTTGTCGCCCATATGGAACGTGTGCGGGGCACAGTGAAGGTAGGATACATTCGGAGAGTTGATCCCACGTATAAGGTCGATGGCGGCCAACCCTCCCTCGATAAAATCGTCAGGGTGTGGTTCGAGCCGAAGTTGAATGCCTTCTCGCTCAAAAATGGGCAGCAGCTCTTGCATCGACCGCCAAAACTGAGCCTCACTCCTGCTTGGTGCCTCAGGCCGACCGTTGAACTCTGAGTTCATAACGGAGCAGCCGAGTTCGACGGCGATCTCAATCGCCCGTTTCCAATACCGCACGGCGGCCTGACGCTCCTCTTCGTCGGGCCCCGACCAGCGGAACAAAGGGAGCATCGAAGCCAACTTGACGTCGGCGGCGCGAAGGGCCGCCTTGAACTCCAAGACGGTCCCCTGGTCCGCTCGGGGGTGAGTGAAGAAGGGGATGAAGTCCTCTCGTGGCGACAGCTCGATGTAACCGTAGCCAAGGTCGGCCACGAGCGCCGGGAGATCGGGTAAAGGAACTCGGCGCAGCATATAGGGGTCAAGTGCGAGCAGCAAGGGTACCTCCTCGATAGCGAGAAGTATTTTAGTTCAAGTCTTCGGCTTGCAAAGAGTGTGAGGTCAATCGCAGTTTTTCCTCATGGAGGCGCCACGCGGGACGAATAACCGGTTCATCAGGCCCTCGTTCTATTTTTGTCTCTCCATTTACCCCGCCCGCCTCCAGCGGAGTAGTGATCTGAACCGCCCCCGCCGAGGTCGAAAGCGAATTGCAGGTAGTTGCTTGGCGTCCGGACAAAGGCACCAGCTGAGTGCGCATGCGATGATCCTGAGGAGGCTGCCAGCGACTACGCGGAGTGCGACCACCAAGGCAATCGAGTAATGTTTGATCTATCCGAGCTGGCGACCTCTACCGTTACCCCCGAGCGCGTTCCATTTTTGCCGCTTGGACCGGCCAGCACGGCGTCCGTTCTTGCTTCCGGCCTGGAGAGACTGTCGACAGCGCGGCACGGCTCAGTACCCATACGTACCCTCTCAGCGATCGGTCCATCGAAACCGAGCCTTCCGGCGTCATAAATTGTTTCTGCCTCGGGCACCACCGAGGGGAGCTACCGTGCCCATCATCAGGTCACCGGGAGCCAAGATGACCGGTGCCGTTGTCGCCCTGTTCGCGTGGGCCGGGATGCTTGCTAGCGCTTCGATCAGCACGCCGCAGGTAGTCCGAGTGGTACGGCGACGTTCCAGTCTTGGCGTCAACCGCTTAACGTGGAGCCTTAGTCTGTGCTGTTTCGGGTGTTGGTGCGCCTACGGTGCCATTCGTCCGCTGTATTTTCAGGTACCCGGAAATGCGATTTCAATGGTAGGTACCTTGCTGCTTTTGGGCATGCTGGTCAGGACGGATAGGACAGGGCTCGCTTATACGGTTGGAACAGTGCTGTTGGCGATCGTCGCCGCACTTTTTCTATTCCGTTACTTCGCGGCGCCCGGCATCGGGTGGCTCGCATTTTTCTTCGCGGCATCCATGCGTGTCCCGCAACTGTCAACAACTATCCAGACGCGCCAGCTGGGGGGCGTGTCCAGACTAACCTGGATGCTGAGCGCAGTTGCATCTGCGGCCTGGTCCGGGTACGGGATCATTCTGCACGCCTGGCCGATCGTGGCCTCCTCAGTCTGGGGATTTGCCACATCGGCCGCGATATTGTTCCTCACTATGTTCCGGTACAGCGAACGGCGGCTAACTCACAAGTTGCTCTCTATCTGAGAGTTGAAGACAGGAATGCTTAAGCAACTCCAGCCGCCCTCAGCGTCGAAGCCGGACCTTTGTCAGGAGGCGTGAGCCAGGTCATCGGCCCGAGGGTCGCATTCGCGTCTCATCGCCGCGCCGCCCGAACTTCTAGCTGGGGCCAGCGGGCCACTCTCATTGCGCTTGTCCGGAGAACTTGCAGATGGGACGGTCCTTAGCGCCGGCACCAGACCGATGGCGTGCCGCGCCTGTGCCCGGATCGAACAGGGCCGAGTGGCAAGCGGGCGCGGCGGCGGTCACCAGATAGTGGTCTATCTGGTTGCCGCCACCGGCGCGGGTGCGGGGAACCGGCTCGTGAGCGAGTACGAGAAATTGGGTCTCGAGCCGGTCGTACTTGCTGGTACAGGCGACGACGCTGTGCCCACTATTCGCAACCCGATCCGGATGTCGGGGGCGGCAGTTCGTTACTTGCTCCCTCCACCCTTCCTGGACGCCGACGCCGATAGCGTGCGAGCGTGGCTGCACGGTCCAGGATGACTCCCGGCCACGTGGGAGGTGCTTGTAAGCCGGCGCGGCGATGAGGCCCAAGAGTCGGAGACACTTGGCCTACCGAACGATTATCGGGAGGGCAGAACTCCAGTAACGCCCGGCTAAATAAGCTTTCTACAACTGACAGGCTTCTCGTGGCTGAACCCGGTGGTCTACAGCGACGCAGTGAGAGCTCTGGCCCCAGTTGGAACGCGCCGTCACTCCTACCAGTGCATACTGAAGCCAGCTAGCACCCTGGTGGTTGTTACACCTCCCGACGCCGGGTTGAGCACATAATCCAGCGTGATGCGCTGCACCTTGCCCCGCGCCGGGCACACGCCCGTGTTGTCCTGGGTGAACATGTAGTTGCCTTTATTGACTGTGTACTCGCCCTTGCAGGTCTGGGTCCCGTAGCCGGCCTCATAGGCGTTCATATGTGTGGTGCACTCGGGGAAGAAGGGATAGTGGATGTTGCTTGGAATGTTCCAGTTCGCAGCATTGGCTGGGCCCGCTGCGATCCCGGTACCTGCTAGGACCCCCATCAAGGCGACCGCGCCCAGCACGGCCCGTGCTTTCGTCACGAGTGGCATCTGTGCTTCTCCTTGAGTTTCCTCCAAGCATGCCTACCCCCCGCTGGCGGCAACGAACCCCCGAGCGCCCGTCCCAACACCGGAGACGGCCTACGGGACACCCTCGACCAAGACCGCTGGTAGAGGTACAAAAAGGCTGTCCATGTAACTGGTGGGGCTAGGGAATCGAACCACCAACCTGAGCAATATCGGTGCAGGCCAAAGGGCTGGTCAGGCGATTGGTATGCCTTCTTACCTGCCCGTTCATGCCACGACGACCCATCAAAAGACGGGACTTGACAAGACGGGTCGTGCCACTTCGTTTGGGCACGCTTTGGGCACGGCCGTCGTACCGGGCCGGGCGGGGACGGCGACTCCACGGGACCAGTCCGTGCACGTGATCGACGGGGGTCCGCGACAGCTGGCTCGATATACGGTGCTCGGGACAACCCAGCCAGGCCGGTCGTCGTCTCGGGGTCCTTTCTCACGGAGCGACCGTAGGCGGCGGTTGTGACCGGCCGCTCCGGACGCTCGAGACGGAGTGCCGCATCCAGCTCCGTGGAGGTGACGCCGGCCGAAGCGGGACATCCTGGTCCAGCAATGAATCTTGCGCCGCGGCATCGGCGGGTCCTTTACGGCCCTTGACGGCTGCTTCTGGATATCCGGATATACTCTCTGTTTATGAGCAAGATCCTCGTCTCCGTCGACGACAAGCTGCTAGCCAGGATCGACCGTGCCGCAAAGTCAGCTGGGCTGAGCCGGAGTGCCTACCTGGCTCGCTTGGCTGCGCGCGACCTGGGTGAGGACCGCGGGCCCGGAGCCGGCCGACAGGCCCGACGCGCAGTCGCTCGGCTTCAAAAACTGTTCGACGCCCAGCCTTCTGGCGAGGATGCAACGGTGGCAGTGCGAGCCGACCGAGATGCTCGTTGAGCGAAGCTGTCCTTGATGCTTCAGTGGTGCTCAAGTGGTTCACGGCCGAACAGCGGGGGTCATCCGAGGCTCGCAAGCTCCGTAACGACTACGAAGCCGGTCGTCTCTCGGTGGTCGTGCCGGCCCTCCTGTTCCTTGAGCTCCTGAACGTCGCGGGCCGGAGATGGAGATGGACCGACGAAGCCCTCCTCGAGCTGGCCGAAGCTCTCGGAGATCTTTCGTTCGAGGTCATCGAGCCGGAGTTGCAATTGGTGGCCTCGTGGGTCGCCCGCGGGCTGACGGCGTATGACGCCGCTTATGTAGCGCTGGCCGAGGAGCGGAACCTTCCCTTCGTGACCGACGACGAGACGATCATCGAACTTGCTCCTGAGATCAGCCGTCCGCTTGTAGTAGGAGAATCACCCTTCAACTAGTTGAGGTCGCGCAATATGGGCTCACCGTGCTCATAACGCTGTGTGGACATCACGTAAAAGTGCGGTTGACCACGGCCAATGGCCACTACGCCCCCGAGGCGGCGAGCATGATGATCATCGCGGCGACGACCACGATGCTGGTGCTGTCGGCCACCACCACGTCGTCTCGCACCCGGGTAGCCGTTACAACCGCAGAAAAAGCTTTGGCAAGCACCGAGAGTATTGCCGCGCCCGTGGAGGAAAGAGCCGAGCTTGCGGTGGGTGATGCAGGAGCCTCCACGGAAACGCGAACGCGCGCTGCTCCGTCCGTCAGGGACCACGGCGTTCGCGCCGGACCATCAACCGGTTTTCACATGTTCAAATGCCAGGGTTTCAGGCACTCTGCCCCGTGGTAACTCCGAGGCGCCACCCCCGCATGGCGGATAGCGCATGGAGATAGCGTCGCTGGTGCCTTAGCAACCCTCTGTAGATCGCGTCCTGGAGCGGTAGGTTGTGCCGATAACTACGTTCATCACGCGGCTCGAACCCGGGCCTGACGACGGGACCGTGCTGGCGGTGAAGGACATTATCGACGTTGCCGGTGTGCCGACGACGGCCGGGAGCCGGGCTGTGGCCGACGGCGCTGCTCCCGCCGAAGTGGATGCCGATTGCATGCGGGGCGCCCGTTCCCACCGGGCCCGACTTATTGGCAAGACGAACCTCTTCGAGCTCGCCTTCGGTGCCTCGGGCCTCAACGAGCACTTCGGTACTCCCGTCAACCCCCTCGACCGCAACGCCGTCCCGGGCGGCTCCTCGAGCGGGTCGGCGGTCGCCGTGGCGACGCACGAGGCCGACGTCGCCTACGGGTCCGACACGGGGGGCTCCATCCGCATCCCCTCGGCCTTCTGCGGGACGGCCGGCTTGAAGACGACTTTCGGGCGCGTCCCCCTCGGCGGGGTCTGGCCTCTGGCGCCCAGCCTCGACACGGTGGGCCCGATGGCCCGCGACGTCGCCGGTCTGGTACTCGGGATGGAGCTGCTCGAGCCGGGGTTCGTCGTCGACGTCCCCGCTGCTGGCAGCGTGGCTCGCCTACGGCTACCGGGCGTCGACGTCGACCCGCTCATCGACGCCGCCGTCGATTCGGCGCTAGCGCTGGCCGAGCTCGAGGTCAGCGAGTGCGAACTGCCGGGCTGGCTGGACGCCTACGCTGCCGCGCTGGCGATCATCAACTTCGAGGGTGCCCGTTCCAACCGTAGGCTCACTGACGACCCGGCGCTGAAGGCCAAGCTCGGTCACTTCGTCACCGAGCGCCTCGAGAGCGCGGCAGCCATTACCCAAGAGCAGGCCGAGGCGGCGCGGCGGTCCCAGTCGAACTTCCAGGACCAACTCGGCGCGCTCCTCGCCCGCTTCCAGCTGCTCGCCCTGCCCTCCGTGAAGTTCTTCGCGCCCCCGCTCGAGGGAGCCGCTCGGGTCACATACACCGAACTGACGAGCCCGCTCAACCTCGCCGGGTTGCCGGCGCTGTGCCTGCCAGTGCCCACGTCCGGGCCCCTGCCGGCGGGGCTGCAGCTCGTCGCGCCTGCTGGGGGCGAAGCCCTGCTACTGGCCACGGGCGCGCGCGTCGAGCAGGCGCTCGCCTGAGCCGCGTCAGGGCCGGCGACCGATGACAGCGGACGTGTAGGCGTCGAGTATCACTCTTTCCCGTCGTGCTGCCACTAACCAGGAACTCGACTTCCGACGGCAGAGCGAATGAGGCAAGTTTTGAACCGACGGTTCCCAGCCCGATTTCGCTCACGACCCTTGGCGGTTGCAAGTATTTTATAGCCCGGCCCGTCCGCCGAGCAGTGGCTACCCTGAGCGCCTTTAGCATTATCAGTGTTCGTGCCTTCTCTGGTCGACGTGGCGTTGACCTGGGAGTTTGTCGTGCCGAGCCTCTGCTGGTGTCCTCGCGTGCCACACCCGTGCCAGATCGGGATGGTCGGGCACGCTCAGTGTGAGTGGTCTGACCCGGTGAACTCGAACGCGCCAGCGCATCTGGCTCGAGAACATTTGGTTCTACGTCCCGGGCATCTTGAACCCCTCCGTCGTCGCCCCTGAGATCGAGGCCGAGTCGCTGGTCGGGTTACCCGCCGCCGAGCACTACCTCGGTTCCAACGCCATCCACGACGATCTACCTGCGTGCGCAGGCGCGCCAGGTAGCGACGGTCGATCCGGTGCTCGCCGCCACGGCCAACCCGCAAAACCCAAGCGACGTTGGTGTCTCCAACCATCGTCAGCCCTCGTCGCGCGGGCGGATGCTCAGGGGAACGCGGTGCACCGCGACCATACCTACGTCTAACAGGGCTTCGCCCGGGACCTCTTGTCCGGAGAGGTCCTGACGCAGGAGCCTCTGGCATGATGCTGCCTGATGCCTCTCCCACCAGCCATCGAGATCGCCCGCCAGGCCGCGCTCCGCCCGATCACCGAGATCGCCGCACAGATGGGGATCCCCGAGTCGTTGCTCGAGCACTACGGGCCGCATGTGGCCAAGGTCAGGCTCGAGGCCATGGACGCGCTGGCTGCCCGGCCACGGGCCAAGTACATCTTGGTCACTGCCGTGACCCCGACGCCATTGGGGGAAGGGAAGACCACCACCACGGTCGGGCTGGGTCAGGCCATGGCTCACATCGGCAAGCGGGCCACGATCGCCATCCGGCAGGCTTCCATGGGCCCAACCTTCGGGATCAAAGGGGGAGCGGCCGGCGGCGGGTACAGCCAGGTCGTCCCGTTCGAGGTCCTCAACCTGCACCTGACCGGGGACCTCCACGCGGTCACGGCCGCCAACAACCTGCTGGCCGCGATGGTGGACAACCACATCTACAACGGCAACGCGCTCGGTCTGAATCCCCACGCCATCACCTGGAAGCGGGTGCTCGACGTCAACGATCGCTCCCTGCGCAACATCGTCTCGGGGCTCGGTACCAAGGAGGATGGGGTGCCCCGCGAGACGGGTTTTGACATCACCGCTGCGTCGGAGGTCATGGCCATCCTGGCCCTCTCGCGCTCCCTGCACGACATGCGGGCTCGTTTCGGACGGACAGTCGTCGGCTACACCCGCGCCGGTAAACCGGTGACGGCCGGGGCGCTCAAGGCGGCCGGGGCCATGACCGTAATCATGCGGGAGGCCATCAAGCCAAACCTGCTGCAGACACTTGAGAACACGCCGGTGCTGGTGCACGCCGGCCCATTCGGCAATATTGCCCACGGCAACTCGTCGGTGGTGGCCGACCTGATCGGCATACACTGCGGTGAGTACCTAATAACCGAGGCCGGCTTCGGGTCTGACATGGGAGCCGAGCGCTTCTTCAACATCAAGTGCCGGGAGTCCGGTCTCGCTCCCGACGCCGCCGTGGTGGTCACCACGGTACGAGCGCTCAAGCTGCACTCGGGCCGGCATCGGGTGACGGCAGGTCGGCCCCTTCCCACTGAGATGCTGGCCGAGAACCCCGATGAGGTTGAGCTCGGTGCGGCCAACCTCCTGGCTCACCTGGAGATCGTGCGTGGTCACGGCGTGACTCCGGTGGTTGCCATCAACGCCTTCGAGGAGGACTTCCCCTCCGAGCACGAGGCCATCCGTCGCATCGCCGCCTTGGGCGGTGCCCGTGCCGCCGTGTGCACCCACTTCGTCGAGGGCGGGGCCGGTGCCACTGAGCTGGCGCAGGCGGTGGTAGAGGCGGCCGCCGAGCCCACCGGGTTCAAGATGCTCTACGACAGCTCGGCTCCCTTGCGAGAGAAGATCGAGACCATCGCCACGAAGGTCTATGGCGCCGAGGGAGTCGACTACGCACCGACGGCGTCGCGCCAACTCGACACCTATGAAGCAGCCGGTTTCGGAGCCATGCCCGTGTGCATCGCCAAGACTCACCTCTCCATCTCGTCGGACCCCACGTTGAGGGGAGCGCCCAAGGGGTGGCGCCTTCCGGTCCGCGAGGCGCGTGCCAACGTAGGTGCCGGTTTCATCTATCTGGTCAGCGGCGACATGCGCACCATGCCCGGGCTCTCGTCGAGCCCGGCAGCCGAACGCATCGACATCGACGCCGACGGCAACGTGGTCGGCCTGTACTAGTCCCTTCTCAATGCACAATAAAGCCGAAGCCACATCGGTCGCAGTCGGCGACAGTGACGACATCACGACAGACCCATCAACACCCTGACCATCCACACCAACACAGCACGACTTGCGGGTGCTCGGAACCGGATAACCGGCGGTATCAATGATCCGGTCCATTAAATCCAAACCGCAGACGACAATCCACTAAATCGCGATCTGCCAGCCCGAGATTCCGACGCCTTCGAGATGGCGGCTTTTTCCGGAGATCGACACAATGGGGGCGCTGCTGCCAGCCTCAGGACGTGACCGAACGGGCAGGTACAAAATATCCACGTCGACCCTCAGGCAACCCGACAGACGGTGCCGCCCCACCGGCCCACCGCTGGCGACGCCGCCGGGCGACTAGCGGTCCGGAGCTTAAAGCCTCAGAGATTCCAGTAGCTAGCGAGCGAGCCAGGGAGACGATGTGACACAGTCCCGCAGGCGGGCGCGGGCAAAGGCAAGTCGCCTGAACGCCGTGAGAAGAGCTAGGAATTAGGTACAAACCTGGGACGACAAGGAGGCACGATGGCCCCCAACCGGCGCTCGCTCGAGCGGGGAGTCGAGTACTTGAGCTCATGGCTCTCATACCGGCACCCCTACGCAAACATCACCGGCTACGCGGTGGCCATCTCCTGTCGAGGAGAGCTGGTACTGAACGAGGCCTACGGCCACGCCGACCTGAGAGGCCCGGTGGCGCTCACACCTGCACACATCTTCCGGGTCGCGTCACATTCGAAGACGTTCACGGCGACCGCATTGATGCAACTCGCCGAACGCGGACGGTTGCGGCTGGACGACCCCGCCGCCGCATTCCTCCCCTGGCTAAACGAGCACCGAGACCGTCGCATGAGAGAGATTACGTTACGCCAACTTCTTTCCCACGGCGCGGGCATCACCCGCGACGGGCGCGACTGTGATTTCTGGCAGCTCTATCGGCCTTTCCCCGATGCCGGTCAACTGCACGACGAAGTCCTCGCTGCCCCCCTGGTGACAGAACCCAATCTTGCCCTCAAGTACTCCAATATTGGCTACAGCTTGCTCGGCATGGTGGTCGAAAAGGCCGGCGGGCTCGACTACCATGACTATGTACGAGAGTACATTGTCGGCCCGCTCGGCCTGACCTCGACCGGCCCGGAATGGGAAGAGCCCGGCCCCGCCCCCGCCGTAACCGGCCATACTCGCCGGGGCGCCGACGGCCAACGGAGGGCAGTGCCCGTGGTGAGTACGCGAGCCATGGCCCCAGCTACCGGCTTTTACTCGACGACCGAGGATCTCTGTCGCTATTTCACGGCCCATATGGTCGGTTCGAAGCAGTTGCTCAGCGACGCGTCCAAACGGGAAATGCAACGGGTGCACTGGCACGTCCACGACCCCGGTTCTGAGCTTTTCCTGGACTATGGCCTCGGGTTGGACTTGGAGAGGCTCGCTAACGGACGGGTAGCCTTCGGCCATGGAGGTGGCTTCCCGGGACAGATCACTCGCTCGATGGCCGATCCCGTTTCCGGTCTAGTAGTGGTTGTGCTCACGAATTGCGCCGACGGCCCCGCGAGTGAGATTGCCCGGGGAATCTTCAAGGCGCTCGACTTCTTCGAGCACCACGCAGCCGCGCCCCGCGCCCGCTGGCGCGGGCTAGAAGGACGGTACGCCAACCTCTGGCGGGTGAGCGACTTGGTCGGGGCTGGACCGAACCTGGTGGTTACGTCTCCGGACACCTGGGAGCCATTCAAGAACTGCGAAGAACTCACACCGACCGCCGGCGGTTCCGGCCCGGCGAACGGATGGCGGATCACCGACACCAGTAGCTTCGGGTCGGCCGGAGAGCAGGTGACCTTCACACTCGACGGCGGGTCCGTGACCGAGTTGCGCTTCGGGGGCATGTCGATATGGCCCATAAACCGTTGGGCTGACGTCGAAAAGCAGCTGCTCCGAGGAGCGAGCAAGGCGCGCTAAGGCTCCTTCAGAGGCGGTTCGGGAGCGGCGAAATGGCAAGCAGCCCGAAGGGAGCCGTTCAGGATGCCATGCAAAGCTGGTTCGGTCTCCGTGCATATGTCCTGCGCTTTCCAGCACCGTGTCCGGAAACGGCAGCCCGAAGGACGGTTGATCGGGCTGGGCACGTCGCCTTGCAGCACGATCCGCCGCCGGGTTCCCCGGAGCGTTGGGTCCGGTACCGGAGCAGCCGAGAACAAAGCTTGAGTATACGGATGGCTCGGGTGGGCGCAGACGTCGGCCTTATCACCGAGCTCGACGATGCGCCCGAGGTACATGACGGCGATCCGGTCGGAAACGTAGCGGACGACCGACAAATCGTGGGCGATGAACACGTACGTCAAGTTGAGCTCGCGCTGCAGGGACCGTAACAAGCTGAGGATCTGGGCCTGAGCCGAGACGTCCAGGGACGACACCGGTTCGTCGCAAACGAGGATCTCCGGGCGGACGGCCAGGGCCCTGGCCACGACGATCCGCTGGCGCTGGCCCCCTGAGAACTGGTGCGGGTAGCGGCGGGCGAAGTCCCCCCGCAGACCGACCATCTCCAGTAACTCCCGGACCCTCGCTCGTCGTTGCTGACGTGGGCACAGTCCGGGATGGATCTCGAACGGCTCGGTGAGCGCTTCGCCGATAGTCATCCTCGGGTTGAGCGAAGTGTACGGGTCCTGCAGCACAATCTGGATGTGCCGGCGCACCTCACGTAGTTCTTGGGGGGCGAGAGCGAATAAGTTGCGGCCCCGGAAGCGGACTTCTCCCCCGGTCGGTTTTTCGAGGCCCATTAACACCCGGGCCAGGGTGGACTTGCCGCAGCCGGACTCGCCCACGATACCGAGCGCCTCGCCTTGCGAAAGGTTGAAGCTCACGTCATCGACGGCCTGCAAAGCCGCGGCTCCCCGGCCAAACAGGACGCCTTGGCGCATAGGGTACGCCTTCGAAACGTTCGCTGCTTCGAGGATGGCGCCGGTCTCAACCGTGCTCGTCTCACCCATGCTCGTCACCCGCGATTACAGCCTCGGCGAAGTGGCAAGCGCTTTGGCGGCCATCGGCCACTTGGCGCAAAGCCGGCGGTTCCGATTTGCAGATGTCTTGCGCCCACCGGCAGCGAGGTTCGAAGGGGCAGCCGGCCGGCAGAGTGGTCATGTCCGGCGGTGCGCCTCCGATCGGGCGCAGCTCTTCCTCGGCACCGTCCAGACGAGGGATCGACTGGAGCAGGCCGGCGGTGTAGGGATGGGCGGGCGAACTGTACAGCGCGTAGACAGGGCTCACCTCCACGGCCTTTCCGGCGTACATCACCACGATCCGGTCTGCCATGTCGGCAACGACGCCGAGGTCATGGGTGATAAGGACGAGGCCCATACCCATCTCTCGTTGAAGTTCCTTCAAAAGCTCCATTATTTGGGCCTGGACCGTGACGTCGAGGGCGGTGGTCGGTTCGTCGGCTATGAGCAGTGCCGGCTCGAGGGCCAAGGCCATGGCGATCATGATCCGCTGTCGCATGCCGCCCGAGAACTCGTGGGGATAGGCGCGGGCGCGTCTTCGTGCGTCGGGGATGCCGACGCGTGCCATCAGGTCGATGGCGGCTCGTTCCGCCGCCCGCTTGTTCATCCCGTCGTGAAAACGGAACATTTCGCCGATCTGGTTGGCCACCGTGAACACGGGGTTCAGAGCCGACAGTGAGTCCTGGAAAATGATGGCGATCTTCGGGCCCCTGACCCTGCGCCGTTCCCGGTCCGGCAGGCGCAGCAGGTCGCGGCCTTCGAACCAGACCTCACCCCCTGTGACCTTCGCCGTCGTGGTGTTGAGCGTGCCCATAATGGCGTGAGCGGTCACGCTCTTCCCCGACCCGGACTCGCCGAGGATGGCCAGCGTCTCGCCTGGGCCCACCGAGCAGGAAAACCCATTGACGGCGTAGACCACTCTCTTCCGGAGCCGGAACTCGACCGAAAGGCCCTTTACGTCGAGAAGGGGTGCCTTTTCGTCGTCCGGTGGCGCGCCCTCGACCGCCTGCCCGACTTCGACGTTCATCGCAACCTCGGGTCGAGCGCGTCTCGCAGTGAGTCGCCCAGGATGACAAAACTGAGCACCGTTAGGCTAAGGAACAACCCCGGGAATATGAGAAGGTGCGGGTACTGCTGGATTTCGGTTTGCGCCGAAGCCAGTTCCAGGCCCCAGGAGATGGCCGGCGCCTGTAGACCGACACCGAGGAACGTCAGCGTCGCCTCGGCCACCATGACGCCACCGATGGTTAGGGTGGCGTAAACGATGACGGGCGCCAACGCGTTGGGCAGGATGTGCTTGCGGAGGATCCGCGTGTTACTTGCCCCCAGGCTCCTGGCCGCCAGTACATAGTCCTTGTTGGTCTCTCCGAGGACAGTGGAGCGCATCAGCCGGGTCATGACCGGCCAACCGAAGATTATGAGGACCAACGAGACGGTAAGCACGTTGCGTTCCGGGATCACCGTGAGGATGATCAGGGCGCCCAGAATAAAAGGAAAACCGAAGAAGACATCGGCCAGCCGGCCGAGGACGGTGTCGACAATACCCCCCATGTAAGCCGCACTACTCCCCAAAACGATGGCGATCAGCAGGCTCGTGCCGGTCACGAGCAGCCCGATCGTAACCGTCGGACGAGCACCGTAGATCACGTTTGCGTACAGGTCGCACCCCTGCACGTCGAAACCAAACGGATGGCCGGCACGAGGTCCCTCATTGCTGTTGACCAGGTTGCAGGCGTGGGGATTGCCATGCCCGAACAAGCCGGCGAATGGGGCTGGGAAAATAACTATGGCCAGGATCAGCACCACGATCGTGCCGGCGACCATGAACAGAGGGTTGTGGGCCAGCTCTGACCAGGCGTCCGACAGAAAACTGGCTCCGGGTTCGACCCCGGCGCTCTCGGCAGTCACGTCTACGGCGTCGCCGGCGGGCTCCGGGTGCTCGCTTCTGCCGCTCCAGGCCGGGATCATTTGTAGCGCACTCGTGGGTCCAGGACGGCATACAGCACGTCGACGACGAGGTTACCGAGCAGGAAGACGAGCACGAACACGGTGGCTACACCAACCACGACCGTCCCATCCTTGTTTTCTATGGCGTTGAATATGAGAAGGCCCACGCCCGGCAGGTTGAACACACCTTCTATTACTATCGCCCCACCCAGCAAAAAGCCGAGGTCGATCCCCAGGTAGGTGATGACCGGGATAATCGAGTTCCGCAGCGCATGTTTACCGATTACCCACCGTTTGGGCAGTCCCTTGGCGACAGCCGTGTTCACGTATTCCTTCGAGAGGCTCTCCAGCAACGAAGCGCGGGTCAGCCGGCCGACAGTGGCCAGGCTGAACAGAGCCAGCACCAGACCCGGGACGATATAGCTCATCGGCCAGCCCTCCGCCGTCCCGGCTACCGGCACGAGGTGCAGCTGCACGCCGAACACCACCTGGGCGGTAAAAGCAGCGACGAAGACCGGGACCGAGACGGCCAGGATGGTTACGAACATCAGCAGCCGGTCGTAGACGCCGCCCCGCCGGAGGGCGGCCACCACTCCGGTCGTGACCCCCAGCAAGATTTCAATGACCCAGGCGGTGAGCGCCAATGTGACGGTGACGGGCCACGCCTCGGCCATCAGCGAAGAGACACTTTGGCCAGTGTCGACGCTGGTGCCGAAATTCCCTTGTAACAGGCCGAGGATGTAACGGCCGTACTGTACGAGGAATGGCTCGTTCAGGTGGTATTTCAGTTCGAGGTCGTGTACCACCGAGGCGGCGAGCGGCTGGCCACTGCCGAGGGCGGCGACAGGGTTCCCGGGAATTAGGAACACCGCTCCGAAGATGATGAAGGTAACTCCGATAAAGACTATGACGGTCTGGAAGAGCCTCTTGAGCACATAGCGTCCCACGACTGCTACTCCTCAGACGGCCGAATGGCCACGAGACCAAGGGCTTGGGAGGCCGGGCAACGGCGACACCGGGCGGCCCGGCTATCCAGCCAGGGCAGCCGCCGTGACAAGGATGGCACCATACTGGGTGGCGACGAGGTCCCGGACGGGGACCGGGGGCATGGGGGTGGCTTCGTCTCCCTCCTCCGCCCACACTTCGTACACGTCCAGCAGTTTGTCACGTTCGGCCCTGATCGTCGGGGTGCCGTTGCCGATGGCGATCTCGCCCTCCAGGGCACGCAGCAGGATCCCCCCATAGCGTAGGCGGAAACAATGGACTATGTCTTCCAGGCTGTGCGCCTCTGCCACGGTCGCCGGCCGGTCGTTCTCAGGCAGGCTGGCCCGGTACTCGTCCTGGGTCGGGACGTCGGCTATAGAGGTAATGAACGCCTTTGAGGCCCTGACAAACGGCGACCTCGTCACCAGCTGGTCGGAGACCCTGGCCAGACCATCGCCGAGCGTACGCAGGGTAGACCGGAGGTCCTCCGCCCTTTTCTTCAGCAGGGCGCTATAGGTCTGGCCGACTGTCTCCAACCGGTTGGCCCGCCGGTCCACCCAGTAGGGGAGCTCGCTGACCAGGGTCACCGTCCCATGACGAGCGGCGTACGACGCACTCGACGCCCCGCTGCGGTGGGCAATGGGGTCGACCCCCGAGGCCTCGGCGAAGTCGTAGCTGTCCTCGCTACGGATCATCTTGTAGATGGCGTCGTCGAGCCGCTCGATGTACGGGGCCTCGGGTTCGCCCAGGTCGAGTGGCAGCCCGAGGCTGACCGGTATCTCCTGGAGCTGACCGTATATGGCCGGCAGTGGCTCGGAAAGGTAGTAGTAGACGCCACCTAGCTCGCCGTTGTGGAGCGAGCACATGAGGGTCGGCCTGCGGTCGTCGATCAGGCGCATCAATGCCAGCGTCTCAGGCATTACGCCGTCGAAATAGGCTTTTTTGTACTGAAAGGGAAATGTCCACTCCACTTGTTCGGCCGCGGCCGGCCGATAGAAGTGCCGGCCATAATGACTGCGGCGAAAGGGCCCCTTGAACCAACCCTCGTTGAGCCGCATGCCGTCCGGGTCGATGCATGGGATGACCGTCCAGCTGTAACCGAGCCCGCGACGCAAGTCGGGGTCAGTGCAGAGGGACTCGGCCAGGTGAAGGGCGGTCAGTCCTCCGATGGGCTCGTTAGGGTGAACGCCCCCGAAAACCAGGGCCTCCAGGGGACCATCTCCGGTCACGCGAAGGGCCTCGATGGGCTCGCCGAGGCGCGAAGTCCCTACGCGGGCGATCGAAGCCACCTCCGAGTAGGACTCGGCCAGGCGACGGGCTTGTCCGATCAACTCGTCAACAAAGGGGAAATCGACGAGCTCGGGGACCGAGCCGAGCCGCCTGGCTAAGAGTGAGTCCATGGGTGGGTCAGTGGGCCACAGTTACACCGGACAACTCGATCTGGTTGACGTCTATGGCGACGTTCGACACAGCCGAGGTGTGGACATAAACGTACTTGGCGTAAAAAAGCGGGACAACCGGGAAGGATTTCATTATCAGGTCTTCCGCTTGGCGGTAGTAAGACTCCGACTGAGTAAGGCTGGCCGCACCGTTGCCCTCGTTTATGAGCTTGGTCAACGCCGGCGTAGTGAAGTACGTCTCCGTGTAACCGGGGTTGTTGACCTCGAACAGGTTTTCCAGCGTATTCTGCATGCTCGGGTAGTACGCGCCCCAGTGGCCCCTGTAGATGCCGTTGGTGACTTTTTTGCCGGACAGGTCGGCCAGGAAGGGGGTGAAAGGCGACGCATTAAAGGTGATCGGCTTTATGCCCAGGTTCTGTGTGAGCTCGTTGGCAATGGCTTCGTACTCCTGCTGGTAGCCGGCGTTGCTCGGGTACCAGAGGACGAGGCCACCTTTCCACCCACCTGCTTGCGCCAGCAACTTGCGAGCGAGCGTGGGGTTGTACGCGCAGTACTTGCACAGCCCCGTCGGTGCGCCGGCTTCGGCCGGTGGAAGGATGGAAGTCGCCGGCGTCAGCAGGTCACCGAAGAGCGCTTTGTTGATGGCAGGGCGATCGATGGCGAGCGAGATCGCCTCTCTTATCAATGGGTTGCTGAAGTCGGAGTTATAGAGCGGGAACCCCAAGTAGTCGATGGCCGGGGCGTTGAAGGCAATAACGTCCTTAGGCATCCGGTCTTCCGCCAGCGCGTAGTCGTCTTGGCCGATATCCGTTATATCCACCTGGCCCGCCTGCAAAGCGGTAAAAGCGGTATCGGTGGTGGTGTAGATCAGGAACTTGATCTCCTGGGCGTGCGGCGCCGGGCCCTTGTAAGCAGGGTAGCGCTGCACGGTGAGCGACCTGTTCGGCTGCCAGGTCCCGACCACTTCGTAAGGCCCATCACCAATAGGCGCCGCTTCCCATTTGGTCGGGTTGGAAAAATAGGCATTAGGGAGGGGCAGGAAGGCAGAGGTGGCCAGTTCGAGCGGGAACTGGCTGTCCGGGTGGATGAGGTGGACTTGGATAGTGGTGGAGTTGGGAGCGCTGAGGCCCGAGAGCACCTTTGTCGCCGGCTTGCCCGACTTGGGGTTGAGGGCCGGGTAGCCGGCGATGTCGGCCAGGTTGCCGTTGTTGGGCCACGCATTGGGGCCGTACGCAGTGGCGTTCCAGGCGTTGATGTAGCTCTGCGCAGTGACCGCCTCTCCGTCCTGGAAGGTCCACCCCGGCTTGATCTTTATCGTCCACACAGTGTCGCCGGCGGACGGCGTGACCGACTGGGCCTGGATGTGCTCGAGCTGGCCCTGGACGTTGAACTTGGTCAGTGGGGCAAACAGGGCGTTGAGCTCGTCGAGGGCGGCACCCTCGTTTTGGCCGGGGATGAACGACGGCGGCTCCAGCTCGCCAACGGTGAACGTGCCCCCGTTGCCGCCGGCGGCGCTGCGGGTGCTGGCGGCGGCGACGGTGGCCGGTGACACCCCCAAAGCGATGGTCAGAGTGGCAACGCCGAGAGTGGTAAATGTACGTGTGAGCTTCTTCATGCGAGTTCTCCGATCTCGGATCAGGTCCCCACTAGGGGGCCAACGGTATTCCCCTCCTGTCGCCCCCAGCTCGCAAGGGACGACTCCAATCTGTTGCTTTCAGGGCCTTCGCCCGGGTCCGCTTCGAAGAAATCACTTCAGGAGGTCAGCTATCTTCTGCCGCAACCGGGCGAATGCCTGTGGTTGAACTAGATTAGCCTCACTGAGCTTTCCGTAATGACTGAAAGTATGAAGACCATGTTAACGAGGCGGTACCAGCGGCCTCCCGGCGAAACCTGTGCGAGGCTAGGTTGTCCACTGGACTACAACGCTGCGCCGTACCCATCGGGAGAACAGTGGACGCCCTGGTAGCCAGTCGAGCACAGAGCCGCCGAGAGTCGAGCATCGACCAAGAAAGCCGCGCCAGCCTGGTAGAGGAAATGGGTCTGGTCTGGGCCGAGCTCGGCGAGCCTCGCATGCAGGGCCGGGTCCTCGGTTACCTTATGCTGAGCAACGCACCTTATGTTTCGTCCGCGGAGCTGGCCGAAGCGCTCCACGCCAGTACCGGCTCGATCTCGACGGCGACCAAGATCCTGGTCGACGAGGGTTTCATCAAACGAGTGGCGGTGGCCGGGGAGCGGAGCTACTTCTTCCGGGCCGAGGACGACGTTTGGGGCGCCTTCCTGGTCACCGAAGGCCGCTACCTCCGGCGTCGGCAGTTATTCGCGGAACGCGCTCTGCAGGCGCTCGGGCCGGAAGACGACCACCCACGCACCCGTTTCCTAAACATGAGGGACTACCACGAGTGGCTGGCGGCCCACCGTCGTGAGGTCTACGCGGATTGGTCTCGCTTCAAGCAGCGGTCACGAGGTGGCGACAGCAGCGGTTAGCGGGCACCGGCGTTAGCCCCTTCTCAGTCGGCGAGCACCCCAACGACATCGTGCGTTGCTCGGCCCGCGAGCATTGTGGCTGCTACGGGGATGTCGGCGATATCGGCCGGTGCCACCTCGAAAGGGTCGGCGTCCAACACGACCAGGTCGGCCTGCTTACCCACGCTCAGGCTCCCCACGTCACCCTCAGCCCGACAGGCGTAGGCCGCGGCTACGGTGTTGGCGAACAGCGACTCATCTACGCTCAACGCCTCCGCGCCACCGACGATCGTGCCAGACAAGCAGCGCCGGGAGACCATGAACGAGACGCCCGCCAACGGGGCCCCAGATGTCACCGGTCGGTCCGAACTGCCGGCGGCGACGACGCCGTTGTCGAGGAAGCTCCGGCCTCGGTACAGCCAACCCGCACGCTGCGGGCCGACGACGGCCGCGTAATCGTCCCCGAAATGACGCAGGAACGGTTGCACAACGGCGACGACACCGTTTCGAGCGAGCCGTGCTAACTGGTCCGGCCGGACCAGGCCGCAGTGCTCGATACGGGGCCTCGGGTCGGCCACTGGGTGGCGGGCCGCGCTCTCCTCGATCAGCTCGAGGGCGACGTCAATAGCCCGGTCGCCAATGGCGTGGAGGGCAAGCTGCCAACCGCCGGCGTGGCAAGCAACCACCGCCTTGCGATAGTCCTCGAGGCGTTCGGTGAGCAAGCCCTTCTCACTAGATCCTGCGTACGGCTCGCACAACGCTGCCGTGCGCGAGCTGAGCCCACCGTCAAGCCAGAACTTCGCTGCCCCCAACGAAAGGCGCTCACTCCCGAAGCCCGTCCTCAAGCCCAGGTCGATCCCGAGGGAGGGGCCACTAACCTCACTCAGGCCGGTCCCGTGAAGAAAATCGCCTGCCACCATCAGTTGAACGCGCACGGCCAGTTCGCCGCGCTCAGACATGGCCTGGTAAGCGCCGGGTTCCACGGGTGAGTGGTTCACCATCCCGGCGCCTGTGCCGGCCTCGGCGCAAAAGGTGACCCCTTGAGCCGCACACAGCGCGCTGGCCCGCCGGAGCGCCGCGCAAATCTCGTCGTGGCTGTACGGCAGTCGGCGGCGGCGGGCGACCTCTTGGGCGTTCTCGAGGAAAAGACCGTTCGGCTCGCCTCGGTCTCGCCTGACCACTCCCGGGTGGGTCAGATCCTGCTCGGGTATCTCGGCTAGCACGGCGCTGGAGACCACGCAGGCGTGACCGGAGAAATGCGTGACATACACCTTGCGCCCCGGGCTGGCCCTGTCGAGATCGGCCGCCTCGAGGTGACGGCCGAGCGGACGCTGGTCATAGCCGGACACGTCAAGCCAGCCGGAGGGCGACCGAAGGGCGGCGGCGCGGATGACCCCTAGAGCATCCTCCACACTCCGGGATGCCGATATGTCCACAGTCCCGAGCGCTAGCCCCTGCCACACCAGGTGGGTGTGGCAGTCCACGAACCCGGGTAGCACCGTCCTCCCCCCGGCGTCGATTACTCGTGCTGCATCGTCGCCATCCACCTCTTCGTCTAGCCCGGTTACTCGCCCGCGCCAGATTCCTAGCTTGGCCGCCACAGGGCGGAGCGGGTCCATGGTGTGGATCCTGGCATTGTCGATAACCAGGTCAAGTTTCATACGGAGCGGGCGGTGAAGTCCCCAGAACCAACCCCGGCATTGCCCCTTTCGTCGGAAGTCACGGCCTCAGCACTCTCGTTTATCAGTCGTCCCGACATAAGTTACTTTTGGCACAAACGTGCGGCACTCGCAGTTTCCTTTCAAGCACTCGTTACTCATAAAAAGGTGACTAAGTTTCGTGTGATCACATCTACAAATTTCGGCAAGGTTCAGAATATCACTTCTCCCATCTCGTAGTTGGCCTCAAGTCTTGTCGGAAGCTCCTCTCGGCCGAGGACGAACAAGTTGCCACAGCGCTAAGGAACCCCCCCCCGAAGCGGTTAGGGCCCGTCACTTGGCGAAGCAGCGCGGGAGCTTCCCTTTCGTAGAAGAGTTTCCTGGTAGAGACCCGTCCGCGCGTTCAAATACGCTCTGGCGTGTGATGAGCCGTGGAGGATGAGGCTGAGCTGCGCCATATTCCCTCCCGGTCCTAACTTCTCGCCAGTTTTGTCGCAGATTTCGCCGACGCTTGACGCGCTCAGTGGGGTACTTGCGACTCGCTATTGCGTTCGACCGCTCGTAGCTGTCACGGCTCCGCAAGCGGAGCGAGATCTCGGGGAAGTGATGGTGCGGTGCGGTTTTCGGTCTTGCATCGCGCCAAAGTCCGAAATTTGCGAAATATTTCCAGCGCCGTAGCTTCCGCCCTATGTGGCGAAGGTTACGCGTCCAAGTGCACAGCTACCGTATCTACGGGCTGATCACGCCGATGCACGGGCGGTTTGCCTCAAGCAATGGGTCGATGTAGCGAGACGGGTGCGGCGTTATCGAACTACCTGTGTGGGCTCCGGCGGTACGCGCCCGGCAACGGGTCCGTGGCCTACGCCAGCGTACGGGCGCCTCGCCAAGGTCTCGCTCTTCGTCCCCAGAGCGTCTGCGAGAGACGCCACTGAGAGGTCAACGGCGTCCAGCGCTGCGCGGCGCGGCCCGCCGAAAGGGGATGGCGATGCCAACCTCCGGCGGCTTTCAGATATCCGGATATACTCTTTCTGTCATGAGCAAGATCCTCGTTTCCGTCGACGACAGGCTGCTAGCCAGGATCGACCGTGCCGCAAGATCCGCAGGGCTGAGCCGGAGTGCCTACCTATCTCGCTTGGCCGCGCGCGACCTGGGTGACGATCGCGGGCCCGGTGCCAGCCGACAGGCCCGACGCGCGGTCGCTCGGCTTCAAAAACTGTTCGACACCCAGCCTGCTGGCGAGGACGCAACGGTAGCAATACGAGCCGACCGGGACGTTCGTTGAGCGAAGCTGTCCTCGATGCTTCGGTGGTGCTCAAGTGGTTCGGGGCCGAACAGCGGGGGTCAAGCGAGGCTCGCAAGCTCCGCAACGACTACGAAGCCGGTCGTCTCTCGGTCGTCGTCCCGGCCCTCCTGTTCCTGGAGATCG
The DNA here is from genome assembly GCA_963750465.1 of uncultured Acidimicrobiaceae bacterium. Lineage (GTDB taxonomy): Bacteria > Actinomycetota > Acidimicrobiia > Acidimicrobiales > Palsa-688 > Fen-671. The sequence continues at coordinate 232,184 of CAVVRE010000016.1, forward strand.
TGAACGTCGCGGGCCGGCGCTGGAGATGGGACGAGGAAGCCCTCCTCGACCTCGCCGAAGCTCTCGGCGACCTTTCGTTCGGGGTCGGCGAACCGGAGTTGCAATTGGTGGCCTCCTGGGTCGCCCGGGGACTCACGGCGTACGACGCTGTTTATGTAGCGCTGGCGGAGCAGCGGGGCCTAGACCTCGTGACCGACGACGAGACGATCGTCGAACTTGCCCCTGAGATCAGCAGTGCGCTTGTCGGAGGATCACGTTCAGCTCCCTGAGGTGCCCGCACAAGGAGTGCCGATCACGACAACTCAGCAACACTCAGTCATATGAGAAGCCCGGCTCGGTCCGGCTCCTGGATCCATGGCATGCAACTGAAGGACGGCCTCCCGGCCATCAGAATAAGAGGCATCGACTAGCCCGGTGCTAGCCCCGAGCCTTCTGGGCAGCCGTACCGGGCTTATGTCGTACGCGGCACGTCCGTGCCGTGCGGTTTGTCTTCGGCGAGGCATATCGCCTCACTTGTCGATGACGCCACGTTTGACGCTGCTCATCGCCGGCGACGTACCCCCTACGCCGCCCCGGGTGGCAGCCAACCCGATAGGCCAATCACCGCCCACACCACATTCTGGGGAGGAAGGAGCAGAAAGCGCCCACGGGACGCCTATTGCCTCTTAGGGGCCGTTTTCTATGCCGGCACGGGACTCTTAGGCCCTCTTCGCGCCGCAGCCACTGGACGTCGTTCGCGGTTCGCGCTGCAGCACCGCTTGCGGGCACACGCCCGTCGCCCAGCGCCAGCCCTGGCGCGGGGTGGTCCCTAGAGAAGCCCGCAGCCGTCCTCCTCGTCGTTTGGTGTGTGGGAACCGGTCAAAGTGCCGCCACCGGGAACGTTTGGGAACGTCTGGCCGGCGGGACGGTTGAGTTCACTTGTCTGCTGGCTGAAGGGCGGGCGCCCCTGCCCCTTCGCCTTCGAGGGGCAAACTCAGCGCGCATACCAAGGGAGAAGGCACGCTTCGCACGGTGCCCACCACAACCATCGACCTATTTGAGTGGCTCGGCCAGCTTTCAGATGCCCTCGTGGCCCAGTCCGCCATCGACCGGCGAAGTCCGCCCCGTACGAGCTCGTCCTCGAGAGAGAGTCATACCGGAACCACGAAAAACCAACCATCCCCAACGTGATGCCGCCATTCCGGATTGACCCGGAACCCCATTGGGGTACAGCGTGGCCCAGCCTCGAGACGAGCCCCTGCTACGCCCGACCGCTCTTGTCAGGCTTCAGGACGCCAGAAACTGATCTTCGGCTGTGGAACCTTTTGGACCACGTTCCGATGACCTCAGCTCTACGAAAAGCGACTGCCCCAAAAAGGATTGTCAACGAGAAACCGCAATGCCCGAAGTGTCCACCCCAGGCGTAGGCAAGCCCCTCGGTTTTGGCTCGGGCGGGGAAACCGTCGCAGAGCACCCCGACCCGATGTTGCGTCGATTCACTGCACCCGGGTTGGTTGGCGGCCATGCAGGCACCCGTGACTAATGCGGCGACGTCGGTCCGATCGATGTCGTGCCGCACCATACCGGAAGCTTGAGCCCGCTCGAGCAGCACTTCGAAACACCGCTCGAGGCGCTCCTTGACGCCGCCGAGGAGCTGCTCGCTCTGGATGCCGGCCCGGGCCAGCTCGTCGCTCAGGTCCTTCTTTTTGACGGCCAGGTCAACCAACTCAGAGAGGAACGTGAACAAGGCGGTGCCGGGGTCCTCCGCCGTACAGAGTTCCTCGCCTCGCTCGACGAGGGCCTCGATGCGGGCCACGAAGATCGCCTCGAAGAGAGCTTGTTTGGTCGGGAAGTCACGGTAGACCGTCCCCACGCCAAGCCCGGCCCGGCGGGCCACTGTGTCGATGGGGACGGCCAGGCCCTCAGAAGCGAACACCTCCTCGGCCGCCTCGAGCACTTTGGCCCGGTTGCGCCGGGCGTCGGCCCTGAGCGGGCGCATGGCCTCGCCCAGGAGGCAGAGCTCCACCTGGGCCTCTTGCTGCGGTTTTGTCGCTGTCGTGGTTCTCAGCCCCGGGCCGCCAAATAATTCCATTGACAAACGGAACGTTCGCTCCGTATACTAACAAACGGAAGGTCCGTTCCACATAGTAGCACGCAACACCGAGAAGCGACAGTAATGAGGCCAAAGGGTGGCCAGTTTTGGTGGCCACCATTGTCTAACTACGTCGTACTTAGTTAGGACCTCGGAGGAAAGTCCATATGTCAACCACATCCATCGAACCTACGACGCGCGCCATTCGCACCGGGGTTAACGAGCCGGACCCGCAACGCTTTAAAGCGCTCGGAGTAATCGGCATAGCTCAGCTCATGATCGTCCTCGACGCATCCGTCGTCACTATCGCCCTGCCCTCTGCGCAACGGGCACTTCACATCTCTGTCGCCAATCGCCAGTGGGCGCTCACGGCGTACACCCTGGCTTTCGGGGGGTTGCTGCTGATCGGCGGCCGCATCGCCGACTACTTCGGCCGGAAGCGGATGTTCATAATCAGCCTGCTCGGCTTCGCCGGGGCTTCGGCGCTCGGAGGCCTGGCCCAAAACTCGGCGATGCTCTTCGGCGCTCGTGGGCTCCAAGGCGCTTTCGCAGCGGTGATGGCGCCTGCTTCGCTCTCGCTGCTCACGGTTACCTTCACGGAGCCGAGAGAACGAGCTAGAGCCTTCGGGGTTTACGGTGCCATTGCCGGCGGCGGCGCCGCCATCGGGCTGGTGCTCGGCGGCCTCCTGACCACATATGCCTCGTGGCGCTGGACACTGTTGATCAACGTGCCGATCGCCATCATCGCGGCGCTGGCGGCGGTACCCGCAGTGCGCGAAAGCCGCGCCGAGGGCGGAAAGCGCGGTTGGGACGTCCCTGGCGCCACCACCGTCACCCTCGGCCTCCTCTCTCTGGTCTACGGCTTTACACGTGCCGAGACCGACGGCTGGGCCTCCCCGGTAACGATCTCCCTGCTCGCCGTGGCCGCTGTGCTGCTGGTCGCCTTCGTCCTGATCGAGCGGCGTTCGGAAACCCCCCTGCTGCCGCTGCGTGTGGTCCTGGACCGCAATCGCGGTGGTTCGTTCCTGGCGTCGTTGCTCGTGGGCATCGCGTTGTTCGGCTGCTTCTTGTTCCTGACCTATTACATGCAAGCGGTGCTGGGTTACTCAGCCGTGAAGACGGGGATCGCTTTCCTGCCCTTCTCAGGAGGGTTCATCCTCTCTGCCACGATGGCCAGCTCGCTGCTCCCGCGGCTTGGCCCCCGCGTGCTCATGACTATCGGTCTCCTGATGGGAGCGGTGGGGATGTTCTGGTTTGCCCAGATCCCGGTGCACGCAGATTACGTGGGGCACGTCTTGGGGCCTCAGATTGTAACCAGTATTGGGCTCGGGTTCGCCTTCGTACCGTTCAGCAGCACAGCTCTTATAGGGGTGGCACCGCATGACGCCGGCGTGGCGAGCGCCCTGGTCAACGCCACCCAGCAGGTCGGTGGTTCGATGGGTACAGCGTTGCTCAACACCCTCGCAGCGTCTGCTACGGCCAGTTACCTGCTGCTGCACCATGGCGGCCCAAACGTCGCCTCTCAGGCCCTTGTTCACGGCTACTCGGTTGGTTTCACAGTCAGTGCAGCCGTCTTGCTGGCTGCCGCGATCGCTGCAGGCAGTCTCGTGAAGGCGTCGCGTTTCAACGTGACGGCAGAGGAGCCCGCCATGGCTGTGAGTGGAGCCACGACCTAGGCGGCCGTCCGGTCGTTCTCGTCCGACGGCGCGCCGGCTAACCGGCGCGCCGTTGTCGCGCCTCTACCAAGTCACGAGCGCCGACGTAGAGGCTTCCCTTACGGGGTTTCACCGTAGTGGACCAGTTAATGGGGTCCCGTCACTCGCACTATGTCCAGCTCCCCGCTCGCAGAGACCGTTCGACCGTGGAGCGCTCTTCCCCCGGCTGCGGCGTGCTCGCACGGCTCTCGAAAGTCGAGATCAACTCCGATCCGACCTACCGCCTGGGATGCCGCGCCATACCGCGGTGCAGGTTTCGCAGTTGGGACCGCCGTGTCCGCAGGACTGCGGGCATGTCGTCAGCCAGAGTCCCCAGTCCTGTAACGATTTCGGTGATGGTAGTGAGAAGATCGGGCATCCGGTCTTCGAACAGGGGTGAAATCCAGTTCCAAGGCAACCAGTTCCACGTCCTGAGCGGTGCAGTGCTCGGTCCCATCCCCTGGCTCTCTCATCCGAGGGCGTCCTGGCCCCCGGGGTAGGCCCAAGTGGGCTCAGCCCAGGTCACCGGTCACGAGGCGCTCATCGCCGACGCTGTGGTCGCCCGAATACGCGTTCTTACCGGGCTTCCCTCGAGCCTTCTCGGCTCCGGCTTTTCCGACCGCGAGGGAGCTCTCGCAGGGGACCACCTGTGCGGTGCCGCCGTCGTGGGTGCGGTCGGGGATATCGAGGGTGCCTTTCGACGAGAAGAGCTCAGGAATGCTTCCAACGACGAACGGGTGAGATGAGCGGACCGGGAACGCCTACATCACTGCGAGCTGGCCGCCATCTACGACGAGCTCGCACCCGCTGATAAACGAAGCCTCATCCGAGGCAAGAAATGCGTAAACTGCCGCCACCTCGGAAGGAAGCCCGCGCCGACCAAGCGGTATTTTGTCTCGGGCATAAGTTTCCATTACAACAGGATCTGAATCTTTGATGATGCTGGTTTTGATCGAACCGGGGCAAACTGAGTTTACTCGGATGCCGTACTGCCCCAGCTCTACGGCCATCGTCTTCGACAGCAGCACGACCCCGGCTTTGGACGCATTGTAGTGGGTGAACTTCTCTTCTCCGCCCAACCCGTTGGTGGACGACATGTTGGCAATGGAGCCGCCAGTCCTCTGCTGGACCATAAGGTTGGCCACCGCTTGGGCGACCAGGAACATCCCCCGCAAGTTGACCGAGATCATTTTGTCCCAGTGCTCAGGCGTAATCTCGAGGAAATCTTCGCGCCACGCCACGCCGGCGTTGTTGATCAGGACGTCGAGGCCGCCCAGCGTACCGACCGCATAACAGACAATGTCAAGTGCGTCGGGTTCGCAGCTCACATCGCCGGAGATAGCTGGGACCGGCCCGAAGTCAATAAGCTCCGCCAGCGCCAAATCCACTTCCTCGGTGGTACGGCCCGCGATCACAACGCGCGCCTCCTCCTCCAGGAACCGCCTCGCCGTCGCCAATCCTATCCCACTCGTACCACCGCTGATCAGGACGCGTTTACCCTTGAGACCCCGCACTGTCGTCCTCCTTAGGCGCTAGCTCGTCCACCCCGGGCCGACACTCGCGTGCGGGCTGAGGCGGCGGAGCGCCACAGTTGGAACAATACAACGCGGGAACAAGATAAGGACGGGAACAAGATAAGGACGGGAACGAGATCAAGGAGGTACGTCCGCAGGGCTCGTGTACTGCTGGCGGTCTGGCCCGACAGCTATGTACGGCGTGACCAAGGTTTTCGGTGAGGCTCTGGGCCGCTATCTTGCCTACGAAAGACCGATGTCGGTCATCTGCCTTCGGATGGGCTGGGTGCTGCACAGGCCGCACGACGAGCTGGCCCTTCGACTTTGGCTCAGCCCGGACGACCTGCGCCGCCCTCTCGAGGGGATTATCCGAGCAGATCAGAAACCGGCGTAACGGCCGGGCGCGATCGCGCCGACATCTGAGGCCAGCCGAGGTTCCGTGTCGCGTCCTCGGTTGTCGCACGTACGACCTTTTCGGCGCTAGCTCGGCGGCGACAAGGAGCTCGATTTCCTCATGCAGGCTCACTCCAGGTACGAGGAAGGCGAACGGCACATCCGCCCGTGCCCATGAGCGCCCAGCTTAGGTCGGCAAATTTCACCAGGACTCTCTAGATCTTCTCCAGTGTGTCACGCGCTACTTCCAAGTCTTCGGCTGACAGTCAGCGACGAAGCACCCAGTGGCCGAAACCTACCTTTCGGAAAGGGTCGGGTCGACAGTTCCGGCCAGTCCATGCCGGTTGTCCGGGATCGGAGGCCCAGTCGATCATGCGCTGGAGCACGACCAACCTCGGGCCCACCACGAACTGGTTGGCCCTTTACAGGCATGCACGATTATCGCCTCCAATTGGAAACGCGATCAAGACAGGCAGGTTCTTGCACAGCAGGCTCTGATGTTCGAGCCAGTGGCATGCTTGGCAGCGATCTGTAATGCCCCAACACCTTCCCCGGCCACCATAATTGGCGGATGAGGCCGCTGAAGCGGCTTCGGTTCACAAGGCGCGCTGTCCACCCGATAGTAGCGGCCTTCAAAGCTCGTCCGAGGCACCGTCCAGAGGGACTTCACGATCTGTAAACACTCATCCAATCGCGCATAACGCTCAGGCAGCGAGGGAAAGGGTAATCCGTATGCACTGAACTCGGCTTCGCTCCACCCTGCGCCGCAAGAGAACTCGAGCCTCCCGCCGCTGATGTGGTCGACTGTCGCCGCGCTCTTAGCGAGGGTCGCAGGGTCTCGATAGAGAGCCCCGAAGACGAGAGCCCCGATGCGCGCCCGCGTCGTCACAGCCGCCATTGCGCCCAAGGGTCGTCAGGGTCTCGAAACGCGAGCCGTTATCAGGCCCAAAGGCGGGAAGTAGATGGTCCGAGTTCCAAACCGTGTCAAATCCGAGCTGCTCGACCGTCTGCACGGCCGCGCAGTACCGCGCCCATGTTGTCCGTTGCGGGCGCAACTGGATCCCGAAGCGAAATGGGCGGCCCCGCACCCACATACGTCCCTCCTTATTGCCCAACCCGCTGCTGGGCTCGTCGCCAAGATATGCACAACCGTAATCGCTCACGGGCCAAGCGCAACCGCTCATGCGCATTTCGTGCGGTCCAGAAGGCGCCGGAGCTCAGGCTTTACTCTAGCACGACCAATTTCTCTTAGAGTTTTCCAACTCGGCGATGGCACCGCTAAGCACGCGTATTTCAATATTGATGCGAGACGACACCTCGAGCGGCGTGGCCGACAGCCTTACCCGGAGGCCACAGTTGGGAGTTGGGCCCACTAAGCGCCTAGCTATCAGGCTTCCGCTCGGCTTGTGCGAGGACGGCCGTAGCGAACTGCTCCGAGTTGTCCTGGGGCAAGTAGCCGAGGTCGCGTCGAGCCGGCGCCATGTCGTATTTGCAGCGGGCGTTGGCCGACACGCCGTAGTAGATCCCAAACTGGACGATGGCGACGAGGGAGCAGTCGATCAGGCGGCACAGGTCGCCAGGGCTCAGCCAGATCCGCAAGGCCATCTCGTTGTGCGGCTGCTGGAGCACCCAGCCAATGCGGAGGCAGATGACGGACATGGGGGCGTGGTACGCGAAATAGCGGCCCAACGCCTCGCCGAAGGCCTTGGTGACGCCGTACAGGCTGTTCGGCCACGGTGGAGCCTCGGCGCCGAGGGGCCAGAGCTGTCGCTGGTCGTAACCGCCGCTCGCGTGCGTCGAGCTCGCGAAGACAACCTTGCCCACGCCGAGCTCATGAGCAACTTGGAACACGTTGAACACACCGTCGACGTTCGGCCCGCGCAGGTCCTCCCACTTAGCGTAGAAATCCCGCTGCGCGGCGAGGTGCACGACTGCCTCGACGCCGGTCATGGCAGAAACGAGCGAACCACGGTCCATGATGTCGATCTCACGGACGTCGTCACTCGGCAGCAGTTCGGCGGGCTTCATCTCGCCCTTCGGGTTAGGCCCAATACCGATCCGGAGCTCGCAGGCGGTGCGGAGATGAGCGACAAGGCAACTGCCGACATCGCCATTGGCCCCGGTCAACAGCACACGCGTCATGCGTCTGCCTCGCCTTCACCACGGTTCGACTCGGCCGACGCACCCCTCACGTGACGGTCCAAGTTTGCACCGGTCATGCCTGCCGATGCCGCAATGCCGGCTCCGAGGTCGCTCACCATCCAACACGCCCTACACACGACGGTACGGGCTCATGTCCATTAGGGGGTAGCGGTCTCGGACTCCGGCCAGGGTCTCGTCGGTCCAGTAGGCGTCGCCGACGGCCGGGAAGCCGACGAGCTCACGCTGGCGTGGGGTGGCCGAGACCAGGAAATGGTCCATTTCGGGCGACCCCCCCGCCCGCTGGAACGTGGCCGAGCCGAGCCATCGCGGCCCGGCCGTGTGGAAGGCCAGATGATGAGTCCATCGAAGCCCCTGTTCCTGGCGCATCGCAGAGCCACGGTGGAACGTCCGCATCGAGTAGATGAGGGCCGACCCGGCCCGGCAAAACGACCGGCGCCTCGGCGTCGTAGAACGAGGGGTATTTCCCTTTCGACCGGTGACGGGGACCACGGATGTCCTGGCCCGTCACCTGTTGCGACACGACGTAGGTCGGCCCACATTCTTGGTTCACGTCCGTGTAGTAGATGATCGCCGGGATGTCGCAGTAGGTCAGGTCGGCGCCCGGGAACGCCAGTGTGTTGTTACTGAAATCGACGTGGAGCTCCTGGTCGTAGTCACCACGCCCGGCGTACTTCCCCATAAGACCCGCGTGGCTGAGGGCGAGCCGGTCGTGGCCAACGAGACGTTGCACAAATGCCAGCAAGTACGGGTGGAGGGTGACCTGGTTAAGCGCGTCACCCACGAATGGGAACCCGTTCAGCACCCAGCCCTGCGGCGTCGTCGGAGTGTTGCCATTGCCGACCAGCTGCCGATAGCGAGGAGCGTGAGCAACGTATTCGCCCCAGCGCGGCATATACCGCTCGATGTTCTCTTGAGCAGCGGCGAGTTCGTCTGGGTCCAGGAAGTCCTCGACCAGGACATAGCCATGGCGCTGCCAATGCTCGATATCGGCGTCGTCCAAACCACGCATCATTTAGGCATCTCTCCATTTTCGGTCGCCAGGCGGCACGCCGCTTCCCCCCCGCTACGAACAAGTTCACCAGACACTGCCGGCAAGGAGGTCGTACGCCGGCGCGCTCGCGAGCGCGCTCGGACGAATGTCAGAGGTGTCACAGGTAGGAAGTTGGGTCGTACGGACCGCCCATCCGCGCCGAGACCCGACGAGAGACGTCGGACAACTGCGAAGCAAGCTCTTCAATACGCTCCGATATGTTTTGCGAGCGAGCGGTGACGCTAAGAGCGGCGCACACCCCGCCGTCGCCCGAACGGACTGGTACCGCGACACACATTATCCCCAGATGGTTCTCCTCACGATCAAGCGCGTACCCATAAGCGCGCACCTCGTCTAGCTCGGACTTGAGCGTTGCCTCATCATGGATTGTGTGAGGTGTGTACTGCCGCCACCCCGACCCGTTGACGCGTGCCAAGGCGTCCTCCCAGGGCAATGTGGCCAGCAGCACCTTCCCGAGCGCGGTCCCATGGGCCGCCGCCGTCCGGCCGATCACCATGTCGTCTCGAGGCCAGCCAGGCGGAAACGAGTGAGCCACGTGGACGACGTCGCCATCGCACAGCACGCCTAGGTTCACCAGAGTGCCGAGCCTGTCCCGGAGTGTGTCCATGTCGTCAAGGGAATGCCGGCGGACGTCGAGGTCGCGCAACACAACAGCCGACAGCTCGACGATACGCAGGCCCAGTTTGTAGGCAGCCGTCTGCTGGTCTCGCTCGACTAAGTGCGCCCCCTCCAGCGCTTCGAGGTACCGGTACACCGTGCTGGGGTGAAGATCGAGCCGCGCTGACACCGTAGCTGCCTTGAGCCGAGGTTCTTCCAGGGAAAACAGTGAGAGGATCGTCCCAGCGCGCTCGGTGGACCTGCTCCACGATCGCCGCCGGCCACCCGAGGATCCCGACTCTTCCGCCTCTGCCACCAGCGCACGCCATGACGACGCGACTACCGGCACCTGCGCTGGGTCGCTGCCGTCCGAAGACGAGGGTGCGAACGGAGTGGGCGCGCGTCGCGTGCGTTCAGGCGTGGGCGTCGCTGGCCGCATCTGCCCCACGCGGCGTGAAGACCGGTCTACGCTCATCAGCCCTTGCCGTACCAGCTTGCGACGGTCGCATTGTAGCCCGCTGACAAGGCAGCGGACAGGAGCGCGTCCGCTTGGCCGGTGGTGCTCGTGCGGTGGTCAGCGAGGACTAGCTCACGCAGCATGCCAAAGTCGTGATTGGTGACGCCGTACATGATCTGCTCGAGCTGCACCCACCGCGGCAGCAGTACCTTGCACATGAGGGCGTCCGGGAGCTGGCCGACGTTGAGCATTTGGATCCGGCCATTGTGCACCACACCCTTGCCCTCTATCACGACGTCGTTGGGCAGTCCCACAATTGCGCCGTTGTTGGGCAGGTTCACCTGAATGACGCGCTCTCTACCTGTGACTAACGACTCGATCAAGGGAACGTGGTTCTCGCCGCTATTCACAAGAGGGATCGACTTCGTAATTGGCGTCTCCTCGTCCGCTACGGCTCGGCGGATCTCGTCGACTCCTTCGGAAAGGTGGTCGAGGTAGTGCTGCCACCCGATCTCGGAGTCGAAACCCCCGAGGTGCCCGAACCAGTGGCGTTTGGTCTCCAAGTCAATGTTGTACCACCAGGTCTCGAACCCCCGGCTGGTGTCGCCCAGCGGGAGGAGCCCGACGCGCCGGTATTGGTCGATCGCCGAGCGGGACAAGTCGGACGCGCTGTACCGGAGGTCAGTCCGCGCCCAATGCCGCTCGGACTCCGTCTCGATCCAGTGGTCGAGGAGGGGGTACACGGATTCGCCCTCGTAACAGAACTCAGTCAGGTAGATCACGTGGTTGAAGCCGGGCGCCTGCCAGGTCACCAGGTCGGGGTCGAGCCCGAGAAGGTTGGCTACCCGCTCGATACCGCGGTAGCCGTGGCAAAGCCCAACGACCTTGACACCCGTCTCGCGGGTCATAAGGGTGCAACCCTCGAACACCGGGTTGCTCGCCTGGATCAGCCACGCCTCCGGGCAGTCTCGCTCTATGGCCCGAGCTACCTCCAGCATGAGTATGAGGTTGCGCTGAATGTGGAGCGGTGAGAGGCCGCGGTAATAGCCGTGCGCCTCTGCAAGTGCGCGCTCGCTCTCGTACGCTGGGTGACCACCGGCCAGCGCCGTATTGATGACGAAGTCTGCCCCGACCAGCGCCTCGTGCAGGTCCTCGGTCGAGCGGACTGTGAGTTCGGCGCCCGCCTCGCCGACGTACCGGCCCGCCAGGCTCGACACAGCGGCAAGCCGGTCACGGTCGATGTCCATCAGCGTCACAGTGCTGCCGCTCAATGAGTCGCAGAGCACCAGGTCGCGTAGCAACGCAAGCGAGAACTGGGCGCTCCCGGCGCCCACGAGTGCAACCTTGACCGGACGACCCATGTGGTGACCTTCCTTTTCTCGCTCTTTAGATGGGTTAAGCGGTGACACTTGCGGTATCCCTGGCCGCCACTCGGCCGCCGAACAGGGCAAACAGCGCGAACAGAACGGCACTCACGATCAGGGTCAGCATAAAGATGAGAACCCCCGCCGCCGCGCTCTGCCCGAACACACCAGCTTGCAGGTTACTGACAACGATATTCGAAACCGTACCTACTTGTGGGACGGCAAGCCCATTCCCGTTCGTCGTCAACACGTTAGGTTGCGTGTAGAGGGCCATGGAACCGATCGCGTCGATAATCACTGCGAAGAAGATGACGTTCTTCATGAGCGGCACGGTGACCCGAAGGGTCTTCTGGACAGCCGACGCACCGTCCACTATCGCCGCGTCCTCGAGTGCGGGGTCCATGGTGGTCAACCCGGCGAGGAACACGACGAACCAGAACCCAAAGCCCTGCCACACGAGCAGTCCCACAACGACGTACTTGGCGATCGCAAAATTGGTCAGCCACTCGATGTTCGTCCCGAGCAGGTTGTTGACGAGACCCTGCGGGCTGGCGAAGACGATTTGGAAAACCAGACCGACAGCGACGAACGGCATCACCTGGGGTAGGAAAGCCAGGCCGCGCCAAATGCCTTTCCCCCGCACGAACTTCGAGCGGACCACGAGCGCTAGCGCGAAAGCGACCGGGATCAAGATCACGGCGTGTAGGACCCAGTATTCCAGGGTGTTCGCGACCTCGGTCCAAAAGGCTCCGTACCTCAACAGTGCCAGGTAATTGGACCACCCGGCGGCCGTCGAGGTGCCGTAGCCAGAGTTGTTCTGAAAGCTGATGATGAAGGTGAAGACATCCGGGTACGCAGCAAATATCACGAACACGACGATGAAAGGCGCGATGAAAAGATAACCGGTCGTGGCGGTCCTGAGCGCGAGCCGACGCTGTCCGCGTGTCACCTTGCGGCGCGACAACCCATCCAGTTGCTGAGCGTTCCGTCTCACACCACCAGGTTTATGGTGCAGCTCGGTGTCTACCACGGAGTCATCCCTCTATGTGTAACAGTCGGCTCACGTCGTCCCCTGAACCGCTCTGATCGCAAATCTCAATTTATTCGGGCAAACCTAAAGCCGGCACCCGGCTCCGCACTCGGCAGCCTGGTGCCGGTCAGGCGTTGTCCGTCCGACTAGGAGCTAGACCAAGGGTTACCCACCTCGGTCTTCATGTCCTTTTGCATCCCTGCGAGAGCCGCCGAGACGCTCACCTTGCCTTCGAGGACCTTCTCCATCCAGTTCACCATGATCGTGTTCCAGTCGACGAGTGCCTTCGGGTCGAAGCCGAACACTTTCACCCGGTCCTGCGCAGCCAGCTTGGATTTGATGTAACTAGCCCCACCAAAATAGTTCTGCGGCAGTTCTTCCCAGTCGGTCTGGCTCATCGAAGATGGTTTCTTAGCCGAGCTGAGGGAGCTCAAGACCCCAGGCTCGACGCTCTTCAAGATCGGGAGCACTCCGTTCGCCCCGAAGGCCGCCAAGGCGCCGGCGCCTTGAAGGTGCCAGTAATTGCACACCTCGGCGGCCAAAGTGGCGTTCGGCGCCGCCGCCGGGATCACTGCCACCGCGCCACCGGCGTCTGACCCGTACTGCTGGTTAGCTAAGGGCTTGAGCGAAGGCCACGGTAGTGCCTTCCATTTCCCAGAAGCTGACAGCGTGGCATACGAGGGTAGGAACTGGTCCATCCAGTCCGCGATCAGAAAGCCACAGATCTTCTCCGCCTTGATCGCTGAGGGCCAGTCGGTCGTGAAGTCGTCAACAGGGTACGCGATGCCGGACTTCCTGATATCGCGCATAAACGAGAGCACGTCGCCGAACGCCGGGTTTGAAATTACGTCGTACTTACCGGTCTGGCTCGCAAAGGAGATCGGCGCGTACGCCGAGATCATTTCGCCGAAGAGGTACTCAGGTGGCTCGTTGGCCATGTTCATGATGTACTGCCCAGGGTGCTTGGCCGTGAAGGTCTTGCCCATCTGGATAAATTCCGCCGTGGTCATGTTGGGTATCGAGCTGACGTCGATGCCTGCCGACTCGAACAGGTCCTGGCGGTAATAGTAGATCTTGCCGTTCAGCTGGATGGGGAAAGTCACGTACTGCCCGTTGACTTGAGCAACCGTCTGGGCGCCGGCATAAAGATCGCTTGCGACTGGCTTAAAATAACTGTCGAGGTTTATCAGCACGCCTTTGTTGGCGAACTCAGGCACCTCGATATAGTTCAGGTAAAGGATGTCGGGCAGCGTCGTGTGGCCAGAAAGTGCGAGGCTGAACTTTTCGGCGTTGCCGGCGTCCCCGCCGGTGAACGTCTTGATATCGAGGTTGACGTTCCCGAGCGCCTTCCTGTAGGTCTTCTGTACTGCGTTGTAGCCCGCTTGGCTGACACTCGCACCGGCCCAGACCCACACCGTCAGCGAGATCGGCTTGGCGGCCGCGAACGTCCGCCGACCGGCCCCGTCGTGGGCCACAACGCGTGCGGCGCCGCGCAAATCACCACCCAATCTAGAAAGTCCCAGTACTGCGCCCGCCGCTCCCAGCATGCCATAGCGAAGCACGTCACGGCGGCTGAGCTCATTGCCCACTTCAGGCATGACCGCCGGCGACGTGAACGCGGTATCAGTGGCGGCACCGGCGGTTTCCGTCCGTTCGATACTGTCTGGTAATGGTGGGTTCCAGCGACGAGCGCTGGCCGCCTCGGGCTCAGGACCGCTCCGATTTGCCAGTTGTTTCAAACCTGGTTGTGTCGACTCTGTCTTGCTGGTGGTGACGGCGGCTTCCGTCTGGTCGGTGTTGTCTGGCAAAGGTCGGTCCCCCTTATGGACGCTGGCACTCTTGGGCTCAGCACGGTTGTGGTTCGTCGTGTGCGACTGAAAGTATTTGATTACCCAATGGCAGTTCGCAACAGGCCCCTAACTACGGCATTGTCGAAGGTAACTGCGGCATTTTCGACGGTAACTGCGGCATTTTCGAAAGCACCCACGTCCCGGGTGAGCGGCTGTCATGGTCGGCTCACCTGATGGCGTCGGTTCCAGAGGCAGGCCACCTACTGCACTGACACAGAGGTTCATGTAGCGCGCTCACCCCTCTTGCTATTGGGTAGAGACTACGATATGCTCCAAAAGATATCGTGTCAAGCACATATGTCGTTGCGATTATTGCGAAACCTAGGGGAATAGCGGAGGCGCTGCTGGAAATGGGTGCCCGGCTCGAGTGGTACGCCACTCGGTTATCGAGTCACGCGCTGAGCTATGGGCCCGTTGGCCGTGGCCCAAAATGGCCACGTGTAAGTCCCAAACGAAGTATTGGCTCGTCGACAGGAGCGTTCCCGCTGTGCAGGGGCTGCTAGGACCGCACCTCACAACGCTAGACGGTGTGGCAGAGCCAAGATGAGAGGGGGTCTGAACGATGGGGGCAGTAGCGATCGAGCCCGTGGTCGCCATGCAGCGACCACAGCGGAAAACTTGGTCGGTCTCGCGGGTCGCGGCTTACACATGCTTGGTAATCGTGGCGGGGTTGTCCGTGTACCCGTTCGCGCTGATGATTATCAACTCGCTGAAGTCAAACACGCAGGTCCTGCTGAACCCGGCCGGCTTGCCAAAACCAGCAACAACATCGACCTACTCAGAGTTTTTCTCTGGTGGAGGCCTCCGGGCGTTCGTCAATTCCATCGTCATCGCCATCGCTACCACCATTGGCGCGGTGTTCCTATCCGCTCTCGCCGGATACGCCTTCGCCAAGATCCGCTTCCCGGGGCGGACAGCGCTTTTCGTTTTCCTGCTGCTGACGATCATGGTCCCCATCCAGACCGCCATCCCAGGCTTCTACCTTGAGTTCGCAAAGTTCCATTGGCTGAACACGTACCAGATCCAGATAGTACCTTTCCTGACGCCGGTCTTCGGGCTGTTCATGGTCCGCCAATACCTTCTGTCGGTACCTGATTCGTTCCTCGAGGCGGCACGGCTCGACGGGGCCGGAGAGTGGTACATCTTCACGCGGATCATCCTCCCGATCTCTCGACCGATCCTCGCTGCCCTCGGCGTGCTCACCTTCCTAATCTCGTGGAACAGCTACATCTGGCCCCAGATCATGGCGAGTTCGAACAGTGTCGCGCCCTTGTCGATCACGCTGCCGAATTTCGTGGACAAGACGCTCGGTATCGAGCCCTTGTACGGCACCATCATGGCGGGCTGTGTCGTCGCAACGGTCCCATTGATGATCGTGTTCCTCCGCTACCAACGCGCCTTCGTCTCCGGCGTCACTTACGGCGAAACCTAGGTGGCGGAATGGACCCGCATCATCAAGGAGGGAGGCAAGGCGGCATGAGCGTGCTCCCCCTGCCTCTGATCGAACGCGACGGTGAACGGGCGACGCTTCTGGTCGACGGGCATCCCTTTCTCATCCTCGGCCTGCAGTGGGACTGTGATAGTTGCATGAGCCTCGAGGAGATGGCGCCCCTGTTTGCATACGCCGCGCAGCTTCATGCGAACACTGCGGCGCTTCCGGTGTACTGGAGCGAAGTCGAGCCAGAGCAGGGGCAGTACGACTTCAGCATGGTTGACGAACGCCTCCGGCTCGCCAGTGAAAACGGGCTCCGGCTCGTCCTACTGTGGTTCGCTACCTGGAAGAACGCCTCCTGCTTCTATTGCCCGGACTACATCCGCGAGGACCACGTGCGGTACCCGCGAGCGCGCTCCGCCGATGGAACGGAATCGCCGAGCCTTTGCCCACTGTCGGAAGCCACCTTCGAGCGCGACCGGGATGCGCTCGTCGCTTTGGTCTCACACCTGAGTGAGGCCGATACCGACCGCAGGGTCATCCTGTTCCAGATCGAGAACGAGCCCGGCGTGCTGACAACCGCACGCTGCCACTGCTCACGTTGCGACGAAGAATTCGCCGCGGGGAGCTGGCAGAAGCAGTGGGGCCAGGACGCCGACGAGGCGTTCTCCACCGCCTCGATTGCCAGCTACATCGATCATCTCACGCAAGCAGCCAAGAGTGTCTACGACATCCCCTACTACCTCAATGTCGCGATCCCTCTCGCAGCCGGCGCGGTCCCGGGCAAGTACTTCTCGGGCGGGGCTGTGCCCTGGATGCTCGAGCTGTTCCGTGCGAACGCCCCGACCCTAGAACTCATCGCGCCGGACGTTTACATGAGCGGTTATCGCGACTTCGGCCGGCTCTGCTCGCACTACGGGCAGGTGAGTGGCCCGCTCTACGTCGCCGAGCACAGCTCCGATCCTTCTGGCCGGGCTGAGCGCAACGTCTTTTACGCCATCGGCGAACATGGCGCGATCGGGTTCGACCCCTGGGCAATCGACGCCGCCTTCCCGAACCAGGACCGAGGAGAGGCCTTTGTCGACGTCCCTACGGGCACCATCCGCCCCCACGGCAATCGGCTCGCCGAGTCGTACCTGGCCATCAGACGGGCGATATCGCCGATCAGCGCCGCTCAAGGGACGCCTCGGCTGTTCACCGTTGTCCAGGAGAGCGGGGAAGGTCGCGCCGGGTTGTGCGCCGATGGATGCGACATCGTGCTCCAGTACCACGACCCTGACGGGATGGCACGCGGGCTAGTGATCCAGGAGGACACGGACACCTTCATCCTCATCGGTTTAGGATTTTCCGCCTACTTCCTGGAACCCAGGCCGAGTGGAACGCCGCGGCTCGTCCGGAGTGCCGAGTGGGGACGCTACGAGCACGACCGCTGGGTCCCGCTGCACCGAATCCGTCGCGAACACCCAGAAATCGAGGGGTACCCCATGCGCATGGCCGAGCCCGGTGTAGCCCGAGTGCTCCTCGAGCCCAAGGCCGTCTCGGAAGCCTCTTGACCGCGCTTTGACAAGGAGCGTCATGACAGAATTGACCCGAGCAGGTGGCGCCGACGCCAGTTGGCGGGGCGTCTTCGCCATCCTGTGCACGCCGTTCTCGCCCGACGGCTCCCTCGACCTCGGGAGCCTTGAGCGCGAAATAGAGTTCTGCCTGCAAGGGGGAACCCACGGGCTTGTCGCCCTCGTCAACGCTTCGGAGTACTGGACGCTCTCGGACGAGGAGCGGTTCAGGGTGGCCGAGCGCACGATCAAGCAGGTCGACCGAACGGTCCCCGTAGTGATAGGCGTCACCGCCGGTTCGGCCGACTGGGCGGCCAACTTTGCCCGCCACGCTCAGGACGAAGGGGCCGACGCCGTGATCGCCATGCCGCCGAGTGGGCGTCCGGCGACCGAGATCGAGTGCTTCCGCTACTACGAGAAGCTCTGCTCCGTGTTGAGGGTGCCGTTGTTCGTGCAAAACCACGATGCACCGCTCGGGACGCGTATGTCTTCGACGCTCGTCACGCGCATCGTTCGTGAGCTGCCGTACGCCGACTGGGTCAAAGAAGAGACCATCCCGGCGGGCCATGCCATCACCGCGGAGCTCGCACACTGTGGGCCGAAGCTGAAGGGGGTGATGGGGGGCATCGCCGGCCGGTACCTCTTCGACGAGTACTCGAGAGGTGCCTGCGGGACGATGCCCGCCTGCGAGTCGGTCGACATTCACGCCCAGATCTGGAACCACCTCGACGGTGGTGCCACCGACAAGGCGCGCGAGACCTTTGGCCGCCTGTTGCCACTGCTCAACTACGAAGCGATTTCGTCTGGCGTGTACAAGGCAGTGCTCCGTTGGCGCGGTGTGATCGACTCGGACTTCACCCGGACCAACATCGCAAATCCCTTGGACCGCTACGACCGCCGTGAACTGGCCGTCATACTGCGCAGCTTGACCGACCTCTTTTCTCTCGCTCTCCCCCGTGAGGACCTCATGGCTGCCGAAGGCGGAACGTAGTTGGCGGCAAAAAATTGATCGTCACAGACCTGAGGACCTTTGTCGTGGGCAACCCGTGGAAGAACTGGGTCTTCCTGGAGATGTACACCGACGAGGGTATTGTCGGCCACGGCGAGGCTACCGGTGGCCTGAGCACGAGCCCCAATGTCGCGCAGATCGAGGAGATCGGGTCACTCGTCGTCGGCCAGGACCCGATGAACGTCCGGGCGCTATGGGAGCACCTACAAAAGAGCCTGTACTTCCGCTACGGCCCCGCCGTGTCCGGAATCGAGATGGCCTGTTGGGACATCATCGGCCAGAAGCTCAGCGCCCCGGTGTGGCAACTGCTCGGCGGAACCCTCGCTCCGAGGCTCCGTGCCTATGCGAACGGCTGGTACTCGGGGCCGCGCGACCCGAAGGGCTTTGCAGAAAGCGCTCGTGACGTCGTCGAGAAGGGCTACACGGCATTGAAGTTCGACCCCTTCGGGCACGCCTACAAGACCATATCGCCGTCGGAGCTGCGCGAGTCGCTTAACCTCGTCGAGGCCGTCCGAGAGGCGGTCGGCGACAACGTCGACATTATGATCGAGGCCCATGACCGGTTCACGGTACCCATGGCGGTGCACATCGGCCGAGAGCTGGCGCGCTTTTCTCCATTTTGGCTCGAGGCGCCAGTCATGTCGACGGATCTGAACGCCACGATCGAAGTGGCTCGGAACCAACCTGTCCGGATTGCCGCCGGCGAACGCCTAGGCGAGGCACTCGGTTTCTGCGAGCTGCTCCACTCCCGTGTTATCGATATCGTGCAACCGGAAGTGCTGCAGTGTGGCGGCATTCAGGGGCTCGCAGGCGTCGCCGCGGTTGCCAGCGCGTATGGGGGGTGGATCGCGCCACACAATGCACAAAGCCCTTTCACGACCATGGTGAACGCCCATGTCGCCGCTGCCTCCCCGAGCTTCCTAATCCAGGAGACCTTCGATGACTTCCTCGAACCTTGGAGCCAGGAGATCATGACCGGATGTACGCCGGTGCGAGACGGCTACATCGAGCTGCCGACGAAGCCTGGCTTTGGCGTCGAGTTTGTGCACGAAGCGATGGCGGAGCATCCGTATTCGCCGCAGAACTTCCTCCGGCTGTTCGCCCCGGGGTGGGAACGGAGAAAAGGCGATCACTCCTATGATCGAAATCAAGGGTGAATTAAGGCTTCGCGGTGGCGGTGGTTCGCGGAGCGGCTGCGATACCGAGATAGACGTGGCAGCGACGAGTTGTTCTCCGAGAGCTTCGAAGGGGCGCTCCAATCGTGGTAAGTGAAAAAAACGTTACCTGCTTCCGCCAAACCCTGGACGCGATCGGTGACTGCCGTGTGGTCGCCGTCCTAAGGGCGCCGGGGTCAGGCCTGTTGATGGCCGCTGCCGACGTGCTTGTCGCCCACGGTGTCCGAGTGGTCGAGTTCGCATTGACGACGGACGGAGCTCTCGATGCTCTCGAGCGGTACTGCTCCACTTCGCCCCCTACCGCATGCGTAGGCGCTGGCACGGTACTGACCGCCTCTGACGCCAGGGCGGCAGTCGGTGCGGGGCCCGCTACCTCGTCACCCCGGCATTTGTTCCCGCCGTCGTTGAGACCGGAGCCGAGCTTGGCGTCCCTGTGATCGCGGGGGCCTTTACTCCGACTGAGATTCTCGCTGCCTATGCAGCGGGCGCCGCGCTGGTGAAGGTTTTCCCTGCGGCCCTGGGCGGTCCCGGCTACCTCCGTCTTGTCGCGCGACCCCCTGCCGAATATCCCGCTCGTCCCGACGGGAGGTATCGGCCTCGACCAGGCGGCCGACTACCTCGCCTTCGGCGCGTTCGCGGTCGGCATGGGCAGTCAACTCCTGGGCGATTCGTTACGCGGGGGGTCCTTGGACGAGCTCGCAAGGCGAGCCGACAAGCTTGTGGACGCCGTCCACAGGGAGCCGGCTCGTGAGTGACGTTGTCACGCTCGGTGAGACAATGGCGGTCCTCGCCGCACCACGGGCTGGCCGCCTACGCGACATGAAGAGCCTGCGACTGTCGGCAGCCGGTTCTGAGTCGAACGTTGCCATCGGCGTATGCCGGCTCGGCTACAGCGCTTCGTGGACCGGCCGCGTCGGGGCGGACGAGCTCGGCCAGATGATCCTGGCGTTGCTGCGAGCAGAGGGAGTCGATGTTTCGCGAAGCGTCATCGAACCGTCCGTACAAACGGCGCTCATGTTCAAGGAGCGGCGCGGCCCGAATGTGGCGCGGGTCACCTATTACCGGAGGGGTTACGCCGGCTCAAGGCTCTCGATCGAGGACCTCGACGAGTCCTTGATCAGCGCGGCTCGCGTCCTACACGTGACCGGCATCACCCTGGCGCTGAGCGAGACGGCACGCGCCGCCGCGTATAGGGCGGTCGAGATCGCTCGGTCGGCAGCAGTCCCAGTCTCGTTCGACTTCAACTACCGTTCCGCGTTGTGGACCCCGGAGGAGGCTGCCGGCCACTTCCGGTCAATGGCCGCGCGGTCCGATCTCGTGTTCGCAGGGGAGGAGGAACTGGCCATCGTCGCCCCCGGCAACCCGCTCGCGGGTGCCCGGCGCCTCGCTGAGGGAGGTAATCGAGCGGTCGTGGTAAAGCGTGGGCCAAGGGCGCGTTCTCAGTCACAGACGACGGTGTCCATGAGGAGCCCGCCCCCAGTGTCGTGCAGGTGGACCCCGTCGGCGCTGGAGACGCGTTCGTTGCCGGGTATATCGCAGGCACGCTCGACGGCCTCGACGCGCCCAGCCGTCTTGCCTTAGCCTGTGCCACTGGCGCCTACGCGGTCACCGTGCTCGGCGACTGGGAAGGCCTGCCGACCAGGGAGGATTTGGTGCTCTTGTCCCGCGACGAAGGAACGACCATGCGCTGAAGCGGGCATCGAGCCACACCCCGGAAACGTCGCCGTGGTCAGGCGCCAAAAGTCGATCATGTCTGGCGTGCACAAACGTCCCACACGCCGGGCGGTGAGCAGAGTCGAGAACAGTCGTCAAGGCTAACGACAGTCAACCTCGAAATGGCAGTTGACCTGCTGGTATGCCCTCTCGGCTGGTGGGGCTAGGTGGAATCGAACTACCGACCTCAGCACATCAGTGCTGTCGGGGCCACCTTCGGCGCATCGGGGCAGCACGTTTCCGCAGGTCAGCATCGGTCTGTGCCCGTCGGCGGCCGCCAGCGATCGGCGGCGTCCGCGGGATAAACGCGGGATGGAATGCCGCCACGAACTTCGCGCGCGAGCGGGCGCCGACTTTCTTGGACCTGACCAGTCGGTGCGGGGGTCCGCCGTCACGATGGACGGATAAATGTCCGGATCACGCTTTCTCCGCTTGGCCTTTAACTCGGCAGGGTGGGAGAGGTGGACGGCGGCGAACTTCCTGCGAACCAGGTGCGACCGCAGTGGCCACTCATGGGTAGTCAGAGGACCAGAGATGTCGGCGGTCCGTGATCGCCTCGCAGCGCTGGCCACTGGGAGACTCTTTCTCAGAGCATTAAATGAGCCGCGACCACTGCCAACCCTCCACGCGGGTGGCGGCGCTGCGACTGATGCCTGGGTCCCCGGCAGAGTGGGCTTGGGCGACCGAGTGAAGATGCTGCGCCTAATGGGGTCGACAACTTAGTCAAGCCGATATTGCGCCCTGATGTCCCACGAGGTGGAACCGTCGTGATCATCCTCGGTCAAACCCGTCCCATCAATTGGGCTAGCGAGCCTCATTTACTGTAGCGCCGGTGTTGGGCCGCCGAGGTTTTGCCATCGGGCGAGGGCCGATGACCGCGCGGCACAACGAAGTCGGTGCGGACGGTCTCCCCGTCGCCTCGTTCACCTCCAGCGATCGCCGCAAGTAGCACCTCTGTAGCTCGTTTCGCGACCTCGTACATCGGCACGTGGACCGCCGTAAGAGAGGGCCTTACATACTCGACCAAACGCGAATCCTCGACGGTGACAATGGAAAGATCCCTCGGGAGCAACTTCCCCGCGACCTCAAAGGCTTGCAGGCACCCGAGCGCCATTAGCTCGTTGAGCACAAACAGCGCGGACGGCGGGTGCTCGATACGGGTGATCTCACGCCCCAATCTGTACCCGGACTCGAAGGTCCAGTCACCGAACCATATTGGGGTTTGACGCGACAGCCCTGCGTCGAGGAGCCCTCGCTGCAAACCCTTCTCGCGTTCACCGACTGCAGGGTGATCATAGGATCGCACACTGACGAGCCCGATATCGGTGTGACCGAGCTCGATGAGGTGGCGTGTGGCATTGTACGCACCACCTTCTTCGTCAGCTCGTACCCACGCCACGCCGGGCACGCTGGTCGCCCTCCCGACCACCACTATTGGCGCGGCCGTCCCGGCGACAAGTTCAGCAAGGACGGCGTCACTGACATGGACATCCACGAGAAGGCCGTCGACCCGCCCGCTCGACAGGAGCCCCCGAGAGCGCCGGGTATCCGCCAAGCCGGCATGCAGTACGAAGTAGCCGCCAGCGTCAGCTGTTTCACTGACCGCGTGCCAGATACGGTTGCCAAAGGCATCCGCTTCGGCGTGCTCCTCGGGCCGCGGTGGTCGATGGACCAAGTAACCAATGGCGCCAGATCGCGAAGACCTTAGCGCCGACGCTGCTGCGTGAGGCTGGTATCCGAGGCGCTCGATCACCGCCTCTACGCGAGCCCTCGTCTCTGGAAGGACGCGGTTGCTCCCGCGCACGACTAGCGAGACTGTGTTGTGGGAAACACCGGCGATTCGTGCCACGTCGCGCAGGGTCGTCCGGCCGGTTAACGACGTCGTCTCCCTCGAGGTCACGTCAGCCGGCCCCGCTTCGGCGCCAATCGTGCCGCTTGACAACCCGACGAGTCAGTCTTAGCATGAGGCAATCCGACAGATGATCGTTCATATACCTCTCTTATAGAGGGTGGTAGCCATAAGTCTGCACGATCATATTCAATGCCGCCAGAAGTTCGCCAATAGATCTAGAAAAGGGACTCCAAGGGGAGGGATGAACCATATGGGTCTTCTCAGGTTCTACGCCGCGGTGGCGGGGCTTGCAGCGGCCGCACCAGGTCATTGGTCCAGTTGGCGCGGATAGGCTTCCGCCCAGGTTCGAACACAACGGGGTCGTCGCTCCCGCTTCGGCTCGACCGCAGCGCGCGTCGAGGGCGGATTCGGCCGATTGTCGTTCTCACCGAGCGAGCTGTTCTTCGACTTCGACTTAGTGCTTCACGCAGGGGATCGCAGTTCCGGGTGTAGAGGGCAGGAGGTGGGAGTGGGTCATGTCGTCAATGCAGACGTGCCTCGAAGAGCTAGGTGTCAAGGAGTCGTTGCTATCCGATGAGCAGCTCGAGCTCCTGGACGAGAAGGGATACTTGATCCTTCCGGCGGCACTCGACCCCGCATCGATTGACGCTCTGCGGTCGCGCTTCGACGAACTAGTGGCACAAGAAGGAGATGCGGCCGGGATTGAGGTCAGCCAAGAGGCCGGTTCGGACCGGCTCGCCAACCTTGTGGACAAGGACCCGCTGTTCGACCGGTGCTGGACGTACCCGCCGCAACTGGCCGCAGTCTCTCACGTCTTTGCCGGCCGCGACTTCAAGCTGCACTCGGTCAACGGGCGCTCTGCCCACCCGGGCCACGGGTTGCAAGCGCTCCACCCAGACTGGCATGAGGCTGTCCAAGCTGGTGACTACCAAGTCTGTAACTCCATCTGGATGTTGGACGCGTTCACCGAGGAAAACGGTGCGACTCGTGTCGTCCCCGGTTCCCACCGCTGGGGGTGGGTGCCGAAAGAAGCTATGGCCGACCCCCAGGACCGCCACGCGGATGAAGTGCTGTTGCTTGGCGACGCTGGCACGTGCGTGATTTTCAACTCTCACAGCTGGCACGGCGGTACCACCAACCGCTCAAAGGCGCCGCGCCGTGCCCTTCACGGAGCGTTCGTGCGCCGGGAACACAGACAGCAAACCGTGCAGCGCGATTACCTGAGCCCCGCTACCCTCAACCGGCTCACGACCGCGCAGCGCTTCCTTCTCGACGTCTGAGCACCTCGAGTGACCACGAATTAAGAAGACGGATGAAAGCGTCACCTGAGATAGGTGTGTTCTACTCCGTGGCCCAGTTCAAATCGCGATCGTGCCAACGCTCAAACACAGTTGCCGCGCAACGCAATGATTGAATCGGTTTTGCGCCATGCCCCTGTCCTCGCCAGGCTCGAGACCGAGACCGGTCCATGGAGGCTGATCGTAAGGAGCGCTCCGATCACTCAGAAATTAGGCACAGCTTTCGTGAGCGTAGACGACGCCATCGCGAACCTCGGCTACTCACGATCACCCGGAGACTGATATGCCCAAGGCTACGTATGGAACGGTAGCTGGGATTGCAGGCCCGATATCACGCATAGTCAGGGGTGCTGTCCTTCCCGGAGATGACGTTGAGTCGAAAGCGGTCCTCGACACCTTCTATGACGCTGGAGGCAATTGCTTTGACACTGCCTTTATATATCACGATGGGTACTCTGAGCGGTTCTTGGGCTGTTGGGTCGAGCGGCGTAACATCCGTGATGACGTGGTGGTCATTGGTAAAGGCGCTCACACTCCCAATTGCGATCCCGTGTCGATGCGTAACGAGCTATCCGTGAGCCTCGAGCGGCTCCGAACGGACTATGTGGACCTATATATGCTTCATCGCGACAACCTAGCCGTCCCCGTTGGAGAGTTTGTTGAAGCGTTGAACGAAGAGGTCCTGGGCGGCCGGGTCAGAGCGTTTGGTGCCTCTAACTGGAGTATGGCTCGACTCGATGCAGCGGTGACTTATGCTCAGACCCGCGGGCTAATCCCATTCAGCGTGCTCAGCAATCATTTCAGCCTGGCAACGATGAGCGATCCTCCCTGGGAAGGATGCCTTGATTGCGCGGATGCCGCGTTTGTAGAGTGGCTTACCGTCCATCAACTCCCCAACTTTGCCTGGTCGAGCCAAGCTAGAGGTTTGTTCGTAGAGGAGAGAGTCGCGCCCGACGCTGGCTCTTGGGCAATCAAAGAGAACCTAGACAGACGGTCCCGCGCAGCAACGCTCGGCCTCAAACAAGGTGTGCCTGCCACTGCGATTGCCTTGGCCTACGTTCTATCGCAACCGTTTCCCTCATTCGCCATGATTGGGTCGCGCACGCCGGACCAGATACGAGACGCCTGGAAGGCCTTCGACGTATCGCTGTCGCCCTCAGACCTTCTTTGGCTTCAAGACGGGCGTCAGGGTTGGGGAGGGGGAGTCATGAGCCAGGTTCCAGCCGAGGTGTGCAACCCTCTTTCGCGCTCTGCGCACCACCTAAGAGCAAGCGGAGACTGCAAGCGATGGATATGCGACGTCCATATCCAATTCTTCACAACTCTTGCGGCAATCTCATGAAGTATCGTCACCAACAATCCCTGCGACTGCAACTGGTGTCAACAAGGCTTTGTGGTGCAAGCCGCGCGCCACCCGCTATTTTAGACCCTCTGTAAACCGTCCCACCTAAGAGGTCTGCCAAATTCCTTGGCACTGTGGGCGCGCGACCGTCAGTGCAGTTATAAGGCGATGTGCACAACGGCTTGCGGGGAGACTCGGCGAGTGTTAGCATTTTGTCTGGGGACAGAGAGAACCGCAGCGTACATATGTACGGGCGCCTCATGGAGCTTGCGTCGAAGAGACGCAATGAAGGAGAGGGCTTCGGTTGCTAACGACACATTATTGGCTACCCGCTGCAAACCGTAAGGTAGCAAGGCGCTTCTTCTTGAGGCAAACCCGGCCAATTGCAGGGTCTCGCGCCCGACTGGGGGTCCAAATGCGTTTCCCCTTACTTAGGCTCAGGCAAGGTCACTGCGGGTAGAGAGCTGAGAAGCCTGTTCATGTTCAAAGACGCCAGCCTTGTCCTGCATCACACTACTCATAATGCGCATGTCGGTCAGCCCTTTCCTCGTTGGATAGCTTATTAGCCCTCCTTCTTCCAGGCGATCGTGTGCCCCGTTAAGCCGTCCTAGTTAAGGAAAGAAATAATGGAGCCCAACGAATCCCCGGATACCTCAGCTATTGAGGTCGACGGCCCGAACCTTTCTCGGCGGACGGTACTGAGGTACGCCGCCGCCTTGGCTGCTGGAGCACCGTTCTTGGCTAAGTCCCGAGCCCTAGGGGACATTTGGGGCGGAGCGGAGCCGAGAATTGCGTCCACCGAACTTGCCCATCTATCAGGGAACGTGCGGTGGAGCTACGAAGCTGGGTACTACCAGACAAGCTACGCGGCAGTCGTTGCCGCGCTGCAGAAGCAGGCGCCAAAGCTGACTGTCTCCTTGCTAGCCGAGATAAATCAAGTAAGCGCGGTACAGCCGATTGACGCCATCGAGGCAGGTACATGCGACCTCGTCACGACAAAGAACCCGAAGTTCCAATATCTGGACGCGTTCCTTCCGAAGAAGCTTATCGTGCCGTTGGACAAGTACTACAAGCAATATGGCTGGAACAGGTATGTCACGCCACTAACTACCAAGCAGTCCATTCGCG
The DNA here is from genome assembly GCA_963750465.1 of uncultured Acidimicrobiaceae bacterium. Lineage (GTDB taxonomy): Bacteria > Actinomycetota > Acidimicrobiia > Acidimicrobiales > Palsa-688 > Fen-671. The sequence continues at coordinate 258,870 of CAVVRE010000016.1, forward strand.
ATGGTCATATCTATGCGGTGACCTTTTACCTCGAAGGACCCGGTATCGCATATAGGCCATCGGTGTTTAAGAAACTCGGGATCGCCGGACCTCCTCAGACGTGGAAGGAGTTCGTGAAGATACTCCAAGTCGCCAAGAAGGCTGGCAAAGTACCGATGACGTCCGGTGTCACGCCGCTTAGCTTCCTAGTAATGATACACAACATGATTTGGGCAAGCATGGACGCAGCGTCTATTGGCAATATTATTTTCGGCAAGGGCAAATGGACAGACGGACCGGCCGCCGCCGCAGCGGAGGCCGCTTTGAGCTTATGGGACCAGGGACTCATCGATCACGACGCCCCGTCTATTAGCATAACGGCGGCCAGCGATAGGTTCACGGCTGGCGAGGCTGTAATGAGCATTACTGGTACGTGGGATTTTTCCACCATGCAGACGGCGTTTGGACAGGACTATGGCCTGTTTACAGCCCCCTCGCCGGCGGCGGGACCCAGGTGGAGCCTTGGTGAAGATCAATCGCAGTCGATCCCGTACAACTCAAAGGATCCTGACACAGCCGCTGCAGTGCTTGACTTCTGCATTCGGGGAACTGGCGCGGAGGTGTTCGCCAAGCACGGAAACCTCATGGCGACGTCGGCGGCTCTTCCCTACGAGGTGTCACAGATCAAGGTGGTGCCGGTTACCTCCCCGAACATCGGCGTATACCTGTACGGCTGGCTACCGATCGAGTCACAAAATGCCTGGATGAATGGCTTTACCAGCGTTTTGCAGGGCAAGGTCACTCCAAAGGCCTGTGCGGCCCAGGTTCAGGTCCCGTGGGAACGGGACCGGAAAGTGGGAGTCTGCCCCACTAAGCGTCCGGGAAGCCATCCCGCACTAACCGCGGACCTGTGGGGTATGCTTGGCCTGGTCATCAGCCGGCGAGGAGCCTAAGGTACGGCTGTACCCTGGGGGCGCCCGCTCATCTTCCTCTCAACGCGAAGCGGATCCCCTTGAGTGATCAGTCCGGTTCGCGGCTGGCCCGAAGCGGAGTAGGTCGAACAAGGCCACCACCCTCAGGCAGTACCGGACGAGTGCGTCAGACCTGGGGGTGGCCAAGGGGCAGATAAGCGTACCGCAAGTGGGAGGAAGCTGTTGAACGAGCACCCGTCGTCAGTGTCATTGACTGGAGCGATTTCTACTAACGATCAATCACGGGGCCTACCTTTGGCTACGGGAGCGAAGGTGAGCACGCGCCGGGGCCGTCGGACTGCGGGGGAGGCGGCGTTTGCATACCTCCTGCTGACGCCGACCGTCGCGCTGGGTGTCCTGGTTGCGTACCCAATCGCTAAGACGGTCTTGGACAGTTTTGAAGTGATGAACCCCAGTGGCTCTCGGGGATTCGGGCTTGGCAATTACTCATTCAGTCTTAGTGACCCGGCATTTGGGCCAGCCGTGCGCAATACGCTGATATGGGCGCTGATTTCGATGGTGGTTGCTCCTACTGTGGGTCTTATCGGAGCGGCACTGGTAGAGGATGGCCCGGTCAAGCACAGGGCCGTGTTCCGCTTCTGTTTCTTCGCTCCCTATCTGCTTTCACTGGCGGCAGCGGGCGCAGTGTTCGTTCAGATGCTGGATCCGACTTTTGGGCTGGTCCACGCGGTATTTACACTATTCGGTCTCGGCGGAGTCCGAGTAACGTGGCGAGGAAACCCTGCCGATGTGTTGTGGATTGCAATTGTCCTATTTTTGTGGAACCAAACCCCTTTCTGTTTTCTGGTCATGAGCTCCGCGATCCGACAGATCGACCGTGAGATGTACGACGCGGCGCTGATCGACGGAGCAAGTGGTGTGGGGCGGTTCCGGTTTGTCACCCGTCCAACCATTCGGCCCGTGATGCGGTCGCTGAGGTTCATAATGCTGATTGTTGGTCTTACACCTTTTGCCGTGCTATTCGTGTTAGTGACGTCGAACTCGCAAACCCAAATCGTACCTACATTGATATACAACTATGGGATCCAAGGCACAAACCAGGGGGAGGCGGGTGCCATGAGCGCCATGTTCGCCGGGTTCTTGGCATGCGTGGTCCTCGGCTTCGGCTATCTGGTGACGCGGTGGTGGTCTCGTGCCGCTAGAGAACTGACGCATTTATGCGTTTAGGCGCTCTTGGTTGTAAGTGCCTTTTTTGCAGTTGGCCCATTGGTCTGGGTGTTGTTGGCAAGCCTATCAACCAACGAAAAAGTGGGTGTAAGCCCTACGGGGTTTTGGGGCGGCTTTCACATTTCGAACTATCTACACGCCTTTACACAAAGTAGCTTCGGATCGTTTTTCCTGAACAGTGTGCTGATCAGCATGCTGGGTGCGTTGCTGTTAGCGGCTACCGCAGCATGCGCTGCATACGCATTATCAAAGTTAAGCTTCCCTGGTCGGAGACTGATCTTCAGCCTGGTGTTGATTGGGTTAGTGGTCCCAGTGTATGGCTATTTTGTGCAGCTGTCTAGCGTCGCCATGACATTGCACCTTTACAACACGAGGACCGTCGATGTCTTGACGGAAGTGGCAGTCTATAGCCCGATTCCGATTCTGATCATGTTCTCCTTCTATCAGAGAGTCCCGCGGGAAATGATCGAAGCGGCTAAGGTCGATGGTGCGATGGAGTTCGCTTTGTTCACGAGGGTGGTTCTCCCGCTCGCTCGGCCCGCTGTCGTGTTGTGCCTAGTATTTGGGTTCGTGTGGATATGGAGTGATTTGTTCCTTCCCTCGGTGCTCCTGGTGTCGCAGTCGAAAGATCCCATTCCAGCCGGAATTTCGTTTATCATTGGTGAGAGTACTCAGGTCCCTCCCTACGTGCTCCTCTTTGCAGCTACAATAATGTCTACGCTGCCGATGATACTGGTTTACGGGTATATGAGTCGGCACGTCGGAGATGCGATAACTGGAGGAGCGGTCCGGGGCTGAGCCGAAAAGGTGTGGGGCGGAGTTGTGAAGCGAGCAGAGCAGAAGGTGTCGTGATTTAAACAGCGGCGGAGACGACGTCTTGTAGAGATATTACGGCCCAGGTGCTGATATACCTTTATTCACTTATCTCTTCCATGAGTATATGTTGGTACAGTTCGCGTTTGCGGCCGCACCAAAGCCATTTTAGATCCAGCTCAGAGTGGCGCGGGCATTCGTTATGGGAGAATTGCTAGGCGCGACGTTGCAATCAGGTGGGCGGTCCGTCGCCGTTGAGGTTAACAAGCCCGAGCCGCGCGTCCTTGGCTACAAAAATGTCGGTCGCCTTTATGCCTTAGCTGTCCCAGGTCGCCCCGTTCGTATACGACCAGTAGCGGGCGTCGGTCACCTTTATGACCTTGCGACGAACATAAGGTAACCTCCTTGTGGTGGAAGCGAACGAACCAACTGGCGCGGCCCAAACGGGTGGCGTCCGGGCGCCACTGTTAGCCAGGCAGCGAGCCATTGTCACCGGGCGCCGGGGTGGGATCGGCTCGGGAGTCGCACGCGGCCTTCGCGCTGAAGGCGCAACGATAGTCGGGATCGGCCGCTCGGACCCCGACGGCGTACTGGAGCCGGCCGGGCCACTTCGGGGTGCCGTCGTGGCCGACCTAGCACGCCGCGGCAATGTGCCCGCGCCTTCACACAATCGCTCGCTCGGCGCCCTCGACATACTCGTTACTGCGCACGGGCACGTACGATCAAGACCTGCGGCCGAAGTCGACCCCGATGACTGGGACCTGACCTTCGCCTCGAACCTGAGCTCGGTCTTCCAGTTGCTTTAACTGGCGTTCACCGTGATGGAACCGCAACGTCGGGGCAAGATCATCCATATCGCCTCGATGTACGCGTTTTTCGGAGGTCTGCGGGTCGATCCGTACGCGGCCAGCAAAGGGGGTGTCGGGCAGCTCACCAAGAGCTTGGCACTCAGTGGGCTCCGCCGGGTATCAACGTGAACGCGATCGCTGCCGGGTACTTGAGGACAAAGCTCAACCGCCACATTTGGAACGACCCGGAACGGGCGGCTCAAATGATCGGACGCATGCCAGCTGGCCGCTGGGGTGAGCCAGAAGACCTCTCGGGCTCCGTGGTGTTTCTTGCATCCGGGTTGTCCGACTACATTCACGGTGTGGTGCTCTCGGTCGACGGCGGCTACCTTGCCCGCTAGTCGGATAAAATGACCCGCGCCCGGCTGGGGGTGGACAGCTTCTCGTACCACCGATGGTTCGGTGAATCAAACTAATGGGAGCGACCCCGCGAGGAGCGGTGGTCAACTCGTGACCTCTTGGACCGCGTGACCTCGATCGGGATCGAAGTGCTCTCGCTACAGACCATCCACTAAGATGACCGCAACCCTACAAACCTTTCCCGCTTCGGGACTGAACTAACGGCTGCGGGGGTTGAGTGCATCCTGGCCTGGGGCCACCGCTCCGGGCTCGAGGACAGAACAAACGAAGAGAAGCTGGACGACGCCGTCCGCGAATGGACGTGGCACTCGCCCTCGGCTGCCGGGTGATGCGCGTTGTCTGCGGAGACCAGTACTTTTGGTCTCCCGACCCCAGAGCCCGTAGTGAACGACGAGCGCACTTACGTGCATCGCTGACAGCTATCGCCAGGGACGCGGAGCGTCGGCCTCGTGGTCGCAGTCGAAAACCACGCCGACGCGGCAGCGGCCGAGCTTGCTCAATTGGTCGCGTCGATCGACCCGGTAAACCTAGGTACATGCTTCGATCTGGCCAACGCAGTGCGCGTTGGCGAGGACCCGCTTCAGGCCACGATCGCCACGCTCCCCTACTGCGTAATGGCTCACCTCCGCGACCTCAACGTGCAGGATGCGTCGCGTGGCAATCCTGCCGGCTGGTGGCCCTGTGTCGCCCTAGGTGAAGGAGACCTGCCCATCCCATCGGTCCTCGAGTTGATCGTCATGCGCCGAGACGTCCCCCCTGGCTAGTTGAGATCTCGAACGTGATGCCCGGCGGCTTCGAGCCGGCGCTTGTCGAAGCGAGCCTCGGGCCGGCGTCCCCTCCGGCGTGACGCAGAGAAAAAACGAAGTGCTCGAAAAACCCTGTCCCCCATTCCCCGCGGGACTAAAAAGGAGACCAGATGCCGCAGTACTACATGGGGTTTATACACGAGCGCAACCCGCCCGACGTATTGCTCAGCTGTGCCCTCGAAGCGGAGCGGTCCGGGTTCGACGGCATCGCCCGCAGCGACCACTTCAACCCTGGTGGGAGCCGGGGCACGCCGGCCAGGCGTGTACCTGGCGAACTCGTTTTGCAGGCCGGGTTTTCTTGGGCGGATGACGACGACCGTGCTCGAAAAAGCCTTGGTCTTCAAAGGCTCGGCCCCAGCAGAGTATTACTCCGAAAATTGGCACGACCCAAGGGAAATGCATCGACGAAGCGTCGAGAAGACCTCGAGCGAGGACTTCACACGAAACAACATCGTCTTTTCCGACCCTGAGGTACACGTGGAGCGCCTGCGCCAAGTGGAGAAACGTGGCGCCACCATCATTAGCTGCGCCAACTTTTCAGGGCCCAACGTGATGGAGGCCGTCACGGACGTACGGGAGCAAAGTACTTCCCCGCTTGCGGACGCGGTGATTGCAAAAATGCAGGTTGGGCCCGGGAGGACCTGGGAAGAACTGGCCCTTCGGCGGGGCTGAGACCGACCGGAGGGACCACCTCCCCGTCACGGCTGAGAGCTCCTCTTCAGGGACGGAGCACCGACTCCGACGGCGCGCCGTTCGTAGTCCCCCCTTGGCGGCGGGGATCGAGGGGAGCCTGTTCGGCGAACAGGGCTTCTCGGCCGTGGGATCGCTGCGCTCTCCCGGTCCGACGTGTAATAGTCCTATAGAAACCGCAATAACTACGTGCCAGGATGTGTGCCGGTCCCACCTGCTTGCCGCTTGACTTTGGGTCGGGTCCCCCGATAGAGTGACGCTCATTGACGAGGTGGAATCGTTGCCAGCGAGGCTTCAAGCTCCAGTTGTTGAAGGGCCGAGTGGGTGATGACAGAGTTCACGTCATTGTGAGGTATCACCACAATATTTTCCGAGACTTCGAACAATAAGGGGGTAAAACGATGGTTGAGGACCCATCGACGACTGACGCGCACGTCAGTCGGTGGTCCGAGGTAGAGCACTCCCGCCGGGACTTTCTCAAGTACGGTATGGCCGGGGCAGGGCGTGTTGGCGTTGTTGCCTGCCCGCGACCTACTCCGCTCAGATTTTCCGTCCCCTGGTCTCACCGCGGCGCCTTCCGGAACGCTTCAGTTCGTGGACGCTGGCTCGTACACTCAGACCCCGGTACAGAAAGCCGCGTGTATACCGTGTTCGGCAAGAAGTACAAGAAGGTCAAACTGGCCGTCGACGAACTGTCGTCCACGCTGATTACTTGGGACGCTCAGTGCAGGACACGGATCAGCTCCGGGGTCGAGACCGACCTTCTGATGCTCAACGGTCAGTTCGTGGCGGCGTTCGCTCGCGACAACCTCGTCTACCCGCTCTCCGCTTTTTCTGGTCTGTCGAGCGCCATGCACGAGGCAAGCACGCCGGTTGTGAACGTGGCCGCGTACGAGGGTGTGCCTTACGTGCTCCCGCTTGCTGCGACCGGGGGCTACGCAACAACGGTTCTTTGGTACAACGCGGGCCTAACCAAGCGCGCAGGTGTGAGCGGCGCCCCGGCATCACTCAAGGAGCTCAAAGCATTGGTACCGAGGCTCGAGAAGTTGGGTGCCTCGCCAATGGTTCATCCTGCCGGGACGGAGGATTACAACCAGCTCCTGGTGATGTGGATCCTGCCCCAGGTCGTTGGAGGCGACAACGCCATTGCTTACGTCCTCGATACCATGCGAGGTCTCCACAAGTACACCGACGCGCCCTGGGTAGAGATGTGGTCAATCATGAACGACCTCGTTACCAGCAAGGTCATGCTGCCAGGGTCCGGGTCGATCACGGTCGATGCCTTGCCCGAAATTATGTTCACCGGCAGGGCAGCGACTACATACAACGGTTCCTGGGAATTGGCCGCTCTCTCGGCGACGTCGAACAGCGGTGCCGTCAAGGGCTACGACCTGCAGCTGGGCCCCTTGCCAGTGCTGGTGCCGGGTGCCAGTCCACGAACGATCATCGCTTATGCTGGCTATGCCATCCCCCAGGCCTCGAAAAACCCCGATGCGGCGGTAGCGCTCATCAATTACATGGCCCAAGCTTCGGTTGACAAGAAGATCACGGCCGCGACTCAGGCGCTCTCGCCGGTCCGCTCGTCTAGCAGCGCCATCACCAACCCCGTTACCAGGGACGCCGAAAAGTACTACGCCGACGCGATCACGCCTATGGACTGGCTTTGGGAGCCGGAACTCTCCACCGCAATCGGCACTCAGGCACAAGCGATCTTCCTGGGGAATGTTACGCCGAAGGAGGCCGCGAAACGGTACAGTCCGCCTTCCAAACGCTTGTGAAAACAGGCAAATCCTTTTTCAAGCAGTAGGCCATCACCGACGCGGACCGCCAGCCGACGACCTCTGCAGTCGGAATCGCCGGCTGCCGGCACGCTCACGTTATTGTCCGAAAGTGTCGAGTTCTGCTGGGATGATGCTGAGATGAGGCCGCGTGAAAAGTGCTTCACCTTCGCCGTGGCTCTGTGCGACGCGTGGCCCGGGTGTCCCTTTCGGTGCATGGGCGGTATTGGCTTGATGCCCCCAAGATGGGCGCGAAGGAGCTAAGGGATTGCAGACCGCTGGGGGAAGGGAGCTAAAACCCAACCATCCCGCACCGCCACGGTCCTACGCGGCAGCGCGCTCGAAGCGGCGTCGGAGAGCACTCTGGAACCTCCCGTACATCATGCCGGCGCTCACTATTCTTGGCTTTCTGTACGTTTACCCATTGGGGTACGGGCTCTACCTCAGCATGCATGAGGCGACGCGGAGCGGGGCGACGAAATTCGTCGGTTGGTCGAATTTCTCACAGGCCCTGCTCCGAGACCCGATATTCCACCGGGCTCTAATCAATACCTTCATCTTCACGGCCGCGGCGATCATCCTGCAGACGGGTCTCGGGTTCCTCCTGGCAGTCCTGTTGGGAAGCGTCCGCCGCGGCAGCGTCTACCGCCTCATAGTGTTTGCGCCGTTCGTGCTTTCCGCAGTCACCGCGGGCGCGGTTTGGGAGTACCTGTTCACTCCCTATCTAGGCCCGCTGTCTACCATCGCAACTCGGCTCGGACTTGAGGGCCCGGCTACTCAATCCTCGGGGACTCGCGTCTCGTCCTCGTTGGTATCTTGGCAGCATTCCTTTGGCGGTACCTTGGCTTCAACGTCGTGGTCTATCTCGCCGGTCTCAAATCACTTTCACATGAGCTATTCGAAGCGGCTGACTTAGACGGGGCAACTTGGTTCGGGAGGATTAAGCACATCACCTGGCCCTTGTTGATGCCCCAGACCTTCGTCCTTGTCGTACTCACGACTATCGGGACGCTGCAGATATTCGACCTCGTGTGGATAATGACGCAGGGCGGACCAGGCAACGCCTCGCAAACCGTGGGCACATATCTGTACACAACGGCGTTCCAGTACAACGACTTCGGCTACGCGGAGGCCATGGCGTATATCTTGTTTGCCATTATTGCCGTACTGGCTGCATTCGAGATGGGCTTCTTGCGCCGTCGCGTCGAGAGGATCACGTCGTGATCGGTCTTGGTACCGGGGGGCGTACACGGAAGGCCGATCGAGTCGCAAGGCTCCCGACAGATTCCCGCAAGGGCGGCCGACCGCGGGAGACCGCAATGCGGCGTGGTCTAAATAAGGCGAAAGCTCTCCCAACCGGGAACACTTGGGTCCATTGCGTGTTGCTCGTCGTCTCCATTCTTTGGGTGTTCCCGCTGCTCTACACCTTCATCAGTGGGTTCAAGACGACCGGACAGCAATACAGCTCGCCCCTCTCGATACCTCGACCCTTTGAGTGGCAGAATTTCACTGGCGCGTGGAGCCAGGGGTCCCTCGGTTCTGCGTTTACCAACTCGATTATTGTCACTGTTCAGACCGTCGTCATCGTCCTCGTCGTCTCGCTCCTCGCTGCTTACGTGCTGGCGTGTTTCGACATGCGCTTTCGCGGTGTGCTGTACATACTGTTCCTGCTACCGGCGTTCGTCCCAGCTGAGGCGACCCTGGTCCCGCTCTTCTTGATGTTCACCAAACTCCACCTGACCGATTCATTAGAAGGCCTCGTACTGGCGAACTGCGGCACGACCATTGCCCTGGCGGTCCTACTGTTTACCCAGTTCCTCCAAGGGGTGCCGCGTGAGGTGACCGAAGCGGCTAAGTTAGATGGTGCTACGCGTCTGCGCACCCTGTGGTCCGTGCTGGTGCCGCTCTCTTGGCCGGCGGTTGTGAGTGTGACTATCTTCATATCCGTCTTCGCCTGGAACGACTTCTTCGCAGCGCTCGTCCTGATACAGAGCACCTCCCATTTCACGATCCAGCTCGCTATCAACAATTTCTCGACCGCATATGCCACCAACCTCGGGTACCGGTCCGCAGCTTTGGGAATGGCCGCCGTACCGCCACTCATCTTCTTCGCCGTCTTCCAGAAAAGCTTCAGTGCCTCAGTCGGCCTGAGGCCTGGCCGGTCGCGGTGACAGATGTCCAGGGCTTGCCCCTAACCGGACGCCGATGAGACCGAATGACCGCCCTTGGGCCGATACGGAAAGGTGACAACGTGGTTGACGATGCAAGAACCGATGACGGCCGATCGTGGCTGCAGAACGCCCGCCTGACACTCGAGTGGCTGCATCCCAAGCGTGGGTTGGACGTGCCGACCTGGGTCCAAGAGGTCGTCGAACGCGCCCAAGCGGTGAACATTGACAGCCTCGCGTTCGATTTCGCGCACGGTGGTTACGCAGTCTTCAACGACGCCGTGGCCGCTAAGGACCAGCACATCGGCAGTGCTGATGTCATCGCCCTCTTGGACCAGGAGCTCCATCGGCGCGACATGCGCTTGATCCTGATGAACATGGGCGCACACTGCAACAGCTACACGAGCGACGAGTACCAATCCTGGCGTGTCCGTGACGCAGCGGGAGAGCCGACCGTCGGGCTGAGGTCCTACGCGATGTGCATTAACAGCCCGTATTCGAGTTTTCTCCTCCAAGAGATTCGCGGCCTATTGAGACGATACTGCGTGGATGGCCTGTACATCGAAGGCCTTTACGGTCTCGACTGCCACTGCAACTACTGCCGCGCCGAGTTCTTTGCCCTCTTTGGACGCGAGCTCCCCACCGGAGCCTCAGCCCAGGCTGAGGACGACGAGTACATCGAGTTCCGCTCCGGTGTGGCAACCGATTTCGTACGCCGCGTGCGCGGTCTCATCGAGCATGAGTCGCGGGGCACCGCCTTCATACCGTGCCCGAGCTTCTGGGAGGGAAGCTTCGCCGACCTGCGGGCATGGGGTAAGTACGCCGACGCCGTGGCCCTCGAGCGGCAGTGGGGGTTCGACCGCCACGAGATGCCGTTGTTTGAGATCGGTATGTCGATGCAGATCGTGCGGGCAGAGACGAAGCGCCCCGCGATCGGCACGTTGTGGTCAGCTTGGAACGTCGATCGCAATTATGCTCCGTGCGGCCCGTCGCACTATCGGCTCAACTTCAGCGAGATCCTGCTACACGGCGGCACGCCCCAGCTGCACGCGCAGACGCTGTTCGAGGTCGAGCCAGCGGTGATGCCGGTCGTAAAGGAGATGTTCGACCTCGAGGAGCGGCTCCGGCCCCACATTGTCGGCTCCGAGCCGGTGGCGGATGTTGGTCTCGTGGTTGATTTCCGCGGCTCCCAGATCAGCCCACACTTCAAGGGGTACTACCAGGCTCTGACCGAGGCCCACGTCCCGTTCGCCGTCGTCTCTACGGCCGACCTGGGTTCAGGGGATCTTCGCGGGTACCGTGCGCTAGTGCTGCCCAATGTCGAGCGGCTCAGCGACGACGCTCTGGAAAACCTGACCCGCTACGTCGGCGCCGGCGGAGGTCTGGTGTTCAGTTTCCGGACCGGGTGGCGACACCCGGATGGGAGCCGGCGGCACCATTTCCCGTTGTACGACCTGACCGGTCTTAGCGGGCCATTCGGTGTGTTCTCGTTCGCATCGTCCGCGTCGCCGCAAAGGTTGGAAATGCGGTACGGCCTTCCGGAGCACGAGTTCGGCGTACTGCCTCAGGGCTACTTCCGACACCGCGACCCGGCCGTGCTCGACGCGACGGCAGGGACGGTCCTGCAATCGGTGCAAGGGTCAGTGGTCGAGGTGGAGCCGACGACAGGCGTTGTGTGGGCGGATCTGGTTGATTTCGACTATTCGCGCATGCATCGGCACCACCCGATGCTCGGGTGGTACCCCGGGGACCCGATCGCCCCCCTGGTTATCGCTTCTGAGAGCCCGGGAAGATGTGTCTACTTCGCCGGGGAGCTTGATCGAGATGCCGCGGAGGTCGGACAGGCGGGAACCATGCGCTCCTTAACCAGTGCGGCGCGGTGGGCAGCCGGCGATGCACTCAGTGTCGAGGTATTGTGCGGCGCAACTGTCGAAGCGGCGGTGCGTCGGGCTTTGGACGGTGGCTCTTGGGTAGCACTGTTCGTCAACCACGGAACGAACCAGCTGGCTCCACGCTACGTCGTACGAGAAGTCGAGCCCACATTCAACGTACGAGCCCGACTACCGCGGTGCATGATATTCAGCGCGCTTGGTCCCTTCAGGGTGGTGAGGTCACGACGAGCGAAGACGAGTCCGGCAGCGAGGTTGTGTTAGCTCGGCTCGCGGAGTTTGATGCTGTCGTGGTCGAGCTTAATAGCTAGGATGAGGTCGGGACGATCGCTGGGTAGGGCGATCAGCTCGATTTCCGGTATTTGGTGGCGGGCTTCTTCACTTTGCTGGAGGACCTTCGCCGGCCACAGAATTTCACTGTCAAGATGCTCAACCGTCGGTTTGCGAGCGTGTACCTTCGAATGCATGGAGGTTCTGTTGGATCGTCCGCCCGGCAGCGGCGCGACCCGCATGGTGCCCGATCGTTCTCGAGGTTGAAGGAGGAACTCCCTAATGGACCTGGAATCGGCTCTTACCACCTTGGGTGTTACATCCATGGTTTTGAGCGCAGAGCAGTGCTCTGAACTCGAACGGAACGGCTACCTGCCCCTGCCAGGCGCGCTCGACGAGTCGGCGCTGGCAGCGGTAGCCGATCGCGTCAACGAGCTCGTCGCTTTCGAAGGCCAGAAGGCCGGTACAGAGTTCCGGCGGGAGGAGGGAACAGACCGTCTGGCGAACCTCGTCGACAAGGGCGGGGTCTTCGACCAGTGTTGGAATTACCCGCCGCAGTTGGCGGCAGTCTCACACGTATTCGCGGGGAACGACTTCAAGCTCCATTCATTGAACACTCGTGCGGCGCTCCCGGGCTCCGGACGACAGGCCTTGCACACGGACTGGGCTGAGGCTGTACCGTCCGACCGATATCAGGTGTGCAACTCGGTCTGGATGCTTGACGACTTCACGAAGGAAAACGGTCCCACTCGCGTAGTGCCGGGCTCTCATCGATGGGGCAAAATCCCGAAGGATGCGATGGAGGACCCGACGGCTGATCATCCCAGCCAACTGCTAATACTCGGCTCAGCTGGCACGTGCGTTGTTTTCAACTCCCATCTGTGGCACAGCGGAACGACGAATAACAGCAATAGGCCTCGGCGGGCCTTACACGCCGCGTTCGTACGGCGCGACCAGGCCCAACAGACACCACAGAGGGATTTCCTGCGGCCAGAGACTCTGGCGCGGCTCACGCCAGCGCAGCGTTACCTTGTGGATGCGTAGTCGTCTTCCAGATCCAGGGTGATCGTCCGCGGGTCGCACTGCCGGTGGGATAGGCCGACCGCCTTGCTCGGCTGCGTTTTGCCGCTCCCGGTTTTAGCCCATGATCCTGAGGTGCGGGACAGCCCGCGCATACGCACCGCAACATGAAGGCGGGAGCAGAGAGGACGAAGGGTAAAGAGCAAACCGCGGGAAAGACGCGGCGACGATGTTGTTCGCTGCCGTCGAGATGGACCCAAACCGAACCGTCGCTCGACTTACGGGTTCTTACCTGCACAAGGCGGTCCCGCATCATCGTGAGCCAGACCGAGTGCTGAAGCGTGTCGTCGTGTTGGAGAAAGTCCGCCTGGGGTGTTGAACGGCGGGTCGATGTACACGCACTTGACCTGGCCGACGCACTACGAGGCGAACTCAGAAAAGCGGCTGAGGGTGGTCAGGGCGTCGCCCCTGATCAGGTGGTTATCAGCCGCCCACCGCTGGCCTACTGCGCCAGCGCTGGCGATGTCGTTGAGGAGGCAGGTTTCTATGGCCCGGCTAATCATCCCGGCGGTGACAAAGCACCCGGCAGCCACTGTGCTGAGCCTATCTGGTTCCAGAAATACCCTTTGATCAGGTCTTTTGTGCGGCTAGATGGAGTCGAACCAGCCACCTCAGCATTACCAGTGCAAATGTCCCCGCGAGAGAAACGCGGCCTGACCAAGGAGTTTCTACTCCGGGTAGCCTTCGAATTCCTCCGTTGTGACCCGCATGTGACCCAAAGTCAGTCCAGACGACGCGTCCGCGAGCTCGGTGAGCTGGACTGTCATCGAGGACTGGCAAGTATCCGTGATGCCCTGCCTCAATTCGACGCTGAATAACCCGCGGGCAGCACCCACCGAACCTAGGTATGAGAGGATGAGCCTGCCGCTGGAATTGGTACAGGAGCATGCCGGCTCTGGCGGCGAGGGAAGCCACGGCCAGACTGCATCCGAAGCGTCTGAACACGAACCGTCTAACCAACCGCGACAACGGGACCATGAAGGTTTCCCGGGTTAGCGCGTTACCCGTAGTGCCAGCTCGACCGCACCATCGAATGTGAGCCTCGTGCCAGTGGCGTACCCGAGCTGAAAGGCCTCCTTACCAAGAGCCTGACGAAGGTAATCGCGGCTGTCCTCTCGCAACTTCTCTTGAAGGAGCGTCAACTTTTCGAACACGTTCGACCTCCCGGGAGTACCAGCGTGCCTGAGGTACGGGGAATGCATGACGTCGTACGAGCCTGTCAATTGGGCGGCCTCCTTGTGCCGGCCCAGCCGGGTCGCACAACAGGCGATATTGATTAGGTGCGACACGGCAAGGTCGCGCAGGCCTAGGCGGCGGAACCCCGCGAGGGCTTTCTGAGAGCACACCGCGGCCTCCTCAAAGCCTCCCTCGAGGACGCGGGCCTCACCGAGCAACCCCCAACACCAGTACAAATGGAGTGGCGCTCCGATCTCCTCAGACAGCGCGATAGCTTCCTCTAACAGCGCACCCGCGACCGCGGACTGCTCCTCTTCGAGCTCGAGGACCGCTCGTGAAGCCATGCAGACCGAGCACACGGCCAGGTCTCCTACCCGCTTTAGCTGTTCTACGGCCTCTTGCCAAAGCGCCCTCTTTTCTGCCGGCGCCGCTGCCACGGTACCGAGGGCAGCCAGGGAATTACCGATGAGCCACTTGTCACCCAGGTTGCGGGCGATTTCGAGGCCCTCCTCGGCCCGTTGCAGCGCTTTGGCATGTTCTCCCAGGGACTCCGCCAGCCAGGCTGAGTCTGAAAGCGTATAGCCTGTCAGGCCCTGGTCGCCCAGGGCACGGGCTAGCTCGAGCCCCTGGTCGGCCAGAGCGCCTGCGGCGCGGCGCTCAGCCTCGGAGTCCCAGCCGAGCGTGCTCCCCACCATGGTCCCGCAGAAGCACAGGGCTTTAGCCCGCACAGCGGCCGGAACAGGGGCCGGCCCCGATAGCACTGAAAGGACGGCGTCGATGCCGTAACGCTGGCAGCGGGTCCAGAAGAAATATTGCAGGGCATTACCGATCCGTAGGACCGCTTCGGCCCCCTCTTGGCCGGCCAGGAAAAACGCCAGCGCGGCCCTGAGGTTGTCCCAATCGAGGTCGAGCCTCCTCAGCCACAGGCCCTGGTCCGGCCCGTGCAGCTCGAGCCCGGCGCTTTCGGCGAACTGCAGGTAGAACTGAGCGTGGGCAGCCCTGGTCCGGTGAAGCGCATCCTGGCCGCCGGCTGCCCGCAGCCGCTCGATGCCGTACTGCCTGATGGTCTCCAACAGCGAGTAGCGCACCGAGCCGGAGGAACGCTGGGCCATTACGAGGCTCTTGTTGACCAGGGATCCGAGGGCATCGGCGACGTCGGCGGTTGCCATCGCCTCGTCCGAGCAGACCGCTTCGGCAGCATCCAGCTCGAAAGCCCCGGGAAAGACCGAAAGCCGGTTCAGCACAGCGCGCTCGGGCGGGGCCAGCAGCTCAAAAGACCAGTCGACCGTGGCCTGGAGCGTGCGTTGGCGGGGAAGAGCGGTCCTGGGCCCGCCCGTCAGGAGCCGGAACCGCTGGTCGAGGCGGTCGTCCAGGTGGGCCACGGACATCGAGGCCAGGCGGGCAGCCGCCAGTTCGATGGCCAGCGGAGCCCCATCGAGCCTTCGGCATATCGATGCGACCCGCCCCGCAGTGGGCGCTTCCAGGACGAATGTCGAGTCGTGCGCCCGGGCACGCTCGACGAAGAGCTGGACCGCGTCGGAACCTGCCAGGTCTTGTACGGAGCCAGCACCTGCGGGTGGCAACGACATCGGCCCCAGCCGGTACACGTGCTCGCTTTCTATCGAGAGCGGCTCGCGTGCGGTAGCGAGCAACCGGAGCCTTGGGCACCTGCGATTGAGCAGTTCAGCGAGCTCAGCCGCGGCCACGATGACGTGCTCGCAGTTGTCCAGAACTACCAAGAGATCTTGACCGGAAAGGGCTTCAGCCAGTACCTCAACTATCGACCCACTTCCCGGCTCACGCACGCCCAACGCGTTGGCGAAGACGGCGGCCACCTGGGCCGCCTGGGCAACGGGAGCCAGATCGACGAAGGACGCCTCTAGACGGCCCTCGTCTACCAGGTGGGCCGCGACTTCGAGTGCGAGGCGGGTCTTGCCGGAGCCGCCCGGGCCGACGACGGTCACGAGACACGAAGAGCGCACGAGCGAGCAGACCTCTGCCTGTTCCGTCTGGCGGCCGACAAAGCTGCTGAGGCGGGTGGGCAGGTTGCCGGTGAAGCTCAGGCGCGGCGCTACTGGCAGCGGCGCCAAGTTAGTAACCTCATGTTTCGCGCCGTGGTAGGCCCGCTCCAAGGCGGCTGACGGCTCGAGGCCCAGCTCCTCGAGGCCAGCCACGCAACGGCTGTATGTACGGACAGCTAGCTGACGCTGGCCCTGGGAAGCATAGGTAGCCATCAACGCTTCGGCAGCCTCTTCAGACGCCAAGTCGTGGGAAAAAACGGCCTCCCAGGCCTCGATGACAGCGTATGCGTCCGAGCGGCCGTAGCCCATCAAACGGTCGCGGGCGAGGGCCACGCGGGCATCTTGGCGGACCAGCTCCAGGTCGTCACGGCGGCGCAGCGACCAGTCGGCATACGGCTCGTCTTCTAACAAGGTGCCGTCTTCTGCCAACGCGAGCGTCAGTCCTGTGTCCCGGTCAGCCCCAGGCCCCATCCCAAGAGCTGCTCGAAGCGACGTCTCATGCAAATCGAGGTCGACCTCGACCGGCGCATTCGGAGAAATATAGATATGGCCGTGGTCGGCGGTCAGCAGAGCCGTAGCTGGGCCGCCCAGATCTGCCAGCACCGCCCGAGCGGATGATAAGGCGCTGTAGAGGGCATTCGCAGCAGCCCGGGGAGCAAGGTCCGGAAATAGGACGTCGGACGCGACCTCCCGGGGAACACGCCGTTTTGGGCTCAAGCACACGAGTGCCAGTAGCCGTTTGGCACTACGGCGCGGCCAAGGGCCTGCACTTTTGCCCCCCATATGGATCGCGAATGGGCCGAGCAGCTGGACCCGTAGGAGGGGTGTCACCGAGTCCCTTTCGGCCATCGGCGCCGCGACCACCATGGCTAATTATTATGTCTGGTCCTGATTGGCTCAGTCGCGACGGCTCTGGATTGACCCGTGACAGATGGCTGACAGACGACCGTTAGGCCAACGTCGTAAGCCTCTTGGGCATGACAGCAAACCACCAGAAAGTGATGTGCATACGGCCCGCAAAAGTCTGGCGTAACTCGCTTTCACAGCGCCGTAACACCCGACCGACCTATTCGAGATGCCACCGGATCGCCGGGCGATCGCCAGCTCAAGGCGAGCGGAGGCGCCGAGCCATCGCAAGTTGTGCAAAACCAAAAGAGCCCCGAGTTTGGCACCTCTCCCCTTGCGGTGACTTCAGATAAGGAGCCACACAGCTGTTGAGCGACAGCTTTCGGCCACGCTTGCCGCTGCCGCGCCTCTTGCGCCAAGGCCGGTTCGCCCTTTTGTGCGCGGGCAGTGCCCTCAACGCCATCGGGAGCTGGGCAGCGATCATCGCCATCTGGGGCTTTGCCTCTGCCCACTTTCATGCCAGCTCGCTCCAGATCGCACTGCTCGGCCTGGCCTGGTCGGCCCCGGCGGCTCTGGTCGGCCCACTGGCCGGCGTACCGGTGGACCGGTTCGGGCCGCGGGTGGTCCTGGTGGCATCGGACGCCGTGGGAGCGGCGGCCGCCGTGGCGATGGCCAGCGCGCACAGCTTCGGGGCCCTGGCGGCCTTGGCGTTCGGGAGCGGGCTGGTCCGGGCCGCAGGGGCCCCAGCCGGGCAAAGCCTTCCGCCGCGCCTGGTTGACGACGCAGACCTTCTCCAGGCCAATTCCCTGCTGGCCATGGCCGACCAGTCGGCCATCGTCTTGGGACCGCTCGTGGCGGCGGCGGTAATAGCGGACCTGGGCGTGCGGGCCGCGTTTTACGTCGACTCCATCACCTTCGTCGTCGGCGCCCTATCGGTACTGCCGCTACAGCTACGGCCCCTGGCCACGCAGGTCGGCAAAACATCATTGTCGAGAGACTTGAGGGCCGGGCTGCTGTTGGCCCGTTCCACGCCGGTCGTGCGGCGCACGTTGGCCCTGGCGGCGGTGGTCTTCGCGTCGTGGGGCGCCTTCTTCGTCCTCGAGCCCCTGTACGTGCGCGACGTCCTGCACCGCACACCGGCCCTACTCGGGCTGTTCCAGACGGCGTGGGGGGCTGGGTTGCTGGTGACCACCGCTCTTCTCCACCGCATGGGCGACCGGCTGGCATCCGTCCGGGCTATCGCCGTGTCGGTGGCCGTCTCCGGCGTTGCCGCAGCCACTTACGTCGGCACTCACATCCTCGCAGTGGCGTTCGTCGGGGTCGTGGCGTGGGGGGTGGCCGTGGCCTTCTTCCTGCCTCCAATGCAGGTCGTGCTGCAGCGGGCCACGCCAACCGCCGCCCACGGCCGCATCCTGGCCCTATCGTCGACTGCCAACGGGGTGGCCAACGTGGTGGCCATACCGCTGACGGGCGTATGCGCCGGGGTACTGGGCGTGGAGGCAACCGGAGCGCTGGTCGGTGTACTCGCAATGATCGCCGGGCTGGCGGGCTGGGCGGCGGAGGGCGCAGAACGGGCGCCAAAGCGAGATCGCACTTCGCTGACAACGATGGAGGCCGACGCATAGTGATACCACCACAAGACCCTCGCCGACCGACTGACCTTCGGACCGACGCGGAGCCCCACGGCAGTGCAATGCTCGCCGAAAGCACCGGGCCTGAGCGTTTCCCGCCCCGTCTCTGACCGGCTCGGCAGGCGGCTTGTCGGAGGCCTGCCAAAGCGGCGCGGCGGACGGTCTTCTGCAAGACCCCAGCAGGAGACGCTAATGAAAGAGCGGTGCGGCCGGTGTGGCCGCCATGACCCAACTGTGACCCAGAGGCGTGTCAGAGAGCGAGCGCCCGAAGCTGGCAGCGGCAGCGAGCACCGCTCCCTTGGCAGCTGAATTTTCGGCCTCGAGAAAAGCAAGTGAGCGACGGCGACGGCGTGACGATCGCCCCAGCGTGCCAGCCCGCCCGGAAAAGGTGACCCAAGGCATCCCCGAGCGTGCTGGTCGGGCTCGACTCCGGGCGCCACGGCTCAGGCGCTCCGGCCGGAAGAACGGGATGGAGCCGACCGGACGCGTGACCCAAGCCTGACCCACCGCTGACGAGTAGTCACCTCAGCATGGCTCTGCTGCGCCCATGTTGAACAAAAGTGTGGCTTGACAAGGGAGTTTGTGGGGCTAGCTGGAGTCGAACCAGCCACCTCAGCATTATCAGTGCCCTGCCCCCCGTTAACTGACGTATCTCTGACCTGCGGCGACGCGGTCACGCGATTCCTCCGACGGCTCTATGTGCCGCAAACGTGCCACACCGAAAGTCTCGCTCGTCGCTCGCCAGCCTCTCGGTTTGCGGCGAGAACCGGAGCGCCAGTGATCGCGACCGCAGGTGACGCCAAAGAATAACTTTGAGCTCGTCGCCTACGTAGTGGGTGATGTTGGCCACCGGAGCGGGTGCCTCGTCCTCGACACAAGGCCCCAACGCCGGAGCCTTGTGAACGCCGAGGGTGCCCGCGTCGTTGGGGGGCCGTGGGTCCTCGCTGTGCAGCCCGACGTTCCCACCTAAGCCTGCGCTTTCTTGCGCTCGCACACTTCGGCCCACACACCACCCGTACGGTGCCCCCGGGTGCGAGATCGATGCGAGTGTGGGGTCTGCGCCCACTACACCTCCGCCCCGAGTGGTCACTCCCGACAGGTACCGTTTGTACTGTCGGCGAAGCCGCGGGCGTGGCCCGGTTGCCGTTATACCGGCCACAATCTTGGGAGGGTAACCCCTAGGCCATTCACATTGCGATCGAGTCCAACTGTCGTGCTTGCCCTCGGCTTGCACTACCACTCTGGTTATCCGCTCACTAGCCCGGATCTCCTCGCGCGTGGCCAGGGACATCCGGGCCGAGGGGGGCGTCCCAGGTGACGGACGAGCGGCGCGAAGGCCAGGCCCCGGCACGCACAAGTGGGTTCGTCGCCGAATGCCTGGTGGACTTGACGAGACGCCCTATCGCACGGAGCCCATGTCCTCCAGCGGTAGCGGCAGCACCTAGCGCTTACGTTCGGGATTGATCCTTGCGGGCACTGGCCAAACCTCCTCGTCGAGTCAACCCGACTGTTACTGGCTCGTCAGATGTTTGCGGCGATCCCTTGAATCCGCCGTTCAAAGTGGACATGTCGCTGGCGGGCGACACGCTGCACCAATGGACGATCCTGACCACCTGGGTCAATTCACGGCCACGCATAATTACTCAGTCGGCCGCCGGTAGTAGGCCTCGAGGCCAACGAGACCCTTCAGCGCTATAGCAGGGAGGCTTGGGCGGCCCGTGTCGACGGTGTCGCGTGAGGTGGCCGCTAACGCGGCCGGGAGGGTTACCGGGGCTGGAAGGCCCATCGTCAGGCCCAGCGCCGAGCTCGTCGCCCCAAAGTGGCGAAGCCTTCCTACGGCCCGTTGGCGCACCATATATACCGCCAGCGGCGTCACCCGCAAGGCGAGGCGGTGGCGGGAAGGTGGCTTTTCAGTCGTGGCAGCCTTTGACATTGTTGACGTAGTCCGGGTTCTTGGCGTTTGGGATGTAGCGCCGGGCGACGTTAGGGCCACCCGCAGCCACCCAGTCCCGTCTCGGCTGCCAGTCGCCGACCGCCTCCTTCCATCTGCCTGACCCGACGGTCGCCACCTCCCCCCTTGGCGACACCATAACCGTCTCGTCGAAGTACCATTCGTGCGCGCCTGGCCCTTGATTGTATTGCCGGATGGCTTCGTCGGCCTGTTGTTCTGCGCTCAGCGGGGGCACGACCGTCGGGGCGACGAAGACGACCTTACCGAGTTTCTCTTTGATGTCATTTGCGGCCATGTCACGCTCCTGGTCAAGGCGGGCCTGCTCACTAGCGGCGCGCCTGGCGGCGCGGGCGTGGCCCTGTTGATAGATGAGGATCCCGCGGCGGACGTTGGCCTGCCAGTTCCACTGTTCCTCGGGGAAGCTCGCCGGGTCGTCCTGGGCGACACCAATGCCCGCCGGCGGTCCGCCGAAGTTGGGACGCTGCGTCGGGGGATTGGGGGCATAGTCGGACGGGACATGCTTAGTAGGCGCCTCGTCGGCCTTGTCCTTTCGCCCGGTGTTCGCCGCCGGGTTGAACTGGTTAAAGGTGTGACCGCTTTCCCAACAGAAGATTCTTGACCTCGACCGGCGCGTTGGCGGGGTCGTTCCTGTCGACAAAGCCCTTGACGACGTCCTTACCTGGGTTGGAACCGGGGATATCGATCCAGCGGGGCTCGGATCGCACCGGCTCATGGAGCACCCCGGGGATGTCGGCCGTGGCGCTCAGCCGCCCGACCCCGCCAATGATCGGCACGTGGGGGCCAGCCCACGGTTCAGCACCGAGCGTGGTCCACTGACCGGCGGTCTCCTTGTAGTGGTGCCAGCCGTCCCGTTGCCGTTGCTCGCCGCGGACCGACAAAGTCCAGTCAAACGAGACCGCCGAAAGGTCGCCTGGGTAGCCGACGGCGTCGATCTCGGCGTTGAGTTTTGGCATGGCCGGCGGGTCACTCACCAGAGGCAGCGACGCCCCTTCCTTGGGGCTCACGACCTGAAGGTCGATCGCAGTGGTGGTGCTCGACACGGTCGAGACATCGTCTTTAGCAGTAATGGTGATCGACCCCGGGCTGGTCACCGGCAGGAAGGCCCTCCAGGAGCCGTCCGATTTGGCAAATGCGACGGTACCGTTCACCTGGATCGTCCGGGTGGCTGTCGACGCCCCGGTGCCCTCGACGATGAGGAACCGCTTCTTGGGCTGGCGCTCGCTGTCACCGGCGGTGGGGTAGAAGAAGTCGGCGTCGGTCATCGAGATCGTCGAGGTATCCGGTGGGCTGGTGATGTCGAGGCCGCATGTACCGCTCGCCGCGGCGCGAATGGATCGAGCCGCGGCGACTGCTTGGGACGAAGAGCCGCCGCATCCCACCGGGGTAAACGTGACCTTCACCAACCGACGCCCCGTGTAGCTCGACGGTCCGTTACGGGACCGATGCGTGTCCTGGGCGCTCACCGTGAAGGCCTGGCGGCCCGCAAACATGGCCATAGTCAACCGTGGCCCTACGAGGACGCCGTTCGTCTCACCCCAGTTCCCGGTGTCGGAATCGCGAGGTGAGTTCCCGGGGAAGTAGCTGAAGTCCACCAAGCTGCCGTTGGTGTAGCAATCCCCGGCTCTGGCGAACGCGTTGAGCATCCCTCCGAGGTTCATGGTCAGGTGCAGCGCAGGCCTACTTTCGCTGTTGGTGCTATCAAGGCTGAACCTGGCGAAGTTAAAGCCCCGCTGGCCGCACCCGGACTTATCGATCGTGGCCGGGATGCACGTGCTCTGATCCGGTGGGGGCGGGTTGATCCTCCGGTTGTCGGTGACCCTGGCGTACCCACTGATATGCGTGGTGTTGACGATCAACCCGAACGCCTGGAAGGGACCCGCGTTTACATAGCTGATCCCGAAGTCGCCGAGCTGGCCCGAGAAGCTGGCGCTGACCGACCCGCCGCCGTTGGGGTCACACGGCTCGTGGTTCGGCTCACTCCACTCGTAGTCGAACGTCCCCGAGAAGGTCGCCGTCCAGTCGCCGAACGACGAGGAGGCGGTCGCGCCCGCGCCCGCAGGCAGGGTGGCGATAAGGACCGCCAACACGACGGGGACGATCTTGAGGGCACGGGGGCGGGTCATCGTTTGGGGGCCTCCTCAATAACGTTGAGTGAGAGCTCTTGAAGACCCTGTTCCCCAGGACATCGGGAAAGGCGGCCTCAGCGACGAGCAAAACGCCCTCCTCGCGCAGGAGCCGAAGCACCTCAGAAATACCGACGAGGCGCGCCGGCACAGGTCTTCCTCCGGGATCGAGAGGAGGGGCCGAGTGCTGTGCGCCAACCCCTCTTTGAGCCGGGCCCCGATAAATCACGGGGTATCCGCGTGGGGGTGCCAGAGCGTGGCTGAGTGTTGTTTCTCCGGTGCCCGCAGCGCCACGAATGACGATAAACCATGAGCCATTGTGGCGTCGAGTTGAAGTCCCCCCTGAGTCGCTCACCGTGAGGTTGGTTTCCACAACCGCCATGCCTGGCTCCTCATATGTCGACTAGGGTGCCGCGGTTCGCTAGTACTACAGCCCGGCTGCGTACACGCTGCGTGAAGATCGCATGGAGTTCCCGAGGAGATCGAAGCGTGCACAGCGACGCGACCTGTCGGGACCAGTGTCTCCGGACGGGCTCGACCGGCCTGTCCAGGTGCATCACCGCTCCTTTCGGATGGCTGACAGCCGAATGGGAAATGTTTTACGACTATCTTCTATCGTCAG
This sequence comes from uncultured Acidimicrobiaceae bacterium, assembly GCA_963750465.1. Taxonomy (GTDB): domain Bacteria; phylum Actinomycetota; class Acidimicrobiia; order Acidimicrobiales; family Palsa-688; genus Fen-671. Next base: position 282,101 of record CAVVRE010000016.1, read on the forward strand.
TCTCTCACGGACCTCTCAACGACGTCTCGCTCCCGATTTCGTACGGATCCTGGGAACCGTCTGTCGGGTAATTGGCGTGGTTCAGTAGGTTCTAATAGGGAAGCCTAAGGATCGCTTGCCATATTCGGGCCAGCGGCGTGCTATCGTGACGTCTACGGCTATCGTTTGATGCATGTTCCTGCCAACAAACGTCCCGGCTTGTGTGGCTCTTCGCATGGTTCTTGGCCACTTTCACATACCTGAGCTGCACGCATGAAACTCGGGTGCGTCGGACTCTGTGCTGCCGGCCGAGTTTTCCTTTACGGCAAGAGCGGCCTCAAGCGTTCAATGCCTTGGCCAGTAGTTGTTGACGCCTAGAGCGGAGATCACCCCTTACCACCCTGTAACTTCGGGCTAAATCAAACGTCTCCTGCCCACGCACGAATGTTCCTGCCTTGAATAATAAGCGATCGTCAAACAAATTTCGAACGTGACCACAACTCTTCATACGATCTACACATTTTGTGTTCTTCGTCTCCACATCCGCGCGGTATGTCGCCCGCCAGCTTGAAGGGTCCACGCCGCCGCCAGGTTGATGGGACCACCACGAGCTCGTAGGCGGCAGACTTCAGCCGGTCGATCGCGGACTGGGGGAGCAGCGCGTCTGAGAGCTGGCCGAGCCATTCTCCGAAGGGCTTGTTTGGATGTGACGATCACCGAGGCCCGCTCGTAACGGGACGACACGAACTGGGAGAACAGGTTGTCCGCTTCAGCCTCGAAGGGTACGTAGCCGACCTCGTCGACCACGATGACCGGGTAGCGGCCCAGGCGGCGCAGCTCGTCGTGCCCGGCGGTGCGGGCCAGGGCCAGGCGGTCCACCCATTCGGCGGCGGTAGCAAAAGCCACCCGGTGGCCGGCCTGGCAGGCCCGGGTCGCGAGGCCGGTGGCCAGGTGGGTCTTCCCTGTGCCCGGCGGGCCAAGAACACCACGCTGTCCTTGGCTGCTACGAAGTCGAGGGGTGCCTAGGTGGGCCACCAGCTCTCGTTTTAGCGAGCGCTGGTGGTCGAAATGGAAGTCCTCTAGAGTCTTGCGGGCAGGGAAACGGGCCGCCCGCACCCTGATCCCTGCGGCCGGCTCATAAACGACAAGCGCGCTGACCAGGATGTTTAGTTGGTCTTTCGGTAGCGCGATCCCGGACGACCTTGTAGGTTCGTGGTCGTCGGTCTTGGCGTTGGTTTTTGTCCCTCTAATAATGCTACCCGGGCTCATGGCGGCTACAATGCGGTGGGCCTGGGCCTGTTCCAAGAAGGTCCAAGCGCCGCCGCAGTCCTCTGGTGGGCCCGCGCCGGCCGCCTGTGCAACAAGGGTATGTGCGCCCGGGGCGCAGCTCCAGGATCTGCTCGACCCGGACGTCGTGGCGCCGGCGGTCCCCGAAGTCGTAGTCGTAGACGAAGCGCTCGGTCGGGCGCAGCCCGAAGTCGGCCAGGCGGACATAGGGACCGTCGATGGCATCGAGCTCCCGACCGTGGACCTTGAACCGCTGGAGGTGCACGTCGTCCCGACCGAAGGCGGCCTGGAGGACGTCGTGCAGGCGGGCAAGAGTGGTGTCAGAAAGCACGAGCAGGCGGCGCCAGATAATGGGACTGATCCCCCTCAAGCTTATCCCCCTCAATACGACACGCAGCTGGTAGACGGACGAGGGTGGGGCTGGCAGAGGTCGGGGCATAGTGGCATCTTGGCGAGCGGCGTCACGGAACCGTTCGGGGCCGTAACGCTCTATTGCTTTGCCAGGTCACCAGATAACGGTCACAAGTGACGACAGCGTCCACCCGCGTCCCACGGTTTCTCCCGCTCTCCTGGTCGCGGTCGGCTCGATAAGGCACAGGGTCGGGCGCCTGGGTGGCGCGCTGCTCCTTGGGTGCTACCCGGTCATCATCCTCGCCGTCCTGCTTGGTTGGTGAGCGCCGGCCTCTAACTGTCCGGTGCCCCGGCTGGTGAACCGCCCCGGGGTCTCCCTACGGGGTGTTACTGCGCGCGCCGGCAGCATGAGCAGGCTGGCCTCCCCAGCCGCCTGGGACAACAGGTAGGCCACCCGTGCTCGGGGCGTTGCCGATGAAGACGGCGATGGCGGTGACGGTCCCTGAGGATGTCTTACCCTGCACAATGACGTGGTCGCCGGTTTGCAGCGTCGCTAAGGAAGCAGACTTGACCCCGGGTTCCACATAGGTAGTCGACGAGCTGACGTCAACCGTCTCGGTCGCGCCAGAGCCGGTCAACAGGGTGAAAGAACCCGCCGAGGTTTCGATCGACTCGACCGTTCCCGAAACGGCCGGAGCCTGCCCATTACCGGCCGGGCCGCCGGGGTAACGACCTCCGCCCGGGCCGGGCCGATGACCACTACCTCCAGGGCTACTCGGTCCCGGGGCCACCACCTCCGGGGCCGCCGGGTGCCGGGCCGCCAGCTCCAGGACCACCCGACCCTGCGAAACCCTGTCCGGGGCCGTAGCCGATGAACACGGCGGTGGCGGTGACGGTCCCCGAGGATGTGCTGCCCTGCACCATGACGTGGTCACCCTTTTTGAGCGTCGTCAGCGAAGCGGACTTTACGCCCGGCTCTGTGTAAGAGGTTGACGAGGTGACGTCAACCGTCTCAGTGGTGCCGGTGAGGGTCAAAACCGCAAAGGAAGCGGTCGTGGTGTTTACCGACTCGACGGCCCCCGCCACAGCCGGTGCCGTCATCGAGGGAGGGCCAGGCAAGCGGGGCACGGTGTGCCCTGCGGCCATTAACGTCGCTGCCGATGCAGTCCCGTCTAACAGGTCAGCTCCGGTCGCGACGACCCCTGTTCCCAGCAATACCAGCACGGCTGCGGCCGACAACTTGTCCCTCGGGGGTACGCGGTACCTATGGCGCCGCGGGGAGCCGGCGACCTCAGTTTTTCTTCGCTCAGTCATTTTACTTTCCCATCTTTTCTGCTTGTGGTAAAGACGCCCGCAAATTCGCAGGCAAACTCAGGTTGGAGGGGTTGGCTGGGCGAGCGCTCCGGCCGGCCTGGGAATTCCCCGGGACCATCTGCGCGCAACGGCGGACCTGAGCCGCAGTACCCGGGCGTGCCCGTACCGTCCTCGAGGGAAGAGGCGGCGCGAGACAGGTCTTGCAGGCCCCCACGTGCACGTCCCGCAGTGGCGGGCGCTATTGGCCGAGAACCACGCAGCCACCCGGGTTATATCTGAGACGGCACAGGTGCGATCGTCGATGACCGCCACAACACCGCAACCGAGGAAAGCCCCGACGGCGGCCAGCGGCGACCTCTCGGGGCGGAAGCCGAGGATTTGGTCCGCACTGAGCCAACGGCCGAAATAGCCGCCGAGCAACAATCCACGGGGGTTCCTGGCCCCCACCTGAGCCAAGAGGAACTCCAGGCTGTCGCCATGTGCTACCTCATAAACCCCAGGGCGCTCGACGGTACCGCTCACGGTGACCAGCGTGGTCCCAGGCGCGATGGCCGTCCATACCTGTCTGTACCAGGAGGGGCCGTAGCGAGCGATGAGGGCCAAATGGGCGAGGGTTCCAGCGTCCCGGAATGCGCAAACGGGTGGGAGGCCAGCTCAACAAGGGCGAGTCCCTCCAAGGCCTGCGCGACACGGTCAACTTCACCCACCATGGCGACGTCCGCCGCCGCCAGCTCGCCGCCCAGGCCGCCCAGGCCCTGTGCCTTAGCCTGGTCGTCAACTGCGTCGCCGCATTCAACGCCGACCTCATGGGCAAGGCTGTCGACCGGCTTCGTGAAGCCGGGTTCGATATTGCCAACGACGACATCGCTCACTTGGGGCCGACCATGACTGAGCACCTCAACGTCCACGGCCGCTGCTACTTCGACCTCACCAGCACATCGAAGGCGCTACGCCCAGCACCTCAACATTCCACGGTCAGCCGCAAATGACAGCCACGAGCCGCCCGATCGGTGCTCGCCCGAGCCTTCGCGTGGTTTTCAGTCCGCTAATGCTGCTACCCGGACAACATCTCACCGGCCTGCGCGGCCGCCGCCGATCGCGTCGCCGCCGACCTGGCGGCGGCGCTCAACCGCCACGGCTCCTGACCGTAGACCGGTGGCCGGGCGCCGAACGGTAGTAAGGGCAGATCTCGAGATCTCTGATCAAATCCCCAGGTCCCTCCCAAAGGGCTCCCAGCGGCGTCACTCAGTCTTGTTTGTCATGGACACCGAACGCACTCTCATGGCCAAGACGGCGCGTTACCTGCTGATGCCCCACGTAAAGAGGCCCAGAGCGGACCGCATCCGTCAAAGACTGATATTGCTATTAGGGTTTGTGTGGTTGCTCGATGCGGCATTGCAGTTCCAACCATTCATGTTCACCCGGTCTTTCGTGACTCGGATAATCGAGCCGGCGGCAGGTGGCAACCCCGGCATCGTGGCTGCCCCGCTGCTTTGGGCGGCTCACCTGATGCTGCACCACATCGCCTTTTTCAACGCCATCTTCGCTACGACCCAGCTGCTGATTGCGGTCGGGCTGCTGGTGCCTCGTACCCGCAAGCTCGCCCTGGCCGGCTCGGTTGGCTACGCCCTGTCGGTTTGGTGGCTAGGTGAGGGTCTGGGCGGGATCTTCACCGGGGCGAGCCCGCTTGCGGGCTTTCCAGGAGGAGTGGTCCTCTACGCCGTGATCGCCCTCCTGCTCTGGCCGGCAACGGCCCGCGACCGTGGCGAGCTCACCGTCCCGGCGGCACGGGGCAGGTTCGGCGCGAGGGGCGCCGGTCTGTTCTGGGCTGCCCTGTGGGGCAGCTTCGCTTGTTACCTCCTGCTTCCTGCGAACCGTGGGGCCAGGGCGCTGGCTCAAATCTTCACGACGAGCGCCTCGGGCGAGCCGGGCTGGCTCAGGTCGGTCGAGGGCGCCGCCGCCAACCTAATCGGCAGCCACGGCACGGTTGTCTCGGTCCTGTTGGCACTGGCGTGCACTTTCGCGGCCCTGGGTATCTTCAAGCCCTCCCTTATGAAACCGGCGGTGCTGGTGGCGGCAGCCTTCGCCCTGGTCATCTGGGTGGCCGAGGCCTTCGGGGGCATCCTCACGGGTACAGGGACCGACCCCAACACCGGCCTGCTGCTCGTCTTGTTGGCCGCCTGTTATTGGCCCTACCGGACCGGGGTGCTGCGGCGTCCCCGACCAGTCGTCGCGGTCGCCGGTTTGGACTTCGAGGAGGCTCGCCGCCGGCACCGCGCAGGCTTGGAGGGTTTGGAAGGGCCCGCGAGAGCCGTGAGCTGGTATCGGTCGGACAGGGCCGACCCACGACGGCCTGAGAGAGCCGGCACAACCGAACGGGGTCCCGTGGTGGCCCCGTCGAATAACCCACACAGAAAGGCCAGACAGAAAGGAAGGGTACAACCCCATGACAGACGACCAGCGAATGACCCGACGAGAGGCGCTCCGACTAGCCGGCGTCGCCGGTGTCACGTTTGTGGCGCTGCCGAAGTGGTTGGACGCAGCAATTAATACCGAGACCACGCGAACCGCCGCCAGCAACCTGAAGTTGACACCGGAGCTTACCGAGGGCCCTTACTGGGTAAACACAATGCTTCGTCGCTCAGACGTACGTGCTAACACGCTGGCGGCGAAGACAGCCCCGGGGGTCGCCCAGAAGGGCGTAGCGCTGACGCTCTTTATCAACGTGCTCAATGCAAGCAACGGCTCCAAACCCCTGAGCGGCGTCGCCGTCGACATCTGGCACGCCAACGCGCACGGCCTCTACTCCGACGAGACGTCCCAGCAGGCTGGGGGAGGGACAAACAGCGGCGACACGAGCGGGGAAGATTTCTTCCGCGGCTACGAGGTCACGGGCCAAGACGGCGGCGTGAACCGAAAAGCGGTCCCCGGGCAGGTCAGCTTCAAGACTATTTGGCCCGGCTGGTACGCCAGCCGTGCAATACACATCCACGTCCGCGTGCGCAAACTTTCAAGCACCGGGGCCACGATCGCCGGGTACACCACCCAGCTCTTCTTCTCCGATGCCGATAACAACAAGGTACTTACCGGTGCTGCCCCCTACAACACCCGGTCGCCAGCTAAGAACCCCACGACGGACGAAAACGACACCGTTCTCCAGCGCGCGCTGACTTCGCCACCAACATCCTGCCTGTCAGCGGCAGCATCGAGAAAGGCTTCTCCGCTACCTTTGACATAGTTGTCGACGCCTCCGAGACGACCGTCAAAGGAACTCTGGCCAGGCCTCGCTTCGGGGGCCCTGGAGGTCCCGGGGGCGGCCCGACGCCATAACTATGGACTTAGATCGGTTCGTCATGAGCTGCGTTCGTGGATCGGTTTTCAGTCCGCTAATGCTGCTACCCGTACCCGAGGTGAGCAAGGTTCCATGGCGCCAGATCCTTATGACAGATCACCTCAGGAGCCCCGACATCGACACGGGCGACGTGCCATGGGCTGTGCTCGCCGCCCACCCCTCGACGGCGTCGTGGTAGTCCCGGAGCAGCCGAGCAGCGCTCGCGACCAGTGGGATGCCTAGCAGCCCCGGGTCGCAGCATTAGAGGGACAAAAACCAACGCGAAGACCGACGACCACGAACCTAGAAGGTCGTCCGGGATCGCGCTACCGAAAGACCAACTAAACATCCTGGTCAGCGCGTTTGTCGTTTATGAGCCGGCCGCAGGGCACGGCTCTGCTCCGCGACGCGTCAGGTGGTTAATTGAAGGGCTCGCCCTAGCTCGTAACCTGGGCGACCAACCATTGACGTCATATGTGCTGGCGGGCATTGCCTGGACGGCGGAGTCTCTGGGAGATCACGCGGCAGCTTCGCGTTGCGCCAATGAGGGTTTCGAGATAGCCCAAAACCTAGGGGACCTGTGGCTGATCGGCGTCGCGCTCGGGACCCTGGGCACCGTAGCAACGGTACCTGCGAAAAAGAGGGCGTTATGGCAAGACGCCGCAACCCACGTGCGTCGAGCAGGCGACCTCGCCTTGCGCTCTGCGTTCCTCGCTTCACAAGCCCTCCTCGAGCTCGAAGAGGAGCACTTTGACCTGGTTGTCACCCTCCTTGGGGATGCCATCGAGCTGTGTGAGGAGATCGGTGCGCCCCTCCACCTTTACTGGGCTTGGGGCGCGCTCGGTGAAGCCCGCCTCCTCCAGCAGAAATATGAGGAGGCGGCAGCTTGCTCCCGGACGGCATTGGTCGGGCATCGCCGCCTCGGCCTTCGCGACCTCAACGTCTCTCGCTTGATCGATGTGGCTTGTTGTGCAACCCGATTGGGAAGGCCAAAAGAGGGAGCGCAACTGACAGGTGCCTATGACTTGATGCATTCGGGTTGGCGTGACGGGCAAATAGCCGGCGTCGTGCGAGGGCCGCCCTGGTGTCAATGGCCGCGTCGAGGCCGTGTGGACATTCTGAGGTGGCGGGCCTGCTCTCGCTCCTGTACGAGCCTACTTCGCTCTTATCGAAGCGCCGATATCCGTCTCGATCGGGCGCGCCGACGACTGTCAAGCCAGCGGCGTTCTGCGTGGCTCCTAACCGACACATGCGGACACTCCTTAGTCGATGGGAGATGCCCCCTCGACTATTGGCCGTCGCGTCGTCGTGACCGGGATGGCCGGGTCCGGGAAGAGCACCTTCTCGCGCTCGCTTGCTGTGAAGACAGGCTTGCCCGTCATTCATCTCGACCTCCATTTCTGGAAGCCCGGCTGGGTTGCACCGTCCGAGGGCGAGTGGCGCCAGAAGCAACGCGGCCTGCTCGCCGGCGACGCGTGGATCGTCGACGGCAACTACCACGGGACACTCGACCTACGCCTCAGACGGGCGGACACCGTTGTGTTCCTCGACATACCCTGGTCGGTGTGCGCCGGACGCGCCTTTCGGGGGGGCCTACGAAAGCTGATTGGCGAGATGCCCGAAGGATGCGACGATTTCGCCTGGCGACGGTTGCGCGATGAGTGGCGTTTGGCTGTTGTCATCTGGCGCAAGCGCCGCTCAGACCCCGAGCGCGAATACGAGATCATTTCGCAGCACGGGCAGCACGCGGCCCTCTACGTGCTCAGGTCCAAACGGGCAACTAAGGAGTTCCTAGATGGGTTGGACATCGAGAATACGAAAGCCCACGACGGCTGACCAGCACCGACCTCCCCTATCACCGGTTCGCGGACACCCAGAATGGCGGCACCCGGTCGGACGATCAGGCACTCTGAATCGGCAATCGATCGGGGCTAGGGGCCGCGTCACAGCCCTGGGTGTACCGTGACCGTGAGTCCCTGATGACTCGATTGCACAGGAGGCCCTGTAGATATGCCGAGCGACGACGCAGTTGATAGCAATCTTAAAGGCATGGATGACCTCGACTTCGTGGGATGGAACAAAGCCGATTGGAACGGCGTCTTCGCCCACCATCACACCGACGATGTCCTGGTGGCCTGGCAAGGACAGCCCACGACCCACGGCATCGAGGAGCACATCACGGCCATGAAGTCATACGTCGAACAAAATGGGGGAGGTACACCACCCCAGATCACGTCCCACCCGATCAAGTTCGGGTCCGGAGAGTGGACATGTGTCATTGGCGAATTCGAGAACGGCGCCCGTATGGTGACCGTAGCTAAATGGCGCGATGGCGCCATCGCTGAGGAGTACATCTGGTCGTAGCACGTTTTGACGTCGAGGCCATTCGACCCCTCTAAACGCTCGCCGCCAACTTGGAAGCTTAGGAAGATCGATGATCCCAGCCGTAGGAACAGTTGATTACCGCCGCAGAGAACATAGGACTCAGTTAGCCTCGATCCGAGGCGCAACCAACTCCTGCGCCCATTCCGGCTGTCGCTGAAGTGACTCGATGACCTTCGAGCCGATGCCGGCAGCGTTCCTGGGGCATGGGAGCCCGATGAACGCGCTTGAGCGCAACCGGTACACCGATGCCTGGCGCGAGCTTGGAGCCCGCGTTCCTCGACCGCGGGGCATCTTGGTGATCTCTGCGCACTGGTACGTCAACCTGTCGGCAGTCACCGCCATGGAGCGCCCGAAGACGATTCACGATTTCTATGGGTTCCCCGATGAGCTCTTCTCCGTGCAGTACCCCGCACCGGGTGACGTCGCCCTCGCCACAGAGGTCGCCGAGATCGCCAAGCCAACATGGGTCGGGCTCGACCACGACAGTTGGGGCCTCGACCACGGCACCTGGTCGGTCCTGGTCCATGCCTTCCCCGACGCCGACATCCCGGTTGTCCAACTGTCGATAAACGCGCAGAAACCATTCGAGTACTACCTCGGACTCGGCGCTCAACTCGCGCCGCTGCGCCAACGGGGCGTGCTCGTCATCGGCAGCGGCAACGTCGTGCACAACCTGCACCGCGTCGACTGGGGCCAACCCGACGGCGGGTTCGAGTGGGCCCACCGCTTCGACGACGCAGCGCGCAGCCACATGACGTCCTCCCCCGAGGACCTCACCGCGCTGCCGGGCCACAAGGATTTCGACGCCGCGGTGCCGACACCCGACCATTTCATACCGTTGCTCTACATAGCCGGTCTGGCCAGCGCCACCGGTTCCACGTCGGAGGTGCTGGTAGACGGCTATACGTATGGCTCTTTGTCCATGACCAGCTACACCATCGACGCCCACTGGCCTGACGAGCAGCGCTCGGGAGGCGGTGCGGCCGCGCTTCCCGACCCTGGTCTCGTCCCGCCCGACGACACCAACGCATGATCTGACGATGTTCACCCGGTGGGCCGATACGTGACAGCCATAGGTGGGACGCTCATTTAGGTGGCCGCTTCGGAGGATTCAACTGACGGGGGAACCTGACAGGCCACTAGCCCAGAAGCGCCGCACGGAGACACAGAACAGGCACGCCGATTATGCAAGCGAAGGCGCCCATGACGCGCCCCGAGCGACGAGGAGCGCTCAGTCGACCTGTTCAGGGTCGTGACCACAGCATGGCCCATGCCGAGGCCATCAACGTCCGAACACCACAGGTGCCCGGCGTGCCACAAGCGTGCCACACCGGGCGGTGGTTAGAGGTCGACAACGGTTATCAAAGGTAACAGTCAGCCGACACTGACATGGCAATTGACCTGCTGGTATGCCCTCTCCGCTGGTGGGGCTAGGTGGAACCGAACCACCGATCTCAGCACGAATCTGCTGCGCCCAATTTGGAAGAAAAGTGGCCTTCTACCCGGGAATTTGTGGGGCTAGGTGGAATCGAACCACCGACTTCAGCATTATCAGAGCTGGACAAAGTGCTGGTCAGGCGATTGGTATACGCTCTGAACTGCCCGTTCGTGCCACGACGAGCCAGTTCAAGACGGGTCGTGCCATTTCGTTTGGGCACGCTTTGGGCACGCAGAGGGAAGCCAAACCCCGAGGCGCCAGTGGCCCGGCGATCATCGAGCCATCCGGTGAGGGGGCCTCCCTTCCGTAAACAGGAATTGAGCCATGCAGTGCTTATCCTGTGCCCACTTTTGAACTGACACTGTCGCAGCCGCCTCAGGCGATTGTTGAGCGATAACAAGCCGAACGACATCAGCACCCGACGGAGTCGTGTTGCGGTTTCGCAGGACCATCAAAGCTGGGGAGAGAAAGAGGAACCGGCAGAAGAGAACACACAGGGGGCCAAACCGGGAAAAGGGCAGGACAGCAGGGCGACAGGCGACAGCGACCGGAAGCGACCGGAGCGCTGGACCAGGAAGAGGCGAGCCTGCAGGGTTAGGAGACGCAAGGGGTTAGACGAGAGCAGAGGTCTGCTCTGCCCGGAAGAGAGCCCTGGTGGCCTCTGAGGGGCTCTGTAGGGCGTATGGGAGCGTCTAGGGCCAGCCCAGCGAGCGAGGGAGGCTTGAGGCTTCCCGGGAGCTCTGAGAGAGCCGAGGGACGAGCTCGCCGGCATGGCGACGCAGGCGTCGACCGCGTGCCAGTGGCCCTGCCAGTCCCGGCGCCATCCGGAGGTGACTGAGGGCTCGGGCAGTAGGAGAGGGGCCGCGGGTTCGGAGAAACTCGGATTCTCAAGTGTCACACTACAACCATACAGTCTCGGCTTGGCCTTAGGCCGCCTTCACGTGCGCCTCAGGCGAGGCTCCGATGCATTGAGTAGCGACAAAACGCCCGGGTACCGCGTCAACAGCCCCGGACAGGCCAGCGAAAGGACCACCCTCGATGACTTTCCCGAAGACATGGCGCAAAGCCCTCCTCGAGGTAGTGCTCTAATAGGCGTCGCACCATGGGACGCGCCCGGCTCCGAAGGCTGGGAGGAGCGCAAGCAAGCCGCCCTGAGCCACATCTTTGACCTCCAGAAGATCATCGACCACCCAGCTGCCTCCGACCGTCAGCGCAGCGTGGCCAAGGAGGGTATCAGGAACCTCCAACGGAGATATTGGATAACGGACGACGACATGCGTTCGTCGTTTACCGCCTCGGAAGAGGGCTCGTCGTCCACCCCCGCAGAAGCGGGGCCGGTGAACGATGCCCCCAATTGGCCTTCACCCCGGAAGTGAACGGGCCAGATCGGTTCTGGGCTCACCCCGTGCTCTCTCCACCCTCACGGAACCGGCGGTCGTCTCGGGCCCGCCCCGTTCGGGCCGAGATAACCCAGTACTTCGCCCTGCGCCACTTCCAGGTCGAGGTCGCTCAGAGCCGCGACGGTCCCGTAATGCTTGGACAGCCCCTCGGAACGGATGGCGGCAAGCCCCAAAGTGGCGCTCCAGTAGTTTCAGAACTTACTGAGTACATCAGACGTTAGAACGACCTGGCGCCGAGCGCAGTGGGCGCAGAGATGGGCCGCGCCGGCCGCCGTCACCCTGAGCCGGGCGGGGGCAAGCGCATAACCGCTCTCAACCACCAGGTCCGTTTTCGTTTCGACCTGCGATTGGCGATGACCGTCCGGCTGGACCAGTAGGTCAGGCGCCCAGGCGGTTGAGGTCGACGTAGCTGCCCGCCCGGAGGGACTGGGCGACGGGCAGCCAGTCCTGCGCCGACATCTCCTCGGCATCGTTGTACATAGCCCGGCTGGCTCGAATGGATCCAATGAGGTCCATGTCGTCAGCCGTCCGGGTCACAGCCAACTCCAATCGGTCGGCGCTGACGGCCATAAGCCGGAGCCGGGGACCTTCGACGGGAGGCTGGCCCGCGTCGAGGAGGATTCGCATTTTTGTCAATTCGAGAGTGGCGTCATCGAGCCCTGCCTCAAAGCACACCAGCTTTTCTCGTAGCGCGGCCAGTCCAAAGACCGTCCGTAGCCTCGTGGCTTTTGCCGCCGCGTGCGTCGCCGGCGGCGCGGTTGGCCCGAGGGCCCAGCCGATCACTCGGTCTATTTCTGGCTCCACTTCGGACCACTGGTGCTCGTCAGGAGAGGGGTACTGTGCGATCCAGTCTCCGCTGTGGTAGTCGAAGCAGACGAACGGGTCGTCAACCAGGTACGTGGCGTCGCAGCGCTCGCAGTCGAAAGACTGGAACGAACCGTCCATGATCTGGGCCCGCATGTGGGGGCTGCGGCGCAGGTTCACGGACTTGGCCACCGACCGCCGCTTGACCGTGCCACACGACGGGCACTTGACGGACCGACTAGTTAGGACCGACACCCGGGTTCCTGCACGGTGCCGACGTCGCGCTGACGGTTCGCCCGAGGCGTCATTTGGGCGCGTCTCGCTCGACGCTGGCGACACTGGACTGCTCGGAGGGCGTGGGCCCCGCCGCCATCGAAGCCGGTTCATCGGAGGCCTCGGGCGTCGGGGCGGTCGATGTGGTCGGTGGCATCTCGGGGCTGGATTGCGGCGTCGGGAGCGAGGGCGCCTCGCTCGGCGGTTCCGAAATGAGGGCCTGTGCCGTTACAGACGGGTCGGGGAGTTCTTTTTGCCCGGAGGAAACGGGCTCGCTCGACGGTGGTTCCCGCACTGGGTTAGGGGCCTCAACCGGCTCGGTGATCTGAGGTTCGGGCGGGGCCGGGGTTTCTTCTGCCGGGGCCGCGATGGGCTGGTCGACGATCCCCTTCAGCCACGCTCTTTGGGGGTGGTTCTTGGCGAGATAGCCGCCGAAATAGGCTGCGTACATTTCGGCGAACCATTCTCCCGGCGCCCGCCACTGGTACTTGCTGACTTCGTCGACCCGGCCGGCAACTGCGTAGCTCGCGTACTTCTCAGGGTAGGACTTGGTGAATATCCGGCCATTGGCCTCCAGCCCGTACGCCCGCTGGTCGGAAAGGTTTTTCAGCCACGCGTATTCCCCGGCCTTCATCACCCGCCGGGCTAAGATGACCGCCGCGCTGGCTTCCAAAGCCTGGGTAAAGGCTCGGCGGCCTCGTTCCAAGCGCGCCCTCCCAGATGCGATGGCCGCGTCCCGCTGGTCTTTGCCCGCCATTAACTTGGCACGTTTTTCCTGCGCCGCCGCTAGCCCCGCCGCATTCTCCTGTGCGTGGCGCTCGTTGTACGCCTGCCGAGTCTCGAGCTTTTCGCGGAAAGGAGCCGTCGACTCGCTCTTCTTAGCATGTTGTTCGTCGCTCGTTTTTAGGAACGTGTCTTCTTCCGTCGCCTTTGCGATCCTCGCCTCTTGGGCCTTGTTCGCGGCGTTGAAGACGGTGGCTAAGGACTTCTTGGCGAGCACGCAGATCACTGCTGGCGCAAGATCGTCTGTTCCGACCAGGGCGTCGGGCGTCGACCCGCCCGTAGCTGCCACGATGTCAGCCGCGAACGTCTCCGGTTTGTTGTACTCCACCCAGCCCCCGCGCTCGGTGTCACCGCCGAACCGATTCATCACGTTGAGCTTCGCCTCGACAGAGTGACCGATCTCGTGCAATACCGTATGGTCAAACGTGACCGCCTCTCGGACGCGGCTCCGTCCCCGCCCGGCGGCACCCCCCAGGAAAATCCATTTGACCGTCCCGACCTGCGTGCCGCCTCCCACCGATTTGGGGTTGGGTCCGCGTCCTAATCCCCAGCCGATTTTGCCCTTGTTCTCGCCATAACTTCCACCGAAACCGCCTTCTCTTACCAGTCCGTGGAGCCGCTCGTTCGTGGCTCTGGTCACCTGTGACTTCGGCACCAGCTCCAAGCACCGCCAGATATGAGCTAGCTCCACGCCGTTGAAGTCCTTGATCGTCAAACCGAACTCGCGGAGGATGAGCGCCTCCGCCCGCCGGATGCTCGGCCCACCCGAGAGTGCGCCCAGGCTGGTGACGTAGCGCCGCGCCTCTGCCAATGAATCGGCGGCCGTGTCTTCTCCCGGTCCCCCGATCTCCGACTGAGCGGCGGCCATCACCGCCTTCACAGTTTTCGTTCGGTTGTCGTCCGCCGGTTTGGCATCGAGGAAGTCCTGACATGTGTGCACGATCGCTTGAAGGTGCGCCGGAGCCTGGCTCTGGTCGTGTTTGTCGAGAAGTTCGAGTATGAGCTTGTACCGGTTGGAGGAGCGGCCGGCGGGGCCACCCTCTTCCTCCGCTCGACTTTTGGTCCACTCGAACTTTCGCTGAGCCACCCCGAAGGCCGGGCCCGGGGGGTCGGTGGCGGCCCGATGGAGCAACCGTTCCAGCTGTCGACCCGCCGACAACCGCCTATCCGCGCTGACCAGCTCTGAGGCAACGCGGTTGCCGGCTAGACGCCCCACTGTGGACAGCACTGACGCCGCCAACCTGGCCCCCAGCCGGGCGCGTTCAGCGTGCTCATCGGCGTCGCCGCCCACCAGGCCCGCAAGCGCCCGGTTGTTCAGCCCGGCCAGCAGCGGCGACCGGGGCTCAACTGTGCTACGCGAGGCGCCGCCGGAGACCAGGGCATCTCGCACCGAGGTCTCCCCCGGGCGCTCCCGAGACCACCCTTTCCGAGACGCAGAACTCGTCGGCATTCGAAACCCTTTCGGCGCTCGTCCGACCGGCCAAAACAAAAAGACAAACCATGCGACGAGGAAGGCCCGCCGTTAGAAAACCTACCAGCTCCGGGGGATGCCTCGTCGAAAAGTCACAGCCCTGCGGCCTGGCACCGGCGGCAACAGGCCCAGCGCGGCGCCCGGCTCCGAGAACGCCGTCATCTGGCTGGTAAAGCAATAGGGAGACATTTCTAAGGGTTTTAGGTACGACGGCCGGGAAGGATGTGCTCGAGCGTGGCCGCCGCCAAGAACATCGCTGGTTCGAGCCGGCACTAGGGCGGACAGCCTCGCACGGCATTTCCGCCGACAGCATTGGTAAGGGGAGGGCTAGTGGCCGCTGAGTGCGATGTGAAAGGGTTACGGAGTGACGGTCCAAACCAACGATTCGTGACGTGCAGGGGTAAGGCTTGTACTTCTCCAAACGGCCGCCTGGTTAGGTTTCGGCCCGGCGAGTCGACCATTGACGGGACATATTGACGTTCGGATCTTCGAAGTAGGGTGGTCTTCGCCAGCTCGCGAGGTGACGGGCGGCACCAAAGACGATGGATATTTCGATAGTCAAGAGGAGTAGTCCGGAAGACGAGGACCGCACCGTGCTCACCGAGGACGGCCACAGCTGGCGGGTGCCCGTACACCTGGTCCACGACCTTCCACATCTCGTCGTAGAGTCTTTGTTCGGCCTCGACGACGGTCTCTGGGGCGAGCTCGCAACCAAATGCCACGCCGAGGCGGGCCGGGCTGCAACCGCAAGGGATCCAAAGGGCCGGAAGCTGGGCAGGATCGTGTCAGGCGCGGCCACGGGTGCCCCGACCCGAGATTGGCTAAGTGAGGGCCACCGCGTGGCGAAAACGGCGACGAACGCAGTCGCCAACCGATGGGGCGACGGGCCAGATACGCCCACGGGCGTGCGAGAACGCTTGTCCCGCGACGAAACCTCCGCCGTCGTTCAGCTTCTCGGACAGCTGGACGACGTGACGATTGGCCTCGCCATTAGAGGCGTGAGGGATCTGGACCGTCGCTGGGCGGAGACACCATCGGGCGAGGTCCTGCGGCTCCGGTGGCCGCTGCCGCGGTCGGCTCTCGAGCAAGGCCCGTACGAGCTCTAGACCCGACGCCAGGTCGGGCTGAGGGCTGGTGCGTTTGGGTGGCAGTATTGACGCGTGCCGACGGACGTCCAGACGATCCACATCTATACGCGGTCGTCCCAGACCATCAACCTGGGTCGACGCTTGGGGCCGCGATCACCGCTGACGACGGTGGTCGACGGAGCGCGCCCACTCGCGTTGACCATCCACGTCTGAGCCACGCAGAACAACTGTTATTGCGTGCTTTTTTCTTGCGCTCACAGCGCGCGCGGGTACCGAACGGTTCCCGAACCCCTCGTGCTCCGAAAACCAGAGCTTCTCCAAAGGTTTTCTCGAACATAACGTCGCCCCACAACGGCTGCCCGCTGAAATGGGCATAATGCCGAGGTTTTCTGGCTGTCACACAACTCGTCGGCCGTACATAACCGGTAGTGTGTGCATCGCCCTGCACTGTCGCCGGGACGGTGACCGCGCTCCGAATCGGCGGCGACAAGCCCCATGTTCTCGTTGGCCGGCGTGCCTTCCCGGGGGGGCGGCTCGGCTGGCAGCGGTAGCGGCCGCGGTGGTTCATCCCGCTGATAAGCACACGAGACCTGTCGTTGGCGGTCACGAGGCCGCCCTCGGCGAGGGCTTCGGACAAGTGCTGCATGAGGTCCTCGCCGGCCGCCTAGACATCCCACGGGGTAACTTGTCAAGCAGCTTCTTGCTGACGATGGCCTCATGCGGTGTTTTCGTCGTATAGACATCGGTGCCAAAGACAGCCATGGAGGACGCCGACGAGCCGGTTGGCCAATGCTCGTAGGGCGCGGTTGTGCGTGTCCCCGGCCGTTCTCCGGACATCATAGAAATAACGGGCGGCGGGGCTGGCGGTGATGGCGGCGAAGGCTGGCGGTGATGGCGGCGAAGGCCCACCGGTAGCACGCGTCGGCTAACCGCTGGTTGCGCGCATAACGGGCCAAGACGACCTTTGACTTGCCTGACGCCTTGGTGATGGGTGACGTGCCCGCATAGTTCTTGCGGGCTTTTAGCATCGGTGTAGCGGTCCGGGCCGTCCCCGAACTCGCCGAGCACCCGGGCGCCCAGGACCGTCCCCAGTCCTGGCAGGGATCGGACGACCTTGGCGTCCGGGTGCTGGTCCAAAACCCGCTGCCAGTTGCTCCTCCAGCCGGGCCACCTGAGTATTGAGCTCCCTGATGACGGCGACCAGGGCGGCCACCGAGGCGCCCATGGCCTCGCTCAGGGCGGCGGAGGCGAGGAGTTGTTCGTGACGCCAAATGCCCTGGATTCTGCCGCTCTTTCCTCAACGCGCCGCTGGCGCCCAGCGCGTGTGATGGCCGCAGCTATACGTTTGCGGGACAGCGCCCGTCCCAAGCTAGGTGTGGGTGCCACTGCAAGCACCCCGAGGGCGTCGGGGCCGTAGAGCTCGCCCAGCTCAAGCGCCGCCGGGTAGTGCTCCCCCTGTGGCGCCGTGTTCCGATGCCAACGCCGCGAACCAGGGCCCCAAACCGCGATAGCCAAAGCTGTGGCGGCCGCTGTCCGCGAACAGCCGGTGATCGTCGTGGTCCCCCTGGCACGGCCTCTCCTGGCCCTACGCGGGCGCCGGCCCACGGTGCGGCTGTCGTGGTCGTGGTGGGCGTGTGCAGGCTGCCCACTTACTGGCATGGCTCCTCTTTCAAGATCTTGAACGGACCGGGCTCAATATCGACCCAAACCCGCCAGTGGCCGTTTGAAGTGATGGTCAAGCTGAGCGGGCGCCAGGGTTGGCCGCCCTAACCGCCCGTTTGGTCGGCGAAGTGGATGTCCACTTCCTGTACTGGGGAAGTGTTCTGCCCCTCGGGCTCGTTGAACACGATGGCCGTGTCCGCCACCCGGCTATTTGTCGGGAACGAGAACGATATTTTGCGTCCGATATTGTTGACTGCCGTAAGGTACCAGGCGCCGGCAGGGACGTCGATTATCGAGTCTCTGCTTAAGCACAGCCAACTGGAAGGGACGGACACCCGGTACGCGTGGTCAGCTGACCCATCGAGCATGTGCCCGTCGGGCGTGAGGGTTACCAATATCGAGCTCGTGCGGGGGTCGGTGGCCGGGTTGGCCGTGTTGCCTGGGAAGCCAAAGGCGCCACAGCCGTTTGGGTCGTAGAGGCGGACGATAGAGCCGTCGGTGGCCGATTGCGCGTAGCCGGCCCGGCCACTGGTCAAGTCCGACCGGAACACGAGATGGCCGGGGTCATGGTCGCTCACCGTGGTCAAGTAGCGTTGCCACGTCCCTCCGTACCACGGGAAGGTGGCCTCTGCTCTCCACGACAGGGCGTCGAGGGCGGCCGGCGGCCTAGCGACCATGAAGTGCCCCGACTTGTTGGTGGTCACCTGGAACTGGACAGAGCCGTACAGGGCGCCGCGGGCGTTGGTGACCGCAGTGACCGTGACCCTAAGGCCCGCCAAGGCCTTGCCCGCTGAGTTTATGACCATCCCTCCGACCCCGGTTTTGGCCGAAGCCAACTTCAAGCTCGCACCCTCGCCGGTCGGAGCCTCGCCCGCCTTCAGCCCGCTGGTCGGGATGGGCAGCGGAGTCGAAGCAGAGGCCGGGGCCGAGGCATCGGGCGCGACGGCCAAGCCAAGCCCCACAGCGCCCACCGCGGCCATGGGTAGCAACACCCGATGGGCGAGGGGTTTGGCTCCCCGCGAACGTCTTGCCCTGGTGACCCGAGAGGATCTTTGCGATCTGCCCACATCGCGCTCCTTACGTCAAAATAAGGGTTGTTGGTTACGGAGATTCGTTGCGACCTTGGAGATACTAACCCGACCAGAAATGCCCTTTTGGTCGCGCCTGGGCGGAGTCCCGACGGGTGAAGAAAGGCCCCGCGCCCCGGCGAGCTTGTTCTGGGAGGGCGTCAGTCACCTTCGTGCCGAGCATGCGAGCGTTCCCCGACATTGCGAAGCTGCGGCGTGCGAACGCTAACAGCACGGACGGTACGCCATAAGTCTGCTTTTATCGGTGCCTTATACACCTTCCGCGAAGGTATTAAACGGTGAAGAAGGGTGCGGATTATGCGATTACCAAACGGTGGTGGCTCCGGTGATCAGCGGTGGCCGCAGCCTTCCTGCTGCCGGTCCAGCGGCGAGATCAAAAATATGGCTGTAGGTCGCGCTGGTACCAGGTGCCTGACTTACTGCCGAGATCGGCCGGGGCGGCCGGGCCAACTGGGACGAACCCGGCTTTGGTCAACACCTTTTGGGATGTGGCGTTGTCGTGGGAGGTGGCCGCTCGCAGTGTGCGCAGCTACTTCCGGGTGAGGAAGAGACAGGCCGACTTTGATCTGAACGATATGTAGTCGTTTCTGTTTTGGTGCAGGTTGAATTGACCATGAACCGGAGGTAACAAGAACCGTCGATATTCCCACACCCCCGAGTGGGCGGCCGAGACGGTGGCGAGTACTTACCACGGCGCCGGGACGATTCGTCGGGCCGGTGGACCCCACTCTGATCGACCTCACCCGCTGCCCGCGCTGGAGGCGCATGCTGGAGCGGTCACGATCCACCATGTGAGGCTGCTGCACGGTTCAGCGCCGCACAGGAGTGGCCGTCCACGGCGCCTGTTCCCCATTGAGTACGTGGCCGGCGACGCCTGCCCACCCTAGGCAGTGATTGGCAGGAACTTCAGCGGCACCAACTGAGAGGGTTCACCCGGTCCTTCCCACGGATGGAGCCGCTACCGGTGCGCCTCCCATTGCCACCAAGTGAGCGCTCCGCGTCGATCTACGAAACCAGGCCAGCGAACCGCGCCGGACGAGCTTCGCATCGGTGGCTGGCCGTGAGACGTTCGGTAAAGTTCCGCGGTCTTCGCTGAGCTTACTAGGCGAGCGCACCGAGCCAGGGGCGTTCCGCCTCAAACAGCCTGTCGACCATCCCCCGGATTTGACTCAGGGTGAGCAACGCACCTGTGAGGGGATCCAACGCCACCGCGGCGTAAACAAGGGAACGATCGCCGTCCAGCGCGGCCCGCACCACGAGGCGCTGGACGTTGACCTGCACGTTGTTTAGAGCCGCGCAAGCAGGCGGGAGGCCACCGTACCTAACCGGCCGCAGGCCGAGGTCGTCCACCAGGCAGGCCACCTCAACGCAGCAATCGCCGGGGAGGTTAGAAACCAGGCCGTCATTGGGGACGTTCCCATAGATTACGCGGCGCGTACCGGTCGTCATGGAGTCGATTATGTACCCGCCGTACTCTTGTGAAGGCGTCAGTCCTTCGCGGCGCGACGTCTCGACGAACTCGTCGACGTTGTGGTCGGGCGAATGAGCCGAGCAGATCTCGTAGTAGTCCCAGCGCTGTGGCAGGTTTTGTTTCACCATGTCTGGGTTTTTACGGAACCAGGACCAGTACTCGCTCGCGTGGTGGCTGGACTCGGTGTGGAAGTAACCAGTCAAGGCCATGAGTTCCGTCCGGACGCGCTCGTTGCCACCGGCATAGAGCTCGTCCGATGCGAGGCCGGCGGTCGCAGCCTGCAGGTGCCGCTCGGTCATCACCTGACGAATGCGCGGTATCAAATCTTCGCCTCCCCGGCGGAAGGTAGTGAACCAGGCGGTGTGGTTAACCCCGGCCGAGTCGAAGGTAACCTCGTCGTAGGGGACGTTAAGTTCCCGCGCCAGCATCTTGGAGGTGTGCTGCACGCTGTGACAGAGGCCCACCGTCTGGCGTCCAAGCTCCGAGGTGGCCCAGCAGTTGATCGACATCGGGTTGGCGTACTGGATGAGCAGGGCGGTCGGGCAAAACCTCTTCATGTCTGCCGAAATCTCTTTGAGGGCGGTGACCGAACGTAGGCCCCGGAACACCCCTCCGGGCCCGAGCGTGTCACCGACGGGTTGGTCGACTCCAAATTCACGCGGGATGTTCACGTCATAGCCGTAAGCCTCGATGCCTCCCACCTGGAAGGTACATATCACGAAATCGGCACCATCCAGTGCCTCCCCGCGCTCCCTCGGCACTTCCAGTTTGGTGCCGAGCCCATGCGCCTCGACCAATCGCCGGGCACCTTCGTACGTGATGGCAACGCGACCGGGGTCAGGGTCGTACAGGGAGAGCACGCTTTCCTGCAGAGCTTCGAAGGACAGGATGTCGCGTATGAGGGTGAGCGGGAAGACGTACCCGCCAGCTCCGACGATAGTTATCTTGGGCATTTTGCTCTCTCCCTTGTGTCAATGAGGTTTTAGCGCCGGTCGTCGGGCGGGATCCCGGATAGGGACATGGGCATTACACCGCTCCGTTCCCCGCCCGCCGATAGACGAGCGGGTTTTGTGACTCGTTATCCAAAAGGTCACCGATCTGCAGGGTGGTCAGGTAGTCGGGGGGGAGGATGTTGGGGGTGCCGTTGAACGTTGACCCGTCAGGCATATAACCCACGGTCATCGCGCGGCGTCTACCGGGCGTCATGTTCGCCCCCGCCCCGTGAAAGGTAAGGCCATTGTGCAACAACGCCCCGCCGGCCGGCACGGGGCAGGGGACGGCCGGCATGTCATGCCACTCCGGGTAAATATCAAAAAGACCGCCGATATCCTTACCAATGTCAATCAGCTCAAACTTGGCCGCTTTGTGACTAGCGGGAACATAGTACAGGCAGCCGTTTTCCAGAGTCGCGTCGTCTAGGGCAAGCCAGATCGTTATCGCGTCCGGCGAACTGAAGGACCAAAACGGGACATCTAGGTGATAGCCAGTCGGGTTGCCATATGGTTCCTTCACGAGAGCCTGGTCCGTCCATACCCTGAGCCCCGGTACCTGCGCCAGCTGGCCGACGAACTGACCGAGACCAGGTTGGAACACCAGTGCGCGTATAGCGTCGTCGCTCTGCCACAAGTTGATCCGCTGGGTGAACACCCTCTCGTAGTAATGCTGGTCTTCGGCAGTCCGATGACGTCCGCGGTCCGTAACGAACGGCAGCACCTGCTGTTTGCGCTGTGCGACGGCGGCGTCGACGGCGTCCCGCCACTTCTCGAGTTCCTGGGCCTCCAGGAAGTTCGCTATCGACAGAAAACCCTGCTCATCGTATTGCCGAATTTCCTCCGGCGTGGGCTTGGTCCGCATCAGTTCCCATCCGGACGTCGCGTGCTCCCGTCCGTGGTCCTGACGATACCCGCCGCGTACGGGCTCAGTCGGCTCAGCAGTTCGTCCGAGGGCGTGTAGCCCCACCGCGTGCGGTTCCAGGCTGACCCGTAACGGTAAACTGTGAAACGTCGCTCCCCGGGTTCGGTTCGCTTGGCCGAGCCATGGCAACAGCAGTCAACAAAAACTATTGCATCGCCGGCTTCCATGAACACCGAGATCGCTCCTACGGTCCCGTCGACAGACCCACCGGTCACCCATCGGCTCTGCCCTTGCTCTAGCAGCGCCGGGTGAGGAATATTCGACTTGTGCGACCCGGGGATGAGCATGGTCTCCCCATCGCCGGGCCCGGTCTTGGTCAACGCGACCAACACGTTTATCTGCCCGCAGTAAAAGCGGCCGTTGTGATAACCAAAGCTCATCTTCTTACAGTGGTCATGCCCGCCGCCGTGGATCGGGATGGCGTCACCAGGGCCACGGCAGGTAACGAAGTTCTCATCTATGAAGAGCGGGCCGTGGTGGTAGTCGAACGTGCCCTGCCCACCCACAAACCTGAGTGCGTAATTGATCCAACTGGGATGGTCGATCAGCCTCTCAAAGGCCGGGCCGACTCGTCAGATCTGCTGGTAGCTGCGCCCGCGATGCTCGGGGTGGTCCTCTCGTTGGACATTGCCCCACCACTCACGGCGCTCCAATGACTTTGGGATGCTGTCCACAATGGCGTTGCACGCGGCCACCTCCTCGCGGCTGAGCGCCCCCGGCAAGAACACGAACCCTTGCAGGTCGAAAAGGTACTCATCCAAGGGGCTGGGCACGGGGTACTCCGGGAAAGCTATGTCCGGAGGTCCGATCGCCTGGTCCCAATACGTTGGCCGACTGACTTGGGCGACGAGGGTGCTTTGGGTCCCCATGAGCAACTCCTGTTCCTATGAATGCGTTTTGTTTACCCCGCTCCGGCTAATACCATACCTTTAGCCCTTGACCGCGCCCGCCGTCAACCCCCCGGCTATTCGCCGTTGGAAAATCAGTACGACGATGATTGCGGGCACGACGACGATCAGCCCGAAGGCGGCTTGCGGCCCCCAAGCCACAGAGTGCAGTTGCGGGTTTTGGGAGGCCTGTGAGATGCCGAGCACCAGCGGCGACGTCGACGTGCTGGTACTGAAGATAGTCGGCAGGAGGAACTGGTTCCAGGAGGCTAAGAAATCGACGATAAACAGGCTGGCAATCGCCGGTCGGAGCAAGGGCACGATGACAAACCGGAGCAGCGCAGGCTCGTTCGCTCCGTCGAGCCGAGCGGCCTCTTCCACCTCAATCGGGATGCGGGCGACGAATAGAGACAGGATCCAGGTCGTAAACCCGAGCAGGAAACCTGTGTACACCAAGAACAACGCCCACCATGTCCCGATAATATGCAAGTCCTTGAACAGCTCGAACAGCGGGATAATGGAAGCCACAACGGGAAGGAACCCACTAAACACGATCAATGCCAAAATGCCGCCGCGCCCGAAGAACTTGAGCCTGCCGAAGGCGTACCCGGCCGGCAGCGCCACCAGCATCGCAAGGCACGCCGGGACAACCCCGAGCACCACGCTGTGGAGGAAATAACTCCCAACCGGGACGACTTGGAAGCCCGTCCTGAAATTCGCCAACGACCAGTGCAAGGGGAGGAAATTGAAGTGGGAGCTGAACAGGATCTGCTCCGGGGTGAAGGCCGACAGGACTATCCAGTAAACGGGGAACATCAGAATGGCCACGCCGACGACGATGGCGGCCGCGAACAGGACCTTGCGCACGACAATTCTTGATGGTCTGTGTGCCCGTAAGGTCTGCGACGCGATCACGCCAGCCGCCGTTCTGCCCGTCGCAGCAGGAACCCTCCCGTCCCGGCCACGACCAGTACCATGGCGAGGATAACCAGTCCCAGGGCGGCTCCCTGGGCATACTGAAGGCCGGGGATCGCCAGCACATATACCTGGTAGGCGACCAGGAGCGTGGACGTCCCCGGAGCACCACCTGTCATTTGGTACGGCAGCGCGAAAGCGACGATGTTTATGGCGGTGACAAAGGTGGCGATCCCCAAGAGGACCGGTTTTACGATGTGCCAGTGGACATGCTGGTAGGTCTTCAAGTTCCCGGCGCCGTCCACTGTCGCCTGCTCAACGAGGTCTCGAGGGACGTTGGTCAGAGCGGTCAGGATGAACAGGAACGCCAGGGGGGTGAACTCCCAGCTGTTCATGAGGATCAGCGCGAACCGGGCCAGCGCGACGTTGCTGAGCCAGACCGGCTTGATGCCGAAAAGGGCGTGAAGGACACCGTTCACCATCCCGAACTGTCCATTGAACAGCCAGGCTCCGGCCGTAGCCGTCACGATCTCCGAGATGGCCCAGGGGATCATGACTACTCCGATCAGCCACCCGAACCCGGGACGCAGCCGGCTAAAGAGAAGCGCCAGGATGCCGCCCGCGAGGATTTCGACCGCGGTCGAGCACAATGCGAACACCACCGTGAATTCAAACGCGGTCGTAGTCGCCCCACCGGCGAAGATCGACGTGAAGTTCGATAGGCCCACGAAATTGGTCGTGGGAACCAGGGGCGAGGAGTCCGTAAAGCTCAGGTAGATGGCCCGGACCAACGGATAGGCGATGATCATCCCCCACCAGACGAGGAGAGGCGCGATATAGCCGTACGGCCGCAGCGCCCTACCTCGGTGCTTTCGCGCCACGGGCGCTACGACCTCCCGTCGCGCCGGAGGCGGAAGGGAGGCCAAGTCACCCGCGCCGAGCGCCGGAAGCCTAGCTGCCGGTCCCGTTGTCAAACCGTTGGATCCGAGAACCGTGAAGCAACCACGAATAGTTCAGCTCTTGGCTAGTTCAGCTCTTGGAATACTTCTTGAGGATAGCCTGCCCGGACTTAACCGCCGTCTTTAGCGATGTTTTGCCGGCAACGTAATCGACCAGGATGGGCGGGACACTGTTCTCGATCAACGTGATCTCGGGCGTTATTGGCCGCGGGGCCTGGGGCGTCGCTTTCACGATTACCGCGACATCGCTGCCGTTTTGAAGGACCTTCTCTGCGGCCACAACGGCATCCTGCCGGGCCGGTATCGCCTGGGTTTGAGCAAGTAACAGTTCGGAGGATGCCGATGTGGCGTAAGCGATAAACTTCATCCCCTGCTGTTGACGAGGGGAAAACTTTGGCACTCCGAGGCCCCAGTCGCCCACGGTGGTTATGTTGCTCGCCGGGCCTTTGGCCGGCTTTGATAACCCAAGGGTGCTCCCACCGGCCCAGAACTTTTTATCGTTAACGAAGGCTCCGAGGAAACCGACCCACGACGCCCAGATGGCGACATATCCCTGCTCGACGTAGGTCGGCATGTTGGTGTAGGAATCCGTTACGTAACTGGGCGGGACAACCTTGTACGTCGTAACCAGCTCGTGCAGGAACTCCAGGGCGTTCTGAGTGGCGTGACTCTCTAAGTCGAGGAAGGTACCTCCAGCTTGCGGCATGTAGTATAGGAAGTCGTCGAAAGCCTCAGCCGGCGTGCCGGTCAACCCGATCCCGTATTTCCCGTTTTTGGTCAGCGTCCGGCCGGCACTAAGTAGCTGGGACCACGTCGTCGGGACCGCCACCCCGGCCGCTTTCAAGAGGTCTTTCCTGTAGAACTGGACGATGAATTGTTGGTTCAGCGGTATCCGATATACCTTGCCGTTGTAGCTGCTCAGATCGACGTGCGTCTTGCTTAGAGCTGAGATGCTCTTCGGGACGTAACTATCGAGTGGGATCATCCACCCCGCGGCACCAAACGTCTTGAGCGTGAAGTCGTCGTAATAAATAACGTCGTAGCCGGTGAAGCCAGAGCCCAACGCAGCGGTAATTTTCTCGACAAACGTCGCGTAATCGTTCGGCTCCACAATGACGTTAACGTTGATCCCCGTCGCCTTTGTGAAACCGGCGAACAACTGTTTCTGCACGCTCGTGGGCGACATCGTCCCCCAGTAGATGTTGAGCGCACCGGACGAACTCGTCAGGTTGGCAAACTGCGGGCGAGCCTCGTCGATAACCCGGTGTGCCGAAGGTCGCAAACCCTTTGCGGCTACGAGACCGGCCGTGAGTGCGGCACCAGCCCCCATGAACTCACGTCTTGTGAATGAACGATCGCTCATCATTCCCCCTTTCACGTGGCACCGCGACGCTAGCATGTAATAACACTGGGGGTCAAGAACGGGATGAGCGCGAACCGAGCGCGCGAGGGAGCATAGGTATTGGCCGTATTCCAGCAATCAGGGTCGCAGGAAGTCGAAAGAGGGTTACATGGCCTCACGACTGCCGCGCTGGGCCGCCGCATCCTCGCCGGCGAACTCCAGCCGGGGGAAACGGTCGACCCCGAACTGCTCGGCACGGAGTTCGGGGTAAGCCGCACCGTCGTGCGAGAGGCACTGCGCGCCCTGGCGGCCAAGGGCATGATCGATGCCCGCCCCAACCGCGGCACCTTTGTGCGCTTCCGCCGCTCCTGGAGCCTGCTCGACCCGGACCTGTTGCGCTGGCGGTCCGAGGGTGACCATATGGGCGAGCTGTTCCGCAGCCTGGGCGAGGTGCGGGCCATCATCGAGCCGGCCGCGGCGCGCCTGGCGGCCACGCGCCGAAGCGAGCCCAGCTAAAGGCGGTACAAGACGCCCTCGAGGCCATGCCCACCGGGGGCGGCCGGCCGGAGCTTTTCACGGCCGCCGACCCGGCCTTCCACGCTGCGGTGCTGCGGGCCACCGGCAACGAGCTACTGGAGCAGATGGAGTCGGTTATCGCGGCTGCTTTATCGGTCCGGGACCGGTTCGTACACTCATAGCGCGGCTGGTACGACTCGATCCCGGTCCACCGGGAGCTGTTAGAGGCGATCGCTCGTCAGGACCCCGATGCGGCCGCCGAGGCGTCTCAGAAATTGCTGGCGATCAGTTCGACAGACCTGCTTGGCGTTGGGGTAGATGCTTGAAACGGGCAACCTGTATTGGAGCCCGGAAAGAACGCGCGTCCCGAGGTGGCCTAGCCTGAGCAGCGGCTCGGCGCGCTTTAACTTGGTTGCACTCATCGGGCCGACGATAAATGAAACCAATGGTCCGCGTGGTGTGCGACGCTGGTCGGGTGGATGCCAGGATCAAGGAGTACCAGCAATCTGACGAGGGTCCCGTGGTCGAGTTCGCCCTTCGCTCCTGGGCGCCGGTCTTCGCGTCGCTGGAGGAGGTGCTCGGAGAAGACCTGTTCGCCCGGCTGCACAGCGCCGAAGGCGGCTGGCGCGAGCAGCAGGACGCAGCCATCCGCGCCACTCTCACTAGCCCATCGATGCGGACCTGGGTGGCCGAAGTCGAGGCCACCCCCGTGGGGTTCGTGTCGGCTCGGCTTACCGGTGACCGCCAGATCGGGGAGATCTACATGCTGGCCGTCGACCCCGGCTATCAGGGTGGCGGGATCGGTACGGCGCTCACCGTGAAAGCAACCGACTGGTTGCGCCAATCAGGAGCGCGCGTAGCGATGGTGGAGACGGGCGGTGACCCTGGACACGCGCCCGCCCGCCGCGTTTACCAGAAAGCCGACTACACCTTGTTGCCGGTGGCCCGCTATTTCAAGGCGCTGTAGCGGACGGGCGACGAACTGGGCCCGCGCTCTTTGGCCGTCTGGCCCATCGCTCCAAAGTGGCGCGCTCGTCTTCGCTCAACACGATCTCCGCCGCTACAGGGTTGGCCATGGCTCCTCCTATCGTCGCCGACAGGAGGCACAACGCGCCTCTATGGGGGTTAATTCCCAAGTGTGGAAGAATTATTGACTCAGGACACTAGATCGTCCTGTGCGCTCACGCGTAGACCGCCTCGAGCCAAACAGCAAGGCAGCCATCGTTGCTGCGTCTGTGCTCGGTCCGGAGTTCTCTCTTGGCGGCCTGGCGAGCGTTACAGATCTAGGCGCGGGCCTTGCTCCCTCCGTTCAAGCGCTGCGCTCGGCCAACCTGTTGGCCGAGCTACGAAAACTTCCCGAGCCGAAATACAGCTTCCGGCACAGCCTGATCCAGGACGCGATCTACAGGGGGCTGTTAAGGCACCAGCGACGCCACCTCCACGCGCTAGCCGCCGCTGGGCTGGAGGCCACATCGACGGCGCCGACCGACATAGCCGGGCTCCTCGGGCGGCACTACACCATTGCCGGCCACGCAGAACGAGCAGCGCACTATTTGGAACTGGCGGGGGACGGGGCCGCGGCAGCTCATGCCAACGACGAAGTGATCACCTCTTACCGCAGTGCTGTGGACGTACTGGGCGACGAACAGGAGCTGGTCATGGAGCGATACGGCTCTGGCTCAAACTGGGATCACTGCTATGGCGCCTTGGACGCTATGACGAAGGACGGACAGCACTGTACGAGGCGGCGTATATGGCCCCCTCAGGATCTTGAAGAGGCGATCGTCGATCTCGAAGGCGCGCTGGGCTCCCGCCCGCGGGCCGGCGACAAGTCCATTGAGCCCGCCAACCTGGCATTCCTTGGGTGGGGACGGTTGCGCCAACACGACGTGCCCGCCGTCAAAGACATGATTCTCTTGGCCGATGAACTCTTCCATGCCCGGGCGTTCCCGTCAGCGGTCATGCTCAAGGCATTGAGATCGTGGGTGGCATGGAAAGAGGAACGGGACCGTGAAGCAGAGGGCCTCGCCCTGGAGGCTCTCGAACAGTGGCGCCCAACCGTCGTGCGCTATCCGTTCTGCTCGATCTGTCTCTGGCCACTGACCGCCGCGCCCGTTGCAGATGGGCGCTACGACCAAGCAATCGCAGCTGCCCGGGAATTGGAGCGGCCCCCTCAGACGCGGCTTCCTTACGAGCTCGAAGTGTCCGTGCAATCGGCCATTTCGGACTGGGAGAGCACCGACCGTCCCGAGACGAGAGGGCGCTTGCAGAAGGTGCGGGCACTGGCTGAAGAACTGGCTTACCTATAGGACCGCTACCTGATATTAGCTGCGACCGGTTGCGTTGTTTCTCCTGTCAGGACTGGTACTGGCAGACCCAGTGCTAGTGCTCGTGGGGTTGGTTAGCAGTCTCCCGCAATAGGGACAGCAAGTTGAGCTCGCTGAGTTCGTCGGTGCGAAGTTTATGCTTACCGGTCTGGGATGGCTCGCAGCGGTGCTGAAAGGACCCTGACTTCAGGTGGGCTACCCACGCTTCGCATGGCCGAGCGAGCTAACGGCGTCGGCGTCCGGTCTTCATCACCCGCATGCCCCGTGACCTCGACCGATGCATACTGCATCGCGGAATAGTACCAAACAAGGCGCAGAAAAAACGAGCAAGCGGTGTCGGGTGATACGCGATTAATTGATGCCCCGATGTGCTGCCGGTAAAGCGGAGCGCTCTCCCGCCTCGTCACGAAGGACCGGGACGAGGATGCTGACGATCAGCTAATTCCCCAGGGTCTCGATCACGTAATTCCGCACCCGGTCCCGAGATTTAATGGTGAGGTGAATGGCTCGTGATCTCTGTTCCGTAAAACCCTCTTTGAGCAGCGCCAGCATTCGAGTCGGTTCGGCGAGCGACCGCGTCTCGTCAAGCAAGGGCCGATGCCCAGCGTCCCCCCGCCGGGCCCGGACAAACCCGAGCACCACTTAGGGCTGTGATACGGGGTCTCCAGAAGTGCGGGAGCCGCAACCCCGCCCCAGCAGTTTCGGCCGCTTGCGCTCACGGGCCCAGGTCGGGTGCAACCGCGACAGCAAGACAAGCAGGTAGAGCGGGACGGCTCCGGAGACCCTGAGAGGCCACTCTTAGCCGCGCCCATGCACTCGAGCGTAGGCACGGCCATGGAGCGAGTAATGACAGACGATTGTTAGATGCTTGTTAGACGGGTGTCGTAGACAGTAAATGCCCGGTAACGGCCGCAGGCAGAGATGGGAAGCGCCGTGCGCGCGCCACCCCGGAAGGAGTGCAGAAATGACGACGTGGATGACCAGCTATGTCGATGCGTGGAACCGCCCTGACGGGGAAGCCGTCAGCGCTTTCCACTCGGAAGACGCCATTTGTGAGGACATTGGGACGGGCGACATTTATAATGGTCGAGGAGAACTCGCGGCTTGGGTCCAGTGGGTCCACCAAGGCTCTCCCGACGTCCGGTTCCACACGGTGAGCGAGCAACAGTGCGGTGATTTGTATGCATTCGAGTTTGAGGGTGTGGGCACCAACACTGGTGAGGTCGACGGTCGGCCCCCTACTAACATGCCCTTCCGGGCACGGGGTGTCTCGGTTGGCCAGCTCGACGGGGACGGGAAGATCAAGGTCAACCGCGAATACACCATCATGGTAAAAAACAGTTAGGAGTTGCCGGGCGCGACTGGTCCGGTGGTTCGAGAGGCTTTCCCCTGGAGGACCGAAGCACTATGAGGTTCAGCCGGGCGCGGCCTGGCCTATCTCGCAACCGTGCGAGAAGCAGCAAAGTTCATAATTGTGCCCGTTGCGTTGAAAGGAGAAGCGCGTGTCGGATGCTGTCGCTCCCATCACCCTCGAAGCATTACGTGGTGCCATTTCGGGATACGTGATCAGTCCCGAAGACAGTGGCTACGACAAAGCCCGGCTGGTACACAACGGTACAGTCGATAAGCGGCCGAGCATCATCGCCCAGTGCTCAAACACCGCTGATATCGCTGACACCATTGCCTTCGCTCGAGAAAACAGCCTGGAGGTCTCCGTCAGAGGCGGCGGCCATAGCATCGCCGGCCTGTCGGTTTGTGACAACGGCTTGATGATCGACTTGTCGACCATGAAAGGCGTTCACGTCGATAAGCGGTCGCGGCGGGTCCGGGCACAGGGGGGCGTCCTGTGGCGGGAGTACAACCGCGCCGCTCACGCGTACGGTCTCGCCACCACCGGGGGGACAATTTCCACAACGGGGGTAGCCGGTCTGACCCTTGGCGGTGGGTTCGGGTGGCTTATGTCGAAATACGGCATGTCCGTTGACAACCTTATGTCGGTTGAGATCGTCACGGCCGATGGCCAAATCCGGACCGCTAGTATGGAAGACGAGCCCGATCTGTTCTGGGCGGTCCGGGGGGCGGGGGCTAATTTTGGCGTCGTCTCGTCCTTCGAGTTCGCCGCGCACCCGTTGAGCTCGGTGTACGGCGGGTTAGTCGCGTTCAGCTTGTCGGACGCCTCCAAGGTGTTCGCCACTTTCCGGGAGGCGTCGCAGACTAGCCCCGATGAGCTCATGACGCAATGCGCTCTCGTGCACGCCCCGGACGGCTCGGGTACCAAGCTTTCGGCGATCGTTGCCTGTCACTGCGGGGACCCCGCCCAGGCGGAACGTGACGTTCAGTCCCTCCGTACCAGCGCCCCGCCAGTTCTCGACATGATCGGCGTCATGCCGTACCCGGCCTTGAACACGCTGCTTGACGACGCTTTTCCAAGCCGGGCCCGCAACTACTGGAAGTCGGCCTTCTTGCGCGAGTTGTCGGACGATGCCGTGGCCGTCATGGTCGACGCGTTCAAGCAGGCACCTTCGCCCATGAGCATCGTGGCCGTCGAGCACTACCACGGCCAGGCGACGAGGATCGGACCGACCGACACCGCCTTCCCTCACCGGCAGCCCGGTTACAACTTGTTGCTGCTCTCGGTGTGGATGGACCCAGCTGACGACGAGGCCAATATCAGCTGGGCCCGAGAGACTTTCTCAGCTCTTGCCCCGTTCATGGCCGATACCGTCTACCTAAATTACCTGAGTGCCGACGATGGGGGCCGGGCCGAGCGGCATACGGACCCAATTGGGACCGGTTGGTCGCCCTAAAGCGCCGGTACGACCCGGACAATTTTTTCCATCTCAATTTAAATATCAAGCCGGTGTGAGGGTCTGGAGGAGCACCGAGACAGGGACGGTGAAACACACCGCCACCCTAGATGAGCCGGGACCTCTAGAGGACAATAAATACTAAATACTAAATACTAAATGCAGCCGCCAATGGGCCTGAGAGGGACATACAATGCCCGTAACAAATGTAGATGTGGAAGCGGTCGCCGAGGCTTTCCGTGATGGAGTCAAAAACCAGGACGCGGTCGCGGTGGCCAGCTTGTACCACGAGAACGCGAAGCTCTTAGGACCGAACATGCCCGCGTGCGAGGGGCGTCCCGCCATTCAAGCTGTGATGCAGATGCTTTTCGATGCTGGAGCGCGGTCGCTCGAGCTCGAGGCGATCGAGGTCCGCGACGAGGGAGCCGTCACGGTTGAATATGGGCGGTTCACGCTCGGTATGGAGCCGCCAGGGTCGGCTTTGGTGACCGACACAGGCAAGTACATCGTTGTGCACGAGACTCGCCCGGACGGCACGACCAAGATCTTGTATGACATCTTCAACTCCGACCTACCTGCACACGGTTAGGAGGTTCTCCCGCAGCACCTTTTGGGTGCGGGCCGAGGCCTCCCGCCTGTAGGCAGTCACCCAAGACGGGATCCTGTGCCGGACTTAGACGGCCGCACATTGGACAATGCCTACGCCTCTCCCAAGGCGGCGGCCCCGTTGCGATAATGCGTAAGGGCGAAACAGGGCCGACGCACCTTCGAGCCACAGCCTCGAGCGAGACTGTTGTGTTGAGAGGATTAGGCTGCTCGAGTGAGAGGCGACAATGGGTCTAGTGCCGACCAGTCCCAGTTTACTGCCATACGCGCAGTGCCAGGTCCATCGCCTCGTCGAAAGAAAGCTGCGTGCCAGCCGAATAATTGCTGTGAAAATCGTCGTCGCCCAGAACTTGGCGAAGGTCCTCGCGATTTCTCGCCCACAACTTCTCCTCAATGATCGTTAGCTTCTCGAACCTGTTTGACCTTCCTGGCGTGCCCGCCTCGCGCAGGTACGGCGAGTGCATCGCGTCATAGGCACCGACCAATTGCGCCGCCTCCGAAGGCCTGCCCAGGCGAGTGGCGCAACACGCCACATCGACCAAGCGAGAGACGGCGAGGTCGCGTAGGCCCAGGCGGCGAAGCCCGATCAATGCCTTCCGACAAGAAATCGCCGCGTCCTCATATTTCTGCTGGAGGAGGCGGGCCTCACCGAGGGCGCCCCAGGCCCAGTAAAGGTGGAGGGGCGCACCGATCTCCTCGCAGTGCGAAATAGCTTCCTCAAAAAGGGCGGCGGCCTCGTCGAAGTGCTCTTCTTCGAGTTCGAGCACGGCTCGCGAAACGAGGAAAATGGAGCAGACGGCGAGGTCGCCTACTAGCCGCATGTGGGTCGCACCCTCTTGCCAGAACGCCCTCTTTTCTGCGGTTGCCGTCACGACGATTCCCATCGTCCCCAGCACAAGGCCGATGAGCCACGGCTCGTCCAGGTTCCGGGCCAGCTCGAAAGCCTCCTCGGCGCATCGAGAGGCTTCGGCGTGCTCTCCCAACGACTCCGCCACCCAGACGATCGCGGCCAGCACGTATGATTGCAGGGCCTGGTCACCAAGGTCTCTAGCTAGCCCGAGCCCTTCGTAAAGCCACGCAGCGGAGGCGCGCCGGTCTGTTTCGGAGTCCCAGCCGAGCGAGCTCCCCCATGCCTCCCCGACGCGGCACAGGGCTCTGGCCCGAACGGCGGTCGGTACCGGGTCGGGCCGGGCGAGGGCGGTACGGACGGCGTCGATGCCGTAGCGCTGGCACCGGGTCCAAAAGAAGTAGTACAACGCAGCGCCCATCCTCAATACCTGTGCGGCCCCGCCCACCTCGGCCAGGAAGTAGGCGAGCGCCGCTCGCAGGTTGTCCCAGTCCAGGTCGAGCCTTCGTAGCCAGCGGCCCTGCTCCAGCCCTCGCAGCTCCGGTGCGGCGCGCTCGGAGAGACCAAGGTAGAACTGAGCGTGGGCCGCTCTGGCGTGGTCTAGCTGAGCCTCGGCGCTAGAGCCCGACAACCGGTCGGCGCCGTACTGCCGGATGGTTTCCAATACCGAATAGCGGAGCGAGCCCGATGAGCGCTGGGCTATTACCAGGCTCTTGTTGACCAGCGAAACGAGCAAGCCGGCGACATCGACAGGCGCCACCGCTCCGTCGCAACAGACGGCTTCGCCTGCCTCTAGCTCGAAGCTCCCCGCGAAGACCGAGAGCCGGCAGAGCACCGCCTGCTCCGGCGGCGACAGGAGCTCGAACGACCAGTCGATGGTGGCCTGCAGTGTGCGCTGGCGGGGCGGGACCGTCCTGGGCCCACCAGTGAGGAGCCCGAACCGCTGGCCGAGCCGCTCCCCGAGGTGTGCCAGGGACATCGACGCCATTCGAGCGGCGGCCAGTTCGATGGCAAGCGGGATCCCGTCCAGCCTCCGGCAGAGCGATCCCACTAGTCCCGCCGTCGAGTCATCTAGGCAAAACGTCGAGTCGTGGGCGCGGGCACGCTCGGCGAAGAGCCGGACGGCGTCGGAGCTCTCGAGGTCTTTTCTGGAGCGGGCTCCTGCCGACGGCAAGGACAGAGGGCCCAGCCTGTAGATATGCTCGCCGTCGACCCCAAGCGGCTCGCGCGAAGTGGCCAGCAGGCGGAGCCGGGGGCACTTTCGGTTGAGCATCCCTGCCAGCTCGGCGGCGGCGTCGATAACGTGCTCGCAGTTGTCGATAACGACCAGGAGGTCTTGGCCAGAGAGGGCGTCGGCCACCACCTCGGCGGTCAGCCGGTTGGCCTGCTCGCGGACACCCATGGCGGCGGCCAGCGCCGCGGGTACTTGAGCTTGATCAGCAACGGCAGCCAGGTCGACAAACGAAGCGCCAACATGCCCGTCCGCGACCAGTCCAGTCGCGACGGCGATGGCCAGGCGGGTCTTACCGGACCCACCAGGACCGGTGACAGTCACGACGGTCGATGACCGAACCAGCGAACAGACCTCGGCCTGCTCGATCTCTCGGCCGATGAAGCTGCTGGGGGGGGAGGGTAGGTTGCTGAAAAGGCGTGGCGCTTGAGCAGGCTCCGGCGACCCCAAACCGGCCACCTCATGTTTCGCGTTGCGGTACGCCCGCTCCAGGGCCGGCGACGGCTCGAGCCCGAGATCTTCGAGACCAGCGCGACAACGGTCATAAGTTCGGACCGCCAACTGGCGCTGGCCCTGGGAGGCGTAGGCGCCCATCAAGGCCGTAGCCGCCTCTTCCGAAGCGGGGTCATGGGAGAACACCGCCTCCCAGGCCTCCATGACACTCTCGGGCCCCGAGGCGCCACAGCCCGTGGAACGGTCCCGAGCGAGGGCCACGCGGGCAGCCTGACGGGACAGCTCGAGGCGGTCACGGCGGCGCACCGACCAGTCCGCGTACAGTTCGTCTTCCAAGAGAGCCCTTTCCTCGGACAGAGCTGTGGCCAATGCCTCGTCGCGCCCCGCCCCGGGCGTCATTTGCAACGCCGCGGCGATGGCCTGCTCGTGCAAGTCCAGGTCGACCTCGATGGCGGCCGTCGGGGAGATATAGATGTCCGCCCGGTCGGTGCCGAGCACCGCGGTAGCCGGCTGGCCCAGGGCCGCCAGGACGCCTCGGGCCGATGAGAGGGCGTTGTAGAGCGCACTCGAGGCGGATCGCGGGGCAAGGTCGCCAAAAAGGGCCTCGCACGCAAGTTCCCTAGAAATACGACGCTTTGGGCTCAAGAATACGAGTGCCAATATCCGTTTGGAGCTGAGGCGCGGCCACGGGCCAGCGGCTTTGTCCCCCAGATAAATCGCGAATGGACCGAGTAGTTGGGCCCGCACCACCGGTACTGACGAGCCGTGTCCCGTCGCAGGCCCGCCAACCACCACAGCTATGCATTATGCCTGCTCCCCTGGCCCCGCTCACCTGAAACGCCCTCCTCGTCGGCCAGGCACTGGTGGATGATCGTCGCCGTACCACTCCGACCAAAGCGTCGATTCGCTCCCGGTGGCGCTCGATACCGGCTCGGCTTGGCTGACGGAGGCGCGTGTCGACCAGGGCCGGGGACAACTCCCGCACCTTCGCCCCCCATTGCTCTTCGCTTAGCGGTGGCCCGCCGGCTGCCATGCCAGCAGCCCTGGCTGGAGCCACGTACTTGCGCACCGTTTTTGGGTCCTCACCCAGGCTCCGGGACATCTCGGCCTTGGGGCCGCCCGGCGTACCAGTCGGCCAGGTTCTAAACAATGTCAACCACTTTGAACGTCCTCCTTGCCATGTCTCCTCCGTCTCTCGCGGGACGAGGAAATCCTTTCTGCTCTAGGAGGACCGGTTGGGGAAACGTTGATCTAGGGGGTGGGGAATTACTTGATCGTTCCGCACGCCCGCCTGGGAATTGCGTGATCGTCAACATGAGGAATGGTCGGACGCGGCTTCTGTCTGGCCGTCATCGGTCATGGTCACCTGCAGGTCGATCTCCATGGGCTTCACCATCCGGCGAGCCTTGAGGCGTTGTCCGTCGGGATGACCCCATCGAGAGCTAGGGCCCAGGCCGCCGACGCTCCCAAGGACACGGGAAGGCTTCCAAAACTTCAACTTCGACGACTTGAAACACTCCGGGGATATCGCCGTTGTCGAGCTGGACCTCAAACACCAACGCCACCGAGCGTCGCGTCGGTCACGCGAGCCCGCGAACGACTTCGATGGTGTACGGACCGTCGACTAGAGAGGCAGACCGTGCGGCTGCCAAAACGGCCGGAGCGCGCTTCCGCCCGCGGGATCGACGCGGGATGGAACATCGAACCGCGGGATGGACGCGGAATGATTCACCGACCTCAGGAAATTCCGCTCCATCATTACCACCTTGACCAGCGAGTTTGGGGTGGGGCTAGATGGAATCGAACCATGGACCTCAGCATGTAAGTGCTGAGCCTATCGGTTCCAGAAATGCCCTTTGATCAGGTCTTTTGTGGGGCTAGATGGAATCGAACCATCGGCCTCAGCATTATCAGTGCGGCAGAAGGTGCTGGTCACGCAAGTGGTATAGCCTCTGACCTGCCTCTTCGTGCCACGAGGAGCCACTGCGAGACGCTTCGTGCCACTTCGTTTGGGCACGCTGTGGGCACGAGAGGAACCGGACAGCGAGCCGGTCATTGACTGCGGCCCGCGCGATGGCCAGATGGCGACGCTGACCGGCCGTCTTGCGGCCCTTTGCGAGCGGACGCCGCCGTCAGAGGACGCGCCCCAGTAGCCGCCAACGGGAGCGGCATCAGCCCCGACTACCGAGCCACTCGAGCGGTAAGCGGTTCAGGTCGCCGACACGGCTCGCGTTACATGCGCACTCACAGCGCCGAGGCCGGTCACCACTTGGCAGCACTGACCGCCAGGTGTAGGTGTGACGGCTACCAGGTCAGCCACGATCGGCAGCGCCCCGCTTATGCCCCATACCCGACCCACTCCCAGTGCCAGGCCTCTGGGCAGGCGCTGCCCCCGGGCACTGACCAGCCGCGCTTATTCCAGCCGAGCCGGCCAGTTTCCGATCAGCCGGTCATAAGTGGGCGAGCCGAAATACACTGACCCGCCAGGTTCAGAAAAGTCGGTGGCCTTGCACCAGACGTGCATCGAAGTGCCGCCCGGGTGGCCGCCCGGGGACGTCGCGACCGGCGCCGCACAGACGCTACTGCCTGCCACAGTCCACACCCGCTGTTCGGCCACCTGGTCGGCGAGCGGGCGGTGACATAGCACTGCTCAGTGCGGAGCGCGACCCCTCGTCGGCCGCCAATCACAGAAGGAGGCCAAGGGTCGGTGCTCCCGGCCCGTACGCGGGACAATTGGGTGCGACGTTGATCAGGTTGCGAGCCGGCATATCAACATTGGTGGCGTCTGGCACCGGTGTCGGCACGTTGGCAGGAGTTATCGCTGCGGACACCCGTGATGCGGTCCAGCTAGCGGCCAACGTCTGTGCCCCGTTAAAGGCGCCAACCCGGCACGAGCCGCACCAACTGCCAACATCACGCCAGCCAGCCTCACTCCTGCCCTCCTCAGGTAGGTCCGGGTGCCCCACGCCAGGCTAAGTGCGGCCCGCCCCCCGTGTCCCCAGCGGCTACTACCCTCAGCATGGGCGTTTCCTTCCTGGTCGGCGCGAATGCCGGTGCACGCTGGCTTGAGCTGAGGAGACACGGGCCGCCCTCGCCTGGGCGGCCGATCCAGGTTCACGTCGTCCTACGATCAGATTCGATGGCAGTGGTGAAGCACAACATGTCAGTGAACGCCTCGAGGGAGCAGTCTCCGAGTCTCTTGGGTGTCTTTGCCCATCCCGATGACGAGACCATCTGCGCTGGCGGCACCTTCGCCAAGTACGCGAGTGCCGGCGCTGAAGTCCGTGTGATCTCGTTTACCAGGGGCGAAGCGGGCCAGATCAGAGACGCGAGCGCGGCGACCCGGACGACCTTGAGAGCAGTTCGGGAGAAGGAACTTGACGCAGCCGGAAACGAGCTCGGGCTAACCGGGACGAGATGTCTCGACTATCCGGATGGCAGGCTCTCCGAAATCGACGATCAGATCCTGATCAGAGCCGCGTCCGGCTTGCTCAGCGAGATCGATCCTGACGTGGTGATCACGTTCGGACCTGACGGATTTTCCGGTCATCCAGACCACATTGCCGTAGGAGCGGCGGTCACCGCGGCCTGCTACCAGATGCGGTCGGCTGCAGCGATCCGACTCTTCCATTGCCACATGCCGCGAAGCAAGATGCTATTGCGTGACCGCCTGGCTGAGTGGGTCGTCAAGCTGACATCCCGCTTCGAAGGTACGAAGGATTTCGTACGCGCGCTGTCGGTCTTTTCTCGCGAGACGACGGGGCTCGGATTTGCGGCCGATTTCGTCAACGTCGAATGGTTCCCGGCCGGCTCCTACCTCATTGAACAAGGAGAGACCGCCGCGAAAATGTACTTCCTTCTGTCTGGTCATGTGGAGATCCGGCGAGAGGGCAAGGACGGTCGCGTGCGAGTAGTCGACCGGTCGGCGCAGGGGAGTTCATCGGAGAAGTCGGCATCGCCACCGGCCAGCCCCGCAACGCGCATGTGGTTGCCGTGGATGACGTAACAAGCCTGACATTCTCAGCATCTGATCAGGTCCCCATAGGGGGATTGGGGAGGAGGCCGGCCTTCACCGAACCAGATCGCTTCCTTCAGGGGATCAGATCGATGCCAGAGTGAGCACGTGTATTGACGTCTCGGACTTCGTTGGCCACAAGATCCGAGCCACGGCGGACATCGCTCTCAGTACCCGATCGACCCGAGTATGTTCCCCGATCCAATCCTGCGAGAGATGTTCGGCGTCGAGTATTTCACCCAGATCTTGCCGGAGCGCGAGCTGGACAATTCTCTCCTCAACGACTAGGACTAGGCGAGAGCACCCACGACGCCGCGTCCACGAGCGCGCGTTAGAGCTCCGCTGTCACGTCATCGAACAACGCGGTTGAGAAGTACCGCTCCATACGGTCTGGCAGAACCGTCCCGACGTGGTGCCCGGGGCCAAGACGGGCGGCCAGCCGACGCGCTGCGGCGATGTTGAGCCCGCTTGACGGACCGATGCCTAGGCCGCGACAACCGAATTCGCGCGCTGTAGCTATTGCCTCCGGCTCCGGGACGAGCACAGGATCGTCGAGTCCAACGGCGTCAGGGTCGAGGAGCTTGCTCATGCCTTCGACGATGCCCGGTATCCCCCCGACAACTTCCGGGTCACCCTCCCCAGTGAATGTCGCGGTCGGCACCGCTCGAGCAATGATCGTGGCATAGCCGTGATCCCGCAGCGCGTGCGCCACGCCCATCAGCGTGCCACCGGTGCCGACACCGGCGACGAAGCCGTGGAGCCGAACCCCAACCTGTTGGATGAGCTCGGCCCGGTCGAGTGCCGATGCGCGAATACGTTGCGCGGATTCTCGAACTGCTTAGCGGCGTACAGGTCCGCCTCTGTGCCTGAGTCGTGGAGCAATGCAGCCACCGCTCCATCCATACCCTGGTCAGCGGGAGTGAGAACTACGTCCCCACCGAGGCGGCGGATCATCAAGACGCGCTCTCCGCTGACCGTTTTGGGCATGTAGGCGCGAAACGGCACTCCGACGGCGGCGCAGACCATGCTCAACGCGATCGAGGTCGACCCGCTCGACGCCTCAGCCACGACGGTGGAGGGAGACACTTCGCCAGATGCGATTGCATACGCGATGATGTTCGTGGCCATCCGATCTTTAGTGCATCCGCTGGGCAGCAGGTAGTCGAGCTTCAACCAGAGCGTGCATCCGCTTCCCTCATCCTCGAACGGGATTGTGGGAGTTTCGAGTGGGAGTCGCAACAGCCATGACGCTCGCTCGACGAATCCCGATTGACCCCGACCCATTACCCCTCCTGTCGGCTGTGATCCTAACTGTGATCCTGCTCCGGGGCGGTGGCCGGACCACGATCCCGTTTCCTCC
Organism: uncultured Acidimicrobiaceae bacterium; assembly: GCA_963750465.1. Lineage (GTDB taxonomy): Bacteria > Actinomycetota > Acidimicrobiia > Acidimicrobiales > Palsa-688 > Fen-671. Next base: position 322,405 of record CAVVRE010000016.1, read on the forward strand.
TCGACGACGGCGGCGGCATCGACACCAGCAACCTCACCAACGTCAAGATCACGGAGGTGGATGACTATCTTGGCGAATAGCTCACCGTCTGGCTGGCAGCCGGAGTGGGCCCGGTACCATCGAGGGCCCGGTGAGGTGCACTGCGGCAATCTCGATCGCTACTTCGAGCTCACGAGTGTGGTCGTTGAACACCACGGTGCCGCGCGAGATACGGACTTGCGTCCTATTTCGACGGGCCTCAATCGGCGGCCCGCTTCGAGGCGACACTTCGGCCCTACCGCGGAGGTGGTGTGACGGGCGTGACGGCGCGCTCCTCAGAACGGGTGCTGTGGAATGAGTAGCCCGATAAACATCGCCGTCGGATCAGGCCGAACTGCGCTCGGGAACGGCCCGGTACCCGCGTACAGGTACTCGGCTACCGCTCGAACCTCGCCGTTCGACCCCAGTCCTGCAAGTACACGGCGCCATTATGGCGGACCGGCCCTGCTGGCCTTTCCTTCTGCGCGGGGGTTTTGCCACCGTGGTAGCCGCGAGCTCTGCGAGGAATCGTCAGGGCACAGGTGTTCCTCTGTCTGTTAGCCTTTCCAGATGGAGACTCGCCGTGCTCTGCTCCTGATCGCCGACATCGGCGGCTACACGGAGTACATGCAGGTTCACCGCAGCATCCTCGGGCACGCAGAGGCAGCCACGACGCGCCTACTCAACAGGGTGGTTGACGCGGCCCGCGACTTCGACCTGATCGAGATAGAAGGCGACGCGGTCTTCCTCTCGCGCGGGGCCGACGCGCTGGATGGCGACGCCATGATCGCGGCCATCACCGAGGCTGCGGTTGCCATGCACCGCGCCTTCCACGCAGAGCGGCGGCTCGTCGAGCTCAATATCTGCCCGTGCGACAGTTGCACTCAGACGAGGGGCCTGAGGCTGAAATTCGTCGCGCACGTCGGCGAGGTCGCAACCCAAACGATCAAGCGTCGGCGAAAATTGGCCGGCATCGACGTGATCTTCGTCCATCGCCTTCTTAAGAACCCTGTGCACGTGCCCGAGTACGTCCTTCTCTCAGAGGATCTCTACCGGAGCGGCAGCACTTTCCCGACCGACCTGCCGGTGCACGAGATCTCGCAGGACCTCGAGGGAATCGGACCCGTGCGCACCTACTTCGTCGATGTCGAGGACCTCCCCGGTCCCCTCGCTTCGGTGCCGGACCCCACCTGGCTCCGACGCGTTGGCGAGACGGTTGGCATCCTTGGCCAGGGCCTGCCGTACATGCTTCGCCTGCGACGCCCACGTGTTACCGCTGCCGCCCACTGATCGCGGTGCAGTGATACGTTCGGGCGCAGAGGACGATTCCCCCGCGGCCGATGCGTCCGTTTGACGCTTCGTCGAGTCACACCGGTCGTCCTGATCGATACGCGCGACAATGAGTGGCTCGGAAGTGCATTTGTTCTCCGAGATGGGATACTTTCGGGCAGATCGAGCGCGCGCAAATGGTTTAGAGCTTAATCGGCGCTGGCGGAAGCAGACTACTCCATGGCACTGCTGCGAAAACGCTCTAGCTCTGACACCGGTAGGCGTGTCCCTGCGGCCTTGAGCAACGCGACGACATCGTGCGTGCGCCGGTCGAGCCGTTCCGCCAGCACGAAGGCCAAATCGGCCACGATTGCCGTTGCGAGACGTTCGTGTCGGGCGAGGCGTTCCGGGACATCATTGGCACTCCATTTGATCATTCGCACTGGAGAGTTCGCTCTGGCTGTGGCAGTGCGTGAAGCGGATGGCACGAACAGCGAGAGCTCGCCGAGAACGGATCCAGGGCCGAGCGCCGCGAGGATTCGGCCCTGCTTGAGGACCTCAACACTTCCCTCGAGAATGGTTGCTACGCCGTCCGCCGAATCGCCCTCTTCGAAGAGCGTTGTCCCAGTTGCCGCTTCGCTCAGCGTGATCTCTCGGTTCAGCTGCTCCATATCATCGTCAATGACGAGACGAAACGGGCACATGGCTCGAATCGCTGCTGGTCGCTCGGCATCCACGCGCGTTCTCCATAGCTGTTCACGGGATCAACGAGAACGATCCTAATGGGTATCGACCACCCTGCCACCACCTTCTCAGTTACTGGCGATGCTGAGGCGCGCGGCGCCGCAAACAAGGACGGCCACTCGGGAGGATAATCACGAAGATGACCCAACACCGAGGGCGGTAACGCTGGCGGTCTCTTGGGCGCCGACCTATGGCTCAAGCACTGGATGCCGCTGATCCGGGCCCCCCGCTACCGCGGTGGAACAGCCTCGTCGTGAATCACCTTCGACGCCGGCAACCCGGTCACTGACACCACCTCAGCTGCGACGGGCAGCCCGGTCCCAACCAGCGCAGAGGTCGCCAGCCCGCTTCTGCAGCAGTTCGGCATCCCGCAGACCGGCCACAGCACCGGTGTGGCCAGGTCGGCGCCGTACTGCTCAACCCCGCTACCTCGTACCGGGCACGATCAACTCCACCCGCAGCTACGCCCACTACTCCGCGTTGCAGAGCTACGAAAATCTGCTCGGCATTTGGCGAGGCGACACAGACGGGTTCGGGGAAGCGGGGGTTGGCGCCGGCAATGGGGGGTCGTGAACTGCTCTGTGAGTTAGCTGTACCTACCTGGCAGAAGTGGCAGCCATAATGAGGGCCGTGGCTTCACGCAACGTGTATTGGTTTTTCAACCGCTGCGCTTGGGCCTCCAGGATCTCCTTCAACGTCTCGTCGTACGAGAGGATGTCGAGGGAACTCAGCTCATCGGGGGTGATGAGCACCGCCGCGGGGTGCCCGAGCTTGGTGAATTGCGCGAGCCAGCTGGGCACGGGTCAACCTCCCTCACGTGGCAGGATCGGGAATGTGAAAAGCCTTGGAGTGAGACTATTTTCTAGCCCTAAGGTAACGAGCCAACGGGTACGATCAAGGCTGTCTTTGTGGCGCAAATGTTCGGAGTTGCGTTTCGGCCTGCATTTCGCCGATGGTTACTCGATAATCGAGCGGCTCCGTGGGAACGCTGGCACCGACCGCGCGTTGTCATGACCCGGGCGGGCGGCTCCCCTCTCTCGCCGCTACTGCTCAAACGACATTTCATCCCCGCGAGCGCTTGTGTTCCATTTTCTTGTAGTCACTACATCCCAGAAACGACGGCCCCACAGGATCCGCGGGATTGGGAAACTGAGGCCGTGCTGGAGAGCGAAGCAGCTCGGGTCACTTGGTTGTCGAGAGCGCCAGGTCGACGGCTTCGTGGACTGTGAAGCGACCTTCAGCCGAATACGCCATTTCGACTTCACTATTTCCAGGGGATAGCAAAGTGGGGCAAGGTTTTTGTCATACAGGTAGGTCACGTAGGACAAATGTTGCAACGGCAGTGTTGACAGTTTTGGCGCGATTGACTAGTCACTACTCAAGCCCGAGCGATGAGAGGTCTCGACTGGGAAGCAGCGCGAAGACTTTTTGTCGAAAGCGATCGTGCAGACCAACAGCACCCAACTTCACATGACCCAGGGCTTCGGCGAATTCGCCCAGGTGATAAAGGGATCCAAGCCAATATTTTGAAGGTGCAGAAAGACCGGAACCAGTTCCTTGGTGGTCTGAGTCCCGCTGCTTCGGGGACGTGCAGAGGAGACCATTCACCCCACCCACGTCGGGTTTTGAGCATGCTTTGGGCACGTAGTGGGCACCAAGGACTGTCTAACGGGCCTACCAGAAGCTCTCACATCCTCTGACCAGGGGCTCTGTCGCGAGGGGCCAAATCAAATCGGAACGTGATCTCAGCATTCACGTGCTCCAATTCACCGTTTCCAGAAATGGCTCCTGATCAGGTCTTTTTGTGGGGCTAGGTGGAATCGAACCACCGACCTCAGCATTATCAGTGCAGCCCGGAGGGCTGGTCAGGCAATTGGTCTAGCCTTTGACCTGCCCGTTCACGCCACGACGAGCCACCAAAAGACGGCTCGTGCCACTTCGTTTGGGCACGCTTTGGGCACGGCCCGAAGTTGACGGATTGGTCCAATGGAGACGTCGGAGGGCTCAAGGCCCGTCCGCCGAAGGGATGTGAGCCAGTGATCGGCCATTCTGTCTACGACCCTTCGCCCCGACGGCTCGCGATATGAAGCGGCTCGGGAAATGACCACACCAGCCGAAGGAAGACCAAACAGCGGAGCTCGACCACGCGTCTCCGTTCCCGGCCGGGCCTTCCTCCCGTCTAGACTCCGAGGCTCGGCCAACTCTAGTTGCGTCACCTACAACAATTAGGAGCCGCCCGGGCTGGAGCAAAGCGTGCCGTCCGGCGACACCCTTCGCTCCAGTGCGTTGGCTAATTGCTCGGTTATTTGGCAGGGCGCCATCCTCCCAACTTCGACGGATATACGTCGCGGCCCTGGCGCCTGGTCTGAAAAAGGCAAGCCAAGCCACCGTTTAGGCAGGTGCCGGCGGCAGTTCTGACGCGGTGTGGTCAGATGGGCGATGAGACCTTGTAGCCCATAGAGCGAGCGGCAGCTGCCATCCGCTGGTCGTACGTGACGATCTCGGCCAAGTCCGCTCCAATCCGTCCCGCCGTGGCGATGTGAATGGCATCTAGGGACCGCAGTTCGACTGGCAACATGGTGCCAGCTTGACCGAGAACGGCATCGTTGACACGGACGAGGTCGACCCGGCTAAGGACTCGCCGCCCAGCAGCGAGGGCAGGCTCCCCCCCAGGCAGCAGCGCCCGGAGCACTTCTGTCCGCGCCAGGGCGCTTGACATAAGCGGCCTCCGGCGACGGAGGTGCTTTCGCAGGGCGTCAGAACCCACCTCGCGGACCGCCAGTTTGACCAATGCCGACGAGTCGAGGTAGCTAGCCGCCACCGCTTAACGCTCCTGGCTGCGCAGACGCGCTAGCGCCGCCGACGGCTTTTCGACGCCGACAGGAAGGACGAGCGGTTCGGGGAGGTCATCGATGTCGCCGGACCCCGGCTCGATCTCCCCGGACGCCCGCATCTGCTCCAGAGGGGTCCCCGTCGGCAACGGGGTGAGCCGGGCCACAGGGCGCCCTCGGTCTGTGATCTCGACCACCTCACCCTGTTCCACGAGCCTGAGCAACTCGCTCGCTCGCTGCCGCAGCTCTCGCACACCCACTGACGTCATGTTACACTAGTAGCACAACACTATGCGATTAGCAAGAGGCTCGCCGGGAGCCGGGCACAACGGCCCGGTGAGGTCCGATCGCTGCAAGGTGGCCCCCGAGCCTGGGTGGGCTTCGGGACATGAGCGCCGCTACCGTGACGAACCCGACCGAAGAAGTGCTCGAGCTGTTGCGCCAACTCCATTTGCCCAATATCAGGAAATCGGGCTCCTGAGCTGTTGGCCACCGCCAGAGCCCAGCGCTGGGAGCCGCCCGAGTGCCCTTAGCGATTTTCTGGCCGACGAGCTAGCCGGGCGCAGCCGCTCCTCAGTGGCGTTGCGCCGGCGGTCGGCGAGGTCGCCCACGGGCAAAACCTTTGAGTCCCGGGACGACGCCATCTCCTCGGTAGCAGCGGCCCAGCCTGACGTCCCGGACAATGTTCAACCGCGAACAGCCCGGCGGGCGCTATCGTCTGACATGCGATCTGCCACGGGCCGAAGTGCTCCTCGTGAACTTGCTGCCGCTGACCGAAGGACGGGACGCGATCCAGGCCTTTGAATGCCAGGAGAGCCGATATTGACCATCACGGACTCCGACGGTATCAGCAGGACGGGTTACAGTTACACAGTCGGCGCAGGCGGATCATCCGTTATGGCACTGCTGGGTGACCGCCTGCTGCCAAACCGATGGGTGCTGACGCTGAGAACATCGAGCGCCTGTGCCGCAACCTCAAAATATCTGTTAATGCGCAGAGTGTTGGTCCCGTCGCCTCCGTTGCATTGGCAGCCATCGACACCGCGTTGTGGGACCTTCGGAGGCGCAAGGCCGGCTTACCACTGCACCGCCTAGTGTCCCGAGTCACGGGAGCACCGATAAATAGGCGGCGAGGCTTTCCAGGATCTCGTCTGCCGATTTGTGCCAAATGAAAAGCTTGGGGTCTTCGTTCCAGCTGGCTACCCAGGAGCTGATGGCCGCCTCCAGCTCTTTGGTCGAACGGTGCGTCCCTCGCCGGAGCCATTTATTGGTGAGCTCGGCGAACCACCTTTCCACGAGATTCAGCCAGGAACGACATGGCTGAGTTAACCCGCTTGCTGGCAAACGGAGGCTACGATTGCCTCTTGGCCGTAGAGATAGACCATCTACACCCCGATTACGGGTACGACGAGCACGCCGCAGCGCGTCAAAGCATCGTCGAGCTGCGCCGTTTAGCGGGAGCAAACGGGTCCGCGCCGTCAGCTCGGCCGCTGGGGACGGTTTCTACGCAAAGAGCGTAGGAACAGTCCCAGGCGCATCCGGGTCCCGCAGGTCAGGGGTCTCGGAGTAGGGAAGGGAACAGCGCCCCGTCCTCCATAACCACTGAGGGCGAGAATGCCGGCGCTCAGGGCGTGCGACGACCTCAGGCTTAAGGTACGCTCGCAGGAGGAGATGGACTCCGCCCGGGAGCGGCCAGGAACAATGAGCAGCCTTTCAGTCTCGACCAAGCAGGAGCGCTCACCTCAGCAACCGGCAGGCTCTGGCGCAAAACGGTCCACGAGTAACCAACCGCTAGCCGAAAGCCTATTGCGCCTCCAGCGCTCCGCAGGTAACCGGGCCACGGTGGCGCTCCAAAGGCGGTTCTTGTCCAAGACGGGCGACGCGCCGGAGGTTGCCGTCCAACCGGCCGCAGCCCTGGATGTCTTGCTGAAGGCGGGAAAAGGCGACACCCTGGCTCGCCTCGGCATTGTGAAGGACCGCCCTACAACGATGGCAAAGCTGGCGGAGGGCACCGACATCGTCTACAAGGACGCTGACGAGCTGGCCACGGCCGTAAACCAACGCTTAACCCGGTTCGCCGGTGTCACCTCGGCGAAGTCGCCGGCCCGGAAGCTCAACCGTCTGGCGGGGCAACTGCAAGCCAAGATCGCTCTATTGCGGGCGCACAAACCGGCCAAAGGGATGGAGGCCGTGCCCGACGAGTTTATAACGGACCTAAATGACCTCCTCGCTCTTGTGGTCGAGGCCAAGCCGGCCAAGGACATCCTCGAACTGTGCGGAGAGATACTTTCCAGCTTCACCGGCTATGTAGACGAATTCAGCCCGCAAGGTACATGGCTTTGCTACAACACCGTCAGTACCTTCGGTCCACTGGGCTACGTGCTCGTCCCAACCGACGGTTCCGGCAAGGAGCTACAAGACCTGCACGACAAGAACCTGGCTCAGCTGCGCAACCTGCGCCAGCTCATGGCGGCTCGAGAAGGCGTCAGCGTAGTCGCCCACCGGGGTACTGGCCCCACCAACAGGACGATGGGTGGCCTGATCCAGGAGGAGGACCAGCGACGGAAGAACAGGCCGGCCGAGAACTCACCCGAAGCATTCGAGGCCGCTTTGGCGGAGACGACCAAAGTGCCCACGACCGCCGATGCCCCCGTCGTGCCGGCCCTCGACGGCGTGGAATGCGACGTCTTCCTTTCCTCTGACGGGGTGCCGATGCTGTCCCACGAGGGCAAGGTCCTGGAGCAGTTGAACAACCTGCGCAAGAGCGCCGTGACACACCAAATTAAGCCCCGCACTGAAGTCAGCGACATGACGGCTAGCGCCTTGAAGGGGACAACCCGCACGGGCTCCGCTAAGAGCCGTTTCATGACCCTTCAGGACCTCATCGACCAGGTCGCCCCGTATGCCACGAGCTATTTCGATGCCACCGGGCACCCGTTGCGTGTCGAAGTGGAGATGAAAGGGACCAAAGCCGACAGTCACTTCGACCCGTCCGGAAAGACCTCTCCCTTGACCATCGCCGTGGCCAAGATCCTGAGCCGGGCCATAAAAGCCAACCCGGGGCTGCCGGTCAATTACGTCCTCTTCAACGGCACCAAGGGCGATGTCGTCAAGTTCTCCGAGATCCGTCAGACTAAGACGGCATTAGGCGGCCTCTATACCGGTGAGGGGGGCGCTCCGCAAAAATGGGGGGAGAGAGGTGAGCTCGGGCCTCCGGACCCGAAGCATATCGATGAATTACGGTACCAGTTCACCGCTGAAGCCTCAAAGGATAAAATCGACGCAATATTGGCGTCAGACCCCGCAACACTACTTCCCAATGCAACCAAGTGGCTTGGGGACTACATCGTAACACTCGTTTATGGCCAGGAGTTCGCTCCTAAGGCGCACCCTCAGTACGGTTCGTCGTTGAAAGCGATGGAGCCGTCGGTGAACATCGAGGGAGGCGTAGATAGGAACACCGACGTAACCAAGCCCACCGCCAGAGACTACGACGACAAGTTACAACGGCTTCTGGAGATCTACGTCGCCGCTGGCGGCCAGACTGACCGGTTGCACGTCCTCACGGACTACCCGAAAAAGGCAGCCTATCTAAAAGAAGCTCTAGCCAAGGTTACTCCCAAGGCCCCCGAGGAGCCCGTTGCCACCGGCGAAAGCGTCGAGGAGGTCGGCAGCCCGAGCCTACCGAAATCGACCGTGCCCGACTCATCCAAGGTCACGCCGCCCAGCGACCGAGGCGTGACCGCGCCTTCGAAGCCCGGGCCGACGTTGGAAGCCAGGCCCGTCCCGAGCTCGGTTTCGCCGACGTCGCCGGTCCTCGAGCCGGCGAAAACGACCGTCCCGGAGAAGTCGGTAAAGTCTTCTGCCGGCGGAACGGGGGGAAAGGCGAGTGGTGCGACGACTTCAGGGAAATCGCCGGCCCGTGGCACGGCGACCGTTCGGCCCGCTCCCGTCACCGTTGTGGCGAACGTCACGAGGGTCCACAGCGAGGGTTACGCTTTTGCTAGTTGCGTCAAAGGGGACATCTTCATACCGAAACATTTGGCGCGGGGCCTTAGAGAGAAGCAGGCAATCAGGGTCGAGATCGCTTCTGGGGTGAAAGGCCTGAAAGCCACCCGTATCCTGTAGAGGCACCGACAACTAGGTTACGGCGCGCTTACGACGGTGCGCGTAGGCTACCAAGCTCGTCTACGACGTCAGGAGTAGGCGAGAAACCGCTCCCTGGCCGACGACCCCGGGACCCCCATCGAGCCAGCATGCTCTCATGACTGTGCAATCGGTGGGCGCCGACAAGCAGGTACGACGAGTCACCGAAAACCCCTTGAGCGGCGAGCGAATTGTCATCCAACAGCTGCCTTCCGACAACCAGTCGCGTCTCAGCTGGGAGCTTCACCTGGCACCAGGAGAGCAGGTGCCCAGCAGCCATGTCCACCCGGGCCGCGTTTTACCACGACCAACCCGGTTACAACGCGGCGGTGTCGCTCGACCCCTTGTGGGCCATAGGCGCAATCATGGCGTTTTTCTTCGTGTTTATGGTCACCGGTGGATCGATCGCGATCTCAGCGTTTCATACGCTCTCCATTCTTCCGTGCACGTTGAGTGTTGAGTCGAACGGTTCCTCTGAGCGGGACTTTTGCGGAGCTAGGTTGGATCGAACCACCGACCTCAGAGTTATCAGTGCAGCCAAGAGGGCTGGTCAGGCAATTGGTCTAGCCTTTGACCTGCCCGTTCATGCCACGACGAGCCACCAAAAGCCGGCTCGTGCCACTTCGTTTGGGCACGCTTTGGGCACGGCGAAGTCGAGGGCAGGTGCATCCAAAACACGGCGCTGACTTCACAAGTTGAAGCCAAGACTGTCCCTCGGCGAAATGTGAGAGATGACCGGCCGAGCCGCCCGAGCAGAATCCCTCGCAGGTGCGGTATGTTCTCGCGCCGCAGTTCTGCACTGCTAGTAGTACCGGTGGTGCTACCATGCGCTTATGGCTGTAGTGAAGCGGTCCGTGTCGATTGACGCCGAAGTCGCCGCCGCCGCTGAAGAGGCCGCCGCCGAGGACGGAGTGTCATTTAGCGCCTGGCTTTCCGAAGCTGCCCATCGTCAACTTCTTGTGCGGGAGGGCCTTCGTGGAGTCGCCGAGTGGGAGGAGGCCGCTGGCGCGCTCACGTCTAATGAGCTGGCTGCCGGCGAGACCCTTCTCGACCGCCTCGTCTCGGGCGGTACCCGCAAATCGGCGCGCAGTGCGTGAGCACCGTCGGCTTGACCTACGACACGGGAGCTCTGGTCGCCACAGAACGGGATGACCGGGTCATGTGGTCGCTTCACCGGGCTGCTCTCCGGCGAGGGCTCCCCCCGACAGTACCCGCGGGTGTGCTCGCTGAGGGTTGGCGCGGCGGGCCACAAGCGAACCTGTCGCGCTTGTTGAAGGGGTGCGACGTCGAGGACCTCACCCAGGCCCAGGCCCGGGCGGTCGGGGCACTGGCGGCTCGGGCTGGTCACGACGACATCGTTGACGTCTCGGTTGTCGAGGGGGCGGTCCGCCGAAACCATGCGGTGGTCACCTCGAACGCGGGCCACGTCCGCAAAGTGGCCAGCGTGGCTGGAGCTGACATCACGATCCACAGCGTGTAACGTTCGGCACCGGGCACCGACACGGCGTCCGTCCCGGCGGCGGTGGCGCGATCGCCGACTCGGTCGCCGATGGCCTCGAGTGGAGTTGGGAGCTACACGCTATCGTTCTGTGACGCAAAGGTGTCGCCCGCTTCGGGCCGGCCCGAAGCCGAGTGGATCCTAGGGATGTCCATCGACTAGTTCCAACCGACCGCGGCTGTCCGAGCGTGTTCGGAGCGCCTCTGAGCTGGCCTGGAACCGGTCGATAGGTGAGAAGCGACCGGCATTTTCAAACAGCCCTTGACCACGGTCATTGACTCGTCACCGGTGCACGGGGCGGGGGCGGTGGCCAGTACCTACGAGCTGGTGCGCAAGGTTATGGGGCGGCTGGCCCGCGCCCTGGGCAACAACCTCGACGTGGGCCTGGCCGCCAAAGTACTGGCGTTGGCGGCGGCCAAGCCCGACATCGACTGGCAGGACGCCGCGGCCCGCAAAGAACACCTGGGCGAGCTGGTCGAACTGGCGGCCACGCTGTTGGGCAGCGCCGCAGCGGACAAAGAGCTCATGGCCCAACCGGAGGTGGCCGAGGCAGCGGGGCTGCTGTCCCAGGTGGTCCTCCAAGACGTAGAGGCCAACGCCGACGGCCCCGTTATCCGGGACGGGGTGGCCCCCGACCGGGTGGTGTCGCACTCTGACCCCGAGATGCGCCACGGGCGTAAGTCGGCGTCGCGCCGTTTTGACGGCCACAAGCTCGACGTCATCATCGACGAGCGCTCCGAGATGGTGCTCGGCGTCGAGGTGCGGGCGGGCAACGCCGGCGACGGGGAGGGAGCGGCCCCGCTGCTGGCCAAGGTCACCGAGACCGACGGCATAGATGTTGCCACCCTCTTGGCTGACATGGCCTATTCCGACGGGGACGTGCGCCAAGCGGTGGAGGCCCAGGGCACCGACCTGGTGGCCAAGGTGCCCCCGACGACGAACTCCGGGCGGTTCCCCAAGACCGAGTTCTATATCGACCTGGGAGCCGGGACGGTCACCTGCCCGGCGGGCCAGACTACTTCGGACGCCCGGCGGGCCAAGGACCACAAGGGCCGCCCGGCCACCATGTTCTATTTCGACGCCCGCACCTGTGAAATTTGCCCGCTCCGGGAGCGCTGCACCGCCGGCAGAGGCGGGCGCACCATCATGGTGGGTGTTTAACACCGTCGCATCGAAGCGGCTCGTGCCGCCCAGGCCGGCCCGGGACAAAGGCATTGTTGCGCCGGCGGGCCAAAGTCGAGCGCAACTAGCCCCACACAGCGATGGAGAATCGAACCGAGGGCGTCGACTTCGGTCAACAGACGGGCGATGACGCAGCGCGCGACACCCGCCTGGGCACATCGTTCCATCGCGTCGTTCATACATCTCACATTTGCCAAGCTGCGTCAACCAGGAGGCCAGCAGGGAGCGCAGAGCGTTCGTCCCAGCGCCGTTTCTGCAACGCTCACCTCCGCGATATTTACGACGCTGGGGGTCGGTCGCCACGCGGGGCCAGGACGCCAGGCCTTGCAGCCCCGTCGTGAAGTGCCGGTTCCACAGCGCACCTTCGGCCTCGGGCTCGTTGGTGCGGACGGCGAAAGCGTTGTTTAGGTTCACCGTCAGGAGGCGGTCCCTATCCGGGGCCCCGTGTTACAGGTCTCGACGCTCGGCGACCCACGTCTGGCGCCTCTCCTTTTTGGGTCATTTGGTAGAGACAAGTCAACCTGAAGGCCTCAGGAGAAACGCCTCCGTTAGGTTGGATGGGTTAGAAGCCTTCTGTTCTGCTGGCGTACGCAGGGTAACGTTCAACGCGCCAGCCCAAGCGCCACTAGCAAGCACCGCGGCGCTGGCAACGGGGACAGCGCAACGAGCTCCCGCCCTTATTCGATTTGCCGTCGTGTTCGACTGGCAAATTGGCCGGTCGGCGCCGGTCCTGAGAACGACAGCCTCCGAACAGCCGAACTGGGGCCTTCACGCAAGTCCGCTTGACCTCTCCAAGACCAAGGTCAAAAACTGGTATTTAGTCTGTGGTACGGACGTCACGTTCCTAGTCGCAGAGTCTGGCCCGAGCCCGGGACGGAAGCCCGTTTCTCGGATTTCCTAAGGAGTATATTGTGAAAGCAAAGGTCTCAGTGCTCCGCCGCATGACAACGTCCGTTGCGGTATTGGTACTGGTGAGCGCGTTAGTAGGGTTCGGGGCCCGGTCGCGAACGCCGCAGAAGTGAGCACGCCCGCGTGGCAGAACGCTATCGCCGCGCTTCCCGTCCCGGGGCAAGGCTGTTTCACGGCGTCGTTCCCCGCTGTCCAGTGGCAGTCCACTGCGTGCTCGAGCGTGCACCCGAAAATTGCCCAACAGTTCGCCGGCCCGTCGCCGAACGAAGACGGCGCGAACGCGGTCCCACAACAGGTCGCGGGGTGCGCTGGTAATAGTTGTGACTTCGCGGCCCAGACGGCCAGTCCAATGACAGCGGCGGAGGGGTCGTTCCCCAGCGTCACCTGTGCTTCTTCACCGTGCGAATCCGGCCAATTCGGGAACGCCGGCGCCGCAGGGAACAATATTTACTCTCTCCAGCTCAACACCAACTTCAACCTGCCGGCGACATCCTCGTGCAGCACGGCATTGGTGCCGAGCGCTTGCACCGGCTGGCAACAGTTCGTCTACGACAGCGACCTCAAGGAAATCCAGGTAGAACCGGCACTGCTTGGTTACGACAACACCTGCACAGGGACTTTCAATACCCCTGACGGCGCCGGCAACTGCTACGACGAAAACGAGAACACCGCCAGCGTGCCGCAACTAACGCCCCAGCAGTTAATGTCCGACTCAGTGAAGTTTGTGGGACAAGTAGGCCTGGTCAACGGCACGGAGACCGACACGGTAAAAATGATCGTCTCCGGCACCAGCTCGGCGGCTACTGCGGCAGACAATCTTGTCAACCTGGCGGGCAATTGGACCGACGCTCAGTTCGGTCTCTACGGCGATAGAGGCGGCGGCGAGGCCAATTTCATCGCCGGTACAGACATGAAGGTCAACGTCATCACTCACAGCGGGACCACGGCGGCCCCACAGTGCGTGCCGTTCAACTCGACGGGAGAATCAAACAACCTGTTCCTACAACCCGCTCCCACACTCGGGACGTCACCGTCCCCGGCGATGGAATCTGACCAGAACAGCAATGCGCCCACGTCGCCGGCCGCATGCGCCACGGCCAACGGCATCGGTGACACCCACTTAGATACCTTCAACAAGCTGCTCTACGATTTCCAGGCGCAGGGTGACTACGAACTTGTCGGCACGAGTGCGGCACCACCACCGAGGACCGGCATAGGGATCAAGCCGTTGATCTTCAAGCCGGCAACGAGCGGCTTCACCGTCCAGGAGCGGCAGGTGTCAGGGGCGCCGAGTTGGCCCAACGCCGCTGTCAACCGAGCGGTGGCGGCACACGTCGGCAGCACCAACGTCGCCGTCTGTACGGCGCCCACGCGACTCGAGGTAAACGGTGGCACCGTCAACCTGGCGAACGGCAGTGAGCAGTTGCTGCCCGACGGCGCCAGCGTCGCCTTGAACGGCAACGTGTACTTGATCCAGGACGGCAACGGGAACTCTGTCCAGGCCACGGTGCAACCTGGCGTCACACCGCATGTCGACGTGACGGTGGGCCTGGGCAAATGGCCTGAACCAGTACAGGGCCTCCTCACCAACGCCGGGAACAGTAATAACGCCATCGAGTCGCGCACCGGAGCCGTGTTCACCGCCCCCTTTGTCTTCAGCCAACTCTACGGTCCCTATGGCAACAGCTGGCTCGTCCCTGCCAGCCAGGACCTGCTGTCCGCCTGCAATGGCAAAACCGGAGGTGTGGAACACATCAATCCCAGGGAGCCGTTCTTCGCGCAGAACCTACCTCAGAAGGTTGCTGCGGCCGCCCGGGCGGTGTGCGCTAAGTTCGGCGTGGAAGCCGCTCCTGTGCTCAATGCCTGCATGGTCGATGTTGCCGTGCTCGGGCCCCGCGGGGCACTCGTGTACCGCACTCTCGGCACACCCGCCGTATGGGGCATCCTGAGGTGAGGCGCCAAAAAATCCACAAGCCGGCCCTCTAATTTGTGTTAGAAGCGACCCCCGGCGAACTGGTGAAGAGATCGCCGGGGGGTTTCGCCAACGCCGGTGCCGTCGAATGTCAGTGGCCCGTAGCAATTAAACAGCCAGCCACGCGTCCATTCCATCGAGCGCGGGCGTGGCGGGTACGCAGGTTGGCCTGCCGGGGCACGACCCCGCTCGGGACGAAGTCCCGAAGCCGCAGTCCACCTTCACTAGGGACCGGCGTGGCCCCCGGAACATTGACTTAGGTAGGAATTGGCACGTGGAGGAGACCGGACCACTCCCTACGGTGCGACGAGCCTTGGGAGGTCATCCGTTCCGCCCACGATGGCCCTTGGGCACGCTTTGGGCACGTGGTGGGCACGACGCCCGTCGAGGATCGTCTACCGGAAGCCCCGATACACTCTGACTAGGAAATTTATCGTTTTCGGCCAGCCTATCGACCTCAGCATTCAAATGCTTGTGCTCACGGTTCCAGAAATGGCCCTTTATCAGGTCTTTTGTGGGGCTAGATGGAATCGGACCATCGGCCTGAGCATTATCAGTGCTGGCCAGGCCACCTAAGGCGCATCTGGGCGGCGCGTTTTCGCAGGTCAGGATCGGCCGTGCCCGCCGGCGGCCGCTAGCAATCGGCGGCGTCCGCGGATAAACGCGGGATGGAACGCCGCCGCGAACGCGCACGGCCGGCGGGCGCGGTTTTCTTGAACCGGACCAACCGGGCCAGTGATCCACGTCGAGGGACAACTCCGGCCCTGCAAGTCCAGGTCGTAGGCAAGGCCGGGCATGCCGAGCTTCGTGCTGTCGCCTTGCGCTTGGGCACTGGTCCCTCGTCGCACGACGTTTGACATCACAAACCTGTCGACGCGCTGGTGGCGTAGATAACGTTGGATACGAGTGTGCCGGTTCGGCGGAATGTAGCGCGATAAGTCGGTTCAATAGCGAAGACAACAGCGGTTCCTGCTCCGTAGGCCTCCGTGAGGATGGCGGGAGTGTGGCCGGCGCCACCGAACGCGGAGATGTCCCGTATGTGCTCGACGTCCTTGACCGGGAGAGTTCGTTCGAAGGACGCCAATACGTTAGCTGTCGGTCCGGGCTCAAAGAGGCACCCCCCGAAGAGGCCTACCCGAGGGTTGGACTCATACATGGCGTATATGACCTCCTCACGCCATGTCCCGTCATCGTCCCAGGAACCAGCGATGCCATCGAAAATCGGGTGCTGGGAGTCCTGGATCCGCAACTCTACGAGGCCGGTGCCGAGGTTGCCGAGTCTTCCCGTGGCGTCGATGAGGCCCAGGTGATCGTGCGTCGCTAACAGGCCCCCTCCGGCGTCTACCCCGATGTACGTGCCGCCATCGTGTACCCACGATCGAATGGCGTCGAATGAGCTCTCCGGGAGCGTTTGGCGGTCCTCGTCCGGCTCCCACGGGTAACGGTCCCATACAGTCCCGAGCCCTTGGCCTGTGGCAATGGTGTCGACATTCCCGTTCGGGACGATAAGGACATCCAACGTGCCTAAAGTGCTGGCGTTGAAGTCGGCCGAGGTGAGGAGACGCGTTGAGAACTCGCCTTCATCGAGGAGCCACCGCATCAAAGTTCCGTTGAAGCGGTTCTCGAGAATCCCTTGCCCGTCATATAGCCCGATGCGAGGTGTACGGATTGGGCGAGCAGCCTCGTACTCGCTTGCTGCGACCTCGTCGGCCTTGAGCCTAAGTCCGCGGGCCGCGGTTCTAACGGTCTCCACCGTCTGAGGGACACGAAAAAGAAACCCATCCACAGGGAGCTGGCCCGCGCTCCACCGTACCTCGGTGCCGGGCACGCGAAGCATACGATTCGCGAACTTGACGCCGTCAGGGCTGTTGGCGACGGCGTAGTAAGCGGACTTAGTGAAGTCGACTGGCGGTTCATGCGCGGACCAATTCGAGCCGCCCACGCGATCGAGATGCGTTGACGCCCATGCTCCGCGAACTGCTTCCGGGACCGCTGAAGCGGGCACGACCCGCAGCCCAAGAGACGCCCCGAGGGCCTGATGCCTCCCCACGTCGACCGAAAGGAGCAGTTCGATCGTCGGCCTGAGTGGTTGAGAGAGCGGGACCACGACGGCTGGCACATCCATTTCTTGCTGACTGAGATAGAGCTGCATTCCGTGGCCCAACAGGATGTCTATGGACTTCCCGACCGTGTACGGATCCTGATCGAGTGGGAGCAATACGAAATCGGATATCCCTGGGCTCTTGGACGACTGTTTCTGAACGTCGGAGACGAGTTCGACCAGGGACGAGCTCGACGCACTGGCAGCTGCGAGAATAGCCTTGCCCGCGCTGACTTTCTGGCCTATCCGGTCCTCCCAGGTTTGCGACCCGGGCACTCGGCAACTTTCTGTGATAAAGGCCGTAACTCCTCTAAGCAGCATCGACTGCGTAAAGCGGGTTTCAGGGGCAGGCGCCAGGTCTTCGTAGCCTGTCACGGGATATTTTGGCCAACCGTGCGCGCCATCGGGATCGTACAACAGGTCGTAGCCTCGTTGCTTCCAGGCGTTGGCAATCACCTTGCCATATCTCTGCTGCTCGGCGTAGAGCCGCGGATTCTGTCACTCCGGGGGCAATCGGAGAATCTATCCCTATGCTGCCGTGTGGCGATATAGGCGGGCACAGACAGACCTGTGGTTGGCCCCATCCGAGGCCTATGCCATCTTCGTGCACCTCCCACAACATGAATGGGCGCCACCTTTCGACGAGCCTCGCCAAGGCCCAGGTCTCAGGCTCGACCAAATGAAGGTACTCTCGTGTTACTTCGATCCCAAAAACGTTGCCTTGGGCGGGCCAAGCTGGGCTCAGCGGCCGAGACGCCCAATGCTCCAGGGCGGTCACGCGAGCATCCGGGTTTATCATCGGCACGATGAGAACGACGAGCTTGCTTAAAGCCTGGATGGTTTCGTCAGAGTCATCCGTCGCCAGGAATTCAATGAGCTCCAGCAATGCCTCGACTTGAGCGGCCTCCATCCCGAAATTGCTTGAGAGGAACAGCAAAGGAACGCGAAAGTTACCGTCGAGCTCGTCGGAGAGGTCCGTACCTCTCGTCGCTTCGAGGTTCGAGTAGCCGATAATGGGCGAGGCGATCCGGGTGGCCTCCAGACGTGCTCTAGCGCTGCTGATCATCTGCGCTCTCCCCCGTCATTGATACGAGAGGGATGGGCCGGCCGGATCGACTCACGCCAATGATCTCGACTTCCGCTCTGGGGTTCGTGCCCAATCTATCGAGGCGCCGCATGAGTTCGGTATAGGACAGCAGTCCCTCGGCAGGAGGTTGCGTCGCCGTCCGGGGGACGCGTTTGAGTGCGTCCGGAAGACTTTCCGGCCCGTCAGCAGCATTCATGCTCATCAAATAACTCCTGGTCTCCGAACCAATTTGGCATAGGTACTGTACTAGTTGGGTCACACCGCGGCCGCGATGAATGCTCCCTTAATTGGCATGGGGCGGACACCGCTCACCGCGATCCTCCATTGCCCGTATTCTTCGCCTCGGCCTCGCACTGCTCGACCACCAGTCGGGCCAGGCTCCAGTCCTGAGCAGCGATCCCAACTGACTTGAACACTGTTATGCCTTTGGGCCGTTCGGGATCATTGGCTGCCAACAAGGCACCGAGCGCCATAAGGTCGAGCGGCGAGCTCGACATTGCTCGATGTATTTCACCAGAACCGGCGGCCGCAGCCTCTGGCCGATCGACGGCGACCACCGATGCCGCATTTAGAATGGCGGGGTCGATCTCGCACATCTCGGGTCGAAACGAACCGACGGCGTTCACGTGGACCTCCGACCCGAGGTCATCGAGGTCGAAAAGCGGTTCCGTCGAGGGTGTCGCAGTGCAGATGACGTCGGCACCCCGTACAGCAGCGCGGGCGGTGTCGGAGAGGATGAACTTGACCAGCGGGAATTCAGGCTCGAGTTGCGCCGCCAGTCGGCTCCGTGACGAACTATGCAAACTAGAAATCCGTACCTCGGCGATGGGCCGCACCGCACAAACACTGCGGACTTGGTCGGCCGCTTGGCCCCCCGCCCCGATCATGGCGAGCACCCTGGCTTCCCGGAGAGCCAGTTGTTCCGTTGCGACGCCAGACGCGGCGCCCGTTCGAAGCGATGTGATAGCGGAGCCATCCATTACTGCAACGGCCCTCCCGCCCTCGCTCTCAAACCAGACAACGGACCCCGAGATCGACGAAAGTCCAGGTGTCTTCGCCGAAACTTGAGTCGACAGCACCTTGACGACGAGCCCGGGGAGCGAACTGTGCGCAGCGATCGCCACGAGTAACGCGTCTGGGCCCACGGTTAGGCGGGACGGGACTACGAATTCGTCCAGCGAGTCCCGTTTTAGTGCATCGCTGGCGGCCATCAGCGCGTCGCTAGTGGAAATAAGGCGGCGGATGTCCGTCTCCGTCAGAACGAGCATCGTCACTCGTCTTCTTCGTCGGGCTTTTCGACCGGATAATTTCCCTCTGGGCCTCCATCTACCTCGCCGTTCTCGTCGCGACCAGCCCAGACGCCACGGGTATGACGCAAGTGGCGGACCATGAGGCTCTCGGCGCCGAGCCCGTCCCCTTTCACGAGACAGGCCAGCAGCTCCCGGTGCTCGTGCGCAGATTCTTCCAGGAGGCCCAACCGGCTCAACTGACGGAGACCGTACAGTCGTTGCTGGTCCCTCAGCGACCCGACTATGTCGACCAATCGCTCATTTCCGATCGAGCTGAGCAAGCCGAGATGAAAGTCGCGATCGCTGGCCAGGAAGCCATCGATATCGCCGTGTGCTGCTGCCAGTTCGATCTTGTCGGCCAACTTCTCGGCCCGGTCGACGCCGGCGAAATCAAGCGTGCCTGCGATGCGCCTCACGCTCGGGGGTTCCAGCAACATCCTCAGCTCGTACAGTTCGCTCAAAACGTGCTCCGAAAGCTCGGGGACCAGGAAACCCTTGTTGCGCACCGGTACGAGCATGTGGTCACGCGAGAGGTCGAGCATGGCTTCGCGTACTGGTGTGGGCGAGACCCCAAGCCTCTCGGCCAGCGAGCGGGCCGAATAAACTCGCCCAGGCTCGAGATCTCCGGTTATGACGCGCGCGCGGAAATGAGGTCGCGCGCTCGTTCACGAAGGCTCGACAGCTGCATCAGCGTACTGTCGGGCTCGAAGGGGAAGCCGAGATCTGGTTTCGTCTCGTTCATGTCGGAAGTCCTTGGCTTTCGTTCTCTCTGTATGGCCGGGTCGGCGCACCGGACGCCACCGGGACGGGCGCGAGGCTCACTTCAGTTCCCTGAAGTGACAGCTCACCGGGGAAGTGGCACGCGACGGAGTGACCGCTTTCATGAGCCGCGAGGGGCGGCTCTTGTGTCTCACATACCGGTCGGTCGCGGCCTATCGGGCACCGCGGCCGGAACGGGCACCCACGTCGAGGCATGCCCGCGCTGTCTTGCTCGACGTTGAGTATGATCCGCCGCGACCGCGCCGCCCGCACCGGGTCGGGCACCGGGACTGCCGAGAGGAGGGCAACCGTATACGGGTGCAGCGGGAATTTCAGCAGCTGAGCCGTTTGCCCGAGCTCTACCAGTTTGCCCCTGCACATTACGGCGATGCGGTGGGCGGCGAACTCAGCGACGGCCAGGTCGTGGACAACCAGCAAATAGGTGAGCGCCAGCCTATTCTGAAGATCTCGAAGAAGGTTGAGGACCTGGGCTTGGATCGACATGTCAAGAGCCGTTACTGGCTCGTCGAGCACGACAAACTCTGGCCTGAGGGCCAGCGCCCGCGCGATCGCGATGCGCTGACGCTGTCCGCCCGAGAAGGCGTGTGGCTTCCTGTGGGCATCGTCGTAGGGGATCCCAACTAGGCCAAGCATCTCTTCGACCTGGTCCCGCCGCTCGGACGCGTTACCAACCCGATGGACGACTAACGGCTCGGCGACGATCCTGGCCACGGTCATTCTGGGGTCCAACGACGCGAAGGGGTCCTGAAAGACCACTTGCATCCGACGGCGAAGGTCGAATAACTCCTTAGGGTCAAGCCCGAGGACGCTATCACCGCCATAACGAATATCTCCCCGGGTGGGCTGGGTCAATCTCAGGATGCAGCGCGCGGCCGTGGTCTTCCCCGAGCCGGATTCACCCACTAATGCCAATGTTTCGCCGCGATGGACGTCAAATGAGACGCCGTCCAACGCCGTCACGTCAAGACGAGTAGAACCGAGATGCGTGTTGCCTGGAAATATCTTCGTCAGGTCGTCGACGACCAACAGTTCATCCGCTCGGGAGCCCGCAGCCTTCATCTCGGACAAGATCCTACGGTTCTCCTCCGGCATGCGCTGCCATCTGAGGGAAGGAGCCGACCCGTTCGGCGGCGAAGTGGCACTCGGCCATAACGAGCCCCTCAGCCGTAATCGTCACAAACGGGATAGGGGTTTCGTCGGCGCAACGTTCTTCGTCAGCACCACGGCTGCACCGCGGGCAAAACGAGCAACCAATGGCTGGCCTGGCTAAGTCGGGTGGTGCACCCGGGATGGAGTACAACCACTCACCTGGGGCCACTGAGCGTGGCACCGAACGTAACAGCGCTTCCGTATAAGGATGGGCTGGCTGCGAAAAGAGCCGCGAGGTGGGGGAGCGCTCGACGATCCTGCCTGCGTACATTACATATACAGAATCGCAAAAGCCGGCCACGATACCCAGGTTATGGGTGATCAAAACAATCGCCGTTCCACGGTTGACACAGATCTGGGTGAGGAGGTCGAGGATCTGCGCCTGCGTGGTGACGTCGAGTGCGGTGGTTGGTTCGTCGGCGATGATGACATCTGGTTCGTTGGCGAGCGCAATCGCGATCATGACCCGTTGCCTCATGCCGCCGGAGTATTGGTGGGGGTAGTCGTCCAGCCGCTGCGCCGCAGAGGGAACTCCGACATCCTGCAGCAGGCGGACAGCCGTGGCCCGGGCGTCTCGTTTGCTCATTTGAGAGTGGGCGCGGACGGACTCAGCGATCTGTCGTCCTATCGTCTGGAGTGGGTTGAGCGCAGTCATAGGGTCCTGGAACACCAGGGCAATACGCTTACCCCTGACCCTCCTCAGCGTGCGCTCGTCCGTCAGCCCCAGTTCCTCGTTCCTCAGGAAGACAGACCCAGACACGATCCGACCCGGCGGGTCGATGAGGCCCAGGATGGAAAGCGCCAACGCTGATTTCCCGGACCCCGACTCTCCCACGATGCCGACGCGCTCTCCGGCACGTACATCGAGGTCGACGCCACGAACCGCCCGTACGACGCCCTCCGCCGTGGCGAACTCTGTTGTCATGGACCGCACGCGGAGCAACGGTAATTCGGGAGCCGCCACTGTCGTCGCCGTCGTCACGTCGAGGCCGTCCCGGCGATGTGGATGCGCGGGTCGATAACCCCGTAGAGAAGGTCAACACCAAGGTTTATGCCCACGTAGACGATGGCGCTCAGCAGGATAAAGGTCTGCATGATCACGTAGTCCTTGTGCTGCAACGACTGGACCACCAGCGCGCCGACTCCGGGCCAGTCAAACACGGTCTCCACGAGCACGCTGCCGGCCAGGAGTTCGGCAGGACCAGGGCGCTAGCGGTCAAGGTGGGCAGAAAGGCGTTGGGGCATCGCGTGGCGGACGATCACCCGTGACCGGGTCACCCCTTTGCTGCGGGCCAGGCTCATGAACGGTTCCCGACTTACGTCGAAGAGATTTGCTCGAAGCAGACGGACCAGAAAGCAGAAAGGTATGAACGCCAGGCAAATGCACGGCAGTATCAGGTGCTGAGCGGCGTTGGCAAACGTGGCGAAACGACCAGTGAGTAGAGAATCGATCGTATAGCGGCCCGTTATCGACGGTGCCGGTTGGACGTTAGCACTGAGGCGTCCTTCGGGGCCGGGCAGGATGTGGAGGCTCTGCGAGAAGATAACGAGCAAGATCAGAGCCAGCCAGAACACCGGGGTCCCCAGCCCGAAGTATGCGACTGACCGCGTCGCCCGGTCAACCCAGGTTGAAGTGAGGGACAACGTGGCAAAGATGATTGCTCCGCCGAACGCCAGTATGAACGTGTACAAACCCAGTTCCAGTGATGCCGGGAACCTCGTCGCCAAAAGGGTCCTCACGGGCTGGCCCACGGTGTAGGAGAAGCCCCAGTTGCCCCGGAGGAAGTTACTTATGTAGTCCCAGTACTGCACGGGTATGGGCTGGTTGAGGCCGAGCGCTTTTGTGGTGTTTTCCACTTCGGCCTGAGACGCCAGCGGTCCCACAATAAGGCGCACCGGGCTTCCGGGCAGCACCCGCATCAGGATGAAGGCAACGAACGAAGCCCCGATCACAGTGATAACAGAGCTCGTCACTTTGCCGGCTATGAACCGTGTCATGTTCCCGTGCTCCGGAGGCGGCAGTACCTTCGGCTATGCATGGCCGCGAACTCCGCGAGGGTCCAGCATTTCTCGAAGCCCGTCAGCGACAAGGTTTGCCGCCGTTGCGGCGAGCAGAAGGCCAATGCCGGGGAAGACGCCGATCCACCATTGACCAGTCAAGGTGTACTGTGAGCCATCGCTGATCATGGCGCCCCATTCGGGAGTTGGGATCTGGGCGCCTAAGCCGACAAATCCGAGAGCAGCCAGAGCAAGGATCGTGTAGCCGAAGGCGGCCGCGGCCTGGACAACCAAGGTCGGCAGTACTCCGGGCACTATGTGGGTTAGATAGATACGGCGCTTTGAAGCGCCAACCGTAGTGGCGGCCTCGACAAACGCAAGGTTGCGCAACCGGACCACTTCGCTCCGCACCACCCTGGCATACCAGGGGATCGACCCGATGAGGATGCCGACGGCGCCGGTGACGATGCCCGTGCCCAGGGCCACTGTTACAGCCATGGCGAGGATCAAAGCCGGAAAGGCGAGGATGGCATCCATCGCCCGCATGATCGCTCCTTGGCGCCACCCTTCGAGAGCGCCGGCGACGACGCCCAGCGCGCCTCCCAACAACGCTCCTAGCCCGGTCACCACAAAGCCCACGACGAGCGATATCCGAGCCCCGATCAGGAAGCGGGCGAACACGTCTCGCCCGTACTCGTCGGTGCCCATCGGGTGAGCAAACGAGGGCGCCTCGAGGTTCGAAAGCAGGTTCACGCCAGCCGTGTTCTGATGCCAAAAGAGGGGGCCAAACGCGGCTAGGAGGATGAGAGCTGCGAACACGGCCGTGCCCGCCACCAATGGCTTGTAGGTGAAGATACGTCGTGATCTGCTGCGCGAGGGCGAAGCCGTTACAGCTCCGACAGCGGCGACGGATGTCAACGGTTTCCTGCCCTAAGACCCTCTTTGAGGGCGCCAAAACAATCCTGGGCTCCCTCAAGAAGGTTTCGTTCGAACAGTCGCGCATTGCTGCCGCGGCCGAGGTTTGCGCTATACCCAGCATGCCAGGAAGTGAACGGCCCGGGCTATAAACCCCACCGCCACATTTCCGTTTCCAGTGAATAAGCGTAGGTTTTTACCCTTGGGCTCAGGACGGTGAGGCTATCGATGGCGTAGACGGGGATTTTAGGCGAGTTTGCCGTCCACAACGGGATGATCTTGTGGTAGTCGGCTACCCGCTGCGACTCGGAGAGAGCGCTCCTGGCTGCGTAATAGATCGAGTCGGCCCCTGGTACACAAATTCCCGCGGCGTTGAAAGCGCTGGTGCAGAGCATGTCATAGCCCAGGTAGTAGCCGGCGTCGATCACCCCGGGACCGTCTTCAGTTATACCCATCTGGTATGGCTTCGGGTTCGTGTTGATGGTCGTTTCGAATTCAGCGTCGGTAAGCGTCTTGACGGTCACATCGACGCCGATTTGTGACCAGTAGGACTGTACGACGGTGGCTAACTGCTGCTCGAGTGGCACGGACCCGTCAATTATAAGGCTCACTTTCGCCGGGAGTTTGACTCCCGAGGCCTTCACAAGGTCCTTCGCCTTCGTCAGGTTGAACGGACGCGCCTGTTCGAGTGCCTTGTCGTAAGCCGGGCTGAGGAGGGGCGGGTACGGCCCGTAAAAGAGTTGGCCATAGCCGTAGCCGAGTTTCTGCAAGATTTGCTGGTAAGGGAGCGCGTACAAAAGCGCGGCTCTAAAGTCGACCTTGCTCATAGGGTAGTGATTGCTCGGGATCATGATCTGCAACGAAGTGGTCGTCGGATTGACGACTATCTTTGTGCTGCCGCTACTAGCGAGGGAATGGACGGACTGCGGCGAAAGCCCGAGGGTGACGTCTGCCTCGCCTGACCGGGCACGGAGCAACAGGGTTGCGTCGTCGCTAATGAACTTGACCAAGATCTGGTGTTCCAATGGAGCCGTGGAAAAATAGTGGGGGTTGGCGACCAAGGTGGCCGATTCACCCGGTACGTAGTTCTCCAGCATGTATGGCCCCGAGCCGCCGGCTATGTGGCTTTGCATCCAGGTGTTGACCTTGTTCGGGACTACGCCGCCATTTGCCTGCACTATCTTAGGGTCAACAATGCCGGCCCCCGGTTGGGCTAAGTCCTGAGGGAAGTTCCCATCCGCCTGGCTGAGGTTTATAACCACCGTGGTCGAGTTTGGTGCAGTTACCGTCTTGACCAAGTGAGGCGATGTAATTCCGTCGAGTATGAAGTACTGGCCGCAGCCTCCAGTGTTTATAGACCTCTCGAGGGAGTACACGACTGCCGATGCGTTCAGGGGGTCGCCATTGGCGAATTCCGCCCCGGGCACGAGGTGGAAGGTATATGTTCGGCCATTTGTGCTTACCGTCCAAGATTTTGCCAACCAGGGTTGAATGACGGCTGGATCGAACTGCGTGGTCCCCGCAGGGCCCTTCGAGAAGCCGTACTGTGTCAACCGGGCGTAAAACTGACCGGTGAAGTCCACGTCATATAGCCCGCAGGCCTGAGCTGGGTCAACCGTCCCGCTACCGCCGGCAAGGTCGACCACCATCGAACCGGTGGCCGCCGCAGCCGGTGTGGTCGTCAACCCCGCCAGCAGGCTGGACACCAGCCCTACGGGGATGATCAGACCGGCAACAGTGCGGGCTCGTAGGCGCCGCCGTCGTACCGACACCACCTTCATAGAGATGCCTCCTTCATAGAGATGCCTCCTCCTGGCAACCGTGACTAGTATGTCATCGGTGATCTGTGACATAGCACTGCTCGGGATATTACACCTCGGGTAGCTAGGTGATGGATTCCGTTCCGGAAAGGAGGGCATAGTGGTCGCTGATGGGTCCAGGACCGGGCGAGAAGCCCTGGTCAACTCGCTGTCGACTCTGGCTGAGTACCACTGGATGCTTTTCAGGAGGCTGCACGAGCAGGCCGATAAGCGGCTAGGGAGCCCGGGGCTCAATGCCCTTGCGCGTGGCCTCTGGCGGTACGGTTTCTATCGAGGGGAGTCCATTCGTAATGATCCCCGTACCCTTGCCGCCGGCCGTGACTGCGTCAGCCTGCTCGAAGGCTGGGACGGTGCCGAACTTGCCCTGGCCACTGCTGAGAGTGGCGCCAGCCTGAAGGGCTCGTCCAGTGAACTGGTCGTAGAACTCCCGACTGTCCCCGGCTCCGCCTACATGGTGCCCCGTGGGCTGGGTGACACGCTCCCGCTCCACTGGACCAACGTGCTCGCAGGGATGGCCGCAGGCTTCGATCCCGCGCTCGAGGTGGATTGCGGGACCGTACCAACGGACGGCTCGTCGCCCTGGAGGTTCACTCTGTCTTTGAGGACAACCGAACCTGAGCGCAGCGCCGAGTTCCCCGCCGCCCCGTTCGACGACCCGGCCGCGTACATCCGTTTGGCCCGGACCACGACGGGCCTCATTGCCGCCGCTCAGATGTACGTCGCCCGAGAACTGATCCACGACTTCGACGCCTCTGGAGAAGAGGTCGTCCGTCAAGCCTGCTTCGACTACGGGGTGGAACGCGGGGCTCAGCTTCGGGACCGTGTCACGGAGCGAGGTGACCCCGTCAATTTCGTCAGCTTGCGCTCGGCCGTCGACGCCCGTGACCCCATGAGCGCAGTCTTCGCTGTCGGCGGCGAGGTGTACACATCTCCCGGGCTCGACTTCTACGATTGCACCTATTGCCCCCTGGCCGAAGTGTGGGCAAAGGAAGGCACCGAGGGCCTCGCGCTCGGGTACATATTCGACATGGAGTTGCACCGCGGTCTGGTCGAGACTTACCACCCCGGTGCCGTGGTGAAGTGGGATTCCCTGAAGACCCGCGGCGACTCCCTCTGCCGCTTCCGTTTCTATATCCCGGAACTAGTTACCGACGACGAGCAAGGCTTCGTGCTCGGGGATCCGCTCCCGACCCCGCACAATGCCCGAGTGGAATTCCGAGGGCGCCCAACAATGAGCGTTCCGACGGCGGAGCGCCGTCCATGATCTTGCAAATTGACCACATCATACTTGCCGTCGACCGCGACTATTACCCTACGCTATCAGGGCAATTGAAGGCGGCCGGGTTTGTCCATGCGGATGCCGGAAAACACAGCGGAGGTACGCAGAACGAAAATGTGGCCTTCGCCGGCGGCGCGTTCCTCGAGCTCCTCCATGAGCAATCCCCTGGGTCGCGCCGAACCGAGTGGTTCGGCGAGACCCCCCGAGTGCAGGGCATCGGCTTTTCTACTGATGACTACGAGCATGACATTGCCTCATGGGTAACCTATCCAGGAGCATGGAACCAGCAATTCCCGAAGACGCTCGTCGACGGGACCGTAACCACCTGCCAGGCAGCAGGCCCATTGCCAAGGCACACTTTCTACCCGTTCGTGATGGACCGGCCAGCCACTCCCTGGGGCTCGCTGGGAGCCTCAGCCGTGCTGAGAGAGGTCGCTTTTGCCGGTGCCGCCCACCAACAATGGCACGAGCGATTTGCCGAATGGTTCGGCCTGAGCGGGGAGAACGGCTCTCTGTCTTGTGGAGACACCAAGCTCACCTTTGTGGACGGGCCGCACCCGGACATGCGAGCGTCACTTTCGTTTGACGTCAGGGCAGCCGGTCGCCAAATCCCCATTTCCGGGGGCACCATCGAACTGAACGAAATCTGAGCTAACCACATTGCTGATGCTCGAGGACGGACCATGATCTTCGCTATAGACCATTTCGTGCTCTCTGCCGCCCCCACCCAGGGCCCCGCCATCCTTGCCGGCTTGAAAGAAGCAGGGTTCGTATCGAATGACTTCGTGCTCAGTTTCGATGACGTAGATGCCCAGAGCGAAAGCCTCTCCTATGACGGCGGTGGCATGTTCGAGGTGCTCCATTCTCGGGACGAGCAGAAGGCGAGCCCAACATGGTTCGCCGAGGTCCCGCGAATCATCGGTATGGGGTTCGCCTCCAACGACTTTCTCAGCGACACCGCCTGGGGAGGCGACATGGAGGAGGGCCATTGGACAATGGACGAAGAGTTGCCGCTCCCGGACGGCTCGCCCCTTCATATCGTGGCGGCCGGGCCTCATAGGCACGTTTCCGAGTTCTATGTGTTTGTCATGGACCGGGCCGCCGGCAAGCTGCAGTTCCCCTCCGTCCCTGCCGTCCCGAAACTGCTAAGCGTCACCATTAGCGGCTCTGACGCAGGTCTTTGGCATGACCGGTTGCGGCGCTGGCTCCATCGTAGTGATGAGCCCGTCCTGCGGGTTGGAGACGTAGACCTGAGGTTTGAGCAGTCACAACAGCGTGGCGTTCGCGCTACCCCTACGTTCGCGGTGCCCGACGGGACCGGCCGGATCCCGCTGGACGGGAGCAGCATCGAGTTTATTTCCAGCTCCAGCTGACCATGACTGTAAGCCGAACCTTCGGTATCCCTGTACCCATGAGGGACGGAGTCTCTCTTTCGGCTGACGTTTATCGGCCGGCCGGCGGACAGGCGCCGACCATCGTGGCCCGTACGCCATATAACAAAAACGACGCCTTCGCCTTCGAAAAGGGGTCTTGGTATGCCGAGCGAGGTTTTGCTTTTGTATGGGTAGACGTAAGAGGCCGAGGGCGATTCAGAGGGCGAGTTCGTCCCCTACCGCAACGACGGGATCGACGGCTTTGACACTGTCGAATGGGCGGCCGCCCAGCCATGGTCCACCGGACGAGTGGGGACCTGGGGCCAGTCATATCTCGGCTGCATCCAATGGCTTACCGCTCTGGAAAAGCCTCCTCACCTGGAGGCCATGGTGGTCTACGTACCGCCATCAGATCCTTTCGCTGAGCACCCCACAGGCGTCCCTTTCTTGCAGGAGGTCTGCTGGTACCGAATGGTCTCAGGACGGCTAACCCAGTATGTGGACGGGATCGACTGGATGAGTGTTTACTCCTGTCGACCTCTCCTCAACCTGGACGAGCGAGCTGGCTATAAGAGCGCGCATTGGCACCAAGATCTCATGCACGCTCCAGGCGATGACGAGTATTGGGGCCCCCTAAATTACCAGGACCGGATTTCCGGCCTTGATGTGCCGACGCTGCACGTCACCGGATGGTATGACGACGTTCAGCCAGGGACGACGATAAATTTTCAGCGCATGACCGAGGACGGCTGCTTAGCCCGTAGTAAGCAGCGGTTGGTGGTCGGCCCGTGGGACCACGGGCTTACGCGTGTTCGGGAGCGCAACCTGGCCCGATCGATTTCGGGCCGGAGTTCCGCCTTCGATCTCGACCATTACGAGGCGTCCTTTCTCTCGACCCACTTGAAGCAGACCCCTCCCCCCGCCAATGACAGCCCGGTCAAGATCTTTGTCATGGGTGCGAATACATGGCGTGACGAGGACGAGTGGCCGCTGGCCAGGACTTCCTGGACGGACTACTACCTCTCGAGCCGAGGGAATGCAAACACGAAAGACGGCGATGGTGAACTGGTGCGGTCACTATCACCCGCGAGTCCCGGGAGCCACGACGCATTAATTTATGACCCTGCCGACCCGGTCCCGTTCATAACGGCACCGACCTCTTCCCAGATAGGCGGGCCCGACGATTACAGCGCCGTCGAGGACCGAGCGACGTGCTCGTGTACTCCACATCAGACCTCGATCACGACGTTGAGGCCACTGGCCCGGTGCGTACAGTTCTGTTCGTGTCTTCCAGCGCCGTCGAGACTGACTTCGTGGCCAGGCTCATTGACCGGCACCCGAACGGTTTCTGCCAACGCATTTGCGACGGGGTCGTGCGTACCCGTTACCGCGAAGGAAAGTACCGGGATCTAGCAATGGACCCAGGAGAGGTGTACGAAGTCGAAATCGACCTATGGAGCACGTCCCACGTGTTTCGGGCTGGGCATAGATCAGGCTGGAGGTCACATCAAGCGCGTTCCCAAAGTACGACCCGAACACTAACACCGGTGAGGATCCTGCAACTGCGACCACAACGATTAGTGCCGAGAACCGCGTCTGGCACAGCCCGCAGTTCCCTTCCAGGCTGGTACTGCCTCAGGTTACTCTCAAGATAAGACCATTGCTGCTTTCGCTGTGTGCCCTAGTTTTGCGCGTTGCGAGCCCGCTGAGCGCGTCGTGATAGTCGACACGCATAATGATTTGTTGACCGAGCTTGCCTTTCGGCGAGACGAGACGACCCCTTTTGCCGCGTATTGGCAGGAACAGATGCGTGAGGGCGGCGTGGCTTTGCAAGTGTGCCCGATATATCCTGCCCCTAACGTGGCGCCGGAAGGCACGTTGCGCAACGCCTTACAGCAGGCGAGTGCGTTTCATAGAGCGGTGCGGGAAGGACGTGGCAGCATAGTCCGGGTGCGCCGTCGGTCAGATCTGGAGGGCCTCGACCCGACACATCGTCTCGGGCTCATGCTGTCGATGGAAGGCGTAGAACCCCTGGGGACGGATCCACGGATGTTCGATGATATTCTGGGAGCTCGGTGTGCGAGCTGGTCTCGCTCACCTGGAACACGCGGAACTCGTTCGCCGACGGTGCGGGTGAACCAGACGATGGGGGTCTCTCTCGTTTGGGCCGGGAGTTGGTGAGGCTGCTGGTGGAATATGGTGCTGTGCTGGACGTGGCTCACGCGTCGAGACGTACCTTCGAAGGCGTTCTCTCCGAGTCCGGGGGCGCGGTGGTGATATGTAGCCACAGCGGTTGCCGTGCCATATACGACACGCCCCGCAACCTCGATGACGATCAATTAAGATCGCTCTCAGCGCGCGGAGGGGTTATGGGTGTCATGGCTCATCCGGTAGCTATTGATCCCGAACGAGCTACGTTAGACCACTATGTCGACCACATTGATCACGCCGTTTCAGTCATGGGAATTGACCATGTGGGGATAGGGGCCGACTTCATCAAGCAGGTAGCTTTATCGGGAGCAATACCTGACCCAGGGCACGCGCTTTTACCCCGGGCGGCCGGTTGAGCGATTGTGTCGAAGGCTTCGAGGCCCCCGCTGAGTACCCAAGTCTCGTCAGCGTTTTAGGCGAGCGTGGGTACAGTCCAAATGACCAGGAGGCGATCCTGGCGAATAACTTCCTTCGGGTGTTCGCCGAAAACCTTCCATTATGAACCAGCGCAGCGCTCAAGGGCCTGGCGCGGGCTAGCCCTCAGGGCGAGGCACCGTCTCCGGGCCGGGGATGCCAGAGCAGGTGGTCCCAGTGGGGATGGGTGGAGTACCCGGCGACAACTGGAAACGCCGAGCCGGTCCAGATCATCGGCGAACTGGTTCAGATCGGGACCATCGATGCCGGGATCGACCAGGACGAACCCACCCTCCCCGCGCGCCACGATGGTCTTGCTCCAGGCCCACGCGCCTGCCGGACCCAGACGCCGTCGGCCACCTGATTCAGCCTCCGTTCACTCTGTCAGTTATTTCCGCCCCGGCGCTATCAGGCTGGGCAGGAGATGGTAGGTCTCGAGAGGATCACGGCGCCTGCGACGGGTCAAGACTTGGAGGTGCCGTAGTCCTCCCTCACTGACAGCATCGTGGCCACGCTCACATGGAGCAAGTCTGGCGGGCGGGGCAGCGCCCACGAGCCGGGCGACCGGAGGCTCTCCTGCACCTTGGACGAGGTCGCCCTGGCAGGCGTCCTCAAGCTCGGCGTGCAAGTTGTACGCAAGGCAGGACTTCGACCAAAGGGGATCTTCCTCGGAAACCCAAGCGGTGAACACCACACTCTTCTTAGCTGGACCGAGTGCAAGGGTCCAGACGACCCCGGCGCCCGAATTATCCATTGAGGTTCCCCAGTTTAAGTGGACACCTGACAGGCTGACCTGCGGGTCGGCTGGAAGGATGTCGACAATGGAGCTACGAGACGGAAGTTCACGCTGGAGTTCAAGACCGAGGCCGCTCACCGTGTCATCGATACCGGCAGGTCGGTGGTCGAGGTGGCCGGCGAGCTGTCGGTGGACAAGGGCTCGCTGGCCCGGTTGGTCCGCGATGAGCGTCGGCGGGTGGAGACGGTGGCAGGGAGCTCGGATGCGCCACTGAGCCCGGCGGGGCGGGCCGAGCTGTTGAGGTTGCGCCGCCAGGTGGCCGAGCAGGAGAAGGACCTAGCCTTCTTGGGAAAAGCTGACGCGTACTTCGCTTCCAATCCACCCAAGCAGAGAGATTTGCATTGATGGCCGGGGAGTGCGCGAACTTCGAGGTCACCCGCATGGCCCGGCTGTTGGAGGTCTCGACAGCCGGCTACTACCGCTGGAGGGCGGCCCAGCACCGCCCTCTGCTGCCGAGCGAGGTCCGCCGAGCGGACCTCGACGCCAAGATCATCAGTCCCACCGGACATCGGGCAGGACCTACGGGTCCCCTGCCCAGAAGGACGTCGCCTCGGCACGGCGGCAACGCCCTGAAGGGTCCAATAACTCCGTGGAGCCTTTGACCAGCGAGGATGCGATTGGCCAGGCTCGTCCAAACGTGGCCTCGGTCGTTTCTCCACCGCCCGGCCGTCGGCCTACTCGACCTCCCTCTCCACGACCCATTCTCCCCTTCTCACCCCCTCTCCTTTTTTTTCAGTTGCCTGACCGTCCCATCGCGCAGCTCTCGCGGCCACCGGGCCGTGCTCTGGAACCCAGTTAACAGCGGTTGGCTCGAGCTCACCGAGTTCGCCCAGCCGGGGCTATCAAAACACGCCAAGTTAAGGGAAATGGCGCCGGGTCCTTCAGCGAACAGTCGGCGCCGAACCTACGCATGAGAACCACGGCCCGGGCGACCGTCGTGGATAGGCGACCAAGTGGACCTGGCTGATCCTGTCGGGTAACCGCGCGGAGCCGGCAAGTCAACTGTGGCGCCGTGCCGGAGTCGGCGAGGGCTATAGAACGACGGTCGTTCTTCGCCTAGC
The DNA here is from genome assembly GCA_963750465.1 of uncultured Acidimicrobiaceae bacterium. Classification (GTDB taxonomy): domain Bacteria; phylum Actinomycetota; class Acidimicrobiia; order Acidimicrobiales; family Palsa-688; genus Fen-671. The sequence continues at coordinate 355,247 of CAVVRE010000016.1, forward strand.
GGTTAAGCTTTCTATTTAAACGCCATAACGGTTGGCGGCGAAGCGACACCGCAATAAAGATTGAGCGGGGCGGAGGTTAGGAAGAAGGTGTACCGGCCGTCCCGCGAGCAGTCCTGTCCCAACCGTTCAAGGTCGAACAGTTCGCCAATCGGCAGACCAAGCATTGGGATCAGTCGGAGATGTAGATGAAACGTGGACGCGAGGGCTGGATCAGCTACCACCGCGTCTATTTTGGCTTGTTCCTCCAACGCCCCTATGGGCCAAAGCTCAAGTGCCGGATTATCGGCGGCGACTGCTGCGATGTGCATATCCCATAAGACCTGCGCCATCAGCTCTGAAGGAGACAGTCCCGGCGTTTTGAGGTTCTCCACCGTCGAAGTCTGAATGCGCGCCTGACGGTCGCGCGATTGGTACCAGGCCAGCCAGCCCGTGCGTATCAGTAATATGTCGCCCGGCTCGACGGTCACGCCTTCGGATGCCAGACAGGCTTCAAGATCGTCGGCCTCGATGGGATCAGGTGCGTCGTAGCGAAGCGGGCGCCCCGTTGACCGTCGCCATCGGGCGACGTCAGCCAGTACGCCACGGCCAGCAATCCCCTCTCGTGCCCAGTGATGAACGCCGTGCTCGGAGTCGGCTAGTCCCCCGAAGTGCCCGTAGCCCGGAAAGCTGACATGCCGGAAACCATCCCATTGGCTCGAGACTTGCGTATTCCAGTTAGTGCAGCAGATCGTCCTGGAACACGGGCGAGCGTCGCTGAATTTCGTGACGAGCCCGCGCTCTACCGAACAGCGGGGGATCGGGCAACTCTAGAGCCAGGTTAAGCGGGAACACAAGCCCGCCAGTGACGAGCCTGCTCGCTCTGGCGACGCGTTCCGACGACAAGTGATTAAGGCAACCGAACACGGTGCGGTCCCCCCAGACATTCCATGCATGCCGAATTCCGTTCGTCTCTGGCAGGTCAATATATGAGGGTATGTCTGACATAAGGCTCCTTTCGATCGTGCCATCCCACCCGCAACGGAAAGTCATCTCCCAATGCGACCGAGTGGCCGAGGCCGCCCCATCCGACTCCGGTTCGACCTGACGGCAGGACGCGTTCCGCGCGAAGTGCACGGGGCTGCCAATGGATATGTCGTGGTTTGCCCGTTGCTCGGTGGCAGGTGGTGTGCGCGCGGATCAGCGCTGCCCGCATAGCGGGTCCCATCTCTGACCGACCTTGGGGGTTGCCCCACGATCTCCGGGTTACGCTGTGGTCCCTTCGCCTGGGGGGGGTGGAGTTTGACACTGGATACGGGCATCGTATAATAGAACAACACAATCAGATGATGAACAATTGTTCAGAACCATTTTACTGCGGGCTCGGTCTGTGCGAGCCGAGGCGACCTGAGGGTCGATCGTATATGCGGTCGCGAAGTACAGCGCATGGATGTGGAGTCGTGGCCCACACTCGTCATCCCTGTAGTGTGGCGGTAGTCAATCGATCTCTGGTAGGATCCGCGTGCACCACCATCACGTTCGTCCCGGTTTAGCCGGAATTGCGTAGGTTACGCTCAAGGCGAGAATCGTTCTCAGCACACCTGAGAACGATTGTTGTAGTTGGGCTCCTTGGCGCACGTTATCTGAGCTCTCAGATTCAGGGCAGCAATTACGAGTAACAGTGAGACGCAAAATGACCGCTTATGAGAGTATGTCCCGCCTAAAAACGTCCGTGCAATCGTATCGGAGATGCATTCATGCCTAAAACCACAAAAAAAACTCAAGCGAGCGACGATGCTAGCGAAGCGATGATTTCCCGCAGAAACGTCCTGAAGCTTGGCGCACTCGGCGTCGGAGGGCTCGCGTTGGGTCGAGGATTCTTGGCGCACGACAGAGAATCTCTGCGCTCCGTCAACTTCGCAACGAAGTCAACCGCGAACCAGACGCTGCGCGTGGGGACAAGCATCCCGCTCAGCACCCTTGACCCCAACCTCATTGACACTGCGGCCTTTCCTTACCGGCGCGCTCTGTTCGACCCGTTGCTAAGCGAGAACATCACAAACTTTAAAACTTATGCCTTGAGCCCGCTGACTCCCTGGCTCGCAACCAAGAGCAGTGTGAACAGCAATTACACGCGCTTTACGTTCGACGTGCGCCCGGGTGTGAATTACTCGGACGGCACGCCCGTAACCGCGCAGTCCATCGTCAAGTCACTCGAATACTCACTCACACCCGGCTCCACCATGGCGGCGGTGCTCACCGGTATCAGCAAGGTTGCCTCCAGCGGTAACACAGTCATCATCGAGGCACCTGCTCCGAATGTGGGCATGATCTCACGAGTGGCGACATGGTTAGCGCTCGACCCGTCGTCGATCCCAGATGCCAAGAGCCACCCGGTCGGCACGGGTCCCTTCGTTTTCTCAAGCTATGAGCCCGGCACCAGCCTTACGGCGACACGAAACCCAAATTACTGGAAGCCGCTGCCAACCAATGTGGCGGAAGTCCAGCTGCAGATGTACCCGACCACGGAGGCGGTGCTGGCGGCAGCACTCGCTGGAGAGATCGACATCCTGCAGTTTGGAGATCTGTCCGACCTCAAACGCCTAAAGGGTGCCGGGTGGAACGGGTACGCCTTTCCCGTAGCAGACTACGAGAATATCATTATAAATTTTGAGAGCCCCAACGAAGCGCTCCATAATCAGCTTTTCCGTCAGGCAGTTGCGCTGTGCGTAGACCGCGAGACGATCGTCAGGGACGTGTTCCAGAACCAGGTTTTGCCCTTGATCGTCCCGATGCCGCCATCTGCGCCTCAGTATCTCCCTCCGGATACAGACCAGTGGAATTACAATCCCGCCAAGGCGAAGCAGCTGCTCAAGAAGTCGGGGGTAAAAGACGCAAAGTTTACTCTATATGCGGAGGGTGGTGACCCGATCAGCAATGGGATAGTCGAGATAATCAAGTCGGATTTGGCCAAGGTTGGTATAGAGCCGAACGACCCCAACGGTATCGATGCGACTATCCAGCTGGTGGATTCCACCACGATCGTCAGCACGCTCATTGCAGGGAACTTCGAGGTATCGTGGTTCGCTTGCTCGGTCGGAGTGCCGGACCCCTCTGACTTCGCGACCTGCTCGTATTTTGTACCTGTACCGAACGCGAAGCCATTGGACGTGTACAAGGAATTCCCAGCGTACGTCGCCGCCTGGAACAAGGCCTCAACAGCGCTGCCGGGGCCAGGACGAGTCAAAGCCTACCAGGACCTTTTCCAGCAGTTGCTGGTCGAGGCCTATTCAATAGCGATTTGCCAACGTGGAGATCCTCGCGGGGCAGGCCAAGAATATCCGTGGCGTCAACTACGACTTGAAGAGCCACCTCATGTACAACTCGATCATGAAGGGCTGACGCGTTGATGCCGGAGTAGGGGTGCCTTTGCGGTGACGAGGTCATTGGCAGTCGGGGGAACTTGCTCGCGCGGGTACGGGTGGCACAAACTTGCCTCTGTCGGCCGCCCTGTGCCTGCCGTCAACGGCTCTTATAGAAGTCTCGGGGTACAAGACGAGCGCGTCGAGGGAGAGGACGGAGGGCATTGGCCGGCTTCATAGTGCGTCGCTTCCTGTCGACGATTGCCGTTGTGCTTGTGGCCTCGTTCGTCCTCTTCGCGCTGCTCTACGTTATCCCTGGTAATCCTGCCGTCCTGGAAGTCGGGAGCAGCGCGTCTCCGGCCGTCCTCAGCCACCTTGAGCGTACGATGGGCCTCGATTTGCCGTGGTATACCCGCTATGCCCACTGGCTTACAGCCGCAGTGCAAGGGCGGCTCGGCACCTCGTACGTCAGCAACTACACGGTGACGTCGCTGATCGGCGAACGTGCTGCGGTAACGATCGAGCTGGCGCTCGGCGGCATACTCTTGGGCATGGTGATCGGAGTGCCGCTCGGGTTCCTGGCCGGGATGCGAGACGGGACGCGTCTAAGCAGGTTCCTCGACTTCATCGTGGCGCTCGGTGTCGGCTTACCGGTGTTTTTTGTTGCCATTGTGCTGCAGCTAGCGGTCGCACTCACCTTGCACTGGCTGCCGGCGGCAAATTACACGCCTCTCGGTCAGGGCATCGTCCCCAACATCCAGTCAATGATATTGCCCTGTATCACACTTGCTGTGGGTCTCGCCGCGGTGAACGTAAGGTTCGCGTCAGCGGGGATCCGTGAGGTCAGGAAGAGCAACCTCGTTATGGCTGCCCACGTGCTGGGCCTTCGCCGGCGGACCATTATGTGGAAGGTGCTAGCTCGGAATTCGTTGATCCCGCTCGTCACCGTGATCGGCTTACAGATCGGCTATACGCTTGGGGGTGTCATACTGGTCGAGGAAGTGTTCAACCTGCCTGGCCTAGGGACGCTGCTGTGGAACTCGGTGACGGAACGTGATTACTTCGTGATACAAGGGGTGATGTTGCTGGCCGTGGCGATCTTTGCCGTCGTGAACTTTTTGGTGGACGTGTCGTACGGCTTGTTAGACCCCCGAGTCCGGACGACGCGGGCATAGTCGTGCGGGTGCCACTCGGGCGTCGGGTGCTTGACAAGCTGACGTACCTATTTCCACCCCATGACGTGTCGCTAAGGGTGGGCGCGTTCCTGTTGTTCGTAATTGTGGTTGTCGCGTCTATTCGCACCCGTCATTGCGCCATATGGCCCAGATGTAATCCATTCCAACGCGCCGCTCCTTGGCCCATCATCTCGCTTCCTGTTAGGAACGGACGAGCTCGGACGTGACGTGTTGTCCCGTGTGATCTACGGGACGCAGAGCTCCTTAGAGATCGGGTTTGCCGCCGCGACGGTATCAGCGGTCGTCGGGGTGCCGCTCGGTCTCCTGTCTGGGTACCGGGAAGGCGCGGTTTCGACGATGGTAATGCGGGTGACCGATGTGCTGCTGGGGTTTCCTGGGCTCGTTATCGTGATGGTCGTGTCCCTGGTATTCCACGAGGATCTGGTGGGCGTGGTCGTCGTGATCGGCCTATTATTGTCACCCAGTTTTGTCCGAGTGGCCCGTAGCCTCATGATCGCCGAAAGAGGCAAACTGTATGTAGACGCCGCTCGGGCCCTCGGCGCGAGTACACGGTACCTTCTCTTCCGTGTAGTGTTCCCCAATGCGGTTGGGCCGCTCCTTGTGCAATACGCGTTAGCCGTAACGAACTCGATCCTGCTGATTGCGGGGCTAAGCTTCCTAGGCCTCGGAGTACAGCCTCCGACTCCCTCGTGGGGCTTGATGATCCAGGAGGGTAGTGAGTACCTAGTACAAAACTACATGATCAGCGTTGCGCCTGGCATTGCTCTAGTGATCCTTGTGTTTGCACTCAACTCGGTTGCAGACGGGATTCCGCGAAGACAAGTTGTAGGCGGTCAACCGGCGTGCCCGGCTACCAGCGGCCTCGAACTGTGGGCGCCCAACGGGGCGAGGGTCCCCCAAGCGGCTGTACGCGGAGGAAGCCCAATTGAGTAGCTCGACCAACGGCGGGGCGTTGGTGCTGGAGGTACGAGACCTGAGCGTCACGTTCCCAACTCCATCTGGTACACACGTCGCTGTCAAGAGCTTCGGTGTTCGCATTCATGAACGAGAGATAGTAGCGCTCGTGGGCGAATCGGGCAGCGGGAAGAGTGTTGTGGCGAGTCAGTAATGCGTTTACTAGGCCCGCCGGGGGCTCTTTCTGCACCGACGTCGATTACCTTTTCCGGCACGGACATCATGAGCCTTTCTGAGGAGGACCTTCGTCGGGTACGCGGGACCGAGGTAACCATGGTTTTGCAAGACTCCCTCACCACCCTCAACCCGGTTTATAAGGTCGGAGAGCAGTTGGTGGGACGCGCTGCGCGCACATGAGCGAGTGACGGCACGCGTGGCCAGGGAGCGCGCCATCGCAGTGCTCCGCGAGGTGCGACTACCGGTGCCCGAACGGACGGCTCGACAGTACCCACATGAACTGTCTGGTGGCATGAGGCAACGGGTGGCCCTCGCACTCGCAGTTGTGTGCCACCCGCGCTTGCTAATCGCCGACGAAGCTACAACGGCCCTCGACGTCACCGTTCAAGCACAGATCTTGCAGCTCCTGGATGACCTGAGGCGCGACCACGGTACGGCCATTCTTTTCATATCACACGATCTCGGTGTCGTGGCGGATATCTCCGATCACGTGGTCGTCATGTACGCCGGCCGTATCGGTGGAATCGGGACCGACTGATGCTGTGATCGCGGGCCCTCAACACCCCTATACGGCGGCGCTTGTTGGTGCTGTTCCGCGGATCGGGCAGCTCGGAAGGTTCAATACCCTGGCAGGCGAGGTGCCCCGGCTCTTAGAAGGGGCATCGGGCTGTTGCTTCAGTAGTCGCTGTACGCGGTCGATGGCTCGTTGCTCGAGTGACGAACCCGTGCTCGCACGCGGCCCGTCTGGCCAGGACGACGTGGCCTGCTGGAACCCAGTGCCGGTCGGAGACCAACCGTGAGCCTCGATGCCCATCAGCCGGTGGCGCGAAGGCAGTGGCCTTGACACCGCCAGGGGTGCCGCAGCCAGAAACCATGCCGAAATTGGAGCCGGTGCTGCTATCGATAAATAACGTTGTCAAGGAATACGGGAGAGGTTCGACGTTGGTAGGGACGATCCCGCCGGGTACAGGCCGTCGCAGGGGTGAGCCTGACGCTTCGTCGAGCGGAAATAGTGGGCTTGTTAGGAGAGTCCGGGCTGTGGGAAGTCAACTCTTGCCAGGCTGAGTGCTGGTCTCGATCAACCGACGCGCGGTCGAGTCGAGTACCTAGGCATCGATACTCGGCGATTGACCAACGACCGTGTGTTCCGCAGGCAGTTCCGGGCAGACGTGCAGATCGTGTTCCAGGACGCGATCTCGTCGCTCAACCCGCGCCTAACCGTATTCGAGAGCATTGCCGAGGGTCTCCGCATTCGCGGGCAGGGCGGCTTCAAGGCGAATCGGGATCGCGTCGTGGACGTGATGCACCGGGTCAAATTCTCGTTAGACTCCGGGGCTCGTTTCCCAACGCAGTTGTCGGGTGGTCAGCTTCAACGAGTCGCGTTAGCGCGGTCGCTACTCCTCGGACCGAAGCTCCTCATTGCTGACGAGCCTGTGTCATCGCTGGATCTGCTGGTCCAGGGTGAGGTGCTGAACCTGTTGCTTGACTTTCGAGAGGCCAGCGCCCTGGGTATCTTTTTTGTTACACACAATCTCGCCGTAGCCAACCAGCTCTGTGATCGAATCGCAGTGATGTACCTCGGGAAGGTGGTCGAGTTCGCTGTGGCGAGCGAGCTCTATGCCAGGCCACTTCACCCGTACACGGTCGCGTTGCTGTCTGCTGTCCCGCAGGTGTCTCTGGGCCAGGACAAGAAAGTTTAACCGGATCATCCTCCAGGGCGATCCTCCCGATGCAGCACGGCCACCTTCAGGGTGCCGGTTCAGGACTCGCTGCCCTGTCTCCCAGCCGGTATGTGCGGATTTGGAACCGGCACTGACAGAGAGTGTCCACGGTCACGAGGTCGCATGCCATTTCCCCGGCGCGTTGAAGGCTCACTTGTAGGGTCTCCAGCACACGAACGGCCAATCGGCCAAAAGTAGCGGTCCACGAAGGAGGAAAAACGATGATCCGATGTTACTGTGACCCACCGAGCGTCACGGCGGGCGAGTCGGTTTGCGTCGCGGTTTCGACTGACGCTCCGCGGTTCGTATTGCGGATATACCGACAGACAGCAAGCTTCGAGCCAGTGACTCAGATCCCTGCATACGAGTCGAACGGAGAGTTCGTCGGAGACGGCGTTGTTGACGGCGATTGGGGCTGGCCTGTTCACCAGATTGCACTGCCAGAGCACCTACAAAGTGGCGCGTACTTTGTCGTGGCCGGCGAGGTCTCTGCGACCGGCGAGGTTACTTGGCCACCGCTCGACAACACCGCAGGAGACTCGGGCAAGGCGTTGTTTGTGGTGACCGCTCATCAGGGGCATCGGCAACCTATCTTGTACAAACTGTCATGGTTCACGTTCGTGTGCTACAACTGGACTGGGGGCGGCAGCTTGTATGCCGGAGCCAACTGGTCTGACGATCGCGGGCGTCCTGGTTACAGAGTGTCTTGGCGTCGCCCGGGCGTCGCCACCGGAGGATTAGTGGCAGAGGGCGATCCGGTTGACGTGTACGTGCCAACGTCGCGGCGGCAGTCGTTCGAACACTGGGATGCGCCCTTCTTCCGGTGGTTGCACAATCGTACCCTTGGGTTCGACGTTGCCACTGATCTCGACATTCACCGGGATCCCGGGTTGCTCGACCAGTACAACCTAGTGCTTAGCGTCGGCCACGATGAGTACTGGAGCGACGAACTACGTGACGGTATCGACGACTATATAAGCAAGGGTGGAAATATTGCGTTTCTCAGCGGGAACACCTGCTGCTTCAGAGTCAAAATAGACGAGGTGACGGGGACGCTGAGCTGTGAAAAGGCCCACGGTCACGAGTACGATTACATTTGGCAGGCACGTCGCCCTGAGCAAGATACGACCGGTGTCTCGTACTGGAACGCTGGCGGGTGGTGGGACGGACACCGCCCGCAACTGGGGTTCCGGTTATACCATCACGGCCACTGGGCATACGATGGAGTGGATACTGGTCGCGATCTGGGTGCCACGACATGCCCTCCCCTCGTTGGCTATGAGTGCGATGGTGCGGAGTACCAAATGCAACGCGATCACCCAGTCGTGACGCGAGGCGCATTTGGCCGGTTGCCAGTCGTCCTAGGGCTCGCAAAACTGGGTGATGGTTGGCACGCAAGCAAGCGCGGCGCCGCGGCGACGATCGCAACATATACCGACCGATCGGGCGGCGTGGTTTTCACCGGTGGGACAACCGACTGGCCGATCGTTGCCGACGCGGACGCGGACGTCGGGCGCATTACCGAGAATGTCGTGAAGGCCTTGATGCAACCCAGCCTCCGCCTTCTAGGTCCTTTCCATGCTGGACGCGTCGCTGAAGTGATTACCGGCGGGTCAACCTACGAGTTCCGAGTACAACAGCGGCCAAGCCCCAGCGGCCAGGGCTCGACGTTCGCGTGGAGGATAGCTATAGACGACAAGGTAGAGATGGATTGGGCCGAGCTCGGTACCGTAGCTCAAGTCGAGGTCCCCGTCGGAGCACGTGTACTGACAGTCAGCGCCGAAAAGCGTACGTCAGCAGGAACGCCTTGTGGGTTTGGGTCGATAACCTTGGACGTGCTGGATGGCTACGAGGGTGCGACCGTGGACTTCATGCGCGCAATTCGCCGTTGCGCAACGCCAGGCGGTCCCCCAGGGAACTTGACCGATCGCGAGTTGGCTTTCCCGAGGTACCGCCACCCGCTATCACCAACACAGACGGGTATCTTCCGCGAGGCGCTTGATCAGATGGTTGATGCCCACCGTCGGCTTCGAGAGGTAGAGGAGTAGCTTGTCCTTCCGACTTGGCCAACTGCCTCGGCCTGCCAACCCTGCCGTTCGTTGGAGTTTGCTAAGAGGGACGCCTTCGCTGCCGAAGAGTCTCGATCGCCCAACGGAAGTCTGGGGGGTCGAGACCCGTCGTCCCTCCGGGTTGCACGCTTTGCACTTCTTATGACCTTCCAGGGTATGGACATCCATTTCCGAGTACCTAGCCTCGCCCTGAGGAGGCGGGTGTCGTCTTATAGCTGACGTTACTTTGTCGTCCTAATGCAAGTTCTCCGTGCGCGGTCCTGACAGAGCGGGCGGGATCCCCGCCGGCCAATGGGCAAGGGCTTCAGGGTTCCTGACATCGGCCGCCTCCGCGTGGCCCCGTGCTAACGCCCGCAACCCGTCGAGAATGATCTCGGAATGGTGCTCAATGACATTGGTTGAGGCGCCGGCGATATGAGGCGTGAGAGTCACGTTCGGCAGGTCGAGGAACGGGTCGCTCGAGGAGAGCGGTTCATCCGGGAAAACGTCGAGCCCAGCCCCTGCTAGCTTTCCCTAGCGAAGAGCGCGGAACAAGGCGTCGTAATCAAGCACACTTGCGCGTGCGGTGTTGATTACGTAAGCGCTCGGCCTCATAAGGGCCAGTTCGCGCTCACCGACAATTGCCGGCCCTTCTTGTGGGGGCGCATGTAGAGACAGGACATCCGCCCGCCTGAAGAGCTCGTCGAAACCAACCGCTTCGATACCTGCCGCCGCAATGTCGGCTTGGGGAACGAAAGGATCGTACGCAACCACGCGCATCCCGAGCGCCACGCCCCTTAGACCGACGCGGCCGCCGATTGCCCCGAACCCGAGCACACCGAGCGTCAAGGTAGCGAGTTCCGGCGCCCTTGTAGACAGTGTAAGGCACCGGGGCAGCGGGGTCGCTTGGCCGCCAAACAACGTCTTTGCGGTGCTGGACCCCTTCACGATCTTCCGTAAGCTCACGAGAAACCACGAGGTGGTGTGACTGAGCGATGTGGCGCAGCACGCTCAGCATCAGGCCGAGAACAAGGTCGGCAACCGATTCCGCATTCCGTGCTGGCGAGCCGATGACAACGATGCCGAGCTTAGTGGCCATCTCGATGTCGACGTTGACCGGGTTGCCACGCACGCAACCGACCACGCTCAATTCCGGGAACCGCTCGAGAACCTGACGGTCAACCGGCTCAGATTCGACCAGGAGCGCGCCTACGGCGGCAGGTTCGAAGCCGTCGCCCTTCAGAAGCGCTGGACCCCGTGACTTCAGCACCTGCCAGCCAAATTCGACCTCCAAAGCAGCCAACACGTTCGGAGTCAACGGAGCGGTAACGAGTGCCACAGTCATCTTTGCGCCTCCTGGAGTGGCGCGAACAATTCGCGCAAACAAGCCTCGCACGGCCATCTGCCGGCGAGAGACGGCGCCGGCACCTACCGAGAGCCAGCGTCAGCACAAGTCGCGTTGTTGGTGTCTGAACAATTGTGCGCGACATGTACTTCTGATTATACCCTGTCCCTGCATCACTTCACGATGTCATGGATGACACGGCCCTCTGGGATCAGTCAGGACACCAATGACCACTTCGACTAGCCGAGTATGGGTTGCAGGACGAACGCCCTGGCCGCCGTCGCATAAGCGGCCATAGCGTGAAGAACACTTCTAGAAGCGAACTTGTGGCGGCCGAGAACCACGTCACTGTCTAATAAGTAATTCTCGGGCAATCTCGACATCTTTAACAAGAGCCGTCGCGAACCTATACGTGCAAACGGCCCGCACGGTATCGCGCTTCGTTGTCCCTGCACCAACGACAACGCGAATCGGGACCGTTTTGAGATTCCCGACGCTAAGGCCAATCACTCGCGCATTGAGTTCATTGTCAATCCGTCGGCTTGAGCAATCGGATGCCCTTCGTCCGAGACATGGCAGAGTATCGGCCGCCTCTTTATGGGTTCTGCCAAACTCGAAATGCAGCTGCGCTGCGCGGGCCGCGATCTCTGAGGTTCCAGGGGAACGACCAAGGCTCATACGCACTGTTGTTGGTGGGCCGCTCATATCCGCCGCGACTCATTGTTGATCACCTCCTTCTACGGCGCCGGGAAAACTTGAGGGTCCAGACCTCCCGTAGAGGCTGCGATGGCTGGGGCTGGGATCTATATCGTCGCGCCGCCGCGACGGGCGTTGACTACGCCTTCCAGCTTAACGCAGGAGGTACTTTTGGATCTTGCCCGTCGCCGTCTTTGGGAGCTCGTCGATGAACACGACGACACGGGGGACCTTGAATCGGGCCACGCTGGAGCGGACCCAGTCCTGCAGTTCCTCGATGGTAGGTTTCGTTCCCGGACGGCACACGATAAAAGCTTTGGGTACTTCGCCCCAAAGCTCGTCGTGATGGGCGACGACTGCCGCCTCAACGACGTCGCCATGGCGGAGCAGAACCTGCTCGACCTCGATTGTCGAGATATTTTCGCCACCGGAGACGATCATGTCCTTCGCGCGGTCTCGCAGTTCGATATATCCGTCTGGGTGCATGACTGCGAGATCGCCGGAGTGGAACCAGCCGCCCCGAAAAGCGTCCTCTGTCGCCCCGGGGTCCCCCAGATAGCCGATTGTCACGTTGTCGCCCCGCATCACGACCTCGCCCAGCGTCTCGCCATCAGCGGGAACATCCTGCATTTGTATGTCTACGACCCGTAGCGGCTCACTTACAACCGTTCCGACGCCTTGTCGGGCAGCGAGGCGAACCCGTTCGGGAGTGGCCAACACGTCCCAGGCCGGCTGCCAGGCACAGACGCAGATTGGTCCATAAGTCTCAGTGAGCCCGTAGAGGTGTGTTACCTGCATACCGAGCGACTCGCATCGCTCCAGCAGCGCTGGGGCTGGAGGGGCGCCGCCTATGAAGACGCGGACCGGGCGGTCAAGGCGACTTGCCAACTCGTACCGAGCGAGTAACGCGACCACGGTCGGTGCACCGCATAGATGTGTGACGTGCTCGTGTTCGATCAATCGCCACACCTCAGCAGGGTCGAAGGCTTCGAGGCAAAGGTGCTGCCCACCCATCGCAGTGACTGCCCATGTGTAGGCCCACCCATTGCAGTGGAACATCGGCAGCGTCCAGAGATATCCGCTGCGCGGTCCGAGCTCCGCCTCGGCGATCACGCCGAGAGCATGCAAGTAAGCGCCGCGGTGGGTATACATGACGCCCTTTGGCCCTCCAGTGGTGCCGCTTGTATAATTGATCGACAGCAGCGCTCGTTCGTCCGAAGGGATTTCAAGGGCAACTCGCTCACCATGCGTTGGGGAGCCTCGACTTACGCCGCGATGGTTCTTGACGGCAACCAGCAGACCATTTCCGACAAGATCGCAGGCGCGGCGAGCCAGTTTCTCCGTCGCCGGATGGGCAAGCAGCACCTTCGCTCCCGAATGGCGCAGAATGTACGCGCATTCGCTATCCGAGAGACGGATGTTGATCGGGACCAATACGGCGCCGATACCTGGCACGGCAAAATGTGCCTCGAGCATTGTGGCGACGTTTGGGAGCAGTACGGCAACCCGATCGCCCACGACGACGCCGAAGGCTATCAACTCGGCCGCCATCTCTTCGCAGCGCTCTAGCAAGTCGGCGTAGGTGAGCCGGAACTCACCATCGAGTACTGCAGGCCTGTTCGCCCAGACGTGAGCGCTGCGCAGAAGGTAACGGATCGGGCTGAGGGCCGAGCCACGGGCGTTGTCGGTGATCTCACCCGCGTTACGCCCCTCGGCGCGCGAGGCTGCCATCACGTATCTTCGGCCCGATTATTTGCGCTGGTGACCTCGGGTCGCTGCTGGTAGTCGAGCCCGTAGGCGGCAAACGTAGGCGTGACCCTGTCCTTTGCGTGGATGTCAAATAGGATCTCGCCAACCTCCTCACGTCTCGCGCCGCTCGCTGAGCGACGCCTTAATAATGGTCCCGTTGACGAGGTTGAGCAAGGACGAAGTTGGCCACCTCGGCTCGATCTCGGATCTAACCCGCGTATCGCTGCCAGCCGACGGAGCCAGATCACATATGATGGAGGATGTCCACAAAGCTCGGTGGGAGGTTCATCCGCCCGGGAGCGATGCACAGGCGCCAGCAACTCGACCTGTTGCCCCTCTTTTATGCGCCTATGTGCGACCTCAAACGGCGTAGTAGGCAGTCGACCTCAACGGGCGCGCATCAGAACGGTGCTCAATGGCCAGCGGCAGGGCGGCGCTCACGAAAGCCTGCATTTGGTGCCCGTATACCGGGCGCGCCTCGCAGCACGCTTGGCCGCCGCTCGCTTGGTCGTCGCCACGGCAGGGCGCACTCAGTGACGGCCGTCAGGTAATGTTCGATGACAACACTGGCCCTGCGCTGAGGTTTTTGTGGGGAGCGCAGCGGAACAAGGGACCCGACGTCCAGTACAACCACGTCTGTGGCGACCCGCGCAACCTGGACACGTACACGGCATTTTGGAACCTGTGCACGACCCCGGCATTTCTTGCAGAGACGACCGACGGCTCCAACCATCCCGAGGTCGTCAACCTTCCCCGTTACCGCGCACTCGACCTGTTCGGTTACCTGCCCGAAAGAGCGAGGCGCCCCGAAATCCCGGCCGGCTACGAGTCACTTGAGTGGCCCGCGCCACCCGATGTTGTCACCGACCTTGAGGCCCTGTTACGACGCCGGCTCGGTTATGCACCCAAGTCGCGTCCGAGCATGGCCGCTCGCCAACTGGGGTGGCTGTACAGCGACGGGCGACCGGACTCGTCGGTCCCGGACCCCCGTCCTGACAGTGTCAGATAGGTGCCGGAGCCACAGTGTCAAGTACCGACCGGGACTGCACACCTGTCGAAAGGTTTGTCAAGTCCCGGTACCCGCACGACACTCGAGTTCCGGTACCTGTACGACACTCCTAACCCGCTAGCGAGGGTTTGAGCTTTCGGGGCTTGCCCTTGGGCATGGCGAAGGCGCCGTGCTCCTTGGCCGGGTCGTGGCGAGCGGCGTGGACCCTGACGACCTTGTCGTCGACAGACAGCTGTACCGAGCCGGCGACCAGGGCCACGTGGGACTGGTCTGCGGGCATAGGCGCGGCCAGCCCGGTAAATGGTGCCGGCGAAGCTGACCGAGCCGCCGCCGTCAGCTATGCGGGTGACGCTCGGGCCGGCGGCGGGACGGCGGGCCCGGGTGAGAGCGGGCACGTGGGTGGAGCCGCTGTTTGGCGCGGCCGGCGCTCGGCGTGGGTGGCCACCAGCGCGCCGGCGTAGAAGATGTCCACCAGGCCGCCCGGCAGATGACCTCCACTGGCTCGCCGGCAAAGGCCGGGCCCGACGTGGTAGGCTTGTTTGGCTAAGGAGACCTTGCCCCGCTGGTCGACCCAGCGGTGCACCCAGGGGGCCGAGGCGCTGACAGGTCCGCCGGGTGCGGAGCTCCTCAGCGTCTAGTTGGCTCGCCGGCTCCCTCGCCTGGCCGCCAGCTTGAAGCGCTCTATGGGCGACACCATCCCGATGACCTGGTGCGGCCGTTCGGTGTTGTAGTAACCGACCCATTCGTCCAGGGCGACCTGCGCTTCCTCGATGGTGGCGAAGCGGTAGTCGTTGGGGCCGAAGAACTCGGCCCGCAGTGTCTTGTGGAAGCGCTCCACTTTCCCGATGGTGGTGGGCGAATAAGGGGCGGTCAAGATGTGGCGGACGCCGTTGGCGGCGCAGATGCGGTCAAATCGCACCCGGGCCGGGGCCGGGGCCAAAGCGGGCCGTGAAGACCTTGGCGTTGTCGGTCATGACGGCGTCGGGTACGCCGTACTTGGCCATAGCCTCTTTCAATGCCTGGCAGGTCGGGCGGGACGTGGCCCGCAGGACCAGACGGGCGGAGACGCAAAACCGGCTGTGGTCGTCCAGGCCGGTGACCGCTTTCAGCTCCGTGCGGTCAGAGAGGTGGAAGCCGCCGACCACGTCCATCTGCCACAGTCCCATGGCCCACGAGCGCTCGAAGCGGCGGTAATCGGCCCGGCGGCGCTTACGTTTTTTGCCTTCTACGAGGCCATGGCGCACCAGGGCCCGGTATATGGAACTGCGGCCCGGCACCGGGGCCGTACCCGTCCGGGCCAGCTCGTAGCCTATGGTGGCCGGCCCCCAGCCCGGGTGGGCCATCCTCAGCGCCACCACCTGGGCCTCCACCTCGGGGCTCATCTGGTGGGGGCAGCGAGCCGGGCGGCAGGAGCGGTCGGCCAGCCCGGCCAGGCCGTGGTCGCCATAACGGCGTAGCCAGTCGTGCACCGTCTGGCGGGCCACCCCATAGCGGCGGGCCACGTCGGTCACCTGCAGCGCCCTCGAGCACTTCGAGCACCGCTTGGTAGCGCTGTTCCACCAGCCTCAGCTCCACTAGCACGACCGGCCTCCTTTGGTCCTGTGGACAGTGACTGACCACAGCAAAGGAGGTGGCTAGGGCGCGCTGGTGGACCTTAGGCGACCGAGGAGAGTGTCGTGCAGGTACCGGGACAGTGTCGCCCAGGTACCGGGCCCGCGTCCTGAAAGTGTCAGGCAGGTACCGGAGCCACAGTGTCAAGTATCTACCGGGACTGCACACTGCGATGTCGAAACATCGGGCCGCGGGATGGACGCGGGATGATTCAGCGACCTCAGGAATTCCGCTCGCACCGCTCACCGGCTCTGACCAGCGTCTTTTACGGTGGGGCTAGGTGGAATCGAACCACCGACCTCAGCATTTCACGTGCTGGCAATCGCCGAGGTCGGCCGTCAAATAGCCCTGTGATCAGGCCTTTTGTGGGGCTAGATGGAATCGAACCATCGGCCTCAGCATTATCAGTTCAGCACGAGCCCTTCTCATGACCACGGCTGATACACGAATATCCTAGCTCAGACGAATTTTCACTTGACCTTTGCTGACCCCTGGAGCCCCATCTTCTCCTCCTCTTGTGGTGCAAATGTGGTGCAGCCACACGTCCAGATCAGCCCGACGGTCATGGGTGAGCCGTCTGGAACGAGCGGAGGTACGTTCGTCCAGATCTTAGAATTTGTGCCGGAACGTACGTACTGAGTGAGTACACTGTGGGCATGAGTTCGCTGATCGGGCGAGTCGTGGACGGATCAACCTGCGGGTTGGTCCAGACCAAGAGGCCCGGCTGCGCGCCGCAGCTGAGGCAAACGGAGAGACCCTGACCGGCTTCATGCTTGTGGCAGCGACCGAACGGGCCAACCAGATCCTTGAGCAGGCTGGGCGAATCGCCATCAGCGCCGCGGCGTTCGAAGGTTTCGTCGCTGCCCTCGAAGGCCGAGACGAACCGATGCCCACTCTGAGCCGTTATGCACAAGAAGCCGGCCGATCCCTGCTCGGTGACCACGGCGGAGCTCCGGCCGGTCGAGCTCCTTTCCGTCGCGCATCGCCTCGAACGGTTCGACTCCGAAGTCGACGAGCTCGACCGCTGGCTGCGTACACGCCGCGGACATCGCGGCCTCAGCAGGTACGGCGGCCACCTACGTGCTGTGCCGCGACGACGTGGTCGTGGGCTATTACGCGCTGGCCATGAGCGCCGTCGCCCATACCGGGGCACCGTCGCGACTTCGGCGAGGAATGCCCGACCCGGTGCCCGTCGTGCTCCTGGCTCGCCTCGCAATCGACCGCCACGAACGGGGCCAGCGTCTCGGCGGCCACCTTCTCGTCGATGCCCTCCGTCGTTGCGTACCGGCGGCGGGCAGAGTTCGGCGCTCGCGCCGTGGTAGTCGACGCCGTCGACGAGCAGCCGCGCAGTTTTACCGGCATTTCGACTTCCACGATCTCGACCAAGGGCCTGTGGCGGCGCCTAGGAGACATCGCCACCGCCCTCGGTACAAGCGACTAGGAGGGAGGATGGTCCCAACCTTCGTGTTCGACACCCAGGACCGAGAGGGATCATGGCTCGATCAGTTACCCCGCAGCCCATAGCGTCTTGACCGTGAGAACCACTCGTCTCCGGGTGACGATGAACGAGGTAGAACCACTGGTGCTGCGGGTGCTCGACGTACCGACGGGCGCCCTCCTGCCTGAAGTGCATGATCTCCTGCAGGTTGCTATCGGCTGGACTGACTCTCACCTCCACCAGTTCGTCGCGGGTGACGTCCGGTGGGGAATGCCTGACACCGACGCTTTTGACGATGAGCGGGACGAGACCGGCGTACCGCTTCGAGCGCTACCCGCCCGATTCACCTATTTGTACGACTTCGGCGACAGTTGGGAGCACGAGGTGGAGGTGATCGGCGCAGGAGGCGATCGGCCCGGGGTTGTAGCCGGGGACGGTGCCTGCCCTCCAGAGGACGTCGGCGGCCCCCATGGCTATGCCGACTTCCTCGGGGTCCTGGCCAATCCCGGAGACCCAGAACACGACCACCTGCGGGGTTGGGCGGGAGCGTGGAGCGGCCGCTTCGACCTGGCAACGGCCGACCAGCTCACCCAGAAGACCTCGGGTGCGGTTCCGGCGCCGGTTCGCCTCATACTCGGCTTGGCGGCCGACGGGGTGAAGCTGACACCGGGCGGCCGCTTGCCTCGTGCGATGGTGCGCGAGGTGCAGAAGCGCTATCCGAGCTGGTATCCGCTCGACCGGCCCGCCTCGATCGAGGAGGACCTTCTGCCGCTAGCAGCCCTACACGACCTGCTCCGCCAGGTGGGCCTTCTCCGCTTGCGAAAGGGCGTCCTCGCCACCACCCGCTCAGCTAGCAATGACACCGAGGTGATCCGGCGCCTGCGATCCTGGTTTGGCCCCGTACACGGTTTCACGTCGATGCTCACCGGCGACGCCCTCGCGCTCCTCTGCACCGAGAGGCCCGCCACACCGAGAGACCTCGCGGGCCGCCTGCTGCCCTTGCTCGGTAACCGATGGGTCACCAGCCAGGGACAGCCTCTCGACGAGGCCCGGGCTCTCAACGAGCTCTACCGTCTCGAGCTCGTCCTGCTCGGTCTCGATCTGATCCACGTCTCAACAGAAATGTGGACAGCCGGCCCCTCCGCCCAATGGCTGCTCCCACGAGCAACAGCGCTGGCCCACCTCTGGTCGCGCTGAGCCAGGATCCTGCCGACCGGCCGCACCGTTCACGCCGCGACACCTCACCCCCGCCGTCCCATACCCAGCGCTGGAGTTTGTCGCGGCAGCGCGGTGAGTACTTTGGATCCACCTGGTGAGGCGCCGGAGCGAACAGACTGGGCCAATGAGGATTGACGAGTGGACACCGTTGGAGGAAATGTTCGCACTCAGCGACGCACCGAGCGTTGAGGAATTCCACCAACGGCTGGTGCTATTCCCTCCGGTGGAGCGAAACCGGTCCGACGCGTTCGAGCCGGGATGCTTGTTCCGCCACTACCACGAGACCGAGAAACATGGCGCAGCAACCACAGCGTTCTTGCTCGTGACTGATGGGCGGTGGCGAAACGCAACGGGGCGAATCATGGACACCATCGCCACCTCTGGCCTGATCGGCGATGAAGACCTCGACCTCCTCGCTCAGTCGTTCCTGGCCGCAGAGCGCTGTTTGTACTGGCAGGTGGCCGAGGGTTTGTTCGACGACACGATCGATATCGTCCTGGAGGACAAGACCGACAAGGGATCTATGCCTGCCGATACGGGATCGGCGGCTTCAAACGATAAGCCGATCGTGATTGCCCGTGAGATACGCCCGCCGCTCCGGCGTTGGGCCGCGTCCACACCTTCTCGCACGGGATCCGGCCATCTGGCCCTCAGTCCTGAGAAGAACCGAGGAACTCGACGCTCGTAATGCCGCGGCAGTAATGCGTGGGCTCCTTGACGCGATCGCCTCGCTCCCCGAACCGGCGCAGACTCTGCTGCGCCGCTGCGCTGCCGACTGGCCTCAACGCGACGTCCGCACCGTCGCCACGGCCCTTGAATCCCAAGTTGCCAAGTCCGCCAGTAAGCGCCCGAGGTTACGGTACGGGCCGTCAACGACCTGAAGGCGCTGCACCGTCGCGAACGGTGCAGCGCTCGAGCAAGAACGTCTGTTTTAAAGGAGCCGTCGTCGCTCGGCCGTCTACAAGCAAGATCGCCGCGATCATGCACGCCAAGGCTGTGCCCGGCCATCCAGCACTGTCGAGACACCTCGCAAAACATCCCTGGAGGTGTTCGAGATCGGCACGGAGCCTCAACTCCGACGAGCTGAACTCGCTCACCGGGGCTTATGGTGCAAATGTGGTGCATCCCGAACGATGGGCAGCAAACGATCCTAAATCTGCCTCTTAACAGGACTTTCGGTGTCCGCCTCCTACCGCCGATCGAGACGGTCGTTGAAAGGTGCTGCGCTCAGCCTCTTACGCCCCACAGACAAAAAATGGCCCGGTAAGCTGGACCTTGGCCACGTCATCGCACTCGCACTACCCAACCATGAACATCGTCATGCTGAGGTCAAAACCAGCCTTGTCGACCGAAAAGTGATCTCTGAGTAGGACTTTTTCGTGGGGCTAGATGGAATCGAACCATCGGCCTCAGCATTATCAGTGCTGGCCAAAGGGCTGGTCAGGCGATTGGTATACCCTCTGACCTGCCCGTTCGTGCCACGACGAGCCACCAAAAGACGGGTCGTGCCACTTCGTTTGGGCACGCTTTGGGCACGCAGACGGAAGCCAAACCGCAAAGCGCCACCGGCCTCGCGATCATCGAGCCATCCGATCAGGGGGCCTCCCTCTCGTAACAAGAATTACGCTATGCAGCGCTTTTCCTGTGCCCCCTTTTGAACTGCCGCACCAACCTCTGGCGATGACAAGCCGAACGAGATCACCCCCGACGGAGTGGTGTTGCGGTTTTGCGGGACCGTCAAGCTGGGGAGAAAGAGAGGGAGGTGGGAAGGGGCCGGAGATAGAGACAAGGCGCAGGAGGGGGGGATGAGGAGCCCAGCCCAGCTCTGAGAGAAGGCAGGCAGACTCTCCTACGCCCGGACTCTTGAGGCGGCGCCCCAAGTGCGAAGGCTGACAGCCCTTAGCGGCCAGGGGCTCCGCAGTGAAGGGGGCAAAAGAGGCGTTCAAGGCCGGCGTCGGCATGACTGCCGGCGAACCGCACGAATCGCTGACCCAACCAACTGTCTAAGTCAGTCAATCCTTCGAGGGGCGTGCTGGCTTCTCTAGCCTTACATTCCACGGCTGGGTACCGGTCCACTTCGTCCGCAGGCGGAATCTGCCCAGCTCGTTTGTCAGCTTCCCAGACGATGCTCGCGATATCGGACAACTCACCTTCCGCTTCGCGGGCGCCACATCGACGGGAGCCGGCCTGACCTTCGCCAACCGGCGACTGATCTCCCTGCCGGTACTTCAGAAATCCAGCTCTTCGAGCTCCGCCGGCCCTAGCACTATGTGCATGGCCTTGGCGGAATCCCGGATCGTCTCTGGTCGTCGAGCACCGCATATCGGCATCATGACCGGGGAGAGTTCCAATAGCCACGCCAGCGCGAGCTGTTGCACAGAAATGTCAAGTCGCGCCGCCACTCTGGCTGCACCGGGAAAGCTCCCCGCCAAGCTGCCAACTCTCGAAGACCCCCCGAGCGGTGAGTAGGACAAATAGGCAACCGACTGCTCGGTACAGTGCTCGAGCATCGCTCTATCGCACTGGTTGGTCGGCGAAAAGTTGTTTTGCACGCTCACGATGGGCACCACGATGCTCGCTTCTTGGAGTTGTGCGATCGACACGTTGGACAATCCGACATAGCGGATGAGGCCCTCGTCCTGCAGCGCAGCGAACGTCTCCATCGTCGTGCCTATAGGGACGTTCTCATCAGGCCAATGGAGCTGGAACAGGTCCAACCGGTCCACACCCAACAACTGCAGGCTGGTCTCACAATCGCGGCGTACCCTACCGGGACTGGCATCTATTGGGAACTCGTCCCCGTCACGGTAGTGGCCGCCTTTTGTAGCGACCAGTACCTCGCGCCCGGCGGGGTGCGAGGCCAATGCTCGCCCGATTAACGCCTCGCTATGCCCGGGATGACCATCTCTGGTGTAGGCGCGCGCTGTGTCGATAGTCCGGATGCCCTCATCGAGCGCGACGTGGATCGCCTCGACCGCTACGCTCTCGTCCACGTCCTCGTCTGTAAATGTCCATCCGGTCCCGCCCAACGCTAACGGCGGCACGGTGATGTCCCCAATGCGACGAGCCCTCATGTCCTACCTCCCTGCAGACGTCCAGTGCTCCTCCGCGCAATGATGTCGCACAGCTGTGCAACCGCACGGGGGCCCGCCCAAACCTAGCTCCTCCGCCCGCCCGTCACATCAGGCAGGCGGGAACGGTTGCCTCCCAGGGTGGCTGCGAGCCCATCGAGGTCCGCCACGGTGACCGTAAGTGCAGAATGACCTTTTCGCTTGAGAAGCGATGGGACCTTTTGGACGAAATGGATGCAGACTCCGGCCCGCGCCGAGGGCGGAGGTCGGCTCGCACCGAGACTGAGAGCAGGACAGGGCCTGGCACCCCCACGGCGTCTACAAAGAAGCCAGCCCGTCACTTCATTTTGTGTCGCCTCGGTCAGGCGGCGACTCGGTGGTACTCATGGAGCAACCCGCCAAGCACGTCATTGCGCGGACCACGGTCGGCCCGTCGACCGCCGCTGCAGATGTAGGGGCGGGTAGGCGCAACTGGAGACCTCGGTGGGGGCGCTCTGGGCGGCGTTGATGCGGCCCGAACGGGGCAAGCTGGAGAAGATCTCACCGTCCGGGTGCCGGCCGAGGTGCACTGCGACGGACCGGTCGAGGGCCTTGACCGAGCTATTGAGAGCTCGGATGACCCGGACGTAAGCCAATACCGCCTCCCTGCGGGCTTCTGACTCGGGCCCGCCACCTAGTCCCTCGGGTGCTCCCCGTAGCCGTGCAAGCAGCTCGCCGGCAGTCCTGTGACCTGAATAGGAATGTTTGGCCAAGAAAGCCGCCATCCGTTTCTCACCCAGGGCACGGCATGACCCCGGTGTCGGGTAACGCTCCAAGAAGGCAAGGGCGATATCACTGCAAACATCTGCAAAAACCGCCTTGGCCCCCGGCCAGAAGGCGTCCAGGCAGGCTTCCAGTTGGTTGTGGGCGGTGACGCGTTGGCTGACGAGGTCGTCGCGGCTCCTGACCACGGCCCGCAGGGCACCGGTTTCTTCGCTGAAGGGGGCCAGGCCGTCAGCTTGTGCGACCTGAGCCGCAGGTACTCGGCGATAACTTCTGCGTCGCCAGGGTCGTCTTTGGCCCCCGAGACCACCTCTGACTCTCGCCACGCCTTGATCGCATTAGGCGACACGGGGACAACCGGGTGGCCCGCTTCGAGCAAGGCATCCACCAGCCGGCCGTCGGGCCGCTCGACCGCGACGGGCACGCGGCTTGCGGCGCCGAGCTGGGACAGCTTCTTGACCAGACCCGCCAGGCCGTCCCGGCTGTGGGCTACTGGGAACGCTTTCGCATTGCGCCCATCAGTGCCCAGCACGCACACGGCGTGCTCCTGGCTGGCCCAGTCGATGCCGACGTAGGCGATCGGGGCGATCTCCTCAACTGTCACATTCGCTCCTTGTCCATTCCAGACTGACGTTGCCACGGTGACCGGGGCCATCTCAGGCAGTCACTAATTGGCGCTCTACGGCGCTTCCCTCCGTTGCTGGTCCTGGCGCCCGGGAGAGCGGGGGGCGGCTGTGTTATGGCGGCCCTATAAGGCAACTGGCGTTGGCCATCACCCCCGCCCTCACCGAGACCCCGTAAGGCTGACACATCTCACAACAAACATGGTGGACTAGTGACTGGCGGAGGGGTGGTCCTATGTTCCTGGCTGAACTACGTCAGAGGGGCCCCACGTAGCTGGCGGGCGACACGTTACATCGCAATGCGATAACTCGCTCAGTTGTCAACCTAAGCTCGGCCACGTAACACTGCTTCTCGCTAGCCCGGAATGAGCTACATGTTTGACCACTTCGGACGCCCAGGCGTGGTCATCTTTCCGGTGAGAGCCCTTGACGGCGTCCTTATCCCGGCCTAATATCGTCACAACATCGCTTTCTGGAGCAGTACGACACTGATCGTCGTGGCCGGGACACGCTTACCGAAACAAGGGGAGCTTCGGCATCAAGCCCTGATCGGCAAGCCTGCAGTTACCTAAAAAAGGAGGCTCGGAGTGCTGGTTAGACGCGTAGCAATTGCGATCGTACTCGTGACTCCATTATCAGGAATAATTGCATCTGGAAACCCAGTCAGTGCCTCTACCGTCGGAGCCCCGACTATCACAGCCGTCCGCTTTAGCAACATTGGGCCAAATCTGCGATCCAGGTTGACGGCAAGGGCTTCGGGACTCCTGCGATCGGCCTGCCGTACGTCGGTCAGCCCTCGAACTTCAGTTTTTCGGATACGTCACGAGGTGGCTGTTGGGGGTACTGTGGCAATGCTAACGGCTTGCAGTACACATCTTGGACAAACAGTCAGATCGTGGTCGACGGGCTTGCCTCTGGGACGTACAGCCAGGGATATCTCCCAGGTTGGCGACCAGGTCAGCGTTTCCGTCTCAAATCGCCTCGGTGGTCAGGCGGCCGTTTGGAAGGGCACCCTTAGAGCTTCGCCGGGACCGCAACCCACCCCAGCGGAGCCGAACCCCGTAATTACGTCGGTGAACTTCGCAAATATTGGACCCGACATGCGTATGGTGGTTTCAGGCGACGGGTTCGGTTCGGCCGCGGCTGGCCTGCCGTACGTCGGTCAGCCCTCGAACTTCAGTTTTTCGGATACGTCACGAGGTGGGTGCTCGGGGGTACTGTGGCAATGCTAACGCCCTTCAGTACACATCTTGGACCGATACGAGGATCGTGGTGGGCCTACCGCCCGGAGAATACAGCCAAGGCGCCCTTGCGAATGGCGATCAGGTCAGTGTGTGGGTGAAGAACTCGAGCTCAACTGAGTCCTATAGCTGGAGCGGTACTCTTGTACCGGGCTCTGCCCCAGTGTCGCCAACTCCGGTTCCGCCCGGAAAGGTGCTTGCCTTTTCCTCGCCGTCCGTGGCCGCCGGAGGACATCAGACCGCCACCGTGGCAATAAAGTCCGGGAGTTCGGTTGTCCTCGTTATTGATTACTCCAATGGCAAGCAGCAGGTCTTAGGGCCGATCGTCGCTGGAACAAGTCGTCGAGCCGTATTCACATGGGAGATTCCTAAGTCCGTCTCAGGCACAGCGCATGTCACATTGGACAGCCCGGGGGTGGTGGTTCAGGGTACTTTCTCGGTAAGTTGAGTAGCCCTCTGTCCGAAAAGGAATTCTGTGCCGCTCGTTCCGGCCCGGCTTTCTCAAAGGCTTGATCCTGACTGTTGCAGCGTCGCTCATTTCCAGCGAGGGCCGCTTCCCCCCACGTATGCGATGCAACACATCGGCCGAGTGCGCAAGATGCGTGGTTCCCCACCGAGCACCGCTGGCTCGCCCTGTTTCGCCAACGCCGAGGCCATGGCTCAACCTTGGTTCCAGGAGCCCACCTCTCTGCCTCGAACGAGGCGACAGTGGTGTTCTTAGTGAGGCATAGACCGAATTGCTGTGAACAATGACAACCTCAAGATATTTGTTGGTGACGTGGTACGTCCGCCGGGATAGAGCACTTAGCTAAGGTTTGCCCACCCTAAGAGCCCCTCACGGACTCGCCAACATTGTCTCTCCATATCTCTCCTGCGACTCGGGTCTCGGGTCCCGCCTTCGGGGCGGACCCTCGCCCTCGCCCTTCGGTGTTCCGGCCTTTCTCCGGTGGCCCCTGGCCTTTCTCCAGTGGCCGCGGCCTCTCGCTCCCCGTCCTCTCCCTCGCTGGCCAGTCCCAGGCCTCCCTCCGGCCCCCTCCGGCGGCACCCCTCCTGTCCTCTCTCTCCCTGACCCCCGTCTTTGTCCCATCCGGGGCCCATTCCCCTTCTCTCCCGGACTATCAAGCTCGTGGAAGAGAGAGGGAAGGCCTTAAGGAGGACCCGGAACCAGGGGACGAGGGCCCAGAGGGAACGAAGGGCCTGAGACTCGAGGACCCCGAGAAAAAACGTGGAGAAACAGGTGGAGTTGACCCTAATCTAGGGAAATGAGGAGATTGGCTCTATACTACAAAGGGAGATTTCATGCCCGAAATTTTTTCCAGTGTATAAGGGAGATCTGGGGGATTTGAGAGTGGTGGCGATCCTCTTGGGTTCCCTGCCCCGCCTGACCCGACCACCTCTGTGACGGCACATCCTGGAACACCTTCATCGATAATGGCCGGATTCGCAGCAACGCGCACGGAATCGTAAGTCTTCTCCCGGGAGTGCCGACTAATAATCCTTGTAACCTGGTTCTGAAGGTGACCAGGACGGCCGAAGACAGACGCAATCCCTTAGCTCTTTCCCTGATCGTCGCTTACGCCGAACGCGTACAGCCTGAAAGGCGGCATTGAATTCTGATTGCCTGGCCGAGTTGCATCCGAATGCGCAGAATCGGCAGACGAACGCAACCAGCGCAGCGATGCCGGCCGGGATATCGCAGGTGTGTACGGCTAACCCGCTGCGGACCCGGCATCGGCCATCACATGTGGAGCCGGTGCCAGTGGGACTGTGGGCACCCCCGTTAGCTTCACAT
Source organism: uncultured Acidimicrobiaceae bacterium (assembly GCA_963750465.1). Taxonomy (GTDB): domain Bacteria; phylum Actinomycetota; class Acidimicrobiia; order Acidimicrobiales; family Palsa-688; genus Fen-671. The sequence goes on from CAVVRE010000016.1 coordinate 381,236, forward strand.
TCAGTGCCACGGGTTACCCGGTGCCGACGCTGTCTCGCCCGGCGCCGACACTCTGACGTGTGGCACGCCCCCTGAGCTGCACCGCTGATGGTCTCCCGCAGGCGAGGCAGACCGCCGAGGGCGTGTCTGTTACGAAGCCTCAGGAACTCCCACTGGATGCCCGTACAATGGCTTTCGCCGTCAATGGCGTCAGTGCAGCGTCCAGGGTTGCTCCGCGGCCGAGAGCTTGCAGGACGAGAGTGTGGAGTCCTGGCTTGAGGGACGTCTGGAACCGCACCGACAACCCTCGAAACGTTCCGGTCCGCTCGTTCTCGACGAAATTCCGGCCGTCCACCGACACGCGGAACCCCGGCCCTGCCGCCGGTCCAACCAGCGCGATTCCCCGCCCCGCGAAGCGGATGCGTACCTCCCGCGCCCCTGTGCAGAGCAACCATCCCACGGCCCAGGAGCTGAAGGGCGCCAAAACCGGGATCAGGCCCTGAGCTGGCAGTTTGGGCGGCTACCGGTCATCATTGGCGGTGGCCTTCTCCCTTCTGTATCTCGGGCTATGCCGGGTCCTGTCGCTCGTAGTCTCGTCCCGGCGCTGCGAGGCGGACAAGGATATCGAGCTCGTCGTCCTCCGTCAACAGGTCCGGGTGCTGGAGCGCCAACTTCACCGTCGCGTTCAGTACCGGCCCGCCGACCGCACGCTCCTGGCTGCCCTCAGCCGGAACCTTCCTCGCCACCGCTGGCAAGCTTTCCTGGTCACACCAGCGACGGTGCTCCGTTGGCACCGAGAAGCCGGACGGCGGAAGTGGCGGGCATGGAGGCGACGGCGCGGGCCGGGACGCCCGCCCATGAGCTCGCAGCTGGTCGAGCTGATCGTGCGCATGGGTCGGGAGAACCGTACGTGGGGCTGCGTACGCATCCAGGGCGAACTGCGAAAGCTCCGCATCCGGGTCGGGGCGACGTCGGTCCGACGCGTCCTCCGCCACCATGGCTTGGGGCCGGCACCGCGCCGAGGCCTGACCTGGGCCGAGTTCCTGCGATCCCAGGCGAAAGGTATCCTGGCGACAGACTTCTTCACAGTCGACACCGTGCTTTTCAAACGGCTCTATGTCTTGTTCGCCATCGAGCACGCCAGTAGAGAGGCCCACCTCCTCGGTGTCACGGAGCACCCAAACAATGCCTTCGTCACCCAGGTCGCCCGGGACCTGGCTGGTGACCTGGCCGAGGCAGGTCGCCCAGTGAAGTTCCTAATCCGGGACCGGGACACGAAGTTCACGGTCAGTTTCGACGAGGTCTTCAGGTCGGAAGGTGCCGAGGTCATCAAGGCACCCGTCCGCCTCCTCGCGCGAACGTGCTCGCCGAAAGGTTCGTGCGCACCGTTCGCACTGAGTGCCTCGACTGGACCTTGGTGCTCGGGCGGCGCCACCTCGGAGCGGTCCTGCAAGAGTACGTCCACCACTACAACGAGCAGCACCCTCATCGCGGCATCGACCTCGGCGTACCGGCTGGCCGAGGCGCCCTGAAGCGACCGGCCAGCTCGCGGTCCACCGCCACGAGGTGCTCGGCGGGCTCATCCACGAGTACCGACCGGTCGCAGCACAACCCCTAGCACCGCAGCGACTGACAAGAGCACCTCGTGCCCACGCTACGAGCGGCCAACCCAGCAAGGGGCGTCGATGGCCGACATTTCCATTCTTTGGCGGGTGCCCGTAGGCCGAGGTGACGTCGGGCCCGGCTGGCAAGTCAGTCTCTGCGAGCCACCGTCGATCGCTCGCTGCAGCTGAGGCAGATCGACTTTTGGCGCCCTTCAGGTGGAGCCGGAAACCGTACCCGACGTGACCGCGGCCGGGGTGCTCGCATCTCCACGGACGCCACCGGCAGCACCAGCTAGACCAGGGCGGCCCACACCGGCCCGGTGTCGGGGGTCTCGGTGGCTCTTTCGACGGCGGCCGTCGTGGTCGGCGGTATGACCTGCACGGTCAAGCCCACACTTCTTTGACCCGGTTCCCTGGTCGGCGTCCAGGGAACCATCATGGCGCCGGCCGCTGGCGAGACCCAATTGCCAGGGCAGGCCTCCCTCGGCCGCAACGCCGAGGACGAGTTCTTCGCGTGCTCAGAAGGGCTACATTTCCCTCGAGGTCAACTTCGACTCGGCCGGGCTGGAGGTCTGGACCAGCCAGCCGGAAATGGGAGGGCTACCTCGCGGAGAGTTGCACGTGTGGTGGGTAACTACGCCGCCCTCAAATACCCCGAGGGCGGCGACCCGCATAAGCCCCGCTTAGGCCTGGGGGGTCCGCAATGCAGAGTCGACTCGATTACCTTACAGCCGGAATGTTGAGGGGTTCTGTGACGGTTACTGAGACGGGAAACCAGTGCGCCCCTCCCGGATAGTATGGAGCGCCGCACACGGTTTGGAGGTAACGCATTGCCGACCCGATACCGAGCAGGACATTGCCAGCATTAAATCCATAACTTTCCGTAATGACGTAGGTTAGCGAGCCGACATAATATCCTCCTTGAAGGCTCGCCGTACCGGTCACTTGAATCCCGTTCGTGTAGCGGAACGCTGCGTAGAGATCCGCACTAGCATTGTAGGCTAAGAAAGCGAGAGCACCAATAGGAGGACTTGGGACCGAAATTCTGTTGCTCCACTTTGCAGTTGCTGAGTGACGTAATTGATAATAACCGCGTTCTCGGACTTGAAGGCAGGGCTATCTTGCACCTCAGTTGCAGTCGCTAACCCGCCGGAAAGTCGACAGCAGCTCCCGTCCCACTCAAGAAATTAGCAAGGAGCTCGGCTGCAGTGGTCAAGCCGATCGTGCCACGTTCCAACGGTGAGGCGACCCAGTGCTTCGGAGGTGCGGTAGGCGTATTGTCCACGGGCCGATTCACATAGTAAGGCGTCCTGTGGACTCCCGGTGTCTTCTTTACCTGCCTGCCCACAGTCGTGCTCGACGCCGACCCACTAATCGTAAACAGATGTCCCTCGGGCGATCAACTCCGCTGAGGACAGTGCACCTTCCAAAGAAAAGTATGTCGAGCCACCAGGTTCAAGACCCGGGCTAAAGTGACCTCGGCCGAGTCGGGCAGCGACGGATCCGTAACGAAGGACGTTCCAGGACCCTCGTAGCCTGTTGGACCATAGGGGCAACCGGCCAAACCCGCCCACGCCCCATAGTCGCCACTGCAAATCCCATCTCCGTCAAAGCCAGAGAGATCGGAACCCGGTCCCGACACCGTTATAGCCGTTACTGTCGACGTAGACTCGTTTGATATTCCAACTAATGTGTCCTCTACGCCATCGAATGGACCGACAGAGATCTCCCAATACAGAAATAGTGTTGTCCGGATTGACTTGGAGTAAGATCGCGGCAGCTTGGCGAATCACCTATCGCGGGGCATTCGGTAAATGGCGGCGTGGCCGAGGAAGCTGAGTATGCGCACGTAACGCCGCCGGCTGAAATCCCGGGGGTCCCGGCGCAGCCGAGCCGACAAGGAGCCGAGGTGCCGCGCCTGGACCTCCGTGCCCGATGGAAGTCCTGACGCGCTGGCGGCCGTGGCTGGGGGCGTGTCAGTGAGCGGCGGGGCGGGCCAGACGGCCAAGGTAGGCGAGGGGTCGGTGAACTAGTGACCTGAGTCAGAGATCCGGTGACAGTAAGAGGCAAGGCCTCTCCAGGAGAGCCTCGCTGCTTATTTATCGGTGCTCCCGTGACTCGGGACACTAGTTTGGTGCCGTCAACTTCCAGCGGTTGCTCGGACCGTCGATTCCTCCCGCAGCAGCTTCACGATGTCGGTCACGTCCACGGGACAGTTAGCCTGCAGTGGCGGCCGGGTTGGCCCTGCCGGGAGGCCAGTTCTGTGAGAACGGCCTTCAGCCGTATCGGATTTGGCACGGTAAAAAGGTCTAAAGCGACATCCGTGACCAGGGCCTGAGACGCAAATGCCCGGTCGAAGTCTTTATCGGCAAAGGCATCCAGAATGAAGCGAATTTCCTGTCCGACGACGTGGCTTACAAATGCGACGACCCCATAACACCCCGCGGCCAGGAACGGGAGCAGTACCGCATCCTCTCCCGTCCCGAAATCGTGATTGGCGCTCGGCGAGCGAGCCACGTTACCACGCCAGATTCCTCACAGGCTTCCTTCAAGCCGATCACCTTGGGATGCTCTACCAGACGAGCTACGGTCTCCGGGTGGACAGCGCACGCCGGTACGACGGGGAATGTCGTAGAGAACGATAACGGGAAGGCTTGTCGAATCCACGATCTGAGTGAAATGGGTGATCAGCTGGTCTTGAGTGGGGATGTTGTAAGGCGGTGCGACTATGAGAAGCACGCTGGCCCCACCCTTCTCGGCATCCTTCGCCAAACCAATCGAGTGTTCGGTCGAGGACGTGCCCACTCCGGCGATGACCGGAACACTCCCGGCAGCCGCCTCGACCGCGCACGAAGAACAGAACTACTTGCACCATCGCTGGTCACCGGCGCCTCACCGGTGCTTGCCGTTTACCAGCACCAAATAGGTACCGGTCCTGATCTGGTGTTCAACCAGGACGGCCGTTCCTACCGAAATCCAATGAGTAATCCGGGTTCATCGGAGTGATCATCGCCGTAATCAAGCGGCCAAGTCCGCGGCCCTCGTCGGTTATCATCGCATTTCTCCTTTTCTATATTGCACACTGCTGCTCTGAGCAAAATCCTTCGGGTCTCAGTTATGTCCGCGTTACCAGTGGGCAGCCGTTTGGGCATCGCTCAAGCCGAGCTGCAAGTTCTGTGGCTCGGCAAAAGGAACATTGCAAACCAAATCGCCCACCAGCACGGGCCTCACGGGCAAGCGAGCCCTAAAGCCAAAAGCCGGCGAGTGAGGTTGACTGCTCTTGGACAGCTCCCCGATCGAAGCAGAACAGTTCCGACCTTGGCAACGGCCCATCCCAGCTCTTGTGTAGCCTTTGACTGCGTCGGCATCGCCTCCAAACTCCAGTCCGGCTTGCATGACTCTCTTCGCTGTCACTGCTTCGCAACGGCAAACCAAGGTCCCCTCCGCCGCGTCCATTGCTCCTGGGTCATTCACTAGGGTAGCAAACCTGAAATCCTTCCGCGCAATCCGATCAGCCGTCGATGCTGGCGTAGAAGCGCTACCAGGTTCCCTCCTTGGTCGCTGCTCGGGCGAACAGCCTGAACTGCGGCTAGACCGGCGATCCGCCCTTCGATGCGGGCGGTCTTGACGCCCCGCACGCCGGCACCGTCGCCAGCGGCGTAGACCGATCTCACGTCGGTTTGGGGTGGGGCTGGGACCGCGGTACTAGCCCTCCCAGCAGGCGGTCAGCGCTCCAGATAGTACACCATCCGGCGCAACAATTCGTCCGATGGCGATAGGCCATAGCCAATGCAAACGATGTCGGCTGACAGGTGCTCATCGAGTGCAGGGATAGGCCGCCACTGGGCGTCGTAAGGGCTGAGGAGGCCAGCTCCCTGGACCTGTGCTTCACCTTTGATCTCCCGCAGCACCAACCCATTCCGCATGGGTATGCCGCGACGCCTGGTACCAACGGTAGGAAGCAGCTCTGGGAAGCAGGTTCGGAACCGCCAAGCTGTGGCGTCCCAGCTTGCCCGTGCCTTGAGGTTGCGGAACGGTGCTGCTTCCGCCACCATGGAGATATTGACTCCGGCCTCGGCCAGTTCCGCGCTGAAGGCAAGTAGCAACGGGCCCGTCCCTGCCATAACCACTCGGCCCGCAGGCACCAGCCCTGGCCAAACACAAGGGCATGCAAGCCACCCGCAGTCATCACACCTGGAAGCGTCCATCCGGGCACGGCGACAGCGGTGTCAGCGGCGCCAGCCGCAACAATGATCTGGCGGCACGCAATCTCTTCTATCAATCCGCCGGCGGCAGCCCAGACCGTCCCGGGCTCAGCGTCAAAGGCAGTGGCGGGAGCCATCACCCGCACGTCGCTGGCCCGAACTTTCCGCACAAGCTCCGCGCCATCCCGATGCGGAACTCCGCCCGCGAGCTTCCTTGGGCGCCAAATCTGACCGCCCAGGTAGTCGCGGTCGTCGACGAGGACGACTTCGCCGGCAATTGGTC
>CAVVRE010000017.1:0-27038 GCA_963750465.1 uncultured Acidimicrobiaceae bacterium
GCCCATCGACCAGCCGAGCACACGCCGGGACCAAAGGTCGAGCACAGCGGCCAAGTAGAGCCATCCCTCGCCGGTGCGGAACTGGGTGACGTCAGCAGCCCAAACGTGGTCGATGACAGGTGGGTTGAAGTCCCTGTTCACGAGGTCCGGCGCGTGGGCGTCGCTATGCTTGCCCCGGCGCCAGCGTCGTCGAGCGTGCACACCCACCAGGCCCGCTCCGCGCATGAGGCGAGCCACCCTCTTGCGCCCGCAAGGCGTCCCGGCCCGCTCGAGCTCAGCATGCACCCTCGGTGCACCGTAGGTGCAGCGTGACCGGTTGTAGACCTGGGCGACCTTTTCGCCAAGGGCGGCGTCAGCTAGCGACCTTTGCGAGGCCGGGCGGGCCGCCCAGGCGTAAAGCCCGAGCGTGAGGCCCCGATGACCCGGCAGAGCCGCTTGACGCCGTAGGCGCTTCGGAGTCGGCGACGACGGGAAGCGGCAGACCGGATCGTCTCCCGCACGAAATAGGCGGCTGCCCCGCGCAGCATCTCCTTTTCCATCTTCAGTTCTTTCACTTCCAGGCGCATGCGCCTGAGTTCTTCGAACTGGGATGGGCTCACCGATAACGGGTCGGCGGCGCGGGCTTCCTCGGCTTGGTGGGCCTTGACCCAGTTGCGCAGAGTGGTCTCGTTGACGCCTAGCCGCCTCGCCACTGAAGCACTGGAGGCGTCGTCGCCAAGGCCATCTGGGCGGCCTCCCGACGGAACTGCTCGGGGTACTTCGAGGGCCGAGCCATGGTGGCACTCCTTCCTCTGGCCTTCAGCCAGAATGAGGTGTCCACCAAAGCGGGTCAAGTCCAGGCCGCTGGTAGGAGTCAGTGCCGACGCAGAACATCCAGTTCGGCTCGAAGTCGGCGCTGTGGGTCGGTCCGTGCTGGGATGGGGGTCGTGTCGACGCGTAAGACGGATGGTCCGGCTTGGCCGAGCATCCTCTCGTGGTGCGAACGCGAACTCGGGTCGAGCCCTGCGTTGCGATTGTTCAATAGCGGTCACATCGGTGAGGTTCACGGCGTCGAGCTGGGGGACGGCAGGCGAGTCGTGATCAAGGTGCGACCGGTAGATGACCGTGCCGGCAGTGTTGTTGCCGTCCAAAGGCGCCTCTTCGAGCGAGGATTTCCTTGCCCGGAGCCGCTCACCGACGCTTGCCAGCTCGGCGACGTGATCGTGACCGTGGAAACACTGGTGTTCGCTGAAAGCCTGATCGGCCGTCCGCCGGTCGCTGAGTGCGCCGAGCTGCTCGCCGAACTTGTGGGGTTAGCGGGCGACGCGAGCGACTTCCCGAAGCTGATGTCGCCGCTGCCCTGGGTGGCCTGGGATTGGCAAGGGCCGGGGCAGTGGCCACCGCCCGACGACCTGGACCTCGACTTGAACCAGCCTCCGGGGCCACCGTGGCTCGAAGAGGCTGCGGCCAGAGTACGGTCACGCCTGGCAAGTGATCACCGCGAGCCGGTTTTAGGCCATTGCGACTGGGAAGCGCAGAACCTTGGCTGGCGTGACGGGCACATCACTGTCGTTTACGACTGGGACAGCCTCGGCATTCGTACCGAGGCAGCAATCGTCGGCGCGGCGGGCACCGTCTTCTCGTCCTCTACAGGCGGCCCAATCGCCGCCGAACTTGAGGACAGCGCCGCCTTCTTCGGCGCGTACGGCTCACGGTGCCCAGACTGGGACGGTTACGCCACCGAGGTGGCATACGCTGCCGGCCTGTGGGTGCTTCTATATAACGCTCGCAAGGAGCTGGCCGGCGGGGGACGCGGTTACCTCGATCACCTGGCCAAAGAACTTCGCGAACGCCTGCGCCGGGCTGGCGCGTAACACTCGATCTGAGGAGATACCTGACGATGCAGCCGACCTTGCGAGCCGCCCGGATCGACGGCTATTCGTGCGCGCGACATCGGCGTGTCCCGGACTGAGTCCGACGAGAACGTGCAGCCAGATTATCGTTGAGGCTCGGGAACATTATGTACAAATCGGCCACAATCTCGTGTACATCGACAAGGAATGCGTGATCGTCGATTACTTGGCGCGCCGCAACATTTGTGAGAAGGCCTCGGCTTGGGCGCAGAATTCTCTTTGATCTGGGTGACCATTGTGGTAAGGAACCGGGCCGTGCCTGCTAGAGCCCTCTGCCAGGGCTGACGCGTGCCTTGCCGAGGGTTCGCCTTCGGGGCTCACCAGCAACGCCGCAGCTCTCCACCAGAACACCCGCGCAAGGGAGCGCCCGGCAAACCGCTTTTTCACCCGGGTTCCACGCACCACTCGGTCACTCGCCGGTCACTCTCTGGTCACTCCCTCGACCAAAGCTAACTCCAACCTGGCTGGCCATAGCAGCCCGATGCCCACCAGCGCCGTGTGGGTCAGCCTGAAGCTCCCCGACTAGCTCTTTCGGGAACAACGTCTCGCGACTGGCTCCGCGTGACCCAGATGCGACTTGGATGAGCGATCCAGGCCAAGTACGAAGCAGCTCGTGCGCGCCTACATCCTGCCGGCTTCCGAGCCACCGCTGGGTCACCCACGCCGGCCCTCTCGGCGTTCCGAGTATGGGACCAGGCCGGGCAGTGCGCGCTCTCCGCACTACCGAGGGCCCAGTCCTTAGCCGAGCCGCGCATCTTCAAACCGTCGAACCTATGTAAGGCGGGGTGCCTTGGGGTTCAGTGATCGTGAACATAAGCGGCAACTCTCGGGCCAGTCCACTGGCCCATCAGCAGGGAGGCTGGGTCGCTCTACAAGCGGACGCCTCAAGTTATTAGCCAGGCTTAGCCCCCTATTTCGCATGAACGTATGCCGCTTTCGCATGAACGTATGCCCCTTCAGTGCTCGGACCGCCACGATCCGAGTTCGGGGCGCCACGCGTTGCGCATTCGTGAAGGGGTTTGTTCGGCGACCCTTGACAGCCCGCTCAAACAGAAGGTAGGAACATACGATCTATCCGGTTCCCGACTCGTCCGCTCAAACAACCGGTGAGGCGTATATCGCAGGGCGAGACCACCGGGCAGTTTGACCAGATGGGCGTCGATGGACGATGGCGGTTTCAATACAGGTTATGGGACCGCCCCGGCGGGCGCCTGCACGGGCAACCGATGCAGTCTTTTTTGGGCCTTCCCGGGCAGTGAGACGCTCTGGCGCTAGGGCAATCGGTACGTGCCAGGCGCATGTGCCGGTTCTGTTAACTCCTCCAGAAATTGGGAGGCTAACTCCTCCAGAAATTGGGAGGCGTCAATGACCGGACGCTCTCATCTGTCGCAACATTTCGCGCCTGGCGCACGAGAGCCAGCTATCAAAGGGCGGCGCCGCCGACCCATTGCCGGCCATCGACTCCCAGTCTTGTTATGCGTGAGGGCCTTCGTTGGCGCTGCGCTCGTCTTTGTTACAGCTGGTGGAGCCATCGCTTCAAATGTCCTGCCGGCGGGCGGGGCGACGCCAGGCGACATCTCCACCGTGGCGGGCAACGGCAGCGCTGGCTGCTCGGGCGACGGCAGCCTCGCCACGTCGGCCGATCTCAGTTTCCCATCGGGCGTGGGCGTGGACAGCTCCGGCAACCTGGTGATCGCCGACACCGACAACAACCGCGTAAGCGTCGTGGCCGAGACCAGCGGCACCTTTTACGGGGCCGCCATGACCGCGGGCGACATGTACACGGTGGCCGGCCAGGCCGCCGTCTGTACTGGTGGCTACTCGGGTGACGGCGGCCTCGCCACCTCGGCCCAGCTCGATTTCCCCTACGACGTGGCCGTGGACGGTTCGGGCAACCTGGTGATCGCCGACGTCGCGAACAACCGCGTACGCGTCGTGGCCGAGACCAGCGGCACGTTTTACGGGGTCGCCATGACCGCGGGCGACATCTACACGGTGGCCGGCAACGGCACTGCTGGCTACTCGGGTGACGGCGGTCCTGCCACGTTGGCTAAGCTCTTTGACCCCGCCGGCGTGGCCGTGGACGGTTCGGGCAACCTGGTGATCGCCGACGCCCTGAACGACCGCGTACGCGTCGTGGCCGAGACCAGCGGCACCTTTTACGGGGTCGCCATGACCGCGGGCGACATCTACACGGTGGCTGGCAGCGACACTGGCGGCCAGTCAGGTGACGGCGGCCCCGCCACCTCGGCCGAGCTCAATTTCCCCCAGGGCGTGGCCGTGGACGGTTCGGGCAACCTGGTGATCGCCGACGCCGACAACAACCGCGTACGCGTCGTGGCCGACAGCACCGGCACGTTTTACGGGGCCGCCATGACCGCGGGCGACATCTACACGGTGGCTGGCATCGGCACTGGTGGCTCCTCGGGGGACGGCGGCCCCGCCACCTCGGCCGAGCTCAATTTCCCCTCCCGGGTGGCCGTGGACGGTTCGGGCAACCTGGTGATCGCGGACACCGACAACAACCGCGTACGCGTCTTGGCCAACAGCACCGGCACGTTTTACGGGGCCGCCATGACCGCGGGCGACATCTACACGGTGGCCGGCACCGGCACTGGTGGCTCCTCTGGTGACGGCGGCCCCGCCACCTCGGCCGAGCTCGCTGGCCCCGCCGGCGTGGCCGTGGACGGTTCGGGCAACCTGGTGATCGCTGACGCCTTTAACAACCGCATACGTGCGGTCACCTTTACGGTCGTCACGCCGTCGATCACCACGAGCCAGCAGCCGGCGACGGCTACGGTGGGCTCCTCGATCGTGGACCAAGCCACCCTGACGGCGGTGATAACCCGACGGGGACGGTCACGTTCAACCTCTACAACAACCCGAACGGGACCGGCACGCCGCTGTTCACCGACACAGAGAACCTGGTCGGCGGTGTCGCTACGAGCGCTGGCTATACGACCACGGCTACGGGGACCGACTACTGGGTCGCGACCTACAACGGCGACAGCAACAACAGCACGGTGACGAACGGCACCGCTGCGGAGCCGGTGACCGTCACTCCCGCGGCAGCCACCCACCTGACGGTGAGCGCGCCGGCCAGCGCCACCGCCCGCTCGCCGTTCAGCGTCACGGTCAGCGCCGAGGACCAGTTCAACGACCTCGCCACCACCTACCGCGGCACGGTGCACTTCACCACCACCGACGCCGGCTCGGGCGTGGTGCTGCCGGCGGACTACACCTTCACCTCCGGCGATAACGGCACCCACACCTTCACTAACTTGGTCAGCTTGGCCACCGCCGGTCCCCAGACCGTGACCGTCACCGACACCGCCACCAGCTCGGTCACCGGCACCTCGGGGACGATCACCCTCACTCCCGCGGCAGCCACCCACCTGACGGTGAGCGCGCCGGCCAGCGCCACCGCCCGCTCGCCGTTCAGCGTCACGGTCAGCGCCGAGGACCAGTTCAACGACCTCGCCACCACCTACCGCGGCGCGGTGCACTTCACCACCACCGACGCCGGCTCGGGCGTGGTGCTGCCGGCGGACTACACCTTCACCTCCGGCGATAACGGCACCCACACCTTCACTAACTTGGTCAGCTTGGCCACCGCCGGTCCCCAGACCGTGACCGTCACCGACACCACCACCAGCTCGGTCACCGGCACCTCGGGGACGATCACCGTGACCGCGGCTACCCCCACGATCGCCACTGCCCAGCAGCCGGCGACGGCGACGGCCGGCAGCTCGGTCGCCGACAAGGCGACGGTGACGGGCGGTGATAACCCGATGGGGACGGTGACGTTCAGGCTGTACAACAACCCGAACGGCACGGGGACGCCGCTGTTCACCGACACCGAGCCGCTCTCCGGCGGCGCGGCGACCAGCGCCGGGTACACGGCGACGGCTCCCGGGACCGACTACTGGGTCGCGACCTACCACGGCGACAGCAACAACAGCACGGTGACGAGCGGCACCGCCCTGGAGCCGGTGGTGATCACCGCCATCGCTCGCCCCGTCGATCGCCAAGGCCTTCAGCCCGGCCTCGGTCCCGCTGAACGGGACGAGCACGCTCACCTTCACCCTCACCAACCCGAACCCGGGGACGGCGCTGGCCGGGGTGGCGTTCACCGACACCCTGCCCAGCGGCCTGGTGGTGTCGGCCCCCAACGGGCTCACCAACACCTGCGGCGGGACGGCCGGCGCCAGCGCCGGCGGGCCCACCATCTCGCTCACCGCCGCCTCGGTGGCCGCCAGCGCCACCTGCACCGTGGCGGTCAGCGTCACCGGGAGCAGCGTGGGCACCTTCACCAACACCACCGGGGCGGTCAGCTCGGCCAACGGCGGCACCGGGAACACCGCCACCGCGGTCCTGGCCGTCACCGCCCCGGTAGCCGTCGCCCCGGGCCCCACCACGACCACCACGACGGCCCCGGGGCCGGTGCCGCCTTTCCCCCACTCCAACGTGAGCTACCCCAACGGGGCCATAGTCACCTTCGGCGCCGTCCCCTACGTCTTCGCCGGTGGGCGGGCCTTCGAGGCGTCGGCGAGTGAGCTGACGGCCGTGCAGAAAGTGGACCCCGCCCAGGTGCTGGCCGCCCCCGCTGGTGCCGCCGCCCCGACGGCGGTGGGCCCTCGCCCGGGCGTGACCGTGTCCACCCACGCAGTGGACGGACACGTCACCATGTACGTCGTCGGCACCGACGGTGAGCTGCACCCCTTCGCCACGCCGGGCCAGTTCTTGGACGACGGCTATGACCCCGCCCTCGTCATCACGGTACCGAACCTGAGCGGCCTTACTATCGGCTCGAACGCCGGCACCGTGCTGACTGCCCTGGCCACCAGGGCCGACGGCGCCATCGTCAATTCATCGGGCACGTTCTACACCTTCGCCGGTGGCAAAGCGTTCGGCATTCCTACGCCGGCCGCCCTGGTGGGGGTCCGGAAGACCAACCCGGCCCAGGAGCTTCAGGGCTCGGTGGGCCCGGGCGCCACCGGCGCCCCCATCGCCACCGGGGTCGTGCTCAGCGTGGCCGGCCACGTGTACATCAGCTATCAGGGCGACGTTTTTCCCTTCAAGACGGCGAAGCAACTGGCGACTGACGGTTACGGCGGCACCCCGGCTGTCCCCGCACCTCACACCGGCGGCCTGACCGTTGCTTTGCCCTATTCAGGCTCTTAGCGCCCGGGGTTAGCCGCCCGCCCCTCGCCTGAGCGCGGGTCTCCCTGGACCGTCACGCTACATACATCGTCGCTACGTACACGGCCGGGGCCAGCCGTTAGGTAAAGCCGTTGTTCTGGGCGCCGGTCTGCCAACGCCGGCGCCCAGGTATCCCGCTTGGCGGATGCGCGCGATCGCCGACTGTGCGCTCTCCGCCTGGAGAGAGAGCGCGAGTGACCGACGGACAGATCCTCCCGTTCCGTCGGGCAGAAACGGTTGGACTTGTAAGTACGCGCGAAGACCACTCAAGCGAACCTGAGACGCTCCGCGAGGACGACCGAGTTGCGAAGTCTCTCCGAAGCCAATGCGTGCTCGTCGGCTTCCCAGGCGGCGAGCGCGCCGGCTAACGACTCCTCAAGTTGAGGAGGGAGCCGCATTTGGGGCGGCTGCAAAAGCTTCCGCGCGGCCGTTATGGCCCCTGCCGGACTCCCTTCTGCCAGGCGGACGGCTATGAGGGGCCACAGGCAAATCCAGGCAAAGGGAAAGGAAGGTTCGTTTCCGGGCGTTGGTCTCAGCACTTCCTCGGCGAGTTCCTCGACCTCGCTAGGGCGGTCCTCCTTCCACGCAACCCACGAGAGGACTGCTCTTGCCATTTCCGGGAAGGGAAAAGGTAACGCAATATCCGGGCTCGCGCTCGGTCGTGCCAGCTCACGCGCTCCAGCAACATCGTGCTGGCGAAGCCGCGCCCAGGCCAGGCAAGGGAGGCAGGTGAGCTCCATGGACCTGTCACCGGCGCGGCGGGCCAACGCGAGGACCGCCTCGGCAATCTCCTGCCCAGCAATGACGTCGCCCTGGATCAGGCGGAAGTAGCCGACGCCGGCTCGGACAAAGTTGGTATCGATATCGTCCTCCAGCCCCGCCTCCACTACGACACGCCAGGCGTCCAGGAAGTAACCAATGACCTCGTCGTCGACCATGAACCGCTTGGTGGCGGCAAGTTGGTACCCAACCTGAGTGTAGAAATCAGCCTTTTGTTTCGGCCCAGCCCGCGCCTCGACCAGTGGCCGGGCACGGGCGATCACCGAACCGAGGAGCTCCGGGTCATCGTAGAAATAGTTAAACCCCCGCATGAGCTGGACGTCGACCCAGGTCCTGGCCCACTCGTCGGTCTCCTTTTCGCTGGCTCCCTCCAAGAGGCGGTCGGCGATATCGAGCGCCTCGGACGCGGTCGCTCGACGACGTTCGGCCACCTCGATCCAGCTCAGCAGACGGTACGAGTCTGCCGCCCTGATGGCAGCGCTGGGCGGGAAATGTAGACCGGCTGCTTGGAGCGCGTGGCGCCCCTCGTCGTAACGTCGGAGGCGCAAGAAGAGCTGTCCCAATTTGAACCACACTCCCGCCGCTCTTTCCATCTGCTGGCCGTCCTCGACAGTGAGCTGCTCCAAGGCGTACCGGTAGGAAGAGACGGCCTCGTCGTTTGCGAACGAGTACGCGGCGTTGTCCCCAGCCAGTTCCAGGTAATGGGCCGCCCTTTCGGGCACACCGGCCAGGGCGAAGTGATGCCCAAGCACCGCAGCGTCCTCTTCGGGTAGCCCTCCTGGGGCACCCTCCAAGCCCGAGGCCGTACGGGCGTGGAGGCGTTGGCGCTGCGCTTTAACGATGCCCTTGTACGTAGCTTCCTGGATGAGGGCGTGACGAAAACGGTAGGTGGGCCCGCCGGGCTTGGTCAGCTCCACCAGCAGACCGACCGAACAGAGCTCGGAGACCGCCGCCGGCAGGTCATCGCCGAGTTCTGTCACGCCGCTGAGGGCCGCCAGGTTGAACTCCACCCCCAGCACCGAAGCGGCGACAATGGCGTCGCGCTGGGCGTGGGCCGAGCCGGTCGACGCGGCGAGCGCACCATGCGCTCGATCGCGTTTGGAAGCTCGTCCCGGCCCCCGCCCTCGAGGGCCCAATTACCGTCGTCTCCCTTTCGGACAGCACGAGTTTCCAGCAGAGAGCTGAGACGCTCCTCAAGGAACAGCGGGTTCCCCTCAGCACCCCTCCTGATGACCTGTATGACCTCCTCGGTGGCTATATCCCCGAGGAGACCTTCGGCAAGCTGCTCTTCCGCCAGTTCCGCCAGAGGGCTCAGCTCAATGCGGCGGACCATCAGACTGGGGTCGGTCGAGAGGGCAGCGTCCAGCGCCGAGACATTGGTCGCGGCATCCGGCCGGCGCGTGAGCACCAGGAGCAGCGGGCCTTCTTTGCCCAGGGAAAACAGCTGCTGGGTTAATCGTAGGGAGGTGGGGTCGGCCCAATGGAGGTCCTCCAAGGCGAGGACCGTGGGGCCGTGCTCGAGCAAGCGGGAGATGAGCCCACGCATTGCCGCGAAACTTGCCTGTTGGAGCGCTTCGGGGCCAAGTCTGGCGGCAGTGGGCCCTGTCCCTCTTGGCCTGAGCCCCATGACGTGGGCGAGGAGAGCCAGTATTTGGTCGTCCGCTTTCCCACCAAAGGTTGCCCGCACAGCCCTTTCGAGCGCCGGCCAAGCCAGCTCGTCGGATTCCTCAGGCCAGCTCCCCACCCAATGGGACAACACCTGTCGGTACAGCCCGTAGGGCTGGGCCGATGCATACGAAGCAGCTCGGCCCTCAAGCCAGAGCGGGAGGCGCCCTGAAGCGGCGCCAACCCATCCCATGAACAGACGGCGGCACTCTGCGACCAGGCGTGTCTTGCCGAGGCCAGGTTCGCCGGTCACGACGACGACGCAGCCGCTCCCGCAGGTCGCATGGCGGAGGGACTCCCTAAGAAGGTCGAGTTCCCACTCACGGCCGACAATGGGCACAGACTTGATAAGGCCGCGTCTGGCCGGCTGGCCAGCCATGTGCGCCTTCGGGCGCCCGAGGTAGGAGGCGCGCAACCACCTTTTCCCTCCGGAGACCGCCACGTCTGCCGTCGGGCCCCACTCAAAGAGGCCCTCGGTGGCAGTACGGGTGATGGGGCCGACCAACACGGACCCTGGTCGGGACGCTAACTGAAGGGCCTCTGCGATGCTTACCACCTCGCCGACCGCGCCGTAGTGGCTACCTGAGCCGCCGCCTATCGGGCCAGTCACCGCAGGCCCAGTTTCGATCCCCGCCCGCAAGGCGACCTTGCCGCTGAGAGTGCTCGTGCCGTTGAGCATTCGGAACGCTGCCCGTAAGGCCCGCTCAGGGTCGTCTTCGTGGGCGTCAGGCGCCCCGAAGACGGCTAGCACGCCAGTGCTCGATAGGGACGTGACCTTGCCGCCGAGGCCCTCGACCTCCGCCACGATGGTGGTCAGGGCAGCCCCGACGACCTCGCGCAGCGCCTCTGGGTCGAGTTCCCGGCCCGCGCCCGCCAACAGGTCGACGAACAGCACCGTTACGAGCCGGCGCTCTTCGCCCCGGTCCCCGGTGACAATCGCAGTTGCGGCCACGGGCCCAGCGACCCGGTCGTGGGAAGGGAGGGCTGCGATTACGGCTTGCCTGAGGGTTGACGACGGCCGCAGGCCCAGTTCCTCCAGCGCCCGGCGGCACCGCAAATGGGTCGCAGCCGCCATGCTGTGACGCCCCTGCCTGGAGTAGGACTGCACCAGGGCAGTCGCGGCCTCCTCGCTGGTGGGGTCCTCCTCGAAGCATGCTTCCCAGGCCTGAAGGACGCTTACCTGGTCTGAGCGCCCGAAGCCACGGCTCCGGTCCCGGGCTAGCGCCACGCGAGCCTCTTGTCGGAGGGCACCCAGCCGTTCTCGGGCTCGGAGCGCCCAATCAGCATAAGGCTCGTCGGCCAGGAGGGTCCCAACTTCAGAGAGGGACTTCACAAGGGTGTCGTCACGGCGCTGTCCTGGGCCAATGTGGAGGGCGCCCCTGAGCGCGGCTTCCTGGCGCTCGGAGTCAACGCTGACCGTCACGTCGGGCGAGGCCCAGATGTTGACAAGGTCGGCCTTTAGAAGGGAGGCGGCCGGCTCTCCCAGGCGAGAGAGCGCGGCCCTGGCCATCGATAGAGCCTTAGAGAGCGCGGGAGCGCCGTTGCGCCCAAGTTGGGGGAAAAGCACTTCACAGGCCAGGTCGCGGCTAATCGTCCGGCCCGGGGCTGAGCAGCACTAGTTCGCACAAGCGTTTGGCCGGCGGACGGGGCCATGGACCCGCGGTGTTGGCCCCCACCGATAGGGAAAACTGCCCCAGCAGCTTGACCTGCACAAACGACGCTTCGGGGCGGCGATCGGCAGCTTCATGCGTCACGGTCCAATAGTGCCAAGTTCGCCCTGGGAAGACCTCGGGAAGAGGCCTGCTTTAGGTTGTCCTCCAGGAATCTTTGTGGAGGACGCCGACCGGCAACGGCTTGTCAGAGTTGCTGTCGCCGCCCACCGAACGGCTCAACGACAGGGGAAGGGACCAAGAATGAGCGCAACAGCCACACCTACACAGGCCGGGCTCCTCGCAGACGCGGTCCGCGCCGTGAACGCTCAAGCGATCGAGTTCGTCGAGGGGTGCGCTGCGGATGCCTGGACGCACACAACAGCCGAGGAAGGCTGGACGCTGTCGATGGCGGCTGCCCACATCGCCATCGCCCATCTGGCGATAGCCCAATGGGTGCACCGGGTGGCGAGCGGCCAGGACATAAATGAGACGCCCACAGAGTGGGAGGCCTTAAACGCTTCGGACGCCCGCTTCAACAGCGATCTGAGCCGGTCTGAAGTCGCTGAGCGGTTGCGCGTCTACGGCGTGGGGCTAGAGCGCTACGTCCGGGACCTGAAGGAGGACCAGCTCGAGGCTTCCGCCATGTGGCTCGGTCAAGCGTGGACCACCGCCGACGTGGTGCGAGACATTGCAATTGGCCACGCCCGAGGCCACCTGGAGCACATCCTCGCCGCCACCACCGGTGAGCCGGGCGAGCAGCGTAAGTAGCGAAGCCCGCCCAATGCGGACGAGCGTGAACCAGCCGCAGAGCGGCCAGTCACTGGAGCCGACAGGACCGACGATCATCCGACAACCCTCGGCCATCGGGCCACCTCTTGTCCCGACGGGCAGCGTGACAGGCCGGGGCTCGGTCGGGTGTGCATCCAGCTGTCGTAGCAGTCCGGGCCGCCGCCAGAGAAGGCCACGAGATGGCAGCCATCGCAATCCTTGAGTGCCACTTCAAACCAGAGCAGGTCGATGCCGGTATCGATTGGTTGCGAAGGAACCTGGTGGCAACACGGGCATTCGACGGCTGCCTCGGCGTTGAGGTCTTCAAGGACCACGACCACCAATCACGACTAGTCGTGGTCGAGCACTGGGCATCGCTCGAGCATGACCGCGTAGCTGCACTACTAGGAAAATAGGAGGAACCCACCGTCAGCACACGGGTAGACATACGGCCGCCGCACTCCGGACGTGAGTGTTCTCACAGTAAATGCTTCACGGACAGAGGGCGCAGATCCGCCCGTTCTGGACCAAGGTCTCCTTGTCGAAAGAACAATGCAGCTCGGCCATATCATGACATCAGCTCTGGATCGCCCAACCTCGACAAATTCGCTGAGAAGTCCGCACACAATACCGCCGCAATCGTCGCCGAGCTCTTCTAGATCGCGATGTCGGATCGACGGGGATCTCGTGCTGCACGGCTTCGTCTTCAGCCGCCAGGCGTGGGCATCAGGCTCTTGCACGCTTTCGAGGCTGCCTGGAAGCTCGGACTTTGGGGATTGATGCTCGGGGGGATCAGCAAGCTTCCGCTCGCGCTCGGGTCGGGGAAGTTCGAGACCCCATGCGAGCGCATGCACTGGGCGAACTTCAAAAGTGCGGTCCCGCCTGCGTTGCCCTGGCTCGGCGAAACGTTGCCGGCAGGCTGGTACTTTTTGCAAGCCTGCAGGGCGGCCTGGAAGGTGGGCGAGTTTGGGTTGATCCCGGTGCTCCCGCCATACTGGACTGCCCCTCCGTTCGAGGAGCCTGGGTCCGGGTACTTGGTGACGCCGTGGGAGCGCATGCACGTCCCGTACGCGATCAGCTTCGCTTGGCGCGACTGGGCCTGTCTCCGGTTGGAGGCGTTGGCTTGCGCTGGCGGCGGCCCGTCGGTCGTGGCCGTCGTCGTGCTTTTGTGCGCCACTGCCGCGGTGTGCGGCCCTCCACCGCAAGCGGCCGCCAGCGTCGCCAGGGCCACGAGGGCGCCCGCGAGTAGCAGCTGCTTGCCGGCGGGCTCGAGCCCATCGCTGCCATGGCTTTCCCTGAACGGCATCGTTGCCTCCTGCGTCGTTGGTCCTCGCCCAGTAAGAACTAGTCGGGGACGTTGTACTCCGCAGGTGGTCACAAAAACCTAACGTCGGCCGCGGCCCACCCCGCTCGCGAGCGTTTCTGGCGCGGCTGCACGGCCCTGTTGAGAAATTGTTACCGCCGGCGCGCCATGCTGGACCGAGCCCCGGCAGCCGACCCTGGCCGGCCGGGACCATAGGAAGGAGCTGCAGTGCGAGCGCTAGTCGTCGAGGACCACGCGGACATGGCCGAAGTCGTCGCCGTAGGCCTTCGGCGGGCGGGGATGGCGGTCGACGTCGTCTATGACGGCGAAGCGGCCCTCGAGCGAGCCCTGGTCAACGACTACGACGTCGTAGTGCTCGACCGGGACGTGCCCAAGGTGCACGGGGACGAAGTGTGCGCACGCCTGGTCGAGGCTGGCCGACGTTCTCGCGTGCTGATGCTCACTGCGGCTGGCACAGTCGCCGACCGGGTGGACGGGCTCGGCCTCGGCGCCGACGACTACCTCCCCAAGCCCTTCGCCTTCGCGGAGCTGGTCGCTCGTGTACAGGCCTTGGCCCGCCGCTGTCATCCCGCGGTCCCCCCGGTGCTCCGTTACGGCGACCTCGAGGTCGACTGCGCCCGGCACCTCGCCCAGCGGGGCGGGCGCCAGCTCGGCCTCGGCCCGAAGGAGTTCGGCGTTTTAGAGCTGCTCCTCGGCTCACAAGGCCGCGTGCTGTCGGCAGAGGAGCTGCTGGAGCATGTGTGGGACGAGCACGCCGACCCCTTCACCAAGACAGTGTCGATGACGCTCAGCCGTTTGCGGGCCAAGCTTGGGGACCCGCCCCTCATCGAGACAGTGCCCAAGTCCGGCTACCGGTTGGCCTAGGGCGACCGATGCGGCTCCAGAGGTGGCGCGCCGCTCTGGGATCGGTAGTGCATATGCCTCGGTATACGGTGCGCTACCGGCTCACCGCTCTCTACGTGGCGCTCTTCCTCGCCTCGGGCGCTGTCCTGCTGGTCGTCACGAACGTCCTGGTACGCCGGGCCACGAGCGACGTGGTCTACATGAACTCGCTCGCCAGTCTCCTTCCCGGCGCGACTGGCACCCTTCGCCACCACCCGGTCCCTGCCTCGGTCCGCAACCTGCTGAGCACTCAGGTCGGCCAACAGCGCGCCGGTGAGCTCGACCAGCTCCTGGTCCAGTCGGCGGTCGGCTTTGTCCTGATGGCCGCCGTGGCGGTCGGTTTGGGCTGGTTCGTCGCCGGGCGGGTGCTCCGCCGGCTCCACACCATCACCCAAGCGGCCCGGGACATCTCGGCCCATGACCTCCACCGCCGCCTCGCCCTGGCTGGCCCCCGTGACGAGCTGATAGAGCTGGGTGACACCTTGGACGGCCTGTTGAGCCGGCTGGAAAAGTCCTTCGACGCTCAGCGCCAGTTCGTGGCGAACGCCTCCCACGAGCTGCGCACCCCGGTCGCCTTCCAGCGAGCCCTCATAGAAGTCGCCCTGGACGACCCAGACGCCACGGTCGAGTCCTTGCGAGGCGAGTACCGCCGCGCCCTTGGTGCCTGTGAGCGCCAGGAGCGGTTGATCGAGGCTCTCTTGACCCTGGCGAGCAGCGAGGGGGGCCTCGACCACGAGGAGCGCTTCGACCTGTCGGGCGTAGCCCGCGGGGTGCTCACCACCCGGATCGAAGAGGCTGAGCGCCGCGGCGTGAGCGTGAAGACGGAGTTGGCACCGTCGCTCGTCTCCGGTGACCCAGGGCTTGTCGAGCGGTTGATCGCCAACCTGGTCGACAACGCCTTCCGTCACAACGTGGGTGGTGGTTGGATCGAAGTCCGGACGGTCACGACGGCCTCCTGGGCGCTCCTGTCAGTTTCCAACACGGGGCCGTTGGTGCCCCCGGCGGACGTCGACCGGCTCTTCGAGCCGTTCCAGCGTCTTGGCAGGGAGCGAACGGGCCATAAGGACGGTGTTGGACTTGGCCTGTCCATCGTCCGGGCGATCGCCTCTGCTCACGGGGCAACCATCGACGCCAGCCCCAGGCCATCCGGTGGTTTAGCGATCGAGGTGCAGTTCCCCAGTCTCCGTCTCGGTCTATCTACCTATGAGACCAAGCAGCTTGCGTAGCCGCTCCGGCGTTTTCGAGGGCCCCGCGCAAGAAACCGAACGCCGAGTTATGTACCATTGGAAGAAGGGTTGATTTAAAACCAAAACTCGACCATATCGACGGCTACGGGCGCTTCGACTTGGGCTAATTTCCCTTGTCCCACAAAGCAGGGCCCGGCCCATATTAATCGAAGCAAGGTCGACCTTCTGCAGCCACAGTGAACATGGGCCGTCTGTGTAGGTACGGTGCTATGTCACCGCAGAAGAAGCAGGTTACGTAGCATCCTTATACCGCGTAAGCCGTTCTTCATAATAGTTCTGCTTACCACCAGCATTAGCTCTAGCGCTCTGTAACTCATCAATCCTGGCTTCCCTTACGACTTCCGCAATTAGCTGCTTGAGTTGGGTTACGGTATTATCATAAGTTCGCATGTCTGTTGGGTTGGCTTCCATCTCACACGATCTCAAAATGAAATAATTTAATATCTCATCCAACCGTGCGTCGATGTCAATCATTCCCAGTACCTTAGTGAGTCATTGATGAAGTTGTCGACCATCTTGTCTTCAGGTACCTGGCCCATGAAGCGGTCGCAGGCGTAACGCAGCAGCTCTACCTGCTCTGGTGAGTCAGTTCGAACTCGTCTTTTCGGCATCGCCGATTCGGTATTCGGGTGAGCATCCTTGACAAGACTGCTGAATGCCGCACAATACGACCAGTTATTTGTTGTGCGTGCCTTGGTGTGCATGGGCGAGCGCGTCGCCAAAATCGAGGGGTCTCGACGGATCTCCGTGGGCGTGGCAGGCAACGTACCTCAGCAGAGAGGCGTCGCTGACCTGGGGAGCGTAATACCCGCCTCCCGGGTCGAGGCTGCCCTGGGGAGGGGGGCACAGGCAATTGATGAGGTAGGCAAAATAGACGCGATGGCACCACTAGCAATCGGTAGCTGGGTCCACTGGACAGGATGCTTGCCACCGCCGGCGAGCCCGCCCTGGTTCGGCTCTAATGGTGGTCCACCCGGTCCGGCAGCTTCGAGAGCTGGCTGACGGCCCTTATCGAGGGCTCGTCAGCCGTGAGGAGTACCAGCAGGAAGAGTCCAATGTCCTGGGCCCATGCACCGGCCCTCAGCACTTCATGTAGCCGTGGCGATGATCGCCCGCCACCCAGGGCCCGCACCGACGGGTCAGCCGCCACCGGGCTTTCACCCGTCGATTGGTGGTATCGGTCCGCCCCTCGAGGAGCTATCGTGTTCCCGCGCTTCGAAAAACCAGACCGCTATGGAGGTATGAACGATGCTCGCCGCGTTCGGGACCGGGCAGGTGTTTTGGTCCATGTTGTGGTTTTTCCTCTTTTTCATCTGGATATGGCTGCTGATCATCGTCTTCAGCGACATTTTCCGCAGCCACGACCTCTCCGGTTGGGCGAAGGCGCTGTGGACGATATTCGTCATCTTCCTCCCCTACCTCGGGGTCTTCGTGTACCTGATCGCCCGTGGTGGGAAGATGCAAGGACGTGCTGTCCAGCGCTCTCAGGACCAATACCCGCCGCTCAGCCAGTACGTCCAGAACGCGAAGTCTACGGGCGCGGCGGACGAGATCGCTCAGCTGGTCGACCTCCGGAACAAGGGCGTTATCAGTGAGGAAGAGTTCCAGCAAGCCAAGGCCAAGGCGTTGGCGTGAAGAGCGGGCGCGAGCTTAAGGCCAGTGGCGAAGGCCAAACCGTCGGGGATTTGAGAGGTCAGCCCGCGACCGCGCCGGCCTTGGCCGCCGCGTCGGGCTGACCGGGAGCCGCTACATATCAGACGGGTCGGTGCTCGCCCATCAGGTCCGCTGTCAGCGGCCCACCCGCGCCAGAATGGCAGCCCAGATCGCTCGGCGCAAAGCGATAGCGTCTGTTCTGTAGCCTTTGGTTTTTTCGCCGTCACACCAGGTGCTCGGGACCGCCGGTTCGGAGTGCCTGAGCGTCCGACCGGGTGCCGTCAGTCTGGGGTGTCTGCGAACGTGTGACAGGGGAGGTCGCTGCGCGTCACCCGTCGTCGGCTTTCGTGTCCTCGCCGTCCAACCCATCGAGGAACTCCTTAGTTGCCCGTTTGGACCTGAGTACGTAAAGGGCCGCGTGCTGCCCGTACTGCGAAATGACCTCGTATTCGCGTTCGGGCTCTGAGCGGCGCTTGCGCCAGATGACAACGGCCAAACGCCACTCATCGCGCAACCGTCGCCAGGCGGAATCGTCGCACCCTTCGGGCATCTCGCCAACCGGCTTTCGTAGGCCCCGCCGAAAGGCGCGTCCGGCGCACACCGGCCAGGGTATGTCGAGGAACACAACGGTGTCCGCGCGTCTGAGGCGGAGGTCGAGTGTCTCGTGGTAGTTGCCGTCGACGATCCAGGCGTCGCCGGCGAGCAGGCCGCGTTGGTCCTCGCGCCACTCGCCCTCGGATGGTGCAACCCAGCCGGGCTTCCAGAAATGGAGGTCGAGATGAACGACGGGCAAGCCTGTCTTCACAGCCAGTGAGCGCGAGAAGGTGCTCTTCCCGGAACCGGCCATCCCGGTCACGACGACGCGGCGGCCCATCGCCGAGGGGGCATCTCTCATCGACTTCAGTGTCCCTCATGTGTCGGTTGGGAGCCACGCAGGACGCCGCTGGCTTGACAGTCGTCGGCGCCCCCGGTCCACGGTGTAGTGGGCCAGAACGTGGACCGCCCGAGGGCGACAAAACACGCGCCGCGGCCTTGTTTTGCCGTCGAGATGCGCACTTTCCCTCCGGCCTATTCGGCTTCCCCCTCCGCAGGCTTGCGCGGTGGGTTGCTTGGCTCCTCTCCTGACCTGAAACCGCTCGCGATAGCACGGCTGCCGGTCGAGTGAGTCAGGTGCGCGCTCGGCCGACCCGAATGGCAGCACTGACAAGGACTGCGGCGATTGCTGCCGACTCGGCTGCGATCACGGCCAGGCTACTCCCCAGGTGAGGGTGCCGAGCCGACCCCAGGAGGACGAGGAGCTGCCGGTCGGGGGGGAAGCTCGGCACTATGACCTCAGCTAAGGTCACGAAAACGCCAATGAGGACGGCCCAAGCGCGCCGGTCCAGCACCGGCCGCATGCACAGCGCGCCAACCCCGACGCCGGTGGCCGCGGCTATCAGGTGGGCCGCGAAACCTTCCAAGGTGGTGCTGAGAGGGGGTGTGCCTGTCGTCGCCCAGGCCAGCACCACGGACAAGACGACAAAAGCACGCACCCGGCGTACGCCACCAGCAGCTTGGCCAGGCGCACCCTCGTCTCGCTGCCGACCGTAGACGGTTATGGCTGCTTGAACTGGATCCTCGCAGTTCCCCACAACCACAGTGAGCCAGATGGCCACAGGCAACAAGAGGGCGGCGTCGCTGGCGAACGTCGGGAGCGAGTTGCCCGTGCTCGCACCGCCGATGGTCACGTCGACCGAGCACAGGGCTGCGAAGACTAGAACAGGAGCCAGCCAGCCCTGCGAGCGAACGACGACCGAGCATAAGTACCGGGCGAGCGGAGTCATGAGCTGGCCCCAGGGGCCCTCGGGCGCTTCGTTTGCTGGTGGGGCTTCGGGGGTCCCCGAGAGGGACGAGACCTCTTTGTGCGTTGTAAAGGTGGCGCCCGGCGTGCCGGGGTCGACGCGGTGAACCGACCAATCACCTGACAGGGCATGGGCAAGCAGTTGGTCAACGGTCGGGCCAGCGGGCACCCGGACGCGCCATACCCCTTCCACCGCCACCTCCTCCACGTGTGGCATCCAGGAGGGCGGAGCATCCCCTCGGGCAAGTGGTGAGGTGCGACCAGCTCGACCACCACCTGGGCCCTCGTCCAAGAGTCGTCCTGAAGAACCAGTTCCCTTAGGTGGCCACCGAACAGCAACAGGCAGCGGTCCGGGCCCGGGATGGCGTCAGCGCGGTGCGACGTGGCGACAACAGCCGTCCCCTCCTTCCGAGCCGAGCTCACTTCCTCGCGCAGCCCCTCCGAAGCGGTCGCGTCGAGACCGCTCCAAGGTTCGTCCAGGAGGGAGGCCCACGGGAGCCAGGAAAGCCTGGGCCAGGACCACTTTTTGGCTGTTGCCCTTTGAGAGGGACCTGACCGGAACGTCCAGGCCCGGGCTCAACGACAACCGAGCAGCGCGAGATCCTCGCTGCGGAGACCCGCGTAACTGCTGTCCAGACGACGCAGCCGGCCCATATGAGCCAGGTACTCGCGTCCCGTCATCTGGAGCCGGGCCGGGAGGCGTTCGGGTACGTAGCCCACGTGGCGCGGGCGCTGAGTGATTTGACCTTCGGTGGGCCGGCTCACGCCCGCCAGCACTCGCAGCAGGGTCGACTTGCCAGACCCGTTGGCGCCGACGACGACGGTCAGCGTGCCTGGCTCGAAACGTAGGTCGAGATGGTCGAGGACCCAGGGCTGGCGCCGGCTGTACCGCTTGCTAAGCCCGGAGGCGACTGTGGCCACGGCCGTCACTGCCGCGCCAGCCTAGTTGCGGCCCATCATCGGTCCTCTTGACAGGTAGGCCCATAACTTCCACATCTGGCGCGGCAGTCGGGCCGGCTATCGACCTGACGGGCGCGCCAGTACGACGGATCTCACCGCTGAGCAGCAGCTTTGCAGCTCCGCTGGAGCAGGACCATAACACCGTCCATATTTGCCGGACCTGGCGCGCGGCACCGCTGTTCCCCGGGCCGAGCGCGGGTGCCGATATCACCCAACCTGGGTTCCCTCCCGATGCCCCTTAGCTTGCGTCGGCTCGTCGCCGCGGTGTCGTAAGCAACAGGAGTTCAACGTCGCCCGTTGGTGTCCATGGCCATGAAAAAATCCCCACGTGTGGCCAACTCGAGGTCCCCGCGCGTGGCCAAGTAGAAGTCCCCACCCCTCTCTGAGGATCCACCAATCGCTGCCCCCCGGGCGGCCACGGTGTCGGTACCTATCCCGCACCGACCACCCGGAGGACACTCCATTGAAGACTGAGAGGGAACGCATGGACATCATCGCGACGTATAACGACCTGGGCAGTTTCCGGGGAGCCGCCGCCATCTGCGGCGTCGACCACAAGACAGTGAGACGGGCGGTGCTCGGCCCGGCACAGGACAGTGCCAGGACCGCCCGCCGGCACAACACCGATGTCGTGGCCGACGTGGTGGCCGCCCGGGTCGCCAGGACTTCGGCCCGCATATCGGCCAAACGCTTGCTCCCAGAAGCCAAGGCCGGCGGTTACACAGGCTCGGCCCGCAACTTCAGGCGCCTGGTGGCCAAAGCCAAGCGGGACTGGCGCTCGGGCCACCACCGTGGTCGGCGCCCGGGCGTGTGGGCGCCCGGCGAGGTGCTCGTCATCGACTGGGGCGCCGAGGCCGGCTTGCACATCTTTTGTGCCGTTATGGCGTTTTCCCGTTGGCGTTTCGTGCGTTTTGCCGCCGACGAAAAGGCGCCTACGACGTTGGAGATGCTGGCCCGCTGCTTCGAGGCGCTCGGGGCGGTGCCCAAGGTGGTGCTGGCCGACCGCATGGGCTGCTTGAAAGGCGGGGTCGTGGCCAACGTCGTGGTGCCGGCGCCGGCCTATGTGCGCTTTGCGCTGCACTACGGCTTTAGGCCCGACTTCTGCCAGGGCCACGACCCAGAGTCCAAAGGCATCGTCGAGGCCCTGGTCGGTTACGCCAAGTCCGACCTGGTCGTGCCCGAGGGACTGGCTGTCGGCGAGCTGGCCCGGGCCAACGAGGCCGCCCGGGCCTGGTGCGAGGAAGTGAACGCTCGCCGCCACAGCGAAATATGGGCGGTGCCGGCCGAACGCCTGGGGGCCGAGCGTCCGCTCATGGGCGTGCTGCCCTCGCTGCGGCCGTCGTTGGCCAAAGTGGCCTCCCGCAAGGTCGACCGCCTCGCCGTCGTGCGTTTTGGCGGCGGGCGCTACTCGGTGCCCGACAAGCTGGTCGGCCGGGCCGTCGAGGTCCAGGTGCTCGGCACCGAGGTGCGCGTGCTGCACTTCGGCGAGGTGGTGGCTGCCCACGACCTGGTCGCCCCCGGTGAGGCTTCCATCAAAGACGAGCACTACGGCGGGGCGCGCC
This sequence comes from uncultured Acidimicrobiaceae bacterium, assembly GCA_963750465.1. Classification (GTDB taxonomy): domain Bacteria; phylum Actinomycetota; class Acidimicrobiia; order Acidimicrobiales; family Palsa-688; genus Fen-671. Next base: position 21,428 of record CAVVRE010000017.1, read on the forward strand.
GGCCCCCCCGGCGTCAGCCCCGGCCCCGCACCCCCGCTGAAAAAGCCATATGCGCCCTAGGCGATGTGGGCGAGGCCTTCATCAAGGCGGCGGCCGCCGCAGGGGTGACCAAGCTCGGCCCCGAACTGCAGGAGCTGGCCGGCTTGGAGGCAGCCCATGGCACCGAAGTGCTGGTGGCCGCCCTGGCCCGGGCGGTCGAGTTCTCCCGGTTCAGGGCATCTGACGTGCGTTCCATAATTGCCGCCGGCAAGGGCACCCCGAGGCCGGCCCAGCCCGGTGCGGCCCTGGTGGTCGACCTGCCCAAGGTCCCGAGGCGCCGCCTGGCCGAGTACGCCACCGGGGGTGAGGCATCATGACCACCACCGCCCCCGCCCTGCCCGCCGACCTGGAAGCCGGGCTGCGCCGGCTCAAACTGGCTACCGTCCGGCGCAAAGCCCCCGAGCTGTTCCAAGACGCCAAGGCCCAGCGCTGGGCACCCGAGGAGCTCCTCCGTGCCCTCATCGAGGCCGAAGTCGCCGCCCGGGACGCCTCCATGGCCGCCGCCAGGCTCAAAGCCGCCGGCTTCCCCGTGAAAAAGTCTTTTGAGGAGTTCGACTTTTCCGCCTCGAGCATCCCGCGGCCGACCCTCGACTACCTGGCCAGCTTGGAATGGGTGAGGGCAAAGGAGAACCCCTGCCTGGTCGGCCCGCCCGGCACCGGCAAGTCCCATGTACTGGTCGCCCTCGGCCACGCCGCCGTCGACGCCGGCTACAAGGTGCGCTATTTCAGCGCGGCCGAGCTCGTCGAGTCGCTCTATAGGGGCCTGGCAGACAACTCCGTCGGCAAGGTCATCGAATCGGTCCTGCGCGCTGACGCAGTGGTCCTGGACGAGCTCGGCTTCGCGCCCCTCGACGACACTGGCGCCCAGCTGTTGTTCCGCTTCGTCGCCGCCGCCTACGAGCGCCGGGCACTCGCCATTGCCAGCCATTGGCCGTTCGAGGACTGGGGCCGTTTCCTGCCCAACGAGACCACGGCCGTGTCGCTGCTGGACCGGCTGTTACACCACAGCATTGTCGTCGTGACCGACGGGGAGTCGTTCCGCATGCGCGAAGCCCGTAACCGCCCAGCCGGGCCGGGGGGCAGGTCCCGTGCCGGACGGTGAGCACCCGTCGCCTAACGATGGCGTAACGTTACGGACCTGCCCGGTGTGCGGGAAGGGTTTTTTGCCTGCCGGGCGTCGCCGGCACTGCAGCGACGCCTGCCGCCAGGCGGCTTGGAGACGACGCCATTCACCAGCCGGCCCCGAGGTGCCCGTGCCACCCAAGGGGCTCAAACGAGCCGTCAGCATTTATGAGTGCGACGGCTGCGGGGCTCGGGCCTTCGGGGAGCAGTACTGCCCCGACTGCCGGAACTTCATGAGGTCCTTGGGCAGGGGAGCCCTATGCCCCCATTGCGACGAGCCGGTTGCTGTCTCGGACCTGATCGAAGGAGGTGGCCGCTGACCTGAGCTGACCCCGAGGGGTGGGGACTTTTACTTGGCCACCAGTGGGGATATTGAACTGGCCATTGACAGTTGGCGCCCTGTTACCAGCCGTGTGGTACGGCTGGTGTGTGGAAAGGAGTGACGACAAGCCGGGCCAGGCCCGGGAATCACGGCACCGGAAGGTCCACCCTCAGCGGAAGCCCCTGAGGCATGCGGCGTTCTTACTGGGGATGCTTGCCGCAATGATGCTGGTGGGAGCCTGCGGTGGCGGTCCCAACCGCGTCGGCGTGGCGAGTGCGGAGAGCGGCAAGGCCTCAAGTGCCACGGCGGGCAGTTGTGCCGGTAATTGCCGTCTTGCACGGATGATCGACTACGCGAGGTGCATGCGCGCCGACGGTGTGCCCAGCTTTGCAGACCCGGTGCCGGTCACGTCGCCGAGCGGCAAACCAGGTTGGAGGATCGGCTACAGCGGAAACCCTACCGCGGCCATCTTGAAGGCCGAGGGCCTGTGCCAGCACATCCTGCCTGCTGCCGCCTCTAGCGACGTCGCGCTCACGCCAAAGCAGCAGCAGGCTTGGCTCGAGTGGGCGGCGTGCATCAGGTCCCACGGCTTCCCCAGTTTCCCCGACCCGGTCTTTTCCGGCGGGGGCGTCCGGGCACCGAGCCTTTCTGGGAGCGACCCGAGCGAGGCTGGCGCCGCGCAGCGCGCCTGTGCCGAATTCCTGGCGGGCACATAGCTACTAAGACGTCAGAGGGTAGGTCGCCTCGCCTACATGAGTCCGATTATCTGTTATCGGTGCTTCCGAACATCCTGGAGTTACAAGGGAAATCGAGCCACAACGACGGCTCGGGATCGCACGACTATGAGAAAATCGCTTCGTAACTCGGTACATAATACGCGCCGATCCCAGGTCAGGAGCGACGACAGTGTGCGGGAATAGCGGGTCAAACGCGGGCCTCCCCTGCCACGCCCTGGAGCCCTACCATCCAGGACGTTGGTCCCCTCCGCAGGCTCAGAGACGTCGTAATTTTGCATGCAGTGCGCGCCGATGGTCGGCCGAGGAGCGCCGCCTGATCACCTCTTGGTCGGGTAGCTGACGCAGCTCGGCCTCCGACAGGCGCCCATCGCCGAAGCGCTGCGCCAGATCCCGGACGGTAGCAGCCTTACGCCGGGACAGTCCGAGACCACGCAGTGCCCCAGGGCCTACTAGGACGGCGCGGGTAGACACGCGGTTAGTGGACCACGAATTCATGGTCAGGACAAGCTTGAGCCCATCAAGTTCACTGCCATGCCGTTGTGGCGCTCCCACCCGCAGAGCTCGCGTTCGGCACCGTCATTGCTCTTCGACCAGTTGGTCGAGCAGGCCAAGGAGACGCGACCGGCCCTCCTCCAGATCCAGGCCGAGAGCGACCTCCGCCACTAGGGGACCAACCTTGCTCACGATGAGGTCGATCAGCGAGAGCTCCCATGAGAGGACGGCCGGCTCCAGGGCGCCGTCGCCGATGGGCTCGATTTAAGCGGTAATAGACGATGCGCTCGGCCTCGAGCAGCCCAAAGGCTCCGATGGGTAGCGGTCCATTGACCGCAGCGAGGAAACGGCACAGCCGGTCGTAGGCGGACGGCTCTACCGGCGCCGGCAAGCCCACGTACATCTGCAGAACTTGAGGGTCGTCCATGTCCGGCAGGAACATCAACTGGGCGTGCAAGCCCCGTTCGTCCCCACCCTCCAGCTCCACGAGGAGGCGGTCCGGCTGGTGCCCTTGACCGGTAACGAAGGTTACTTCGTGGCCGAGCGATGAGAGGACGTCGGCCATGTCGGCCAGCTTCACGCCCACTATGTCGTCCGTTTACCTCTAGCTAGCTTCGGCTACGGAAAGCTTCTTCTGTATCAGGTCCTGCCCGGACTCGGACAACGCCATGTACGTGGGCACATTGAACACTTCAAGAATTAGCTCGGCGTCGTGGCGTTCCAGGTCATCGTTGGAGATCTCCATTTGGCGCTTCGCCTTCATGTAGGCGCGCGTCTGTTGGAAGTCGTTGTCCTGAGGGAAGACGGCATCTCGGAACGCGACCATCTTTTCGAGCTTTTTCTCGTCACCTTTTTGCAGAGCGGCGATCATAGCCGCTGCGTAGCGTGCGTTCTGGCTGTTTTCCTGGGCGACCTTGTCGGCCATCGCGTGGACCTCTTTACGGCGGCCCGGGTCGTCCCAGGTCTGCTCGGGGGTCTGGTGCTTGGCCAGCGGGTCGAGAATACCTTTCCCCTTCTCGGCCGCTTCCGCCTCCTTCTTTGCGCTCCGGCGCTTCGAGACATCGGCGATCTTGCTTCCCACCTTCCCGAGGGCGTAAGCCCCCCCGACGGCCATCGCGGCGATGCCGAGCGCCCATCCCGCGGGGTTGGAGGCTATGAGCAGTGCCCCTGCGGCAATACCGAGAGCGCCTGCCGCCACCTTGAGAACATTGATCCCCGCCTTGCGCTTCTCGCGGCCTTGCGCGTACTCCTTCCACTTCTGACCGCTCGCGCTAAGGAGGGTGATCTTGCTGAGATCCCACATTTTTCTACTCGCCCGATAGATCTTCCAGGAGCCTTGCGCGGCGGTCAGAGCACCGCCGGCAATACCTAGCCCGCCAGCGGCGGCGGCAAGCCCGGCGGCGGTGCTGCCGAGGGCCGCTCCCAGCTTGATACCGCCTCCCGCCACACCGGTGGCGCCGCCCGCCACGCCCCAGCCTTGCTGCTGCACCTTCCTCGTGCCGAGCCGGTGACCAGCAGTATCACCACGTTTAGCCGCCTTGTCCATGGCGCTAAATCCTCTTCCAACGCCTACTAAGGAGTCGACTAAGAGGAGCCCGCCAAAAACCTCCGCCCCCACGGCGCTGTGGGTGGACGTAGGGCCGCCGATTTTCATAAAGCCGAGATCCTTCTCGCCGCCAGGTGAAATGGCGCCAGGGGCCGTGGATAGCCCCCTGGCGCCGAGGTTGCCAGCTGCGAGGGCCGCCGCAGCGGCCGTCGGTTTCGCCACCTCTGTGACGACGTTTCCCCGAGTTGGCAACAAGTCCCGGTGATCGTCGAGCGGGTTGGTTGCGGTCTCAGGAATGCGCCGCCTTCGCATCTCGGAACGGACTGCTGCCAGGTCGGCCGGCGGCAGTCCGATCCCGAAAGTGTCACCCTCCACGTTGAAGCGGTAGGCCTTTAGCAGCTCCATGTCATTCATCTCTGCTGCTTTTTTGGGGAAGTCAGGGTGCTGAAGCCTCTGCACCTTGATGACCTGACAAGCCGCTCGGTTGCCTGCCGTACGCTGAATGGCACGAATGCCGGCTGAGGTTAGCGGGGCGCTAGGTCCATAAGTGCCGCGAGCCAGGGCCACCAGTTGAAGGGACCGCAGATCCACCGCGCTGTGGCTTGCACTCCGAGCGTTTGTAGCGGCCCCTGCGCCCGTGGGTCGAGCCTTCCCGCGCTCCTCCTCAGCCGCCTCTTCCCGGCTTGCTCCCATGTAGCCGAATGTTACTCTGGCGCTGGCTTACCGTCCAGGACAAACGACGTTCCGGAGTGGCTTCGCCACTAGGAGTTAGGGCCGTCGCCGCCCGGCGCGAGCGAGGACTGACCGCTGCTTAGACGCCCATGGGCTGCGTTATCCTCTTTGCCGACACCGACCCTCGTCAGCTGCCTGATGTGCGGGTCTATTTCTCCGAACTAAGGTTTGGATGACTTGGTCGTGCCCGTCAGCCGGCTCCTTGGTGGCTCGAGCGGCACGCAAGATCAAGTTGGCGACCTGATCGGGATAGGTGATCAGCGAGAGGTGGCCGGCGTCGATCTCGATGGTCGAGGCGTCCATGCGCGTGGCCAAGAAGCGCTCGAGCTCCGGCGAGATGGTGCGGTCCTGGCGGGAGACGGCATACCAGCACGGCGTTGATCTCCAAGCCGCTTCAGTCGTCTTTTCGCCGAACAACGTGTCCGACACTCGTCCCTGCACCGCGTACAGGATGAGGGCCTTGACCGGGCCCACGCCGTTAGCGAAGTCATTGACGAACGCCTGTTCGGTAAGCCGCCCGAACCGGTCCTCATAGACAAGTCCAATGTTGGCAGGCGGCGTCGGGGAAGCCCTTCGCGAGCACGCTGTGGTCCTCGCCTACGTCGGGAGCGCGAGCCGCGA
>CAVVRE010000018.1:0-137695 GCA_963750465.1 uncultured Acidimicrobiaceae bacterium
GCCAAGCGCCGCCGCAAGTCCCTCGTGGCCTGCGGCGACTGCCACGACCTGATCCACGGACAAGCTGTCTCGTGACCGGACAACCACCGGAGAGCCCGCTGCTGGGAAACTGGCACGGCGGGTTCGGAGGGAGACCATGCGGAAAAGGACCGGCGCAAGCTGGCACCTCGCCGCATGGTCGACCCTACCGACCACCTCCAGGACCTCGGCATGCGTAAAGCCCGTTACCGGGGACGACGTAAAACCCGCCTGCAGGCTTACCTTGCTGCGACCGTCGCTAACTTCAAGCGCTTGGCTGTGCTCGGTGTGCTCCGAGGAGCTTGTCTCGTCGCCGCGTAGTAACCCTGAAGGGCAACCGGCCCACCAGAGGCCCCCGGGGCCCGCTACCCAGCCCTGTCAGCCGTTGCTCATGCCCCCAGGCGGCACAGTTCACGCCGATCGGGGCGGCGCAGAGGCGGGCCCACAACGCAGAGACTTGACCTCGAAACAGGCACTTGCTGCTCGCTCACCTAGGGTCGGCACTCGCGCAGAACAAGCGACGAGAAGGCTCGCACAGGATAACGACTCTCACACCAAGGGGCGGCGCATGTTGGCACTTCTCGTAGTTTGCAAATACGGCGGCCGCCATTATGGCGCGCCCGATATTGATGGAACCCCACGTAGAGCGAGATGATGCACAGGTCAAGGTGGTATGGTTGGCCCCGCGACTGCCGACGGCCGCTCCCCTCCAGGCTCGCCTCGACCCCGTGTCTGATCTCACCTTCTGTGAAGAATATTCATGTGTGTCGCAACCGGCTTGGTCGGCGGGCGCCGGCAATCAGCATCCGCTCGCGCGCTGTAGCACGAGCGTCTTGACCCTAGCGGCACACTCCCTGGTTCCGAGACAGGCGGTGTTCAGCTCCAGGTCGTAACGAACTCCCTGGTGTACGGCTTCGAGATGCCCACGGGCAGTACCGGGTTCACGGCCACGTTCGCGTTCTCGAGCCTCGAGCAAGTCCAAGTCGCAGTTGAGGCCGACCCACAGGGACCGGATGTCACCAAGGAGGTATCCGAGCTCGTCTGCCGAGCCCGGCAGGGCGAGAACGTGATCGATGATCACCCGGTTACCTGCGGCCGCCAAAGCCGCCATAGCCGCATGGATGCCCCGCATGACGGCGCTCACCTCGGCGATCAACTGGTCTTGGTGTTCGGCGAGCGGGAGGCACTTCAGGAGATCGTCAACTCCAACGTGGAACCACGGGTCGGCCAGTTGCCGTTGCAACTCAGCCGCTAGCGTGGACTTGCCTGAACTTGACGGGCCGTTCAACACGATCACGAACGGGCCCGCCACCTCCACCTTTTCGACCCTACTTCAGGTCCCCGGCCAGGTGGCGCCTCCGCTGGACTGGGCCACGACCTCATTCGCGCCAACGCCCCTATGGCTCAAAGCGTGCTGCGAGGTGCGTGGCTAGGAACTGCTCGGCGGCAGCGGAGAAACGGAAGATGTTGTCGGGCTTTAGGAACAAATGGCCCTCACCAGGGAAGACGAGGTAGTCGTGGGGGATCCCCCTGTCTTTGAGAGGGCGACGACCTGGTCCGATTGGGCCTTTTCAGTGCACGTGTTCCTCGGCGCTACTTCGTTCGCCCGTGTGCGCCGAGGCGTTGTGTCAACGGACTTCGGCTGTGGTGACTGGCAACCCAGGGGTCCGGCAAGCGTCGGCCGTTGCCGCCGAGCTGGCTCGGCGTGGCTTTATGGCAATCGACCCCGACTGCGACCCGGAGCTGAGCCACTGGCGAGACCTTCTCTTTTGCTGATCCGAGCCGCGATCAAGCCCGATGGCCATTTCAACGGATTATCACCCTCGAAGAAGGTCGTATTTATATCGTGATCCCCCATGACGACGGTTATTGGCATTGAAAGCCAGTCAATTTCTGGCGTGCGAGGCTCGACAACCAGGGCTCGTCTTAAGCTGGCTTCCGGGCATACTTGTCGTGATCGCCAAGTCGGTGTGCCTTACCAGGGCTGTCGACGCGATCAGGGCACCGTTGTTCTGGGACAGCTCCCCAGCGCCGCGTCCGCCACGGTGCTAAGCATGTCAAGCGCTGTCGGCGTCTCCCCTCACGGCACCTCGGGGACGCCCCTTCGTCCACATCCTCCTGCGTGGTAGGAGGCAGTTCGTCGGTTCCGGGCTCGAGGGGGCGTCCGATCCCTCAGGACGGACGCGCTTCGTGCCTGCAACCTGCCTCGCGTTGGTTCGGTTTCGCTGGGTCCGCGACGTTTCGGACGCCGCGGTCAGCTGATTCGTGCCGGAAGCTGATCGAGAGCGTTGCGGAGGAACGCGTCGCGGCGTTCGGTGACAGCCTCGGCATCCAGCGGGCTGCCATCGTCGGCGAAACCCGGCCAGGCCTGCATAACGGTCGGCGTGTTGAGCGCGGCGACGGCATCCCAGTAGGGCACAGAGGTTGCCGCCCGACCGGCCTGTCGCTGCCAGCCTTCCAACACATGGGCCGGCGCGTCCTGGCCGTACTGAAGGGCCACCTGCATCCGCAGGCTGCCGAGATCGACCCCCGGATCACCGACCCCGGCTGTGTTCCAGTCGATCAGCGCGACGCAACGGTCGCCCTCCCACAGCATGTTGCCGCCCCAGACGTCGCCATGCACGAACACCGACGCGGCCGCGGGTAACCCGTGCGACCTGACGCGCTCGTCGGCCTGCTGCAGTAAAGGTGTGGTTGGCATCAGGCCCCGCCGCCGTTCGTCGGCGCGGTCGTCAACGGCGCACGGACGGGGGCGGTGGGGTATGTAGTCCTGAGCCTCCATGCTGAAGGCGTGGACCCTGGCAAGGGCGGCTCCTCCTTCCCGGAGCCGGGCAACCGAAGCCGTCGGCGGGAGATCGGCGCTGCCGGACAGGAAGGTCTCCAGGGTGGTGACGGTTCCGCTCGCCCTCCCGTCGAGATCGGCGGCGATCAGCCGCGGCGCGGCCAGGCCATGGGTCTCGGCCAGCTGAAGGGCTCGGGCGTTCGTGATCACCCACGCGGCGCGGATCCAGCCCGGGACGGGGACCTTCAAGATCACGTCCGTAGCCCGGGCCGCCGGTCCTTCGATTCTCAGGCGGAACGTGCCAGAAGACGCGGTGGCCGCCGCGACCTAGGCTCTCGGTGGAAACCACCGACGTCCCGTCGACAGCGCTGGCGGCCCAGCGCAGCACCTGGTCACTCGGCATCTTGTCTGTGTGCGCTTTTGCCATCCGCATCCACGATATGGCCCTACTCTCCGGCCCGTTGCTGCTGGCCCGGCTTTTCCCAACCGCGACATGCGTCCCAGAACGCGCCTGTCTAAAAACATACCGACCCGTCCCCGACCGCCGGCTCAGTGGGATGGTCTTGGACCACGCTGCTGGACGCTGCGTATTTTGCCAAGCGTCCCCGAATTGTTGATCTCGACAGATAAGGCTCTCTGGCCAACCGTTCATCACGGCGAGCCGATCGACGGTTACCGAAGCGTTGGCCCACGCCAATCCTGTCTGTGCTCCAACACAGATTCAGCACACAGATCATTCCGGCGCGGGCCGGCATTCTGCACCCACGTTGCCGGAAGGGGCCGGGTCGCCGTTGCCTTCCGGGATCGCCGACTGTGGGCGTCGGTTACACGACCGTCGAGATCCTGCTGCCCGGTTGTTCTGCTCGAACCAGGAGCGACCGGCCTCGCCCATAGTTCCTAGTTCTGTCCTCCGGTCAGACCCGCGCCCCGCTCTATGATCCCTGAATGCCTGGCAATGAGCCCGCCCCCGCCCAAAGAGTCCGCCCGCCCGAGGACGCCTCGGAGCGGGAAGTGCTGATGGGGTTTTTGGACTTCCTGCGCGCAACGGTGGAAACCAAGGTCACTGGTCTTGACTTCGAGAAGGCCTTCGAGGCCGTAGTACCCCCGTCGAAGCTGACCCCAGCTGGTGTGGTGAAACACCTGACCGGTGTCGAGCGCTTCTGGCTCAGCATCGATTTCGCCGGCGCTGACCTACCGTGGCCATGGACCGAAGCGGACCCGCATGGGAACTTCGCCCCGACGCCGGGCGACACCTTGGCAAGCACTGTTGCCGATTACCAATTCGAATGCGAACGCTCTCGGCGTGCGATCGAGGGCTCAGGGCTCGATGATCCTGCCCGCGGCGAAGGCATGACCTTCACCCTCCGGTGGGCACTTACGCACATGATCGAGGAGACAGCCCGGCATTGCGGGCACCTGGACTTAATGCGCGAGCGAATCGACGGCCACACCGGCGAATAGAGGCAAGCAAGGTCTGGCCTGTAAAGCGCTTTCCCAGATAAGCGCGCTAGCGCCGAACGCCCAATCTGGATAGCAGCACGATGTTTTCAGGTTGTCCACGAGAATACAGAGCGAAGGTTCCAGTAGCGAGGCGGCCGCCGGTGCTTCATCCTATATTCTCCGCCCATAACCGCGGCGACTCGCCGCTCCTACCGTCGGGTAGGTAGGTGCTTGTGAGTCAGATGTTCGGCTTGAGCCTCTGGATGTTGGCGAGCCACTGGCTGTCGTCGTTGTAGCGGTCCAGCCAGTCAGCTGTCAGGCGCTCCGATCGCCTCGCCCTTTCGTACCGCCAGTTGTGAAAGGCCGCGACGGCGTCCCAAAGCATCTGCTTGCTCGGGGTGTCGAGCCGGCAGGCCTGCGCGAAGGTTCTCAAGCGGTCCCGAAGAGCCTCGTTGGGGGGCCAGCGGGCGGTATCGGCCTTGCCGACGGGAACGAGGTAGTACGCGGCGACGGCCACTTCCCAGACGCGATCGCTGGGAGCGGCGAAATCAAAGTCGATTAGCGCCACCGCGTGATGGTCTCGGAACACGACGTTGCCAAAGTCCACGTCGTTGTGACCGATAATCTCGGTGGTAGCAAAGACGTCGGGAACGGGAGGACTGTTGAACCAGCCGTCATCATCATCGATCGGATAGGAAGAAACGGCATCGCGAAAGTCTGCGATGAGCTCTCCACTGCTTCGTAGCGCGTCTTCGGTGATCACCCAGGCGTGGGTACCGGGGGTCGGGACCGTCCCTTCGATCCAGCTGACCATCTCACGCCCCTCTTCGTCGAAACCGAGCGGCCGGGGAGCGCCTCCAAAGCCCACCGACTGAAGGTGGGCGAGAAGGCTCTGAACGGCCCGGCTGTTCCGTCGCCGGGGGCGATGAACTCGATCGCCAACGCGTATCACTCGGCCCTGGTTGGCGCCGCCGGAAGGTAGCTCAGAGACGAGTTCGTCAGAATCCACAACGTAGGCACCTTAGATCCAGAGCCGCCTTTGCCATCGGACGTTCAAGGCGCACTTGAGCGGCTCGGCCAAGTGTCTCAAGCTCAGAAGGTAGGTCCCGACCGTAGCAGCCCAGACTGCGTTTCCGTTTGAACTACTGCCCATATTGGCCCCTTCTGGCGCTTGATGCAGAAGTCCAAAGCCGAGGCCCAGTAGAACAGCAGCGCCCCGTTGAAAGTGCTGCGGCAGAGTGGGCAACTCTCTAGCGCTTCGCCATTTTCATGACCTCTGGCCCAGGTACCCAGACGAGGTCGGCAGGTGCCCGCCCGACAAAGGCGCAGGCGACGTCGACCAGCCATGTGCCGACCCGGAAGGCGATGAACGTGCGGCCATCAGGATGCTTGAACTTCCACTCGAGCACCGATTGCTCGTCGAGAGGCTGAGCGAACAGCTCAGCGGCCCAGCTCTCGATCACCTTTGCAGGGTAGGCCGACCAAGCCTCGTCGGCGCCGAAGTTGTCACGGGCGAAGGCGGTAGCCAAGCCCTCGGCAATGGCGACGTGCTCCCAGCAGCCCCCATCCACTTCAGGCGGCAACCGCCGGAAGCGGGCGGCGTGGAACGCCTCATGCGCGAGCGCCTGAGCCAAGTGCCGACGGGCCACGTCGGCGACACCCAGGTCAGGGTCGGCCGTCCACCTCACCAGGTGTGGCGCCAGTGTTGAGGCGTTGTCACCGGTGGGAAGAACCGCCTCGGACGGCTCGACGAGCAAGTGGAGGCGCTCGACCAGTGGGAGGAGGGCGCGAAGCCGCTGTTCGGCCTCGACGGCAATATCGACGATGCAGCGGCGGTCCTCGGGCGAAAAGGTGTACTGGTCGGTGTCGAGGAAATGGACCGTGAGCATCTGGAAGCTGACCTCCTGCTGGCATGGTATGAGGAGACGGGGCGAGACTCGTGGGCGTGCGGGCTAACACTGACCGCTCTGCCAGGTTCGTCTTTGGGGACCTGGTCGAGTTTTACGACCGCGGCCGGCCGGCAGCGCCGACTGGCTACGTTGAGACGGTCCTACAACGGTTGCGCTCCCCGTGGCCGCGCCGCCAGCTCGAGGTCGGCGCCGGGACGGGCCAGCTGACCGCCGCCCTGGCCCGTCTCGGCCCCACCGTCGCCCTCGAGCCGTCGCCGCCGATGGCTGAAAGGCTAAGTCACAACCTCCGGCGTGAAATATCGGCTGGTCGTTTACAGGTTTGGGAGCGCCCGTTCGAGTCGCTGGAGGCGACCGACGGGCCCTTCGACTACATCTGGAGCAGCGATGCTTGGCACTGGCTCGAGCCTGCTGTGGCCTACCCTGTGGCGGCCACCTTGCTGACGACTTCCGGTCTGCTCATCAACACGTGGGGGTTGCCGGCCCTTACCGACCTCGAGCTCTCCTCCGCTCTGAACGAGGTGTACAAACAGCTGAGCCCCCACCTGGTGAGGGAGGCAGGGCCCCCGTTGTCGGTCGAAGACGACTTGTTCGCCGACGGCCGGGCCGAGGTCGACCGCAGCGGGGCCATGACGGTGGTAGATGCATGGGTTGACCAACGGACCGTCGAGGTCACGCCGGAGCGCTACCTCGATTGGCAGTTGTCGTTCGCGCACATTGCGTACCTCTCTGTTGACCAGCGCCAGGAGATCCGAGATGCGATAGCAAGCGTCTTAGCTGAACGCCGGGCCGAAATGGTCGAAGTGGGAGTTAGCCAGTACACCGTCGCCTGCGCCAAGTCCGGTATGGCCGCGCCCTGAAGTTCTCGGGGAGCGCTGGCAGACCACCGTCTTTTGGCACCGTCGACGGCGCTGCGTGCGACGGCCCAAAACGAGGGGCCCAAGTCAAATCCCAATAGGGGTCGGTTCGGGCGAACCGGCAATGCTTTTGGAAGGCCGTGGCCTTCACTGCGAGGTCGCGCGCCTTTCATGGCGAGACGCCCTGGCCTTCGTGGCCAGACGTCGGACCCAGGTTAAAAGGGCCGCGTGGCTCGATGGCGATGAGCGCCGTAGGAGAGGTGTCAGAGAGAGAGTTATTAGAGAGAGTTAGAGGCGCGCCCAGTCGTGAACGGAACCGAGTCCCCATTGGGTAACGCGCCAACGTCAGGCCACGCTGGTCAGGGACGAGGACTTGGAGCCATCAGACAGGCACCAAGGTGACCTCGGCGCTGGCCACGCCTTCTTGGTCAAAGCCAAGGCCCGCCAGCACCGCACCGTCGGCTCCGATAACCCAGGTCGAGCCACGCATCCAGTCCCCTGCCCACAACTTCTTGGCCCGGAATGGGCCGACGAGGCCGGCAGCCAGGACTGGGGCGGCAACGTCTCTGGCAAAGCTCGCCAAAAGCGGCCGGCGGTGTGATTCCAGGGCGAAAACGGCCCGGCTGACGGCCCGGGTGGCCGCCGTGGCGTGGGGGAAGAGGACTAACTGCACGGCGGCCGCCCGTAGTTGCGCCGCCATGGCGGCGTCGGAGGCGTCGAGGCATATCGACAAGCCGAACCGGCCCAGCACCGTGTCGGCCACGTTGGGGTCTGCACCGGCTGTCAAGCTGTCACGCTCGGAGCGGTCGAGCCGACGTTTGGCGTAACTGAAGGTCGTCCCATCGGGCATGGCCAATAAGAGGCGGTTGCGCAGCTTGCCCTCAGCCTGCTCCAAGAAGGTGCCGGCCACCGCTAGGTGATGGCTGAGGGCCTGATCGGTCAGCCACGTAGCGGTTGGCCCGGAGGGATGCTCGGCGATGTCGGAGGCGTCGTAATGCGGGCGAAGCAGGCCGGTGGCGAACAGCTCGGGCAGCACCACGATACGAGAGCCCGCTTGCGCTGCCTGTTGCACGAACGCACCAGCCCGGGCCCGATTGGCCTCGGCGTCGCCCTGGACCGGATGGAACTGGACCACCGACGCCAGCACCCCACCAGCCTGCCACTGCCCTCGGCGGAGCCGTCGACAATGGCACAACGCAGGAGGACAAAGCACGGGACTCCCCCGAGGCTGACGGGCTCCTCCAAAGCGGGCAACCCCGTTGACCGGAACGTAATGCTCGCCATTGTGGCGTCACTCACACGTGCTAGCCAGACAGACAAGCGACGAGAACACGAAGTGGTTCGGCCGGACATCGGGCTGGCGCGTCGGCGATCTCGATCACCTGGCCATCAGGCGTCGGACCGTCCTGGTTCCCAACCCACTTCGCCCGCCCATTCGTCCGCCGCTTGCATCATCTCCCAGAAGAACGGCCCCTTCGCCCTCACGTAGTCGTCACGCTGCTCCGGCGTGCTGAACTCCGCTGCCAGCTTGTACTTGAGCGCCGCATAAGCGGCGGCACAGCTCGGGTGAGTGCGAAGGAAGTCCCGGGACAGCAGGGCGCACTGCTCGTTGAAGGAGCCGGCGCGACGGACGTGGACGTGTGTGCGCCGCTCTCCGGGCCGTTCCCGGAAATAGCGCTTGGTCAGTTCCGCCCCGGGGCGATGTACGAACCCGGCCCGTTCGAGCGGTAGGCGATAGGCATCGAGCGGCTCGAACGACGCCACGGACACTTGGACGTCGATGACCGGTTTCGCAGCGAGGCCCGGCACCGATGTCGAACCGATGTGGTCGACCCGGAGGGCAATGTGGCCCAGCTCTCGGCGCAGCCGGCGCCCCACGTCTCGGAACCGCGCTGGCCACTCAGCATCGTAGGGCACCACGACGACTGCCTGGCTCACGTGTTGAAGCCTGTCATGAGCAGCTGCTGAGTTCGAACGCGTAACTGACTTCGGGCCCCGGGATGTGTTGACGAATGAGCCTGCCCAGGACAACTTGGGGCTCACGCCACAGGCCACGCCATCGGAGCCCCGTGCGCGTGGTTTTCCAGCACGCAATCGAGCCCCGGCGCTCGCCCCTACCTGGTCACCGGGTCAGCTCAGGACCATATTGAGCGGCGAGGATGGGGTATGGCGGCAGAGGAGCTTGGCCTGGGCCCCTTGCGACCCGAAGACGCCGACGCCGAGTTCGCCACGTGGGCGGCGCCGTGGTGGGTGGCGGGCGGATGGGCGATCGACCTGACCTTGGGGCACCAGACCCGTAAGCACGAGGACCTCGACGTCTTGGTGCTCCGACGTGACCAAGCATGGGTACGGGAGGAGCTCCTCGGCTGGGACGTCCACGCCGCCGACCCGCCTGGGAGCCTTCGGCCCTGGCCGGTTGTAAGAAGTGTTCCGCGCCGCCCTCCGCCGTCTCGCTGGGACACAGTGAGCAGCCCTCAGGCCACGCGGCTCTCGGCCCGCTCCCTGACCGCCACGATGCTCGTGACCAGCTGGTCCTGGTCGTCGGCTCAACCGGACCGCGCTGTCATTGAGTCGGGGTAGTGGGCGAGCGGCTATCAGAGTCGGCCTACCGGCTAGGACCGCTAATACTTAACTGAAGATGTGAAAGGTGGTGGTCCCTACGGCCGAGCCGTTTGATGTCGTAGTCATAGGGGGAGGGCCGGGCGGCTACGCAGCCGCTCTTTATGGTGGGCTGGCCGGGTTGCGTATTGCCTTGGTCGAAAAGGGAAAAGTGGGCGGCACCTGCCTGCACCGCGGTTGCATCCCGGCAAAGGAACTACTGGAAACGGCGGCCGTCTACCGGACTGTCAAGGGCGCCCAGCAGTTCGGCATCGGGGTGAACAGGTGGACTGTCGACTTCCCGGCAGCCCAGGTCCGCAAGCGCACGGTTATAGACCAACTCCACAAAGGCCTGCAGGGCCTGCTCAAACGGCGCAGAGTAGTCACCTTTTCCGGCACCGGCCAATTGCAGCCGGGTCACAAGGTGCGCGTCGAAGCCCTTGATGGCACCACGACCCAGCTCGAGGCCCCCGCCGTGGTCCTGGCCACCGGTTCGGTGCCACGCACGATCCCGGGTTTTGAGGTGGACGGCCGTTTGGTCATGACCAGTGACGAGGTCCTCGAGCTCGAGCATTTGCCGGAGTCTGTGGTTGTAGTGGGCGGAGGCCCGATCGGCTGCGAGTTCGCTTCGATGCTCTCGGATATGGGGACCCGGACGACAATCCTCGAAGCGCTGCCGAAAATCCTGCCTGGGGTGGACAAGGACGTGGCCGACGTGGTCGTGAGGTCTTTCAAGCGCCGCGACATCGACATAAAGACGGCCGTATTGGTCGAGGGCCATTCGCCCAGTGCTGACGGCCGGTCTACCACTGTCCAGTTCACGGTTAGCGGCGGCGACAGGGGGTCGCAGGAGTCGCTCGACGTCGACGCCGTCGTGGTCTCGGTAGGCCGCCAGCCGTGCAGCGCCGGGCTCATCGGCCCTGGCTGCACCGTCGAGGTAGACGAGCGCGGTTTTGTCAAGGTCGACGAGCTCATGCAGACCAGCGAAGCGTCGGTTTGGGCCGTCGGTGACCTGGTGGCTACGCCGGGGCTGGCGCACGTCGGCTTTGCGGAAGCCATGCTGGCAATCGACCAGGTGCTCGGCCGGTCGGCGGTACCCCTGAACTACGACAAAGTGCCGTGGTGCGTGTACACCTTCCCGGAGGTGGCGTTCGCGGGGTACACGGAGGACGCGGCGCGCGAAGCTGGCTTCGAAGTGGTGACCAAGAAGGACCCGTTCTCCGGTAACGGCCGCGCCCTGATAATCGGTGAGCCCGAAGGCCTAGTGAAGATAATCGCCGAGAAGAAGCCCGATGGTTCCGCCGGCCGTCTGCTGGGCGTCCATATGGTCGGGCCGTGGGCTACCGAGCAACTGGGCCAGGGGTACCTGGCCGTCAACTGGGAAGCCACGGCGGACGAAGTGGCCCAGTTCGTGCAACCGCACCCATCGCTGTCCGAGGTATTCGGCGAGACGGTTCTCGCCCTGGCAGGAAGAGGTCTACACGTTGGCTGACATGACGAATGCCTCAGCTCGGTGAAACCGTCGCCGGCCTGGGCCTAGCAGGTGTTGGACGCCCGGCAAAAACGCCTCGAAGCTGGCCAGTAGCCAGCACCTCGACGCGGCCCAGATAAAGCGGTCAACCCGGTGCCAGGTGGGCCCATAGCTACGACGATCGTAACCCGCCGCTCTCCTCGCGCCCCGGCCACTGGTGCCGGGTGTGCGGTTGTGGGCGGAGCGAAGGCGGCACTTAGTGAGCTTGGTAACTTGTTGCTGGTTCGGCGAAATGCCCTCCGAATGTCGCTGGCACCTCCGCCCTACACGACATGGCTATGCACACGACATGATGGTGGCTGTGCTGACCGCACGAAGAAGCTCCGAGATGTTGGCTGTTGTTGGCCGGGTCAGAGGTTGGGTGAGTGACAGGCCCGATGTGCGAGGCGTCGCCATCGTGGGCTCTTGGGCGCGTCGTGAGGCAACGATGGACTCGGACCTTGACATCGTCCTTCTTGTCACCGACGCTGGCCCATACGTCGGTGACGAGGGCTGGGTAGAGCAGGCGGTGGGGGAGCTGGCAGGAGTGGTGCGCACGAAGCGCTGGGGCCCCTCACGGAGCGACGTGTGAGGCTCGCTGGTGGCCTAGAGGTCGAGTTCGGCTTCGTCCCGCTCTCTTGGGCATCGACTGATCCTGTCGACCCAGGCACGGCTCGCGTCGTCGGCCATGGCTGTCAGGTCGTCTGCGACCCCGATGGGTTGCTCGGCCGCCTCGTAGAAGCCGTTGGCCGGCCTCGAGAGAGTGGCCCGGTAATGAGCTGAGGCGGGGTCGACTTCTCGGCGTAGTTCTGCGTCTACTCGGGCCTCCAACTCTCAACACCCTCCCGGCGGCCAGCACGTCATTAACGGAGGGCGGCCAGGCATACAGAAGATCCGTATCGAGCGGCCTCCTTTTCTTCGGCCGCCACACGCCGTTGCCGCCCCGAGCGACGGTTCTCGCGTAAAAGATCCCTGAGTAGCTCGAAGAAATCATAGTGCAGAACGTGCACTCAGAAGACGAGCGCATAATAACGGCCCTTTGGGACTCTGTGGGCACACCAAGCGGCATTTCAGAGCACAGGTTCCGACGAAGGTTGACTAGACCTTCGGCTCTAGGCTTCGGCCGCCACATGGTGGGCAAGGGCCACCTTGCCCTCACTTGCAGCCGCCTTTAGGAAGGTTCTGGTATCGAGGAATAGCTGCGGCACATCGGCCAAGGCTAAGCGCTCGTCAGCGTACGCGATTACTCGCTCGGCGAGCATAGAAGTCCAGTCAAAAATGGTCAATGCCTGCTGTGAATCGGGTTTTCGGTTGACGTTCCCTTGAGCCCGGTCTCCGATGTGCTCGTAGGCGTCCCTGATTTTCGTCAGACCGGTGGACATCTGTGTCAGGCTTGAAGGTATGGGCGTCGTGATTGTGGCGAGACCGCCGACTTGCATGGCCATGTCATTGGCTCGGCTCAAGGCGACTACCGCTGTCTCGAGGTCTCCGACAATCTCAAATACTTCCAGTCGAACGACCGGCCCCGGTCCATTGGCGTCGAACGTATCCAGTCGTTGATGGATGCGCTCAAAACTCCGATGAGCTGTATCCAGACGACGTGCAGCTGCAAGGACGTAGCGCGTCAGTGCCTCCGAGCCATGGGCGGGGTCGCTGGTCATCCATGTCCAGATTGTGTTTGTGAGTGGGGCATAGCCGTCTGGCCCTGGCGGAAACATTTGGTCTACCCAATCCAGCTCTAGAACTACACCGTCTGGCTGAAAAGTGAGCTGGTACCCGACGGGCAGCCGGCGGTTTGCCGGGAACGGTCCGGCGACCCTTCGTGTACGGGCGAATACGACCTTGTCGTTATCATCGCGGTGTACTTCAATGACGGGGATACTGATCACAAAGCCCGTGACATCTTCGACAATAGGCACCGTGTTAATACTTGTGGAGTGGATCGGGGTGAAGGGGACGACAATGTCGCCGGCCAGTACCATGATCGGGTCGATCGGCCGGGGATCGCCGTGCTCGAGAGCGCGAACCCAGAGCTGACGTCCAAACCGTTCCTCCAAAACTACAGGAAGCTTTCCGCTATCTCCGGCCTCGATGTGCGCGAGATGGCAGGGATCTGCCCGGTCGTACGAGCCGAAGTTCTGCTCCAAACCCGAGTCATCGTCGATCACGACGTCATCTAACCACTTGCCGCCAGAGAGCGCAGCACCTCTCGTCCTAGAAACTCCAACGGCAAGTCGGTGGCGACCAATCTCGCTCAGCGGCCTTCAAGCGAAAAGCGCGGGAGAGGATGCGGGCGGTGGTGCACAACACGAGCGAAGACTGGGTCCCTGGCGTAGCACTCAACCGAGGAAACCCGCCGAGTCACGTCTCCGCGGCTGCCAGGATCTAGACACACCAAGGCCAGGCGGTCGAGGTCCCGCCAGGAGGGTTGAAGAAGCGCGCGGTCTTGTTGCCGAGAGCCATATTGGGAACAAGCGAGCGAAGTCGAGTGCTCACTTAGCGCAGAAACGAGCACAGGAGACGGCCAACGCTATCCTCGACCAGGTTGTCGGTCCCGAGGTGAATTTGACGTCCCCGAAAGGGCAGCGCTCGGGGCCACAAACTCGACTTGGGGCGGGCTCGAGTGCTCTGCCGGTCCAGGCCTGGGTGGCTACATGGGGGTCTGGGCCCGCTAAGGCAATCGACGGCTCGCCTGGCGCAGGCGCCTGTCCTGGCACACGAGCTTACTCGGTGCCCTGCCTGCACCGTGTCGGCAATGGCGGTCTTCGCCGTCGTGCGTCCAGCCATGACAAATTCGACAAGTAGCTGAGAATGAGGTTCTGCGTCGGGCCTTCCTATCAAACCAAGACCACCAGGAGGTGCGCTATGACAGAGTACGAGCGGGGTCGTTTGGACCTAGACGCCTACACAGCCAGGGCGCGAGCCGGCCCCTGCTTCATATGTGAGCTCGTCGCCGGCCGGAACCCCCATCCCGTCGTCTACCGGGACGACTTTGCCATCGCCTTCCTGAACCGATACCCGGCCTTGCCTGGCTACGTCTTGGTCGCGCCCATCGAGCACGTAGAAGACGTCGTAGCCGACCTCGACGAGGCGGCCTACCTGAGGCTGCAGTCCCTCATCTACCGGTTGGGCCGCGCCGTCAGTTCGGTCCTACCCACCGAACGCCTCTACGTGCTGAGCCTCGGGAGCAAACAGGGCAACGCCCACGTCCACTGGCACGTCGCACCCCTGCCCCCGGGTGTCCCTTATGACAAGCAGCAGTTCCGGGCACTCATGCACGAGGAAGACGGGTACTTGGTGGTGCCGCCCGAGGACGCGCAGCACCTGGCTACCTGGATAGCCGGCGCCCTGGGTGAGCAAACTGGGAGCGGCAGAGACCATGGCGCGACCTGACCGAGGCTGCTTTTCCCCCGGCATGGGGGGTGATTACTAGGCCAGAGCCTTCGGGTCCAAATTTGCCTGCCTACCTCTGGTGGGTGTGGTATCGCAAACATGGCCGCAGCAGCCTCGCCGATTTCCAGCCGTTACCCGCTCAGCGGGGTCAAAGCGGCCACCACCGTGGCTCAAGAGGCTTTTATCCAACACGCAAAGGCGGTCTTGGCGGGCGACGACAGGGTCCTGGCCGCTTACTTGGTCGGCGGTTTCGCCATTGGCATGGCCGACGCCTGGAGCGACGTCGACCTCCAGGTGGTCGTCACCGACGAGGCGATAGAAGCCCTCAAGGCATCCTGGCCCGAGCTGGCCGGACGGCTGGCGCCCTTGGCCAATGTCAAACCCTTCCAGTTCGCCATCGGTGGTGTGTGCATCACGCCTAGCTGGCTCCACTTCGACGTCGTGTTCCACGCCCGCTCCGAAGCCGACCCCATGAAGGTAGAAGGGATGTCACCGCTTTTGGACAAAGCGGGCCTCTTACCCGACCGCCCAGTGCCGCGCCCAGACCGGCACGAGGCGCCTTTCTTCCCCGAAGCGGCGGTCGACATGTTCTTGTACATGCTGGGGAACATGGTGAGCGTGGTCGGCCGCAACGAACCCATCCCGGCCACCAACGGCGTGATCATGGTGCGCGACATAGCCCTCGTCGGGCTCTTCCTGGCCGAGCAGGGGTGGCGGGGCACCCGCGAGCACAGCGCCGGCAACCCTTTCCCCTTCACCAAGCGCCTCCGGAGTTACCTCACCGATGAGCAGAACGCCCTGCTGGGTTCTCTGCCTCCGCTGGGACCGACTATCGACTCAGCCATCGACGGCTACCTGGCCGAGGCCCGCATCTTCTTGCCCCGGGCCCGTGCCCTGGCCGAGCGGACCGGGCACCCCTGGCCGCAAGCCTACGAGGACGCCAGCGTGGCGTACTTCGAGCACAGTCTCGGGGTTCAAATTGAAACCTGAATCCATCGAGAACGCGTAAAGACGGAGACGCCGGACGTCGCACCTCGCGGGCCCCTTTATCGACAGCCTCACCTAGTCGACGGGTAGCATCAATCGCCCTGGGAGCGCGCGGTCGTCGCAATGCTCAGCCGCCCACCTGATGGGCCAAGCGGGGGCTCCGAAGATATTGCTTTCGATAACGAGTTGTCGGTGGGCCAAAAACTCCACCGTTTACAGAGAAAACGCCCAAGCTTGCCTTGCCTCTCTTACCCTCGCGCCGAGGCACCGTTCAGCGGCTCCATCGCGGGCCGGCGACGAAGGCGTTCGACGGGCCGAGGGTCGAAGCGAGCGGTCGCCGGCTCCTGGCTGAAATGGAAAAGGCGTCCCGGGACAACCTGAACCGGGCACAGAGAGAGTCACCCAGACCGCCTAACTGGGCCAGCGACGGTGGAGCTGACTGCCTCACACCAAGGCTGCGAGTGCGATGTCCGACCGATATTGCATACCCGGCCAGCTGATCATGCCCACCGCCTCGTAGGCTCGAGCGCGCGCACCAGCGACGTCAGCCCCGAGAGCGGTGACATTCAGGACGCGGCCCGCGTTGGTGGTGTTGCCAGGCCCGACCCCAGCCGAAAAGACCAGCACGTCAGGCAGTGCCCTTGCCGCTGTCAGGCCTTCTATCCGGTCGCCGGTACGCGGAGCGTTCGGGTAGCCCTCGCTGGCCAGGACGACGGTCACTGCGGCACGGTCTTGGAACCGGGGCTCGCCCTGTATGGCACCCGCCGCCGCCTGGGCCATCAGCTCGTATGGGTCCGATTCGAACAGCGGCAGCAAGACTTGGGCTTCAGGGTCGGCCCAACGAGCGTTCCACTCCACTACCTTTGGGCCTTCGTCGGTGAGCATCAGTGGCCCGCCGTACAGCACACCTCGATAGTCAATGCCCCGCGACCGAAGCGCCCGTAGCGTCGGCTCCACGCAGGACTCAAACGCTGCCTTCACGGTCGGCTGGCTGAGTCCCGGTAGCGGAGCAACCGCACCCATGCCTCCCGTGTTGGGGCCGACGTCCCCGTCGAAGATCCGTTTATGGTCCATCGCTGGCGGCAGCGGCACTGCCCGTTGCCCGTCACATACCGCCAGTAGGGAGAACTCGAGGCCATCGAGGCGCTCTTCGAGGACGACTGCACCGTGCTCCAACTTCGAGCGAGAATCGGCGATCGCTTCGTCGAGGTCGTCGGTGACGAGCACGCCCTTGCCTCCGGCGAGGTAGTCAGTCTTGACCACGTAGCCGCCTGGAAGGCTCCGGAGAAATGCTTCGGCGGCGGCGATGTCCGTGACAGTGGCATGCTGCGCTGTGGGGATCCCCGAGCGGGTGAGAAGTTCCTTCATCCAACTCTTGGAACCCTCCAGACGCCCGCCGTCGGCGTTCGGGCCGAACACAAGCTGGCCCGCAGCCCGAAGACGGTCTCCTTGGCCCGAGCACACCACGTCCTCGCTGCCAAGCACGTAGAGGTCGGCGTCGGCGGGCTCAAAGCTCGTCGCCCACGGGTTACCGGCATTGCCGGGGACGACGACGACCTCGTGGCCGAACTTGTCTGCAGCCCACGCCAAGGCGTGCTCGCGTCCTCCGCCTCCCAACACGCAGACCTTCACGCCAACAGGATGTCATCCTGGGCCACATGCCCTCCAACGCCGGTCCCGCACGCCCAGGACGGTGGAGCCGACCACCACCTGTCGCTGAACCTCGCCTACGCCGAGCGTGGCTCCGCATCGCCCGGGTCACGAATTTTTCTCAAATTCGGTGCAATGTCGTTTTGAGACGTAGCCGAGCGACCGGTTGTTGGGCGCCGTAGCTCGGGACTTGTTGCTTCGAGCCAATGAATCATGACTCCCCGCTGGGAGCGCCTCGATGAGGAAAGCACGCGAAGCGTGTGTGAGCCGGCATCGTCGTCCTGAGCACTAGCGACTAGAACCGTCGGCCGCGTGGTCGGACCGAGATCCTGGGCGCTCCGTCAATTGTGCCCGGGGCGGCTGTACGGGGGCTAGGCCCAGCGCCAGGTGCAGGAGCCGTCGGGCTGGTCCTCCACGATGACGCCGAGGCTGACAAGCTGGTCCCTGAGCCCGTCGGACCGGGCGAAGTCCCTGTCGGCTCTCGCTTGGTTGCGCTGGGCGACAAGGGCGTCCACCTCTCCGTCGCTAACAGTCACGTCGGCCCGTTTGATGTCCAGGTCGGAGGGGCGCAGATCTGCGAGCCCGATCCCCAGGACCCGATCGAACTCTGCGGCCAGGCCAGCCAGTTCGGCTTTCGTCAGCCCTCCGTCCCGGGACGCCGCCGACACCGAGGCCATGGCGGCCGAAGTGTTGAGGTCGTCGCAGATGGAGTGGTCGAAGGCCTGGAGATGGCTACGGGCAACGGGGCCGAGCTCACTAGCGGGGGCAGACCGCGAGAGCGAAACGGTCGATGAGCCGGCGCAGGCCTGCCCGGGCGGCGTCCATGGCATCCCAGCTGAACTCGGTCTGCTGACGGTAGTGGGACTGGAGGACCAGGTACCGGTAGACGAGGGGGTGATAGCCGCGGTCAATGAGGTCTTGGACCAGGACCCCTCCTCCGGTCGACTTGGAGATCTTGGCCCCCCGCAGGTTGATGAACTCGCCGTGAAGCCACCAGGCCACCCAGGGCCGGCCGTCGCCCAGGTAAGCCTGGCTCTGGGCGATCTCATTGGTGTGGTGCACCGGGATGTGGTCCACCCCGCCGGTGTGGACGTCGAAATGTGGGCTCAGGTGCTCCATCGACATCACCGAGCACTCCAGGTGCCAGCCGGGGGCGCCCCGGCCCCAGGGGGACTGCCACTCCATCTGCCGATGCTCGCCTGGCGCCGACGTCCGCCAGATGGCGAAGTCGCTGGGGCGGTGCTTGCCTTCGGCCACCTCGACCCTGGCCCCGGCCCGCTGACCGGCTAAGTCGAGGCGGGCCAGGTGCCCGTAGCCGGGGTCCCGGGAGGTGTCGAAGTACAGGCCGGAGGGGAGCTGGTAGCACCACCCGGTGCGGTCCAGCGCTTGGGCGAAGGCGATCATCTGGGGGATGTGGTCGGTGGCCTTGCACCACACGTCTGGCGCTAGGACCGAGAGCCGGGCGATGTCGCGTTGGAACGCCTCGGTGTAGCGCCGGGCGATCTCCCAGGCGTCCGCGCTGCGCCGGCGGGCG
The DNA here is from genome assembly GCA_963750465.1 of uncultured Acidimicrobiaceae bacterium. Lineage (GTDB taxonomy): Bacteria > Actinomycetota > Acidimicrobiia > Acidimicrobiales > Palsa-688 > Fen-671. The sequence continues at coordinate 18,677 of CAVVRE010000018.1, forward strand.
GCGGCTTCCATCTTGTCCTCGCCCTCGTCGGCATCGGAGGTCAGGTGGCCTACGTCGGTGATGTTGACCACGTGGCGCACCTGGTACCCCTTCCACCGAAGCGCCCGATTGAGTGTGTCGGCGAACACGTAGCTGCGCATGTTGCCGATGTGCTGGTCGGCATAGACCGTCGGCCCGCACGAGTACATCCCGACGTCCGGCGGGCTCGCCGGGGCGAACTCGGCCACCTCCCGGGTCAGGGTGTTGAACAGCCGCAACCGGTCCCCGCCCGGGGGTGCTCCCATGAGCGGAGATGCTAACGGGCAGACGATTGCTGGGACCGCTCTACCCGGCGACCATCTCAGTCTGTACGCGTAGCTCGAGGCGCCAGTCGTGGGTCAGTTACGCCCTCCGCCGGCTCGCTGAGCGATTGCCCAGCCCGGTGCGAGTTGGCCCCGGTCGATACGGGCTCAGTGGCCGACGCGCCTGGACCGTGCACCGGGGTTGGTGACGCCGCACTGAGCGAGCTCGTCTCACCTTTACATAATGAGGAATTATGCTTTGCTCAAGAAAACGGTTCTCCCGCAAGAAAAAACTATATACGACCGTTATCGGGTCAGATACCTGTAGCCCCTTAGGGCCTTTCTTCGCACATAACGTGCGAACAGAAAGCCCCGGCATAATCACGAGTTTCACGAACCTAGACCACGCACATATCGGCACGTATGGAGCGCCGCTGGAGTCTTTCGGTGGCCCGGTCCAGAAGAGGGGTGTAACCGTGAAGGCGGTCCGCGAGCTCTCGTACCCAGCCCGCCACCCGATGTGGTGCCCAGTCCAGGCGGGCTCGGGTGATGACGTATTTGAGTTCGGATAGCGGCCGCAGGAGGCTCCAGTTCCCGTTCATGGGCCAAGAGGTCGACGTCCGCCTCGTCCAGTTGTGCACGTTGGCCGCCTTGCCGCTGGGCTTCTCGGCCTATCCCGGCGATCCGGGCCTGGGAAATCTGCACGTAGTAAAAGGGGTTCGTCACCGTTCCCTTGGCCTCCGACGTTCTCCTCGGCCGTAACTTTCATGGACGTAGTCCTGCTTGTGCCGGGCATGGGTGCGTTTTGTGACATACTCCGCGCCATGACCTAACCCCGGGCCTCGTGCGCTGTCGGCCCGGTGCGGTCCGAAGCGAGGAGCCGTGAGCCTCATGGGGGCGATCGAGAAGTACCGGGGGATCCTGCGTCGGTCGATCGAAGGCCGGCCACTGGTCCTCACCGGGGGAGCAGTGAGAGCGCCCCTGGTTCTCGCGGCACGATCACTCGGCAGCCCGAAGGTGCTCGCCATCCACGAACAGGCCCACCTGGTCGGAGCGGACGAGTGGGCAACGTTTGTAGACGATGATTGGCGGGAGGCCGTGGAGGTCTTCGACCCTCTCCACCAAGCACTCGCCCTCGGCAACAACTGGCAACGGAGCCCCGAGCTCGCCGGACGCCGCTTCGTCGGGCGGCGGCGGAGCGAGTGGGCCGTCTTCGAGGACAAGACCGAGGTGGGCCGGCTCTGGAGCGGGGCGGGCCTGACGTGCGCGCCGAGCGCGGTGGTAGCCGCGTCAGAGGAGACTCTGTGCCGGGCATCGCGGTCCCTCGACCAAGGTCAAGGAACGGTGTGGGCGGGCGATCACCGAGACGGCGAGCACTACGGCGGGCGACATGTGCGCTGGGTCCACGACGACGAGCAGATGGCCGCCGCCGCCGCCGCCTACTTCGGGGCGCGCTGCGACCGGGCCCGGGTCATGCCGTTCCTGGAGGGCGAACCCTGCGCCGTCCACGGGTTCGTGGCCGACGTCGGTGTGGCGGTCCTCCGCCCGGTCGCGCTGGACATCAACCGGGACGACGACGCCGGGCGTTTCACGTACCGGTCGAGCAACATGTCGTGGGGCCCGGGAAGACGATCGCAACAGGGAGATCCGCTCGGCGGCGGCGGCCGTGGGCGCCGAGCTCAGGTCCCGGGTGGGTTACCGCGGGGCGTTCTGTATCGAAGGCATCCTGACCTCGGAGGGCTTCCGTCCCACCGAGCTCAACGCCCGCTGGGGAGCTTCGCTCACGAGCATCGCCTTGTCTATCCCGGAAGTGCCGTTGCGTTTCGTACATTCCTTTATGGCCGACGGTGGCGACGAAGGCTGGGACCTGCCGGTATTTGAGCGCCTCGTCCTCGATCATTTTGAGCGGTCGCTGGTCGAACCGTGAAACTGCGATGGCACAGCAGCATAGGCAATTCATGCGTCGAACCAACCCCCCGACCCCGGCTTCAAGTAGCAGGATCTCTTAGGTGATCGAGCGCGCCGCTTTACTGTCGGGCACCGTTGGAGCAGGCAAGACGACCGTAGGCGAGGAACTCGCCGAATTGCTCAAGGACAGAGGGGAAGCCCATGCCTTCATCGATCTCGACGGTCTCTCGGAGCTTTGGCCGGCACCGGAAGACGACCGGTTCAATGGACGACTGGTCCTTGCCAACCTCGCCTCCATCACGCGGAACTTCGCTGCGGCAGCGGCACGAACTCTCGTGATGAGCGGGGTGGTCGAGACGACCACGGGCGTCGAGAAATATCGCCTGGCCATTGGGGGGTGCCCGCTAACCGTAGTCCGGGTTACGGCCTCGCTCGGATCGATTGCCGACCGACTGCAAAAGCGTCATGAGTACTGGGACCCAGACGGCCTGGCGTGGCACCTTGATCGAGCGCCGGAGCTGGCCGCGGCACTTGACACGTCCGGGCTCGACTCCATTGTCATCTCAAATGACGGCGACCCACGCGAGGCCGCTGCCCTCTTGCTCGAGAGGCTCGGCTGGCTCGAAACGGCGTAGTGCCCCCGATGGGTGCCAGGCGGCTGATGGCAATGTACGTAGCGGGCTTATGAACTCTTGCCTCCACGGGCTCCCGTCAGTGAGCTCGATCAGTCGTCGTCCGGGTTGAGCAGATCGCTACCTCATTCATCCGACAGCGGCGCGAGGGAGGAGCCGAAAACCTGCACGGCCTTGGCCAGGGCTTTCGTGAAGGGATCGACGGCGAATAATTGGTCATGGCTAAGAACCCTCGTTGCGAGCTCCCGGAGCAGGTCGTCGCCCGCCTGCTCGATCGCGACACGGCGGACATTGACGCCACCGGAGCAAACGGTTCGCTGGCACATGACGACGCGTCGGACGCCTCTGGTTGCACGCACAGCCGGTGATCACCAAGGCGGGACTTCGACGCGATACAGGAATGCCGGAGCGGGACGCAGCGACACACGTCGCCCGTTCGAGAGGCATTGTGATGGGGTGCCGAATGACGAGGAAGCCGTGACGTGACCCCCGCTCCGACCGGCGACGACCCGTCGATCTACGGTCAGGCAGAGTTTGAGGCCCGCTTCGACTGGGGCATTGATGGCGCTCTCGCATCGGGGATAGGTGTCGACGCCATAGTTGTGGTTGATGTGCTCTCTTTCACGACCGCCGTCTCGGTTGCGGTGGGGAACGGTGCTCTCGTCTTTCCCTATAGATGGCGAGACGAATCGGCTCCCGCCTTCGCGGCCGAACGAGGAGCGGTACTGGCGGGGGACCGCGGCGAAGGGGGGATTTCGCTCTCCCCCGTGTCATTGCTCGGCCTCGGTGAAGGAGATCGGGTCGTCCTGCCCTCGCCCAACGGTGCAACCACCTGCGCCGCACTGGCCGGTCGAGGAGCGCGGCTGATCGCGGGGTCGCTCCGCAATGCCCCGGCCGTGGCCAGCTGCATCAATCGAGCGCGGCTGGTCGGTCGCGGTTATCGCCGCCGGTGAACATTGGCGCGGCGCTTCTGGGATGCGACCGTGCTTGGAGGACTTGATCGGTGCCGGTGCGGTCCTGTCTTCCCTCGCCACAAAGCGCAGCTCGCCGGAGGCGAAAGCCGCGATCGGCGCCTACCGGCAAGTCGCAGACGACCTGGGTGAAGTGCTGAAAGACAGCGCTGGAGGTCGCGAACTAAAGGCTTGGGGCTATGCAGAGGATGTCACGATGGCGGCGTCGCTGGGTGCGGATGCCGGTGTGCCGGTCCTATCGACAGAGGGCAACTTCGATCGGCTATAGCACGAGGCGCCAACGTGCAATCACTAAGACAGCGGCACAGAATGTGAGCACCCACACCGGGTCGCGCCAGAAAGTCAATGGCGGGTGCGTTCGTCCACACACTGGGGCGAACTCCAGTTGCGGCCCGATCTGTCGGGACACCGGTCCGGGGCCAGGCCTGCGTCGGCTTGATCAGGCGGCGACGGCGCGCACGCAGTAAAGCTGCCCGGCCGCGCCGGTACAGTCCTTGTCCCACCGGGCGTATGCCCGGCCGATGATCTCCAACCGCGTCTCATCGGGCAGGCCCCGAAGCTGGTGCTGGCTGAACATGGGGACGGCCAGCCAGTCACGCTGCGACTGAGGGGTGCCGGGCGGGACTGAGTAGACCCACTGGTCGTCGATGGCGAAGCCGGCTTCGCCCACCAGCGCGGCCAGTTCGCTCGGGCTTCGCGGCCCTGAGTACTGCTCCTCGGGGGGCCGAGGTGGTCGCAGGTAACCGAACTCGTCCTTGGCCACCTGTTCGACGACCTCGGCTAACGACCGAGACGCTGGCAGGGTGTGCACCCCGAGCAGGTCCGCTCCGGTGTTGAACACGAATACCCCGCCCCGGCGCATCCTTTTGCGCAAGATGCCGAACACCGAAGTCGGCATCTGCCAGATGACGCTATTGGCCACGGCCCCGTCGAGCACCTCGGGCAACTCGTCCCGGGCCAGCGCCTCTTCGGCTCTGCCCTCAACCCACACCACCCTGGGGTCGAGGACCCGACGGCGGGCGAAGGCGAGCATGTCGGCGGAGGCGTCTACCCCGTACACCCGGCCTGTCGGCCCCAGCCGCTCGAGCACAGCGGCAGCGGAGACGCCGGTGCCGCACCCTAGGTCGGCCACTTCCCATGCGGCACCTGCGCCCAGGTGGACGACCAGATCGGCTGCTGTGGCCCGGTAATAGTTGTGACGGCGGGCGAAGGCGTCATAGCGCTCGGCCGTGATCGCGTCCCAGACCGCCGCCACGCTCATGGGTGGCCCCGCGAGGCCCTCACGCATGACGCCGGGGTCAGCAGCCCCGCCTCGAAGGTCCTAAAGCACTTTTCCCGGGCCGACAAGCTCCGCCCCCCCTAACCGAGCGTACGTTCTCGGTGCGGCTCGGCAACGAGGCCGAGCATCGTGGGGATAGTGACGAACCAGCGGTCGTAGTCACCCCATTCACTCTCGGGGCGGCCATCATGAGGGGGCGTGGCCGGCTCGAACAGCTTGGTAACCGCGAACCCGTGCCCAGCCAGGCCGTCCACGTACCAGGCGAGCGGGCGGTGGTAATGGCGGTGCTCACCGAAGCTCTTCACCCACCGCTGTTCGGAGGCGAGGTACCCCGTCACCCTGCCGTAGCGTTCACCGGTCGCTTCGTCGGTCACAGGTTGGTGGGAGAAGAACGCCGGGTGGGTCATGGTCATCACCAGGCGGCCCTCAGGTTGCAAGCCCCGAGCTATGTCGGCCATTAACCGGTCGAGCTCGGGCAGGTCCATGAGGACCATGAGGGCGATGGCCCGGTCAAAGCGCCATCCGCCGAGCTCGGGAGGTAGCCTTGTCGTCAGGTCTGCTTGGTGAAACTCGATGGCTGGTTACCGTGCCCGGGCGATCTTCAGGAGCTCGCCGCTACCGTCGACCCCCTTGACGTTGGCCCCTAAGCCCGACAGCCGCCCGGCCAGCCAACCGTGGCCGCAACCCACGTCGATGATGTCCAGGCCCATCGGATCGCCGGCGGCTTTAGACACGAACCCGGCAAAACGTGAGCCAATGGCGTCATCCTTGCCGGCGACTGCTGCGTAGGTGCTGGCAACCGCGTCCCAGGCGGAGATGTCCTGGTCGGAGCCCGTACCTGATGGCACGGCGCCAGGTTATATAACGCGCGACCGGGACCGCTTGCTTTCGGGTCGCTGGCGCCTCCGGGACGACAAAACCTTCCACTGCGAGAGACCGTCGCAGACAACCCGGTGCGGCGCCTGGGATGAGCCGAGGTCATCGCTGGGCGAGCCGGGCCACAGCGACGGCGGTGCGCTCATGGAGTTCCCCCCGCCTTGACGGACAGAGTTGGTCAGTCGAGTGTGCCGCCTCGGTAGCGGCGTTTCCGTCGAAGGCTTCCCACTAGGAGAGGCGCCCTCATGCCCCACATGTGTCCCATGTCAGGATGCGCGCTAAAATTAGCTAGGTGGGACAACGATATTCTTACGTGTTCAGTCCATCGGCAGCGCCGCCCTTGAGCCTGAGGCGCTGATTGGATGGCCGGGCGCCAAGTCGTGACCGATGGGACAGACTGGGGCGTGCCCACCCCGGACCGGACCTCTCTCCAGAAGGGTGCTTACGCCAGCCCGGAGAAGCTAAGGGCTCGCCGACGACTGTGGTCCTTCGCCGACCGGACGCCGTATTCGAGCCGTGTGCCTTTAGTGCACCCGCTGAGCGGGAACGAGACTGTCGTGGACGTTGGCTGCGGCGACGGCGGTTACCTCTTAAATTTGCGCGCAAATGGTCACACGGGGACCTTGATCGGTGTCGACTTCAGCCTCGGCATGCTCGTCGGCATCCGTCCAGAAGTGGCCCTTCGAGTGGTAGGCGACGCCCAGGCCCTACCGCTTGACGGGGGTGTAGCGGACATTGTGCTGGCGATGCACATGCTGTACCACGTACCAGACATACTGGGCTCGCTACGTGAGCTAGCCCGTGTGCTCCGCCGGAAAGGCACGTTCTTGGCCTCCACCAACAGCGAGCTCAGTCTCAGAGAACTCCGGGACCCGTGGTCCGCCGCCATGGTCCGTGCGGGTGGACCGCCGCTACGCCGTCCACATGTCGCCTTCAGCCTCGAGAACGCCCAAGAGATCCTTGGGTCGGTGTTCTCCTCGGTAGAGGTAAGGGCGTTCGAGCTGTGTGCTCGGGTGCCTTTGGCCAGAGTGGCCCGTGATTACGTCGCGTCCCTCGATGATATCTATCGGCCGTCTCTTCCTTCTCCGGAGTCGTGGGAAGAGATCCTCAACTCGGTCGAGGTCCACGCCCAACGCGACATCGACCGATTGGGCGTGTTCACGGTCACCCAACCGACAGGCATTTTCATTTGTAGGCCCTAAGTACTCCCGGCCACCACGCAGCCTGACACTCGTGCGTCCTTCGCAAGTTCTACCCAGGCGCTCCCCTGGCCCGGGAAGAGGCGGCCCGGCTCGTGAGCGGGCCACCGGCGAGCTGCAACCCCCTCGCCCGACGACATGGCTATGCACACGACATGATGGTGGCTGTGCTGCCCGTAAGAAGACGCTCCGAGATGTTGGCTGTTGTTGGCCGGGTCAGAGGTTGGGTGAGTGACAGGCCCGATGTGCGAGGCGTCGCCATCGTGGGCTCTTGGGCGCGTCGTGAGGCAACGATGGACTCGGACCTTGACATCGTCCTTCTTGTCACCGACGCTGGCCCATACGTCGGTGACGAGGGCTGGGTAGAGCAGGCGGTGGGGGAGCTGGCAGGAGTGGTGCGCACGAAGCGCTGGGGCCCCTCACGGAGCGACGTGTGAGGCTCGCTGGTGGCCTAGAGGTCGAGTTCGGCTTCGTCCCGCTCTCTTGGGCATCGACTGATCCTGTCGACCCAGGCACGGCTCGCGTCGTCGGCCATGGCTGTCAGGTCGTCTGCGACCCCGATGGGTTGCTCGGCCGCCTCGTAGAAGCCGTTGGCCTGCCTCGAGAGAGCGGCCCGGTCCTGAGCTGAGGCGGGGTCGAGTTCTCGGCCTAGTTCTAGGACTACTCGGGCCGCCCAACTCTCCACACCCGTCCCGGCGGTTAGCACGCTCACTAACTGGGGGTTCACGGTGGGCGACCAGGCATATATAGAAGATCCGTTATCGAGTGGCCGGCTTTCCTCCGGCCGCCACACGCCGAGCCGCTCCGATCGACGGCTAGGCGCTCCCCCCTACAGGTTGAGCGCCAGTCACTCTAAGTGGCGAACTGGCCGTCACTGGGCAGTCGCTATTGGCCGCGCCCGGGCAGATCATGATGGCCGCCGACACCCTGATTCCGCCCGACACCGGAGCTTCTATAGAGCGCCAGCCGGAGGGCGGGTTCCGATGCGCGTTTACGAAATTGCCGATGAACCGTCGGGATTCCCGACGGTCTGTCGATGTCGTCGAGCTACGGCTCTGACGGTAGGCCGAAGATATTGCGACGACCATGGCAGCCCCTTGAACCCAAAACACGAAGTGGGTCGCTCACAGGGCCGGCGCTCGGGTTCCTCATTTCGGTTCAAAATCCCGAAACCCGTGGGAAAATCCGAACATCCTGGAATTTGTGTCGAAAAGGATTTGCTCGGCCGGGAGTACAAACGTGGCGGACCACGAATGATCGCTCTCCGATCCGCCACAAGCCTTCGCCGAGGTCGAGTTCGGGAAGCTGTGCGATCTCGGTCTCGGACAGGCCAATGGCAGCACCAGTCTTGGCCGCTTCACCCCGCTCCTGCGCGTAGATGATCCTCGTGGAGCAGTCAGCTAAGAGGCCCAAGGCCAGGTTTCGCGACGAGCTGCCGGCGTCGCCAACGGCGTCGAGGTCCGACAAACGGTGGATCACCATCAGGTTCGAAATGCCCAAGGCGCGGGAGAGTTTCCACTGGCTCTGCATCCGCGCGAGGAGGGCGGGTTGGCGCATGAGCCGCCAGGCCTCGTCGTAGACCACCCAACGTTGCCCGCCGGACGGGTCGGCCAGCGCGGCCTCCACCCAGGCCGAAGCGCAAGTCATGACCAGGGCGATCACGGCGTCTGACCCCGAGATGCGGGAAAGGTCAAGGGACATCATCGGCAGGTTGGCATCGAAGGCGACTGTCGACGGGCCATCGAATAGGCCGGCCAGGTCGCCGTAGACGAGCCTGCCGAGCGCGTGCCCTGGGTCGCGACCGTCAGAGCGGAGCTGGTCGGCCGTGCTGCCCCTCCAAGCTTCAGCGGGCTCCAGCAACGCGTGTACAACCAAGGGCATGGTCGGGGTCTCGTGCCTTCCCTGGGCCTCTCTCACCGCGGTCTCCAGTGCAGCGGCGACCGCGGTGTGTTCCACCGGGGCCAGTGACCGGCCAAGTGCCTGTTCGGTGAGCGAGCCGAGCAAAGCCAGGCGTCGTTGGGCGACGGCGGCGGCCCGGTCATTGTCGCCCTCCCCGACGGGGCGAGGGCCTTCGTCGAGGGGGTTCAGCCGGTTGTGGCTGGTGCCGCCCAGCTCTATAGCTGCTCCCCCCACGGCACGGGAAACGCCCGACCACTCCCCCTTGGGGTCGCCGGGGACATACACGCGACGGCCGAACGCGATGGAGCGAGTAGTGAGGCTTTTGGCAAGCGTGCTCTTGCCCCTGCCGATCACCCCAGCCAGCAGGACGTTCGGGTTGGTCACCAGTCTCTTGGCATACAGCGTCCACGGGTCGTACACGAAGGCCGCTCCAGACCAGGAGTCGCGGCCGACCAGGACACCTTCGGCGCCGAGGCCGGCCTCGGCCAGGAACGGGTAGGCGACCGAAAGGACCTCTGAGGTGGCTCGGTGTGGCTCCACGCGCAACCGCCGGTAGGAGCGCAGCGCGGAGGGCCCGGGCTCGCCGTTGGCGGGCAAGTAAGCGGCTGCCTTCCTCGCTTGGCGCTCGCTTTGTACCTCCCGCCGATGCTCCTCGAGTTTCGCCCGCCTGGCGCCACGCTCCGGCTCGCGGGCCGCCCGCGCCCGCGCGCCCCGCTCCTTGCGGCTCGTGTCGTCAGGCACGTACCCAACGGCACCAAGCGTCCGGCCGGTCGTAACCACGGCCTTCGGGGTGCGCGAGAGGGGTTCCGGTGATTCCTCCGCATTCCCGTGCGCCGCTGCCTTGCGGGCTCCAGGCGTGGCCCTGTGGACAATTAGCCGTCCGTGTCCGGCAGCTGCGGCCTCATGCCCTTCTGTAGCCGCGAAAGGGGTAGGGGAGACGGCGGGCAGAGGGCTAAGGGCGGGACCAGTCATCATATTGTGGTGGCCGTTCTCGGGCTTGACCTGGTCAGGCTGGGCGGCTGGCCACGATACGAGAAAGCTCGACTGCGCGGTCTTGGAGGGATCGTCTGTCTGGTAGGCGCGTACCGGCTCCTCCCTGGCTCGCGGTGACCAGCGCGAACGGGGCTGGGCGCTGTCGGCGGGGGGCTGAGCTTGATAGCTCACAGCGTGGTCCTTCCGAGGGGCAGCGCAGCCACGACAAAACCTTGAGACTGCTGGCCGTAGAGGACGCGGGTTTCGCAGCCAGCCTGAGTAGCGGCCCGCCCGACCTGTTTGACCGCCGCGGCCAGCTCGTCCTCGTTCGACCCGGTGATGGCCAGCCAGCCGGTGAAGTCCACGTCGCAGTGACCAGCGATGAGTGCCCGCTCGCGGGCCTCGGTGTCAGCGAACTCCTGAGCGTCCGAAAGGTCTTGTACCTGGCCGATCTTTGCCTTCTGGTGAGCGTCGGCGATCATTTCCGTTTTCTCCCTCCTAATACGGCGCAAAGCGTCGCGGGTCCCTGTCGGCCGAGCCACCAAGGCGAACGTCTTGCGGACCCCTGGCGTGAAGATAAGGGCATGTAGGAAATGGGGGGCCACATCGATCCGAGGCCACTCGCTGACCCACAGCACAGTGGAAAAGCCGGAGTCGTGGCGCAGATGATCCCACTGCTCGTTGATCGCCAGGGGACCGGCGTGGGTGAGGTTTGCACCGCCCGATGAGGGCTGGAAGTCGCCGCCGAGGGCGGGGTCATAGGCGGAGCGAACGGCGTGGGCGATCTCCGCTTCCCCCATCCAGTTACCGAAGTGCAGCTCGGCCGAGCGAAGTCCGAACTCCAGGGCGACCAGGTCGGCCCAGAGCACCTTCGCCGCCCCGACGAAGCCGCCACCGGATGCCTTGATCGCCCCACCGGCGGCCCTCATGTCCAAGCTGTAAGAGATCGTGGTCCGATGCGTCGACGCTCCGGTCGAATTGGCGGACAGGCAGCTCGGCGTATTGCTCCTCTGCCCAGCCGCCCCGATGAGCGCCGTGTGCCTCGTACCATTCGCCTATGCCCCGCCCTGAGTCGGGGATCGTTGCTTCGAGAACCTGGACCGAGGAGCACGTGCCGGACTGAGCCAGGCCGGCCAGCACCCGTCCCCACGCATTGACACGGGCTTGCTGGGCGCCCGGACCAAGCAGAACGTAGGCGGGGTGAGTCACGTGCAGGACGGCCGTAAGGGTCTGGCGGTGTGGGTCGTGGATCATACAGATGCCAGACTCCGCATCGACGTAAAACCGGAGCGAGGCTGCGTCCCCGGGGAGAGCGAGGGTGCCGGCTGGTCGCGGCCTCGACGGCTTGGCCCGCCACAAGGTCTGTCCGGTCAAGTTACGTGCCTCCCACTGGGCGACCAACGGTGCCCATTCGACAGCCGTCCGGCCCCCGACGGCGACGAACGAGCTCGCTAACCAGTGGAGAGGCGAGCAGCACCCCGACCCCGAAACCGAGCGCCCCACCGATGGTAAGGAGCCAGAACAGGAGGATGACGACGGCCAGAGAAACAGAGGCCAGACGTAATCCCGACAGGCCCAGCATCACTCCTCGAGTGGGCCGGCGGGGGAAGCGTGCGGTCGGTGCGGACGCGGACATGGTGGTGACTTCTCCTTCACGATGGTTGACAATTCATCAGGCGGGCTGTGAGGGCCCCGATGGTACAGACGACGAGGACTGCTCGCTGCGGGGCTGAGGCAATTGGCCGGACGGGCTCAAGCCATTGCCCGCAGTGCTCGACCCCACGTCGTCCGGGGCGGCCGAGCCCGGGTGGCCGCTTCCGACATCGACGAGCTTTGCCGCGCCCGCTTGCCCTGCACCCTTGACGGCGGTGGCGCCGGCGAGCGGTGCAGCGACAACGCCAACCCCGATGGCGGCCTCTCCGCCAAGCTCCGACCCGCCTGGTCCCGCTGAGGTCAGAGCCTCCGTACCGCCGGGGTCGGGGGTGGTCTCGGTTGAGCTGTCTGTGCGTGGTGGAGTGGTCGACTTCAACGAGGAGCTGGGAGCGCTGCCCAGGGCGAACCGCTGGGCGTGCTGGGTGAGCTTCTGCGGTACGGCCACCACCTGCTGGCCGGCACCTTGCACCGCCTGGGAGTACGAGTGGATCTGGTGGAAGCTGTCCCCGGTGAAGTGGACGAGTTTGATTGCCATCCACGGTGCGAGGCCGGCCAGGCACAAGATCAGGCAGCCGATCACGAGCTGGGTGGCCGACTGGGCCACCTGACCGGAAGTCCCGCCGCCAACAGTTGCCTCGCCCACGCCGTTATCGAGCACTCCTAGCCCGACCACGAAGATAAGGACCAGGATGACCTTGCTGGCGATCAGGGCGACGGTGAACTCGATCCACTTCCGTACCCACGACGCCGTGATGTCGCCGAGAGAACCTGCGAACGCGATCGGGGCGAACAAAGCGGAGACGATCAGCAGCAGCTTCCTTGTCATTAGTGCTGCCCACACGATCACTGACGCCATCACGACCACCAGGGCCAGCAGCAGCATCACCGCCGGCGAAAGCGTAGCTCAGCGCGCTGATGGCGGTGACCTGCTGGCCGAGGTTCGCCCAAGTCGACGATCCGGTCCCGACGACCATGATGCCGTTGGCGATGCTGTCGGCGGCCTCCAACAAGAGCTCGGTTATGCCCACGGCGGCGCCCCCAGCGAGGAAGGCCACGAACAGGCCGCGCACGGCCCGGCCCATGCCGCCCATGTCTCTTCGGGCGGCACTGGCGATCACCTGGACAAGAAACAGGCCAGTACCGACCACGAGAGCAAGGCCGACGGTGATGCCGAGGTCCGTGGCCCAGCCGGGGCCGCCGAGCTGAACCGCTGAGGCTTGGCCCATCGCGTTCCACAGCCACGCCGTCGCCGACTTCGCAGCGTCGGCGAAGTAGTTCGCGATGGCCGTGAACGCCGAGCCCGCCGCCGAGCTGGCCGCCTTCCCGAGGAGCGAGGAGAGACAACCGCCCCATGACAGCGGGGTGACCGAACACGCCATCAGCCGCTCACGGTCCAGCTCTCGACGTTGACCGCGCCGTACCCCGGGTGATGCAGAGCAGAGCCGACGCCCATCTCGACCGTGAAGTGCTCGGTACTCCTCTGTTCCACCGTGTGGGTCACGGTGACCTTCTTCGCCTTCTTGTCCTTGGCGATGGTGGGCGTAAGCGTGAGGGAGACCCGCCGAGGCCGGTCAACCGTCAGCGTGCCCGAGAGGTCGAGGAGAGACAGGAGCGGATCAGTGGGGACGTAGCCCGCCGCGATGACGTCGGACCAGGTCGGGTCGACGTTCCCCTCCAGCCCAGTGACCGTCTGGGTGATCCCGGCCGCGGCGTCGGCCGCCCACTCGGCAGCGGAAGGGACGGGCGAGGCACCTCCGGCACCGCCCACGTCGGGGTCCGCCAGTGAGGCGTACAGCGCCTTGTCGGCCACGCTGGCGGGAACCCCGGGCAGCGTGTTAGCTGCCACCTCCATCTGCGCCCATGCCAGCAACGCGGAGCGGCTATCCGTCCTGTAGACGGTGTTCAGCAGCTCGGCGAGGAAGGCGTCGGCGTAAGTGATGGCGTCAGAGTCGTCGGCTGCGGGGATCGCAGGGTACCGCCCCGAGTAAGCCCCGGCCGGAACCGCCAGCGCCTCCATGGCGGCGAGCACTGTCCTGTTTTCGTCGGCTGCCAACTCGCTGTCGAACTGTTGCTGCTGAGGCGTGCTGGGCGATGTCACGTAGCTCGGCTGGTACTTTTGAGCGCCGTTCGAGCCGTTACTTCTCGCGCCCGTCGCCGGCCGGGATGGGCCGGTGGCAGGGGGTGCGACGGTGGGGTGCTTGGCCGTCGGTCCGGCGATCAGGCTGAAGGTGATGCCGGCGACGAGCGTGGCGGCGCAAACCGACCCGATAGCGACACTCAGGGCACGGTGGGAATGCCAGGCCGTCCTCAGCATCACAACGCCTGGCCGATACTGAAGAAGAAGTTGACGATCAGCATGGCCCCACCGGCGAGGACGGCTGCGACAGCGGCGACGAGCACACCGGTCTTGCCCCGCGACACAAGTTGCGGGTTCGAGCTGTGGTTACCGATGGCCCAGACCGTGGCGCTTATAAGCAGGCCGGCGACAGCCGCGATCACGGCGACCACGATCAGCGTTCCCACGATGGTCTCCAGTTGCGCCACACCGGGCAGGCCGGTCGTGTTGGGGGTGATATCGACCCCGGCGGCACCGGCCAGCTGGCGCGCCGCGGCGTGAAGGGTGGACATGACAGTGGGCTCCTCGTGAGGTTCAAAGGCCCACGCCGTGCGGGCCTTCACCCCGAGCCCCGCCGCGGCGAAATCGTACGGGCCCGCTCAGGCCTGGGTCAGCGGGTCCACGACGGCGGACAGCCCGCCCGAGACGAACGTCGCCCACGACTGGACGATGACCCCCTCCTGTGGGTCCACGGCGGACAGCACGAGCGAGTCGCCTATATACATGCCGACGTGGCCGGGAGCGGCCAAGCTGCCATCAGAACCGGGAATGAGCACCAGGTCGCCGGGCACCATCTGGGATGTCGGCACGTTCAGGCCCTCGTTCATCTGAGTGATCGTGTAATGGGCTAACTGCACGCCGGCCTGCGCCCAGGCCATCATCGTCAAACCGGAGCAGTCGAAGGTGTTGGGGCCCGCCGCCGCCCACACGTAGGCATCGCCCAACTTCGAGATGGCGTAGGCCACGGCAAGTTGGGCCTGGGGTGTGGTACCGGGTGGGATCGAATAGGTGGCCGGCAGCCCGTAGCGCGACGCCGGGCCCACTTCGCCGCCGGTCGGTCCGCCGCCACAACTCGCCGAAGTCGCCGAGCCGAGCACAAGGTCGAGCACCTGCCCTGCCGCCTGCCAGTGCACGGCGTAGTTGCCACCCACCACGCCAGGCTCCGGATTGAGCGGACTGTCCGGCTGACCGGCGCCGGAATTCTGAACTGCCTGGGCCGCTACCCACGGGGCCATTGACGGCCACCCCGGCATGGCCAGCAGCCGAGTGATGAACTGGGTCGCCGCGTACGTGGCGTCCATGATCTGCCCGACGGTCCCCCAGGCGGGTGGGGTTTGCTGGAACAGGCCGTAAGCGCCACCTATCCCGCTGTCGAGGTTGGTCAGGTGCGTCTCGGTGATCGACGTCATGAGTGCAATCTGGGCTGCGTGCATGTCCTCGTGTGACAAGGTGTCGCTTACGCTTACGATCAACTCAGCGTCGGATGCCTGGGCCGTCGACAACCCCGTCAGCGGTCCCGTCGACATGCAAGTGCTGTCCTGTGCCACCTGTTGAAGGGCTCCGGTCAGGGCGGTCGTCTCAGCGGCCGTGGTTGCCGGCCCACCCCCGGCCAGGATCACCAGTCCGACCACGAGCGCAAGTAACCCGCCGACAGCAACTGCGGCAAGAGCCTTCATGCTCACGACGGAGTGACGGCCAGATCGTACGCACGCGTCCACGCCCCCGAATACGACGTGAATTTCCGCCGCCCCCTCGCACGGCTCACAAACGCAGGGAGGGGGGTGACTGTCAGGTAGCGGGGGAAGAGGAAGAGGATGCGTCTACTCGTGCGTAATCTTCTGGCCCGTCGCTGCCGTTAACCTTTTGGGGCCGCGTTAATATCCCCGTCCCCCCTCTCGCGATGAAGATCCCAGGTCAAGACGACTTTTGGGCTAGGGGAAGTGCTGGCGGAATCCCGGGGGAAACCCCGACAGACCCCACGTTCCCCAGAACGACATGTCCTCAGTTGGTAATGAGGTCAGCTGTAGGCGTCCAGCCGAGAGTAACTGCCTAGGGACGGCCAAGTAACATTCGCTAGGGCGGCAGCCGATACTGCCACTGTGAGTAGCGCTAAGAAACCCACGGGTCATGAGACGATCGGCGCCTTAAACGTCTATCGGTATTCGGTATTCGGAATCCGGATCGGCTCACTGAACCTCGTTGGCATAAGTGCCGCTCTGTGCGTGCCTTAGATTTATGAACTCGTGATTATGTATGGGTCTTCTGTTCGTACGTTATGTGCGACGAAAGGGCCGACGTAGTTTTCCCTCGAGAGAGAGAAACATTCTCGGATCACCCATATCAGGCATACGGGCGCCAGTGTGGTCGGCGCCACAGTGAAGTGACAATCGAGTTCAGTCACCAACGGAGGGCGAGGAGGGTGTCCCGGTGAGTCGAGATCGCTTCCAACGGGAAGCGTACGCGAGGCAGTCCTCCAGGAGGCATGAAGCTGACTTCGCAGCGGTCGTTGTAAGCCAAGACCCATGTGATCGCCGCGGCGGCAGCTTTTTGTTGAGGTTCGTTGAAGGGGTCAGCCCGGACGTCCTCGTAGTCCCTGAGGAACGCCGTCATCTCGTCTGGGGTCGGCGTGTCGGCACCGGCGCCGCCACCGGAGGTGAAACCTCCGGCGCACAGGCCTACAAGCACCGCTTCGGGAGCGACGGCGAGGCTGTCCCAGTCGTAAGAGGAGCTCACCTTCCCGTCGTGAAAGCGCAGGTTGCCGCAGCTCCAGTCCGCGTGGGCAATGAGCTCGGGCGGGCAGGCGTCGCCCAGCACGGCCGCCGCCCGCCGGGCCAGGTCGTCCAGCCAACCGAAGCCGGGGGCCTAGTCGTGAAGTCGAAGATGGGGTCGTGAGGTTCGGGCCATGGCCATGCTCGTAGCAGCTCCAGGCCGGTGCCCCACCAACGAGTTCGCCGACTGGATGTCCCCGAAGTAGTTCGATGTGCTCGAACAACGAACGTGCTACCGCCAGTCGGACGCCCGGCTTATGCCCGTCGCCCGCCTCGCCATCTGCTACGAGCGTCTCGATCACCGCCGTCAGGTGGTCGGTGGCCGCAGGGCCATCGAGTGGCCACGGGCACGGGAACCCGGCGTCGGCCAGCCGTCGCTGGCAAGCGATAGCGGCGCTGAGGTAGGCCACGTTTACCGGCCGCCGGTGCACCTTGACGGCAACGCTTCGGCCGTCGCCCAAGACGGCACCGTAGACGGCAGCCACCCGTCCAGAGCGGAAGACGAAGCCGGAAATGGCTACCCCGAGCCGAGCGCGCACATGCTTTTCGACCCAGGCATCGATGTCTTCACGGCTAACAGGGCCGAACACGGCCCGCTCGACGCCCCGCACAAGTTCGTTATCCAGACCGATCTTGTCACCCACTCGTGTAAAAACTCTTGCCTCTTGCCGCGGTTCTTTAGGGACCGCGCGGCCTTCCGAATTGGTTCACCGACAGCGGTCCCGACCCGTGGCTCCTCAGTTCCCGATCGGTAGGATATTGCAGGTCCTTGGAGCCCCGATCACCCCTCCGTTCAGGGCCAGCCAGTGCCTCCGTTATGAAAGCCTCAATGGGGGCCAGGTCGATGGGCAGGCCCCCATCGGTGGAGACTTGGTGCAGTGGGATGTCCAGGTCGAGGGGGGCAAAATCGTCCCATGTCCAAGTTCCGGTTTCGAGCCAGTGTTTGACCTCGGCCATACGGGCTGTGGCGGCCGCCCCCCACCGCGAGGGCCGGTCCATAAACCGTTGGACGGCGACGGCCTGGCTGGCCGTGACGTGGACCTGGACGGCCCGAGACCTCGGTAGGAACGGGCGCAGTTCAGCTTCGGACACGCCTCCGAACCAGGCCTTTTCGAGGACCAGGCTGACCCCGTGCTGCAGGCACACGTTGACCATCTCGTAGGTAGCCTGGAATGCAGTTTGGCCGGCCGGGCCGCCAACGCGGATGGCCTGCTCGTCAACGGTCCCACCCGTCATGGTGAAGGCCACCCCGCCTTTCACCTGGTCGATGCTCAGCAGTGGCAGCTCTAATCGGGCCGAAAGCGCGACTGCCAGGGTGGACTTACCCGCACCAGGCGGGCCAGAGATGAGCACAAGGAGCGGCAGGTTCGGCATCGTCACGCAGTTCCTCTCAAATGGCCACGAGCACCAATTGAGCGTATAGCGTCGCCACGCCGAATGCCCAGGACGCTGGCACCCCCATAATCGTCGCAGGAGCCGGTCCCGGTGGCTCCAACCTGCTGATAACCACCTCATCAGTTCGCGAACGGGGTGCCTACAAGGGCCACCCGGCCGTCGGCCGAGAGCGCCACCGAGAAGCCGAGGTTCTCATCCGAGCTGCCCTCGAAGATCGCCACCGGGGTGGTGCCCCAGGTGCCGGCGACCTTGGCAAACAGGTAGGCGGCGCCAGCGCCGGAGTCGGCGAACTGGGCGCCCACCAGGGCCTCCCGGCCGTCGGCCGACAGCGCCACCGACTCCCCGAAGGACGCGCCCGAACTGCCACGAAAACTCGCCACCGGGGTCCTGGAGGCCGTGATACGGGCGTCGATATCTAAGGGGTAGGCCGACCCCGCGTCGTAGACGACCGTTTGGAGCTGGCCGTCGGCGAGAGAAAGCTGCGCTGGGACTACTCGCCCGGAAGCATCGGTGGCTTGTAGCGGCCCGTAGACCATCACCGGGCCTGCTGGCCCCGAGAAGCTGAGCCTTCCCGGGGCGACCACGGTCGGGTCGAGGGAGCTGCTGTAGAACAGGTTGAGGCTGAAGCTCCCGGCCCTGCCGGGCGGCCGCCGGGAGACCGTGAAGCCTTGTTCGAAGCCAGAAGGCGTAGTCGTGTACCAGGCCGTGAGGCCATCGCCGAGCGCCTCGGTGGTGCGCCTTGGCCCGAAGACGAAAGGCCCGGGAGAGAGCACCTGGGGACTCGACCTCCCCATCGAAGAGGGCTCAGCTCGAACCGGCCGCCGGGGCCTTTGGACCGGCTGAACCACACGGTGCCGTCCCGGCCCCATGACAACGTGACGCCGCTGGGCGACGTCACCGGCTGGGCAGAAAAGGCCCTTTCGACGGCAGCCTGAAGGCCAGCTGGCGCCCGGGCTTGGCTCGCGGGCTGGAGGTCAGCCGCCATCGGGGCTGGGGCCGTTACACCTGGCCGCCCCGAGGTGGCGACAGGGGCGCCCATGGCAGCCGCGTTCGCTGTCGCGACAAGGACCGGGTTGGCAAGGACGGCCGCCGTGCAACTGGCCACAGCGGCCCACCGGGAGGCCTCACGCCTTGCTTGTCTGCCTCCAGCTGGAGCCCTGCCCACTTTCCGCCGAGATGGGACACCGGGACGGCCCGAAGGTTTGCACTGGAAGGTGCGGGTTTCGGCGACGACATTCGTGGTCGCCTCGGTGCGCGTCCCCTTCACGCTGTTGGTAATGCTTTGACCGGCGCGTCGGTTGCAACTCTCTTCGAGTCGCTGGGACGCTCACGAGTTGTGGAGGCGTGTGTGCCCGCGCCGGCCGAGCACGCCGACAGGATAAACAGTCGCGAGACGAGGGAACTTGGCCCGAGTACCAGCGGGTATTTAGACACATGAGGCCTAGATGGCACTGGCTGTTTGAGCTCGTGGCATCGGTTGCACTTGTTTGGTTGGCCATGGTGCCGGTAACCGGGGCCTTGGCACGGGGGACCCAAGTCATCGTCCCGGCCGACTTTCCCTGGGCCGAAGCCCGCGTGGTCGCCATGCAAAGCCCGTCGCAGCCAGTTGGGCTCCCTGGCACCACCTATGCCTACGACATCACGGTGGAGTCAATGTCACCTATCTCGACTATGGGCCATTTGACGCGGGTCAACCTCTCCACTGGCCAGGTCTCGGTAGGTCCGTCCATCCGGTCGGCGTCCGACCTGCTCGTGGCGGGCAAAGCGGTCGCGGTGCTATCGCCGAGCGAGATCCGCGGCCAACGGGGTGCCGCTGGGGCCTTATCGCCTGCGCTTTGTCCTCGGCCACAGCCTCGCCCTGGGCCCGCCCATCGAGCTGAATTGGGCTGGTTCGACGGAGAGCCTTCTCAGCGACAGCCCATCGCTGACGGAGGGTGGCATTTGGCTACCCACCCCTAAGGGCGCTCAACTGCTCAGCACCACATCCGGGGCGCTGCTAAAGACGCTGGCTTTTGGCGTGCACGTATCCGATATCGCACCGAGCCCCGACGGCAAATGGCTCTACGTCGTCCTGGACGAACTAGGCGCAAACCCGGACGCCGTTATCAGCACGGTCACCGATGAAGTCGACACGGCCACCGGGCGTATTGTGGCCCACCAGGCGATCAAGTTCGGGGTCGGCGGAGCGGTGCTGACGCCGGTCCAGGGCGCGGTGTGGGTTTCGTACCGCGGCGGAATGGCCGGCACGTCGGTTCTTTACCGCTCGGCTGGGTTGGCGCTGGTGCCGTGGCCAAAATCGGCGGTTGCCTTCTCGGCCATCCCTCGATATGGCGGCGAACAGATCATGGGCTTTTCTGCCATCTCTTTGGGTGACGCCCTCTGGTTGCGGTCAGGCTCGGGGATCAGTTGTCTCACGCCGTCGACGGGCAGGTTCTTGGGTGGTATCGCGTTCGCCAGTAGCAAGAACCCTGGAACGCCATGGACTCCGTTCGCCGCCGCGGACGGCCTCCTTTACGCGACCGCTGCAAGTGGGATAATCGCGTTGCGTCCTCCGTCCATTTGTGGCCTTGGGCCGTGATCCGTGGAGGTTTCCGTGATGCGAGGCGAGCCCTTTGGCGCTAAGGCTCCTCCGGGCGGAGCTGGAGGCTTGGGCAGCCGAGCCGGTGGCGGTCGTCCCCCAGTCTGGTCTGACTGCGGTAATGGGCGTGTCCGCATTGGATTTTCACTGCCTTTCCGGACCACTCGTCCTTGACCGCAGTCCGACGGTGAGCGCGACCAACCTCCCACAGGTTGTCAGCCGGTGCTTGACCGGCGAAGACGGCGCCATTATCGACGTAGACGAGCAGGTGCTCGAACGCGGCACCGGGGCCGCCACTGCCAGTGTCGCTCGGGTCAGTTTGCTCGTTCGCTCGGCAGATGGCAGCGAGCGTGCCATCACCCTGGTACGTAAGACCTTGCGCCCGCTTACGGCCGGACGCCACGCCTATGGGTCGGAGGACCCCCGACATTGGGCCTACTGGCGGAGGGAGGCAGAGGCCTATTCCTCGACGCTGTTGCCACAAGGCCCGGGCCTACGAGCCCCAAGGTGCTTCGGCGTGCTCGACAACGACGTTTGGTTGGAGGAGGTGAGCGGCCCGGCACCGTCGGTCGAAGACGCCGCCCAGCAGCTGGCCCACTGGCAGGTGGGTTACGACCCCCAGCTCGACCGGCCCTGGATGGCCCGGGACCAGCTTGGTCGGCGTCTCGAGGTCACCCAGCTGGACTGGAGCTTGGTCGATGCCGACCCGAGGGCCGTACGGCTTTGGGCGGGCCGGCCCAGGTATTGCGAGGCTCTCAGTGGACTGCCGGTGGTGCGTTCGCACGGTGATTACAGCCTCGGCAACCTCGTCTGCCAAGCGGCCGACGTGGTTGCCCTGGACTGGGCCACCTTCGGTTGGGAGCCCTTGGGCTTCGACTTGGCCCACCTGGGCCTCAGCTCGGGCCAGGACCCGAGGTCGGCATACCTGGCCTCAACCGGCCGATGGGCGGAAGAAGCGGTCGCTAGGGGCTTTGCCTCTGCGGTTGCCGTCATCGGCCCCAGCCGAGTTCACTGGATGCTGAGCGCTGGCGTGGCTGTCCCTGATTGGTACGTCGACTTCTTGTGGGAGTACCAGCCAAAGTGATCCTGCGCCGCCATCAGCTGCACATATCGCCCCAACATCCGTGGCGAAAACCCCTGGACCTTTAAGGAGAATGCGTCCCGAACGACGGTTCCTGTCGCCTCAGGTCGAAGGCCAATTCAGCTTGCGCCAGAACAGAAACCACGTACATATTGTCCAGACTGAGGTCGGCGTTCTGTCTTGCCTCACGCGAAAGTGCCAATCCCCGTCGTGGTTTCCGATATCGCCGAATCCGGCGTCACTACCTCGGCGACGAGCGTGCATCCGGGCCACGCAGGACGGAATCTTCTGCGTCGGTTGCGGCTATCTGTCGAAGCGGCGGAGACCGTCTCTGATGCAGTTAGCAAGTGCTGTGAGTTACAGGGAGCGCACCCCTCAAACGGCCCGGGACCTGTATAGCTTGGCCTTTGCCCAACAACCGGAAGATAGAAGGATCTGCTTCACGGCCTAGGCTCCCGCAATATCACGGGTGCGCCGACAAGTGCAGACCCCGACTCCGGGGTTATCACTGTCTCCCGTCGTACCGTCGTACAGGATGTCCTCGTCCCATACGTCGTGATGCTTGATCACCGTCCCGTTGGGCGCCTATGGGGCTGGAGGACCCGCCGCTTCGTCGTCCCTGTCGGTCGTCACGTCGTGCGTCTTCGTGGGCCCAGGCACGGCTCAAGCTCCGACGTGGTCGTCGAAGTCCAACCTAGTCAGACGATCCGACTCCGAACATGGTCAAAGCTTAGGAGGCTCCCTTTCACCTGGCGGGGCGTCTTGACGTTCCTGTTGAACCCGACCGGGCACGGCTACCGGTACCCCCTCTCATTCGAGGTCGACCCGTGCCCTAACTCTTCAGCACTGGCCAAACCTGGCTAACACTGACCTACCACAAAGGTCCTACTAGTCGGGGGTTCCGCGAAGACCCGCAGGTGGGAAAAGTGCTGTCTCACACCCTCTCAAAAGTGGAGACGGCAAACAACCGCCGAAACAAGTCATTCGGTCAGCACTATGTCGGCGCCGGCCCGGCTTGGCCGCAGAATTCCCTCATCTGGGACCACACCTTGCTTCTGGATCTTGTCGGGTGTCGTGATGAGCGGGCCGGCGCCTGGGCCGGTCCCAGCTTTGCTGACCCGTGGCGGGCTGGGGGCGTCCAATTGAACATTTCGCCCGTGCTGGGAACATATGACGAGCGAACTGACAATCATTAAGTGTGAGGGGGCCGAGGCGGGGCGAAGCTGGCGCTCCGGAGGGCACGCCCGTCGTTGGGCTGGCAGACTTCGAGCAGTGTTTCGAGGTCAACTTTGCCGTCGTTCACCGCTTCATGGCGCGCCGGGTCGGTGTGTCCCGTTGGCCGACGACCTGGCCGCCGAGGTCTTCGCCACTGCGTTCCGGCGCCGGCGGAGCTTCAACCCCGGCCAGGGGCCGGCCCGAGCCTGGCTACTGGGCATAGCCAACAACCTGGTCCGTGAGCACTGGCGGGCCGAACAGCGCCTACTTAGCATGAGCTCGCGCCTGGCGGCTGAGCCCGGTGCAATTGGGCGAGGACAAGGCCCGGAGGAAAAGGTGGCCGGCTCAGGTCTAGCTCCTCGGGTCGCTCAAGCCCTCGCTTCGCTCCCGGCCGCACAGCGCGACGTCCTGTTGCTCCATGCCTGGGGCGAACTGTCCCAGCAGGAGATCGCTGCCGCCCTGGGGTTGCCTGCGGCCACCGTGCGGTCACGGCTGTGGCGCGCCCGAGACGCCCTCCGCTCACAGTTGCTGGGGCCCGGCTTTGACCTCGACCCCCCTGATGATTGTGCCGGGGAAGCCTCACGTCGTCCTGAAGCAAAACACGACCTCCCAAGGGGAGATGAACATGGTCGATGAGATCGAACTGGTACGCCAGTTCCGTTCGGACGTCCCAGAGCCGTCCCCCCAAGCTCGGGCACAGGCTTGGGCGGCGGTGACGGCAGTGGCCACCGAAGAGAGGACGCTCGCACCCGTGGCGTTGCCTCATCGGCGGAGGCGGCCGCCCTCACGAAGAGCTCGTCAGCTGGTGGCACTGGCCGTGGCTGTCGCCGCCGTCGCCGCCGTGCTGACAGTGGTCCTGTCGCCTGGCGGCCGACCCAGCCATGTCCCCGGCGCGTTCACTACCGCTTGGCAGCCGAGCCGCCCAAGTAGCCGACCGGTCAGCCCGAGCGGCGCCCACAATTCTCCCGGGGCGTTGCGGCTGGTCAGCTACATCGAGGGACCGGACTGGAAACAGGGAAGCAAACAAGTGCCGCCGGGCTACCTGGACTGCCCGGCTATCGACGCCTGCTACCTGTTGGCGCAGACCGTTCTCACCACCGTCGGTCCTTTCCCTAACTATTACAACGCCCTCTATTTCTCAGGCGACGGTGGGGCCAGTTGGTCGTCGCTGGCTTTGCCGCGCGGTCTCGAGCTCACCGCCCCCCTTTCATGCCGGAGTGGCCTGGCCTGCGTCGGCGTCGGCGACCAGGGCAACAAGAACGAACTGGTCTCTACCACTGACGGGGGGCACCGCTGGACCGTCAGCCCGCTGCGCGCCCCGGCTGACGTGATGTCCCTCAGCTGCTCGTCGGTGTCGCGTTGCAGCCTGGTCACCGAGAGCAGTTACCTAGGCCCGGGCAACCCTCAACAGTTCGCTTCGACCACCGATGGGGGCGCCAGCTGGTACACCCACAACTTCGCCCGCAGCCTGTACATCTCGTCGCTGTCGTGCCCTAGCGCTGCGGAGTGCATCGCCATCGCCAGCACGGCCTCGCCCGGCGCCGTCAGTACATCAGGGCTCGGCGCCGGTGCCGCCCTCCTCACCACCGACGGCGGGCGCACCTGGTCGCGCTCGCCATTGCCCGGCAACGCGAACAGCCCACTGGTACCCACAGAGCCTGGCGACCTCAGCCTTCTGGCCTGCAGTGATCCAGCGAACTGCCTTCTGTTTGGCGGCAACACCGTCACCTACGC
The DNA here is from genome assembly GCA_963750465.1 of uncultured Acidimicrobiaceae bacterium. GTDB lineage: Bacteria > Actinomycetota > Acidimicrobiia > Acidimicrobiales > Palsa-688 > Fen-671. Next base: position 43,234 of record CAVVRE010000018.1, read on the forward strand.
CCTCCTGGGCCTCCCGAGCCTGCCCCGGCACTGCCCGCCCGATGGTTGCGTCCTCCATGAGAAGGCCACCTGGCACCCTGACGTCGCCTCCACGGCCGACGGAGGCCGGCGCTGGCAGATACGGATGGGGACCAGCTTGTACCTAGGTAGCTTCACCTGGAACTACACCCCGGGCGAGCCCGGCTACCAGGCCCGGGCTGTCTCGGCGGCGGCTGCGCCGACCTCGGCGTGTACGACCTCAGTTGCCCGCGTGCAGATGACTGCTGGCTCTCCACCCCGTATGATGCGTTCGCGTTGTTACAAACAACCGACGGCGGTTCGCATTGGGGCAGGCAACCGATAAGTGACAAGCAAGGGCTCCTTCAGGTCAGCTGCCCTCGGCTTGGCCAGTGCGTAGCTCTGGGTGCCCCCCCGGCCACGGTCCTCAACCACCAGACGCTCGTCTATGGCCACTCCGTGCCTGTCTACAGCAGCATCACAACCGGTCGCTGACCCGTGCAAAACGAGTCGCCACGCTCTGTGCGACTCGGTGCGGGGCCCGAACAGGTGGCAGAAACGCACCCCACCAATGGGTGTCGACGCCGCCATTCGAGGTAGCTTCAACGTGCCCGAGGCCAATATCGAATAACCGTTATCGTGTGAGCGTTTGTGCCTCACCACTGAGTTGGAGGAGTAGCTCCGAGAGGGTCGGCGTTTACCTGCGCCCGTCCTGAACGCGTCGACGCCAGACGGTAGTCGCGACCCGCCACCCTGGGCGCAGCGGGGAAACTGGTCCAGGTTGAATGGAGGCGGACGCCGTCGGGAGCCCTTGGCCCACAATGAGCACATGGACGAGGTCGCCGAATGGCTGGACAAGCTGCCCGACGAGCTCAGGGCACAGCAGCAGTTGCTCCGGCGGTTCCTCGATTGGGGCCAGAGGGACGAGGACGTCCGGTGGGTTACAGTCGGCGGATCCCTGGAGCGTGGGAATGCCGATTGGATGTCGGACCTCGACGTAGCGATGGGTATCCGGGAAGAGCACTTCGAAGACACGCTCGGCCGTGTCCGTCGGGCGTTGGGTGACTTCGGCGACCTGGTGGAGTTATACGACTACCTCCTGCCACTGAGTTTTCCCCTTAGGCGGTTCTTCGCCCAGTACCAGGACCGCACCCAGATCGACCTGACCGTTGGTTTCGCACCCGTCGTCAACCTGCCCCGCAATATCGTCCTCTATGACCCCGAAGGTGCCGTCCATATTGTCGGCCACGAGGCCCTCGACCCGAGGGCCGAAGAGGTGCGAGTCTGGGCCTGCCAGGCGTGGGAAGCGCTGGCCAACGTGGGCAAGTACGTCCGTCGATCTTCGTACTGGGAAGTGCGCGGCGAGCTTGACGAAGCTCGCGCCAACATGTTCCGTCTATGGGCACTCGCCGAGCACGTACCCCAGGCCCGTTATGGGCTCACCGCCCTCGTCGATGCTGGAGCGAGGATGCCACCTGGCATCGACAAGTCCATCGCTGGGGCAAGCGTGGGCGACCTTCTCAGCGCTGCTCGCTACCTTGCCGACGTTCTCATACGCCTTCAGCATCGGCTCAGCAGTAATGAGGGTTTCGAGCTTCCCGACGGCCTCGGGGCGTTCGTCGCTGCTGACCTTGCTCATGCTCAATCAGATTCTCCGCGTTTTGAATAGCGTTGCCACGCACATATTGATCAATTACGGGCAGTTCAAAACGCCTGGACTTACAATGCGAATCCACGTAGATCGACGGTTCGCGCTACGGTCGGGTATAGTGAACTTGCTTTATACGCAGTACCGAATGCACGACCAGAGTGTCATTGAGCTTCGGGCGCATTATTGTGCACACCGGGCGTAACTCGTTTATTCAGGCCAGGAACCCGTATCGGCGATTCGGAGCGCCTCGGTAACCGAACTGGCGTCGTCATCCAGGGTGGCCGGGACCTGGAGGTCATGGGCGTCTCAGTGCCGTGGCTCTCTTAGCTTCAATATTGCACGGTGTGCCAGTGCCTGGATCAGCCCCACCGCCATGTGGACGAGCCATCGGACCGATCTTCGACGATGACGCCGAGGTCGACTAGCTGCTCTCGGAGCTCATCGGACCTGGCGAAGTTCTTCTGAGCTCTCGCCTGGTTGCGCTCGACGACCAAGGCCTCGATTTGATCGTCGCTTACGTTGATATCGACTGGCTTGATGTCCAGGTCGGATGTGCGGAGATCGACTAGCCCGAGAGCCAGAACGGAATCGAACTCTGCTGCCAAGCTGGCCAGTTCGGGCTCGGTGAGCTGCTCGTCCCGGGACGCGGCTGACACGACGGCTAGGGCGGCTGCGGTGTTGAGGTCGTCGCATATAGCTTGGTCGAACGCCTTGAGGTGCCTGTGGGCCGCTGGGCTGAGCGACCCGGCGGGCGCAGTCCGGGCGGCGGCGAGGCGGTCGATGAGCCTGCGCAGCCCGGCCCGAGCGGCGTCCATCGCTTCCCAGCTGAATTCGGTCTGCTGGCGGTAGTGGGATTGGAGGAGAAGGAACCGGTAGACGAGGGGGTGGTAGCCACGGTCGAGTAGGTCCTCGACCAGTACGCCGCCTCCGGTGGACTTGGAGATCTTGGCTCCCCGCAGGTTTATGAACTCGCCGTGGAGCCACCACGCCACCCATGGCCGGCCGTCGGCCAGGTAGGCCTGGCTCTGGGCGATCTCGTTGGTGTGATGGACCGGGATGTGGTCCACCCCGCCGGTGTGGACATCGAAGTGCGGGCCCAGGTACCGCATCGACATTACTGAGCACTCCAGGTGCCAGCCCGGGGCGCCCCGGCCCCACGGTGAGCCCCACTCCATCTGGCGGCGCTCGCCGGGCGCCAAGGTCCTCCAGATGGCGAAGTCGCTCGGGTGGCGTTTGCCTTCGGCCACTTCGACCCTGGCCCCGGCGCGTTGGCCGGCCAGGTCCAGGCGGGCCAGGTGGCCGTAGCCGGGGTCCCGCGACGTGTCGAAGTACAAGCCGGAGGGCAGCTGGTAGCACCACCCGGCCCGGTCCAGAAGCTCGGCGAAGGCGATCATTTGGGGTACGTGGTCGGTGGCCTTGCACCACACCTCGGGCTCGATTACCCGGAGCCGCCCCATGTCGCGTTGGAACGCCTCGGTGTAGCGCCGGGCGATCTCCCAGGCGTCCCTGCCCTCCCGCCGGGTGGCGACCTCCATCTTGTCGTCGCCCTCATCGGCGTCGGAGGTCAGATGGCCCACGTCGGTGATGTTGATCACGTGGCGCACCCGGTAGCCCTTCCAGCGAAGGGCCCGCTTGACCGTATCGGCGAAGACGTAGCTGCGCATGTTCCCGATGTGCTGGTCGGCATAGACCGTCGGCCCGCACGAGTACATACCGACGTCGGGTGGGCTCGCCGAGCCGAACTCGGCCACCCGCCGGGTCAGTGTGTTGAACAGTCGTAAACGGTCGCCGGCTGGCGGAGCTCCCATCAAGTGGAGACGATATACCGGCGCAAAGGTTGATGAACGGGCCATGCGAGCAAGCGGTGATGACATCGTCCCAGACGCCCCGACGAACTGCCGGTGGTGGGCGCTCCAGGACCGGCGCGCAGAACATCGTCGCCAAAACAGGCAGAGTTGCGCCGGGTCGACGGCTACGGGCGCTCTCACTTTGGGCCAACTTGGCTTGCTCTACAACCCAGATCTGAGAGCGCGTATTGGCTTGAGCGCCCCGGGCGCTACGGCGGCGGGTTTCGGTCGGCCCGGTCATGGCCCGCAGCGGTACTCGGGTCGCCGGCCTGCAACGATTGTCCTATGCCGGCGCCAAGTACCGGGCCACGATCGCCCGCTGAGGATGGGGTCTACGGCCAGCATGACTTCAGCGTCCGCTTCGACTGGGGGCCGGACGGGGCGGACGCCGTTGCCCCCGGCGTGGACGTGGTCGTCGTCATCGACGTGTTGTCGTTCACAAGTGCCCTTTCGGTCACGACCGCAAGAGGGGCGCTCATCTTCCCCTACCCGTGGGAAGACGGAGCGGCTGAGTTCGCAGCGTCAAAGCGCGCCAAACTCGCCGGCGCCCGTGCCGACGGCGGCTTCTCGCTCTCTCCCGCCTCTTTCACGAGCGTGCAGCGAAATGACCGGGTCGTGCTGCGTTCGCCGAACGGAGCGACGATCTGTTGGAGGCTCACCGCAACCGGAGTACGGGTGGTCGCGGGTTGTCTTCGCAACGCGTCGGCGGTCGGGAGGTTCCTAGCCGGTGGGACGGTTGCGGTCGTCGCCGGAGGTGAGCGGTGGGGAGGCGCGGCGGTAGGTATCAGACCGTGCCTTGAGGATCTGCTTGGCGCGGGAGCGGTCCTGTCTGGCTTGCCGCAGAACGAGTGCTCTCCCGAGGCGCTGGCGGCCGTTGCTGCCTACCAGCGGTTCGAAACGAACTTGCCGGAAACCCTCATGAACTGCGTGGGCGGTCGCGAGCTGACAGCCTGGGGCTATCCGGAGGACGTACGCATGGCCGCCGCGTTTGACGCCGATCCAACGGTCCCTGTGCTGACAGACGAAGGGTACTTTGCCGCCGAAACCTGAGCCAATGTCTGCCACTCTTCCGGCTCTACATCGATTAGGGGCAGGTTGCGATGGCCACGTTGCCGAACTTCGTTCGCTCGTGGCGGACGTCTTGCCGACTTGAGCTGCTCTTAATGCCCCCTGTCGCTAGCCGTTCTTGCCGGGGCGGCGCGGGTTACCGGCAACCACCGGGTCACCAAAAAGGACGTCGCTGGCAGGCGAGGCCAATTCGGGCTGCCTTGGCGGCGGACCGTCAGGCCGGTCCGCTGCGGTCGATGAGCCTGGGCAGCGGCAGCGGTACCCGAGCGATTGGGCGCAGCAGGGGCGGTAGTGCCGGGGCCGTCACGACTGCTGAGACCGTGAACAGGAGCGGCCGGTAGCCCACCGGGCCAACCAGGATGGCGCATATCGCGATCGACAAAGTTTGCGCCAGGTTGGTCGCCATGCCGGTGGCGGCGCTCACTCTCCCCTGGAGGGGCGGCGGCGTGCGGCGTTGGGTCGCGGTTGCTACCGACACCGCCTAGAAGGAAACGGCGACGCCGAAGATCGCCAGCGCGCCACAGGCCGCAACGACCATCGGAACGGTGTAGACGAGACTGGCGGCCGCCCAGGCAAGTAGAGCAGGCCAAGTTAAGAGGCTCTCGTATCGCTGAGACCACCAGCCAGGGCGACGCTCCGAACATTCCATTATGCACGCTAAGGAATTCGATCTAACGTAGATACCCGCCAGGCCAGAGCGACGGACGGGTCGGCGCTCGCTCGGTTCTGGCAAGTTCACTTCAAAAGCCCGACCGAATGTGAAGCCAGATTGTTCTTGGAGCTCGGGAACATTATGCGAACCTGAGCTGAAAACTAACTTGCCATTAGGCCAGGAACTCGTGTCGGCCGAATCGGGCGCGAGTCTCTAAATCGCGACTATCGTCACAAACTCGCCCGAGATGTCCAATTATGGGCTCGGGCGCAGTGCTCGAGAGCCTCTGTCGCTTGGAATGGGTCCCTTATTGATTGGCGCGGGCACTTAGGCTGCTGGTCGTGCCTGGCGAACTCCCGGACGACGTGGCACCCGCGCCTGGCCTTCCGCTCCTCTCAGTGCAATGGCGACGACTACCTCTACGACGCCGGGTGGCCCACTTTCCCTGGTCGGATGGCGGCCTACTCCCCGCACCGTGACCAGGACTACCAGATCAATGCGTACGAGCTGCCCTGTGACCTACCAACGCGACTCGGAACTGGGTGCACGGTTTCCTCACCGGCAACCTCCCCCGCCCACCCAAGGGCGCCTGGGACCGGGACGGGAAACGAGATCGCCGAGGTGATGGCCCGTTGGCACAAACCTGCGCATCAGGTCCGCCGGTCGGGATGGTGGCCACCGACCGACGCCGAGACAACGTTCCTGCTCGGCCGGAAAGAGATGCCGGGCCCCCCGGCATGATCAGTTTCTTCGGGGTAACGCCGAGCGCCCGCGCAATCGGTTTACCAAGAGGACCATAACGCCAAGTCTTTCCGGGCCATAGTGCTCAGCCTCCTCCGTTGATGAGAGCGGCTTCAGGGTGCTTGCTCGGGGGAAGGGACGATAACTCGAGGCCGAGGTTTGCGGCCTGGAAGCAGGTGGCGTCGACGTCCAGTTCGATCGCTCGGGTCTGGGACCGGGCCGCATGGCCCACGTGCTCCTCTCGCCGGTACAGGACCGGCCGGTCGGAGGCGGTGGCGAACTGGAGGGCGGCGCAGGTCTTGCGGGCGTGCCAGGGGGGGACCCGGGCGTCGGCGTCGAAGACCGAAAACAGGACCGCAGGATAAGCCGTGCCCTCTGCCACCCGGTGGTATGGGGAGTAGGCGTAGAGGTACTCGAACTCGCTCGCCACATGCGGGTTGCCCAGTTCTCCGTAGGCGATCTGGCCGTTGGGGGCCTGGTCGAAACGGACCATGTCGAGCAGCGGTGCGCCGCACACCGCCGAGGCGAACAGATCGGGCCGTTGCGTCACGCACGCGCCGACCAGGATCCCGCCGTTACTCCCGCCCTGGATGCCTAAATGCCGGGGCGAAGTGTAGCTGTTGGCCACCAACCACTCGGCAGCGGCAATGAAGTCATCGAAGACGTTCTGCTTGTGCTCCCGCATCCCGGCCCGGTGCCACGCCTCCCCGTACTCTGAGCCGCCCCGGATGTTGGCCACGGCGTAGACGCCACCTTGCTCGACCCAGGCGAGGGCCGCGGGCTGGTAGCCCGGCTCCTGGGAGATGGCCCAACCGCCATAGCCGTAGAGGACCGTGGGCCGCTCTCCGTCGAGCGAGAGCCCTTGTCGATGGAGGACGAACATGGGTACCTGGGTCCCGTCTTCGGAGGAGAAGAAGACCTGCTTGGTCTCGACCGCCGGGAGGTGGGGCTCGCCCGGGGCGGTGGCGTAAAGGTCCAGGGCCTCAGTCGCGACCTGGTAGTGGTAGACGCGGTGGGGGGTGGTGAAATCGGTGTAGCCGAACCAGAACTCGTCCCTTGTCTCTAAATCGGGCGTGGTCGATAGGCCGGCGATGGTGCCGAGCCCGGGCAGCGCAACCTCCGTTCGCCGCCGGCAGGTCGACCGGTCGTAGACCGCGAGCTGGCTAATCACGTCTTTGGCGTAGACGGCAACGATGGCGTCCTTGGTCAAGAACGCGCTCCTGAGCACGGCGTCGCCCTCGGCCAAGACGTCGGACCACCGCGCCGGCCCGGGGTCGTCCGGCTCCGCCACTACCAAACGCCAGTTGGGGGTGCCCAGGTTGGTGTGCAGGTAGAGGCGGCCGTCATCTTCGGCCACTGCGCCGAAAACCTGGGCTGCCTCGCCCTCCAAGACCACTTTTGGCGGTTGCCCTGCCGCCAGGTCGGTGAGGTACAGGTCGTTCTCCCTGGCGTTCCCTTTGTTGGCCGCGATGGTGAGCCATCTGCCGTCAGGGGGGAGCCCCAGGTAATAGAAGTCAGTTTTGTCGCGGCCCTCGCCGAAGACAAGCTCGTCGCTGTCCAGGTTGGTGCCGAGGCGGCGCCGCCACACCCGCATGTGGTAGCGGTCCTCCCCGGGAGGCACATCCTCGGGCGGCAGGCGCCGGACGTAATAGTAAGCCGACCCGTCGGGCACCCAGGCGAACGAACCCCAGGCGGTGCGGTCGATGGGGGTGTCGATGAGTTCCCCGGAGGCGACGTCGACGACGTACAGGATGGCCTCCTCGTTGCCTCGTTGTGACAGCTTGTAGGCCAGACAAGCGCCGTCCCAGGCTGGTTGCCACCAGTCCAGGGTGACGGTGTGGTCGGCGCTAAGGGCGTTCGGGTCGACGAGGGCCCGCTCGGTGCCATCGTCCTCTTGCACCCGCAACACGCCCAGGTCCTGATCGGCCTCGCGCCTCAAGTAGAAAGTCCGCTCGCCTCGGACAACGGGCAGGCCGACGAAGCCGACGTCGAGCCGGCGCAGCCGGGAGCGAAGCTCATCGCGCCCGGCCAAGCCGTCGAGGAAGCCGCGGGACAGGCTGTCTTGGGCGGCGACCCAGGCCGCGGTCTCGGACGAGCCATCGTCTTCCAACCATCGATAGGGGTCGGGGACAAGAGTCCCGTGGAAGTCATCGAGCACGTCCAATCGGCGGGCAACCGGGTAGGGCATTTGGCAAAACTCCTCGTGCAAAGTCCTGGGTGGAAGCGCGGCAGGTCGATCTTGGTGGGCACGTAGATGTGCCGACCTTTGTCTAGGACGTGCCCGTCCCCTTGTGGTGTCGACAGCCGATGCCTGATGCTACGGTGGCGGCCCAAAAAAGGGCACGTGCGGGACAAGCACCACATCTCGGAGTACTAATTACTCGCCCTCGACGTCCGGGCGGCCGTGCTGGTCTCCCAGTGCCTCGCGCAGGAGAGCGACGTCCAGCACGTCCTTCGGGCGGCGGGGACGACCCGGCACCCATACGGGCATCATCTCCTTGATCTCGATTTGTACTGCGGGGTTGATAATTGGGCATTCGACCGGCCCGACCCGGCCAGTCGGCCACTCCAGCATGCGCTCGGGCCACTCCAGCATGCGCCCGGGCCACGGCTCATCGGCCCATCGGGCGCCAGCGACTACCACCCGACCCGCATCGTCGACGGTTAGCCAGGCGAAGCTCAAATCCTCGCCCTCTTTGGCCAGGTCGACCTGCTGTCCCGCCGGAGAGCCTGCGACGACGACATAACCCCGGCCTGCCAACGCGCTGATGATGCCATTGGCGTTCCCAGCCCAGGCGAACCAGTCAATGTCGGCGTGGTCACGCGTCACTCGCCCAAGGAAGAAGTCCATGGCCCACCCGCCGCGTAGCCAGACCGGCGCACCAATCGACTGGCAGGTAGCTCTCACGTCGGCGATCAGTTGCAACTGGTGCTCGGCGCTGTTCACGTCCACGTCGGGCAACGTACAAGACGCTGGCCATGGGGTACCCGTTATTCATTCGCCGCACCCTGGAGCGAGACGCCCTCGCTGGTGGCACGCCGTGGCACCGCTGTCGTCCTCCCCCTTCCGGCAACGGTGTGCGAGTGATCGAAGCTGTGCCATCAAAGCGGACACCGAAAGACCGGCAAACGTAGAGGAACAACCACGGCTGAGAACCAGCACGATCGGTTCGACGCACGGCGAGGGCACGTCGTAGCCGAGGCCCTACATGGCGCGAACTGCCAAGTGAACGGCTCGGTCGAAGTTGCTCGGGCGACCGCGTTCGAGCGGTGCGTGCCCTACCGCCGCCCTCGTCACCGCGGCTGAGCGGACTGGTTGGGGAGCCGGCCGTCATGAAGCCAGCGGCGAAAGTCCGAAGCGATATCGAGCTCATCGAGGCGCTGCTGGTAGCGGGCGAGGCCGGTGCCGGAGAGAAGTGTGCGCCACTGGCCGCTTGTCCCGGTGTGGAAGAACTTCTGGTTGTCGTGCCAAACTCCGGGCACGTGAACTTCGGGCACCAGCTCTTCAGCGCGGGACCGCATCGCCTGAAACCTTGCCGCCCGCACCAGGGTCGCCCAGGCGGCGTCGTCGACGGTGACCCCCAAAGCGTCGGCGATGCGCCGCATCTCAGGCTCGAGATGCCGCTCGAGGTTGCGGTAGTGGACGAGGACCACGTTGTGGGTGCCACGCTGTTCCCAGGACGTGCGCAGGTGGGCGCACAGCCCCGTCAGGCTGCCGACCGGGTTGGCCGGCGGCGGCGTGCTGTTGAGCCACCACCCGAACCACGTCGGGAAGTCCGGGCGCCGCGCAGTGGCGGCCGGGCCAAGCGTCTCGCCCGCCAACGTGCCGGCCGCCCGCTGTGCTTCCAGGGCGGCAGCCACGTTCACGTTCAGGTACGCGTGGTAGGCGGAGATGACCACATCACGGGGGTCGCGGGCCACGCATAGGTACGTGCACGACCCCACCACGGGCAGGGCATCTAGCGGAGTGTGGGTCTTGATGAACCGCCGGTGCGGTTGGGCCTCCAAGCGGGCGACTACCTCGGCTAGCGGTGCCGTTTTCGAGTCCAACCATGGGGACAACACACCCAACGGTGCAGGCAGCCGGTCGGTCTGGAAGATCAACAATGCGCAGATCATCTGCGCCCAGGTCGTGCCTCACTTCTGGGGGGCGCACACCACTACGTCGCCGTCCCGGAACACGAAGCCGTCCCAGCGGGCGCTGTCATATGCCGCCCCGGCGTAGCGGCCCGGGCCCCACCACCCCCCAGACGTCGAACTCCCCGCCACCCGAACCACATTCCTCTCGTACCTCACCGGCTTATGTGAAGTATTGCCCACGATCGGATCGTTCGGTCAACCTGAGCGGAGCCCGAGGTCTTCATCTCGGCACTGGGTCGTGCATCAACGCCCGACACCGCCGGGCAGCTCAGCCGCTGCTCGGGGTGCTTGCACCAAAAGGTCGGCTGTCCCATAGCGCGCCGCTCCTTGATCTCCCCGAACTTGTCGTCTAGGCACAAGGCACAACTTGCACCCGGAACACGATCGTCGATAAATCCAGCCGCGCCCCACCAACGGCCCTGTCACCTCCGGTTTAAGGGCAATTCCTCTTACGGCAGAACACAAATCACGTACACATTTCCAAGCTAAGGTCGGTGTCCTGTCCGCCCCCAAGTGCGAACGGGCCAATCCCGGCGGGGGCTCCGCTATGCCCAGTATTTGCATTACTCGTTGTTCGGGTCTGGTGGTGCCTCGCCGCCCGTATCGACCGTCCTTGGACAACCTCGCCGTGACCGAGACCAGGCGTAAGCAGGACACAATGAACGAGATTGAACGATCTTTTCTTTGCCGGCGTCGAGGCGCGCCACTTCACGCTCATGGGGCCCATTTCGCCGGGAGGTAGCACGTCTTTGGTTCTCGCCTGACAGGCCTCGACCGGTCCCGCTGTGAAGACAAATCGTGCAGGGTCGCGCAAGCGCCCTGCCACCATTTACACACTTTTGCTGGGGGCTGGTGAAATCCGAAAATTCGGCTCCCGAAAATGATGAACTGGCAAGGCCGCGTCCTGGGGAACGACCACAACCGTCCGGGCCCTTGCGCCGCAGGTCCCCCGTAATGGTCGCAGTGAAATAGACGGTGCGCTTTGCGCTGAGCGAAAGTGGGCAAGTGGGAACGATCTTGTGGTCCTTTATGTCCCAGCGCGGTTGTTACGAGCCCGCCCTCCCCATCATCGGTCAACTGCTTGAGCGAGGCCACCGGGTCACCGGAGTAACCCAGGCCCCGCAGGCGTGCCCCTTGCCGTGGGACATCCAGGTGGTAGCCGACCGCTTCCTGGCGCCGCCGGATGGGCTGCCGGCAGTGGCCCCAGGGCCGCCGCAGGACCTAGAGCAGGCTCTGGCCGGCAAGGTGCCGTTAGCCGCCTGGCACCGGGCCGAGGTCGAGGAGCTGGTGCGCCGCCACGGCGTGGACGTCGTGGTGGCCGACGGGTTCCGCCTCGGCGCTGGCTTGGCGGCCGAGCGGCTCGGCCTGCCCTGGGTGGCTTACACGCACCACTATTTCGACGAGGCGAGTACCTCGGAGGGCATGGTCGAGTACTACTGCCAGCGCTTCGCCAGTGCAAACGGGCCAAGGGAGGTCTTCTGCTCGTTCTGGCCGCGGCTTCGGGACGCGCTCGGGTGTGGCCCCGAGCCCCGCGCCACGGAGGAGGCGTGCTGGTGGAACCTCTCGTCGGTTGCGACCTTGGTCCTCGGGCTCCCTGAGCTGAAGGCCCACGCCGCCCCGGCACCGGCTTATGTCCACCGCGTCGGGCCCAGCATCTGGGAACCCTCTCCTAGTCCTGAGCCCGGGTGGCTGGCCGGTGTGGGCGGGGACCGGCCCTGCGTCCTGATCGCGTTGTCGACGAACCCGGTGCCCGACAGCCTTCTTGCTATATGTGGAGCTGAAGCCTTTGTTGGGCGCTTCGACGTTGTAGTCACGGCCGCGCCAAGCCGCTCCCCGACCTGCCCGCCGGCGTCATCGCCGCTGGGGACTTCCCTCACTCGGTGCTCATCGGCCGTATGGCCGCGGTGGCGTGCTCGGCGGGCCACGGCACAGTGACCCGGGCTGCATGTGCCGGCGTCGGGGTATTGGCCGTGCCCCAAATGGGGGACCAACCTTTGGTCGCCCAAGCCGTGGTCAAATCTGGCCTGGGGGTCTCCCTGGCTCCCGACGAGGTCACCGTCCACACGCTCCGGGCTAGCCTTAGCGAGCTGGTGGCCAGTGACCCTGAAGCAAGACGTCAGCTCGCCACCGCCGCTGAGAGCTATTGCGCGGCCAGGCGATCAGCTGACCTGATCGAGTCCTTCATGGACCCATCTTGAGCCGCCGCATCCTAGCGCTCGCGAACATTATGCGCCCCTGAGCTGAAAACTGCTTTGTGTAGGCCAGAAACTCGTGATCGCCGAATCTTTGCTCTCCGCCCGGCAGAACGGTTTTGCCTTTCGAGCAAGCCAGACTTCCAATTCTGGCTTGGTCGACGCGCCGAGCCGGTGCTATTTTCAATTGGCGTCAAGCAATTGCCGTCGGGAGCAGGGACCACAACGGAACGGCGATCGTTTCGGTGACCTCGAGGGCCGGCGTCTACCGCCAGCTTGCGGTCAATATCCCGGTACGGGTCGTTCCAAGGACGAGTGAGGTGGCAGAGGGACCACAAGGACACAAGGGCCTCGCGGTCGTGGGGTCGGTAGGGCCGACACACAGGGCTCATGAGTGGTTCCTAGCTGAGGACCGTGGTCCTCGGGCGGACGGGCCGGCCGTTCGTCTGACATCTGTTCGCTGATGGCTCTCGTCGCCGGGACTGAGGGGGCTCCGAGCACCGTGATACCCGTTTTTCTGACCGGGGTCCGCAAAACGCGGGTAGAGCGCCTTGGCACGCGTGTGGTCGGCCCATGGCGGTCACGCTGTGAGCGCACGCATAATGCGAGCACCAAAACTCTGTTTCCATACCCCATGTCAACTGCGCCGATGGCGATGCGCTCGTCAGGTTCCGTTGAGCCGCCCACAACAGCCGCCGGTCCCCGCGGATCAGGCGAGCCACTCCAGCCAGGTCCCGTGGGGGTCAGTGCGAGCTAGCGCCTCTTCGCCATTTCGGACGAGAACGAAGCTCGACGGGCCCGGGTCAGAGGCAAGGCCAGGGAGGACTCCCGATCCCTCGTTCGACAGCCACACGGCACCAAGGTCGCGGACGGCATCGGCAAAGGCGCGGCGTTTGGGTAGCTCGACATAAGCAAGCACGGCCGAGTGGTAAACGACCAGCGTGGCACCCACGGGCGCCTGGGCGGCGACCCTGGCCAGGTCCTCTAGGAGGTCACCGCGGTAGATGGTCGCTGGTTGTCTACACGCCGCCGCAACGGCGGCCTGGAGACGCTCGGCCCGGTCGGCTTCGCCCGGCCAGACCAAGCACGAAAGCCAGGCCACATCGTCTGCACAATTGACGTCGAGCGGGTTGAGGTCGATCCCTGCCCGCCAGGCCACCTCAAGGCCCTGCCGAGGCAACGGTACCGGCCCCATCGGTCGGCACGACAGCGTCGGTGCTCCCGGGTCCGTGCCCACTAACCGATAGCCGTCGTAGTCGTAGGAGTAGACGTCGGGCAGGAGCGTGAGCCCAGCTGCCGCACCTACCTCGACGAGGGCTAAGGGCGGAGGAAGCAAAGCGAGCGCCGGGAGCAGGACCGCGCAGCGCGCCGCCTCGTTGGTCTGGGTGCGCCGCGCCCGAATTACGTCGGCCAGCTCGCCGGGTCTCTCTGACACCAGCGAGCGCAACGAAGCAGGGCCTGGAGGGGAGCCCAATAGGTAACGGGCCGCCCCGAAGAGAAGGTTGGGTTGGCGCTTGGCCACAGGGAGGCGCTCAAGGAACGACAACACGAGGCCGTCCTCGGCGACGGCGTAAGCCAGTCGTTCGTACGCCGAAGACCGTCCAGCCGCCTCGTGCGCGGCGAAACGCCTGTAGTTCTCGGCCGTCCCGAAGGTCGGGTCGAGACCGGTCATGCCAGTCGAGCCGCCATGCCCTGCGCCCATCGTCACCGCTCCAGACTGCCCTGTTCTGGCCTGCCCGGTCAGCCACCGAGCCGGCTGGCGGCACGACACTACGACGGCCTTGTGCTCGACGACAACGGTGGCGGCGCGCGCTAGGACCGCCCACACAGCTAGGGCAGTGGCGGGCCGCCTTCCGGCACGGCAATAAACGAGATACGTTCCACCGCTCGTTACGTCGCGAGCCGGGCGCCGGCACCCACTATGAGGCTTCTGGGTGTGGGTCCGAGCGGGCCGAGCGTAGGTCACGCCGTCCACCATCCGCCCCCTCCCGGAAAACACGACCGCGGTGCAGGCCCTCCCTCTGGAACCGGGCTTTTCCCAGCGCTCGTTGCTCGGCGATGTTCTCAGCCTCGGTCCCGGCGGGACTACCAATACAGGACGCCCGATCCCCGACCCAAAACCCGCGGGGCGCTGGGGACCTCCCAGTGGCCTGGCGGGCACCAAGTCGTCCACGTCGGCGGAGTACATCTCCGCCCGTAGCCGTCGCAGGAACAGCCAAACTGGTGTCCATGACTGAGCGGGCCAATGGCCACGAAAGTGGAGTTGCCGCGACGAGTGGCGCCAAACGGATCCTCCTGTACGGCGTCACAGGTTCGGGCAAGACGACCTTGGCCCGGCAGATCGGCGAGGTCACGGGGCTCCCTTGGCACTCCGTAGACGATGAGATCGGATGGTTGCCGGGGTGGGTGGAGCGTCCCCGAGAGGAGCAACGCGAGCTCGCATCACGCATCGCTTCGTCAGAGGATTGGGTCCTTGATACCGCCTACGGCTACTGGCGCGACGTCGTGTTGGGGCGAACTGAACTGATCGTCGCGCTGGACTACCCGCGGTACGTGTCCCTGGGCCGGCTGTTGCGCCGGACTATGAGGCGGGCTGTTATGCGCGAACTCGCCTGTAACGGCAACAGGGAATCGCTCCGTCAGGCGCTTTCGTCTGACTCCATCGTCGCCTGGCACTTCCGCAGCTTCTCCCGCAAGCGGGAGCAGATCGCCGCTTTGCAGGCGGACCCTTCGGCTCCACCCATGGTCCGGTTGTGCTCACCACACACGACAGAGCAATGGCTAGCGGCCCTCCGCCAAAACCGGTGTGTCGGTTCATAAGTGCCGGCGGCAACCCCGTCGGCTGTCGTGGTTGCACCGGGCCTGACCCGGCTGCGCGTCAGCCCGCCAAATCGTCCTGATGTGCCTGGACGGAAAACACTGCGGTCCCACAGTTAACCCGACCGGGTCATCGGCTACGGGCGCTCTGACTTGGGCCGACGTTGCCTGGTCTACAGCGCAACCCCGCACCATATTGTCCAGAGCTGGGCTGGCGTTCTCTGACCATGTGAGGCATTAGCGCGCTCGCGGTCTTAGTTTCCTGCCGGTTCGGATTGCGTTGGTCACCGAACTGTCGTCCTGGGCACCCGGGGGACCCCAATCGCTAAGTTATCCGCTAGAAATGTTCAGCTTGCGGCTGTTTCTCGTCGCAAAGACGTCTGTGCCGCGCGGCCGCGGTCGAGCATTGACCGGTGCCCTGTTAGACCTGGCTCGTGGCGACGCTGGCGCTTTTACATGCAAAAGGCCGGTGGTTCACACCGAGCCGCAACGTCTTTCGCCCGTGCACAAACCAGGCGTAGGAGGTGCCAAGCGGTGGTTTCTGGCAACGGACGGGCGGCCTCTCGGGGAGTAAATGCGGCTCGGCCTAGCATCGCTGTACGTGCTGTTAATACCCCTCCACTAACGGGCTAGCGTCGGCCGGCGAAATCGAGGCTCGCCTGGGCAAGGGCCCGGAGCCCTTCGACGGTGGCCAGGACGCTCCCAGCTACGACTAACCCATGGTCGGCGCCGTCAATGACAAGGGACTCCGCCTCAATTGCCTGGCACACTTTCTTGTGTGCCTTGGGGTCGTGGTAGCGGTCTACGGAACCGGCGACCAGCAGAGAGGGCCACCGTTTGTTGATGACGCCTTGGCGGGCATAGTCGAGCCCGAGCAGAGGCGTGACCCAGATGGCACCAACGTCAGCGGGGAGCGGCATATCCCCCGTGGCCGCCAGGAAGAGTGTCCCGAGCGACTTAGCTATGAAGGTGACCCTCGACGGGCGTTCCCGTGCCAGGACTTCGGCGACCCGCTCGGAGACAAAGGCGTCGAACTCGACGGCGTCGCGTCGCTCAAGGCTTCGGGGCCGGAACTCGGGGTAGGTGACAACCTCGACGTGGCCCCCGCTTCCTCTGCCGCCAACAACGGCACAAGCAGGGGCGCGGTGTAAGGACCAGCGGCGGCCCCAGGCAACACGAGAGCGATGTGACGTCCCACGCTTCAACTCTTCCCGGTCCGGTCGTTCAGTGGCAACGTCTATTTTCAGGCCCGCACGCCAGCGCATATGGCCGCTCGCGGCCCCCCTTTGGCCAGCTTCGGGAGCGTACGTCAATTCGAAACCTCGCCCGTCAAGGACGTTGATCACGCCGACCAGGCTCTAGCCGCTGGAACTTAGCGGGCGCCGAGCTCCAATAGGCCGAAGGCAACGTTGGCATTGGGCGTATCCCCCAGCCATCCCCGTCGGGGACTGTGTTGTTGCCTGGCAAGCGTGACCTCAAGCCGCTGCCGCGGGACGACGGTTGTCGGCGTCACGGCCTCAAGTCCCGCCGCATCACCACCCGGTCCTCCGTGGGCCTGACCACCTCGGTGAAGCCGCAGCCGGCGAACACCTGCTCGGTGCCGTCGAACGCGTCGGGTCCCGCCCTTCGGCCCGGCCGCCAGTGGGAAGCCCTCGACCGCCCTGGCGCCATGCTCCCCGAACCAGCTCTACCGCGGCCGTCAACAACAACCGGGTGCGGCCGGCCCGGCGGCCCCGACCCGGACGAAAAAGCACGGGACCAGCCAGACGTCTTCGTCCTCGGCAGGGTCACGGTCTTTCAGGATCCTGGACCTGGGCGCGGGCGCGGTCGCGTAACGGGAGCGGGGCCCGGCTGCCACCCACCCCACCGGCTTCTGCTCGCGGTAGGCGACAAGCCCGAGGGGGACATCGCCCGGGGCCGCGCTCTCTGAAGGCGGTTTCGTTCCCGCCAGCGCGCCCGCTCATGTAGTCCTGGCGTTTCAACAAGAAGAACATGCACCAGCACCCACGGGTAGTGCCGTTGCTGTTGAACAGGTCAGCCACGTCGTCGAGGCGGCGTGGCGTCACCGGGCGGACCTTGGCCCAGGCGTCACGCCCACCGGGAGGCAGTAAAACACAACGGCGGGACCATGCTCGGTGACTGGCCCAATCCTGGTGGTCGCCACACGAAGTAGAGCCACGCGCCTAACCGCGATAACCGAGCCACTTCCGCCGTGCAGCAGACCACTCGTCAAGGTCGGGCCGGCCCGCGCGCCGCCACTCGTACTAAGGGTTCGCCGTCTCTTTCCACTACGGAGCAA
This sequence comes from uncultured Acidimicrobiaceae bacterium, assembly GCA_963750465.1. Taxonomy (GTDB): domain Bacteria; phylum Actinomycetota; class Acidimicrobiia; order Acidimicrobiales; family Palsa-688; genus Fen-671. The sequence goes on from CAVVRE010000018.1 coordinate 60,638, forward strand.
AAACTCTGCCCACATTGGCTGACGGTGCGCGATACCTTTCGGGCCATGGGCCGCAAATCTGAATGCGTTTGTGACCGGGCAGGGGAATGCTCGGGCCACGCCTTTGGGGCCTCTTACCTTTGGGCGGGAACAGTACGAGTCAGCGCCCAACCATGCGAGGCTTACCTAACTTTCCCTGTTCTCGAGCCGGCAAAATCTGGCGGCATGATGGCGAGGTCCGGCGGATCCCGATGTGGGCGCAGCAGGAGCGGTAGTGCCGCGGCCGCCACAACTGCCGCGACCGCGACCAGTAGCGGCCGGTAGCCCACCGGGCCGACCAGGACAGCGCCTATGGCGATAGACAAGGTTTGGGCCAGGTTCGTGGCCATGCCGGTGGCCGCGTTCACCCGGCCCTGGAGCGACGGGGGCGTGCGGCGCTGCGTCGCAGTGGCGACCGACACGGCGTAGAGGGAAACGGCGACTCCAAACACCGCCAGCGCGCTGAAGGCGGCGGCGACCATTGGTACGGTGTAGACGAAGCTGGCGGCCGCCCAAGCAATTAGGGCCGCACCGAGGACCCGAGCCTCGCCTCGGCGGCGGACCAGTCGGCCAGAGACTAGCCCTCCGGCGATGGAGCCGACCGCCTGCACGCCCATCAGCACGCCGAAAAATGACGCTGGACGGTGCAGGGCAGCTATTACCGCGAACGTGAGCGACTCGTAGAAGCCGAGCACGAGCATGGCCACCACTGCCGATGCCACGATTTGGGACAGGCCTGGCGTGCGGCACAAGTGGGCAGCCCCGGCCAGCATTTGCGCTCGCACAGGGACATCGTGCCCTACGGCGACGGATGCCTCGGGCACGTGGACCGAGAGCAGGGCGGCAATCGCAGCGAGGAAGGTGGCCGAGTCGAGGACGGCCACGGCCCCACCGCCGAAGCGGGCATAGAGGGCGGCACCGGCCAGCGGTGAGGCGATGCGCAGCCCTTGGGTGACCGTTGTGGATGCCGCGTTGGCGCTAGCGAGGTCATGGTCGGGGAGCATGTCCTTTACCAGCCCGGCGCCGGCCGCGGCCAGGACCACGAACGCGGCACCATAGGCCACGGCGACCAGGTACATGACCCATAGCTGGGCCTCTGAACGGACGCTCAACAACAAGAGGACTATGAGCGACGTGGCCCCGTTGGTGACGACCAGCAATGGCCGGCGAGGGACGCGGTCGACCAGGTGCCCGGCGAACGGCGCGCTGAGGGCACCCAGGCCCTGCGCGAGGAAGATGGCCCCGGCGGCGGCGTTGCTACCTGTCAGGTCCTTGGCCCAGATGCCGAGCGTCAGGTACAGGGCGCTGTCGCCGAAGCTCGAGAGCGAGTTGCCGGCCAGCAACCGGCGAAAGCGCCGGTCGCCCAGTGCGCCCACCACCAGCCAGCCCTAGTCGTCAGGCAGCGGGTAGCCAACCGCGAGCAGCCGCACCGGCCGCGAACCGGGGGGCCGCTGGCCCGGGTCACTCAGCCGGTCGCGGTAGGTGGCCAACAGCTCGGTGACCCGCCGTCCGAGGTCGGCCAGCTCGTCGGCGGTGAGCCAGGTCTGGGCGGCCGAGCGCAACGCCGCCGCCCGCCACTTTGCGGGGTAGGTGGTCGCCGTGCGCTGCCAGCGCATGAGCTTGGCCATCTCGTGCTCGACGAAGACCCGCTCCAGTTCGGCGACGGCCCGGGTACTGGTCTCGTCGGGCTGGACCGTCGACCACGACTGGTCGGTCGTGGTCAGCTGCCACGGCCTCTCCCGCCGTGAGGTGCTCGGAGCCTCTTCCACAAGGCCATAGCGGGCCAGCTGGCGCAGGTGGAACGAACAGTTGGCCTGGCTCTCGCCGACGAGCTCGGCACATCGCGTCGATGTGGCCTGGCCCTCGGCCAACAGGGCGTCCATCAGCGCCCACTTGAGCGGGTGGGCCAAGGCCCGCATCGCCGATGGGTCGACGATCTCGATCGGTTGGGGCTTCTTCTTCGTCGCCACAACCCAAGAGCATACTCTTGCGTTTAGAGGACGTCAAAGTACACTCTTGCATGAGGCTCGAATGATCGTGCAATAGGGCTGGGCACAAGTCGCCGGCTGTTGGTCCGCAAGGGGGGGCCACTGTCAATGCGAGCGCAGAACACCCATTTATGCACCGGCTAAAACGCGAAGAGCTACCACGAGAATTCGCGCATAGCGAAGGGTCGGTGCTCGCTCGGTTAACCCGACCCAAGCGCTGTGACCACATCCTGGCTTGCGAAAAAGGGATCTGTTTCGAAAACGTGGGTGGACGGGCAGACGGGGAGTCGACGAGTTGTTCGCTCACACGATGGTGCGCGCTTCGTGGTCCCCGTTCGGTCAGCGGGTTGCCGGGCGCAGTGCGTGCTGGGCCGTTCTCCGAATAACCAATGGTTGACGCCAGGTTGGAGGCATGCTTGTTTGATGCCAGGTGAGCCGGAGATCCACCTCATGTGCGGGCTGGTTGGCGCCGGGAAGACGACCTTGGCACGGGAACTGGCGCGCGAGCTGCCGGCTGTGCGGCTGTCGAGGGACGAGTGGATGTTGCGGCTGTACGGCGGCCGCCACGACGATCCTGCGTATGTAGAGCGGCTGGTCCCCTGCACCGAGCTGATGTGGGATGTCGCATTGGCGACCGTGACTGCCGGCTCAAGCGTCGTGCTCGACTGGAACTTCTGGAGCCGGGAGCGTCGTCGGGAGGCGCGCCGAGCGCGCCACCACAGCCGGCGTCGGCCTAGAGTTGCACTGGCTCGACGTCCCGGTCGAGATCGCCGCGGAGCGGGTGTGCCGGCGGCTGGATGACCAGCCAGGTGACGCCCACGAGATCGATGAGGATGGGGTCCGTCACTTCGCTTCGATCTTCGAGGCACCTGAGGAAGCTGAGGGTATCCCCGTCATCCGCCATCGGTGACTCGAGCTGGTCAGGCGTCCGAGCGATATCTGCAAGGCTTTCCTTCATAGTTGAGACCAGCGGACAGGAGAGGCCAATGAGTGCCGTCGACTACGAAACCCTTCACGTTCAGGCGGCGGGGTTCGTGAAGGAACACCGCCTCCCCGGTGCGGCCGTCGGGGTCGTCGTCGGCAGTGAGCTGGCGTGGTCGGTGGGCGTCGGTTTTGCCGACCTGGCCTCAGGCCGCCGCCCCGACGCCACCACGCTCTTCCGCATCGCCTCTATCACCAAGACCTTCACCGGTACGGCAGTCATGCAGCTGTGCGCGGCCGGGAGGCTCGGCCTGGACGACCCCGCCGTCGAGTACCTGCCCGAGCTGAGTCGGGCCCAGCGCAAGTTCGGGCCCATCTCCGTCGTAACCATCCGGCGCCTGCTCTCACACGAGTCGGGCCTGGCCGGCGACCCGCCCGGGACGGACTTCGGGGCCCTGGTCTACGAGGGACGGGCCGAGCGCACCCTGGCCCGGGCCGACGAGATAGCCACGGTTGTCCCGCCGCATTCCCAGGCCAAGTACTCCAACCTCGGCTACCAGCTGCTGGGCGAGATCGTCGCCCGCGTCAGCGGGGCGCCGTTCCCGCGCTACGTGGAGGAAAAGGTCCTGGCGCCGCTGGGCATGTCGGCCACCGCCTTCGACCCCCTCCCGGGCTCGCTCCAGGACCTGAGGGCGGTGGGCTACAACCCGAGGGGCTTCTCGGACTACCTTGAGCCTGCTGCCCCGGGGCCTCACATCTGGGCCGAAGGAGGTTTGTGGTCCTCGGTCGCGGACATGGCCCGCTGGGTCAGTTTCCAATTGGGCGCCTACGACCTTGCCAATAGTGACGACATTGTCCTGGACGCCTCCGCCCGAAGGGCCATGCACACGCCCCGTTACCTGGGCGACCCCGACGACTGGTCTCACGCCATGGGCATCTCCTGGCACACCATCCGCCGGGACGAGGTCACCTGGGTACAGCACTCGGGTGGGTTCCCCGGCTTCACTTCCAGCGTCTGCTTCGACCCGAAGACGGGTATCGGTGCCGTCTCCCTCGTCAACGGCTATGGCGACACACCGCGCCTGGCCATCGCGCTGGCGCAGGCCACACGAAAGGGAGCACTTCGCCGCCCGCCGGGCATTACCCAGCCAACGCCGGTGCCTGAGGCCTGGGTGCCTCTGCTCGGCCTGTACGTTGACGACTACAGCACGGCCCGGCTGGAGTGGCGTGACGGGGAGCTGACCTTTGTCGACCCCGACAACCCTGGGTGGGGGGCGAGGCTGGTGCCGACCGACGACCCCGACGTCTTCGTAGTCGGACCGGGCTGTGGTCAATCCGGCGAACAAGCAAGGTTCCGGCGACTTCCAGATGGCCGGGTCACTTCTGTCCTACTGGCATCGGGTACGCTCCGCCGTTTGGCGCCGGTGACCGCTGAGGACGGTCCGGCGACGTCGGTCGATGGCTATCCCTCAAGCTTGACCTCCTCGTCCTTTGCCACCGGGGGAGCAGTCGACCCAGTTTGACAGGACCTGGGTGCAGTTCGTGCAGTTGACCGCTAGCCGGCGTGGTTGGCGGCTCGCGCGGACAGCTCGTCCTGTCATATGTCATTAAAAAGGCCCATTCACAAGCAGAATCCGCCCGTATCGACGGCTCAAGACGGCGCGGCCTAGGCCATTTCCCCTGAATTCCGTAGAGAATGGCTGTGATTTCATCCTAAGCGCCGGCGCCGACTGTGGTTTTGCGCGAGGCGGTCGACAGTGGGCCGGGCACTGAGCGAAGCATCCTGTGGGTGACGGGCGGCGTGGGTCGCCAGGCTACCGTGGAGCCCGTGGGCTCACAGAGCTACCTGGCAGCGAACCGGGCCAACTGGGACGAGCGAACCGAGGTACATGTCGGCTCGCGCTTTTACAACGTCGAGGGTTGGCTCAGGGAGCTCCCCGGCCCGAGCCGCCATGAGCTTGAGATCTTGGGGGACGTGGCAGGGCTCCACTTGCTCCACCTGCAATGCCACCTCGGCCTGGACACCCTAGCCTGGGCGATGGCCGGCGCCACGGTGACCGGGGTCGACTTCTCAGCGAGCGCCATCGCAGCGGCAGAGGGGATCGCAGGGCGGGCTGGGCTAACCGGGCGGGCCCGGTTCGTCTGCTCCGACGTTTACGAGGCCTCTAGAGCCCTGGGCGGCGAGGTCTTCGACATCGTCTATGTGAGCCTTGGCTCGCTTTGCTGGTTGCCCGACGTCGCGGCCTGGGCCACCGAGGTCAGCGCGTTCTTGGGACCGGGCGGCCGTTTTTATATCCACGACGTGCACCCGCTTGCTCTAGCACTAGATGAGGCTCAGCCGTTGCTCGTAAGGAGCTACTTCGAGGAAGCGGCTCCTTGGGCGGACGGCTCGGGGGCCACCTACACAGACGCGCCGCGGCCCCTCGTCAACCGGCGAAGCTACGAGTGGAACCACGGCCTGGGTGAAACCGTGTCGGCGCTAACGAGGGCCGGCCTTCGTCTTGAGTGGCTTGTGGAGTACGACTGGACTTTGTTCCAGCACTTCCCCTGGCTCGTCCAGGACGTCGACGGCCACTGGGTTATCCCTCCAGGCGCACCGCGGTTGCCGCTCAGCTTCAGCCTCCTAGCGGTCAAGCCGTCGTCCGCGGGACCGGCACCCAGCGCATAACATCCTTGTTCTGCGGCCCGTTCGCGAGACGGCAAAGCCGCGGGAACAACCCTTCATGACGGTTCGCCGCCGGTCCCGTTCACAGGATCTCGCTTAATACGCGGTACCGAATGTGCGAGCAAATTGTCGCAGAACTTCGGGCCATTATGTGTATACCTGACGAAACTTCGTTTGTTCAGGCCAGGAATCCGTGCCGAATCGGGCGCCGCGTCCGGGTCGGTGCTTGGCGTCACTTTGTGTGGCCCTAGCCGGGGGGCGGCCTCAGGGGGCCAGGTACCGGTCGATAAGGAGCCGCTGACCTCTGTGAACCCAACTCGGACCACGTGTTTCACGATCGGGTGGTCAGCATGCACGACGGTCAATCAGCGCGTTGGCTGGCTCGAGCGCAGACCGCAGCGACTCGACCACGTCGGTCCCGTAACGACCGCGCCAGGACGATTCGACCTCGCCCGTAAGTTGGTCGTACGACCGCTTAATGGCTTCTCCCGCTGGCGTGAGGCGCGCCAGTCCGTCCGACACCGTCACGAAGCCGTGACGCTCCATGGTGGAGCGACCGTTCCCGGTTATACCCAGCGCCGACGGGACAGCCGCCAGTGGCATCGGCTCGTCGAAGGCCTTCGCCATGTTCACCGCCCATAGCAGCGGCCCGCGTCCGTGCGGCTCGTACTCGACCGTGAACGCCGTGAGGGCCTGCGACAACAGCGCCAGAAGTGACAGCCCGTCGGTCGCCTCGTGGTCCCTAAGGCGCACGACCGGCTCCCAGTCCAGCCCGTGTGCCGCGCCCGCCGCAGCGCCACCAGTGACAGTGGGGTCGGCTGTCCCGTAGGGGTGAAGGTAATGGGCGTACTCAAACTCGAGCTCCCCGACCAGAGCCACGAGAGCCCCGCGAGGCGAGGGGCCGAACCTGTCCTCGCCGGCGCGGCACGCGGCATCCACTGCAGCGCCGGCCGAGTCCCGGACCTTCAGCCCGCCGTCGGTCAAGCGCAGCACTCCGCCGTCCAACATCGCCCTGCCGGCCCTTGTCTGCATATTGACGTACGTCTTCATCGCCCGACGCGAAATCCGGGCATCGACGTGGACGTCCCGGGCCCGGGCGCCGTCGGCGACACGCCAGAAATCCGACCACTGCACCACGTTCACGTTCGGATCCCGGCGTTCCGCGTCACGGGTCAAGTCGAGCACGGTATGAGAGAGCAGGACGTTCAGAGGCGTCACTTAGGTGCTTTCCCGGGAGGACACCGGTATCGCATCTAGTGGACCACTGGCACTCACAGGGCTACCTGAGCTGTCCTGGGGACGGGCGCACGCTGTCGTGCCTCTATCTTGTCACGGTACCGCGTCCCGAACGACGGTCGCGAGCCACACGACTCCGGCGCCGATCGACGGATTTTGCCACCTCGGTGGCCACAGATTTACCCGGTGAAGGAAGCCAGGTCCGGTGTACCTATTATCCCTGCGGAGGCTGGCGTTCCGTATTCGGCGCCGCACGAGAGGGCTGGTCGCCCTTCTTTCCGTGGCCCTATCGGGCCAGGCCCCAAGTGAAGCAACTTAAGGCGTGGTGCTCGCGGTGTCTGGTGCTCGCGGTAATTGAACCGGCGGGCACGCACACGACACGATGCCATCATCAGCCTTCCAGTCCGGCCAGCGAACGGGGTAACAAGGGCATTAGAAAGGGCTCCGGGAACGTAGTCGACCGCCGGGACCAGGGCGGCACCCCGGTTAGACGGGCACTCCCTGAGTGCGAGATCAGGCGCCCGGAAGGCCTCGCGGATCGTTGTTCACAGCACCTTTAAGAAGCAGACATTCGTCGGGGTCATATTGTCCACTTATGTGCGCCCGCGAAACGCCCGTTCTACAAGCAGAAGCGCGCCAGAGCGAGGCCTCTTTGTTTGTCAAGATGCTCGGCGGATTTTTTTCTGGGCTTGTCGCTGACCGAGAGCACGCACGCCTTGACACGGTGGCCTAGCCTTGGGGTTGGCCCGGGAGTGGCTTGGCCGAAGAGCCGGTTTTGCGGGGTGGGAGCCGGCCGCGCAGGCTACAGAGCCGTTCCCCGTTTGCCCTCCCGGGCCACCTGAGCCCCGTTCTTGTTGGCTGGCCGCATCAGCCATCATGGCGGCATAAAGGGCGTCACTCATGCGGCGCTTGAGCGCCCGCAGCGCTTCCTTGCCTGTCTTCCCCTCAGCCAGCTTGCGTTTGAAATAGGCGTGCCCCTCGCTGTGGGCGTGCCGGACCTGGGTCACGGCGGCCATGTGGATGGCGTGGTTCAACTGACGGCTACCTCTCCTGGACAACCGGAACAGCTTCTTTTCACCCGAGGAGACCTCTATGGGGGCGGTGCCGTTATAGGAGGCGAAATGGTCTTTGTCGGAGAAGCGTCTGACATCACCAGTGAGGCCCAGGGAAATGGCGGCGACTACGGGGCCAACGCCAAAGATCTTGGTCGTGGTAGTGCCTGATGCCCTCACCACGTCGGCCAAGCGCTCCTGAAGATCCTTTAGCTGGGCGTCGAGCCGGCCCAGGTCGCCCAAGAGCTCTTCAGCCAGTTCCTTGCGGGCTGCGGCGACGGCACCAACGGGTTCTAGCGCCTCGAGCAACCTCGCCGCCTTGGCGGCGAACATCTCCCCGCGGTAGCCGCCGGGGACGAGCTCCAACATCACGGCGTGCAACTGGTTAGCCACCCGCGTCCGGGCGCCGGACAAGTCCTTGCGCCTGCGCGCCCACAGCCTCATCACTGCGGTGTGGTCCTCTTTTGCCACCGCTACAAGCCTTTTCGCCCGCAGGGCGGCCACCGCCACGGAACGAGCGTCGTTGGGGTCGTTCTTGTTGGCGTTGCCGTTGTCCAGCAGCCTGGCCCGAGCGGCCAGCTTGGGCTGGACGTCCAGGACCCTCTCGCCGGCGCCGACCAGCTGTTGGGCCACTAGGTAACCGAGGCCAGCCGCGTTCTCCACCGCCCAGGTACGCACCGGCCAGGCCTTGGCCCACTCGAGTAACCGCACCAGCTGGTCAGGGCCCGAGAGCACACGCACGCGGCCCAAGGTGGCCTCGCGCTCGTCGAGGGCCACCGCCGTGTGAGAGCCCTTGTGAGGGTCGATCCCGATCGTCAATGACATCGGAAAGCTCCTTTTATTGTCGGGGAAGTTGGTACCTGGCGGGCACGTCTGATTTCAGGGACATGGCGCTCGCGCCTCTTTTCAGCCACGCCAGGGTGAGGCCCGACAGGTTGGCACCTCGTTCGAAAGCCAGGCCAAAACTGGCCGGCAACGGTTACTGTGAGCCAGCCCATCGGACCTCACGACGTTACGGCTCAGTTGCCGCGTCCTAGTGGATACTCAATCAGACGGTTCCTGGCACATAGCGAGAAGGAACTTGGCCTGCGTTGGGACGCAGATCGTCCGCACATATTAATGCAAACTCGGCGCAACGCTCCACGCTCACGTCGAAAAATGCGTGCCCGCCTTGGTTTTCGTGATCGGCGAACCCGTCGCGGCGTCACGCTGGCAACGCGTTGACGACCTGTGCGCCCTTCGGAAAGGCGGTAGGTCACCCGGGGAGGATCCTCAAGAGCCCGTTCTCTTCCAGAGTTCCAACCATGGGCGATGAGACCCGTCAAACGGCGGCTCGCGAATGGAGACACGGTCCATCAGCTGCGTGGCCGTCTCACGGGCCAGAGCAACCATCGAAGCTGGGTAGTCGAGCTCGACGCGATGGAGCTCAAACTCGTCCTCGTCCAACAACCTGGTCTCTCCGGCGAACGTGCGGATGACGTCGAGGTCGAGGTCGACCATGGCCACGACCGTCCCGGACCAAGACAGCGGCCCGGTGACGTCGCAGTACAGCTCGAAATCAGGGCCACCGGGCCGCTGCTCGTACCACTCGGCGGCCCAGCCGACCTCGATGGGTAGGAGCTCGACCAGGTCAGAGCGCGCTTGGTGAACGGGCTGCCCATCCCGGTACCACCACGCACCCCTCCGCATCCCAGCCCAGACGCCCCAGGAGTCGGAACCTAGGACCGACGCCACGGCGGTGTAGTGGTCGCGATCGGGCCACTTATGGCGACGAACGGTAAGTGGTGTGCCGGGCTTGAGGTCGACCTGAGGCCCCCGTCCGTCGATGCCGCGCATGATCTCTTAACCCTAAACCGGAACGCAACGGGCCTCGCCGAGGCCTCAGCCGGCGGTGGAGGGCGGGACCGCCCGCCACTCGTCCTCCAACAGCGAGCAGACCACGGAGTCAGACCACTGCCCGCCGATCATGCGGTCGTCACGTCGTCGCCCCTCCTCTCGGAAGCCGAGCCTGTCGAGTACCCGGCGGGAGGCCACGTTCTCCGGGTGGTGCGTCGCTCAAATGCGGTGCATGCCGAGGCGCTCGAAACCGTAGCCGACGATCAGCGCCGCTGCCTCCGAGGCGATGCCGCGGCCCCAGAACGCGGGAGCCACGCCGTAGCCGATGTTGGCGCTGGGGTGCCGTTCAGAGTCGATGCCGATACGGGCCATCCCAACCAGCGCGCCGGTCCCTGCCAACTCGACCCCGAGCTGGTACTGCAGCCGGGGCGTGCCGATGGCTTCGGCGATGACCGACTCGAGCCAGAGACGCTCGGCTTCCTGGTTCCGCCGGCTGGTAGCGGAAGAAGCGCTTCGTCTGAGGACCACGCCCAGGCGTCGTCGAGGTCCGCTAGCCCAACCTCGCGCAGACGCTCGCCGACGAGAACGACTGGATAGGTGCTCTGAACCGGCTCTAGCTCTGACATTCTAAAAGTCTGACACGCGCCCGTTCGGGCGTCGCCGGCCGGTTGGGAACATGAGCCCACGTTGTGAGGGCCCCCCTCCGCACCAACCGCAACGCCGCACTGGCCGCGATCGCGGTCCCGAACCCGCGCCCAAAACGACGGTCAGCGGGCACGGGACGGCGGGCTCCGCCACAACGCGGAGCTGCCTCCCGCTCGACGTGGCCGCATCCGGAAGGGCCTCACCCCGAAAGCACGGATGGCGAGAAGGCTCCGACTAAGACCGGACGTGCCGCCTACACACGTAGGAAGGCGATCTCCGAGCCGGTGTTCAGCCAGGTCGACACCTGCCACGGCGGCAAGGCGTTACGCCTTCGCTGCTCGAGGTCGCCGAGGCTGAACGGCACCTCCTCATCGCCTGCCATGACTTCGGCAAGTTGTTCGGGTTCGGTGGTGTGGGGCGGGGGGACATGATCTCGAGCCCGCGCAGGCCGAGTTTGTAGTCGGAGTAGTTGAATACGCCGCCATATCAGGGACGCCGAGACATCCCCCAGACGGCAACCCGGTCGAGGATGACAGCGGCTGATTCCTCCACAGCCGAGCGGGTGGTATCGATCGTGATCACGTCATCGTCGTCAGGTAGGAGCAGACGTCTGGTCGTAGCCAGCTGGCGTACCGTGACGGGGTCGACCAACTTCAGCCGGCCGGAGCGCTCCGGGCTGGTCACCCGATGGCATAACTCCTCGGGCTCGCAAACCAGCCGTACGGGCACGAACCGGCTCCCCCTGGCCTTTGCCACCTGGCGGACCCGCTGGTACAACCGGTGGTCCTCATTGGAGCCGTGGTCAAGGTAGTTGGTGAACACGAACGACCAACCCCGCGGGGAAAGGGTCTCCACGGTGGTGAACACAACTTCGGCCACCTCTGCCACCCGCGCCCACACGGCCGGGTCGAGAGGCGTGCGGCCATCCGCTCCGACCAGGCCAAAGATAACGTTATTGACATAGTGGTTGTCCACCACGACCAGCCGCTGGCCCCGCTCGGCGGCGAGGCGCGCCATGGCCAAGGCCACGGTGTACTTGCCCACCCCGGGCAGCCCGATCAAGTAGTAGACCGCCGAGGCCGGTACCGGTTGGTCGAGTACCCACACCATCTGGTGCCCGCTCTGGGCCGGCGACTCTGGGTCGACCTGCCCAGTGCCCGCCAAGCGGAAGCCCAGACGCCGGGCAATAGCGGCACTCTTCTGGTTGGCCTCGTCGCAGTGGAGCTCGACCCGGTCCACCCCGGGCCACACCAGCGCTTCATTGGCCAAGGCCCGGACCGCCTCTGTCATGGTGCCCCGGCCCGTCTCGGAGGTCCTTAGCCAGTACCCGATCTCCAGGGCGTCGGGCCCCACCCGCCGGTGCAGGCCGACGGAACCGAGCACCTTGTCCTCGCCGGGCCGGAAGACCAGGTAGACGTACTCCGTACCCCGTTCCCAATTTGGGACGGCCTCCTCCAAGCGGCGACGTTGTACCTCTAGTTCTGCCGTAGACCGGTTGGCCCAGGGCACCCAAGCTTGGAGCTCGGCCAGGCTCTCGGCAACCGCCGCGCCGATGGCAGCCGCGTCGCCTACCTGGTGCCGGCGTAGGTACAGGCCCCTAGCCTCGATGCGCTCCGGCGGAGCGTGATGTTCGGCCACCTCTACAGTCCAGCAGCTCGAGGGAAGTTCCCCCGGCAAATTACCCGGTTTGGATTTGACTGCTAGGTACGGGGTAGACGCAGGCGGGTCTGGACCAAATGTGTACAGGAGCAGCGTCCAGATGGCCTAGTAGACAACGATGTTCTGCAACGGGGGACATCACGACGATGGTGGTCACGACGAATGAGAGTGCTTTTGTGCAATAGCCCGCAGACCTGTCTGGCCGTGTCGTGGCCAGCCGGGGCCGGGGCCGTTGTCATCGTCTCGCACCACGGGGGCCGGTTCTGGTCGACCGTAGCGGCCCAGGGGTTGCCGACGGCCAAGTTCTCCACGGGCTTGACATGCCCGACCGCATCGGAGTGCTGGGTGTCGGGCTATACCCTGTTCAACCTTGGCGGTGGCAAGTTCGCCGGGCCGGGAAACGGGGGCGTAGTGCTGTCCAGCACCAATGGTGGGCGGACCTGGCAGAGCACAGCGCTGCCGAAAGGTATCACGACCGTCGGTGCCTTTTCCTGCCCCGAAAGCGGTACGTGCTTTGCACTGGCTTCCATTTGGCCAGCAGTCCCCTCATCTCGGCCACCGACAGCACCCCCGCCTTTGTGCTGTTGGTGTACAGGGCGCCTCGCCACTAGGCCGTGTTGCGACCGATCCGAGGTGGACGCTCGCAGCCCAATACCTCTGCGTGGTCGATTTGCCCCCGCCCTCTCCCCAGGTGTGGCATCGCACTATGGCAGGAGGAGCGTCGGAGATCTCGAGCCGCTACCCGCTCGCCGGCATCAAGGCGGCAACCATGGTCGCTCAAGAGAACTTCATCCAGCGGGCGAAGGAGCTCCTGGCCGCAGACGACAGGGTCTTAGCCGCCTACCTGGTAGGCGGCTTCGCAATCGGCAAGGCGGACCCGTGGAGCGACGTGGACCTGCAAGTGGTCGTCACCGACGAAGCCGCCGAGCCTCTCAAGACGTCGTGGCCGGCGTTGGCCACGCGGCTGGCCCCGTTGGCCAATGTAAAGCCCTTCCAGTTCGCGGTGGGCGGAGTGTGCATCACGGCTGAGTGGCTTCATTTCGACATCGTGCTCCACGCCCGCTCCGAGGTCGACCCCATGACGGTTGAAGGGATGTCGCCGCTCCTAGACAAAGCGGGCCTCTTGCCGGACCGTCCGGTGCCGCGACCTGAGCGACGAGAGGCGCCTTTTTTCCCCGAAGCGGACGTCGACATGTTCTTGTACATGCTGGGGAACATGGTCAGCGTGGTCGGCCGCAACGAACCGGTCCCGGCCACCAACGGCGTCATCATGGTCCGCGACATCGCCCTGGTCGGGCTGCTCCTGGCTGAGCAGGGCTGGCGGGGCACCCGCGAGCACAGTGCCGGTAACCCCTTTCCCTTCACCAAGCGCCTGCGCGGCTACCTCACCGATGAGCAGAACGCGCTGCTGGCGTCGCTGCCTCCGCTTGAACCGACCATCGACTCAGCCATCGATGGCTACCTGGCCCTGGCCCGCGTCTTCTTGCCTAGAGCCCGCCGCCTCGCCGAGCGGACCGGGCACGCCTGGCCGCAGGCGTACGAGGACGCGAGCGTCGCCTATTTCGAGCGCAGCCTCGGAGTGCAAGTCCAAACCTGATGGCGCGGATGCGCACAGACCACGACGCAATTTACAGTTATGCCCTACACGACCCTCATGGACTTATGACCGGTCCGCCCTAAGGAACGAACGCCGCACAGAGGATCCTTATGTGTGCAGTCCAAGAATGTCGCTCTCGTGTGCGGAGATCGGTATATATCGACGGGTACGGGCGCGCTCCAACCTGGCGAACTTCGCTTGACCTACAACACAGATCTGCGGCGCGTATTGTTCCGACGCTCGGGAGCGCTGTGCCCGCGCTGCGCGATAGCAGCGCTGGCACCTTGATTTCTGTGTTCCCGGTCCCGTCCATCCCGCAGGATGGAGTAGGGGTGACGCAGTGCCGCACGCACACAAACCCGTCACGCCGCCGATTGTCTCTTTTCAGCCTGACACACAGGGTTCCAAGGTTGGATGTCCTCGCTCCCTCTGTCAGACGCCCGCTTTGAGGTCGCTCGGGTACCGGAGGAACAATTGCGCTGCGTCCGAGGCAGGAGCCCTCTTGACGACGGAGATAGACGGTAGCACGCTACGTCGCCGACCGACGACGGCTGGGTACCCTACCCAGGTCTCGGAACTGTGGTTGGGAAAGGGCGCCGAGGACGGCAACTGTGGTGAAGATGGCGGCCAGGGGGAAGAGGGCCCGGGGCCTAACTCCGGCACCAGGAACCCGGCGACTGCGACTGAGAGGGGGTAGGCACCGACGCTGGCTAGGAGGACCAGGCTCATGACCCGCCCAAGGGAAGCAGGAGGTGCCCATTTCTGGATCAGGGTGATCAGGAGGAGATTTGCCAGAGTATTTACGGCCGCCCAGATTAAGAGGTCTACGCCCGCGGTGGGCCGGTCCGCCCAGGTAGGGGGCCAGGGACAACGAGGCGTTGGCAACTAGGGACAGCCAACAGGCCCGGATGGCTGGGCGCCGGCCGGGGCCGAAGTGAACGGCCGCTAGCACCCCGACCACCCCACCAGCGGCGGAGCAGGCCAGGAGCCCGCCGTAGCCGTCGGCCCCCAAATGGAACGAGCTGCGGGCCAAAGCGGGGAAAGCCACTCCAACGAGGCCTCCAGAGCCCAAGTTGGCCACCAGGACGACAACCAGGAGCACTTGGAGGAGCCGCTCGTGACGCACGAGCTGCCATGCCCGCGGGACCTTGGGCCTTTCGGCCGAGCTGGGAGGTGTGGTTCGGCTGTCGCGGGGGGCCGGAGTGGCCGGGGCGGGCTGGCGGGCACCGATGGCAGCGAGGCTGATGACGGAGACGACGAACGATACGCCGTCGACGCCAAATGCGGTGGCCGGGCCGACCAAGACCACTACCGCGCCGCCCAGGGCCGGCCCGACCAGCCCGGCCACTTGACTGCTCCCGTTGAGCACCGCACTGCCCGCCTGCAGGGCCTCGTCGGGGAGCAGGGAAGGGACGATGGCGAACGCCCCGGGCATGAACATCCCGTTGGCCGCGCCGATGAGGGCGGCGATGGGCAGCAGCTCCCAGAGGGTGGCTTGCTTGTTGAGCGCCACCACGGCGAGCAAGCCGGTCAGGACGGCTTGGGCGCTGTCGGTGGCCATCATGACCGTCCAGGGCCGCCAACGGTCGGCCGCCGAGCCACCGGGCACCAGGGTGGCTATCCGGGCGACTGTAGCCGGCGAGGACGGTGCCGAGCAGGACCGTGCCCCCGTGTACGGAGAGCACGTACCAAGGGAGGGCCACGGTGTAAAAGGCGTTGCCGACGTTCGAGGCGAGCTGTCCGCCCACGAGGAGCCGGAAACGAGGGTAGAGGAGGGGAGCGAAGCTCCTTGTGGCCATGGTGATAACGGCACACTCGGTCTCGGGCGCCGGGTGGTGAGGTTTTAGGCCGGACCGTCCTCAGTGCCGCTGGCTCCGGAGCACGCCGAAGCTGTCCCGGGCCAGAACGACGTCGAGGCGAGCTCGGCTGGCGACGCTTTGGAAGATGGCCAACAGGGACGGCGTCCCATCCGTTTCGACCTCGCAGCAAGCGACGGCCCGGACCCGAGGGTAGTCCCGCCAGAACCGCCGGCCGTCGGGGGTGAACAGAGCGTGGAACAGCGGGTGGCAGCGCCTGATGTGGCCACAGTACGAGCAGCGGGCCTGCACGAAGCCGTGCTCATCCCAGCTCACGGCCCCGGGATGGGGGTGGTCATTATGGCCGCTGAGCCGGTCGGGCCAGAACTGGTGGGCCTGGTGCCCCACTTTGTTGAACGTGGACCGGAAGCCGGTCACCCCCAAGGCGGTGGTATCAGAGTGGACCACCGTCCACGGGTGACCGTCGACCGGGCAGGCGAACTCGACCGCCCGCCGAGGACCGCTGAAACGCCCGCGCAGGCGGGCGCTCCCGCACCGTGGGCACCAGAATCCGTGTCTCCTGCCACCCGGCCACCGTCCCTGGGATGAGACCGAGCGAGACCGCATCGGCGGCGTAGGTGGTGGTCAGGACCCTGCGCAAGGCCAGCTTGCCCCGCTGCAGGCGCATGCGCAGCGCGCCCGGCTGCAACCCGAGCTGCCCAGCCAGCTCACCGAGGGGTGTCTCCTCTACGAAGCGGCCGATAAGAACATCGCGTGTTTCAGAGGGCAGCAACGCGAAGGCCCCGGTCAGGAGCTCGACCAGCTCGCCGCGCTCTAGCTCTACCTCGAGGTCGCAGTCCTCGGCCACGTCAGGCGCTGCACCAGCCGTCTGGAGACGGGCGGAGTGCTCTTGTCCCGCGCACCTCGCCCAGCGCCGGTGGATGTTGGAGAAGATGGCGTCCAGCCAGCGGTCGACCCCGGCCGGGTCGTAAATGCGCTCACGTAGGCGCCAGGCCTCCTGCAGGGTGTCTTGAGCCAAGTCCTCGGCGGTCACCGCGTCGACGCCCAGCCGCCGCGCCCGGCTGACCAGCCGCTTGCGCAGGTCGGGTAGGGCCTGCTCCCACGAGGGCGAAGCAGACATCACGATTGGCATATCACTTCATCGCCGCGCCATGTCGACCTGTCACGCATTTCCCTAAGTTTTCGATCGCCCGGTCGTACTTGGTTGGAAGAGCCGCGCACGTCCCGACACCCATTGATCGGCCTAGTTCACCGAGCGCGAACTGAGGCCCTACGTCGTCAGGCACAACGGCAGTCAGGCGTCGGACGGTCCTGGTTCCCAACCCACTTCTCCCGCCCATTCATCCGCTGCTTGCATCATCTCCCAGAAAAACGGCCCCTTCGCCTTCACGTAGTCGTGACGCTGCTCCGGCGTGCTGAACTTCGCTGCCAGCTCGTACTTGAGCACCGCGTAGGCGTCGGCAGAGCCGGGGTGGGTGCGAAGGAAGTCCCGGGACAGCAAGGCGCACTGCTCGTTGAAGGAGCCGGCGCGGCGGACGTGGACGTGTGTGCGCCGCTCTCCGGGCCGTTCTCGGAAATAGCGCTTGGTCAGTTCCGCACCGGGACGATGTACGAAACCGGCCCGTCCGAGCGGGAGGCGAAAGGCGTCGAGCGGCTCGAACGACGCCACGGACACCTGGACGTCGATGACCGGTTTCGCATCGAGCCCGGGCACCGACGTGGAACCGATGTGGTCGACCCGGAGGGCAATGTTGCCAAGCTCTCGGCGGAGCCGGCGCCCTACGTCTCGGAACAGGTCCGGCCACTCCGCGTCGTACGGCACCACGACGACACCCTCGCTCACGCGTGTAAGCCTGCCACGAGCGGCGGTTGGGCTCGAAAGCGTAACTTACTTCGGGGCCAGAGGACTATCCGGGCTCATGCCAATGGCTCGCCCGGCACCTGGCTAATCGGCCAGTTCAGGTCAGTGACGAGCGGCGAGAATGGGCTATGGCAGCGGAGGAGCTTGGCCCTGGGACCCCTTGCGGCCTGAAGACGCCGACGCTGAGTTCGCCACTTGGGCGGCGCCATGGGTGGGTGGCGGGAGGTCGGGCGGTCGACCTCGTCTTGGGCCGCCAGACCCGTGAGCACGGGGACCTCGACCTCTTGGTTCTCCGGCGTGACCAAGCAACTGTACGGGAGGAGCTCGTCGACTGGGACGTCCACGCTGCCGACCCCCCTGGGAGCCTTCGCCCCTGGCCGGTAGGCGATTCGCTCCCGCCCGCCGTGCACGACGTCTGGTGCCGTCGCACACCAGCGTCCCGTGGGCTTTCCAGCTCATGATCGACGTCACCGCAGGCGACGACTGGCTTTTCCGCCGGGACCACCGCGTCCGGCGCCCGGTGCAGTCGCTGGCGGGCCGGGCCAGCACCGCGACCATGGCTGTGCTGTCGCCTGAAGTCCAGCTCCTGTACAAGAGCAAGGGCCTAAGCGACAATGACATCGCCGACTTCCAGGCGGTGCACCCCCACCTCTCGCCTGGCGAACGCAGCTGGTTGCGAACGGCGCTTGACATTGCGACGCCTGGGCACCCCTGGGCGCGAGACCTCTGAGGGGAGTTACCAGGAGCCAGACCCGGTTATTACGGCCGCACGCAGAGCCACAAAGGGTGGGCCAGCAAGCTGCGAACATCCGCATTTTGCGTACGAAGCCGACGGCGGCGACAATCAGGCCTGCACTGCTAACGCAAAATTCCCCCGTCGTGCTGGGTTATTTGGGCCTAGACGGGTCAACCGAAAGGTCGAGCACCGTCGCCTTCACGCCTCGCCGGTGCAGCTCGCAGCCTCAAGCACCGAGCGGCGCCGTGAGAACGCCACCTGCCTGCCCTCGTCACGAAGTTGGTTGGTAACCTGCCGGCCACAGGCGGCGTAAAAGGCGTGAGCCGGTGCGTTGCCCGACGAGGTCCACGCCACGGCCTCCTGATAGCCGTCTTCGTCCAGCTGGTGGTTGACTACAGCCATCAACGCACGGCCGACGCCCCGCCTCCAATAACACGGAAGTACGGCGATGGTGTCGAGCTCACCCAGGGCCACCCCGATTGGGTCCCGGCTGGGCCCGGTCCCGGCCACTCCTACGGGACGGGCCGCCTAGCTCGGCGACGAACCAATGATGAAGTGGCCGTACGAGGTCCGCCTGCCAACGGGCGACCCGCTCGTCAGTAACTACACGCGCCGGCTGGCGCTCGTAGGGCGACCAGGCGGCGGTGGGGGAGGCGACGTAAATCTCAGTTACCGTCCGGGCGTCCGCGGCTATGGCGTCGCGCACGACGATGCCCATGTAGCCAGGGTACGGCGGTGACGTGGGTGGTTTTGTCCGCGTGTGCGAGGGCATATCTCGTCAACATGAGCGGTACGAGGGCATCCCAGTCCACGAACGGTCCAGTTATGCTCAGCCAATGGACGCTCCCGTCCGGCCAGTTGTACTAATTACAGGAGCCGGACGGTCTCGAGGTATCGGCGCCGCTATCGCCCGCCGCCTGGCGGTCGAGGGATGGGACGTCGCATTTACCTATTGGGCCGGGCCAGACGTCGAGGGTTATGGCAGCGATATGGGGAAAGACCCCGTCGACCTCGGCAACCAACTGCGGTCGCTCGGGGCCACGACGGTCGCCATCGAGGCGGATTTCGCCGATGTCTCGGCACCGGCGATGGTCTTCGATGTTGTACGACGCCAACTGCGGACGCCCCGCGCCCTCATCATCAACCACACGGCTTGTGTGGTGCGGCCGCTCCTGGCCACGACGGCCGACCTCTTCGACCGTCACTTGGCGGTCAATACCCGCGGTGCGCTCCTTCTCATCCAGGAGTTTCGCGCAACGGTACAAACGCGAGATCGGCCGGGACGGATAATCTCCCTCACTAGCGACCACACCGCTGGCAACGTGGCCTATGGAGCCTCTAAGGGCGCCACCGACCGACTCATCGACGCCGCCGCCCACGAGCTGGCCGGGCTTGGCATAACCGCTAACGCTATAAACCCGGGGTCCGTTGACACCGGGTGGATGACCGAAGAGAACCGGGCTGACGCGCTGAACCGGACCCCTCTGGGCCGAGGAGGACGCCCACAGGACACTGCCGACCTCGTCGCCTTCCTCTGCTCCGAGCAAGGCGGGTGGATAAGCGGCCAGCTGCTCTACTCGAACGGCGGGTTCCGAGGGACCATCGGTTAGCCTTCGCGAACTCATCAGTTGTTCTCCTCAGCATCGGCGCCCTTGGTACAAGACGAGCACGTCCGGTGTCGAGGTTGTCGTTAACTGTCAGGCCATGGCAGGCCCTTCACGCTATTTGCGCCAGGCGGCCAGGGCGGCGACCTCGAGAGTCGCATGCTATTACGCAGGCGATTTCGTAAGGACCAAGGTCGTGCCCGCCTACCACAACTCCGGGCACTCTGAGGGGCCTGCGGTCCCGCCGCGGGGCGTTTTGGCCGACGATCACGTCAAAAGGACGCGCACGCAGGCCGCTCGGTGGCGCGAACCTTGGTCAGTGGCCATACAGCTCCGCTCGGCCAGGACCGGGATGCTCCCGCCCTCCAAGAGCTTGAAAGGGACGCAGGCCAGCGGTTAGTGCAGCGGTCAAGGGGCGGGCAGACCTGGCAGCCGGGACCGACGAGATCAGCGAACTTGGCCGGTTTGATGGACAAGTAACCGACCTCGTAGCACCAACCCGTCACCACCCATCTCAATGACGACCACCGGCTCGTACAGCGGCGTATGGGCTGGCCCAGGAATAGCCCGCCAAACCATCAGTCATGCCCTAAGACCTGCGCTCTAGTCCGTTCGGGCCGCCAAATACGCGTGCAGTGTGCTTCGTGGAGCCCTACGATCTCAGGCGTGGCGAGGCACCTGACTCGGGGGGAAATGCTAGTGGGCGCGGCAGGGTTGGGATTGCTCCGCCTCCATAGAAGTGGTGGCACAACCGGGGCTCTTAGCATCAGACAGGAGCTCATAGCCGCGCTCAGGCGGGTCGATGAGCCACCGAATGACCAAGACGTGCTCGGCGAGGCCGTGGACATCACCACCGGGTACAGCCGTTGGTCGGCTGTCTACGACCAACCTGGGAACCCGGTAGTCGAGCACGAACAACCAGCCGTCTGGGGGCTGCTGGGCTCGCTTCCCAGGGGACCGGTCCTGGACGTGGCCTGCGGGACGGGCCGGCACCTCGGCCATCTTCTGGCCGGCGGCCGCCAAGTGGTCGGGGTCGATTCGACCCTCGCCATGCTCGACCGCGCTCGGGTGAAGGCGCCGGGCGTAGGCCTGCTACAAGGCGACCTAACGTCACTGCCGGTCGGAAGTTGCTCCATGGCGGGAGCGGTGTGCGCCCTGGCCCTCGAACACGTAAGCGACCTTAGCCCCGCCTACGCCGAGCTTTACCGGGTCGTCGCCCCGGGCGGGTGGGTCGTGACCTCGACGACCCACCCGAGCATAAGGAGCATCCTCGGGTGGGGCGCCTGGTTCGTCGACCAGCATGGCCAAGGCGAAGTCACCACCTACCCCCAACAGGTCTCCGACCACCTGAACGCGGCCACTAACGCAGGCCTCGTACTGGTCAGCTGCCAAGAGCCCGTTATCGGGGACAGCGCCGCCCAACGTTTGGCCCCACCCGAAGTCGCCAACGGTGGCGTCGCAGCCCTTCGCGGCGTACCCATCATCCTGGTGTGCTATTTCACCAAGCCGAGCAGCACATGACCCTTCGGCCCTAGTCTGCGCGTCGCGAGATATCCACCCCGGTGCACCACGGAGGCCCGAAGATGGCGGACCACCTCGACGAGGCAATTTCGACCCGCTGATGGTACGTAAGACCTAATACGTACGACTCAAAACTCCCCTACTTACAACGTGAGTCGACGCCTATCGACGGGGCCGAGCGCAGCGGCGAAAGCTCGAAGCCGCCACGGGACGCTGCCCGCCCTGAGAGCCGACCGCAGAGGGGTGCCAGACTCACACAATGACAATCAGCGGGGCTGGCTCATAGTTGCCGGTGCCGGCGGTGGCCAGGAGGCCGACGCCCTGGGTGCCCGGCCGGCAGGCGGTGCCGTCGAGGCGGGTGGCGGCGCCTCCTGTCTCATGGACCAGGAGCACGCCCGGAGCGTGGTCCCAAGGAAGGGTGCGCCCGAAGAGCACGAAGTCTTCTTCTCCCTCCGCCACAGCGGGGTACTCGCAACCTCCGCAGGACCGCCCCGGCTGGACGGACGCGAAGCGGTGGGCGTTGACGGCGACAACCGCGGCGGTGCGGGGCCCAGGAAACGGGCATGGATAGCTCCTCGCATCTGGGACGGGTCACCCGGCGGACGTCAATTCGAAACCTCGCCCGTCAAGGACGTTGATCACGCCGACCAGGCTCTAGCCGCTGGAACTTAGCGGGCGCCGAGCTCCAATAGGCCGAAGGCAACGTTGGCATTGGGCGTATCCCCCAGCCATCCCCGTCGGGGACTGTGTTGTTGCCTGGCAAGCGTGACCTCAAGCCGCTGCCGCGGGACGACGGTTGTCGGCGTCACGGCCTCAAGTCCCGCCGCATCACCACCCGGTCCTCCGTGGGCCTGACCACCTCGGTGAAGCCGCAGCCGGCGAACACCTGCTCGGTGCCGTAGAACGCGTCGGGTCCCGCCCTTCGGCCCGGCCGCCAGTGGGAAGCCCTCGACCGCCCTGGCGCCATGCTCCCCGAACCAGCTCTACCGCGGCCGTCAACAACAACCGGGTGCGGCCGGCCCGGCGGGCCCCGACCCGGACGAAAAAGCACGGGACCAGCCAGACGTCTTCGTCCTCGGCAGGGTCACGGTCTTTCAGGATCCTGGACCTGGGCGCGGGCGCGGTCGCGTAACGGGAGCGGGCCCGGCTGCCACCCACCCCACCGGCTTCTGCTCGCGGTAGGCGACAAGCCCGAGGGGGACATCGCCCGGGGCCGCGCTCTCTGAAGGCGGTTTCGTTCCCGCCAGCGCGCCCGCTCATGTAGTCCTGGCGTTTCAACAAGAAGAACATGCACCAGCACCCACGGGTAGTGCCGTTGCTGTTGAACAGGTCAGCCACGTCGTCGAGGCGGCGTGGCGTCACCGGGCGGACCTTGTGGCCCAGGCGTCACGCCCACCGGGAGGCAGTAAAACACAACGGCGGGACCATGCTCGGTGACTGGCCCAATCCTGGTGGTCGCCACACAAAGTAGAGCCACGCGCCTAACCGCGATAACCGAGCCACTTCCGCCGTGCAGCAGACCACTCGTCAAGGTCGGGCCGGCCCGCGCGCCGCCACTCGTTATAGCAGCGCTCGTCCATCCCGAACGTTAACCTGTTAGAGGGATTGAAGCACACCAGGCATTCGTCAGCGCCGTGCTGCTCAAGCCATGCTCGCCGCTCTGGCACCCACGCCTCGAGGTCGGGTCGCCCAGCCCTGTGCCACGCGCAGTAGCAGGCGAAGTCTAAACCGAACCGGAAATCGCCGCTGCCTCGTCCCCCGCCACACGCCACGCACTCACGGCGCGGGCCTTCGGTGAGCCACTGGAGCCGGCGCGGTTCCCAAACACTACGATCGGGCTTCCCAGCTCGAAGCCAGGCGTGATAGCAGTTATGGCACAGGTCTCGCCTCACGCGGTCAGACGGCTCGTGGCAGACGGCGCAGTTAGCGTGTTTGGCAGAGAGTGACACGGTGACCGACCGTTTGCGCAACAAGAAATGCGAGCTTAGGAGAGGTGGTCGTTGACAACGTCGACCAGGTTGTAGCTCTGGACGGAGAAGCTCATGTGGACCTCTGATAAGTGGGCAACGGACACGCTCAACGAAATAAAGCGCGTCCTTGGAACTGTGGCCCTAATCACGACGTTCACCTCGTCGTAAAAAGGGGATTTGCGTATTGAGTGACCCACAGAAAGCGACAGTGACAACGGCTCCGTAAGTCTTGCCCAGCTCGTCCTCGCCCAATTCGGCTGTTAGTGTCGAGGACACTGTCGGCGAAACAAACGTTGGCGGGTGTGAGTCGACGGACACTGCAGGGTGGTGCCCACTGTGACACTGGAGGGGCCATCGCCAGCGCGCTCGAGAGCACAACCCAGCAATGTTTTGGATGGAAGCCATGCCGCCCAGAAGAACTACCGCTGAACAGGCAGGCGGCGTCGCTCCTGCCGGGCGGGAGCCTTGGCCTGATCTGGAGCGGCGGCGCTCACCCGGACGACCTCGCCAACGCACTCGAGACGATCAACCTCTTAATCACGTGGTACCCGGGTAGGGCTGATGTGCTTGGTGATGAAAGCGGCAGCTTGCTGGTTGGCGGTTTGGACAGCACGTTGATGCCAGGGATCTTGGCCGGGGTCCAACCCGTGGTCTAGTCCCTCAAGTGTTATGAGTTCGTGCTCGACTTCGTGTAGGGCGAGCATGGCCGCCATCGCCGCTGACTCTCGGTAAGGGACGTCGCCGTCCGCGGTGCCGTGCAGGAGCACCGTCGGCGGGTACCGCTTAGACACGTGGTAGGTGGGCGATAGCCTACGCAAGACTTGAGGTTGTTGGGGGGGACGCACACCGGCTGCCAGCGTGGGCCATTGCCCGGTTTGGCGGCAGTAAATATAGAACTTCCAGGCGTCAGGGCGGAGATGGCCGTCTGCCACCACGGTGCGCCCGACTGCTTCTTGGGCCTCTCGTTCGGTCACCCGTTCCAGCCCCGCTACGTGCGGCAGCGATGGCTCGCTGTACCAGGGGCTGTCGAGAGTGCCATAGCCGTAGTACGACACCACGGCCTGCGGGCCGGGATCAGCCAACCCAACCAGCAAAGCCAGGTAGCCGCCCGCCGACAGGCCCGCCACCACTGTTCGGCCGCCGTCACAACCCAGTAGCCCTGACCCCTCACCCTGAGCCCACCGCAATGCCGCGTAGGCGTCAGACGCGATGTCCTCTATGCCGGCTTGAGGGGCCAGTCGGTACTCGACCGAGACCAGCGGGAAACATTGCCTGCTCGCCAGGTCGACCAGCTCGTCGGGCACGTCCATGCGCCCGCCCAGTATCAAGGCGCCACCATGGAACCACAGCAACAAGCCGCACGCCGGGTCAGGACGCGGTGGGAAGAAAACCTCCGCCCGCAATTCCACGCCATCGACCTCTCGCCACGCAAGGCTACGAGATTGACCACTGGCCACCAAAACCAGTCTCGCACAGAGCACGTACCGGGCCTGGCCCAGACCAGAACCTGAGACCGAACCCGAGGGGTATGGGCCCGCCGTTGCCGACCGGGAGAGCTAAGAGCGGTTATGCGTCAGAGGCGGCCGTCCATGGGCGGGTCATTATCTACCGCGGGCGCCAACCGTCATGCCGGCAGTTAGCAATTTCGAGGGCGCCAATTGCTGCCGGGGAATATCCTCACCGCCATGGTCGAAGAACAGGTCGGCGGTGGCGGCACCACTGCAGTGTCGAGGGTTGATGGGACCATCCGCCGCTCCACCGGGTGGTGGTCAGAGGCGGTTCATGCTCTCCTCGGTTACCTGGAAGCATCAAGATTTGACGCCTCACCCCGGTTCTTGGGCATTGACGACCATGGGCGGGAGGTACTCTCCGCGGTGCCCAGCCGGCCGTGCGTGGGCCCGGAGGTGGACGGCGAGCCCCTCCTGGCCAGCGCCGCCTCCCTCGTCCGCAGCTACCACGACCTGGTCGTCGACTGGAGCTACCCCCGAGATGGCTGGCAGCATGCGCCGGTGACGGCGGTGGGCGGCGAAGTGATCTGTCACAACGACCTCGCCCCCTGGAACTTCCTCCATGACGGGGACAGAGTCACCGGTCTAGTCGACTGGGATGTCGCCGCCCCCGGGACTCGTGCATGGGACCTGGCCTACTTCGTTTACCCCTGGGTGCCTCGGGCCGCTCCCGAGAACCGAGCCGCCATGGGCCGCCCGGCCGACCCCGCCGTAGCTCACCGCATGACGCTCGTCGCGCGACAGCTACGGCTGCTCGGCCCCGCTGTGGGCCGACGTGATCGCCGCCATCCCCGACCGGGTCGAGGCCGCCTATCTCACTACCAAGACCTGGGCGGCCGAGGACCGGCCAGGATGGCGCCAACAGTGGGAACAAGCCGAACCCTGGAGGCATGGAGCCGGGCACCTAAGAAACCTGCGATGGCTGCGCACCGACCCCATCTGGCGGCACGCCGATGACTGACCCCACCGGCGTTGCAAATCCCAGGCCCGGCACCGGCTGGGCGGCGACAGGTACGCCGGGAGGGACGACGTGAGTAAATGCGACAGTCGGTTGCGGGCCGGCTGCCTGTTGTGGGAGCGCGTCGAGGTGTGGCGCCTGGGCCGAACGTCTCCTTCTTGGCCCGCACCTCCTACCGACGTTTACTGCCCGGGGCTGGTACGGTGACGACCCTGACAAAGGTCGGTAGGCAGGCCGTCGCCGCCCACGACTCCCAGTTCGACCTGCCAGCGGACGACGTGGCCCGCCTTTCTGTGGACCTGGCTGCTCGACTGAGCGATCACCAGCCGGTCCTTGACGCCGGGTGCGGCAGCGGACTGATGCTGGTGGCCCTGCGAGGGGCCGGCCTGGACGTGGTCGGCGTGGACATCGACTTGGACATGGTCGGTACCGCCCTTGGCCGGGAACCTAAGCTCCGTGGCCGGCTTGCCTTCGCTGACGTGGCCGCTCTCGCGGTGCGGCGGTCGGGCTTCGGGTCGGTCCATACCGCCCACGTCTTTCACCTCTTCGACGACGCCCGGCCCGTCCTCGACGAGCTGTTGCGCGTTACCCGGCCCGGGGGTCGGCTGGTGATCAACTTGGCCCAGGCCGCCAGCCACCACCGGACGGCATAGACGTCTCCGCCTTGACCCAGTACTTGACTTCCCAGTTGGGCGGCGACAGGCTGACTTCGCTGCCCACGCCGCCACCGGCGCCAGGTGGGCCGCCGCGTGACATAGATGACTTCGCCCACTTCTTGGCCAGCCGGGGCGCCGTCCGGCTGGAGGACGTAGAGGTGCTCAGTACCGTGGGCAGGTCGGTGAACTACTTCATCAACCGGTTGGAGGCCAACCCCTTCTCCGCGCCGAGGGGTGTGAGCCCGGCCCTCTTGCGGTCCGCCGCCGACAAGACCCGGGCCTGGGCCGAGGCTCGCTTTGGAGATCCAAACGCCACGCACTCGGCGCAACGTGTGACGAAGTACCTGTGCTGGGCGAGCACAGCTACATAAAAAACGTTATTGTGCGCTTGGGTTTGTGTAGTACGTCGGGCCGCCACGTACAGAGCGAGACGGTTATCGCGCCCGTGATGTCCGCGATCCCGTGCTCCCGCAAGGGTTTCCAGGGCACAGAACGGCGTCACACAACGGCAGGTTGTCAAAACGCCTATAATGACCTGATTTTCTAGCCGTCGCTTCAGAGCGAGGCCCAACATAACCGGCATCGTTATGCGGAGTACATGGTCCTGCATTGTCGCCGCAACCCGAACGACGGTGACCGGGCTCTGAATCGGTTAAGGGTCGTTCGAGCCAGGTCGTCGCACGTCCGAACCAACGCAGAGAGCGCTCGGCGGTGCTTGCCAGTTGCTTCCCGGCAGGGGCAACTTGTGCTGACCGTCCACACTCAGCGAGCTGTGTTCCATGATTAATATCGGGTGCCAGGCCCGCGATGGTGGCTACCTGAACATCCGGCAGGACTCCCCATGTAGATAAAGCTGTTGGAATACGAGGTCGCACACGCCCCCGTTTCAACTCGCCGTCCTTGCGATTCGCGGCGGTAAGTCAGAAGGTTTCCGTTTTCTGGAGGCGGTGGCACTCGTCACAGAGACACTCGGGGACCGGGTGAGGGCAGGCGCGGCAATGGCAGCCAGGACCGTGCACCCTCCCGTTGTCGTCGCTGTCGGGATAATCGGTCGGTCCGGCTGGTGAGACCAGTGTCCAGATTCTGCCCCTTATTGCCGTTGTGCTCTGCGGCCAGAATCCAGCCTTGCCGTTCCAAGGCGTTGCGGTGCCTTTTGAGCCGGGCGGTAATGCCCTTGCCGGTCGGCCATTGCTTTCCCCAGCGCCTCGCGAGGTCCCCGTCGGGATCAAGGTGGCGGTCGAGCTGGCTGGCAGTCCCTTGCCACTTGCCGGTGACGACCGAGCGCAGCCGGTCAAAGAACGGGTCGTCGGAAACGCTGTCGCCGAGTAGATTGGACTGACGGAGGGCAAGTTGGCCAAGCGTTTCGGTTCCTCGGATGCTGTCAGCTACGGTGGCCATCCGGCCGAGCACAGCCAGGCGGGGCAGGTTATCGACGCGAGGCCGACCGGCGGCCATGACCCGAGACAGCAGCGTCAACAGAGAACCGAACACACGAGGCTGCGCCTCAGCCCACGCTTCGCTGAGCTCGTCCTCGGGCAGCACCCGGCCGAGAGGGGCGAGTTCGACAGGCACCATGCGCGAAATGAGGTCGGGGCGGAGGACCGGTATCTCGATGCTTGTGGCCGTCACCGGCCGGCGCAGGTCGAGAGTCATCGTGTCAACAGTGGTGAAGAGCCGCCGGTACGTCTCCTCGAAGCCCGTGACGAGCACGCAGAGCAGGTCTTGCTGCTCGGCTGTCAGTGAGGACAGGTTGTCCATGCTCAGGATCCATGACGAGGCGGCCGCCACGAGGAGGTCGCGGTCGTCCTTCCGAGGGTCGAACTTCTTGCGATTGACGCTGCTGCCGGCGGCCTCTGTGATCTTGTCAGCTGCTGAAGATTTCCCGGCACCCTCGGGCCCTGAAAGGTACAGGACCCCGGCCGCCCGAGCCCTCTCTGGTTGCGTAGATGCAAGCATCCAGGCGACGACGAGGGGCCGGTCGGCGGGCTCGACGGTAACGTAGGCCCAGAGTTCGTCCAGCGTGCCGGGCTCGGGCAGTGGCAGCTCTTTGACCGACGGTGTGCGCACGAACCAGCAAGCGGGCTTGTCCTCAACGGTCCAACCGCCGCCGTCGACGCGGACACAGCGCCCGTCGGCACGGCCGGCGTCCCACCACAATGCCTCGTCCTCGCCTCTCCCCCAGCGCAGCCACGGCCGCCGCGAAAGCCGCGTCGCCTCTCCGGCGAGGGCGCCCAGCGCTGTCCGGACGGTTGCTTCTGTCGGGATGGTCACGTCGGGGAAGCGTTTGGTGTACCGGGCCTGGGCTCGCTGGATGATCTCCCGTTCCTCCAAGGGCCGGAGGATCCCGCCTTTCGGCACCGTCCAGGAGTCTCGTGGGGTGAGCCACACGTCGCCGTCACAGCTGACGGCGAAGAAATAGGCGCGGAGCATGGCGAGGAGGCGTGTAGATGGCGTACCGGTGAAGGTGGCCTGGCCCCTGTTGTTCGTTCGGATCAGCGCGCTCAAGAGCCTGTTCTCCTCGTCTTGGCGTCTGTAATGCGGTCCCTCCTGCGTTCTGTCTTCTCGCTCGTCCTCGTCGTGTTGCACGAGGTGTAGTTGCGGGCGGTTCTCGACCGGTACCTCCACTGCGGAGGCCGTATCGGCTTCCGGGACCACGAACTCAACTCTCGGATCATCGCTCTCGCTGAAAGCGCTGCCGCTCTCGGGGGTGGTGTAAAATGTTGCCATCGGGAGGTTTGGTCTCCTGTTTTTGAGTGGCCCTCGGGTGTGGGTACCCGGGGGCCGCTACGCGTCTGACGATTAGGAAGCAGTGAGAGCCATATGGAGGCCGCGCTCGTCAGGCAGGCCCACGAGACCGGCTTGCAGCGCGACGATGCGTCCTGCTTCTCGCCGCCAGATGTGGGCTTGGAGGGCGTCCAGGTGGGGGTGGGCGGCGGTTCCGGGGTCGCACTGCACTGCGGCGGTGGTCCAGGAAATGAGGACGCGGGGTTGAACCCGGACAGCGTCGGCGATCTTTCGGCCTTTGGCCAGCCAGGGGAGGAGGCCCGGGGTCTTCAACGTGCCGACGAGCAGTCGACGACAAGCGAGTGTCTGCTGGTGGTTGACCCCGGGCGGAGCGACCTGGCGATAGGCGAGCTGGGCACGTCGGACGGCGGCACCTTCGGTTGCGCCCAGGCCGTCGAGCCCGAAGTAGGCAGAGTTGTCGGCCAGCCACGCCGCGTACGGTTCCCAACAGTTGACGATGTAGCCGCGTGCCTTCAGCCGTGATGGTACAGCCGGCCACCCGTTCGAGCTGGTCCAACAGGTAGGACCCTGCTTGAGCGATCATTTGGGCTGGGGTGGCCAGGTCGGCCGGGATGAGCGGACTGGCGGTCAGGCGGTCGTCGAACGTGGCGGTCGCCTGAACCTGACGGGACCGCCGTTTCGCCGGATGGTCGTCCCAGGCGACGCTGAGCACGGCTATTTCTGCCCCTTGGAGCGTCTTGCGGCCGGCCAGGACATCGGGTTGCACTGCGATTACGTGCCATCGGGTCAGTGCGCTCCTCCCGTCAGGCGCCCACTCCCGGGCGTAGTGCCACGCTGGCTCCCACAGCTCGGAGGCCTGGGCCTCGCCACGAACCCGGCTGACCTGGAGCAGCTTGAGCGCATGGCGGTAACCGTGATCACGAAGCGATGGGGGACCGGTGTATCCGCATTAACAGGGCGAACAGAGCCGTCATACCCCGCCTCCTGAGCGCATAGAGAAGGGGGAGGGGGCTACAGGGGTCGCGTGCTGCAGGACGCCCGCTGGTCCTGAGGAGCTACACGGCCGGGTCAGCACTTCGGCGTCGACCGCAGGCAGAAACCCTGTGCCCGGGTGAGGCCGTGACAACCCAGCAAAGCCCACGGTGCTCCGTTCCGACCCTTGGGTGATGTAGCCGGCTGGACCTGACCGCCCGAGAGGACGGCACTCGCAGAGGCCACCGACCCGCTATGTCTCGTGGCAGACTTATTTGTCCTGCGCAGTCCAATTCCTTGGTACCACTTAGGCCACACATGTGAAGGCATGGTACCACTTTGTGACTGAGAGTGGAACCATGCCCTCAGATAGCGAACCCGCCCACAGGCTGGCCGTTGCCGTCAGGCTGCGCCTGGCTGGACTACGAGTCTCGGCGCGTTCG
This sequence comes from uncultured Acidimicrobiaceae bacterium, assembly GCA_963750465.1. Taxonomy (GTDB): domain Bacteria; phylum Actinomycetota; class Acidimicrobiia; order Acidimicrobiales; family Palsa-688; genus Fen-671. The sequence continues at coordinate 91,046 of CAVVRE010000018.1, forward strand.
GTGGCGAGAGCGGGCTACTTGCCACGCTCGACGCTCGAACGAGTCCTTCGTTCCGAATCGAGCCCGAGGGACCACGCCAGCCTGGAGCGCGCGCTTGGGTGGTTGGCGGGATCGGTGGACAAGGTGCTCATCGAAGGGAAGGCGCCCGTCGAGGTGATAGACCCCGCTGCGATCCACTGGCCCAGGGAGGACGGCGACTGGAGAGCGGCTGTCGAGGAAGCGTGGGACGCCTTCGATGTCCAGCAGGAGGAGAGCGCCAATGCAGAGGGCGCTCGACGCGACTGATCGGCGAGATTGCGTTCCGGCGGGCCTCAGAGCATTGGCCGACCTGGCTGACGGAGCGGGTGAGATCATTGCTCGCCCGAGAGGAGGAGCGACGGAAGGCGGGCGAGCGCCCGTTGTCTATCGTGAGCTTGGTCGAGGAGATGGTGGCGCTCAGTCACCTCCACGAAGTTGCTGAGTACGTCGAGCTTTGGTCGGATCGTCGGGAAAACGTATAGAGGGACCTCTAGCCTCGTACGGCAGACAGCCGGTACGGGGGTACTCAGCCCGAAGTCCGCACTGCAGCCACGACTACACGCGGAGGCTGCCGCCGGCGCCTGGTATGTCGTAGGACGACGCCGTGGTGGAACCATGATCGAGAGCCCATCGCTCACGGGCCCGTTGGCACTCGAGCGGCGCCGAGCGGACGGCGACTTTCTTGCCTCCTCGCCCCTCCCTGTTGGCCGGTGCGACCCACTCAGGGCGAAAAAACCGGGCCCCACCTTTCTGCTCCGAGGAGTAGGCAACAAGCGACCCGTCCCGCGTCACAGAGCGGATCACGAATGTCCCGCGCTCCCGGGCGACAACCACCCGCTGCCCGACAGCGAGCCCTCGCTTAGCCAGGTAGGTAGTCGGGTCGTCGATTCTGACGGGGGCCGGTTCGGAAGGCTTCGGTGGGGAGGGGGTTCTTGAGACGGCTGTCGACAGCGGGTGGGGGAAGGCTGCCGGGAGTGCAGAGAGGAGCTTGCTGGCGCAGACGTCTCCGGCTGTTTGGGGGTCCTCGAGGCGAAGTGGGCTCCCAAGGGAGGCGGATCAGGGTCCCGGCCTTCGTTGGCGGATTCCGTTTCGCGGTCGATGGTCTTGCCCTCCGGATCGGCGAGGGCGGCGAGGTGATCGTGGATCCACGCCAAACCGCCAGTATCGAGCGTGCCCATCGCCCGGGTGACGGACACGTAGGCCAGCATCGCGTCCTGGCGCGGGATGGGAAGTGGCTTGCTCGGTCTGCTTGTCGAGAGGCTCCCGGAAGTCGTTGCCGATCCTGACCTTGTCCCATTCGAGACCTTTGCTCTTGTGCGCGGTGGAAACCACCACGTCGGCCCGATGAGCGGGCAGCGTACCTTCGATTGTCCGCTGGACTACCTGCGCCCCATATCGCTCGATCATCTTCACAGCGATGGCCAGGTCCGACCCTGTCGGGTCGTTCTCCACGTACTCCACCAGCTGGTCCCAGGTGGAGAAGGCGACCAGCTCTGGGTGACCGGCAGCGTTGACCGTGCTGCAGCCGATCAGCGGCTTGGGCAAGCGCCAACATCGCCCGGCCGCCGCCGACCAGGTGGACCTTCGTCGAGGCATCGTGGGCTCGCGATAGTTCCTCAATGGTGCCGGCGTTTGAGCGGCAAAGGACTGCATCGGGCTGAGCGAGCGGCGCGAGGACGGAGTGGCTCCGGGGGTTGCCGACGACCCGTAGGTCGGTACCGACCACGCCGAGCCACACGTTGGCCTCGTCAGCCACGGCGGCGCCGAAGCGCCATGACCGGGTCAGCTGGAGCCGGTGTTTGGCGTTGACCCGGCTAAGGAAATCACCGGCGCCTCTCCACGCGAAGATCGCTTGGGCGGAGTCTCCGACGGCTATGAGCTGGGCATGGTCCTGGTGCTCCACCACGTCGGCAGTACAGGGGTCAGCGTCCTGCGCCTCGTCGTACAGAACCACGTCCCAGCAGCTGAGCTGCGGGCGGAACAGCTGCCACTGTTTTAGGTAAATGTCGTGGGTCGGCTTCAGCCGGCCGTTCCTCCCGGCGGTGAGGTCTGCCCAGGCCTTCTGGGCGAAGGGAAGGAGATGATTGGCGAGTTGTGCTGTCTCGTCCCGAGAGAGGCCCTCGGGCGGGATGAAGTGCTGGCTGCCGATCGTGGTGTCCGCCGACCGGCAATAGCGCCACACCATGCCCATTGCCATCGCCGCCTGGGCTGTCTCGGAGAACGACTGCTCCGGCCCGGTCACGACCCGTGAGCGGATCCCGAGCGCTCGAGCGTTCTGGGCTCCGGTCATCCTCGGACCGTTTAGCCGCGTCCGCATCGGCGCGCCGAACTCGCGGTAAGCGAGCGCGTGCGCCGTTCTGCAGGTCACATTTGAGGGGAACGACGCGTCAGCCTCAAGCTGGACAGCCTTGTTGAACGCGATGTAAAGCATGCGCGTGTGTGGCCGGGCGGTGGCGATCATACGAAGCGTCGAGGTTTTGCCCGACCCGGCGGCGGCGGAGATCGCGATGCTCTCGCCGGAGGTAGCCGCGTCGAGGATGGCTTGCTGTTCAGCGGTCGGTTCCAGGTCCTCCTGTCACGGCCGGGTCCTGAAATCTCTCACGGGCCTAAGGGTGATGCGAGGCTGCCGCCTTGTCACCGGCCACAGCGTTGAGGTCCGCCGCCTCGACTTCGGTCGGCGTTCCCAGTGAGGCGTGCCACGGGTCAGGTTCGCCTCCGCTTTGGTCACTTAGTGGCCTCGCGTGCGGTGCGGCGGACCTCCGTGACGGCTGTGCCGGTCAGCAGTGCCGCCGCCTCGAGGCCGACCAGGGAGGCGAGGGTGAGGGTAGCGTCGGCCTGCTCCGCGCGCGCCATCTCCACCAGGTGGTCCTGCTCAGCCAAAACCTCGGCCCGGCGGGCCTCGGTGGCGGCCAGACGGTCGGCGGCCGCGGCGTGAGCGGCCAGGGCAGCGAGCTCCGCCTCATGCTTCTGACGGATGCGTTCGCGTTGGGCGTCCGGAATTCGGCGAGTTGGTGACGGCACCGACGAGGCCTTTCGGTAGCGGCCCCGCGAAATGGGCCTTCTGCCGCCCGCCGTCGCAGTGCAAAATCGTACGCCCGCTCTCCGGACCACTCGGGGGGTCACGGCATCGCCCTGCCGTGCATGCCTGCCTGTAAACCGAAAGCCTCCCTCAACGAGGCTTGAAGGCGACGACCTGTCAGCCGGAAAGACGGCGGGCGAGCCCCCGGAGGCGCCGGACCGATAGTCCTGTCCACTGCTCGGACGTATCGCCCGGCCAGACGGCTACGGCGGCAGCGGCGACGTCCCGCAGCCCGGCAACGGCCAAGTCAAGCTCAGCTTGAGCCGCAGAGATGCGCGGAGCCCACCGGGAATCGCATTGCGTAAGCGAACGCTGGCGGTATTTCAGTCTGATGACCCGGCGGCGGCCCGCAGGATCCACCACTTGCTGACCCATCCGGAGATGATGCTCCGCCCATTGGCGCTGCCGGCGCGTCATGCCCACGATGCGGTCCTTCTCCTTCTCCCGCCGGGCCACCATCTCATCACGCCTACTCCCCGCGGCCGCGCGCTCCGCCACAGCATCCCACCACGCCGACAGCAACACGAGCTCCTGCTCCTGCCAGTCCCGAAGCAGCGTCTCACTCTCGGACGTCACCACCCGCGTCAAGCTACCTCCCGCACATTCGCCAAAGAACGACCCACCGACTCGACTCGCACGATCGCAACGGCCTCGGACACACTCTTCGACCAGGTACCACCAGCCCTTCTGGCCACCAACTGACCGGCTCGTCACCCCCGGCCAGAACCGCCCCCGGCCAGAACCGCCCCCGGCCAGAACCGCCCCCGGCCAGAACCGCCCCCGGCCAGAACCGCCCCCGGCCAGAACCGCCCCCGGCCAGAACCGCCCCCGGCCAGAACCGCCCCCGGCCAGAACCGCCCCCGGCCAGAACCGCCCCCGGCCAGAACCGCCCCCGGCCAGAACCGCCCCCGGCCAGAACCGCCCCCGGCCAGAACCGCCCCCGGCCAGAACCGCCCCCGGCCAGAACCGCCCCCGGCCAGAACCGCCCCCGGCCAGAACCGCCCCCGGCCAGAACCGCCCCCGGCCAGAACCGCCCCCGGCCAGAACCGCCCCCGGCCAGAACCGCCCCCGGCCAGAACCGCCCCCGGCCAGAACCGCCCCCGGCCAGAACCGCCCCCGGCCAGAACCGCCCCCGGCCAGAACCGCCCCCGGCCAGAACCGCCCCCGGCCAGAACCGCCCCCGGCCAGAACCGCCCCCGGCCAGCCGCCCCGGCCAGAACCGCCCCCGGCCAGAACCGCCCCCGGCCAGAACCGCCCCCGGCCAGAACCGCCCCCGGCCAGAACCGCCCCAGACACCTGGCATTCGAGGCGAAAAGCGCAGCACTCTTACGGAAAAGTGACACATTCAGCGCCACTCGAATACTGGCGCTGCCCCATCGCCGTACGTTTTCACAGCGGCGACGGGGTGGGTGGTGGGGCCGCCCGGCCCACCCGGAGGGTCGCTGTGCTCACGATGCGCCGGCTGTCGCTCGGCAAAGGCTACAGGTACTTGATGGAGTCGATTGCGACCGGGGACGGACGCGAGCAGCAATCGTCCCCGCTTACGCGCTACTACGCCGAGTCAGGCACTCCGCCGGGAGTGTTCCTGGGCTCGGGGCTGGCTGTTCTGGGCGGTCTAGCTGGCGTCGAAAAAGGATCGCAGGTATCCGAGACGCATCTTTACCGGATGCTCGGCGAGGTTACCGATCCGGTTACGGGCGAGCCACTCGGCCGGGCAGCGAACACGCAGTCCGTTATCCCTGGAGAAAGCGCTTGGGAGCGCCTGTCCAGACGACCTCACCGCCGAAGCGACGGACATCCAAGCGACAGACGACCGAGGCCGAGGAAAGAGCGCTGGCGCACCGTGCGCCGACCTGCCGTCGCCGGTTTTGACCTCACTTTCAGCCCGTCGAAATCAGTGAGCACGGTGTGGGCATTGGCCGATCAGGGCACCCAGGCGATCATCTTCGAGTGCCACCGTAGGGCTATCGACTACGTGCTGACGTACGCCGAGGAGCATGTGTTCCACTCCCGGTCGGGCACGAACGGCGTCGTGCAAGAGGACATCGTGGGGGTAGTGGCGGCGTCCTTCACGCATTACGACACGCGTGCCGGGGATCCTCAGCTGCACGACCACCTGGTCGTTTGGAACCGGGCGAAGTCGAAGTCGGACGGACAGTGGCGGACCCTCGACTCCCGCGGCTTGTACAAGAGCGTCGTCACCCTGGGTGTGATGCACGAGGGCGTGCTGTCGGACTTGCTCACCGAAGCGCTCGGGGTCGGCTGGGATCAGCAGAGCACTCGCGGCGGCATGGTCAAGACCGAATTGGCCGGCGTTCCGGAGGCTCTGATGCGGGAGTTCTCGCAACGCAGGGAGATGATCGAGGAGTGGCGCGACGGGCTCGTGGCACGTTTTGTCACCGAGCATGGGAGGGAGCCATCTCCGGTAGAGCTGATGCGGCTCAATCAAGAGGCAAACCTCGCTACTCGCAAGGACAAGCAGCACCGGAGCCTGGCCGAAATGACCGACGATTGGCGGGCGCGGGCCGTCGAGTATGTCGGTGACGACATCACCGCCTGGGTCTCCACCCTCCGGGACCGGAACGACCTGCCGGTGCTGCACGCCGACGACCTGGCCGACGACATACTGGCCGACACCGCCTCCGTCGCCTGCCAGAAGGTGGCGGAACGCCACTCGACGTTCAGTCGGTCGAACGTCCTGGCGGAGGTCCACCGCCAGCTCCAGGGCGTCCGCTTCGCCTCGCCGCACGACCGGGTGGCGGTCGCTGAGCGCACAGCAGACATCGCGCTCAGAGCCGCAATCCAAGGTGACAGCGTCGGAGCTGCATCATGTCCCGGAGCGCTACAAGCGGGCCGACGGCACGTCGACGGCTTCGCCCGGCCGACCACCGGCTCTACACGACCGCCGCCCTGCTGGATGCAGAGTCCCGGCTGTTCGCAGCAGGACGGCGTGCCGGCGGGCCGGCTGTCGCTATCGCCACCGTGGCCGCCGTGGCGGACCGGAACTTGCCCGGACGGGACTACGCGATGTCCACAGACCAGGCTCTCGCCGTCCAGAAGGTCGCGACCAGCGGGCGACATCTGGACCTGCTCGTCGGCCCGGCCGGGACCGGGAAGTCGACCACGATGGCGGGTCTCAAGGCGGCGTGGGAAGCCGAGCACGGGGTGGGCTCGGTGATCGGTCTGGCGCCGTCCGCCGTCGCGGCCGAAGTGCTGGCCGACGAGTTGGCGATCGGCACGGAGAACACGGCGAAGTGGCTCCATGAGCACCGTCAAACGGCCGCTCGTCGAGCCGAACTGGATAGTGTCCGCCGCCTTCTGGCCTCCTGGCCTGAGCCCATCCGTGTGACTTCTGGGCTTCGGGAGCGGGCGGAGAAACTTGAAGCTCAAGTCCAGCAGTGGTCGTTCGGCGCCGACCAGCTGGTCATCGTCGACGAGGCCAGCCTGGCCGGTACCTTCGCTCTGGACGAACTCGCTGCGGCGGCCGAACAAGGCCGGCGCGAAGCTACTCCTGGTAGGCGACCCCTACCAGCTCACCTCCGTCGACGCTGGAGGCATGTTCCGCTCCTTGGCCCGGGACCGAGCCGACCTTGCTCCCGAGCTGACCGACGTTCGCAGGTTCAAGGCGGGCTGGGAGAAGGTGGCGTCGGCGGAGTTGCGTGTCGGCAACGAGCATGCCATCGACGCTTACTTAGCTCATGGCCGGGTCGGTGAGGGGCCGCGTGACGAGCTGGTCGAGCCGCGTCTATTGCGCCTGGAGGGAGGACGTCGAGACGGGCAAGTCGTCGCTGATGGTCGCCAGCGACTCGGCGACGGTGGCTGAGCTGAACAGGCGGGCACGGGCGCACCGCATCGCAATCGGGGAGGTGGTCGCGCACGGCCTAGAGGTCGCTGGCGGCGCGACCGCCGGAATCGGCGATGAGGTGGTTACCCGCGAGAACAACCGGCTCCTGGCGACCGGGAGACGGTGGGTGAGGAACGGCGACCGCTGGACGGTCACAGCCACCCACAAGGATGGTTCCATGATGGTTAGAGCGGGCCGGCGGGAACGGCGAGGTGGTCCTCCCGGCTGACTACGTGGCCGAGCACGTCGAGCTGGCCTACGCGTCCACGGCTCATCGGGTGCAGGGCCAGACGGTGGACACGGCGCACGCTCTGGTCTCGCCGACCACGACGCGCGAGGTGCTGTACGTCGCCGCCACGAGAGGCCGGGAGAGCAACCGGATTTACGTGGACACCCACTACGACCCTGACCCACAGACTGGCCACGAGGGTGTCACCCGGCCCCAGACGGCCCGGGAGGTGCTGGCCGGGGTGCTCCAGCGTGAGGGCGCTGACCTCGGGGCGCACGACACGATCCGAACGTCTCACGAGGCCGCCGACGGCATGGTGCAGCTCCACGCCGAGTACACGACGCTGGCCAAGGCATCGCAGGCCGAGCGCTGGGACAGCCTGCTGGAGCGCTCAGGTTTATCGGCGCGGGAGCTGGCCGAGGTGCGCGAGAGCGACGCGTACGGGCCGCTCGTGGCCACCTTCCGCGACGCCGAGTCCCGCGGGCTAGACGTGGAGACGACGTTGCCCCACCTTGTCGCCGCCCGGTCGCTGGCGGATGCTCAGGACATTGCCAGCGTCCTGCACGGCCGTGTGGACCGCTGGGTGGAGGCCGCTGGCAGCAAGCGAATGCCGGCCGCAGAATCTCATCGTCGGCCTTGTCCCTCGAGCGAAAGGGGTGGCCGACGAGGACATGGCGCGTGCACTCCGAGAGCGGGACGAGGCCATGGAGCGACGGGCGACGACACTCGCCGAACAGGCTGTCGAGCGCAACGTTGCTTGGGTGCGCCGCTTGGGCGCCCCACCTGCCGACCCAGCGACGCGGGCAGCGTGGATACGCGAGGTGAGAGTGGTCGCCGCCTACCGGGACCGGTGGGGGACCGGCGGCAAGGCCGTCGTGGACCGCCGCGAGGATGTGAGAACCATCGAGCAGCTGGGCCACCAACGGCGTGCGCAGGCCGCAGTAGCGCGGGCACTGGCAATCACTCGCCAGGGCCAATGAGCGGCAGGACAATACTGGCGCCGACGTTCTCTCGCTACCTGTCGAGACGCGGGATGGTGCTATGAACAGCGCGAGGAAGCAAAGGCGGGAAGTCGCCCGCTGGGAGGCGTCCACGCGGGCCTGGGCAACCAGCAGGGGCAAGGACCTGGCGCTTGAGTTGTACCAACAATCTGACGTGGCGGTTACCCCGTACAGCGTCGGACTGGTCTTAGAGCAAGGCGAGAAGCCGTGGGTGCAGGTTCCCGCCTACTGCTCCTTGGACGCTCTCGTACCGGGCTGGCCCGGGCCACCGAAGAGAGGCGACCTACATCCCCTGCCACCAGTCGGCAACTGGCTAGTCACCAACCATCGGATCGCCGGACGCTGCAACCGCGGTCTGCTGCGCTGGTGGCGATGGGGCGAGATCGTGGGCTGCCGCGTCGACTTGACGCTCGGCCGAGAGGCCGTCCAGATCGACCTCAACGGGAAGCCGCCAATCCTGTGGACTGGTCCCGGCGTTGGCCCTCTGGCGGTCGCTGCCGTGTACCACCTGTATGGCCCAGCGGCCATGCTCGACCATCCGGGCTTGGCCGCGCTCCGAGAGGCAAGCGCGGCTATATCGAAGCGGCGGACATAACGCCGCCCAGGGAGCCCGCGGCGGGTCGATCGTCAAGCGCATCGACACCGCTCGTTTTACGAGACGGTGAGAGCTGAAACGGCTTGCGCTGCCAACCGAAGGCTGCGGCGCTGTGCACAGCTTGGCTGCCTGAACATCCCGCTCTGCAAGATTGACGGCACGGGCATCCCAGTTGCGAAGCCCGATCAAATAGGGCAGCGGCCCGCCTGTTCAGCCTACGACGGGTTTGATTGCTCTAACTTCTCCAGCTTCGCCCTGACCCTTGGGGAGATTCAAGTGCTGCGCTCATCCTCTCGATCTCTGTGTGGGCGCTGCTCAGCCGAACGAGCAACTCATTGCGGCGGTGCTCAAGCTCGTCTCCAGTATAAGGGCCACGGCTCCGCTGCGCCCACACAGCAAAGTCAGTAAGACCGAAAAGAGCATCGCGAATGGGTCCGATCCAATCCGGCGCGTGCCGACGGAGTAAAACGTGAGCATCGTCGAGTGCTTCGTCGGACAGAGAAACGCTGTACCAGTGCGGGCTTTGAACCACCTCTATGTTCCGCTCGATCTCAACAAGGGCTGACGACAGGATCTGCTCGCGATGTCCGCGTTCCTCAGCGCTTATGGGTTCGCCACGTGGCGGAGGCAACACCCGGGACAACGTCCACGTATCCGGACCGGACTTGCACTCGATCCGCACCCGAAACTCGGGGAGTTCCACAGCGGAGCCACAGCAGAAAGTGAACTTGGCCTCTCTTGTCACGGCCAGCGGACCCAACGCGATCTCGTTGGCCGCCCAGCCAGCCGTGTCCCCTGTCACGGCGAGAGGATAAGTTATGCGGTCCGGCGGTTGGGGGCGGTAGATAACGACAGAAGTGAGATCCTGTGGCCCATCGTTCCTCACGCGATAGATGACCAGGTCGGCCGGAGCCGGCACCGGGTGATCGAGCGATATTGACAGGATCGGTTCGCTGCTGAGCGATTTGATGACGACCACGCCAGGAAGGTAAAAACGGCCGAGACGACTGAGACCAAGAGCGCCGCGATACCGATGGCAGCCGCCATGGGTCGACACTACGTGTCCCACAACTCGGATTGGTGATTAGACGCCAGGACCGGCCCTCCCAAGACTCCAGAGGCATCCCGATACCCAGTTGCTGGGACGTAATTCGAGGGGGCGGCCGACCGGCAAGCAAGGCAGACTGGCGGGATTAGCCCGGACGATCCGACCAAACTCGGAGTCGAGGGTGTCTTCGGCCCAGAAGCGGATGAGGGCGAGCACCTCGAATCCGAAGCCTACGAGCGCGACGCTGTTGAGGCGCTCAACGAGTTGTTCGACGAACGCCGCCAGGAGGTCTTTTTCTCACGTCAGGTCGAGATTTGGCACGAGCGACCGTTTTTCCACTGGATCACGAAGCGGGCGCTCAAGAGGCTCCTTGCAGAGGGGACAATTCGAAGCGAAAGTCGAGCGCTCGCCCACGGAGGGAGCGTCACGTTGTTCTGGCACCACAGTTACCGGTACTACCGGCGGGACGCGGCCAGAGTTGTAAGTCTCCTCAATGAGTATGCGGACCCAAACATCGGGGGAGCCCTGGGTCTACAGGGAGAACTGCTCGTACTTGAGGGACTGGCTCGTCAGCAGTTCCTGATGTTGGGGCGAGAGACGCGCTCCTATGGGTCAAAGGAGTGGAATCGGACGGAGCACGACTTGGACTTCGTGTTTGTTAGGGACGGCATCGGATACGGCGTCGAGGTCAAGAACACGCTTGGGTACATGGACCACAACGAGCTGCTCATCAAGATCGAAATGTGCCAGCACCTTGGCCTCCGACCTCTCTTCGCAGTTAGGATGCTGCCGAAAACCTGGATCAACGAGGTCATTCAGGTCGGCGGATTCGCGTTGATCATGAAGTACCAGCTGTACCCGTGGGCCCACCGGGACTTGGCAAGGAGAGTGAGGGATACCTTCGCACTGCCCGTTGACGCTCCTCGCTCCCTCCAAGAGGGCACGATCAACCGGTTCCTGCGGTGGCACTTGAACTCGCTTGCCCGGTGAAATCGTTCTCCAATTCACAGCGCTGTCGGCGAAAGGGCAGGTCGGACATGGTGCGCTCCGTACCCCTATGAATACTCTTTGGGTAGTCGCAATGATGTTGAGAAGCCATCGGGAACTTGCGGTTGGCCATTGTGATCACCTCCAGACCCCTCGTATGTAGCCAGAAACGCAGTTTGGCCGGCAGGGCAGCCGATGCGGACAGCCCCCTCGTCAGTGGCGCCCCCGTTTGGGTAGAGGACACTGCGCTCTTGACCTGCTCGACGCTCGACAGTGGCGGCTCTAATCGGGCCGAGAGCGCGACGTCCGACAAGCTGCGCCGACTGCTTCGCAGAACCTGTCCCCCCGGCGCGTTTTCGACCGGATAGCCTCGCATGAATGACCAGGGGCAACGGTCAGGTCGAGCTTGTTCTTTTCGATCTGGGAGGCGTACTGGTCCGGCTCGGGGGCCTCAGCGCCATGCAGGGGCTAGCTAGCAGCGCTGGCTCCGAGGAGGAGTTATGGGCCCGCTGGCTGGCCTGCCCGTGGGTGAGAAGCATCCAGCGTGGCCAGTGCCAACCGGAAGACTTCGCCGTAGGCGTCGTGTCCGACCTGGCCTTAGCGATCAGCCCGGAGCAGTTCCTCGAACGGTTCCGCTCGTGGCCTGAGGGCCCGTTCGACGGGGCCGTCGAGCTGGTCAACACCGTGCGGGACCAGGTACGGGTGGGTTGCTTGAGCAACACCAACGTTGTCCACTGGGAACACCTCAGGGGTCATTGGGGCCTCGACGAGCTATTCGATATCGTCTTCCTCTCCCACGAGATGGGGTTGCTGAAGCCGGACCGGGAGGTCTTCGAGCGCGTCTCACCGGTCGCCGCCTGCGCTAATGAGCACATCGTGTTCCTTGACGACGGCGCCAGCAATGTCGACCAAGCCCTATGTATGGGCTTCCAGGCCCGGAAAGTGAACGGCGTCGACGAAGCGACAGTGGCCCTGGGTGAGTTGGGCGTGCTACAGCCGGGCCAGCCGCGCCGGGTGAACGGCACATAGGCGAGGGTGAGTTCGCTCCCAGTTAGCAGCCCGGCCACCCAAGGGGTGCTCGCCGAGGGGGTCCAAGAGTTCCTCGACGCTTTGGAGGAGGCTCCCGAAGTCGAGCCTCACAGCCTGATTGTGCTCAGGCATGGCTGCGTGGTGGTGGCCGGCTGGTGGTGGCCGTACTCGGCCGAACGGCCTCAGCTTCTGTACTCGTTGAGCAAGATCTTCACGGCTACGGCAGCGGGGCTGGCGGTGGCAGACGGCCGGTTGCGCCTTGAAGACCCCGTAATCGACTACTTCCCCGAACTGCGACCCAAGCTCAGAGGTTGCCGGGCCGAGCCCATGCTCGTCCGCCACCTTGCCTCGATGTGCACCGGGCACACCGAAGACACTGCGGCCCAGGTGTTCACCGGCGGCCTCGAGGACCCTGTGCTCAACTTCTTGCTCGTGACCCCTGAACACGAGCCGGGGAGCATTTTTTGTTATAACCAGCCGGCGACTTATACCCTCGCGGCCATCGTCCAGCGGGTCACAGGCGAAACTCTGGCCCAGTACTTACAAAAACGCCTTTTCGACAAACTGGGGACAGGCAAACTGAGATGGCTCCAGGACACGACGGGGCGCGACATCGGTTATAGCGGCCTTTATGCCACCACCGACACCGTCGCCCGCTTGGGCCAGCTATACCTGCAGGGCGGCGAATGGGAGGGCCAACAGCTGCTGCCCCTGTCCTGGGTGAGCGAAGCGATCCGGGCCCAGGCGCGAACGGGCCTGGACGGCCCAGACGGGGCCTGGTACGGGTACCAGTTCCGGATGTCACAGCACGGCTATCGCGGTGACGGGGCCTACGGCCAATACTGCCTGGTCCTCCCCGATGAGGACGCCGTCGTCGCCATGACGGCCCAGACCAGTAGCGCGGGCCGTCCCGATATGCAGACCGTTTTGACCCTGGTCTGGGACAAGCTGCTACCCGCGTTCAAATCAGGGACCCTCTCAGACACCGGAGGAGACGAGCGTTTGCGAGCGCGCCTGGAGGGCCTGTCACTGCCAGCCACACGCGCCGAAGGCTCGCCTCTCATGGGCGAAGCCTGGGCGGAGGCGACCTTCTTCCCGGGAGAAGGGTCCTGCGAAGAGCAGCCTTCGTTGACCTCCGTGAAAGTCAGTTCTGGCAAGGAGGGTTGGAGCGTGGCACTGTGCGAAGACGGGGGCGAGCTCGAAGCGCCGATAAGCGGCGACGGCTGGGCGGTCACCGAGCACGCCATTACTGGGGGGAATGTGATGGCCCTGGCAGCCAGCGGTGGCTGGCTGACCCGGGCGGTCCTTCGCATCGACGTTATCTTTCTGGAAACTCCGCACCGCTTGAGGGTGACCTGCAACCTTGAAGACAAAACGTTCAGCGCTTCTTGGGCAAGCCGACCCGGCCACGCCTCCCGCCTGCGCGACCTGCTGGCACCAAAGCCTTGAGCGACGAGGTGGTCATCCGGCGAGCCGAAGCCCGCGACGGTGCGAGCATCGGCCTGGTCCACGTACGGACGTGGCAGTCTGCGTACCGAGGCCTGCTCCCTCAGCCGTTCCTCGACGGGCTGGACGCTCACCAGCGAGGTTATTACTGGGAGCACTACCTGAGCGAGGGCACTCCGCCCGGCGAAGAGCTAGTCGTGGCCGAAGAGGAGGGTACCGTTGTCGGGTTTGCCAGCGTCGGGCCTTCCAGAGACGAGGACGCAAATGGTGACGGGGAAGTCTGGGCAATCTACCTGTTGGCCGATCGCTGGGGACAGGGCATCGGCAAGGCACTGATGGACGCCGCGCTCGACAGTTTGCGCCAAGCCGGGTTTACGGTAGCCACGCTTTGGGTCCTCGATACCAACGAGAGGGCACGCCGCTTCTACGAGGCCGGGGTTTGGGTACCGGACGGGACCACTAAGCAAGACGACCGCCGGGGGTTCCTCGTCACGGAGGTCCGCTATCGCCGGGAACTAGAGCCTCGGCCTTAGGACAATTGACCTGAATAACCATGTCTCACGGACTAATTGGGGCCATCACTCAGTAGGAAAATCAGGCTGGCCTTCGGCCCTAACAGGCCGGCGTCTCAAATGAGCCTGGCAAAGCCAGGTTTTTGGTAACTGCTGTGATGGGGACATGTGAATGTCTCGGTCTAGCCCCGAATCCCCGTAGTCGGGCGGAGAACCCTGGACTCTCGCAGGCTCAGCTACCACCGGCGTGTGACGTGCTTCGATTCGTCAGCGTGGGCGGGTGAGGGGGATATTCGCGTACGTCGGGGGGTCGCGGACCAGGTCCAAAGCCTCACCTGTGCAGGAGAGAAAGATCCCGGGAGCCTTTTCATTTAGGAATAGTGGCCCGGACCCGCACCAGTCGAGCGTGAGATGTCCATTTGTGACCTCGATGCGCGCAACGCCGACCGGCTTGCCCGACGCTCGGACGCGGTACTCGCCCTGGAAGCGAGACCACCGGCGAAGAGTGCGTGCTGAACCCGGTCCCCCCATTTTGTTGCGGTACCAGACGAGCCCGGAACGGACCTCTTGGAGGTAACGCTCCTCTCCGTCGCCGTCTGGAAGCAGGCGGTAACGCTCCATCGGGCGCTCTTTGAGCGCTAGTTCATCAGGGCGCAGTAATCGGAGCGGTTCCTTATGGTCGTCCCGGACCAGTACCAGGTCGCCGTCTTCCACTTCAATCGTGACTGTCCCGCTGCGCCTTATATAGGTACCGATTATTTGCGTTGCGGGCGGCCCCGGAACGGCACCGGTCTCGGGCTCTGGCACTGACAAGGGTCGGCCCTTCAACGGGTGGCTATCGGCCAGGCCGAGGAGGGTTTGGCGAGCCAGGTCGAACTGGAGGGGATGGCCCGTTGAGTTTGTCAGGACGACAACCCCAACACCGGCATCGGCCAACCAGTAGGCGTCTGAGAGGAAACCGAAGCCACCCCCGCTGTGACCCATTGCGATCCGGTCTCCCATCTCGACTATGGCTACGCCGAGGCCATAGCCGCGCTCCTGGCCGGGGGCGGCGGACGGGGGCCGGTACATCTGGCCGAGCAGGCTGGCCGAAACAAGGGGGGCACCACCAGCCAGGTGGAGCTGAAGGAACCGGCACGCATTCGTGACACTGGCGTAGAGGCCGCCTGCGGCCACCATGGGGACCCGCAGCGCCGGGTAGGGCGCACCCTTCGGTAGATGCCCGATGGCCCGGTCGGGCTCCGCTGCCACGACGCGGTGGTCGAAGGTCGTGCGTCGCAGCCCCGCCGGCTCGAACAGCAACTGCCGAGCAACTTCGGGGAAAGGCCGGCCAGTGACCTCTTGGAGGACGAAGCCGGCCAGGTCGACCCCGAGGTTGGAGTACTCGAAGTGGTGGCCCACCGGGAAGCGCAACCAGGTATCCGATATGGACCGGCAGTGGGCGGTAAAAGACCGGCGGCCCACCCGGTAGTTGGAGCCTTCGGGTGCCTCGTGGGTGAAGCCCGCGGTGTGGCTGAGCAAGTGGCGGAGCGTGACCCGTGCCTCGGGGTGGTCCTCGAAGACACTGTTCACCTTGAAGGCGGGTAGGTAGGAGTTGATCGGCCGGTCCAGTTCGACGAGGCCTTCTTCGACGGCCAGCATCACCACAGTCGCCGTGTACAGCTTCGAAATAGACTGGACGCTGAACAGCGTGTCCGTTGTGACCGGGTGGCCAACCTTTTCCGCGGTCGAGCCGAAGGCGGCCAGCCACCGTGGCCCTGACCGGTCGCAGATGCCAATGGCTAACCCTGGTACCTCATGCTCCGTCAGGAGTCCCGGGATTTGTTGGTCTAGCCGCCTGATTTGGGCGTCGAGCCGAACCTGGTCAACCGTGACCGGCTGTGGCGGGCCCTTCTGTGACGAGCGGCCGAACGTTTTCACGGCCGTATTGAACATCGTGGGAGGACTTTGAGCAAGACCCGATTGACCGGCCAGCCAGGTTTACCCTGCATGCCGTTCTGGCGAGGTGATGGAAACGCCGACGACCGCAAACCGTTCGAGGCCGAGACGTTCAGCAACGTGTCTCACGTCGGTCGCCCAAGAGCAGACCGTCCGTGAAGGGCTCGGGTCCGACAACCCCAGTCCGGGTCGCTCCAGGCAAATGACGCGCACACCGCCCGAACCCGCGCAATCCCATCCCACCGCCAGGTACCGCGACCCTGCCCCGCCATGAAAGCACAAGATCGTCTTTCCGCCCTCACCCCACCGAGCAAAACCGATATTTCGGCCGTCGGGTAGGACAACTGTGCCCTCGTCGGTTGGGAGAATGTAAGTCACGCCGGAAAATGCCTCGAATTATGGACGCTCTATCGTCCCATATCGAAGCGGATGGCACCGACTATATGTTAGTAGCAGGCATATGACCACTAAAAGCGGCCCATCCATGGCCGGCTCACGTTTGTGGTCGGGGCGCGTTCCTTCGGGAACGCCAGAAAAGCCGATGCCGAGCACGGATACTGAGCGAGTGGCTCGGTGAATTGAGTGTCGGGAGAGAAGGGGAATGGCCGCCGGATGGGGACAACGACGGGGGGCGGCCGGAGGGAGACGGCCTGGGGGCCGACGGGGGCCGAGGGAGGGGCTGGGGCCGGAAAGAGGTCCCCCCAGTACCGGAGAGAGGCCTGGAGGACCGGAGAAAGGCCCCAGGCTGCCGGAGAGAGGCCTTGAGGACCGGAGGCCGAGGGCGAGTGCCCGCCCTGAAGGCGGGACCCGAGGCGTCGCTGGTACAGACCGGGGGGTGACGGCGGCCTCGTTCCCAGGTCCGAGCGCCGGCAAACGCCACGAGGAAGATGGTTGTCAGCCATCGTGACGACTTGGCCGTCGGGGGTTCGCGGACTGAGGCGAGGTAGCCGCCATACTGCGTACAAAGTCAGCTGGAGGGTCGGTAAGGTGGCCCCTTTTCCCAAGCCAGGCTTTCCGGTGCCCAATGGGCCGGGGGGCGAACATCTTCTTCACCAGCAGCCCCCCACGACGCGCTCGCCCGCGGGGCGTACCAGGTCAACTGCGAGAAATGACGGATGCCGGCTGGGCCAGGCTGTGGGTCAAATAACACGACGTCAACGTGCACGATGGTGTCCTCCTTCGTGTCGAGGCCCTGGAAGTAGAACACGCCGGAGCCAACCGCGTCCTGGGTCGCCCACAACCCCCACTTGATCCCGCCGATGTTTGCTTCGCCCGTGGCGCACGATAGGGGTATCCCACTCGGCTTGACGTACCAGTTCCCGGCGAAACACCCACTGTCAATGAAAACGACGACCTGCGGTGACGACGCATACACTGGTGTGGCCAAGCCCGCAATAACCGAAACGCCGACAACAATGGCCCCAAGCAGCCGCTTCACGAGAGCCTTGGCAATTCTGTGGCCAATAAGGCAGCCGACTTCGATGGAGCCAACCTTGGCTAGCCGGCTCACAGCGCGAACCCATTTCCGACCGAATACTTCATGTCTTCGTCGAAGAGAGCGTCGTTGTGTGTTGTGGGGAAGGCACTGTAAGCAGCGTAAACAAGGTGGCCGTCCCACTCGACCGGAAACGAAAAGGTTACGTTGGCCTGGAACCGTACGTTCTTGGCACAGGCGCAAGTGTTGACGTAGATGGTGGCGATGCCTTTGGCGCTATAAGCACCCCAGGAAGTCCACTGGACGTTGGTCATGCTCCACGAACCGTCACCGGTGGAGGTCCAGAACGACGGTTCGACGGCGAAGTTGCACGCAGCGCGGTCCGTCGTGACCGGTTGCCCGTATTGTCCAGCACAGAAGGCGACGTTGGTCACTACGACCGGGATGCGAGCGGCAGAAGCAGCCGGTGCCGCCATCGTTAAAGCCGTCAGACCCAGAACCGCCGCCGTAATTACTCTGTGCACTTTCAGTTGTCGTGCCTCCCGCTGCGCCATCAGTCAGTGACCGTGATAGACCAGTTGCACGTGCTGTCCACGCTGATGTAGTGCGTGCCGGGGGTGTTGTAGAAGCGGAAGATGTTCTTACCGCTCGTGGACAATAGGTTCAGGATGTTGGTGCCGTTGTTCTGGGCGTCGTTGCCGTCCAGCGTCACGATGAAATTGCCCTGCTGGCTGCCGCAGTTGTAAGACCAATTCAGGTCCCAGTTGGCCGGCACCTTGAACATGGTCGTTTGGGCCGGGGTGTTGCCGCTCAGGGTGTAGACGACGGTCGACCCGTTTAATGACTTCGGCGGGTTGACCGCGTGCTTCGGGTTGATGGCTTCTATCAACTTGTTGTATGCAGCCACCTCAGCGGCCTGAGCGCGAGCCAGCGCGGCTATTGCGGATGCGGTGCTCAGATGTCCAGGCCCTATGCCATGAAGCAATGCCAAGGCGTGGAGCCAATCGTTCCAAGCTGCCTGCACCTTTGGTGAGCTGGTGGCTCCTGGGCTGGTCGCTGCGCTGGCTGTTGACACCGGCACGAGGGCAGCGAGTGTAATCGTTCCCGCAATGACAAGGGCGCGCTTCATAACTGTTGCTCCATTTCTTTGAGCCTCGCGACCTTCATGGCCGACAAGCGTCACTGATCGAGTGTCTGTGACCGCTTGTCTTACGGGAGGCATTCGACCAAGTCCGTCCTGGTGGCTCACACTTCACGCTGCAGGGTCCCTGCACCGGTGCCACCGAGCTCGCTGACAAGGAACTCGGATGCCTGAGTATTGCAAGCCACGATCCGACCATTGATCAGCATGAGTGTTGGCGCACCACCCTCCCCGTACCCGGTGGCACCCATATTGCCTTCAAAGCCGGTCGGCATGAGATGGAAGGTGCTGGCCCGAAGTCTGTAAAGGCGTAGCCGAAACTCCAACCTGCCGCATCGTCTGGCAATTGGCCTCCAGGAAATGTGCAGGTTGCCTTCGCCCCAAAGTCGACGCTGCCGAGGTGGTAACAGTGCCCCCAGGCTTGTGCCCCGCCAAAGCTATGGAAGATTAGCGCCTCTGCCTCGTAGAGGTTCTGACCGCCCGTTGACACACGGTGGTGGCCACCAGGGTCCAACGACAAATAGGTGACTGGGCCGGGGCCTGGATTGAGGCAATCCCAGTTGCCCGCCCCCATCACATCTCCGAAAGAGACCAGAAAGTAGGTCGATGCGTGATTGCAGGCTACTAGGCGTCCGTTCAGGGTCACTGGAGACGGCCAGTTACCGAAGGTGCCCCCAGAGAACCCAAAGCCCGATGGCATTAGGTGGAAGGTGCTAGGGCCGAAGTCGGTAAACGCATACATGAACTGGGAGTAATCGATCGCGGGCGAACGGTACCCGCGGTAGAACCAGTCAGGCTGGCACACCCCCGGCTGCGGGGATTGATCAGGGTGGCCCTGCGCGCTAAGGCACTGTGTAACCACCGGCCCGAACTGGTGGTAGATCAGGCTCTCGAATTCGTAGAGGTCTTGGCCGCCGGGCGTCGTCACAGTGTGTTCAGGCGCGGGCGCACGTTGCACGGGCGCGGCGACATACATGATGCTGAAGAGCACGAGAGCCAGCCCGGCGAAGATATGCCTCATCGTGGTACTGACCGATGGTTGTTTGGGCGGTCGCAGGTGCTCCGTTGCGATAGCAAGCGACTCATCATGGTTTCTAGTAGCAAGTGACTCGTGCCCCGACCCCTACAGTGTCTCCCGAATAGGCCGCGGGGCGATAAAAGACAAAAAGG
Source organism: uncultured Acidimicrobiaceae bacterium (assembly GCA_963750465.1). Classification (GTDB taxonomy): domain Bacteria; phylum Actinomycetota; class Acidimicrobiia; order Acidimicrobiales; family Palsa-688; genus Fen-671. The sequence continues at coordinate 110,518 of CAVVRE010000018.1, forward strand.
TTGGCCCCGCTAATGAGGAACAGGTCGGCTGCGTTGCCTCTGGTATAGCCCTCAGGCAACATTGCATCTCCGAACGGGGTGCAACCATACCAATGAGCTGCGCCACTGGACAGCCTACCCAACCCGCCCGTAAGTTCCTCTCCGCTATTGTTGCTGAGCTGAATGGTGAAAGAGCTGGGAGTCCCTGTCCCGCTCACTGAAAAGGAGTTCGAATCGACACCGGGAGTACCACCCGCACCCAAGACACTCGGTTGCGTTAAGGCCGAAACTGTCGTAACCAGGCGCGGCCCCTTCGGTCCACGTGCCGTGAAGGCTTCCGGCTGGGAAGTCGATCAGGTCAAGTCGCACCACATCTACTGCTCGGCCACCGGCGGAATGCCCCACGTACCACCAGGCCCCCGCGAGGTTCGGGGCAGGCAGCGCCGTGGTGGGTGGTGGCACATTGCATGCCACCCCTGCAGGGTCGACACACCAATGGCTAGCCTGACCAGGCTCTGTTAGCAATGAGAACAGTGGGCCGTCAGTGGTCGGTGCCGGTTTGCTGAGGAACACCTTCACGGGGACGTTATAGCCTTCCCTGACCTGGGTCCCGCCTGGGCAGTGCGGGTCCTGGTGCCCCGGGGGGTAGTAACCCCAGCACCGCTGGTAACGCAGCCCGGTGGCGATCGCTTCGGTGTCTGTCCAGGTCGTCCAGTGCAGGTCGGAGAGGAATCCATTACCGTCCTCGCTTAGGGCGATGGTCGCCGGCCGCACTTCGTAGCACGCGACACTGTGTGACACCCACTTTGCGTGGACCTCCACCGCGCGGGAGCATGGCGGAGGGTTGGCGCACCCACCCAGACTTTGGGGAGCTGTTCGGCGCCAGCGTAGGAGGGTGAGACGAGAACTGAGACGGCTAACATAACAAAAAGGGCAGCCCGTTTTATAATCATTTCGAGTCAATCGGGGTACGTCGCCGGGTCCCGGCGAGTCGTGCCTTTAGCTGGGAAGGGCGAGAGGCGGCCAGACACAAGAGCAGTTGTCGGTCGACATCTAGGGTACAGGCCGCAGCGCTGCGCGCGCCGTCAGGTAGTGCCGAGGTTCCAGGGGCCAGAGCGTGGAGAACGACTTGGACCACTCAGGGCGGTCGCCCTAGCGACCTGCGTTGGTCCGGACGATGGAGCAGGCTGGCACGAGGGTGCGGTGTTTAAGCCCCAGGGGGGACTGGGGGGGGCTGGCATGTGGTAGACACCTTTGCAGGCCGTGCCGCGGAGCTCGAGGACCAACCCAAGGCCTCGTCTGCGGTTCGCTTAGAGAGCCGTCGAGGCCCGCTGCAGACCCTGGGCCCACAAGAGCAGCGTTCTTGCGGGCGCAGCGCCCGTTCGTATCGTCCGAGGAGCCCTTGACTGAAGGAGTCAACCTCCAATGCCGCTGCTCACCGTGTTTTTCGCTCATAGGTCGATGAACGTCTGAGTCGCCACGCTTGTCCCTTTCAGGTGAGCCCCGAAGCAAGACGCGTTGCAGGGATCCGGCAGTCTGAGGTCCGTGCGCACTACGGCATAGACGTAATGGCCCTGAAAGGTCACCGGGTAGTCCAGGGTGACGTCAACGGGGAGACGGTAGTAGCCCTGCCCATACTCGGTGGTGCGGTCGGTCTGAGGTAACCCGGGGTCGGGGTAGTCGATAGCCCGAAGGTAAAGAGTCCCGGTGCCCTCAGGCTGATAGCTGCCCCAGTTTGTCCACCGCAGGTTGGCCAACCATGCCGAGCCGTCGCCGTACGCCTGCCACTCTTTCGGCTCAACGGCGGTTGAGCAGTGAGTCCAATACTTGGGCAAGTTCACTGCTAAGCCAGCTGACGTAACACCGCAGTAAAACGGCGTCTGGAACAGCGCCGGAATGGGGCTGGCGCCCGTGGCGCGGCCCCGATGAGCGCCGCCCCGATGAGCGCGGCGCCGATGAGCAGAGCGGCGGCGAGACATCTCATGTGGCGCGCCATGTCAACGACTCCAGCCATTCACTGTCTCCTTTCCGACTAGGGGTAGATCTTCGCGGCCCTTGGTGCACGGTGAATGAGCACTGGGACGACGCCCAGGACGATCAGCGGCAAACGGTGGATGGCCTTGCCCTCCTGGTAGGGGAGGCTCGTGCCGTGCAAGGCGTCCGTCGTCGTCATCAACTCCTCAGGTGCAATGCCTTCGGTCGTCTCAGCTTGTTGGCGTCGGGTCCCCCGGCTGCAAGACGATGCCCTCAGGCGCAGCTCCGGCTTCCGTCGCTTCTTCATTGATCTTGCTTTCCGCTCGTAGGAGGCGCCAATTGCTCAGTTGATGCGTTGACTTTCGGAGGTTGTGATCCGGATGACTTCCCGTCTTTTCCGGCTTTGCCTATTTTGCCGTTCTGCGGTAACGCCGCCTGGACGAGCTCGAGGAGGGCCGGCCAGTGAGACGGCTGGGACCGGCTCACGCCACGTCTGATCTTGTTGCAGTGCGCCTTCGATACGCCCGTCAACTCCTGGAGGGCGTAAGCCGGTACTTGGTTGATATGTGGCCTGATCTGGAGGTCATAGTCGATGTCGATTCCTATCCGACGGGCCTTCCTCTGGCCGCGGTCCTCCTTGAGGAGCTGCTGGGCAGTCAGTCGCCAGCCCGCTGCAGCATGGATCAGACCGCCCGGCAGCGGGCGACGGGCCTCGGTGAGCTGGCACGCGAAGCAGTCGTTCATCGCGACCAGACTGCCATGCGACGCGGGTTCGCCGGGAAGGGATGATCCCAGCGGACGACGAGGTAGCGGACTTGGGGCGGTTTGGTTGACAAGTAGCCCACTCGTAGCAGCAAGCCGTCACGGCAACATGCTGATTGGAAAAGCCGCTCGTATCGACGGATATCGCGGCGGAGTTACCAGTCGACTTTGCTTGTACGACAGGCCTAATTGGCACAGATATCGTCCGCTTGGACGCCAACATTCTGCCTCCCCAACAGAACGGTCAACCGCCATCGCTCTGATTCTGGGGCCGATCACGCGGTTGTCAAGCGCGATGAGTCGGCGTGAAGCCTTCTGGCGGTGGCACCTGGATCGTTCGCTAAGTGTTTCCAGAGGCGGAGGCGGTGACCTCTGCCCCGAAGGGTATTGCTGAGCAAGACAACCCTCCGCCGGTTGTCTGAGGGGCAGCCGAGCCAGCCTGTCGACGGTAGCGTTTCTGCGTGGAAGTCAAGGTCCTGAGCTGCGGCTGGGGCGCCCGGATCCGCGGCCTTCGAGCGGCCGACCTCAGCGACGACGGCTTTCTCACGTTGCGCAAAGCCCTCCGGCAGCACGCCCTCGTAGTTCTTCAGGGTCAACATCTTGGCAAAGAGGAGCAGATCGCGTTCACCAGCCGGTTCGGCCGGTTGGAGCGCCTCGTGACAGCCGAGGGGGGAATGGACGCATCGGGGCGGGAACTGGCGTGGCTGACGAACCGCGCCCGAGCGGGCGAGGCGGCCGTTCGTATCCAAGGGCGCGCTCAGCTCGCCGCCGGCAACCAACTATGGCACGCCGATTCCACGTTCAAGCCGGTCCTGTCCAAATTTGCCTTCCTGGCAGCCCATATCGTCCCTCGTGAAGGTGGCCAGACCGAGTTCGCCGACATGCGAGCCGCCTACGACGCCCTGGCCCCAGAAGACCTACATCTCGTCCAGGGGCTTTGCGCGGTGCACGACTACGCGTGGTCGCAGCGGGCTTCGGGCGCGCCCCGACGCTGCAGGGCAGCTCCCGCCGGTGACAAGGCCCCTCGTCCTCCGGCATCCGGAGACAGGGCGCCCCTCTCCTTATCGGGCGGCATATCCGATCGATTGTCGGGATGGACGAGACCGAGGCCGGCGCCCTACTGCGCCGCCTCCTTGAGCACGGCACCAGCACGCGCTTCGTCTATTGCCACGACTGGGCCGAGGGCGACATTGTCATCTGGGATAACCGTTGCACCTTGCACCGAGCACGTCCGTGGCCGGGAGATCAGGTGCGGGCGATGGCGAGGACGACGGTTGCGGGCGATGGCGCCAACCCGTGGGCTTTCTAATGACTTGAACCGGCTCAGCGCAGACCGACCATTTATGTAGCGGCCAAAAGACCCTACCCATGTCAATGCCATCTACTACGGCTCCTCCCTTGTATTGCCGGGTCCTTAGGCCTTTGGGTCGGTCCTCAAAAGCGCGTCGACCGGAGGCTGAGGTAAGGCCGGCTCCGATGGTAAACGTGGCTTCGGAAAACTCAAACAGGGTTCAGAACGCGCTGTCCGTAGACTGGGTTTGATGTCAACATACGACGACAGCCCAGAGCCAGCAAACGAATGGGGCGATGTTGAAGACTTAGTCGGCCGGCTCCGGTCACTTGCTTCATCGGAAGATGCTATGACGATTCTTTCCGAGCTGAAGGATCTCGGGACGCCAGTCGCGACTATGTCAAAAGGGGAAGAAGAGGAACTCTTATCGTTGCTGGATGAGCTCTGGCACCATTTCGGCCGGGTGACGCTGCCGCCGATTGACGACCAGCAGCTCTCCTTCGTGGCATCTTCGTGGCTAGCCATCGTCTACCGCCAGGCGCGTGCAGTCGGCGTCTTGATAAGACAGGGCTTGACCGACGCCGGCATCGCCAACGCCCGGGTTGCCTTCGAGCACGCGATCTACCCGTCACTAATGGCGGATACACGTGATTACCAGGCGATATTCGAAGCGCTCGAAGGTCGGTCCGTGTTCATCTGGATGCTCATGCTTAAGGGTCTGCCGGACGCTCCCGAGGTCTTTCATTCCCTGCTTACGGAGATCGACAACGAGGTCGATGTTCCTCCCGAAATGGCGTGGGTCCGGAAAGTCGAGAAAGTGTGCGAGAAACTCGATACGGGTGAGACGGTCTACTGGCACTATCGCCTTTTGACATCCCAAATGCATCCGGGCCTCGCCAGCGCTATTCCTTACATGCTTAAGTTGCCCGACGTGCCCGGGTTCGATAAGAAGCCGAGCCTGCTCGATACCCGAATGGCTCTTTCACTCGCAGTGGGTAGCTGCGTTTGGGCCGGATGGTCGGCCGACTCGATATTCGGAGCCGAGCTATTCGGCCCGCTCTAAACGGTGCGGCCCAACGCCTCAGTTACACGCCACTTACTCGGCTGCGCGACTGAAGCCGGTACGTCACTAGTCCCGATTATCCACGCGCGAGGGAACGCCTCGGGCCAGGAGCGGACCTTGTCCGAGATGGAGGCGTATAACTCCAGATCTCGAGCGCTGTTGCCCCTCGATGAACGCCTGGGCTCGCGTTACTCGCCGAAAGCCGTGCGGTAACCGGACCGGCCGGGGCAGGCTCCTCTCTAGTGATGACGCTGGTCGAGGACCGGGAGCGTTGGGTGTCGCTAGTCCGGGCCGCCCAACGCGGCGATGCTAATGCCTGGCCGGCGCTCATCGACCGCTTCGAGGACATCGCGGTGGCCTCCGCCGTCGGCCTGTGCGGCGATCTGGACGTGGCCCCCGACATCGCCCAGGAAGCGTTCGTGCTGGCCTTCCGTCACATCGGTGGCCTCGAGGACCCGGCCGCGTTCCCGGCCTGGCTCTTGCGGCTTGTCCGCACTGCGACTAGTCGCCGAGCCCGCCGCCGCCGGTTCGCTATGGTGCCGCTCGACCCCGGTGCGGGCGAGGTCGGGCCCGGTGTTCTGGTGGACCGGGCCGCCGGGGCCGAGGAGGTTGTGCTCGCCGCTGTCGAGGCGGCCACCGTCCGGGCCGCGGTAGAGCGCCTGCCCGAGGGTGAACGTTGTGTCGTGGCCCTGCATTACCTGGCCGGGATGTCCTACGTGGAGGTCGCCGGCTTCCTCGGCATTACGGTCTCCGCTGCCAAAAAGCGGGCATGGTCTGCCCGCGCTCGATTGAAGGAGCTGCTCCCCATGGTCGCCGACGCCTTTGCCGCCGCCCGCCCCTCGAGTACCGAAGCGTTCCGGGACACGATCCTGGTGTTCCAAGCCATCCGCGCCCACGACGTCGACGGGCTGGCCCGCCTCCTGGCCCGCAACCCGTCGCTGGCCACCGTCACCGAGGACTGGTCGCCAGTCGAGGGCTTCGAGGCAGGGCTCGGGTTTTCGGAGCGGGGGACCGCGCTGATCCGAGCCGCCGGCACCGGCGACGTCCGGTTGGTGCGCCAGCTGGTCGAGGCCGGCGCACCCGTCGCTGACCTCTGCCCATGCATCGACCAGGAAAGCGCTCTGGTGACGGCGGTCAACATCGGCGCCACCGATGTCGTTGACTACCTTCTCGACCACGGTGCCCCTGTTGACTACGGGGCTTTCGACGGGGGGTCCACGGCCCTCCACGTAGCTGTGCACCGACAGCGGCACGATCTCGTGCGTCGGCTGCTGGCGGCAGGGGCCGACCCGGCCGCGACCGACGCACATGGTCGCACGGCGGCGGACTGGGGCGCGGTCAAGGCCGCCCGCAGGGCCGAGGCGGACGACGGCAATTTCCTGTGGACCCGGATCAGGGCCGTCGACCTCTTCGCGCCCCTGCGGCGAGGGGCTCTGGTCCACATCCCGCCTGCCTACGGGCTCGGTGCAATGCGCACACTATTCGGCATTGTCGATGCTCTTTCGCCGGCTCACTGGTGGATGATCGGGTTCGAGCACGGGCCCTACGAGCCGGTGGAGTTCGAGCTGGAGGCGCGCAACAGCGGCACCCCCGCCACGATCGACCTCGTCGGCCAGGGCGACTCCGCCGAACGTCGCCGGCAGTTCGCAGCAAGCCTCCAGCGGTTGGCTGCCTCTCGCGGCCTCAAGGTCGTCATGTGTGTGCCGGCACCGGGGCAAGAGCATGACATCACCGTCGCACTTCCCGGCCTCGCAGCCGACCCGTCGGTGCTGGCGACCGTCGTCGTGGCCACGTACACGGCGGGGCGTCCGACGATCCCTGAGGCGCTCCCCGAGGGGTTCGATGCCCGCATCACCTTTCAGCCGGCGCGTCTCCGCCTCTGGCCCGCGATCGATCCAAGCCGTACCAGCGCCCGCACGTACCCGAACAGTCGCCACAAGCACATCGCCGCCGCCGCCCGCGAACGCGCTCGCCGACTACGCCGTCATCGACCCCGTGTTCGCGCTCCCCGACCCGTGTACGTTCGACGACCCGGCTGCGTGCCCACCGGGCCTAGGGGCTGGTGCGCTACCTGGCCCACTCGTTCCGCCCGTTCGAGCTGCTCTCCGCATTGCCGGCGGCCGACACCCCGATGGCCGAGGTCCTCGACATCGTCGAGGCCCTGCTCGGTCACTGATCCGACGTTGAGTCCTCCTTGACGTCGAGAGGAAGCGAGCGGTGGCAGGCCCGGAGTCGCCAGCCCGCGTGAAACGACGTGTCACCCAAGAGTGGGCGCCACTCGCCCAGCTAGCCGACTGGGCGGCCAACCCGCGGGCTACGCATCGCGCTGGCGCGGGTGCTTTCGAAAGGGGCTCGTTCCTCGTCCGGGCGCGCATCGCCGAGATCGAAGGCACTGACCCGCCCGGACCGGGTAGCGGCACACTGGTCACAGAACCGAGGTGGGTACCGAGCGACGTCTCTGCGTGACCTCTCGCCCGGTGCGGCGGCAACCGAGGGGCTCTTTCGGGTCGTCCATGGCTTGAGGTGGGTGGCCGCAGAAACCCCTCCGGCTCGGCGACCTGCGTCTGCAGTGGCTTCATACTCCCATACCCCAATGGGTACCCGTCGAGCGAAGGCGGGTCCCTTCTTCTCATCCGTCCGGTGCTGAAACGTGAGACGAGCGCAGGAGCGGTTGGGCCAAGATCGCGACGGATGACCGCTGACGAACGATGGGCCAGATAGAACTGAGCTATGCCATTACCCGATGACGACCTGGCCGCAACAGTCTCGCCCACTGAGAACTCAAGCGACCCGCTGGCGGAGGCGGCCGACGCTTTAGCGGTGAAAATGGCCGAGCACGAACTAGATCGTACGGGCCCCGACTTCCAAGCGGCGACGCGCCACACAGCCAACCTCGTACAGGACTTCGTATGGGCGGTCCGGACCGCATCCTTCTACTTCACCCGATATCCCGATAACGGGAAATGGCTCATCCAGGCCTCGATAGACGACCTACTACAGTCCGCAATCGCTATCTATTCCCTCGGCCGTGACGGCATCTTCAACACAGGCCGCCGCGAGCTTCGGTACATGGTCGAGTGCGCAGTGAAGGCGGTGTATGTAGATGAGAGCCTCCCTGGGGCCACTCCTTTATTCGAGCGAATCAGCATGGCCGGGGACAACAGCCGAGTCCCACGATCGTCGGTGGATGTAGTGGACCTGCTCGCCTTACGGATGCTCGACGACCGCGACCACTTCAAGAATTCAGTGAAGAGCGCCTTTGGCAAGCTCAGTGGTTACATCCATATCTCCAAACAGCAACTGGACGAGAGGGTCAAGCTGGTTGAGCGAGGCGAGTTCATCGGGTTCGAGAGCGCAGCGACGCTTCGTGTCTTCAACGAGGTCGTAAGGCAGACTTTCGACCTGATCCTCGTCCTGGTGTTCGAAGGCATAGGACCTGCTTTCACTGGGGAGCTGTTCGTAGGAGTCCTCGACGCTCGCTCGGAGTGGAAGTATCACAAGTGTCGGTTCGTGAGAGAAGTGTCTGCTCACTTTGACTACAAGACGGAGCGGCAAAGCCGGACAAAGTAGGAGTGGGTGGCGGTCGGTAACCAAGACGTGAGCGATGCAAAGCGATAGCGCCCGTGGTTTGGTGGCGCCGGGTCGGGAAGCATTCGACCGGGGGAGAATCGGCAGGGAGGATGTAGTGTAGAGCTGGTTGGTGTATCCACCATTTGTAGGCCGTTGGGGGTTACGGTCAGCTTTGCCTAGGTCTGGCTTTGATAACTGGCTGACGGTCAGCCTGTCTTGTGGAGAGCAGTTCGTCGCCCAGGTCCTAGGTGGTGGTGCCGTCGTTAGTGTGCGGCGGATCGCCCTGCTGTAACAGGACGATCCACCCTGCCGCACGGTGGCGGCGGTGCCATCCCGAACCAAACGTGAAAGGAAGGGATGGCCGTGACAATCGTAGGTACTTCGCGCCCTGTTACCGGTGGCGTCGACACCCATCTAGACGTGAACGTGGCCGCGGTGCTGGACCAGATCGGTGGCCTGCTGGGGGTCGAGTCGTTCCCGCAACCGTGAAGGGCAACGAGCAGCTGCTGAAATGGATGGCCGGGTTCGGGCCGGTGGCCCGGGTCGGGGTGGAAGGCACCGGCTCGTACGGGGCCAGCCTGGCCCGGCACCTGCGCGCCGAGGGAGCGGAGGTGGTCGAGGTGGACCGCCCCAACCGCCAAGAGCGCCGGCGCAAGGGCAAGACCGACACCGTCGACGCCATCGAAGCCGCCCGCGCCGCCCAGGGCCAGCGTCAGCTGGGGGCGGCCAAGACCAAAGACGGCAACGTGGAGGCCATCCGGGCGTTGGTGGTGGCCAAACGCTCGGCCCGGGACACCAAGATCAAGACCTTGAACCAGATCCGCCACCTCGGGTTCACCGCCCCCGAGGAGATCCGCCAGTCTTGCAAGGGCTTTCGGCTCGGATGATCGCCAAGAAGGTGGCCGCCATGCGGCCCAACCCCGACGGCGACCCGGTCACCTACGCCACCAAGACGGCGCTGCGTGCCTCGGCCGCAGGGTCCTCGAGCTCGACGCCGAACGCAAAGAACTGGACCAGCTCCTGGCCCGCTTCCTGGCCGAGACCGCCCCCGGGCTGCTCGGCCTGTACGGGGTGGGCAAGGACAGCGCCGCCGCCTTGTTGGTCGCCGCCGGGGACAACCCGGGCCGGCTGCGCTCAGAGCCGGCCTGGGCCCGGCTGTGCGGGGTCAGCCCCATCGAGGCGTCATCGGGCAAGGTCGTCCGCCACCGGCTCAACCCGGGCGGCAACCGCCAAGCCAACGCCGCCTTGTGGCACATCGCCGTCACCCGCATGAGCTCCGACCAGCGCACCATCGACTACGTCGAACGGCGCAGCAAGGAAGGGCTCACCAAGAAAGAGATCATCCGGGTCCTCAAGCGTTACATCTCCCGCCAGGTCTACCCCTACGTGACCGCCGCCGTCTAAGTTCGGCGCTCGCTCTGGCGGCGGGCCTGGCCCGAGAATCGGCTGACAGCTTCACGGCTTGTCCTTAGAACGATCTGCCGGCCCGCCACCAACACATTTCCCACCGACCTCGTCGACGGGGGCCAGCTGGCCTACTAAGAGCTTGCCCTTGTGGCCCGTCCCTGTCTTGCCGCAACCCCCGCCGGCGACCTAATCAGAAAGACCGAAAAATGACCTCTTGACATTCCTAGGAGCATCGCTCGGCAGGCCAAACACTCCCGCGTCGAGAAACTGAGAAGAATAGGTGAGGTCAGCAGGGTCCGGCCATTACCTCCGCAAGTGATGGCAGGCCGAGGCCAAACAGGACGGTTTCGAGCCAGTCGGCTTCGGCCGTATACATCGAGTCCCAGGCTGCAACCTCTCCTAACCCAACCTCGGTCAGAGGAACCGCGACCGAGATTCGGCTGTACATGGGATCGATCTGCTGGCGTATCCCGACGGCGCCCTGGGAGTGCTCGACGCGGTCGGGTTCGGTCGTTCCGCGCCGATTGGACCGGAAGATACGGCGACGCCATCGAAGACCGAGCGCTCGGCTGCGCCGACGATGTCGCCGACTATCGCGTCCACCTGACGTGCGAACGGCCAGTCCCACCACGGGCTGTACTGGAAGTAGCCACTCATCATGTCGAGGCGCAGCCAGCGGGCACCGGACCTTGTCGCTTGGAGGTCCTTCGGGGTGATCTTGCTCGGGAGCCGTTCGGCATCGTTGCCGAGCGGGCCTGGCATAGTCGACATGGTTCCGTTCTGTGTGGTGCCCGCCCAAGTGACGGTGAGGTCGACGCCTCCGACCGTCACCACCTGGGAGTTGCGGTTCCCCACGACCTCACGTGCGACTCCGACCACGGCTGCCTCGATCGCCGATCTCCCTACCTCAGTTGGGATACCAGGGAAATTTCCACCGACCATGACGTCGTATTGACATAGGAGCTGCATGAAGAGGTCGTTGAACCGGTTGTGCTCTCGGTCGATGGCGCGGTTGGACTCGCTCACCAGCACGACTTTCGCTTCGACGGGGATCGTCCCCCTCGGGCCACGCAGCACGGTGTCGAGGGGGGGCGCGTCCGAGCCAAGGCGCTCCTCACAGCTCGCCTGCCAGCCGGTCGCCTGCGCGAGCACCGCGACCTCGAGCTGCAGCGACGCGTCGCAATCGCGAGCCGGCAGAGAAGTCTCGCCGAAGCGAGTTGATCACAGCGCGTCGGCCAGGGAGCGAGCCGGCCGTAGCGAGTCGGAGAGCCAGCGTCAACAGGCGGAAGAACGCCGGGTTCGAGTACTGAATTTCCAGCATCCCGCCCACAGCTCCCGCACGCTCAGCACGTGTTGGCCAGTCACGGCCGAGCTGCCGCTCCAGCTCGTCAACGATCCAAGTCCCGAGACGGCTCCGTGACCTCGAACCAAGAGTGGGCACCTTCAGGGCCTCGCGCAACCCTCCCCACGAGATGGGTTCACTCATCGTGGGCTCTTATGAGGTCGCAGAAGTGGTCGGCAATCGTCCCCTGGACGTGGTCCACCTGTCGTCTCATCGTCACGTCCACGTTGCCGAACCTTAGGGCCGTAGCGCCCCGGAGGTGTGAGTCCTGGCTCAGTGGGCCCCCAATCAACTGTCAGACCTGGCTGTGTACGTGAAAAGCGGAGAGAGTGGCCTTAGCATCGGTCACTGTGGCTGAATGTAATGACGGCGACGAAAAAGGCGCCTGCCGGGAGGTCGTCCTGCTTGGCGCCGGGTTCTCGAAAGCTGTATCGGACCGGTTTCCTCTGACAATTGAGCTCGGACCGCTCGCGTTTGATGTCGCAGGCGTCCCCGACCGCGAACGGCCACCGGAAGGGACCGGGTTCGAATCCTGGCTCTCGCGTATTGCCGAGGACCAGCCCTACCGTTCGGTCGAAGGGAACCTGGGAGCCAGGCAACTGTTCGCGAGGATGAGCGGAGCAATTGCACGCGTGCTTGTCGAGCGGCAGCGAGCGGCGCTTCTGGACGATGCTCCGGCCTGGACCGACCATATGGTGAGTGTGCTGCACGCTAGGCGCTCCACCGTGGTCACCTTCAACTACGACAACGTGGTCGAGTGCGCCGTCGACGGGCACTGTCTGACGGACTCAAGCGACGGTATCCCTCGACATGTAACCAGCCACGACATCCTGGATCGCCTCCCACCGCTGCCCGCCACGCTTCTCTCAGAGGAGTTGCCTGTCGATTGGTCACCCATCTACGAGACAGTCGGCAGACCGCCCATCATGCTCCCGGAGGCGCGCCAGGTAGCGGAAACCTTCCGTCTCCTCAAGTTGCACGGCTCCTTGTCGTGGTACTGGGCCACCGATGACACCACCGGCGTCACCGTGCAGCGCTGGCGCTCACCTGGCGTATTCGGTGAGCCTTTTGTCGACGACGAGGAAGAAGGCGACACGCTATGCCCGGGCGCGTTCCCTTCGTAGTGCCGCCCACGGCCACAAAGTCTTCCTTTCTTTCGAACCTCGTGATCCGTGAGATATGGGCTCGGGCCGAATCGTCGTTGGCGAACGCGCAGCGGCTGATCGTGATCGGGTACTCGGTCCCCCCGGAGGACCAGGTAGTGGGGGGGATGCTGGCCGAGACACTGGGAGGTCGGCACACCGAGGTCGTGATCGTCGACCGGTGCCCAGAAGTAGTCGCGGACCGTCTAGAGCGCCTTGGCGTTTCCTCGTCCGCAGTACGCTTTTGCGGGGAGTCGTGCGTTGAGGAGTTCACCGACTGGTACCTCAATGACCAGGCGACCCATGTGGTAGATGCGCTCCGAAAGTGGGCGTGCTCGGTTGACCTGAACCCAGAGGATGTCCAAGCACAAATGCGTGTCGACTGGGGAAAGTGCTGGCGCACTAGCTGCATGCACTCAGCCCCTCATGGCCATGAGGGCAGCGTGAATACCGATGGCATCGCCGTTTGCGGCAACGGAACTGACCTCTTGGTTCCGCTACTGGAACGAGCTCCACGTCAAATCAACCGACAACAAGTACCCACCCTCCTGCATCAGCTTTGCAATGCCCCACAGCTACGTCGCCTGCTGGTGCAGACCACCGACAAGAGGTTCTTTCCGGTAATCAGGTACACGGTCAGCCCTCCGAACACTGACGCCTCTGGTTCGCTCGTGGATCTGACCCTCGTGCCGAGTGGTCACCCACGTTGAGCGCCTGCCGGAGAGAGCCTCAGCGTTCTCCAAAGTGCCAGAAAACCGACTGGTCGCCTTTCGCGATGTCACAGTATTAGGTCACCGGGTAGGGGATTTGGTTCGGAGCTAAGTCCTCCAGGTTCGGTCTGACGCTTGGGAAAATTCGAGAGCAGCACTCATCTTTTCGATTTCCGTGTAGGCGCTACTCAACCGGGTGGCCAGATCATTGCGCCGTCCCTGACGCTCCTCTTCCGTGGTTGGACCACGGTTCTCGTTCCAGGCACGGAACTCAGCCAATCCATCAATGGCATCGCGAAGAGGCCCGATCCAATCGGGTGCGTGCTGACGAAGCAGTCGGTGCGCCGTCGACAGCGCCTGGTCCGACATCTGGATGGTGTCCCAGCTCGGGCCCTCGACCGTCCTCAGGTTGCGCTCGATCTCGACCAGGGCCGAGGACAGGATCTCCTTCCGACGTTCACGTTCCTCCGCGCTCAGGGGCTCGCCTCGTGGCGGAGCCAGGACGCGGGACAACGTCCAAGCATCTGGACCGGACTTGCACTCGATCCGCACGCGAAACTCGGGGAGTTCCACTGCGGCGCCACAGCAAAATGTGAACTTGGCCTCTCCTGTTACAGCCAGCGGACCCACGTCGATCTCGTCGTCCGCCCAGCCAGCAGGGTCGCCCGTCACAGCGAGGCGGTAGGTCACCCCGCCAGATGGTCTGGGGCGGTAGATCAAAACCGAGGCGAGATCTTGGGGACCGTCGTTCCTGACGCAATAGATGACGCGGTCGGCCGGCGCCGATACCGCACCGTCGAGCCATATCGCCACCATCGGTTCCCTCTCCCGTCGGTCGGAGGCCTCTGCGGCAGTGGCTGAGCGGTCGGCTGCGGTGGCGGAGCTCTCGGCTGCGGCGGCAGAGCGCTCCGAAGCTGTGGCTGAGCGGTTAGATGCCTGCCACGCTAGAAAGGCGAGGAAGGCCAACACGATTGAGACAACTAGTGCTGCGATACTGATTGCGGTCGGCACGGCTCGACAGTAGGCGCCGAGCAGATCGCCTCCGCGAGTGCTGCCCGTTTTTCCTGGTCGGGCGATGGCCCTACCACGCCTACCCGAAAAAACTGGGTTCCGCCTCCGTCGCCGCCTTCGGGAGCAGGCTCAAAAACATCGCTCGAAGCATGGCCAAGTTGCCGTTCGGACTTCGTGAAGACGTGGTCTAGGAGCGCAGGGAGCGCCATACTGGGCTCCTTCCGATGAGCACCAACAACTCCCACCCTGGTTGGCCCCTGGTCGACCCCGGGGTCGCCTGTCTGTGCCACGCCTGTGCCCGCCGTGTGAGCCTGCATCTGGGGACCTGCACCAGTTTCCCCGATGGCATCCCCAAGAACATCCTGTTCGGTGCCGACCACCACGAGTCGCTCGATGGTGAGCCGCCGTTCGAGGTTGATCCCGATGGGAGGAGGCAGTTTGACGCCTGGCTCCTGGCCAAAGCCCCGGCGGTCGTCGATGCGATCCTTGAGAGGAACCTGAAGAAACTTCACTAGGCTCAGAACTCTGGACCGTGACCGAGGGACGAGCCGTGGCGGGTATGTCTCTGGCACGTTCGCCGGGCCACCCGAGCTACGCCACGACCGCCAGTTGTTCCTCTTCCGGGACGTTCAGAGGCGACGGGACCGGGTCGGCGCCGTCACCAGCCTCGACTACGGCCGAACCTGCTGGCGGTTCACGGGCTGGCTCAAGGAGCACCAGGACTACGAAGACCTCCGGTCGGGGATGTGGCCCTGGGTGCACGTCGAGGGCATCTCCCGTCCGGGCCGGTTGGGCGACCCTGGCTTGCTGCTGGGGTGGTCTGCCACAACGAATACCCCGCCGACCACCGGCACCTGCTCTGGCCCGGGCCGGTCCCGGGCCTGGCCCCGGAGCTTCGGCCGGCGTAAAAGCGGACCTGAGCGATCGCGGCCGGGCGGCCCGTTTGCCCGAAAGGCCCAATGTAAGGATGATTAGGCGCCGAGACGTAAAGGCTAATCAGAGAAGGGAGCGGGCGACCGGCGTTGTACAGGGTACGGAATACCATCCCACTCGGCTCAGCGCCCAAACGCTGCGATTTCGGCCGATGACTCATAGCACTGTAGGCAATCAGGACTTCAACCTCGCGCTGGCTCCGATGGTTAGCGGCATGATCGGCCTTGCCGATGCCTACGCCGCAGCAACAGGGAACCGAGGCTTACCGGACGCTAGCTCACCGGGGATGCACGACCTCGCCAAACAGCCCCAGTTCGCCAGAGCGCCCGGAGCGCAACCGGTCGACAACGCGCAGTCCCTCATGCGTATAACTACCTTTGCCGGCTTCGACCACCTGCGTAGCTATGCCCGGCTCTTCCAAGGGGACGTCACCCCCGTCTTCAGCCACCTGGTTTTGGCACGCGCCGCCCTCCAAACTTTCGGCCCTGCCGCATGGCTGATGGAGCCTGGGCTGACCACAGAACAACGCGTAAAGAGGGTTCTTCTTTTCGACCTCGAGGACGCTCTCAACAGGAAGCGCTATGGGCTCGACGAGCTCAAGGACAGCGCCAGGGATATCGTTGCTCACGTCCGCGACCTATGCCAAGCGCTCGGCTGGTCCGTCGTGGCAAACGACAGCACAAAGTCCGTGGATGACGAGGTGCTCCCGACGACTGCGGAGCTAATTGCCGCGGCAATAGGGCCTGCGGCGCCCGCCACTTTCGATGACCCTCTTCTAGAAAAGACGCCCAGACTTGTTTGGTCCTATTTGTCTGGGGTCGCCCACGGGTTCAGCTACGCGCTGCTACAGAGTGTGACCGGGAATAGTGAGACGCCCGTAAACCCCGGTCTCGTTTCCGCCACCCTTGCCACCGATGCCGTTTCCGTCAAAACGATGGCCATGGCAGTTGCGTCGGCAGCGGTGACTGCAGGCGGCCGCCACCTCTCCTATATGGGCTGGACTACGCAGAGCTGGCCGGAGGCCGTACGCAGTCTCCAAATGTGGGTGACACCCATCGTAGGTCGACTTGACGCAGGTGCAACGTGACCGGCGCTTGCGGAGCTTCGTCAGCGACTTTCCACCACGTGAACGGGCATGTCAGACCGACTGATTTTTGCCGGCGGCGGGCCGGAAAACCACAGCAAACGTGGGTCAGGCTTTACGACCGCACAGGCCCACGACATCGCGAGTGCCTATAGCTGATGCTGGCGCCAGCGAACCCACCGCTTTCAACAATGAGCAAGAGCGGTCCTGAAGAGGATGCAAGACGGTACCGTCCAGGGTGGTCTGCACCTCCCCCGCGCAACCCCAGCCTTGGAGCCGGTAAAGCGGCTCGCGATGGCCCGCGGGGTGGAAGACCAGGACATAGAGGAGTTCGTTCTCATGGCACATAACCGGTGGCATCGCTTGCAAGGAATTGATGACCCTGGCCAACCGGTCCACGGCTGCGGGAGACAACGCTATCGTCATCGACCCCGATGGGGGACGCCAGATTGACACCTCTCGGAACACAGTCAATTGCCCGAGAAAGGCAGGAGGCACACGCTCGCCGGCCAGACCGGTGCGTTGCCAATAGGCCCCCGATTGGGGGGTGCCGTGGCGGCTACAGGAAGCCATCAATGCAGCCACCGCCACCACACTGGCGAAGGCGCGGTGCCCGCAATGGCGCTTGTCGTCGCGCTTGATGCCTTTCACTTCTAGGTTCGTGCTCAACTGCCGCGTAAGTCAACCGGCCAAGTACAAAGTGCGCCTCGATCGAGCGGCATTTTTTCTGTGGGCTTTTGCCCCGCCCCATACCAAACCCTCCTCTCTATGTACCCGGGCCGTAGAAAAAACGTAGAGAATGGGCTCCAATGCCAACAGGTCGGGTCGAACGAGGAGCGCGAGCCACGATCCGGGGCTTGAAGCAGGCCGGGAGACTCACAGCGACCGATGAGGGGCTCGTCAGCCTGGCGCTAGAGACCGCTCGTGCCTTTGACGAGGCCGCAAACGAGGGTGCTAAGCACTATGCGCGGGCGGACCTGGCTCGCGTGCACCTCGCCACCCTCGTCGCCATCCTCGACCGTTGCCCGCCTGCGCTGCTCCAACACCCCGCAATGGCGTCGCTCCTCGCCGCATTTGAAGCCGACCCGTAGGGCTAGACGCCTATCACAACGCAGCAGGTCCCTGGCTCGGAGCAGCTCATGGGCCGGCCGGTCATCGGGGCTGGCGTAAACGAAGCGATAGCAACGCCCTTACGTGGTCGACCAGGCGCCGGCATACTCCTGAACGGCTGGGGACCGCATCCACCGGTTAGGCCCTGCCACTGACTGGGCCGGGGCTACTCGGCTGGCTCGGGCCGAGCTGCAAGCTCCAACGTGTTCTAAAACAGCAGGTCAATGGTCATTTTTTTTTCTTCCAATGCGGGCGGAACCGCCGAGAACTTCCGCTCATCGCTGGGACCGCCTGGCGTGCCGGACAGCTTGATTTCTGAAAGGGGGAGTGCGGCGCTACCGCGAACCCTGGCGTCCTTTGCCATCGCGTCCGCCAGTTGTTGGATCACCGGTTGAACACTCTCGTCAAATCTTGCTCGGTACCAGGCTCTATCTGGCGCTGCCTTCGAAGTTCTGCATTCGTTGCCCGCATTTTTGGGGCCGCTATATCGCTGGCACAGGTTTCCTAGCGATGAGGTGAGGTGTAGACCAACAGTGACAGCGCCGTGGGTACTGCCGGTGGCCCGGACGAGGCTACTGCTGGCCCCCGTAACGCCACCGCAAAGCACGTACTGGGGTTGGGGCACGAGAGGCGACCGATGCCGGTGATGCCCTTCGGGAGCTTCGTGCTCTGCCAGGTCCGCCCGCCATTGGCACTCGACAGCAATACGGCCCCCCCAACGACGGCTGTCTTGCCGCCGCCGACGTTGACCAAGTTATCGCCCGACATCCAGCACTCCGAGGCGGTCGGGCAGGCCAAGCTCGTGAACGCCTTGCCCGCCGGTAGCCCCTGCGCCTCGACCGTCGACCAGGACTCGCCCCCGTTGTCCGAGACGACGATGGTGGTCCCCGCCCCGCCCCCTGGCCCCGAGACCGCCATACAGGTCTGCGAGCTAATGCAGGAGAGGAGTTGGAGCGTGTATCCAGGGGTCCAGGCCGGCGACCACTTAAGGCCATTGTCCGCGCTGTAGCTGGCTCCTTCCTCCTCGGCCGACA
The DNA here is from genome assembly GCA_963750465.1 of uncultured Acidimicrobiaceae bacterium. Taxonomy (GTDB): domain Bacteria; phylum Actinomycetota; class Acidimicrobiia; order Acidimicrobiales; family Palsa-688; genus Fen-671. The sequence continues at coordinate 128,930 of CAVVRE010000018.1, forward strand.
CGCACCGGGCATCGGGGAAGCACTGGACCTGGAAGGGCGGCGAGGGCATGGAAGAGGCCGACCAAGTCCGACCCCCGTCCTTGGTGACGAAGGCGCCGAACTGGGTGGGGGCAGACCGGACGCCACCGCGGTGCAAGTCGACGCGCTCGGGCACGACATGTCGATCGGGCCCGGGAGCAACCGGGGACCAGAAGTGCCCTTAATCAACTGGTAGGCATAAGACAGCCCGGCCGGCCCAGGGCGCGACGTCCAGGTCCTCCCGGTGTCGGCGGTCACGACGAACACCGGCTTGCCGCTCGCGCCCACCTCGAGGAAGGCGCAGTGGGCGGTGCTCGAGCAAGCCACGCCGGTGAGCGGCATCCCGCCCTTGGCTGGTGCGGGGTGCCAGGTGTCCCCCCCGTCCCGGGTGACCTCGACCGACCTCGGGCTGGCGGCGTAGCAGGTGGTGGCGTTCGGGCAGGTCAGGAAGCCCCCCGGGGCGCGGCCAGGGACTTGCGTCCAAGAACCGGTGATCTCGCCCGCGAAGGCCCATCTCGGCGAGGGTGCGACGCCTTGGGTCACCACCAGCGATGCGGCTAGGGCGGCGGCGGCAGCGGCTAGGGCGGCCGACAGCGAACGCAGCGCCAGCCGGCGCCGCCGGGGCCGTCCGGCGGGTGTGACCGTGCTCGGCGCGCCGGCTGGCACCTCAGCGAGCTGGGCAGACAGCTGTTCGAATACCTCCGGTGCGGGGAAGGTGTCGAGCTTTTCGGCGGTGACCGGGTCAAGGGTGCGCAGTAGCTTGATTTCGTCCATGCTCGTTGACCTCCGTAGCGGCTGGTTTCAGATTGTCCTCCGTAGGCAAGCCCACCTGGGCCAGGGCAGCTCGGAGCCGGGCGCGGGCGCGGTGAAGCGGGCCCGAGCGGCCACCGGCGAGCAATTGAGTACGCGTCCGAGCTCGTGGGAGCCGAGGCCCTCCCAGGCGGCCAGCATCAGGAGCTCTCTGTCGTCGTCGTCTAACAACCCCAAGGCGTCAGTTGCGACAAGAGCGTCCTCGTGCGCCGGCCGCGCCTGTGCGTCGGTGACAGTCCTTTTGAGTTCGGTAACAACACGCTGGGAGAGGCGGAGGCGACGCTGCTGACGCCTGGTCGCGTTGGCGATGGCCCCCCGAGCGGTGGCGTAGAGCCAGAGGACTGCGGCGTCACCTTCAGGCACTTCGCCAAGGTGCACCCAAGCGATGGTGAACGTCTCCATCAAGATGTCGGCCGCGTCTTCTTCCGACGCGGTCCTGCGCAAGGCGTAAGCAAGGACCGGACGCCAGGCCGCCTCGTACAGCCGCCGGAAGCGTTCCTCCGCTGGCAGGTCGTTCATCGAGTTGGCTCCACACCCTGCTTAGTCATGAGAACGGAGATCGTTACGAGCTGCCTCCTCAACTGCAGTGGAACAAACAGGCCCGTCGCAAGCGGCGGGCCGGATCGAGCGCCCGTTCTACGCCGTGGCCGGCAAGGCGCGCTCATGCCCGGCGCCCCGCGGCGCTATGGCGCCGCGAACGTCCGGCGAGCTTCGAGCGAAGGGCTCAGCGCCGTCGGGTCGCTCGGCCCGATGCGTTCACAGTATGTGGCGCGGTCAAAGTGACACTACGAGGGCGGTCGTGTTGATTCTTCCCGGCAGACGCCCGCCCGATTCGGCCGATTGTCCCCGGCGAGTGGGTTGATAGCGCTGGCCACGCCGCTGGCAGCCATAGCTCTGGGCCGACGATGAACCCTACGGGGCGAGGGGAGTAACTCTTCAAGTCCCCCCTCCGACATGAACCCCGCACGTGCGCCAGCGGATCATCTTCTTGGCGGGGGCGAAACCAAGCGGCCGACTCGACAGAGCAAAACCCTCTCTTGATGTAATTCCGGGTTGACAGCCACGGATTCTGAGCCGAATCTTTATTGCGCCGCCCGAGCCTGTTGTTGGTCGGCGACTCAGGAGGTTTGGTAGCAGTTGTGGTAGCAGTTCATAACCGTTTGTTGGCGTCTGTAGCGCACAAAACCCCTGGTCAGGTAGGCCCCCGAGACGGGGGCAAACCTCGGTAAACGCTTTGCCGACATCTTCTAAGCGGCGGGTCGCAGGTTCGAACAGCAGTTCGTAGCCGTTTGTTGGCGTTTGTCGTGCACAAAACCCCTGTTCAGGTATGGCGCCGAGACGTGGCCAAACCTCGATAAACGCTTTGCCGACATCTTCTAAGCGGCGGGTCGCAGGTTCGAAACCTGCCGGGGGCGCCCTCTGACCAGGACTTTTGCGCTATTTGTGGCCAGAGAGTGGCCGGTTTGGTAGCAGTTTGGTAGCAGTTGACCGCCGTAGATAGACCCAGATAGACCCACACGAACATCTACATCCTGCCTACTTACCGCTCCCGCTGCACGCTCACTCAGGCGCCACGTGCGAGGGCCACATCGTCGCCCGCGCTGACGCGGCTCGATTTCTGAGGTCCAGCCAAGCTCTGGGCCGTCCGGCGGGCGGCACAACCCCGACGGCTGTGCCACGTAACGAATACTTGTTGCCTGGCGGGGTTGGGTCATCACCGTTTAAGCCCAACGGGCTCGATGCTCATTGGTGCGGCGCGAGCGACTTCGTCATGGCGAACCCGATGTGCGCTCCGAGTGCCAGCGAGCGCGACTGGTCGACGACCTAGCGGTCGGCTGATGCCAGTTCGACGAAAAGCTGAGGCACGCCGTTATGAGAGCGGCGTTCATGGGGACGGCCGAGTGCGGGACCGGCGAGCACTGCCTCCGCCTCGGCCTCGAAGGAGCCCGGGTCGTAGGCCCACTGGAGCAGCAGCAGTAGTGGTGTCCGGCCGCAACGGACATAGAAGCCTGCCGCTTCATCGGCACCCAGGGTGATCGTGTGCGCGCCGGCTCGGGCCGCCGCCTCCTCGAACGCGCTGAGCAGTTCGCGACCGAGGACCTCGCCGCGTGCCATAGGCGTGAGGCGAGGGGCGCGCAGTACGGCGCGTCCAAGTTGACTGGCAAAAGCCGAGCGCCCGGTCGGCTCAGCGGCTCACAGGGCGACGTGGCCGGTCGAGAAGCTGGGAAGCGTGCCGAGCACAGGCGTCGACTGGATACCAGCGGCCCTCTCCGTCTGCGCGCCAACCGCTACGCGCGGGAGGTTCAGGGCAGTTCATGGGCCGGCCGTCGTCGTCGCTCGTGTACACGAGGCGGAAGCATCGCCCACGGTGGCTTCCCAGGCGCCGGCGTAATCGGGCACGGTCGCGAATGGTAACAAGAGGGGCCGACCGTGAGAAGTTCACATGTGCGCCGGAACCTTCGCCGGTTTCGCTGCTTTTGCCGGTTTAGCCGGCTTCGTCGACTTCGCTGCCTTTGTCGCCTTCGTGACCGTCGCCACCTTCTTCACCGGGTCGAAATAAATTCGCTCGGCTCGACCGGCACCGGGCAAGTTGGGTGTGCGGAACCTATGGGCACCTGCCTGGGCCTTCTCGGAGGGTTCCGCCGCGCCCCCGAAACGGTCGCGGGCGGCCTGCCTGGAGACGCCGAGCACTATTGCGATCAGCCCCCAGCTCCGCCCGTTGGCTCGCGCAGCCTCTACAGCTTCGGCCAGGTGGCGCTCGGCCGCTGCTACTTCAGCCAGAGCGGCGCCAACGTCGCGTAGGTCGTCGGCTCGACTAGCCGGGTCGGCCAGTACAACTGGGTCCATTTCGTCTAGCCAACGCTCAGCGTCAGCGGCGGCGGCCTCTAGTTCCTCTCGTGTCCGTGGCATTTGCGTCACTTCCTCACAGGTAGCGGTAGAACTTCCGCCGCAGTTTTTTGGCGTGGATGATCACAGGCTCATCGCCGTCGGGGTCAAGCACGATCACCTCGAGGAGCCGGCCTTCTCCGTCGGCGCCGATGATGAAAACTCGGTCCTCTTGGTCTTGTGGAACGATACGCATCATGTTTCGCGCCGCGTGGCGCATGTCCTTGTCGGAGACGCCGTGCTTTCTCGCACTAGGGGCGATCTCCACTGCCGACAGCTTACCTTGTCACGACAAGTTAGGTTGTCAAACTGTGGTCATGCGAAGTCGAGCACTTGCTGGCTCACCCGTTGGCGCCCAGGGCAGTCGCGCCGACCAAGACGAATCGCGATTCTTCTTCCGATCTAGGACGGTCCCTCGGACGTCCTCAACCGCTCGCCGAGATCCCGCAGAAGTTCGAGCACCTGAGCGCCAAACGGCGTCAATCGCCACAACCCCCGGCTCGTCCCTCTGAAGGCCATGCCCCCACCGACGAACTCCTGCTCTAGTAAGCCGTGGCCCAGGAGAACGGCGAGCACGGACGACAGCGGGGCTATGTCCGCCCCGATCTGTTCAACTTGTCCGGCGTCGAGGTACGGGGCGACTTCATCGTTGGCGAAGTCGAGACCGAGGCGAGCCCTTGTCCAAGTGAACCTTTCGAGCAAAGCGAGGTGCTGGTGGTCGAGGTCTCGCATTACGTTCACGAGAGCCGATTGCCAGTAGCTGGGCTCTCCGCTCGACTTGACGCCGTCGGCCAGGGCCAGCGCGTAGGCGACGAGTTTCTTCCTCATCGCCGTGTCGGCCGAAGCAGCCATGACGACTTGCAGCAGTTCGTCTAAGCGGCTGTCCTCTTCGCAGCGACGTTCAAGTTCCTCCGGCTCGATCCCTGCTTGTTGGGCCGCGATCCGCAAGACGCTCGCTTGCCGAGCCTGCTGTCGGTTGTAGAACCTGCTGAGCGCGTTCTTGGCGCCGGCCACCGCTGCCGGCGTCGCAAAGGCAGCGGCGACACCGGCATCGGGGCTAATTAGACCGACCAAACCGGCGATGCCGGCGACGAGACCTTCCATAGCAACATCAAGACGCTTCGGCTCGGTTACGGTTGCGACAATACGTCGCCGGTTGGCGAGGGAACTGCATGGCCGGGGTGGCGAGTCGGGTGAGGGCGGGGCTGGCCGGCGAAGGCACGCTGGGGCCGCGGCATGCCAAGTCGGGTGGGGAGAGGCGAGTGCAGGGCTGGGCGGGCAAGTCGGGCACGGGTCGGGCGAGGAATGGGCGGACGAGGCGAGTCTCGTGATGGCGAGGCGAGTCGGGCGTGGCCGGGTGTGGCGTGCTCCGGGCGAGGCGAGGCTTGGCACGGCCATGCCGAGTCGGGTGGGGAGGGGCAAGGAGCGGCGAGGGGTGGGTCGGGCTTGGCCCGTCGGGCGAGAGGAGGGCGGGACGGGGTGTGCACGGTTAGTCGGTCGGTCAGTCAGGCTTTGGTTTCCGCGCTTTGGGGGCCTCAGGCCCGTCGAGCCGGCGCCACGATAACAGTTCGCACCGGCCGTCCCCCGGGCGCGGTCAGCGCCGAGACCGCCGTTCTCGACGTACTGCCACAGTTCCTGCGACAGCTGAGGGACGATGCAGTTGTCGAGCACTTTGACGAGCAGCGTGAGCTTCTCGTCAAGGACGCGGTCGACGACGTTTATGGTCGACTGCCGGCCCCTGTGGCCGGTCACGTGTTTTATCCTCTGCTCGCCGACAATGTCGGGCTCCGAGCGGCCGAGAGGGATGTAATCATTGGCAATTTCGACGCGCTCGATGAGATACGACTTCAGGCCCTTCTGCAGTTTGTCGCCGGGGTGGCCGGGCCAGCGCTCCTTGCCTGGGTACAAAACGTTGGTCCCTTCGACGAGCGCCGCTTTGGCGCAGCTGCTCTCGTCGACAAGCTCGCCGTTCACGACTTTGAAGCCGTTGCCCTTGGCCCCCGTCTTAGCCATGACCGTCTCGACTAGCTCGTCGAGTTGGCCGGCAGTGAGCTGGCCGGTGCTCGCGCCGGCCTCCTGCGCCCAGGCCATCTCGCTGGCGAGCGCGAAATCCCGAGCGGTGCCGACTTAACGGTGCAGAACCGTCGCTTTATGTGATCCCGGGTTTGACACCCTATGGGTGATGGACCGAACCTCGTGGCGCCGTGCCGGCCTTTTGTCCGTCGGCGACCCCGGAGGTTTGGTAGCAGTTGTGGTAGCAGTTCGTAGCCGTTTGTTGGCGTTCGTCGCGCACAAAACCCCTGTTCAGATATGGCCCCGAGACGTGGGCAAACCTCAATAAACGGTTTGCCGACATCTTCTAAGCGGCGGGTCGCAGGTTCGAAACCTGCCGGGGGCGCCCCCTGAGCAGGGTTTTTGTCGTAGAAGACACTGGACCGGTCGGAAGTGTGTGCAAAAAGTGTGCAGTTGCGAACCTTTACGGCTTACTTTGCGGGCCAAACAGTGCTTCAGTGATACGAGCCGCGGCGACGGACTTCCGGTCCTCCAAGATGTGCAGGTACCGATCGGTCTGTGCCGTTCGGGAGTGCCTTGCGGTCACCCCGTCGGCGGCGGGGGTGGTCCCGGCGGCGCCGGTGCGGGCTCTATCAAAGGCACCGTCTCGTGGACGTACAGCTCGTTGGAGGAGGCTCCCGCCGGCGTAATCTTTTTTGGGGCGTTCGACCGAATGACAACTACTACCTCGTGACCATCACCGACGGGTCGCAGTGGCTCTTTCCGGTGACAACGGGTCACTACGGCACCAAGCTGGCGACGGGAGTTCAGATACAGATAACCGTCGCTCCGTAGGAGGCGTGAAGCCGAAATCGGCATGCCATGAGACGGGGACCGCCCGCCCAGCGCAGTCCCCGTTTTTCATGGTGCTTGGGCGGCCGTGGCCGTCGATGCCAGGACGCACTACGTGTTAATCGGCAGCAAACTGGCGAGCGCGCCGAGCGCGCGGCACGCCACAAAAAGTGGGGGGCATGGTGTCGGCTAACCGTCAGCTCCCAAAAGGGGTAATCCTAGGGGTGCTTCGCCCGTGGAATAGAAACTCCCTTTTTGTGCCCGTGCCCGCACGGGTGACCACGGTGCTGAGATCTGCGTGCCCATACCTTCCGCTGCGCAATCCCTCGGGGCCGTTTGGCAGGACTGGTACTGACGTTCATGACGGCGGTTTAGGGGGTGGAATGCAGAGGGCTGCCGCTTGTCTCATCTTTTCGCATTCGGCTCTGTCCCGTCGAGCGCCTATCCGCCACCTTCGATCTCTGCGCGTTGGCGGCCAAGGCAAACTGAGCACGGACCGCCATTAGCAGCCGTCCAGTGAGGGGCAATTCGTCACTGTGAGTAGCCGTGGGTAATCCAAGGGCAACGAGACGATCAGTCCCTGAACGGTCGTTGGTTTCGCATTTCACCAGGTCTACCGGCGGTCGGGCAGTCGCCCGTCATTCCGGCGACCAACCATGCACCACCCGGATTTCGCGAACGGAGGACGAGGCAGGAACTGTCCGCGGTTAGATCGAACAGATGTGGGCTTCCACGCAATCCCGGCACGGGAGTGCCACGTATATCCGTACCGACCAGAAATCAAAGGAGGCCGACTTGTGACTACCATCAGACGTGTTCTCGTTCTCGCCGCCCTTTGCACCGGTACTGCGTTGGGCCCGGCGAGCATGGCCGTGGCGCAGCAGAACCCGAACGACGGGCCAACCGGGGACCACGGCCGGGTTCAACTGCGCCACCAGCACAGCCCCGGTCGAGCCGGGCAATGCCAGCAACGCGCCGGGGTCTGCCTTTAACGAGAGTGGTCCCGGCCACGCCGGCACGGTGTACGCAGGCAACGGCTCGGCGTCTGTTAACAATGCCGGAAGTACTGCGGCAGTCTCACAATATGACGCAGCCTGCCGACAGCTGAGCTCCCACTGAAAACCGAGCCTGGTACACCGAGCACGGGCTACGTAAGCGCCAGGAGACGGCTAGAAGGACCGTGCCCCAAGCGCTCATAGGGGACCCTTAGCCGCTGGGGAGACGGCGCCGGTCACCCGATGCGACGAGGTCGCTCACGACAGCATTGAGACCTCGGCCGATGACCATGTTTCGGGTCGGTTGCCGTCATCGAGGATCCATGTCTCAATGGGATTACGTAATCGACGACTTCGCTTTGGCTGTACGCATCGCGTAGGTTCACAGTTTCGTTGTGAGTGATTATGAAAATACAAGTTTCAGCGGGTGCGGAGTCCGTTCGCCACACCAAAAAGCGAGTCGCGGCTCAACGTACATCCCTTCTCGCGAACGTGACCCCGGCGGCGACCAGGGAGAAAGCCGCATAAGCGCGGAGGACACCAAACCCCGCCCAGGGCGCAAGAAAGTGAGGTTGGGACGGTGCGAACTTCGTCCAGTTCGCCGTCGTGCGGATCGAGTGGCCAACTTCGCTTCAGGATAACTTTCCACCGGCACAACCCGAGCTCCCGGGCCTGTGGCAGGGCGAGTGGCGCAGCCCGTAGACCGCGGCCTTCCAGCCCAGCGTGGCGCAGGGCGGGGGCGTCGGCGCGGTTGAAAATGACGGGAGCCTCAGTGGGGGTCGTGCCAGGCGGTGCCCGAGAACCCGTCGAGTCCTCGCCCAGGTACCCATCCCGGTTTGGAGCATAAGAAAGGCCGGCGCCGTGACCGTGTCTCTGGCCCTGTGTCGTCTTTTTGGGTGATTCTTCGATCTCAGGCTGCCGAGAGGTGTTGACGGAACACACCGCGGGGGATCTCGGCACCGGTACGAACGGCCTTTGCTTACAGCACCCCGGGTCGACGCACCAACAGTTTCTATCAGGTCGACAGCCACGGATTTTCGCCCAAAGGCGGGTTGGTCAACAAGGCGCCGGGATTCCGCGCCACGTCCTGCGCCGAGCCGGTCCAGTGGTAGCTCATCTCGCGCCAACGAGCCTCAGCCGCCTGGCACAACTGGCTCCTCGACGGCTTTAGGGCCTCCTTTATCGCCCGCTCCCTCACACCGGCGCCTGGCTC
>CAVVRE010000019.1:0-33430 GCA_963750465.1 uncultured Acidimicrobiaceae bacterium
CTGGGGCAGTCGGGGGCTTTCGCCCTCGGCCAGTCGTCTCACTTGGAGCACGGTCGCCAGCCACACGAATCGGCTGGGCCGCAACAACACTGGGGATGTCAAGGTGCCCACCCTTCTACCCACCGGTGTCCCCGAGCCGACCGAGGAGAAGAGCCACCTGCGCACCCCGCACACCACACCCGCGCCAGAGCCGGACGCCCGACCCAAAGTCAGACCACCCCGCCTCCCTGTTGTGGGAAAGAGCGTTCCAGACCTTCCATCTCCTGATGTGAAGACCGTCCGCCGTGGAGCAGCCTGGCGAGGACAGCCCGCCCTATCAGCTCCACGGGGTCGTCTCGCTGGGGGATGCCCATCATGTTGGAAATGGGCTCGCCGGCCAGGTCTGCGTAAAGGCGGAGGGTATGCAGGTCGCGATCGGAAGGACGGTGGGGAGCCCGGAAGTGAGTCGAGACCATGGCCACCACGTGGCCGTCCAGGCCGACGAGGGGGGTGGACTGGACGGCGCGAAAACCGCTGGCACGGGCAATAGCCCGGTGGGGGGCGAAGCCCGGGTCTTTGTCCACGTCGAATATCACAACCTGCGCACCTTGGCCGGCCGCCCGCCCGCACGCAGAATGGCCGTCGTCGACCACGGCAAAGTACTCGAGAAAGTCGCGACCGAAACCGGTCTGGCTGACGATGCGCAATGACCCGCTCAGCGGGTCGATGACCTGGACGTTGCCAAAATCCCCACCGGCGATCGAAAGGGCGTCTTCGAGGACTTTCTGGACCAGGGAGCCCAGGCTACCGGTCCGGTAAAGCTGCTCCTGCAGACGGGATAGCCGGCGCATCGCTTGCGGATGGTCCAGGCCGAAATGGACGCAGGAAGCAAAGTGCTCAGCTCTGCGTCCGAGGTTGGCGCTGGCAATTGGCTGTAATTGACGCCTACCCGGTAAAAGACGCGACCTGGCCCAGGAAGGCCGATTGGTCCTGCCCTTCACTCGTTGAGCCAGCCACTACCCCTCTCCTAGTGGTCCTTCCGCACTACCAACTATAACGCCACCTATTGAGGAGTTGGCACCTATAGGGGGGTCTGGCGATTACGCGCCGACTCACCGTAGATGGTGCCATGGGCACGGGGGCCAGCACCGGACCGCCGACATCTCAACTGCGTCGACAACGAGCGGGCGCCAAGCCTCGACCCACTCCGAAACCAGGTCTGGCGTTGGTCGGATGGGCGTGTGTAGAGGGGAAGACCAGCTCGTCAGCCGGGTCTCGGTGACCGTCGCGGCGGGCGGGCTGGCCGCTGTGGGCCTGGAGTGGTGCTTATCGGCGACCGACGAGAAGGGGCGGTCCAGCATTTGCTGGCTCACGACGACCAGCAGGTCCCGTGAAGGGCATCCGATTACTGCGGCTGGTTGGGCTTGGAGGGTGATACGTGCTCCGTATGCAGCCACGCCACTCGCACGGCTCTCGGCGTTATCGAGGAGATGGTCGCCGCCGTCGCCGAGGTCAGCAGGAGCGTCAGGCACGTTTACGGGCCACAGGCCTGTCGCGCCGCGTCGCAGGAGCCTTCTTGCGATTTCCAGTGGCGCGGCCGGCAGCCCCAGGAGGCGGCGGCAACCCTCTCCAGGCGTCAAATGTCGACCTGCGACCCCATAATTACCGTCTGGACCTCCGGTAAACAAAAGAAGTCGGCTGGGCTCGACGCATTGTGGGCCATAGCCACGAACAATTTCTTCCGCCACCGGCTCATCCCCGGCGCATTGGTGACCCGAAGTGTAATGCGGGACACAAAGTACGACACATCCTCATGATCCTCATGGTCCTCATGGTCGCTTCGCCAATTCAATTCCGGTAACCGGGCGGCGCCGAGCACACCCGCGATGTCCTGGTCCTCTTTGAAGCCATAGCGGGCGCTGACGCGCACCAGTCCGTCTGGTATGTATTCGGTCTCGTCTACCCGCAACCGCTCCGCCGCGGGCACCGTCGGGATATCTTCGGAGACAGCAGAAATTATGACCACCCGTTGATGGACGACGTGATTGTGCTGAAGGTTGGCCCGTAAGGCCAGCGGGACCGAACGTGTGGACCGATGAGGGAGCACCGCGGTACCCGGCACCCGCACCACATTGTCGCGGCGGAGTTCTGCGATGAACTGGTCGAGCGAACCTTCCATGACCGTCCGGCGGCTAGTGACGATCTCGGTGCCGCGGCCCAGGTCATCATCACCGTGAACACGGAGGCGGCCATCAAGAGGGGCACCCAAGCACCATGGGGGACTTTTGTGAGGTTCGAGGCGAATAACGTAATCTCAATACCCCCAAACACGATCCCGGCGACGACCAGCTTCAGCTTGCGCCAATGCCAGCGTGCCCGGGCCACGACCAGGAACAGGGACGTCGTGATCACAAACGTGCCGGTTACGGCCACTCCATAGGCGGCCGCCAGGTGTTCAGACGAACGGAACGCCAGGACCAGGGCCAGGACGCCCGAGAACAGCACCCAGTTGACTGACGGCACATACACCTGGCCCGCTTCATGCGACGATGTGTGGCGGATGTGCAGGTAGGGCAAGAACCCGAGCTGCACGGCCTGGCGGGCAACCGAAAACCCGCCGGAGATAACGGCCTGAGACGCGATCACCGTCGCCACCGTGGCCAGGGCCACCATTGCCAAGCGTGCCCAGCCTGGTAGCAGGAGGAAAAACGGGTCGGTCTTGCTAGCCGGGTGGCGGAGCAGCAGGCCGGCCTGGCCGAGGTAATTCAGCGTGAGGGCCGGGAAGACGATAGCGAACCAGGCCCGACGGATCGGCGCCCGGCCGAAGTGGCCCATGTCCGCGTACAACGCTTCGGCGCCCGTGACCGCCAGCACTACCGCGCCCAACGCCACGAAAGCGATAGCGGGGTGGCCGGCGACGAACAGCGCGGCGTACCAGGGGGACAGCCCGGCCAGCACGCCCGGTTGTGCCATTACCTCGCGCAACCCGGCCAGCCCGATGGCCCCGAACCAGACCACCATGACCGGCCCGAACAGGCTCCCGACCCGGTGCGTGCCCCATCTTTGTACGAGGAAGAGCAAGCACAAGATGGTCGCCGCCAACGGCACGACCATATGAGCCAGGGCGAGTGTGCTCACTCGCAGGCCTTCGACCGCTGACAACACCGAGATGGCGGGAGTGATAACACTATCCCCATAAAACAGGGAGGCCCCGAGCACCCCGATGACCATAACCGTCAATGCCGCTTTCCTCCGGCCTCCACCGAGCAACTTTCGCCCGAGCGCCCCGAGAGCGAGCACCCCGCCCTCGCCCTGGTTGTCGGCTCGCATTACGAAGCTGACGTACTTCACCGATACCACCAACGTGATGGTCCAGAACAGCATCGAGATGACGCTGAGGACGTCGGCCGGGGTCGCGTGCACGGCACCATGGTCGACGGCGAAGACGGCTTGCAGCGCGTAGAGAGGGCTGGTGCCGATGTCGCCGTACACAACACCCAGTGCCCCCAGCATCAAGGCCGCCTGTCCCCACCGCTTTGGCATTGCTCCCGCGCTATTTGCAGGACTTTGGGCCCAGGGTCGGGCAACCTGGTCTACCCGCACTACTTTTGAGTCTAAGTGGGCTTTCACGCCGGTCCCCGCACAGGGGCTGGTTTATTCCCTGACGTGGCCCAGAACTACGCGTTCGAGGGATATCCCATCTCACGGCCACCGGCCCTGCGGGGAGTGATCCTCGCTAGCCAGACGCGATTTCGCAGTTCGAGAAACCCTGGCCCGCTAGCTTCAAAACTTCCATTTGAGCGATGTTGAGCGGTTTGTCCCGGTCCGGGTCGCGCTTTTCGCGCAGCGTTCCAAGATCTGTCCCGCCACCACGAGGGAAAGGACCGCTTCGCCGTTGTATACCGTCCGCTTGCTCCGTTTTAACTCGTAGCGTTCGTCGACCGAAGCGGCTCGCCTACGATCTCGAAATCGGCTTCGGGCTCGAGCATGGCCCGCAGTCGCGGGACGCGGCCGAACTGGTCGATTACGCTATCGAGGCTGGCCTCGTCCATCTCCTTTGACCCGCTACCTCCTTTGACCCGGCGCCAGGCGCCGGTCAGACCGGGGCCAGGTGGCTAACCCCCCAGAGCCCATCATCGGTGACTACCGCTTTGCGTTGGTGCTCCAAAGAAAGCCGAGCCAATTCCACCCGGGAGCCTATGTTCAATTTTCGAAATATTTGCCGAAGGTGGAAATCGACCGTATGCCGTGAGAGGTACAGCTGGCTGGCGGCCTGGGAGTTGCTGAGACCCAGTGCCACCAGGTCGACCACGCGGCGTTCAGCGTCGGTGAGGCTTTCCCACCCCGAGACTGCTCGGGCGCCATGGCAGGCCGCGCCGCCGGCCAGGCCCCAGCTCGACCAGCCGGGCTCGGACCCGGGCTTCGTCAAGCCTGGCCCCCGTCTGCTCGAACCCGGCCAGTGCCCGTTCGAACTGCGCCCGGGCCGGGCCGCGCTGGCCTGAGCGGGCGAGGAGGTTGCCGGCGTCTTCGCGTGCGGCCGCCCGTCCCGGGGAACAACGGAGTTCTTTGCCCAACCGCTCGAGTACCGGGGCGTCTTGGTCGAGCAGCGCCCTGGCGTGGGCAGCAGGCCCCGCCACCAGGGGGAACCCCACGTTGGCGGCGGCTAGCTGCTCGGCGCAGGCCGTCACCCGCTCGGCGCCGGTGGTGTCGCCTGCCTCTAGAGCCGTCCGTACCAACCAGGCGGTAGACAGCGGTTGCTCGAGCAGCAGACGGACATGGTTCACTCGGGGCCTCGTGGACGGCGCCCATGGCCTCGTGGGCCGCCGCCGCCCCAAAGCGGGCTCCAGCGAGGTGCGCTTCGACCCAGAGCACGGACGCTTGGCCCAGGACAGCACGCGCCCCGGACGGCTGGTCGGCCAGACGGTCCAGCCACACGGTGACATCTGCCAGCCCGGCATTGTTGAGCGCCTCGGCGGCCATCACAAGAAAGGCGGCGGCAGAGAAAATCGTCGGCCCGTGTTGCCCCTCGAGCTCTAGAGCTGTGCTGGCTTCCGCCGCCGCCGCGCCGGGACTACCCATAACCGTTGACAACCGGGCGCGGAGGATGGGCGCCGCCGCCAACCAGCCAGTTTCGCCGAGCATCCTCGCGGTCGCCTCTATGCCCAGGATGGCGTTGTGAGCCTGGCGGACATCGCCGACAGCAGTGCACACGGCGGCCAGGCCGAAGCGAGGTCGCAGGCTGCCGATCAGGGAGCCGTTCCGAAGGGCGCGCGATACCGAAGCTCGCTGATGTGAGAGGGCGTCGGCCACCCGGCCTTCGCTCCAGGCAATAAAGCCCAGCGTGCTCAACGCGGCAGCTAAGGAGCCGTCGATACCTGGCCCGTGGGCGTCGCCGAGGATGCTCTCCGCCCCGGCGCGTGCTACGGCCAGATCGCCGGGGACGGCCCAGCCCACGACGGAGCCACTAACGGAGATGCCCGTTTCGCTTTCGGCCAGGTCGGCGCTCGTGGCCGGAGTGGGCGTGGCCGGCCCGGCGGCGGAGACGTAGTTGGACCTGCCTGCCATGTGCCTGTCTGCCATGTCGCAGTCCACCAGGGAGCTATCCTGTGCCTCGCCGACCTCCTGGGCCTCCGCGGCCGTGCCGATACCGATCTCCGGTCCCAACCTTTCGACGCGACGGAGCAGTGCCAGCCGGAGGGGCGCTGGCACCTGTTCGTACATAGCTTGTCGGACCCGGTCATGGCGAAAAGTGAGAGCGGAGGGGGTGGGGACGATAACGCCGGCCGAAAGGGCGTCCCGGAGGGCGGGCACCAGATCGGCGACGGGTTTGCCCATGACCTGGGCCACCACTTCGAACACAAATGGCTGCGGCATGACCGCAGCCACTTCGGCCAACCGCCATCCTTCCGGCGTCAGTTTGGCCAAACTGGTCGAGTGCTGGCATTGCAACCGGGGTGGTAACTGGACAATGACGGAACGGCGCCGATCCTCGGCTTGCTGGTCAGGCAGGCGTGCTTCCATATGTATATCGTGATACGTCGGGTTTACCGCGACCACGTCCCCACAAGCCCAAGATGAAATCGTCGGCTCGTCTACGGCCGAACGGCGGCATCTCTCGAGGCCGCGTCGCTCGTCCTGGGAGGACGAAAACGACGCTTGTAATTCCTCCGTGTTTGGGGGAATGTGTAATCCTTCGTCCTTTGGGGGAAGATGGGACGAAGGGAGAGGGGACGACCATATGAGCGTGCCCTTATGAGCGAATGCGGAACGGGGTTGGTGACCCCGGCTGAGAGCGAACTGGGCACGGGGCTGCGAGACCAGCTCTCCAGCGCCCAGGGACTGCTGGTCCTATCGATGCTCATGACCGAGAGCGGGGAGGAACAGGAGATCCTGCGCCTGGCGGCCACCGCGGTCCCCTCTCTCAGCCGGTGCCGTCTGTTGGGCGTTTACCTCGTCGAAAACGAGCCGAGCAGCTTCTCGAACGGCACCTTCAGCGGCTTGGGCCGGCCGGAGGAAGATGTCATGGTCAAGGCCCAGTTGGCCGTAGTCGGGACGGCCGGCGGCCCAGTGGCCACGGCCGGCACAGCCTGGGGATGGGCGTACCCTCTCCGCAGCCTGGGGGGCAACTTCGGGTACCTGGTGGCAGCGGCCGACGAGCCGCCCGGCGCTCACGAGCAATTCCTGCTGCGGGTATTGGCCCAGCAAGCGGGCATCGCATTGGCCAACGTCCGCTCGCACCAGCGAGAACGTGAGACGGCTTCGGCCCTGCGAGCGGCCGACGCCACCCTGGCCGAGACTGTGGCCGCCCTGGAACGCAGCACTGTCATCCATGACCGCCTCACTCGGGTGGCGGGGGCGGGCGAGGGCCAGGAGGGGATCGCCCATGCCCTTCACGAACTGACCGGGTTTGCAGTCGCCATCGAGGACCGGCACGGCAACCTGGTGACCTGGGCTGGCCCGGGCCGGCCCGAGCCGTACCCGAAGGATCCCGCCCTGCGCCGGGAGGAACTGCTCCGGCAAATGAAGGCAGGTGCCCCGGTGCGCCATAAAGCGAGCTTGATGTGCATCGCCCACCCACGGCCCGATGTGACCGGCCTGATCGCGCTGTTCGACCCCGAAGAGCGGTGCGGTGCGGCCGAGCAGGTGGCCCTCGAGCACGGGGCGACCGTGCTGGCTATGGAGTTAGCCCGGGCGCACAGTATTGCCGAGGCCGAACTGCGCCTCGGCCGAGACCTGGCGGACGACCTCCTGGGAGGCTCCGACGAAGCAGTCTGCATGACCCGGGCCCACGCCCTCGGTTATGACCTGTCGCGCCCTCACCGGGTCGTAGTAGTGAGCTTCTTGCGCCGGGCGAGCGACGCCCGCAGTGACGATGACGCCGACAGTGGAAATATGGCGGACAGTGACAACACGGCCGAGAATATGGACCGGCTATTCCAAGCCGTTCGTCGGGCGGCGCACGACACCGGGGTCCAGGGGCTGCAGGTGGCCCGCCAGGGGACCGTTGTCCTGCCATGCGGCGCCGACGGGGACTGGCAGGGTTTCTGCCTGGCCATAGACCGGGAGATGGGAGACAAGGACTCCCGCGTCGGGAGTCGGCGGACGGTGTGAAAGGCCGTCGGCTTTCGCCCGCTCGTACCGGGAGGCCAAGTTGGCTTTGAGCGTTACCAGGGGCCGTGGCCGCGACAACTATCGGGTCGCAGTGTTCGACGAGCTCGGGCTGTTACGCGTATTGCTTTCGATGGAGGACACCACCGGCCTGGAGTACTTCGTCCGACCACGCTCGGGCCGCTGCTCGACTACGACGCCAAAAAGGGGTCGACGCTGGTCAGCACCCTCGGCTCCTTCCTGGAGCACGGTGGGAACTACGAGACTACTTCCCGGGCTCTTTCGGTACACCGCAGCACTCTCAAGTACCGTCTCCATCGCATCGAGGAACTATCCGGCCACGACCTGTCTGTGCCCGAAGTCCGTTTCGACCTGCAGCTGGCGGGCCGGGCCTGGCAGTCCCTTGGCCCGGCGCGAAGCAACCGCTAAATAGTCCGGCGTAAGTAGTTTTGGCCGAAGGCGGGCGGTCGCCCGCGGACCCGCGAGTTGGAGGCGGGCGAAGGACCACGGTTCATGGGATGTACGCCCAACGGCTGGGCGCGAGGATCACATCAGTCGGCGAAAGGAACACGATGTTTGTCCGCTCGACCCGTGTCGCGACTTCGAGCCGCTCTGTCAGCCGTTCGGCCGCCGGGGATGGGGTGTCATCCAGCCCTTCGTCATTCCCATGGACGCCTACCTAGAGGACAAAAACGTGGTCGTTAAACTTCGACCTCCCGGGCCTCCGTCTTGACGCCATCGCCTTGACCCTCGAAACCAACCTGCTCACGTGCGGGCCGAGCGGGCCTGGCATTGGGGGACCAAAACGGCGTCCTGGTGTCCGAGCGCCCTCAGGGGAGCTTCAGCCGGCGGATTTCTAGGCGGCCTGGACGCCGAGGGTACCGAAGCCACGTACTGCGATGGGGTCCTGACGCTGACCATCCCGGTCGGCGGCCAAACCAGACGGGCGCACTTCCCGGGACCGCGGCTTGAACGGGCCACCCCGCAATAATCACCACCGCCACCCAATCTCCCCCCGGCGGAGACGCCCGACGTTTACGGCGCCTACCCAAGGCTGAGCGACCCGCAGCTCGATGCACTGGCCCGTCTGGGGGTGCGTAGGCCGGTGGAGGCGGGCGACGTCCTGTACCGTCAGGGCGACCTCACGTGCGACTTCTTCGTGGTCCTTGATGGCCTGGTGGCCGTGGTCGAAGCCCCGGACCAGGTGATCAGCATGCACGGCCGGGGCCGTTTCCTAGGCGAGCTCAACTTGCTCACCGGCGAGGCCGTCTTCGTCACCGCTGAAGTGAGGCAAGCAGGCGAGGTGCTCGACGTCCCGGTGGGGTCGCTGCGCAAGCTCGTCTGCGAAGACACACTCCTCGGTGACCTGATCCTGCGGGCGTACATAACCCGGCGCTCCGTCCTGATCGGGCTGGGGACGGGCTTCAGGCTGATCGGTTCTCGTTTCTCCCCCGACACGAGGCGGCTGCGCGAGTTCGCCGCCCGTAATCGCCTCCCCCACACGTGGACCGATCTCGAGACCGACGCAGGCGCCGAGAACCTGCTGCTCCAACTGGGGGTCCGGCCCGAGGAAACGCCCGTGGTGATTTGGAGGGGCGAGCAAGTGCTGCGCAACCCGAGCAACGCTGAGCTAGCCGCCGTAATTGGGCTCCACCCCGGGGGCCTCGAACGAGAAACGCTGGGATCTCCTGGTGGGGCGCGGGGCCAGCCGGTTTGGCCGCCGCCGTCTACGGGGCTCCAGGGGCTAGCCACCATCACGCTCGATTCTTTCGCCACCGGCGGCCAGGCCGGGGCCTCACCGCGGATGAGAACTACCTCGGTTTCCCATCCGGCATTTCAGGCTCGGAACTAGCGGAGCGGGCTGTCATCCAGGCTGAGAAGTTCGGGGCCCGAGTCGACGTCCCCGCTGCTGCGGTAAAGTTAGGCGAGCGCGACGGGTACCACTTTATCGGGCTGGAAGACGGCTCCACCATTTCCAGCCGCACGGTCCTAATTGCCACGGGTGCCCGTTACAAGAAACTCGATGTGCCCCGCCTTCAGCAATTCGAAGGGATATCGGTTTATTACGCCGCCACCCAGTTGGAGGCGATGCGATGCCGTCACGACCCCGTGGTCGTAGTCGGGGGAGGCAACTCCGCCGGGCAGGCCAGCCTGTTCCTGGCCACTTACGCCGCCCAGGTCCGCCTCCTCTACCGTGACTACGACCTGGGCAAGAACATGTCGCGGTACCTAGTCGACGCCGTCAAGCGCAGCCCGGCCATTCTCTGACGCCGCACACGGAGGTGCGGGAGTTGATCGGTGAAGAGGTGCTGGAGCGGGTCGTGATCGAGGACAACCAGACGGGGCAGCGAGAAACCATTGACGCCAGGGCGCTTTTCGTTTTCATCGGCGCAGAGCCGCACACGGCCTGGCTCGAGGACAAGCTGCAGCTCGACGAACACGGCTTCGTCCTGACGGGGAGCAGCGTCGACGGGACCGCCCGTTCGCCGGCGGTGGCGTCGGGCGCCACCAGTGCTATTCCTCGAGACCAGCCGGCCCGGGGTCTTCGCCGTCGGGGACGCGCGGAGCGGGTCTGTAAAAAGGGTGGCCGCCGCCGCCGGTGAAGGTGCAATGGCCGTCCGGTTAGTGCACGAGTACCTTTTCAGTACAGGAGAAGGATCAAGTAGTGGCGAAGGAGCGGCCGTCCCGGTCGAACAAAGGAGTGCCTAAATGGCAACCACTTGTGTGCATCTGGCTTATGTCAGGGCGGTCACGCCGTCCTCCTCCGGGTGCGAGGAGCGCCTGGCCGCCGGCCGGCACGACTGGCTCCACTTGCGGCTGTGCCTGTACTGCGGCCACGTCGGCTGCTGCGACAGCCCCCGGGCCGTCCGCAGGTTCCACTTCCATACCACTAACCACCCGATAGTCCGGTCCCTGGAACCGGGCGAGCACTGGCTCTGGTGCTATGCCGACGAGGTGATCATCGAAATGGAAGCAGTTCCCCCGACAGGGGGGTATTTATGACGGCCGGGACCGCGATAGGGACCGACGTCCGGCCAATCGGCGGCGCCCAGGAAGCGCCGACGGAAGTATGGCCGGGCTCGCCGTACCCGCTGGGCGCCAGCTACGACGGCGCCGGGACCAACTTCTCTGTCTTTTCCGAGAAAGCCGAGGGCATCGAGCTCTGCCTGTTCCGCGACGAAGGGGAAACCCGGGTCCCGCTGCCGGAAACAACCGCCTACTGCTGGCACGCCTATTTGCCCGGCGTGCTGCCCGGGCAACGCTACGGTTATCGAGCGCACGGCCCCTACAACCCGAACGCCGGCGAGCGCTGCAACCCGCACAAGTTGTTGCTCGACCCCTATGCCAAGGCCGTCGACGGTGAGGTCGCTTGGGGGCCAGCCGTCTACCCGTACCCGCTCGGCGGGGACCCGGACCTGTGCGACGACCAGGACAGTGCCGCCTCGATGCCAAAATCGGTCGTTATCAACCCGTTTTTCGACTGGGGGACCGATCACCCGCCCCGCACGCCCTGGCACGAGACGGTCCTGTACGAGGTCCAAGTCAAGGGCTTTACGAAGACCCATCCCCAGGTTCCTCCCGAATTGAGAGGGACTTACACGCGGCCTCGCTCACCCCGTCGCGATCGATTACCTGAAACGCCTCGGCGTCACCGCGGTCGAACTGATGCCGGTGCACCATTTCGTCCACGATCATCGCCTGGTGGAAAAGGGCCTGCGCAACTATTGGGGTTACAACTCCATCGGTTTTTTCGCCCCCGACGCGGCTATGTCGCCAGCCGGTCGGTCGAACAGGTGTCGCCGAATTCAAGGCGATGGTCGAAGGCCCTGCACGAGGCCGGCATCGAGGTCATTCTCGACGTCGTCTACAACCACACCGCCGAAGGGCAACCAGCTCGGGCCGACCCTGTCGTTCAAGGCATCGACAACGCCGCCTACTACCGGCTCCTGGCCGAAAACCCCCGCTACTACTCGACACCACCGGTACCGGCAACAGCCTCAACGTGCGCCATCCCCACGTGCTCCGCTGATAATGGACCGCTGCGTTACTGGGTGACGGAGATGCACGTCGACGGCTTCCGCTTCGACCTGGCCGCCGCCTTGGCCCGCCAGTTCCACGAGGTCGACCGGCTGTCGGCCTTCTTCGACATCATCCACCAGGACCCCGTAATCTCGCCGGGTCAAGCTCATCGCCGAGCCGTGGGACGTCGGCGCGGGCGGCTACCAGGTGGGCAACTTCCCCCGCTCTGGTCGGAGTGGAACGGCAAGTACCGCGACACGGTGCGGCGACTTCTGGCGGGGACACGGCGCTCGCCGAATTCGGCTAGCGCCTCACCGGCAGCAGCGATCTCTACGCGTCGACCGGCCGGCGCCGCACGCCAGCATCAATTTCGTCACCGCGCACGACGGCTTCACGCTGCGACGATCTCGTCACCTACAACGACAAGCACAACGAGGCCAACGGCGAGGACAATCGCGACGGCACGGACGACAACCGGTCGTGGAACTGCGGCGTCGAGGGGCCGACCGACGACCCGGAGATCTGCGCCCTGCGCGCGGCACAGACGCAACTTCCTCGCGACCCTGATTCTCTCGCAGGGCGTCCCGATGCTCTCGGCGGCGACGAGATCGGCCGCACCCAACGCGGCAACAACAACGCCTATTGCCAGGACAACGAAATGTCCTGGTACGACTGGGATAGCGCCGACGTTGAGCTGCTGGCCTTTAGCCGTCAGCTGGTCGCCCTCCGGCGAGACCACCCTGTTTTTCGGCGCCCCCGGTTTTTCCAGGGCGAACCCATCTACGGGACAGATTCGGCGACATCGCCTGGTTCCGACCCGACGCCTTACAGATGAGCGAGGAGGACTGGCGTGTAGGGTTCGCCAAGTCACTCATGGTTTTCCTGAACGGCGACGCCCTGCCTGACGCCGGCCCGCACGGCGAGAAGATCAAAGACGATTCCTTTGTGGTCATGCTCAACGCTCATTGGGAGGCGCTCGTTTTTTCATTGCCAGGTGGCCGCTTCGGCTCGTCCTGGGTACCGGTCTTTGCTACCGGAGCTGAACGCCAGCCACGGCGCTGGCCGCGGGGTCTGCGGTCACGGTGAAAGAGCGCTCACTCGAAGTTTGGCAGCGCCAAGTTGCCGGGCCTACTTCTGACGATGACAAGAAGTAAATGGGGCCTTGTTTTCGTCAGCGTCCTCTTGTCCGCCGCCCTCGGCGCCGTTCCGGCGGCGGCCGCTCGGCCCCCCCTTAGTGCCGGTAAGCCCGGGCCCCGAGGTCAACTGGCTTGGAGCGCGCGACTCAGAAGGGCTGACAACCTCGGCCCCAGCCGGGCTTCCACGGCTGAGGTGCTCGTTGCGCTGCGTCAGGACCGGCGACCGGTGAGCCTGCTGCGCTGGGCGGCAGGGCGGGACCTAACCGCCACCTGGTTCAACAGCCAAGCCGCTGCCATGCTGTCGGCGTCCCCGCGCCGGCTCGGGGCCGCCCTCGGCGTCGCCATTGACGACTATCGTCTGGCCGGTTTCGGCCGTTCTATGCGGGACGCCAGCCCGTCGTGGGACCCGCCCCGCTTGGTGGCGAAGTGGCCGCATTCGGCTAATTTCCTCCCTCGGCCGGCTGCGTCCATACGCCTTCCCAATTGGTGGGCTCGGCCCGGGCGGTTTTGTAGACGCCTACGACGCCCGCCCCCTGTGGGACCGTGGCGACGTGGGGCAGGGCGAGACCATTGTGTTTTTCGAGTGGACGGCTACTCGCAGAGAGACCTGTCCACTTACGCGGCTACGTTCGGGCTGCCCGCCTTCGCCGACCCGCTGCCGCACATCGGTCCGCTGGACCTGAAGCCCGAAGGGGAGAGCGAGATGGACCTCGAGGTGGCTCACTCCATCGCGCCCGGCGCCAAACTCGTTTACGTCAACCTCGACGCCTTCGGCGGCGGAGGCTCCTCGCCCGTCTCCCAGTTCGAGCAGGCTTTCTCGACGGTCTCGACGCGTGACCCGGGGGCGATCTGGAGCATCAGCCTCGGGCAGTGCGAGATACTGTTCGGCGGTACCCACCTCAGCACCGTGGACCAGACAGTGGCCGGCGCTGAGCGGGCCGGCAGCACCGTCTTCGGGGCCAGCGGGGACTCTGGAGGCCTCGAATGCCTGGCGGCAAACCAGTCCGATCCCCAGATCCCGGCCCAGGGGATTCTCTTTCCCGGCCGACCTGCCCAGTGTCACCAGCGTCGGAGGTACGGCGCTGGACCTCACCAGTTCGGGCGGCTACGTCACCGAGGCGGCCTGGACCGAACCCCTGCTTTCCCAGGGTTCTACCGGGGGCCAATCAGTTTTCTTTGCCCAGCCTTCCTGGAGCGGGGCCCGGGGTGGTCAGCTGACTCGGACCGGGCCGTCTGCTCGGCCCCGGCCGGGACCTACTGCCGCGAGGTGCCCGACGTGGCTGCTGACGCCGACCCGACGACGGGCGCCGCCGTCCGCTTCGAGGGCCGGTGGCTGGGGAACGGGGGGACGTCCTTGGCGACGCCAGTGTGGGCCGCTTTTTGCGCGCTCATTGACGAGTACCTGAGAGGAAAAGGGGACAGCCCGGTTGGCTTTGCCAACCCATTGCTGTACCAGCTGGCCAGTGCCCAGAGCCCTTACTCCCCTTTCCACCAGGTCACCTTGGGCGCCAACGACTTCTACCCGGCGGGCCCCGGCTACAACATGGTGACCGGGCTCGGGACCCCGGACGTCTGGGACATTGCCCGGGACCTGGCGGCCTACGGGCGCAAGGGTTAAGCACTAGGTCGGTCAGCATGTCGACGACGGCAGAGGCCACGGCGCCAGAAAGGGTCAGTTGCCCCCACTGCGGCGCTGCGGGGCCAGGTTCGCCCTTCTGTGGCGCTTGTGGCGCTCACCTGGCCCATCATGACCGACGCAAGGCGGCGCGGCGGCTGCACTCGTACGCTGCCTTCCCCGACGAGCCCCTGTTCAGGGCGTCGGTGGTCACTCACTGTTCCCGCAGCTGGCCAACCGGTCAAGAACGGCCTTCCGCTTGGCTTTTGGCCTGTTTGCCGCGGCATTGCTCGCTCTCGCCCTGGCGTGCCCAGGGCCGGCGGTCGTAGCCGTCAGCGCGTTGGGGTACCGCCCTGTTCCTTTTCTACCTCGTAGAAATCCTCCCCGCGGAAAAGGGATACGTCCTGCCCGTCGCCGCCCTGTTCGTCGTCGGCGGCGGCCTGGGGGCGGCGTTTGCGTTGCTGCTCGGCTCCACGGTGTCGTCTGCTCTGATCCCCACACTGACGCTGTCGTGGGCGAGCGCGGCCGTGTCAGCTCTGCTCTGTTGGCCCCGGTGGTGGCCCAGCTGCTCATGGTCTTACCGGTGCTGGTGTTGTCGTCCCGCCGCCCGGCACGAAGTCACGCCCTCGACGGTTTCACTGCCGGGGCTACCAGTGCGCTCGGTTTCAGCTTCGCCGTCGTCCTGAGGGAGCTTTCGTCAGGCGTGAAAGCCGGTGAAGTGACGCACGGCCCCGTACTCGGGGTCCTCACCGAGGCGGTCCTGCGTGGGGTCAGCGCGCCCTTGGTGTCCGCCGCCCTGACCGGATATATCGGCGCCACGCTGTGGACCGGAACCACGACCGGCCGGCGGCGGGCGGGAACCGGCTCGCTTCATTGCCCGTGAGGGTCGTGTTGACCGGGGTGCACAAGTCGGCCTCGGCTTCGCCGACGTGGCCCGGCTGCCTGACGCCGTACTGATCGTCGTCCACCTCTTCGCCGTGCTTTTCGCCCTCGCGGTGCTGCGGGTGGGGTTGCACCACATGCTGCTGCACGAGCAACGCGACGTCCGTCCAGGCGAGAGCCGCTCTTGCCCCCACTGTGAGAACGACGTGCCTGCAATGCCTTTCTGCCCCACGTGCGGGGTTTCTGAAAATGCCTCGTCGAAGGGGCCGTCGAGGGGCCCGAGGGACGGCGTCGGCACACGAATGAAGCACAGGTTCCGGCCCGGTGTTCTCCTGGCTGCCGTCATCGGGGGCCTGGCCCTGGTCACAACGCTGTTCGTGGCCCTCGCTGCTACGGTCTCGACGCACGCACCGTCGCCGTGCATATCCGTCCGTTGTTTCAGCCCCTTTGGCCCGCTCCGCATCGAGAACGGCACGACATACAGGAGCAGAGAGGGATGGGGGGTCACCTGGTACCCAGCCGCCGCCGTCCTCGACACAAGGGGTTTGAAAACGGCAGCCAGCTCGTCGCCCGACCGGCTTCGGCTGGCTTTTTTTTCGTCGTCGGTGCTGGCCGAAGACGGTGACCTGACCTTTCTGGGTATACCGGCACGCGGTCAGGGCCCTGCACAGCTGGTGAACGCGTTGCAGCAAGCGAACGCGCCCAACGCCACGCCCGTTTACGTGCTTCCGGGCGCAACGGTCGGTTACCACCTCGGTTACGGCGAGTCCTTCGAGACGACGCCGTACAGCGCTGATGGCAATGGCGTCACGTACGAGATCGTGATCACGTGCGCAGTGGAAAACGGGTACGGGGTCTGCGGCTACGGTGTCGGGCCACAAGTCGACCTGAGCAATATCGTCCCTCACCCAACTCCGGCCAAACTGGCCCTGTCACTCTGGAGCGACCCCGACATAAACAACGTCTTCTGGAAGGGCGAGACCCAGCCCTAGCGGCGGTCCACGACCACGTCTGCCACCACGGGCAACGCCACGATACCCCCTAACTGCCCTTTAGTGGCCAAATTGCAGGAAAACCACGCGATCCGGGGATGCTCGTGGCGCCAGTACGCAGGCACACTGGCTTACATCCAGCACCGAAGCTAGGCGGGGCCCGGGTAGAAAGAGTGCCGGACAAACCACGAAAGGAATATCGATGAAAACCGATAGCGAATTACGCCGGGACGTTGAACGCGAGGCCGAATGGGAACCAAGCGTCGACGAACGTCGAATTGGCGTATCAGTGATCGACGGTGTCGTCACCCTTTCCGGTGAAGTGGGGTCGTTTGCCGAGAAGTGGAATGCCGAACGCGGCGTAGAGCGGGTCGCCGGGGTGAGAGGCATCGCCGACGAGCTCGAAGTCCAGAGCGTCAGCAAACGCAGCGACACGGACATAGCCAAAGCAGCCGCAGACCGTCTGGCCTGGGACGTGATGGTGCCCGAGGGAAAGGTCACCGTGGAGGTCAGAAACGGTTGGGTCACGCTGAAGGGTGAGGTCCCCGGGACTACCATCGACGGGCTGCAGAGAGGGCCGTGCGCAACCTCGACGGCGAAAGGGGATCACCAACCTCATCACTATCCAACCGCGCGCTGAGCCGACGGACGTGAAGAAACGGATCGAAGAGACCTTCAAGCGGGATGCCCCGCTCGACGCCCAGCACATCACAGTGGAGGTTACAGGCCGAGAGGTAACTTTACGCGGGACGGTCCGCTCGTGGACCGAACGGTACCATGCTGAGAAGGCGGCCTGGGCCGCTCCCGGTGTGACGTCGGTGCGTAACCTCATAACCGTGGGCTCGCTCAGTGCGGCGGCCTGAGCAGAAAGAAAAGCGGAGGGGCTTTGCGATGACAGTGGACGCCTTCACCTGGGCCGCGCTTCCCGTTTGATGCTCGCGGGCGAAATGGCCACCTTGCTGGCCACGATTCTGAAACGCGGCCACATGGACAGGCGTGTTCAGTTCTGTCGTGAGCATCGTCCTGTCGTTGGTGGCCATCGTTTTCGCCCGAGACGTAGACCGCCGCTCTATGGAGGTCAACAACCAGACCATCCGGTCACTGGAGACGATCCAGGCCACTGTCCAGCGTCTCTCTGACGATACGGGCGGTTTGATCAAGATGGCGTGGGAGCGGATGCTGGGGAGCGTGGCTCTGCCTTCGACTGTGCCGTTGACTGTGCCGCAGAGGAGTGACAGCCAGCTGGAGGGCACCTTGTCAGGCCTACTCGGCGAGTTCCGTCAGGACGCCAGTGAACTGGCGTACGGCGCGGGCATTGAGAAATTGGCCCACGACATGGGAGAGCGGATGCGCCGTGCCGCCAAGCAGCGACAAGACGATGAAGCCGATAGCACCCCTCACAGCTGGGCCTTCAACCTTGTCGTGGCCGCCATCGAGACGATGTCCCCTCTCGCCATCGAGGTCTAACGCCATTCGGAGCGGGGCCAGCCACTGACCCTGGGCACCAGTACAGCCGCTTGAAACGAGACGCGGAACTGGCTTCCGCCATCGACGAATTGCGCGACCGGGACATCCTCATGCCGTTCCAGAAACGTGGCCCCAAAGGGGAGGAGACCTTTTACCGCATTGCCCCGTGGTTCCAGGACGTCATCGGCCCGGCGTTAGTGTTCACCGGGCACGAAACGGCCTCGGGCCCGGAATCAGAGAGGATCGCTGACAAGCTCCGGGAAATCGATGCCGGCCCGGAACCGGTCACCAGCACCGCGAGCCACAAGGCATCGCGTCCGGGCGCCCGGACCACTAAGGCGACATCTAAGGACGGTGCCCACAAAGGGGCTGGCCGGGATGGGACAGACCACGCGATCGAGGGATGTCCGGCTCTCCGCCGGCGCAGAAGATGGAATTGCCAGCTACGGGGTTGGCACTGACGCAGGCTCCCGGTCTCATAAAAGGAGGCTCGTTCAATGAGCGACCTAATCATTATCGGGTACGACGACGAAGACACGGCTGAGAGGGTATTGAGGGAGCTCCTCGACCTCCAGCGGGACTACCTGGTCGACCTAGAAGATGCCGCGGTTATCCGGCGTGACAAGAAGGGCAAGTTGCACGTGACCACCCCCGCCCACCATGCCGCGGCCTGGGGAGCGCTCAGCGGGCTGTTCTGGGGCACGGTCATCGGTTTGTTGTTCCTGTTCCCGCTGGCCCCTGTCGTCGGCGTAGCCGGGGGGTTGATGGGAGCTGCCCTCGGCAGCGCCACCGACCTCGGGATCAAAGATGACTTCAAACAGCGTGTCCAGGACCTGGTGCAGCCCGGGACTTCTGCCATATTGATGGTGGTGCGCAAGGCCACGCCGGACAAGGTCCTCGAGGCGCTCAGGCCCTACGGTGGGACCGTGTTGCAGACGTCGCTCACCCGCGAGGCCGAGCAGCAGTTGATGAAGGCGCTAAATGGCGACGACCCTTCCGTTTACACGCGGGAACAGCCGGCTCAGGCCAGCACAGCCTTCTGAGCGGCAAGCGCATTAGCCAGGCGACGGGCTGGCTGAACCGCTGGCTCGCCGCGTCGGTGCGCTGCTGAGTCGTCGCCACGTCGCAACAACGTCTCTGGGGCCAAAATGAAAGCAACTATTGGACAGACGGCCGAATCGGAGATCACCAGCCTCGCCCCGGCCCGCATCGACAGGTGGGGCTGGTCGAGGTTCCATACCTTACCGGGGCCGTCCGGCCGCCGAGCGTCCGATGGCCGCTTGCCGCCGCCAGGAGTGCCCATATGAATGCTAAAGCCAATGGTGTCGATGTCTCAGCGGTGCCCTCGGTCCTTGCCATCCTGGTACCGGTGGACGGGTCAGCGCTCTCCAAAAAAGCCCTGCTGGCGGCTGACGAATTAGCCGAGCGTCTGAAGTTCGATATTGACCTCATGATGGCTGTGCCCCACGAAAGCGACGTCCCCGCCGCCAAGAGGCGGTTGGCGGCCATGGCGTCTCCAGGCCGACCGGTCCACTGTTCAGTCGTGGTCGACCCGGACCCGGCCAACGCCAATTGTGGTGCCTCGAGAGGACCGACCGGTCCATAATATGTATGGCCGCGCGTGGCTGTGGTAGTACCTCCGCACTTCTTGGCTCCGTATCCAGCGCCGTGATCGCACGGAGCCACAAACCTCTCATACTCGCCGGGCGGTCGATCGGTCGGCCGGCCGGGCTGACGTGGGAGGACGAGCCCGTCGTCCTGTCAAAATACCGAGGTGGAGGCGTCGTGGTATGCTTGGCGAGCGTCAAAGACTCGCCGAGTTTGCTCGAAGCAGGGCGTGGTTGGGCGGCCGGTTTGGGCGAACCACTAATTGCCCTTACCGTGGCCGAACTGCTGCCCCCCTCTGTTGACGGGGGCGAAGGGCACCGGTTATTCGGCCCGGACGGCGATGTCGACGCTTTTCTCGAGCAGGTGACGGCGCCGCTGCGGGAGCAGGGAGTCGAGGTTGTCACGCGTGCCATCTATGACCCGATCAGCCCGGCTGAAGGAGTGGAAAGCTATCTCAGGGACTCGCCCGGCGCCCTCGTTGTGGTCGGTTGGCGTCCTCGCTCCCTGCTGTCCCAGCTCGTGTCCAGGAACACGCCGGCTACCATCATCCGCTACAGCCCCTCTCCCGTGCTGGCTGTCCCCTTGGCATGAAACCCGGTGGCGGTACCCCATGTTCGGTGTGGTGCCTTCGTCCGGGCCTTGTGGCTTCCTGGAACCGCCCCAACAATGAACTTACAAGGGACAGAAGTGAACAATACTCGGCCAGCTGCTAAGCCGCCGCCTCGCCGGCGCTCGGCTTGTCTTCGTACGTGACCTCCAGCTGACCGTCGCGAACGCCGACCCGGATGGTGGCGCCGTCGCCGGACGTCGCCGGCGAGAAGGGCGCGCCCAATCCGGGTCTCCAGTTCGTGAGCGATGAAACGTCGCAAAGGGCGAGCGCCATAGACCGGGTCGTAACCCTCGTGGGCAATGAGACGAAGAGCATCCTCGCTGATCTCGAGCGTCATTTGCCTCTCGCTCAGGCGCTGCGCAGGTCGTTGCACATCAACTCGACGATGTGTTCGATTTCGGGTTCGGTCAGGGATTTGAACAGGACGATGTCGTCGACCCGGTTGAGGAACTCGGGGCGGAAGCGCTGGCGCAGCTCGGCGAGCACGAGCTCCCGGGCGTCCGGCTTGATCTCGCCGGCGCCGGTGACGCCTTCGATGAGGTATTCCGACCCGATATTGGAAGTCATGATTACCACGGTGTTGCGGAAGTCGACCGTGCGGCCTTGAGCGTCGGTCAGGCGGCCGTCGTCGAGCACCTGCAACAGGGTATTGAAGACATCAGGGTGCGCTTTTTCGATCTCGTCGAAAAGCACGACCGAATAAGGCTTGCGCCGGACCGCTTCGGTGAGCTGCCCACCCTCTTCATAGCCGATGTACCCGGGGGGCGCTCCGACCAGGCGGCTGACGGTGTGACGCTCCTGGTACTCGCTCATGTCGATGCGGACCATGTTGTCCTCGGTGTCGAAAAGGGCGGCGGCCAAGGTTTTGGCCAGCTCGGTTTTGCCCACCCCCGTAGGCCCGAGAAAGATGAACGAGCCAATGGGCCGCCGCGGGTCCTTGATGCCGGACCGGGCCCGGATGATGGCGTCCGCCACCAGCTGCACCGCTTCGTCCTGGCCGACGACCCGCTCGTGCAGGATCTGGTCGAGGCGAAGGAGCTTTTCGCGTTCCCCCTCCCGCAGCCGCGCCACGGGGATCCCGGTCCAGCGAGAAACGATGCTAGCCATTTCCTCTTCGGTCACTACTTCACGCAGGAGCCGAGCTCCTCCTTGCTTGGCGGCCAGCTGGGCCTCCTCTGCCGCCAACCGGCGCTCGAGCTCGGGGAGCCTGCCGTGGCGGATCTCGGCTGCCTTGTTGAGGTCATAATTACGTTCGGCCTCCTCGGCTTCCTGGCGGGCACGTTCGATTTCCTCCCGCAGGGCTTGCACTTTGCGCAGCGCCTGGCGTTCGGCCTCCCACTGCGCTCGCATAGCGTCGGCTTCAGCACGGAGGTCCGCCAGCTCTTTGCGCAGGCTTTCCAGCCGGGCCTTGCTGGCCGGGTCGGTCTCCTTGGAAAGGGCTGCATCTTCGACTTCGAGACGCATGACGCGCCGGGTCAGATCGTCGAGCTCGGCCGGCATGGAGTCGATCTCTGTGCGGAGCATGGCGCACGCTTCATCGACGAGGTCGATGGCTTTGTCGGGCAGGAACCGGTCGGAAATATAGCGGTGGCTCAGCACCACAGCTGCCACCAGAGCACTGTCCTGGATCTTCACGCCGTGGAAAACCTCGAGACGTCCGCGCAGGCCCCGCAGGATGGAGATAGCATCCTCGACCGACGGCTCGTCCACGAGGACCGGCTGGAAGCGGCGTTCCAGGGCGGCGTCTTTCTCTATGTGCTGGCGGTACTCGTCGAGCGTCGTGGCCCCTATCATGTGCAGCTCTCCCCGGGCCAGCATGGGCTTCAGCATGTTCCCGGCGTCCATCGCCCCTTCGGCGGCGCCGGCACCGACCACGGTGTGCAGCTCGTCCACGAACAGCAAGATGCGTCCTTCCGCCGCCTTGACCTCGGTCAGCACGGCCTTCAACCGCTCCTCGAACTCCCCCCGGTACTTCGCCCCGGCCAGCAGCGAACCCATGTCCAGGGCGAAAATCGTCCTGTCCCGCAAGCCATCGGGCACGTCCCCGCGCAGGATCCGCTGGGCCAGTCCCTCCACGATGGCCGTCTTGCCCACCCCGGGGTCGCCGATCAACACCGGGTTGTTCTTGGTCTTGCGAGAGAGGATCTGGATAACCCGGCGGATCTCGCTATCGCGACCGATAACGGGGTCGAGCCTCCCCGAACGGGCGTCGGCGACGAGGTCGCGCCCATATTTCTCCAGTGCTTCGTAAGCGACTTCGGGTATGGCCGACGTCACCCGCTGGTTGCCGCGGACGGCCGTAAGCGCCTGCAGGAACCGGTCCCGGCTCAAACCCTGGTTGCGCAGCAAGCGCCCGGCGGTGCTGTCAGTCCCCTCGTCGAGGAAGGCGATCATGAGGTGCTCGACCGATACGTACTCGTCCTTCAGCCGCCGGGCTTCACGCTCGGCCGCGTCGAGGATACGAGATAGCCGTTGGGTAACAAAGACTTGCCCCGGGGCGGCCCCGGGCCCGCTGGCGTGCGGCCTTCGTTCCAGCTCAGCTTCAAGCCCGGACCGCATTAGCTCCGGGTTGGCGCCCGCCTGCGTGAGCAATCGCGTGACCAGGCCCTCGGGTTGGTCGAGAAGGGCGAGCAGGAGGTGCTCACCGTCTACCTCGGTGTGCCCGAACCGGAGCGCTTTGGCTTGAGCGTCCTGCAATGCTTCTTGGGACTTTTGCGTTAGTCGGTTCATGTCCACGGTTGGCCTCTCTATGGTCGGGGACGGTTACGCAGTTCCGCCTCCAGGTTGGAAATGCGGTCCAGCAAGTCGACCACCACGCCCAGAGAGGCGTAGTTGAGCGACAGGCCGGCCCGGAGCCGCTGCAGCCGGTAGGCGGCCGCCACTTGGCCAGGCAGGAACCACAAGTTGCCCGCCTCATCGCGCACCACTTCAAGGAGCCCCAGGGCGACCAACCGGCGGACCAGCTCGGGATGCAAGCCGGAGGCCAGGGCGAAGCTGTCGAGGTCGAGCCGGTCGGCGGGAACCAGGGCCAGGGTCACCTTCCCCTCCTCGGGTCGAAGTTCGACGTGGCGGCCAGCTCCTCGAAGAGCCGGCGCTCGTCTTTGCTGAGAGACCGCGGCACCATGATCTTGACCTCGGCAAAAAGGTCGCCCCGGCTACCGCGCGGGTTGGGCAGACCCCGTCCTCGGAGGCGCAAGCGGGCGCCACTCGACGTCCCTGCTTTCACTTGTACTTTGGCCTCACCCTCAGGGGTGCCGATAGCGACGGAGGCACCGAGGGCGGCCTCCCACGGCGAGAGCGGGAGGTCCACGTAAAGGTCCCGTCCGTCGAGCCGGTACCGGGGGTGGGGGGCAAGGTGCACGACCAGGTAGAGG
This sequence comes from uncultured Acidimicrobiaceae bacterium, assembly GCA_963750465.1. GTDB lineage: Bacteria > Actinomycetota > Acidimicrobiia > Acidimicrobiales > Palsa-688 > Fen-671. The sequence goes on from CAVVRE010000019.1 coordinate 23,292, forward strand.
TCCCCTGGTGGGCCCCGCCACTGCCCTGGCCACCCTGTCCAGCCAGCCGGATCCGTTGGCCCTCGGTTACTCCAGCCGGGATAGTTACTTCGAATGTGCGGGGACCGCTGGTGCCGGCGACGGTGATCGAGCGCCGCCCCCCGCTGTACGCATTCTCCACGGAGATCACGACCTCGGCCTCCTGGTCAGCCCCGGCGGTGCGACCCCAGGCCTGTCGCCGCCCACCACCGAACATCCCACCCAGAAGGTCATCGATGTCGAAATCGACGCCCGAAAACCCCGACGAGACCCAGACATCTTCGTCGCCGGCGGCGGTGCGCCTGGGTTGAGCGCCGCTGCGAGCCCGGGCGCGGACCCACGTTTCGGGGTCGACGTCCGGCGGGACTTGGCGGAAGTCTGCCCCCAAGACGTCGTACCGCCGGCGGGTTTCCGGGTCCGAAAGCACTTCGTAGGCCTCAGAGATCTCCTGAAAGCGCCGTTCGGCGGCCGGGTCTTTGTTGACATCCGGGTGATAGGTGCGGGCCAACTTGCGGTAAGCCCGCTGGATTTCCTGGGCCGTGGCATCGCGTCCCACGCCCAGGACCTCATAAAAGTCCTGGGCTTCCGCCATCAGGCGCCGCCTCGTGAAACGATCACCGCCGCCGGGCGCAGGATGTTCTCGCTCGTGCCGTACCCCGGCCGGACGGCAACCACCACGGTGCCTTCTGGAGCGTCGGCGACGGTCGTCCCTACCGCCTCGTCCTTCTCCGGGTTGAAGGGATGGCCGACGTCGTCGTAGCGCGGGTAGCCGAGCCGGTCGAGGGTGGCGACGGCTTGGTCCCGCACCGCTTGCAGGCCCTCCACGACTGCTTCGGGGTTAACGACCGCGTGCTCGAGCGCCCGCTCGAGGTTATCCACCACGGGCAGCCACTCGGCCGTCACCCGAGCGCGCTCTCCGGCCAGCTGGCGGGTGATCTCGCGGTCGAAGCGCTTCCTCATGTTGTCGAGGTCGGCCAGTGCCCGCCGCAGTTGAGATTCGAGAGCAATTATCTGGCTCTTTTCCAGCCGGCTGAGCGGCAACGCCTCGGCTTCGGGTTCAGGCTCCCGATCTTCCGGCTCCGCCTGCGCTGGGACTGCTTCCCTCACCGTGCCCTCGGCTTTGCCCGCCGCTTCCTCGCCTGTCGTGACACCCCACGGGCCGCTCATCGCGATGCCCTAGCGGGGAGAGCCAACGCGGGGCGTTGGTCGCGCCCTGTGCGGGCCGGTTCGATCGCCTCCTGCGCCGCGCACGCCCGGTCAGCTCACAGTGAAGTCGGCATCGATCACGTCGTCGCTTCCTGCGTCGGGGCTCTGCCCAGTGGCACCGCCTTCGGGTGGACGGCCTCCGGGTGAACGGCTGGCGCTCAGCGCGTGGTGTACCTGTTGGAGCTCTGACGTCAGGCTGCGCAGCCTGTCCACGGCGGCGGACTCCTTGAGGGCCTGGCGGGCGTCAGCCACAAGCATTTCGGCCCGAGCCTTCTCATGCACGGGCACCTGGTCGCCAAGGGTGGCCAGTTCGCGCTCCACCTGGTACGTGACCGCGTCAAGTTCGTTGCGGGCGTCGACCTCCTGCCGTATACGGGTGTCCTCGGCCTGGTTGCGCTCGGCGTCGGCGATCATCCGGTCGATTTCGGCCTTGTCCAGGTTAGATGTCTGGCTGATAGTGATGCTCTGCTCGGCGCCGGTGTCCTTGTCCCGAGCGGAGACGTGCAGGATACCGTTCGCATCGATCTCGAACGTCACCTCGATTTGGGGCTCACCACGGGGCGCCGGCCTGATGCCCTCCAACCGGAACCTCCCGATGACCTTGTTATCTGCAGCCCGTTCACGCTCGCCCTGTAGCACCACGATGTCGACAGCAGCCTGGTTGTCTTCGGCGGTGCCGAAAACCATGGTGCGGCGGGCGGGGATCGTCGTGTTGCGCTCGATCACCTTCGTCATAACCCCGCCCAAAGTCTCGACGCCCAGCGACAACGGAGTGACGTCGAGGAGCAGGACGTCCTTGACTTCTCCCTTGATGATGGCAGCCTGCACGGCGGCCCCCACGGCGACGACCTCGTCAGGGTTGACCGTCATGTTCGGGCCCTTGCCACCCGTCAACCGCCGGACCAGATCCTGGACAGCGGGGATCCGGGTCGAACCCCCGACCAAGATCACCTCGTCGATGTCTGTCGCAGTTACCTTGGCATCGCTCATGGCCTGCTGGACCGGGGCCAAGCAGCGCTCGACCAGGTCGGCGGTCACCTGTTCGAAAGTCGAGCGCATGATCGTTGTCACCAAATGCTTCGGCCCGGTGGCGTCGGCCGTGATGAATGGCAAGTTGACTTGCGTCTGGGTGACCGAAGAAAGCTCCACCTTTGCTTTTTCTGCCGCCTCGAACAACCGCTGCAACGCTTGCGGATCTTGGCGGAGGTCGATCCCGTTGGCCTTCTGGAACTCGTCGGCCAGGAGGTCGACAAGGCGCTTGTCGAAATCGTCGCCCCCAAGATGCGTGTCACCTGAGGTCGCTCGCACCTCGACCACGCCGTCGCCGACGTCCAGGATGCTGACGTCGAACGTGCCACCGCCAAGGTCGAAAACGAGCACGGTCTCATTGGCCCGTTTGTCCATCCCGTAGGCGAGGGCGGCCGCCGTCGGTTCGTTGATTATGCGCAGCACCTCGAGCCCGGCGATCCTGCCGGCGTCCTTGGTGGCCTGCCGCTGAGCATCGTTGAAGTAGGCCGGAACGGTAACGACAGCCTCGGTAACCCGTTCGCCCAGGAACTTGGAGGCGTCGTCGACGAGTTTTCGCAGTACAAGCGCTGAGATTTCTTCGGGCGCATAAAGGCGGCCGCGCACCGAGAAGCGCACGGCGCCATCAGGGCCTGGTACTACGTCGAAGGAAACGGCCTCGGCCTCGGTTGTTATCTCGTCGTAATGGCGGCCTATGAAGCGTTTCGCCGAATAAATCGTCCCTTTGGGGTTCAGGATCGCCTGGCGACGAGCCAACTGACCCACCAGCCGCTCTCCCTGTTCGGTGAACACGACCACCGACGGGGTCGTCCGTGACCCTTCTCCATTTGGGATCACCGTGGGCTGGCCGCCCTCCATCGTGGCGATCACGGAATTGGTGGTCCCGAGGTCGATGCCGACCACTTTCGCCATCCCGCTCCCTCCTCGTGCCTTCTTTGCTCTTGCTTTGGACGCGCCCGCCCGGCTCGAGTCCGGGACAAGCCTTAGGACCAACATCGCGCCAGGTGGTCACGTATACATCCCCAGATCGCGTGGGTCTCGGGCGATTGGTCAGAACCCACACAGGCACCCCACGACTACGCGATCATGGGGCGCAGCGAGCGGACCGAAGTGCGATGCTCTTTTGTAAGGCCGAGCGAGCCAAACAGATCAGTGTCAAATAAGCCGACGCCCAAGCAGGGCCCGCACCAGCATCGAACGGCGGCAGGGGCGCTCATTGAACGACGGAGGACGTTCCAAGGAACCGAGAAAGCTCAAAGCCAGGGACCGTCCCCGGAGGCATGATCGTTCTGTCATCAGTGGTCCACCATGCCGCCGTTTTCTGAGCATCGATAAGTGCCCGCCGCCGTCGTGGGGTGCACGAGGCCCGGCCGTCACGTTCTGGTTGGCGGAGGGCTCCTGGTCACCCTCCGGCTCACGCCACACGGTCCTGGCCTCGAGTTCGGCTGCGGGCGGCGCGGCAGATCGAGGCCGCGCCCAAGCACGACTTGCGGACCAGGATCGAAGAAGTTCTAGCCGGCCGTAGTTCTTCTAGCCGGCCGTAGTTCATAGGAGCGACAAAGTGGCCATCATGGGAGTGGCGAGATTTGAGCGGTTCTTTCGGGTTGCCGCCGATCTAGGTGTCGACAAGGATGACCTGAAGCGCTACAACGAGTTCGTACATCACAAACTCTACGACCTGCTCATCATCGGCCAAGGCACAGCTCGCGCCAACGACCGTGGCATCATCATGCCCTTCGATCTGCCCATAACCAAGGGATTGCAGGAGAGCATGCACCGCTTCAACAACCTCGACGAGGATGTCGAGCTCCAACCGATCCTCGAACACTTGGCGACGCTTCCCGCCCTGGACCTACTGGTCGACGAGGAAACCCAAGCGAGGCTGCCCGCAGTGGCGGGTGGCTTGAGTGTGGCCCTGGCCGCGACGTTCAAAATCATCGACCCGAAGTTGAGAAATCCACAGACCACCCACTGGGAGCGATCGTTTGAGAATCTTCGATCGGCTGTTGTAGGCCGCGTTTCGGACACGCCCGGGCAGGTGCCGTGCCGCTGCTCGGTTGATTCAACCCGCCCAGGTACAGGCTTGGGCTTCCGTTTGTGCTTCGTACCTTGTTTGGTGTCCTGTTCGTCGATGGCTACACGTCGGGTTGGCGCTCCGAGGTGACGTTTAAAAGGCTCCCGCCCGCCCCGGAGCGTCCGGTTCCGACACCCAGGGTGAGGTGGAGGGCCGGCGCGCAACTCGGCGGAGCAAACACCATAGCCCGTCTCGGTGCCCGCGGAACCATGCCAGGGGCCGCGTCATGGGCGTCGAGCTGCTCGTCGTGGCGGCCTGCCGCCCGGCGACCCGGTGGCCGATGTACGCGGGTTGACGAGGATCGCCCTCACCGCTGAGCCGCCCCAATCCCGGTCGAGCCGGGATGGCGGAGCGGGCCGGTCTCACCCGGGCTGAAAATGCCGTCAGCTTCCAGTCTTTGTGCGATCGAGCGGAAGCCGACACTAGCGTCGGAGAGCTCGAAAATCCTCCGTACCACTGACGCGGCCTCGGGGTCGGGCTCGGCGGTCCTGAGTCGCGCCCGCCGGGGCCTTGGCGGTTGGGGTGAGGGAACCTCGGTACCGGCGAAACGGTAACCGTAGTCGGGCCGGCCGCCCAGCCAGCGCCCCTGGGTCGCAAGGGCCAGGACGGCGGCCCTCGTGCGGTGCTGGCGGTTGCGTTCAGCCTTCGGCAAGCCGCCGAAGAGGCTCATCGCGAGGTCGTGGGCCTCGCTGACAGGGTCGACAAGCCCGCCAATCTCGGGCACCCACGGCTCGATGCCGCCAAGCGCCTTGCATGCAGCCGACAACTAGGCGTGGCCGGCCGCTCGCTCGATGGCACCGTCTACACCGCCACCACCCAGCCGGTGGGTGCTAGCCCGTTGACGATGGCGTCGACTGCGAGGTTTGGTGATATCGACCAGCCGCACCGCGATCCTTAATGAAACCCGCATCCAGCTTGCAGGTAGTTCTTTGTTGCCGCGCTTATGGTGACGACCATGAGCCTTGATGCTGAGCCCGTACAAACCGCGGCCCCGGGCTCGGGCGCTGGGGTGTGCCCCCAACTAGTCAGGTCCCTGGCCCCTTTGGCTGATGGCGACTGGGTCGTCAGCGCTAATGAGGCGGTGACCGGGTTCGGGGACGCCGGTGCCCAGGGCTCGCCGAGTGTCTCAGCCAAGACGCTCATCGGGGGGGCGGCATAACCTGATGTCGGTGCCGCTCCGCCCGAGTAGGTCATCACCATGACGCCTGTCGACGGGAACATCGCCACGGGACACCCCGGTCGGCCCCTGGTCCTGGTCGTCGAAGACGAGGAGAACGTCGCCTATGTCGTAGCCGCGGCGCTCAGGTTGTCGGGCCTGGAAGTGGCGCAAGTGAGGACCGGTCGCGAGGCCCTGAGCCTGCTCGGCGGTGGTATGACCCCGGACCTGGTCGTCCTGGACGTGATGCTGCCCGACCTCGACGGCTTCGAGGTGTGCAGAAGGGTCCGCGCCGACTTCGGCGACGTGCCCATCGCCTTCCTCACTGCCCGTGACGCGGTGGACGACCGCGTGCGGGGGGTACTCAGTGACCCTGCGGTCCCGCCTGGCCGTCGTCGCCGCCGTCCTGTTGGCGGTGCTGGCCGTGGCGGGCTCGCTCCTGGTCCACGAAGTCGACTCGTCCCAACTGCAGCTCGCGGACCAGCAGCTGGCCTCGGTCGCGGAAGCTATGGGCCGGTTGGGGGTGGGCACGGACCGGGCGCTGGAGCCGGCCAAGCTCGGGGCGGCTCAGGACGCGCTGAGCGGGACGTACGTGGCGACGCTGTCGGGCGGTGCGCGTCACGTCGTCATCGCGTCCGGCCCCAGCTCTGGGACCCCCAAAGCTCCACGGTGGTGGTGCCCGCACGCTCGTCGTGGCGGCACGCCAGCACCGTGGGGCCGCAGTCAGGTACGGGCCGCTGGCGCGCCGTGCTGGTAAGGCCTCCCGGGTCGTCGGTCGAGCTCCTGATGGCGGTTTCGCTCTCGGGCATTGATGGCACGGTGCGGCTGGTCTTACTGGCCGTGCTAGCCACCGCCGCCGTGGTCGTGATCGTGATGGCGGCCGGGGGCCTGTGGGTCAGCCGTCTCGGCCTCCGTCCCATCGCCGAGGTCACCCGGGTCGCCGACGCCATCGTGGCTGGCGACCGCTCGCGCCGGGTGGCCGCGGCCACGTCACGGACTGAAGCTGGCCGTCTGGCCCGGGCCTTCAATTTGATGCTCGACGAGCAGCAAGCCTTCGAGGCCCGGTTGCGCCAGTTCATCGCCGACGCCTCGCACGAGCTGCGCTCCCCGGTGACGGCAATCAAGGGGTTCACCGACCTGTGGCGACGCGGCAGCCTGCGCCAGGGCCCGCCCTCGACGACGCCATGCGCCGCATCGGCCAGGAAAGCGCCAGGATGGGGCGGCTGGTCGAGGACTTGCTGACCTTGGCCCGTCTCGACGAGGGGCGCCCTATGCGCCGGATGCCGGTGGACCTGACGACGGTGGCTCGCGACGCGGTGGTTGAGGCTTCCGCTTCTTACCCGTCACGTCCTATAAGACTCCAAGCCGATGGCCCCGTGGTCGTGACCGGTGACGCCGACGCTCTTCGCCAGGCGGTCGACAACCTGGTCGGCAATGCCTTGAGCCACACCCGAGCGCCCGTGACCGTACGGGTGACGGAGGACGATTGCGGCGCCGAACTGGTCGTGTCCGACACCGGGCCGGGCATGAGCACCGCCGCCGCCGCCCACGCTTTTGACCGCTTCTGGCAGGCGGACCCCGCCCGGGCTGGCTCCGGTTCGGGGCTCGGCCTCTCGATCGTCGCCGCCATCGTCGCCGCTCACCAGGGCTCGGTGTCGATCGATTCCCAGCCAGTGGCGGGGACGAAGGTCCTGGTCACGCTACCGCGGCGCCTCACCTCGCCGGGCGCGGCTGAACCCGCTATCTGAGCTGTCTGTCCAGAAGCCCAGTGGGTACCGGCCGACGACATAGAGTTCGCCTTAGTTCAGTGCTGCACGAGGGGTTGGTGGGAACCTCCATCGGCCCCGCCTTGTTCATGCCCGCCGAAGTGGCCCCCCCGAGCCGCCCCGTGACGGCCCAGCTGGCCGAGACGGCGGCGACGAAGTAATGCTCATGATCTGCCATTCCACCGTCCAGTCGTCTTCAACGTCTGGCGTGTTGCGGCTCAGCGAGGCGACCGCCAAACGACCGCTGGCGGCGCTCTGCTGGGGCGAGCTTGACGAAGAGGCCGTGGTGGTCGTGCCGGCGTGGGTGGCGGCGTCTGCTGGGTCGAGGCCGACGCCCAGGCTGAGACCGAGAGCACTGCTTGCCAAAGCGAGGGTCACTAGCGGTTTCCTGAGGTTCATCATTATCTTTTCCTTTCTCCGTGCGTGCTCGTAGGATATTTTCCCTTATCTTGCTGTGAATATGCTGGGGCTTCGTCAGATCCTGCCTTGGAAAAGCCGCCTGCCAAAAGGACCTTCTCGGGTACCATTAATGTTAGGAATAAGCTCCCTCCTGTGGTCATTAGCGTTTCATGAGGAAGCTTTGATTTGATTTGTGGGACCAGTTCGAGGACGCGCGAGGTTGGTGGCGGAAACGAGCGGGCCTATGTCCCTACGAAGCCTCGCCGTTCAGGCCCCGTGTCGGGCAAACCGACCGGTCACCCTGGGCGAGCCCTCCTCGTCCGGTGGGCGTCGTGTCTTGGTCGACGGACGCTGTCTCATCTGAGGAGGGCACTTACGAAGATGCTTACCGCGGCTCGCAGCTATCCCGACGGGTCGCCCGGGTCAAAGGGCGCCGACCACCTTGAAGGTAGCGCTCTCGAAGACGTGGTGAGGCCAGTTGACGCCGATGTAGTGGACGTTGTACTCGCCGTTGCTCAGCTTCACAACACGGTCGACGACGCCCCCCGGTAAGCAGCCAGGGCGGCTTCGGTCGCCTGGTTGGCCGTCGCCCCGCTGACGATCGTCCCCGACCCCGCGCTCCAGTTGGCCGGGATTGGCCGACCGGCTTTGACGCGGTCGTTTGGCCCTTCTCAAAAGGGACCACCTTTGCTGTCGATGTTGCGCTCGGGGCCGACTTGTAGCCAACCACGACCTGGGTGGCCGTGATGGTCGTTGAGTTGACGGTACCCAGCACGAGCACGCTTTGGCCCTTGGTTACGGCCTTGGCCGAGGTCGAGCTCGCCCCCTTGTCGTACGTCGTGGAGGACTTCTCGTCGACGGTCACCTTTTGGCCAGCTGATGTCATCATCGTGAAGCTCGACTTGGACACGCTGGCGACCGTGCCGGATGCACCACCTTGGGCCGGCGCCGACCGAGCGTTGGGTGCCCCGTGCCGGAGGCGCTGGCGGCTACGAATTGCGCGGCCGTGGCCGAGGAGGACGTGGCGAAACTGACGGGAAGCCCGATCGCCGCACACATCAATGTGGCGGCGGCGACCCGCCCACCTCTTCTGTTCGCCAGCCATCGCCGTACTCTTGGCCGGCGAGCCGGCTCGGCCATGGGGGCACTGGCCGACACCTCTGGCCAAGAGGGGGGCGGGGGAGGTGGCGCCGCGCCGGCGCCGCTGGAACTCCCAGCAACCGCCGGCTCTGAGGTCGCGCTCCGTACGGGGTGGCCCAAAAGGTTCTCTGCGGGTTTGCTAGTCCGAGATTGCTCATGATTGCGCTCCTTTTAGTCGGGTACCTATGAGCACAGAGTGCCCGTCGTCTCTGTGAGGTCCTTCAAAGCCGCATGCGGGTTTCCTGAGATGCGCCGGGGCAATTCTCGAACTTCTGCGGGCCCGGGCTCGTTCCGGTGCCCTCGCCCACCCGGGCGCCCGGCCGTCGACGCTGGCCTTGGCCACCCCTCGGCGCCGGCGTCCGGGCCGTCGAACCCTTGAGAGTTTGCCACCGTGGTTCTCGCGTTCCTGATGCTCATCCGATCCACCCTGACCGGTGGTCGTCCTCCGGAATAGCTTGCAACAAACCTCTTGAAATCAAACACAAGAGCATCGCTCGGCTTGGCGCCCCTAATAAGAGCTGCTCTGCCGCATGAGCTGACCGTAGATATCGTTGTATTACCTTAGAAATCTGGCCAAGCGTTATGCCGATGTCCTCTGATCGTACGCATATAGGCCGCATCGTCCACAAGACAACTGTTGCTGTGGCGCAGCGCAGCTTCCAAGGCATCGACTATTTCGACTGCCGGGCCCACTCCAACCCATACGGACTGGCGGATATGCGGACAAGCACCAACAGACCGGACTGGGAGATATTTCGAGTAGTGACGGGAAGTTCACCGTGGTTCGGCAATACAGCGACGGCGCTGTTGGAGACCTTGAGTGCGCTCCCTGAGGAGTTATCCACCGGCCCTTTTCCGCAACCCAGCCCCTGGCAACAACCCTTCAGGCTTTCGCCGTTTAGTCTGGCCAACGAATAGCAGCACTCAGCTCGCCAACGCCCACGTTCAGGAGGGTGCTTGTGCCCGACTCCTCGTCGTGTCCATATGCGAGGGCGAAGATCCTCACCCGCTGGGCCACGGGGTCGACAATGATCACTTCGTCCACCTCGTGTGCAGCGTAGAGGGGGAGCTTTTCGAAGGTCTCGTCATCGGGTGACAGGATTTCGACGACGATTGCAGCGGTCGGTAGGTACGTCGAGTTCGGCTCGTCCCGTAACCACCCGTGATCGGGGACCCGGTAGCCGTCAGGCTCACCGAGGTTGAAGGGGCTCCATCCCACCAGCCCTGCCGCCTCGGCCAGCGGCAGCATCAAGCGAGTCAGCTCAACGCCAATTCGCCTATGACGAGAATGCCGAGCGGGAGCCATGTGGTACGTGCCCTCCCACACCTCGTCGTAGAGGTCCTGACCGAGGGC
>CAVVRE010000020.1:0-13156 GCA_963750465.1 uncultured Acidimicrobiaceae bacterium
ATTCGGAGCGCGGTCACCGTCTGATTGAGTATCCACTAGGACGCGGCAACTGAGCCGTAACGTCGAGAGGTCCGATGGGCTGGCTCACTAACCGTCTGCCGGCCAGTTCTGGCCTGGCTTCCGAACGAGGTGCCAACCCGTCGGGCCTTCTCGTGGCGTGGCTGATAAGAGGCGCGAGCGCCACCGTCCCTGTAATTAGACGTGCCCGCCGCGTACCAACTTCCCCAATGAACAAAGGAGCTTTTCGATGGTCAGTGACGATCGGTATCGACCCTCACAAGGGCTCGCACACCGCAGTCGCCCTCGACGAGCGCGAGGCCGTCTTGGGCCAGTTGCGGGTGCGCTCCGGCCCTGACCAGCTGGCGCGCCTAACCGAGTGGGCCAAGGCCTGGCCGGCGCGCACCTGGGCCGTCGAGAACGCCTCGGGGCTCGGTTACCTCCTCTCCCAACAGCTCGTCGGCGCCGGCGAGAAGGTGGTGGACGTCCCGCCCAAGCTGGCCGCCCGGGCGCGCCTGCTCGACAACGGCGACGTCAACAAGAACGACCCCAACGACGCCCGTTCTGTGGCGGTGGCCGCCCTGCGGGCAAAGCGCTTGTCGGAGGTGACAAAAGAGGACCACGCCGCAGTGATGAGGCTGTGGGCGCGGCGGCGCAAGGACCTCACCAGCGCCCGTACCCGGGTGGCCAACCGCCTCCACGCCGTCATCTTGGAGCTCGTCCCCGGCGGTTACGCGGGCGAGATCTACGCCAGCAAGGTAGAGCGCCTGCTCGAGGCGTTCGGGCCGGCCGGTGCCGTCGCCGCCGCCCGCAAGGAACTGGCCGAGGAACTGTTGGGCGACCTCCGCCGCCTGGACAGCCCAGCTGGCCGAGCTCAAGGAGCGCCTGGCTGCCGTCGTGACGGCCTCAGGGACCACCACGACCAAGATCTTCGGCGTCGGGCCGGTAGTGGCCGCCATCACCGTCGGCCTCACCGGGGACGTGCGGCCGCTTCTCCGACAAGGACCACTTTGCCGCCTACAACGGCAGTGCCCCCATAGAGGTTTCCTCGGGCGAAAAGAAGATCTACCGGTTGTCCATGAGGGGGAGCCGCCAGCTGAACCACGCCCTCCACATGGCGGCCGTGACCCAGGTGCGCCACCGCCACAGCGAAGGGCGCGCCTATTTCGACAAGAAAGTCGCCGAGGGCAAGACCGGCAAGGAGGCCCTGCGGGCGCTCAAACGCCGCATCAGTGACGCCCTTTTTGCCGCCATGGTGGCCGACGCCGCCGGGCTGAGAAAGAGACGGCTCAGGTGGCCCGGGAGGGCAAACGGGGAACGGCTCAGTAGCCTGCGCGGCCGGCTCTCACCCCGCAAAACCGGCTCTTCGGCCAAGCCACTCCCGGGCCAAGCCCAAGGCTAGGCCTCCCGGCAGGCCGTGCGTGCTCCCGGTCAGCGAGAAACCCAGAGAAAAATCCTCCAAAGCATCTTGACAAACAAAGAGGACTCGCTATGTATGCCTAGGGCACGTCGGAGACGTCCCGACGGCCTGGCTCCAGATCGGGAGCTTCTGAGTCCCCATGCGAGAAGTTCGACCCGAACGTCGTTGTCGACAGCCAGTGTCACCTCTAGCCTGGCCATCGTCCCGGTCGGAAGATCACGGCTTGGCTCTGGCACTCCCATTAGCTGAGAAACGCTGGCCCGAAGGCTCGCGCCATGAGCCACGACGAGGGCGTCGGGTTCTTGGCTGCAAGACGCCACGCTGACCAGAGCTCGCCGCAGTCGCGCGCAGAGCTCGTGGCAGTTTTCGCCTTCTGGGAAGCGCATGTCGGGGTTGCCTGCCCTCCAGGCCCCGAGCACTTCGTTGTAGATCGCCCATGCTGTTTCGTCGCTGCGCCCATCGAGGGACCCGACGTCGAGCTCCCGAAGCTCGTCGAGCTCAAGGGCGACCCGAAGACCGAGGTGAGCGCCAACGATCTCGGCCGTCTGGCGGGCGCGGCGGAGCGGCGAGCACACAAGCAGTACCGGCCGTCCCGCCGGGCGGGCCGAGGAGGAGGCTACCCAGATCGTGAGCCTGTTGGCGGCCAAGGTCCGTCAGGTCCCCGTCAAAGGCCTTGTGCGACAACGTCCGGGTCAGATTGGCGGTGTTCTGGCCATGACGGGCCCAGCTCGACGAGCACGGAGATTACTCTACGGCGCATTCTGCGGGCTGTCCCTTGCCTAGGCAACCACGTCCAAGCCCTCGTACGCCCTTGCCCGCTGTGGAGTTGCAAGGCGTCCGCACAATAACGGATCTTCCGATAGCCCCTTCGTGCGAGTGACCGATCTGTGCTCTTCGCACCATCGCCAGCGCACACACTCCCGTCGTTCCGTCGCGGCCGGTGGCGCCAGCAGCCGATGTTTTGCTTGTGTTTTATGCGCTGTCCGTGATCTGCGCCTCGGGTCGTAGCGGATCGACCTGGACCGCTACGCGAACTGGGACACTTTCGGTGACATGCGGTGCGATCCAAGGCAAGCGCTGGGCGTCTCGATCGGGGGGTGCCGTTCTCCCGGTTCCAGGCTCGCTAGTGCGGGTCCCGCTGGGAGGCCGGGCATGGTTCCGCGAACCGAAGTCGGGCGTGATGGTAAAGATGAGGTGTGATCGGCCGGTCAGATGCTGAACTCATCATCGAGTCGCTGGCCGAGCCCGCTCGGTTCGGCGAGATCTTCGATCGGCACGCCGATGCGGTCTTCCGGTACCTCGCCCGGCGGATCGGCCCGGACGATGGCAGCGACCTGCTGGCTGACGTATTTCTCACCGCCTTTGAGGCCCGGTCGCGCTTCGCCTCGGACTTCTCGACAGCGCTGCCCTGGCTGTACGGGATCGCGTCCAACCTGGTGCGGAAGCACTTTCGGCGGCGCGCCGGCGAACTCAGGATGTTGGGCCGCCTCTTCGAGCAGCCCGTCTCGGACGACCACCTTGACGCCGTGGCGGATGTCATCGACGCTCAGGTTCAGGTGCGAGCAATGGCAAAACTGCTCGACGGACTCCCACCCGGAGAACGCGATGTGCTGCTGCTCCACGCCTGGGAGGCGCTCACCTACGAGGAGACCGCCAATGCCCTCAAGATCCCGGTCGGCACGGTGCGGTCACGGCTGAACCGTACTCGACGCCGACTTCGCGCCGGCATGGATGAGATCGACCGCGTCCGTTCGGTACGCCCTGATCGGCTGACGACGATCCCCGACGTGTCGTCGACCGTTCTGACCCGAGAGAAGGAGAAGCTCATGCAGGCCATCGAAGGCAAGACCAAGATAATCATCGACGCCGGCGACGGCACCGTGTTGGCCCGGAGCAAGGACGACATCACGGCGGACGACGGGGCGAAGCACGACGTCATCGAGGGCAAAGCGGCTTCGTCTACCACAACGACCTCCAACATCTTCCGCCTACTCAATAACAATCATGTGCCGACGCACTTTGTCGAGCAGCTCGACGCAGTCACATTTCGGGCTCGCAAGGTCGATATGATCTCTCTCGAACTCGTCGCTCGACGGATCGCCACTGGCAGTTTTCTGGACCGGAACGGCGACGTCGCCGATGGCACCGTCTTTGCCGATCTCGTCTTCGAGGTCTTCGAGAAGGACGACGCGAACCACGACCCGCTCCTGGAATTCGACTTCGAGGGCGACGTGTTGCGGCGTTTCGTGCCCAACGCAAAGGCGGCACTTCACCTCGGCGACAGCCGCGCCGGCGACCTCATCAGCGAGGAGATGCTGTCGCACAGTCGCTATGCAACGGTCACCTCTGAGCTTCTTGAACGACTTCGCGATCTCACCATCCGGACATTCGAGGTAGTCGAGCAGGCGTGGGCGACGCTCGGCGGCACGTACTTCGACTTCAAGATCGAATGCGGCTTTGACCACGAGACCGGCGCTCTGTTGGTCGCCGACGTCATCGATAGCGATTCTGGGCGGCTTCGCTTCGGAGAGAAGGAAATGTCAAAACAGGCCTACCGCGACGGCAGCCAGTCCTTGCCCGACATCAAGAAGAACTTCGACGAGGTCGCGGAACTCACGAGACAGTTCGTCTGAGGAACACTTCTCCTGGGCACCGACTACTGGCGACCGCAGGGCCAATAAGGATCCTAGGCGGCGATGGAGCGCACGCGACTAGCCGCCAGCGTTAGCCCGTTGTCCCGGGCGTTGTCGGGACCCAGACTGGCACGAACCGGCGGTTCGCGGACGCAGATAACGACCGCTCACGCGACACCCACGAGGCCGCGCGAATCGGCGATCTCGGTTTCCTGATACAAACACACGGGTTTTCGACTCCGACATAACGGAATGGAGCTCAGCGTCAATCGGGGCGTGCATCCTGCTGAAGCTGCATTGAGGATTTGCGTAGGCGGCCACCCAAATAGCCGGCGAACTGTATGCGCTGTACCTCATGGCCGAAGGAAACCCAGCCGCAGAAAAGTGGATTTTCTGTAGGTGCGGGCCTCTTAGCAGGTCGCCCCCTGCCAGAGCCGCCCTGAGGACAGCCTCCGTCTCATGGAACTTGGCTTTTGTGGCCATGCCGCTGCTCAACAGTTCTTCACGATCACAGACCCAGGCGCCGTCGTGGTGCTCTCGGTCACCCGCCGGCCTGGCATCACTGTGGTGTGAACACCGGTCTCGACGCCATCGGCGATGACGCAACCCAGCCTCCGCTCGCCTGTGTCCACCAGAGCCCCGTCGTGGAGCATGTGCACGGTGCCTCGTTCGAGGTTCCTAACGGCTGAGCAAAAGAAAGCGCCGAGGGCCACTTGGCGGCCGATTACGGAGTGGCCGACGAAGCTCATGTGGGAGACCTCGGCGCCGGCGAGGAGCAAACAGCGCCGCACTTCGACGCTCGGGCCGATGTAGGAACGCCCTTCGACCACTGTCGGGCCGAAGATGGTCGCGTTCGGGCCGATTTCGCAGGACGGCCCTACCAGCACGGGGCCGAAGAGGTTGACGCCACTGTGGACGACGGAGCTCTCGTGCACCAGGGCGTGGCCCCGCCAATCCCATCGCGGGCTGGCAACGTTGTCGACCCGGCGGTAACCCTCGTAGCTCGGTGGCAAGGCCAGCTCGGTCAGGGCCTTAATTACGTGCAGTCCGCAGAGTTCGTCGTCCCACCACCTCGGTTCTTCGAGACAGTCGCGCACGGCTACAGGTAGTGCGGACTTCATCTCCTCGCCGAGAAGGTCTTCTGGCATGACTACGGGCTCTCCCTCGGGTGGCCGCAAAGCTCTTTACCGTGACGCGTCGGCAGTCTTGCGGCAGCTCGGCTCATCGCGGTGCTACCTCTCGGGACATCTTCTACCGGGTGGAAGAATTGGGGGTATGACGGACCTGGGGCTGTACGTTCGGGCGGCGCTCGCAGACGACCTGCCCTTCATCCAGCGAATGCTCTACGAGGCAGCCAACCGGCCCGGCGAGCAATGGCCGGCGTTCGAAGCGTCAATTCAGGAGCCGCGCAAATGCCGCGGTTCTGGCGGGGTTGGGTGCGACAAGGTGACCTGGGGGTGGTCGCTGAACGGAGCGGCGTGCCTGTCGGCGCCGCGTGGCTGAGGGTACTCTCGGGCGAAGAACTTGGACCGTGGGACGACGCTGGGACCCCCGTCCTCGCCATCGCCGTCGAGCGGCTCGATCGCGGGCATGGGCGTCGGGCGTTTGCTCATGACGGCGCTGATCGAGGTGGCGGTCACCTGGGGCGTGCCGGCTATCAACCTGGTGACCGGCACGTTCAATGAGGTGGCTGTGTGCTTGTACCACTCCTGCGGCTTTAGAGATGTTGCCCAACAAGGCGAAGCCGTAAAGATGAGACTTGCCCTGGCCCACAAGCCAGAGCCGCCTGCGCACGGTTATCCCGCACAACCGGTTAACCGGGACCAGAACGGCTTCGTCCCGGCGATGTGGCACAACGCCGGTGCCGGCTCCGGTAACCCGCGCGTGCGTTGTGGCCCGTTTTTCACTCCCTTTGCCCTAGCGCTTGGAGCCAATACCCGTCCGTTGCCGCCGGCAACATGACGACTACCGAGGGGTGCCCGCCGACGTCGGGGTCGTCACGCACCCTGCTTTCCGAGGCCGTGGTTTGGCCCGCCGACTGGTCTCGTACATGGTGGCCGACCAGTTGCCTTCGGTCGGAGTAGTCCGGTACCGCGCCCTTCAGACGAACCTGGCGGCACTGGTCATTGCCACTTCGCTCGGCTTTGTCGGGGAGGCGAAAACCTCGCTGTACGACTCAAGGCGCCGTGAGCTCCCAAGCACCAGGTCGACCGCGGGCTTTCTCCGTAAACTCGACGTGGTGCTCGATCCGGGTGAAATGTCGACCTTTGAGGACCGCGGCTTCGTAAAGCTAGAGGCGGTCGTCAACCGAGACCGGCTCGCAGGTCTGGCGGCTGCGGCCTGGATGGCACTAGGTGCCCAGTTCGGGATAAGCGATGACCGCACGACGTGGCCGCTCGGCGCCCGCAAAACGGTCCGTCGGGCAGTCAGGGACGACCCGGCTTTCGTCGAGTTGGGTACATCGACCATCACGGTCCTGGTCGACCGGGTGTTGGGAGCTGGGAGCTGGGCACCACCGCGCCATTGGGGGGCGACGATGGAAGTGGTCTTTCCCGCATTGGACGCTGGTCCCTGGCGGCTTCCGACCACGCCCTGGCACCTCGACTTCCCCTTCGACATGCAAGTAGACCGCGTCGGAGGCCTCAAGGTCGTCGTTCTCCTGGACGAGGTAGCTCCCGATGGGGGCGCCACGCTCGTGGTCGCCCGCTCTCACCACGCAATTGCCCGGTTCGTGCGGACCGCCGCCGACTGTTCTGACCACAGTGGGACGCAGAAGGCCTTCTTGAAGTCCGCCCCGTGGCTGCGACAGCTCCACTGGCGACAGAGACGACCTTTCTCGCACGGCGACGTTCATGGACGCCGAGGGCGACATCGACGGCACAGCTGTGTGGGTGACGGCTCTCTCCGGTTCCCCGGGAGACACCTTCCTCATGCACCCGTGGCTGGTTCACTGCCCATCACCCAACACCAGCCCGCGCCCCCGTCTGGCATACGGGCAGAACTTCTACCGGCTGGAAGTCTTTATTCCCGATCCGTGAATTTCGAGTAGTGAGCATCGAAAGCCTCGCTGGGCTCAGCCCCCGCCTTCTGCTTCTAAGGATCTGGTCGATGCGCTCCGCGTCAGATTTGCCAGTGCTGTTTTTGGGCTGACAATCGCCGCAGCGACAGAGCACGGAGATAGGGCAGCGCATACCTGCCCCCGGTCGGTGATGGAGCGGATCCTGTCTTGTGACGGGGTTGTCCCCTAGCCGCCGGTCGCGGGAGCATTTGCAGCGTGACCTATCCAGAGACTCGTCCACCTACCGCGGACAGATAAGACCTTTGACATGCGGCTGTCGCCCGAAGAGCCGCGTCATCGGTTCGTGCCTCGATGTTTGAGCGCAACGAAGCCGGCGCGTTTGGACCATGCCAGAATTGGGGATCTTGCTCGCTTAACGGGAAACCTGAATCTGTTGGGCCAATAGCTCATAATCGGCGATCACGGAAACGCCCGGAGTTATTCGCAATTGGGAATGCAAACGCATAATATCCTGACGAAGCCTCGGCGATCTGGGCGCGCAATATGGCGCTTGGCCCTCATGGAGCGCATGAGCGCCGACCCGTCGCTCTGTACGCGGCGGCCCTACGTACTACACAAACCCAAGCGCGCAATAAGTTCTTTATGTAGCTGTGCTCTCCCAGCACAGGTACTTCGTCAGACGTTGCGCCGGGTGCGCGGCGTTTGGATCTCCAAAGCGAGTTTCGGCCCAGGCCCGGGTCTTGTCGGCGGCGGACCTCAAGAGGGCCGGGCTCACACCCCTCGGCGCGGAGAAGGGGTTGGCCTCCAACCGGTTGATGAAGTAGTTCACCGACCTGCCCACGGTACTGAGCACCTCTACAGTCCTCCAGCCGGACGGCGCCCCGGCTGGCCAGGAAGTGGGCGAAGTCACCTATGTCACGGGGCGGCCCACCTGGGCCGGCGGTGGTGGGACAGCGAAGTCAGCCTGTCGCCGCCCAACTGGGCGGTGAAGTACTGGGTCAGGGCGGAGACGTCTATGCCGTCCGGCGGTGGCTGGCGGCCTGGGCCAAAGTTGATCACCAGCCGTCCCCCGGGCCGGGTAACGCGCAACAGCTCGTCGAGGACGGGCCGGGCGTCGTCAAAGAGGTGAAAGACGTGAGCGGCATGGACCGACCCGAAGCCCGACCGCCGTACCGCCAGAGCGGCCAGGTCAGCGAAGGCAAGCCGGCCACGGAGCTTAGGTTCCCGGCCAAGGGCGGCACCGACCATGTCGGTGTCGATGTCCACGCCGACCACGTCCAAGCCGGCCCCCCGCAGGGGCACCAGCATCAGGCCGCTGCCGCACCCGGCGTCAAGGACCGGCTGGTGCTCGCTCAGTCGAGCAGCCAGGTCGACAGAAAGGCGGGCCACGTCGTCCGCAGGCAGGTCGAACTGGGCGTCATGGGCGGCGACGGCCTGCCTACCGACCTTTGTCAGGGTCGTCAACGCCGTCACCGTACCAGCCCGGGCAGTAAACGTCGGTACGAGGTGCGGGCCAAGAAGGAGACGTTCGGCCCAGGCGCCACACCTCGACGCGATCCCACAACAGGCAGTTGTTCACGAACGTGAAACTGGCGCCGAGAGGGTACGCCGTCGAGGGAAACCAGGCTGCAAAGGTGTCCACCAAGCGGTCCGGCTCGACCCGGTGCCGCCCGGACCTAATACACCGCCGCCCGTTAGGGTTAAAAGGACGGGTCACAACTCACTAACAAGCACTTCAAACTGATCCCACCATTCAAAGTGCTCACGCTCAAGCAGATTGGGGCGGTTGTCATGACGCCGAGCGCCCGCGTAGGGTGTACCTCGCGGTCGTGCGCGTGTCGTTGTGCGAAGCGGCTTCCTGGACGTTCGAAGTGGCACTCCAGCCCTGCCAACGGCCAAAATTGTGAGCATGCCTGGCCAGTAGCCCTCTACCGTGGTGGGACCGTGAGCGCAGCCAATATCCCACAGGCCGTCAGGCGGTGCTTGGTCGGTGAGGATGGCGCCATCGTCGACATTGACGAGCAGGTCCTCGAGCGCGGTACCGGGGCAGCCACCGCCAGGTTGGCTCAGGTCAGCTTGCTCGTTCGCTCCCCCGATGGCGCCGAGCGTCCTGTCACCCTGGTACGAAAGACCTTGCGACCGCTTACTACCGGACGCCACGCCTACGGGTCGGATGACCCTCGGCATTGGTCCTACTGGCGCAGGGAGGCAGAGGCCTACTCCTCGACGCTACTGCCACGAGGCCCAGGCCTACGAGCCCCAAAGTGCTTCGCCGTGGTCGACAACAACGTTTGGCTGGAGGAGGTGAGCGGCCCGGCACCGTCGGTCGAAGACGCCGCTCGGCACTTGGCCGGCTGGCAGGTGGGCTACGAGTCCCAGCTTGACCGGCCCTGGATGGCTCGCGACCAGCTTGGCCGCCGTCTCGAGGTCAGCCACCTGGACTGGGGCCTGGTCGATGCCGACCCGCGGGCCGTACGGCTTTGGGAGGACCGGTCCAGGTGTTACGAGGCTCTTAGTGAGCTGCCAATGGTGCGCTCTCACGGTGATTACAGCCTCGGCAACCTCGTCAGCCAAGCGGCCGACGTAGTTGCCCTGGACTGGGCCACCTTCGGTTGGGAGCCATTGGGCTTCGACTTGGCCTACCTCGGCCTCAGCTCCGGCCAGGACCCGAGGTCGGCATACCAGGCCTCAACCAGCCGATGGACAGAAGACAGGGTCGCCACGGGCTTTGCCGCTGCGGTTGCCATCATCGGCTCGAGCCGGGTGCACTGGATGCTGAGCGCTGGCATGAAGGTCCCCGACTGGTACGTCGACTTCTTGTGGGAGTACCGGCCAAAGTGATCTTCCGCGCTATCAGCCACACATATCTGCCCAATATGAGTGGTTGAAAAGCACTGGAGTTTCAAGGTGAACCGGACACATCGACGGTTATCGCGGCCTAGTGCTTCGGAAACCCTAGGTTTTCGGAGGCTTCTCACACAGAACATGGCGCCAAAACACCGACTGGCGGTTGGGCAGCTACCCGCATGCTAATTCGCG
Source organism: uncultured Acidimicrobiaceae bacterium (assembly GCA_963750465.1). GTDB lineage: Bacteria > Actinomycetota > Acidimicrobiia > Acidimicrobiales > Palsa-688 > Fen-671. The sequence continues at coordinate 10,109 of CAVVRE010000020.1, forward strand.
AGCCGCCGTTGAACGCCGCCGCACCGACCCGCCTGCGCGGCGAGAAGCCCAGCGGCCGCAAAAGCGTAGTGCTTAAACGCCCGTCGCCACGACAGACGGCGCTGACTTCGCCTGATCGGCGCAACTCAACGTGCCGCGGCTATATGGATGGCGCAGAATAACCGCCGTTGGTTCTGGCGTTTTCGGACTACCGGGCTTTGGATGCGCTACAGAGGGCCGGCAATGTGGTGCGAGCCCCCATGTAGTCGGTGCTATAACGGTCAATCAGCTGCCCGGATCCCGCAGAGCAATGTTTCGCGCCGGTCCTTCCACAGACAGTCCACGTCAGCGAAGCCTTCATCTAGCCACGGGAGCTGGTTCTCAACTGTAGCCGGCTCGTCGTCGGAGTAAATCTGATCAGGGCCTTCGTCTCCATGATGGCTGTCATGTTTTTGGTGCCCATCGCCACCCCCAAACGTGTCTGCCGCTTTGGCGGCCGTACATCTCCGACAAGCGCGGCGAGCGGGGAAAGACATAGTCGAGGTTAAAAACACGCCTCCTGGCCGGACAACCTTCACCACCTCCCGATAGACGGAATGGATGGCAGGCGGCCGTCGGAGGTGTTGGATCGCGAATCGACGAGACGGCGGCATCGAACGGGCCACCAAGACCTCTGCTCCAGCCCCGCTCTCGGAGATCGGCGAGGCGGTAATCGACTCGTGTTCCGTAGGCGGCGAGCCGTTCTCTTGCCACCATGATCATGGTTTAGAGAAGTCGTGCAGTACGACGCTGCTGACAGGGAACTCCTCTAGCACTTGCCTTGTGAACTCTCCATAGCCGCCGCCAATGTCGACGACTTCGATGGCACAGCCACGATTGAAGGGAAGAAGGGCTGCAGCCCGTCGGAGCTTGGGTCGACGCTCGGCGTCTCGGGTCACGTCGTTGCGGATCCACTCGTCCACGTATTCCCCTGAGAGCCAGTCGTGCTCGCCGTGCGGGGCCACCAGCGACATCGTCAACCTCCCGACCTCGAGCGTTTGCGTTGAGCCTAGGTCTTCACGTCCCCGCGTGGGCGGGCCATCAAGAAGACCCATGCCGCCCAGCGTCCCGGGCATCACGTACGCTGTGGCACCCACCGATCGGGCGAGGAGCCGGGCTAAACGTGGTGCCGGCCCCGCACATTGGGCACTAGTCAATAGCGGTCCCGCTCTGCACAGATCATCCCTCGTTTGCTGCGTCCTGCTTTCTCCGACGGCGAGGTTGTTCTTGGCACAGTGAACCGCGGGCAGACGGACAAGTACTTGCCGTTGCCGGGCGGGGGCGGTTCAATGGGCCGGTGGGTGATGTCGTCAGCCTCCGTCCGATCGAGGAGAGGGACATAGACGGGTTGCTGCGCTTCTTCACCGAGCCAGGCCTGGCCGGTGAGTTCCAGTGGTTCGGCTTCCGGGCCCAAAATGCCCTCGACCTCCGCCGGCGATGGGAGCAGGACCGTCTTTCGGGCGAGGAGTCGTTCCTTGCCGTCTCGCTGGAGGACGGCTCCTGCGCGGGCTGGGTCAACTGGCGGCCGGCCGGACGGTACGGCAACTTCGAGATCGGCATTGCCCTGTTCCCTGAGCACCGAGGGCGGGGCATTGGGACCGAGGCCCAGCGCCAGCTTGTCCGGTACCTCTTCGAGGTGACCCCCGCCCACCGGATCCAGGCTGGGACTGAGGCCGACAACCTGGCCGAGCAACGGGCTTTGGAGAAGGTGGGCTTCGTCCACGAAGGAGTCATGAGGGGCTTGTATTTTCGTGCCGGTCGCTGGCGGGACGGCGTCCTCTACGGGGTCACCCGTGACGACCTCGACCACACGAACGGTTAGTAAAGCCTCGTCGGGTCGAGTACAGATCTGGGAATCGTGATCGGCTCTGGCCAGTACCAGCAGTGGTCTTGGTCTCGACGTCTTCGACCTGGTTAGGGAGCCGCTTGACCTTCGTTTCGGTGTTGGTGGCCATCGCGCACTCCTGATCTCGGGCTCAGCGTCGTGATGAGCGGAGGTTAGATGGGAGCACCTGGAGAACCCTGAGGTCAAAGGGGGTGTTTACGCTGCGTGGCCGCCCTGGCGAGACGAGCCCGGCTACGATCGCCCGACGTGCCGTTCACCTGCCAGGCTTGCGGTGCCGGGCGCGACCTGGTCCAATCCCGGCGCACGGCACGCTGTTGCGTTGTCCGCAATGCGGCGACGAACGCTCCTACGTCCGGCCCCCGCTTCTCGTAGTTGCGGGACCATCGGGTGCCGGGAAGTCGACCATTTGCGCTCGGCTCGCCGGGAGATCCCGGGCGCGGTCTTGATCGATGCCGACGTCTTTACCGACGACATGGTCAGTCTCGTCACGCCGGTCAAGGACCACCCGGCCTTCTGGCGGTTCCTGGCCAAGGTCGCGGACGAGATATCTCAGAACGACCTCGTGGTCGTGTACTTCTCGGTGATGTTGCCGGGGCAACTGCTTGCGAACGCCGATGTCGTCGACTACTTCGAGTCAGTCAGCTTCTTGTGCCTCACCTGTGACGCCGGTGTCCTCCGCCAGCGGTTGACACGACGGGTCGGGGCCTGGACCGACACGCAAACGATTGACGAGGCCGTGGACCGGTGGCATCGGTTCAACGAAGCCCTTGTAGACGCAGCTGGCCGAACTGAGGACGCACTTATGATTGACGCATCGAGGTCTGTCAGCGAGGTCGAGCCCGATGTTCGCGATCGGGTACTTACGAGACTTCAGAACTACCCGGAGCCCGGCACGCGGTAAATTCTCGCTGCCGCCGGGTTGGCGAACGGTAAACAGCCCCATAGTTGCAGCCGCTGCAGCGGCCCGGTCAACTGGGAACTGGTCACTGTTTTCGCCGTACCTCGCCGGAATGATCCCTGAGCGAAGTTGGCTGACTTCGAGATGTTCGTCGTCCTCCGGCACGACAAAAGTTGGGGTCATGGTCACGACATTGAGATGGCGTCGGGCAGTCGTTCACGTGACGGGCAGTTCCGCTCGACGAGATGGCGATAACGAAGGCTAAGGCGGGCTCTTTTCCGCTCGG
>CAVVRE010000021.1:0-8977 GCA_963750465.1 uncultured Acidimicrobiaceae bacterium
GGTGAGCGAGCAGCAAGTGCCTGTTTCGAGGTCAGGTCTCTGCGTTGTGACCGGGCCGGCTCTGCGCCGTCCCGATCGGCGTGAATTTGCCGCCTGGGGACATGAGCAACGGCTGAAGGGGCTCTGTAGCGAGCCTGGGGGCTCTGGGTGGGCCGGTTGCCCTTCACGGTTACTACGCGGCGACGAGCAAGCTCCTCGGAGCACACCGAGCACAGCCAAACGCTTGAAGTTAGCGACGGTCGCAGCAAGGTAAGCCTGCAGGCGGGTTTTACGTCGTCCCCGGTAACGGGCTTTACGCATGCCGAGGTCCTGGAGGTGGTCGGTAGGGTCGACCATGCGGCGAGGTGCCAGCTTGCGCCGGTCCTTTTCCGCATGGTCTCCCTCCGAACCCGCCGTGCCAGTTTCCCAGCAGCGGGCTCTCCGGTGGTTGTCCGGTCACGAGACAGCTTGTCCGTGGATCAGGTCGTGGCAGTCGCCGCAGGCCACGAGGGACTTGCGGCGGCGCTTGGCCATGACCTGTGCCCAGTGGGGTGGTTGTTGGCCAAGCCGGTTGAGATCGGCGAGTTGGCGGACATGGTGAACTTCGATGTTGTCCGTTTGCCCGCAGAGCTCACATCTGCCCGCCAGGAGCCGTCGAACCAGTTCCTTGGGTGGGTAGATCGGCCCGGTCATGAGGCGGTCGGTGATGATGGCCTTCTTCTGCCGCTTGAGGGGAATACCTCCGAACCTGGCCACCAGGGGTTGCTTGCCGACACGAGCGACGCTGGCTTCGAAGCACGTTCGAGGCCCATGCGATGTATCGATCTTGGCCTTGTAGCGGGCCGCCATCTTCGACACCGACGAGCGGTGCTTGCTGGCCAGGGTCTTGAGCATGGAGGTCTCCATGACCCATCGCAGCCGGTGGAGTCGGAAAACATCACCGGCGAGCAAGTAGTACTGGGCGAGGCCCCGATACTCGGCCCCGAACTGGCCCACGATGTTGTAGTCAGACTCGCTGACCATCGTGGTTCGGTGGCCAGGCTTGCCGCCTGAGAGATAGGGGGCGCTCTTGGTCTTGATCACGGACGCAGGAACGTGCAGCACGATGGTCCCGTTGAGCGAACGGCGGTTGCGTCGATCACTCGGCGAGGGACGTCTCGTTCTGCGGTTGCTCACTGCGACTCGGATCTCGTAGCCGAGGAACCTGGCCCGCTGGCTGCGGGCGTGGGTGATCAAGGTTTTGGTCGGCGACAGCTCCAGCTTGAGTTCATCACGCAGGAACGCCGCCAAGCGCGCCTTGATCTCCCCGGCTTCGGCTTTCGGTCCGGCGAAGCCAAACAAGATGTCATCGGCGTATCGGCAATAGCGCAGCCTCCGATAGCCCGGATCGGAAGGATCCTGGCTGGGGAGACTGTGCAGCCGCTTGTAGAGCGACCGCACCTGAGCGGCACGATCGCTCTTCTTGCGGGCTTGACTTATCGCCCATTTCACCTTGCGGTACTCCGGGTTGTAGGCCCGGAGCCGACCTCGGGTGTATTCCGGGATGAGAACTGTCTCGACGAAGACGTCCAGCTTGTGCAGGTAGATGTTGGACAGCACGGGCGAGGCAACCCCGCCCTGCGGAACCCCGCTGAGCGTGGCACCCCATGTCCAGTCCTCCAAATACCCGGCCTGGCACATGTTACGAACGAGTTGCAGGAACCGGTTGTCGTGGATCTTCTCACCGAGGATCTGGAGCATGACCTGATGGTCGAAACTCCCGAAACAGTCAGCGAGATCGCCCTCGATAAACCATGTCGTCCCGGTCCAGGTGTTCGCCACCTCCCGCAAAGCGGTGTGGCAGCCCCGGCCGGAGCGAAAACCGTGGGAGCGGTCGGAGAACGTCGGCTCGTAGTACGCCTCCAACAACAGGCGGACTACTTCGCCGACCAGCTTGTCCGACCAGGTCGGCAGGCCCAACGGGCGTAGTTTCCCCGACTTCTTGGGGATGTACACCCGCCGAACAGGGGCGAACCGGTAGCGCTCGTGGCGCATCGCATCGATAATGCGACCGATCCTCCCCATGGACATGCCGTCCACGGTCTCCTGCGTGGCCCCAGGGGTCATCGCCCCCTTGTTCGCGTAAATGCGACCATAGGCCAGCAGGTACAACTGCGGGTTGGACATCTGTCGATACAGCTCATCAAGCGGCAGACCACGCCTGCCACGTTCACGTAGGACAGCCAACACCGCTTCGGCGCTCTGCATTACGCATACCTCACGGCAATCGAATGTCCGGTCACCTGGCCCCCTTCGCCCTGTGGACGGCTCTCCCGTCCTCCTTGGCCGGGCGTAACTCCGACGACTACTACGAGGCCTCCGTCGCCAATAGGACTCGCGTCCCGTAGGCGATCCCACGTTCGTCCCGGTTGCATGTAACAGCGTGAGGTAGGCGTCCCATTCATCTCCTTGAATGCCCTCACTGGGCATCGCTCCATGCTCCGAAGGTTGCGACAGCGCAAGATCGATACCGTCGCAGAGCAAGGCGCCGGTTTCAGACGTCGTTCCGGCGGATGTGAACTTTCATCTTCTGGAGATTGGGCTTCAAGCAATCCAGCCTTCGCCATGTCACGCGGGTCCCCCACAGCACCGTCCCGAACGTCTAGGCACGACCTGTGGTTTCCTGGCATGCTGTTGTCCCCTTTCCCTTTCGGGTCCAGGTCAGCCATCAGACCCAGGAACCTCCCTTCGAGTTCCTCCCGGCTTCGCCGGGGATACAACCAGGCGCCTCGTGGCGCACATCTTGCGCTCCACTTTGGCCCGCCGGCGCAACAATGCCTTGGTCGCCGGTTGGTCCTGGGCCACCCGAGCCGCTTCGGTGCGGCGGTGGTGGCGGCCGACCATGATGGTACGCCCACCTTTGCCGGCCGTGCAGCGGTCCCGCAGTGGGCAAGTTCCACAGGTGCGGGCGTCGAAATAGAACATGGTGGCCGGCCGGCCCTTGTGGTCCCTGGCCCGCCGGGCGTCAGAAGTAGCCTGGCCCGCCGGGCAGGTAACTGTGCCCGCAGCTAGGTCGATGTGGAACTCGGTCTTGGGGAACCGCCCGGAGTTGGTGACAGGAGGGACTTTGGCCACCAGCTCAGTGCCCTGGGCTTCTACCGCTTCTCGTACGTCGCCATCGGAATAGGCCATATCGGCTAACAAAGTGGCGACCTCGATGCCCTCGGTCCCGGTGACCTTGGACAAAAGTGGGGCAGCTCCCTCGCCGTCGCCGGCGTTGCCGGCCCGCACGTCGACACCGAGCACGATCTCAGAGGCCTCGTCGATGATCACGTCGAGCTTGTGGCCGTCAAAACGCCGGGACGCAGACTTCCGGCCGTGGCGCATCTCGGGGTCAGAATGCGACACCACCCGGTCGGGGGCCACCCCCTCCCGGATAGCGGGGCCATCCTCACCGCTCTCTACGTCTTGGAGGACCACCTGGGACAAAAAGCCGGCCGCCTCGGCTACTTCGGGGTCGGTCGCCAACTCCTTGTCGGCGGCGGCGCTGCCCAGCAGCGTGGCCGCCAGTCCCAGCAGCTCGGCCAAGTGTTCTTTGCGGGCGGCGACGTCCTGCCAGTCAATATCAGGCTTGGCCGCCGCCAGGGCTAGTACCTTGGAGGCCAGGGCGGCGTCGAGGTGGCTGCCCAAAGCCCGGGCCAGCCGTCCCATCATTTTTCGCACTAGCTCATAGGTGCTCGCCGCCGCCCCCGAACCGTGCACCGGCGACGAGTCGATGACCGCGGTCAAGGGCTGTTTGAAGATGCCCATTTCCACCGCCCGTTCCAGGGTCTTTTGGAACAGGGCGCCGTCGGCGTCATGGGCCACCATGCGCGCCCGCATCAGGCTGAAGGTGGTGGCCCCGATGCCCTCGAACCAATCGTCCACGCCCATGGCCGCTTTCCAGTCCGAGTCCACCCTTGTGCGCCGGGAGGTCTCGGCGTCCGAGGTCCGGTCGTGGGTGGCGCACAGCATGGCCCGCACCATCACCGACGGCGGGACTGAGGGGCGGCCCCTCCCTTCGGCGTACAGGTGGGCGAAGTCCTCTTCTGAAATGATTTCGTGGCCGTGGTCGGACAGGCGCTCGTAGAACGAGCCCTTGGTCACCAAGTGGCGTCTCACATGGCGAGTTTCTAACAGTGAACCTTGGGGGTCAACCCGTCCGAGCACCGCACGCCTCCGGGGAAGTGGAGAACAACAACCCTGTCATTCTCCCAGGCCGGAAGGAAGGACACGTGGACCCCCGCGACTTTCTGCTCGCTCACCTAGTGTCCTGATTCCGAGATCCGTTGACAATAATAGGCGAGGCTGTCGAAGATCTCGTCTGCGGTCTTGTGCCACACGTAGGGCCGGGGGTCATCGTTCCAGGAACCCACCCATTGGGTGATCGAGCCGGCCAGCTCCTTGACGCTGCGGTGGGTGCCCCGGCGGAGCCATTTATTGGTGATCTCGGCGAACCAGCGCTCCACCAAGTTCATCCAACTTGACGAGGTGGGCGTGAAGTGGAAGTCGAAACGAGGATGTCGTAGCAGCCATTGTTGGATGGCTGGGGTCTTGTGCGTCGACGAATTGTCGCACACAATATGGACTTTCAGCTCAGCCGGTACGGTTTTGTCGATCAGGTCGAGGAACTTTTTGAACTCGGCCGCCCGGTGGCGGGCGGTGAGCTGATGGGTGACCATGCCCGTGGTCAAGTCCAAAGCGGCGTAGAGGTCGATGGTGCCATGGCGGACGTAGTCATGGGTGCGCCGCTCGGGCGTCCCGGGGAGCAAAGGCAACACCGGCTGGGTACGGTCCAGGGCCTGGACCTGGGTTTTCTCGTCTACACAGACCACCACTGCCCGCTCGGGCGGGTTCATATACAAAGCCACGATGTCGCGGACCTTGTCGACGAAAAGGGGGTCGGTCGACAGCTTGAAGGTGTCCTCGAGCCACGGTTTGAGCCCAAAGGCCTTCCATATCCGGCTAACCGTGGGCTGTGACATCCCGAGCGACTTGGCCAGCCCTCTGGTCGACCAATGGGTGGCATCAGTGGGCTTTTCGGTCAGCGTCTTCACGATCACGGCCTCGACGTGGTCGTCGGTGACCTTGCGGGGCACGCCTGAGCGGTGCTCGTCGGCCAGGCCCTTCAACCGTTTGCCCACGAACCGGGAACGCCACTTGCCGACCGTGTTCCCTGCACACCCGAGCTCGGCCGCAACGACCTGGTTCGTCTTGCCCTCGGCGCAGCCCAGCACGATCTTGGACCGAAGCGCCAGGCTCTGGGGGCTGGAAGGCCGGCGCGCCCAGCGGGCCAGGGTGTCACGCTCTTCTTCCGTCAGTACCAGGACAGACTTCGGTCGGCCAGTTCGAGCCATACGCACCTCCATCGTCGCATGGCAAGAACCCGCCGCCAACCGCGTTAATTCCCGAAACCTCAAGTTTTCACAGAAATCTCGGAATCAGGACACTAGGCCCACCTCGCCCGCTCAAGCGCCCCAGGTGACCCGGCCAATTTCTGTGGAGGTACCGGGCTAGTCGACCAAGCCGAGCTGGCGGCGGAAACCTAGGTCGTCGAGCCGGCCCCAACGTTCGACGATGCGCCCGTCGCGCAGGCGGAAGATGTTCACGCCCGCCATGGCGACGGCCTCGCCCGAGGCGGCCACGCCCATGATGGGGGCGCCGGTATGGGTCCCCTTCGCGGTGAACCGCTCGACGACGATGTCACCTTCGGCGACCAGGAGCTCCAGGTCACTATGCCAGTCCGGGAACACGGACCGGAACAGCGCTCCGGCGCTCCGCATCCCTTCACGATCGGCGCTGGCGCCGAACGGTGGGTCGTTATTGACGAAATCTTCCGCGAGGTAATCGTCGACGGCGTTGAGGTCGCCCTCGGTGAACAATGCTTGGATGAACTCGCTAACAATGGTTTTGTTTTGTTCTGTCGTGGTCATGTCCCGATTCTGGGGCCTTTCGCGTTTCACTACTACCCCAACAAGTTGGGGTGTCACCGGGGATTGGCCCGACATCCTTCATCGTCACCAAGCCGGCCCGCAGGGTCGGAGCGGTAGTGACGGCCCGTCAGGCCGGCATGCTTTCAAAAAAGGCACGAGCCGCCTCCGGTGTCTCGCTATAGTTTCACTCGCTTTGCTCGCTCGTTGGTGCCGGACAGCCACACGGCCGATACGGTTCAGCGAGGCCGATTAAAATCTGCACGCTCCTCCAGACGACGTCCACCGACGTCACCGCCGAGCCGAAAGCAAGTGCCCGAGGACTGTTGACCAGTACGGCAGAAGTACTTGAAATTCGGCTCCGGGAGGCGGCCGATGGAAGCCACCTCCCAAGCACCCAGCTACTAGCCGACGCAGCCGGCGATGGCCCCAGCCGGGACGCAGTTGTCCGGTGTGTTCCTGGCCACCACCGTCAACTTCAGCGAGACCGGGCTACCGGGGGTGCTGAATATGCCCCCACCGCCGGACCCGGCGCTGTTTGCGGTGACGGCGGACAGGCTGAGGGCCAAAGAACCCGCCGGCAGGGTGGGCATGAAGTTGGCGTCGATCCCAACGTCAGCGATGCCGCCTCCGAAGCCTGAGGCCGTGTTCTTGGTCACCACGGTCGCGTTCAAGGTGAGCACACCGCTGGGGGGCGGGTTTGTGACCCCCTCGGCCTCGAGCTCAGCACCGAAGTTGAGGTTGGCGATGCCACCGCCCAAGCCCAGGTCCCCGCTGGCGTCGGTGGGTGCCGTGTTGTCGTCCACCTGGCTGGCGTTGAGGGTGGCGGTGCCGTGGTTCAGGATCCCGCCCCCGCTGGAGCCGGGCGCGCTGTTGTGGTCCACCCGGGTGAGGTTGAGCGTCATGGTGCCACCGTTGGCGATACCGCCGGCCCCGTCGGCTGGGCCGCCGGTCGAGAGGTTGTCGTCCACCCGGGTCGAGTCGAGCACCAGGTTGGCCCCCCCGGCGGCGCCGCCGTTGGTCGTGCCGCTAGCGATGCCGCCCCCGCCGCCTCCGGTGCTGTTGTCGTCCACCCTGCTCAACTTGAGCGTGAGCGTCCCCCCGTGGTTCAGTATCCCCCCGCCACCACCGCCCAAGGCGGTGTTGTGGTCGACCCGGGCGGCGTTCAGGGTAAGGACCCCGATGGGGCCTAGAGGCGAGGCGACGATACCGCTGGCGAGCCCACCGCCGCCCATGACGGCCGTGTTGCCCGTGACGCGAGTCCCGTTCAAGGTGGCCGTACCCTCATTGTTTAGGAGGGCGCCACCCGCGGGGCTGGAACCGCCGGTCAGGGTCAGGCCCTGCAGGGTCAGGTTGCCGCTCGGGCCGTCGACCTCCAATAGACGGAACTGGGGCGCGCTGGCGCTGCGGGCGATGGTGGCATTCACGCCATTTATCGTCACCGGTGCGGTTACGACCGGCAGGCCATTGGAGGCCAGGATCCCGCCGATCATCGGGTTCGGGTTGGAGCTCGTATTGTTGACCGCCGTGAGCGTGTAGGTGCAGCCCGGGGCCAAGTTGACCGTGCCACCACCGGCGCTATTGGCGGCTGCGATGGCATCCACCAAACCTGTCGCCCCACCTTTCGTACCGGCGCAGGGCACGAACGCTCTCGTCGGTGTGGCAGAAGCGGTGAGCGGAGCGGTAACCGAAAGGCCGACGAGTGCCACGGTCGTGCCGCACGCGACTTTGGCCAGTTTCTCGAACTTCATGACCTACCCCCTCTGGGTGTTTTCCCGCACCTAAGCACCCGATTCCACCCTCGTCAACGAAGTTGACCAGCTCCGGTCTGAGAAGAACCGGGACCGCCGCTTTGCGTGGTCCGCGGCGCAAGATGAGTGACGGCCACCAGTCGCCGGCGGGCGGCCGGGCTGTGCCTACGGAGGACAGGGGCTGCAACCTGGTGCCGATTGCTGGTTGGTACGGCACGGCCCCGACGAGGCTCGCGAGCGGGTGATGCGCCTCGAGCCAAGCCGAGAGAGCGGGTGGGCACGGTCACGAGTCCGGAGCGGGCGAGCGGCGCTTTCTTGGGAGAGCGCTTTATCGTCAGGTCTTGCGTTCGTGGCCAGCCACCGCCTAACCGGATGACGACGCGGCTATGACCATCTCAAGCCGCGACGCCCGGAAGAAGCTCCACTCGGATGACCGACCCGGCCACGACACCGGGGATCGTGCCGGCCAGCAGCAGGGCTGTGAGACGACCGCCTGTCTGCCCCTGACGCCAATAGCGGTAAAGGGCACCCGCTGTGGCGACCACGTTGTACAGGAGGTTCGTGGGTCTAACCCCGGGGCTGGGAGTGCCGAGAACAGATACCTGGAACGGCAGCAGTTGCACCGCCCCGGATACCCCGGCCGTACTGGCCACGGTCGAGACTGCTAGTGGGGCGGAGAATGCTGCGAGGTACAATCCAGGCCCGTGCACGGCCCTAACCTACCCTCGGGCGCTTCCACTAGTCTTGGCCACCGCGCCAGCCGAGCTGCTCGTCTGCAACCCCGCAGAGCATGGGGCTAAAAGAAGGGCCCGTTTAGGAAATCGAAGGCCCCACCACTTAGGCGCCGGTCCTCAGGCTCCCTCCGGGACGGGTACCAAAGAGGGCGGGTCCTGCCGCAGTACCACTGGATGGCTCGCCCCCGAGTGGACTCAGCCTAGGAGGTCGGGGTTGCGCTCGCGCTCAAGCAGCGCTCTAGGGATGAAAGCGCCGATAGCTCTCGTGTAGTTGATGTGGTCGAGCTGGCCGCGCTCGTCATAAGCGCCCGTTTCGAGGATGAAATCGTCGACCCGCACAAGGTCGTCCGAGTCACTGTCCTTCATGTTGTCGTCAGGTTACGCTGATGTGGCCTCGAAACGGTTGTCAGCCACGCGGGCAACTAAGATCGCCGAGTAGATCGCGGGCAGGCCGGAGGGTGTCAGGCCGCCCGAGGCACCCGCTCTTGTGGCACGACGGGTCCTGCTGAAATGACCGAGTTGAGCGCATAATTGGGGATCTCGTGCGCCCGAGACGGACCGTCTC
>CAVVRE010000022.1:0-22573 GCA_963750465.1 uncultured Acidimicrobiaceae bacterium
GGTGCCAGAGCGGCGAGCAATGTCTTCACGATCACGGCCTCGAGGTGGTCGTCGGTGACCTTGCGGGGCACACCGGGGCGGTGCTCGTCGGCCAGGCCCTTCAACCGTTTGCCCACGAACCGGGAACGCCATTTGCTGACCGTGGCCCGGTTACAACTGAGCTCGGCAGCCACCGCCTCGTTGGTCCTGCCGTCGGCGCAGCTAAGCACGATCTTGGAGCGCAGGGCGAGGCTTTGGGCACTGCTCGGCCGGCGCGCCCAGCGCGCCAGCGTCTCACGTTCTTCGTCGGTCAGCACCAGGACAGCCTTCGGTCGGCCAGTTCGAGCCATACGCACCTCCATCGTCGCATGGCGACAACGCGCCGTGGCTGGTAATTCCCGGACGTAGAGCTTTCCTGAAGGATGTTAGAATCGGGACACTAGGTGGCTGCCCAGCGCGCCGTACTACGACAGCGGCCATCCGGAGACTCAGATGAGATGTGTGGCCGTGCTCGGACGAGTTGTGAACACCGACGACCCGAGCGAAGTCCGCGCCGCCCATCATTAGCGCCACACTCAACCTGGCGAGGTCCCGGTTGCGTTCGCAGCCGTAGATATGCCTCGCGTGTCCGAATGCTCCGGCCTGCGTGTCGGCGACGTCGACTTCCTACGGCGCACGCTCACCAAACGCCAAACCATCGCCGAAGTTGAGAGGCGGTTCATAAGCGCCGAGACCAAGAGGCGCTCTTCCAAGCGCGCGTCCCTCATCCCGAGTTCCTAACCGAAGAGCTGGCCCAGACTTGGCAATGCACCGCTCTGGCACGGGTCCCGACGACCTCATGTTCACGAGCCCAGAAGGCTGCCACTACGGCGCTATTTCGCTGAGCGGGCCGTCAACCCTGCGGTCGCGTGGCCGACCTCGACCCATCCCTCACTTTCCACTGGCCCAGCCCCACGTCGCTGCCAGCCTCAGGGTCGAGCATGGCGAGCACCCTCAGGTCTGGGACTTCGCGCCCTCCAATTAGCCGGGCGGCTATCAAGGCGACGAGGATCACCAAACCGTAAACCGCCTCTACCCAATAGTTGTTGACGTTCTTCAGGTCGAGGATGTTCTGGACCACCGAAAGAAGCGCAACACCGGTGGCAACGCCGACCATGTTGCCCCTGCCACCTTGGAGGCTCACGCCACCGATGACGGCAGATGCGAAGACCACGAAGATGATCCCTTCGCCGTACCCTTGGTTGGCAGTGATCGCTTGGACACGTCCCATTTCCATGAGACCACCCAAAGCTGCGAGCACGCCCGCGGCCATGTAGACGCCGATCTTTACCCGGTCGATGTTGATGCCGGCAGCGCGAGCAGCCTCAGCATTACCCCCTACGGCATAGATGGCACGCCCCGCCCGATGGTAACGGAGGAAGATCCCGATGGCCACAAGTACAATCACTGCCGCCACCAGCGACACGGGCACAGGGCCCCAGAAAGCGAAGCCGAGGTACCAGAGGGGAGTGGGCAAGGCGGAGATCGTTTGCCCTTTGACGACGCCGTCTTGGCAACCCGCCAGCAGGATCAACATCCCGAGGGTGATGATGAAGGCGTTGAGACGAGCCTTCACGATTAGCAGACCATTGACCAAACCGACACCAGCGCCTAGCAATAGGCATACGAGGATCCCGAGGTAGGCGTTGAGCTCGACGCCGGCGCCGAAGTCTACGGCGGGCACAACCAACCAGGCCGCCAGCATCGGCGCAAAGCCATAAATACCGCCCAGGGACAGGTCCATGCTGGCGATCAACAGGACGAGCGCTTCTCCAGCAGTCGTAACGGCCAGGGAGGAGGCTTGCTGGCCGATCCCCCATAAATTGGCGGAAGTGAAAAAGACAGGGCTGATTATGGCGCCTATCACGATCAACAAGAGCACCGCCGGGAGAAGGCTGGCCTCCCGCACGAGTGATAAAGCTCGAGCCTGGCGACTAATCTGCTGAAGTTCCGCCTCGGCCGCGGCGCGGCTAGCGGCTTCCTGGCCCGTTGTTAGAGCAGTCGCTTGTTTGTCACTACCGACTTGCGTCACGCTGTCACGCTCCCACCCGGTACAAGACCTTCAATTGCCCCGATGATCTCTTCTCTGTCAAAGGGTGGCTCGGTGAGCTCGGCAACGATTTCCCCCCGCCTCAGCACTACAACACGGTCGCACATGACCAAATCGTCGAGGTCATCAGTAGCAATCATGACCGCCGCCCCCTCGTCTGTGGCCAAGGACGAAAGCGTCCCCAGCAAAACGGCCTTCGAAGCGACGTCAACGCCTCGGGTGGGGGTCATGGCCACCACGAGCTTGGGCTTGCTGGCCACAGCTCGGGCCACGGTCACCTTCTGTTGGTTGCCGCCGGAAAGTTCCCCTAGTGGCTGCGACATGCCGGCCGAGACGACCGAGAGCCGCTTGGCCAAAGGGCGGGCGGCGGCATCCCTTCGCCTCGGTATTATCGCACCAATGCGGTTGGCCAGCCGGTCCACTATTGACATCGTCGTGTTTTCACCGACCCCCAACAGACGGACAAAACCCTCGGCGCGTCGATCCTCCGGGACATAACCGACTCCCGCTTTGAGCGCTTTGTCACGGCGCATCGGCACGATCGAGGTGCCCTCGATTTCGATGCTACCTGAGGCCCAGCTCTCGCAACCCGCCACTGCGCGGGCAAGAGTGGCCACTCCAGCACCTAACAGGCCGGCGACGCCGACGCGCTCTCCGTGGCGCACCTCGAGTGACACGTCGTGCACGGCGCCCCGCTGGGAACGGGCCGAGAGGTGCTTGACCACAAGGCACGGGGGGCCATGGTCGGCCGTCTGGCTATTGCCGGCGGCGCCGGGGTGCTCGACCCTCGCGATCGCGGCTGCGTCGGGGCCGACCATGGCGGCGATGAGTTCGTCCTTGGAAAGCCCCGTCGTCGGCCGCGACATGATGAGCTCACCATCACGCAGGACGGCGATGTCGTCGCAGACTTCAAAGACTTCCTCCAGGTGGTGGGATATGTAGAGGACGGCCACACCGTTGGCCACCATCGACCTGACCCGCTCGAAGAGCCGCTGGATCTCAGCCCGCTCGAGCGCAGAGGTCGGTTCGTCGAGGAGAAGGCAGCGCCGGCCGGCGGCCAGCGCCCTTGCGATCTCTACCAGCTGGCGTTGCTCCACCGTGAGGGTCGAACACAGAGCAATGGCGTCGACGTTCTCGAAACCCCATTCCGCCAATACCTTTCTCGCTTCAGATCGCATCGTTTTCCAGTGGACTCGGCCGGAGCGCACCGGCTGGGTATTGAGAAAGACGTTCTCGGCCACCGTCAGCTGCGGGACCACCATGGAGTGCTGGAACACGGTGGAAATCTTCTCCCGCCAAGCCTGTACGTCGCTCAGGTCTGGCGCGGGCTGGCCTTCGAAACGGACTTCCCCTCTGTCAGCAGCGTAAATGCCGGACATGATGGAAACGAGGGTGGACTTGCCTGCGCCATTGCGGCCGACCAACCCTAAGCAGCGCCCCGGTCGCAGGGATACGCTCACGTCCCGCAAGGCGACGGTGCTGCCGAACTGCTTCGAGATGCCGACGGCCTCGAGGGCCGGCGCTTGCGCATTTTCCGTCGGTGCCGCTTCAGGACTGGAGCCCACGACAATCGTCCTCCACTAATCGGCGGCCTTGCTTGGGTTGCTCTCTGCGCCTCAGCCCCGGCCAAGCCAGACCCGCCTGGTTGTACTTATTTTCTGGCGCTATGCATTTCCACAAAGAGATAATTTGGGCCGCTCCTGCCCTCCCCAAAGGGAAGGGCAGGTGGCGACGGGCCATTAATTTCGGCGGTCAGAAGGTCGCGGTGGCGCAAACTCCACCATGGGCCTTGCCATAGACGTTGCCCCACAGCGCCGGGTTCGAGACCGCCGTGCTACTGAAGGTGGTCGGTTGCCCGTCGGTACCCGGACCGTGGAACGTCATCTGTGTCTTGGTGACGAAGGGGGCGACGAGCGGGTCGGCCAGTTGGACGTCTCCTTTGTAGCTTGCGTGGCCTAACGGAGCGCTGCTCAAACCGGCCGCCCCAACTTTGAGGACGACGCCGTCGGCCGCGTCTTTGGCGTACTTGACCGCGCCCTCCGCATACAGGTTGGCCGGTTGCGAGTTCATGGCGTCCATCCAACCATCGGCGACGTAGCACTGCTCGTAAGCAACGCCGTCATTGGAGATGAGGATAACGTGGGGCTTTTTGCTGCCGATCGGACCGTAGCCCTTCGCAGCGAGGTACTTGACAATCCCGGGGTCACCGCCGCTGGCGGGTTCATAGATCGCCTTTAGATTTTTGCCGTAAGCATTGATGGAGTTTTGTGCGTCGGTAACCTCGGTGGCCGGGCTCCAGAGGGTCGGGTCGTGCAGGATGTGCACGCTCGGGTCGAGCTTCGCCATGCAGTCGTCGAAGCCCGTCTTGCGGTCCGCACCGTTGGACGAAGTGAGGTCACCCTCGTTTTCAAGGACGTACCCAGACTTAACCTTGGCCGCGATGTAAGCGCAGGCGTCGTAGCCGTAGAAGAGGTTGGATGCCCGCACGACGATGTAGTCACTACCGGCACCGAGGATCGTGTCGACCGAGACCACTTTGACGTGGTGAGCGGCGGCATATTGGAGGCCGGGCCCATGGCAGAGGCGTCCTCCGGGTTGAGGACGACGGCTTGGGCACCCTCGTTGACGAGGTCCTTGACCTGCTGGTTCTGCAGGGGAGCGTTGGAGCCGTAAGTATCGCAGCAAACCAACGGCCCGATGAGTTGCACGCCCATCTGCTTGGCGAACTGCTGCTCGTAGCTAATATAGGCGGACCAGAAGGGGGTGTTGTTATAGGTAAGGGCAACGCCGATCTTGATCGGCGCGGCGTTAGCCGTCGTGACACTGGTGCTCACGTACAGCATGGGCGCGGCCAGCGCTGCCGCTGTTACCAGGCTCATGGCTTTCTTGAGCCACGGGTTCATAAATCCCTCCTAATTCTTTGATTTGGTGGGTCATTCTCAGGAGTTTCCTCTGCTCGGGCTCACACCCAAAGCAATAAATTCAATGAACTACGTCGGTACTTTCAGCACCGGGCTAGACGTCCTCCCTTGCCGATCACCTCCCTCGGGCAGGCGTCGAGTTCCCTTCAATTCGATGTCTGCGACGCGGCACACAGCCGCTAGTTCATCAGCGGTATGTCGCCGAGCAGGGTGTGGATGTTGGCCTCGGACGGTGAGTGCCCAAGGGAGGGGGAAGGATTGGGAGGAGGGAATGGGGTAGTGGGAGAGGGGGAAGAAGGGGTAAGAGGTAAGGGTTTGGTGGGAAGTATTTTGGGTAAGGGTATTGAGGGTTGGGGGGCGTCGCGGGCTGTGCCTTGCCGGCGCGAGTTGTCCAGGTCCCCATAATGCCCCTCCCTGGTAAACGATTTACCCTACTAAGACGGGCCACCGCTTTCTAGTAACGTCGGCTCAATTTAGGATTTACGCTACTGCTCGAGCCTGCCCTCCTACTCGCACGGTTTGCAACGTAGCACTTCCACACGACAGTTCAACTAGCCGGCAGTAAACGTTTACTACGATTGCGGGCCAGATGCAAGCCACTCAAGCCACCCGGACCGGCCCCGACCGCAGAACCGCGCCCCAGCGGTACGAGGGCGATCAGCCGAACACAACAACGATCGTGGATGTAGCTCGCGCCGCCGGCGTCTCGACGCTAGTTTTCGGGTTAAACAATCATCCTCGGGTCGACTCCCAGTTGAGGGCGCGGGTGCTACAGGCCGTAAAGGAGATGGGTTACCGCCCAAGCCGGGTCGCCCGTACACTGCGGGCCCGACGCAACCGAGTATGGGCGCTCATCATCTCGGATGTCCGTACCGGCCCCTTCCTGGCAGATCTGGTGCGAGGGGTGGAGGACATCGCCTATCGCGCCGGCTACTCGTTATTCCTTTGCAACGCCGACGAGGATCCGGTCAAGGAGAGCACGTACGTTGAACTGGCGGTGGCCGAGCAGGTGGGAGGGCTCATCCTCACCCCTTCCAGCCAGCGGACTCGACCTCACGCCCGTGGTGCGAGCGTGCATCCCGGTAGTGCTCGCCGACCGTACTCTCCCGACGGAGTCCGCAGATACCGTCACGGTGGACAACATCGTTGGTGCCTACCAGGCGGTGGACCACCTTCTGGAGGGGGGCTACAAGCGGATCGTTTGTATCACCGGGCCGCTGCAGACAACAACTGGGGAACGGCGCTACGTCGGCTGCTGCAAAGCCGTGGCCGAAGCCGGCCAGACCGTTGACGGGTCGCTGGTGCTGGTGGCCGACTTCCGCGAGGCGGGGGGCTGGATGGCGATGCAGGACCTTCTCGAACAGCGTGGCTGCCCAGAGGCTGTCTTTGTGACCAACTACCTGATGGCCATTGGGGCGCTACAGGTTATTGACGAGGCGGGCTTGGTCATCCCGAGAGACATCGCCATCATCAGCTTCGACGACCCGCCGTGGTCAACCCTCCTGCGACCCCCCTTGAGCGCAGTGGCACAACCGGCCTACGACCTTGGCGTCGAGAGCGCCAGGCTTCTTCTCAGCCGGCTAGAAGGTTACTCCGGAATAGCGCGGACGGTGATGCTTTCGCCCACTTTGGTGGTGAGGGGACTCCTTGCCGGTCCGCAAAACCGCCGGCCAGGGACGCTGAGCAAAGTAGAATCTCCACAGAGAGACTCTGGCTACAATGCCTAAGAGCACGATCCCAGTTGACCCTCGAGCCTTTGTGCATGCTGGCGCTCTTGTGGGCGCACGGTGCCAGTCCGTCCACGACGCGTTGACGAGCCGGTGCGGAACGCACTGTGCCTATGGACAACTTGAGCTCATACACTCGAGATGCTGGCGCTTGCACCCTGGAGGTTAGCTAAATGAAGGTCACCGGCGTCCGCGCAGTCCTGCTGAGCTACTACATGGGACCTGACACCGAACTTGTTTGGGTGGGTGGTCGCATCGAGTCCTGGGATGCCGCCCTCGTCGAACTGGTGGTCGACGACCAGGTCACGGGCTTGGGTGAGGTTTCCCAAGGGATAATGGCCGCGGCCGCCGTGCCTGGGGTGGTCGACGCTCTGAGGCCGATACCTACTCGGGCTGGAGTTCTCTGAGCCGTCAGAAGTAAGTCAAACGATACGCGACCGAACCGCTTTCTGGAGCCGCGGTGGACTCTGTTCGGGCGTCATCGGCGCGGTCGAACTGGCCGCCTGGGACTGCGCAGGCAAGCAGGCGGGGCGGCCTTCGTACCAACTGATGGGCGAGCGGCGATTGTCCTCGCTTGAGTTGTACGCAAGCGGAGGTTTAGGGCGAACATTCGACCAAGTAGCGGCGTGGGCTTCCGCGCAGCTAGATGCTGGGTTCGCACCGTGAAGTTCCGCGCCATGTCCGATCCGGACACCACTCTGGCATTGCTCGCTTTCTTAGGTCCCAAACTCGGAGGTGCAAGCTTCGTGCTCGATGCGGTTCAGGGTTGTGCCAGCCACCCCTGGTCAACCGATGACGCCATCCGAGTCGGGCGGGAGGTCTCAGCACAAGGGGGTCTGTGGTACGAGGAGCCGTGCCGGGCTGAGGATATTGCCGGGTACGCGGCCGTGCGCCGCGCTGTCGACGTCCCCATAAGCGGGGTAGAAAGCTACGGCACAGTGGCGGAATTCGAACGGCTTATAGAGGCCAACGGCGTCGATCTGGTACAACCGGACGCGGGGATGCTGCCGGGCCCCTCCGCTCTGCAGGAGGTGGCGGCGGGCGCAACCGCGGCTGGTCTTAATTGCGTACCGCACGTATGGGGAAGTGGCGTCACTCTAATGGGCAACCTGCACACTGCGTTCGCAACTGAGGGGATCGAAATGTTCGAGTGGTGCACACTCCCCAACCCGTTACGCGAGGCGCTCATCGCCACGCCACCCACATTCGAATGTGGCAGGGTCATAGCACCAACAACTCCTGGTTTAGGAGTTGCAATTAGCGCGCGAAATCGAGCGTCGCTATCCGTTCCGACTTGGTTCTGGCCATGTCGTCAGCTGATTCCACTCCTAAAGCGGAAGCTCTGGCGTCATCCGCCACTGTCGCCATGGTTTGCGACGCGCTGGACATGGTAGGACATCGAGCCCAGGCCCTGGACGTCGCGCTACAGCCGTTGGTCCGGCCGGCGCGACTGGTCGGTCGAGCCCGTACCGTTGAGTTCATCGCCGGCCATACTGATGCCGCGGACGATGACCCTTACGGAGACATGATCAATTTCATCGACGCTCTCTGTCCAGGTGATGTCGCAGTAATCGCAGCCCATGGTTCGATGCGTAGCGGATATTGGGGTGAACTATTCACTGTGGCTGCCATCAGAAGAGGAGCGGTTGGCGTTGTTTGTGACGGTTATGTACGTGACACAGCGAAAGTGGCCCGAATGGCACTACCAGTTTTTGCTCGTGGCCCCAGGCCCTATGACTACAGAGGCAGAACGGAAGTGTCGGGCTATGGCCAACCAGTCGATTGTGGAGGTGTGATAATCTCCCCTGGTGATCTCGTCGTCGGTGATGACGACGGCGTTGTTGTCGTGCCAAGGCTTATCGAAGCGACCGTCATCGACGCAGCGAATGCCCGAGCGAGTGACGAATCCACAGTTCTAGCCGCATTGACCGATGGGACGTCATTGCGACAAGCCTGGGAGCGTCACCGTCTCTTGTAACGGACCGCGGACTAGGACCGGCTATCCGACCTCGGGCGAGTTTTACATTGCCAAGGTGCGGGTCGCGGGTTCGAATCCCGTCGTCTGCTCGCTCGCAAAAGAGCTGGTGGAAGCCTATATTAGTGGTGTTAGGACACTTCGCTGGCAGTCTGGTTTGGAAGCCCGTGGAAATTCGACGGCCGTCGGATTGGTTTGACGTGTGCCAGTTTGGCTTCCGCCACTCTTCCGACAGACAGCCCGCCCATTGGGAATGAGGGCTAGCGCTTGACTCTTGGCCCAAGCCCCGGGGTTAGCCTGGGAGGTACTGCAATATGACTGTTGTCGACATCACCAGTTGGGGAAAAGACGGCCGACTTGACGGCTCTTGCTTTGCCGTTCGGACCTACCGGACCCGACGTGCGGTTCTGGGCCTCTCAAACTTTCCACAAGACGTAGTGCCGTGGGCAACGATCTCGATAGCCCGAACCTCGACGAAGCGGCGAACGTCTCCGCCAGTAGGGGCTCACGAGCGCCTCCCCCCGTGGGCAGCAGGTCTTCGGTAGCGCGGTCTGAAACTGGGCGTGGAGCGTCGCCATTTACCTGTCCGCTCCGCTCACCGACCCACTGCCTGCTTGTAGGCAACCCGAAAATCCACTGTGACCCTTCCCGCCCGGCGCATCTACTTCCACGACCTGGCTGTGGTTTCTTGTGCTGGGCCTCGAGTATCCCACCGGCTGAAAGTCGGGACTGTGCGGTCGACCCCTACGAGCGCCGACAAAGCTCGAACGAGGTGGCAGCAAAGTCTCGAAGCAGAGAGCAAGTCGCCCTTCGTTAACAGCTCCTTTTGAAACCCAGTATGACTGAAAGAGTGAGTGCTTATTTCGGTGGGCTCATTTCCCACGTGGAGACAAGGGGGCAAGTTAGATCCAGCACCATGTCGTCCGAATTCGAGGCGATGCCGATCCGGGCGCGCGGAACGTTGCTGAGCTCATTGCCAGCCAAGACAAAGCTGGCGCATCGCATGATCACTACCAGAGTCCGAACTCTCCAGGTACGGCAACTTTTACCAGGACAGGAACTCCTTCTGATCCTAACAAAACCCGATGAATAAAGAGACGTCGCTCGTGGTCCGGGAGGTCGCGGGCTTCGTTCAACGATGGCATGTACCGCTGCTCGACAGCGCCTCCCGGGGAGCTGAATCTCTGTCCTGCAGCCCTGGAACAGGGTGACCCAGAGCGAGTTGAGACAAAGCTCGTCGAGGCCGTCGAGCATCGTCTCGGCACCTCCATTACCCTTAAACAGGGCCCGACGCCGGGTCGGGGGAAGTGGTCAGGCAAACCGTAGTTGCTGGGCCAGCTTCGTGCGCTGGTCAGGGTTTGTCGTGCAAGTTCCGGCGCTCCACGCTCCCAGGCCTCGATGGCCTCTTTCACTTCGGCCTCCAGCTCGTCCGGGAGGCGTTGCTGCGGCGCTGGGAGGAGCTGGCGGGCCGCATCTATTGCCCCAGCCACTTGGCCGGCGGCCATGCGGACAGCGATGAGAGGCCATAGGCAAACCCAGTGGAATGGCTGCCAACTCGTTGCGGAGCATAAGACGAGGGCTTCCCCGGCGAGAGCTTCCACCTCGCCAATTCGGCCGGTCTTCCAAGCCATCCAGGCCAAGGTGGCTTTGGCCGTCGCCGCATACTGAGGTCTCGACGCGGCATACGCCGCCTCGATCGCCTGAGGGGCAAGGAAGGCGACTGCGCTTGGGTCATTGCGCCGAAGCGCGGTCAGGTTGAGGTATGAGATACACAGGGCACGCATGGCTGCGGAGCCCGTGCGCTCCGCGGTACGTAGCGCCGCCGTAAGCCTTTCCTCGGCGCCCTCGAGGTCGCCATACCGCAGCAAGTAAAAGCCGACGTTGAAGATCCCCCAACCGATGTCTACTTCCGTACGGTAGCCGCCGAGGCCCGGGTCCTGGGAGTACTCCTCTCTTAGCGCCAGAGCCTTTCTGGCATTGTCAAGCATTTCGTCATCAACCCGGTGGCGTCGCTCCGTGGTTTGCCAAAGGAGCAGCGCTGTCAAATAGTCAGACCGCCTTCGATGCGGCTCGCCCTTGGCCTTGAAGGCGGGGCGGACCCCCGCCATCACAGTTGCCAGCTCGTCGGGCTCGTCACGCCAGTAGTGGACATGTACCTGACCGAGGTGAATCTCGAACCAAAGGTCAAAGACTTCAGGGCTCATGTCCTCAGTTCGATTGCCGAGCCGCATGGAAGCTGCCTCGAATTCGACCGCGGCGACATCGTACGCGTGCCGGTCGAGTTCGACCCATCCCAAGCGGTTGTGGAGACGAGCAGCCTCCAGGCCATTGCACGTGCCCACCGTCCGCAAGCCCTCGTGAAGCGTTTCGCTCGCCTCGGCGTAGCGTCCTGTCAGAAACAGGACATAGGCGAGCTTGAGCCGGATATCTGTTTCTTCTTTGACGAAGGCATCTTCTTCTTTGACCGAGGCATCGCTGCCGTGCCCGCCGCCATCGACGCCGTCCCGGCCCAGGAGTTCGAGACCGTAGCGGTAGGACGCGACGGCTTCGTCGTTAGCGAAGACCGACGTCGCGCGGTCACCGGCCCTTTGTAGGTACTGCGCTGCCCGTCTGGTCTCCCCGGCCACGGCGAAGTGGTTCCCGAGCATGCCCGCCACCTCCTCGAGCCGGCCCGCTGCCGACGCCTCCAAGGCCCAGGCGGCGCGGAGATGCAGTCGCATACGGTCGGTCCGGAGCAGGCACTTGTATGTGGCCTCTTGGATGAGGCTGTGCCGGAAGCGATAGGACGGCTCAAGTCCCTCGTCCACTTCCACAATCAAACCGCTCCAACAAAGCTCCGCGACCGCACTTCCAGCTGAGCCCGCGAGGTCTGTGACCGCCTGAGTTCCGCGGTACCGAACTGGGCCAAGGACGGACGCGGCGACGATGGCCTTACGGGCGTTCGCGGTGAGCCGGTCTATTCGGGACCGGACGAGGCGCTCGATAGCCTCCGGGACTTCGACCGTGAGGCTACGGTCGATGTGCCAGCCGGCCCCGTCGTCACTCAGAGCACCGGTCTCCAGTAGCGAAGAGAAGCGCTCCTCGATGAATAGGGGGTTGCCGTCGGCCCCCTCGCGCACGGCGTCCAAGACCTTGTCGTCTGTCCCCCCGCCCAGAAGGGAAATGACGAGGTGGCGCTCGGCGTCCTGTGAGAGCGGAGATAGCTGGAGCCGGTGTAGCCGGAGGTCCGAGTCGGCCGCGAGCGCCGCCTCCAACGCGGACACCCCGGGGTCGGGCTCGGGCCGGCGGGTCAGAACCAGCAGAGCGGGCCTTCCCGCGCCACCGTGGAAAGCTCCTCGCTCAGGCGGAGCGACGTCGGGTCGGCCCAGTGCAAATCCTCGAGCACCAGCACGGCCGGGCCGTGGGCAACCAGCGCAGAGACGACTGCACGCATCGCGGAAAATGTTGCCCGTTGCAATTGTTCGGGGCTGAGGCTCGCCGCGGCGGCCTGCGCATTTTCTTGACCGACGCCGATAGCCACAGTCAGCAGCTGGGCAGGCCGTCCCCCGTGTCTCCGCCGAAGATAGCCTCCAGCCCCCTCTCGACCGCCGCGCGCATAACCTCTGGGCCTTCTTCGGGGGCGACACCTAGCCATGCCGAAAGCAACTGCTGGTAAAGACCATAGGGGCGAGAAGCCGCATAGGAAGCCGCTCGAGCCTCGAGCCAGAGCGGGAGACGCCCTGAAGTTGCCCCGACCCAAGCCATGAACAGCTTGCGGCACTCGTGAACGAGGCGGGTCTTCCCAAGCCCAGGCTCGCCCGAGATCAGCACCACACCCCCCTCTCCGACCGTCGCGCCTCTCAAGGCCTCCCGGAGCTGACAGAGCTCCGCGTTTCGTCCGACGACGGGCACACGCCCGGCACCGCCCCGACGCCCAGCCTGGCCTGACGGCCTTGCCTTGGGCCGGCCGAGATAACAAGCGAGCAGGGGCCTCGTCCCGGGGGCACCCGGGACCTCCTCGGTCGAGGCCCAATCGAACAGACCCAAGGTCGCCGCATGGGTAGCCGGGCCGACGAGAACCGAAGCGGGTCTGGCAACCGACTGCAAGGCCGCAGCTGTTGCCACCACCTCACCGAGAGCGGCGTAGTGCGGCGCACCGCCCAAGAGGCGACCGACTACCGCTCGGCCCGTCTCAACGCCGGCGCGAACCGAAAGTCCTTCAGGACCTCCCCTGACACTCCCCAGCGCCCGGTAGGCAGCACGCAGGGCTCGCTCGGGGTCGTCTTCGTGTGCCGTCGGCGCCCCGAAAAGGGCGACCACGCCTGTTCCAGAGACCGCCGTCACGGCGCCACCAAAGGACTCGACGTGGCCGACCACCTCGGCCAGCACGCCCCCGACTCGCTCGCTCAGTTCTTCTGGCCCAAGCCACTGACCAGTAGCCAACGGCCCACTCAATTCGACGAAGAGACAAGTTACAATTCGCTGCTCCCGGTCGCCGCGAGGCTGAACAGGTGCTCGGGAGCGTTCTGTGCCAGGGCGCGACGTGCCCGTTGGCCTGCTCGACGTGTGGACCTCGTCAAGGGCCGGTGAAGGCCTTAACCCGAGTTCTTCCAAGGCAGCCCGGCACCGGCGGTAAGTAGCCTCCACGAGCGCCCACCTTGATTGTGCTGAGTAGGCTCGCATCAACGCGCATGCCGCCTCCTCACATGTCGGGTCGTGAGAAAGGCATGCCGCCCACGCCCGGACCACCGCCTCCTGGCTCGAGCGCCCGAGCCCCCTCGCCCGTGCCCGAGCCAACACCAAACGAGCTTCCTGCCGTTCCCACTCGAGGTGTTCCCTCGGACGGTGAGCCCACTCCGCAAGAGTTTCACTTTCGAGCAGTACTCTTTCGTTTGCCAAAGCGGCCACGATCATGTCGTCGCGCTCCATCCCAGGGTCGGCGCCCAGGGCGAGGCGCAACCTTTCCTGCTGGATCTCCAGGTCGATGTGCACCGGGACCGAGGGGTTTGCCCAAATGTGCGACTTGTCCGCTTGCATAACCTCGACGCCTCTTCGCCAGTGGGTGAAGCGCTGCCCGCGCATATGAGAGTGCCTGGGAAAGTGCACGTCCCGCCGCATCCGGGTCGAGGTTGGGGAAAAGCGCGAGGCATCCTTCCTCCCGGCTGATGCGCCGTCCCGGGCTTAGAAGTACAAGCTGGCAGAGGCGCCTGGCGGGAGGCCGACGCCAGGATAGGACGGTCCGGTCGCCTGTCGAGATTGTGAACGGACCGAGAAGGCTCACTTGAATGAGCGTGGTGCGAGATCCCCGTGGATCGCTAGCCGGCTCGGCCACGAGCGCATTATCCCATCCGCTTGACCTTGCGGGGCCAAGAAGAAGGGCTAGGTCCAGGGCGGCGCCAAAAAAGCGCTTCTAAGTCACAAGAAGGTACGGCTGATCGTCTTGCCTCCCTGCACCGTCACAACCAGTTGCAGATCGAGACGGTGCATCCGCAGTTCAGCCAGCAGGGCGTCAGCAGTTTTGCCCAGGTGCACGTCAAACTTCCTCGTCCCGCCTTGGCTGAGGGAGTAGGCAGCCGAGCCGAGCAGGCGGGCCGGTCCTGGGGGCTCCCCGATCACCGTCATTGGTCTCGGCGAGCTTGCCGATGATCTCTATCGACCCCGAGCAGCGTGCTGTCTTGCACCTTATTCGACAGCGAGCGAGGCCCGCCTTGGTAAGCGGCTGCAAGAGCGAGGCAGATGCAGAGGGGGTGGTCGCGGCGGTAGCGCTCGGCGGCGGGCCGATGGCAATGTAGGCAGGCGCCCGCAGCCCGGTATCGGGGCCGGCGATGAAGCTCGGCGACCAACGCCCCGAGCGGGGCAGCTCCGAGGGAGCGAATTCGCTCAGTGAATTGTCGCCGTAGTTTGCTACCCACAAGTCGCCCGCCGGGTCGAGCGTCAGCCCTTCGGGGCTATTTAGGCTTCCCCGAGTGTGGGCCGAGATAGTGACGGCGGGGCGCGGGTGCCCACTCGAGAGCTCGCCCCGCGTGTACTCGAGCACCTTGTTTGACAGGTTGGCGGCCACCCACAGGTCGCCGGAGGCGTCGAACGCAAGGCCAGCGGGGCTGTTCAAGCTCCCGGAGGAGTCGGAGGAGATCGTCACTGCCGGGATCTGGGCACCGCTGGCAAGGCGGTTCTTCGGGTAGTCGACCAGAGTGCTGTTGTCGTAGTTGGCCACCCACAAGTCACCTGCTGAGTCGAAGGCGAGGGCATACGGCGCCGCTCAGGCTCTTGGAACCCTCGGACGTGATGGTCACGTCCGGGACCACCGGACCGTGGGTGAGGCTGGTTTTCGAGTACTCGACCAACGTGTTGGACAGGTCGTTGGCTACCCACAAGTCCCCGGAAGCGTCAAACGCCATCCCGGCGGGGCTGTTCAGGCTGCCTGACCGGCCAGAGCTGATCGTCAAGGCAGGAACGACCGGGCCGCCGGAAAGCTGCTGCCGGCGGTATTCGACCACTGTGCGGTCCCCGAAATTGGCCACCCAGAGGTCGCCGGACGAGTCGAAGGCCAGCGAATTCGGCACGTCGAGACCCACGGAGATCGTTGATTTCGGGGGTGCGTCGCCCCTGCTAGCGATGCCATAAAAAGTGACTGTCTCACCCAGGCTATTTGCCACCACGATGGAACCCCAGGCGCTGGCAAGGGTAGAATATGCCGGCAGACCGGACGCGGTGGCCCAACCGGTCGGGCTGGCGGGGCCGAAGAGCATCACAAGCCCGACCACTAGCAGACACGTGCACGTGCTTAGGTGCCGGGGGTAGCACCGGGCAGATGGACATGCCGAGATGTATACAGGCGGCCCTTTACCGAAGTGTTAGCGGACCACGCTCCGGCCGAACATATCGATACGGCAGAGTGGCTGGAGCAATTGATCGCTGGCGAGCATCCGGTCGAAGGATCTCTCTAGCCTGGGTCGGACAAGACCGCCAGGGATGGGCCGCCCAAGCCCTCGACAAGGCATACCGGGACTTTGTTACCAACATGTCGGGACTTTGTTACGAACATGTCGGCCAACAGTTCGGTCGGCGCCGACGAGCGCGGCCGGCTGTACGTGGAGCGGCTGGAGGCGGTCCCCGACCCCCCGAACCTGGTTACAAGGTTTAGTGTTACAAAGTTGACCTTGTCGACTTCGCCGGGAGCCACGGTGCCCGAGCGTCCGAGTCGGCTCAGTCGTCGCCAAGGCGGTGTTCATGATGTCCCGGAGCGACCGGTGGGCGTCGCTGCCGGTGCTCTTCTGCGACCCGGCAGTGGTCGAACGCGGGCAGGCGCGCAGCCGCAGGAGCCCTTCGTAGTTCGCCCGGGTCGTCTCTTCGAGGTCGCTACGGTTCCGAGCCAGTTGCGGTCCTAGTGGCCGAGGAGTTCTTTGCCGAGGTTGGGGCCGACCCTGACGCCGTGACCGGTGTCCGTGTGCTTGGTTGGCGAGCCACGCTTTGACGGCCGCCTTGGTCGTAAAGGTCACCGGGGCAGTGACCCAGCGGCCCTCGGACTGGTAGCGAACCCGGTACCTCCTACCCTTCTTCTCGATGCTGCCAAACATGCGCCGAACCATGGCCCGACGATCCGCAGTTTTGGGAAGAATTGGGAAGAACGAGATGTAACGGGCTGTGCTGAACCGTGCCCAGTCGTACCGAAATGTGCAGCTCAGAGCTTAGACGGGCTCCAGGACCAGCACGCTGCCCCACTTTTGCCAAGGTGCGGGTCGCGGGTTCGAATCCCGTCGTCCGCTCCAGCCTGTTCAGAGGCATAATCCGGGTCGGAGCATAAGTTTGGCGAAGGACCAAATGGCGACGTGTCAAGGTGAGGGTCGTGGGTTCGACCCCTTCGTTTGCCCCAGGTCAGAGGCATTATTTCGGGTTCCTCTGTAACCCGTGCCTGGAATTCTTAGTCGCCTCGTGGGTCCCACGCCGGCTTATGCTCGAACCAAGAAACAAAAGCGGCGGCGGACACGGTGCCGAGACGGGGAACGGCCAACAGGCCGATGACTCCGCACGAGGGGGTTCCGAGAGACGAGCCGTCACAGACAGTGCCGGTTAGGCGCACCGTTGCGGTTCGCACGCGGCTAACAGGGTCGCCTCGGTGACCGCCCGGGACGCTCCCTGGCCGCCGCCCGGCTAAAGCCCGCTAGCTTCCCCGTGAAAAAGTCCTTGTCCGGGTTCGATCCCTCCGCCTCTTCGATCCCCCCGCCCACCCTCGAGCACCTGCCCAGCCTGGAATGGCTGCGGGCCAAGGAGTGGCCATGCTTGGTCGGCCCACCGGCTCAGCAAAAGCCACGTCCTCATAGCCCTCGGCCACTCGGCCGTCGATGCCGGTTACACGGTGCGCTACTTCGCCGCGGTCGAGCTCGTCGAGTCGCTCGATCCCGGTTGACAAAGTGGTCGAGTCGACATTGCGGCCGACGCCGTCATTGTCGATGAACGAGGCTTTGCCCCGCTCGACGACACCGGGTCCCCGGCTTTCGCTCCGCTGTGTTGCCGCCGCCAATCAACGCTGAGCTGTCGGCATCGCCTGACACTAGCCCTTCGAGGAATGGGGCCGGTTCCTGCCCAACCAGACGACCGCGGTTTCCCTGCTCAACCGTCTGCTGCACCACAGCATCGTGGTTGTCACCGACGGGGAGTCGTTCCCGATGCGAGGGGCGCCGCGCCAGAGAGGAGGGCCGAAGGCCAAGGCTTAGTGACCACCCCAGGGGTAGGGACTTACTCTGCCAAAAGCGGGGATCCGAACCTGGCCATTGACATGGCGGTGGATGTACGGTTTTTAGCCTGAGTGCAGTCGAGCTTGCGTCAGATAGGCTTCGGGTTCCGACACCGCGATAGCGCTACGACCGGGGCTGCGTCTAGGTCGCGCGCGTTGAGCGCCGCCTCGAAGCGGCCCGCGACATCAAGGATCTCCTTTGATCTACTCATGCCGCCATATTGTCACCGCGTCCCGGCTCCCCGTCGCCGGTAGAGCCGGTAACGCGCTTGTGAAACTTCGTCGGAGGGATGCGCAAATTCATTGTTCACAGCGCAACACTTAAATGGCCTGTTCCCATGCGGTGGCGTCGAACGAGGAGAACTCCGCCACGAGCGTCGTCACCGAAGAACGGACTGGTTCATGTGGGCGAAGTGGACCTCGCCCACTACCTCGATCGTAGGCGCCGGGAGCCCGACCTGGGCCATCGCAGCCCGGAACTCGGGGCTGGCCACGAACGCCTCCTGCGTGGCGAGGTCGGGACAGGAGTCGTACACGGTGAGGCCGCGGTCTTGTGTCACGGCGATGTGGAGGTCCAGCCCGTCGGGCGGGAACAGTTCCATCATCCGGTGGTGGCACTCCATAAGGGTGTCGGGGTCGCCGTCGAAGTGGTAAGCGCTGAGGATCATCTGAGTCACCTTTCTGTGAAGAGCTCGGGCACTAACTAGGCGCGAGATCGGAAGTCGCGCCCGCGAGGCAGCCATAGGCGACAATGACGGCGTGGGTCCACCTCCCCTGGTCGGCCGCGAGGAGCCGCTGCTTCGGCTACGCCGCGTACTCGACGAGTCGCTGGCCGGTATCGGCCGGCTCGTGCTCGTCTCCGGAGAGCCCGGTATCGGGAAGACCCGGCTGGCGCTCGAGATCCTCGGCGAGGCTCAGCGGCGAGGCGCGCTTTCGGCCGTCGGCGTGTGCTGGGACGGTGCTGGCGCGCCCGGAATGTGGCCCTGGGTCCAGGTCCTCCGAGCGCTGCGTGCCGACCTCGGCGACCTCGGGTGGGAGCACGCCGGCGGGCCCGGTCACGGCGCACTGACCCGCCTCCTGGACAGTGAACGACCGGTTGGGACCGCCGACTTCCATTTGTTCGAGTCGATGCTCCAGGTGTTCGCCGAGATCACCGGCCGGCGCCCCGTGGCGTTACTGCTTGACGACGTGCAGTGGGCCGATCCGGCCTCGTTGGCCTTGCTCGAGTTCCTCCATCGCCACGCGGCCCATCTGCCGCTGCTCGCGATCGCGACCTACCGAGCCGATGAGCTCGCCCGGCCGGGGCACCCGCGGCGCACAGCCGTAGCCAGTCTCGCCGAGAAGGCAATCACGGTCCCGTTGGCCGGCCTAGACAACGAAGGCATCTGCCGGGTCCGAGAACACCTCGGCGTTCACACGACCACCGCCGAGGCGGAACACCTCCGCCGGCTAACGGGCGGGAACCCCTTCCTTGTGATCGAGTCTGTCGCGTTGTCCAGCCCTTCGGAGTCACTTGGTGTGCGCAGCGCTCTCAACCGCCGCATCGACGCCCTCGGCCACAGGGAGCGCCATGTCCTCACCGTGGCGTCGTTCATTGGCCGCGAGGCGCCCGACGCGCTCGTCGAGGCAGTGGCAGGGGAGCGTGCCGAAGAGGCGCTGGCGGCGGTCGAAGCTGCCGGGCTAATCCGCGGCGAAGCGGGCCAGCACGTGTTCGTGCACGACCTGGTGCGGGAGACGATGCTTAAGCGGGTACCCCTCAAGGACCGACCAGCGCTCTACGCCGAAATAGTGCGGGCCGCCGATGAGTTGGGGCCAGCCGCGTCGCTCCTGCCGGCGCAGCTCGCCTGGTTGGCCACGCAGGCCGTGCCGCACATCCCGGTACGGCGAGCGGTGGCGTTGCTGGAGGCAGCCGCTGACGATGCGTCCGCCCGTCTCACCCACGAGGCGGCGGGACGGCACTTCCAGGAGGCGGCCGCCCTGACCGACGACGCCGACGAGCGCCCCCGGCTCACGCTGTCGAGCGGGCATGCCTACCAGCGCGCCGGTGACCTGGCGGCGGCCCGGGACTTGTACGGGGGGCTGCTCGACTCTGCCGTCGCCGAGACCCGCGCCCGCGCCCTCCTGGGGCTCCACCGGCTCGGGGATCCCGCAGCAAGGGACGAGCGCTCCGATATCGCGCGCCTGCTCGACGCCGTAGACGCTGACCTCGGCGGCTCGGCCGACGTTGCTCTCCGAGCGGAGGTCCTGGCCGCACGCAGCCAGTCCCGCGCCCATGTCCTCGCCGAGGACCGCTCCGTCGCCGAGCCGATGGCGGCCGAGGCACTCGAACTGGCGCGCTCGGCTGGCGATGACGACGACCGTCGCCTCCTGCCTGCTCGCCTACCACGATGCGATCTGGGAGCCGGGCACCGAGGGCGCCCGGCGAGCACTGGCCGGCGAACTGGCAATAATGGGCCGCCGTCTCGCATATCCAGACATCGAGGGGCGGGGCCTACTGCTGCGAATGGTCGCCGAGATCGAGTCGGGCGACCCCAGTTACCTTCTAACGCATCAACAGTTCAACTCCCTGGCCGAGGCATCCCGCTCGCCACGCCTACAGTTCGTGGCGGCATCCCGCCGGGGAATGGTCGAGACTCTCCGGGCCGACCTCGCCGCGGCCGTGGTCGAGATCGACGCGGCGCGGGCGCTCGGGGAGCGCATAGGCGAACCCGACGCCATCGGCATGTGGTGCGACCAGAGATGGCAGGTTGCTTACCATGCCGGCGACGCCGCCACCATCGTCGAGCTGATCGCGACCCTCCGGGACGCCGGCGACCCGCACTGGATGATCTACCAGGCAGTTGTCGGGGCCGTGGCCGGCGATTTCGACCAAGCAAGGCGCCTGGCACCGCAAATCCAGGACCTGGGACGGCGCTGGCCGCGCTGGGCGGCGCGGTTGTGGGACACGTTTAACGTCCGGATCGCTGTGGCCGAGCGTGACATTCCGCGCATCGACGCGCTCGTGACGAGGTTGGAGACCGACGCCCAACATTGGGCCGTGCTAGGCGGCGGCGTCTTCGTCGAAGGCCCCATGAGCGTATGGCTCGGCCGCCTCGAAGCCGCACGCGGCGACTGGGGCCGGGCGCGGTCGTGGGCGGCTCAGGCCGAGGCCGCCGCCCAGCGTCTGGACGCGCAGCTCTGGGTCATCGAAGCACGGGCCGACCGGCACACCGCGGCGCACGCGCTTCATACCGCCGACCCCAAAGAGATCGCCTCCACCGTTGCGGCCGCCCACGAGCAGGGATTGAGGCCGGTTGTCAATCACCTGAGCGAGCTCGTACCGGCGACCAGTGGCTCCGAGGAACGTGTTCCGACGCGACGGCGATGTCTGGAGCCTGGTGTTCGATGGAGCCGAGGCGCGGATGCCAGACGCGAAGGGGCTCCGCGACCTGCACACCCTGCTGGCCAACCCGAGAGTCGAGGTAGCCGCTACGGCCCTGGCCACCGGGTCATTAGTGGGTGGCGCCGCTACGCCCGTCCTCGACGCCCAGGCGAAGCAGGCGTACCGTCGCCGCCTTGACGAACTCGACAGTGCGCTCGACCGGGCGGGTTTGCGCGGCGACCGGGCGCGGGCGGACAAGCTTGAACACGAGCGGCAGGCCCTCCTGGACGAGCTCCGCCGGGCTGCCGGTCTCAGCGGTCGCGACCGGTTTATCAATGATGAACGTGAGCGCCTACGGAAGACCGTGACCGCAAGGATCCGCGATAGTTTGCGTAGGCTCGACGACCGCCATCCCGCGCTCGCAACGCACCTGAGGGCATCCGTGCACACTGGCGCCCAATGCGTGTATGCCCCGGCTGAGCCCGTGAGCTGGGATCTCGGCTGAGCCATCTCCGAGCTAGAGCCAGGCCCAGCCGTTAGCCGATGTGTGAGGCTCCGGGCGCCGGCCATCCCCGGTAAGGCGCCGAGAGGAGCCGGCGGTTGATGCACGAAACAGCCGAATGGGTGCTCCTCGTGCCTAGCCGGCGACGAGCACGTGATGGAATGATCTGTCGCCAGCAGGTCCCCCATCCCTGGCCTCGACCAGGAAGAGGTGCCAAGCGCTCGGCTCTGCTGCTCACTTCGAGGGGACGCGGACCGGGACGCCGACGCTGACGGGCGTCTGTACCGTAGACCAGACGCCGAGGTTGCCGCCATGGTTCCGGGCGAGGGACTTGTATATCTCAAGGTCGCGCCCAAGGCCGGGTTGGGCTCGGGTGACCATCGTGCAACGGGTGCATGGCTGGCGAGGCAAGATCTCGGCCTCGCCGACTCGCACGGTCTGGTCGCACCAGCTGTCCTCCACCCATCCGTCTCCGTCGACCTCGATGAGCAGGTTCGGACGGAACCGGCGGACGTCCCAGCACCCGCTTGGGTAAGACGCGGACCCGGCGCGGAGGCTAGCGGTGGTGAGCAGAAGGACCGCCATGGCGTCGACGAACCGACCCGCAGGCATGGTCCACTCGATCGCCAGGCTGTTGTCGTCCGTCGCGTCAGCGAAGTACTCGGCTGTCGCTATTTGGCTTTTGCCGGCGGGCACGAGGGTGACGGGGCGGCCCAACCAGGCAGACAGCGCTGTATCAGTCGCCGCCCCGACCCCCCGGGCTGCGAGTCATGTTTGGCAGGGTCAGTTCGGGTTCGCCCGATGGAGAGAGCGACGCGCCTGCTTGGGGCAGCTGAGGTTCCCGACGTGCGGTAAGGATCTTGCCGGTGCGTTCGTCACGGATCCCCCAGCAGCGGTCGCCGCGCACGCCGTTACTATCGACCTCGGCGTTCGACAGTTGCTCGCCCTGGAGGGACTTGACCGGATGACGCCATATGGCAGCGAGCTTCACCCTCGCCCCGACCGACCAGTACGCGTCCGGGTACAGAGAAGGAGGGCCTGCCCAGGCTCGCCATCACCATCATCGTCTGCGCGTCGCACAGCCGATAACTTGCGACCCACCCGGCGGACACTGACGGGCCGGCGTTTCGCGCGAAACCGACATGCCGACATGGGGAACCTAAAGAGCGCCGACCAGGACGATGCGGCATGGCGCACATTCCGTTTGTTCGGTGCATCGCCGTGCTCGGCCACGTATAGGCGGCTCATTGCCCAATCCGCGGTTGCAGGGGAGGCAACGGAACGAAGTACATCACCCGTGATAGGC
>CAVVRE010000023.1:0-18058 GCA_963750465.1 uncultured Acidimicrobiaceae bacterium
GCCGCCATCTTCGACACCGACGAGCGGTGCTTGCCTGCCAGGGTCTTGAGCATGGACGTTTCCATGACCCATCACAGCCGGTGGAGTCGGAAAACATCACCGGCGGGCAGGTAGTACTGGACAAAGCCCCGATACTCGGCCCCGAACTGGCCAACGATGTTGTAGTCGGCCTCGTTGACCATCGTGGTTCGGCGGCCGGGCTCGCCGTGTAAAGTACAGGGCGCCCTTGGCCTTGATCACGGAGGCAGGAACGTGCAGCACGATGGTCCCGTTGAGCGACCGGCGGTTACGCCGATCGCTCGGCGAGGGCCGTCTCGTCCTGCGGTTGCTCCTGCGACTCGATCTCGTAGCCGAGGAACCTGGCCCGCTGGCTGCGGGCGTGGGTGATCAAGGTCTTGGCGGGGACAGTTCCAGCTTGAGTTCGTCTCGCAGGAACACCGCCAAGCGCGGCTTGATCTCCTCGGCTTCGGCTTTCGGTCCGGCGAAGCCAAACAAGATGTCATCGGCGTATCGGCAATAGCGCAGCCTCCGATAGCCCGGATCGGAAGGATCCGGCTGGGGAGACTGTGCAGCCGCTTGTAGAGCGACCGTACCTGAGCGGCACGGTCGCTCTTCTTGCGGGCTTGACTGATCGCCCATTTCACCTTGCGGTACTCCGGGTTGTAGGCCCGGAGCCGACCTCGGGTGTATTCCGGATGAGAACTGTCTCGACGAAGACGTCCAGCTTGTGCAGGTAGATGTTGGACAGGACGGGCGAGGCAACCCCACCCTGCGGAACCCCGCTCAGCGTGGCGCCCCATGTCCAGTCCTCCAAGTACCCGGCCTGGCACATGTTACGAACGAGTCGCAGGAACCGGTTGTCGTGGATGTTCTCACCGAGGATCTGGAGCATGACCTAATGGTCGAAACTCCCGAAACAGTCAGCGAGATCGCCCTCGATAAACCATGTCGTCCCGGTCCAGGTGTTCGCCACCTCCCGCAAAGCGGTGTGGCAGCCCCGGCCGGAGCGAAAACCGTGGGAGCGGTCGGAGAACGTCGGCTCGTAGTACGCCTCCAACAACAGGCGGACTACTTCGCCGACGAGCTTGTCCGACCAGGTCGGCAGGCCCAACGGGCGTAGTTTCCCCGACTTCTTGGGGATGTACACCCGCCGAACAGGGGCGAACCGGTAGCGCTCGTGGCGCATCGCATCGATAATGCGACCGATCCTCCCCATGGACATGCCGTCCACGGTCTCCTGCGCGGCCCCAGGGGTCATCGCCCCCTTGTTCGCGTAAATGCGACCATAGGCCAGCAGGTACAACTGCGGGTTGGACATCTGTCGATACAGCTCATCAAGCGGCAGACCACGCCTGCCACGTTCACGTAGGACAGCCAACACCGCTTCGGCGCTCTGCATTACGCATACCTCACGGCAATCGAATGTCCGGTCACCTGGCCCCCTTCGCCCTGTGGACGGCTCTCCCGTCCTCCTTGGCCGGGCGTAACTCCGACGACTACTACGAGGCCTCCGTCGCCAATAGGACTCGCGTCCCGTAGGCGATCCCACGTTCGTCCCGGTTGCATGTAACAGCGTGAGGTAGGCGTCCCATTCATCTCCTTGAATGCCCTCACTGGGCATCGCTCCATGCTCCGAAGGTTGCGACAGCGCAAGATCGATACCGTCGCAGAGCAAGGCGCCGGTTTCAGACGTCGTTCCGGCGGATGTGAACTTTCATCTTCTGGAGATTGGGCTTCAAGCAATCCAGCCTTCGCCATGTCACGCGGGTCCCCCACAGCACCGTCCCGAACGTCTAGGCACGACCTGTGGTTTCCTGGCATGCTGTTGTCCCCTTTCCCTTTCGGGTCCAGGTCAGCCATCAGACCCAGGAACCTCCCTTCGAGTTCCTCCCGGCTTCGCCGGGGATACAACCAGGCGCCTCGTGGCGCACATCTTGCGCTCCACTTTGGCCCGCCGGCGCAACAATGCCTTGGTCGCCGGTTGGTCCTGGGCCACCCGAGCCGCTTCGGTGCGGCGGTGGTGGCGGCCGACCATGATGGTACGCCCACCTTTGCCGGCCGTGCAGCGGTCCCGCAGTGGGCAAGTTCCACAGGTGCGGGCGTCGAAATAGAACATGGTGGCCGGCCGGCCCTTGTGGTCCCTGGCCCGCCGGGCGTCAGAAGTAGCCTGGCCCGCCGGGCAGGTAACTGTGCCCGCAGCTAGGTCGATGTGGAACTCGGTCTTGGGGAACCGCCCGGAGTTGGTGACAGGAGGGACTTTGGCCACCAGCTCAGTGCCCTGGGCTTCTACCGCTTCTCGTACGTCGCCATCGGAATAGGCCATATCGGCTAACAAAGTGGCGACCTCGATGCCCTCGGTCCCGGTGACCTTGGACAAAAGTGGGGCAGCTCCCTCGCCGTCGCCGGCGTTGCCGGCCCGCACGTCGACACCGAGCACGATCTCAGAGGCCTCGTCGATGATCACGTCGAGCTTGTGGCCGTCAAAACGCCGGGACGCAGACTTCCGGCCGTGGCGCATCTCGGGGTCAGAATGCGACACCACCCGGTCGGGGGCCACCCCCTCCCGGATAGCGGGGCCATCCTCACCGCTCTCTACGTCTTGGAGGACCACCTGGGACAAAAAGCCGGCCGCCTCGGCTACTTCGGGGTCGGTCGCCAACTCCTTGTCGGCGGCGGCGCTGCCCAGCAGCGTGGCCGCCAGTCCCAGCAGCTCTGCCAAGTGTTCTTTGCGGGCGGCGACGTCCTGCCAGTCAATATCAGGCTTGGCCGCCGCCAGGGCTAGTACCTTGGAGGCCAGGGCGGCGTCGAGGTGGCTGCCCAAAGCCCGGGCCAGCCGTCCCATCATTTTTCGCACCAGCTCATAGGTGCTCGCCGCCGCCCCCGAACCGTGCACCGGCGACGAGTCGATGACCGCGGTCAAGGGCTGTTTGAAGATGCCCATTCCCACCGCCCGTTCCAGGGTCTTTTGGAACAGGGCGCCGTCGGCGTCATGGGCCACCATGCGCGCCCGCATCAGGCTGAAGGTGGTGGCCCCGATGCCCTCGAACCAATCGTCCACGCCCATGGCCGCTTTCCAGTCCGAGTCCACCCTTGTGCGCCGGGAGGTCTCGGCGTCCGAGGTCCGGTCGTGGGTGGCGCACAGCATGGCCCGCACCATCACCGACGGCGGGACTGAGGGGCGGCCCCTCCCTTCGGCGTACAGGTGGGCGAAGTCCTCTTCTGAAATGATTTCGTGGCCGTGGTCGGACAGGCGCTCGTAGAACGAGCCCTTGGTCACCAAGTGGCGTCTCACATGGCGAGTTTCTAACAGTGAACCTTGGGGGTCAACCCGTCCGAGCACCGCACGCCTCCGGGGAAGTGGAGAACGACAACCCTGTCATTCTCCCAGGCCGGAAGTCAGGACACGTGGACCCCCGCGACTTTCTGCTCGCTCACCTAGGAGCGCACTGTCATTTCGTCGCGATCAGCTTGCCAGGCAGCTCGGAGCTCAACGTGCGCAACAGGCAACACCATCAGTTAGCGGCCCGAGGTGACCACGTCCCTAACTAGTGCCGGGTCAGCCAACGTTTGCCCCCTGTTCGGGCAGGTACTCCGATCGTGAGTGCCACCACGAGGCGGCTGATCAAACGCGGTCTCAGGTAGGCACGATGAGATGCGGCACGCAGGGCCGCCCGATGAAGGAGAAGGCAGTGCTGTTCGCCACGACCCAGCGGGCGAACCCAACTTGCTAGGCGGCCATCGACACGCCCTCCGTCACGGCGCCTCGGCTCCCGAGGAGCCGTCTCAGAAATGACTGGTTCTGACTCGCTGACGGGTCATACCGTCGATGGAATGATGGACGAGGAGTTACACGAGGTGGTTGACGAGCTGATGTCACGGACGCCGCCGTCTGCTGCCATGTTCTCGATGCTGGACCCGACGCTCGGACCGACGCTGGCCTGGGGTGCGCTCAACCATCCCGACCCCCCGGCCCGACGGCTGTGCCTGGACTATCTCGACCACATGGCAGGCCCGGACGCGGCCGCGACCTTTGTCGCCGCTTTGGCAGACCCAGTGCCCCGCGTACGCCGGCACGCGATCCATGCCCTCACGTGCGAAGCGTGCAAGCGCGAGCCATTGTGCGTCGATGCTGTCACGCCACTGCGTCAGGTCGTGGCCGCCGACCCGAACCCGAAGGTCCGCTTCGAGGCCCTCCGGGCGCTCCTCGGCCAGCTGGACCCACTGCAGCGGGCGGCGGCCATTGAGGACGTGGTTGACCGCGGCGACCGCTCCTTGCTCGCTGAGGTGCTCCATGCACGGCCTCGCTCCGTGCCGGCCGAACTACGCGCCCGAGCCGAACAGGCCGACACTCAACAGTCTAAAAGGGACAATTTCTGACCATCGATGCCGACCGCTGCACCGTTTTTTTGACGCCTTATTTGAATTCAAGCTTCCCGCCGACGCCACCCAAAGGGGCAAACGTTCGCTGACGCGGCACTAGCTTCGGCACCGGCGAAGACATGTTCACACCGAAGAAAACACTGTCTAACCAGGTGTTCTTATTGGCGCGCTGAAGATAACCGTCGCTCTGCTCGGCTTGCATCGTCGTGCCGTCACCACCGCCCCGGGCCAGATGAGGCAATCTGACTTGGTGCAGTTTGGCCAGCAATCAAGCGACGCCATCGGAAAGGTAGAGCGGTGGACACCGTAGAAGTCGAGCGAGCCGTCGCCAACTTCGACGGGCTGGACGTCCTCGCCGTGCGGCCGATCCAGGGCGGTTGGGCCTCATGGACCTTCGAGATCAACGGTCGGTTCATCGTCCGCTTCCCGCGGACAGCCGAGATAGCTGACCGCACCACCGCCGAACTGGGGCTCTTGCCGCGACTCGCCCAATTGGTCAACTTCGCCGTGCCACAGGTCCGTTGGAGGGGCCTGCACAACGGGTGGTCCTTCTTCGTGTACGAGGCGATCCCTGGCAGGCCCCTGCGGCGCTCGGACCTAGAGACCCGGCCCGAACTCGCCGGCGAGCTGGCGCTGGCGCTCCGGAGCCTCCACGCGGTCGCATTGGGCGAGTTAGCAGGCTCCGACCTTGCAGGCGACGCGTGGCGGGCCAGGTACCGTCACCTCCGTGCCCAGGCAAACGAACGGGCCCTCCCGCTGCTCGACGACAGGACAGCCGATGCGCTTCAGATCGCATGGCAATACTTCGACGCCAACCTCGTCTTCGCCCCGGTACTGGTGCACGCCGACCTCGGCCCCGAGCACCTCCTCATTGACGACGGGCGCCTCTCCGGCATCATCGACTGGGAGACTGCCGGGCCTGGCGACCCCGCGATAGACTTCGTTGGGCTGCACCTGGCCGTGGGTCCCGACTGGGCTGGAGCGGTCCTCGACGCCTACGAGCCCACGGACCCGAGCCTCGCTGGCCGCATCCCCGACTATGCATGGCTTGGCTCTGTCCACGCCATCCTTTATGGGCTGGACGAGCGAAGGGATGACATTGTCACCGACGGCATCGTCGGGCTGCGCCAGCGTCTCCCGACAGCACAGTGACGCGCCCAGAGTTGTGAACGGCTCTCGCCGCCGTACGTTCTGTAGCGAGTTGTCCGGTGAATTCGGAGTTAGTCGGGCGGTCCCGAGCCGCCTGATCGGGCGGCCAGCGGTTCGGACCAGGCCCGCAGAGTCACTTAGGTCATGCGATGGCCGGCCAGCGCAGCGAGCAATGATGGTCACATGGAGCCTGAGATCCAGCTCGTACCGGCCGGGATCGAGGACAAGGCGGTCGTGGGCCGGCTTTGGAGTTCAATGCCTATGAGTTCTCCCAGTTCGATGGGGCGGACGTGGACGCTCACGGCACATTCGGTTACCGGTACCTCGATCACTATTGGACCGAAGCGACCCGTCACCCGTACCTGATCAAGGTCAGCGAGCGGATCGCCGGCGTCGTGCTCGTCCGCAGCGGAACGCGCCGCCAGATGGCAGAGTTCCTTGTACTGCCGAAGTACCGGCGGTCAGGCGTCGGGACATTGGCGGCCCGAGCGGCATTTGCCCTCTTCCCGGGCGAGGGGGAGACACATGAGGTCGCTGGCAACGACGGCGCTGTCGCGTTCTGGCGCCGGGCGATACCCGTGACGTTCGAGGAGACCGCAGCTGCGGATGGAACGACCCAGCGGTTCCTCATCCGCGAGTAACCCCCCATGGGCCGTGTGGGCTCGTTCGAAAGCCAGCTTGTCGCTGACCTCAGGGCGTGCTAAGTCTGCGACAACGGGCTCCCCATATCACCAGAAGCCTGTTCTAAAGCCGAGCGAGCCTGGGACGCGGTCCGACAGGATCTTGAGCGGGAGACCTGAGCCGGGGGTGCGCTCGGTTGCCACGACTGGGGCAGGTCCTCGTATCCCACTAGCTAGCTAGCCTTCGACACCCGCTGGACCACCGGCTTCAGCCCGCGGCGAGCGCCAGAATGGATAATCTGCATGCGATTGTCCCACTCAGCGCCACGAGAAAGCCGAATACAGATTCGGCAGGGAGGATGTATGTAGAGCTGGTTGGTGTATCCACCATTTGTAGGCCGTTGGGGGTTACGGTCAGCTTTGCCTAGGTCTGGCTTTGATAACTGGCTGACGGTCAGCCTGCTTGTGGAGAGCAGTTCGTCGCCCAGGTCCTAGGTGGTGGTGCTGTCGTTAGTGTGTGGCGGATCGCCCTGCTGTAACAGGACGATCCACCCTGCCGCACGGTGGCGGCGGTGCCATCCCGAACCAAACGTGAAAGGAAGGGATGGCCGTGACAATCGTAGGTACTTCGCGCCCTGTTACCGGTGGCGTCGACACCCATCTAGACGTGAACGTGGCCGCGGTGCTGGACCAGATCGGTGGCCTGCTGGGGGTCGAGTCGTTCCCGACAACCGTGAAGGGCAACGAGCAGCTGCTGAAATGGATGGCCGGGTTCGGGCCGGTGGCCCGGGTCGGGGTGGAAGGCACCGAGCTCGTACGGGGCCAGCCTGGCCCGGCACCTGCGCGCCGAGGGAGCAGAGGTGGTCGAGGTGGACCGCCCCAACCGCCAAGAGCGCCGGCGCAAGGGCAAGACCGACACCGTCGATGCCATCGAAGCCGCCCGCGCCGCCCAGGGCCAGCGTCAGCTGGGGGCGGCCAAGACCAAAGACGGCAACGTGGAGGCCATCCGGGCACTGGTGGTGGCCAAACGCTCGGCCCGGGACACCAAGATCAAGACCTTGAACCAGATCCGCCACCTCGGGTTCACCGCCCCCGAGGAGGTTCGCCAGTCATTGCAAGGGCTTTCGGCTCGGATGATCGCCAAGAAGGTGGCCGCCATGCGGCCCAACCCCGACGGCGACCCGGTCACCTACGCCACCAAGACGGCGCTGCGGGCCCTCGGCCGCAGGGTCCTCGAGCTCGACGCCGAACGCAAAGAACTGGACCAGCTCCTAGCCCGCTTCCTGGCCGAGACCGCCCCCGGGCTGCTCGGCCTGTACGGGGTGGGCAAGGACAGCGCCGCCGCCTTGTTGGTCGCCGCCGGGGACAACCCGGGCCGGCTGCGCTCAGAGCCAGCCTGGGCCCGGCTGTGCGGGGTCAGCCCCATCGAGGCGTCATCGGGCAAGGTCGTCCGCCACCGGCTCAACCCGGGCGGCAACCGCCAAGCCAACGCCGCCTTGTGGCACATCGCCGTCACCCGCATGAGCTCCGACCAGCGCACCATCGACTACGTCGAACGACGCAGCAAGGAAGGGCTCACCAAGAAAGAGATCATCCGGGTCCTCAAGCGTTACATCTCCCGCCAGGTCTACCCCTACGTGACCGCCGCCGTCTAAGTTCGGCGCTCGCTCTGGCGGCGGGCCTGGCCCGAGAATCGGCTGACAGCTTCACGGCTTGTCCTTAGAACGATCTGCCGGCCCGCCACCAACACATTTCCCACCGACCTCGTCGACGGGGGCCAGCTGGCCTACTAAGAGCTTGCCCTTGTGGCCCGTCCCTGTCTTGCCGCAACCCCCGCCGGCGACCTAATCAGAAAGACCGAAAAATGACCTCTTGACATTCCTAGGAGCATCGTTCGGCGTCGGCGCCGAACTTGCCGACTCCCTGTGCCCACCACGATGAGTGGCCGTTTGGGGAGAGCGGCTATTGGCCGCCACTGGGCAATTTCTGGTGGCCACCGAGAATC
Organism: uncultured Acidimicrobiaceae bacterium; assembly: GCA_963750465.1. GTDB lineage: Bacteria > Actinomycetota > Acidimicrobiia > Acidimicrobiales > Palsa-688 > Fen-671. The sequence continues at coordinate 8,155 of CAVVRE010000023.1, forward strand.
AGGGCACAGTTCGGCGCTACCCGAGGGGTTTTCGGGTCGCCTTTTGTCACGGAGAGCACCGGGCCTTGACATCATTTCCTATGGCCACGATGGCAGTTAGTTTAGCCACCGGCATTCAAGTAGGCACAGTAACTCAGGGCCATTCAATGGCGGAAACTCTTCTGCCGCTCGGCGTTTGTGCCGTTTATTCCGCAGGTCGCAAATGCCACCGGCCGTCAGAGGGAGGCCTCGTAGCGTCCCTGGTGCGAGGCTCAGGCAACCGACGGCCCCAGATCAGCTTTGAGCTTTTCAATATCGAGCCGGAGGGCGGCGAGGTGCTCCTCCTCGGCCAGCTGGACCGCTAGAGCCGAGGCGGCCTCTGCAGCGTCGCGGAAGCGTCGCGCCACTGCCGGGTTGGTCGGGCGGAAGAAGTCATGAGCGTAGGCGGCCTGTTCGGCGAGACGCCGGAGTTGTTGGGCAGTCACGGGGTCTCCTGTCCGTACGGTTCCTGACCACGACGAGGCCGCTACCAAATCGTACGGCCGGCCTCTCCGTACGATTTCGCAACCCGACGGCGCTTGCCGACGAGCCTGCCGGTAGGGCTCCGAAGCCTACGGGAGCACTCATGATCAAGCCGAAAGTGTCCAAGCAGGAGTGGCAGGAGCTTGTAGCGGCAAAGGTGGCCGCCGCCCAGGAGGTGCTGATGCGCGAGGTCGCCTCCCTCCAGTCCGGCGAAGACTGGAAGCGGTACCTTAGCTTCCAGTCAAAGCTCCACGCCTATTCGCCAAACAACGTGGCCCTCGTGTGGTGCCAACACGTCAAAGCCTTTGCCGAGGGCAGGGTTTCGGCGCCCGAGCCGACCTACCTGGCCGGATTCCGCACCTGGCAGGCGCTCGGCCGCAGCGTCGACAAGGGCCAGCACGGCTACGCCGTCTTGGCCCCGGTACGTTGCAGCCAGCGAACAGCCATCGGCTCCGATGGCAGCATCCGCAGGATGACGAAAGACGAACAGCTGCACCCTGGCGAAACCGAGAGTTCACATCAGGAGATCCGAGGCTTCACCGTCGAGCACGTTTTCGACGTGTCTCAGACCCACGGCGACCCACTGCCTGAGCCGGCGCGGCCGAAACTGTTGGAGGGAGAAGCGCCCGAGGGCCTGGGCCAGGTCGTCGTAAACATGATCGAGGCCCGAGGCTGGACAGTCGAGATCGTGCCTGACGACTCGTACCTCCAGGGCGCCAACGGGCAGGCCAGGTTCGGGGACAAGCGCGTGCTAGTCCGCGGTGACATGGACGATGCAGCGAAAGTCAAGACGCTCATCCACGAGGCGGCCCACGTACTGTTGCACCAGGACCCGCCCGGCACATTCTTGCCCCGCCCTCGAAAGGAAGTGGAGGCCGAATCGGTCGCCTACGTCGTCGCCGGCGCCCATGGCATGTCGACGGACGACTACAGCTTCCCGTACGTTGCCGGCTGGGCGGGGCAGAAAGACGCCGCCAAGGAGGTCATAGCCAGCCAGGCCCGAGTGGCTCGCGCCGCAAAGGCCATCCTCGAGAGGTCACCCGCAGAGCACACCTCGGGTGGCAGAGTTCCCGGCGTAGACGCCGCCATCGAATTGGCGCGCCAAGCTCGGGCCGTGGACCGCCAGGTCGAACAGGCGCGTCCTGAGACCGTGGGCGTGGGGGCGGAGTGAGGGTCACGCCTTTCTCAAAGGACAGGCGGGTCACTATGTACCAGCCGGACGCGGGCCACGTTGCCGCCCACCGCGTAGGCGACGCGACGGGCGTCTTCAATTCGCCTCCCTACAACGCCGGCATCACGGCCCGTGGTGTCCCGCAACGGAGCTTGCGCTTGAGAGAGCTTACAGAGTGGGCGGCGTGATGATGGGTGGGGGAAGCCCACGCCGCGATGATATCGATCGCACCCACAGGCGGCTGGTTGCCGCTTTGGCGGCGACCTGGCGGATTGCGGAGCATGGCGGCCCCGATTTCGCTGGCTCCGTTTCTGCGGCGCTCGGAGACGTCGCCCGCAGCAAGGGCGGGATCGAAGCACTGGTTAAGTCGCGGCCCGGCTCATGGGAGGCAGGTTGCATTCGGCAGCTCGGCGCGACCGAAACGGACTGGTGTTAGGGATGGCGGTGCGACCTTCCCAGCCGGACTCGGTGAAGGACACTGCCCTGGCCGCCTTGGTCTCCGGCATCCTGCTGACCGGAGCTCTTTGGGTATCTGGCGTAGCCTCAGCTCGCCTGAGCGGGCATCGCACCCCGCACGGCCATGCCCTCGCCGAACTGGCCGCCTTCGGGCACCTCGGCCAGCCTTCGGCGGCCTGGCACGCCCCGGTCGGGCCACCAGAGCTCTACTGGACGGTGACCGTCCTCGTGGTCTGCTTCTTGGCATTTGTTGTCTGGGGTGCGTGGCGGCTGTTCCATCCCCGCCCTAGGCGCTGGTGCGAGGACCCGACATTGATCGAGGGCCTGGCAGACAAGCGCGAAGTCCGTACCGCCGCAGGAGCAAAGGCGCTGCTCGAGAGCGCAAAAATCCTTCGTCCGTCAGTCAGGGCACCTCGGGCGCGAGACGTGGGGTGGTACCTGGGCCACTCGCGCCGTATTGAGTGCTGGATGGGAGTCCGGGACTCGATGGTCCTGCTCGGACCTCCAGGGGCCGGCAAGGGTTACAACGTGGTCATCCCATCCATCCTGGACGCTCCTGGAACGGTGATCACGACCAGCACGCGACCGGACAACCTAACGGCAACGATGACCGCGCGCGCCCGGCTCGGGCCCGTCGGTGTGTTCGACCCGCAAGGGCTGGCCGTGGGCGTACCGTCCGCCCTGCGCTGGTCACCGGTGCGCGGCTGCGAACGACCGCAGACGGCGATGACCCGAGCGGCGGCCCTGACCGCTAACGCCGGGGAGTCGGTGACCGAGGGGAGCTTCTGGAAACAGCAGACCCAGACAGCAGTCCGTTGCTTGCTGCACGCTGCTGCTGTGGGCAGGAGGGGGGCAGCCTCGCTATACGAATGGTCGCTCTCAGCGCCCGGCGCCCGTGAAGCTGTCCACATCCTCGTGAACATGCCAGAGGCCACCCCGCGATGGCACCAGGCACTCGACGCCATCATCTCAGCCGACCAGCGCCAACGCGACTCGGTGTGGGCCATGGTGGCCAACGCCTTCTCAGCCTTGGCCGACCCGAAGGTGCTGGCAGCGGTTTCTCCAGAGCCAGACGAGATGTTCGACCCCTCCGGCTTCCTGAGAGCGAGGGGCGCCCTCTATCTGCTCGGCACCGCGTCGGGCGCGTCGGCAACCGCCGGGCTGGTCGCCGCTCTGATCGAAGACGTAGTGGAAGTCGCTCGCCGGCTCGCCGCCGCGTCCCCTGGCGCTCGGATCGACCCTCCTCTCGGGCTGATACTCGACGAGGCCGCCAACTACCCGCTCCCGTCGCTCGGAGCGCTCATGTCCGAAGGCGGAGGAACGGGCATTCCGACGGTCGTGGTCCTCCAATCCCTCGCCCAGGCCCGAGATCGCTGGGGGCGCGAGCAGGCCGGAGCGATCTGGGACTCAGCCACCGTCAAGCTCGTGCTCGGCGGCAGCTCCAACGCCGACGACCTGGTCGACCTGTCCCGAATGCTTGGCGAACGCACTGTCCGGGAACGTTCCGAATCGTGGCAGTCGGGCGGGGGCAAGTCAATCTCGGAGTCGGAGCGGAAAGAGGCCATCCTCGACCCGTCGATGATTCGCACCTTGAGTGCCGGCCACGGCCTGCTCCTCCTACGGTCTGCCAAGCCGATCATGCTCACCCTCAGGCCATGGACCCAGCGCGCCTATGCGGGACGGATCGAAACCGACCGAGCCAAGGTCGAGCAGCTGATCCGACAGGCGGCCGTGGCCGAATGGGGGGTTCCCGTTGCGTGACCCCCGGCCCGGCATCGGCTGGTCGAAGCGGCGGGTGGCAATCCGCGCCGCCTACGCCACTTACATGGCCTCACCCGAGTGGTACCGGTCCCGGCAGCGGTGGCTGGAAGCTTGGCGAGCTAGCCACCGGGGCAGTGACCCGGTCTGCCTCGTATGCGGTCAGGCTTGGAAGCTCTGGCGGGGAGACCTTCACCATCGCACCTACGCTCGGCTCGGCCATGAGGACTTCCATGACCTAGCGCCGCTCTGCTCCCGCGACCACCTGTGCCTTCATGTCATCTTGGAAGGAATACCGCTTGGAGACGGCTGCCGCGCAGCCAAGCCACGGCGATGATCATCGCCCTATTACACGACCGAGCGGGCGGAACTGAAGAAGTCGAATGAGTGACGTGGACACCGGTGACGAACGGGAGAAGGACAGCGACGACCGTCGCGGTCGGGAGCTTCTCGCCGAGCTGTACGGAGCGGATGGCCCGCCGGACCTCGAAGTCCTGGCCAGCCCTGTCCGATGGCCTGACTTGCCTGCTGTTGACGCCGCGTATGAATGGCGGCAACTGCGGGTTTACGTGGAGGAGCTGGTCGTACGGTTCGCCCACTTGGACCACACTGTCATCCCATCCTGCTGGTGGCGCCACAGCGGGCACGTGGAGGCGCTGCAGGCGCTTCGCGACCACGAGCGAGTGGCCTACTCAGACAACTCACCGGGCACGGCTGCTACCGACTGGCACCGGGCGTTCACCCTAATCGAAGGGCGCCTGCGGGAGTGGACCGGGCACTCCGGCTGTGCCGCCGGCCACAAGGAACCGCTCACCCGGCTCCGCCCCGTGGATGATGAGGACTGGGAACAGATGCTGCTGGCCGATGCCGAGCGACGACGGCAGCGCGAGATCGCCAAGGCCGCCAACGCCGGTTAGAGCGCAACGTACGATTTCGCAGTTGCAGGACCGTAGCTGACCGGCCCACATCTTGTAGGCCAGAGCTGCGGAGGTCCGCCGATGACGAGCAAAAGCGTTTGTCGAGTACGCCGCCGGGCACGAACGGGCCATCGGCCCGGAGGACTGAGAACATGACCTGGCTCGACAAGGTGCCTCACCAGGACGTGGTCGAGCGCCTCGTCGCCGACATCGACCGCTACTTCCCCGACGACCAGGCCGAGTACCTCTTGCGGGCGGGCGGAGACGCGAGGTTCTCGCTCTGGCTCCGGCTCGCTGACGAACACCTCGCCGGGTTCCCTAAAACCAAGGACGAGACGTCCGAGTTCTCGTGGCGTGCCGCCTTTGACCGCGGCTGGTCACCTGGTGATGCCGCGTTCGCCGCCTGGTCCGGTACCAACCCCGACCCGCAGCGACTAGCCGACCGACCGTTGACCCCTGAGCCGAGGAACAGCCGGGCCGCGCTGGAGCACTGATGGCCCAGGTCGACTTCCGTGACGTCGAAGCCCGACACTCGCTGTGCGAGGTCGCCCGCCGCACTGGTTTCGACATCCCACTCGACGGCATCGACGACGTGATGGTCTGCTGTCCGATGCCAGGCCACCACGACAACACGCCTTCCATGTCGCTGCACCTGCGCACGAACCGGTACCACTGTTTTGGTTGCGGGACCACCGGCGATGTCGTCCAGTGGGTCCGCGACATCTACGGCGTCCGGGTGAGCCAGGCAGTCACCATGCTCGACACTCCCGGCCCTCTCCCCCACCCGCCGGACGGTGTCGTCATCGACCGGCACGATCCTTGACGGCGGGACAACAAGCGGAGAAGCCAGACCTGTACCGGACACCTCGGGCCCGAGCCCTGGCGGCTCTGCGAGACGCCTGGGAGTACTACACCTACGGCGACCTGCACGAGTCGGGGACGGACTACCTCCGCGGCCGTGGCATCGACGTTGCCGCTCTCGAAGTCGAGGTCGATAGACCAGTTGTCGGCCACACGCCCTACAAGGCGCCCGACCAACTCGTGCAGCGCCTGCGTTCGAAGGGGTATACAGACGACGAGCTGGTCGATGCCGGCCTTGCCCGACGCACGGCCGGCGAGACCGTGATCGACTACTACCGCAAGCGACTTCTCGTGCCGGTCATGGACGACAGCAGCACCGTGGTCGGGCTGATCGGCCGGTTGGACAGCAAGAGAGCTGGCGTGCCGAAATACATAAACCCGCCCCACACCGCCTGCTACAACAAATCCGTCAACCTCTACCGACCTTCGCTACCCGCGCTCGACCCGGACGCGCAGGTGGTGGTGTGCGAAGGGACCCTGGACGCCCTGGCCATCGCCGCACAGGCGGCGCGCTCTGGCCTGTCATCCAAGTACGCTCCCGTGGCCGAGTCGGGACTGGCGGTCAGCGAGATGCAGTGGGAGACCATTCTCGCCATCCACAACAGGCCGCCCGTGCTATGCGCCGATGGCGACGGGGCGGGCAAGAAAGCGAGCGCTGAGTGGGCCGCCGCGGTAGCCGAGCGGGGCCGGGAATCGTGCATTACTTGGTGGCCTGCGGGCCAAGACCCAGCATCGTGGATCGCCGAGCATGGCGAGAACGGCCTCGCCGCCGTCACTAGAAAGGGCTGCCTGGACGCTCCCGCGGACCAGCTCAGGCCCCGGCACTCGGCCTCCGTCGCTGTCCAGATGCTCTTGGACGGGGCAGCAGGAAAGGGTATTGAGGCGCAGGCGACCGCCGTGCTCTCGCCTCTCGACCGGATGAACGGAGCAGCCTCCGACCGTTACATGAAGGCCGCAGCCGATGTCCTGGTACCTCTGGCCATCTCCCGCGTTCAGGTCGGCATCGCTGTAGAGGCTCACTCCGACAAGTACAGGCGGCTGGACGCCGTGGTCGGGCACGTCGCAGTCTGGGGCGCGAGGCTCGCGGCACCGGCCCAGGACGGCTACGCCCGCTGCGCTGGCAGAGCGTTGGCCTGGGCCGGTTACGGACCGGACGGTTACCTGGAGCGCAAGGTCAGCGCGGCAATCCGGGCGAAGGTCTACGACGTTATGGGCGACGGCTGGGAAGTGGGGCAGACCCTGACGCTCCGCCGGGAGGGCGTGTTGTGAGGAGGAAATCCCATCGAAGGACGGACGAACCTCGCCAGCGTCAGAGGGCGGCCGGGCGGCGCAAGGTTCGGCCTGCAAGTTGAGCATTTCACGACGCTCGAAGCTGCACCGACTGTTCGAAACTGGTCGCGACCGCTCCGAGCCGTGCCGTAGTGTCAGGTTTTCGCCTTGGCGGTCAAGCGCACCCACCCGGTGAAAGGGACCACGTCGGTCAGATGGAAGCCGGCAGGGACCGCGAATCCCCCCACTCCTTGTCCGGGCGCGAAGAGGGCGCCGATGATGGAAGGTAGGTGACGGTCGCGGTCACCAGCCCGCAGTCGACAAAGCGGGCTGCCGCGCGGCTACTGCCAAGGATCACGACGGTCCGAGCGCCGCAAGTTGCGAGCCAGCCGAGCACGTCAGGGCCGTAGCTGTCCTCTTCGATAGCCGCCTTCGGGAGGTTCCACTCGTGGCCGCCAGGTACGCCCTCGCTCAGCGTCAGGTCGTCATAAACGACCACATCTGAGAGCTGACAGAGCCTCGCGGCGTCGTCGGCGGCGGCACTACCTGGCGGCGGCGGGATTGGCTCGCCGGTAGCTGAGAGCGCATACACCCAGGTGACCTGTGGCCCGCTATCAAGTGATCGCCGCCAGTCACCGAGGACAAGCAGCGCTTCGTCCTCGAGCACACCGACCTCCACCGAAACCCCTCCGGCACGCAGAACGGCTACACCTCCATCCCCTCGCGACGTGGGATCGAGCAAAGCGACAACCACCCGAGAGAATCCGAGCATCGAGAAGTGCCTGGCTGCAGGGCGGGGTACGACCGTAGTGGTTGCAGGGCTCTAACGTGACGACGGCTGTGCCGTCGCCGGCTCGGGGTCCGGCCGCGGCAAGTGCGTTCACTTCGGCGTGCGATTCGCCCTTTCGGCGATGGTAGCCCGCACCCACGATTTGGCCGGCGCTGTCCAGGATGACACAGCCGACGGGAGGGTTTGGGCTAGTGGTCCCTACGCCCTGGGCCGAAAGGCCGATGGCCAGCCGCATAGCGGCGAACTCAACGTCAGCGCTCATCAGGCCGGCGGAGGAAGGTACGACCAGTCGGGGGTGTGCCCAACGACAATTAGATGGTCCACGACGCGGGCCACCTCGTTCGCTGTCCTTTGGGAGCCTGCTGCCGAGGCGATCAACATTGCCCGGTGGGCGATGTCAGAGGCTTGCTCGGGCTCGCCGGTGGTCGCGTACGCGAGTGACAGGCCGGCCAGCGCCCATCCTCTGTCTCGGTGATACGAGTCGGGAAGAGTGGCGAGGCTCTCGGTATAGAGCGGGATGGCGCGGATGGGCTTTCTGAGCGCCTGCCAGCATCGCGCTCGCTCGGCGTTGACGTAGCTGGGTGTACACCACGAACCGTAGCCGCCGCTGCTGTCGGCATCGGGGTCGATTTTCACATTGGCAGCTTCGATTTCAGCACGGTCCAAAATCGTGAGGCAAAGCCGTTCTTTTCCTTGAAGGGCAAGGGCTTCAGCCTTGTAGCACAGCGCCGCGGTACGCATGGCGGCGGGGGCGGCAGTAGCCGTGTTGATGGCCTGATCGGCGAGGCCGACAGCGGTGTGGGCGTCCCGGCGCAGCACCGCCTGTCGGGCGCGACCAATGAGTGTCCACAGGGCGAGCGACGGGTAGTCTGCAGCGTCCGCCCATTGGTGGGCCGTCTGCATCCACCTGCTGGCCTCAGCGAAATCTCCCATGTCCTCGTACAACCAGGCCGCCGATTCCGCGAATCGGGCGTCCAGTTGGAAGACACGCTGGCGGTCTGCTCCGCTCATCTGCTGGAGCGCGTCGCTGGCCAACTTGATGCTGTGTAAGACGCCGTGGATCGCGTGGACGGGGCCGAACTTATTGTCGGTCGCCACGAGCGTGTGCCATGTGCGCCCAAGATGATCGGCTACCGCCTCATCTGCCCAACGGCCCAGCCCAAAGCCTGACGACCCGAACTGACCCGGGCCTATCGCGGCCGCTCCGATGAGAGCTCCGACACTGCCGATAACAAACTGCCTTCGGTTCACCGCCTCATCCGCGCCCGGAAGCCCATGGCCACGGTGACCCAGGCTACCGGTGGGCGGGTCGACGACGTTCGGGACGACAGGCTCTCCCTCAAGGAGGGTGGCCAGCTGATCCAGGGAGACGTTCAACCCGGACGCGAGCCGACGACGGGTTCCTGGCTGGGGATGCACCTCTCCCCGCTCCCACCGCCGGACCGTGGACACCGTGGTCCTCACCTTCTCGGCGAGCTCTTCTTGGGTGTAACCACGCATCAGCCGCTGTCGAGCCAACGGGCTCTGCTGTTCAGCTGCCACCTGCGCGTGCCCTCCCGATGGCGTGGATCCAGCCGGTGATCTGCGCTGATAAAAGCTACCAGTGCACGATGTTTGCGTGGTTTGTGGGCTAAGAGTGCTCTGGTCGAGCTGCTCTGCCCGACTGAGAGTGATCCTATGACTACAGCAAACCTCGTGCTCCTTCAGGCGGCGACGGGGTGGGGAGCAGCACCGTCGTTACCGCTGCTACGTCTCTGGCCGCGTCAGCCGTCGCTGCCTCTATATACGTGAGCCGAGTGGTGGCCCCTCCAAGAGAAGCGATCCCCCACGATCAGGCCGAACCGCCCCCGACGACGAGCCAGGGCGTATGGGCCACGATTCAGCTACTGGCCCGACTCGACGCCGCCGGCCTTGCCCAGTGGGAGGCTTTCGAGCTGCTCCTCCAGTTCGGCTGCATGATCGACCAAGGCGTTCCTCTAGGGGTCGCCGAGAAGAAGACGCTCGTTCGCGCCACGACGCGAGCTAATTATGGCTAACGCTCCGCACCTGCTCAGGGGCGACCGGCGCCTCGATGGGCTGGTCCTGCACGTGCTCGCCAATGAGACCGTCGCGCCGTGAACCAAGACGCCAGCGGAAGGTTCGGTTACGACGAGCTCGCCCATTTACGGCGCAAGGCAGGCG
>CAVVRE010000024.1:0-25563 GCA_963750465.1 uncultured Acidimicrobiaceae bacterium
GTGATACCAGCAGAAATGAATAGGCTGGCTGATCGTTCTAGCTAGCTTCGCGGCGAGACTCTCTTGGCCTTGAACGAGCGGCCGGTCAGGGGCGCAGCTCGTGCAGGGCATTAACGACGGCGTCCGTGAGCTTGTCGAATTGGGCACCGTCGTCGGCATTTACCAGAGGACGCCCTTCGGGGCCGCTTGCGCCAATTGCGCTGTGAACGGGACGGTCCCGTGGCGTCGGATGCCGGCCGCCCAAGATGGTGTGCTCGTACGGTGTGGGAGGGAACAGCTCGAGAGTGCTCAAAAGAGCACTACCATAGTCCGATCGAGCGTACGTCCAATGCCGACGAGGGGCGCGAGAGTCCCCCGTAGAGCACCGCCGGGGGACGAAAGTTAGCCTCCAGAGGCGCCGGCTGGCTCCGTTAGCCGCCGGCCCGTCCAGGCCCAGCAAGCGACGCTGGCGGCGAGGCGGTACTTCATCGATGGTTGGACAATCAAGCAGATTGCCGCAGAGCTCGACGTTTCCCGCTTCAAGGCGGCACGGTTGCTTGACTGGGCTCGGACCGAGGGGATCGTCAGGATCGAGATCGTGAACACGGCCCGAAGCGATGTGGACCTGAGCGCCGCCATGCGGAGCACGTTCGGCCTTCGGGATGCGGTCGTTGTCGCCGGCCTCGACGGCTCCTCCGAGGCGGTCGGGCCGGAACTGGCCGAGATGGCTGCTTTGGTGGTGGCGGAAATGGTCACGGCTAGTGATGTCGTCGGTGTTTCGTGGGGCCGCACCCTCGACCTAGTAGCGGAGCGCCTGACAAGCTTCCAGGCGAACAGCGTGGTCCAATTGGTGGGGGGCTTTGCCACCCTCGAGAGCGCGTCCGGTGGGATCGAGCTCGTACGGCAGCTAGCGGCAAAGGCGAGCACGGAGGGCTACCCGCTCCTTGCGCCCCTCCGGATGCGAGACCCAGCGGCCGACGCCCTCAGGCAGGACCCCATGATCTCGAAGACCCTGGGACTGATGGCGCAGGTGACGGTGGTCCTTGCCGGGGTGGGCGCGTGGGGTTATCCGCCGGCGTCGCGGATGATCGAGTGCTTCGACGAAGAGGAGGTGGCGGCCCTGCGTGCGGGGGGCGTCGTCGCCGACCTCTGCGGTTTTCTTTTTGACGCAAGGGGCGAGGTGCTCGAGCAGCCCGATAGCGAGCGCATCGGAGTTAGCCTGCGGCAGCTCGAGGCGGCTGGGACGGTCCTGGCCATCTGTGGGGGGACCGAGAAGCGCGCCGCCCTTGGGGCGACATTACGGTCGGGGCTCGTGGACGTCCTTGTTACTGACGCCGGCTCGGCCAGCGAGCTTCTGGGAGCGAAAAGCGACTTGGCCCGCCAGGCATAAATGACTAAGTCCACCAGGCATAAATACGGTCATGTAACGAGTGCGCCGCCGTCTTGGTGCTGCCCACCCGTCCGCTTAAGGCCGAAATCGGCTGACCAGAGCGCTCAGTCTCACCGCGGTCAGCGACAGCTATCGAGCGGCCGACCCCGGTTACGCTACGCGCAGGCTACGGCGCTCACTCCCGGGACCTCCTTGACACTGCACGGCAAGATGTGGTGGACTCTGCTCATTAGAGAACGAGAGCCGCTCAAATGAGCACTTCTGGTACGCGCTCCCTGACGGGTTGTCGTAGCCAAAAGGCCATCAACGAGCTCAGGCCCGCCGTCCCGGCATCTCCGGACGTTGCGGCCGCGGCACGGCACTCGTGCAAGGGACCTGCTCGTCAGGCCGGGGTCTTTGCCGGTGCTGGGAGCGGCGCTGGCGCGGTGATAGCGCCTGTTCGGAAAGGCCCTCGGTTATGGCGACGGCGGTAGAGATGCCGAAGCTGGGCAACACGGTCGAAGATTGCCTTCTCGCGACGTGGCGCAAGCAAACAGGCGACGAGGTCAGGGCGGGCGACCTCATCGCTGAGATCGAGACCGACAAAACGAACTTTGAATTGACAGCGCCTGTCGACGGAGTGCTGCTGGAGACCTTCTTTGAAGAGGGTTCTCTTGTCCCGGTGTTCACGCCTATATGTGCCATCGGTGCCAGGGGCGAAAGTACCGAGGCGCTCCGGCCCCGCGCCACCGCGCCGCCGCCGAACCCGCTGCAGGGCGGAAGGGCCAGCTCGGACCGGGACGGGCGCGCCCCGCCTGCGTTCTTACCGGTCTCGCCGCCAGGTGAAGGCCGAGGAGACGCAGGCAGTCCCCGCCCGAGCCCCCGCGCCCGACGCTTTGCCCGCGAGCACGACTTCAAGCCGTCCGTCGTAGAAGGGACGGGGCCGGGTGGACGGTTGCTGGAGGACGACCTGCGCCGAGCGTGGCACTCCACCGTCAAAGGACAGTCACCGCTGACCGAACAGGCCGAGCCAAGGCCCCCAGTCGATCCCGGCGCGCTCGACCCACGACCGCCCCCCGATTTGCTCGCTCCCGGCGCACCTGGCGTGGGTATGTCGGCGGTGCGCGAGACGATCGCCCGGCGGGTGAGGGAGTCGCTCGCCTCTACGGCGCAGTACACCCTGCATGCCTCGGCCAACGCGACGGGGCTGCTGCTCGTGCGCAAACGGATGAAGGCCTCGGGCTCCGCGGCGGATATCAACATCAACGACCTCGTGACGTTCCTGACCGTGCGGGCACTGCTGGAGGTGCCCGAGCTCAACGCCACTTTCGTCGACCGCCTTTTGTATCGCCACGGCGATGTGAACATTGGATTTGCTTGTGACACCGACCGCGGCCTGGTCGTTCCTGTGGTCCGCGCAACCCAGGACCTCTCCCTGCTGGGCTTGGCCCGACGCATGAAAGAACTGACGGGCCAAGCCCTGGCCGGGACGATCGCCCCAAACGACCTCACGGGGGGCACCTTCACGGTCACCAACCTCGGCGCCTTCGGCGTCGAGTCATTCACGCCGGTCCTCAACCCGCCTCAAGTCGCCATATTGGGGGTGGGTGCTATCGGAGTGAAGCCGGCCCGAAAACCCGACGGGAACCTCGAGTTCGTCGACACCATCGGGCTGTCACTGACCCTCGACCACCAGGTGATAGACGGCGCCCCAGGGGCCAGGTTCTTAGGGGTACTCCGGGGCAAGTTCGAAGCCGCGGAGCAGCTATGTACGACCTGATCGTCATTGGGGCTGGCCCAGGTGGCTACCAGGCTGCCGTTCACGCCAGCCAAATGGGCAAGACGGTGGCGCTGGTGGAGAAGGACGAGCTGGGGGGTACCTGCCTCAACACGGGGTGCATCCCGGCCAAGGCCCTCTTGTGGTCGTCCCGCCTCTACCGCCAGTGCACCGAGGCCAAGCTTTTCGGCATAGAAGTTGGGCCCGCCCGTTTGGATCTACGCGCCGTGGTCGAGCGCAAGGACCGCATTGTGGCGGCCCAGAAAAGCGGGGTCGGCGGCCTCCTCCGCCGCTGCGGTGTGGAGGTCCTGGCTGGCCACGCCCGCCTCTTCGCCCGCAACCTGGTGAGCGTGGGCGGTGAGCTCTTAGAAGCGGCCAACGTCTTGGTGGCTACGGGGTCTCAGCCGCTCATTCCTCCCATTGTCGGGATCGGCGCCGAGCATGTCCTGACTTCGAGCTCGGTGTTCGAACTCGCCGAAGTGCCCTCGCGCGTCGCCATCGTGGGGGGTGGCTACATTGGGCTGGAGCTCGCGACCTTCTTCGCCGAGATCGGGGCTGAAGTGGCCGTGTTCGAGGTGCTTCCCCGGGTGGCGAGCGGCTGTGACCAGGACGTGTCCGAGAAGTTGCTCGCGGCGCTGAAAAGCAGCGGGGTTGCGTTCAACCTCTCCTCGGAGGTGCTCGCCGTTGAAGAAAATGGTGTGCGTTACCGAGACGCATCGGGAGAGGCTAAAACCTTCGAGGCGGACTGCATCGTAAACGCCACCGGACGGGCGCCAATGGTGACCGGGTTCGGCCTGGAAGAACTTGGTGTCGACTTCACTGCCAAGGGCGTGGCCGTCGACAACCAGGGCAAGACGAATGTGCCTGGCATATGGGCTTGCGGTGACGTCACCGGTCATCACATGTTGGCCCACGCGGCCACGCGGGAGGGGATCGTGGCGGTCAACTGTATGTTCGGCAGGCCCGATCGGGTGCGGTATGGCTCCCTACCTGCCGTCATCTACACCCACCCGGAGGTCGCCGCCGTGGGCCCCCCAGAGCAGCAATTGCGGGCGGCGGGTGTGGCGTACAACAAGGCCATGGTGCCCATGGGCGTCGCCGGGCGCTTCATGATAGAGAACGAGAGGGGCACAGGCTTTGTGAAGGTCCTTGCCGGCGCCCGCTATGGCGAGATCCTGGCCGTGCACGTCATGGGCGACTCCTCCAGTGAGTTCGTCGTCGCTGCCGCTGCCCTGATCGAGATGGAGCTCTCGACAGCCCGGGCCGCAGATGTTGTCTTTCCTCACCCAACGGTCGGTGAGGCCCTCCACGAGGCCCTCGTCCAGGTCAATTAGGAGACAAAGACCCACATGACTAAAGGGTTACCGATCGAGCCTGGCGATGTGCTCTCCAGGGGCGCGCTCCACATGTCCGACATCCCCGTCAACGCTTACGAGAAGACCCTCCAAGAGGAGCGCTCACGCTATACGACAGAGGAGTTCGTCGACATTTGGCGGGACATGTGTGCCATCAGGGAGTTCGAGACGATCCTCAACGAGCTCAAGCTGAAGGGCACCTACCGCGGGGTGGCCTATGACCACGCCGGCCCTGCCCACCTATCGCTCGGCCAGGAAGCGGCAGCCGTCGGCATGGCCTTCTCGCTCACGCCTGACGACCACATCTTCGGTTCACACCGCAGTCATGGGGAAATCCTGGCCAAGGCGTTCTCGGCCACGCGCGGCCTGAGCGACGAGCAATTGGAGAAGATCATGCGCTCCTACCGCGAGGGGGCCGTGCTCGCCCGGGTGGAGGGGCGCTACGACGGCAGCGTGGTCGGCTTGGCCGTGCGCTTCTTCGTTTACGGCGCCTATGCCGAGATCTTCGCCCGGGACACAGGGCTCAACCGGGGTCTGGGCGGCTCGATGCACGCCTTCTTCCCGCCCTTTGGCATCTACCCGAACAACGCCATCGTCGGCGGGTCGGCCTCGGTCGCGCCAGGGGCCGCCCTGTTCAAGCGCGTAAACCGGAAGCCCGGGATCGTCGTCGCCAACATAGGAGACGCGGCCTTTGGTTGCGGGCCGACCTGGGAGGCCATGACCTTCGCTGCTATGGACCAGTACCGAAAGCTCTGGGACCCGGGCCTAGGCGGGGGCCTTCCCGTCATCTTCAACTCGATGGACAACTTCTACGGCATGGGCGGCCAAACGTCCGGGGAGACCATGGGCTGCGGGCTCATCGCCCGGGTGGGCGCGGGGGTAAACCCGGAGCAGATGCACGCCGAGAGGGTGAACGGTTACGACCCCCTTGCCGTCATCGACGCCTTCAGGCGGAAGCGGACAGTGATAGAAGAGGGGCGGGGGCCGGTGCTATTGGACACCGTGGCCTACCGCTTCAGCGGCCACTCGCCCTCCGACGCTTCCAGTTACCGGACCCCCGAGGAGGTCGAGCTCTGGCGAGCCCTCGACCCGGTCACGTCCTACCGCCAGCGGCTGATAGACGCGGCTGTGGCCAAGGCCGAAGCCCTCGACGAGGCGCGCCAGGAGGCCGCCGAGATGGTCTTCGAAATGTTCTGTCTAGCCGTCGACCTCGAGCTAAGCCCCCGCGTGCCTATTAGCTCTGAGCTGGTCGGCAGCGTCATGTTCTCAGGCGGCCACGTTGAGCGCTTCGACGACCGTTCGCCCGAGGTACTGGAGGTCGGCGAGGCCAACCCCCGTGTCGCACAAATCCGGGGCAAGGTGCGGACGGCTACCGAAGACGGCAAACCTGTACCCAAGCTGAGACTATTTCAATATCAGGGACGCCATCTTCGAGGCACTGCTCCACCGCTTCGTGATCGATCCCACGATGGTGGCCTTCGGTGAGGAAAACCGCGACTGGGGTGGCGCATTTGGCGTCTATCGAGGTCTTACCGAAGCCCTGCCTTACCACCGGCTGTTCAACGCGCCCATCTCCGAGGCGGCGATAGTCGGGGCGGCCGTGGGCTATGCAATGGAGGGCGGCCGGGCAGTAGCCGAGCTGATGTACGCCGACTTCATGGGCCGAGCCGGCGACGAGCTTTTCAACCAGTTGTCGAAGTGGCAGGCCATGTCGGCCGGGTTGCTGCAGATGCCCGTGGTGGTAAGGGTGTCAGTTGGGTCCAAGTACGGTGCCCAGCACTCTCAGGACTTAAGCGCCCTGACCGCTCATATCCCGGGCCTCAAGGTCGTCTACCCGGTCACTCCCTACGACGCCAAGGGCATGATGAACGCGGCACTGGCGGGGACCGACCCTGTGATTTTCTTTGAGAGCCAGAAGCTTTACGACACGGGCGAGATGTTCGAGCCTGGCGGTGTCCCAGAGGGCTACTACGAGGTCGACCTTTCGTCGCCCTCATTGAAGCGAGCCGGGCAGGACCTGACCATCCTTACGTTCGGGCCGGCGCTTTATACGGCCCTCAGGGCGGCGGACGAACTCGCCGAGCGTTTTGGCATCTCGGCTGAGGTCGTAGACCTGCGCTCGGCCAACCCGCTGGACTACGAGCTCTTAGTCGAGTCAGTCCGGAAGACGGGCAAAGTTTTACTGGTCTCCGAGGCCGTGGAGAGGGGCAACCTAATGCAAACGGTGGCAGCCAACCTTACCCAGGCCTGCTTCGACGACCTGGACGGACCGCCGGTGGTGGTGGGCTCGCGGAACTGGATCACTCCCGCCGCCGAACTGGAGGCGATGTTCTTCCCCCAGCCTGCGTGGTTGCTCGACGCCGTCCACGAACAGTTGCTCCCTTTGGTCGGCTACCGGCCCACCACGAACCGCACCACAGGGGAACTGCTGAGGAGGGCACGCTTGGGGGCTTAGGCAAGCGCAACAGTCGCTGGCGGGCCACCTTGTGCGCGCGGGTCATGTCGGCAATGCGGTGCGGTCCGGGTGCTCGTCGTAGCCGGCGACCTTCCCGGCTTGCCTGCCCCTTACAGAGGTGAATGTGTATAAAACCAAAGGAGGAAACAGTGCTAACTGAGCAGCAAAAGCGCTACTTCGATGTCTTCGGCTTTTTGGTGTTGCGTCAACAGTTCTCGAGTGAGGAGGTGAAGGAAATAACCGAGGCATTTGATACCGCCATTGAGCAAGCACGAAGCGGGTCGCCATTTACGGGGGAGCGGCGACAGATGGTCCTTGGGATCGTAGAGCATAATGACAGGCTCAGCGAGCTCATGGAGGATGATCGAATTTACAATGTCATTGGCGACTTGTTGGGACCAGAACTGACGTGGGTCACCTCTGACGGTAATCTGTATGTGGGTGATACTGAGTGGCACCCAGACGCACATTTACACACTTATCAACCCATAAAGGTGGCGATTTACCTCGACCCGGTGAAGACAGGTTCTGGCGCACTCCGTGTAATACCGGGGTCGCACAGAGAACCGTATCATGGTTCCGTGCACCTTGCGCGAGCCGCAAAGATGAGCGGCGCGCCATCCGATAACGGTGACAGCGAAGCGTCGTTCGGCGTGGGCGGAAGGGAAGTGCCATTCTTCGCTCTCGACTCGGAGCCCGGAGATATTGTGATGTTCCGGGGCGGTCTCTATCACGCATCGTATGGCGGAGGGGATCACCGCCGGATGTTTACGTTGAATTTCGCGGCGCGACCACGGCATGCTGACGAGGTGAAGTTCCATAAGGACCTATATCAGAAGCATTTGGGCTGGGTCCGAGACGATCTGTACAGGCCGAGATCGTACGTCTATGGCGACGAGTTCTTCAATGGTGGGGGCGCCCGGCGTCAAGCGTTGATCCAGCAGTTGCGCGAGTGGGGGTTCGAATGATGAGGGGGGATCCCTCATCGCAGAGCCCCGACCTCTTCAGCCGACGCGCACGGATAAGGGAGGCGTGGCGCCGTGACGAAGCCACACTCGGGGGTTGGTGCATGCTATCCGCCTCTCTATCTGCAGAACTCCTGGCTTCGGCGGGCTTTGATTGGGTGTGTGTCGACCTCCAGCACGGACTGATTAGCTTCGCAGAAGCGTGCCAGCAACTGCTCGCACTTGACGCCCGACGCGTGCCAGCGTTGGTCCGGGTGAGCTGGAACGAACCGCACCTAATTATGCGAATGCTGGATGCGGGTGCAGCAGGGGTCATCGTTCCCATGGTGAATTCCGCTACGGAGGCAGCCGCGGCAGTGAGTGCCTGTCGGTACCCACCAAAGGGTTCTCGCAGTTGGGGCCTACTCGCGTAAACGAGCGTTGGAGAGCCGGTCCCGGGGGAGAAGCCGAGGAGGCTCTTTGCGTGGTGATGGTGGAGACAGAGGAAGCGGTAGCCGCCGTCGACGAGATCGCCAGCGTGGCGGGGCTCGATGCCATCCTGGTTGGGCCCCGTGACCTCGCCTTGTCACGATCGCGGGTCGCCGAAGAGGAGCACCAACACGAAGAGGAAGTCATGGGTCGAATTGTCGGGGCCTGCAAGGCGGCAGGTGTGCTCGCCGGGATCGCCTGCGAGGACGATAAAAGCATTGAGAAGTGGTTCGCAGTCGGGTTCAGGATGTTTGGGTTGCGATCGGACGTCCGGCTGCTTTCGGACGCCGCCGCGGCGTTGGTGCGTGAGACGAGCTATCTTGTCGGAAGAACTGGGACTTAGCCTGATGGGCCTGGCGGTGCTGACCAATCGTGAGCGGCTCACGAACTTCATGCGGGGCAGCGATATCGAAGCCGTTGTTTCGTGGTCACCCGTGAACGTTCGGTACCTTACCGGCTACTGGTGCTGGCTGGCTCCGTTGTTGAAGGAGTACATGATATCGCCCGGGGGGTCAGCCAATTTGGCCCAGCGCAACGTAGCCCTCTTCCCGGTTGAAGGCGAACCGTGCCTGGTACTCGAGCCTGTCTGGGCCCTGAATGCTGCAGGCACCTGGGTCGAGGACGTACGCATCGCCGGGAACGACCGGTTTATGCCTGGCCAACCGGTGACCCACGTACCGGAACGGATGCAGCGGTTGAGCGCCATTGTTGAGGCGGGCCGCTGGCCACGGGACCCATTCGAGGCTCTCATAGCCGTTATCCAGGAACGCGGGCTCGGGGCCTCGCGGATTGGGGTCGACTTCGATGGCACCCCGCCGTCGGACCGCGATGCGCTACAGCGGGCGCTACCGCACGCCCAACTGCTCAACTGCTCAAACCTCCTGCGTCTCGTTCGTGCTCAGAAGACCGCCGGCGAAATTGCCGCGCTAGAGCGGGCGGCGGAGATCGCCGAGGAGGCGGCGATGGCAGTGCTCGATGACGTGCGCGCCGGTTGCTCACTGGCGGATTTATCGCAGGAGTTCCGGTCCAGAGCGGCTTCGCGAGGCGCTGACTTCGACCACTTCTCAATCGGTGCATTCGGGCTCGGTTATGTCACCGACGCCGCCTACGAGCTGCCCATGAACGAGGCGTTTTACCTCGACTTCGGGTGCATAAACGCCGGCTGGTTCTCAGATTCGGGCCTCACTGTCTGCATTGGAGAGTGTGATGCGGCAACCACCGCGCAGTACGAAGCCGTGCGCGATAGCGTTGCTGCGGGGGCAAGGCTGGTCCGCCCGGGCACTCAAGCCTCGTCGGTCCAGGAAGCCATGGTGCAGGTCCTCGCGGAGCGGGGAATATCCGAATCATTTCCACATGGCCACGGCCTCGGCCTGGAAATTCGCGACTACCCGGTCCTTATGCCCACCAACGGTAAGGTGATCCGGGACGACTGCGTCGAGCTCTCGGCCGACCTCTCGCTCGAGCAGGGCATGGTGGTCAACCTCGAGGCCCCCGTGCTGACACCTGGCGTTCGCTCGGTGCACTGCGAGCAGACGTTCGTCATCACCGCAGACGGTTGCCGCCCCCTCGTCTGCCAGGACGGGCAGCACCCGGTCCTGGGAACATGAGAAGAGGATAGGTATTGAGTTGCATTACGAATGAAATAGGTTATGGCTGGTCGTCTCGAGAATAAGGTGGCAATCGTCACGGGTGCGGGCACGGGCATTGGCCGGGCCACAGCTGTGCTGTTCGGCCGCGAGGGGCGCGCACAGTACTGTGTGGACGCTCGCTCGGCACTCTGGAGGAGACCGCTCGTCAGACGGTTGGCAATGACGTCGCCGTATTCCAATGCGACGTAAGTGATGCCGGAGCCGTAGAGGCGATGGTGGCTGGCACGGTTGAGCGCTTCGGCCGCGTCGACGTCTTGGTCAACAATGCCGGAGTGCGAGCCAGCGTCGGCACCATTCTCGACCTCAGCGAAGAGGAGTGGCAGCGCACACTGGACATCGACGCCAAGGGCTCCTGGCTGTGCTCGAAATACGTCGTGCCGCGGATGCGCGAGACCGGCGGTGGCTCGATCATCATGGTCAGCTCGATCTCGGCTCACATCGGACAGGTCAATCAGGGCGCCTACAACGCGGCCAAGGGGGCGCAAGAAATGCTCATGCGGTGCATGGCCTTGGACTTTGCAGGCGACAACATTCGCGTCAATTCGATTTGCCCGGCGTGGGTGGTGACTGAGATGAACCGACCTCAGTTGGAGGAGATGCGTGCCCATCCGGAGCAGGCCTTCCCTCCCGGCCTGCGCTACGCCGATGTCTTGGGGCTACACCCGCTTGGGCGCCTCGGGACGCCGGACGACGTGGCCTGGGCTGCCGTGTACCTGGCCTCGGACGAAGCGCGCTGGGTTACTGGCAGCTCGCTCTTCGTCGACGGCGGCTACACCTGCCAATGACCCGTTGCGCGGCGCCGCCAGCTGGCCCTCCATTGTCGCTGCCAGTTTTACTGGCTTTACGCCTATCAAGCGGCAGAGGGTTCGAGTGTAAAGGCCTGTAAACAGCGGGAGTAATACGCCTTATGGAAGGGGACTCGTAGATGATGAGCGACATGCGCAAGGAGAAAGTGCTGGCCACCTGTACGCTGCACCGGGCCGGTATGAGCGCCCTCACGGCTCGTGTGGACCTCGAGGTTGCGGAGTACGACATGCGCAACGAGCAAGAATTGGAGCCCTTCCTACCAGACTTGAGCGCATTGATCGTTCGGTCAACACCCATTGGCGCCGCCACCTTGGCGCACGCGACCAACCTGAAGGTCATCGGCCGGCACGGTACGGGCCTCGATAACATCGACCTCACCGCGGCCACTAAAGAGGGGATCGTGGTGACCTACGAACCGGATGCGCTCACCCAGTCGGTGGCCGAGCATACGCTGGCCCTGATGCTCGCGCTGGCTCGTTCGCTCCGACTCGCAGACAGGTTGGTGCGGGTCGGACGGTGGCGGGATGCGCTCCCACAACTCGGTACTGAACTGGCCGGCAAGACGTTGGGAATAATCGGGCTCGGCCGGATTGGCACCAAGGTGGCGGAGATGGCGCGTTCGGCCTTTGGTATGCGCGTGCTTGCCTTCGACCCGTTTATCCAGGTCGACCATGACGCGGCCGGTCATATCGCCCTGGTGAAAGATCTACGTAGCATGCTCTCTCAGGTGGACGTGCTCTCGCTGCACGCGCCACTCACAGCACAGACCTACCATCTGATCGGAGGAGCTGAGCTGGCGTGCCTGCATCATTCTGCATACTTAATTAACACCTCGCGCGGCGCACTGGTTGTTCCCGAGGCCCTTGTATCGGCACTCAGGCATCGGCGCCTGGCCGGTGCCGCATTGGACACATTTGTGGAGGAGCCCTTGCCCTCCGGTGACCCGCTGCTGGACCTGGACAACGTCATCCTTACGCCCCACATTGCCTCGCATACTGAAGAGGCGATCGCTCGGTTGGCCGTCGGCTGCGTAGCGCAGGTCCTTGCGGTATTGGGCGGATGCCGGCCCGCCTTCATTGCAAATCCGGACGTGTGGGACGAGCGGCGAGGAGTCGACCGCGCCGTCGATAAATAGTTCTTAATCAAGAGACAACGCTCGAGCTTCATCTGAACGGTGTTTTGAGCGGCAGTACAAGATTGGCCTGAAAATATCTGGGTAACAGACCACAGCGCGGTCACACCTCTACGCATCTCATCGAGAGGTTGCAGGCCTGCTCCGGTAGCGTGCTCGCGGTTCCGTCAAATCGTGCGGGTGGGCGGGACGGCCGGACCTAAGGCCCTTGACTTGCTATATCCTCCGTGTTATGGTCTGTTAGGTACACGTGTAGACAGCACGAGTAGATCAGGGGGTATAACTATGACGCGAAGGGGCGTTATCGCCCGAGGTTCCGTTACGGCTCTGTTGGCGTTAGGTGTGTATACCTATCGGACAGGCAGGTGCAGACGCAGCGTCGAATGTGACGCTGAATGTCTGGGAACCAAACGTTAGCCCGTACATGACCAAGCTTTTCACCGAGTTTAGCAAGACACATCCGGGCATCAGTGTCAGTGCGCTCGGGGACCCGACACTGGGGGACAATCATTCCTCGGGCAAATTGCGGGCCGCGGTGCTCGGCCACAACTCGCCCGACCTGGTCGACGCGGCCGTGCCTGGGGGCTCCTTCATCCAACTGCTCCAGCCGCTGGGCTCCTACATGAGCACGATCGGCGTCAAGGCGAGCGATATGGTTCCTGCGGCCTGGTCGTACGGCCAGTGGTTTGGCAAGCAGTACGGGATTGCGCATAGCTGGGATCCCGACACCTTGCTTTATTGGAACAAGAGCCTCTTCAAAGCCGTGGGGCTGAACCCCGACGTGCCCGGCCACATGGGCCAGTTGACGGCCGATGCGGCCAAGATCGACAAGATAAGTGCCAACGGCAGGATTCACACTCTGGGTTTCATCCCCTGGGATGGTTGGACCAAATAATGTTGTCGAGTTCGCCCGCCTCTGGGGAGCACCATTCCCTGTCGTCAAGCACGGTAGCGGTCTGACAGTCAACGTGCAGAGCCCGGCTACCGTGAAAGCGCTAGCACTTTACGGGTCGTTGGCGAAGAAATATGGCCTCAAGAACATCCTTGATTCCGGCTATGGGAACGGCGTTAACCCGGGCGGCTCTACCGGCGCCTCCGGGCAAATGGCGGATCCGTTTGCGGTCGGGCGCCAGGGCATGGAGGTGACCGGTCCGTGGGAGATTGGCGTCTTTAAGACGCAAGCCCCCAAGCTTTCCTACGGCGTCGAGGCGATCCCAGTCCCGCCCGGCGGCCAACCTTACCTTGTGCACGACGGCTGGGAATGGATGATCCCCAAGGGCGCACCGAACCCCCAACAGGCCGCCGAACTGATCGGCTGGCTGATGCAGCCGGCGCAGCTCACCCAGTGGGACCTCAACTGGGGCGGCACGCCCACGACCCACGCTGTATTGCAGGAGACGGCGTTCACCAAGAACCCGGCCTTCGCGGCGATCCTGGCCGCGGATAAAGCGATGGGCCAGGGCTCCTGGGTGCCGGGACTGACCACCGGTAACGAGTACCCCGAGGGTGCCACCTTCGTGGACACGATGGACCTTGCCTCGGAGTCCGTGGTCCTTGGCAAACGCACGCCGCAGCAGGCCGTTGCCTGGGCTCAGCAGACCCTTAATGCGAATTCGCCCAACGCCTCCTAGGTGAAGCGAGCTGGTGGCAACGTCCCATTATTCCTCCGGAGGTGCTGATTGACGTACGCCGCACCGCGCGGAGCACGCGCACCGCGCGCAGCACGCGGTGCGCGACTGGGCATGACCCATCGCCAATTGATGACGCAGCGCAACGGATTGCTTTTCATCTTGCCGTGGATTA
Source organism: uncultured Acidimicrobiaceae bacterium (assembly GCA_963750465.1). GTDB lineage: Bacteria > Actinomycetota > Acidimicrobiia > Acidimicrobiales > Palsa-688 > Fen-671. The sequence goes on from CAVVRE010000024.1 coordinate 13,760, forward strand.
TTGGCTTTGCCAGTCTGGCCCTGTACCCGATCGCCAGCTCGCTCTACTACAGCTTCACTAACTTCAACGGTGTAGGCACGCCACAGTGGGTCGGGTTCGGGAACTACCAGCGGCTAATGAGCGACCCGACCTACCGCATCGCCGTCGTAAACACGCTCTACTACGTCGTCATTTTCGTGCCCGCCAGTACCGTCGTTTCCCTGGGCATGGCGCTGCTTCTCAACCAGAAGAGACGCGGTATCGCCGTCTATCGTACTGCCGCCTTTATCCCTAGCATCGTCCCGCTCGTGGCCAACGCGGCTGTCTGGCTGTGGTTGCTCAATCCGGAGTACGGCTTGTTCAACACCATGCTGAATGCTGTCGGCCTGCCATCCAATGCCTGGTTGCTCTCAACAACCTGGGTGAAACCATCACTGATATTGATCTCGCTCTGGCAGGTTGGCGGGAGTATCGTCATCTACCTGGCTGGTCTGCAGCAGGTGCCCCTGTCCCTCTACGAGGCGGCATCACTGGATGGGGCCGGCCCGGTCACCAAGTTCTGGCATATTACGGTGCCCATGCTGAGCCCGGTGATCCTGTTCAACGTGGTCATCGCCCTCGTCGGTAGTATCCAGTATTTCACCCAGGCGATTGTCTTGACAGGGCCACTTGGTGACCCGTTGCAGTCTTCGCTTATGTACGTGACCTACCTCTATCGCAATGCCTTTGCGTTGTTCTCGATGGGCTATGCCGCGGCGATGGCCTGGATTCTGTTCCTCGTTACTTTGCTGTGCACGCTGGTGCTGCTGGCCTTCAGTGCACGCCGTGTGTACTACGCGGGCAAGTAATGGCACAGGCTCTAATACCAGCGCAAGTGATGGTCGAGGAGGTCGAGCGCCCGACATCCTCTCGCTCGCGCAGCAGGGCGCTACTGAGCGTTGCGTCGCATCACCTTGTGCTCATCCTGGTCGGCGCAGCGTTTGTGCTCCCGCTGTACTGGATGGTCACCACGTCGCTGAAATCGAACAGCCAGTTGTACTCGATCCCTCCGACGTGGGTCCCGCATCCTCTCCAGTGGCACTTCTACCCGGATGCGGTCAACTACATACCCTTCTTCACCTTCTTAAAGAACTCTGTCGAAGTGACGGTGCTCACGGTCCTCGGCACCCTCGTGTCCTGTTCACTCGTCGCCTATGGCTTCGCCCGCATCCCCTGGAGGGGGCGTAACGTCGTCTTCGTCCTCGTCCTGGCGACACTCATGCTTCCATACCCGGTCGTCATGATCCCCCAGTTCCTAATTTTCAGTCATCTCCACTGGATCAACACATTGCAGCCTCTTTGGGTGCCTGCGTTCTTTGCCGCCTCGACCGGATCCTTGAGCTCGGCCTTCTATATCTTCCTCTTGCGCCAGTTCTTTTTGACTATTCCCCAGGAGATCTCGGACGCCGCCCGCGTTGACGGCGCGAACGAACTGACGATCTTCTTCCGCGTTGTGCTGCCAATGGCGAGGCCCGCCCTCGCAACAGTGGCTATCTTCAGCTTCATCGGGGCGTGGAATGACTTCCTCGGCCCGCTCATCTACCTGGACTCCGAGAAGAATTTCACGCTGACGCTCGGTATGCAGTACTTCATCCAGCTCCACACGGCTGACTGGCAGATGCTAATGGCCGTTGCCACATTGATGGCTCTACCTGTGATTATCCTGTTCTTCCTGGCGCAGCGCGTCTTCATTCGCGGCATCGCCTTGAACACCGTCACGTTGTAGAGCTGCCGCCGTTGGGACGATGAACGGCTGCTGGGGCGGTGGCTGCCGCGCTCATACAGACCCGGGCCCGCTCGTGCTTGACCAATCAGCCCGTTTGAGGGAAAAGACAAGGAGAACATAGTGGCTCAGTTGACGGTCAACGGCCGACGGTACGAGGCCGTCGTGCCCGACACTCTAGACTTGGCGGAGTACGCGGAGATCGCCCTTCATGGTCTCACCGGTGTCCTTGATCCCGCTGGCATTCACGAGATGTATTTCATGGCCGGCTTCGCCTGTCACCCACCCTTTATGTATAAGGACACCACCGGGTGGCCGACCAATAACCCCAAGTTTGCCGAATCACTGCCTTTGCTCCGGGTCATGACGGGAAGCGACCATAACCTCGCGGTCGAAGAGGACATGATGAGCGCGATGCAAAACGCCATCGGGGATGACGGCTTGTTCTATGCCATCGCCAGCCCGGACCGGCCCTGGCACGAAGGGGTCGGCCACAAGTACCCCCCAACGGGCGAGGACTTTGCCAACACGTACGGGAACGCCCGCATGCTCCTGGCCCTGATGGCCTGGTACGAGCGCGATCCGACGCCTCAATTGTGGGCCACCATGGAACGCATGGCGCATGGCCTGACAGACATGGCCATTAACAAAGACGATTACGCCTACTACCCCGATGGGCGGATCGGCGAGGCCTTCAGCCGGCCGCGGAGCGGCTGGCGCGATACGAGCGAACCCGAGGTTGAGGCCATGGGCGCCGAAGGCTCGATGTTCATGTACCACGGCGGACAAATCCGCCCTCTCACGCTGGTACGAGATGAGCAAGGACAACCGGAGCCTGGATACCGCCACTCGGCTGACGCGCTTTGTGCTGAAAGAGAAGTTCTGGGGAGTGCCGGGTGAGCACCCGGCCCTGCACGGTGCCGAGCACGGGCACTTCGTGGGCCACTTCCACGGGCATCTAAGCCTCCTCCGCGGCCTGCTGGAGTACGGGCGCGTGACGCGCGACACGCACATCCTCGACTTCGTGCGTGAAAGCTACGAGTTTTGCCGTCACTACGGCTTGCCGCAGATCGGTTGGTTCGCCAATGGGGGCGAAGACGCCTGGTGCGAGGGGTGCACCATCGCGGACATGGTGGCTCTGGCCGCACGGCTTTCCGACGCCGGCATGGGCGACTACTGGGAAGATGTCGAACAGATGGTGCGGAACAGGCTGATAGAGCACGAGCTGATCGACGAGGGTGCGCTGCGACAGGCCTCACGGGAAGGCCCGCAGCGGCCACCAGACAAGTTGGTGAGGCAAGGCCACCTCCGGCCTCCTGACGCCACCTACCCGCACCAGGTTGTCTCCGAGTGCGTCATCGAACGTGGCCGCGGGGTATTCGGCGGGCTCTCCAAGCCCGACGGCATACCCTGGCCCTGGTCGATGCAGTGCTGCACCGGCAATGGTTCGCAGGCGCTGTACTACGCGTGGGAATCGATCGTGCGCTGGCGCGACGGCTTGGCCCAGATCAACCTGCTGCTGAATCGCGCCTCTCCGTGGGTAGACATCAACAGCTACCTGCCCTATGAGGGCAAGGTAGTGGTCCGCAACAAGACGGCGCCGGCCGTTGCTGTGCGCATACCCCGTTGGGTGGACCGGACGCGGACGACGGTCACCACCGGCGGTCGTGGGGTCAAGCCCGTCTGGGTCGGCAATTATGCTCTCTGCCAGGGTCTTCGAGGCGGCGACGAGATCGCCCTGGAGTTCCCGCTTGCGGAGCACACGTCCACCTACTCTCTCGACGGGAAGGCCTATCGGTGTCGGTTCCGCGGCCAGACCTTGTTGGAGATCACGCGGCGCTGCGAACCCCCCAGTTACCAAATGTTTGCAGGTCGAGAGGGCATAAACGGCCAGGCGCCGTTGCGCACTGTCTCGCGGTATGTTCCTGAGCGAACGCTGGCCTGGTAGCGCGATCGGGCAAGCATGTTGCGAGACGAAAACTTATGAACCCTCTCGTGCGGGCGGGTCGCCCCGGCCGGGGAAGTGCTTCAGGGTCTTCAGAACGGTTTCGCTGTGAAGGGGTTTTCTTCGCTCACGTCCCGTCCGGGACCGAGGGAGCGAGTGATGCTCAAAGGTGTAGAGCTCGAGGATGCGATGGCTAATCGTTGGCCAGCGTCGTGCATGGTATTGACAAGACAAGAAAATGAGTGGTAACGTGCCTCGTGTAGACGACACGTGTAGATAGTCAAGGGCATACCATAAGCCCGGCTGCCCAGCAGCACGTGCCCGGGCTTTCCCTGGCTGGCGACCGCGTTGTTCTTTGCGGGAGTCCAGCAGCCTATGCGACAAATACCCGGAGAAAGTGACCATGGCAGCCAACACCATCAACCTCGCCATCGCCGGCGTCGGCAACTGTGCAAGCGCATTGCTACAGGGGCTGCGGTACTACGCCAGCACGGATGACACCACCGGATTGATAGTCGCGGATGTGGGTGGCTATGCGGTTACCGACATCGTGCCCGTCGCCGCTTTTGATATCAATAAGGCCAAGGTGGGAAGAGATCTAGCCGAGGCGATCTTTGCCGCGCCGAACAATGCCTACCGCCTTCCGGGTATCCAGGTACCGCCGTCAGGCGTGACGGTGCAAATGACCGATCCGCTCGACGGCGCGCCTGAACATTTGGCCGGCCTCCTCAACGTGGCAGATCAGAAGCCGGTGGACGTGGCGCGTGCGCTCAAAGAGGCCGCCGTGGACGTCGTCTTGAACTGCCTTCCGACCGGCTCGGCACGAGCAGCGCGGATGTTCGCGCAGGCCGCAGTCGACGCTGGGGCCGCCTTCGTCAATGGGATGCCAGAACTAATCGTCAGCACGGGCTCATTCGCCGATATGGCAGCCGAGCGCGGCCTGCCCCTGGTTGGTGACGACGTCAAAAGCCAGTTGGGTGGCACGATTTTGCACCGCGGCTGATCGAAGTGATGCTGGCACGCGGTATCCGGATCAGCCGGACGTACCAGCTCAACTATGCAGGCAACACCGACTTTCTCAACCTGACGCACCGTGGCGAGAGCAAGGAGCGCACGAAGCGGGAAGCACTGACCTCGCTCATCCCTTACGAGACTGATGTCTCGCCGGGCTTCGCGTACGTCGCCACGATGGGCGATCGAAAGACCACCCGTTTCTATTTTGATCTCGCCAATTTCAGTCGCGCGCCGCTATCGTTCGATGCGAAGCTCGAGGTCGAGGACAGCGCCAACTTCGCCGGCGTCGCAGAACTCGCGATCCGCTGCTGCAAGCTTGCCCAGGACCGCAAGATCGGTGGGGCGCTGACGTCTGCGTCTGCTTTCTGCTCCAAGCACCCGCCAGTGCCGATGTCCGATGAAGAGGCGTTGGTGGCGCTAAACGCATTCATCGCGGGTGAGCGCGAGCGGTAAGACGCAATCGCCGTGGAGCCAGAGATCGTCACTGTTGGTCATATCGTCAATGAGACCATCCGCTTCACCGATCGGACGGTCGGCCCTGTGCTGGGCGGCCCGGCCTCATACACCTCCATGGTGGCCGGCCGGCTCGGTCGGCAGGTCGGCCTCGTTACGGTCGTCGGCGCGGACCTGCCGCCGAGCTTGCTCGATCCAATCCAGGCTGCAGGGGTGGACATGGGGGGCGTGCGGCACCGCGGGCCCCACACGACGGCGAGCGTGCTGCTCTACGACGCGACGGGTAACAAGGAGATTCGCTACCCTCACAAAGCGCCAGCCATTCGTTATAGGGACCTGCCCCCCACGTACCGGCAGGCATCGGCGGTCCATATCGGGGCCATGGATTGGGATTTGACAGCGGCCTGCCTGGCACGCATCGCCGATCTACACGCGCTGCAATCCATCGATCTGGGCGGTTTTGGCGGCGTCCACTCTCGTGCTCACCCGACGGCGCGGGAATGGGCCGACCCCGTTCGGTTGGCGCGCCTGGTGGCAAAGTTCCACATCGTGCGAGCAAGCGTGGAAGACGCCCGGTGCCTGCTGGGTGTCGGTCCCGAGCGTGCCGGGGACGTGGCCCGGTTGTTCGTCGAGTGGGGGGCTGAGGTAGGCATCTTGAGCCAGGGTGCCCAGGGCGCCATCGTCGCGGATCGCGAGGGCTCGCACAGTATCCAGGCAGCGCCGGCCAAAGTCGTGGACTGCACCGGCGCGGGCGACTGCTTTTCCATGGGATTCCTGGTCGAGTACCTCCGTAGCCGCAACCCGCTGCGGGCGGGGCAGTTCGGCGCTGCTGTGGCCGCCCATGTGATCGAGGGCACCGGCGGGGTGAACGCCACCCGCATGCCAACCATGCGAGAGGTCACGCAACGCCTCTCATCACTCGGCTACCAACGTTATGCAAAACACGGGTGACAGGTCGATGTCTACTTACTGGGAGGGAACGAGATGGAGAAGACAGTAGGGTTCGCCGTCATAGGGTGCGGGAGCATCGCCCAGATCGCGCACTTTCCGTCGATCAAGCGGACGCCCGGCGCTGTGCTCGTGGCATGCTGCGACATTGATGCCGAGACAGCCGAGGGCGCGGCCCAACAGTGGGGTGCGACCGCCTGGTACACCGATTATCACGAACTATTTGCCAAGCAGACCAACCTGGATGCGGTGATCATCGCCACGCCGAACAACGTCCATCGCAACCAGGCGGTCGCCGCGGCAAAAGCGGGTGCGCACGTGATCGTCGAGAAGCCCTTGGCGGTGACGAACAAGGAAGCCTGGGATATCGTCAACGCTTGCGATCGTTACGGAGTCAAGCTGATGGTAGGTTGCGACCGGCGGTTCTGGACGCAAAACCAGTGGGCAAAAGAGCTTGTCGACCAGGGCGTGATCGGCGATGTCCTGATGGCACGGGCGTCGTTGCACGAGCAGTGGCATTTGTACCAGGATCACGTAGCGCGGACGGCATTCCGACTAGACGCATCCGTGTCAGGTGGAGCGGCGCTATCTGACACGGGCGCACACGCCATCGATCTGCTTACCTGGCTCGTCGGCAGCCGCGTGAAGCGTGTTGTCGGCGTCGCCAAACGAATGGCGGCTCCGGCGTCGTACACCGTAACGGATGACACCGTCTGGGTATTGCTCGAGTACGAAAATGGGTGCACGGGATGCGTGAGTTGCAACCGCTTTTCCCCCGTCGTTTCGCAGGTTACGGAGCTGTACGGCACCCAGGGCACGATTTACACCGCCAGTGACGCGACCAATCCGTTCCAGAGCGTGCCAATGGCCGTGTACACCGACAAGGACTACACGCTGGAGGATATGCCCGAGATATTGCGCAATTATCGGTGGCCGCAGCTCTTCTGGGTTGAAGACATCATGAAGCGCCCGGAGAAGCGTTGGGTGTCGCTGATGCCGCCGCGGAACCGAACAACTACACCAACATGACACGTCACTTCATGCAGTGCGTGGTGAACGGCGAACAGCCACTCGTCTCGGGCGCGGATGGAGCGCGGACCGTTGAAGTGATGTGCGCGGTGTGGCGGTCGATGGACACCGGGGGCTGGGTGGACTTGCCGCTGCAGGACGAGGTGGTACCGCCTTACTACAAGCCGCTCCCGGCCGACGAGTAGCGTCCAGGCAATGGCGAACAGGGGAACATAGACGATGGGCAAAATTGGTTTCGGAATCATTGGTAGCGGCGGCATCGCGACCACCGCCCACATCCCCTCGTTGGTCGAGATCAGCGATGCACAGGTGCTCGCCATCGCCAGCAGGTCCATCGAGAAGGCCCGCGCGGCGGCGGCACGCATCGAAGGCGCTACCGTCTACGCCGACAATCAGCAGGTCATTGACCACCCAGGCGTAGAGGCCGTCATCCTTGCCATGCCACCAAAGTGGCACGCCGAGTGGGCGGTAAAGGCTGCGCAAGCAGGCAAACACGTGTTCTGCGAAAAGCCCATGGCCCGCTCGCTCGCTGAGTGCGACGCGATGATCGCGGCGTGCAAGGAGGCTGGGGTGCAGCTCATGGTGGCTGAGATGAAGAGGTTCAACCCGGGCTTCCGCAAAGCGAAGGAACTCTTGGACCAACGAGTAATCGGAGACATTTTCCTTGCTCGCTACCACAACAGCTATTTCGAGCCGCATACACGTGAGGGTTGGTGGACCGATGTCCCCATCTCGGGCGGCGGTGAGATGATGAACGAGCTGACGCATCAAGTCAACGTGCTGCGCTGGTTGCTCGGCCCGGTGACTGAAGTTGGTTGCATGTCCAATCACCCACAAGGGCCGATGCCGGAGGACAATGCGGCGGTCTCGTTGCGTTTTGAGAGCAATGCCATCAGCGTCGTAACCATTAGCTGGATGACGAAGTCATACAATCTCGCCTTCCCCGCCCCTTTAGAGCACGCTTGGGACGAACGCATCGAACTGTTCGGCACAGACGGGTCGCTGCGTATCGAGACACCATTTACGTACTGGCGCACGCCAATAGAGTTACTGGTCTACACGGAAAAGGACTTGTCTGCCTTCAGTAAGGGATGGAACGTTGTGCGTTGTGCGCCTACCGCGGACTATGTAGAACAACTGCGGCATTTCCTGCGCTGCATCAAAGGACTTGACATTTGTGAGGTCCCGGGGGAGGAGGGCCGCGCCGATTTAGCGGTCGTGCTCGCCGCTATGCAGGCGGCTGAAACGGGCCGGACGGTCGGCTTGGACACCTGACGTCCCTTGGCTCGGGTTCGGCCGCGGGAACAGTTGTCAAGGTTGTAGTGAAGTTTCGCCTACCGCTCCTCGGCCCGAGTGGGCGCGCCACTACCTACCCGACGGCCGTCTCTGTTAGCTCGTCGCTGAGCACGAACGGTTCTGCGCCTGTTTGCGGCCAGGTCGTCGGATGGTGTTGTGGTCCCCGGGGCACGTCGGGCCACCGTCCGACCATCGCTATCTCTAGGCTGAGCGACCAGGTGCGGCCCGACCGTGGACTCGCGGACGACCAGCAACTGTGGATCGTAACTAATCGGGGCGTTCCGGTGTAGGTTCCAGCCAGCCGCTCCTTGAGCAGACGCGTAGCCTCCGAGGCCTGCCGTTCCAGCTCTATTGACACTGCCGTAATGGACGGTGTCATGACGGCGTAGGAGCTCGGGTCATCGAACACGGCCAAGGCGATATCGTCCGGCATGCGCAGACCGAGAGCCTTTATCGCCTCGAGCGCACCATGGGCCAAGCGGTTGTTGCTGATGAAGACGGCGGTCGGAGGGCGTCGCAGCTCCATCATCGCACGAAAAATCGCAGCCCCCTCGTTTCCCGGGTAAGGCCCCTCCTTCATAAGAGCGGGATCGAGTTGCAGGCCCGCTTCGGCCAGAGCACGCGTGTAGCCCGCCAGGCGCCCCGCTCCCGGGGTCAAGCTAACAGGCAGGTTGATCAACCCGATCCTGGTGTGGCCAGCGGCAATCAAGTGCCTAACCGCTTCATAACTGCCGGCGTCGTTGTCCGGCAAGACGCAGTCTGCCTCCAGATCAGGTACCCGGCGGTCTATGAGCACGATGGGCTTTCTCGCCCCCTCAAACCGGTGCAGCATTGCCACATTCCGGGAAGTAGAAATCAGCAAGAGGCCATCTACTTGCTTGCCCCATAGCATCTGCAGGTAGACCAACTCACGTTGTGGATCCTCGTAGCTATTGCACAAAATCATGCTGTGACCCGCCACCAGCAATTCGTCTTCCACGACCTTTGCCAAAGCGGCAAAGATCGGATTGAGGATGTCAGGGATCATGAGGCCAATCGTGCTGGTGCGCTTGATCTTGAGACTTCGGGCCGCAGCACTGGGCACGTAGTCAAGCGCCTCAATCGCTTGCAATACGCGGCGTCGTGTCTCCTCCGACACTGGGCGCGGCCCGTTATTGACTACATAGGACACCGTAGCCGAGGACACGCGGGCAAGCTTCGCCACGTCATCTCGCGTGACCATGACGCTGGACCCGCTGGTTCCGGGCAACTCTGGGCCACCGTGCCGACTACTCATGATCCCGGCAGAACGGAGACTGTGAAGGAAACAGTCGCTCGCGGCCGCGGCTCGCGTCCCGCCCGCCGCGGGGCTCTGTCGGAGGTACTCGCACTCCCGGCGCCGGCTCTGGGATAGGATAATCCCGCACCTCTGCCAGCACCGCTGCTCGGGCTCTCATCAGGCTGTCACCTTTTTCCTTATATTGCCCTATGCGAGTGTGCGCCGGAGGCGCAGAAGGCAGAGGGCAGAGCCGAACTGTGCACGAGCGGCCGGCGCTTCATGATAAATCTCAGAATAACACAGATGAATACTGTTCTTTACACGTGTAGATAGCCCGCCAAGACAAACGCCGAGAGCGGCTCATACCAGCGCCTCGCGTACCCCGGTCTTCGCCCATTCGCGACGTCCAAGAAGTCGGCTGACACACCCGGCCCAGCCAGGTCGCCCTTCGTTAGTCATCAAAGGCTTGGTTGCCCTGACGAGATGGCCCGCTCTAATGTTCAAGGCGTAGGCGTCGGCCCAGGAGTACGGGCCAAGTCGCTGCCCCTGCACCTCGCCAGCTCCATTGGCTTCACGCTCGAAAACCATGAATTCGGCTCCACCAACGGCGACTGCTGCCACAGCGAACCTACCGGCGGCCACGGAAGCCTGTTGGACGAGCCTGACAGTCATCACACCCGTGTCTTGACCCTCAGCAGAGAGTGCCAGGCATTAGCTACGATCTCTTCGTCAAAACAGAACGGTCCCCTCCAACAATCTGGCCACCAGGCCGGACCGGTTCAAAAAGCCTTTTTGTACCGTGGTTTTCCCCTGGCGCTGAGCCCCGGTGCCGTCGCAGTGAGAATACACGGCACACGAACAGTCCGGCTGCACTGGCATAGAACGGTCACTGAAGTTCGCACGCTGTAGCCATGAGGGGGGCGTCGAAGATCAGCCAGACAATTCCGACTCGGCGCGGAGTGCGACTTCTTCGCCGCCCAATCGGCGCCATCGTCGTGCCACCCTGCGTTTGTCGGCCGCTAGTGCCGTCTGCGGCCCTTGAGCGGCCTTCCTCTTGACGTGGTCGCGTCGCCCCGGGGGTTGCCGTCGGAGTTGTCCTCGACGACTTGATTCGATCTGGCTAAACACCCACTTGACCGACCGGGAAGAGCTGGCCCATCGGCTCCACCTCACGAGCAACGGGCCGCCTCAGCAGTTCAGCCCATCGCAGATCGCACTTATCGTGGCCCTCCTGCTCATCCCCAGCACCGTGATGATGGTCATCACATGGGGTAGGCCTACGGCGGCTGTTCCATCACGTCGGGGCTGGACTTGTGGTGCCCCCCGACCCCGATTCTGACGAGGGTCGGTTCTCCAAGCTGATGAGTGTATTGAAGCTGCCATTTATGGGCGCCGTGCTCGCGTTCTATCTCGTTTATGCCATTGTCGGAGCGGCGCTCGTACGCCCGGTGATGGGCCGATTATGGCGACGTCGGCGGCTGCTGGCCGACGCTACGGCAGTCCACCTGACACGCGACCCCGATGCCCTTTACGAGGCGCTCGGCTACCTCGAACTGCACAAGGGCGACATTCCGGCTGGGCCCTGGGGGCATCTGTTCATCGTCGGCGACGGACGCGGGTCGACCACCGCTCCCTTGAGATCGTTCCAGCCGAAGATGGAAAAACGGCTGCAAAATTTGGTCAGGCTCGGAGCGCACCCACGGACATCGCCCGTACACGACGAGAAGGCGGTTCGGAAGGCGGCCAGAAAGGCACGATGGGAGGAGGCATCCGGGAGGGGCAAAGCGCTCGCTATTGTCGCCACGCTGGTGGGCCTCCCGCTGTTGGCGGCCCTGCTACTTATCGCCGCCTACCTGCTGGTGCTTGCCATGGGTCTGGCGATGCTCGTGAGCTTCGCCATCGACTTGCTCTTCCTCGCCCCTTGGGTGTCGAAGCGGCGCTTGAGCTGAACCTGCACCTGAGCCCAGGCTTCGTCAGTACTGTTTCTGAGCCGGACTAGCCGGTTGTAGGACATCGCCACCAGCAGCAGGACGATTAAGACGATCCCTACTGCGATCCAGACGCCCGTCACACTCGGCAAGATTACACGAATGCCCCCGCGGCCCGAGTGCGATCTCCGA
>CAVVRE010000025.1:0-9110 GCA_963750465.1 uncultured Acidimicrobiaceae bacterium
ACTAGGGCGATGACTTCGGCTGCTGCGGCCTTGCCGGCCGCCGCGAGCGCTTGACTCACTAGGTCCTCGAGCGCACCAGCAATGCCGTGAGCCAGCGCATCTCGCCCGTTGATGCTCGCGTTCCACACAGCGCCGACCATCCCGTCGAACTCGGTGGTGAGGCTAGGGTTGTTGCCCGAGTCGGTGAAATCGTCGTCTCGGCGCGGGGTGCCGAACGGAAGACCAGCCGACGTTCCCTCGGTGCCCCCAGAGTGCGCAAAAGTAAAGGCGATGCCCGTTGTCGTCAAGAGCACGGCGGCGACAGCGTAGTCGATGTTGTCAAAGCCGCTGTCGTGGGCATGGCAGGAGAACGTGAAGTCCCCGTTCCTGCGCACGACTACGTGAGCAGACCCGCCCAGAGCCAGGTCGCTGGTGAGCGGCCCCGAGTCGAACACCGAAGGGTCGGGGGAGACGGGGACAAACTGAGCGCCGTAGTTGAAGCTGTTCTCCGCGGTGTGCTCGCCACCGGCGGGGCACCTGCCCTTGAAGGGGCCGAAGAACAATCCCTGGCATTTCGGGCACGAGCGCCACTCGGCTTGGACGCTTTGAGTCGGGGGTAGATCGTGGGTCAGCGCATAGGCGAAGCTGTTCGTCTCCTCATGTTGGCCCCCGGCGGGACAGACTCCCTTGGTGGGGAAGCCGGCAAAGTGCATCCCCTGGCACTTAGGACACGACGCCCATCCATTCTGGACGTGATCGGTTGGCGGAACATTAAAAGTCATGACGTAGGCGAAGCTGTTCGTCTCCTCATGTTGGCCCCCGGCGGGACAGACTCCCTTGGTGGGGAAGCCGGCAAAGTGCATCCCCTGGCACTTAGGACACGACGCCCATCCAGTCTGCACACTCATTTCAGACTCCTTTCTTTGCCGGGCGTCGGGGTGACGCCGGACACCTGTGCTTGAAGCGCAATAGAGGCGGGTTCCCTTCTGCCCACCACCATGGCCTTCTTCATGCGAACTTGTCGGAACTGGATCGCCGGCGAAGGTGCCCGGCCAGCGCGGACGCTGGCCCGATTGCATCCGCCGGTCGAGTCGTCGAGCCATTGGGCAACGTTTCGACGTCTCTTCGGACAATAATCGCAAGAACGGTAGCCATATTGAGAGGACCCCCTTAAATGGTCCATTTGATTACTATCGGCGGTCAGGTCAAGACCATCGATTAGTCCGCGCACTGTGAACGGTGTAACAATACCGCTCAGCGTGAGAGGGAGGATAAAAGTTGGCTTCTCTACAACCAACCAGCTTGGCATCGGCTGCTCACCTTCCGATGAAACGACGGGGCGAGTGCTCGGCCCTCTCGTTCCTCCACCCGCTCCTCCGCCGGAGCTCGTTCTCGTCCGCGCCCGACGGACAGATGGTTTATCGAAGGACGCCGAGGTCATCGTCTTGGCCACTAACTGGTGGTGCTCTGGGCCGTCACGTCGGGTGGCCCCAAGTCAGCTGGTCCGACCCTGCGCCAGTGGCCCTTATGGTCGGCCTAGTCCCGCGTGCCGTGGCGTTCGTCCCGTTGCCCAACGTCACAAACCGTCCCCGAGCGGCACCGCCGGCACTTGCTAAGCGCCTTCACTTGGGCTGCAACTAATGACCCCTGCCTGGCGCGCCGCACCGTCCCGACCGGCGACGGCCACCGCTCCGAACCACCGAACACCAAGAGCCGCTAATCGAAGGCCGGGAGAATCGAATTCGCGGACCCTTGAGGCTAACGTCGTGTCAGCAGAGATCGTCAGACCGCCATGCCACGCACGCTTGCCGGCCTGGCGATAGATCGTGCAGTTGCGACTTCATCGACATCCGGGCGCAGGCGGAGGCGCTCGACGAAGTATGTGATCATCGGACGTGCAATCTCGCACGTGGGGTTGCCGTCGCTGTCGACCGTTCTCTCAGAAGGTAGAGCCTCGACAATTGGAAGGCGCGAGCAATACCCGTCATGTGGGCACGTTTCGCACAACTTTGCTCGATCACGTCGGACATCGATAAGACGCTGACGGGGAGGGGCCCTCAAGGACGCGGTTGAAAGGAGCGACAGCGTCTCTAGTTTCGCTGTTTTCGATACTTCCAGACCGCCCAGCGCTAAGGCCCGAACTAATACAAAATTGGGGAAACAGTAGTACCTGCCGGGTTCTGGTTACTCGAGGTGACTACTAACCCTGGGCAGCGGCAGGGAACTAGGAATGAAGCGATTTGGCTGAATTTGAGCTGCCTCGGATGCAGATTCCGTGGAGATCGGGTGTGGAGTGTGTGGAGACCGATTAATTCTCCAAGCAGATCTTTCGAGCGCGCTTGTTCGACTGGCCAAATTGGCCACACGACCGCCTGAAGGATTTAGGAACTCCTTGAGGCAGGTGGTCGGCCTATCGTCCTTGCGGAGAACTGAGCTAGCGGCGCGCTGCTCTCACAGGAGTCATCGCGACTACCTGGTGATGGAACGCAACTGCCGCCACGCTCGCCAGTGCAGCCATGTGACCTGCCTTGGAGCACCTTCAGCTCGGGGCGAGGGAGGAAGATTTTCTATGCTTTCCCCTTCGCGGCAGAAATAGCCAACGTCATCATCTGGTACTTGATCACGGCCATGGGCCATGTGGCGCACATCGCTACTCATGCCGGGTCCGGAAAGTTGCGATAGGGCCGCTGCCTTTTTGCGTACGCTGAGAAGGCGGCCACCACCAGGCCCGGTGGTCGGACGGCGCCTCGAAGGTCAGAATGGCGTCAAGACGGAGCGCAGGGTCCGTGAAGGTTAGACGTTGAGAAAGCGGTAACAGTCGACCCAAAGGGTGGGCTTGCCCAAGAAAGGCTCGAAACTAGTAATGCTTTGTGGTCGACACGCACATGCCGGCGCTTATGCTCAAGGGAGTAGGCCTCCGAATTTTCGTCACTTGTCATCTTCGGTGTCAAAAGCGACACTGCGTCCTGTTGTGCCTGGAGTTGGCCGGGCCGCCCCGGAGGGGGAACTGCCCCCGCCGCTTGAGTTCGCACAGGCGGTCGAGCGGGTTACGGCCAACGTCGACCTTCTGGAGCGACTGGCGGCATCGGTGTCAGAGCGCACCCCTAAAATCTTCCAAGCGTTCATCGCTCAGTCTGACCTGTCCAAGTTCGCTCACCTGCTTTGCCACTGGGCTTGGACGGTGAACGGCCGCCTCCTCTGTGAGCTGGTCTGTTCCCCCGAACCTAGGCCCCGGGTTCCTCTGGTAAGAGCCTTGGCCGAGGTGGGTCCGGTGTTGCGGGTCTTGACGGCTCAGCCGCAAGCGTTCGCTGCGGCCGCCACCGCGGCTGCGAAGAGCGACTGCGACGGCCTCCGGGCCGCTATCAGCACGGTGGGCATCACAGACGAGTGCGAAGTCATCTGCGAGTGGTTCTGCACCTGGACCTGCATGAACATATGCCTGCTTCTGTGTCGGCCGTTCCCGTTCACGCCGATCGAGAACCCCTTGTTGGAGGCCCTCCAGTTCGCGGCGTCCATCACCCGGTTGTCGTCACAGCCCGGGCTGGTGGCCGGGCTGACCACCGCCGTCGGGGCGGGAGACGCCAAGGGGTTCGAGAGTATCGTCGTCGAGCTCAAGCTGCAGCGTTTTTGCATCCAGTTGTGCCACTGGGTATGTGCTTTGCGCTGCCACGTGCTCTGTCGCTGCGTCTGCCCGCCCTTGACCGAGGCCTTCTTCACCCACATCGGAGCGCTGGCCTACGCCGGCCCCGCAGTGTTGGCCAGCCACGCAAACGGCAACGGGCTCACCGCAGGCAACCGCGCCTTTTTCAACACCCTGCGCCTGAACGGTGACCTTTCGGTGGTGGACGGTGCACCGCTGGTCGAGTACGGCTTTGAGGTCGCCCCGACGTCACCGCACGGTGGAGACGCGGCGTTGCCCGACCCCCCGTTACCGACGCTGCCCCCCCCGGTCCCCGCGGCCGGTGGGTACCTGTAACCGCCGCCCAGATTGCCCCGACCCAAATAGGCTCGTTTGTCCGCTCGATCCCGGTGGCCCCGTTCTTTCAAGAGATCGCTGTCATCGTGAACAACCCGGGTGGATCGGTCCCCGGCGTAAACGGGATTTTCAACATCACCCCGAGCGGAAGTGCCGACCCCGGCTGGATCCAGGTACCGCCATTTACACCAACGCCACCGATGGTCCCGCTCGGGACAACGGGGTGGCGGTTCACGATGGGGGCCGGCTTGCCTGCGTTCATCAACCTGGACACGACGAAGGCGATGCCGTCGTCGGTCATTACGATCAACGAGGCCGGCGTCGTCGCCGGCGCATCGGGGGACGCACCGCTCCAGACCGACGTCTTTTTCGGGATCCGCATGCGGCTGCGGAACGTCGGGACGTCGGACGATGGCACCGATGCCGGGACTTGCGACCACATCGCCATCAATAACAGCAATTACAACAACATCTCTCACCACCCGTACTGGCCCGGCGGCCTGTTCAACCCTGCTCCGGCGACGGACTTTGAGATCGGGCTGTGCTCGATCGGGATCGCCGAGCTGCTGGCCAACCCGTGCAGCGACCTGACCAGCTCCCTAACCGTGAACTTTAGTGCCGCCCACTCCAACCTCGGCGAGGTGACCGTAACGATGCAGGGCCCGGGGCCCGTACGCTTTCGAGTGGAGGGCTGTGCCCGTCATCCGCCCTTACTGGCCCCGAGAACGATTGCGCTAACATTAGCCGGTCGGGGGAGGGTTAATGTCGTGGAACTCATAAGACCGGATGTCCTGCAAAGGCTCGTAGAGACCGTGTTCGAGCGGGCCGGTGCCAGCCCCGAAAACGCTCGTATCGTGGCTCAGCATCTCGTCGACTCCAATCTGGCCGGGCACGCCTCGCACGGCATCATCCGTGTGCAGGAGTATTTGCGCGATATCGAAGCGGGGGTACTGGATCCTGCCGCAGTTCCGGAAGTTCAAAGCCGGTCGCCGCTAGTCGCGCTGGTGGACGGTCACTGGGGGTTCGGCCAAGTGGCCGGCGTAGCCGCCACGCGGACGAGCGTCGAACTGGCGGCATCCGCAGGGATGAGTGCAGTAGGAGTTGTGAGGTGTCACCACCTCGGACGAATGGGAGATTACGTCGAGCGGGCCGCAGCCGAGAACTGCGTAATGTTTGTCACTGCAGCCGGGCACCCGGGTCTGGCTGTGGCGTACGGAGGACGGGGCCGGCTCTTGGGCGCCAACCCGATAGCCGCGGGGTTCCCGGCCGGAGATGAGCCGTTCGTCCTTGATATTGCGACGACGTCGGTGGCCGCCGGCAAGGTGAGAGTCGCCGCCGCCCGCGGCGAGCAGGTGCCGCCCGGAGTGCTCGTCGACGCGGCGGGCAAACCGACAACCGACCCGGCCGCATTCGCCGCCGGCGGAGCCCTCACTCCTTTTGGTGGCCACAAGGGTTTTGCGTTTGCGGTGCTTAGCGAGCTACTGACCACCGCACTGGTGGGCTCACCTTCAGACGAAGCACCCCTGGCAGACGAAGCACCCCTGGGCGGCGTGTTTGCCAGGCAGGCCACCCTGTTCGTCACCTTGCGCGTGGACTTGTGGCACAGTGCTCAGGATGCGAACGCCACTGCGGGATCGCGCCTCGACTGGATCCGGGCCTCAGAAGCGGCCGATCCCGGCCACCCCGTCCAGGTCCCGGGCGACCCTGAGCGGGCAACGCGACGCAAGTACGCCGCGGGTATCCCGGTCGAAGAAGAGACGTTCGATGCTGTCGTCAGCGCCGCGCACAAACTCGGTGTCGAGATCCCGGCCGAATTAGTCGTCGGCTAAAAGACGGCCACCGCGCGCCACCGTGCAATCAGAGGTCACAGTGCAATCAGCCGAAAGAATGTCCTAGTAATCAGCTCGCCAGGTCTTTTGCGCGCGGGTGCTCGAACACAGCCCGGTTGACCACGTACGGGGGCCGGCGACCGGCGGCGACGTCAAGCACAGACCTGATGGCACTACGCCCGGTGCTCAAAGCCATCTCGTCGGTCCAGGCGAGCGCGTGTGGGCTCAAAATGACGTTCTCCAGGCCGAGCAGCCGGTCCTTCGGGTCGGGCGGCTCCCGCTCCAAGACGTCGAGGGCGGCCCCCGCAATAGTTCGATCTTCGAGGGCGCTGGTAAGCGCCTCCTGGTCGATGATCGGTCCCCTTGCCACGTTCACCAGGAACGCGGTCGGCTTCATGAGCGCCAGCCGGGCCGAGTCGAGAAGGTGATGGGTCTCGGGAGTGAGCGCGCACGTCACGACCACGAAGTCAGCCTGAGAAAGCAACTCGTCGAGACCAACCAACTCGACACCTGACCCGGCCGCGGTCGCTGCATCGACGCAGGGGTCAGCGGCCAACCGCCGAAACGCAAACGGTTCGGCTATCCGGGTCAACTCGCGGCCGATGTTGCCCCATCCCACAAGCCCGAGGGTACGACCGATCAAACCGGTACCCATAAACTTGATCTTTTCGTTCCAGCGGTCGGAACGGACCAGCCGGTCTTTGTCGGGCAACCGGTGGGCGAGCGCAAGCAAAAGCGTCAGCGCCGCCGTGGCTACCGGCCGACGCACTCCGTCAGGGGTAATCGTCAGCAGGACGCCTGCCCTCGTGCACGCGTCGACATCAACGGAGTCGTACCCGACACCGAACCGAGCTATGATCCGCAGTCGCGGCGCACCCTCGAGCGACGCCACGCTCACGCGAGCGCCAAGCACAATCACGGCGTCGTATTCCGACAACGCCCCGGCTGGCAATTCGCCTCCTCCGAAACGCTGAAGGAACTCGTAACTGGTACCTGGTTGCCCTGCCAGCAGGTCCAGCCCGATGTCCCCCAGCCCGACGGTGCCGTCCGGCGCCAGGAAATCGCCAGTTAACGCGACACGGAACCCGTCATCAGACAAATACGTCTCCGATCTTATGCAATTAGCAGGCCGCGGCCGATTGAGTTCCGGTCTCCCCGCTTTAACGGCAGTACAACAATCATGCCAGATGTCCTTACGATTGCAATGCTTCCAGCGCTGCCTTGATCGAGCGGATCAACAAACCTGCGTCTGACCCGAGGCCGATCAGCTGAAAACCTTGGTCGCGCCGGCGGACCGCGTCCGCCGCGTCCAGGCTCATGATCCCGCACGCAATCCCACTGGCCCGCGCCCGGTCCTTTACGTCCAGCACAGCCTTGTCGACGCCTGGGCCCTCCCACTGCCCGAGGTACCCATATCTGGCCGAAAGGTCGGCCGGTCCCACGAACATGACCTTTATGCCGTCCACTTTCATAATGTCGTCCACTGACGCGACGGCCTCAGGCGTTTCTATTATGGGCACGACCAGGACCGAATCGTTCGCCTGGGACAAATAGGCCTGGTTCAGTCCCCAACGTACGGCCCGGTCACTGCCGACGCCGCGCTCGCCGGCGGAAGGGTAACGAGCCCAGCTTGCGGCTCGCTCGACATCCTCGGCAGAAAGAGGAAGCGGGACCAGCACGCCCTCGGCGCCAAGATCCAGGACGCGCTTTATCGTATCCTGGGCCGCTATAGGTACACGGACCAAAACCGTTGTACCGGAGCCGCGCACCGCTCGAATGTGATCGAGGACGTCTTTATAGCTGAGATGGCCGTGCTCCAGATCGACGACAAGCCAATCGACCCCTAGCTCAGCGGCGATTTCTGAGCTCGACGCGCTTTCCAACGATACGAACATCCCAAAGGCGGGCGTTGCCTCGGCAAGCTTTGTCCGAAGTCTGTCCATACTGGTTTCTCCTCGTCCTCGTACGCCTGACCAGTGGAGGGTAGTGTGACTGGGCCGGCCCCGTGTGGCTTCTGCTCGAAGCAGCGTACCCCGGGCGGTACTCCCTGGGTCACTCGAAAAAACCAAGCTCGTGCGGCCCCCGACTTCCCCTCAGGATGCCGGCCCGGCTCCATCGCTATCGGGGCCGGCGGGGGCGACAGTCGTGCCCCCGGTGCTTGGGGGAGGCGGCCGCACTGTTGTAGCGGGGCGGGGTCCTGGACAGAGAGATCGGGTTGCGGGTGAGGCGGACCGTAGTGCCGTCTTGGCGGTGCAGGGTGACAATTGGGTCTAGCCCGAGGCGCTCGGCCAGCCCGAATGCGCCGGCCACGTCGTTGACCGGGCCCGCAGGTACACCTGCAGCAGTCGAAGAAGGAATTGCCATAATGGTGGAGTCATCAAAGGAGACAGTCACCACCGCGCCCTTGTTGTTCAGAGCCACGCCGTGCTCTCTCAATACTCGACGCACAGCCTCGTACTGGGTCAAGGGCTCGGAACCGACGGCTACCATTGGCGCGGCAACACCGCTCGCCAACTCGTATTTCTCCAGGTCCGCGAGATTACCCAAGTAGCGCTTAAGTTCGCCTGCTAGGGCCTTGGCGCGCTCGATTAAGAAACGTCTCGAAGTTCGCGATGATGAGGTCCGAGGCCGGGAGGGGTATAAGTTGCTCCGCCAGCCTTGCGTCGCTGATCGCGTACTTCGCGAGGTATTGCGGCGGGCTCTTATCTCCGATCTTGATGTTCGTTGTGGGAGCGATGATGGCGATGTTGGCGAACAGGTCCCATCTCTCAGCGGCCACGTGTTGCTTGTTTAGATAGGCCCTCGGGTAAATGTGGTGCCACTGGGGGTTGAAGCGCTCCAAGAGCTCGAGGCCGGCGGCGACGTCTGGGCTCGACCAGTAGCCGCGAGGCACGTCCGTTAGCCGTGCCTTGCCGAGCCCGATGGTCACCATCGAGCGGAAGACGAGGTTGGGGTCGACGTCATAGCCGGCGTCGTCGAGCTCCTCGATAAAGGGCAGGAACTCAGTTCGGGCCCAACCAGGGTTCTGGGAGGCGGCGAGGGCGAGGGCGATAGAACCGCCAGTGGTTGGTACTACGCGTCGCCGTGCTCAACTTGCGCCGCCTGGTCAACCTCGACCTTAGCCACCACGGCGGCTGAGTGCTGGCCCAATCGTAACGGCCCTCGGGGGTGACAAGGAGGGCACGTCACCTTTGGCCACTGGCCACCAGCGTGACCGGCTTTCACCCTCTTTATGCCGGTTCTTCGGTCCGTCATCTCCCCGAGAGCCAATCACTCACAATACGCGGTCCCGGGCTTCGACGAAAGAGGTTTGTCCAACATGGTCC
>CAVVRE010000026.1:0-115515 GCA_963750465.1 uncultured Acidimicrobiaceae bacterium
TTTGACGGACAGTTTCGCTAAGTCGATTATGTCAATTGCCAAGGAGCTTCTCGACCGCGACTGGCTCGTCACAGCAAGGGCACAGGCCACCTACGCCGACCCGGCGCATGAAACTGCCGCACTCGCAGCGCTGTTCACCCAGTAGCCGCGTGCCGCACTCGGAGCATTCGTAGACGGTGACAGGCTTTTTGGGCTGCGCAGCGGGCAACGGCTGGTAGTCCGGGCGTCGGTGGCGCCGGCGCCAAGCGGCCTGCCGGCAGGCGTCGCTGCACCAGCGCGCCGGCCGGGGGCCAGCGAGCGGCCACAGACGGGGCGGCTAGCCGTAACGCAAACGTTACGCGACGGCACGGTCGGCCTCGGCCCCGGTGCGCTGGGCGGCCTCCCACTGGGCCGGGCTCAAGTACGACAGCGAGCTGTGGAGCCTACGGGTGTTGTACCAGCCCTCCACGTAGCTAAAGACGGCTCGGCGGAGCTCGGTGACGCTGGGCCAGGCCCGGGTGGTGATGAGCTCTCGTTTGATGGTGGCGAAAAAGGATTCCGCCACCGCGTTGTCGTAGGCACAACCGGTCCGCCCCAGCGACAGCCTTACGCCATTGGCCCTGGCCAGGGCGGCAAAGTCCTTGCTCGTATATTGACTGCCGCGGTCCGAATGAAAGATGACGCCCCGAGCCGGACGGCGCTGGGCGAAAGCCATGTGCAGGGCGTCTTCGACCAGTTTGGTGCGCATGTGCCCGGCCACGGCCCAGCCCACTACCCGCCGGCTGGCCAGGTCGATGACGGTGGCCATGTAGGCGAAGCCGGACCACGTCCACACGTACGTGATGTCGCCGACGTAGCGGGTGTCCATCTCCGCCGAGGGGCCGAAGTGGCGTTTGATGAGGTCCAGCGCCTTGTTCTCGGCGGCCCCGGGGACGGTGGTCGTGCGCCAGCGGCGCTTGCACCGGCCCTCCAGGCCGGCGGTGCGCATGAGCCGGGCCACCCGGCGCCGGCCACAGGCGATCCCCTGGTGGGCCAGTTCCGCCTGTACCCGCGGCGAGCCGTAGGTGCCGTCGGAGACCTGGTGGACCTGGGCGATCACCTTGGCCAGCTCGATATCGGTGCGGGCCCGGGTGCTGGGTTCGGCCTTGAGCGACTGGTAGTAGGCGGCTTTGGAGACCTCGAGCAGCTCACAGGTCCGGGCCACCCGGCGCTGCCCCGGCTTTTCCGCCTCGAGGAAGGCACGGGCCTTCATCGGGTCTCCTTTGCGAAAAAAGCCGTTGCCTTCTTTAGCATTTCCACATCCTCACGTAGCCGGCGGTTCTCCCGCCGCAGGTTGGACAGCTCTTCCTTCTCGTCGGTGGTGAGCCCGTCGGTGCGCTTGCCGGCGTCGATCTCGGCCTGCCTGACCCACGCCCGGACCGCCGTTTCGGTCAGGTCGAAGTCCTTGGCTACCTGGCCCACCGAGCGGTCGCCCTTCAGGCAACGCTCGACGATGTCAGCTTTGAACTCGTCGGTGAAGGCACGACGCGGGCGAGGTTTCTTCCTCTCCATCGTCTCCATACTGGGACATCCTCTCTGCCCTTACCGGGCACATGGTGGATGTCCGTCAAACCGGTGCAACTCCACAACCTACGTGATGTCTTCGATGACCGTGACGCACAGGTGCTGTCGGTCCCTCCGGATGCTTGGGAGGCGGGCATCGGCGAAGGCTTTACCGTCGACGGAAAGGCCGCGGTGGATCTTGCGGTCGCCAATCAAGTGAATCCTCAGGAAAAACCGCTCGTCATGGGTGTGCTGTTCGTCGTCGGGCGCTATGCGAAAGCGACCAGACGGACTCAGACGTACTGCGCCCCACTACTGGTCGCGGCCGTTTCGCAGACGAGCGACGCCGCATCGGCCAGTTTCTTTATCGAAGGCGACGTGGCGCTCAACCTGTCGCTGCTCGCATCACTTTGCGATGTGGATGCACTGTTTGCCGCTAAGGGCAGGAGCCTGCCGAAATGGTGGGGTGCAGACGGGAACTTATGCATGGCCGGAACGCCGTCGGTCCCGTTCGCCGATTCGGACCCGCCGGAACACCTCGTCGAACGTCTCGTTCGTCGTATGCGCTCCGACGTTCAAGCAAAGAGCCTCGAACGTGCTGTCCTGGAAGGTCACCACAAAATGACGACACGGGCGGCGCGGCCAGTCGGTATCGGCCGGGAA
The DNA here is from genome assembly GCA_963750465.1 of uncultured Acidimicrobiaceae bacterium. Lineage (GTDB taxonomy): Bacteria > Actinomycetota > Acidimicrobiia > Acidimicrobiales > Palsa-688 > Fen-671. The sequence continues at coordinate 2,185 of CAVVRE010000026.1, forward strand.
GGCGATGCGGTTTTGCCGAATGAGGTCGCTTAGCCAGGGCGAGTGGCGCACCTCGAAGAGTGCGGAGTAGCGGAGCCCCGCGCTATAGAGCGGATGCCCAGGGAGCGCCTCGTCGTTTGGGTAGCCGAACCTCGTCTGGAGGCAACTCTCAAATCGGAAGACCCCCGCGGGCGGCGGGACAGTTTTCGTCTGTTTCACAGATGAGGACGGCTTCGACTTCGTCCTGCCAGACGATCGGATTGGAAGGACCCGCCGAGGGCCGAAACGGCGTGTCGACCTCTATGACCTCGATTGCGCTCTCACTTGCTGACATGGACCGATTCTCTCATCGACGTTCCAGGCCGTCGGAATGTCAGGACGTCGTGGTCGCCCGGCTGAGAGCGCCGAGTCGGCGATCTCGGAAATGAAGGCGCCAACAGTGCTATTGCTCGGCGCGGCCACCGAACGCCGGGCGCCGCTCGGTACAACATCGCGCGGGATATGTATTGTAAATGAAGCGAAGTTGACCCAAATCAGAGCGCCCGTAGCCGTCGTACCGTGCGCCCAGGTCGGTGCTGCAGGTCACTGTCGATCAAGAACCGCAAATTCCGGGGACACGTCAGTGGCCGTCATCTTGCGCCATTCTCTAGCGACATATGCCAGCACTGTATCGAGCGCTTTGTGGAACTCGATTGTTGTTTTCTCGTACTCTTTTCGTTCCTTCGTATCAACGGTGCTCAGATCCACGCCGACCAGGTAATCCGCTACATCGCCCTGGTCCTTGCTTCTGGGAGCCAGATCCCGGGGCCGAGGCCTAACTTTTTGTCTTTCTCTTTGGTGTCGAAACCAACACGCGGCGCGCGCTGGCCGGATGCGAGCTTCTTGTCCAGACCGGGGACGACTACACGCGTCCCTGTTTGGAGCATCGTGTGAGCCCTTTCTGAGGTGACGACCTCTCCCAATTGCTTCTTGTCGACTGCGACCATAGCTTCAAGGGAAGTGTGGATTCGCTGGTAGGCACCGTCATCCGTGCCCAAGTAGCAGCGATACTCCATCTTTTGCTCCCCGCCAGAAGGCTTGCCCACCTGCTGCGGCTGACTATATAAATGATTCACGAGGCACTCTTGGCCGTTAATCACAAGCGCGAAGTCTTTCTTCAATGCGATCTTGCACATCCTTACACTAGCGTGACCATTGCCTTTGATCTTTTTTTTATCGAGGTTCAGCAATGCCCCGCAGATTGTCATTTGGGTTGGAGGCTTGCCTGGCAAGCCAACTGAAGATCCCCCTTCGAGCGCTTTCTTTTCTTGCAGCTTCGCCTTTTCCTCGTTCCAGTCTGCAATAGCTACTGCGAAGTCACGGTGCTTACTTATTTCTGGCAAGACGGCGTAATGGGCGGCGAGAGGAGTGCCGTGCTTCAACTCGACGCCGGTGGCGTAACGTGTGAGTAGCGTACGGAGCGCTTGTTCTGTCTTGAATGTCACTGGTTTAGCCATCTGCCCCCCACCAGAACCCAGAAGCGTGACCTTAAGAACCTTCGTCTTATTCTGCTTCTGTCCCTTTTCTCCTGGTTTCACCCCCTCAATCGTGAGTTTGGCAGGAACCTCTTCAACCATAGGCACGTCCGTCGGGATAACAGCAACGGGTAGGGGTAGCTCGCTAGACGTGCCCTCCATTGTGGTGATCGCTTCCGTCGTCTTCTCGGTACCCTCTCCCATGATTTGCAAGTCAAGGTCATCCGTCGAGCCTCCGGCCTCGCTGTCCGCGGCCATGATCTCGCGAAGTTTCTGCTTGAGTACCTCAGACAGCGTGGAGCCGGGTCCATCGAGGAGTTTGTCGATGGTCCACTGATCCCCGTCATGAAGGGCGTTAACAAACCCCCCGAAGCCATGGCTGCCCTGCCAGACAGCACGGATATTCTCTTTCGTATTACTGGAAATTTCTTCGTTTTTACTGTTCACAACAACGCGTTGGACTGCTGGTCGGGATCTGAGCATGTCGACCGTTGCCCGGTTACCAATCGTCCGCTGCAGCCCGACGAGCTGTGCGGGTGCGTTGGACGGTTTGGTCCCGATGGAGGTAGCTGGTTCCCCGTGCGTCTTCTCAGGAGAGCTGCCCTCTCGAACTGCCAACAGCCTTGCGCGCATCGGGATAGCCCCCTCTTCCTGTCGCCGTACCGTACTTTAGCGGCTCGACGTCACTGGTCGTGCCGACGTTCCGCTCGTAGTGGTCGAGCGTCCAGCCACCTCGACCGCCAAGGTCCTGGTGGTCCCTGGTGCGGAGACTCCTGTGAGAACGCTCCTGACACCCTAAGGTTCAAACGCCGTGGGGTTCTCGGAGGCGGGGTTGTCACACGACGAGGCCGGTTGGGGCCGCCAGCCAGTCGCGGTAGCGCGCTTCGTGCTCGATGGGGGCGGGATGGCGGTCGGGCCGTGGAGCCGGCCGGTGTTGAACCAGAGAACCCAGGTGGCGGTCTCGCGTTCGACGTCTCGGGCGCGGCCCGGGAACCTCGACCTGGAACGGCATGCCATGGGCCCGAGCAGACCGACTGACGGTGCTCTGGCAGACGCTCCCGGAACGAACAGAGATCGGCTGCGAGCGTCAGCGCAACCCGAGCCATGGTGCCCCGCTGCTCGCCATACCGGAGCGGTGGTCGGGACGTTGGAGAGCGACGCCGGCGACGTCGGCCTGACGCCGACCCAGGTGGCGGCGGTCGCCCATGTCCAAGCCCTCGCCGAACGAGACCGGGGTGCAGCAACAGAGCGAGCCGCCGAGGTGCTCGCCCGCGCCGCCATCGACCTTGGCGTGGACGAGCTGTGCGGCCGGATCGCCGAAGTCGGACGCGTCGCCCTCAACTTCCACCCCGACCGGATCGCCGTGGGTGGACGGGTCGTTGTCGAGGCGCTGTTGGAGGACGGCGTATACCGCAACCAATTCGAGACTGGCATCTCGAACGGCGGGCTCGGGGCGATCAGGGAGCGTTTCGAGGACCGCCTCTTTGCCGGCAGCTACCGGCGCACCGGGCTGCTTGCTTCCGAACGACCGAAGTACGGCGTACCTATCGAAGGCGCCGGCAACAGATCGCCCAGAACGGCATCCTCTGCCAGCGCCGTGTGCCAGCGCGATCAGCGCCGATCGAGAGGACTCTGCCGACGGCATCTGAAGGCGCCCGCCTTCTGGGGCCGTCCATGTGTCCGCGGTCCCTTCACGTTGGATTGGCCGTCCGCGAGGGACTGACCGTCGAAGGACCGATTATCCAGGTTGCCCGCCTAGCCCAGGGAAGCGAAGAACTCCAGAGCGATGTTGTCCGGGTCGCGAAACGACAGCACTGAGCCGTAGCCGGCGTCAACGACCCCCCCATTCGGGACGTCCAGTTCGTTTAGCCGTCGTTCCCATGCCTCAAGTTCGGATCGGCTGGAACATGCGAAGGACAAATGATCGAGCCCCGGACGGCGCTCATCGAACGGCTCCGAACTGTGCAGGTCGGGGAACCAGTTAATGGCGACAAGCGCTCCACTCACCGACCAAACAACCTGATGAAACGGACCGATGTCTTGGTCGAGGACCGGATCTGAACCGAAAAGTCGCTGATACCACTTGCGGCTGCGGTCAAGGTCGCTGACCGTGAGAGCGACATGTGCGATCGCTGGGAACTTTGGCAAGGAGCTACTCCTCTTTTGCAATCCGTCCGACCATAGCCTGCGAAGGAGGGCTTGGCCTGCGAGCAACAGATCGGCGATTACTTCGGCGTTGACGAGTGGACTAGCCGTGCAAGGCGACCCGTCAACGCCGCCCCGGCGCGCCCGAATATCGCATCTGGGTGCAGCCGATCGGTTGACACGCATAGCTCAGGCAGCACATAGACGGTTCCGGACGCCCCGATTTGGGCCAACTTCGCTTGGTCTAGGGGGCAGATCTAGCAGGCATATTGTTCGAAGCGAGGCCGACGTTCTGTGCAGCCATCGAGCGAACATGGCGTTCACAGGTTCCGTTCCGCTAACGCCGACTATGGGTGCCCTTGGTCGATCGGGCCTAATCGACTGCGCTGCCGATCTGGCGCTGCCTCGGCGGTCGGCGGCATCCCAGGGGCGACGGACCGACAGACACGGCCGCCCGAGTGGCAGGACGTTCGCAGTTGCCCCAAGTGGGGTCCGGGGGAGCATTGACAGCTCGACTAGTGACCAAGAGCCCTTGTCGCTCTTGCGCTAGAGCTAGCGCGCGACAATGCCTACGTGGTCGGCACATCGCTACCGAGCGTTGACGGGCCGGTCGGGCCCCTTAGGGTGACGCTCCTCGGCCGCTTCGCGATCGGGCTCGATGGGAAGAAGGCTGGTCCCTGGCCCCGCCCCACCGCCAGACGCCTGTGCGAGATCCTGATGGTCTCTCCTGACCACAGGGTGGCCCGGGACGTGGTGCGGGAGATGTTGTTCGCCAACCTCGAACCGGAGGCGTCCTCCAATGCCCTCAGGAAAGCTGTATCGATGTCCAAGGAAGCGTTGGCGCCCCTGGGTGCGCCGGCGTCGGGCCTGTTGCGGGCAGACCGGAGGTTTATCTGGCTATCGGAAGAGATCTCGCTCGACATAGACCTGGTGAGCCACGAGGCCGACCTCCGCTCCGCTTTGGGTATGGAGCCGGGCGAGCAACGAGACGCGGCATTGTCGGCGGCATTGAAACAGGAAGGACCCTTGCTAGACGATGAACCCTACGCGGAGTGGGCCATGGTGCCGCGCCAATCGCTGGAACTACGGCGTCAACGAGCCCGCCTGGAACTGGCCCGAGACCGGGCCGGGGTTCGGGCGGTCGCAACCACAGGCAGTCATCGATGCCTGGGAAAGCTGCTTGGCCCACGACCCGGCGTCGGAAGAGGCCGCCGCTTCGTTGGTAAGGGTCTATTCGGCCAAAGGGCAGCGGCAGTTGGCCGCCGGTACCTTCCATCGCTGCCGCACCGCCCTCGAAGCCCTGGGGTTGGCGATTTCGCCCGCACTCGATGAGGCCAGGCGGGCGATCGGTGAGGTAATCGGCGCCACTTCTGGGCCCGGGCTCACCGGCGCCGTCCCCGGTCCCGTCGGTCACTCTGTCATGGGCCACGCCGGGAAGGAGGAGCGGAGGCCGATCAGCGTCCTGTTCGCCGAGTTGTCCAGGGTCTCAGCATCACCACATGGTCAGGACCCCGAAGACGTTAGACGCGTCGTCGGCAGCGCGCTGGCCGGTGCCATAGCTGAAATTGAGGGCCTCGGGGGAACAGTAATTTCAGTTTCGGGCGCCGGGCTGGCCGCCATATTCGGTGCTCCTGAGGCCCACGAAGACGACCCCGAACGTGCGGTGAGGGCCGGGTTCCGGATGCAATCGGCGATCGTTGTGGCAGGGGACGGGGCCGAGAGCACCCTGCTATCGCTCCGGATTGGGATCGAAACCGGCGGGGCTGTCGTGGGGCCGCTCTGGTCCGGGGCCGGGACGGGCTACGGAGCTGCCGGGGAAGTGGTTGAGACAGCCGCCACCCTCCAGTCGGCCACCAAGCCCGGCTCGGTCCTGGTGGGCCCGGTCACAACGGAGGCTACTGCTGGCGTATTCGAGTGGGGGCCGACCGAGGAGGTCCCCGTCAAGGGCGGGGGCAAGCCTCTAAAGGCCGTCTACCTGGACCGTCCGAAGGTCCGGCGCGCTGGCACCTGGGGCGAACGCGGGCCAGCGCGCTTTGCCCGCCTGGTCGGCCGCCCAGTGGAGCTGTCGCTCATCGACAAAGCTCTCCGCGAAGCAATGTCGGGCGCTGGCTCGGTCCTTTTCCTGGTTGGGGAACCGGGGCTAGGAAAAACGCGCTTGGTGCAAGAATGCCGTAAGCGTTTCATGGCCTGGGTCGGCGCCAGCACAGGTCGGCTCCCCCTCTGGCTCGAGGGGCGGTGCGCCTCCTACGCGTCATCGACGCCCTACGGTCTTTACCGTCAGCTTCTCTCGGCCTGGATCGGCGTTTCTCCCGAGGAGGGGGAGGAGGTCGTACGGCCCGCCCTCGAGCGGGCGGTCAAAGCGGTCTTCCCCGGCCAGCCCGACCATCTCGCTTTTTTGGGCCACCTGTTGGGCCTGCGGGGCTTTTCAGGAGATCCTCGTATCACCCGGCTCAGTCCCGAAGGCCTACAACGCGCCACCTTCGCATCCGTTAACGGCCTGGTCGCCCAGTTGACCACCAAAGGACCGACGGTGCTGGCGCTCGAGGACCTGCATTGGGCTGACCCCACATCCCTCCGCCTGACCGAAGAGTTGGCCGCGCTGGCCAACCGCTCGCCCCTCTTGTTGCTGGCCACCAGGCGCCCTGAACCCGACGCCGGCGTCCCGGCTTTAGAGTCGGCGCTCGCACAGGCTCCCAGCCCTTTTCGAAGGGTCGAGTTAGCTCCGCTGACTGAGCGTTTCGAGCAGGAACTGGCCGAGTCCATTCTTCATGGGGAGGCTGGCCCCGGGGTCGTACAGGCCATGCGCACCCATGTGGACGGCAACCCGCTGTTCCTGGAAGTGAGGTTCTCATCGCTGGTCGAGAGGGGTGCCCTGGTCAAGCACGGCGACTCCTGGTCACTTACCGGCACCCCCACGAGTGACGTCCCGCAAGCACTGGAAAGGCTGATCCGGGCCCGGGTCGACCGACTGTCCGTGCCTTGTCGGGAAGCCATAACCGCCGCCTCGGTGCTTGGCCCCGAGTTTTCATGGGCGGCGCTGGAGGCTGTGAGCGACCTCGGTGACGAACTGCCGGCTGCGGTCCGGGAACTATGCGATGCCCGCTTGCTTTCCTTGGCCCGCGAGGTGCCCGAGCCCGCGTTCCGGTTCCGGCACGCGCTCATCCAGGAGGCGACCCACCGGGGCGTGCTCAGCGCCGACAGACGGCGTCTCCACGCTCGTGCGGCATGGGGGCTGGAGATAGCCTCGGGTGACCGGCTCGACGAAGTGGCGGCGGTATTGGCCCACCACTTTGCCGAAGCGGGGGAGACCGAGCGAGCCGTGCACTACTTCGAATTGGCGGGTGCACACGCGTTTGCTCGATTTGGTGTCGACGAAGCCATTTCCTCTTACGGGCGTGCCGTCGAAATCGTGGACCGGTCCCCGGCGGGCTTGACGCTGCCCCAAACAGCGGTAAACCTTCGTGAGGCCCTGTCCGAGGTCCTGTGGCGCTGCGGCCGCTTTGATGAGGCCCGACGGACGCTCCACGAAGCCCTGGAACTAGTGGTTCCAGCGAGGCGACTGCAGGCCGCCCGTTTGCAGGCCCGATTAGGGCGGGTAGAGGCTGAGACCGTCAATTATCAGGCCGCCGAGGCTGCATTTGACGCCGCCGACGAGCTTCTGGGCGATTTCCCCGACGATGCCGCGACAGAATGGGTCGACGTGTGGCTCGAGGTGCAGGTGGACGGCCGGGCCAACATGTACAACTGGACCAACCGGCTGGACCAGGCGGTCGAGGTGTTGGAGAGAGCGCGGCCCGTGGCCGAATCATACGGATCCGCCGGCCGTCGAGCAGAGGTGACCTGGGCCCGGCCCTGGCGGGCCGTGTTCGAGTTTCAGTTTGCAGCTTATTTGGCCCGCAGAGCGCGTTTTCGTATCGATGCTGAAATTCTGGCCAGCGCGCGTGCGGGGGCGCGCATGACTCCGCTGGTGGCCGGCGAGTACAACTTCGCCTACGCACTCGGCAATCTAGGTGTCTACTTGCTCTGGCACGGCGACCTCGACGAAGCGCAAGAAAAGCTGGAGGCGGCTCTCGCCCTAGCCGAACGCACGGATGACCGCTACTGCCAGGTGTGGTGCCAAGGTAATTTGGTACTGGTCGGAGTCCGGCGCCACGACCTCGAGTCTGTCCGGGCCCTGTCTCAAAAGACGGCGGCCGCGGTTGAGGGGCGGTTCTACCCTGGGACCAACTTTGCGCTCCATGCGGCGCCGGCGTGGGTGGCGTGGAAAGAGGGTCGTGGCGAGGACGCCGCCTTCCTGGCCAGGCAAGTACTCGAGCTGTGGCAAGAATCGAGGTTTGTGTATTTCTACAAAGGCCTGTGCTTTTGGCCCCTAATTTCTGTGTCCCTGGCTTCGGGCGATGTTGCTGCGGCGCTCGAGGCAATTGAGGAAATGCTCCGGCCAGACCAGGTGCGGCTCCCCGACGAACTGGAGTCAGTTCTGCAAAGCGCGATGGTGGCTGGGGACCGGGCGGACGGCACCGCGGCAGCAGTCGCCCTCAACGAGGCACTCCGGCTGGCGTGCGAACTTGGTTATGCCTGATTAGCGTGGTGCCACCGGAGTCCAGACCCTCTCCAGTTTTTATTCGGTAGCGGGCGAGCCCGCCACATAAGAAAACGGGCCGGCGACGAAACCACTCACCGAGACGTTCGTGCAGGACGGTTCGTCAGGCTGTCCGGGGTCATGCCCGGTCCGCTCGATGCCGTTGTCAAGCAAGGTCGGGCTTGACAACCGCACCCAATTACGACTGGTCACCCCCGCGGGCTGGTTGCACTTACTCGGACAAGGCCGTGACGTCAGCGTCCGTGGCCGACGTAGTTGGGGTGAAAAACTGTCCCCAGATTGGGCGTAGGCGGTGGCCGACATGCTCGACGTAGGCTGCCACGCCTTTGTTTTCTGGAGGCGCCACCGTCCCCAGAAATTCATCCCCGGATAACCGGTGGTGAACGGGTCCTAAGCGGACGACCCAACCCGGACACTGGCCACGATCCGTATGATCGAGCCGAGATTTTGCTCATAGCAAGCTGATGAGCAACCGGCGATGACCATCCATATCTTATTGCCCTTTTCGTAGGCCAGTTCGTCGAAGCTGGTGTTCCCCATTGGAGAAACGACCATCAGCGCGGCAGCCGAGCCGTTCAAGCCACCCTGTTGCACCGGGTGGTGCGGCACAAGGCTGTCTACGGCGGAGACCGGGTTGCCAGATTCGCTGGCCAGGCTCTCCAGGTACTCGGGCGCCAGCTTGTAGAGCTGCGGGGCCGGCAACAAGTCGCCGTCTGTTTCCACTGTGACAAAAAGCCATGGCACCGCTGAGGCGTTCAGTGCTACCGAGGCCGGTGTTTTGGTCGGCGACGCGACGAGAGCATATAAAGGCATCGGGGGGACGATGAAACCCACCTGGAAGAGCGTCTGTTCGTTATCGAGGACCCAGGCTCTCGGGACATCGAAGGCGATCTGGGCGGGCTCGTTACGCTCATGCTTGACGCCGACCGGTACGACGCCGTGGACGAGCACCCCAAGGAGGACGAGGCCGAGGACGCCTCTCGTTGGGTTTTGGTTCATTGGGCAAACGTAAGAGAGCACTCTTCCCGAAACGTTCCCGGTTATGGTCCGTCGAGGTGGAGCCGTCTACGTCTTGAACGGTTCGATAAAATCGCTGCTCAACCCGGTTGCAGCGAGCGGCGTGGGATAATCGTCGCAATGGCAGCACCGCCAAAAGGGCCCGACGCGTTCCCTTTCCTCGGGGTTTCGGCTTCGGACCCGACGGTGATCTCTATCTGGCCTCAGGCGTGGGTCCCTCAGGTGAGGGCGAGAACACGATCGCCGTGTTCAACCACGGAGGAGCCCTGCGCACGCCCCATCTCGTCGACGACCCTGAGCTGAGCCCCCTCGATCTTGTCCTCGCTCCCAACGGCAATATCGTGGTCAGCAGCGAGTGGCCCTTCGGAGCACAGCACGCGACTTCCAGCGTCCGCGAATACGACCGCTCTACCGGGGCGTTGGCCCGCGTGCTTGCGCCTGACCCCGCCATCGGTTTCGCGAGGCCGCGCGGACTGCGGTTCGGATCCGACGGACGTCTCTATTGCGTCGGGCAGGATCACGTTATTGCCTTCGATTTCTTCACAGGGACCTGCCTCGGCGTCGCCGCGCGACTCCCGAGACTCAATGGCCAGGCTCTTGTTCTATGGGATAGGGAGACCTTAAGCTCACAGGCCACTTCCTCTTCGATTTCGCTCTCGGCATCGACACTCAGATCCGCTGGGCCGAAGTAGACCAAGATCGAAGTCCTTGATCCCTTCAGCCGGCTCCGAATCCGTGCCGGAGGTTCCAAACGGTCTGCCCGACCCCCGCCTGCTCCCAGGTGCCACCCCGGAAGAACCGGGTCAACGCTCACAGCGAGAGCTGCCTGAGCGACCGCGTTCTGCTTCAACGCTTCATCGAGGTACTGGACCTGGCGGTGCAGCGGCGCTGCCTCGGGGCGCTCAGTGGTCACGACCGAATCATGGCCGACCCCCGCAATGCCAACAACTCCAACATCGGGTCAGCGCTAGAGATCCGAGCGCCGGTTGACGCTGCCTCGCCCCAAACGCTCGACTTCGGTATCCCTAAATCGCGAGGCCACACTGCCACCCAACGCCGGATAGGTGGGGCACCCGAAGCCCGACGGTGGTGTCGCTGCGTACTTTCCCAAGCGTCGATCGAGTGTGCAGTTCGGACCGGCACCAAGGCACTAGGACCAATCGAGCCATGCGATATCGCCCCGTACCGCTCAGTCGCGCCGAGTCAGCGTCCCTAGTCGGCAACCACCGAGCGTGGCAGCGAGCCAGGGTAGGACGCCACGTTCGAGGCGAGAGACCGCCGAGGAGCTGGGGCCAACGAGGTGGCACGGCTGGCCAAAGAACCCTGCCAATCAATTATCACGGAGCGCTGCCGATTGATCACCAAATAGCGACGCCGGTAACAACAGTGTCAGGAAACGTCGGACGGCTGGCGCCAGCTGCTCGGGCCGGAGGCCGGGCAGGACGATGACGGTCGGCCAGTTTCCGTCAGGTCGGCCGCCAATAGAGCGACGCTGAAGCTTTCCATGTCCGGCAGTTCCTCCGGCCCGTTAGCCGTCGTCTGACCCATAGGACTGGCTAGGCCGAGCTTCGTCCACAGGTCGGGCAGCGGTCGCGCCTCGGTCGCGTCGGCTCGGACGAGCTGTCCCGAGTTCATCCAAAGGTCCCAGACAAGTCGCAACCATCGACAGGGTCGTTCACGTCGAAGCGGGCACGCCAGTAGGTTCCAGCGATACTTGTGTGAGAGACGACAAGCCCGCCCGCGAAGAACGGGTCGAACGCTCTGTCCGGGATCTGGTCCACCAGTGGCCAGTAGTCCTCGGCCCTCCTGTCGGGGTTGTTCGTTGTGAGTTGCCTCACGAGCGCGGCGCGCAAGAAGCTCATGACCAGCTCGTGCTCCGCTGGCGTCGTGAGCTCCAGGCCTAGGCGGACTTCGACACCCTCGCCCTCTGGGAACCCGCGGTGGCGTAGCCGGATACCTGCTTCGTCGAGCCTGGTGGCTCCACGATCCAGCACGGGCCTCACTGGTACCACGCGCTCGCTCTCGGCAGCGACAACGCCGGCAACCAGGTGAACAATGCTGACAAGGTTCGACTTACCAGACCCGTTAGGGCCGATGACGACCGTCGTATCGCCCGTGGCCAAAGAGAACCCCCGCCCGCTGGTTCCGCCAGCGAACGAAAGTATTCCGGTTGCCCCAATCCGGGTAATCCTCAAGTCCTAACCCCACGGGCCGATGAAAGTGACAAACGTGTCGGGGTCACTAGTGGCCGTGGACCAGAGCAGTACGAACCGCTGCGGCACACTGGTGTTGAGCGGATGACCTGGTGTGAAACCTGCAAAGTCGGCACTTTGGTGCCCACGCCAGCTGAGAAAGGGTCGGCCCGGATGCTTCACTTGCACCGGCCGATAGCGAAGCCAGCCTGGACGGGTGCCACACTCAGAGGTCGCGGCCAGCCTTGGCCCAGACTTCAGGCCCATCGAGCCGTTTGACCCGGCAGCCCCCATAGCGTCCTGCCAGTGGGACGGCTCCGGGTCGCAGTCCCCGTCTACAGCGGTGAAGCCGCGAGGGGCGAGTTCGCCGGGCAACAGCCGAGTTCCCCGACCCGGGCTTGCCGGTGACGTGGAAGGCGGCCATAGGGCATTGTCTCAACTTGCACGAAGTTAGCTACGGGACCGCGTGTCCACGAAGGCGGGCAACTCTCGCCTTCGTTGGTTGCAGCAGGCCGCCATTGCTAGCGCTGGCCCGCACCCTTCCGTGGGTTGCCGCACCTTGCCCTAGTTCTTGCCCTAGAACTCGGGGCGATTCCCCTTCCGCCTGGTTCCGTTTGCTCGAGAGCCCAGCCCATCTGACCTGCGAAAAGTTCCGGTTACTTCCCCGTAGTTACGGTGGCTCCCCCAGTCAGAGCCCATTTTGAGTCCATCGTGTCTGCCATTCCACCACGCGCCCTAGCTGGGGTTTTGCCCTCGGTTACCCTCCTGAAAGCCGCCAACCTTGGCCCTTTCGCCAGTAACTCTCACGGAGCACTCGCAGCCGCGACGAGGTAGCCACGCCACCGCTGGGCCGCAACCGGAAGGAAGGCCCCGGATCGACAAGGGAGTGTTCGGCGGGTCATTACGAGCTCCGATACTACGACAAGGCGACCAAGCGGCCGGCCGTGCCGACCATCGTGGCGCCGCCGGCGGAGCGTGGCAACGACTTGAGGCAGTTATCACCGACGGGACTGATATCCGCGCCGGCGTGGACGTACGGCCGGCTCGGGCTTGCCGATCCGGCCGTCACCTCTGCATGTACGCCCATCCGGTCCAGGAGGGTGACCGCGCCGCCGAGCCACTCGCCAGGCGGATTGCAGTGCTACGGTCAGTCCAAATTAAAGGCGTCCACAATCGACGTCGTCCGGCTTAGCGTTCGGCCGTGTGTAGTCAGGAGGCGGTGTACGTCGAGTGCACGTCGAAACGCGTTACCTGAGGCTGAGGAATGTCACCGACCTTCTCGAAGGCCGGCATAAGCCTCTCTGAGAAGAACTTGTCCCAATCGCTCTCTGCCTTCCACCATTCCACGACGCAGAAGCCATTCTCCGTCGCTCCTGCGGCGTGTGCGAGCAGACCTTCGGGGGCGCCGGTTTCATCGTGCCATCCGAGTGCGTCTTGCACGTCGTCGTATTTGTCGATGCTGGCACCTGAGAACTGGAGTGTCTGACCCATAGCCATCGTGTGGCCTCTATTTCTGTTGTGAGAGCGAGCGTCGGATTCGAAACCCGTACGTCTCAGTCTCCCACATCTGCCGGCCCGGCGGTCCGGTTCCGTGCCGCGAGCGTCGGGATTAGCATGGCTCCCCCGTCAGGAGTTGGGCCTGAATTGGCGCCGCTTACAGATCCATAGCTAGAGCGCCTAAATTGCTGAACTGCGTGGGGCGCCGTTTTCTACGCACCAAGTTGGAAGGCGACCGTATCGGCGGTAATGCGCACGCCGCCACGCATGGGTTCCCGCGCCAGAATACGCCTTCAGTCATTAACGAGCCAGAACGTAAATATTCTGTATTTGACAGCCTCGCTGGCTCCCTTTTCGCAGCCGACCTGAGCGCCGAATAGTTGGCTCCCGCGAAAATGGCCGAGGCGACCGCAGGGTCTGTACGGACCACGTGCAAATAAACCCGTGCACGTGCGGGCGGACAAGCCGAGATCCGAAGGGTGCGAACGTCTGGGTGCCGGTCAGTCGTCGATCGGGCGAAGGAGTACCAGCGGGATCTCTCGCTTGGTCTTTCTCTGGTAGCCGGCGTAGTTGCGGTGGTCGGCGGTGACGAGCGGCCACAACCGGGCCCGCTCGTCCGGGCCGGCGATCTCGGCCCGCATTCGCTGCGCCGGCCGACCACCCAACGACACCTCGACATTGGGCTGGTCACGTAGGTTGAGGAACCAGGCTGGATGGCGGTCGTCGCCTCCCCGCGACGCCACGATGATGATCGTCGAGCCCTCCTGGTAGGGCGACGTCAGCATGGTGGTCCGGAGTTGACCGCTGCGCCGCCCCGTGGTTGTCAGTTCGATCACCGGCATCCCGTACGCCGACCACCCGACTCGGTTACCCGTGACCCGGAGCACCAGGCGGTGGATGCCGTTCATGACCTTTAGCACCACATCAGAGGGCACACGGAGATGCTAGATGGTCCCATTCGTGCCCACGACAAACGGTCCATCTTGGGCCGACCAAAACGAAACCGCTACATGGGCTCCACGCCATAGCGACAGTGACGCCCCCATTTGCGCGCTGAATTTCGAGCCCAGTAGGCGCCCAGATCACCGAGGCGGAGAGCAGCTATTCTGCGTCTGGCTCTCCGCCAGAGAAGTCTTTGTGCGGCCGAGCCGGGCGCACACCTATCTAACGGCTGCGGTTTCAAGCGAATGCGGACGAAGCGCTCCGGGTAGGACCAAATACGGCGCTGAAATCAGCGACGCGTAGGCACACTGGACATCCCGGCGCGTGGTAACGCGAGTGCAGTCAGCGCTGAATCGACTTCACCTCAAGGAAGTCCTCGAAGCCAAAGGCGCCTCGTTCGCGACCGATACCTGACTTCTTGTAGCCGCCGAAGGGCGCAAAAGGATTGAAGGCACCCCCATTTACGTCAACCTGGCCGGTGCGGAGTCTCTGAGCGATCTCGATGGCGTGTTCCTGCGTGCCGGCCCAAACGCTACCGGACAGGCCGTAATCGGTGTCGTTGGCGATCTCGACCGCCTCTTCCTCGGAGTCGAAGGGGATGATCGAGAGTACGGGCCCGAATATCTCCTCCCGAGCGATGGTCATGTCATTGGACACGTTCGAGAAGACCGTCGGCTGGATGAAGAAACCCACCTCGAGACCGTCGGGGGCGTCCGGGCCACCAGTTAGCAGTGTCGCTCCTTCCTGGACGCCCTTGTTGATGTAGTCCCTGACCCTGTCGCGCTGGACGGCTGAGACGAGCGGCCCGAGCCCTGTCCCGGCGGCGAACGGATCGCCGGGGGCAAATCCTTCGGCCGCGGCTGCGGCCAGCTGCTCGACCTCCGCCAACTTCGAACGTGGCACCAGCATGCGCGTCGGCGCCGAGCACGTTTGGCCCGAGTTCAGGTAGCAGCCGGACACGCCGGCCGGTACAGCGGTGGCCAGGTCGGCGTCCTCCAAGATGATGTTCGCCGATTTCCCGCCCATCTCGAGTGAGACGCGCTTGATCGTCTGCGCGCATAGCTCCATGACCCGCTTGCCGGCCCGCGTCGAACCGGTGAACGAGACCTTGTCCACCAGCGGGTGGGTGGCGATCGCTTCGCCGACCACCGGCCCGAGCCCGGAGACGAGGTTGAAGACACCCCTTGGCAGTCCCGCCTCGTGGATGATCTCGGCCAGGATGAAGGCGTTGATCGGGGCCACTTCGCTCGGCTTCAAGACGACCGTGCATCCCGTGGCCAGGGCCGGTGCGACCTTGAGCGCAACCTGGTACAAGGGGAAATTCCACGGAGTGATGGCGCCGACGACACCCGTTGGCTCTTTGATGATTAGCGAGTTGCCGATCTCCTCCTGCCAGACATACGACGCCGCCCTGGCCGCATTGTCCCCGAACTCGCCGGTGGGCAGTCCGACCTGGAACATTTCGGTGAGATTTCGCGGCATCCCCACTTCGTGGCTGATCACGTCGGCGATCTCGCCGGCGCGGGCCTGGAGCCCCTCGGCGATCCTCTGAAGGAAAGCGCCGCGGTCCTTGGCCGGCGTCGCCGCCCAGCCCGGGAAAGCGCGATGGGCCGCCTGAACCGCTCGGTCGATGTCGGCCGGCGTCCCTGCCGGGATGGTCGCGAACACCTCCTCGGTGGTCGAGTCGATGACCTCGAGCGTCTCGGGCCCCGATGGGGAAACCCACGCTCCATCGATGTAAAGGGAATCACGAACGTGCATGGCTACCCTCTTTCTTGGCAGCCAGCTAATGGTTGCCCGTGGCGACGACCGTAGCACCCCGGTCGACGCTCCAGGCCCGAAGTACGAGCGCCAGCCGAGCCGACGCATCGGTGGCGGTGCCTACATCGCGCCAGAGCGGTTGCCTATTTCGGAGAGTGGTCATTTCTATTGCAGCTTCCCGGACAGTCGGCGTTGGCGCAGGACTGGAAGTGCTCGGGTGTTTGTCAAAAGTCACAGCAGGCGCGCGCCGCCAGCACCTGTACCCGCCGCCATCCCGGCACAGGTTTGCCGCCGTGGTTTTCGACGCAGGTACCAATCCCGGTCATCGCTGCCAGACAGCGGCTCGTTCGTGCACCCCTCTTGAGAGCCGCTGGTAGTCATCTTCCACCGACTGGTAGGCCGGTCCCCGGCCCGCCGGTCCCTTCAGGAGCCGCTGAGCGTGGAACCGCGACCACAAACCTCGGTACAACCTGCTCTTGACGGGGGGAACTGCCCCGACGTGTGGCTCTTGGCCAAAAGCCTTTTCTCCCGCGGAGCCCCGGGATGCAGGTGCTGGCGCTCCAAGCCGAACGAGCATGCCCGACATCAGTCGGCGGCGTTGGCCATGGGCCCGCTTGGTGCTGTACTCAACAACCGACATCGCACTCTCCTTGTAGTCCCCAGCGAGCCGCGGCCCGCTGTTTGGGTTCTCTACGAGGTACTGATCCGGTCAGTGCCGCCAGCTCATCGCGCCGGCTGGAAAATCTTCGGGGTCGAGTCGCGCAGGTAGACCGAAGCGAGGGAAGGCTTCAGCGCCGACGAACCGGTCGTCGCGTTGGCCTGAGATTCTGCAGCAGTTCAGACGTGATGAACGCCGTCACCTGGGCGATGCGGCCACCCTCAAGGGTGAGCACGTCGAGGGTCGAGGCCACGAAGCAACGCTGCTCGTCGTCGAGCGTGTAGCAGCCGACCGCCAGCTGGCCGTTGGCCTGGCTTACGAAATGGCGCCACGGCCCGCTGAAGACTTCGCGGCTGACGAACGCCTCGATCGCCTCGCGGCCCCGGTACCAGGTCGGGAGCGGCGGCATCGACCAGGTGGCCTCCTCTACCAGCATCTCCAGGAGCCGTTCAATATCCGCCGTCTCGAGCGCGTGGCAATACCGCTCGGCGAGACGGCGGGCTTTCGGAGCTCCCAGTGACCGCAGTTCGGTCTGTTGGCTTCGGGCCGGAAGAAGCTGGTCCAGCTTGGCCCGGGCCCGCTGAAGGGCGCTGTTCACCGCGGCCACCGTCGTGCCGAGGAACTCAGCGACTTCTGCCGCTCCGAACCCCATCACCTCGCGGAGGACTAGAACGGCGCGCTGCTGGGCCGGGAGATCCTGCAAGGCGGCCACAAAGGCGAGCTCGACGCTCTCCCGTAGCTCGTAGCGGGCTTCCGGAGAGCTTCGGCCGTCGGCCACCTGAAAGAACTGGTCCGGGTACGGCTCGAGCCACATGGTCTCGGCCAAAGGTGCGCCTGAGTTCTGCCCCGGCAAGGCGGGCGGGCCATGCCCAGTCGGGAGCTCGCGCCGGGAGCGGCGTTGAGCGGCGGATAGGGCGGTGTTGGTGGCGATACGGAACAGCCAGGTGCGGACGCTGCTGCGCCCTTCGAAATTCGGCAGCCCCCGCCAAGCTCGTACCAGAGCCTCCTGGACGGCGTCCTCGGCGTCCTGGACAGAGGCCAGCATGCGGTAGCAGTGGGCGTGGAGCTCGGCGCGGTGAACCTCCACCAGGTCCCGGTACGCGCGTTCGTCGCCTCGCCGAGCCTGCTCGAGCAGCGCCTGCTGCGTTAAGCCCGGAGGGTTCGCCCCCATTGTCATGACCCTGTTTATGACTCCGAATAGAGCCCCGGTTCATCGCGGCGAGCGTCTTGCGGTTCCAGCCGGAGGTCGCGTTCGGCGGAACGGTAGCCGGGTCGATGCCGCCGCCGGCCCCAGCCACTCAATACGGCTCCTCGAGACCTGGCCGTGTCATCAAACCGTATAAAAATGGATCTGGCGGGCACTCGAACGGCTTCGTCTTGTCCATTTTTATCCGCCGGCTGGCCGCCGATACCTACTTTTACCCGGAATTCGGATAAAAATGGACACGGCGCGGGGATAAACAGGATAAACGTATCGGACGACGTCGGACGAAGCCCCGGGCGGTGGCCGATCGACGTCCAGCCGGGCTCGAGGCCCAAATATGCTCTTATGTCACCTTGACCTTCAGGACCTGTCGGACCGAACCGGTCTTATTCCGGACGGTGACCAGCAGGCAGTTAGGGCCAACCGCCGTCGTCGGCCGGCTCGAGACCGTAGCCCCTCCGTGCGCATATCGCGCCCGGCGAAGACGGCCCGGTAAGGCCGAGGGGCCGAGCCGGGCCGGGCCGGGCCGGGAAGGGGAAGCCAGACGTGGTCACGTGGAACGAGAAGGAGTGGCCGGCTACCGCGGTCACGTAGGTGATGCTGATGACAGCGGCGGAGGCGGAGACACCGATCGCCTACGGACGGTCCCGGCGCCAGAGCGGCCACCCCGGCGCCGCCGGCGAGAACCTGCGCCCGGCTCTAAAGTGCTGGAGCCCACCGGGCCGGGCGCCTGCAGGGGACCGCTCGGGAAGAGCCGGCGGGAGCGGGCGGGAGACGTCGACGGGCGGAACCATGCGGACACCCGGACGGCCGGGGGCAACGGGGCCGCGTGGGCGCCGGATCTCGGGCCGGATCTTCGGGCCGGAACTTCGAACCGGAACTTCGAGCTCGCCCTTCGGGCGCTGCCGACGCGGGGTCAATGGGGGCCAAGAACCATCCCCGCCACTGGCCGGTCGAAACTACTCACCGTGGTCGGTCACCCGAGACTGACCCTGGGCCCGGTAAGGCCCCGGGCCCGCAGTTCACCGTGTTGTTACTTTCGCCGGCCCAAGTAGGTCAGAATGTTTTGGGACCGAAGGAGGGCCGAGAGGGTTGCCAGCGTTCATTTTCCCGGGGCAAGGATTTCAACGACCAGAGATGGGGCGGCCCTGGCTTGACCATCCCTCCTGGGACGTCGTCCAGGATGCCTCCGACGTCGCCGGCCGGGACATCGAAAGCCTCCTGCTCGACGCGGGGACGGAAGAGCTTGGAGAGACCCGCAACGCCCAGTTGGCCACGTTCGTTATGGGGTTGGTCCTCCTCGATGCCATCGAGCGGCTCGGGATCGAGCCGACCGCCTGCGCCGGCCACAGCCTGGGCGAGTACACAGCCCTCGTGGCCGCGGGCGCCGTCGGCTTCGAAGACGCCGTCCGTTTGGTCGCCGAACGGGGCGAGGCCATGCAAGAGGCGGCAGATGAGAACCCGGGCATCATGCTGGCGCTGGCCGGCATAGACGACGAACTGGCCCGCATCGCCTGCCGGCGGGCCGACGGGGACGTCTGGCTGGCCAACTCCAACGCTCCGGGTGAATGTGTCATTGCCGGCCGGCCAGCCGAGGCCTACCGGGCCGTCGACATCGCCAGAGAGCTCGGCGCCACCGCGCGTGAAGGAAGTGGCCGTGAGCGGGGCGTTCCATACGCCGCTGATGGCCCCGGCCCAGCCTCGGCTGCGAAAAGCGCTTGAAACCACGACGTTTTTCCCCCTGGCGGTGCCGGTAGTAGCCAACGTGGACGCCCTCCCCCACACCGAGGTGGCGGAATGGCGCACGCTCCTGTCCGCCCAGCTGCGCAGCCCGGTGCGCTGGCGCCAGAGCGCCCAGTCGCTCGCCGCGGTCATGCGGGCGGGCGAGTGGGACGGCGACAACCTGTTCTGCGAGCTCGGCCCCGGGGGCGACCTCTCCGCCATGGTCAAGTCCACCCTGCCCGAGGCCACCACGCTCGCCATCAGTGTGCCGGATGACCTTGACATCCTGGTCGCCACGCTCACGGGCGCAACCTCCCTCACGGGCCTCGACGGCCACCAGGGAGAGAAGTTGTACGTTTCCGAGCGGCTCGTCATTAGCCCGTGTGCCGGGATATTCGAGCTGCCTTCTGGCTCTCCCGGGGCCGCTGTTGGGGGCGCACCCGTCGCCGCTGCCGCCCTGCCCGATAGCGGGACGCCCATCGAGATCGGCGACCTAGTGGGCTTCGTGTCTGGCACCGAGGTGAGAAGCCCGTTTGCCGGGGACCTCATGGGGGTGCTGGCCCACCCGGGCGAGCGCGTCCAGCCCGGCCAACCCATCGCCTGGCTGCGGGCCCGATGATGACCTCTGCGCACGGCTGTTCGATCACGGGGTGGGCGAGCGCTTTGCCGCGCACCGTGGTTACCAACCAGGACATCATGACGCTGTTCGATACCAGCGAGGAATGGATCGTTGAGCGCACAGGGATCAGGCAGCGGCGGGCGGCGGATGGCCCATTTGTCAACCCCAAACCGGCGGTATCGCCCCCGGGTGGCTTGGGCACGACGGCGCAGTTGGCGGTCAAAGCCGGGAACGGCGCCCTGGAAATGGCGGGCCTGAGCGGCAAAGACATCGACCTGTTGATCCTGTGCACGACGACGCCTGACCAGATGGTGCCGGCCACTTCGTCGCCACTGGCGAACGCCCTTTGTATCAAGGGGGGCGGGATGGACGTAAATGCGGCGTGCGCCGGGTTTACGTACGGTCTGGTCACGGCGGCCGGGTTCATTGGGGCGGGGGCCGAGCGGGTCCTCCTGATCGGTTCGGAGACATTGACCCGGATCACGAACTGGTCGGACCGGACTAACGCCTTTCTGTTCGGCGACGGCGCCGGCGCAGTCGTCGTGGAGGCGGTCCCCGGCGAACCGGCCCTGCTGGGTTGGGACATAGGGGTGGACGGGTCGTTGCAGCCCCTTTTCTTTTCGGATTACGGCGGGCCCGGGATGGCTATGCGCGGCCAGGAGGTGTTCCGCAAGGCCGTCAGGGTTACTGTCGATTCAGCCACCAAGAGCCTGGAACGGGCCAAACTGACTCCCAGCGACGTCGCCCTTTTCGTCCCGCACCAGGCGAATATGCGGATTATGGACGCCGTGGCCGAGCGCCTCGGCATGTCGGACAGGGTTGCTTCGGTTATCGAGCGGACGGGTAACACTTCCTCAGCGTCCATCCCGATCGCCCTCACCGACGCGGCCAACCATGGGCGCCTCGCCGAGGGGGACATCGTCCTGTTCGCTGGGTTCGGCGCCGGCATGACGTGGGCATCGGCTGTATGGCGTTGGGGAGCAGGCCCGGCCCGCTGACGAGGCGCCAAAGGCCGGGACTGCGGTGACCCGCCCATTAGAGTGTGCAAAATCCTGATCGCGAGCAGATGGAGGTAAGCATGGGAGAACAGGTAGGAACTCAAGAGTCGTTCGATGCCTTCAAGCAGTGTGCCGTCGAAGTCCTGCAGGTCGAGCCCGCAAAGATCGTCCCCGAGGCGCGTTTTGCCGATGACCTCGACGCCGACAGCCTCGACCTGGTGGAGCTGGTCATGGCCCTCGAAGAACGTTTCGGTATCGATGTCCCCGAGTCGGAGCTAGAAGGCGTCCAGACCGTGGGCCAGGCCTACGAGCTGGTGACCTCGAAACTCTGATGCTGGCAGTAACTGGCGCCCCGGACGGGACCGGGGCCGTACCCGGCCGGCGCGTGGTCGTCACCGGCCTCGGGGTGGTTTCGTCCTGTGGCATTGGTGTCGAGGCCTTCTGGCAGGGCCTGTTCGGGGAGGCACCGGTAGGAAGGTCGCGGCCCGTGACGGGGCTGGACGTAAGACGCGCTGTTCGGCCCGAAAGAAGTCCGCCGGGCGGACCGGTTTGTCCAGTTGGCAGCGGCGGCGGCCGACGAGGCGGTAAATAGCGCCGGTGGGATCGAAGCGTTGCGGGGCGACCCGGACCGGTCCGGGACGGTCATCGGGACCGGTGTCGGTGGCCTCGACACGATTTGCGAGCAACATCAAGTGTTATTGGAAAAAGGGGCGGCCCGGGTGAGCCCCTTCCTCGTCCCGATGATCATGTGCAATCGCGCTTCGGCCGACATTTCCATGAGATATGGGCTCCGCGGCCCGTGTGAGGCTACCGTGACGGCCTGCGCGGCCGGAGCCCAGAGCATTGCCAACGCCGGGCGCCTTATCGCTACCGGCCGCTGCGACGTGATGCTGACGGGCGGTACGGAAGCCCCCTTGTCCGACCTCGGCATAGCCGGTTTCGCCAACATGACGGCCCTTTCCCGCTCGGGCGTGTCCATGCCTTTTGACATCGAGCGTGACGGTTTCGTCATAGGAGAAGGGGCCGGGGTGATAGTCCTCGAGGAGCGGTCCCGGGCCATTGCGCGCGGCGCTCACCTGTACGCTGAGCTCGCCGGCGCGGCCAGCACAGCCGATGCGCACCACATAACGGCGCCGTCGCCTGACGGCAGTGGGGCCGCTCGTTGCATGGAGCTGGCCCTGGCCGACGCCCTGCTCTCCCCCGCCGACGTGACCCACGTAAATGCCCACGGCACCTCCACGCCACCGGGCGACGCGGCCGAAGCCGAAGCTATTTACAAGGTATTTGGCGCCCCCGGGCCGGCCGTCACCTCGGTCAAAGGGGTCCTCGGCCACACGCTGGCCGCCGCCGGGGCTATAGAGGCGGTGGCGGTTGCTCTCAGCATGCAGCACGGCGTGATCCCCCCGACCACCGGTACCCGCCACGTGGACCCGGCCTTCCAGCTCGACGTAGTGACGGGAGAGCCCGCGGGACTGGGAGGCGGGACCAGTAATCTCCAACTCCTTCGGTTTCGGTGGCCACAACGGCTGCCTGGTGCTGGTGCCGGCTTAGGGCCCGGCAGGTCTGGCCGCATACGACAGCGCGGCGGCCGGGACTGCAGCCCCAACGGGCTCCCGGGGGTGGCTAGCCGGCCAGCGCCGCCAACAGGTTTTCCGCCGTAGCCTTGGGCGCCACTTTGTACCAGACCTCTTCCAGCTTCCCGTCCTCGCCTACGAGGAAGGCCGATCGTTCGATCCCCATGTAGGACCGTCCGTACATGCTCCGCTGCACCCAGACGCCGTAGGCCTCGGCCACGGCGTGGTCGGTGTCGGCCAGGAGCGGGAAGCCGAGGCCGTACTTGCTGTCGAAAGCGGCCTGGCGCTTGGGAGGGTCCGGGCTGATGCCGATCACGGCGGTCGTCCCCAGCGAAGGGAGGGCGTCCCTTAGCGCGCAGGCCTGCGCCGTGCAGCCGGGCGTGTCTGCCTTCGGGTAGAAGTAGACCAGCACCCGCCGCCCCAAGAAGGTGGCCAGCGACACCTCGTCGCCTGACTGGTCCTGCAGGGTGAAGCCGGGGGCATCATCCCCGGGGCGAAGTCGGTCGGGCACCTCTGAAGCATACGGCGAGCAGCCGGGCGCGATGCGCTGGAGATCGCCGGTCTCGCCTCTTCTACACGGCGTTCGATTTTTCTGCTCTCGGCTCCATCCGTGACCTAGCCACGGCAGTCGACCGCCACCTCCAAAGCCGTGCAAATCTCGCTCATACGAACATCTGCCAGTCGTCCTAGGCGCTCTACCAACGCACCCACTGCCACACTCTCGACCGAGTCCAGGTTGACCGCGCAGGGCCTGGGCACCGGGTCCTCACCAGGCTCAAGGACCACTTCGCTCGGCAGGCCCCGGATCGTCGTGGTGCAGGGCGCGACCACGGCCCGTCGCAACCGGGCGATGGCTGCATCCCGAGACAGGACGACTACGGGCCGGCGCCCGATGCCAGGCAACTCGCACCACCACACCTCGCCATGAAGGGGGCTCACGAAGCGGCCGCAGCCTCCCGGAACGACGCCAGGTCTCCCCATTCATCGGGCTCACCGAGGGGGTGCTCGTCGTAGGCGGCATATCTGGCGTCCACTTCCGCGGCCCGGTGCCGGCTGAGCAAGGCCTCCAAGGCCTCGTCGATCAAGGCTGAGTCTCGTTTGCCGTTGCAAACGCGTCGCGCGCTTTGGAGCAGTTCCTTGTCGACTGTGGTGCTTACGCGCACTCTTGCCATGCCATCAGCATGCCACACTCGTGCCACGGAGCTATGTGCGGATCGGTTCGCTCGTGCTCCAGTAACGAACCGCGCCGCTCGTGGCCCGGTGAAGGTCCGGTTCTGGCGCCCGGTGCGGGCAGCGCCGGGCATCCGCCTTAGATGCTCGGGACCTCGCTATTGTCGGCCATGTGGGTGGAGGGGCGTCTGCTGGCCTGCGTGGGGCCACACGACGGGGGAACGAATTGTCCGTGCTGTTACGGCACGAGCGGGAAGGTAATTCGTCGCGTATCTTGGAAGCATTGCTGGAGCACCGGGGCGCTGGTGCCCCGGAGCCGGTGCGCGTCGCTGCCGAGCGGCTCCTCCGAGAGCACGCCCGGTGGGCGCTGGACCTGGCCAAGCCCGCCGCCGCGCTAGTCCATGCCGCGGGCGGCGAGCGCGACCAGCGGCTGTTCCTTTCGTGGTCGCTACACCCCGACGGGCGTACCTTCGACGACCTGGGCCGGCAGGAGGGCGTCGCCCGCCGTCACGTCAACAAGCTTGTCCGCCGGGCCGAATCGCGTGTCCGGGCCGCCCTCAGGACCGCGCCCGCGCCGTTGCCATGGGCCGTGTCCACGCTTCGCACCAGGCTCGGCGCCGCCACCACCATGGACGACGTCGTAACAGAACTGGCCAAGCTAGGAGCGGCGAGGTCGCCGGAAGCTGAGCTGGTGGCCTGGTTGGCCGGCCCGTACTTGCCGGTGCCGGGCCATCCGGGCTGGGTCTCGACTCAACCCAAGCAGCTGATGGAGCGCACGGCGGCCTGCCTCGCCGCCGACGGCGGCGTCCGCCGGCTGGTCGATCTCGAGGCCGAGCTGGCCGACCTCGGTGTACGCGTCGACCACCTCGTCCCGTGGCTCCACGCCAGTGCCGCAACCGTCGTCCACGACGTTGTTGTGTCTATCGACGGTCCCCTGGTCGACGTCGTCGAGCGCCTCCTCGATGCCCATGGCGCGGCCCGGACGGCAGAGCAGATTACAGCCGACCTAACTAGCTGCGGGCGAGCGGTGGAGCCGGCCGTACTGGCCAGTGCGCTACGAGCTCATCGCTTCAGCTGCTCCGCCGAAGGAGCTGTGAGCCTGGTCGGGTGGCCAAACCAAACGCGCCCAGTTGAGGCAAGAAAACTGACAACGAAGGCGCCGGGCCGTTCCCCTGAGGCAAAGCCATTGTGTTCACCCAGGCACGACCCTGGGCACCCTGAGGAATTTTGGCTGTGGGTGCGGGTCGACCCTGCCGTGCTGCGGGGGTCGGAGGCGGCCGTGCCTGTAGCTCTGGTCGAGGGGCTCGGCTTGGCTCCGCTGACGCGACGGACGTTCTCCAGCCGATGGGGCCCAGTGACGTTGGCCTACGACACGCTCCAGCCGACCCGAGGCCCCGTCCGTGCCGTTGCCCTGGCTACCGGCGCCCAGGTCGACGATACGCTCATGCTGGGGTTCAGGGTGACCGGCGACATGGACGTCGAGGTCCGGCGCGGCGCCGGCCGGGCGGGCGCGAACGACGAGAGCGCCACAAAGGCCGTCAATTTCCCCGAAATGTCGACCGGAGGCGCACCATGACTGGACCAAGTCAACCCACCACGCTAGAGGGGGCGCTTCAGTCCGTCGAGCGCGACGCTGACTCGGCCATCAAGGCTCTGGGAGCAGCGCTGAAGGCGGCCAAAAGAGCCAAAGCTGCCGCCGCTTCTGGCCTGGTCCGAGAGCTCCAACAGGCCATGGAGGCCACCGTGGGGCTCGCCGATCAGGCAAGCGGGACAGCCCAGGATCTCCGCCAGGGATGGCGCTTCGACGTGAGCGAATGGTTTTCGTCTGGCGATTACGCCAAAGAACTTCTCGCCGCCGCGGCGGAGGCTGGTGTGCAGGCGTACGAGTCCGACGACCGCATCCTGTGCTACCCGGTCGTCGTGCAAGTCTCGGCCGCCGATGCTGCCCTTCTGATCGATAAGAAAAAGGACCGGCGGACGCGGCCGTCGGTGGTCGTCGGCTACCTCGCCGCGTTGCAGGAGCGGCCCCCCAAGTTCAAGCCGGATGCCTTCATCGAGACCCTGGCCGCGGCTTACGACCTAGTGATTGCCAGCAAGCATTTGAGGCCCGGCGCGCCGGCCCGGCTGGTCGACGTCCATAACGTCCTGACCCTGCTGCCGGGAGCGGCCCGGGACTACACCCGCCAGGAGTTCGCCCGTGACCTCTACCTGGTCGACCAGAGCGGTCAGGTCGACACCAAAGACGGGCGCCGGATGAGCTTGCCGGCCAGCGCTATGACCCGGAGCGGGGCCGTGATCAGGACCGTGACCCGTAGCGGCCAGGTAAAGATCTACGCGGGTCTGGCGTTCACGAGGCCAACGCCGTGATCCCCGTCGACGATTATGTCGCCTTTCTGGACCGTGACTACCTGCACGGGTACGTGGACGGAGGCGGGGCGGCGCTTAAATTCGTCGTACCGCCTGACGACGATTTGGCCCAGGACTTCATGGAAAAGTTCGCCCAGACGGCGGGACGGGCCGGGTTCCAGGTGGCCCAGGTCGACGCGGCGGAGACGCGTGTCCATTTGCTCGAGGAAGTCTTCTTCGCTGTAGCCCGCCAGGTGGACTGGGACGCGTTGGCTACCGTCGCCGCCCGCGCCGCCCTAGCGGCGGCTGGTTACCCGTCGCCGGACGGACGGGTAGCGCTGGACGGCATCGCTGCTAATTACCGGGTCGACCCGCGCGAACTGAAGCGCGATGTCGACCGCCAGCTGCAAGAGAGGGTGCAACGGGATTACGCCATGGTCCAGGAGTTCCGCACGGCCATGCTGCGGCTGTGCCAGGCCCAGCTCCGCAGCGGCCAGGTGGTAGACGCCGAACATGCCGCCGTGTTGGACTGGCTGCGGGGGGACCTCCGTCAGATTTCGGTGCTGAAATCCGCCTTGATATTCCGCCGCATCGGTCGTCATAATGCCCGCCACCTGCTGTTCTCACTCGCTCACTGGCTGGGGGTCAACGACCGGGCCGGGCTCGCTGTCGTGCTCGACATCCGCCGGTTCGGCTTCGCCCGGCGACCGAGCCCCGAGGAACGCCAGGGCCACTACTACACGAAGTCCTCCCTCCTGGATACCTACGAGGTCCTGCGTCAGCTGGTGGACAACACCGACGAGATGGCCAATTGCATCATCGCGGTCGTGGGGTCGCCGGCGTTCCTATCTGACATTCCTCGGGGCCTCGACGCCTACCAAGCGCTCAAGCTGCGGATCTTCGACGAAGTACGCGACGTCAACCGGGACAACCCCTTCTCCTCCCTCGTCCGGGTGGGGGCGGCATGACAGGCGAGCTTTCCGTGGAGCGAAGGCGTGCCCTGGAGGCGCTGAGGGCAGGTGTCCCCAACCGTGACGCGGTGGGCGTCCTGGGGTCTATGCAACAAGGTGTCGAGGACCGGTTCAGCCAGTTGTTGAGCGCCGTCGGTGCTCTTCCCGAGGCGCCCGCACCGGGCGGGATGCTGGTCGGGGGCGGTTTTGGGACCGGCAAGAGCCATGTGCTCGAACACCTGGCCCACGTCGCATTGTCGGAGCGGTTCGTGGTCTCCAAGGTGGTGATATCCAAAGAGACGCCGCTGCACGACCCGGTCAAGGTCTACCGCGCCGCCATTGAACAAGCCAAGGTACCGGGGCGGCCCGGCTCGGCCATTGACGAGATCGCAGAGGGCGTACTCGAGGACTCCCCCCGTTATGCCGACCTTTACCGATGGGCGCACCAGGAGGACGCACCCGTGGACAGCCGCTTCGCGGCGACATTGTTCCTGCATGACTACGTCCGAGGCGACGAAGAGCTCAGCGACCGGATAATCCGGTTTTGGGCGGGCGACCCGCTGCCTGTCGCCGACCTCCGCCGGCGGCTCAAGGAGGCCGGGGCAGCAGCTACCTACCGGCTGGCCGCGATCAAGGAGCGCGACCTGTCTGTGCAACGTTTCCGGTTCGTGTCCCGGTTGACGCGGGCAGCCGGGTACGCGGGATGGGTCGTGCTATTGGACGAGGTCGAGCTGATCGGCCGTTATACGTCTTTTCAAAGGGCCAAGTCGTACGCCGAAATCGCGCGCTGGGTGCGCGGCGACCGCGACGACGCGGCAGCTCCCCTCTGCGCCGTGCTCACCACGGTCGACGACTTCGAGGCTCAGGTACTGGTCGGCAAAAACGACAATGAGCTCATCGGCAAACGGCTCCGCGCCAAAGGCACCGCCGAGGACGAGCTGCTGGCGGCCCAGGCCGAGACCGGGATGCGGATCATCGAAAGGGAGCAGGTCCAGCTCCAGCCTCCAGGACGCGAGGAACTGGACCGCACGTACGCCCAGCTCAAGCAGATCCACAGCGAAGCTTATGGCTGGAGCCCTCCAGATGTGCCCGGGCTCGAGCGGCTGCCGTCCAACCGCATGCGCCAGTATGTCCGGGCCTGGATCAACGAGTGGGACCTGCGCCGGCTCGACGCCAACTACCAGCCCGAGATCACGGTGGCCGGGTTGGACGTGGACCTCAGCACGAACCTCGACTTCGAGGGCCTCGACGGCCAAGACTGAGCCCGTGCTGGCGGACGATATCGCCGACGCCCTCTCGACAGGCGAGGGCATAACCGCGACCGAGCTGGCTCACAGGCTGGCGGCTCCGGAGCCGCTGGTGTCCTTTGCTCTGTTCGCCACGCACGGGCGGTTCCGCTGCGACGGTGCCTCCCCACCCCGGTGGTGGGCCGCCTCGTCGCCGGTGCCGCAGAGGCGACCCGGAGAAGTTGTGGCCAGGCCGCATCGAGACCCCCCATCTGCGTCGCTACCGCTGTACCCCTGGCAGACAGACGCGCTCGAGGCCTGGCAGCAGAGCTCGCGCCGGGGCGTGATAGAGGCGGTGACGGGGACCGGGAAGACCATGGTCGGCATCGCGGCCGTCCTTGACGAGCTCGCCGGCCGAGGACAGGTGGTTGTGCTGGTACCGACCGTGGAGCTACAAGAACAGTGGGCCTCCCAGCTCGAGACGTGCCTACCGGCCTGCTGCCGGGTGGGCCGTCTTGGTGCCGGGGCGAGCGAATCCCTGGTGACCCAGGACGTACTGGTGGCTGTGGTCAATAGCGCTCGGGGCGCAGACCTGCGGCCTATCCGGAAAGGTGGGCTGCTCGTCGCCGACGAGTGCCATCGCTACGGCAGTGCCGTCAATCACCTCGCCCTCGACCCGAGGTTCGTCAACCGGCTGGGCCTCAGCGCCACTTATGCCCGCGACGACGACGGCAATTTGGCGTGGCTCGACCCGTATTTCGGCAGCACCTGCTTCCGCCTCGGGTACGACCGGGCCGTTGCGGACGGCGTGGTCGCCCAATTCAACGTAGTGCTGGTGGGTGTCCGCTTCTCTCGGGTCGAACAATCAAGGTACGACGACCTGAGTGAGCTGATGGGGACGCTGCGGGCACGGCTGGTCCACCAACACGGCGTTCCGGAGGAGCCGTTCGACGCCTTCATAATGGCCGTGACGGCCCTGGCCGATGGCGACGGAGCTGGCAGGGGGTTGGCGCGGTCGTACCGCCACGCGATGCTAGAGCGCCGCCGGCTGCTGGCCGACACCCCCGCCAAGGACTCCGCCCTCAGGCAGTTGGCGCCCGCTGTCGGTGCCGCAGACCGCACGATCATCTTCACCCAGAGCATCGTTGCCACAGAGCGGGCCTGCGGTGTGCTGGCCACCTGCGGCCTCCGGGCCGCTGCCATGCACTCAGCGCTCGGCGGCTCGGAGCGTAGCGAAAGGCTCCGAGGCTTCGCCGCCGGCGAACTCGACGCGCTCGCTGCGCCGCGCGTACTCGACGAGGGCGTCGACGTCCCCGCCGCGGACCTGGCGGTGATCGTCGGCGCCAGCCGATCGCGCCGCCAGATGGTCCAGCGCATGGGCCGGGTGCTGCGCCGAAAACCAGACGGTCGCCGCGCTCGTTTCGCCGTGCTCTTCGTCGAGGGCACGGTCGAAGATCCCGCCTGCGGTGCCCACGAGGCCTTCCTCGGAGAGATCATCGACGTCGCCGATCACGTGTCCCGCTTCCCCGCAGACGTAGCCGCCAAACACCCCGGGGCCGTGCTTCAAGCTATGAAGCCGTGAGTGTTTGAGCCGCTCAGTCAAGACGGCGAGCATAGGCTCGCCCGTCGGTCAGCCTGTCCGGCTAGCTTGTCTGGGGCCAGTAGGGTCGAGGGGAAGCGCTGATGACTGCCGCCGGTGAACACGTCCGTCCTCCCATACCAGCCCACCTAGCCCCCGGTGCAGCCGAGGAGCAGGTCGGCCTGCACGCGGCCCGAGAACCGGAGGGACCGCCAGACCTTTCTATAGGGGCTTTCAGCGATGCGGCGCCATGGGACCTGAGCGACAAGCCGCTCCCCTGGCGAAAGGGCGTCGACGCCCTCAGGGCGGAGACGGGGCGGCAGGTGCCGGTGCTGCTCCGCCGGCAGCTCTTGCCGCCCGGCCGGCGCGTGCTCGTAACCAGCGTCAGGCTCGGTTGGGCCATCTTGTGCTGGCGCCTGGTCGAGAAGAGAAGAGCCAACAATCTGGGCCAGAGGGAGATCTCGCGGGCGGGGCTGTCCAGGAGGCTCCGGAAGGCCTTCGAACGCCTCGGGCCGACCTACATCAAGCTCGGTCAAATCCTGTCGGCCGGAGATGGTGTCTTCCCGCCGGAGCTCGTGGGCGAGTTCCGGCTATTGCGGGACCACGTCCCGGCGGAGAGCTTCGAGGTCGTGCGGGAAGTGGTCGAATCCGACCTCGGCCGACCGCTCAGCGAGGTTTTCGAGCGCTTCGATACCAGCCCTATTGCCGCCGCGTCCATCGCCCAGGTCCATGCGGCCCGGCTGCGCACCGGTGAAGAGGTAGTGGTCAAGGTCCAGCGCCTCCAGGTGGCCAGCCTCGTGAGGAGCGATATCGCCGCCATGAGCTGGTTGGCCCCCTACCTGGTCGGGCGGATACCGGTCGCCACCCTGGCCAACCCGCCGGCACTGGTGGAGCTGTTCGCCGAGACGATCGTCGAGGAGCTCGACTTCCGCCTCGAGGCCGACAACATGCTCGACATCGCCCGCGTCCTGGCCGAAACGAACCAGCGGGCCGTGGTCGTCCCCCGCCCTCACCCCGAACTGGTGACGCGGCGCGTGCTGGTTATGGAACGGCTGTCCGGCTTTTGCTGGGACGACGTCGCCGGCATGCGCCGGGCCGGCATCGATACGTCCGCCGTCGTGAGGGCGCTGCTGATCGCCTTCCTCGAAGGAGCCACTCTCTTCGGTGTCTTCCATGGCGACCTGCACGGAGGCAACCTCTTCGTGCAGCCGGACGGGCGGGTGGCCCTGCTCGACTACGGCATCACCGGGCGCCTGGACGAGGTCCGCCGGGTGGCGTTCCTACGCCTCCTGATGGGCGGCACCCTCAACGACCAGCGCCTGCAGCTGGCTGCCCTCCGCGACATGGGCGCCGTCCCGCCCGACACCGACCTGGACGCGCTGGCCGTGGACCTCGGGTTCGACAAGCCCGTGGTCGACCCGACGAAATTGGCGCCCGAGGCCCTTTTAGCCGAAGTGCGAGACCTGACAAAGCGGCTGCTCGAGTACGGGGCCAGCTTCCCGAAGATCCTCATGCTGTTCGTCAAGGACCTGTTGTTCATCGACGGTTCGCTGGCCACGCTGGCGCCCGACATCGACCTGTTCGGCGAGGTGACCGCCATAGCCAACTACTTCACCAGCCGGTATGGAGAGCGGATCGCCCACGACATCGGCATCGACCCCCGGCAGCACCCCGTGGACATGGGCGGGGTAAGGGCCGCCGTGGGTGTGGGCGACGAGGTGGAAACCCTGACTTACCGTGACCTGCAGGCCCGGCGGGAGCTGATCCGGCGGCGGATGGAAGAGCACCACCGGCGCACCGAGAACCCGCGCCGCTTCTTCGGGCTGGGCCGCCGCCCGCCACCGGGCTAACCCGACCCAGACGCCGCCACAGCGGCCCTCTCGACCACGACCGGGGCAGACGCCAGGGCGCTGCCAACAAGTCCCCCCCGCCGGGAACGGCGCCGTCGGGGCATGAAGCCGGGTGGCGGCGCCGACCCGGTACCCTGGAGAGTGCGCGGCGCGGGCTGCCCCGTCGCGCCCAACCCCAAACAAATGAGCCCAATGCAGCGCGCAGATATACGGAACGTGGCCATCATTGCCCACGTCGACCATGGGAAGACCACGCTGGTGGACGCCATGCTCCGCCAGTCGGGAGCCTTTCGCGTCAACGAAGAGGTAGCCGACCGGGTTATGGACTCGACCGACCTCGAGCGGGAAAAGGGCATCACCATCCTGGCCAAGAACACGGCCATCCACTACGGCGGCCTGATCATCAACATCGTCGACACGCCGGGCCATGCTGACTTCGGCGGCGAGGTCGAACGCGCCCTCACGATGGTGGACGGAGTGCTGTTGTTGGTGGACGCCAGCGAGGGCCCTCTTCCCCAGACCCGGTTCGTCCTGCGCAAAGCGCTGGAGGCTAAGCTCCCGGTGCTGGTAGTGGTCAACAAGGTCGACCGGTCCGACGCCCGCCCGGCGGAGGTGCTCGACGCCGTCTATGACCTGTTCATCGACCTCGGGGCGACCGAGTCACAGATCGACTTCCCGGTCATCTACTGCAACGCCCGTTTGGGGCAGGCCGCCCTCGCGGCCGAGGAGGTCCCCGATGCGCCCGGCCTCAAAGTCCTTTTCGAGCTGCTCATCGAGCACATCCCGGCGCCCTCCTATACGGAGGGCCACCCCTTCCAGGCCCTCGTGGCCAACCTCGACGCCTCCACCTACGTCGGCCGTCTGGCCATATGCCGGGTCCACCAGGGCTGGGTGCACAAGGGGGACACGGTGGCCTGGTGCCGCTACGGCGTGGAAGGCCCTCCGCAAAGAGCCCGCATCGCCGAGCTGTACTTGACCGACGCGCTCCAACGCGTCGATGCCGGCCCCGCCGGTGCCGGCCCGGGCGACATAATCGCCGTTGCCGGCCTCCCCGAGGTGATGATCGGCGACACGCTCGCCGACAGTTCTGACCCGCGGCCGCTGCCAGGGGTGACGGTGGACGAGCCCGCCATTTCGATGACCTTCGGGGTTAATACCTCCCCGCTGGCCGGCCAAGAAGGTAACAAGCTGACCGCCCGCTTGCTGAAGGGCCGGCTGGACGCCGAGCTCGTCGGCAACGTGTCGGTCCGGGTGGCCCCCACAGAACGCCCGGATACGTGGGAGGTCCAGGGGCGGGGCGAGCTCGCCCTGGCCGTGCTCGTCGAGCTGATGCGCCGGGAGGGCTTCGAGCTGACCGTGGGCAAGCCCCGAGTGCTCACGAAGACCATCGACGGGAAGGTGTACGAGCCGGTCGAGCGGGTCTCGCTCGACATACCCGAGGAGCACCTCGGGACGGTGACGCAGCTGCTCGCCGTGCGAAAGGGCCGGATGGAGCACGTCGTGTCGCACGGTAGCGGGTGGGCGCGCACGGACTGGCTGGTGCCCTCGCGGGCTCTGATCGGCCTGCGTTCACAACTGCTGACCGACACCAAAGGCACGGCGCAGCTCCATCACGTCCTGGACGGCTGGGAGCCGTGGTTCGGCGACATACGCACCCGACAGAGCGGCTCGCTTGTGGCTGACCGCCAGGGTAAGTGCGCGACATATGCCCTTTTGAAGTTGCAGGAGCGGGGGACGCTGTTCGTCGGTCCGGGCGCTCCCGTCTACGAGGGCATGATCGTGGGCGAGAACAACCGCCAGGAGGACATGGACGTCAACCCGGCCAAGGAGCGCAAGCTAACCAATATGCGCTCGTCCACCTCCGAGGAGCTCGTCCGCCTCTCGCCCGCCAGCCTGCTGTCGCTGGAGCAAGCCCTCGAGTTCCTGCGCGAGGACGAGTTCGCCGAAGTGACCCCGCAGTCCGTCCGCCTCAGAAAGGCCGTGCTCCCCCAGTCTGACCGCGCCCGGCAACGAGCCCGGGCACACGACTAGCGCGCCACACTGAAGTCTGGGGACGACCCGAGAACGGGACCGCCGGCGCTTCCTCGTCAGTTCAGCGCCGGGTCCGCGGGGTAGGCGGAAGCCAGCGCCAGCAGGCCACCTTGCCGGCGCAGTACGTGTTTCCACAGCCGCGCTGGCTCCTCACTGAAAATGTCCTCCTCGCGGGCGTCCACGGCCCACCATGCGCCCGCCTCCATCTCGGATTCCAGCTGGCCCTCCCCCCACCCGGCGTACCCGGCGAAGATGCGCAAACGTTCTATCCACGGGGCTACGAAGGCCGGGTCCGATTCGAGGTCGACGGTCCCGAGCGTCCCCTGCAGGGCCAGGTACCCCGAACTCGGGACGGAGACTTCTGACTTCACCCGGGCCAGGCATATCGTGCCCTCGCTCACGGGGCCTCCGACGAAGACAACGGCGGGCTCGGTCGCCAGGCTCTCCCATTCCGGCAAGGGCGAGGATACGTCGGTGATGGTCGGGCGGTTGAGGACGAGGCCAAGAGCACCCTGGTCGCCGTGGGCCAGCATGAGCACTACCGTGCGAGCAAAATTGGGGTCGAGGAGGCTCGGCGCGGCGACGAGCAACTTGCCCTGGAGGTTCCCGGAGGTGTCGTCCATGTCTTTCATCTTTCCCTTGCCACGCTACTAATCATGCCCACCAGCGTGTCGAGCCGAGGCCCGAGGGAGCGCCCTGCGCCTCAGGAGTTAGGGGGCAAACGAATAGTGGTCGGCGGCAGAGACCTGGCTCCGCCCGCTGGGCCCGGCCACCACTACGTCGACGGTGCCAGATGCATGCGCCGGGGCCAAGGCCTTCAGTTCAGACACCGACAATACGTCG
Organism: uncultured Acidimicrobiaceae bacterium; assembly: GCA_963750465.1. Taxonomy (GTDB): domain Bacteria; phylum Actinomycetota; class Acidimicrobiia; order Acidimicrobiales; family Palsa-688; genus Fen-671. The sequence goes on from CAVVRE010000026.1 coordinate 36,602, forward strand.
ACGCTAGCGGCCCGGACGCGTCCGAAATAGACAGCGCGGGCGCCGAGCAGGTTGGTCCCGTGCACCATCACCCAGTTGCCGCCGCCCACCGGCCCGCTGTGTGGGCCGACACTGGCAACCACGGGCGCAGGGGCCACGAAGGCGGCCTGGGGCGGGCCGAACGACGACTTATCGGGGCCTAAATTTGCCGCCGGGCCGTTGGTCGACGGCGCCGTGGTGGGGGCCGGTGCCCTGGTCGTTGCGGCCGCTCCCTCGGCCGGGACCATCGCCGCCGGTGCCGTGGGAGCTCTGGACGCCCTGCTGGCCGCCCCGGCGTTGGCCGAGGACACGGCCGCTGGCCCTGCAGGCGGAGCCGTTACGGCGGAAAGGCCTGAGCGCGTCGTCAGCGGACCCGCCGCACTGTGCAATGCACTAGGGCCAGGCCCATGGGGCGCAGGCGCATGGGACCCAGGCGCATGGGACAGCGTGGGGACGAATATGGCCAGAGCGATAATGACAGCGGCCGCCACGCTCAACCGCGGCGCCCAGGCCCGCCAGTCCTTCCCGGGCCTCTCGGGCCTTTCTGGCCCCTCGGTCTCATCGGTCTCATCGGTCTCATCGGTCTCATCGGGGCGGAGGCTCGTCTCCAGCTTGCCGCGCACTTCGGCCGACAGGGGCCTCACGCTCGGCCCCGTTCCCGCCGTTTCGAGCGCTTCCTGCAGTCGGGCGCGGAGGCCGGGAGGCAACGGGCGGGGCCGGTCCGCACCGGCCAGAAGCTGTTCGGGGTACTCGTACGTGTTGTCGCCCTCAGGCACCTTGACCTCCCAGTTCCCGGCGCAGGCCCTCGCGGCCCCTTTGGAGCAGGGACTGGACCTGCACCCGGCTACGGTTGACCTGGCCGGCTATGTCCACCACAGACATGTCCTCCAGGTACTTGAGCACGAGGACCTGGCGCTGCATGGCGGGCAAACGGCCGAGCGCCCTCACCACCTCGTCTTGACGTTCCAAAATGTCGTCACCCGGCCCGCTCGCACCCGGGCCGTCCTGGACCAGGCTGAGTGAACGCCGCGCCATTTCGGCCTTTCTTTCCGATTCGTAGTAGCGAGCCAGCCGGCGTCTGGCGATGGCGCACATCCACGTTGACGCGGCCGCTTCGGCCCTGAACGCCGCCGCTCCCCGCACCGCCTCGAGCAGAGTTTCCTGGAGCAAGTCCTCGGCCGCGGCTTCGTCGCCGCCCACCCTGGCGAACACGAAGCCGTAGACGACCGGCGCCACCTCGTCCAGCAACCACCGGACGGCCTGAGCGTCGCCGGCGGCCGCGGCGGCCAACAGCTCCCCGTCCCGTGACGGAGCGCTCAGGTCGTCATCGGCCCCCGAGCCGCCGGTGCCCGCCGCCTCTCCTCCACCGGCCGCCGGCGCGACGGGTCCCGCAGTGGCGCCGTCGCCGCGCCACCTGTTCGACCATCTGCGGTATCCGGCCGGGCCAGGGTTCACGAGGAGGCGTTGTGATAGGCCAGCCAGGCCACCCGGGATAGCGAGCTCATGTCGCTTACCATCACACCTTGTTCGGAGAGGGTGTAGATGTCGCCCCCGACCACTACCGCCCTTTCGATCTCCGGGTACCCCTGCGGGCTGCTCCCCGGCTGAGAGAGGGCCCCGACCCGGCGCAGGGTGCCGGAGGAGCCTACTGACCAGACGCCGGCGGAACTGCTGGCCACGGCGCCGGAATAGTCGTCGACGGGCAGCACCAGCAGGTCAGCGGCCGGCCACCACAAAAGCGCGTGCGGGTCGTACTCGGCCGCTGAACTGGCCCCGCTCCCCAGTTGCTGACGGGACACGAGGGTAGGCCGGCCGGGCTGAGCGACGTCGAACACTTCGAGTTGCAAGCCCCCGATGCGCAGTTCCCGGTCTACCGCTTGGCCTATGCCCAGCAGGAGGCTGCCGCTGAGCGGTTGGAGGAACGACGAGTACCCGGAGAGGGAGACCTGCCCGGCCAGCACCGGCCGGTCGGGGTTGGTCAGGTCGACCACGAAGAGAGGGTCCGTCTGGTTGAAGGTCACTACGTAACCGAGGTCGCCCACGAACCGGACGGCGTAGATCTTCTCGCCTCGGCCCAGGCCGTGAAGGGTGCCGACAGTGATGAGGGCGCCGGCCTGGTCCTGAAGGACACTCACCATGTTGTCTGAGAGCCGGGGAGGGGCGGCGCCGCCGTCGACGGGCGCCGGTGTGGGCTCACCCCTGGTCGTCGCCACCCGCAGGTACCCGTCGAACTCCGACATGGCGTACTGGCCGATCAGGGTGCCGGGCACGCTCCCCGACCCGATGTAGTGCGGGCTGGAAGGGTTGGAGATGTCGAAGCCGTATATGTCGGTCGTCGTTTTCAACCCGGACGGTGGGACGACATAGGCCGGCTCCATCGGGCAGGCGACGCCACTGGTGTACGGGCAACCCCAACCGCCCTGGTCCTGCCAGTTGGTAGTCGCCACGTACAGAGCGGTGGCACTGGCGTAGACGTTCTGGGCATTGCCGATCACGGTGACTTCGGTGCCAGGCGAAGCCGTCGCCGGGTCGAGGGAAACCAGAGAGACGGTGCCGAGACCCGAGTCGATGGCTGTGTGGTAAGTCCGGCCACACGACGCTGGCCTGGTCAGGGTGCGGGCCTGGTGGCCGTCACCTTCTTTTACCGTCTCCGATGGCAACCAGTCGGACGCTTTCGAGGACTCGATCTCAGCCTTGTTGGCCGCCGTCGCCGCCCGCTTGGCCGCAGCCGTGCCGGTGGCCGGGTACGCCCAGGCCAGGCCCGGTTCGTTCGTCAGGGCCAGTACCACCTGACCGTTTATCAGCCGTGCCCCCTGGTCCTGGCCGCGGAACGAGAACGTCCTCACCACCTCGGGCGTCTGGGGGTCGGCCACGCTGACGACGACAACATCGGTCGACGGGCGCCCACCGCGCCACGGCAACGGAGGGGCCACGATCTGGGGCATGGGCCGCCCCGCTTTCGGCCCTGCGCCCGGGTGAGCAGTGGGCGCGGTGCCGCTCAGATAGCGCACCGGGACCGGTCCACTCGTCTCGCCGCCTATGACGTAGATGTCCTGGCCGGCCAGGAAAAGCCCGCTCGCCTGCTCCAGCTGAGGGAGGGGCAGGAAGCCTTCCAGCCTGGGGCTGCTCCCGCTTACGTCGACCACCTGGACGCCCAACGGGTCCTGGCGTAAGACGACCATGACCTGGCCGTCAGTCTTTACCATGTCGGGCTCGTCGACGCCCGCCTCCTGGTCGTTAGTGGTCGAATAGCCGGGGTTGCCGGAGCCGGTACCGGTGGAGCCGGTACCGGTTGAGTTGGCTGCCGTGGACGGCGGCGTAGCGGCCGTCGGGTTAGCTCCGAGCGCCGTGGGTACAGGGACGGCGCCCCTGACCACCCCCACCGGGGGAAAGCCGGGGTACCTGTCCAGCGACCCCGAGAGGCCATAGGGCCCGACCTCTTTCAGGGCCTCGGCCTTCACCTGGTCGAGCAATTGGGCGCAGTTCTTATACGAGAGAAGGTCGGCGCCGGCCGGCTTCGACCTCGCCTTTGTCCCAGTCTGAGCGCGGTGGGTCTGAGCGCGGCCGGTCTGAGCGCGGTGGGTCTGAGCGCCGTGGGTCTGAGCGCCGTGCTCCCGAGCGGCCGAAGGGCTCGCCGTCGCCAACCCCACCCCCCAGACGCACAGCGCAGCAAGTAGGCCAGCTGCGGCTGGCGGCACCACTGACCGCTTCATCGGCTCTCCTCCTCGGCTTTTGAAGGGTTAGTGGCGCCGTGCCGTCCAGATCAATCGCGACTGCCGCGATATTCCCCCCTTCGGCACCCATTCGGGGCGGCAATTTGGCGCGGTTATTTGGGCCGGGGGCACGGCCGTTCGAGGGCGACATAGGCGCCGTCCCCACCGGTGCGGACGAAACCCAGGCGGCGCCAGAACAGCACGGCCGGGTTGGCCGCCTCCACGTGGCATGTCAGCGGCACGCCGCGCCGGTCTGCCTCCTCGATCAACCGTGCGATCACGGAGGTGCCGACGCCCGCCCCGCGAAACGAAGGCAGCAGCGAGACATCCACAATCAGGACGGCCGTTTCTGAGGGCTCGACTATGAGCCGACCGGCGGCCTGGCCGTCCACCAGGACTACGGAGTGTGCCGCCCGGGGGTAATACGCCGCGTAATGGCGGGACTGGGCCTCGAACTGGAAATTAACGAAGGCCGCGAGTTCGGTTTCGGCCCACCCGAGAAGTTCGAGCTCGGGCTGGCGGGTCGACCGGTAAACGGACAGAAGTAGCTGATGATCAGCGGGCAGCTCGACCGCCCGGGTGCTGACCTCGCCGTTCACGGCCACGCCCTCGCGGAGTGCGGCCGGCCACTGGCCAGCGCAGGTTGGGAACGGCCGACCGGCGTCGCTAGAGTAGCGCTGAGCAATGGCAGTGGGAATAGGCCTGAAGCTGTGAGCACGTTGTGTCAACCCTCTCGCGCTGCCTGTCAGGTACACGCGTCACCAAATTAACCCACCTGAAAGAAGGGAAACGGGCCGTGGAACCATTTGTCGGCGAGATCAGGCTGTTCGGCTTCAATTTTGCTCCATTGGGGTGGGCGTTTTGTGACGGGAGATTGCTGCCCATAAGCCAGAACACCGCCCTGTTTTCGCTCTTAGGGACGACCTACGGCGGCGATGGCCGGTCGACCTTCGCCCTTCCCGACCTGCGGGGCCGCGTGCCGGTCTCCATGGGGACGGCACGGGGCTGTCCCCGTACGAGATCGGCGAGCAGGCAGGAGCAGAGAACGTCACCCTAACCACGAGCGCGGTGCCTGCTCACAACCACAATATCCAGGCCAGCGATGGGCCCGCCTCGGAGGCCAAGCCTAGTGGCGGGTTCCTGGCCCGGACGAACGCCAGCACCTACGCCGCCAGTACCGACGGCACGACCCTCTCGGCCAATGCCATCTCGACCAGCGGGGGCGGCCAGCCCCACACGAACCTCCAGCCGTATTTAGCGGTCAATTTCTGCATTGCATTGCAAGGGATATTCCCCAGCCGGAGCTAACGGCCGGGAGCCCAAAAAAGGCGGCCGCGCCGGCCCAGGTTTCCTTGTCAGTGAAACCCGGGGCGGCACACGGCCACCGGCTAATGCCCCTTAGTCCAGGGTTAGGGCCGTGAGGACGTCCAGCCGAGCGGCCCGGCGCGCCGGCAGGGCGGCGGCGAACACGCCAGCGAGGGCAGCCACGACGAGGAGAATGGCAAGCGTGCCGACCGGGATGGACGTAACGAACCCGGGCCCGCCGATCGAATGGGCGAGGGCGACGGCCAGGAGCGCCCCCGTCAACAACCCGAGCACGGCACCGATCAGCGAGGTGATCACCGATTCGTAACGCACCATTTGACGGACCTGGCGCCGGCTGGCCCCAACCGCCCTCAGAAGCCCTAGCTCCCGCTTGCGTTCGTGCACGGCCAATGCCAGCGTGTTCACGAGCCCGAACAGCGAAACGACGATGGCCAGAGCCAGGAGGACATATACCAGGCCGAGGAGCGAATCCACCTGGTTGGCCTGTTGTTGCTCGAACTGTGCAGCGGTGAGCGACTCGGCTTGGGGGAATGCCTTCGTCAGCAAGCGGTGGACGGCCGGCTGCACGGTAGCGTCGGTGGCGCCCGTCGCATAACCGACGAAGTCGACGGCGTCGTCACTTTGCGAGAACGCCGACTCGAGGACGGGACGGTTCACCGTGAGCGACCCGAGCAGGTCGGCGTGGTCGGAGACGATACCGGCGACGACAAGGTGGAGGCGCCGCCCAGAAGCCGTCAGCACGGAAAGGGAGCTGCCCAGCTTGAAGTGGTTGGAATTGGCAAAGGACTGGGTCAGCACGGTCTGATCGTCACCGAGCCTGGTAAACGAAGCTGCGCTCCCCTCTTCCCATCTGACCCGGTACAGCTCCGATAGGGCGGCTGGCTGGACGCCGGTCACCTCTTGGACCCCGTGGACGCCCTTCACGTCTGCGGCCGAGAAACTCACCGGCGAAACGACCTTGACGCCGGGCACTTTTTGCAGGGCCACCGCAAGTGAAGCCGGTATGCCCTGGTTGTTGTTCGCATTGGCCTCGACGATGAGGTCACCGGCGAAGGAACCCTTGACGGCGGTGTCGATGGTCGCCTTGGCCCCTGATGCCAGTACCGATACGAAGGTGACCAGGGCGAGGCCCACCATCAGGGCGGCCGACGTGACGGCCGTTCGTCCCGGTTGACGGCGAGCGTTCTCGCGGGCAATTTGGCCGGTCACCCCGCGCCAACTGACCAGCGCCCCAACGCCTCGGGCCAGCCCGGGGATGAGCCTCGGGCTGAACAAGGCGATACCAACGAAAAGCAGGAGGGCACCGATGCCGGCTAGCAACCCGCCACCGCTACCGGCGACCCCGTCGGCGATCATGGCCGCGCCCAACAGGAACACCGCCAGGCTGACCACCAAAGAGTAACGTGACAGCCGCCCGGGCTCGGCCCCGCTGCCACTGCGGAGGGCGGCCAAGGGCGGGATACGGGTGGCCCGCAAGGCGGGGGCCAGGCCGGCCAGCACGGAAACGCACACGCCCACCACGAGCGACACGATTATCGTGCGGCCCTCGATGACCATGCCGTTATCGGCCAAATTGGCACCAAACGCCTTGAAAATGGCGTCGAGGCCGGGAGCCAGGGCCATCCCGAGACCGACACCGGCGATGGCGCCGGCCAGCCCGATGAGAGCGCTCTCGAATATTACCGACCAAAGGACCTGCCGTCTCGACGCCCCCATAGCCCGCAGGAGCCCTGTCTCTCTGGTGCGCTGGGCCACCGTCACCGAGAACGTGTTCAGGATGATAAACCCACCGACGAACAAGGCGATGTACGCGAACACGAGCAGGAACGTCTTTATGAACCCGAGGCCGCTGGCAAAATCGCTGACGCTTTTGGCCACCTGCTGGGTGCCGGTGCGGACGACGACGTCGTCAGGAAGGACCCGGGTCAGACGGTGACGGAGCTGGGCCGGGCTTACCCCGCTGGCGGCGGCGACGTCTATCTGGTCAAAACGGCCGGTCTCGCCGGCCACGGCCTGCGCTTGGGGCAGCGTGAGGACGGCCAGGCTGGCGCCGGCAAAAGAACTGCTACCGGCAAAGCGCACCGTCCCTACCAACCGGTACCGCCTGACGGGCCCAGCGCCTGCTACTTCGACTATGTCACCGACGCGGAGGCCATGGGCTGTAGCCGTGGCCACGTCAACGTCAGCTTCGCCCGGGCGCGTAGGCAGACGGCCGCGAACGGCGTCGAGGACCTGAAAAGGCGGAGGTTCTGTCCCGGCGACATAGGTGAAGCCGGCCGTGCCCAACGCATGACCGCTCCCGTTGAGCAGCGTGGCACTGGTGATGATCTCTCCGTTCGCTTTGGCGACGCCCGGGACCTGCCGTACTTTCGCCAACATCGTCGACGACACCGGTGATATCTGGGCCGAGTTGTTGTCGCCCAGGGGGGAGCTGGGAGTAACGACTACTGATTCGCCCGCGTAGGCCGCCCCAATCAGCTCGGAATAAGAGGCATTGATCGTGTCGGTGAGGATGTACGTCCCGGCCATGAGGGCGACGCCGAGCGCCACCGAGATAATGGTCAGTACGACCCGGAGTTTGTGGGCAGAAAAACTGCGCAGGGAGAGCCGCAACATTATTTGCCTCCCTGCACCAACTGCAGGACGGCCTCCCGGCTCCCTACTTGCCCTTTATGGGCCACCCGCCCGTCGGCCAAAATAACCAGGTCGTGCGCGTAGGATGCGGCGTGAGCGTCGTGGGTGACCATTACGACCGTCTGCTCGAGATCGTCGACGGCTTGGCGCAGCAACGTCAGTACGTCGTCTGAAGCCCGGGAATCCAGGTTGCCTGTCGGCTCGTCCGCAAAAATAACGGCCGGCCGGTCGATTAACGCCCGCGCCACGGCGACGCGTTGCTGCTGGCCTCCGGACAGTTGCGACGGCCGGTGCTTGAGCCGGTCGGCGATCCCCATGGTGGTCACGAGCTGGTCGAACCAATCCCGGTCGGCGCGGCGATGGGCTAGTGAAAGCGGGAGAAGGATGTTTTCCTCGGCGTCGAGGACCGGCAAAAGGTTGAACGCCTGAAAGACAAAACCGATTTTGTCCCGGCGCAGCCTGGTTAGACGGCGTTCGTCGAGGGAGCCCAGGTCGGTGCGGTCGATGACGACCGTCCCTGATGTGGGCCGGTCGAGCCCGGCCAGCAAATGGAGGAGGGTCGACTTGCCCGAGCCGGATGCGCCCATGACTGCGGCAAACCGGCCGCGGCCAAAGGCAATGTCAACCCCGTCCAGTGCGGTGACGGTGGCCTCGCCCGATCCGTAGCGTCGGCACAACTTGTGCGCGACCACGACCGGGGGTTGGGTGAGCGGGTGCTGGGGAACGGCGGCCGCGATTGATGCGCCGTACTCGAAGGTAGTCATGGCTTCGATAGTCACACCGGGCGCCCGGTAGAGGAATTGGGGACTACCCCGAGTGGTCCCTGATACGCCCGGGCCGACGTCGGGGAAGCCCCTGAGGGCGATTAAGCGGCTTGACTACAGGCGCAGCAATTAAACGTCTTGACCACACGCCAAGCGCGTCAAGCTAGGCCAAGCGCGTCAAGCTAGGCCAAGCGCGTCAAGCTATAAGGACTTGCCCGCAGTGGGGGCAGCGTCTTGGTGACCGTGCGTTCTTGGCCGCCGCCACCACCTCCGCCCGCCGGAACCGCAGCTGCCCGCCCGGAGTGCGCCAGCACGCCAACTTGCCTGAGACGGCCCAGTTGGCGATCGTCCTCTGGCTAACACAGAACATTGTCGCCACCTCGCGGGTAGCCAGCACGTCGGATGGCTGGCTCTTGCGAGCTGTTGAAGCAGGTTTCGTCGCGGCTGTCATAACCCCAGCGCTTTCGTCCTGAGTGATAAGGGCACCAACGCACCCTGACAAGCAGCCTGAGCTCGTCAAGGTCTGCTGGGGGGCGACAGCCACGAAGGCACGAAGAACAGTGGCCTGACCCCCACGTCCACGCTCTACCCTCACCTCAGTGAGGGTAAACAACCCGAACAATTCATTTAGTATGGCTCCGCAACGCTTTATCCGGCCCGAGTATTGGGGAAAAAGCGGGCCTGTTCAGGACCAGGTCACCTTGAACAGCTGCCTCCAGTCAACGAGCAGCTCCTCCCGGCCTGTGAGGTCGAGGCCTGCCGGAGAACGGCGGCCCCAGAGCATCAGGTAGAGGTCCTCGGCCGGCGCCCGTACCCACAGGTCGGGGTCATCTCCACCTCGTTTGGTCTCGATGCCGGTGCTCGATACCCTCACCGTCCAGGAGGCGTCGGCATCGGTGGCCTCGAAACTGACGGCCCCCGGGCCCACTTTTTTGTAGCGCCTCGGGCCGGATCGAGCGATGAAGCCGAGGAGCAGTTCGTCCACGCCGTCGGCGGCGAAACCGGCCCGTAACCCGGTCGGCCCGGTACCCGCAGCCAACTCGGCGTCCACGCGATGGACGGCAGTCTCGTGCGCCTGCCGTCGGGCCCAGAAAGCGAGCGGCGAGGGTGCGTCCAGAAAGGTCCAGCAACGCAAATCGGCCGGGGCCGACGAGAGGGCCGCGACCAGGGCGGCATGACCCTCGGCCACCCACTGAACCAGCTGGTCGCCGGGCGGTGCGGCGGCGAACACCCCGGGCTCGTCCGGTCCTTCCGCCATTTCCGTGAGGCTTCTTTGCACATACCCGGTGGCCCATCGGTGCACGAAACCTACGTGGGACATGAGGTGGCGGACCGCCCATCCCGGACAGGAAGGCACTGGAGCGTCCAGGCCGGCCGATCGCGTGGCGGCGACGAGGAGCTGACCCTCGCCCTCGAGAGCCTCGACGTAGTCGATCGTGGCCATTCCCTCCATGCCGGCAGCAGTGTAGTTGTCCCGTTTTCCGGGCCGGGGGCCAATAAAATCAGACGGGCCAGAATCAGACGCGCCCGAATCAGACGGGCCGAATCAGACGGGCCGAATCAGACGGGCCAGAATCAGACGGGTCCAGCATAAAGGTCCAGGGCATGGGCCATGCCCCCATCGGCCGAGATCGTTTCGCCGGTCACGAACCGCGACGCGTCCGAGGCCAGGAACACGATTACGTCGGCCACGTCTTCAGGCTCGGCCCAGCGCCGGAGCGGTGTCAGGGCGACGATCGCCTCGGGGACACCCGGGACCTTCTTGTTGGTGGCCCACAGGTCGGTATCGACGACGCCCGGGGCCACGGAGTTGACCCGGATACCCAGCGGGCCGAGTTCGACCGCCAGCGAACGGGTGGCGGCGTCAATGGCCCCCTTGGAAGCGGCGTATGCGGCGCGTTTGGGCGTACCGATCACGGCCGACACGGAGGAAAGGTTGATGATCGAGCCCCTCCGGTGCTCGGACATCGATGGCAGCAGAGCGGCTATGAGCAACAAGGGCGCCCGGACGTTTACGGCCAATATCTTGTCGATGGTGGCCAGGTCGGTATCGACGGTGGGGAGCCGGGCGGCGACGGCGGCGTTGTTGACGAGTACGTCGATCCGCCCGAGGGCCTCCAGGGCCCTCCGGGCAACGTCGGCAGGAGCGTCAGGCTCGACCAAATCGGCCGGCAGCACAACGGGGTCATGGCGCATCTGGAGGGCCACCTCCTCGAGCTCCGCCGGACCTCTGGCCACCAACGCCACCCGGGCGCCGGCCTCATCAAGGGCCCGGGCGGTGGCCGCGCCGATGCCCCGCGAAGCGCCGGTCACCAGGGCGCTCCGGCCCTCCAGATTGAAATTGCCCACCTTGGCGTCCTTCCGTACAGGTTGGCCTGGTTGCCGAGGCGACCATACCCAGTTCGGCCATACCTAGTTCGGCCATATCCCCGGCGGCCAGACCCGGTGGGGCCGTACCCGGTGGGGCAGTACCCGGTGGGGCCACACCCGGTGGGGCCGTACCCAGTGGGGCCGTACCCAGTGGGGCCGTACCCAGTGCGCCGCCGTGTGCGTACGGGCCCTATGCTCGAACTTCGACGGGCCCAGGATTTCGACGACGGCAGCCCAGGTAGTCAGCAGAGGAGCGGCAAGTGCAAGCAGGCGAGCGCAACCCCCTACTCAGCCGCCAACCCAACCGCTTCGCCCAGCAACTGTTCCACGGCCTTCCGGCTCGCTATGATCGCCTGGCCGAGGTGCTTTCATTCGGCCAGAACGGCCGCTGGCGGCGGGCCATGGTCGACGCGGTGGCCGACTCCTCCCCCAGGTCGGTGCTCGACGTGGCCACCGGCCCGGCCGGGGTGGCGCTTCAGATCGCGGCGCGCACCAGCGCCCGGGTCACCGGGGTCGACATCACGGCCGAGATGCTCCGGACCGGGGCCGCCAATGTGGCCGGCAGCCCTTTGGCGGGACGAGTGGACCTGTTGCTGGCCCGGGCCGAGCAGCTTCCGTTCCCGGACGCCATTTTTGACGCCCTGACCTTCACGTACCTCCTGCGCTACGTGGCCGCTCCCGCGGCCACGCTCCAGGAGCTGGTCCGCGTGGTGAAGCCCGGGGGGGTGATAGCAAACCTCGAGTTCCACGTGCCGTCAGGTCACCTGTGGCACCCGCTGTGGTGGTTGTACACGAGGGCGGTCCTGCCGGCAGCCGGGTACATTCTGGGCGGGCGGGAATGGTTCGAAGTGGGCCGGTTCCTGGGCCCTCGATTTCCGGCCATTACCGGCGCTACCCGCTGGCATGGCATGTGGAAACATGGCGCCAGGCCGGGGTCGAGGACGTCCAGGTCCGCCTGATGAGCGTCGGCGGCGGCCTCGTGATGTGGGGCCGCAAGAGCCTTTCCGAGGCCGACGAGGGCCGCCAGCGACCCGTACAAGAGGATGTGCCTGTAGGCGCGGGGCGTGTCTGAACAGCCGGCCCCTCCCCAGGACGACGGGGCCGCCGGCGCCGCGGCCGCCTCCCGGCCGGCGTGGTATGCACCCTCGCCCGGGAAGTGGCGCGATTGGGTGACCATTCTCCACCCCCCCTATACCGCCTGGCATTTGAGCTACGTCCTGATCGGCGCCGCTCTCGCGCCTCGGTTCCACCTCGAACGGCTGCTCGCCACCTTGCTCGCTTTTGGCCTGGCCGTTGGGATCGGAGCCCACGGGCTCGATGAGCTGCGGGGGCGGCCGCTGAACACGACCATCTCCTCCGGCGCGCTGGCCACGGTGTCGATTGCATCCATAACCGGCGCGGTGGTTATCGGCGCCTTCGGCATTGCCCAGGTGGGCTGGGGGCTGGCCATCTTCATTGCAGTGGGCGTCGTAATGGTGGTGGCCTACAACATGGAACTGTGGGGCGGTCGTCTGCACAACGACACCACCTTCGCCCTGGCGTGGGGCTCGTTCCCACTCCTCACCGCGTATTACGCCCAGGCCTCGACGATCCGCCCGGCAGCCGTAGCTGGGGCCGCGTTCGCTTATGGGCTCTCCTGGGCACAGCGGGCACTGAGCACCGAGGCCCGTGACGTCCGCCGACGAGTCGTCTCTGTCGAGGGCGAGCGGGCCTATGCTGACGGTTCTCGTCAACCGGTGACCCGGGCTTCGCTGCTGCAGCCGCTCGAACGGAGCCTCGCCGCACTGTCATGGTCCACCTGCCTGCTAGGTATCGGGTTGGTCTTGGCCCGCACCGGTCACTGACGCCGCACTGGCCAACTACCGCCGCACTGAGCGCTGGGGCCGGGCCTGAGCGCTGGGGCCGGGCCTGAGCGCGGGGTCCGCACTGAGCATTAGGGCCGCACTGAGCATTAGGGCCGCACTGAGCGACTAGGGAGCAACGTCGCCTGGGGCACCATCAGGCGGCCATTGCCAGCGCTGAGGTAATTTCGGGCGGTGACTTCTGCCGTGAGTTCGTCGGTGAGGGTGCAGGCGCCCGTTCGCGTGCTCGATGCAGGGGGCTGGACCGACACCTGGTTCGCCCGGCACGGGTCTGTTTGCCACCTGGCCGTCGGGCCAGGCGCCGAAGTCCTGGCCCACCGGCGCCCGCTCAGAAGGGGCGAGGCCGCCACCGTCGAACTCCACTTACCGGCGTTCGACGACCACTACCGGTTCCCCCTGGACCAGGCCCCCGGCCGCCATCCCATGTTGGAGGCGGCGTTGCGGCGCTGGGCGCCGGCGAACAGCCATCTCGAAGTCACCGTGTCGTCCCGGGTCCCCCCGGGTTCGGGGCTGGGGACATCTGCGTCGGTCGTGGTGGCGTTGATCAGCGCGTTGCAGGACCTCGGAGGGTCCAAGCCCGGCCCGGGCCACGTGGCCCAGTGTGCTCACGAGGTGGAAACGGTCGACCTCGCCCTCCAGAGCGGGGTCCAGGACCAGGTGGCGGCGGCCTTCGGCGGGGCCAATTTCGTCAGCATCGCTCCATACCCCCGCTTCGAGGTGCGCCCGCTAGAGGTGAAGCCAGGGACCTGGGCGGACCTGTGCCGCCGGGTACTCACCGTGTACCTGGGCGAGCGGCACGACTCGAGCGCCATCCACACGTCGGTCATCGACCGGTTGAGCGGGGCCGGCGCCGGCAACCGCAACGGCCATGCGGCACGAGGCGGGCGTGATGCTGGCAACGGCCGCGCCGCAACTATTGACAGCGCCGCGGGCATTGACAGGGCCGCAGGTATTGACAGGGCCGCAGGTATTGACAGCTCCGCAGGTACCGACGAGGGCACCCTGGCCACCACCGACAGGCTGATGGGGCCGCTGCGAGCGGCCGCCGACCAGGCGGCTACTGCGCTCGTCAACGGCGACCTCGACGCCTACGGAGAGGCGATGATCGCCAATACCGAAGCTCAACGGGCCCTTCATCCGGCGCTCGTGAGCCCCATGGCCCGGAAGGTCATCGACCTGGCTCGTCGCCACGGGGCGGCCGGATGGAAAGTTAACGGCGCCGGGGGGGACGGTGGGACCGTGAGCGTGCTCGGCCCCGAGGATCCCGACAAACTTCAAAAAGCACTCGCGACAGTCGAGTCCCTCACGGTCCTGGACCTACAACCGTCGCCGGAGGGCGTGCGGGTCATAGACGAAAAAGTGGCGCACTAGGGCTTTGAGGGTCAACCTCCGCGCCGTGACCATTTTTAGCCGAAATCCGGGTAGAAGTCGCGCTCGGCGGCGGCCGTTCGTCGAAAACTGGTCACGACCGCGCCGTTCGGGAAGGGGCTAGGACGCACTTTTAGCCGACGAGGCGGCCGCCGGCTGACCGTGAGTGCCACACAGCGAAGGGGCGTCGAGGCCGCATTGCCACTCCACTTCGCGCTCCTCTGCTTTTGGCGTCCGTACCGGGTTCCGGATCGTCAGGACAGCAATCATGGAGCCCACCACGCAAGCGATGGCGGCGATCAGGACGGCGTTGTGGAAACCCGCCGAGAACACGGCCGGGTGAAGGTAGCTCTCCCCCGTAATGCCAGCCAGGGTGGGCAGGACTGCTACCGCGACCAGAGAACCCACCCGGGCCACGTCATTGTTGACGGCCGAAGCGACCCCGGAGTGCTCCATGGGGGCAGCCGCCAGCACGGCCGCCGTGAGGGGGGCGACCGTGACAGCGAGGCCGAACCCGAGTACTAAAACGGCTGGCAAGACGTCGGGGATATAACCTCCGTTGACTCCGACGCGCGACAGCAGGGCCAGGCCCGCCCCTACCAACAACGGTCCGACCGAGAGTTGCAGTCGCGGCCCGATCCGGGCCGCCAACGCCCCGGAACGGGCCGAGAGGACAAGCATGATCACGGTGACCGGCAGGAGCGAGATGCCGGCCTGGAGCGGGGTGAACCCGAGTACCTCCTGCAGCTGAATGGGCAACAGGAAAAGGGCTCCGCCCAACCCGCCGTAGACGACGAAGGTGACGGCGTTAGCGCCCGAGAACTGGCCCGAACGGAATATCCCGAGCGGGAGCAACGGTGATTTTCGCACGAGTTCGACCACGCAGAAGGCGGCCAGGAGAACTACTCCCGCAATGAGGGCGCCGAGCGTAGCTGGCGACCCCCAGCCCAGCCCGGCTCCTTCGGTGAGCCCGTAGGTCAGGCTGGCCAGCGCCACGCTGAACAGCGCCGCCCCCGGTACGTCGACCCGGCCCGTGATCGTAGGATCTCGCGACTCGGGGACGTGGCGCCGCGAAACGGCCAGCACGGCGATGGCCACGGGCAGGTTGATGAGAAAGATGAACCTCCACGACGCCGCAGCTATCAGCCATCCCCCGATAAAGGCCTACCGCGGTCGCCACCCCACCTAGTCCAGCCCAGGCGCCGATGGCCTTCGAACGGTCGTCGCGGGTGAAGGAGGCCTGCAAAATGGCCAGGCTCCCGGGCGTCAGTAGAGCTGCGCCTACCCCCTGCAGGCCCGCGCCCCGATCAACGCCGGGGCGTTGGGCGCTAAGCCACAGAGGAGCGAGGCAAGTGCGAACCAGGCCGTGCCAATCTCGAACAGCCGCCGGCGCCCGTAACGGTCGCCGAGCGACCCTCCCAGCAGCAATAGTCCGGCCAGGGTCAAGGTATAGGCGTTCGTTACCCACTGCAGCTCGGTGACGCTGGCGTGGAACGAGCGGCCGATAGTCGGTAGGGCAATGCCGACCACCGTGGCGTCGATGGCGGCCATGGCTGAGCCGAGCACAGTGGCGGCCACGACCCAACGGCCCCGGCGAGAGCGGTAGACAAGAACGGACGACGGCATGGCCACGACCCTTCAGTTTGCCTGGCCGGCGACACTGGCGCGGCCCGACGGGTGGTCGTCTACGTGAGGCTTGTTAGTACAATCGCCCCAATATGGACACGACCAGACGGCCGGGCGCGGCGAGGCGGCCTCGATGACGACCAACGGGATGGCCGAAGCAGACCAGGGGCCTGAGTGGCCCGACCTCACGTTGTCCCGCTGGGAGGACACGCGCGACACCCTCCAGCTATGGACGCAGATCGTGGGCAAAATACGGCTGGCGCTGGAGCCGATGGTCAACCAGTGGTGGCAGGTACCGCTCTATGTCTCGGCTCGTGGGCTGACGACTTCGCTGATGCACTCGGAGGTAGGCGGGGTCGAAATCGAGTTCGACTTCATCGACCACGTCCTCGAGATGCGGACGTCCAGCGGCGAACGTCAGCAGGTCCCGTTAGGACCTCGAACTGTGGCCAGTTTTTATGGCGAGGTAATCGACGTCCTGGGCGGGCTGGGAATTCGTCTGCCCATTTTCGGGCGGCCGGTCGAAGTCCCGATCTCGATCCCGTTCGCCCAGGACGACCAGCACCACTCGTACGACGCCGCTGCCGCGCACGCCTTCTGGCTGGCCCTGCTGCAGGCTCATCGGGTAATGACGGTTTTCCGGGCGCGGTTTATCGGCAAAGCCAGCCCGGTGCACTTCTTTTGGGGCGCGGCCGACCTGGCTGCCAGCCGTTTCTCAGGCCGGCGAGCGCCCAAACACCCGGGCGGAGTGCCAAACTGCGCCGACTGGGTACAAGAATTGGCTTACAGCCAAGAAGTCAGCAGTTGCGGCTTCTGGCCGGGCGGGAGCGCTGAAGGTTCTTTTTACGCTTACGCTTACCCTCAGCCGGACGGTTTCGACGAGTGGCCGATAGGGCCTGAAGCGGCTTATTTCGACAAGAGCCTGGGTGAGTTCATATTGCCGTACGGCGCCGTAAGGACCGCGGCCGACCCGGATGCCATGCTGCTGGAGTTCTTCCAGACCACGTACGAAGCGGCCGCAGAGCTGGCGGGCTGGGACCGGTCGGCGCTCGAGATGAACCTCGGCCACTGAGGCCGGCACAGTAGGAGCCACCGTCGGCCAAAGTGGTGTGGGCCAAGGTGCTCTGGGCCAAAGTGCTCTGGCACAGTGCTCCCCCCGCCTCCGGTTTCGTCGGAGCACCGAGTTCGGGGCTCCTGAAAGGAAGAGAAATGGCCGAAACCTGCTCGCATTTGGACACCGTCGAGGATGTGACCCCGTCGAGCAATGGGTGCGAAGACTGCCTGCGCATGGGTGGTCGTTGGCTTCACCTGCGCCTGTGCATGCGCTGCGGCCACGTCGGCTGCTGCGACAACTCGCCTAACCGCCACGCCACGGCGCACTGGCACGCACTCCCCGACCACCCCATCATCCGGTCATACGAGCCGGGCGAGGACTGGTGGTGGTGTTATGCCGACGACCTCATGTTCGACGTCGACGGCGCGCCACCGGCGCCGTCGCATACGTAGCCCCTTTAGTGGGACTTTCGTGGGGAAGAGCCCGTTGGGGCCCGTTAGCGGGGACCAGTGCCTGAGGCCGTAATCTTCGACCTCGACGGGGTGCTCGTTGATTCCGAGCCACTCTGGAACGGCGCCAAGAAGGAGGTCGTGGAAGAGGCGGGCGGCCATTGGCGCGAGGATGCGCCGAAGGCGATGATCGGCATGAGCTCGCCCGAGTGGTCCCGTTATATGCGCAACGAGCTAGGGGTCCCACTCGGAGTTGAAGAAATCGACCGCCTCGTCGTCAAGCGAATGGAACAGCTTTATCGCACTCAGCTGCCCCTGCTACCGGGGGCGGTTGAGTCCGTCCGGGAATTGAAGCGCCACTGGCCCCTCGGGCTGGCTTCATCGGCCAACCGCGAGATAATCGACCTTGTACTCGTTCTGGCCGGGCTGACGGACGCGTTCACGGCGACGGTTTCCTCGGAAGAGGTCAAACGGGGGAAGCCGGCGCCGGACGTCTACCTGGAGGCCGCTCGGCTCGTCGGCGTCGAGCCCGCCCGCTGCGTCGCTATCGAAGACTCGACCAGCGGTCTCCGTTCCGCAGCCGCCGCGGGTATGGCTGTCATAGCCGTGCCCAACCCTCACTATCCTCCTGATCCCGACGCCCTGGCGCTGGCTGCCGCGACGGTGCGGACAGTCGAGGAAGTGACGCCCGAGCTCGTTCTGTCTGTGGGTTGACTGGCCCGGCCGGGACGGCCAACGGTCGCCTGGCCGAGCCCGCCCGATTGGTCGGCCGGTTTGACCGGCCGGTTGATCGGCCGGTTTGGCGGCCACTAAGGGCGCATGAAGCCGACTTCGTCCTCCATATCGTTGGCCGTCCCCGGTGGACGGCCCGTCTCCGCCGCCCGGGTGGTGCTCGTGCTCTTCGTACTCGGGCTCGGCCTCGCCGGCGCGTCCGGGCTGGCGGCGACGGTCGGAGGTGGCTCCAGCAACGGGGTTTCGCCGAGGTACCAGGTGGCCCACTCGGCAGCAACGGGAGCGGTGCTACCCCCGGTGGCGGCGGAACGCCTGGGTGCGTTCGGGGCGGCGGCGACGCCGGCCAACGCGGGGGCGGTGTCGGCTACAGCCAAATCGGCCATACCCAAATCGTCCATTCTCGGCCCCGGCCAACCATCGGCGACCGCAGGTCAGCCGGCCAAAGTCGAGGAGACAGGCGGCATCACCCTTGTGGTCCCGAGTGCCCGGATCCAGGCCGACCTGAGCAGGGTGGCGACGCTGGCCACGGCCAGCGGCGGGTTCGTGGCCAGCACCCAAACGCAGTCGGCAGCGCCGGGCGCGCCGGCCCAGGGCACCATCACGTTGCAGGTGCCCGAGTCGAGCTTCAACACGGTCCTGGCCCAGGTCCGGGGGCTCGGCCGCGTGGCTTCGCTGACCACCAGTGCCACGGACGTCACCGGTCAGTACGTCGACCTGCAGGCCAGGATCACGGCCCTGCAAGACAGCCGTCAGCAGTACCTCACCATCATGACGAAGGCGACGACAATCGGCGGGATCCTGGCCGTACAGGCACAGCTCCAGAACCTCCAGAGCCAGCTCGAGCAGCTCCAGGGCCAGCTGCAGGTCCTGAATAACCAGACCACCTACGCCACCCTGGCCGTCACGCTGTCACAGAAGGCGGTGACGCCGCCGCCGCCAAAGCCGGGATCGGGGCTACTAAAGGCGTGGCGGGCCGCGGTGGGGGGGTTTGTAGCCGGTTTCGAGGGGGTGATCCGGGTGGCCGGGCCGTTGTTCTTCGGCTTCCTGTTGTTGGCCGCCTTGGTGCTGGCGGGCCGGTGGGCCTGGAGGTTCCGGCCCCGTCGCTCTTAGGCCTCGGCCCTGGCGCGGTGGTGGCTCGCGCGCCGGGCTGGTTGAGCGGTTAGCTGGGTAAGCTCGCGCCTCACCGCAATCACCATGGGCCACCGGGAGAAAATGACTGCCGCTGATGCGCCAGCCCTCTGTCTGCTCGTTGTCGCGGGAGCGCGCTGAGGTGCACCTCGACGTCCTGGACTACCTGGCGGCGGCGGGGGCGGGGGGCGCCGCCGGCGCCATAAACGCCCTGGCTGGCGGCGGCACCCTGATCTCCTTCTCCACGCTGGTCGGCCTGGGCCTGCCACCCGTCACTGCCAACGTGACCAACACCGTGTCGCTGGTCCCGGGCTACTTGACCGGGGCCTGGGCCCAGCGCGACGACCTGCGGCACCGGATCCGCCAAGCCTGGGCGCTGGCGGCGGTGGCCTTCGCCGGCGGCCTCTTTGGTTCGGTGCTGCTCATCGCCATCCCGGCTCAGGCCTTCCGGGTAGTTGTGCCGTACCTCATCCTGTTGGCCTGCGGCCTGCTGCTGGCGCAGGACTGGCTCCGTGAGCGCTTACGACCGGGCAACGGAAAAAACGCGCCGTCGTCGGGCGCAAACGTGGACGCGGCCGACGAGCCCGCGGAAGAGGGGCCGGCCATCGCGCCCGGCACCGGCCTCGCGGCCAAGGAGAAGGCCGGGGCCGGGGCGGGCGAAGTCGCGCCAGTCCGGGCTGCGCCAGTCCCAGTCGCGCCAGTCCCCAGTCGCGCCAGTCCCAGTCGCGCCAGTCCCGGTCGCGCCAGTCCCGGTCGCGCCACTCCAGGCGAGCGCTGGACGAGAGCAGTCGAACCCCGTACTGCTCGTCGCCGTCTTCGCGGCCGCCGTATACGGCGGGTTCTTCGGAGCGGGGCTGGGGATCATGTTGCTGGCCGTGCTGGGCCTGTTCACGACCCAGTCCTTGCTACAGGTCAACGCGCTGAAGCAGGCTCTGGCCTTTGTCATCAACGTGGTGGCCGCCACCTTTTTCGCCATCTCCGGGCACGTGGCGTGGGAACTTGTGCCGGTTATGGGGGCGGCGGCCATGGTTGGGGCTGTCGTGGGGACCAAGTTCGTCCGCAAAGTCAAGCCGGCCCACCTGCGCCTGGTGGTAGTGGTCGTGGGGGTGGCCGTGGCCATCGCCTTTTGGGTCGCGTGATCGTCCACCCGTCGCCTTGGGCACGTCCGCGGGTGGGGAGCCCATGGCGCAACTGACAGCCACGCCGAAACAGGACAGGATGTGGACATGAGCCAAACCCAGAAGCAGTTGAGCTATGGAACAGATATCAAGCCGCTCTTCCGGGAAAAGGACCGCGACGCCATGCGCGGCGTTTTCGACCTGTGGGACTACGACGACGTGCGGGATAATTCCGACGCCATCCTGTCCCATTTGCAGGACGGGAGCATGCCTTGCGATGGCGCGTGGCCGAGCGATCACGTAACTCTGTTCGAAACCTGGGCAAATACGGGCGCCCCTGAATAAGGCGCCCTGAATAAGGCGCCCCGAATAAGGCGCCCCGAATGAGGCGCCCCGAATAAGGCGGCCCTGAGCAATTAGCCTCAGGGCCGCGTCACCTCAGTGACGCGGCCAAACTCGTCGGTCCGGTAAGTCCCTTTGGTCGAATCAAGGACAACGAGGCTGTTGCCGAACGGGTCTTCTACCACTGCCAGCCGGCCGATCGGGATGTCGATCGGGCCCAGCTTGACTCGCCCACCGTTGACCCGAAAGAATCTCGGCCGCCGCGTCCGCCGAGTTGACTTTCCAGTCGGGCTCGTAGCCCTGTCGTGTAGTGAGCACAACCTCGGTGTTGGATGCCGGGGTGCCCAGACCGGCCTGGCCCACGTCGTCGTTGCGCCAGAGGAGCTCGTGTCCGAGCACCCGGCAATAGAAGGCCATCCCGGCATCGAGGTCCGGGACGGGCACCGTGACGGCGTCCACGTATTGCAAGAGAGGCTCCATGCTGGCCGAGTCTCGCGCTGAGAGGTGACGATAACTGGGGCGGGTTTCTAGTGCGGGCTGCGGTTAAAGCGAGACCCCTATACGAGCCGTATTACATCGTCGTAGGACGAAAGCGCGATGATCGACGACTAGTGACGCTTGTGCGTGGGGGGCAGTCGAGCTGGTTGGTTGGACGTCGCTCGCTGTTGCGGTTCGTCATCGTCCTCGCTTTCGTCGGGCTTGCGCTCCCGGTCATCGCCGCGACTACGACGTCCCCGGCGGCGGCAGCACCGGTGGCGCCGTTCACGCCCGTGTTCCACACCCAGGACAACGGCGCCATTGGCCTATTCGGCAACACGGTAGAAACGTGCCCCCTTTCCGCGTCGACCTGCCTGGCCGCCCGCAACGGAACGGCCACGGGCGGCGACCTCAACAACAACAACTACACGATGGGCTTTATCAACATCGACCCCGGGGCCGGCATCGTGGACTCGTCGTCGGCCGATGTGACGTTGCTCAGCGGTTCGGTCGTCCTGTTCGCAAGTTTGTACTGGGGGGGCCGACAGTTCGCCGGCACCGGAGGCGCCAACGCCACGCTGCCGCTGAACACGATGCTCCTGAAAGGCCCTGGCCAAGCGGCTTACCAGACGGTCACGGCGTCGTCGACCGTCCAGATCCCGGCCGCCACCGATGCCACCGGTCCGTACCAGTCCTTCGCCAACGTGACTTCCATCGTCTCCGCGGCCGGTCCGGGGACGTGGTTTGGCGCCAACGTGGCGGCGGCCACTGGAGCCGACCGGTATGGCGGCTGGACCCTCGTAGTGGCGTACCGCAACCCCGGCCTTCCCCTGCGCGACCTCACCGTTTTCAACGGTTTCGACAACATCGGCGGCACCAACAGCGACACCATCACAATTTCGGGTTTCCTGGCCCCGTTCACCGGTCCCGTCCGTACCACTGTCGGCATCGTCGCCTACGAGGGCGACTCCGGGATTACGGGTGACACCTTCAAGCTCAACAGCACCGCCCTCACCACCGCTGTGCGCCCGGCCAACAACTTCTTCGACAGCGCCATCTCTAACCTGGGGGTCAACGTCACAGCCTGAAACCCCCCGGGCAGTAACGCACCCAGGGCAGCTACGCCGACAACTTCGGTTTCGACATATCCACGGCCGATGCCACCGGCGTCATCGGCAACGGCGCCACCTCGGCCACGGCCACCTTCACCACTAGCGGCGACCAGTACTACCCGGGCGTGCTCACCACCGCCATCGACTTGTTCGCGCCCTCTTTCCCGCCGGTGACGAAGACAGTGATTGACTTGAGCGGCCACAACCCGGCCCAGGTGGGCGACAAGCTCGAGTACACCGTCGACGAGGCGAACACCGGCGGAGACCCGGCGGTGGGAACGCAGATCCAGGACCAGGTGCCGCCCAATACCACCTACGTCCCCAACAGCCTGGCGGTCGTCATTGGCGCGGGCGCGGGCGCGAAGACCGACCAGTCCGGGGACGACACGGCCGAGTTCAACTCCGCCACCAGCACTGCGGTATTCCGCGTTGGCACTGGCGCGACCGCGACTCAGGGCGGGACCCTGAACCCCGGAGACGAAACCGCCGTCCGCTTCGACGTTACCGTCAACCCGGCGGCGGGTGGTCAAGATCACCGGCGCTGTGGGCCAAGACGTAACCGGGCCGATATGACGAACACCGCCACGGTCACCTCGGCCACTACCGACCCCGACCCGGACAACAACCGGGCCTCGGCGACGACCGTTCTCGGGGCCGAAGCCGACCTGGCCATCACCAAGACCGTGACCCCGGAACCGCCCGTGCCGGGCGACCCCCTCAGGTTCACCATGACAGTCCGGGACAACGGGCTCTCGACCGCCCTCGACACCGTCGTCACCGACCCGGTCAATCCTGCCGTCCTGAGCCCAATCGCCACCACTTCTGCTGGTACGTGCACGCTCCGGTCGGGGGTGGTCACCTGTGACCTCGGTGCGCTGGAGCCGGGGACCACGCCGGTAACGATCACGGTCTCGGGCACGCTCGACGCCTCTTTCACCGGCGCCCTCTCGAACACGGCCACCGTCACCTCGGCCACTCCGGACCCTGACCTGGCCAACGACGCCGCTACGCTCACCGCGCCGGTAGCGACAGCAGCGGACGTGACGTTGACGAAATCAGCGTCGCCGGCCGCAGCCGCCCCTGGGGCCTCGGTCACGTTCACCCTCAAAGTGACCAACAGGGGGCCCTCAGACGCGCACGACGTGGTGATCACTGATGTCCTCGTCCCGCAGTTGGTCTTCAGCTCCGCCAGCCCGGGCTGCACCTTCGCGTCGGCGACGGCGACCATCGAATGCGAGCAGGACACGGTGACAGCAGGAGAAGCGGTCACGTTCACGGTCACGGCCACCGTCAAGACGGGCACTCAGGCCGGCCCGCTCGTCAACCAGGCGGTTACGGCGGCCGATGGCTATGACCCCGACCTGGCCAACAACGGGAGTTCGACGACGATAGCGGTCGTCGAAAGCGCCGACCTCGTCGCAGCCAAAACGGTGGACAAGTCCGCCGCTTCAGTCGGCGACATTCTCACCTACACGGTTACCGTCTCCGACAAAGGGCCTTCGGCCGCCACCGGCGTCCAGGCCACCGACCTCCTTCCCGCCAGCCTTCTGCCCGTCGCCGCCACGCCGTCCACCGGTACTTACGACGCCGCCGGGGGGACCTGGACCATCGGCAGCCTCCCGTCCGGCGGGGACGCCGTCATGACGGTGAGGGCCAAAGCCGTGGCGACAGCGGCGGGGACCACAGTCGTAAACGAGGTTTCGGGGGCCCGCGGGGACCAGCCTGACCCCGACCCGGCCAATAACACGGCCGAGGCCAAAACCGTGGTGTCTGAATCAGCCGACCTGGCACTGGTTAAGTCCGCCGCCCCCAGCCCGGTGGACGCCGGCCGACCCCTCACCTATACGCTCGTGGTCACCAACGCCAGACCATCAACGGCGGAAAAGGTCAGCCTTAGAGACCCGCTTCCAGTCGGTGTAACGCCGAAATCGGCTACTACATCACTGGGCACGTGCACGACCGGAACGACGGTGAACTGCGCCCTTGGCTCTTTGGCCAGTGGGGCCAAGGCCACAGTGAAAGTCGTTGTGGCGGTCAACCCTTCCCTGGCGGCCGCGGGGTTGACCAATACCGCGACCGTGACGTCAGCCACCGGCGACCCTAACCCCCTCAACAACACGGCCAGCGTCACCACGTCGGTCGAAGATTCTGCGGATCTCAGCCTGGTCAAGCACGGCCCGTCCACGGCCCTGGCCGGCAACAAGGTCAGCTATACCTTGAGGGTCAGCAACGCCGGCCCGTCCGCCGCCCAGGGTGTCGTGGTCCGGGACCCGTTGCCCGCGGGCGCCACCTTGGTGTCGGCGTCACCTTCAAAGGGGTCGTGCCGAGGGAGCCCGGTCGTAATGTGCGACCTCGGCGACCTCGGCGAGGGCGCCAGTGCCACGATCGTCCTTGTTGTCGGGCTCCAGCCCGGGACAGCCGGAAAAACGCTCACAAACAATGCGACCGTGTCAGCGACTACTCCTGACGCCAACCCCGGCAACAATACGGGATCGACAAACTCGGCCGTGGCCCCCAAGGTGGCGCCGGAAACTACCGTAACCGGGCCGTCGATGGTCGTGGCCGGACAGCCCATTACATGGGACGGTGACGATTTATAACCCGAGCCCCTATACGACCACCGGTGATGTTGTAAGCGACCCGCTCCCCGGTGGGGTTACCTACCGCTCATCGAGCAGCGCCTGTACCTTCGCCAACGGCATTGTCACGTGTGATTTGGCACCATTGCCCCCGCATTCACGCGCCGTTATGGCTCTAACCGGGACCGTAAAACCGGCTTTTTCGGCGCCTTCGGTCACGGACAGCGCCCACGTGAGTTCATCAACACAGGCGGCGTCCTCTACCGCCACGGTTACTCACGAAGCCGGTCTTCACGCCGCCAAAACCGTTAGCAAGCAAACCGCTGAAGTGGGCGGCACGCTGGTTTACACGGTCACCGTCACAAATGTCGGCCCTTCCGATGCCACGGGCGTCGAAGCCACCGATCACCTGCCGGGCGGCCTGAAATTGACCACCGCCGGAGCCACTTCCGGTTCCTACGACTCGGCCACAGGGCTGTGGGCGATCGGCAAACTCGGAGCGTCGAACACGGCCATCTTGACCATTGATGCAGTGATCGAGGGCAGTGCGGCCGGCCAGACAGTCACCAACCACGTTGACATATCCCGCTCAGACCAACCTGACCCCGACACCGCCAACAGGAGCGCAGCCGCCAGTACCAATGTCGCGGCATCGACCCATCACTCAGCGCCCGCTCCCAGCAGCCCGCCACCCAGCAGCCCGCAACCCAGCAGCCCGCAACCCAGCAGCCCGCAACCCAGCAGCCCGCAACCCAGCAGCCCGCAACCCACGAGCCCAAAGGCGGGTAATTCGACGTCGAGTACTTCCAATAGTTCCCAACCCAGTCCGGTGTTGGCGACGACGGGGATATATGCCATGACGCTGGTCCTGGTCGCCATCTTCCTGATCGCCAGCGGCTCTGCCATAGTCGTAGTGGCGCGCACTGGCCGCCCGCGCCTCCGTCCAAAAGGGCGTTAATCTCCCGCGCCTCGGCCTATTGAGATGTTGCCAGCCCGCACCACTGCGCCCCCGCGAGGCCCCGCGAAGACCGCCCGCGCGGGCACCGTCGTCCGCCGCCCGGAAAACATGGCCATTTCGCAGCTACGGGCCGCGGCCGGGTCTGTATGATCACGACCACCCTTCTCAGGGTTGCTTCGAACGGAGGTCGTCGTGTCGTTACGAGTCGTGGGTGCAGGTGTGGGACGGACGGGGACGATGTCGCTCAAAACCGGGCTAGAGCAGCTTTTGGGCCAGCCTTGTTACCACATGGTGGACGTTTTTCGTCGTCCCGAGCACGTGACGCTATGGAGAGCGGCGGCCGAGGGCGAGACGGTGGATTGGGCCGCCATGCTGGCCGACTATGGGGCCACCTCGGACTTCCCGGCCTGCCTCTTTTGGCCTGAGATCGCGGCGGTCAACCCGGACGCCCTGGTAATCCTGTCGACGCGGCGCGACAGCGAGGTCTGGTGGGCCAGCGCCAGCCAAACCATTTTCGGCCTCGACGAGGCCAAGCTCCCGCCGGACATGTCGGATTGGTACGACATGTGGAGGGCGGTGGCGTCTGCCCGTTTCACGGCGAAATGGTCCGACGAAGATGCAGCCCGGGCCGCTTACGAGCGCCACAATGCCGAGGTTCGCGCCTCGGTGCCTCCGGACCGTTTAGTGGAGTGGCAAGCACACCAGGGCTGGGGCCCATTGTGCGCCGCCCTCGGTGCCGACGAACCTGACGAACCGTTCCCCCACTTGAACACGAGGGAGGACTTTCCGACCTTTAGCGAGGACACCCACCTGGACGAAGCGGTCGATCGGATCGCTCGGTCCGGCCCGGGTTCCTGAGGCCTGCCGCCCGCTACTTCCAAGGTAAAGGGTTGGCCCGCAGCCAACGGGCCCTCATGATCGGGTTTCCTAAAAGTATGGCATTTTCGGGGCCGTGAATGCCCGAGTAAGGCCGTGAATGCCCGAGTAAGTTCGGCGCCATGAGCGAATTCCTCAGCGTCCGTCCCAATCTCGAGGTCTCCAGCCTCGAGCCTACGGTGGGCCACCTGGTTGACGTTTTCGGCTTCGGTGTCGAAGTCCGCGAAGACGAGATGGGCTTGGCGCTGCTGCATCGCGACGCTGTCGGCCTGGCGGTAGTGCGCACCGCGGCCCCCGCGGTGAACGAAACGACCGCGGTCTACATCGGCGTCACTGAGGTCGAGACCTTGCACACCACGTCTGTCGAACGCGGCGCCAAGGTCGTCTACCCTCTCACCGACCACCCGTGGGGCCTCAGGGACTTTGTCGTTGAGATCCCGGGAGGTCACCGGCTGGCTTTCGGAGAGCGGACCGGCTGACGTCGGCTGGCACGGGCCGCCTCCAGAAGACGCCCTACCTCGATCCGCCTGGTGCCGGATTGGCTCGCAGTTAGCCGGCCGCGTCTGAGCCGTCCAAGATGGCCTCGAGCAGTTGGTCGGGGGTTTCGATCTGAGGCATGTGGCCGGTGCCAGTGAGCAGCCGGAACCGGGCCATCGGGATCGCAGCTGCGTAGGCGCGGCCGTAGTCGGGGTCGACGATCTGGTCGCTGTCCCCCCAGAGCACGAGGACCGGGAGGTCCAGGGTTGACAGGCGCTGACCGAGTGTGGGGTCGCTCATGGACGTGCCGGCGTAGACGGCCAGGGCGGCCCGGTTGCCGGCGGCGATCGCTTGTGCGGCAGGAGGCAGGCTAGAGGGGTCGACCCGGTACGGGTCGGGGTTGTGGAAGCTGAGCTGGAACACCTGGTCCATGGTGAGCGAGAAGAAGTCGGCGACGGGGTGGCCGGGGACCTCAATACCGACGGCGTCGACGAGAACGAGCCCGCCGACCCGGGGTGACTCGAGGAGCGCCATCTCGGCGGCGATCCAACCGCCGAGGGAGTTGCCGATCACGGTGACGTCGTCCAGATCGAGGTGGTCGAGCAGCGCCACGTACAGTGCGGCCAGGCCTCGGATGGACGCCAGCCCATCCGGGCGGGTGGTACCCCCGAACCCGGGATGGACGGGACTGATGGTCCTGGCTTGGTGGGTGGCGGCGAGCAGTTCGCCCAGGCCGGCAACCGTCTGAGGGCCGCCCCCACCGTGCAGGAGTAGCAAGGGTTTACCCTCGCCGCGCTCATCGATGATGACGTCGACCGGGCCGACGCCGTCGAGCTTCACGGACTGTGTGGTGGTGGTCATGGAGCCTCCATGGTCGTCGGGCCGGGGCCCGTACCAATGATCTTGTCGGGCTGGGCAAACTTGGTGGCGGGAACGGTGGCGTACCGGCTCATCACTGCGATGGTCGCTTCAGGCGTCACCTCCTGGCCGCCCGCGATCATGTCCCGGAGATCCCGGAAGTACTGGACGTAGAGGTCCGGAGTGAAGGTGTTGAGCAGTACAACGGTCTCTTCGCCGGGGTTGGCGAAGGTGTGCGGAGCGCCCGGAGGGACCATGACCAGCGTGCCGGCCGGGGCATCGTAGCTGGTCGTCCCCCACGGTGAACCGCGCCGTACCGGCCACGACGTAGAAGCCTTCATCGTGGCGGGCGTGGCGATGCTGAGGTGGCCCGCCGGTATGAGGCGGCAGGGTGATCTCCCCCACCCCGAGGCGGTGGTCAGTCGTGCTGCCGTCCTCCAGCAGCCGCATGCGGATCGGACCGATCTGGATGGCTTCCCCATCGCCCGGGCCAACAATCGTCAC
The DNA here is from genome assembly GCA_963750465.1 of uncultured Acidimicrobiaceae bacterium. GTDB lineage: Bacteria > Actinomycetota > Acidimicrobiia > Acidimicrobiales > Palsa-688 > Fen-671. The sequence continues at coordinate 64,947 of CAVVRE010000026.1, forward strand.
GTCCACGCTGGGACCTCCTGTCGTTGTGAGAGTTAACTCTCACGAAGTCAAGATAGTACGTGATCCAATCTCGTGCAAGTACACTCTCATCGTTGAGGTTCGGTCTCAGGAGAGTATCCGAGGTGGGCATGGTTATCGCCAAGGGCAACGGACGTACCAATCAAAAGGCCCGCACGCAGCGGGCGATCGTGGCCGCCTGCAGGGGCCTGATGCGCGATGGCCATGCAGTGACGATGCCGGAGGTGGCGAAGGCGGCCATGGTGTCCGAGGCCACTGCCTACCGGTACTTCCCCGACCTGGCCGCCCTGTTGGCTGTGGCCCTGGTCGACGATTGGCCCAGCCCAGCGGAGGCCCTCAAGCCGGTCGCCGGATCGGACGACCCGGCCGAGCGGGTGGGCTTCGCCACTCGGTTCCTCCTCGCCGGCGTCGCCACCCGTCAAGGGGCGGCACGGGCGATGATCGCCGCCACCATCACCCGACCCGAAGTGGTGAGCGATGCCCGCCCGGGGATCCGGTTCGGGCTAATAGAGCAGGCGCTGGCGCCGTTCCTCGACGCCCTCGTCGCCGCCGACCCGACTCTGGCGTCACAGTTGCAGCGCGATCTCGCCGTCGTAGTCAGCGCCGAGGCCCTCTTCTGTCTCACGGACCTGTGCGGGCTCAGCCTCGACGACGCCATCGACAGCGTCGTGCGGACAGCGAAGACGCTCACTCAGGCTGCCTTCACACAGGCTGGCTTCACGCAGGCTGGCTTCCCGCAGGCTGCCTTCACGCAGGCTGGTTTCACCCAGGCTGGCGTCACCCAGGCTGGTTTCACCCAGGCTGGCTTCGCTGATGCGGCCCGGGGCGAGGCGCCCTGAATTTCGTCCGACGTGGGTTTGGCATCGGCACCTTGGCCAAGAATTTCGCCCTTGGCGACCTTCACTGAGAACAGTGGCAGGGCCGGCCGAGTTCGCACTGTTGCTCACTCTTACGGGCTCAAGAGCTAATGCGAAACGCTTTCCGCTGGCACCGGGCCCGCGGCCGCGAAGAGCGAGGGGCGGCCCGACATGGAGGGGGGTGAGCTGACACCCAGCAAGTTGGTCAGGATGGACGGCGCCACGTCGAGCAGGTCCACCCTTTCTCTCCGCTGATCGGGGCGGACACCTCTCCCGTAGGCGATCCCGATCCCTTCTGGGACGTGCTGAGCGGTGTTCGAACCGCCCAGACGCTCGCGGATGTTCACGCCCAGGGTCGCCATCGGAACCGTCATGGGCGTGCTCGTTCCCATCGGCACGAGTCGGGCATTGTCGCCGTTGGCGACGACGTCGAGCTCTAGGGCGATGCCGAACTGGACGGTGCGACCGGACACGGTGAGGTCGCGGAACAGGGGTGAACCGTCTTGGACCGTGACCGAGCCGATCGTCTTGGCCACCTCTTGGGCGCGTTGGCCGTCAAGGAGGGCGAGTGACGCCATCGGGTACATGGCGACGCCGGGTTCGGTTGGTCCCAGGGCGAGGGCCCGGGCGAAGGCGACCAGGTCCTCCAGTACGAACCGCCTGGCGCCGCGCCGGTCGTAGATCGCGTGCTGGCCCATGCTCGACAGGATCAGCAACGTCATGGAAGGATGGCGGTCCACTTCGGCGCAGATGGTCGCCAGCTGCCGGTCGCTAGCGTCCATGGCCCGCCAGAGCAAAGTGGCGAAGGTCGGGTCGGGCTCGTAGTCGGGATTGACTGACTCGTAGCCCGCCATGGCATCACCCCAATACCGGTGCATGACCGTCGCCACGTGGTTGGTGAAGAAAATGCTCAGCTCTGGGCGGACGCGACGGTGGAGCCTCCAGTACAGGTCGAAGCACGGCAAAACCTGCATGATCGGTCGGGCTGCCTTCTGACGAGGGTCCGTCTGCTCCAGACCGAGTTGCTTCAGCAACTGGAGCACGGAGCCTAACGAGATCCCGCGCCGGACGAGATCGAGGCCTACGCGGGCCATGTCTAGCGGACGCAGGGGCCCGTCGGAGGAGTAGTAGCTCTCCCGTGTCATCCGCAGGTTGAAGTCCTGGAACCGCTCCATCGTCGGCGGTTCGGTAATCGCGTCGCGGCTGAAGCCGTCGGGCACGTAGAAGCCACCGTTCTTGAAGGTGCGGGCCGGCCAGCTCTGCATGGGGCCGAACAAGCCCACTTTCAGCCCCGCCCGCTCGGCCGCATCCCACAGAGTGGTCCCCTCGAAGGTGGCGGGATCCTGGCCGAGTTCGATCGAATGGTGGTCGGACGCCAACCTCGAGGTGTGAAGGCTGGGCCACGTTCGCCAAGGCGCCAGCCGCACTGGGTCGTCGATTACCGTGGTCACGGATTGCCCGGTTTGGACGAGCTGCGCCAGACGACACCCCGGTTTGCGGGCGATGTACGCGTCGACGACGTCCCAGGGCACTTCGTTGAGCTCGTAGAGGACGACCGACCGGGTCTCGATCACGTCTGTAATGGTAAATGAGGGCATCCCGGCGGGGCGTCCCGCTTCCGAGTTCGTCCTTTGTCGGCAGAGCCCACCTGTCATCCTGGGACAAAGAGCGTTGTCCGTGACGCGCCGGGTAGGCAAGGGGGATCCTTGTAGCCATCCTCCTCGGATGAACCGGTAGGGGCTATGGGCCAGCATCCCAGGCCCGTGACGCCGTTCCGAGGCGACCCGGACCAGGGGCCTATGTGTTCGCCTCGGTGATCTCCACCTTCTCCAAGGTGGCGGCGTCTGCCATTATCTCCACCTCCACGATGCGGTCACCAACCACGGTGAAGCCGAAGACGGCCAAGGGCTTACCCCGGACGCCGACCACGGCGCCGTAGCTTCCATCGACGAGCGCCAATTTGGCTACGCGAGCCCGGCCGGAAAAAGTAGCCGCTACCTCCGTCGCCCCTCGGAGCTCACTCGTCAGTGCCGGTGCGCCCCGGGCCCGGTTGGCGGCGGCCGCTTCCACTGCCGCCGCATCGGCCCGGAGCACGACGTCGGGGTCGAGGAGCTGTATCAGGCCCTGCAGGTCTCCGTCTCGCGACGCGGCGAGGAAGGCAGCCACGATCTCCCGCTCCCGGGTCGCACCGCCCCGGGACGCGCTACCTCCCCGCACCCGGCGGCGGGCTCGGCTCGCCAGCTGGCGAGCGGCCACCGGCGACCGCCCGATCATGGGCCCGATCTCGTCGAAGGGGACGGCGAACATGTCGTGCAGGACAAAGGCCAACCTCTCGGCCGGCGCCAAGCTGTCGAGGACGACCAGCAGCGCCGGTCCCAGCGAATCGGCCAGGAGCAGCTCGGGTTCGGGCTCGGCGACCCGAGAGGCCTCCAGCCGCGCCTCGGGCCACTCGTCGCCCAACGGTTCGTCGGGCCGAGCCCGGCGGCGGCGCAGTACGTCCAGGCACAAGCGGGCTACTACCGTGGTCAACCAGCCCGTCAAATTGGCGATACCCTCGGGCCCGGACCGGCTGAGCCGAAGCCACGCCTCCTGGACGACGTCGTCGGCTTCCGGCCCGCTCCCTAGCATCCGCGACGCCACCGCCCGGAGCTGAGCGCGGTCGGTCTCGAACCGTTGAGCCAGCCAGTCGTTGTCAGCCATTTGTCACACTCCTAGCTACTGGTTCGTCATAACACCGACGAACGCGGGACGCTGGATGTGACCGCTCAGAGCGGCACAGGTCCGGACGGTACCCGATCAATTGCCCACGTTCGGCCTCGGGCCGACATGCGAGAAGGAGCTCACCATGAACCACGGAGTCAAGACCATCATCTGCCCGGTATCCGACGTGGCCAAGGCCAAGCGGCTGTATACCACCCTGCTGGGCGTGGAGCCGTACGCGGACGCGCCCTACTACGTCGGTTTTCGGGTCGGCGACCAAGAGATCGGGCTCGACCCCCACGGCCACCGGGGTGCCGGCTCCGTCCCTTACTACGAGGTCGATGACATCAAGCAGTCCCTGCAGCAGTTGCTCGAGGCTGGGGCCGAGACGCTGGTGGACGTCAAGGACGTCGGCGGAGGCAAGCTGATCGCGTCGGTCAAGGACGCCGATGGCAACCCCATCGGGTTGACGCAAAACCCATAGCCGCCAGCCCCCTAGTTCGCCGCTAGACCGTACTGCCTGGCCGTACCGCTGGCCCGTACTGCGGCGGTGCCCGACGCGCGACCTCACCAGATGGCTCGGCACTGAACGAGGTCTACTCAGCGCTATTAGTGAGATGAAAGGTGTCCCTGCGTTCGCTGCCCCACTGACCACGTGTTTTTGGGCGCGGCCGGCCGACTTGGGCGCAGAAAGTGCCATATTCGCGGGCAGAACGTGACCAAAAGCTTGAATTACACCCAAAAAGGACTGAAAAGGGTCGGAAAGGATTGAAAAAAGGTCCGGAAATTCCGCCGTCGGCCAAGCCGGGCCGCCGCCGGCCAGGGACGCAAGGGGATCGCCGCGGAAGCCCGCCGGCGATGTGCCTAAGCTCCGCCCTGCCGGCGGGGCAGGCAACGACCGACGCCGATGCCAGGCGCCAGGCGCCAGGCGCCAGGCGCCAGGCTGATGGCGCAACGCCCGAGGTGCGAGGCCCACGGACCGGGGACCGCCACTTACTACGAAGCGTCCTCGTTGAGATCGACGGTCGACCGAACGTAGCTGGCGAGCACGATGTCCCAGCCTTCGTTGTAGCCACGAGCCCGCGCCTGGCCGTCCGCCCACCGCTCCCATCCCGAGTGAACGAGCTCCACGACTGTGCTGCCATCGCCCGTGGCAGTGAAGGTCAATTCGAGCCGGGTGGCCTCGTCGGCCGACCTCCCGGCGTGCCACGACCAGACGATCAAACGCGGGCGGTCTGATTCGAGCACGCTCCCCCACACTGCGGTGGTGCCGTCGCTCAGGGTCTCCACCAGCTGGTCGCCCACAGACGTCCCGCAAGAGACGCCACTGGCGCGCTCGAGCCCGACCGAGTGCGTGGCCAACGGCCACCATGTGCCGATCTCGGTGGTGAACAGGTCGAAGGCTCGCTCCGGCCCGATGGGGACCGTAACTGACTTGTGCACCGGCGCGGTTGGCGCCGTGACGTCACCCATGATTGGGCCCTTTCTCTGTGTTGGGCGTTGTGGCTACGGCGACGTCCTCGGCGCGGGCCGCAAAACTCTCGAGCACCGTCGCCCAGAAGTCGTCGAGCCAGCCGCGGAGCGACTCCAGGCCGGCCGGGTCCAGGCGGTAGATGTTCCGCGTACCCCACGTTTCGAAGGTCACCAGATCGCTGTCCCGCAGGATCCGGAGGTGCTGCGAGATGGCCGGGCGGCTCACGGGGAGCTGCGCGGCCAGCTCGCCGACGGCGGCGGGGCTTGCCCTTAGGCACTGGATGATCTGTCGCCTCGTCCGGTCGCCGAGGGCATCGAGGACAGCTTCGTAAGTTGCCACTTACGGTAAGTTACCACGAACAGAGTGAAGGGATGTTTTCGTACCAAACCGGCCCGGTGACTGTTACCGCTACCGAGCGGTTACCGCTACTGGGCCGTTGGCTGCTCGTAGCGATCGAAGATCACTGTCAGCCCCGGGTCCAGGAACCGGGTGACAGCCGCGATCCGCTCGTCGGCGAGGGTCAGGACGACCAGGCCGGATGGTTCGGCTGCATGGTGGCCGATCGCGTCCAGGTAGCAGGTGAAGGCAGGTTGGCCGTTGGCCCTGGTCGGTACCAGGCGGAAGCGCCGTCCTCCCCGTCCGGCCACGCTGGCGGCGAGGAACCCGGCGATGGCCGCCGTCCCCTGGTACTCGTGGGGGGCGGGTGGCATGGCGAGCCACGCGTCCTCGGTTAGCAGCGCCACCACGCCGGCTACGTCATCGGCGCTGTAGGCGTCGGCGAAGCGTCTGGCCAGCGCCGTCTCGGCCGGCGAGCCGGGCGCGGGACCGGTCCGGGGGCACCGCTCACGCGTGAGGGAAGCTCGGGCGCGCTGGCGCAGACCTTTGACCGCGGTCGGGGTCGTCTCCAGCATGGCGGCCACCTCGACGGGGGAGAATTCGAGCACGTCACAGAGGACGACCGCGGCGAGCTGGCGGGGCGCAAGGCGTTGCAGGGCGGCGATGAAGGCGAGGCGGACCGTGTCGTGGGCGTCCTGGTGCCCCGAGGCGTCTGCTGCCTGGCCCAACCACGCGTCGGGATAGGGCTGTAACCAGGTCACGTCGCCTCGCCTGGAGGGTTCAGGCGGATCGAACGGCGCAACGGGCACCGGCGGCGGGCGCCGCTGGGCGTCGCGGATGGCATTGAGGCAACGGTTGGTGGCTATCCGGTACAACCAGGTCCGCAGCGATGACCTGGCGGAAAAGCTGGGCAGGCCGCGCCAGGCCGCCATCATCGTGTCCTGGACCAGGTCGTCTGCCTCGGTGAGCGAGCCCAGCATCCGGTAGCAGTGCAGGTGGAGCTCCCGGCGGAACGGCCCGGTCAGTTCGGCGAAGGCATCCTGGTCACGGGCTCGAGCAGCCGCAAGGACCGACGCCCCCGCCGGCGTCGACCTGGGCTCGCTCGCGCTACGCATAGGACAACCGTTCCGTTCGGTGACCGACTGGTGTCTGCATTATTGGCCACTACACCTACGAGGTCGAGGAGAAGCCCATGACTGAAACCATCGAATCGGCGACCGTAGTCGTCGACACCTATTACCACATCCTTCAAGGGGGGACCGAGTCGTTCGACCCTGAACAGCTGAGGGCCATCGTGGCGCCTGACCTTGTCTTCGATGGCCCGATCGCCGGGCACCGGGCCGGAGCGGAGCCATTCATCAAAGGAGTATCCGGGTTCGTCGCCGCGATCAGGAGTATCGACTTTCTCCAGCGGCTCTACACCGGCGACCGGGCCGCCACACTCTACGACGCTCAGCTGCCCGGCGGCACCGTCCGCTTCGCCGAATTTTTCCAGGTCAACGGAAGCAAATCCATTCCCTCAGGCTCCTCTACGACGCGGTCGAGTACCGCGCCCGGGGTGGCCGCTGAAAACGCACCGAGCGTAATGTTGACTCATACGTAGCGGGAGGTCCGAACATGACGAATTCCGTTGACCCGGAGGTTTCACCAAGCGGCACCGGTTGCGTGGAGTGCCTCGAGGCCGGGGGTTGGTGGCTACACCTTCGTCGGTGTGCGGAGTGTGGCCACATTGGGTGTTGTGACAATTCGCCCAGCCAGCACGCCAGCGCGCACGCCAAGTCTTCAAGCCACCATGTCATCCGCAGCTTCGAGCCCGGCGAGGATTGGTTTTGGAACTTCCAAACGAAGGAGTACATGGAAGGGCCTCGCCTCGCTCCCCCGGAGCATCATCCCCTCGACCAACCTGTACCTGGGCCAGCCGGACGGGTCCCGCCCAACTGGCAAGACCTCCTAATAGAGGCGTGATGAGGCGATGGGTGGCGACGGCACCGCCGCTATGACCAAAACCTGGCTCATCACCGGCAGTTCTCGTGGCTTTGGATGGGAGTTGGCGAGGTCTGCGCTCGACCGCGGCGACCGCGTCGTCGCCACCGCCCGGCACCCGCGACAACTCGACGAACTAGTGGAGGTTTACGGAGGGCAAGTTCGAGCGGTCGCACTAGATGTCGCCGATCCCGAAGCAGCGCTCGCTGCCGTCCAGGCAACGGTCGACGAGTTTGGGGCGCTCGACGTCGTGGTGAACAACGCCGGATATGCGAACAGCGCGCCCATCGAAGAGATGGATGAGAAGGACTTTCGGGCCCAGATCGAGACGAACCTGTTCGGGGTCGTCAACGTCACCAGAGCCGCTCTCCCGGTGTTGCACAAACAACGCTTTGGTCACTTCCTCCAGTTCTCGTCCATCGGAGGTCGGGTGGGCGGCAGCCCGGGCCTGGGCGCGTACCAGACGGCCAAGTTCGCCGTGGAGGGATTTTCGGAGGTCTTGAACGCCGAAGTGAAACCTCTAGGCATCAAGGTCACCATTATCGAGCCGGGCGGCTTCCGTACCGATTGGGGCGGCTCGTCGATGGGGACGGTGCCCGTGAGCGAGGACTATGAGCAGACGGTCGGGGCCATGAACCGCTACCGCCAGTCCACCGTCGCCACTTGGCGGGGTGACCCGAAGCGAGCGGCGCAGATCATCCTCGGTGTCGTCGATATGGAAGAACCGCCATTGCGGCTGCTTCTGGGCGCTGGGGCGGTCGAAGCCGCCGCCGCGTCTTCGCAGGCGCGGGCCGAGGAGGCAGAACGGTGGGCGGAGGTCAGCCGGTCCGCTGACTTCCCACCCGGTGAGTAGCGCCCCCCAGGTATTCACGCACCAGCTCAGCGGCAAGGTTGCTTCGCGATCAAGGCCTGATGCCTGGGAAGTCCGGTAGCGTCGCGCCATAGGCACCGCCTCGAATTAGGGAAGCAGGAATGCCGATGGCCGATGCGAAATCGAGCGACGAGCCGACGGAGATGTCGGTAGCAGGGCCGGAAGGACCGTCGAGTTCCGTCGAAGTGGCGGCCGACGACTATTTGGACGAGCAAGAGGTCGAGTCTTTCCCTGCTTCTGACGCTCACTCCGATTGGGCTGGCCCGCCCGCCTGACTGTTCAGTCACGAGATTGCCCTGGAGGCGGCCGCTCGGGAGCGCGGCGTGAACGGGGCGTGTGTGAACGGATCTCTTTAGCCCTTCATGGCGTCGTGTGTCCCCTAGCGGCGAGCCCAGCGCGACCGGGCCGGTGCTTGCGCTTGGTCGTCGAGCCCGGACTGCGCGATACTCCCGGCTGTGCGTGCGGTCGTTCTGACCTCCTTCACCGGCATCGACGGCTTGGAGCTGGCCGACGTCCCCGACCCGGTCCCGGCCAAAGGCGAGCAGATAGTGCATGTTCGGGCCGCGTCCCTCGGTCCGTGGGACCTTGGGAATACGCAAGGCGCTTTCGCGGCAATCGGAGGTTCCACGGACTTCCCGCAGGTCCAAGGGTGGGACTTCGCGGGCGAGACCGACGACGGGCAGCGGGTTCTCGGGTTCGTCTCGCAACCGTGGATGAGGGTCGGGGCCCTCGCCGAACGGGTCGCAGTCCCCTCCGCCATCCTTGCTCCGCTCCCGGGCTCGCTCGGGTTCCCTGAGGCTAGCGGGTTGCCCGTCTGCGCGCTGACGGCCCGGCTGCTCGTAGACGCCGCCTTGATAAGCAAAGGCAACGTGGTACTGGTGACGGGCGCAGCCGGGATGGTCGGAGGGTTCGTGACTGAGCTCGCCGCTGCACGCGGCGCCAGCGTCGTGGCGGCCGTGCGAGGCCGCGATGCCGACGAGGCGCGCCGGCTCGGAGCGGAGGCTCTCGTCGGGACCGGGGACGAGCTCGAAGCTGTGATTCGCGAACGATGGCCCGGCGGCACCGACGCCTGCGTCGACACGGTGGGGCTCGCCGCTCGCGCTATCGCTTGCGTTCGAGACGGAGGTGCGTTCGTCACCTCGGTCCCCGGTGCCGTGCCGGCTGCCACCCGTGGGATCGCTCCTCAGACAGTGCAGGTGCAACCGGACGCGGACGCCACCGCCGAGTTGGCGCGTCAGGTAGCCGCGGGCGAGCTAACCGTACGCATCGAGGAGACCTTGGCGCTTGAGCACTTCCGGGACGCTTACGAGCGGATGACCCGCGGAGGGTTACACGGCAAAGTCGTGCTCACCCCCTGACGTCCGAAAGCCGAACGGGTAGTCGGCCCCCCAGGTACTGGTGAGGACCTGGCCTTAGCCTTTCTCGCTGATCTCACGCCATTGCTGATCTCACGCCATTGCTTATGTAACCCCATTAGGGCCTCCAGTTGGCGGACCGAGTGAATTGCTGAGTCGACACCGTCGGGGCTCGCAAATGGTCAGTTTTCTGGGGGCGCTGCAGACGGGACCGGGTGACCGTTGGCCTTCAGGGTCACCTCCACGTTGCCACGGGTGGCGTTGGAGTATGGACATACCTCGTGCGCGGCAGCCACGATCGAAATGGCGCGCTCGGGATCACTTATTCCCGGAAGGGAGACGTCCAGTTCCACGGCCACATTGAACCCGCGGTGCTCGGTGGTGATAAGGCTCACTTCTGAATCTATTGAAACGGCCCCGAGATCAACTCGCTCTCGACGCCCGACAACGCCGAGCGCTCCCTCAAAGCACGCGGCGTAGCCCACGGCGAAAAGCTGCTCGGGGTTCGTACCTCCGCCTTCCCCACCCATCTCGACGGGGGTACGCAGTTGGACATCCAGCACCCCGTCGCTGGTTACCCCGTGGCCCTGGTCCCGGCCGCCCACAACATGCGCTTGGGCCGTGTACAGCGATTTGGCCATCTTCGACTCCTCTCAAGCGTCCCGTGTTGCGACGCTATCGGTTTGCGTCCCCGAAACCTCCGACCCCACCGTTCAGCACGGACCGGTTGGGACATCCCCTGGCATAGCTTCTCGAGGCCGTCATGTTCCGAGACGGTGAGCCGCGCTGACAGCCCGTCGAAAACGTTGTCCGCGGTCTGTCAGTCCACGAAGGTCTGGCCGGCGACGGTCGTTTAGCGCTGGCGGCCGTGATTGACCGATGCGCACCAGCTGTGCCACGGTGACTGGCTAAGCCTGATACGGCTGCCTCGAAGTTCGAAGGGCCCGGGACAGGCAAGGAGCCGCAATTGGCGCGCATTTACGGGCGGAGGAAAACGAAGGGCCGGGCGGGCGCGGCCTGGCTCGTGATGCTACTGATCTGCGCCGCGCAGTTCGTCCTCCAGCTCGACTTCAGCATCGTGAACGTGGCACTGCCGACGATCCAGCGGGACCTCGACATGCCGGCGGCACAGCTGCAGTGGATCGTCACGGGGTATGCGCTGACGTTCGGGTCGTTACTTCTGGCGGGTGGCCGTTTAGCCGACTTGGTGGGGCGCCGCCGCTTGTTGGCCCTGGGTCTCACGTTGTTCGCCCTCGCCTCGGTGGCATGCGGGCTCGCCCAATGGCCCGCCATGCTGATCGTGGCGCGGCTGGCCCAGGGAGCAGCTGGTGCCATGGTGTCGCCCGCGGCCCTTTCGCTGCTCACGACGACCAACCCGGAGGGGCCGGCACGCAACCGCGCCCTGGCCATCTGGCAAGCGACGACAGCCGCCGGTGCCACTACCGGGATTATCGCCGGCGGCCTCCTCACCCAGTACCTCGGCTGGCGGGCGGTATTCCTTGTGAACCCGCCCCTGATCGCACTCTTGCTTGTGCTCGTCCCGCGGCTACCGTCCGGTGAGCCGTTAGGCGGCCAACACCTCGACCTCCGCGGCACCTTGCTGGTTACCACCTCGCTGGCAGCACTGATATTCGGGCTTAGCAACGGCCAGCAACATGGCTATAAGGCTCCGGCCACGATTGCTTCGCTGGCCGTCGCACTGGTCGCCGCGGCCGGTTTCGTGCAGACCGAACGCTCGGTCGCAGAACCCATGCTGCCGGCTGCGATCCTTGCTTCCCCGACCCGCCGGGCAGCCATCGGCGCCATGCTCATCATCGGTGCCGTGCTCGCCGGTTACGTCTACTTCGTGTCGTTGTACCTGCAGCGGGTCGAGGGCTTCAGCCCCCTGCGGACCGGGCTGGCGCTCGTACCTGCCACTGCCACGGTCGTGCTCACCTCTACCCTCCTCACCCGCCGGCTGCTGGCCCGCTTCGGGACCAAGCGAGTGTTCGTCGCCGGGCTCGTGTCCATGGCGGTGGGCCAGCTCTTGTTCTCGCAGATCTCGGCCGGCGCCAGTTACGTAACTGCGGTCTTACCCGGCCTTCTTTTCACTGCGCTCGGCATCGGCCTCGCCCTGCCCACCGCCTCGATCGCCATCACCGCAGGCGTCAAGAGCAGCGACCAGGGTCTCGCCGGAGCACTTTTCACCACCAGCCAGCAAACCGGGGCCGCCGTGGGGCTGGCCGTCCTCGCCACGGTGGCGGCGGCGCGGACCGAACAGGCCTCCGGCTCGCTCGTGGCGGGGTACCGACTTTCCTTCCTCATCGCTACGGGTATGGCCGTGGCTGCCGCGGTGCTCGTAGCCTTGCGCGTCAGTTCCGGGGCCAGTGGGGGCCCGGTGGGCGGCCCCCAACCGAGCCAGGACGCGGTCCCGGCGGCGAAGCCAGCGGGAGCGCAGCTCCGAAAGCGCTGAACGTTACGCCTGGGCTGACGGTGTGCCGAGCACGGCGGCGTTCTTGTGCAGAGCCTACGGCCGCCGGCGCACGCGGTTCTTTCTGGGCATGTCTCTGGCCCGGTGAGCGGGCGGCGAAGGAGCGGCTCGAACCCCGCCGCCCGGTCTCATCACCAAGGGCAGAGTGAGCAAAGATACCGCCGTGTCAAGTCTGGGTGAGTCATTTCCACGAGAGCGGGAATAAGGCGCTCAATGGTTGATAATGCATCGAAATTACAGAAATGCTAGGCGGTACGGAACGACGCCCAATATGGCCCTCTCTCCGCTTAGTAACCGTCTGCTCGACCCCGCTGTTTCGAAAACGTCGAAAGGATCGCGTCGGCCACCATACCGGTCCAGCCCGTCTGGTGGGAAGCGCCCAGCCCCCACCCCCGGTCGCCATGGAAGTACTCGTTGAACGCGATGTTGTTTTTCCAGTTGGGGTCGACCTGCATGCGCTCCACCTGGCCGAAACACGGCCGACGTCCGTCAGGTCCCGGCAAGAAGACCGATATAAGTCTTTTGCGCAAGTCTCGTGCGACGGCGTCCAGAGCGAGCTGGTTACCCGAGCCCGTCGGGTACTCGAACGTGAGGTCCGGGCCGAAAAACTCGTAGTACCGCTCCAGAGCGCTGATCACCAGGCAGTTCAACGGGAACCAGATGGGGCCCCGCCAGTTGGAATTGCCTCCGAACATCGGCGTGGTGGACTCCCCCGGTTCATAGTCGATCGTAGACTGCGAACCCTCGACCGTCAGCTTGTATGGGTGGTCGCGGTGGTAGGCCGACAACGACCGCAGCCCGTACGGGGACAGGAACTCGTGCTCGTCGAACAGTCGGGTCAAAATGCGCTTCAGCCGGTCGGGGCCGACAATACCGAGCAACAGCCGCTGGTTGCCGGGGCCGCCCTCGACCAGGCCCAAGCGGCTCAGTGAGCCGGGGTCATGTAGGTCGACCCTTTCCAGGAGTTGCGAGAACTGCTTGCCGAGTTCGGCCGCCTGCTCGAGGATCCGGCTGTCCACGACCCCGGCGGCCAGGACCGGGATAATGCTCACCATCGAGCGCACCTCCACCGGCACCGTGCTTCCGTCGGGCAGGACGAGCCGGTCGTAGAACAGGCCGTCAGTTTCGTCCCACATGCCCTCGTTATCGATGGCTTGGCGGATGGCGGCGAAATGCTCAACGAACTTGATAAGTAGGTCCGCCGTGGGCCCGGTCCCGCTGTTGTCCAGGGCATAAGCGATGGTCGCCATCCCCAATGAGTAGAACGCCATCCACCCCGTGGCGTCAGATTGCTTGAGGGTGGTCCCAGGCGGGAGGTGGGAGCGGTCGATCGGTCCGATGTTGTCGAGACCGAGGAAACCTCCCCCGAACAAATTGGAGCCGCTGGCGTCCTCGCGATTGACCCACCACGTGAAGTTGATCAGCAATTTAGCGAAGACGCGGGTCAGGAAGTCGACGTCTCTCTGCCCATCGATTTCGAACACCTCGAGGGCGGCCCAGGCGTGCACCGGAGGGTTGACATCGCCAAAGTCCCACTCGTAGGCGGGGATGGCCCCGCTGGGGTGTTGGAACCACTCCCGGCACAGGAGGGCGAGCTGGTACTTGGCGAAAGCCGGGTCCACGTGGGCCAGGGCGACGCAGTGGAAGGCGAAATCCCATGCCGCGAACCACGGGTACTCCCATTTGTCGGGCATCGAGAGGATGTCGAACGAATCGAAATTGCGCCAGCCGGCATTCCGCCCGTTGCGCCGCGAACTCGGCGGCGAGGGTTGCGACGGGTCGCCGTCGATCCAGCGGGCCACGTCGTAGCAGTAGAACTGCTTCCCCCACAGCAAACCACCAAAAGCCTGGCGCATCACTTCCGCTTCTTCGGTAGAGCCCTCGGTCAAGAGCTCGCCGTAGAAGTCGTCCGCTTCAGCCTGCCGCGTCCGGAGGACGGCGTCGAACTCCGCACCAAGCGAGGTGGCGGTAGACGATCCTTCGGGGCCAAGGCGCAACCTGACGACGGCGCGGCCGCCGGCGGGCACCGACAGACGGTGCCACAATGCGCATTTAGTGCCCCGACGGTCGGGGTTGACCGTTGGTTTGCCCTCCGTGACGTGGTCGTTTATCCCATCCTTTGGGTACGCAGTATGAGACGGGACCCCGTAGAGCCGGGTGAAATTGGTCTCGTTATCACAAAAAACGAGCTCTGGCACGGTGCCGTCGGGGGCGGGAGAACCGACGAGCTCCAGGCGCCCGAGAAAAGGGTGCAGCATCCCCGCTCTAGCCGGCCCGGTCTGCGCTATTAGCGGTGCGGTCGCCCCTTTTTCCCAAGCCCAGGTGTTGCGGAACCACACGGTCGGGAGCAGGTGCAACTGCGCCGCCTCCGGCCCTACGTTGGTCACCTCGACATTCATGAGCAGGGTCTGGGGATCAGCCTTGGCGTACGTTACCTCGACGACCCAATAGCGGTCTTCATCGAAAGCCCCTGTGTCCAGCAGTTCGTACTCGGGGTCCGCCCTTGTCCTTCTGGCGTTCTCGCGCTCGAGCTGCTCGTAAGGGAAGGCGACCTGGGGGTAGTGATAACGCCAGCGGTTCCAGGCGTGACTTGGTACTGAGTCCAGGTACCACCAGTATTCCTTGACATCTTCGCCGTGATTGCCCTGCTCGCCGGTAAGCCCAAACGCTCTTTCCTTCAGGATCGGGTCCCGCCCGTTCCACAACGCCAGGCTGAGGCAGAGACGTTGCTCGATGTCGCTAAAGCCCGCCAGGCCGTCTTCTCCCCAACGGTAAGCCCTCGACCGGGCCTGGTCGTGCTGGAAGTAGTTCCATGCGTCGCCGTTGTCGCTGTAGTCCTCCCGGACGGTCCCCCACTGCCGCTCGCTAAGGTAAGGCCCCCAGAGGTACCAGTCGCTGGCTTGCCGCAAGCCGTCCTGCAGGCGTCCGAAATTGCGGGCCCGCTCGCGTTCAGCGCTCATTTTCTACATTAAACTTCAAGCTGCTTGGGGTTGCATTCCCGCATGCGCGTATGCTTCGACAGGTGGGTACCCGGCTCCGGGTGCGGCGATGCTTGCGCCGACCGACAGGCGGTGCTCACGCCGACCGACAGGCGGTGCCTCATCCGCTCGGGGTGATTTTGAGCCCGCCGTCGGGGCTGGCAAGGTCGCCCCTCGATGTGAGGCGGCTCCGTCTGTGGGCCCGGTTCGTCAATCAGACGGCAGTGTGCCTCTACGAGTGGGAGCGGAAGGTGATCATGGAGACGGAGAGAGAACGCGGGCGCGAACGCGAGCGGGAACGAGGACCCGTGCCGGAGCGAGAGCGCGAGAGAGAACGGGAGCGCGAGCGCGAGCGGCGCCAGAGCTCCTTGGCCACCCGGGCGGGACCGAGAGTCGCGCGGTGCAGGGCCACTGACCGAGAAGTGCCGCCGCAGACGACGGGTACAAAAAAGACTGTTGTCCCACACTGGGCAAGCACATGTGACGAGCCGAAAACTTGGCGCTTGCGCTTGTTTGTCTTTGGGGCTCGGAGGGAAGGGAGCGATAGTGAGCGAACTGACCCCAGATGAAAAACAGCAGCTGCGAGCGGCAGAGGACCGTTTCTTTGCGGCCCAGAAAGACTACGAGCCGTTCACCGTCACCGAACCACTGACAGAACGCGAGGTCCCGACGGTAAGGTTCGAGGAGATGCAGAAGGCGCAAAGCGAGCTTGAGGACTCCGCAGAGGCCTTGCAGGACCTTCGCCGTAAGTTTGGCCTCCTTCTGCCGTAAGCAAGAGCCACCACCTGGGCCGGCCCGGCCAGTCGAGGTGCTCGAAGGGTGATCGCGCGGAGCTCCCCGGTCACCCGGGTACACCACCACCGGCGCGGAGCGAAAGCGTCAGCACCGGGCCGCCAAGCTCGGACGCCCCCGCCCTGCGAACGAGTCTCTTCTTGCCTCGGGACAAGGGCAAGGCCCTTCCTCGGCGCGACACCAACCGCCAGCGGTGATGCAAAAGCGCTGGTTTCGCATCCAGGGCGTCGGTCGGTGTGGGACCATGTAGGTAATGACAACGGAACACGAATGGCTGTATGAACTGGCCAAGCACCTTGGAGCCAAGCGGGACGACTCAACGAAGCACCTCGCGGCCCTCTTGACAGGGGCTGGTCTCGACCCAAAAGCGCCACCCAAAGATAAGGCCGGCGCCCCTTAGGGGGCTGATAGACGGCAAGCCAGGGAGCACGCGGGCACGCTACCTCCTGCCTGCGAACGACAAACTGAGCTAAGCCGTACTGCGAGGCCTGTCTACGGTGCCCGCTCGATGTTCAGCGCCCACACGCCGTCGGGGTACCACTGGTTAAACCCCGTATAGGTGAAGTGGTCCGTCACCGCCACGCTGAAGTCTTCGATGAGGAGCGGTACGTAGGGGACGTCGCTGGCGAGCCTCTGTAAGAGCTTCGAGTAGATGGCAAACCGCTGGGCCTGGTTGGTCGTACTACCGCCGGCGATGACCTGGCTGATGTCACCGGCGCCCCCGGGTATTCGAGGAGCGTTGCCTTGAACCCCTTGGGGTAGGCCGACTCGGCCAGCTCGGCCTTGGCCACGTTGTACGGGTAAAGGGGTACCGACTTGAGCAGGGTGTTCACCTGGGCTTGTGGTGCGATCGTGTCCAACGATTGAGGGGAGATCAACGTGGAGACCGGGGTGGCGAAGCCGCCGTTGGCGGTGATGATGTCGGCCCCGTTGAGAGCCTAGGCAATGGCTTGGCGGACGTGAACGTCGTCCCACGGGGCCATCTGAGTGTACGGCCCGGTGGCCTCGGGCCGATGGGGTCGAGCAGACGGCTACCACGTGGGTCAAAGAGTGGTGACCGCCCCTGGGTTTTGGTGACGGCAGGCTGAGCGTCTAAACGATCCAGGTCACCTGGATCCGGCAGCGAACTACAGGCGCTGCACTGTCAACCCACCATCGACACATATAACCTGACCCGTCGAATACGGTATTTCGCCGCGGGCCAGGGCAGCGACGACGGCGCCGACGTCGTCCGGAGTGCCCCATCTCTTCTGGATGGCGAGGCCTTCCTCCAGAAGCTTTGAATACATTTCCGCCACCGGTGCCGTCATGTCGGTGCGAATGACCCCAGGTCGGACTTCATAGACCGGTATGTCGAACTCGCCCAACCTACTCGCCCAGAGTTTCGTCGACATGCTGAGCGCCGCCTTAGATAGACAGTATTCACCGCGATTGGTAGAGACGACGGACGCCGACATCGACGAAACGTTTACGATACAACCGTTCCAGGTCTGGTCGGTCATCCGCTCTTCGACCATCCACGCCGCACACGCCTGCGTCAGGAAGTGGGGCCCCTCTAAGTTGACCCGCATTACCTCCTCGAAACTGTCCTCCGTCGCCTGTAGAAGGTCCACTCGCTGACGGGGCGCTATACCAGCGTTGTTGACCAGGACGTCGAGCCGCCCGAACCGGGACCGTACCGCCTCGACCAAGCGCCGCCGTGCGGATCGGTCACCCACATCGGCACTCACGTAGAACGTCTTGGCCCCAGCGTGGCGTAGATCGTCGAGTTCCTTCGCGACCTCCTCTTCGGGCCGCCGGCCACACAGGGCGAGGTCAAAGTCGCACGCGGCGAGACGTCGCGCGATGCCCAACCCGATACCTCTAGTGCCGCCCGTCACAAGAGCCACTTTCATACCGTTTGACCTCCGGCAAAAAATGTGAGGTAGGGGCCCTCCCCGGCCAGCCTGTTTATGAAGAGAGCGAGCTCGCGCGCGTGGTAGTCGCCCCACATGCTCGATTCGCCGCAGGGGACGTTGCGTCCCGGTGGGACGTAATCCCATCCTTTGGGGCGGTGGTAGATGCTGTGAAGCAGGAGGCCTTCGTGCTCTGGGGCTTCGCTCAGGTACGGCGCGTCGAGCAAAGTGGAGGCGACGGTGAGGCCCGCGCCGACATAGCGCTCGTCTCCAAGGAAGGTGCCCAGCCGAAGAAGGCCCTGCGCGGCGATCGCGGCCGCAGAACTGTCCACGGGTTCGTACTCGTTGAAAGGATCGGCCGGCCTCGATCGCCAGTCGCCCATTTTGGCCAGTCCGGGGGCGCCAGTATCCCAGTAGGGCACTCCATCGGCTGCGGTAGCTTCTTGAATATAAAAATCACATACCGCTCGTGCGGCCTCCGCCAATAAAGGGACCTGGTCCCCATGGTCCAAGGAGTCGAGGAACTCGAGTTGCTCGGCAAAGCCGCACATGGCCCACGCCAGCCCCCGGGCCCAAGTTGTAAATGGGGAATAACCCTGTTGACTGCTAGGTGCTCTGTAGCTCCCATCGGCCACGTTGAATAACGCCTCGTGGGCGACGCGGCCGCGGACATCATATATATCCTTCCCGCGACCGTAGTAGATGCAGTGTAGAGCGGTCATGACCGCGTGTTGCTCTAGACGGTCGAGCAACGAGATATCCCGTTCAGTCCGGTCTCTCAGCCCTTGTCCGAGAAGGTGCGAGAGCGCCAGCGACCGCAACGACCGGATCGTGTCTATAAAAAGCGAGTGTGCGCCATTAAAGGAATAGATAAACCCGAGCCCGCCACCGACGTCGGTCCAGCGGCTGGCTTGCACAACTCCGCTCACTCTCAACGCCGTTTCGTACAAGCGTCGCTCTTGGGAATCTTCTGCTATGCGGCCCTCTTTCATCAGGCGCCAGAGGTTGCCGTATGTGCTCACGATGTTGAACCCGTGGTCATGCACACCGAAATCAATCAACTGAGACGTCATGTGGTTGACGGTCGATGTGCGGCCGAAGTCCAGTTGTTGCTCGTCACCGGTGGCATCAAACTGCAATAACGCCGATCCCACACAAAACCCCCGGGTCCAATCGGTCCAGGCCCGGGAGGTGTAGATACCCTCCACCGTGCAGACTGGTGCCTTCATTGACCCAAGATCGTGGCGTCCTGTGATCGCCTTGATCTTGTGTCCCGAAACCTGCCAGAACCGCTCGAGGCGCCGCCGAAGGTCGGCCGGGCGCAGAGCCGAGTTGATTTCCACGACCTAACGCCCGCGTCCAGGCGGCCGAGCTTTTCTAGCGGTTGTCACACACCGTTGCGGCCATGCTGACGGGCTGGCAGTGCATGAAGTGGCGCTCTGGTGCGGCATGGCCTAGGCGACGTACTTCCGGTACCGGTCGGCGACGACCTGGAGCGTCGTGTCTGGTTCGACGGCCCACACTTCTGGGTTGAAAATCTCGACTTCGATCGGCCCCCGATAGCCAGTGGTGTCAATGGCACGACAGAACCCGCGCAAGTCAATGCTCCCCTCTCCCAGCATGCCTCGGCCATTGAGCGGGTCCGGAGGCGGCGCAATCCAATCAGCGAGTTGCAGGCCCAGTACCCGGTCTCGCGCCGCCGAAAGGGCTGTGTCCAGCTCAGGGTCCCACCAGACGTGGTAGCTATCGATCATTACGCCCACCTGTCCGGCGGGCGCCGAACTGGCAAGGCGGAGAGCTTGGTCGAGGGTCACCACAACGGACCGGTCGGCACAGTAAACAGGGTGCATGGGCTCGATGGCGAGGGGCACCCTTGACTGCGCCGCGAACTCAGCGAGCTCGGCTATCGCCTCCCCAACCTGGCGTCGTCCCGCCGGAAGGTCCTTACTCATGGCCGGCCCACACACGAGTACGAGCGCCATGGCCCCGAGGGTTGCCGCCTCCTCGACCGCACGAAAATTGTCCTCCATCCGGGCCCTGCGGCCCGCCTCGTCGGCCGCGCAGAACCAGCCGCCCCGGCACAGCGAGGAAATCCCGACGCCTGCAGCGCGCGCCCGACGGACCAGGTTGGCGGCGCCCGACTCGCTCACCCGGTCCCGCCACAGGCCGACGGCGGCGTAACCGGCCCGCGCGCAGCCATCAATGGCCTCCTCGGCCGTCCAACGCGGGACCGTTGCTTGGTTCATGGCAAGTCGCTCGAGGCCAGACGACCCGGCCCTGCTCACTCCGGGAGCTCGGGGACGTCCACCCATCTCCTCTCGCCGGCCGAGAAGAGGGCAAGCTCCGCTAGCTGGACGCCTCGGACGGAGTCTCTGAGATCCCAGGGGAACGGTTCGTCCAGCACAACATGTCGAAGGAACAGCTCCCACTGGCGACGGAAGGCATTAGACCGTGGCTGACGATCCGGGATCTCGAGCCATCCGGTGCGCGGGTCGATCTCCTGGGGGATGTCCGGGTTCCATACAAACTGCGGAGTGGCAACGGCGGGCTGTACTCGGCATTCCCGTAGTCCGGCGATAGCACTGCCCGCCGTCCCGTCTGCGTGGATGACTAAGAGGTCGTCCCGGTATGGACGAACGCACCAGGAGGCGCTGACGCGAGCGATGGCGCCCCCCTCCAGTTCGACCAAAGCATAGGCCGAGTCTTCGGCGGTCGCCTCGTAGCGTCTCCCGCGCTCATCTACTCGTAAAGGAAGCTGTGTTCGCGTTTTGCATACGATGGACCGGACACCCCCAAAAAGGTGATCGAGCAAATAGCGAAAGTGGCAGAACATGTCGAGAACAATCCCTCCGCCTTCTTCCGCCCGATAATTCCATGATGGGCGCTGGGCCGCTCCTCGCCCGTCCTCGAAGACCCAATAGCCGAAGTCGACGTCCACGGACAACACCGTGCCGAGCTGGCCGGAGCTCAGCACCTCCTGCAGCTTTACCAGCCCGGGCAGGAACAATTTGTCCTGGACTACCCCGTTGCGGACGCCGGCCTTCTCGGCCATGCGGGCCAGTTCTAGGCCACCGAAGCTAGTGGTCGACACTGGCTTCTCGCAATAGACGTCCTTCCCCGCCCTAATGGCAGCGGCGACCGATTCTTCGCGCCTGATCGTCGTCTGAGCATCGAAGTAAACCTGGTCGTTCGGGTCAGCCAGGCACGCATCCACGTTTGTGCTGAAACGTTCGATCCCGAACATCTCGCCGAGCTGCCTGACCCGCTCCAGGTCGCGGCCTACGAGAATCGGATCCGGCCATATGACCACGCCGTCCGCCTTGAGGCCGCCCTCTGCGCGAATGGCGGCAATGGAGCGCGCCAAGTGCTGGTTCCGGCCCATGCGGCCCGTCACCCCGTTCATGACGATCCCAACACGCTTCGTGGTCACCTTGGGTTGCCCTCTCTTCGTCCGCACATGAAGTTCGCCACAGGCACCATTACTGCACGGCCCCCAGAGTCAAACCCCGGACGAGGTAGCGCTGGAAAAACGCGTACACCATGACTGTCGGCACCGCGCTCACCAGGGCACCGGCCGTGACCTCACCGAGGTTGTTCACGTGCTCGGAGGTCAGCGTCGCCAGGGCCACAGCGATCGTGCGGGTGCTCAGACCGGGCATGAATAGCAGCGCCGTCAATAGATCATTCCACACCACGATGAACACGAGGACTCCCACCGTCATAATGGCCGGCACGGCCAGCGGCAACATAATACCCCAGTAGGTCCGTGCGTAGGACGCTCCGTCCACAATGGCGCTCTCCATTAGACTATCAGGCAAGCTGCGGAAATAGCTGGCAAAAAAGAATGTCCCCAGCCCCAGGTTGAACGCCACATATACCAACACGGTGCCCGGGTACGTATTTAGTAAATGCGCCTTTCCGAAGTTCACGTATTCGGGAATTATCACCGAGATAACAGGCACGGCAATTGTTGCCGCGCAGCACATAAGGATAGCCTGGGAGCCAGGGAACCGCAATTTGGCGAACCCAAATCCAGCCACGGACGACAACAGGACCACGACTACCGCCGAGCTGACCGCGAGTATGGCTGAGTTGCCCATGTAACGAGCGACCGGGATTGTCCCGAACAGCTGGGACCAATTGCCCCAGGAAAGCCCGGGTGTACCGACGACCTGCATAGAGGCGATAAAGACGTATACAAACGGAGCTACGATCACGAACGCTATCAACAGCATACTCGAGAACATTATGGTGCGGCTCAGTAGGCGCATCGGCTTCCGCCCAGGTTGTGTTCGACCGCGGGCCGTCATTATGCCCTCCCTTCGCTTTTGGTTCCTGACCGCAGGCTCAGTCCGGCGATCACCAGGGTTACGAGCAACAGTATGAACCCAATGGCGGCGGCCAACCCAAAAGAGCCGTTCGTAAAAGCGTCCTGGTACAGGGCGAATTCCAGGGTGGTGGTGGCGTACCCGGGACCGCCGGCCGTCATGACATAGATGAGTGCGAAGATCTGAGTGAGTGCGGTTACCACCGTGATGACAAACGCCAGGTCGATGAAGCGTCGGATCAGCGGCAACGTCACGTGCCACAAGGTGCGGATCCACCCAGCGCCGTCGAGCTCAGCCGCCTCGATAACGCTATCGTCGACGGAGGACATGCCGGCGTACAATATGACGGTGTTTAAGCCGAAAATGGCCCAATTGAACGTGAACACGACGGCACCGAGGGCGGTTGCCGGGTCACCGAGCCAGTCCCGCCGCAAACTGCCGAGGTCCACCAGGCGCAACACGGTGTTGACGCCGCCGGAGTAAGCCAACAATCCCTGCGCTGCTATCGCGATCGCCACCCAAGATACGGCCACGGGCAGAAAGAACACCGAGCGAAAGACTCTTGAACTCCGCCCGATCTTGGTCAGGACGCCCGCGCTGAGCAGCGAGAACGTGACGCCCACGGGAATCGACAGCAATATGATCGCGTTATTAGTAAGTATTTGTCCGATGTTTGGGTCGCGAAAAATGCCAGTTGTATAGTTCTGTAAGCCAATGAATATGGAAGTCAGACCGTTCCATTGGGTAAAACTGTAATAAATGGCCTGGCCCAAGGGTAGGGCGACGGCGCCTAGGATGATAAATATGACGGGCGCCACAAAGAGGCGCCCCGCCCACCGTCGCCTTCGCTCCGTCCCCGAGGTGCGTCGTACTCGAAGTCTTCGGCTGTCGCCATCAGTGAACGTGGGTGAGACGTTCCAGGCAAGGGGCTGGCCCCGCGTCTCGGGGCCAGCCCCTAGTGTACTTGCACTCGTAACCGACGATCCGCTAACTCGGTCCATTCGGACGCGCATTGTTGCACGGCTCCCAGATCTAGTCAGTAAGACGAACCCTGGGCACATCCCGAGGGGCAGGCCTACCGGGCTGGGCCGAGCGCCGCGTCATCGGGTGCATCAGCTCACAACCCATAGTTCACGTTTCGCTCGCTCGCGGGTAGCGCCTGCTGCGTCCTCTCAAGATTTGAGAGAGCGGCCTTGGCCGACGATTGGCCCATGAAGGCCAGTTCCAGTTCACTGTTGAGGCCGGTTGACACACTGGGTTGCGAGAAGTTGTCGTACATGGGGTATTTCACATAGGCTCCGCTGCCAGCGAGGGCTACCAATTGCTTCATTACGGGGTTGGTGGCGGTGACCCCCTTGGAGATGACCGGTGGCTGACCGCTGGCGGTCACGATCTGTTGGCCCTTCGGAGAGAGGAGGAACGTTAAGAATGCAGCGGCAACTTTTGCGTGCGGAGACGACTTCGGTATCCCGTACCCGCCACCAGGCATCTCGACCAGGGTGTTTTGGGGCTTAGCCGAAAACGGCGGGACCATAACGCCCAGGTTCTGCCCCAGGGTGGCGAACGGCGGGATGAGCCAGCTACCCCCGACGTACATGGCGGCTTTGCCGGTCGCGAAAACCTGCTGGGCATTCGTCGAGGTGACAGGGTCAGGGTTCGTGCAATGGTCCTTATAGAGGAGTGACCACTGCTGTACCTGCGAGATCAACGTTGGGTTGGCATAGGAAAGCTTGTCGTTGAGGAGCGCGTTCCACTGAGTCAAGGGGAGAGCGCTGGCCAAATAGCTCCAATCTTCGTGCGTCCCGTTCGCACTCATGGAGTAAGCCATGGGCTGGATACCATGCGCCTGCAGTGCGGTGCAGGCGGCGAAGAGCTGTTTCCAGTCGGTGGGTACTGACGTCACGCCGGCTTTCTTGAGGAGAGCTTTGTTGTAGAAGCCGTTATAGAACTGGTCGGCAATGGGGGCGCCAAATATAGCGTCGTGGATATTGTTATTTAGAGCATAGTATTTTGTGCCTTTGGCGCTATCCAAAAGCGTCGCCGGGATATAGGATTTGAGGTTTGTCAGGTACGGCTCAACCGGCAGGTTATATGAGCCAGCGAAGAGGTCGGCTATGTCGGGGGATGTGTGTGAGATGAATGAGGCTTGCAGAAGGGCGAAATAGTTCGACGCAGGCTGGGCGATTAGCTGTATCTTGATCCCCGGGTTAGCGGCTTCAAAGGCCGACACCGCTGTCGGGAGGTAGGAGGCGCTTGATGCAATCGCCCCGTTCTGCCAGAGCGTAATCGTCGTCGTGGCCGATGCTGAGGCAATACTGGTGGTAAGGGGTGCGGCGATTACTGCCGATGTCGTCAGGGCCGCGGCTGTCAAGGCCGGACGTAAGAGTTTCATTGCGATACTTCCTCCTATTTCTCTTCATCATCCCGTTGGATGATAGTGATATGTCTGCGAGATCTGGCTCGCGGTTGCAGAGGGCATGAGAACAGGCGCGGGCCTCCTATTTTGAGGCCACGAGGCTTCCTGCGAAATGTTCATAAAAGGGGTCGCCGGGTACGACTGATCCCCTCTCGACACTGCGCCCGACGGCGGCCGCTTTGTACAGGCTTGTGATCAGGTCATAGGTCGGCCGAATGTCTGCGAGCGAGACGGCTACGTCTGCGTTACCTTCGAACGCATCGAGGAACCGCGACAGCTGGATGGAGTTACGGTCAACGCTCGGCGACGAGATCGGTTCCCA
This sequence comes from uncultured Acidimicrobiaceae bacterium, assembly GCA_963750465.1. GTDB lineage: Bacteria > Actinomycetota > Acidimicrobiia > Acidimicrobiales > Palsa-688 > Fen-671. Next base: position 89,742 of record CAVVRE010000026.1, read on the forward strand.
TAACCTGGCCGATTCTGCGCTGTCGGAAAGGGGCGTGTAGTTCCAATCCCGGTCTTCGTAGGAATATAGACAATGCAGTTCAACCGTAGCCTGCTCGAAGTCGAATCGAAGCAGTGTCTCCTGCCGAGGCGAGAGCACACTGTTTACGACGCTCACCATCGCTCCAGAGGCCAGCCGGACGGCTGCCACCGATACATCCTCCATCTCGATCTCGCGATCGAGGGTGTCCACGAGGGCCGTTACCTCACGCCAGTCACCGAGCAGCCACAGGACCAGATCCATGAAATGTATGCCTGCTCCGACGGTCGGCCCACCCAGTTCAGTGGCCCATTTTCCCCGCCAGGGGATGTCGTAGTAGGCCTGGTCCCGGTACCAAGTGGTGATGCACAGCGCAAGAAGGGCGCGACCCAAAGCCTCGCTGCGGATGAGGTTCTTGAAGTTTTCTACCCGTTCACCGAAGCGCCATTGGAAGACACTCGAACAGCGCGCACCGCTGACGCCTTCTACTCGTTCAAGGGCATCGAGCGCGGCCAGGGACCCACATATCGGCTTCTCGCACAGGACCCATGCACCGGATGAGAGGCATGTAGCGATCTGGTCGGCATGCAGGTAAGGCGGCGAGCAGACTATGGCCACGTCGGGATGCTCGGCTCGCAGCATGGCGTCGAGATCGTCGTAGCGACCCGGGATCGAGTATTCGCTGGCGAACGATGCCAGCCGCGAGTGGTCAACCTCGACCACGGCGACGACCTCAGCCCGGTCCACAAGGGCCTGAGCAGCACGTATGTGGCTCTGGGCAATATGGCCGGCGCCCACAAGAGCGATGCGTTTTCGCTTCGTTGTCGTCATAGTGAGCTACGTGGTAGTGCAGCGCTGGCAGGTACCGGGTCGAAGTTGGAAATACGGCCGCACATCCCGGCCCGAGGCGACCCGGCCCGCAAGCTGGCCTCCGTCAGCGCGGCATCTCGCAGGTAACTCATGTCGCCTCGCTCCAATGCACCCAACTGAGCCTCAGTGGTCGCTACTGCACTTTGCGCTCCGGCGTGCCACAGCGCCTTCCACTCTTCGATCTGGTCGTTGGTGAGTGCCGCCGCGGCGCGGTAGAAGTCGTCCAAGGCCTGAGGGCCTCTTGCTCGACGCGCTGGCGGAGTTCGACAAAGCCGGCGACCGAAAGGTCCTTCCGGCGTTTGGCGTGCGCCTCTATTCCGTCGCGACCCACCTCTGGCGGCGGTAGGTTGGCCACGCCTCGGTATTTGACCGAGCTCTCCAGGTAAGCATGGGGGAAGCTAAGTATGCAGTCGCCTGCTTCCGACAGCCCACCGTTCTGCATGACCATGATTATCTCGAGGTCACCGTCGTTCACGAGCCGGTGAATTACCCCCGGAGTGAACCAGACCACCTGCATCGGATGGAGGTCGGTCTCCTGGAACCCAGAGTGGGAGAGGGTCTGCAGCCGGCCGTTGCCCCCTATTACTACGTAACTCTCTGTGCACGTCAGGTGCACGTGCGCGGAGCCGCCGCGTACACCGTCGGGGGACGTGGAGTCGTAGACCGCCAAGTGTGAGACAGCAACGGCCCCGGGGGGCCCGCGAAAGTCGATGCTCATAAGAGGACCTCCGATTCGACAGGCGCGACATGCGCCAGGTTGTGAACAGCTATGTGCTTCTCGATATCGTCCGGGCTCAACGCTCCGCAGGCAATAACCACGGAGCATGCGATGCGGAAAGTACCGCCGCTGGGGACGACCACGTCAGCGTCGAAGAAAGGGGCGGCACCGACCATGGCGTAGGGCTCGTTCCGGACGAACCATTGCGTTGGAGCCCTCGACTCCCTGTCGGCATCCACGAACACGACGGTCGATCGGTTCCCGCTCCCGTCGTGCTGACCAACGAAGGCGAGCCATTCGGCCCTCTGCCCCATCATGTCCGGGCCCGACCGGCCGTCAGAGCCGAGGATTTGACCGCCGGTAAAGCTCCGCGGCCCCCTCCACATCAACCCTCCATAGCCAGCTAGCGGTCGACCGCGCACCGTCGGGCTCGAGAACACAATGGGTTCGTCTCGGGAATTGGAAATACAACTCGAAAAGCGGATAAACCACGGGGCACCCGAAAGGTCCGCGACATCACCCGAAAGGTCCGGGACGTCAAAGGTGACATCTCGGCGCTCATCGGCGATGCGGGATCCGTCATGGGTGAACCACCCCAGGTGCTCGACGAATGACAATGACGATGACTTCAAGGCAAGAGCACTAAAGGACTCATGGCGCATGGACCCATTGTTGTCAAGGAAAACATAACCTTGTCCTTCCACATAGGTGGGCCCGCCGTAGAGATTTTCGTCACTTACATACGGCAGTCCGAGGTACACGCCTTTGTGCCAAACGTGATCATGAGGACGATAAACGGTCACTATGTCACCAGCAAGGCTTCTCAGCGGTTCAAAGTACGGTTTCGGGGACTCCACCTGTGGAGCCTCAGGGCAATAGACATAACGTGCCAGAGCGACGTCACCCACACTAATGTCTAAATGACTCTCATAAACATGAGCGACCTGCATTCGCACGTCGCGTTCAGGCATAGTCAAGCACAAACCTCCTGTCAGTTAGCGTCACCCTGTTACTCCTTTCCGGTTCCGCCACATGTTCGTGGCGGGGCTGCCCCGCTCCAAGGCGGACCTCGACCTTCGCGCCGACGACGGAGGCGCCGGGCACGGCCACGTTGCTTTCTTGGCGTTGCGGGCCGTAAAGGACCGCGTGGCATGACCAGCGCGGAACGTTCTTGGGCCGGCGCAAGCGCGGCCTCGCAAAGGTGCGGCGTCCCACCACCCCTGTTAGCTGTTAGCGGCGACGCATTGACGGTGGCCCAGGATTGGCGTCTATAAGCCCACCGATGGGCGAGGTGCGATCGGGCTATTGGTCGTTGGCGTGTCCTGTGACGGCGATAGCGCTTGCCCGGTCCGACCATAGGCCCGCTGGCGACGCTTCTTCGGCGCTCAGGGGTCTCGTCCCCGGTGTCTCCACCCATCACGGCTGATCCGACTGGGCGCACGCTGTGCCCTCTAGCAGCACGGTAGCAATCGCAACCGGCGATCGGTAGTTAGGGTTGGCGCCAGAGCGCAACGATCGACCGGCTAAGGTCCCCCTCAGTTCGGCGCTGACCTCAATCGCCACCTGTCCCCTTTTGGTAAACGCTTACAGCAGCGGCTCTCGTGACGCTATCTGCCGAAGTCGTTGCCTGTCAACCAGGACGACTCGTGGACGTCAGCCTCCATCCCGTCCCCCTCCGGACGTCAGCGGCGGTTGCACCGTCCAGCTATCGAACCGGCTGCTCGTCGGCGTAAACTGGTGTCCGAGGACGCGACTGTAGCCGTGTGGCCGTGGTTTGGCGCGGGGCGGTATCAGCTCGCGCCTGGTCTACGGCGAGGCTGATATGACGTTGCGAGGCCAGCACCATTGAGCTAGTGTAAGCGGTTGGCCAAGGCAGCTTTAGCCCCAGTATCTGACGATGCCACCAATGCGACGACACGACGGAATGCCCACTGTGGTCGATGTCGCCCACCTAGCCGGCGTGTCAGTAGCAACGGCGTCGCGGACCTTGACGGGGTCCCGGCCGGTCCGAGAGCCGCTGCGGGAGCGGGTACTTGAAGCGGCGGCGGCCCTCGACTATTCGCCGAACCTCCACGCCCGCGCCTTGGCTAGCGCCGAAGACGCGACGATTGCCGTAATCGTCCACGACTCAAGCGACCCCTACTTCATCGAAATTATACGAGGGATGCTGGATCGGGCCCGGATGGAAGCCAGGATGGTCGTCATTTGCGACACTCAGCGCGACCCTGAGCGAGAGTTCAACTACGTACGCCACTTTCGGATACAGCGTGTCCAGGCCATCTTGCTGGCTGGGAGCGGCTTCGAAGACAGGGATTTTGGGGCTCGGATGACATCCGAGATCCGAGCGTTTGAGCGGCTCGGCGGACGTGTGGCGCTCATCGGTCGCCACGACATACTGGGTGACACGGTCATGCCGGCCAATGAAGACGGTGCTCGCGAGTTGGCCCGAGGCCTTGTCAACCTCGGTCATCAACGCATCGGAGTGATCTCAGGCCCCCCTTCGTTGACAACAACCCACGACCGCATGACGGGGTTCCGGGCCGGGCTTAGTGAGTTGGGAGCGACGTTGCCTAGACGGCTGGTCCGGTTCGGAGACTTCACCAGTAACGGCGGGGAACGCGAGATGGAAAGCCTTCTCGACGATGCACCGGACATTACGGCGGTTTTCGCGCTCAACGATGTCATGGCGATAGGCGCGCTGCGCGCCATCCGTCGGCGAGGGCTTCGCGTCCCCGACGACATCTCGGTCGTCGGGTTCGACGACATTCCTGTCGCCGCTGACGTGAGCCCGCCACTGAGCACGGTACGAGTACCCCTGGTCGAGCTAGGCATTCGGGCACTGGAACTCGCGCTCGAGCCCCAACGAGTCGGCTTCCGGTACGAGCATCTACCCACCAGCGTTGTAATTCGCTCCTCAACCGCCTCGGTGAAGGCGCACCGGTGAGCGTTATGGTGGCCGCAGGAGCCGGCCTTGTTCGGAAACTGTCACTCCCCTGCCGCGACGTGATTTAGAGCGGGTTGAGGCGAGATGTTCGGTTCGCTAAACGTACCTTCACGAAAGTTCCTGGATTTCAGACCGGAATGAGTTCCGACGGGAGTTCTCGGAGTCCGGGGAGTAAGGAGTACAAACATCTCGGGCGCTTCAGCAACTGGGTCGAATTCGCCCTGCGCCAGGAAGCTGCGGCTCGATGGCGAGGCACTCACGAGCTGAATCCTGCCCGGGTGCGCACAGCCCTCGGATTTGCACGCGACCGACCGCCGATCAACCCCCTACAAGAAGGCGCGTGGACAGGCGATGGAGTCGTTGGAGAGGAAGTATCGTGGGGGGTGGGTTACGGACCTCGAACTGGTGCCTGGTTGCTGCGTCCTAAGGGCGCACGAGGGCAGCTTCCCGGCATCCTAGCGCTCCATGACCACAGCAATTTCAAGTTCTTCGGGAAAGAGAAGATCGCGGACGGGCCTCAGCGGCCAACCCGCTGGTTGTCGACCTGCGTCGGCGCGAGTATGCCGGACGCGCATTCGCGAACGAATTAGCCAAGCAAGGCTTTGCCGTTCTCGTCCACGATGCTTTCATGTGGGGAAGCCGAGGTTTTACGTTAGGGGAAATGGCCGCGTCCCAGCTGGCAACGTCCTCTGAGGTGGAATGGCTTCCGAGACAGGACGTTCTCGACCTGCCGGACGAAGACGGCACCGACCCCATGTTCATAAAGGCTTACAATCAACTGGCTCGGCAACACGAGCACGTAGTGGCCAAGTACTGCAATCTGCTGGGCACGAGCCTGGCTGGCGTCGTAGCATACGAGGACCGAACGGCCCTGGAATACCTGCGATCCCGAGAAGACGTCAGACGTGATGCGGTAGGCTGCATTGGGTTATCCGGAGGTGGCTGTCGAGCCGTCCTGTTACAGGCCACGTCTCCCGCCATTGCCGTTTCTGTGGTGGTTGGAATGATGTCGACTTACGCCCAATTGCTCGATCGTCACATCGCACCGCATACTTGGATGCTGTTCCCACCAGAGTTGGCCAGAGTCGCGGACTGGCCTGAAATCGCCGCATCTCGTGCGCCCTCCCCCTTGGTGGTGCAGTACACCCGCGGCGATCAGTTGTTCCCCCTACAGGGGATGGAGGCGGCGCACGCGTCTATTAGTGCCAAATATTCCGCCGCAGGAGTGCCCGACGCATATGTCGGTCAGTTCTTCGACGGTCCGCATTGGTTCGATCGAAAGATGCAGGATGCTGCGTTCGAAGAGCTTTCGCGCCGGCTCTCGAGGTGAGATTCCCGCCGATGGTCCTGGCCGGCTGCGACGTGGTGGAATTGCCGCCCGGCCCGACCGCCGGTGGCGTCAGCGACTTCTGGCCACGCGGGTTCGGGGTAGTAATGGGAGAGGTGTCCTGCGGCTCCGGGCTATCCCGATGCCACCGTTTCCAGGCGGGCTTGGAGGAGACGCCGCTCCGGTTCGGTCGGCGCGAATGAAATAGCCGTTTGCAGCTCTCTGGCCGCCTCGCCGCGCCGACCGAGGCGGCACAGAGCGTCGGCCAGGGCGGCGTGCCAGAGGTGGGAGCGCTCTAGGCCGCGAACGGCTTCCAGGGCGGCCAATCCGGCTTCGGGACCGTACCGCTCGGTGAGGGCGATCGCTCGGTTGAGCGTCACCACCGGGTTCGCCGTGATCGTTCCCAGCAGGTCGTACAGGCCGACGATGCGGTCCCAGTCCGTCTCCCGCCAAGTGGGGGCGGTGGAGTGGGCGGCGGCGAGGTGGGCCTGGAGCTGGTAGGGCCCGGCCACCCCGCCGGACCAGGCCACGGCCTTGGACAACCACGATGATCCCTCGCCGATTGCCGCCGCGTTCCAGAGGCTGCGGTCCTGGTCGGGCAGCGTGACAGGCTCACCGTTGCCATTGGTGCGGGCGGGGGTGCGGGCCGATGTGAACAGCAAGAGCGCCAGTAGCGACAGCACCTCAGGTTCGTCGGGCATCAGCTCGGCCAGGAGGCGGGCCAAGCGGACGGCCTCTGCCTCCAGGTCCACTCGGGAGATCCGCTCGCCCGTGGTCGGCGCGTGTGCCTCGGTGGCGATCAAGTACACCACGGCCAGCACCCCGGCCAGGCGATCGGGGAGCTCTGCGTCGGCCGGGATGGCGTAGGGGATCTTGGCCGTGGCGATCTTGGCTCTGGCGCGCACCAGGCGCTTGGCCATGGTGGCCTCTGGCACCAGGAAGGCCCGGGCGATCGCGGCCACCTCCAGGCGGGCCAGGGTACGAAGGGCCAAGGCGACCTGGGCCTCGCGGCTAAGCGCCGGATGGCAGCAGGTGAAGGTCAGGCGCAGCAGGTCGTCTCGCAGGGCCCCATCCGGTTCCATCGCCTCGGTCACCTCCTCGAGCTCATCAACGGCGGCTTGGGTCCCCCAGCCGAACGCCTCGCTCTCCTTGGCACGGCGGGCCGATTCCCGACGCAGCACATCAAGCGCTTTGCGCCGAGCGACGACCGTGAGCCACGCCCTCGGGTTGTCAGGGATGCCGTCGTGCTGCCAGGCTCGCATGGCGACGATGGTGGCCTCCGAGAGGGCATCCTCGGCCACGGCGAAGTCGCCGGTGCTCCGGGCCAGGGTGGCGAGCACCCTTGGGCCTTCGGTCCTCAGCACATCGACGAGGAGGTCGGTCGCGCTCACGCCGGACCGCTCCAGCTAGGCCCGGACCACCGGGGCGACTGGACGAAGCTCGATCTTGCCCCGCCAGGCGGCGGGGATTTGCGCCGCCCACGCGATTGCTTCGTCCAGGTCGGCCGTTTCCAGCACGAAGTACCCGCCGAGGACCTCCTTCGCCTCGGCGTAGGGACCGTCGGTCAGCATCACATCGCCTCCCTTGCCCCCCGATACGGTGATGGTGGTCGCCGTCGTCACCGGGTGCAACTTCTCACCGCCGCGCATGACTCCCGCTTCGGTCGCCCGGCGCGCGAACGCGGTGTACTCGGAAGTGAGCTCGGTCTCTGGAGGTTCGTTCCAGTACTGGTCTCGGTCGTAGTACAACAGGGCCACATACAGCGCCATCTCGTCTCCTTCCACCAGGTGGGTGTCGTTTTCTATCTCCGCTTGCTGGACGTCCGTGCCCACGCCGGAAAGACACTTTGTCGGGCCGAGCTCCCGGGGCACCGAGCCCGGCACCACAGTGGCTGTGGCCTACTCGTGCCCCGGGGACCGAACGTCAATTTACGGGGCTGTTGTGGTAAGCGGCGACGAACCACTGGCCGTCGCGTTTGGCCACCACCCAGGTGGCACGCACTAGCCGGTCGGATGGGCAGCTGGTCTCCCCAGGGAAGAGGATCCCGCCTTCGCTGACCACGATGGCGGTCTCGTCGTCCACGAAGCGCACGTCCTGGGGGGTGTCGATGACACGTGACCCCTTCAGCGGGCCTCCGAACCCGGCCGCCATGGTGGTCCGGATCTCTTGGCGGTTCTTCTTGAAAACGCCCGGCTGCACGACGGTGGCGTCGTCGAGGTACACAGTCACAAACTCATCGGCATCGTTGGCCTCCCAGGCCGCGTAGACAGCCTTGATCACGGCCAGAACGGCTCGCCGGTCGGCATCGGTCTCGTTGCTCATTCGTCTCCTCGTTTCTCTCCCAGGTGGCGCTCGCCATCTGCGTAATGGACGCACGAGCTCGCCCCGAGAGGACGTCGGCGGGTTGGTCATCTTCACGCCTGCCCCTTCGACCCTCGTACCGGGAGAGGTCTGCCATGACACAAACAAGACACTGGCCCAGCGGCTGGTCCGATGGCCATGGCCGAGATCGACGCCATGTCCGACGAAGAAGTCGCCCGCCTAATGGGCGCGCCCAGGCGTCTGTCGCCGAGGCAGGGCTCTGCGCGAGGCGGCCAAGGCCGCCACCAACGAGTATGCCGAGAATGTCCTCGCTCGCTCAAAGTCAGTCCCCACGGAGCAACTCGAGCGGTACCGCGAGATGGGGCGCGGTGGCCGTCCGCGGCTCGGCGCCGGTGAGTCGGGTGCAGATCTGCGCGAGTGGACCCTGACATGGCTAGAACACTGGACCAACTGGCAGCGGAAACGGGCAAAGTCGTCTCCGAACTCGTGCGGTTAGCTCTAGAGGCGCTCGTTGTTGGTGGGCGTAAGGCCGTCGAGATCGCGGAAGAGAACCTGGCCCGCTACGGCTCGGGCCGGCACTCGGGCACCGGCCGCAGCCAGAAAAGAACTAGGCCCTCGGGGCTATAGAAAAGAAGGGTTATTTTTTCCTTTTCTGTTGATTCCCGGTTCTGCTGCTTGACTTTCTCGCTACGGTGGGCGCGGCCGCCGGGCGCCACTTTCGTCACGCGGTTCCGCCTGCCCGTGGCGCTATCGGCCCGCGTGTGGGTGCGCGGGCATGCCACCAGGAGCGAGCGCTCGACGTCGGGCCATTTCAGGGCTGGGGCCGAGAAGGTCGTCCAACCCGCACACGCTGATGACACGGCGGAGGAAGGCTGAGGGCGACCGCAGCGTCAACGAGGCTGACCCCTGCCTGAGGAGCTCCCGGGCTCGGGCAACGACCCCGAGCGTCGATGCGCCCATGAACTCGACGTCGCTCACGTCGACGATGACCCCGGCGGTGCCTACGGCGATGGCGCGGGCCAGTGTTAGGCATAGCGCGCCATCATTCGAAACGTCGTGTTCGCCCCAAAGCCGGATGACGATTGGGCCTATCTCGGATCCCCCTGGGCACGAGGGAGATCGGTCAGAGACGGTAAAGAAAGAAGGCCCGACGAGGGCCATGGTGTCCTCCTACCTGAGGCACTGCGAAGATCGCGTTACCAGGGTCTGGAGTACCGCCCCAGCCAGCATTGCGCTGGCCCAACACGTGGGGGACTTTGTCGTGCCAGCAAGAACCGTACATGTTTTGGAGCGGCGCTCGTCGGCCAACCGGACCGTGGCCAGGCGGCGTCACGGTCTGGCCATTATGGCGCCACTTACGGTGGGACGACCTCGTCGGCGAGGGCGCCACGGGCTCAACACTCCGACGAGAAGCACCAGCTCGGCTCGGAACGCCAGCCTGTGCCGGTGCCGTTTGTAGACGGCCCAAGCAAGTAATGAGTAAAAGGCACGTCGGCGTCACAAACGGCCGCACGTCACTTTTTGTCGGCGCCCCAGAGGCGCACTTTGCCCGTGAGCCGATTTTGTCCGAACTCGCCTGGTGCAATAAACGACCATTTGCCGGTAGGGCAGGAGCGCCCCAAGCGGCTGAAATTGTTACCGGCTTGCCGCCTGCTTACGGGCCGGTCGGCCTGTGACGACCCTCGCGACCAGTGGTAACCTTTTGCGGGCCCGGTATCGAGACGGTGTGGTTGAAGGCCGAAAGGCGGAGCTGCTCCGCCGCCAGGCGGGGCCGAAATGGCGCACGCCGGGCTACAGAACTCAGGCGCCGCAGTCATGAACCCTGTCCGCACCGTCGATTAGGGGTCGTGTGCGACGGCCCGGGCGGTGTCCTTCGGAAGGAACTCGCACGTCCCGTCGTGACGAGCGGGCTTGGCGCACATCCGACCGGTCCGCAGGTCAGTCTGGCCGCATCGGTGGGCGGCCGCCAGCTGAGTGTCGACGTCGCTGTTGTGCACGTCTTGGCGCCCGTCTGGTCCTTCGGTCATGTTGTTTTCTGGGACGAGCGGCACGGTACCTCCTTGGTCGGGCGACGGAAGGGCGTCAAGACCGGCACCGGCGGCCTATTGGCCTTCCTTTTCGCTTCTTGGTTCATGTTCTTTACTTCGTCGGCTGTGGCCACCACTGGTCGCTGTCGGGATGGGCTGGAGGCGATGGCGTTGGGAGGGATGGGTAACGGCATCGATAACCACACGTGCCGGCTCCTGGCAAGGGCCATCGCCAGAGGAGAACTTCGCTCCCCATCGTGAAACCCGGTCGGACCGCTCATCGCGAACTACCTTTCGCCTTCTTTGAGAGCAAATTTTGCTGGTCTTCGCCGCGCTGTCGCTCGGGCCAAGAAAAGAGCCGAGCGCGGCAGGTCACTACTACGCCGCCAGAGCGGGGGCCATGACCATGCTTAGGACCCGTGCCGTCTTGGCCGTCAGCCGACGGTGGCGGCGACGCTGGACGTAGCCACGGAGAGCCGTCACGCCGAGCCAGCTCGAGGCCTCCAGGTGGCCAGGATAACGACGGCGAACAGGGCGTAGAACGCACAAACGCTGGCCGTCCCGACATGACATAGGTGAAGAGCAAGGCGAGGCTGCCAAGTGACGCCAGGGGGGTCAGGAACCCGAGCACCAATGCGACGCCGATGGCGAACTCGGCCACGGCGATGAACACGCCGAGGGGGGCGGCGTTGGGCACGACAAAGCCATGAAGGAAGCTCCCCCACCAGGTATAGGCGGCGACGCCGTGGGTGGCGAAGCCGGCGACGCCGGCGCCGTTGTGGTGCAGGAAGGCGGGGTTCTCGGCGCCCCAGAGCTTGGCCGCACCGGCTTGGATCCATACGGCCCCCAGCCAGACCCGCATGGTTGTCCAAATGACCGCCATGATCTTTGAGCGCGCCAGCCATTGCAGCGGGTGTGGGGTAGTGAGCTTCGATGGGTCATCGAGCAGTGCAATGGGGTTGTTCATTGGTTGTCCTTTTTTCGCGCGATATCTCGGCGCTCCTTTGGGGAGAAAGCTGATATTGCTGCACAAGGCATGAGCATGCCCCGCAGGTGCTCTGGGCTCAGGTGTCCCGGCTCAGGGACGGTCCGTTTAGGGCACCAGTTCAGTAGTTCGGTCGCATCGTCGGCCATGACATGGTCAAGACGCACCGGTCTTGGTCAAGGCCGATCCGCAACCAGGATGGGGTGCTGGTGAGCGCCAACGGTCCTAATGCTGATGGCCCTGCTGGCACGCGTCCACAGGGACCTGGCGTACGCAGCGGTGGCCGCGCCGTTCCTCCATAGTCCGGTTGAGCTCGCGGGACGGATCGAGCCGCACCGACATGGTTGGTCCTTTCGTTTTGACGCCCGCGCAATTGGCGGTCTATGAGTGCCGTGCCTCAGACTTCCACCACACACCATACTCCAGTTCTGGGATTCTAGTAATAAATTTCCAGCATTGCGGACTCCGAGGGCAGGAGCGCCTAGGGCAAGAGCTCGACGTACCCGTCCGTTCCATGCACCCGGATCCGCTGTCCATCTGGGATGAGCCGCGTGGCTTGCTCGACGCCCACGACGGCGGGCAAGCCGTACTCCCGCGCGATCACTGCCCCATGGGTCATCAGGCCTCCGACCTCCGTGACGAGGCCACTTATCGCCACGAACAAGGGCGACCAACTGGGGTCCGTGTAGGTTGTGACCAGGATGTCGCCCGGTTCGAGATCGGCTTCAGCCATGTCCAGAACGATCCGGGCCCGCCCCTCGACGGTCCCCGAGGAAACCGGTAAGCCGACCAGCGCACCGGTCGGCACGTCGTGGCGGCGGTACGCCCCGGCGATGACCTCGCCATCCGACGTGAGCACCCGGGGCGGCGTGAGTGCTTGATAAGACCTGAACGCGTCCTTGCGCTGGGAGACGAGCTGATCGTCGACGTGGCCCGTGCGCACGAGGTCGTGGAGCTCTTGGAACGTGAGGTAGAAGATGTCCTCCTTCTGTCGAAGCACGTGGGCTTGCACGAGGCGCCCGGCCTCTTCCAGCAGAGCCATCTTGTAAACGAAGTAGCGGCTGACCATGCCGTACTTCGGGTACTCCCGGTAACCGATGAAGGTCCGGACCAGGTCGATCATCCGTTTGGTTTCATCGACCTCTTGCTCCCCGTCCGGCAAGTTCCGTAAGCGGGCCAGGAGCTCTCGTTCCTTTCCCCGGGCTTCCCGGAGACCTCGCTCGAAGCGGCGTTCGCCAGCCCCCGTTTCGAAATTCTTGATGTTGCCGAGGATCAGGGGCACAAGTGTGGTGGGGCGTTCGCTCCAGCGTGGCCTCGTGATGTCGATCTCTCCGACACAGCGCATGCCGTACTTGTCGAGATAGGCCAATATGGCGTTTCGGGCTTCCCGACCGCCCGCCAGCTTGGGCATCTCGTCCAGGAACCCGTCGTCCTCGACGTCCTGCAGATAGGTCACCACCTCCGGATGCGGGCGGATCATGTCCGCGACGTCCAGGAGCGCCAGCCCCATCTCCGACGTGACGTTATGGGGGACGGATTGTGTGAGCGTGTCGGCCGCGTTCTTCTCGCCCAGCCACGCCTCCATATGCTCGTTCAGCCACCACGTGGCCTCCATGGCCGACATGAACACCTGATGGCTCTGCGGGTCCATGAGGATCCGTCTGAGCTCCTGGATGTCCGCAAGGATGAAGTCGAGCAGCGCCGTGCCGGACTTCCCATGGATGTCGCTCTTCAACTTGGCAATGGAAGCCTCACTGCGCTCGATCAGCCCTGTGACGATGGCCGGATCGGTCTCGATCGGGGCGGGCACGCCGCGATCCGGCGGCGTCGCCCCCGGATTCGCGTCCGGGAGGATGGGGAGGAAGTCGTCGCGTTCGAGGATGGTCCGTAGCGCGTCCCCGATCAAGGGATCGCCCCTCCCCAGGACCTCTAAGAGACCGGCACGGCTAGCTGGCGACGTCAAGCCCAAGGCGACATCGACGAATAGCCTTCCACCCGCCACGTACATCGGCCGAGGTGTGGTCAGCTGCCAAAAGGAGAGCCCCAGGGGCTTCATGGCGTCGGTCATCATCTGCGCATGACCGACGGACACATAGACGTGGTTCCCTTGGTCACCGGCCACGGGGATGGGGAACAGCGTGGTGATCGGCCGGCTCTGGACGATCTGGAAGCTGTCATCGACCAGGCACCATTCGATGTCCTGGGGCAAGCCGAAGTGCGCTTCGATCCGGCGTCCCAGCTGCGCGAGCCGAACGACCTGCGCATCCGTTAGTGCTGGCTGCTCCTGCCGCGCCGGGTCGACCGTCTCTTCCTGCGTCCCGCCTCCGGGCGAGCGTGAATGACGAGTTTCTTTATTCCGATTGTCTTTTCGACGATCCTGCCATCCCGCACCTTGTAGACGTCAGCGTTCACCCGACCGGAGACCAGGGCTTCGCCGAGGCCGAAGCTGGCCTCCACAGAGACGATCTTCCGGTTGGACGTAACGGGGTCGGCCGTGAACAGGATGCCGGCCGCCTCCGGGAAAACCATCTGCTGCACGACCACTGCCATGTGGACCCCTCGATCGTCGATGCCATTCCGCAGACGGTAGGCCACGGCCCGCTCGTTGAACAGGGAGGCCCAGCACCGGCTGACGTGCCTGGAGGATGGCCGCTGACCCCACAACATTCAGGTACGTGTCGTGCTGGCCGGCGAAGGAGGCCGTCGGCAGGTCTTCGGCCGTCGCACTCGATCGGACCGCACAAGCCACTGGCTCGCCGAGCCGGGCGAGCGAGCTGGTTATGGCGGCCGCAAGCTCGTCGGGAATGGCGACCGCTTCAATTGTCCGGCGGACCTCGGCGCTGAGTGCGCGCATCGCCTCCCTGTCATCCGGGACCAGGCGCGACAGCCGATCGAGCAGCTCCCTGATCGACGATGCCTCCTCCATGATCCGCCGGAAGGCATCCGTGGTAACACAGAAGCCAGGCGGTACGTGGATGCCTTCGATCCGCGAAAGCTCCCCAAGTTGCGCGCCTTTGCCACCAACGACGGCGACCTGCGTCTGGTCGATCTCCTGGAAACCCAGCACGTAGTTGCCCATCCGGCCACCTTCCCTTTGGGCCCCATCGGGCCCTCGTTCCGACTGTCGATCACTCGGACGCCTTTAGTCCGGCTTGTGGGGTGCATTGTCAGCACATCCGGGGCCCTTGCAACAAGACCCCCACCCTGGTGTATGTTTGTAATGGCGGTAGAAACGAGCTCACCCCTGCTCGACTACGGAAGCTGGGCTCAGGCCCTTGGGCCGGGCAGTTCCACCTCCATTTGGCTCAAGGCCGGGACGCGCCCTCGACGGCCGGTCGGCAAGCCAACAGTTGCCAGGCGACGCCCGACGGGCAAAGAGCCCGGCATCTATTAGGTTTCCGATGAATATTGTCGCCAATGGCAGTATTCGCTTCTGCTCCCAAGTAAACCAGATGCCCTCTCCGCAAGGGTCATTACCGGGAGGTTCGTGTCGCTCATGGAATCGTTGGGCCGGATGTAGGTGGTGTGAGGGGCCAGCCTCACACCGCCGCCCTGCCAAGGGATGCAGGTGAGATGTAGGCTCTTCGTGCGGACTGCGTTTGTGAGTACGGGACGGTAGAGCGGATGGACCGCCACCGGCACATATTTTGGGAGGCAGGGCCATGGCCTTGGAGCGCAAGTGGGACCGGCATCCCCGGGTCGGGTCGCCCGGCCAGCATCAGGTATTTAGTCGCAGCCAGACAGTAGTGCCTGTTCGCCGCCAGCCTGTAAGAACGACTGGCACCTCGGCGGAAGGCATTCTGCGCCTTCAGCGCTTGATCGGCAACAACGAAGTTTGCTCTCTGCTCCGGGCTGCTCCATCTCTACGCCGGTTCCGCGATGTAAAGGTCGGGGGATTTAAAGTAAAGGTGGCCGAGAATAAGGCGGAGGCGGAACAGGCCTGTAAGACATACACCGAAAGCCAGACCATCAGCACCTGGAACGAAGACGACGAAGAGATGCAGGAGCGATCTGCCACTTGGAAGGATGATATATCTGCGGCGGCGAAGGAGCACGTAATTAGGGTGGCTCAGACGGCCAAGGACGACTTGGACGTCCCCGCGGGGATCAGGGAAGCGCAGAACCTGATCGACGTTGAAATCAAAGATATTCAGGGAAAAGAGGATAGGAAAGAGCGGAGGGCAAAGGTACAGGACGACTACGATGGGCTGGTTCGCCGTCTGAAGAGCGATGAGATCCTTGAGGCGTCTGCGAGTTGGATGAAGGATGGCTACGTAGCGGGATCGACGGGCAAGGTAAATCACACTCTTGGTGATACCTATACACGCGCGGATATCGCGACAGCCGTCAAATTGTGGAAAGGGGTCGGCAAATCACTCCGATCCACGATCATTACAAATCTGCATGGCTTTCCGGTCGGGCCGAAGGATCCCGCCGTTGGTGAAACGCTCGACCGTCGCGGCGACCAGGGCAATATCATCGCCTTTTGGGGTGGTGCGAAGATCAATATCCACATCAACCCGAGTGACTAACTACGCGCCGCCGTAATGACAGGCGTGCCCGGTGCTCGGATGGACGGTCTGCGCGACGGTCGCTGAGGGGCCTGGGTCGCGTACGTCCCCGCTTAACGCGTGTTCCTTGTGCCGATCGCGACGCTGCGGGCCGCGGAGCGACACTCCGGTGGGCGAGCGAGTGCTCCCTGCCCTTTCACGAGGCCGACCTGTCGCCCGTAGATGCGTTGCGTGCCCGCCCGGGTGAGCTGAGCCCGTTATTCTGTACGGGCCGTACCATCGAGGACTTCCGCAAGGTCTCGGCCAAGCACAAGCCGCCCCAGGACATCGACGGCCTGCTCGGCTGGGCGGCCGGCTCGGACGACAACGGCCTGAACGTGGTGAGCGTCTGGCAGTCCCGCGCGCATCAGGAACGTTGGGCCGCCGAGCAGCTCTTCCCCGCGTTCCAGGCGCTCGGACTGGCTGACGTGCCGGCGAACAGCGAGTTCACCGGGTACGAGACCGGCGAGCTGTACATCCGGGATCGCGTCGAACATCCTCGCCGACCGGCTGCAGCGGTTGGTCGCCAACGGGCTGGCGTGGCGCGCGCCCGATCCAACGCACAAGCAGAAGATCCGTTACAGCCTTACTGAGCCGGCCATCCAGCTTGTGCCGATCATGGCCCACCTCGGCGCGTGGGGACGCCGGCACCTGCCGGTCAGCCGCGAGCTCGCCATCCGCGCTGAGCTTCTCGAAGCCGGCGGCCCCGAACTGTGGGACCGGTTCATGGATGAGCTACGGGAGCACCACCTCGGCCTCACCCGGCCGGCCGGCGCGGAGTCCGTGCTCGCCTACCTCCAAGCCGCCTACGAGGCCGAACTGGCCGTCCCGGTGGGACTTGAAGGGTCGTCGGATCCGTCTCTACTCCGCCCACCATCTGAGCACACGCAGGGCCCGCAAGGTGACCCAGCGGCAGGGTTGGCCGACTCCCTCGTCTACGTCGAACCAGACCCGACCGGTGAGGCGCCAGTCGAGGGGCCAGGCGCCGCTTTCCAAGCGTCGGGAGCGGACGTAGTCAACCGCTTCGCCGAGCCTCGGGTCAGGTGGGGCTCCGGTCAGGGCGCCGGCAGCGCGGAAGTAGTCCAGTGCGCGGAGAACGTCGTAGCGCCAACGGTTCGGGTGCAGAAAGGAAAGGAACCTCTCGTCGGCGGGCTCGCCAGTGCTGAGACGGTGGTAGAGGCGACGTTGGAGAAGATATTCCTCGCCTGATGTCCGAGCGTCCTGGGACTGAGGCGTGCCCCCGGTGGCGCTTTCGTATTCGAGGAGGCCTTCGAGCACGTTGATGGTGCTGGCAAACGACGAGCGGACCGAGCCATTGACCCGCTCGCAGTTCCAGCCACCGTCCTCAAGACGCTCGCCTGCCAGTCTGGCGACAATGGGCGAGACGTCGACACCGAGATAGGCGCCGTCGGCCACGGTTCGGCCGTTGATACATTCCTCAACCTCGCCTTGCCAGTACGGCTGGCCGGCATGATCCCACCGGGAGTTCACGCCGATGAGCGCAGCGGCTCGTTTGATCCGGTCCGAAGAAGGATCGAGACCGAACTCCCGGAGCTGCGAGAGCGAGAACGTCGTGGCCGTCCATGGCTGGCCGACCTCCCGCCACTCGCCGGGGTCGAAATCACCGGGCCGGAAGGCACCGCCCGCCCACTGCCCGTCCTTGTCCTGGCACGAGAGAAGTCTGGCCCCCCAGCCCTCGGTCTCCACCTTGGCCCGCTGCGCCCTCCACTGCGGTTCCGGGGCATCCATCAAGTCGCGCATCACCTGCCAGCGGATCGATGGGTCTGAGTCCAAGAGCCAGTCGATCACCGAGCCAGGGCCGGCCACGCCTGCGAGGCTACCGACGTCCTCGTGGAATGGGCCTTGGGCGCTGCGGTCCACCCACGCGCCTGCCGACACGGGCTTCGCTCGGCCCACGCTCGTCCCGCTGTGGGAGACAAGACCCGCCTGGTTCCTTCCCGCCTTGACATATGCCGATATCGGAATATGATTGCTTCATGGCACGAGCAGCGACGACGGCGGACGTCTTCAACGCGATCGCCGAGCAGCAACGCCGGGAGATCCTGGTGCTGCTGCGGGCGGGTGAGGGGCCGGTGACCGAGTTGGCCCAGGAGCTGGGGATGACCCAGCCGGGGGCGTCCAAACACCTTCGGGTGCTCCGGGAGGTCGGACTGGTGCGGGACCGCAAGGCAGGCAAGCAACGCCTGTACGGCCTTGACGCCCGCGGGCTGCGACCGGTTCACGAGTGGACCGGCGGGTTCGAGCGGTTCTGGAACGAGAGCTTCGACCGGCTGGACGAGTACGTGCAGGACCTCAAGCAGGCAAGGCAGGAGGAGTAGCTGATGAGCGCGACGGGACGAGGAGCGCCAGCGCAGTCCGTGACGGCCGAGCGCGAGATCGTGATCTCCAGGGTCATCAGTGCTCCACGGGAGCTGGTGTTCGAGGCGTTCACCGAGGTGCGGCACCTGTCGCGGTGGTGGGGACCGGACGGGTTCACCACCACCACCCGGGCGTTCGAGTTCCGCGTCGGCGGGGAGTGGGACTTCGTGATGCACGGACCGGACGGGACGGACTACCAGGAGTGGATCTCCTGGACCGAGATCGCCCCGCCGGAGCGGATCGCGCTGCTGCACGGTGAGTCCCGCGGCGACCCGAACGCCTTCGAGTCGGTCTTTACGTTCGCGCCCGACGGCGCGGTGACCCGGATCGAAATGCGCGCGGTGTTCCCCACCAAGGAGCTGCGCGACGAGGTGGTCGAGAAGTACCACGCCATCGAGGGCGGCCAGCAGACGCTGAGCAACCTGGCGGCCTACGTCACCGAGATCGTTCGGAAGGGAGTTGAGGACTGATGGCCGGGAAGGTGTTCTTCAGCGTGACGATGTCGCTGGACGGGTTCATCGCGCCCGAGGAGCGCATGGACGACCCGGATGGGCAGCGCTGGACGGCGCAGTGGATGGAACTGCAGCAGTGGGTATTCCCGCAGCGGTTCTTCCGGGAGAACCTGAAGCTCGGCATGGGAGGCGAGGAAGGGCGCGAAAACGCCATCTCGCGAGAGACGTTCGAGCGTACCGGCGCGAGCGTGATGGGCAAGCGCATGTACGACCTCGGCGAGCAGGCGTGGCCGGAGGAGGCGCCGTTCCACACCCCGGTCTTCGTCGTGACGCACGAGAAGCGTGACCCCTGGGCGCGGCCGGGCGGGACCACCTTCCACTTCGTCAACGACGGCATCGAACCCGCCCTCGACCGGGCCGCGAGGCCGCCGGTGACCGAGACGTCCGCCTCGCGGGCGGCGGCGCCACGATCCTGGAGTACGTGAACGCCGGCCTGATCGACGAGTTCACGATCGCGCTCGCACCCGTGCTGTTCGGCTCCGGGCCCGCCTGTTCGAGGGCGTGGACGCGGGCCGGGTAGCCCTGGAGACGGTCCGCGCGGAGCCGACGCAGCGGGTGACCCACCTGACCTACGCAGTCCGCAAGCGGTAACTGTCTCGACATCAGCGCTCCCCCGCCGAGGTAAGCAGCGAGATGAGATCCTCGACGCTCTGAGCGTCGGGAAGGGCGAACGTTCGGGCCGCGAGGCCATGTCTAGGTGCGACGAGCGGAGAGGCTGCGGTGTTCGAGCAGACGTCGGACGCCTTGGTATTCGAGCCACGGATCGGCGAGGCATTTCTGCCATCTTGCGACGTGCTCGGGGGCGCGAAGACGCCAGTAGATGGCCCGCCTGGTGCGATCCGCCTCGTAGTTGCCGCCGATGTTGTGGCCGAGCAGGTAGTGAGCGAGGAGCACGTCACCGCGCCGGCCATGAACCTGGGTGGGCTCGGGCAGTTCGATGTCGGGGTAGCCGCTGGCCTCAGCGAACGCTTGGGCCCGCGGGCAGCAAAAAACGTGGCGTGGGAGAGGTGCGTGCCGGGCCAGACCCAGAGGTTGCCGCCGTTGTCGGCGAGCTGATCGGTGAGCAGAAGCCCGGCCAGAAGGGTGAAGGTCCCCGGTGTGTGTTGACCAGGTGCGTAGCCATCGATGTGGGGCCGGCCGGGCCGATGCGAATACGAGGGGATGTTGAGGGCTACCTGGGCTTGGTCGAACGCCACGTCTACGCCGCCTGCGCCGACCAGGTCGTCCGCGAGAGCGAGGATGCCTTGGTCGCTGTGGAGAGGGTCGAAGAGGGCTGGAGACTCATCCGGGGCCCGCCAGTAGAAGTGGTGGCCGACATGTCCGTCCGGCGGAGGAGTTTCGGCGATCAGCCGGTCGACCTCGTTGTCCAGGACGTCGAGTATGTCGGGCGCGACGATACCGGGGACGACGAGCGAGCCAGTTGCCGCGAAGGTGCGGATCTGGTCGGCGGTCAACACGACGACCACCGTACCGACACCTCGACGACCTCAGGGTGGATGACGCGGGTCGGTGACCCTGCTGCTCGAGCTCCGTCGGTTACATAAAGCTCTGGACGGCCGTCCCCTGCCTAAGAAAGGCAAGCAGAAGGGGGTTGACCGTGTCCGGTGACTCGACCGGTAGGCCGTGCGTGCCGGGAAGCACCGCCAGCCGGGCGTCGGGTAGCGCGGCCACGACCGCGGCCGAGTGTTCGACGGTGACCAGGTCGCGGTCGCCCTGCAGGACCAGCGTTGGGACGTGCACGTCGGCCAGCACGGCAAGGTCGATCTCGGGCTCCGTACGGATCATCTCCATCGTCTTGGCATACACGACCGGGAAGTGTTCGGGGCCGTCCGGCGAGTATTGGTCGTACGAGGCCCGCAGGAAGTTCGTTGCCTCTAGCGAGGCCAGCAGCGCTTCGATCTGATCGTCCGGTGCCCGGCCGGCCGAGTTGTAGTACTGGCCGATCAAGACCATCCGATCGACGAGTTCCGGGCGGCGCTGCGCGACCAGAAGGGCCACCACGGCGCCGTCGCTCCAGCCAATGAGCGCGGCCGGACCCCTGACCTGGACCTCCAGGTACGCGATCGTGTCGTCGGCCATGACAGAGTAGGTAAGCGGGCCCTCGATGTCCGGAGTGTGGGCGTGACCGCGGCGCTCGGGTACGTGGACGCGGTAGCCGGCCTGAGCGATCACCGGCGTCTGGGCGAAGAACGCCGATGCGCCGGAGAACCCGCCGTGCAGGAGCAGCACCGGCGGACCGTCGCCTGTCACCTCATGCCAGGTCTGATGTCCGGCGATATCGACGTATACCACCACGTCATACTGGCACGACAGGTCCGGCCTTGGTCCGATGGGTGACGAATTGAGGAGATGTCGACCCGCGCTCGGGCACGGCCCAGAGGAGCCGGTGCCCTAGCGATGGGTTAGTCCCGGCCGCCCTGTAGTGCTACGCAGGCTTCCCCGTCTCCGATGTCGACGGCGCCTAGTGAGCACCCTTCTCCGCCGGCCCAGTGCATCCATCGCTCCGCAAAGTGACTCGACTGAGCTACCAGTCAAGGGCGAAGATGGGCGCGCCATAACGCGTTGCCAGCGAATTTCGTCAGCCAGGGATCTCGCAGCGTTCGTCGTCGCACTCCGCACCATCGCCGATAAGCGTTGACAAAGCATGCGAACGCGACCACGCCTCGTCCAGCACCTGAAGGATCGTCTCTGACTGCTGAGCACCCGAGATGCCGTACTGTCCGTCGATCACGAAGAACGGGACGCCGGATATACCGAGACGCCGTGCCTCGGCCTCATCAGCTCGGACCTCCGTGCCATAGGTCCCGCTCTGGAGGATCTCAGCGCACTTCGGTCCGTCGAGGCCCACCTCTTCGCCGAGGCGTACCAGCGTGGCCGTGTCTCCAATCGACGCCCCTTCGGTGAAGTAGGCGCGGAACAGCCGCTCTTTCAGCGCATCCTGTACCCCCACGTCAAGTGCAAAATGGAGAAGGCGATGCGCGTCGAACGTATTTGCGCGCCGCGTTCGCTCGAAATGGAACTCAAGGCCCTCCGCTGAGGCCATCGCGCTCAGCCGTGCTTGCGAGGCCCGCGCCTCGTCGAGCGTCATCCCATACTTCTGGGCAAGATGCAAGGCGATATCGCCATCCGTGTGAGCCGGCGCAGAGGGATCCAGCTCGAACGCCCGCCAGATCACCTCCACCTCCGACTTATGCGCAAAACCGTCGACCGCCCGTTCGAAACGACGCTTCCCGATCGCGCACCACGGACAGACGACGTCGGAAAAAATCTCAACCTTCATGCCAGGTCCAACGCTCTTGATGAGGGGCGTATTTCCCGGAACACTCAGAGCCAGGTGGCCAACTCGAGCAGCTAGGCGACGCGGGCCGCGGGGACCGGCACGGCGAAGAGGTACGGAACCGAGAGCCCAACAAGGCGGTGGGAGGAAGCTCCGGCTGCCGGCGGGCAAGTACGCAGCCCGCCTCGAGTGCCCTGGCCTGGCCCTGGCCCAGGCCAGGGCGAAAGCCGCGGCCCCGGCGGTCAAACCGGGCGCGCTGGTAAACCTGACCGACCCCGACAGCCGCCTCGTGAAAATCACCGACGGCTGGGTACAGGGCTACAACGCCCAAGCCGTGGTCAACGGGGTCGAGGTCCTCCGGTGGGCCTAACCTGGCTAAATCGGCCTTGGTGCTTGCACACAGGACGATGTACTTCCATCAATCCTCGGCAGTCCGAAATGAGCACCCCCAGGCCGCGATGCGTCCGTCGCACTTCGGGCGAGAGGTCTTGATGTTTCTCGCGTCGTAGAGGTAGATAGCAACCTATGAATCCCGACGTGGGCTGACAAGGCGCCCGACGCAACCGTCGCCGACCGCTAGCTCGCGGCCGTGTCATCCCGGAGCTTCTCCAAAACGAACTCACAGCCGAGTGCATAATTGCGCGACTCATCGAGGAGGAGTGCCAGCTCAGGGAACTTGATCACGCGCCACCCATCCTTCAGGGCGTCGGTCACTGTCTGGTAAGGCCAATCGACGGGCTCTCTAGAAACCTCTACGATGTCGCCGCCTCGGACGAGGGCTATGCCCAACACTTGCGACGTCACCGAAGTGTTCCCTGCCTGCAGGTAAAGGAGATCTTGGATCACCGACGTCCTCCTCTAGGATCGCGGAGCCGTAGTCGCGGCGACGATGGTGCCCTGTTGTCGAGGGCCGAGATAGCTCGGGAGGTTCCCCCCGAGGACCTCTCGTATGAATACGTCGTGCTGACCGGCCAGCCAATAAAAAAGCTCAGCGGCGTCATTGCGCGAGCGATGCATCTCTCTGCCGAACTTGTGCGCGTCTGTCGACCGCATCGTATCTAGTAGCTCGAAATCGGGATCCATGATCCAGTCTCGTTCGGGCTCGGCCGTTCGCACGTACCAATACTTGATCAGGTTCCGAACCCCGGGTGCGCTCGATTTCATCCTTCGATGCCAGATCCCATAGGCAGTCACGAATATCGAGCCGGCGGGAGCCTCTGCTGGTACTCCTCCACGGATTCCCCATAGTGCGACATGTACTGGGTGCTTTGGAAAAGGAGATGAGATCCTGGCAGGACCTCCGTTGGTCCCATCTCCAGAGTCGTTAGCTGCGGCAGGTAAAACACCTGCAGGCAGTCCATCTTCGGGCTATATATGGAACCACCGTCACGGTGCCAACTTTGACCAACATTGGGGCCGATATTACGATGGCTCGCACTGAAGGAAAAATAGCTAAAGTTCCTCCCTAGCAGGGACCGGACGACACCGGTCAAGGCTGGGTTCAACGTCACGTTCTGGCGAAACCATTCTTCTTCCAGGGGGACCTCGCCCGCGTGCTCATCGCAGTAGTCCATAACGCGGTCATTCGTCTCCTGCGAAACGACTCCGCGGAGCATGAGGTAACCGTCCTGACAGAACCGAAGGACGTCGTGGTCTGTCATCGTTGGACTGCAATCGAACGTTAATGTAGTCATTGTCTCGGTTCCTCCACACAAGCTCGTGGCGCTGGAACTCGACCTTGCGCCGTCCATATACGTCCTCAGACTTGTTTACTCCCCGTCGGCTGTAAAGTCGAACAAGGCCCTTCCGCGGGTCGACATGTTCACCCCACACCTCAAATCTATACCGCTTCGTCACCGTTCAACTGGAGGACGGCCCGGCCGAAGTCAATCGCCAGCGGCTCGCCGAGGTCGGTGAGCTTCTGCCATAGCGCTGGGCTAACTTCCACGAAACCCCTTCGCGTTGTGCGCTCCATAGTGTCGAACTCGGCCTCACCGGGGACAAGCACCCGCTCGTGCCCGGGAGAAGGACGGGAACTGCGCATGTACCGTACGACGTCGCCCGCGAGTTCGCACGCTCGATCCTCGGAAAGTAGCGCCTCCGTGTCGAGCAATATAAAGAAAACGCCGTTAACCGGGGCGTCCTTTTCTTCGACCGGCGTGTTGGCAAGCGTGCCCACGAACAGCTGCGCTAATAGGCCGAGCGCGTACCCTTTGTAGCCAACGGCGCCGCCAAAAGGAAGAAGGACGCCTGGGGCGGACCATAGAACTGAACCGGATCTGTGGTCAGGTCACCCTCGGCATCGAGCACGGCGTCGGAGGGAAGGACGGAGCCTGCCATTAACGCCGAGCGAACTTTTCCTTCCGGGATAACGCTCGTGGCGAAGTCGGCGATGATCGGGTCGCCGTCGGTCGGGAAGCCGAAGGCGAAAGGATTCGTGCCGAGTCGCCCATCCATACCGCCCCATGGGACGACGATGTGACCAAACCGTGGAATGGCGGCCATGACGATACATGCAAATCCGCCGTTTGCGGCTCGTTCCGCGTACGAGGCGAGCCGTCCGACGTGGTTGCAGTTCCGAGTAACCACAGCGGTGATCTTCGCCGAACGGGCCAGCTCCATGGCGATGTCAAGAACGCGATGGGCCGCCACGATGCCGAGGTTGTGCCCGCAGTCGACGATGGCGGTCCCGCCAGAATTGCCGACAACCTCTATCGGCGAATTGAGGCGAACCAGACCGCTTTCGATGTCTTCTAGGTACTGAGGGACCCTGATCAGTCCATGCGATCTAACACCCATCAGCTCGGCACGCATCAACTCGGCGGCGACCAGCTCCGCCTCGGGATCTTTGACGCCAAAGGAGATAAATAGTCGTGCTACGATGTCTTCGGCTCGGACAGGGTCGACCCTGGTCACCGCCGGTTCACACCGGTACGCGCTCCATCGAGCTGCGACGATGTCTCTCCTGGGCGTCCGCAGATCTATTTAACGACACGGCATCCCATCACTTGATCGCCCACAGGTCCAACATTCCTCCTCACCAGTATTCACTGGTACGAGCACATTGTCAATCGAGTGGTCCAACCTTACCTCCGCCGGGAAGCCGGACCACAGTGCAAAGCATTTGGACGAATTGTGCCGATCGACTGGTCTTGCGAGACACCCCTCTCTGTCAAGACCAGCAATCTGTACATGAAACGCCAAATTGGTATGACCTCACACGTACGCAGCACGGAGTTGCCGTCGGCCTATAGCCGAACGACGGCAATAACATTGATGGCGATCTCGCTCACTCTGAACTCGACCCGATCGCCCTCATACCGAAAATCCAAGGGTACGGCGCCCGGCTGGCAGGTCACACTCTTTGGCTTGGATGGGACCTTCAGCGAGATGTGGACCGGGGATACTGGTGGGAGCTCGTCGAGGACCCATACCGCTTTTTGCGTATCTCGGCCCGACGTGTTGGTGAGGTTCCAGCAGCTCGTCCTCGCGCCGAGACAACACAACCTCGACATAAGTGGAACCCCGCACATGCACCGCAGGATCGGGCGAAAGGATGCTGGCCAGCATGGCAATATAGTTCCGGTCGACGGCGGAAAGTATGTTGTAGTACTGGCCGCCGAGGTCAAACGGCACACCAGCGATCCGCCCTTTGCCGTAATTGACGACGAAGCCGGCCGGTTCAGACGACGAGGCCATATCGTTATCCGGATAAATCGCACCAACGACCGTCGCATGCGACCCGAGCCCGTTCAGGGACGCTCGCGTCCCTCGACGCCCGCTCAGGCGCCCGCCGTACTCCAGGAAGAACACTGAGTCCTCCGGACTATCGTCGCTAAGTGTTA
>CAVVRE010000027.1:0-11091 GCA_963750465.1 uncultured Acidimicrobiaceae bacterium
GAAGTCCCGAGGCGGACGCGACCAACGAAAGCACAATTCGCCCAGCCAAATTACTGATAATTTCAGAGGTCCAGCCCGTGCCGCACGCTGTTTCGACCTCACGGGCGACTGCGTCCCAACTGTCCTACTTTGGATGCGCGCCGCGGACCTCGTCTGACATCCGGGGTAGCCGTAGAATAGGGCAAGAGTAAAGCCGGGGCGAGCGCCTGCTGGCGCCGGGCCTGCGGAGCGGTGACCTCCGCTGGGTATCTACCGCGCCGCGGTCCGTGGCGATGACCGGACGTTCCTCCTCCGTGTGACGCCGATGTGACGACCGCTGCGCGAACCTTCTGAAGGGAGCCGGCTCGAGCAAACAAATGCCGGTTGACCCGTACAGGAGAAAGTCGTGCCGAACAGAGTGGTCGTCGCTCCAGTCGAGCCCCGGGGCCACCCCGAACCAGAGGAAAGGAAGAACGTGCCATTACAACGCTTGGCCATGAGAGGCGCGGGCCTCTAGTTGCAGCCGCGTCCTGCGTCATCTTCTCCGTCCCGGCTGCCGTGCTGGCCTCCGGCGTCGGGGCGGCCGCGGCCGCCACCGCCACGGCGTGCTCCCTGCCGCTGGTGCATGACATGTACGACGGTTTCCATGTGGGCGTGCCGTCCGGTTGGGACGTCTCCACCCTGGGCGGCGACATATCGGTGAGCCCCACCCCGACGAGCAGCGAGGGCATGGTCCTATACCCGGCGCTGCTGACCAAGGGTGTAAGCGCCTCCGGTGTGTTCGGTGCCTTTATGTGTTACGAACAGCGGCTCGTACAGCAGGCGGGGGGATCGTTCAGTTACCAGCCCCGGGCGGCTGCGGGCGGCCTGCCCCTAGCGTTGGTGAGCGCAACGGTCAATGGCAACAAACTTTCGGGACGGGCTGCCGTGACCGTCCTGGCGTTGGGTACCCAGGTGGCGTCTCGCGAAGCAGTGGTGTCGCTCGCTTACGCCTCGGCGGCGCAGTGGCCAGCTGGCTCCGCCACCCTGGCTGCCATTGGGCGGTGTTACGGCCCCGAGCGGGCCACCCCGTTCGAGGTTTTTCAGGGTGACCCGTTCACGTTCATCATGCCCCCGGGATGGCACGTTGGGGCCGAGGGCCAGGACGACCTGGAGGTCGAGAACGCCGCCAACACCGCGAGCGCCACCTTCGAGCTGTGGGGGCCGTTCGTCCCGGGCGTCAATATCTCTCAGCCCCTTAGCACGCCGGCTGAGGCGGTCAGTTTGTGGTTCGGCCGGCTCGGCTTCCAAGGCGCCCGGGAGCTCTCGGCCACCACCGTGGGGGCGGACCAAGAGTACGTGGAGTTCGCCGCCAGCCTGTCGGGCACAGCGGTCCATGGCCTCATTTACATGCAGATCAGCACGTCGGGCCAGTCGACGGCGGGCGTGTTCCGCCTGGCACTGGCAGACAGCGGCCAGTGGTCCCCGCTCAACGGTGCCCTCATTGAAATGGCGGGCTCCATACAGCACAACGTCGACCAGGACCTGCAGCAGATCCAGGCCGTCAACCGGCAGTGGCAGGATTTCAGCGGGCAGGTGGCCAACTTCGACGACACCCTGAACAACCAGCAATTGGCGCAGGACCCGAGCACCGGACGCTTTTACGAGGCGCCCTACTCGTCGTACATCGTCGACGGTGCGGCCGGGCCGGGCTACTACCTGCCAAGCGGCCAGCGGCTCAACCCGGTGGAGCGCCCCTGAGGCCCCACCTCAGGATAATTCAAGCGGCCGGGGCCAAAACCCTCGGTAATGCCGCTTCAGCCCGCGGGTTGACAACCGTCGTCATTTCCCACGACCATTAGTGGTGCACTGTCGAGGGTTGGCCCGAGGTCGTCGACAAGTTCGTCGACCCGGACGTCGATGTACTCGAAATCGCTGTCGGCCAGCCTCGAGACGGCCTTGTTGCGGACCGGGAGCCTGAGCCCCACCTGCTCGCCGTACTCGGTCATCGGCGTTCACCAAGTCTCGCGATC
Source organism: uncultured Acidimicrobiaceae bacterium (assembly GCA_963750465.1). Taxonomy (GTDB): domain Bacteria; phylum Actinomycetota; class Acidimicrobiia; order Acidimicrobiales; family Palsa-688; genus Fen-671. The sequence continues at coordinate 1,992 of CAVVRE010000027.1, forward strand.
GAGGCTCCCGCCCGGCATCCGTAGCGCTCGGTCACAGAACCTGTGAGCCTCCCGTCTGGGTCGACTGTCAAGGTCCCGCTGGCGTTCGGCCCTGGTCTGAGAGAGTGACCCCGAGCGGGCCCTTCGTCTATATAGCTGAGGTACCGCTGGACGGGTGGGGGCAGGCGTCGCGGCAGACCCTTGCGACCACAGCCTTGAGGACATCCGGGGCGTTAGGAGAATTTGCCGTTGGGACCCGGTCATTTATGACTTATGTCATCGCGCCGACCCGGTGGTCGTAGGGGGATGAGGGTACAACTGGGTCGTGATGGCAGGCGAGGAGGATGTCTGGTGGTCACGAGTTTGGAGCGGTGGAACGCTACCGGCGGGAAACAGCCACAGCTAAGAGATGGCCTCGGCACGCTATCGGGGCGGTTGTGGCGGTCGTCACTGCGCTTGTCCCCCGTTGGCGTGCCTGCGGCCGCCACGAGACTTCGGGTGGCCGCAGCCCACGTCGGTCGACCGGGGCACCCTCAGCGGCACCGACAGTCAGGCGACGGAGGTGAGCGGCAGCGCTGGGAAGTGAACGACCGGCACCCGGACGGCTAGTTGACCTGACGCCAGTGCTCCCGTCCGAACTTGCGGCCGAAGATGGAGTTGTACGACGACCCGAGATGCCCGGGCCTTCCGGTACCTCGATAGGAGTCCCCGTCGGGGCAGGCAGGTTTTCTGCCTGTTCGTCGGTAAGCAATGTCCGCACCCGGTGGCGGGTGATCTTTTCGATCTGGTCCCGGTCAACGAAGCGGTGGCTGTGGCGGCTCGAGTGGTGCACCCTGATGACGAGCCCGTCGAACAGGTCGAGCTGGGGGACTTGAAGCACGTGCTCAACCTTGCCGAACTCGTTGCCACTTGAGCTGACAACCGGTGTGCCCCGGTCCAACGCGAGGTACGAAATTTCTTCGCCATCTGCGGGATCCGGCATACCTCCAGCACCTTTCCGGTTCACGGGCCTGCGTCGCGACAGCCCGGTGTCGTCATACACGCGCCGCGGAGGAAACGACAGGTTCCGCTTTGCGAATGGCCGCGTCTCGGCCATGGCGGATAACCACGACTGGGCAAGTGGCGTGAGTTGCGCAGTATTCGCTTACCGAACCCAGGAGCAGGCCGACGACCTCACCATGTCCCCGGCTGCCGACCACCAAGAGGTCGGCGTCCCGAGAGGCGGCCACCAGGGCCTGTCTCGCGTCACCTTCAGTCACGACAACCGACACCTCTACGCCCGGGTACTCGCCAACGACTTCTTGGACCACCTCGTGGAGAGCTCTCTCACAGTTGGGGGCGAAGTCGTACGCGGTGGGCATGGGCGCACCAAATGCGTAGGTGGTCGGGAGCTCCCAGGCCATAATGGCTTCCACGGACGAACCAGTGGCATTCGCTTGGCGCATTGCCCAACGCAGTGCCTCTTTGGACGACTCCGAACCGTCGATGCCGACTACGACGCGTCCGCTCTGTTGTTGCCCGACAAGATTTCTCATGACTCGCTCCTCTGTTCTCTCGGCTGTTCCTTGGTTCCATGATGTTCGAACGACCGCTCGAAAGCTCGCGACCGAGTGGCACCATAAATAGGGCCTAGGTCCTAAATCGAGCCTTGTGTTTGCGGGGGAGCACGGTGGCGACCTCGAAAGCGTGCATTCTTTCAATGACATCGACCTGGGTTACGTCTCGTGCTCGCCGTTCCCGGTACCAGTAGCCCCGGAAGCGGGGAGGGGCTCTGCCAGAGATCCTGGCCGGGTCGGTGAGCGTTTGAGGTGGCCTTGGCCCTCGAACAGGGCTCACGTGGGCCACGACGTACGATCTCGCAGTCATCGAGCCGGAAGACGCGCACGGTCATGCCTATTATGCGAGGCAGTACGGCAGGTGCTCGGCGTCCTCGATCTCGATGAGCCGGTTGTGCTTGGCGACTCGCTTGCCGCGGGCGGGACCGTCTTCATCCGGGACGTGGCGGACAACTGGGCAGGGCCAATATGCTGGTACGGGAAAATCCCTCTTGCTAGGGCCGAACTTCTCGACAAGGTCCTCGGAGGCCCTTTGATCGGTCAGATTGGATTATTCCAAGCCAGCTTGTGCAATGATGCTGTTGCCGGTGAAGGCGGTAATGGCGTCGAGGAGCCGGAAAGACGGATCGAGTTGAGCGCCGAGCCCTTCCCACATGACGATTGTCTTCAGCAACAGCGCCAACTGCGCGGGCAGGACAAGGTGGTGGTGCCGCACGACACCGAAGACCTGGCCGAGTAGCTCGCCCAGAGCGATCTCGGCAATGGGACGGGCTAGCTGCTCGTGGAAGAGTTTGGAAAGGTCCCCGCTCAATTTCGGTCGGTCGACATTGCGTCCAGCCAGGCCGAGCGATACCAGAGCGTCAACGAGTGCGCCACCGTCGCCCGTTCCGATGGCTACGAGAGCCGTAAGTAGCCGCTGACGGGTAGCCAGGTCGATTTTGCCGACCATGCCGAAGTCGATCAGGCCAATAGCCCCGTCGGGTTGGATGAAGAAGTTGCCGGGGTGGGGGTCGGCGTGGAAAAAGCCGTCCCGGAAGACCATCTGCAAGATGACCACAGCCGCGTGGCGGGCCAGCTCCGCTCGGTCTATCCCGGCTTCGTCAAGCCCGGCCAGATCGTCTATTTTGATACCGCGCAACCGCTCAAGCGTCAATACACGAGATGTGCTGAGGCCTTTGAAGGCTCTTGGGATGCGTACGGTCGGGTCCCCGGTGAAGTTGGCAGCGAACTGCGCGGCGTTAGCAAGCTCCGCCACGTAGTCCAATTCTTGACGGAGGGTGGTCCCGAACTGGTCGGCCAATGCAGGGAGGTCGTAGCGAGCGGCAATTGGCAGCCGTCTAGCAGTCTTCGCTGCCATGTTCTCGATGAGGGCGAGGTCGTCGGCAACGAGCGCGGTAACGCCTGGGCGCCGGACCTTTATCACCACCTCCGCCCCGTCGCGCAGGACTCCCGCGTGAGCCTGTCCAATCGACCCTGCCGCTAACGGGACGGGATCCACCAATGGCAAACGGGGGCCGAGCTCAGAGATCAGGGCAGCGCGGATCGTCGGCCACGGCTCCGCGGGGGCGGCGTCCTGCAGGCGGGCAAGCTCGGCCTGGTATTCAGGAGACAGCAGGTCGGCGCGGGTTGAAGCGATCTGGCCCAACTTTACGAAGGTCGGGCCGAGTTCCTCGAGGACGAGACGTAAATGCTGCGGCCGCGTGCGAGGAGCCGACCGACTGGCGCGTGCCCACCGGTGGCGGCGCCAAGGAACGAGGTGCCTGCCCAGTCGTGGCCCGATTAGCCAGCCCAGACCGTGACGAGCGAACGCCTGGGTGATGTGGCGAGCCCGACGCCGACGTCGATGAACCGAACGCCGGCTCCTCTCATTCGGCCGGCGCAACGCGTTTGCCAAGTAGACATACCCGTCATACAGGACTAGTGCAGCGCCCCATGCGGCGATGACCCAGCCGGGCCAAAAATACCCAGCTCCTGTTACGACCCAGACGGCGACCAGGACCGCGTTGACCATCAGGTAGGCGACGAAGTGAGACTCGAACTCACGTCCGGCCTGTACGCGACGTCGAGAATCTTCTCGCTCGGTAGCAGCGTCTTCAGCGTCCGAGCTTGGATTCGCTTGGGTGGTCATACCATCTCCATTTGTCTGAGTTTCAGGATGCCGTGTCGCAAGGCCACTCGCCAGAGTCGAAGGCCCCCAGTTCCCGGGCCTGTTTCCAGGAAAAACACAGTCCAGTGAACCCTCTGCCGCGGAAGGGCGAGACGCAAGGACACGTAATGTTGCGCCGGTCCTCGCTTCACGACGCTTGTGGCCAGGAGCGCGCAGCCACCATGCGGGACGGCGGCGGCCCAAGGGGCCCATAGACGACTACCTTGTGACTCCTGGCCCTTCCGGCGGAGGAAATTCGTTGAGACGCTGGAAGACGTGAGCGACGGCGCGACCCTGCAGCTCAGGATGGAGTCATGCCGGCCGGACTATCTCTCCATACGACGCTTCCCCCCGGTTCTCTTGTGGGGGCCGGCCGAGGATTGGTTTGGGCCTGAAGAAGACAGTGACGTGCTGTCCGCGGATTTCTTCCCAAGCTCAAAAGAGGACCGACCATGACCCAGGTGATTCCTAACGACGACGGCGTGGGCGAACGGATGACGCTCTCGGAGAGAGAGTCGCGGCTGACCGACAATTACTGGCGTGCGGGCATAGAGCGGCCGTGCAAGAAAATGGTTCCGTACTAACCACGTGGCGGAGCGGCACATTTATCAGCGGAGCCGTGAGCTGCGACGGTAATCACTAGTCTCCTACCCACGCGCCAACTGATTTCAGGGGACTTTTCGACTGCTGGGACCTGGAGACCAGCTGGTTACTCGAACTTGCTCTAAGAGGCCTTCGCTGCAGAGTTCTCGTCCTGGCCCAGCGCGTGCCCGAGCTCGGCGGCTATGTGATGGTCCTCGGCTTCACCCAACCGGTCGACCATTTCCACATGGGCACCGGCCAGTGCGGCGCTTTCGATCACCCTGTCGACAATGTCGGGCACCATAGCGTGCGTCCCTTCAGCGTCCACAAGGACAAGTCGTTTGCCCCCGTCCTCCAGTTTTCCCGGTAGCCAGTAGCCCCGTTCCACCCACATGCGCTCGACTTGCCCGGCGAGCATGGCGTCCCAGACTTTGTCCAAGCCCCACACCACGGCGCCATGGCTGTCCGCTTCCGCCAGGGCGTCTAGGTAGCGTTGGGCGTGCTGGTCCCGCCAGGCTCGCACGAGAGGGGCGGCTAGCTGCCCGGCCGATACCCGGGAGAGCATCGATCCCCAGGCGGGGGCCTCGCCCACGACCGAGGCGGCATGAGGGGAGCGCTCGCGGAACTCGGCCAGGAGGCGTTTTCGGCCGACCACGACGAGGGGTAGGCGGCCGATGACGGCGACCCTTACCCCTATGGCCCGGTCGGCTTCATCGAGGGCGGCCCGCCGGCGCTGGCCTGTCGTCCACGCCGACGCGCGGCCCGGCCCAGGGACGGGTTGGGCACCTGCCAGTCCAGGACATCGCTCAGCCGTTCTCCTCGCCCTTCGAGGAGCCGGAAGCCCGGGCCCCGCAGGACCAGGGCGCGGTACATGGGGAAGGTCTGCAAAGCGTCCAGCAGGTCGCGGGTGGCAAAAGTGTGGCTAACGACCGCTCTTTCCCGGGGTGAGAACGGCAATGGAACCACGGCGGTCTCGGTCGGGCTCACGAACACGGCCAAGCCGTGGTCGGTGGGGCTGTTCTCGGCCGCCCGTACCGCTTCTGCCAGACGCGCTTCGATATGCCGACGCCCTTCGCCCCTCACGTCCCCACTCAGGCGCTCAACGGCGGAGCGCGCTAGTTGGTGCAGGTCAGCGGCGTCCGCCGCCGTCATTACCGCAGCCGGTGTGGTCCACAGCAGCAGCGACACCGATGGGCCCTCGTCGGCCGACTGCAACCGCCGCAGCAAGGCCCAGTCGAGCACGGCCCGTCTTTCTAGCTGGCCGGCCAGGCCGGCGGTCCGTTTCAGGCAATGAGCTTCACGGACGTGCCAGTCGAGCTCGGAGTGGAAAGCGAAGTCCAACCCGCAAACCGGGCAATGCCAAATAGCCATCGCTGGCCTCCTTCAAACTAATCCCAGTTTGGCAAAAGCGAGCTCCGTCGGCCTAGGGCCACAAGTCATGTGTTTGCTGAAAATGGTCCCAGACTCTAATCCGCGCGGGGACGTGGTTGGCGGGACGCCCGCTTTATTACAGCCTGTCTTGGCCGGTCGAGGTTCGCAGAGGCCGCTGGCGTACATCCAGGAGAACTCATCATGTCCTCATTCAGGCTGATCGAAGCGGGCACGCTGCCGACAATCAGGACCGGTTTCTGAAACACAGGTGCGACAGCCTGATCGCCGTAGCTGGCAAGAGATGACCTCCGATCGGATCGGGCACTTCCCGGGGTCCCCAGCAACGGTCGTTAGGTCCTGAGGAACAGGGACCTCCAGCCTTGATGCTTGCATGCCGACTTCGCCACCCCCTGAAGGAACAACGTGCCATGTGTCTGGACCGCTATGTCGTAACGACAGCCACAATGCCTTCCGTCGTTGCTCATGGCCGGGCAGGCGCCCCTGCGCCGACCAGTGGTCCCAATCCGCACCGGCACGTCGGAGAAGCCGTGGAAAAGAAGTCAAGCCGCCGGGGTCCTGCTTACTATGTCCGCCGGGACGTGCGCAGCAGTCCTTCGGCCAGCGCTCTTTGAACCGCGCGGCCAGGAGCGAGGTCGACGCCATGCTAGGCAGTGCAAGCACAACCCAACCTCGCATGGCCACAGTAGAGATGCTCGAAAAGCTTCCCGCGCCCGTGAGGCGATATCTCAACTACACAGGCGCTATAGGCAAACCGATCGTCCGCACCGTCGAGGCGGCCCGGAGCGGTCGGATGCGCCTGGGGCCGAGCTTACCCTGGCTCCCGCTTCGGGCGAAAGAGTACTACTCGGTGCAGCCGCCCGGCTTTGTCTGGGACGGCACTCCCCAAGCTGGCCGTGTCCTAGTCTGGCGAGCCCCCGACATGTACTTGGACGACAGAGGCAAGTCACTCGTGAAGGCAGCATCGGCTCTCACAGTGGTGCGCTGCGCCGGGGAGGAGATCGACCAAGCGTCGATGATCCGTTGCCTGAGCGCGATGATCTGGATCCCGTCCGCTTTCCTTTGGGGCAATGTGTCGTTTGAAGCCGTGGACGAGGGCTCTGCCCGGGTCACGTTTGCTGACCGCGGCCATACCCGCCACCGGGATCCTCTCGGTAGACCTCGACGGTCGGCTTGGTACGCCCCTGCACTACAAAATGGAAGGGAATATCTCAGGCCGGCCTTCATGGTCACTACCGTGGCAGAACCGTACTTGACCCATTTTAGTTATTTGGCCGTCTCTGTTCAGGATCTCATGGCCGCCGACAAGCGACGGACGTTCTTGAGATTGCCCCCAGTCCTGCCAGCACTGAGAGGCCTTTTGAGGTGTAGCGGCACGCTCCTCAGATACGAGGTACCAGAGCTACTGAAGATTACCCCCTCGTTTACTCAGGGTGCTCGGCGATCTGTTTCGAGAACATGGTTTATGCCCATCTGGCTCTTGCGTGTCAGTTGCACGGGAGTCGGTGGCCTCGTCAAGGACTTTCAGGGAGGCTCTGTCCTCAGGCCGAATCATCCGCCACTCGGCCGCCTAGGGTCAGAAATGTCGTCCCGAACATGCTCGTAGGCGGTGCGGCTGAGAGCTTCGCTTGCCGCCTTGACAGGCGCCGTCCCAAGGTCGAACACAAGCGCACTGTCACCTCCGCCAGGCTGCCCGAGAATGTATCGAATCCAGTCGCAGCGCGCAGCGTGCTTAGGCGCCGCTTCCGGGTTGCGGGGGCATTTGTGTCTGTGCTGACCAAGGGGCACCGCCAGATTGAGCCTCGACAGCGCCTCTGGGACAATGGGGTCATGGAAGCTGGACAGGCTCCCCCCGGGGACAGCGGACAGGCTCCCGCCGAGGGCATCGGACAACTGGGTGACCCTGGTGACCTGGGACGACGAGTGGCACTACGCCGCCAAGAGCTGGGGCTGACGCGTGAGGAGCTCGAGGACAAGGCTGGTGTGGCACGGGGCTACGTGGAGTACCTGGAACAGGGCCCAGCCGAGCCAAGCGCCGGTACGGTGGCCCGTCTTGCCGCCGCGCTCGAAGACCACCGCGGCCGACTTGCTTGGAGCGGGCCGGAGTCTTCCGGTCGGCCGGGGCAGGGCGGCGGCGCGCCCCGTCCTGCAGGTCCTGAGCGGCGAGGAGTGTGCCCGGCTGCTCGCGCCTGGAGGGGTTGGGCGCCTTGTCGCTGTCGACGCCCGTGGGCCTGTCGCGCCTGCCCGTCAACTTCGCGGTCATAGACGGCGACATTGTGTTCCGGACAGATCCGGCCTCCCCGGTCGCGGCGACCGACGGGCTACAAGTCGGCTTCGAGGTCGACCGAGTGGACGAAGCGATGCACGAAGGCTGGAGTGTGCTCGTCACCGGAAATGCCCGACGCGTCACGGACCAGGGCGAGGTAGAAGACAAGCTCCGAGGCCGAGCGGCCGAGCCGTGGGCCGGTGGCGAGCGCGACGTCTACTTTCGGTTGACGGCGACCGAGACCACCGGACGGCGCATCCGGGCGATGTGACACTGAGCCGGTTGTACTTGGCGACCCGCTCGCCGAGGGCCGGCGGGTCCGTGTTCATGTTGCGCAACCGGTCTCCACGGCGAGGTCGGCGATGAAGGAATCTTCGGTCTCCCCCGAGCGGTGCGACACACAGGACCTAGGCCGGCCGCCTCGGCCTTCACCACCTTGGGGCGAAGCTGGCCGTAGCCGAGAAATGCGGCAACAACTTCACCGCTACCGGCAGGGCCACGCTGGCGCACATGGTCTCCACCAGCGCCAAGTCCATCCGCTCCGCCTCTGCCGCCGTGAGCTGATGATTAATGGGGCTTGACAATGGATGGTTCACCGAGCCACTTACGCAGGCGTCTGGTTGTGGACGGGCCGCGTCAAACCCACCACGTCGCCTGTTCTTTCATCAAGCAGCCCTGTGGCTGTACGCTGACCCAGCTTGAGATTTTCTATCTCCCGTCCTTGCGCACTGACGATATCGCTGAACTTCTCGATAATGTCGGCGAGCGCGACGGTGGCTTTAACGGCGTTGGCCAAGCCGGCGCGCTGCCTTCGGACCTCTTGCTCGAGCCTCTTAATGCGCTCCTCGTGATCGAGCCCGCCTCCGGGCTCCCAGTGAGCCAGAAGTTTTGCCGTATGTGCTGTCGGGTCACCCATGGTGCTGCGCCTCCTCTTGGTTTTGACCGCACCAGCGGACCGGGCCGGACGCCGCCTCGTTCAACTCACCCATCTCGACTGGAACCACTTCGCTCTTCGGGCACTGCGCGACAACCAGAGGCTGAAGATCTTTGGCGCAATTTACGAGCCAGCGGGCATTCAACGTCGCCCTCGGTGCATTGCCAAAGCGAGCAATGGCGAGCTGGCAAACTACGCTCATTGGGACCTCCCTGGGTTCTCTTTTTATGACAACACCGTGACCCTCG
>CAVVRE010000028.1:0-6470 GCA_963750465.1 uncultured Acidimicrobiaceae bacterium
ATTAGCCAAGTTGTTCCAGGAGACGACGTAGCGCCCACGCATCTGTTTCAGCCCCGGGGCCGGGCGCTTTGGGCTGCAAACTAACTGTCAGTAGACGGCGCCGCCTGGTCGCGTCGGGCCACGACCCGAAGGTAGTCGACGTCGGGCACGCTGCGCCCTGCCGACAACTCCTCCGCCCGAGTCTGGCCCCAATAGGCGCGGCTGGCGTAAACCCGGGCGGTGATTTCGCGCAGTTCGAGGATCTGCAACCCTGCCCGCCCTAATAGTCCATGTAGCGCCGCCGGCGTGTAATGCCACTGGTGGAACGGGAACTCCCAGCCGGCCCACGATGGGTCGAGCGCCTTCGCTGCAGCACTGGAAGCGTTCGGCACCTCAATGAACAGCAGGCCATCCTCAGCCAGCACGGACCGGCACTCTCCGAGCACTTCAACGGGATCCTCGAGATGCTCCAAGACATGGAACATGGCCACCGCGTCCACGGTAAACCCCGCATACTCGGCTCTCCAGTCAGCCAGGGTCCCACAGAACACCTCCGCGTCCGAGCGTCTCGCCATGTCCGCGGCCCACTTACTCGGCTCGACACCGATGGCTTCATAGCCAACCGCCGTCGCCTCCTCGACGAACTCTCCGGTCGCGGATCCGACCTCCAGAAGAACCCCCTCCGGGGCCCAGGTCTCGATCCACGCCAGCCTCTGTCGCGCCTCGTAGATCCACTGCTTCCGACGGGTAATTCGCTCGCCGGAATACGACAAATCGAAGATTTCTGAGCTGGCGTCGTCGACGCGGGGCGGAGGCCACGTCCCAAATACTTCACACGCTTCGCACGAAACCAAAGGCAGTGCACCCGCGGTCACCTTCATGGGCTGGCCGCAAACAGGGCATTCCTTCAAGGACGAGCCCAGCGCCTCGTCATGGACGTCGGTCCTACTGGGCGCAACCTTATCGAGGCCGTGAGACGCTTCCTGTCGGGCACGTCGAAATTCAACCCCGGCCCTGCGTTGAGCCTGCCCGAGGTCGCTACGAACAGCTGACCCGAGGTCCACAGCAATTCGCCACGGTTCTGAGCGCCGGACCCGGCCCGGTACTAGTCGTGGCCAAGGCGACGGACGTGAAAGGGTTCCCGCCCATTTGCGCTTGAACGCGGCCTCAGCGTCACTGTACGAGGGAGAGGACATGCTCCCGGTGGACCGGTGGTACAAGACAAACGGCTCGACCACGACGCGAAGCTCCCTTTGACGGCACGAGAGGCAATAATCGGCGTCGTACCCGTGGAAGCCGTCGAATGTCGTCTCATCGAACCGTACCGTGTCGATCGCTGCCGGCGAAAGTACCATCAGCAGACCGTCGACCACGTCAACGTCACCTCTGGGCGGGCCGAAGTCGAGGAAACGCGCCCCGTCCCAAACTCGCCCCTTCGTCGAACGGCCTTCCCAAAAGGACATGTCGCGTAACCCGCTTCCGCCCACCACGCCGATCACGCCCACCGTTGGGTCTTTGAGCAGGCGGCGCACGCGAGGAGCGAAATTCCTGTCACGGATCATCACGTCGTCGTGCAATAAGACGAGTGCCTCCACGTCGGACATGGCGCCCGCCTCATCGATAAAACTGTTGTAGGCGGACGTGATCGAGGTGGCGTGGCGTGCCGTCAACAACGTGTCCGACGGCTCCAGGATCGCCGAGAGCGCAGGTAGGGCCAGTTCCTCGAAATGAGCTGTCGGGCCCACGCAACATCCGTAGCAGATCACCCTCCCGAGGCTACTCCGCTTGCGAGGTCACCAGGGCGGAGAAAGCGATCTATGCCCAGCTTTCTTGCCACGGCTTATTGGCTTCGGTGGCGCCCACTTTGGCCGCGCCGGCCAAGAACGCTTCTCCTGTCTTGGTGGCTCCGGCTCGAGCCGTTACCACCGCCGCAGCCAGCTGCAAGCGGCCTCGTGGGCTGTTCTCGAGCGCGCCTCCAAAACCTGGATTGATCCGGTACTGCTGCAAAAGTTGTTGCGAGAATGATGCGCTCGGGTCGAGGTGGGACATGGCGCGAGCGAGCCGCCAGGGGACGAGCGGGACGTCGGCCCCGATGAGCCGCATGCTCAATAAAAACTCGTTGACGATTGACAACGTCTTGAAGCGGATACGAGGCCAGGAGGCTGCACTGACTGGCTCGGCGCGAAACCACCCCGTCGGCTGCGTCAGGAACGAACGTACGAATTCGCTCAACTCCGGGCTGACCCAATCGGGCAACGACCAGTCCGGACCGGGGAACGAAAGAGGCAAGTCGGCCGCGTACTGCGCCGCCCGGACCGCACAAAGCGAGCCAATGCGGCTGAGGGCATCGTTAGACAACACGAGGTAGTTAGAGCGGATGTAGCACCGAAAAGGTCTGTCGCAAAGCAAATAATGGTGTGGAAGGAAGTCAATCGTCCCGGCACCTATAGCTACCGACCCGGCGAAGCGTAGGACCTCCGGCGTCACCGCCCCCAGGCACTCTGCGCCATAAACAGGTAGCCTGTCGTTGACGATCAACCACGCATCGGGAAGGCCCGCTTCACCCAGAAGAGCGTGACGCCCTTCCTCGTAAGCGGAAAATTCCGCCTCCTGGTTCGAGCCTGCCACCACTTGGTACTTGCCGTCGCTACGGCGCAATGCTGACGCCGCCGAATCGTTGTTCGCCACAACGACCATTGACCAGTTGATGCCTTTTACGCCTTCGAACCGTTCCAGGATCAAGTTCACAGACCTGGTTGCCGCCATCGGGTCCCAGGCGGCGAGGACAATGCCCAGGTTAGGTGCCCCCTGGGATGCGTGCCCGAACGAAACTCTGCCGAGCCGCTCGGCCATGCCGACGACTTTCCACTCGACCACGCCCCTTATCGTGGACAGCCTCATGTTCTAGCTTGGCGCAAGAGCGACTCGAAGCGACGTTCGACCTGCTCCATGCACCGGGAGAAGTCGAAAAGGTCTCCCACCCACCTCCGACCGGATTCTCCGAGTTGGCCCACCCTGTCCGGCGACAGCAATAGATTCTACGACGATCCGTGCGGTCTCTCGCGCATCGTCAGTAACGACAGCTGGACAACCGGGCGGCAGGCCCTCAACTCCGACCGTAGTGGTCACTACAGGAAGACCGTAAGCCAGCGCTTGAGGGACCTTGAACTTCACGCCAGAGCCCCTGAGCAGCGGCGCTACGGCGATCGTGCAGCCGGAATAGACCGTTTTGAGATCGGCAACATAGCCTGTCGCGACCACGCCTTCAGCCGGTGAGCCCTCCAGCACCTTGTCAGACCCGTTGCCCGCCAATACCAGAACGGCGCCGGGGACGGAGCGAACCACGTCGGGCCATACGCGCTTCATGAACCATTGCGCCCCCTCTATGTTCGGCCCCCGTGTGAAAGCACTGGCGAAGATGACTCTTCTAGCTCGTTCCGATGCCACGGCGGCCGGGAACTGCTCTATCAACGGGACGAGCACAGCGCACAAACGGCGCAAACCGCACCGCCGGAGGATGGCGATCTCGTCGCGGTTGAACACCTGGACGAGGTCGCACTTGGCCAGGAAATGAGTCTCAGTGAAAACCGCCAACGGCGCAAAAAGGCGCTTCCTCATCGGGATCTGGTCCACGGTAGCGGACCGAGAGTGGGTCAGACGCATTAGGCCGCGCGAGTACAGGTCGTACTCAGTCGCGACGATGGGCTTGCGCCGGCGGTCTTGGCGCAGGCGCGGCAGAGCGCGCAACAGCTCCGCCCATTGGAGGTCGACGATGTCGGCCGTGGCCAGAATCTGGCGGGTGCGGCGGTCGGTCGTCAGAGCGTCGACTTCCGGCGCTCCGACGTTGAAGCCCGTCAACGTCCGACCTTGTTGACGCAAACGGCTCGTACCGCCGGTCATCACAGGTGGGGTGAAATGTACTGCGACCGACGTGTCATAGGCGCTGGCCGTCCGTGGCTCGGGGTCCGTGGTACATATAAGGTCAACGCTGTGGTTTTTCGAGAGGTGCGTTACATAGGCATGCAGAAATGCGCCCCCGGCGTGGGGGACGCCGTCATAGGGCGGGTACGGGCTGACGACCGCTATGTGCAAAACCACGCCTGACCGTCAGGCCAACACATCAGGTACGCCCAAGCTGGTTAGCTCTTCTCTGACCGGGACCGCCGGTTCCTAGCTGCCTGCAAAACGCGTGTCGCATCGTCAACCGGCGGGCTTGTACTTCCTGACCCACGCCCCCACTCCCGATCTCGACGCCGCTTCTAGTAGCACGGGAGGGACGAACTTCCTTGCTCGCCCACCGAGCGGTTGGGGCCATCCCGTAGCCGGCGCCCGCATGCCGGTTACCGCCAACACTTCTGACCCAAAGATCGTATGAGTGGCGCCCACTTCGAGGGCCGGCTGCGCTCTGATGGCGGCGCTGAGGCTCTCAGCCGACATCGGGCCGCCCGATTTAGCCGTTGCGTACAGCTTGCCTGTAGTTGCTATCGGGACCAGGTCCCCCGAGGCACAGGCCGGCCACACGGCCGCCCCCACCCCGGGCGCCTGCATATCGTCGAATGCCACCACCCCGTTTGGCGCAAGTAAGCGAAGAACCTGGCCTACGTCGAATTTAACTTGCTCCCATTCGTGCGAACCATCCACGTGGATAAAGCGGTAACGTGCCGAATCGAGCCCCGGCAAACACTGACCCGAAATACCCCTCCTCATATCGGGAAGTCCCGTGTGAAATCTTTGATAATTCGTCTTGAACCGGTCAAAGGTAACGTCGGGGTACAACCGCGCTTGCTCGCCGGCGTTTTCCGCGTCTGAGATTCCGCTGTCCCAGGGATCGACCACAACCAGAGTCTCGTCCTGTCCGAGCATGTAGCCGAGAGCCACTGCGCTTTTGCCCAAGTAGCCTCCAATTTCGAGTAGATCACCCCGAACGGCGGCCGCGGCCTGAAGCTGGTCGAGGACAGAGAAGAGCCACACGTCTTCGTCACTGAACCAGCCAGGGATGGGCGGGTTGGCGCCAAGGTAGCGGGCGACCCAATCGCCTGCGTCGAGACCGCTCACAACCATCGGGCTCGTCGTCATCGCGAAACTCTCCGTACTCGTTCGCTAACAGCTCGTTGCAGGTTCGGGGGTATCTTTTGCCAAGGAAAAGACGCGGCATGGAGTGCGTTTGCCCGCGCCTCCGCAAACTTGTCTCGCTCGCACGCGGGGAGGCAATAATCGCCCCAAATCGTTCCTTGCATCCTGACCTGCTCTGGATGGGCGATGCCAATGTCGCGGTAGCGTAGTTTGACCGCATATCTCGGTGACGAACACCACGATAAGCCAGTCATAGCACAAAAGGCAAGGTAGCGATCATCCATGTATTTCTCTGACGCGTACTCTCGATGTGAGAAGGAGTTCGCTTTCGCCTTTATGCGCTCCACAATGTCCTTACGTTTGTAGAAGTACGAGAGGTGCCAGCCCGCCTCCTTAATAACGGTGTCGGGGTATGGGAAGGACCGTAGTTCCTGAGGCGAGACCGACTGCAAGATGTTGGCCCGGACCACCCTCGCTCGATCCCACCGTGCCGGCGTCTCCCAGTTGAAGCCGTAATAAAAGAAACGCATCTCCAACGCTAGAATTTCGCCGAGCGGCCTCGCCAGCGCCGCCTCGATCGCCGGGCGACTTGGTATTTCGTCCACGTCACTCAATATAACCATATCAGTCGGTGCGGCAAACGAGAGCACCTGGCTCAACGCGTTGCGCTGCACGTATTCGGCGATCCACGGCGTCGTACCGCGAGGAAGATCGTCTACGACTATGTGATGCAGTTTGTGCAGAAAGGGCGCGAGACGGGGATCGGTCTCGAGTGGGACTACGGACCGCGGCTCCCCTTGGAAGGTTGTCGTTGCCTCTACGACCATAAAATAATCGACAATAGGGTCGAGTTCGCTCACGCGTAGGTACAGCAGGTCGAATTCGCCCGAAAAAAGAAATGCATCATAAACGGTCATAGGTGAGTGCGCCTCCCGAGCGGTGCTTCAGGTTGAACAGTGGCAGGCGACGCTGCCGTTACCTTTGGCCATGGCGTGGCTCCGCCCTCTAGGGGATGCGACCACGGCTTCAGCCATGGCTCCGCCAGTGCACTCCACTCAGGATCCGGTCGAGGTTCGATCCGCTGCAGTCGGCGCTCGGCCACTGATGGCGCAACCAGGGCGGCGAGCGCGTAGGCCAGCTGTCCGGGCGAGCCGGCGCGGGCCAGATGAAGGAAGTGCCTGGATGCCTCGAGCCTGTTCCTCCCAGCGAGGTGGCGCCGTGCTGCGCTAGCCCACCAGATCTGCGCGTACTGGTCATCCACCGGGCCGAGTTCAGGGAAGTACTTCAGACGGACCTGGTTGGCACTTCGCAACATCATGGGCACGTCAGTTGACCCCTGGCCCTCCCACATGCGCCAGGCCGCCAGCGGCCTGTCCACGTAAGCCATGGGCGACAACCGGGCCAGGCGCACCCACATA
>CAVVRE010000029.1:0-16963 GCA_963750465.1 uncultured Acidimicrobiaceae bacterium
GACACATCCTCTGAACAGCGAGAATGCCGGGCCTCGGCGCCGGGCGTTCTCGCGTCCGCGAGGTATTTGTCAACGCTTTGTCAACGCGGGTCGTCACTACCAGCGCGCGAGGCCTGGGCGGCCAGTAGAGCAGAGAGGCGCTCGCCCGCCACCTCGCCGCCACGCGTAACGGCATGGCTGTACACATCGAGAGTAATCGAGGGCTTGGAGTGCCCCAGGATGGCCGAGACGATGTGCACTGGTGTCCCGTCCTCTAGGAGCATGTTGGCCGCTGAGTGCCGACCGTCGTGGAGGCGTACCCTCCGAACACCAGCGTGAGCTATCAAGGTATCGAAACGACCCGAGAGCGTGTCCGGCACAATGGGCTGCCCGAGTTCGTCCACGAACACGAACCCACTTTCCTTCCACGCCTCACCAGCCCGTAGGCGCTCTTCAAGCTGGTGTCTGCGGTGGGACCGCAACTCGGTCACTAGGTGAGGATCAAGGGGCACCTGGCGTCGGCTGTTTTTCGTCTTGGGGTCGGACTCGATGACCTGGCCATCAACAACGACCCGCGTTCGAACGATGCGGAGGTGGCCGCCGCCGAGATCCACGTCCGGCCATCGTAGCCCGAGCAGCTCACCACGGCGCAGGCCACGAGTCAAGAGGAGCCACCAGGCCGCCCTTAGGCGGTCCTCGGCTACTGCAGCGAGGAAGCGGCCGGCCTCCTCAGGGGTCCAGGCGGAGGAGGCACGGTCGCTGGGGGCGATTTTCGGGCGCTTGTAGCCCGCCAGCACGTCCCGCCCCGTATAACCCTGTTCCCATGCCCAGCGTGTAGCCGTCTTCAGGACCGTCACCGCCAGTTGCACCGAGCGGTCACTCAGCGCCCCACGGCCCAACCGACTGCCTTCCGAGCGGAGCTTAGCCATCAGCTCCGCGGCGACTGCGGGGCAGAGCTGCACAAGCTTGAGGCCTCCAACATGGGGGACCAGCCACCCGTTTATGACATTCAAGTACATGTCAACGGTTCCGGGACGGATGCCTTCCGAGGATTTTGCCGCATGCCACTGCGCCAAAACCTCGGAGACAGTCAATTTTCCGTCTGGCTTGAAGGTGCCGGCTTGGACGGCCGGCAGCACCGAAACTAGGTGCGCTTGCGCTTCCTTCTGAGTCCGGAAGCCTCCCTTTGAGAACTGCTTTCGCTTGCCAGTCCCTGGGTCAACCGTGAACCAATACGAGGTCCACGAGGGGCCGCGCTTCCTTGTTGAGCCTTTCATATCGCTCTTCCTTTCTGGCCTGGGGCCAGAAGGCGCCGGGCCCTTGCTTCCTTCACCCAGCGGTGAACAGTCGTTATTGGGACGCCGTTTATCTCGGCAAGCTCGCTGGCCGGCGCTCGACCTTGGCTTGCTAGCCACTGGTAGGCCTTTGCAACCTTCAGATAGAAGGTGTCTGGCCTGCGCCCGCGGCCTGTTGGCACCGCGAACTTCAAAGGCGGTTGTTTCGGCGGCGAAGGCGGCGGCCCAGACGTTTCTCCGGTGGCCAGTGCGGCGGCTGCCTCGAGGAAAAACCGGGCAAGTTGGTTGCTGTTAGCGAAGGCCTCGAGGGCCCTTAGAGGCAGAGTGCGCAGGGCCTCGGCCGCAATGCCACGTTCCTCGACGATGGTGACCTTGACGGGCCGCCAGCGGCCCCGCTCGTCTCGTGCCACCTCTACCGTGACGCCACAGCCAGCATGCTCGGTGCTGAGCGTATTGCCTTCGACGGTGATTTGCCCAAGTCGTGCCACACAAAAGTGTAGCTCAGATGTAGCGTTGTTGTCCAGGTACAAGTGTCCAGACGTCTAGCGTCGGAAAGCTTGACTTTGTCTCCGCGCTCTGTTTAGTGCGTCGTATGGCGTCTGAGTTTGTAAACCTAGACCAGACGGGGTCGGACGAGTCCGAAGCGGTAGATGCTCTCTTGGCAGAGGTAAAGGCGTCGCGGCTACCGTCACCAGCCACCCGACGGGAAATCAGAGAGCGTTCGGGCCTATCTGCCCGAAAGGTGGCGGGGGCGCTCGGCGTCAGTACCACGACACTCCTCGCCTGGGAAGGGGGCGTCGCTCCCCGCCCAGCCCACGCGGCCCAGTATAAGAGGCTGCTTGACCGACTGGAGGAGGTGGCGTGAGTAGGTCACCGGCCGTGTACTCGGCCGAGGAAGTGGCCGAACTTCTCGGCGTTTCGGATTGGTCGGTGTACCAGGCAGCGCGCCATCACGAAGCCCCTATCGGCACGTTGGCCCTAAAGGTCGGCCGACGGGTCGTTTTTCCCCGGGTCCCAATCGATCGGCTCCTCGGTCGCGAGAACGATGTCAGGGAATCCCGGGCGGACCCCGCACGGACCACATGACCGTCGCATCGCGACGACGGCCGACGCACGATCGGTCGGTCGCCCAGGGTTTCGAGGTATCACCTCCCCTTTTCGTGGTCCTGTCACGCCTGCGGCATCAAGGCTGTCAACCTCGTCCGCGGACAGGTGCTGCCGCAGCTCCCGGAGGGTGCCGAACGCGTCGGACTGGCCGATCTCCTCGCGCGGCACCTGGCCGGGGAGAAGCTGCGCACTATGGAGTTGGACCGGTTGCGTAAGGCGGCCATTGCGGAGCGCTACCCCGACCGAGAAATGGCCAGTGCCGTTTGGGAAGTTGCGCGCAGCCTCGGGAGGCCAGAGCAATGACCGAACTTCGCGCCAATGCCCACGAGTACGCAGACTTGGGTTGGCCTCTCTTTCCGTGTGAACCACGCGGCAAGCGGCCTCTGGGGCGACTGGTCCCTCACGGTCTGAAGGAAGCCACGACCGATCACATCATCATCGACACGTGGTGGCACCAAGAACCCCAAGCCAACATCGGGCTCGTCACAGGCGCGCTATTCGATGTCCTCGACATCGACAGTGACGCTGGGATGGAAGCTCTCGTCGATGCGATGCCTACTAGAGCGGCCACGGTGGACGGCCCAACCATCACTACCAGTAAGGGATGCCACGTTTACGTGGCCGCGACCGGTCTGGGCAATCGAGCCGCCTTTCTCTGCGGGCTCGATTGGCGGGGAGTCGGTGGCTACGTTCTCGCGCCACGCTCGATCCACCCGACGGGGGCGGCGTACCGGTGGCTCCTCGGTGAGGATGACCCTGACTTCGGTGCCCGGGCAGAGATCCGACCGGCGCCGGCTTGGTTACTGGGCTTGCTGCGCAAACCGAAGGTGGTCCCACGCATTCCGCTACCGCGCGACCGCAAATCGTCGCCTTCGGGCGTGTATGGAAGGAAGGCACTCGAAAGCGAGGTCGGACGAGTCGTGTTAGCCCCTGTAGGCCAGCGCAACGACGCGCTCAACCGCGCGGCCTTCGCTGTCGGCCAGCTCGTGGCGTCTGGTGTGCTCGACTTTGACGAGGTCGTTGACGCGCTCCTCCTCGCTGCTGAGCGCGCCGGGCTTGGAAGAAACGAAGCCGAAAAGACGATCGCGTCGGGCCTAGTGGCCGCAGCTGACAAGCCCCGAGGTATTCAGGCGTGACGGTTGTCGACGGCCCGTTGGCTGTCGCTAGGGAGCGCGTCGCTCGGGTCGCTGCCGCTGCCGCGCCCCGGCCATCTCACCTCATACACCAAGACGGGCGCGATCCAGTCGACCTCGACGCTATGGGCATCACTCCAGTGATCTGGGCCCACTTCTGGGCGACCGAGCTGAGCGGCGAGGACTACGTGATTGAGCCCTTGCTCCCGCGTGGCCGCCAAGCCGGGGTGTTCTCCCCGGCGGGGCTTGGCAAGTCCTTGGTAGCGCTTGAGGTTGCGGCTGCGAAGGCGAAGGGCCGCTCCGTCCTGGGTCAGGTGCCACAAATACCGAAGAGCGTCGTCTACCTCGACCTGGAGATGACCGAAGAAGACCTGCGCGAGCGCCTCGCAGACCTCGGTTATGGCCCCGATGACGACCTCTCGAACCTGCACTACTTCCAGCTTCCGGCGCTGCCACCACTCGACACTGTTGCAGGCGGGGACGTGCTGATTGCGATCGTCGAGAAGTACGTGCCTGAGCTAGTGATCATCGACACGATGGCCCGTGTCGTCGAAGGAGACGAGAACAGTGCCGACACATACCGGGACTTCTACCGCTACTCCGGTTGCCGCCTAAAGGCGGCCGGTGTCGCCTTGCTCCGGCTCGACCATGCCGGCAAGGACATCTCGCGGGGGCAGCGAGGCAGCTCCTCAAAGGCCGATGATCTCGACCTCGTATGGCGCCTCTCGCTTGTGGAAGAACGCGTAGTCCTAACGCGGACGAAGAGCCGAGTCTCCTACGTTCCAGCCGAGGTGGCATTGGTCCGTGAGACCGATCCCTACCTTCACCACGTCGTCGCCCCCGTCAGCTACCCGCCCGGCACTCCCGACTGCGCGGCCCTCCTGGACAAGTTTGGCGTTGCTCTTGATGCCACGGCGGCCGTCGCCATGGGACTGCTGAAGGAGGCCGGCCAGGGGAAGCGGAAGGCCATCGTGTTGGCAGCACTAAAGCTGCGCCGTAACCGCGAGGGCTGGGAACCAACGCGGGCACCGCCATTGGGAGACGGGAACAGGGAAAGCGGAACCGACAATGGAACCGAGCAGCGCCGCGAGCGCAACACAGCAGGTCATGACGTTACAGGCGGTTCCGGGAACCAACGGGAACCATCCGCAACCGTCGGTCCCGTCACCGGGAACCGGGTTCCCCCTCTCCAGAGGGGAACCGGTCCCAGACCTGACGGGAGAGTGCTTTGACTTGGGCTAGGGCCAGCCGGGCTGGCCGCGTTCCCCGCTGTTCCTGAGCTCTGTCCACCTATTGATGCGCGCGTGGGGGCGCCTCGACCACTTGACCGACGATCAAGTGATGCTTGTAAAGACGCTGCTCAACGGCACCGTGTCAACAGGATGTCAACACAATGACCAGCGCCAATAGCGACGGAGCAGACCTGCAATCCCAAGGCAAGGGGCCGGCCCGAGGTCACTCGTGGCCGCCATTCCAACCGGGCCATCAACTGTCGAGAACGCACGGTGCTTATTCAGTGAACGCCATCGCTGAACGGGCCAAGGAAGTCCACCTTGCGCTACTCGAGGTCGCACCTTGGCTGAACGAGGAACGGTACGCGCCGACCGTGCACAGGTACCTGATGGCCGCTGCTCGAGAAGCGTTGGCTGACAAGGCACTTACGGAATCGGCCAGGTTTTCTCCCCGGTTAGCAGAAGCGGCAACGGCTGCAGCTCGCCTCGCTTGGAGCATGGCCGACGCTTTGGGGCTCACACCAGGGGGTCATGCCCGGCTCAAGGTGCTCGTCGCCGAGGCGACCAGTGCCGAGACAAGCATCGCGGACCTGGCCGAGCGGGGCCGGGCAATTCGTGAAGCCCGGGCTAGCGAATTCGCCGCCGAGAGGAGCACAGAGGCCCCAGAGAGCAGCGCTGATTATGGAGAATTGGAGGGGGAGCCATGAGCCGAGCCGTCGACCTCGTGGCGGGAATGGTGCTCGAGAGTGGCGCTCGGTGGGGTCAATGCGCCACGCCGGAGCAATGGTCCGACGTGATTTCGGTCCTGGATCCGAACAGCCCGCCGTACCAGTACTGGACGCGGGCACGCGGCTATTCGAAGTCCACCGACGCCTCGGCAATCGCCATCGCCATGTTGCTGGAGACGTTACCGGTCGGGTCGTTCCTCTACGCGCTTGCAAGTGACAGGGACCAAGGCCGCCTTATCGTCGATGCCGTTCGTGGCATTTGCACCCGCACCCCTAGCTCGCGGTGCTCTCACCGTGGACAGTTTCAAGGTGACCGCCCGGAACGGGTCGGTTCTCGAAGTCTTGGCCGCGGATGCGCCTTCCGCCTGGGGATTACGACCGAGCTTCGTCTGCGTGGACGAGCTCGCGCAGTGGCCTTCAACAGCTGGGCCTCGCGCGCTGTGGGAGGCCGTCACCTCTGCGATGGCCAAACTCCCAAGGTCACGGCTGCTCGTCATGACCAGCAGCGGGATGCCGGAGCATTGGTCACACAAGGTTCTCGAGCATGCCAAGGCCGACCCGTTGTGGCGAGTGCACGAGATCCCCGGCCCAGCGCCCTGGACTCCTCCCGAACGTCTGGACGAACAAAAAAGGCGGCTTACCGCCTCAAGTTACACCCGCCTGTTCGAGAACCAATGGTGCGCAAGCGAGGACCGCCTCACGTCATTGAACGACTTGCGGGCCTGCGTAACCCTCAGAGGGCCCGCAGTCGCCCAGAGAAGGCGTCGTGTACGTCATCGGCGTCGACCTCGGCGTGCGTCACGACCGAACCGTGGCCGCCGTCTGCCATGGCGAACGCGAAGGTACCGCAACCACCGTCGCGCTCGACCGCATGGAAGTCTGGGCGGGGTCTCCCGCGCGGCCCGTCGATTTTGGGGTGGTCGAGGAATGGCTACGCGAGACCAGCCGGTGCTACAACCACGCAACCATCGAAGGCGACCCATGGCAGGCGATCGGCATGTACCAACGCCTGCGGGCCGCCGGCGTGAGGGTGAATGAGTTCACTTTCTCGCAAAGCTCTATCGGAAAGCTCGCCACCACGGTGTACACGGCCATCCGCGACCACCACATCGCACTGCCGCCTGACGAAGCGCTCCTCGACGAACTGGCCAACGTCCGGCTTAGGGAGACGAGCACACCCGGTGTCCTGCGCCTTGACACCGACCCCGACAAGCACGACGACAGGGTGGTCGCCCTGAGCCTGTGCGCACAGAGGATTCTCGAGTTCGTGCCTCGGAGGCCCGCCCGCCTCAAGTGTTACGGCCCGTCACGGCCGCCCAGCGGCCGCGTCTTCGGGCCGCCCGACAAGTCCCTGGCGGAAATGCTGGGGTTGCGGTGGCGGTGAGGCGCTGGCGGCCGCGCGCGGTCGGCCGGCACCGGCCGGGAGGGCTCAAGACGCGCGACAATCCTTTCTCTGTTCCTCCGTGACGACGGCGACGGCGACGGACCTCGCGCGGTGCCGCGCGCAGGGCGCGCGCTATTTCGACCACTTTGGACAAGGGCACTTAGCGAACGGGCGTTCGCCTAGCTCCGCCCAGCGGGCGCCAGGGCGGCCCGAAGGTCACGAGGTGGGTAACGACTGCGGCTACCGGATTCGGGCGCCCAGCGGCTTACGTTGCCGGCCCCCAGCGGGACGCGGTGGGGGACTGTAGTGCTTGCTTGCCCGCGACGTACAGCCTGGCGCGCCCTCGGGCGAGGGTTTACAACGCTAAGCCTTCTTAGCCAAACGGGCAGGTCGTGGGCGCCCGGGATGACCGCGCCGCAGGCGGCCCGCAGGCGCTCAGAGGGCGGCTCAAGCGGCTACTTTACCGCCGCCGTGTCCAGCGGCGCTCAGGCGGGAGATTTGGCGTGCCAGCCGGGACGGTACGCAGCAAGGTCGTGGGAGCGCTAGCCGAGTGGGGAACTTGGCTGGCGCCGCAACGGCCCGTGATATGGCTCGGGCCGGGGCAGGCGGAGCCCGAGTGAGTATCAGCACTGGACCGCCATCCCTCCTAAGGGAGGTGCGCCGTTCGAAGTGGTGCGCAGGGAGGCAGCATGGTCAACGTTTCTCGTAGCCGGACGCGGGTTCTGAATCGGTTGACCGTGGGGATCAGCGCGTTCCTGATCGGGGCCGGCTTTTTCAGTTCGTCCATCCCACCGCTCAGCGCCCAAGGCTCTCCCGTTTCGGGGACATGGGTTGGCGGCTATTCGTGTGGTCAAGGCTCCACGGGTCTTCGATTGACAATTCAGAACCCACAGGGGAGCCTTCTCACTGCCACTTTCGCCTTTTATCCTGTATCGACGAACGCGGGTGCGGCCTCGGGCAGCTTCGCCATGACGGGCAGCTACCAGGGCAATCGTGTGACGCTTAGGTCGGCTCACTGGATACATCAGCCTTTTGGCTACGAGATGGTGAGCTTGCAAGGCCAGGTCAGCGGCGCAGAACTAGGTGGGTCAATCATCGGTCCTGGCTGCAGCACATTCTCCGTGAGCAGGCCCACTCCCGCTCGCGTTGCCGTCGTGACCAGCGGCTTCAGTCAGAAAACGATCGCCTCAAGTACCGACATCTCTTTTGGGGTCGAACTGAAGAACGAGTCCCTCGCCGTGGACGCCTTCGGCATCTCCGTGACGGCCACTTTTGTTGATAAGTACGGTCGTTCAGTGGCGAGCGAAAGCCACAGCCTGACTGGCATTCCGGCTGGCAAGGTGTTCTACTACGGCGGCTTCGTCCAGTCGAACATTTCCCTGGCCGTGGCAGCCATGCACATAGCGGTGACCGCGACCGTAACGGAGCCGAAAAAGCTCGTGCTGCCGCCGGTCAGTGACGTGAGAGTAACGAGTGCAACCTTGGGCGAGGACGTGACGGGACAGCTCACGAACCCTTATCGCACCCCCCTTCCTTCGGATGCCGACGTTTACGCCGTATTCGTGGACGCGAACGGCAAGATCGTGGGTGGGGCGCAGAATCTCGCCCAGGCTCAAGTCGAGCCAGGCGCAACCGTATCGTTCAGCTTTTCGGAGTACCCGCCGCCTGAGATCGTGAGCGCAAAAGCGTCCGTCGACCCGTGCGACTGGGAAGAGGCGTCGTTTGAGGGAGATCAGTGCCCTCTAACGCTTCCGTCGGTGCCGATAGGCCAGGTACCGGGTTATTGAGTGACAACCTTGCCCTGGAAGAACAAAAATGCTGAGTTATACGGACCCTACAGGCGGCCTGGCGTGCGTTTTCACCGGCCCGCTGCGCGCTCTGGGGCATAAGTACCTCGAAAAGAGGCCAAACGCGCCCTCAGTAGTTGCCTCTAAGGGCACTTAGAGAAATTGGTAACCGCACCTAATCTGCGCTCCGTAAGTCAGTCGTAAGACCGGCGCTACTGAGGGGGTACCAGTGTCACTAGTCGCAGCGGTCAAGACCCCGGGGACACCCCTGCGGGCCTTTTTCGAAGACAGGTTCCCCAACCCCGGTGCCGTTCGGGCCGAGCTCCGGCGACTTGTAGGCAAGGCGGCGACTATTGAGCCGGCCGACCGCGAGGGCTACCCCTGGGGCACCGTTGGCGCTGCGTTCGATTACCGGCTGCGCTTCTGCTTCCCAGCCGCGGCGGAACTAGCCCGACGGTGGGAGACCTGGGTGGAGCACCCGGAGTTCAGTTTTGGCACCATTTCGGACCTGGACAACCCATTGCCTCAGGCTCTCGCTGCCGAGCGGTCCGCCTCCATTTCCAGTTCCACGGCCCTCAAGTTGCCATGGGTGCCGGCGATAGCGCCCTTCTTCGGCTCCTTGGCCGTGCTGCTCAAACGGACAGCCCCCTGGAACGGTGCCCTCGCAACCGTCGACGAAGAGATGCTATGCCGGCACTGCTTCGTCCTCGGGCTTTTCGATGAGCTGGCCCGGTCGTCGGCCGCTTGGGGCCTTACGCCGCTCCTTGGGGTGCCCGCGAACCCCACCGCCGGCGACATGCTCGCTCTTTGTCCGGCGACGGCTGTAGCCGACCTCAGCGCCCTGGTGCACGCCTTCATCAGTTCGAATCATGGGTTACTTGCTGGAAAGGCCGTGCTCAACCCCGTCTTTGCCGACTCACGCCTCGTCGGCGGTGCGGACGGGGACCTCATCGTCGACGGGGGCTACATCGACATCAAGGCCACAAGGGAGCCTGGCAAGGTGTCGCCGTCGGCATGGCCCTGGGAGATCCTCGGCTATGTCCTCCTAGACGTCGATGACTCGTTCGGCATTCGGAGCTTGGGCCTCTACCTCGCAAGGCAGGTGCTCCTCTTGACCTGGCCAGTGGAGGACTTCATGGCGTTACTTGTCGCCCCGGGAGCGGCGGTCCCTACGCTTGAGCACGCACGCCACACGTTGCATGACCACCTGATCGCCACGCCGACGTCGCCCCCGCGGGCTCACTCCCGGAGCCGTGACACCTCCGCCCGGTAGCCCTCAGTGCTAAACCCGCTTACCGCCGAACCTCCCGGGCGCCAACAGATGGTGACCTCGGACAGCGCCACTTGCGCCTTCCAGCCTGGCCCCAGCTGACCGGCCAGGCTCTCCAAGAGCCCGAACAGGTTGGGCTCTTCAGGTACGGGAGCACGTGAAGTTGGAGGTGCCTCGGCCAAGTTGCCAAGTGCACGCGTGCGGTCGGGAGCACTCGGTCGATGCCTGCGACGAGAGCTTCGCTCCTTGCTGCGGCTCTGTTCTGGCGGGCCTCTCGCAGGTGCGAGCACGCCGTCGAGCACGTCGTCCGGTTGCGGGCGAACCCGGCCGGGATGGGCCCCCTGGCACTCGGTGCATTGCCGACTGGGGCTTCCCGCTGGCTCAGATAACCCATTTGGGTTATCACGGGCGCTGCGAGCAGCCCGTTCCTCTTCTTGCCTACCGATTTGGCTTAGGTCGTCTTGGAAGGGGAGCTGGCCCAGCGACCGGGGGGACGAAGTGAGCTGGACGCCCCGTAGCCGTTTTGAAAGCTCCCCGAACACATGTGCCCACGCGAGTGCAGATCGGCGCGCAGGCGGGGAAATTCGGCGCCCAGCGGGGACGTGGGCGCAAGCAAGGTGTGGGAGCGCGAGCCGAGTGAGGCACTCGGCAATCTCCCACGCGGAGCGGTGTGTCTCCCCACCCTTCCGGCGGGAGGACAAGGGCGGCCACCCATCACGAACCCTGTCGAGCCCTCTTCGAGAAAGGAAACCGACCAAGACCAGTACAACGCTTACCCGCCCCGCCCCGACGTCGGGCTACCGCACAGAGCCCGATTGGGCCAGCTTGCATGACATTGACTACGCCCGCCACGAAATCGTGGTCGATTATCGAATCAAAATCGATGCGTACAATACGGATTTTGCGCCCGGCGCCTTCGCTGAGTCCTGGGCTCGCACGTGCTGGCGTGGTTGACAGGGTGATCGAGCGTTACCCCTTCCATCCACGAAGCCAAACCACTTTCGCTCTGACACGGGGATGTCACGGCGATGTCACGGCCGGAGGCCAGAGGTGTTGGTTACTTGGTTGGGGCAACAAGTCGTTTACACCTCTGCGCCGTTGTCCAGGGTTATTTCATCGCCGTCGACCGCCCGGCCCCGTGGCCCCTCCACTCTCGGTATACGGCCCACCGGTACCACGGTCCAACTGGTCGTGCCAGGCCGGTTGGCCGTTCGTCTCGGGAGTCGGGCGTGCTTGTACCCGATGCGGCGGCCGAGATCGTCCTCCATGACCTGGCGCATGACCGTGAGGCCCACATCGCCGCAAAAGCCGAGCAGGCTTTGTCACTGTCCTGGCCAGGTCAGCGAGGGCGATGGTGGCCTCTAAGGGGACTCCAGCCAGCTGAGACGCTTGTTCAGACTCCGCAACAGTCAACGACAGTACTCTTCTTCTTCTTCAACGGTGTCCTCCTTGGGTTGTTGTCCTAGGACACCCGAGACCTACCAAACGGCGGGGCTCCGATGGGGGACCACCACCACTACTTCAACAATCCAGGGACCACCTCCCCATGGAGGGACGCGAGCGTGTGGTTGCCCTACGCTCTTAGCCGTGGGAAGCTTGCGGGGACTACTTGGGCAGTTGTCCGTAGACCCCCATGTTCGTGGTCAGCAGTTCGAGCTGATCAGCCAATGGTTCTTCCGGAACACCCCTCTTTACCAAGCTGAGCTGCGGGGGGTTTGGCTTTGGCGTGAATGGCCCGGTCGCTGGGGTTCAGATGCCGGCATTGATCTTGTTGGCGAAGCAAGCACAGGACAGTTATGGGCGATCCAGGCCAAGGCGTACGACCCTCAATACTGGATCAAGAAAACCGATATCGACAGCTTTCTCAGTGAATCGGCGCGGCCCCAGTTCGCTTACCGACTGATAATCGCGACCACCAACGAGATCGGGGCGACGGCAAAGCGGACTATTGAGGCGCAAGGCGTCCCAGTCGGGCTCCTTATGCTTGCGGACCTTGAGGCCGCGCCTGTTGACTGGCCGCTCTCGGTTGAGGACCTGAGACCCAGACGGCCCTCGCGCAAGGTTCCGTTCCCCCACAATCGTGAGGCCGTATCTGCGGTATGCGCGGGCTTTCGAGCTGATGACCGAGGACAGTTAGTGATGGCTTGCGGGACCGGCAAAACCCTTGTGGGGCTTTGGACCCACGAAGAACTGGCTTGCGAACGGGCCCTCGTGCTCGTGCCTTCGCTTTCTCTCCTCGCCCAGACTATGACGGAGTGGACTGTCAACGCGGCAAAACCGTTTGAAGTGCTTGCCGTCTGTTCCGACGAGACTGTGGCGTCAGAGGACCGCATGGTGGAGCACACCAGCGCGCTGGCTGTCCCGGTTACGACCGCGGTCTCGGACATTAGAGCCTTCATCGACCGAGTGGGCGCCCGCGTAGTGTTTGCAACCTACCAGTCGTCACCGAGGGTCGCTGATGCGATGGCAGATGGTGCACTGGGCTTCGATCTGGTGATCGCTGATGAAGCACACCGCTGTGCAGGCGCGGTCGCTAGCGCCTTTGGAACAGTCCTCGACCGAGTTTCGATCCGCTCCAAGCGCCGTCTCTTCATGACCGCTACGCCGCGGTCCTACAGCTCGCGGGCCAGGGTTGTCGCTGGCGAGGAGAACTGGGACGTCGCTTCGATGGACGACCCCGAACTCTTCGGGCCGGTGTTCCACACGCTCAATTTCGGCGAGGCGATAACGCGGGGGCTGCTGTCTGACTACCAGGTGACCATTGTCGGGATTGAGGACGCAACGTACCGCGACTTTGCAAATAGAGCCGTCCTCATGACAACCGGTGCCGGGACCGTGACTGATGCTCGCACATTCGCTGGCGAACTCGGAGTTGCGAAGGCCATGACGAAATACGACCTGCGCCGCATGGTCAGTTTTCATTCACGTGTGAAGTCGGCACGAAGGTTTAGTGTCTCCCTACCAGAGACCATCGCCTGGATGCCCCAGGCTGAACGTCCAGCTGGGAAGGTCTGGTCTCATCACGTTTCGGGTGAAATGCCGAGCGGGCGTAGGAAGGTACTCCTCGGTCGCCTGCGCGACCTTGCTGAGGACGAGAGGGGGCTCCTGTCAAATGCTAGGTGCCTTGGCGAAGGGGTTGACGTGCCAGCCATCGACGCTGTGGCGTTCATCGATCCCCGGGGTTCTCAAATCGACATCATCCAAGCTGTTGGCCGCGCGATCCGCCTCTCTCCCGACAAGAAGATCGGGACGGTGGTTGTCCCTGTCTTTATTGACACCTCCGAAGATCCGGAGCTAGCGCTGCAGTCCAGTGCCTTCCAGACGGTCTGGGCCGTCCTCAAGGCACTTAGAGCCCACGACGAAGCCCTCGGCGAGCAGCTCGACGCACTTCGACGAGAGCTCGGGCGGCGCGGGGCAGGCGCGCTGCGGCTCCCCTCCAAGATCAAGTTTGACCTTCCGGTCGAGATCGGCGCGGACTTCGTAGAAAAATTGAGCGTTCGGCTCGTAACCGAGACAACGTCTCCGTGGGGGTTCTGGTTTGGCCTATTGGAGAACTACGTAGAGCGGGAGGGCCACGCGCAGGTACCGTCTGATCACATCGAGGCCGATCGCAACCTGGGGGTTTGGGTCTCCAATCAACGAGGTATGTTTGCCAGCGGACGGTTGGCGCAAAGCCGCGCAGCGCAGTTAGATGGCTTGCCTGGCTGGGTCTGGGACGTGAAGGAAGCCAGCTGGGAAGAGATGTTCATTTCACTACAGGAATACGTATCCGCGCACGGGACCTCGAAGGTCCCGGTTACTTTCAGAGTAGGCGACCGGTCTCTTGGGAGTTGGGTAGCCCGTCAGCGCGTTGATTATTCGAGGCACCTGTTGGCGCCCGAGCGGAGTGCTCGCCTGGAGTCTTTATCAGGCTGGACTTGGAACCCGTCACGTTCCAAATGGTGGGACGGGTTTGAACGGGTCAAGAGGCTGAGTGAGGAAGTTGGGCTGCCGAATATTACGCAGAACTACCGCGACCAGTCAGGTTTCGCACCCTTCTTTTGGATACGCGAAGCGGTCAAGGCCAAGAGACAAGGCAAGTTGTCAAAGGACCTTATCGCTGCGCTCGAATCTCTTGGTCAATGGGATTGGGGTATCGCTCGGCCGAGCGACGAGGAGATAACAGAGCATTTGGCACAGGTCGCCGCATCAAAGGGTACCCTGGCAATCGGTCGCACGGATACATTCCGGGGCCTCAATTTGCTCAACTGGGTGACCAAGTTCCGACGGCAGATCGCGCAGGGAACAGCGGACCCCAAGCTAGCTGACCGCCTTACGTGCCTTCCAGGGTGGGAAGATGCGGTCCCGAGGCGGGGCCCAAATACGAGGGACGACGTCTGGAGGGTCTGGCTTGGACGGCTAATGGAGACGCAGCAGTCAGGCGTGGACCCCAGCGAAATTGGCCAGTCCTTTGTGACGGAAAAAGGCGAACGCCTAGGCGAATGGGTCAGCAACCAGCGGCGGCACTATCGCGCTGGAAGGCTGGCGGAGGAGCGCGTTGGCTTGCTCGAACAGGTCCCGGGTTGGGTCTGGGACTCCCGAGCGACGTCGTTCCAGGCGAACCTGGACTTCCTGCGTCGCTATGCCGAGCGGGAGGGCACGCCTAATGTCCCTAGGGCTTATTCCGAGGATGGCGTCCGCGCTGGGTGGCTGGGTAAATAAGCTGCGGGAGAAGTACACCGCGGGGGAGCTTCCTCAAGCACAAGTAGCAGCCCTTGAAGAGATTGAGGGCTGGAGCTGGCGGATCGGCCAGGGCGGCGGCGCACGCATCGACTTTGAAGTGGCACTGGCCGCACTAAAGGAGTGCCAACAACCTGACGGTATGATCAACTTTCCGGCGCGCCAAGAAGTAGGGTTCAGCCTCCGCGATTGGGTGTATAAGCGCCGACGTGACTACCGGCAACACCGACTCAGACCCGACCAAATATCGGATTTGGAAGCGATCCCAGGGTGGACCTGGGAGAGCACACCGAGACGCTAACCCTGCAAGGGAACGGCATTGTCACGGCCCAAGTCGGGTGGCGCGTACTTCCTGACGGCGACGAAAGGGCGGTAGCCGCTCCGTACGCGCTGGCCCGGGCCGAGGCACCTCGGGATGTGCATAGCGTGGTGTGGCTACAGCCGGGGCAACCGGAGCCGGAGTGAGCGCGCCTGGTAGAAATCCGCGACCCGAGCAGCAAACTGCCAGCAACGGCAGTCGAAATCGGCCACCCGCTCCCATTGACGGCCCCCGGCACTGGGTCGTGCAGCTGCTCCCGGCCCCCTGGCCCGCGGGGTGGTGGCGCAGGCCCTGGACATGGTGCCGGGCACGCCCTCGTTCACCTGGCCCCCGTGGCCCGAACCCCCCGATGCCGCGTAAGGGTGAATTGTCCGTCGTCTTCAAGATCAGCTCGGTCGTGTGCGACGTCGAGCCCTCGACAATCTCGTGACCGTCGAGGACGCCTCGCCTCGACTGCACCGACGTGTTCGCCCGGTCGTGTCAACTTGATCGCCACCTAGCCCACAGTTGACATGGCGTTCTCGCAGGGGTTTGTTCAGGGTTTGCTGCCGAATTCCCCGACCTCCCCGACGACGGGGACGACGACGATGACTGGCCAGGGCCGGGGAGCTTCGTCGTCGAGGGGGTTATTGACAGGCCACCAAAGTGCCGATACTGGCGTTGTGATACAGGGCTGGGCGTAAGAAGAGGTAGCCCGATGTGTTGTCCACCAGGAACATATAGGGGGCTGTCCTGGGTAAGCCCGGCGGCTCGCAGCCGTCTAGGGATATGCCGGCTGGCGGGTTCGACAAGAAAGTGCCGGTGAAATCGGTGGCGTTGAGCCCGGCCAGCGTGTCCAGTGTGAAGCTATGGCTGTTATCGAAATCCATGAAGCCAGAGAGCTGGGAGCCGTCCTGGTTACCGAGGATGTTGTCACTCCAACCGGGGGCGATCCTCTGGTGCCAAGTGCCAGCCAGCTCGCCGTCCGGCCACTGGACGATGTTCACGACGATTTTTTCAATGAGCCGGTACTTGGACCCATGGCCCGGCAGGGCGTTAAGGAACTCCCATTGTCCAGCGAGGCTGGGCGTGGCGGCTGATGCCGGGACCATAGTCCCGGCCAACGTCGTTCCCACGCATGTGCCGAGCAGGGCCAGGGTGGTAAGTAGCTTGCGGGTGGTGGTCATTGCGATGGGGCTTCTCCTCGGGACGTTGCTGATGCCCGCTGAAGAGGATTCAGCACTCACATCACCGCCTGCCCTCGGCATTCACAACACGAGAACAAAAGAGCCACAACAGCGGAGAAGAGACCATTCGGCTCTCCGGGTGTGCCTTTCGAGGGACACCGGCCGTGGCGGCTAAAGGCCTGTAAAAGCACTTATACGGCCGAGGCCAAGAGACGGGCGTTGCCCGCACCGTCCACACGCAACAAGCGGCCCTGGCTGTCCAGCTTGAAGCACCTGCTCCTCACGTAACCAAGCTTAGTGTCACCCCTAAAAGCGCTTTACGCGCCAGGGTTTTCCCTCACCCCTTGTGGCCCGTAAACCGCAAGGCGCGCTTTGCGGCTAACGGGCAAAGCGGTTCACTGGTGGCTACCGTCTAGCACCTTTGGCCACGCTTGCGGGACGCCAGGAAAGAGTGACCTCGGAAAACGCCACCTGCGCCTGCCAGCCTGGCCCCAGCTGACCGGCCAGGCTCTCCAGCAGCCCGCACAGGTTGGGCTGGGCGGACCGGGTCACGGTGCCAGGGCTGACAACCGCACTTCGTTGCCGCGGCGTGCCGACCCCCTCTGCGCCGCTTTGGCGCCGCTCCCGCCTGGCCGCGCACGTCTTCGAACACTTCGTCCGTCTGGCGTGGAACTCGGGCGGGATGGGCCCCCGCACTCGCTACAGCGCCGGCCCTCCTTGAAAGTTGGTGACCTGGCGTGCGTTTTCACCGGCCCGCAAAGTGCTCAGGGGCATAGGTGAGCCGGGGGCCGGTCAAGCGCGCCCTGAGTCATGGTCTCTAGGGCGCTTAGAAGAGGCGACGAAG
>CAVVRE010000030.1:0-23310 GCA_963750465.1 uncultured Acidimicrobiaceae bacterium
GCAACGCTGCCAGGTGGCGTCGGTCAGTACGGTGGCGATCGCCGCTTTGACCCCCCCGTGGGCATCGGAGATGACCAGCTCGACGCCGGCGAGGCCCCGGGCCACGAGGCCCCGCAGGAACTCGGTCCAGCTGGCCGTGTCCTCGGCGGTCACGATGTCGAAACCGACGATCTCGCGTTGGCCCTGGTGGTTGACGGCGGTGGCGACCACGGCCGACACATTGACGACGCGACCGGCTTCTCGGACCTTTTGGGTAAGCGCGTCTACCCACACATAACGGTAAGGGCCGCAGTCCAATGGGCGGTCCCTGAAGGCAGCGACTTTGGCGTCGAGCTCGGCGGCCATCCGGGAGACCTCCGAGCGGGATATGCCGTCGATGCCCATCGCCTTGACCAGGTCGTCGACCCGCCGGGTCGACACTCCCTCCACATAGGCCTGGCCGATCACCGCCACCAAGGCCTGCTCCGCCCGCCGCCGGGGCGTCAAGAGCCAGTCCGGGAAGTAGCTGCCCTCCCTCAACTTCGGCACGGCCAAGTCGACCGAGCCGGCCCGGGTGTCCCACGGCCGGCGCCGGTAGCCGTTACGGGAGTTGGAACGTTCCTCGCTGCGCTCGTTATAACCGGCACCGCAAGTTGCTGACGCCTCGGCCGACATCAAAGTCTCGACGAAGGCCTGGAGCATGGCCCGGGCCAAGTCGGTGTCGCCGTCGTCGCCCTCGAGGTACTTGCTAAGCCAGGCGGCCGCGTCGATAGTGGAAGGGACAGTCACCGTGATCCTCCTCAAGTAGTTGTGTGGGAACTGCTTTCTTGAGGTTGACGCGGTGACCGTCGCGAGTGGGGGACTTTCCCCTCAGCTCACCCCCTTGTACACCACCTGTCGGGACTCAACTCAGCATTATTGGACTGTCCACAACCGCGCTCCGTCATCGAAGGCTGGTCGGCGGTGGCTACTCGCCCGCGCCCGCCAGGTCTCGCTGCACCGGCCAGGAGAGCGTAACCTCGTAGGGGGACGCCCCAGCACGCTCCGTTGTGACGTTGCTTCCTCTCTGCAGTGCATGGTCGCCGAGGACCAGGCGCAGGGACTTGTAGAGGAGGTGGGCTGCGGTGTGTAGGCGTTGGTCGCCTCGGAATGGTCGACCAGCCCACCTTTGAACATCCCAGCCGCCGCCCTTCGGGACCAGTCCCGCTGCTGCGCCATAAGTCGCTCAAAGTCTGCCTCCCAGCCGGCGTCAACGGAAAGACCCGTGGCCGCGACCTTCCTCCACTCCTTGGTTGAACTGCTGGTCTACAGGGCAGCTCATTACTAAGCCGTATTGCAACCGAGCCGAGAGGGACTGCCAGCTGGGGTCGTGCCATCAACCAGATGGTCTATGGCACGTATATGGCACGTGACGATTTCGAGGCAGCCGCCCTACTACGAAAGGCCCACCTGACCTGCTCCTTTACTGGAGCGGACGACGGGAGGGGAGAGAGGGGGAATAGCAGAGAGGAGGCAGAGAGAGCGGACGAGAGGGAGCGAGAGGGCGAGGAGAGCAGAGCGGACGAGAGGGAGCGGGGAAGAGCGGACAGACAGAGGGGCCGCGGGCGGAGGAGAGAAGGGCGGACAGGGGCGCTAGAGGGAGAGGGCGGACAGGGCCAAGGCGCCGGGGATGGCTTGCATGACCAAGCCCCGACAGCGCAATTCAGCTAATCGCCGCCCGCGCCAGCCCAGCTAGCGCCAAGGGCCCAATTAGGGCCGCGGCCCCTCATCTTCCCACCAGCCGTGGCTCAACCGGCGCCCAGGGAATATGTCGACCAGTGCCGCCCGCCGTCGGTCGTGCGCCATAGGAGGGCAGTCCCGGCGTCCGATACCCCCTCGATGTTGCCCTCGTACGCCCAGCCCACCCTCGGGCTCAGGAAATCGAGCTGCAGGTTGGTGAGGAAATTGGGCTGCTCGAGGTAAGTAAGCGCCAGAGGCGAATACGACGCTCTCCAGGAGAGACCGGCGTCGGTGGTGGTGTACAGCTCGTGGCCTGCCCCGACCACCCAGGTCCGGGCCGTTACGAGGTCCAAGCAGCCAGGCAGGCATAAGTCGTCGGCCGATATCAGCCGCGCTGCCCCGGGTGGGAGGTGCCTCAGCTCCCAGTGGCGGCCGCCGTCGGTGGTGGTGGCAAAGACGAGCACAGGGTCTATGTCCACGACCATGCTGCCCACGTCGGGGGAGGAGAACACAGGAGGATAGGTGGCCCCGCCATCGCCGTTACCGGGCGCAATGCCGATGTAACCCCACTTACGGCCCCCGTCGCTCGTGCGTTGGAGCGTACGCCCCGACGACGCAGGACTCGGTGGCGAAGCCGACCCGGGCGCTTGCGAAAGACAGGCCGTTCTTGTCGCATCCGTCGCCGATGGCGGTCGGGCTGGCGCCCTGGGTAATAGGCCCGAAGAGCGGGGCCCGGCCGAGACCTCCCGCCAGTGCTTGCCCCCATCGGAGGTGGCGTAGATCTGCACTGGGTCCTCACCGGCGGCCGCAGCATCGCCCGTCTCGATGAAACCGGTAGAGCGGTTTAGGAAAAAAATGTCCCCGCACCCTGCCCCCGGGAAACCGCCCGCGCCGCGCCCATGTCCGGCCGGCGTCGGAGGTCATGTACACGTAGAGCTCGGAAGACTGGTCGTTGGGCCCGTACAAGCGCAACACCGGCAGCCAGGCGTCACGGCCGTTCAAGACGAACGGCGTCAGGGCCTGCACGGTGGCCGCGTCCTCGATCGGCCCGCCCGGGGTTTTCTCCATGTCCAGGTTGTGGGACGAGTCGTAGAGCCAGGCGTTGTCGCTGGCCACCACGACGGGCGGGGTCACGTCGTGCCAGTGCCGGCCCCCGTCATGGCTCGTCAACAGGTCGGTAAACCCGCTCTGGTCATTGTCTGCCATGGCCCAGCCGTCGGACCGGGTCACAAAGTGGACGTACTGAAAAGCCCACGTCGGCGCTCGGCCGTGTGTGCTGGGGCTCGGGGCCGCGTGGCGCTCAGCGCTTTGCCTCCTACCAGGGTGCCCGCAGAATGCCACCAGGGCAGCGATCACCAGGGCGAGCACCAGTAGCCACCTGGCACGGGCCACTGGCCGACGGCGGCTGGTCCGGGGGAGGTAGCTCACCGGGGCATGCTCAGTAAGCTCCAGGCCCGATAACCGCTATAAGGGCTCGAAAAGCCGGACACGGTGAAACCGACCTGGAAATACCGTTTGCCCCGCAGGGTCACGGTACGCGTTGGCGTCCCGGCTGGCAACATGCTGAAGTGCGAATCAGAAGGCCAGTCAAACGCTATGCCCCCCGGGTCCGAGGGGTAGTCGAAACTGGCGGGGACCGGGCCAAAGTCGAACAAGTACGTGCCGTTCCCGGTTATGTCGAGGGGTAGTGACTCGTAGGCCCAGTTGCCGTGCGTTTCGCGTACGAGCTGGGCGCCCTCGGCGGCCCACTGAGCGGACGAGGCGACGCTAGTGGTGGCGGTACCACCCGGCGTGGCTACCGAGCCGTGAGAGGCGGCCAGGAGCCCGATCCCCAGGCCAGCTCCCATGCCAACGGTACCGGCGATTATCACGGGGATTACCCGTGAAATTGGACGCACCCCAACCCCCTTGCGTAGCTCAATATGGGACTGTATGCCCTGCCGGCGGGCCGAGAGGTCGGCACCGAGCTAAACGTTTGGGAAGACCTCCCCTAGAGAGGCCACCTGGGTGGGCGGACTACAGTGTCGGCAGCCACGAAGTATGGCCCACTGACGGCCATCAACTGACAAGTGAGCCCGCCGCGCTTGGCCGCTCGGCTGTCCTCCAGCCGGTAACCACCGCAGAACCGCAGCTTGCATCGCTGTGTTGCGGCCCACCCGGTTGCCTAACACGGCTGGAGAAGGGTACTGCAGACGGCAATACTTGGTGAGTGGTACCCCGCGCAGACTGTGGGTGAAACCGGCAACACCAAGCCGGCCTGCGGGCCTCTGGTTGATGTTGCCGCGTGAGGGAGGGCATTTCAATTATTGGAAATCGCAAATGGCGTTTCCGACGCAGCCTCAGTCGGGGAAGCGTAGTCAGCGCGCTACTGGCCGTGATCAGTGTCGTGCCCAATACGGCAGTCGCCGACACCGTCGCTAGTAGCAGACTCACCTTGGTCCCACCCAGCGAGCAGGATCCCCGCCCAGTTCCGACCTCGATCACCGTTGTAAGTGGCCACTTGGGCTTGCCGTCATACATCGCTAGAGTGAACGCTCCCCCGCCCATAGGTACGCCTGCTCAGATCAGCTACAGCCTTCCATCACCGCCGGTGCAGTCAGTGCCGGGGCCGATAAGAAGCACGGCCACAATTGTCGTCCCGCCCTTCGGAGCGACGACCCGTGTACCGACAACATCTCTGCGGTCACCGCGACCTTTTCACGGGACCAGTGCCTGCCTCCATTGCGGTATCGGCACCGCAGATCCATAACAGCGCTGTTAGGCGCGAAATCGGCACCGCCCAGCGAAAGCACCCGCGGGTGCTACCCGCCGCAAATCGAAGGGTTATGCCTGGACCTCGGTTACTCGGCCGCGACGTGGAGCGAGCGGGCGATTGCCAGCACCACTGTCGTATTGGTCGACAGCTCGGTTTGGGGCAGGCAGGCCCATAGTTCGATGAAGTTGCTCGGGTCTCGGACAACCATCGCAGATATGGAACGTGCCTGCGGCCCTCCCTTTGGGCACCGACTCGCGGGGGTTGCCGTGGTGATCTGCGCTCGGCGTCCGTCGATCATCGCGTTCGGGTGGAAGGGCACACTATCGTTGCCGACTTCGGACCAGACCGCGGATACTGCGGTCGGCGAGGTCGACGGTCTCGACGACGCGGTGCCAATAGGGGCGTTGCTGATCGCCACCAATGGAGTGGCGGCAGAAGAGCCGATACCATCGAAGGGCGCCACGTGCCAGTCACGCGGGTAGTCGAATGTTAAAGTGCCAGGGTAGGAGTAGGTCCTCCATGCACCCGAGGGCGCTGAGGCAAGGGTTGCCGCGGTCGGAGAAGGATCCTGACCTGTACCGGCCGTGGAGTGCCGACCGCCGGAACACCCCGCAGCCAGAAGCGCCAGGGCTTTGACTAGAAGTTTCACCGACGTAGGACGGCAGCTACCACTCGACCGCGTCCCGTCTTTGTCGCTGTTCCCACTGGTTTGGGGGTTTTGCCCCCAAAAAAAACCAGCGCGAGGGGTTCGCGGCCTGCATCGAGCCGGTAGTTTTGGCGGCATAGTCGAGCCAACTCACCCAAGCAAGGACGACCGAGACCTTTTAGCGCTGGCAGTCGAGGCGGCTCGAGCCGCCAGGGCCGAGATGGGGTCGAGTCGGGCACTGGCCGTACCCAGAAAGCGAGAACTTCGGAGAGTAATACGAGCCGGCGACCAAGCGGCGCTGGCTCTTGGCTTGCTAAGACCGCCCGACGACTCGGCGCAAGGGTCGCCGAACGATTAGCGGTGACGGGCGTACTGGCGCCGCCACAACTCGGCGCAACGCCAGTACGGCATCGCCCGTTCGCCAGGCGCCTCAGCCTGGACGTCGTAGACATGCGCCTCGACGTACGCCCCGCCGGCCCAGCTGGATGCCAACTTGCCTGTGGCGGCCATCGCCGGTACCTGACCACCAGCGATAAGGGTTGTAACAGCGCTCGATGTAGTCACCGTGCGTAGCT
Organism: uncultured Acidimicrobiaceae bacterium; assembly: GCA_963750465.1. GTDB lineage: Bacteria > Actinomycetota > Acidimicrobiia > Acidimicrobiales > Palsa-688 > Fen-671. The sequence goes on from CAVVRE010000030.1 coordinate 5,675, forward strand.
CGGCTACGCTGCGCCAGGCCCCAAAGCCGACCTTATTGGTGAGGAACTTGCGCCGCGCTACCGGTGGTGCCAGGGACAATCGGGTTGGCGTCGAAGTACGAGCAGACGATCACCGCCGGCACACTCAAAGCAAATGGCCGCGTGCCGCCGGGCAGATTCAACCAAACGGAGTGAAACCAGAGGGGATAGCGTTTTGTGAAGCACAAAGATTGGGCACTGCCCGTAGATACAAACTCCACCACAGAGGAGGCCATGCCCCCTTTGGCACTCAACACGACAGTTGGCAGGGGCTCCTGCGCCCTCGCGGCATATGTCTGCCAGCCTCCCAAGACCCCGCTGACCACGTCTGTCGCTGCCTGGGCGGGCCCCGTCGGGCTGACGACCCCGATAACGGTGGGATAACCCGAAAGCGTGCAAGCGTACGGGCTGAGGTTCCGATAGCGGACCACGAACCCACCTGTCACGGCGGCTCCCCCTAGCTGAGCTACGGTGACTGCCAGCTGGCTATCACGGCAACGGGTAATCCCCGCGGCTACCGCGGGCGTCGTAACACCGATGGTGAGGGTCGCCTGGCCTGTAAACGTTAGCACCAGGATTACTGAAAGCCTGCGGGCGACCAGGGTGATGTACGACCCTCGACTTCTCACGCCCGCTCGCCTCTCACAATTAGGAAGCGTTTGTGCCCAGAGAATATGTCGACCAGTGCCGCCCGCCGTCAGTCGTACGCCACAGGAGGTCCGAGCGGGCGTCCCCCTCGATGTTGCCCTCGTAGGCCCAACCCACCCTCGGGCCCAGGAAATCGAGCTGCAGGTTGGTAAGGGCCATGGACGAGGGCGACGACGCTTTCCAGGAGATCCCGGCGTCGGTGGTCGTGTACAGGTCGTGGCCCACCCCGACCAGCCAGGTCCGGGCCGAGACGAGGTCCCGACAACCAGGTAGGCATGTGTCGTCGGCCGACAGCAGCCGCGCCGCCGGCGGGGGGAGGTGCCTCAGGTCCCAGTGGCGGCCGGCGTCGGTGGTGGTGGCGAAGAAGACCGCGGGGACTACCTCCACGACCATGCTGCCGAGCCGTGGGGACGAGAACACCGGCGGGTAGGTGGCCGCGCCATCGCCGTTCTCGGGCGCGATAACGTGCCCTTCCCACTCACGGCCCCCGTCGCTCGTACGTGCGAGGGACGCCGGCCCCCAGCCGCAGTACCCACTGACGAACCCGAGGCGGGGGCTGGCAAAGGACACGCCGCTGATTGCTTCGCAGAGGGGGCCGATTACCGAGACTTCTTGCCAGTGCTGGCCCCCATCGGAGGTGGCGTAGATCTGTGCCAGGTCCTCGGGCCTGGCCCCACCACCACCCGCCGTCTCCGTCTCGATGAAGCCGGTAGAGGGGCTTAGGAAGAAAAGACCGCCCAGCTCGGCGTGCGGGAACCGCCCCCGCAGGGCCCATCTCCGGCCGGCGTCGGAAGTCATGTACACGTAGAGCTCGGAAGACTGGTCGCCCTGCCCGTACGAGCGCAACACCGGCCACCATGCGTCGCGGCTGTCCAAGACGAAGGGCGTCAGAGGGTCCATTACGGCCGCGTGCGGATAGTGGTTCCAGTCGTTCTCGCCGGCCACCACAACGGGCGGGGTGACGTTGTGCCAGTGCCGCCCCCTGTCAAGACTCGTGAATAGCTCGGTAAACCTGCTCTGGTCATTTTGGTATGCCATAGCCCAGCCATCGGACGGGGTTGCAAACTTTACGTACTGAATAGCCCACGATGCCGGCGCTTGTCCCTGCGCGCTCAGGCTCGGGGCGGGCCCAAGGGCCAAGACGGCCGTTAGGAGGGCAGCGGCCGAAGCAGCGCGGAGACGGGCAAAGATGGCGGTCATACCTCTATAATCCCCGTCCGGGCGACCTGGTTGGGGGTCACGTCGAAACTGACCCTGGGCTGCGCGGACCCGAAAACGCTCATGGACAAGGGGGTGGTCGGGTTGTGGCCACCGAGTGAGGCGACGGCGCGGTTGGTGATGTCGCCATGAGCGCCAGTGGAGCCACCGAGAGCGCCATGATTGCTCACGCCGGCACCCGGGTCACCGAGCGACGGTCTAAGCCAACCACTTCCCTGTGAACTCCGCGGCATGGCGCTTGGTTTCACCTGTTCGCGCGAGTTGCGCCAGTTGCTGGACCTGGTCGCCATCGCCGTGCGGGCGGACGTGGCCGTGCTAAAAGCAACCAATGACGACAAACCGGAGTACCCGGGACCAATCCAACCCCATGCCCGACGTCGACGAGGCGCGCGCCCTAATGGAGTCCCTGTGGGAGGGCATGGGCCCACGCGACCTTCAGTTTCACCAGCGAGGAGCTGGCCGCGGCGTCGAAGCGGCGTACCAGCACCGAAGCCGCCGAGGAACGCCTCATCCTCGGATCATGTCACTCGGAGGGCAGTGAGCAGAGGCGAAGTGCCACCCGTGCCGCTGGTCGAAGCGCAGCGAAGGAGCGGCCTGCCACGTGAGCCCGAGGCATCGGCGCCGGGCCCGTTCGGCGGTGCGCTCAGCCTCTAACCGAGTAATCAGCCGGTCGTCCGTGGGGGACCGCTTCGTCCCCTAACCAACACCGGTGGCGGCCCGGGAGTGCCCGCAATCGCGACTATTTACCCGGGAAGTTGGGTTACTGGCCGGTTATGCCGACGACCGGTTGGGCGAGTGGTGTGCCTGCCGTGGAGCTGTGGAAGCTAGCGCCCGGCCCGAAACTGAAGACGCCGCCGTCTTGCCCAACCAGCCAGTAGCCGTGCCGCCCAGTGCCGCGGCCATGCCGACCACGGGCTGGTTGAGGTTGGCATTGCCCATGGAGCCGTAGAACGGGGCATTGAAGCTGAACACGCCCCCGCCGCCGGCCACCAGCCAGTACCCGCCGGTAGCGGGGTCAACGGCCATGCCGACGACCGGCTTGGCGAGCGGCGTGGCGCCCATCGACCCGTAGAAGTTAGCGCCCGGCCCGAAAGCGAACACCCTGCCGTCCTCCCCGACCAAGAAGTAGCCGTCCCCGCCGGGTGATTCGGCCATGCCGACCATGGGCTGGCTTGGGTTCGCATTACCCATGGAGCCGTAGAACGGGGCGCCGAAGCTGAACACCCCGCCATCGGACTCCACTAGCCAGTAGCCGCCAGTAACCGGGTCGACGGCCATGCCAACCACCGGGTGAGCGAGCCGGCTGGCGCCCAGCGACCCGAGAAAACGTACGCCGTGCCCGAAAGCGAACACCCCGCCGTCCTTCCCTACCAAGTAGTAGCCGTCCCCACCCGGTGCCGCGGCCATGCCGACCATGGGCTGGCTGAGGTGGGCATTGCCCATGAAGCCGTAGAACGGGGCGCCGAAACTGAACACCCCGCCATCGGCGGCCGCCAGCCAGTGGCCGTCCCCGACCGCTTGGTAAGCCCACATACTGGGGAGCTTCGCTGCGACTGTTCCCCAGTTGAGGAGGACTAGCTGGCCCGAAGCCGCGCCGTAGTCCATTGGGGCCAAATAGGAAACGGCCAAAGGAGGGCTTGTCACCGGTGACTGCTGGGCCCATGTGGTGCCTTCCCAGGTCCAGGTGTCCGTGTAGTCCGGGTTCTCTGGGCCGTCCCCGCCGAAGAGGACGAGCTGGCTGGTCGCCGCGTCATAGGCCATGGAAGCGCCCTCCCGGCCGGGGGGGCTGGCCGGCGGTGATAGCTGGGCTCAGGTAGAGCCGTTATAGGTCCAGGTGTCGGCGAAAAACGCGGATAACGCGTAGCCGCCAAAGAGGACAAGCTGGCTCGTGGCCGGGTCGTACGCCATGGATGCCGAGTCGCGGGGCGACGGGCTGTTAGCCGGCGACTCCTGGGCCCAAGTCGTGCCGTTATAAGTCCACGTGTCTCCGAACCAAAAATCCTCAGTACAACACCCGCCGAACAGGACCAGCCTGCCCGCCACCTTTGCTCAGCCCCGCACCGACCTTGCTCCTAAGACGACACCCGCTAAGCATGCACGGTTCCCCCATGAGCCAACTTTGCTCAGGCTACCAATGGATAAACGTCCTGGACGCCCTCCGCCTGGTGCACAGCGTAGAGGTGGAAAGATCGCCAACTGCCAGGACCGACCGCCCACCTCCGGCGGGTAATAGGGGAGGTCTTCCCAGACGACTAGCTCGTAGGCGCCCTATCAGCCCGACTGACGCGGGGTAAAATCGCTGTCGGCGACTAGGCCAGGGGGATGATATGCGCTCAATTTCACGGCTGCTTCCAATCATAATCGCGAGTACTGTCGGCATTGGAGCTGTCACCGGGACCGCCGCGGCAGCCTCTCACGGTTCAAAGCGAGTGCCGCAGGGCGCCTATGCAACCACCACTGCCGGCACCGGCAGCACGAACATTGCCTCCTCAACTCAGTGGGCGGCTGAGGGTGCGGAACTAATAAAGAAAGTCCTTGCAAGCGCCCCGGGTACGGTTAATAGGTCGTACAAAAACGGCGATTGGGCTTACGAGTCAATACCCATCAATATAACCGGCAAGGGGACGTATGTCATGGACTTCGGCCCGACTCCGGCAAGCTTTGACTACCCTGTGCACCCAATCGGCATAGCGTATGACTGGCCTTCTGACGGGCATTTTAGCCTCGTCATAAATCGTTCCAAACTGACGACTTTAGGCGGGAAGAGGTACTACCAGGTGAGTGTCACGGTGTGGAATTCTTCTAGCTCTTACCGCGGGTATAGGGCCTGGATCTACTGAGCATGCCCGGTGAGCTACCGTTCCCCCACCAGTCGCCGTCGGCCGGCGCCGGCACGGCGAGGGCGCCGGTGGCCGGTGGACGCCTGGCTCACCAACGCTCCTCAGCTCGGCCCCCGCCCTGGGACCCGCCCAGGGGTAAGCGACCGCAGACGTCCTCGACCCCGGGAGCTTATAGACAGGGGTGGGACAACCCCCTTCGAGGCCCTCGGGCCACTAGGCGGGCCAACTGTGGCCCTCCGAGACCGGGCACACCCCCGTCGCGGGTCTCCCAGGCCTGTGGCGGACGACGCCGCCGAACGGCTGCGGGCCTAGCCCGTCCTTCAAGTGGGCCGCCCATGCGGTCCCCTCGGGATCACAAAGGCCCTGGCCTGGTGCCCGGCGCCGGCAGCCCGGCCATCTGAGGCGTCCGGGGACCTGCCAAGCCCCGTGGATAGACCTCCCAGGGCAAGGGCAAGTGGCAGCGGGACGACACCCCTCGAGGGGGTCCCCGCCTGAGCCGGCCGCCCGGGACGGGCCCCTTCCGGACCTAGCCGGCACTGGGTCGGCGGTCGTCCACGAACGCTTGCAGAGCGGGAGGCAGAAAACCGTTATGGGACAACGGTTTTCTGCCGGGCGAGAGATCCGCCCTCCGGTTGGTCTTCCGCAGAAGGCCCCCCCGCGGACGACGGGAGGGGACGACGGGATTCGAACCCGCGACCCTCACCTTGGCAAAGTAAGGCACGGTGCTGGTCCCCAGTGCTCTCTGGCCGTGACCTGCACAATTCGGTACGACTGGGTACGGTTCAGCACAGCCCGTTACTTGTCGTTCTTCCATTTCTTCCCAGAGGGTACGACCCCCGGGGCTAGGCCTCGGCGAATCTTCGGCAGCACCGAGGCGAGGGGGTAAGAGGTACCCGGCCCGCAGTGCCCATATTGCGCTGCGTCGTGTGCTCGCGGAGCAGTTCGGTTGTGAGCCGGCGACGTGCAGCTAGCCGCAGACCGTGGCCACCCCCAGCGCCCGGCAGGCTTCGGCCATCTTCGCCATGTCCAGCCGGCAGACGCACTCGACCAAGAACGCTTTCGGCATCGCAGCGAGGTTGTCGAGGCTGAGCGCACAGGCCTGAGGGTTCCCGTCCTCGACGTCGAGCTCCACTTCGGTCGGGCGTGGGGCGATACCGGGCAAGCAGAGGCCTGCCCCATTACGCGGGACACGGGGTGCGCATCGCCGACCTTGGAGGCATTCGCAAAGGCGCACATTGCCGGGCTGTTGCTCGGATGACGTCGGTGAAAGTCAGGAAAGCCAAACAGCTTCGGAGGGATCGGCGGGCAGGATCAAGGACGCTGAATCCGAACGGCCTCGACGCTGGGAGCAGTGACCCAACGCAGCGGGTCCTCGGGCGCGTTCGCCACGTTCAGTGACGAACATGGGGGCCCAAGTCCAGTCTGATCTCGTCCGGGGATTTGTGCTTGGATGAGGACGGGAAAGGGAGCACTTATGGTTGCTGAGTTTTCCAATCGGGCCGTGGTGGAACTCCGCGAAGGGTTCATGTCGGGGGAAGAAGGCTACCACCCGGCCCTACGAGAGCCGATCGTGGACTCTTGGCGCCGGTCGAAAGCCTCGGGCGTGGAGCCAGACCGGTACGCGGTACCTTATAGGACGGATCTAGACACCGATTCCCCTCTTCAACGCGCGGCCGCACCGGTACTCGACCAAGTGGCCCTAGATTTGCCGGAGACCGAGGTCGGCGTTCTACTTACTAATGAAGAAGCTGTGATCCTTGACCGCCGGGTCGCCGATCGAAACATTCGCAGTCGACTCGACCGAGTAATGTTAGCGCCCGGTTTTTGTTTCGGCGAAGGCGAAGTTGGCACGAACGGGATATGCCTGGCAATAGCTTTGAACGGGTCGTGTCTGGTCGAAGGCGGAGAACATTTTGCCGAGACCCTCGGCATTTTCGCGTGTGCTGCGGTGCCCATTGCAAATCCGCGCACGGGGCGTACCGTAGGCATCTTGGACGTGCCATCTCGTGTGAATGACGCTACTCCTCTGATGGTGCCGTTTGCCCGACGGGTGGCTCGCGACATCGAGCAGCTCCTCCTCCACGGTAGCTTCGCTACCGAGCACGCCCTGGAGGAGCATTTTCTTCAGGCCAGGAGGTGGGCTCGGGGTCCTCTCATCGGGATGAGCCCGACGTCGGTTATGACCAACAGGCCGGCAGCGGAGCTCCTGGATTCCTCGGATCACGCCCTGCTGTGGGAGCTGTGCGGACGAGGCGTGACTGGTGAGAGTCAAGTACCGGAGCTTCTTCTTGCGAACGGGATGTCGGTCGCAGCCCGCTTCGAGCCGGTCAGTGATGGCGCCGAGGTTGTTGGCGTCCTGATACGTCTCGAGCCCAGCCCATCACCCTGCGTAGTCCAAAGGCCGCCTCGTACTAAGGGGAAGAGGGGTCGTCCGAGATGGGGCTGGGAGAGCCTGACAGAAACCGAGCGAACCGTGGCCGAACTCGTCGCCGAAGGCTTGAGCAACGCCGAGGTAGCCGCTCGGCTTTTCATCTCGGCCAGCACAGTCGACTACCACCTTCGTAAAATCTTCCGAAACCTGGACATACGCTCCCGTACCGGGTTGGCCGCGCTCGCGCTCGAGGCTCGCGCGAACCAACGCCAGGTCGTGTAAGTAGATACGCGAGGCCGGAAGGGCACGGACGGGTTGCCTACAAGCGAGGCTGCGGGGTCGGTGACCGGAGCGGATGGCGACGCACGAGGTCCAATTCAAGCCCGGCTACCCGAGACCAGCTGCCTGCCGGGAGAGGCACTCTACGCCAGGCGCTCGTGGGTCCGTACCGGCGGAGACGTTCGCGGCCTCGTCGAGGTTCGGGCTATCGAAATCGAGACCCACGGCACCGGCGTCAGCTCACCTTGTGGAAACTGTTAGAGGCCCGGAACCGCAATCGGGTCGCTCGGTTGGAACCACAGGACGCGCGACAAGTCGGGGCTTACTACGAGCCGGATCCTGTGTCGCGGTCGAGTTTGTCCGTTCGGATGAATGCCTTCATGCCCATGACGAGCGCCGCGGTGCCGCCGTACAAGTATCCGACTTCGACCGCCTCAGTGATCTCGGCCTCCGTGGCGCCGGCGGCACGAGCGAGGTTGGCGAGCTCGGTGACACCGTCCTGGTGAGCTGCGATCGCGTCGGTGACCATACCCGTGAGAATCTTGTACTTGGTCGGAATAGCCCCGTCTCTCAAGATGCGCTCGCGTATCGCTGTGCAGGAATGCACGAATTGCGGATCGTAAGACTCGATTGGCTCAAGCCATGGTCGCGGAGCACGGCTAGGTTCCACTCCCCGGCACTTTACGACACCGGTGTGTTGCTGACGCTTGTGACCGGGGCTGTGGGAACAGGTGGTGCGGGCCTTGGTCGACCCTGGGTCGCCGCCGGCTGAGGTTACGCTCGCCGGCGGCGCGGCCATGGTCGCGCCGTGCGACCCCGTCTACGAGGCGGCCACCGTCATCGGTGCGGTGCTCCGGCTCCGACCGGCGGCCGGACCTGGAGCCCCCCGGTCCCAGCCCGCGGGGCACAGGCGGGGCGCCCCCTCGCTTCAGAGTGGCAAAGAACGATTCCACTGCGGCGTTGTCGTAACAATCGCCGGTCATCCCAAATGACTGGTCCAGCTCTAGTTCTGCAACTCTCTGCGAAAAACCAAGGACGTATAAGCGGCACCCCGGTTAGAGTGGTGTACTACGCGGTGCTTCGGCCGGCGCCTTATCGCAGCCATCACCAAGGCGTCAGTGACGAGCTCGGCCGTGGCCGAGGTGCCCATCGACCAGCCGAGCACGCGCCGGGACCAAAGGTCGAGCACAGCGGCCAAGTAGAGCCATCCCTCGCCGGTGCGGAACTGGGTGACGTCGGCGGCCCAAACGTGGTCAGGACGGGTGGGGTTGAAGTCCCTGTTCACGAGGTCCGGCGCGTGGGCGTCGCCATGCTTGCCCCGGCGCCAGCGTCGTCGAGCGTGCACACCCACCAGGCCCGCTCCGCGCATGAGGCGAGCCACCCTCTTGCGCCCGCAAGGCGTCCCGGCCCGCTCGAGCTCAGCATGCACCCTCGCTGCACCGTAGGTGCAGCGTGACCGGTTGTAGACCTGGGCGACCTTTTCGCCAAGGGCGGCGTCAGCTAGCGACCTTTGCGAGGCCGGGCGGGCCGCCCAGGCGTAAAAACCCGAGCGTGAGGCCCCGATGACCCGGCAGAGCCGCTTGACGCCGTAGGCGCTTCGGAGCTCGGCGACGAACCGGAAGCGGCAGACCGGATCGTCTCCCGCGCGAAATAGGCGGCTGCCTCGCGCAGGATCTCCTTTTCCATCTTCAGTTCTTTCACTTCCAGGCGCAGGCGCCTGAGTTCTTCGAACTCAGATGGGCTCACCGATAACGGGTCGGCGGCGCGGGCTTCCTCGGCTTGGTGGGCCTTGACCCAGTTGCGCAGGGTGGTCTCGTTGACGCCTAGCCGCCTCGCCACTGAAGCACTGGAGGCGTCGGTCGCCAAGGGCATCTGGACCGCCTCCCGACGGAACTGCTCGGGGTACTTCGAGGGCCGAGCCATGGTGGCACTCCTTCCTCTGGCCTTCAGCCAGAATGAGGTGTCCACCAAAGCGGGTCAAGTCCAGGCCGCTGGTAGCAGTCAGTGCCGACGCAGAACATCCAGTTCGGCTCGAAGTCGGCGCTGTGGGTCGGTCCGTGCTGGGATGGGGGTCGTGTCGACGCGTAAGACCGATGGTCCGGCTTGGCCGAGCATCCTCGCGTGGTGCGAACGCGAACTCGGGTCTAGCCCTGCGTTGCGATTGTTCAATAGCGGTCACATCGGTGAGGTTCACGGCGTCGAGCTGGGGGACGGCAGGCGAGTCGTGATCAAGGTGCGACCGGTAGATGACCGTGCCGGCAGTGTTGTTGCCGTCCAAAGGCGCCTCTTCGAGCGAGGATTTCCTTGCCCGGAGCCGCTCACCGACGCTTGCCAGCTCGGCGACGTGATCGTGACCGCGGAAACACTGGTGTTCGCTGAAAGCCTGATCGGCCGTCCGCCGGTCGCTGAGTGCGCCGAGCTGCTCGCCGAACTTGTGGGGTTAGCGGGCGACGCGAGCGACTTCCCGAAGCTGATGTCGCCGCTGCCCTGGGTGGCCTGGGATTGGCAAGGGCCGGGGCAGTGGCCACCGCCCGACGACCTGGACCTCGACTTGAACCAGCCTCCGGGGCCACCGTGGCTCGAAGAGGCTGCGGCCAGAGTACGGTCACGCCTGGCAAGCGATCACCGCGAGCCGGTTTTAGGCCATTGCGACTGGGAAGCGCAGAACCTTGGCTGGCGTGACGGGCACATCACTGTCGTTTACGACTGGGACAGCCTCGGCATTCGTACCGAGGCAGCAATCGTCGGCGCGGCGGGCACCGTCTTCTCGTCCTCTACAGGCGGCCCAATCGCCGCCGAACTTGAGGACAGCGCCGCCTTCTTCGGCGCGTACGGCTCACGATGCCCAGACTGGGACGGTTACGCCACCGAGGTGGCATACGCTGCCGGCCTGTGGGTGCTTCTATATAACGCTCGCAAGGAGCTGGCCAGCGGGGGACGCGGTTACCTCGATCACCTGGCCAAAGAACTTCGCGAACGCCTGCGCCGGGCTGGCGCGTAACACTCGATCTGAGGAGATACCTGACGATGCCGCCGACCTTGCGAGCCGCCCGGATCGACGGCTATTCGTGCGCGCGACATCGGCGTGTCCCGGACTGAGTCCGACGAGAACGTGCAGCCAGATTATCGTTGAGGCTCGGGAACATTATGTACAAATCGGCCACAATCTCGTGTATATCGACAAGGAATGCGTGATCGTCGATTACTTGGCGCGCCGCAACATTTGTGAGAAGGCCTCGGCTTGGGCGCAGAATTCTCTTTGATCTGGGTGACCATTGTGGTAACGAACCGGGCCGTGCCTGCTAGAGCCCTCTGGCGGGGCTGACGCGTGCCTTGCCGAGGGTTCGCCTTCGGGGCTCACCAGCACCGCCGCAGCTCTCCACTAGAACACCCGCGCAAGGGAGCGCCCGGCAAAACGCTTTTTCACCCGGGTTCCACGCACCACTCGGTCACTCGCCGGTCACTCTCTGGTCACTCCCTCGACCAAGCTAACTCCAACCTGGCTGGCCACAGCAGCCCGATGCCCACCAGCGCCGTGTGGGTCAGCCCGAAGCTCCCCGACTAGCTCTTCCGGGAACAACGTCTCGCGACTGGCTCCGCGTGACCCAGATGCGACTTGGATGAGCGATCCAGGCCAAGTACGAAGCAGCTCGTGCGCGCCTACATCCTGCCGGCTTCCGAGCCACCGCTGGGTCACCCACGCCGGCCCTCTCGGCGTTCCGAGTATGGGACCAGGCCGGGCAGTGCGCGCTCTTCGCACTACCGACGGCCCAGTCCTTAGCCGAGCCGCGCATCTTCAAACCGTCGAACCGATGTAAGGCGGGGTGCCTTGGGCTTCAGTGATCGTGAACATAAGCGGCAACTCTCGGGCCAGTCCACTGGCCCATCAGCAGGGAGGCTGGGTCGCTCTACAAGCGAACGGCTCAAGTTATTAGCCAGGCTTAGCCCCCTATTTCGCATGAACGTATGCCGCTTTCGCATGAACGTATGCCCCTTCAGTGCTCGGACCGCCACGATCCGAGTTCGGGGCGCCACGCGTTGCGCATTCGTGAAGGGGTTTGTTCGGCGACCCTTGACAGCCCGCTCAAACAGAAGGTAGGAACATACGATCTATCCGGTTCCCGACTCGTCCGCTCAAACAACCGGTGAGGCGTATATCGCAGGGCGAGACCACCGGGCAGTTTGACCAGATGGGCGTCGATGGACGATGGCGGTTTCAATACAGGTTATGGGACCGCCCCGGCGGGCGCCTGCACGGGCAACCGATGCAGTCTTTTTTGGGCCTTCCCGGGCAGTGAGACGCTCTGGCGCTAGGGCAATCGGTACGTGCCAGGCGCATGTGCCGGTTCTGTTAACTCCTCCAGAAATTGGGAGGCTAACTCCTCCAGAAATTGGGAGGCGTCAATGACCGGACGCTCTCATCTGTCGCAACATTTCGCGCCTGGCGCACGAGAGCCAGCTATCAAAGGGCGGCGCCGCCGACCCATTGCCGGCCATCGACTCCCAGTCTTGATATGCGTGAGGGCCTTCGTTGGCGCTGCGCTCGTCTTTGTTACAGCTGGTGGAGCCATCGCTTCAAATGTCCTGCCGGCGGGCGGGGCGACGCCAGGCGACATCTCCACCGTGGCGGGCAACGGCAGCGCTGGCTGCTCGGGCGACGGCAGCCTCGCCACGTCGGCCGATCTCAGTTTCCCATCGGGCGTGGGCGTGGACAGCTCCGGCAACCTGGTGATCGCCGACACCGACAACAACCGCGTAAGCGTCGTGGCCGAGACCAGCGGCACCTTTTACGGGGCCGCCATGACCGCGGGCGACATGTACACGGTGGCCGGCCAGGCCGCCGTCTGTACTGGTGGCTACTCGGGTGACGGCGGCCTCGCCACCTCGGCCCAGCTCGATTTCCCCTACGACGTGGCCGTGGACGGTTCGGGCAACCTGGTGATCGCCGACGTCGCGAACAACCGCGTACGCGTCGTGGCCGAGACCAGCGGCACGTTTTACGGGGTCGCCATGACCGCGGGCGACATCTACACGGTGGCCGGCAACGGCACTGCTGGCTACTCGGGTGACGGCGGTCCTGCCACGTTGGCTAAGCTCTTTGACCCCGCCGGCGTGGCCGTGGACGGTTCGGGCAACCTGGTGATCGCCGACGCCCTGAACGACCGCGTACGCGTCGTGGCCGAGACCAGCGGCACCTTTTACGGGGTCGCCATGACCGCGGGCGACATCTACACGGTGGCTGGCAGCGACACTGGCGGCCAGTCAGGTGACGGCGGCCCCGCCACCTCGGCCGAGCTCAATTTCCCCCAGGGCGTGGCCGTGGACGGTTCGGGCAACCTGGTGATCGCCGACGCCGACAACAACCGCGTACGCGTCGTGGCCGACAGCACCGGCACGTTTTACGGGGCCGCCATGACCGCGGGCGACATCTACACGGTGGCTGGCATCGGCACTGGTGGCTCCTCGGGGGACGGCGGCCCCGCCACCTCGGCCGAGCTCAATTTCCCCTCCCGGGTGGCCGTGGACGGTTCGGGCAACCTGGTGATCGCCGACACCGACAACAACCGCGTACGCGTCTTGGCCAACAGCACCGGCACGTTTTACGGGGCCGCCATGACCGCGGGCGACATCTACACGGTGGCCGGCACCGGCACTGGTGGCTCCTCTGGTGACGGCGGCCCCGCCACCTCGGCCGAGCTCGCTGGCCCCGCCGGCGTGGCCGTGGACGGTTCGGGCAACCTGGTGATCGCTGACGCCTTTAACAACCGCATACGTGCGGTCACCTTTACGGTCGTCACGCCGTCGATCACCACGAGCCAGCAGCCGGCGACGGCTACGGTGGGCTCCTCGATCGCGGACCAAGCCACCCTGACCGGTGATAACCCGACGGGGACGGTCACGTTCAACCTCTACAACAACCCGAACGGGACCGGCACGCCGCTGTTCACCGACACAGAGAACCTGGTCGGCGGCGTCGCTACGAGCGCTGGCTATACGACCACGGCTACGGGGACCGACTACTGGGTCGCGACCTACAACGGCGACAGCAACAACAGCACGGTGACGAACGGCACCGCTGCGGAGCCGGTGACCGTCACTCCCGCGGCAGCCACCCACCTGACGGTGAGCGCGCCGGCCAGCGCCACCGCCCGCTCGCCGTTCAGCGTCACGGTCAGCGCCGAGGACCAGTTCAACGACCTCGCCACCACCTACCGCGGCGCGGTGCACTTCACCACCACCGACGCCGGCTCGGGCGTGGTGCTGCCGGCGGACTACACCTTCACCTCCGGCGATAACGGCACCCACACCTTCACTAACTTGGTCAGCTTGGCCACCGCCGGTCCCCAGACCGTGACCGTCACCGACACCGCCACCAGCTCGGTCACCGGCACCTCGGGGACGATCACCCTCACTCCCGCGGCAGCCACCCACCTGACGGTGAGCGCGCCGGCCAGCGCCACCGCCCGCTCGCCGTTCAGCGTCACGGTCAGCGCCGAGGACCAGTTCAACGACCTCGCCACCACCTACCGCGGCGCGGTGCACTTCACCACCACCGACGCCGGCTCGGGCGTGGTGCTGCCGGCGGACTACACCTTCACCTCCGGCGATAACGGCACCCACACCTTCACTAACTTGGTCAGCTTGGCCACCGCCGGTCCCCAGACCGTGACCGTCACCGACACCACCACCAGCTCGGTCACCGGCACGTCGGGGACGATCACCGTGACCGCGGCTACCCCCACGATCGCCACTGCCCAGCAGCCGGCGACGGCGACGGCCGGCAGCTCGGTCGCCGACAAGGCGACGGTGACGGGCGGTGATAACCCGATGGGGACGGTGACGTTCAGGCTGTACAACAACCCCAACGGCACGGGGACGCCGCTGTTCACCGACACCGAGCCGCTCTCCGGCGGCGCGGCGACCAGCGCCGGGTACACGGCGACGGCTCCCGGGACCGACTACTGGGTCGCGACCTACCACGGCGACAGCAACAACAGCACGGTGACGAGCGGCACCGCCCTGGAGCCGGTGGTGATCACCGCCATCGCTGCCCCGTCGATCGCCAAGGCCTTCAGCCCGGCCTCGGTCCCGCTGAACGGGACGAGCACGCTCACCTTCACCCTCACCAACCCGAACCCGGGGACGGCGCTGGCCGGGGTGGCGTTCACCGACACCCTGCCCAGCGGCCTGGTGGTGCCGGCCCCCAACGGGCTCACCAACACCTGCGGCGGGACGGCCGGCGCCAGCGCCGGCGGGACCACCATCTCGCTCACCGCCGCCTCGGTGGCCGCCAGCGCCACCTGCACCGTGGCGGTCAGCGTCACCGGGAGCAGCGTGGGCACCTTCACCAACACCACCGGGCCGGTCAGCTCGGCCAACGGCGGCACCGGGAACACCGCCACCGCGGTCCTCGCCGTCACCGCCCCGGTAGCAGTCGCCCCGGCCCCGCCACGACCACCACGACGGCCCCGGGGCCGGTGCCGCCTTTCCCCCACTCCAACGTGAGCTACCCCAACGGGGCCATAGTCACCTTCGGCGCCGTCCCCTACGTCTTCGCCGGTGGGCGGGCCTTCGAGGCGTCGGCGAGTGAGCTGACGGCCGTGCAGAAAGTGGACCCCGCCCAGGTGCTGGCCGCCCCCGCTGGTGCCGCCGCCCCGACGGCGGTGGGCCCCGCCGGGCGTGACCGTGTCCACCCACGCAGTGGACGGACACGTCACCATGTACGTCGTCGGCACCGACGGTGAGCTGCACCCCTTCGCCACGCCGGGCCAGTTCTTGGACGACGGCTATGACCCCGCCCTCGTCATCACGGTACCGAACCTGAGCGGCCTTACTATCGGCTCGAACGCCGGCACCGTGCTGACTGCCCTGGCCACCAGGGCCGACGGCGCCATCGTCAATTCATCGGGCACGTTCTACACCTTCGCCGGTGGCAAAGCGTTCGGCATTCCTACGCCGGCCGCCCTGCTGGGGGTCCGGAAGACCAACCCGGCCCAGGAGCTTCAGGGCTCGGTGGGCCCGGGCGCCACCGGCGCCCCCATCGCCACCGGGGTCGTGCTCAGCGTGGCCGGCCACGTGTACATCAGCTATCAGGGCGACGTTTTTCCCTTCAAGACGGCGAAGCAACTGGCGACTGACGGTTACGGCGGCACCCCGGCTGTCCCCGCACCTCACACCGGCGGCCTGACCGTTGCTTTGCCCTATTCAGGCTCTTAGCGCCCGGGGTTAGCCGCCCGCCCCTCGCCTGAGCGCGGGTCTCCCTGGACCGTCACGCTACATACATCGTCGCTACGTACATGGCCGGGGCCAGCCGTTAGGTAAAGCCGTTGTTCTGGGCGCCGGTCTGCCAACGCCGGCGCCCAGGTATCCCGCTTGGCGGATGCGCGCGATCGCGACTGTGCGCTCTCCGCCTGGAGAGAGAGCGCGAGTGACCGACGGACATATCCTCCCGTTCCGTAGGGCAGAAACGGTTGGACTTGTAAGTACGCGCAAAGACCACTCAAGCGAACCTGAGACGCTCCGCGAGGTATGACCGAGTTGCGAAGTCTCTCCGAAGCCAATGCGTGCTCGTCGGCTTCCCAGGCGGCGAGCGCGCCGGCTAACGACTCCTCAAGTTGAGGAGGGAGCCGCATTTGGGGCGGCTGCAAAAGCTTCCGCGCGGCCGTTATGGCCCCTGCCGGACTCCCTTCTGCCAGGCGGACGGCTATGAGGGGCCACAGGCAAATCCAGGCAAAGGGAAAGGAAGGTTCGTTTCCGGGCGTTGGTCTCAGCACCTCCTCGGCGAGTTCCTCGACCTCGCTATGGCGGTCCTCCTTCCACGCAACCCACGAGAGGACTGCTCTTGCCATTTCCGGGAAGGGAAAGGGTAACGCAATATCCGGGGCTCGCGTCGGTCGTGCCAGCTCACGCGCTCCAGCAACATCGTGCTGGCGAAGCCGCGCCCAGGCCAGGCAAGGGAGGCAGGTGAGCTCCATGGACCTGTCACCGGCGCGGCGGGCCAACGCGAGGACCGCCTCGGCAATCTCCTGCCCAGCAATGACGTCGCCGTGGATCAGGCGGAAGTAGCCGACGTCGGCTCGGACAAAGTTGGTATCGATATCGTCCTCCAGCCCCGCTCCACTACGACACGCCAGGCGTCCAGGAAGTAACCAATGACCTCGTCGTCGACCATGAACCGCTTGGTGGCAGCAAGTTGGTACCCAACCTGAGTGTAGAAATCAGCCTTTTGTTTCGGCCCCGCCCGCGCCTCGACCAGTGGCCGGGCACGGGCGATCACCGAACCGAGGAGCTCCGGGTCATCGTAGAAATAGTTAAACCCCCGCATGAGCTGGACGTCGACCCAGGTCCTGGCCCACTCGTCGGTCTCCTTCTCGCTGGCTGCCTCCAAGAGGCGGTCGGCGATATCGAGCGCCTCGGACGCGGTCGCTCGACGACGTTCGGCCACCTCGATCCAGCTCAGCAGACGGTACGCGTCTGCCGCCCTGATGGCAGCGCTGGGCGGGAAATGTCGACCGGCTGCTTGGAGCGCGTGGCGCCCCTCGTCGTAACGTCGGAGGCGCACGAAGAGCTGTCCCAATTTGAACCACACTCCCGCCGCTCTTTCCATCTGCTGGCCGTCCTCGACAGTGAGCTGCTCCAAGGCGTACCGGTAGGAAGAGACGGCCTCGCCATTTGCGAACGAGTACGCGGCGTTGTCCCCAGCCAGTTCCAGGTAATGGGCCGCCCTTTCGGGCGCACCGGCCAGGGCGAAGTGATGCCCAAGCACCGCTGCGTCCTCTTGGGTAGCCCTCCTGGAGCACCCTCCAGGCCCGAGGCCGTACGGGCGTGGAGGCGTTGGCGCTGCCCTTTAACGATGCCCTTGTACGTAGCTTCCTGGATGAGGGCGTGACGAAAACGGTAGGTGGGCGCCGGGCTTGGTCAGCTCCACCAGCAGACCGACCGAACAGAGCTCGGAGACCGCCGCCGGCAGGTCATCGCCGAGTTCTGTCACGCTGCTGAGGGCCGCCAGGTTGAACTCCACCCCCAGCACCGAAGCGGCGACAATGGCGTCGCGTGGGCGTGGGCCGAGCCGGTCGACGCGGCGAGCGCACCATGCGCTCGATCGCGTTGGAAGCTCGTCCGGCCCCCGCCCTCGAGGCGCCAATTGCCGTCGTCTCCCTTTCGGACAGCACGAGTTTCCAGCAGAGAGCTGAGACGCTCCTCAAGGAACAGCGGGTTCCCCTCAGCGCCCCTCCTGATGACCTCTATGACCTCCTCGGTGG
>CAVVRE010000031.1:0-10461 GCA_963750465.1 uncultured Acidimicrobiaceae bacterium
GCCTAGCGGGTCCTTCTTTAGGTTGAGCTCGTGCCTAGCCGCACTGCCGGTCATATACCCGTGCTTGTTAAGATCCCAGGGCGTGAAGACCGGGCTCGGGATGCGGGAGAGGCCCACCGATGCCATGCCACAAATCGGTTCGAGCTCAACTAGTCAGGACAGGAAGCCACACCTGATACGTGGCAACTCGAAATGCTTCGCGGTTAGACCATACACCGGCGCGGTAACTACCCGGGGCACGGTTCCCCGCCTCATAAAACGGGACCAGTTCGACCCAGTCCCGCGCCTCGCCCCTGGTGCCACTCAAAAGGCGGTAACGGCCACCGTCATTGAAGGCGAAGACCGACCCCGCCGGCAGACGAGCGGTGCAGACCTCTAGCCTAGAGGTGGTTCGCCCATCAGGTTTTGAGCACCTGACGGCCTCGAGGGCTGGGCCAACCTGCACAGCCACGTCCTCTAGCAACCGCGTCTCTGGCAGTAGGGCGGCGTCAGCGGCGAAAACCAAAGGGCCGCGCATAAAGGCAACGCGTCCGGCGTTGCCTGATGCATCCGTTACGATCCGGGGTTCCATGTCTAACTCTAGTTCGACCTTGGCTTTATCCCTCCACTCCCGAGTAGTGCAGACATACCCCCGACTATCGACCTCGGCGCGCTCTCGAACGCCATCGACGGACAGCGTAAAACCTCGGCACCAATTAGGTTTGCGCAGGCAGAGGCCGAATGTCGCCGGACGTTCGAGGCCTACTTCGACCGTCACAATCCCGTCGAAAGGGTACTCGGTGCTGACTTGTATTCGAACGGTGCTGGCCCCGAGCATTGAAATCTCGGCCGAGAGAGGCTCGAACAGGTTTATGAAAAGCTGGTTGGCAGACGTGCTCAGTGCTGCCCCCGGCAACATGCTCATGGCCCTGGACCCACGCGACGGGCAACACTCTGGGTCTGTGTGTTCCCGGTACCGTTTGTAGTCCCGCAGCCCCACGTAGTAAGCCCAACCTCGGCCGTCCTCGGACTGAGCGGCTAAAAGGTGGTTGTAGATTCCCCGCTCAGCCGGCTCAAAGTATTTCGCGTCACCAGTCAAACGATGAAGGTGGAGGCAAAAGTTTATCCAAGCCATGGTGACGCAGGTCTCGCCTATATCCTGCGATCCGTCGTTCGGAAGTATGCCCCGACCGAAGTACTCGCCCACGCTGGCCGAACCGGTTATGTACAGCTGTTCCTCCGCGATGTCCGTCCAGGCCGCCTCCACGGTGTCGAAGTAGCGTTGCTCGCCTGTCGCACGAAAAAGCTCCACCACCCCTACCAGAGTGATAAGCATCTCTAGCGCCTTAGCGTTGCCGACACCTCGGACACCGGCACCGCTGGTGAGGGCGCTCACCGTCTTGGGGCCAGAGGCTGTCTCCCAGTCTTCATCAACCAGCCACTGGGCGAACGCCAAGTACTTTCGGTCACCCGTGCGCTGAAACAGCAGAACAAACGGTTCGAGGACAGAGGAGGACCCCATCCCGTGATGGTGCCCGGTGGTCTGTAGGCTTGCCCTACCGGGGCCGAAATCCGTCAGTAACCGGTCCGCCACCCGACGAGTTGCTTCCATGGCACCTTGTTGTCCCGAGACGTCGAAATAGGCCAGCAGCCCCAGCATATTGTGGGCTTGCACCCACACATCCCAAGATTTCCACCGGTCCTGAGCAGCGTAAGTCCCAAGGTACCCCTCAGGTGATTGGGTAGCCAGCCATCTCGCCACAACTCTGTCGAGCTTCTCGCGCAACTGACGGTCATCTGCATTATGGGCCATGACTGACGCGGCCGCCACCCAGTTCCCGATGAACTCGCCCTGCCAGTCGCTAACGGTGATGTCGGGGTGAGGTGCCATGCCTCGGGGGTAAAGCCACGATTGTTCTCCGCGGGGTGCTTTCAGCGGTGCTATCTCTTCGTAGTAGCGCAACTCCGTTGACCCCTCGGGGACGACTGGTAGGCCGTCTTCGTAGGGCCACAGCAAGTAATCCTCGTCGTGAGGGACCATCCGGTTGGCTCTGCACGCGTCGAGTCGCGCCCCGAGCAAACCTCGAAGCCGGACTGACGCCGGGCCGAGCGGCGAAATTCGGTCTTGTACCGTCGCGAGACTTATGTCAGACAAGGGTTTCGCTCTCCTTCAGATGTGCGGTCGATCACAAAAAGAGCCGGCTAACCTCGACCTGACGGGGACGCAGGTCCGGTACGGTGCCCAGATCTTCCATGTAATGTAGGACCTTTACACGGGCGGTTTGCGCCAACCCGTCCGCCATTCGCGCTGCCGAGCCCATCGCGGTCACGCCAAGCCGATCTGCCCACCGAGCGGGCACCGGTCTCGGCCCGTGAGTTGCCCCACAAAGGGCACCGGTCATCGTGGCGATTGTGTCGGCGTCGCGACCAAAGTTGGCCCCGTACTCCACGCCTCGCAGCATATCACCGCCAGCCAATAGAGCGAGCGCAAAGGCGGCAGGGACTGTTTCCCGGGAGTCGCACATAACTGTCTGCCGGCAGCGTCCGTGGTATTGCTGGCGGAAAGCTTCGTAGCTGTCCGCAGCCTCTGCCATTTCGAGAGCACTGGCAATCAGCTCACACATGTGGTTGCCGCTTATAGGACGCAAAGTCGGTAAGGCGTCGGCAAATGCTTTCCGCAACGATACGCCCGGCCGCAGCGCCGCTGCCACCGCCGCCGCCACCGCGGCCGCCGCGTCCTGGCAAAAGTCGACCTCGCCCACATGGATGAGCGCCGCGAGCGAGTACGCTTGGTCGGCTGCCTCCCAGGGATGGCCGGCATTTACGAGCCCGACCGGCCACATTGCCATGGCCGAGCTACTCGAAGGCATGTTGCCCATGGCTACGCGACTGGGCAACCACCCATAGCGGAGTTTCTGGACCGTGTGCAGGACGGATATGAAGAACTTGTCTCTCTTCGCCCTTATCGCCTCCCCTTCCTGCACCCATTGCGCTGCCCACGCATCGGCGCTGGCTCGGCCGTCAGTAACGATCAGGGCGTCCGCAAGCATTGAGGCCATGAGGGAGTCGTCAGTGCCATCGCCGGCAAAGTCGCTAACCCACCCAAAGCGCTCCGCTATCTCGGCCGGTTCCAACCCCTCGGTGGGCGTACCCATAGCGTCACCCACCCGCGCCCCGACCACAACGGGAATGAACCGGGCCATCAGCTCGTCACGCAACTAGAGCTCGCGGCATTCGTAAGCGCGGTAGACACGGGAGTCCGCGGTGACCTCCTCCGGACCTGATACAGCGAACCCGAGCGTGCGGCCCTCAGTCATCCGATAAGTGACGGCCCATCCCAACGCGTCGTCGTACCAGAGGTCGTCCGGCCTGTTCGACTCCAGGTCTCGTACTCGTTCCCTGTAGGCGGGATGACGCGAAACCAGTCTCATGATGCGCAGCAACCGTTCGTACTCAATCCCCAATTCGTCAACAACCCGCTCGCATTCACGACAGCGACGCACCCCGGTCACACTAGTGGCTCCGATTGCTACCGGCTCCGGTAACGCCGGACCAGTTCCCAAGTGGCCTGTTGCATCCGGACGGGGGCAAGCCCCTGCATGATGAGCGCGAGGTCGTCACAGATCATTTCACCGATCTCGTAAAAGGCGGACTGGACACCGCCGGCCCGGTGGGCCGACAGGAGGAGGTGCTCCATCCGGCGAGCACGCGAATCGGATGGCATCGGCTCAACAGGCCAAACGTCTATGGCGGCGCGGAACCGACCCGTCTCCACACGGTCGAGCAGGGCGTCAAAGTCGACCACCGCAGCCCGGCTAACCAGGACGAAGCAACTTCCCGCGGCCAGCCGGTCCAGCCGTTGCGCACTAAGGAAGCCCTCGTTCTCGCTCGTTACGCCGGCCAAGACGAACACAAACTGTGAGGCGGCCAAAACAGTGTCGAGGTCGGCCGCCACCGCCCCCGCCTTCGCGATGACGCTGGACGGCAACCAAGGGTCGTAGATGCTTAAATTGACACCGGAACGGCACGAGCAGGGGAAGTAGCGCACGACCCAAAAAGCCGAAGCCGACCAGGCCCACGGGCGCTCGGAACAACGACACCACGTCGGAGTTGCCCGCGAAAAGGTAGCGTTCGCGACCTTCCCGGAAGTGGCGGTCCGCTTGCGAGATCCCCCGACCGAGATCCAGCGCCAGCCCAAGCGCCAGCTCCGCCACAGCCTCGGCGTACGCAGGGCCGCAATTCAGGACGTGGATCCGCCGGTCGACGCAGTACTCATAGTCGATGTTCTGCTTGAAGTTCCCCCCGGAGTTGAAAATCACCTTCAATTTGGGAGCTAGTTCGAGACGCTCTTTTCCCATAGGCATCAACCCGACAATGGCGACGCATTGGGGCAGGTACTTCTCAAAGATGGCTTCGTCGAGTGACGCGCCCTCTGGGCCGGCGATCACCTCGAACTCTTGCTCCAGCCAAGCAGATCGTGGCGCCGCAAAGATCTGACTATAGGTGTATGGGTACGGGTCGACAAGGAGCAGCGGCTTATTGTCCATGGCTAACCCTTCAGCCCCCCTGCCGCCAGCCCCTGGACGAACCGTCGTTGGAGGAGTATGAAAAATAGAACTGGTACGCAACAGACCACCAGCCCACCAACTGAGATGTCCGCAAGGTTAGACGAATAAATCCCTAAGAACCGGTAGTACCGGACGGCCACTGTTTGTACGTTAGGATTGGTTAGGAACGTAACCGCGAAGAAAAATTCGTTCCAGCTCCATACGGCGACGATTACGGCCAGGCTTACGATGGCGGGCCACGCCATCGGGACGACTATCCTCCCGAATACCTGAAGTTCGCTGCAACCATCGACCCGGGCCGCCTCCTCGAACACAGGCGACAAAGAAATGAAAAAGGACCGCAACAGAAGCGTCCCGAACGGGATATAGATGCCCCAATATATGAAGATGAGCCCAAATAAGCTGTTGTTAAGGTGCAAGTGGACCCAGGCGATAAAGAGCGGTGTGAGGAACAGCTGCGCCGGTAGCGTCAACCCTATCAGAAGGTACACAAGCACTGCTCCGGAGCCTCTCACGCGAATACGGGCCAGGCCATAGGCAGCGAGCCCGGCGAAAGTACACACGCCTGCGACCGTGCTAGCGGAAACAATGAGCGAGTTGCGGAAGGCAACGGAGTACCCGGCGGTACTCCAAGCGGACGGGTAGTTGGACCAGATCGGGGACGCCGGGATCCCCAGGGGGCCGCCCGAAATGGCAGTGTCGGACCGAAGGGAGTTCAATACCAGGATGCAGATAGGCGCGAGCGCGGTAGCCGCCAGGACCAATAGGATTCCGTGCGCCACCGGGTGCTGTAGTGCTCTCGGCTTTTTACGCTGGATTGCCGTCACCGCTAAACCTCCCACCCGCGTAGCCTGGTGTAGACGTATGCGGCGATGACGACCAGGAGGAACCCTGTGGTACACACGGCGATGGCGCTGGCGTACCCAGCGCTGCTGTAGTTGACCAGGTTGAAGTACATCCATGTTGCCAGCGTGTCCGTTGAATGCGCTGGCCCACCCTGGGTCATGACGTACGGGTAGTCGAACGTGGTAAAGGACCAGAGGGTTGTCAGGAGGCCTACGAAGACGAGAGTAGGCCGCAGCAGGGGCAAGGTGATCCGTCGGAACATCTTCCATTGGCTGGCGCCGTCCACACGGGCGGCCTCGTACAAGGCCTCATCTATCTGGCCCAACCCGGTCAGGAATAGTATGCAGAGAAAGCCCCACCACGCCCAGGCATTGGCAAACATCACAGAGTACAGGGCAATATTTGGGTCCGTCAGCCACCCCAGCGCGATAAAGCCAAGGCCATGAGCTTGCAGTATGGAATTGACCCCGAGAATTGGGTCCATCAACCAGGACCAGGTGTTGGCGACGACCACGCTAGCTATGGTTACGGGTACGTACAGGATCGTGCGATAGACGACTTGGCCCCGTCTGATCCGTGTTATTAGTACGGCACTTCCCAAGCCGAGGCCGACGGGGACAGTGAGGAAGAAGGCCGTCCACTTCAGGACGTGGACGATGGCACCAACGAAAACGGGGTCATTCGTAAAGAGCTGTCGAAAATTCTGTAACCCCAGGAAGTGAGCAGCCCCGATGCCGTTCCAGCTGAACAGCGACAGGCCAAAGCTGGCGACCGAAGGTATGCCCACGACCAGCAGGTTGATGGTCAAGGCAGGGAGGATGAACCACCACCCCGAGCGCCGTCCAGGCGCTCGGCCACGGCGCAAGGCCCGCGGCGCCGGCGGCCGCGGGATCGGAAGGCCAGGGACCTCTCTGTCGTCCGCGGACCGCCTGCCCACGGTGACGCTAGCCACTAGCTTTGTTTACGCCGTAACATTGGGTACCGGGACAGTGGGCAGGTTGCCCTTGGCCTTATCGTTATTGAAGACATGCTGCGTGCCCTTGAGGTACTCGGCGACGGAAATGGTACCCTCCAGCATGGACGACAAGTTGTCGTACATATAGGCCTCGGTGGCAAACGGCCACCCAGACCAGGCCACGTAGCCGCACTTCCCAGCGGCCATCTGGCTCTGGAGCGTGGCGAGTGTCTGGGCGTAGAGACGGGGGGCGGTCCCCGGGGCAAAGGCCGACGTAGCGATGGGCAAGCACGGCACGTAGATCCCAGCGAGCTCAGATGCCAGCGCGGCGGCCACTTTGGCGGAGGTTGGAGCCGCTATACTGGCCACCAGTTCCTCACAGAGGGCAGGGTATTTTGTCTTGGCATGAATTCCGAGCACCTCGCCCACCCCGATCGGGGTAACCGTCTCTACCAGTGGGTTCCACATGGGGAGCTGAGCGACACCATAGTTAATGTGCGGGAAGAACGTCGACACGCCGCCGAAACCCCAAGTCCCCTCCATCACCATAGCGGCCTTTCCCTCACCAAATAGGGTCCAGTGCTCGTTATAGCTGATAGCACTGGCGTCTTTTTCACCGATGAAACCGAGATCCCAGAGCTGCTTTAGATTTTCCATCGCCGTCACCACGCTTGGGTCGGTCCAGGGCCGCTGCCCGACAAGGACCTGGCGAAGCCCTTTTGCTCCCAACTGAGCGTTTAGCGCCCACGTGAAATACCACTCCCAGCACGCGATACATCCGTTGAATCCGGCAGCAAATACCATTTTGCCCTTGGACTGGATTTCCTTTCCGAGCGTCAGGATATCGTCGTAATTCTTGGGCACCTGCCAACCGTACTGTTTGAACATGCCGACGTTGTACCAAAGGTGCAGGCCCTCGTACTCGCACGGTACGGCGTAGTAGTGACCTTTGTACAGGTTGGGCTCCACAGCCCAGGGAAATAGTCTTTTGGTCAACTTGTACTTCGCGTAAAACTCGTCCAACTCTAAGGCGGTATGGCTGTCGGCGAACGGAGCCATCCAGGACGGCCCGTTCTCGTCGAAGACATCCGGGCCCGTGCCTGAGGCGAAGTCCAGCTTGAGACCACTATCGAGAGCCGAAGCGCTACTAAAAACGGTGAGATCAACTGCCGAGACGTTTGGGTGGGCCTTCACGAACGGGTCGATAATGATCTTCTTTAGCGAGTTCTGGTTGGCGATGAGCGTGTACTCGATCCCGAAGTCGAGGCTGGTCCCGGCGGCGGCCGCCGACAAGCCGGCCGACCGATCAGTCGCACCGGCGGAGGAGTTCACAAGGCCACTTAGAGCGCCACCGGCCCCTATAGCGAGCGCGCCCTTTCCGGTGGCGCTCAGTAGCTGACGCCTGGTTACCAGCTTGCGCCAAGGATTGCTTTCCGAAGACGGTAGTACGGGTTCGTGTTCTTGAATATGCATGGATCCTCCCCTTGTTTGTGTGATGGTGTCATGTGGTTCGTACGGTCACTCACCCCGCCGCGAACGGGTGGCAATCGCAATTGTTCCGTCGCGATATCCGCACACGGGACGATGTTAGGCACGCGTTGCTGCCGCTAGCGGAACTCCCCCAAGTACTCGGAACCAGTGGTACGCCATCGCGCTTGCGACCCATCAGCAGACCGCCGCTTTGGGTGGAGTTCACCCTGCCGGTCTACTTGGGGAGGGTGCCTTTATCGCACCAATGAGCGGGAATCGGAGACATGCAGGTCTAGCGTCTGCAATTAGAGATCGATCGCGATGCACGCAACAACGGCCACCCCCTCGGCTGTAATCGTTCTCAGGAAACCATAAGCCCGTTGGGCTTCAGGTGTCAAGGGCCAATCGTAGAATACCTAGGCAACATCTTCCAAAATGCCGGACTAGGTTATGGCCGAATACGTTGGTAAAGGGTGGCAAGAAGGGACACGCTTGTGTCAGTGACGATGAAGGATGTGGCGCAGTCGGCCGGGGTTTCTGTGGCCACGGTGAGTCGCGCATTGGCGGGGCTGAGCGTGGCAGACGCAAAGCGACTGGCCGTGCAGCGAGCGTGCGAGAGTCTCGGGTACCGTCCTGATGCCCTGGCCGCAGCGCTCCGGACCCGCTCGTCGGGATCTGTGGGCATCCTGGTCCCCGACATCACGAGCCCCTTCTTCCCCGCGGTGGTGCAGACGGTCGAGCACGAGCTCGCGGACGCGGCGATAGACATCGTTCTGGGCGACGCCGACAATGACGTCACGGTCGAGGCCCTCCGTCTGGAGATGCTCTTACGCCGGCGGGTGGACGCCCTGCTCGTCTGCCCTGTGGACTCTCGACGTAGTGCGCCGGGGTTGCGCGCCGCCGCCCGCTACGTGCGCCTTCTCCAGGTCGACCGTTGGACGATAGAGGAGGCGGACTTTGTCGGGGTTGACCAGTTGGCAGGGATGAGCGAGGTCGTCGAGCACCTGCGGTCCTGTGGGGCCGAGAGCGCGGTCTTTGCCGGGCGTCATGAGGGGATGTCGAGCATTGTCGAGCGAGCAGAGGCATTCGAGACAGCCTGCGAAAAGCTGGGCGTTGAAGCCTGGCCCACGGTCAGCCTGGACGTTCCGAACGTGCTTGCGGGAAGGGAGTTTGCGCGCAAATTGATTTCTGGAAGGAAGCTGCCTTCGGCGGTCGCCTGCGCCAACGACGAGGTCGCCTTCGGAGTCCTCGTCGAGCTCCGGGCGGCCGGGATCGCCTGCCCTGCGGAGGTGGCTGTGACCGGCTACGACGACATCCCCGCTGCGGAGCTGATGGGGCTGACAACCGTCCGCCAGCCCCTCCCAGAGCTGGGCCGGGAGGCGGCTCGGCTACTTCAGCATGCGAGCAACGCCGCCCGCCACGTTCGCCTCACCCCGACTCTCGTTCCCCGATCGACGACCGGACTTTCGAAAGAGCCCGGGCGAGGATGACCTTCGACCCGGCCGCGGGCTGTTCTTGTAGGGCCGGGAAAGACATTTGATGGCTGAAGTCGTTACGGCGAAGGCCGCCGGGACGGCAGGCGGGCTAGGAAGTGACTTGATAACCAAGCGGTGGCCGCCTGTTTGGTGGCGGTGTGGGCCTCCTACGTCTCACGTCTCAGCCGTTCCGCCTGGGGCCAAACCGGCCCTGCCTGCTCAGGCACATGTAGTCATCACCGCGAACCCTGGAGCCGTCGACGCCAAGTGCACCAGCATCATCGTCCTGGCGGCTCGGGGCCGGCGAAATGGCATGCGGCCCGGAGGGAGCCGTTCAGGCCGCCGTGCAAAGCTGGTTCGGTCTCCGTGCATATGTCCTGCGCTTTCCAGCACCGTGTCCGGAAGCGGCGGCCCGAAGGACGGTTGATCGGGCTGGGCACGTCCCCTTGCAGTACGATCTGCCGCCGGGTTCCCCGAAGCGTGGGGTCCGGTACCGGAGCAGCCGAGAAGAGGGCCTGAGTATACGGATGGCTCGGGTGGGCGCAGGCGTCGGACTTATCACCGAACTCGACGTGTAGCCGCGGTAGAAGGCACGGCCACGGGCCATGTTGCCTTAGAACTTTTCCGCAGCTATTACAAACGGCCAAGCCCGCCGGCGCGCAACGCAAAGGATCCGCCTGGCGGACACCCCTGTGAGTCTGGCGCTGGTAGTCGTACCGCGCGTTGGCCGCCAGGACTGCCCGAGCGCGGCTCCAAGTCGCGTCGTCGATGATCGCCTCGTAACCTGCCACGGAGGAGATGACCCATTCGGACCGGGTTGCCAATGCTGGCGCGTTGCATGACCGAGAGCAGGAGGGTCCGGGCCGACCAGCGCATCGACTTTCTTGGTGCGCCCTGAAACTTGGTAACCGAGGAGGCGCGGGTTAGTGAGGATGGCCGGACCCCCGACGCGGCCCAGGTGTGACGGGGGCGGTGCGAGGTCCTGCCCGGGTCGTGGCTGGAACCGAAGGGTGCGCCGTCGTTGGTCAACGCCGTCCGCCCCTCCTTAGCTGCGACTCCCAAAATCGGTATCTAACCGGATGGGTTGGGATGATCCGTAAGGCATCTATGTCCCCAATCTCAAGCCCGGCGCTTGCAGATCAAATCATCCCAACTGCATGAGCGCCGA
>CAVVRE010000032.1:0-10277 GCA_963750465.1 uncultured Acidimicrobiaceae bacterium
AAATTACTTTGCTGGCCGGCGAGCTGGTCCAAGTACGGCGGTTCCCGTCAGCCGCCATGGTGAACGCGTTCCAGTCGTGGGTCGCATGGAAGGAAGGACGGTCTTCTGAAGCAGAACGTCTTGCCCTGGAAGCTCTCGAACAGTGGCGCCCAACCGTCGTCCGCTACCCGTTCTGCTGGATTTGTCTATGGCCCCTCATCGCGGTGCGCACCATTGATGGGCGCCTCGACCAAGCGGTCACAGCTGCCCGAGAACTCGTATTGGCCCCCCAGATTCGGCTCCCGGACGAACTCGAAGTGCTGGTGCAATCTGCCATTTCCGCCTGGGAGGGTGCCGACCGGCCCTCAACGGCAAGGTGTTTAGAGGAAGCTTTGGCGGTAGCCGAGAAACTGGGGTTCCTATGAGGACGTGTGCTTCTAATGAATGTGGTCGTGCAGTTGGATCCACACCGCTAAGCACGGGACGAGCGAGACCGTGAGAGAGATAGTCGTCAGTGACTACAACGCCGACTGGCCGCTCTGGTTCGAGAAGGTCCGCAATTACGTCTGGCCGGCCGTGATGGACGTAGCTCTGGGGATCGACCACGTTGGCTCGACCGCCGTGCCGGGGCTGGCCGCTAAACCGATCGTCGACATCGACATCGTGGTGGCCGCCGAAGAAGACGTTGGGCCTGTCATCGAGCGCCTGAGTGGCGTCGGTTACACATGGAGAGGAGACCTCGGTGTCCCGGGCCGTGAGGCCTTTTCCTCTCCCAGCCATATTGAGCTCCCGCCTCATCACCTGTACCTCGTGGTCAAGGACAACCGCGCTCACCTGGACCACTGGTTGCTCCGGGACCTCCTGCGAGCCGACCCCAAAGCCCGGGAGGCCTACGGCGCGCTCAAGCGGCACAATGTCGAATTGGCCCAAGGCGATATCGACGTCTACCTCGCGCTGAAGGCCGGACTTGTCGCCGGCCTACTGAGGCGGGCGAGAGAGGAGCGGGGATTGCCGGCCGAGACTAACTTGGAACCGAACGCCTCCAATTGACCAACCCGGCCGAGGCCAAGAAGAGATTTCTCCAACCCCGCCAATACCCGTCACCCTTCCGAAGACGTAGTTACGGTCAGCACGCACGTCGCATCCAAGATCGCGGCCGTTGTCGCGGCCAGCGGCACCTCCGATGACCCCTAAGGTTGCGGTGAGGCCGTGGCCCGGGACCTGTTCCCTGATGTGTTGACATACCTTGTGGGCTCCCCCGCCACCTACGGGTTTGCTACCCGCAACGGCCGGACCATGGCAGACAACGCCCCCGAGGCGATGCTCTCCCTGGTCATAAACACGGCCGTCCCCTCCGGGCTCAAGCCGTCCGTCGCCCAGAAGCAGCGGGACAGTCGGTTCCCATACATCGTGCCAGCGTGATCGCGGTGCCAGCGTGATCGTCAGCAGGTCCGAAGGACCCGGCTCAAAACCTGATCCGGGTCATCGTCTCTGTTGGCCAGCGAGCGTGGCGTTAGACACGAACAGCCCGTCTAACGCCCGCCAGAGGCAGAGGAGGTCCTGGCGTCCGGACCCGGCTGGCCGGGCCGGCTGGGCGAGCCGACATGAGTGTCGGCCTGGCCGGCCCACCCCCGGCTGGACCAAGAGGTCCATGCCGGCAGCCTCGTATCGGGACTGGTTCCGCGTACAGCCTATTTGTTCGATTGTTCGAACGATCGAATCTAGGCGCGCAGCTAGCCGGCGGTGGGTGCCCCCTGACCACGCCCCGTGCCCAAGGGTAGCGGACCCGCCCACAATCCGTGGTGCAACCTGGTCGCGGAGCTGTTCGGGGACATATTGCTCGGTGACCCATCTGATCGGAGATTTATTGAGTGGCCATGTCGCGCTGCGAGATATTCAGGGCCCGCTCATCTGGCTAGTGCCAAGGTCCGAGACCTTTTCGGCTCGATATACAGGCTGAAGCGATATTCCTCCCTATCTCGGGAAGCTGACGTTTACCGCCGGGCCCTGATCATCGACCTGGTCGGAAGGCTCATCGCGCCGTCGGCGCCAAGGCCCCTTTTTGACCTGTCGACCCTGTGCTTGTCGCCCAACACGATCGAGAAACATCTCCTCGACAGCGGTACGACAACACACACACCGTCTTTCCGTCGACTACCCGTGCCCGGTTGAGCAGTTGTCGAATGCCTCTGTGCGCTACCCGAACACCTCGCCGTTTCGCCTTGCGAATTTGGAGGGGGCGGCGCGAAGATTCAGCACAACCCGTGGCAACAGCCGAGAGGCGAACAGCGTTCCACATTGGAGGCCGAGTGTTGAGACTTCATAGACGATTGAGGTTGGCGCTTTCAGTGCTGACCGTCGCTACTTTGGTGGGGACGTCTGCGAGCGCGGCGACCGCAGCCGCGCGCCCGTTATCGCCTGCCAGCTCGAGCCACCAAGGCACGATTGTGCGCGGAGGTGACATTACGTACGCCGAGTTACCGGGTCAGACACCAAATTACATCTTCCCGATGTACCCGCCGGCAGACAACACCAACGCAAATACGGTCTGGTTCCAGTACTTCTTACATCCACCCATGTACTGGTTCGGCGTTGGCTCCAGCCCGACGTTCAATTCGACGCTGTCCTTGGCTAACGAGCCGACGTATTCAAACAACGACGCGGTGGTCACCGTAAACCTGAAGCACTGGAACTGGTCCAACGGTGAGGCGCTCGACGCTCGAGACGTCCTGTTCTGGATGAACATGTTGAAGTCCGACCAGACGGGGTGGGGTAACTTCTCTCCTGGCGACTTCCCCGACAACCTCACCAATGTCGTCGCCACGGGAAAGTACCAGGTCAAGTTTTACCTCAAGCGGGCGTACGACCCGACCTGGTTCACCTACAACCAGCTGGCGCAGATCACGCCAATGCCAATCGCGTGGGACATCACGAAGGTCGGCGCCGCCTCTGGGTCCGGCGGCTGCTCTTCGGCGTCCTACGAGTCCGTGACGTACAATGCGAGCACTTACGCGCCAACCTCGCAGACAGCCAAAGAGTGCAACGCCGTCTATGACTTTTTATCCGGCCAGTCGGGGTTTAACCCGAACAACCCCACGGCCACCAACACAAGCGCGCTGTCGAGCTTTGCCACCAACCCGCTCTGGCGGATCGTCGACGGACAGTGGTACCTGGCCAGCTTCCAGTCCGACGGTTATGCGGTCTTCAAGGCCAACCCTTCCTATGGCGGCGTCAAACCGTACGCAGCTGAGCTGACGACCGAACCGTTCACAACCGACACGGCGGAGTACAACGCTCTCCTGGCCGGGTCAGTGGACTACGGCTACCTGCCGCTCGAGGACGTCAAGAGCACGCCTTCTCGACCAGGTAAGGCGGGGCAGAACCCGTCGGGGCTCAGTTCGAAGTACGCCCTGAAGGTCAGCCCGTCCTGGAGCGTTGGCTACGTCTTGCTAAATTTCAATTCGACAGGCGATCACGGCGCCGCGGGAGCCATCTTCCGTCAGCTTTACTTCCGCCAGGCCATCCAGTATTTGCTTGATCAGCCCGCCTACGTGGCCAAGTTGTTCCACAATTACGCGTACCCGATCTATGGGCCAGTGCCACCCAACCCGCGCACATGGGCGACGGCCGGTGAGCTGAAAAACCCGTACCCCTACAACCCGGGGAAGGCCGTCTCTATCCTGAAGAGCCACGGTTGGGACGTGAAGCCAGGCGGCACGTCAACCTGCTCCCGCCCGGGCTCAGGTTCAGGTCAGTGCGGGACCGGGATAGCCAAAGGTACGCCGCTCACGTTCCTTCTGGAGTTCCCGAACGGCAGCGCCCCGGTCACATCCATGATGGACGACGAGGGAGCCTCCTGGAAACAGGCCGGTATTACGGTGAGCTTCACCGAGGCCGGAGCCAACGCCGTTTTCGCCTATACGGTCGCCTGTCCCAAGGGCTGCTCGTGGGAGATGGGTTACTACGGCGCCCCGTCATGGTTCTTCGGGGGCTCGGACACGCTCCCTACCGGCGAGTCGATCTGGAACACGGGTGGAGGCGCCAACTACGCGAGTTACAACGACCCGAAGACCAACGATCTGATAAACGCCACTAATGAGGTGCCGCCAAAACAGTTTCTCTCGGCCATGGCCGGCTATGAGAGTTACCTGGCCGACCAGCTTCCAGCGATCTGGGAACCGAACCCGGAAAACGTCCTGGAGATCGCCAAAAATCTCCATGTGGGACCGCTGACCCCGTTGGCTGCGATCGATCCTGCTTCGTGGTACTTCACCAAATAACCACGTTGCCCACGTCCGGGCTCGACGCCGCCCCGCAGTGGCCCTTCGTTTCCGCTGACGGCTCGCTGGGCGGCTTTGTGCGCCCAGCGCAGCCGCCCGCAGTCGAGCCCTCTCGAGGCGAAAGTTGCGGTGTGTTCGTCGGCCGTCTCGACGAACCTCCCCGCCGGCTTGCGTGTGACCCTCCGAGCGCTCCACCCCTACTCGATTCGCTGGGGCGGCGACTTCTGCTGGCGCACGATGTCGGGGTGATGACCCGTATTTCCGTCGCTTATATAGAGCGTCCACATCTGCCGCCCGAGCCACTTTGCAAGCTGGCGGGCTCGAGCCAGCAAGTCGCGTGGGACGAGGAGCGCGGGCGCGTGGTGGTGCTCGTGGCTGAGCCAGGTTCGGACACGGGCGCGGTGTGGTCCGGCCGCCGCCAACTACGGGAACAGGACGACCCCGAGGTTGATCAAGGTCACACGGGCGCGCAGCAAGTGTGGTCGATCGACCTCGCCACGGGCCGAGCGTCGATGCTCGGACCGAGCGCTGGCGGCTCCATCTGGGAATTCGTCGTGAGGCAAGACGGTACCCTCGTCGCCATCGCCTCAGAGGAGGCGGGTGAGGGCGGGTGGTACGCACCAGTAGTTGTCCGCCTCGACCTCGTCCGCGGTGCCCACGACGTGCTTTATCGGCCCGAGCAACAGGTCTCCCACCTGACGGTTGACCGGGCAACAGGCCGCATCGGCTTCGCCGAGGGCTGGTGCAGTGATCGGGGCCTCCTGGCTGGTGAGGTCGTGATCCTCTCGAAGGACGGCCGCCTCGAGCGCCGTGTAAGCGAGATCCCGGCGGACGTCACGTGGCTCGAGTGGGACGACCAAGGGCGGCTGTTCTTCGCTGGCTGGCAAGACCTCAGCTCCGTCTCGGGTTACCTTGACCCACACGGTCGTCTGGAGTTGCTCGTTGAGCCCGCCGCCCTCGTGGGCGCGCCACCAACGCCTTCGTTCGCCTTGGCCGCGAAGAACGCGCTTCGGTTGACCACTCGCTCAGATGAGGTGACGCCCCCCGAGGTCGTTGTTTATGACGACAACAACACCAAGCCGTCCACCTGGGTAGGTACGCGCACCGATCCACCGGCGGCCGCACATGTGATCGAAGCCGCCTGGCAGGGCCCGGGCGGACGGGAGATACACGGGTTGCTCCTGGTCCCGTCGCCCAACCTCGCCGCCACGGGCAACGGAGGCTCACTCGTCATCGTCATCCACGGGGGCCCGACCTGGCTCTACCACCACTCCTTCAACCCCGGCCGAGCCAATCGCTTGCTGGAGGCCGGCTTTTCCGTCCTGCTCCCCAACCCGCGGGGCAGTATCGGGCGAGGCGCAGAGTTCGTGGCCGCCAACCTCGGCGACCCCGGCGGTGCCGAGCTCGAAGACATATTTGCCGGAGCGGCTTGGGCCATGTCCGAAGGACTGGTACCGGAAGGAAAGCCGGCAGTGATGGGAGCGAGCTACGGCGGCTACCTGTCGGCCTTGGCTGCCACGGCGCACGCCGAACGGGTCTGTGCGGCTGTAGTTATCTCGGGGATCGCCGACCTCGGGAGCGCCCGCAACACCGGTAACAACTACCGGGGCTACGACCTGATCTTCGGCGGGATGCCACATGAGGGACGGGTACGAGAGCTATGCGTCGAGCGTTCCCCGATCTACCTCGCCGGGGGCCCCGTAGCACCCACGCTGATCTTGCACGGCGACGACGACCGCTGCGTACCGGTGACTCAAGCGCACGAGCTCTACACTTGCCTGAGCTCCGTAGGGGCTCAGGTTGAAATGGCAACCTATCCCCGCGAGGGCCACCAGATTCTGGAGGCTGAGCACGCCGAGGACCTCATGGCGAGGGCCCTGCGCTGGTTGTCACGTCATCGCACCGTTTCTTAGGCTCGCTCCTGCGAGACTGGTAAGACCGTGACCGCATACACAGTGCGCCGGCTCGGACAGTCCGTGGTTGTGCTGGTCATAGTCTCGTTCGTGGTATTCCTTCTCACCCACCTCATTCCAGGCGGCGAGGCGCGGGCTGTGCTCGGCGCCCGTGCTACGCCGGTGGCGATTGCTCACTTCAACCGGATCACGGGCCTCGACTTGCCGGTATGGGACCAGTACTGGCACCTCCTCGACGGCTACGTGCACCTGCAGTTCGGGTACTCGTTCAAAAACAACCAGCCGGTAGGGGCTTTAATCGAGCAGGCGCTGCCCAAAACCCTTGTGCTGGTCGGCTTCGCCTTGCTGCTGGCACTCGCCGTCGCTATCCCGCTCGGCGTCTACCAGGCGACGCGGCGGAACAAGCCGGTCGATCACGCCATGACGGCGGCGGCGTTCTTTTTCTACTCGATGCCTACCTTTTTCCTTGGGCCGGTACTGATACTCATCTTCGCCATCCATCTGCATTGGTTCAGTTTCGAGGCGCCCCAGACCAACTCGGTAATGGGGATCATCAGCGACCCACGGGGGCTGTTTCTCCCGGTGCTCACACTCGCGCTGATCACGTTGGCATCGTTCAGCCGCTTTGTCCGGTCCTCAATGGTGGACGCGCTGAACGAGGATTACGTCCGGACTGCCGCTGCCGCGGGTGGGAGCCCTTCACATATCCTGTACCGCCATGCGCTTCGAAATGCTCTCCTTCCCGTAGCGACACTGGTTGGCTTGGCGCTGCCCTGGCTCGTGGCCGGTTCCTTCATCACCGAGTCCGTGTTCAACTACCCCGGCATGGGACGGCTCGGGGTCAATTCGATCGTGAACGATGACTTGCCCACGTTGATCGGGACCGTAGTAGTCGGCACGTTCCTCACCATTTTTGGCTCGCTGCTGGCCGACATCCTCTACGCCGTGCTTGACCCCAGGATCCGCTACTCGTGAAAACGGTGCTGGACAGCTACGTCGAGCAGCTCGGAGTCGAGATCCACCTGTGACTGTGCCAATCGAAGTGGAGCGCGGACCCCAGGTCGGTCCGGCCGGAAAGGAAGATCAGCACGCCCGCGCGGGGACAACCGTCCTGGCCCGTTTGGCGCAGCGTGTCGCGTCGGCGAACATCCTGGCCCTTATCGGGGGCGCCTACGTGATTGGCGTTGTACTCTTCTGTTTTCTTGGGCCGCTCATTTATCCGACGAACCAGACAAATGCCAATGCGGCCCTAATTTCGTCCGTGCCGCAGAACGCGGCGCCATCGTGGGCTCACCCTTTTGGTACCGACAACAGCTCTTTCGACCTGCTCGGCCGGGTGATGTTCGGGGGTCAGGCGGATATCGAGGTGGCGCTGGCCGCGGCCGTGGTGGCTACGGTCATCGGCATGTTCTGGGGCGCGATCGCCGGCTACATCGGCGGTACTTCCGACGTCCTTATGATGCGGTTCGTCGACGCCATTTTGTCGGTCCCTGCTCTGCTCCTACTGGTTGTGCTGGCCGACATCTTCAGGCCATCGACCCCACTGCTGATACTTCTCGTCGGGTTCATTGCTTGGCTCGTGCCTGCTCGTCTAGTACGCGGCGAGGCGCTCTCGATCCGCTCTCGCGAGTACGTGCAGGCAGTTCGGGTGGCTGGCGGGTCCGGGCGCCGGATCGTCGTGCGTCACATAATCCCAAATGCCATCGGGACCATCGTCGTCAATGGGAGCTTCCAGGTCGCAGACGCCATCTTGTTCCTGGCCACGCTGGGCTATCTCGGGCTTGGGATCCAGCCGCCCGGCACTGACTGGGGGACGATGTTGTCGACCGCGATCGCGAACGGCGCCCTGCCGAACAACTACTGGTGGGAGATCGTCGCTCCCGGGTTGGCCATCGTCTTCACGGTCGTGGCTTTCAACTTCATCGGTGACGGGTTGCGCGACGCGCTCGATGTTCGGCTCCGCTACAAATAGAGCCGCGTGGTGAGCGTTCTCCAAATCGATGGGCTCAGAGCGGAGTTCCAGCTCCCGAAGCGCACCGTCGTCGCCGTCGACGGAGTCTCGTTCAAGGTCGACCAAGGGGAGTTCGTCGGGTTGGTGGGCGAGTCGGGCTGTGGTAAAAGCACTCTCGGGCTGTCGATAATGAGGCTCCTGCCGCGCTCGGGGCACATCGTTGGCGGCCGCATCGAGATGGGCGGGACCGATCTCGTCACGCTCCCCGAGCCCGAGATGCGCAGGCGGCGAGGCAACGATGTGGCCATGGTGTTCCAGGACCCGATGAACTCGCTGAACCCGACTATGACGATCGGCAAGCAGATCGCATGGCCGGTGCGGCATCACTGGGGCTGGTCAGCGGCGCGGGCCCGTCAACGAGTGATGGAGGTCCTCGAGCTCGTCCGCATGCCCAGTCCGGATAAGCGCTTCGATTCCTATCCGTATGAGTTATCGGGCGGACTCCGCCAGCGAGTGGTCATCGCCATGGCGCTCGCGTGCAACCCAACGCTGCTGATCGCCGACGAACCGACAACGGCCCTGGATGTCACAATCCAGGCACAGATCCTCGACCTGCTCGACGCTTTGCGTAAACGGCTGAACATGGCGGTCGTTCTCATCACCCACGACCTCGGCGTCGTCGCAGAGCGGACAGAGCGGCTTATGGTGATGTACGCCGGCAAGATCGTGGAGAACGGCTCCACCGCAGCGGTGTTCGGTGCGATGCGTCATCCGTATGCTGAGGCGCTACTCGAGTCGATCCCTCAACTGAGCACCGATCCGGCGAAACGACTCAACTCGATCCCGGGCATGCCGCCGGACCTATCGCTACCAGTGACCGGGTGCAGGTTCAACCCGCGGTGCCGCTATTCGACGGCTGAGTGTAGGGCGGCCGAGCCCGAACTGGTTCCCGACGCTGAAGAACACAGCGTCGCGTGTTTCAACCCCCTCACCCTTCCGGCTGGCGGTCAGCCCGGCAAATCACCTACGCCCTGGGCCAAAGCCGAGAAGGAACCGGCGACTCTGGCGCGCACGAATGGCGACCCTCGCCCGTTGCTACTCGAGGTCCGGGGGCTTGTGAAGGACTTCCCCGTTCGCCAGGGTGCCCTGCTGAGGCGCAAGACCGGCCACGTCTCAGCGGTCGCGGGCGTCTCGTTCACAGTTCGCCAAGGCGAGAACTTCGGGCTCGTGGGCGAGTCCGGGAGCGGCAAGACGACCATCGGGCGCATCATCGCTTGTATTGAGAAGCCAACGTCCGGGGGCGTGCGTTTCGACGGCGTCGAGTTAACGTCCCTATCGGGCTTGGCACTGCGCCGACGCCGGCGCGACTTCCAGCTCATGTTCCAGGACCCATACTCCTCGTTGGACCCGCGCATGAGCGTCGGCGCCACCCTGCGCGAACCGCTCATTATCCAGGGCATCGGCGATCGGCGGGCCCAGTGGGAGCGCGTGGCGCATCTGCTCGGCGAGGTCGGCTTGCCTCCGGACGCAACGCGCTCCTACCCGCACGAGTTCTCGGGCGGCCAGCGGCAGCGGGTCGGCTTGGCCCGAGCGCTCACCGTGGAGCCGAGGCTGATCGTGGCCGACGAGCCAGTCTCGGCGCTTGATGTTTCGGTGCAAGCTCAGGTCCTCAACCTCATGAAGTCGTTGCAGGAAGAACACTCTTTGAGCTTGATCATCATTTCGCACGACCTGGCCGTGGTGAGGTACCTCGCCGGCCGCATCGGCGTGCTCTATCTGGGCAAACTTGTCGAGGTCGGCAGTGCTGAGGCGCTCTATAAACTACCCGCGCACCACTACACCAAGAGCCTGATCGACGCTGTCCCGGTACCAGACCCCGCCGTCAGTGCCGCACAGACCAGGCGCCTCCTGGGTGAGATCCCCTCAGGGCTCGACCCGCCTAGCGGCTGCCGGTTCCGCACGCGTTGCCCCGCCGCGCAAGATCTTTGCCGTCTCGAGGAGCCGCCCCTGCGGGCATTTGCTCGCGGCCACCTCGCCGCTTGCCATTTTCCGCTTCACGAACCGGTCGCGAACGCAAATGCGGTTTTCGAGGTGCCCTGAGGCCGACCGCCCCTGTAAATTCAAGACGGTCGGCGACCAAAAGCCGTTAGGGGA
>CAVVRE010000033.1:0-14595 GCA_963750465.1 uncultured Acidimicrobiaceae bacterium
TTTTCTCGGGAACCTGATAAACCCCTACGTAAGCTGTGGTGTACAGGACCCTCGAGTTCGAGTGCTCGCGCCGAATCCCTTCGCGACCAAAGCCGAGGCTCGCAGGGAGGTCGCCTGGTTCATTGACTGGTCCAACTTGGCCCGCAAGCACACCACGTCCGGGATGGTTCGCTCACCCGTGGGCTACGAGGCTCGGTTAGCCGAAACGTCGATGCTGCCTACGGAATCCACCACCATGTGATACCGATCGGGGCACGTCGTTTTGGTCATTGATGGCGCTTGCCGCGCCCACTTCGCGTGTTGGGCGTTGGCTCTTCAACCTCAGCGCTGAGGCGTTCCACCTCGGCCTGCAGACGTCGGACCTCTTCTTGGAGCTCCAGTACCCGTTTGATGCCGGCGACGTTGAGCCCGCCGTCGATGAAGGCCGCGATCTCACGAAGACGCGTCACGTCACCGCCGCTGTATAAGCGAGTGCCTCCGGCGCTGCGCCCAGGTTCGACCAGCCCTTCGCGCTCGTAGATGCGCAAGGTCTGGGGGTGGAGGCCGGAAAGCTCCGCTGCGACCGAGATGGCGAAGATACCCTGGTCGACGCTCAGGCCATTCCATCAGGACCTGCACCTTGGCTCGAAGACGTCGGACAGCAACCGCGCCAATAAGGCCGCGGCGACGTCTTCTTGCGCAAACAACCGGGCTGGCCCGAGCTGTGCTCGGCCCAACCTGGACTGGGCCACCAGAGAGCTGGAAAGCTGGGTTAGTGACTGGCGCGGTACCCAGGAACACGGGCGGCCCACCAGTCACAGTTGGTGAGGCAAAGACCTGCGCAGGCCCCGGTGCCGGCGAGCTCTCGTCGGGTCCGGGAGAGGCCCGGTTAGTGCTCACGCTGACCTGCCGGCGGGCTAGGTCATATCGCTTGCGCCTGTCGGGGTTTCCGAGCACCTCGTAGGCCTCGGTGATCTCCCGGAACCGGCGAGCTGCGTCGGGGTCCCCCGGGTGGGAATCGGGATGAGCGTCGTGAGCCAGGCGCCGGTAAGCACGGGCGATCTCGTCGTGGCTTGCGCCCGGCAGCACCTCCAACCTTAGGTACAGCCCGTCACCATTGCCGTACTGTCTGGCAATCATTATCTGAGTTGAATCTTGCAGATCTGTGCCGTAGTAGTTATCATAACACTTGCTCCCCGGTGCACAACGGGGGAGGGCCTGCGGGCCAGCAGTTCTTCGATTGGGACCGAGGAAGGAGGACCAAAAGATGTTGATGCGGACCGACCCGTTCCGGGAGTTCGACCGCCTGACTCAACAAGTCTTCGGCACCGCCGCCCGCCCGAGCGCCATGCCGATCGACGCCTACCGTAAGGGCAACGCTTTCTATGTCCACTTTGACCTCCCTGGCGTGGACCCCGCCTCGATCGACCTCACTGTCGAACAGAACGTCCTTGCGGTGAAGGCCGAGAGGCCCCCCATTGCCGCCGATGGCGCTGAGATGATCGTGAGCGAACGGCCAGCGGGCACCTTCACCCGCCAGTTGTTCCTCGGTGAGACCCTGGACGCCGACCACATCGAGGCCGACTACGACGCCGGGGTGCTCACCCTCACCATCCCGGTCATGGAAGCGGCCAAGCCCCGAAAGCTCGCCATCACCACCCACGACAACAACAAGCAGCTGCGCGGCAGCTCCGTCACCTAGACGCGCCGTCCCGTTTTGAGCCGGCGGGAGGGCCGGGCGGACCGACCTTCGGGCGTGCGGCCCGGCCCCGCCGGGTTCCGCGCACAGACGTAGCTGGACCGGTCGGTCGGGGACGAGCGAGCGCGCTTCCAGGTGAGCAACGCCGGTAAAGCGCGCTCGCAACAGTACCGCCCAAGTGGGGCGGCCTCATATAGGAAGGGATCTGCGCGAAGGCGGTGGAGCTAATGCCGATGGACGCCGGCCGAAGTGGCCAGGATAGGCCTGGCATTTCTGGCGACGATGGTGGTGGGGCTCAAGGTGTGGTCGACTTGAGCCTGGCCAGGTTCCTGGCCACTCAGACCCGGGCACCCGAAGACCTAGCCCAGGCCCTAGGTCTTGCCCGCCGTGGCGACCGGGCAGCCCCGACAGGCGGGTCGGGTGTCTACCCTAAGCTTTCGACGACCTGGCACTCTGGACCCCACGGCTGTGACCAACTGTCAGCCCGGGTCATGTGCAGCGATGATGGGATAGCGCTGATCCGGGTGGCGGGTGAGGTCGACTACTGCACGGCGCCCGTGCTTGCCTTGGCCGTCAACGAGGCCCTCAGGGAGGGTGCCTCCGCGGTGTTCGTAGACCTGGCCCAAGTCTCGTTCTTCGGCGCAGCCGGCGCATCGGCGCTGGTCGTCGCCCGCCGGCAGTGCCAGCGCTGGGGTGCAGGCTTCGCCATCCTCCGTCCCTCGCGCGCCGCCCTGATGGTGCTTAGCTTCACCGACCTCGTCGGCCCACAGCCCCAAGGGCACGTAATCGACCTGACGGATGAGCGACCCGGGTGACGGGCCCGCCCCTAGGGCCAACTTGAGCGACGACAGGCTGCTCAAACCAGCGTTATTCCACGCACGAGGCTGCCGGGCACCTAGCTTTTGCATGCTATGGGGTGCGGCGGTGAGCTCGATCGCTAGGGGGAGCCCTTCAAGGTGACGGCAGATGGTGGCAACGGCCGCCACGTCGTGCTCGTCCAGGGTGAAGGCAGGCTGGGCGAGACGAGCGCGGTCAACGAAGAGCCGGACCGACTCGGCCTGTTCGACTACGTCGGTGCTGGCGTCTGGGCCGGGGACGTCCAGAGGCCTGATCCGGCAGAGCTGCTCGCCTTCTACGCCGAGCGGCTCCCGGCTGGTCGCCAGCACTCGCAGCCGGGGGGCGGCGGCCAGCAACCGTTCGACCGCCGTCGCGGCCGCGGCCACGACGTGCTCGCAGTTGTCGAGGACCAACAGGGCGGCTCGGCCGGCCAGTTCCCGCCCCACCGCCGCCATCAGGTCGGCTCCGACGGTGTCCCGAACGCCGTACAGGGAGGCGATGGTGACCTCCACCAGCGACGCGTCGGCCAGGGGGGACAGGTCGCTGAGCTGGGCGCCGGCCTCGAACCCTGGGGCCAAGCGGGCCGCTAGCTCCAGGCCCAGCCGGGTCTTGCCGGCCCCGCCGGGACCGGCCACGGTCACCAGCCGGGAGGCAGCGACCAGTTCGGCGAGGGTGGCCAGGTCTTCATGACGGCCCACGAAGCTGGTGCGCACTTCGGGCAAGTTGTGCGGTATGGCCGGCGCCGCCCGCAGCGGCGGGAAACTGGCCTCCAGGTCAGGGTGCGTGAGCTGGTACAGGGCCTGCGGTTCGTCGAAGTCTTTCAACAAGTACTGCCCGCGGTCCGCCAAGGCGGTCTCTGTTGGTAACGCGTTGTGGAGCAGCCCCGCGGTAGGGGCCGAGACCAACACTTGGCCGCCGTGGCCGGCGGCGGCGATGCGGGCGGCCTGTTGCACGGCTAGGCTATGTAATCGCCGTCGGAATAATGCGGACTACAGCGTTGCGAAGTCAAGATGGATTGAGGGATTTTTCCGGGGGTGCCCAATTCGAACATCATGATCCCGATCGGCCCGGCAGGCCCTTGAAGATCGGCACACTCGTGTCCATGACGGTGGGTGGATTACGAGCAGGTCGCTTCCACCTGAGTTCGAACAGCCACAACGCAACTCCACCCGATAAGGATGATATCATGCTATCATTCTTGTCATGGCACAGCTCTTGGTCCGCCAACTCGATGAAGATTTGAAGGAAGCGCTCCAACGCAGGGCCCGAGCGCATGGACGCTCCACTGAGGAGGAGGTTCGTGAGATCCTCCGTGATGCCGTTCGAGCAGAGCGGGCCGCACCAGTCCAGCTCGGATCGACTATCGCGTCACGGTTCCGGGGTGAGGGTATCGAACAAGACTTCCCCGAACTTCGTGGTCACCCGGCGCGAGCAGCCGACCTCTCGGAGCCATGATCCTGCTCGACACGAACGTGCTGTCAGCACTCATGCGAACCGAGCCCGACGTCGTCGTGGTCAACTGGCTCGACACCCAGCCATCGGAGTCGATCTGGACGACGTCTGTCACGCTCTTCGAGATTCGAACCGGCTTGGAACTTCTGCCCTCCTCCCGTCGGCGTCGGTACCTCGAAGGTGCCTTCGAGCGAGTGATCAGCGAGGACCTCGACGGCCGAGTTTTGTCTTTTGACGCCGCTGCTGCGAATGCAGCCGGTTCACTTGTCGCACGAAGGCAGCAGATAGGAAGGGCCGTCGAGATACGGGACGCTCAGATAGCGGGAATCGCATTTGCCCGGAGAGCAACTGTTGCCACGCATAACATTCGTCATTTCAGAGATCTTGGCGTGCGCCTCGTCGATCCCTGGAACCCAGCGCGCCGCTCGCAGCAATGACACTCGGAGATTCCGCATCGATGGCCCGAGCACTAGGCCCAGAAGCTCTCTAGCTCCGCCCAGTTCGAATAGCGACGACGCAACACCTGCACCGTGCTTACAATTCCTAGTCCCCTCGTGGGTGGTCCCGCCGCCTTATGCTCAGACCAGGATTATGCCTCTGACCTTGCCCACCTGGCTGGATGGATGGAGGGTTAGCGACAAAACTCGTCAGCCGGGGTTTTGTGGCAGTACGAATATGCGTCGCCCCGGCTTTAACTTGGCTTTTCCCCACCGGCTGAGCGCGCCCGGCGCCGGTCCAGGGGAGGTGGGGCGGGCTCAGGCCAGCCCTCGGCCCGGGCCATCGAGGTGACCGAGAGCTGCTCGAGCTCGGCCACCAGCTCGTAAAGGCTGCGGGAGTTCTCTGCCCATGGCCGGTAGCGCTCGAACTGCTCCTCGCTCAGCGCCCGGGCGAGGGTCTTGCCGGCCACTTTGCGGGTCCAGGCCCCGTAGGGGCCATGGAGGCCGGCTACCGTGATATCGGTCACGCAGTGACAACCCGGCCCACCAGATTGCGCGCGGGCGCGCCGAACGCTGTCCCAGGCACCCGCAGCCGGCCGCCAACCTAATCGCGACTCGTCCTCGAACGAGAAGACTCGAAGTGGAAGAACAAGTTCGCAGCGGCGGCGGCTGTTCGCAGCTCAGGCTCTCCGGACCGTTGCGGCCGCCGGTCGCTCGGGGGGCGTCCTCATGATCCACCCGCCTTGGCCGGCGCCGGCATGAACGTCCGCGATTCCCCGTCGCGAAGGTCACGGCGCTCTTTGATCGCCGAATCCGGCAACTTGTCGATCGGGTGGTACCCAGGGTGATGATGGGCCCGGTAGGGCTCGTTGTGACGCGTGTTGTAGGCGACCAGCAGTAGGTGGCGTGGGACGTCGGAGAGGTTTGGCGCCGACCCGTGCAATGTGTTGCAGTGGAAGAACAACACGTCGCCCGGCAACCCCTCGAACGGCTCGGGCTCGACGCGAGCGAGGATCTCTTTGACACGTTCAGGATCGGCACCCGTCTGTTCCCCGATGCGCAGATGCTCGATCCGGCCCATGACGGTTGGTCGTCGGGACGACCTGGAGGCAGCCATTGGCGGAGCTCATTGGGGTGAGCGGGATAGCTACGGTCAGCATGTCCGGGTACAGGCAGCCGTTGCCGTACCAGTACCCGTAGTCCTGGTGCCACAGCCACACGCCGCCGCCACCTGGCCGTTTCACATTGATCTTCGAGTGGTAGTGGTACACCTCGTCACCAAGGAGCTCCTCCGCGGCGTCGACCATCCGCGCACAGCGCGCTGACGGCGCCGAAGAGTCCTCGCCGGGATCGTTCCACAGAGCGATCTCGGTCTGGCCGCCTTCACCGTCCGCAAGTCGCACCGTACGCCGCTGGATCGCGGGGTCGTCCTCGTAGGCGCGCTCCAGGTACTGCGTCTCCTCGGTGTCAAAGAAGCCGCGGCGAAGGAGGAACCCGTCGTCGTTGAACCGTCGGACGTCCTCCGGACTGAGGGACGCCACGACTGCCGCCTCGCTCTCGTGGGTCACGTGCTCTCCTCTCTTTCCTTGTTGCGCAACATCGCTGGCTGGCCCCCGCGTCCAGCGGTGCGCGGCGATCTTGAAGCGCGAGTGTATGCCGCTTCGGTGCGCGCCCCGTTAATCGAGCTGGCGCCGGGCCGCCGCCAACCAGGGGCATAGTCACAAGGGCGCTGCAGGCGATTACGTCAGCGGTGTCCGGCCCTGGGTGTACTCGACGAACTGGTTGGCGCCGAGCGGAGTCTATGCCCTGGCCCTGTCGACGCCCGGCTCGACGACTGGGCGGTTTTTCGAGATCCGCGATAAGCAGCCTGGGTATTCCGAATGGCACGTCCGCACGTCGTCTCGACCACCCGGCCCTGAAC
Source organism: uncultured Acidimicrobiaceae bacterium (assembly GCA_963750465.1). Classification (GTDB taxonomy): domain Bacteria; phylum Actinomycetota; class Acidimicrobiia; order Acidimicrobiales; family Palsa-688; genus Fen-671. Next base: position 6,326 of record CAVVRE010000033.1, read on the forward strand.
CAGGACTGCCGCACAAAAGCACCTTCTAAGAGAATTACGAATCGGTCGATGAGCTCTCCGGTTCCTAACAACGGCTCGATGAGCAACTAATTCACAAACGCCAACACGACGGGAAGAATTGGTACCTTTGGGTAACCAGGACGTTCACCAAAGGCGATGCCCAAAGCCGGTCCCAACGCTGAGTGTGGGACGAATCTGGCACGACGGGTCGTGCCTCGGGGACGACCAGCCCATAAGGAGGAACTGCAGCGTCAGACACCGGGCCTTACAGGGTACGAGAGGGCACGGGGCCCGTCAGGCCGTGGCCGGGCGGCAAGCCCGTACTCAGCAGAACGGGCCGGTGAACAACCTGATCGAGGTTTTGGGCCCCGCACTGAGTCGACGCCGGGTCCGACCCGGCTTTACACGTAACGCAGACCCGGAAGGCGCAACCAAACAGGTCTTATCCTTTTCGCGTAGTTCGTCAAATGGGTGTGGTGAACGGTTTATCGTCGGGTTACGCACCTACCCAACGCCTGAAGGGACACCGAAATGAACGATCCTGCGACGCCTTCCAAGGCTCAGCTGCTAACCAAGACATTTCGTGAGGCGAACGCTAGCGTCATCGACTTCGTCGAAGCCTGTCCAGGGAAGGCTTGGTCATCCCGGACGAAGGAGGAGGGCTGGACGCTGTCGATGACCGCCGCCCATATCGCCATCGGCCACATTGTCATAGGGCGGTGGCTGCTGATGATCGGATCCGGTATTGACATCACGGAATCTGCGGCCGACATCGACATTTTCAATGCCTCGTATGAGCGCTTCGCCAGCGCCCTGAGCCAATCGGAGCTGGCCGAGCGCCTGCGTGTTTACGGAGCCGCCCTCGAACTCCTTGTCACCGACCTCACCCAAGAGCAACTGGAGTCCCGGGCGATGTGCCTCGGGCACGAGTGGTCGGGGGAGGGAATGGCGAAGGAAGCAAGCGACCACATCCGAGAGCATCTGGAGCACATGGTGACCGCCGCCGCGGCGATCGCCTAATGGGCCGCCTGGCCCCGGTACCGGCCCGACTTCCACGCGGCGGGAGCCGTGGGGGTGCCCCACCCGCGGCTTTCCCGAGGCCCTCGGCACCCGACCATCCCCGACGCCACGAGCCACCAAGCGGCCGTTTAGTCGAAATGGTAAGTGCCCCCGAGGTTGACAGTGGCCCAACCAACGTTGGCGGTCCAGGGGCCTTCCAAGTGGAGCCCGGCGAGTCCACCCGTGCCCCTGTCGAGGAGGTACTGGCCCGACCCGGAGACCAGGTAAATGCCCGCGCCCTCGAAGCTGTAGTGGATTGTCCCGGTGCGGCCATCGACCGAGCAGAGGCAGGTGCCTTGACCGTTGACGCTGGTCGTCCCGTCGGGGTGGAAGACCACGGTCGCGGTATCGCTCGCCGTCCCGGAGATGGTGCCGCTGAAGCTGGGCGTCCGAGCGAACGTGACGAAAGTGTTCCCGCCGACGGTGCGGGTGCTCGTCATGGTCGAAGGGCTTGTGGTGAACGTGCCGTTCACGGCCGAGCCCGGCGTCGCGGACGCCGGCGCCGCGGCTGCGGCGGGTGCGGCGACAGCGATGGCGGTAATGAAGAGGAGCCGACACCCTCCAGGCCTGGTCACGCGGTACCCGAGGCGAACGGTCCGTCGCTGTAACCGGCCAGTCCCGCGAGGTTGCCTCGCAGGCCGGCTTTCGAAGTGTGCACCTCCCTCCGCCAGCGCGCGCCTGGTGCTGTCGTGTCGCGTCTGCTGTGCCGCCGTCATCTGCGGCGCCACCATCTCTGAAGTCAAGAACGGCATCGCTTCACCTCCGACTTGTTTTGCATTACCGGACAGGGAGGTTCTATGGCGCTGCTCTAACAGGCGCTGTTCAACGCGTCATCAGCGCTTGATCAAGCTTCGTCCTCCTTCCCGCTGCGTTGTCGCAGCGCCAGAGCTGTCCCCAGCGGCGCGCTCGACCCCCGCTCCTGCTGAGGAGCGCCACATCGCCTGCTGGCTCCTCCAGACGGTTAGCCACGGTCGCCTGGATGTCCCCGCCCTGGCCAGGCCGAAAGGGACATAATTGAGGCCGTGGCCGCCTCAGAGGATTGGCCGAGGACGGCCGAACCGGTGGTGCAGGTACAGCTCCTGGGCTCGTTCGCCATGTCCCTAGGGGCCCAAACAGCGGGGCCGTGGCCACGCCTCAGCGCCAAGCGGCTCCTCGAGCTGGTGTTCTTGAGCCCAAAGCGCCGGATCTCAAAAGAGGTTGCCTCCGACACCCTTTTCCGTGACCTGGCGCCCCGGGCGGCCACTAACGCCCTCAACAATGCCCTGTCGGCGGCGCGCGCGGTGCTGGCTGGGCTGGGGGACGGAGCAACGGGGATCCTCTGTACCGACCGCACTCACATCTACATCCCCGATGACGCCCCCGTCGCAGTCGACCTGGAGCTCCACGAGTGCGCCCTCCGCACCGCGCTCGGGATGGCGCACGGGGACGGCCGTGACGCCGCCTTGGTAGATGTTCTGTCCGAAGAGCGCGTGCTGCTGGAAGACGAGGCCTATTCCGACTGGGTGCTGCGGCGCCACGAAAGCCTCGAGCTGGCCCGCCAGGAGGCCCGCCTGGCCCTGGCCCGGGACCGGTCAGCGGGCTTTGGCCGGCCCGGGCCCGAGGCGGTCATGTCAGCCTGGGAAACCTACGCCGCCCATGACCCGGCCTCCGAGGAGGCCGCTGTCGCGCTGATGAGCGCCTACGCGGCCCAGGGCCAGCGCCACCTGGTCGCCCGGGCCTACCGACGCTGTTGTGACGGGCTGAGAGAGCTCGGGCTCGAGCCGGCAACGAGCCTGGAGCATGCCTACGAGACGACGAGCCAGCAGGTGACGCTGCCCTGACTCGCTGCCGTCGAGCTGACGAGCAACCTCCCGACGTACCTGAGCAGCTTTGTCGGCCGGGAAGCCGAGCAGGCCGAGGTCGGCTCGCTGGTACGGTCCTGGCGCCTGGTGACGGTGACCGGGGCCGGGGGGTCGGGCAAGACCCGCCTGGCCGTGGAGGTGGCGGCCCGGCTGGCCGAGGAACGCACCGGGGGCACCTTCTTCGTCGAACTGGCCCCCGTGTCGGAACCGGGCCAGGTGCCGGCGGCCGTGGCGAGCGCCATCGGGGTGCTCGAGCAGCCCGGGACGACCGCTCGTCAAGGTCCTCGCCGAGGCTCTCGGCGGACAGGACCTCCTCATCGTCATGGACAACTGCGAGCACGTCATCGGCGCCGCCGCCGAACTGGCTGAGGTGCTCAACCGGTCCTGCCCGCGGGTGCGGGTGCTGGCCACCTCTCGTGAGCCCCTCGGCATCGGCGGCGAGCACGTCTACCGGCTGGCGCCGCTCAGCCTGCCCGCCGAAGACGCCAGCGTCTCTCGAAGACCTCGAAGGTTCCGACGCCGTCAAGCTGTTCGTCGAGCGTGCCCGCTCCCATGACTCAACCTTCTCCCTCGAGCAACCGGTCGCCGGGGTGGTGGCGTCCATATGCCGGACGCTTGACGGGATCCCCCTGGCCCTCGAGCTGGCCGCCGCCCGTGTCCCCGGCATGTCCCTGGCCGACCTGGACCAACGCCTGGACCGGCGCTTCAGGGTCCTCACGGGAGGGTCCCGCACGGCGCTGCCCCGCCAGCGCACCCTGCAGGCCACCTTCGACTGGTCTTTTCAGCTCCTGTCCCCCGCCGAACAGGTGGTGCTGATGGGGTTATCGGTCTTTTCCGGCAGCTTCGACCTGGAGGCGGCCGAAGCGGTGTGCTCTTCCGAGGCGGTGAGCGCCGGCGATGTGGCCGACCTGGTCGGCTCGCTGGTCGGCAAAAGCCTCGTCATGGCGCAGCGCTCCTCAGGCTCGCTTCGCTACTCGCTGTTGGAGACGGTCCGCCAGTACGGCGCCGAGCGGCTGTTGGCGACCGGCGGCGAAGCCGCCCTGGAAAGAGCGAGATCTGCCCACGCCGAGTACTACTTGCAGCTCGCCGAGCGCGCCGAGCCCATGGTCCTGGGGGCAGACCAGGCCCGTTGGCTGAAGAAGCTCGGCCTTGACTGGGACAACCTCCGGTCGGCGCTGGGCTACTTCCTCTCCCAGCCTGGCCGGTCGCGAGGAAGTCTTGCGGATGGACTTCCCTGGCTATTTCTTCTTCCCGGCGCGAAACGTACGGCCTCGACGCTGCCCGCAGCGCTCCTGGCCCGGCCCGACCCCGTACCGGACGAGGTGCGGGCGAAAGCGCTTTGCCGCGTCGGCGTACAGGTGTTTTGCACGGGGGTTTTTTTGGTTCGGTCCGAGGCCTCGAGGCAGACCGGGACCGCCATGATGAAAGAGGGCCTCGACATGGCCCGCCGGCTCGGTGACGAGGGCCTGATAGCAGAAGTACTGGCGAGCCTCTCCCGGGCGGCAGCGTTCATGGGAGATCGCGTCGAAGCCGTACGCTACGCAAAGGAGGCGCTAGAAATTGGGCGCAGCCTGGGTGATGACCGGCTAATCGGCAACGCCGTCGGGGCTTTGGGCTTGGCCGTTCCGAGACGAGCCAAGAAAAAGCAGCTCCTTGACCCAGGCGCTGGCCCACCTCCGGCAAGCCGGGTGACCTTTCGGGCTGCTGCTGGTGGCTCATCAACCTGGCTGCACTCGAGCTCGCCGATGAGAACTCGCATGCAGCCGCCGAACTGCTCGAGGAGGACCTTGCCATCTGCCAGGACCTCGACCTGCCTGTGGACCTGGCACTGGCTTGCTGCGTCCTGGCGGACGTCAGCGCTGTTCGAGGGCCGTTTCGAGGAAGCAGCTATTTGGTTGCGGAAGGCATTGGTCTTCTACCGCCGTCTGGGCCGACAGGACTCGGCCGTCGCAGACTTTCCCAATGTGGTCTGCTGCGTGGCCCGGCTCGGGAACCCAGGCGACGCCGCCCGGTTGGCCGGGGCATATAACGCAATGTTGTCGAGGCATGTTCCCCTGGAGTACTCGTTCACGGCGGAGAACCCCGGTGCGCACTTGCAATTCCTACGCCAAACGCAGGCTGGAGCAGACTGTCGCGTACATGCGCGAGGCTCTCGGTGATGACAAGTTCGAGTTGCTTCAGCCGTGCCGGAACGACGCTCAGCTACGACGATGCCGTCGACCTCGCCCTACGAGTCGATCCCGACGCAAGGCATTAGGCTCGCGAATACTGCTTCCACGACATGGGCTCAACGCGCCCGTAATCGATGACCGTGCCTTATTGGCCAAGTCGTGTGCCGGCCGTACTTAGGCGATGGTTCGCCGCTTGCTCCCGAACGGTGAGAAAACTGTTGTCCTTCTCGAAAACGACCCACCCGGTTCGGCTCCTCAAGTCCACCAGCTACCAGGGTCCACCGTCAACCGCCTCCAAATGTTCTAGTAGTTGGATCTTCTCGTAATCCTCGCCCGAGTCGGGCCTTCAAGACCGGTCCAAATGCCCCAGCTCCTTTCGGACGAGGGGGACATTGGACGTAATTTAGCGTGTGGCCGCGCCAGTCGGTCTAGCGACGTTTATGCTAGGCCACAGCGATGGTGCCGGCCAACGTCGCCCCGTAAAACGAGCCCTGGAAGGAACCTTCCGGGCGACCTCACCCGAGACGACGTCCTCACAACATCACTCTCTATTGGTTGACAAACACAGTGGGTGTCTTCGGCTCGGCTGTATTGGGAAAAATAAAGCGGACGCTGGCGTCGGCCTTGGCGGCGAATATCCCTGTGCCCACGACCAAGCAAGCGTGCCTTAGGGACGAAAGGCCGACGGCGCCTGCTCAGCGAGCCACGACCGGGTACCAAACCATCTGTGATCGCAACGCCGCGCTGCAAGGCGGCTACAGGGTTCCTCATGACCGCTCCTCTCCAAAACGCACGAACGGGACAAGGAATAATTACGACTTCGCCCTCTCACCAGCGGTCATGGCAGGGTCAAGCAAAGTTCATTTCTGTTGAGGGGCAGCTTCTACGTCCGTGGCCACCTTGGAGCCTCGGTAATTGTTCACGGTCTCAACGTTCGCTGCTAGTCGAGCCGAGCTCTTATCGGCCATCGAGCGTGCCGCCACCACCGAAGTCAAGAATGATGTCAGAAAGGCCCGCCAGAAGCACAGCTTTCTGCGGGGCCTGCGGACATATGCCGTTATGGAAATCTCCGTCAGTTCGAAGCACGAGGGCCGACGGGCGGGAGGACGGCATGGCCCCGATGGAAACGGACAGCTGGGACCCCGCACACCGCGTTGGCGTGTTGGTCGTTCCCTCGTCTCGGGGTTATAGTTGCCCGCTGCTCCGGTTCTGGTCCCCCAAGGGCGTACTGGGGTCTGGAATTCTTAGTCCCCTCATGAATGGTCCCACGCCGCCTTATGTTCGGACCCGGATTATACCTCTGACCTGGTCGGTGTCTTACGGCGGGATTCTAACGCGCGACTCGTCTGCCTCAGAGCTTCGGACTCGGACTCCCGCTCGTGAGGCGCGAACGCAACACCTCGGCAGCGAGAGGATCGCCGCCCGGCACCACGTGGGCGTAGACGTTGAGCGTCGTCGGGGCGCGTGCGTGAGCGAGCCGCCCGGCGACCACCGCGATCGGTACGCCGGCGTCAAGCATCTGTGTGGCCATGAAGTGCCGAAGATCATGGAGCCGAAACTGAGGGAGCTCGGCTTCAGTGCGGTAGCGAATGAACAGCTTTGTCGCGTGGTTCGGTAACCACGGTCGCGCACCGAATTGATCAGCGGCGAAGACGAAATGATCACGGCTGCCGCGCCCACGGGGCATTTCGTCGTCATGGAACCCGTCGAGCGCGTCTGCCGTTGCTTGATCGAGTGCGACCCGATGAGAGCGGCGCGTCTTGGTCGGCGCCAGCACCGGCCCACCGGCACCCTCGACGAGCGAACGCTGGAACGAGACGGTGTTGGTGACGAGACCGACGTCCATCCAACGCAAAGCGAGGAGCTCTCCGCGGCGCGCCCCGGTCGTCGCTGCCAGCACCAAGAAGAGGTGGAACGCCCGGTCACGCAATGCTACATACGAGAGCAGATTCGTGACAGCTTCTGGACTAGGCGGACGGATCTCCGGCGGCACGGCACGCGGCGGTGATGACTGGCTCGCTGGGTTGACCCAGATCCAGTTCCAGCGGACGGCCTGAGCCAGTGCTCGATGCAGCACAACGTGGGTGCGCTGAACCGTGCCCGGCGCGAGGGGACGGCCATCTTTCCCGCCCCGTCGCAACAGGTGGCCGTAGAAGTCGTCGATGTCCGCCGTCGCCAGCTTCGCGATAGCGAGGTGTCTGAGACAGGGAATGAGATGTCGATCGATGAGGCTCTTCGTCTCGCGCTTGGTCGTCGCCGCCCAGCCCGGTGACGCAGCCTCCGTCCACTGGGTGAGCAATTCGGCAACCGTTCCGGCGCGAATACGACCGCATATCGCAACTTGTCGGAACTCCCGGAGCTGCGCCGTCGCAAAGCGACGAGAACCACGAACCGTCTTGGTCGCCCACCGTTCCTTACCGTTCTCGGGATCGACCCCTTGATAGATGCGCAGTTCCCAGCGGTTAGGGCCGCGTTGACGGACCGACCCTGTTGAATTTCTCATGCTCCAGTCTCGTGGCGGGCCGAGCAGCGCTCCACACTGGTGCGGCCCGGCAACTGTTGTAGGCCTTCGAGCTCGAGCCAGTACAGGACCGTGCCCGGCCCCCAACCCGGATGCTCACGGCGCATGGCCACAAGGCGCGCCTCGACCTCGGGCCTCATCTGGTACGGGCACGACAACGGCCTCGAGCTCTTGCCGGCCAACCGGCCAGCCTGCAGGCCGCATCGCGCCCGAGCCACACGTGCACGGTCTGGCGGGCCACCTGGGACCGGCGGGGCCACACCGCTCACGTCGCACCCTCCGATACTTCCAACACAGCTTGGTCGCGCTGCTCGCTCCAGCTTCAGCTCCTGCAACATGGAAGGACCTCCTCCACACCCATGGGCGAACACCCCACAGCGAAGGAGGTGGCGCTAGCCGATTGGTGGACCCTCACGCGTCAGGCATGTACGGGGACAGTGCCGCCCACGTACCGGGTCCGCGTCCTGAAGTGTCAGGTAGGTAGAGGGGCCACGTTGTCCACCATGGACCGGGTCGGCGCCCCGAGACGATGGGACCATGGAACCATGGGCAAGCCATGGGCAGACCATGGGCAACCGGACGAGACACGGGACCTAGAACGGCCCCCGAAATAGCTATCTACCAGGTTTTTTGCGAGCGGACGACGGGATTCGAACCCGCGACCCTCACCTTGGCAAA
>CAVVRE010000034.1:0-103991 GCA_963750465.1 uncultured Acidimicrobiaceae bacterium
CGCTCGACGCGCTGGTCATGAACGCTGGTCGAATCGGCGGCAATTCGATGGACATGACTGCTGACGGGGTCACTAACTTGTTCGCGACGAACGTTCTTGGTCACGTCGTTCTCCTCGAGGCGCTCCTGGCCGAGGACCGACTTGGCGAGGTGGCGGTCTTCGCCGGAAGCGAAGCGGCTCGGGGAGTCCCGAGGTTGCGGATGAAACGGCCATCGTTCGTCTCAACCTCAGCCGACGAGCTCGCCACTGTCATCGACGGCAGCTATTTCGCCGACCGCAAAACTGACCTCAATTTGGCCTTCGGGCAGGTTAAGTACATCGGGGCCCTATGGATGGCCTACCTGGCCCGCCAACACCCCGACCGCCGGTTCATCACCGTGAGCCCCGGGAACACCACCGGCACCCAAGCACCCAATGACCTCAAATTGCCGCTGCGTATAGCGGCCAAATACGTCATGCCCACCCTGGGCCTCGCCCACAAACTTGACGTGGGCGCGAGGCGACTGGTCGACGGCGTCACCGACTCGACCCTGTCTAGCGGCGTGTTCTACGCCAGCGCGGCCAACACGCTTAAGGGCCCTTGGTCAACCAAGCGGACATCTTCCCTGATCTGGCCAACGCGTCGTTTCAGGACCACGCCAACGAGGCCATCCACCGCTTCATCTCCTAATGACGTTTGCGCGATAACGCGCCGACTGTTTCGGCCCCGGCGGGTCGGCTCATGGACATTGGCAGAGTTCGTCATCGTCTGATTCGCCCTGTGCGTTGCCATCGAGGGTCTCGTCTTGGCCGCGACCGGCCATGCAGTCTTTGGCGGTGTCCTGTGTTTCGTCGAAGGCATCACCATTACCGCTCTTGGCGTCCGCCTGCTGGGCCGAGTGCGGGCGGCGCAACGGGGCCAGGGCGACTGACACAGAACAGGCGCGCAGATCGGGCGGTCGTCTGCTCGGGGCAGCTCCGGACAGTGCGCATACTCGACGATACCGGAAAGCCGAACCAGACTCGCATATCGCGTACCGGAGAGACAGAACGTCGACTATGGCCCGTACGATATGTGCGCAGTTTCTATTGTGAAATAAGCTCAATTGGGCTTGCACCAGAGGCGCCCGTAGCTGTCGTTCGGATCGGCTGGTCCCCTCGCTCACACTCCCATCGAGGAGGAGTCGAGGCTGCGACTTTGGGCACCGCTGCCGAGAAAATGGGCGTCATTATGGCGCGCCCGGTAAGTGCTGAAGTGCGCGGTCCAAACAGGGGCTGACGAGGCGGGTCCGGATGAAGAACAGCCGCAGGCTGACGGCGCGGGCCACAATGGTCCGCTCGTCCGGCCCGGGCTCAGCAATGGTGGCAATCCAGCGAAGAAGCTCGCATCCCCGACCTCGCGTTTTGGGTCGCTGGATGGCGGCGGAAGCAAGAGATCTGGGCGCTTCCTTGTGCGGCGCCTCGGCCTGCGCCAGGCTGGGGGCATGGCCATACAGCACGTCGTCCTCTTGCGCTTCGCGCCCGACATCCACCGAGATGGACCAGGCAGAGCTGCGGCAGCGGGTAGAGACATCTTCCTACGACATCGGCTGGATGCGCGAGTTACGCTTCGTCCGCCTCGTGCTCGCCGAAAGCGCCAATGGTTACCAGTACCTGATGTCGAGGGTCTTCGATAACAAGGCTGATCTCGACAACTACATGGGCCACCCAGTCCACAGCGAGTTGGCGGAGTGGGCCGCATCCCGCGGCTGCGAGTTCATGGTCTTCGACTACGACCTTGACGCGGCAACAGCCACGCGCCAACCGGCCTGACCATACGTGAACGCCGTGGCCTTCGGGGCTTTGGGCCGCGCCGGGTGGTGCTGACCTCCGCCAGTGACAACGAGACGGTGCGAGTGGGACCCTGCCGCCGCTGCATGACGAGCAGTGGTGCAACCATTCCGGCCTACATCGGACGTCGCTCTAGCCAGAGCGCGAGGGGGCCAAGAGCGTCGGCTGTCATCGACGCTCAGCCATGTTCGATTTTCTCGAGGTGTGCTCGAGAGAGGGGAAGGCGCGACGCCACGGGCGGCGCGCAGATTGCTCACGGACATCGAGAGCGTCCGGCGGACCGTCGCCACGGGATCCAGCGTTCTGCATCGCTCCCGACAGAGCGTTGCCGGCGAAGTCCCGGACTCGACGGAGGGTACGAAGATGTGCCTTCCGCGCCGCGGACGTGGGGCCTAACAATCGGAAACGAGCCGCCAGCTCGGAGCTTATCGGCTCCACCGCGCCTCATCTACGTGGGACGGCTCACGCGACTCCACCTAGTGGACTCAAACCTGAGCAATGCCCGCAGGGGCCATCTCCGATGAACGAGGTCACCTCCCGCTCGCGGCGAGAAGCGGGTGATTGGTGACTCCGGGACATCGGTCGGCGCCGATACTGGGATCGGCGACACGCCTGCTCTCAGCACTCGATAACCGGCGATTATGTGCGATTTAGTTGCACGAGTTCTGCAGATGCGCCCTGGCAGGGGAGTGCGCGCATTGTCTCGCGCCGCATTTGTGCCGAAGCCGGGCGGGCTTCGCGCCGGATTCGGAGGTCGGTACGAACGTGGGCAGTTCCCGGGCCAGAAAGAGCTATCCGTTTCAAGAGCGGATGAAGGCGATGGGGTCACCTTGGAGGCTGCGAGTGAGAAACACCCGCACATAGGTGTTGTTGAGACTATTGCCGGTGGGACCGGTCGCCGCCTTGAGTTGTTTGTCGAGTGCGCAGTTGTTCGAGGGTTGATTGCAGCACCCGGCGAACCAGCTCACTGAGGGCTGGTTCGGCGGCGCGATCTTCGCGGACGGAATTGAGTAAGGCGTCGAATGACGGAGCGCCGCCGATGGGGGTGGCCGCCGCGAGTGCTTCTCTGATCGATTCGATCGCCTCACTTAGTCGGGAGGATGGTCCTGAGATCCCGAAAGCGGTCCGCCATGACGCGCCCGCTTGGGCGTCGGCGAGCAAGCCGGCGGCACGTGCGGGCGCGTGGGCGAGCGCTTCGGCAACCCCTTCTGCCCACCCGGTGAGGATCGTGAGATCCTCGACCTCCAGTACCAACGGGCCTGAGGTTGCAGAGGGCATGCTGGGTAACCGGGACCCTGCCTCTGATGCGGAGATCTGGTGGACGGCGACTGCGTAGTAGTGGGTCCCAGTGCGGACGGGCCAGCGCCCGTCGGCGCTGCGGCGGGTGGTGCGGTCTCCGCATAAGGTCAGTATTACGCCGTGAGCGCCTGGCTCGAGCGAAATCTCGCGGGTCCCGCTGGCGGAGTCCTTCCACAGCGCGATGATCGGCGACGGACCGTGTCTGGCGGACCGGGAGCGCTGTGCCATGCCGAAGGAAGTCAGGGTCAGGACCCCCGAGCCTGGGTCATCGGCCAGCACGCTCGCGTATCGTGCCCCCCAGCGGGAGCCAAGTTGTGGCCCGTCGAGGAGTACCGCTACAACGATGGTCGGGCCAACGGATCGGATGACCGCCGCCACGTCGTCTTGGGCAAGATCCTCGCACACCGGCGAGACGATCGTGACCTCCTCGCCAACCTGGACGAACTGGATCAACCGTCGGGGGATATCCATTGCCTCCCACCATCGGATGTGAGGATGTAGAGCGCCTCCAAGGTTGTATTGATAGATCTGTGCCTCATCAAGCGACCATCGATGGTGCTTGTCTTGCCGAATGTGAAACCACTGGCCGCCGGATGAGCTGACAAGCGTTCCACCTTTTTGAAGTCTTGGGTTGACGCCAATATGCACCCAGTTGCTGCCAAGACCCCCTGGGTTCGGTGCGCGCCCACGGACCCCTGCTTGGAGATAGGTCACCCCGTGTTGGTTCAACAGCGCCTCAAGCGGGACGATCTCGCTTTCTTCAAGCGCCTCCTCGGGGAAGACCACGACATCAATGCTCTCGACTTCGTCGAGCCCAGCAAGAAGCACCCGGTCGACAAGATCGAGATCGAGCCGCTCCTCAGGTACGAATTCAAAGAACCCGAAAGGTTCCTTCGAAAGCCTCTGGACCGAGCCCGGCACAGCACGGAAGTCAGACGACCTAACCTTCAGCGGCCATGGCAACAGCAGCATCTCGACGTGCTCGGCTTGCGGGTCGGTTCCGGGATGGCGAACCGGCAGCTTGTGCCAACGGGTGGCGAACCCTGCGCCAAGGACGCAGGCGTATCGTGAGAACGACGCCCTTCCAGTCGGTGGCGTTCGGATTTTGGGCAGCACCCGCAGCAGCTGGGGGCGAATTCGCGCCAACGATCCCGTTCTCGCTAACACCTCGCGACCACGAGCTCGGTACCTGCAACCCTGCCCGTCCGAGCGGTCCAGCGCGACGAACAGACCCGCACACGCCTCATCGGCGACCGCATGAAGCGTCAACAGCGCCTCGCATACCCGCCAATGCCCCCCGTCTGCAACCTGCTCGAGTGGCGTGGCGCTCGCATCGCGAATGACGCTCCACTCCTCGACGACTAGCTCAGGAAGGGGGTCATCGCCATCCTCAGCGAGGCGGCTCCACTGCTGCGCCGCTTCCCCGACCGCCTCGCCCCAGTCGGCGAAGCGGTCCGGCGGCCAGACTGCACCGGCTGGCGGAGACAACGCGAACCGGAACCCCTCCGCCGCGTTCCAGAAGGACATCGGTCAGCGCAAACACATCTGGCGGCCACTGCAACAAGTCGTCGTCAATCGGATGCTCGGTCAATCTCAGCCACGTAGACGCTAACGTCGACTCAGCCACGCCATCAAAGAGTAGGGGCTCATCACCTGCGGTCATGCCGTCCTTCCTCCTGGCCTGGTTGTGGTGGGACCGGATCCGCTTGACTAACCCATCCGCGAATGCGGGCCAGTATGGCCGACAGTCCGTACCGCCGGTCACGCGGGAGTCCTCGTCTCTGTCCAGAACGTGCGCTGCTACCCGTCAGCCCTCCAGGATTCGGGAGATCCATCTGACGCCCCCTTGGAGCCGAATGCAGCAACACCCTTCGAGGCGTCATCCAAAGAATGCGTGAACGAGCGCCACGTGGTTGATGTGGCAGCCGGTTCGGGCGGTGTGGCTCGTTGCGGTCGCCTAACCGCTGTAGCCATGCGTTGCCCTGGGCGTGACACTGCTCGACGCGACCATCGTAAGCGATCACCGGGCCGTCAACAGCCGGGGGCGTATGGCAAGGCACCGCCGCCCAATGCTGGTGGGACCCGCTGCCGCGAAGGCCTGAGTAGGGACATCTGAATTTGAGTGACTGAGCCGAGCCCATCTCGTAGCGGTGCTCCATTTTCGGGTCATCGATCGAGGAGGTGCCGACATCTCGAACACCGAGGTCCCGAGCGGGCCTTCGTCCGACAATTCGGATGGCGCCGCCGCGGCGACGGCGCCGAATAGGGGTACGGCCTTGCTAGCCACCTTAGCCATGGCCCAGTTCATGGTCGTACTCGATTTCACTGTCGATCAGGTCTACCCGCCACAACTGTTTGACGTTGCTAGCGTCGAAGCGCATTTCATCAACCCCGGTGACACGGTAAAGCTGGCCATGTTTTGCGGGCCAGACGAAGTCCATGACGTTTCCGTATTTCTCGAGATCTGGCAGCCGGGTGGTACACAGCGTCCCAACAGCCACTCAAAGTCGGTGGAGACGTTCTTGTTCCTGAGGGGTACCGGCAGAGCGTACTGCGACGAGTTCGAGCTCGACGTGCGCGCCGGACAGCTGCTCGTCTTGCCGGCAGGCTCACTGCACCGAATCGAGAGTTCCGCTCAGGGCAAGCTCTATGCAATCACCACTATGGCGCCCGACGACGGCTTCGGCGCGCTGGTCAACCGGGGCGAGACGGCGCCGCTTGACGACGAGGAACCCGCCGCGCTGGCTCAGGCCCCGGACGATGATCCAGGATCCGTGTCTGGGTCTGCTCCGCTCGCCACGAGTTCGTAGACGTTCCCATCTGGGCCGCTAAAGTGCTGCCAGGTTGGGCCAGGCTGGCCAAGAAGTTCGATGCCCCGCTCTAGCAGTTCCTCACGCGCCGCTGACAGGTCGTCCACGGCGAACCCGGCCACCGGCCCGGTCTGGAAGTGGTCTCTGCCGTAGCCCCGAGCGAACACTTCGACCAGAGACCCGTCCGGGAGGCCGTAAACCCAGCAACCCGGCTCGCGGCGGACAAGAGGAAGCTGGAGCACGTCCCGGTAGAAGGCGGCCAGTTCCTCGGCCCGATCGGTCATCGTGCCCAGCCATCCGAGCCGAACGACTTTCATAGGGCCCAGGTTAGGCGACGCGAGCAGAAGTTGCCGTTACGAGCTCGCCCAGAAAGACGGCGACTCGGTAATTAGCGTGGCAAAGGCTGTGTCCTTGTGCAGGCGGACCGTGGAGAGTGCTGCACGGGTTAAGCGAGTTTGGTCCCCCCGAATGTTCCCGAAGATGGTACGTGACTGATCCAGTGCCGTGCGATATCCGCTCGTCGGCACACCCAAACACGCTCATGCTCGAGTATGTGACTGACAAGACGGTGCAACGCGGCTACTCGGCCTGGACGTCCGATGATCCGTCCGTGCAGGCCAATCGATAGCATCTTCGGGCTTCCCTCCTCACCCTCGCGCCACAGCACGTCGAAGGCGTCGCGGCAGTGCTGCAACCATTCCTCACCGGTGGAGAAGCCCCCAATTGTGGCAAAGCGCATGTCGTTAGTGTCCATCGTGTAGGGCACGACGAGATGGTTGCGCCCAGCCACGTGGGCCCAGTATGGAAGGTCGTCGGCGTAGGAGTCAGCGTCGTACAGAAAACCGCCGTGCTCGACAACCAAGCGTCGCGTGTTGGGCGAGTCTCGTCCGGTGTACCACCCGACCGGCGCCTGGCCGAACAGCCGTGTGAGGATGCCCACCGCCTCGGCCAAGTGAGCCGCCTCGGTCGCCTTGTCGACGGACTGGTAGCTGATCCACCGCAGGCCATGACCAGCAACCTCATGCCCAGCGGCGGAAATGGCGGCCACGGCGGCTGGGTTTCGGTCTAGGGCGGTCGCTACAGCGAAAATTGTGATCGGCAGGTCGTATCGTTCGAACAGGCGCAGGACCCGCCAAAAGCCAGCGCGGCTGCCGTACTCGTAAAGCGATTCCATGCTCATGTGCCGGTCGGGGAAAGCCTCGGCGCCGATCATTTCGGAAAGGAAAGTCTCTGAAGTGGTATCGCCATCGAGGATGGTGCGCTCTCCGCCCTCTTCGTAATTGAGCACGAACTGCACCGCTATAGAAGCTTGGCCCGGCCAGTGGGGGTCCGGTGGGGTGCCACCGTACCCGACGAGGTCTCGCGGTGGGCCTTGCTCAGACGGCCGCCAGTTCACGGGTCCAGGCACACGTCGGCCACGCGCAGCGAACCGAGCGAAACGCGGGCCCCGGTGACGAGTTCATCGGGGCCGGTTGTCTCCGCCGCGTTGTGGCTAATGCCACCCGCACTGGGGACAAAGATCATGCCAATCGGCGCCAGGCGCGCCAACTGCTGGGCGTCGTGGCCGGCCCCACTGGCCACCTCAAGGGTTTCCGCATTCAAGCCGTTGGCGACCTCCGCGATCGCCTGGTGCCAGACCTTGTCCGTGGCCATGGCACTCGTCGAGTTGGTGAGAGAAAAGGCACTCGACGTGGAAGTGGAAGCCGCGATCTTCACTACCCCGGCCCGGAGACGCTCAACAGCGGAACTCGCCCTCTCGTCGTCCATGCTGCGCAGGTCAAAGCTGACAGAAGCGCGCCGAGCGATCACGTTGGCGTTGCCGGGATGGACCTGAAGCGCGCCCGCTGTGGCGACCTCAATGTCCCCCTCACGAGCAATCGCGTTTATAAGAAGTACGGTTTGCGCGGCGGCAAGGAGAGCGTCGTGCCTGAGATCCATTGGAGTCGTACCGGCGTGGCCGGCCTCGCCGTCGAAACTGACCCAGCCTCTCTGGCACCCACTAATACCGCTTACGATCCCAATCGGTGCACCCTGCCGCTCCAGCACGGGGCCCTGCTCGATATGCAACTCGACGTAGCCGGCTAACCGGTCCCACGCCGTGCTGGCGAGCGCGTCGGGATCGCCGCCGGAGGTGGCGATCCGGTCAGCAAGGCTCAGCCCGTCGGGCCCAAGGGCGGCTAGGTCGATGTGCTCACCGGCAACGGCGCGCGAGCCCGTGAACGCCGGGGCGACGACACCTTCCTCGTTGACGAATGCGACCGCCCGGAGAGAGTGGCGCAATTGTTCACCCGAGCGTGCTAGGGCGCCGAGAGCCTCGAACGCAGCTACCACGCCGTAGGCGCCGTCGAGCGGCCCACCCTGGACCACCGTATCGAGATGACTGCCCGTAGCCAGTGGAGCCAACCCAGGCACCTTTCCCGGCAACTCGGCGATGAGGTTACCGACGGCATCGCAGGTGGCAACGACGCCAGCCTCGTGCGCCCAAGAGGAAAGCAGTGACCGGGCGCGTAAGTCTGCCGGCGACCACGCCAGCCGCGTTACGGCCGGCCCGCCGTTGTGCTCGGTCGCCGAGGCCGCCAAAGTCGAAAGCTGGTAGAGCAGCCGCGGTCCGTCGACCCGGGCAGGGGGCAAGGCCTTACCCAGGGCCGGCACTCAACGTCTCGTTCAGCCGGGCATTGGCGGCCAGGAACCGCTGGTAGGCACGGAAGCCACCGAATTCTGATATGTCTACGACCTTCTCGCCCGGGCGCAAGCGGGACGGGACAAGACGCATGGCGCGGACAGTTTCCCCGTCAATCAGCTGGATCTCCCCGATCTCCAACTCGGGCGGTTCGGCTGGGAGCAAGCGGGCATGAAGGATCTGGTCGGGGATGTCGTATAACTCTCCCTCGATGATGCGGCCGCTCGATGCTACCGGGAATAGGCCCGGGAATTCATCGCGTACAGCGAAGAAACGGTATCGCGCCGTCGTCCGCGCCGGGCCCAGGAAGGTGGAGCCGGCGTGCGACCCGCAGTCCTTCTGACCAGCCATCGCCGTGCCGTTGAGGAACATAAGTGTCATCGCTCAAGCGATTGTAGAGGGCTAGGCGACCGGTCGTCGCTGTCGTCGAGGGTCGGTCGACAGACGGTCGGAGGGAGCTTGGGGCCTGCCTGGGAGGAGACGCCATGCGGGCGGGCAAACATGGCCATCGACATCGTTCATAAGAGCGCCTCAGCAGGTACTCTCGCCGGAGTGCTTGAGCCCGACGACGCCGCTGCTAGGACGGCGCCAGTAGAGCTCGTTGTCACCGGAGCCGACCTCGTGGCGACGATGGACGTGGGCCATGAAGTTGAGGGAGGCTGGGTGGCCATCGACGGCGGTTTTGTCGTCGGTATTGGGTCCACTGGCAGCGAGCCGCCGGCCCGACGCGTCCTCAGGGCCGACGGGTGCCTGGTTACTCCGGGTTTGGTCAACACCCATCACCACATCTACCAAAACCTCACCCGGTCATTCGGGCCAGCCACCCGCTCGGCCCTTTTCGACTGGCTGCGCGTCCTCTACCCGCAGTGGGCAATGCTGGATGAGGAGGCGGTTTACCTCTCGGCCTTCGTGGGCCTGGCCGAGCTGGCGCTGGGCGGCTGTACGACGACCACGGACCATCTATATGTGCACCCCACTGGCGGAGGTGACCTGTTGGCGGCGGAGATTGCCGCGGCGGGCGATATCGGCCTACGTTTCCACCCCACGCGGGGGTCGATGAGCGTCTCGGAAAACGACGGTGGCTTGCCACCAGACTCTGTATGCGAAGACGAGGACACCATTCTCGCGGCGTGCGAGGCCGCAGTTGTTGCTCACCACGACCGTTCCCGCGGAGCGATGGTACGGATCGCGTTGGCGCCTTGCTCCCCGTTCAGCGTTAGCCGCCGGCTGATGTACGAAACGGCCCAACTGGCGGAGCGGCTCGACGTCAGGCTCCACACCCACCTCGCTGAAGACCTTGACGAGGACAGCTACTGCCTCGAACAGTACGGCTGCCGCCCAGTCGAGTTCTTCGAGGAAGTTGGTTGGCTGTCCGACCGGTCATGGGTGGCTCATTGCGTCCACCCGAACGGGCCCGAGATCGAGCGGCTCGGTCAAGCCGGGGTAGGCGTCGCTCATTGCCCGAGCTCCAATTTATTGCTTGGTGCGGGGCTGGCCCCCGTGGCCGAGTTGGTCTCCGCCGGCGCGCCCGTCGGCCTCGGGTGCGACGGTTCGTCATCGGCCGATTCGGCTTCACTGTGGCTCGAAGCGAGAACGGCGATGCTGTTGGCCCGGTACCGGTCCGGGGCGCCGTCGACGGGAGCACGCCAGGCTCTCGAGTGGGCGACACTGGGAGGGGCGGCGTGCCTGGGCCGTCAGGGCGAGCTCGGGGTACTACGTCCTGGCGCAGTGGGCGACCTCGTGTGTTGGCGTCTCGACGGGCCCACGTTCGCCGGCGCTCTCAGCGACCCGATCGAGGCCCTCCTGCGCTGTGGCCCGGCGCGGGCGTACCACACCGTCGTCGCCGGGAGGCCGGTCGTCGAAGCTGGCATAATAGTGAACGAAGATATCGAAGACCGCCTGGTGCGCCACCGAGCGGCGTCGGCCCGCATCCAGGGCCTCGACCGTCCTTAGAGGGCTCGACCCTGAGCCGTCGCAACCAATCGTTGTGGCCGGATTAGCCGGGAAGTCCATAAATAGACGTGACGTACGTCTCCTAAAAACTGGCCACCTGCCCAGCGACCTTGTCCGCTTATCGGCGCGAGCCCCGCTTGTTGGGAGTTTCAAAATACCCGAGAGAATTTGCACGAAACGAGCCGCCAAAGGGCACTAGGGGCTAGTGATCCCGAGCCGCGCGACGACGGGGCGTTCGATGGCGCTCACAGCGTTGTAAATGAGGATCGACACGGCCGTAATGGTCACCACCGCCGACCAGAGCATCGAATAGTTCGCGGTTGAAGAGGACGTCACCATGAGATCCCCAAGCCCTTGCCCGGTCGAGAGCCACTCGGCCAGGATGGCCCCGAGCAGCGCTCCCGGCGCGGCGATCCGCGCTGACGCGAAGATGGCTGGTAACGCGTAGGGCAACCTGGCTTTGCGGAGGATCTCGAAGTCTGTGGCACCGTAGGCAGCAAATAGGTCGAACGCCGTTGCCGGCGCCGAGCGGAGCCCTTCTGCCACGTTGACCAAGGTGGGGAAGAAGGTCACGATCCCGGCGATGACGACGACGGAAAGTAGGCCCTGGCCGAGGACAAGGGTGAGGATCGGCACCATCGCCACCAAAGGTACTGAGCGCAACGCGATGGCCACGGGCATGAGGGTCTGGGCGACGTCTTTGCGCCAGACAACAGCGACGGCGACGGCAATAGCTATGACGGTCCCGCCCACATAGCCGAAAGCGGCGTCACGCAGCGTTATCCATAGGGCCGACAGTAGATCCGACCGGTCCGCCGCCGCGCTTGGCACTGTCACCAAATAATCGAAAACGGCCACCGGCCCCTTGGCCACAAAGGAACTGAGGTTGAACGCAACAATGGCTCCTTCCCAAAGGCCGCACATCACGGCCAAGGTCAGGGCACTCACCGCCACGGTGCGCCCCAGCCGGCCAATCATGGCCACTGCCCTTGGCCGCGCGTCAACGCCCGCTCCGGTGCCCGGGGGCCCAGGGCGCGAGAAGGCGGCCGACAAGGGACACGGCCAGGTAAGCGGCACCGGCTACCGCCGTGGCCACCAGCGCGATGGCGAAGGCTCGACGAGAGTTGAGGTCCTCGTTGGCGGTGATCAAGGCCACGCCCAACCCCTGAGAGGCACCAAGGTACTCGCCCACGATGGCTCCAAGGACGGCGGCTGGGCCCGAAATGGCCAGGCCAGCGAAGGCGGCCGGGAGTGCTGACCGGACCCGTACTTTGGTCAGCTGCCGCCACCGACCTCCTCCGTAGACCCGCACGAGGTCCAGGCTTATCGGGTCCGCGCTCCGGAGCCCGACGAGGCAACCGATGAGCGTAGTGAACACGACTGAGAGGCCCGCCAGCGTAGCCTGCGGGGCTGTCCCGGAGAGAACTATCTCCAGGACCGGGCCGATGGCGATGATGGGCATGCAGTAAGTGGCCAGCACCACCTTGAGCAGCCCTTTTTCGAGAATGGGCAGCTGGACGAAGGCCAGGGCCAGGCCAATGGCCACCAGGTTGCCCCACAGGAAGCCCCTGGCCGCCTCGCTGAGCGTGGAGACCAGGTTGGGCCACATCTCAAAACCGGGGTCGTGGAAGACAGTGACCAGGACTTCCTGGGGCGGGGGAACCAGGTGGTTATGCCCGAACACGGTGTACGCCAGTAGGGCCCAAATGCCAAATAGCGCAGCGGCCCCCATCAACCCCCCGCTCCATGCCGAGCCAGCCAACAGCGCCGCCCGGGCCGCCGATGAGGGACGGGACGAGGCCTCGGCCCTACTTTCCCTCCCGTTCCGGCGCAAAGTTTGTGTCCTCAGAGCTCGTCCCCGCGTGCGTCGTGGTGACGAGGGCCGCCGTCAAGGACGTCGTCGCCACTCGGCGGTACCCCGTCGTGGAAGAGCAGGTCGCTCAGTTCGTCGCAGTGGGCGTGGAACTCGGGCGTCCGGGCCATGTCCGGCGTCCGCGGTCGGGGCAGGGCAACCTCGACTACAGCGCGCATGCGGCCTGGCCTGGCTGACATGACGGCCACGGCGTCAGCCAGGAAAACGGCCTCACTGATCGAATGAGTGACGAGCAGAGTGGTTGCTGCTCGCTCAGCCCAAATGCGCAAGAGCTCGATGTTGAGGCGCTGCCGGGTCATCTCGTCGAGTGCGCCAAAGGGCTCGTCGAGCAGGAGGATTTCGGGCTCTACGACCAGCGCGCGGGCGATGGCAACGCGCTGGCGCATCCCGCCCGAGAGTTGCGCCGGCCGGGCCCGCTCAAACCCTTTGAGGCCGACGAGAGAAATCAGGTCCACGATGGCAGAGTTAGGGACTTTCAAGCCACTGATCTCCAGCGGCAGCCGGATGTTCGCTACGACGGAACGCCAAGGCAAAAGGGCGGCGTCCTGGAAGGCGATGCCAAGGCGGTGGGCGGCCCGGATGGCGCGTGGGGTCTGACCGTGGACGAGCACGCTGCCCGCGGTTGGGTCTTCGAGGTCGGCGAGGATGCGGAGAACTGTCGATTTGCCACAGCCTGAGGGCCCGAGCAGGGCCACAAAAGAGCCTCGGTCAGCATCCAGGTCGACACCGTCGAGCGCGGACAGCGTCGTGCGTCGGATGCGGAAGTCCTTGCGCAGCCCGACAATAGCAATCCCGTCAGCTGACCTCTCAGCGCCGGGACAGGCGCCGGCGCTAGGTGCGCTAGGCGTGGTTGTCCCGGTCCGGTCACCCAGGGCTGCCGGGGCATCCAATGACCCGGCTGTGCCAGGGCCGTCGCGGTCGACCACGGTCATAGCTGGATGGTAGCCACCCGGGCAGGACGGCTAACCACGCCAACTGGGCTGGGTGACGACGAGCTTGCCAGCGCTAGAGCGCTTTCAAGATAGTGTCGTCGAACAGATCTGGTTTCGTATAGTAATTGCCGATCTTTTTCGAGCTGGCGAACTTCAGCGTGGCAATATTCTTGGCGATGTCTTCAGGGTTCATAGCGAACAGGCCGTTCTTTTCCGTATATTGTGTTTTTATTAGCGGCAATTGGGCGCTGTTCTCGAGGCCTTGTTGCTTTTCGGAGAGGCCGATCTTCTTGCCATAGAGCGACATGGTGAGGCTCAGCCCTGCCGACGGGTTGGCCAGATCCGCTTCCCAGCCTTTGCGCTCGGCCCGTAGGAACTCGACCAGTTCGTCCTTGTTTTGGGCGATGGCGGTTGATGTCGTCTCGTATATGTCGGCATAGACCTCGTAGCCGAACTCCGCTAGCAGGAACGAGTACACCGGGAAGCCCGACAGTTCGAGGACGATTGGCTCATTGGTGATGAAACCCATCCAGGCGTCGACGCGACCCTCCGACACGGCCTCAGGCCCAGCCGTATAGCCTTCGTTGACCGTCTTTACCTGCGATGGGGATATCCCGTTCACGGCCAGGAAAGTCGACCAGCCCGTGAAGTTGTAAGCGTTGACGCCGACCCTTTTGCCAATCAGCTCCTTGGGCGTCTTGATGGGGGTTTTGGCCGAGCTGATCATGCAGAAGGGGTTGTGCTGGTACTTGGCCCCAATGATCTTGAGGTCGGCTCCCTGTGCCACCGCGGCAGAGCAAGTGTCGGCGTTGGAGTCGCCCACCAAAGCCTTGCCGGCGCCCACGATGCCCTCTACGTCGACGCCTTCGCCGGGCAGGATCTTCACGGACAGCCCGGCCTTGCTGTAGTAACCGTTGGTGCTGGCCAAGTAGCTGCCGGCGAACTCAGTATTGGTGAGCCAGCCCAATTGGAACGAGATATCACTCAAGGCTGCCCCCGCGGCGCCCTGAGCTCCGCCCAACAGGGCGCCGGCGACCGAGCCGACGCTGCCCAAGAGCGCCGCCCCTCCGGCCAGCTTGAGGCCAGCTCCAAGGAGAGAGCGCCTGGTGAGCACGTCTGGTGTAGAACCCGGGTCTGGCGTCATGCGAAGAAGCTAACTACGCGTGGTTTCCGAACCGTTTCCCTTATGTGAATGGAGGGTTATCGAGGCTGGCCCGGCCGGATGGAGCGATCGTACGGCCGAGCGTCGCCTAGCGTGATTTGGGTGAGGACCATCGCCGGCATTAGACCCCTCTCGTGATCACGCTCTCCACCCATGTGCTTGACGCCGATGCTGGTCTGGCACTTGTCGGAGTTCGGGTCACCGTCACCGATCAAGTCGGTGAGGTCGTGGGCTCGGGAGCTACCGGTCCCGATGGGCGGATCACAGAACTTGCCTCCGGCCTCGTACCCGGCAGCTATCGCATCG
The DNA here is from genome assembly GCA_963750465.1 of uncultured Acidimicrobiaceae bacterium. Taxonomy (GTDB): domain Bacteria; phylum Actinomycetota; class Acidimicrobiia; order Acidimicrobiales; family Palsa-688; genus Fen-671. Next base: position 14,825 of record CAVVRE010000034.1, read on the forward strand.
ACTGGGAAGCCGGTGGTCGCTTCTTGCGCGCCGTGGCCGCCACGGTCGAGCTGGTCGCCGATCGGCACTATCACGTGCCGCTACTGGCGTCGCGTTCGTCAGCGGTTGTCTACCTTGGTGTCTGACGCAGCTGTCTCCGGGCTCGTGCCACCCGAGATCCTTGGTAGTCTCGATCGTCCGGCTCTTCTCAAGGCTCTGTCGCCGCTGTGGGAGGACGCCGGCCCCCTTGCAGATGCTTTGGTTGGCCGTTACGTCGACACCTGGGACGATGCGGTTGCGTTAGCGGCAACGGTTATCGAGTCGATGGATGACGACGCCCGCGCTGCCCTCCTGGCGGCCCACCCGCGCATCGGGACACCGCCGGAGGTGCTGGCACAGCGAAGCGCCCAGTCCTGGAGAGACCAGGGGGGCATCTCGGCTACGCCGGAGGCTGTCACCAACCGGCTCGAGGAGTTGAACAATGCCTACGAGGCTCGCTTTGGGTTCGCCTTCGTCGAGTGGGTTGCCGGTCGGTCCAAGGCCGACATCGTCCCCATCCTCGAAACCCGGCTGCGCCGGGACCGGTCGACCGAGCTGGCGGCCGGCACCACGGCGCTCGTAGCCATCGCCCGGGACCGTCTCGCCCGCTTACGGTCAAGCACACTATGACCCACTGGCCCTGCCACGGATCCCGGGCCGGCGATGCTTTCTGTTCTGCTCATGTGGCGAGCAGAGTGGTGCGGTCAGCAAAACTGGAACGGTGCATGGACTTCGTGTCGCAATCGTGGGTGGGGGAATCGGCGGGCTTAGCGCCGCGCTGACTCTGCGACGCTTCGGCCACGACCCCTTCATCCTCGAGCAGGCTCGCAAACTGCGCCCCAGCGGGGCGGGGATCTCGCTGTGGCCGAACGGGGTCAAGGTGCTCAACCTGCTCGGGCTCGGCCCTCGTGTGGCCGAGCTCGCTGGGCGGATGGACCGCATGGCCTACGCCGACAGCGACGGCCAAACGTTGATTGACTTTTCCCTGGCGCCGTTATATGACCGTGTCGGGGAGCGGGCGTACCCCATCGAGCGCACGAGGCTTCAGGAGCTCATGCTCGACGCCGTGGGCAGAGACACCATCTCACTCGGGGCCCGAGTCAGCTCAGTCGAGGAACACGACCGCGGTGTAACGGTTTCGACCGAGGGGGGAGCCAGCGTCGAGGCGGACCTTGTCGTCGCCGCTGACGGCACCCACTCCTCGCTCCGTGACCATGTTGTCGGACGCCACGTGGCGCGCCGTTACGTCGGGTATGTCAACTGGAACGGGCTGGTGACCGAGAGTTCCGACGTGGCGCCCCCAGGCACCTGGCTGACTTTTGTAGGCGGGGGCAAGCGGGCATCGGTGATGCCCGTAGGTTCGGGCCGTTGCTATTGGTTCTTCGATATCCCGCTGCCCACCAATGCCGTCGAGGGCCTCGGCGAGACAAAGGAAGTGCTCGGCAGTGCGTTCGCCGGATGGGCCGCTCCCGTCCAACGGCTCATAGAACGTCTCGACCCGACCACGGTAACCCGGGCCCCCATTCACGACATCGCCGAGCTTCCAGTCTGGCGACGGGACAAGGTAGTGCTCCTTGGCGATGCGGCCCACTCTATGGCCCCCGATCTAGGCCAGGGGGCCTGCCAGGCGATGGAGGATGCCTGGGTGCTTGGTCATCACCTCACGGCGACCAATCGCTGCATCGGCGACGCTCTCGAGCGCTACCAGGCGGAGCGGGTTCCTCACACCGCAGCGATCATGCGCCGGTCTCGCCGGCGGGCCGAAATGGTCCACGGACAAGATCCGGAGGCGACGGCGGCGTGGTACCGCTTGCTCGCAACCGATGGGTACGAAGCGATCGTCGACGGCTTGGCTCAGTCAGTTGAGACGGGGCCATGCCGTTGACACGCGAGCCGGACAACCTGCCCTAGGTCGTTATGCGCCCTGGGCGAGGATGTCGCGAAGGATGCGGCGGTATTCGATGCTGGCTTTGTCGGCTTTGGTATGGGTCTCGGCGCCGGGGTCGAGGGGGAGGGCGATATCGTCGAAGCGGGCCTGTAAGTCCATGTCCTCGCCCAGGATCTCGTATTCGAACTTGAGCCGGTCGTGTAGCTCCGGCTCGGTGAACCCACCTGGCTGCTGGAACGACAGCGTGGTGTAGAGGCTGCAGCGGTCCTCGGTCTCGGGCTGGACGAAGAACCAGATGAGAGTGGACCCGCCCATAACGGGGTAGTCGAGCCGCAACTGGAGGCTGTAGGGGGCGAGGTACCGGTAGGCCATATCCCGGTATTGAGTGAGGGATCGCTCGCCTCGCCGTGCAGCAGAGTCGTTGCCGGCGCGTATGGGGATCCTCATCCTCACTGTGAATCCCCACTGTTCGCGTTCGAGATTGGCCGGTGGGACGACCTCGCCGTCGGGTGACCCGAAAGTGCCGGCGTGAAGGAACGGGAAGTGGCCCACGTCGAGCTGGTTGTCGATCAGCAAGGCGGCTCCGTAGCGACCCCGGTAGACGTCCATGTCGACCTGCGACCGCGTCGGGTCGCCCCAATCGGGCAGGTCGATGATGGGGCAGGTGGGCTCTTCCGGTGCCAGCCATATCAGCCCGTAGCGCTCCGTGACCGCCCACGCCGCGGTGGCTCGCGCCATGGTGGGGATGCGGCCGTCGGGGCCGAGCGCGGGGACTAGGGCGCACGCTCCGTCGGCCCCGAAATGCCAGCCGTGGTAGGCGCACACTAGGTGATCGTCGACGACGCTCCCGGCTGACAAAGGCGCCCGGCGGTGAGGACAAACGTCGAGGAGAGCGGTCAACCCCGAGGCAGTGCGGGCCACCGCCCACGCCATGCCGAGCAGGTCCACCCGTATGGGCTCGTCGCCCAGCTCCCCCGCCCGGGCCACCGGGTGCCACCACCGGCGCAGTTCGGTTGAGGTGTTGGTGATCGCCCCGCTCACCTCAGCGACCGGCGCCCGGTCACCGGCCTACCTCGGCGATGTCTACTTCATCGGCCACATCCAGCGGGCTGGCCTCATACGCGTCCTCTATCCCGATGTCGGCCAGCGCTCGCCGGTAGGCGATCGCCACCCGGTCGAAGCCGAGATGGAGCTCGGCGGACAGGTCCAGCGGCAGCTCCTCGGGACGCTGGCTCTCCACCACGACGCGGTCCTGCTCGGCCAGGAACTCCTGGAAGTCGGCGTAGGGCTGATCGGCTCCGTCGAGGTCGAAGTCTCTCGACTGGTAGCAGTAACCGGTGGAACTGGTGACGCTGTGGGGCTGGGCGGCGAAGAACAGGGTCCGGTGACGCCCCGTACTGAGGTAGGTGCACTGTAGCCAGATGACGTGCGGGAGGCTGAGGACGTATAGGTTGCGTTGCATGCCCCGCTCGCCGTCCAGGTCAGTGACCGCCCAGCGGTCGTTGGTGTTGGGCACCTGCATAGACAGCTCGTAGTGCAATTCGTACCCGGCGCGCCTCACCCGGTGGGAGGGGACCACCAGGTTGTCCCTGGTCCCGAGCAGCCCGTCATGGAGGTAGCCGAGGTGCCCGAAGTCGGTGAAGTTCTCGACCATGCGGGGCGCCGAAGTCTGCCACGTGTAGGCCGCGCAAGGGACGTGCCGGTACCGCTCGTCGCCCCACTCCGGGAAGTCGGGGATGCCCGTCACCGGCTCGCCCAGGCACACCCAGACCAGCCCGTAGCGCTCCTCGCAGTGGTAGCCGACGGCCCGAACCCGTTCCGGTATGGGGAGCCCCTCGGCCAGCTGCGGGATCTTGACGCACCGGCCGTCGGAAGCGTAGGACCAGCCATGGTAGGGGCACACCAGGCAGTCGTCCTCCACTGAGCCCAGCGACAGCGCTGTGCCGCGGTGCATGCAGAGATCCCGGAAAGCGTGCGCGGTGCCGGCCCCGTCACGCCACACGACAACTGCGGTGTCGAGCAGGACAGTGCGCTTCGGCGCGGCCCCGATCGCGCTTGACCAGTCGACCGGATGCCAGTAGCCCCGGAGTGCGTCGCTGGTCACTCCAGCCAGCATATAAACACCCGGCGTCCGTGCCACGGGGTGGGCCCGGGTTAACCGAATCTTCACGTGTCCGACGGAGAGCCAGCCGAGGGAGGCACAGTGACCTCAGTAGGGCCGGCGAATTACTATCTACGCCACAGTCGCGGTGAGCTTCGAGAAAGATCGCGCCGCGGCGACTGCGACTGGAACTTGGGTTCGTCAGGGGTCGCAAGGTCGGCAAGCACTGATGGGTCGTTATCAAGGTGGTGGAGCCTTTGTCCTACGAAAGAGCGTCCAGCCCCTCGGCCATGGCGCGCCGCATAGAGACAAGATCGCGCCCAACGGCGGAGACGAGCAGGCCCGGCCCCTCGAGGCGCATCACGGCCCAACCCTCGCCTGCAACACGGCGTGACGGGCGGGGACCGATCCGGGCTGGCTGTTGCCCAGCCACGACCACTATCCCCACGGCACGGTTAGGCCCGAGTACGGCCGGGCCGTCCCAGGCCGGGGCCCCGGCCCGAGCTCTAGCTGGTGGCGAAGCAAGGGTGCCCCGTCCACGGTTATATCGAGGCCCAGGTGGAGCCAACCAGGCTCTTCTGCGCTGCGGCCGAGGACAACCTCGTCGGCCCAGCGCAACGAGGCGTCCTCGCTCAGATTGATGCGGGAATGTTGGGAGAACCGGCACTTTTTTGAAGCGATCAGAGGTTGGAGCTGCCAGTCGAGCGACCCGCCGGGCTGCACCGTAGCGTCAACCTCCAAGGAGGAGCCAGTGGAGGCCCAGGCGACCGTCGACGCCGTCGAGCGGACCACCAGGGCGGCGCCGTCTTCGACAAGCACCCTGATAGACAGTTCATCGTCTCCTACCGGGAAGGCCGCAGTCGTCACCAGGTAAACAGCTTCCGGGGTGGGGCGGAACGAAACCGGCGGTGCTTCCCGGAGCCACGTCAGGCGACAGCCCGAAGCTGGAGAGAAGACCGCGGGCGTTCTGTTTGCAATGATGGGCTGGCTCCGGGCGTATGGTGCCGCAGCTGTTAGTTCTGCTCGAGAACGCACTGTGCCATCTAGGCTATTAGCCGCCAGCAAGCTGGCACTCGAGCCAGGTTGTGACCGGTCGGGCGAACCGGTCGGCAACGAGGCTGACGAAGAAAAAGGGGCGCTCGTGGCGGGCCAGCTCAGTGTCGCGGCGCATCGCCTCCAGGTCGGCCCCGACCAGCGGCGCCAGGTCTGTCTTGTTGACGACCAGGAGGTCAGAAAGCGTGATCCCGGGCCCGCCTTTTCGTGGGACCTTGTCCCCGCCGGCGACGTCGATAACGAAGATCTGTGCGTGTACCAGACCGTAACTGAACGTCGCGGTCAAGTTGTCCCCGCCGGACTCAATGAGGACTAAATCCAGATCGGGGTGAACCAGCTGCAGCGATTCGACGGCCTCCAGGTTGGCGGAGATGTCGTCCCGAATTGCGGTGTGGGGGCAGCAACCGGTCTGGACAGCCACGACGCGCTCGGGTGGGAGCACTGCTTCGCGCAACAGGATCTTGGCGTCTTCTGTGGTGTATATGTCGTTGGTCACTACGCCGACGGACAAGCGGGGCGTGAGCGAACGGCACAGCGCGGCCACGAGCGCCGTTTTGCCGCTGCCGACAGGACCGCCCACGCCAACTCGAAAAGGTTTGTCAGGAAGCAAACAGACACACCTCCTCGAGCTGGTGAATTTCCGCTCCTATCTCGATAAGAGGTGCAGAATGAGCCGGTAATGCGGCCGCGGCGCGGGCCAGGTTGTGAGCGTCCCGAGCCGACCTGACGGCCGCTGCCGCCACGTCCTCCACTTCTTGAGCGAGTCGGACGAGGCATTGGGCAACCGCAAATGGGTCTAACCCAAGGAGCCGGGTGGAGGCCCACGCCGACCCGCTCACCGCGCTCTGCGCGGCGACCAGAGCCACCTCTTCGAGGCCTAGCCCAGCGCCCTTGCCTACTGCACCTAGGGCCACCGGGTACATCGGGCCTTGCGCCCACGGGGCAGCCAGCTCGGGCGGCCAGCCAAGCTTCGCCTCAGGCCACACGGCCGCTGCTGCTCGCAACAAGCTTCGCCCTTGTGCCATGCTCGCCTCCCGCAGCGCAGGCGAGGGGGCACGGGCCACGGCTTCGGCCTGGACCACCGACACGTCGTCTGCAGATGGTGCGGCGGACCAGCAGAGCGCCGCGAGTGCCGCATCGGTCCGGCCCATGGTGACAAGCCGTCCGACGAGGTAGGTAAACAGGTCCTCCACATCGCGGACGCGGCCCGACATAACGGCTTGTTCGAGGCCGCCTGAATGGGCGTGCCCGCCCGCCGGGAACCGGCCGTCCGCCAGGATCAGCAGCACGCTGGACGCTTGGCTTACCAATAGTCCTCCTGTTAGAAAAGAAAGTACCGCTGCGCCATGGGAAGCTCGGCAGCCGGCTCTTCCGTCACTAGTTCGCCGTCGACCCAGACGGCGAAACTGTCCGGTTCAACCTCAATTCTCGGTAGGTAATCATTAAGAGGCATGTCCGCCTTCGTCAGCGCGCGGGTGCTGCGGACAGGGACAAATTCCCGCTTGGCTTCTACGTCGGCAGCCAGGCCTCCTTCGATTGCCGCTAGGGCGACAAACGCCAACGATGAACTGGCGGCCACAGCCGGGCTGGCACCGAACATTGGCCGGGCCAGCACGGGTTCGGGCGTAGGGATCGAAGCATTGGCATCGCCTACTTGTGCGTACGCAATAAACCCACCCTTTATTACCAGAGATGGCCGGACACCGAAGAAAGCCGGATCGTAGAGTACCAGGTCGGCGCGTTTGCCCACCTCCACCGAGCCGACCTCGCCGTCCAGGCCGTGGGCAACAGCGGGGCAGATCGTGTACTTGGCTACATAACGGCGAGCGCGGCCATTGTCAGCGGGGCCGTCCCCAGACAAGAAGCCCCACCGCCGCTTTCCGACATGGGCAGTTTGCCAGGTCCGAAGCACTACCTCGCCCGCCCGGCCCATGGCCTGGGAGTCCGAACCGATCATGGAGATGGCCCCGATGTCGTGCAGCAGGTCCTCTGCCGCGATCGTAGACGGCCGGATCCGGCTTTCGGCAAAGGCCAGGTCTTCCGGTACGGCCGGGTTGAGGTGATGGCAGACCATCAGCATGTCAAGGTGTTCGTCGATCGTGTTCACCGTGTGGGGCCGCGTCGGGTTGGTCGAGGACGGCAGGAAGTTGGGCTCGCCAGCGACCCGGATTATGTCGGGCGCGTGCCCCCCGCCAGCGCCCTCGGTGTGGTACGCGTGGATCGTCCTGCCAGCCACCGCGGCGATGGTCGACTCGAGAAAGCCAGCCTCGTTAAGGGTGTCGGTGTGGATGGCGGCTTGCACGCCGGCAGCATCACAAACATTCAAGCAGGCATCGATCGCCGCCGGCGTCGACCCCCAGTCCTCATGCAGCTTGAAACCGGCCGCCCCGCCCCGCAGCTGTTCCCACAAACCCTCTTCGGAGACGGTGTTCCCTTTGCCCAGCAACGCGATGTTGATGGGCCAGGAGTCGAGCGCGGCGATCATTCGGGCCAGGTTCCACGCCCCCGGGGTCACGGTCGTGGCCCGGGTCCCCTCCGCCGGTCCCGTCCCACCACCGATGATGGTCGTCACGCCCGAAGCGAGAGAAACCTCGAGGATCTCTGGGCAGATGAGGTGCACGTGACAATCGATGGCGCCTGCTGTCACTATCTTGCCGTTACCGGAGATTATTTCGGTGGAAGGACCGATCACGAGGCCAGGGGTGACGCGGTCCATGATGTCGGGGTTGCCGGCTTTGCCGATGGCGGCGATCCGGCCATCGCGCACGCCTACGTCAGCCTTTATGACCCCCGAATAGTCAAGGATTATGGCGCCCGTTATCACCAGGTCGGGAGCTCCGTCGGCTCGGGTGGCGCGGCCCTGGCCCATAGACTCTCGCACCACCTTGCCCCCGCCGAAAACCACTTCGTCGCCTGCTCGTCCCGGTCCTCCGCACAGATCCTCGGTTATCTCGATGAAAAGGTCGGTGTCGGCCAAGCGGACCCGGTCGCCCGTGGTAGGCCCGTAGAGGGCGGCGTAGCGCTGGCGCGACAGCTCAGGCATCCAACGACCCTGCCACCTCGCCCCTGAAGCCAGCTACGTAACGGGCGCCACCGAACGGGACGAGCTCGATGTCGACAGCGATCCCAGGCTCGAAGCGGACGCTCGTTCCGGCCGCTACTGCCAACCTCTGACCCCGAGCCGCGACCCGGTCGAAATCGAGGGCCAGGTTCACCTCGGCAAAGTGATAGTGCGAGCCCACCTGGACCGGGCGGTCACCTCTGTTCTCGACCCGGAGGACGGTGACGGCCCGGCCGTCCAAGAGGCTTACGAGGCCCTCCGCGTACACAATCTCTCCCGGTTTCATGGCGCTACCCGGGTCACGGGACCGGCTGGTGCAGCGTGACCAGTTTGGTGCCGTCAGGGAACGTCGCCTCGACCTGGACCTGGTCGATCATTTCCGCCACCCCTTCCATCAGCTGGTAGCGGGACAGCACCTGGCGCCCGGCGGCCATCAGGTCGCCCACGCTCCGGCCGTCCCGAGCACCCTCCATTACGAAACTGGAAAGAATGGCCACCGTTTCCGGGTAATTCAGCCTCAAGCCTCTCGCCAGCCTGTCCCGTGCGACCATGGCTGCTAGAGACACCATGAGCTTTTCAACTTCGTACTTGCTCAGTTGCATGGTGTCGAAAGGTTGCCGGCGTAAGGGAGTAGCGCGGCGCGGCACGCATTTGTGACCCGCTGCATCACGCTCCCCGAGATGACGGCGCAGCCGGCGGCCAAGGCCTGGAGCTGGAGGCCGCTTATGCGGTTATTGAGATCGAACAGCCTACCTCCCGGGAGAAAAACCCCGGCTAAGTCAATCCCGAACGGCTCAGCTTCCGAAGTCTCCGTTTCTCCCCACGTCGTGGTATTGACCACGACGTCCCATGTGAGATCTGTCGCCGCGCCCTCGCCGATATCCTCGAGCAACTGGCCACCGAGGTTGTCGGCTACCGCTCGAGCCGCCCCTCTGGACCGAGCGGCGATGACGAGGTCGCACCCGGGCCACTTCCGCCCTACGGACAGTGCCACCGACCGGGCGGAAGCCCCTGAGCCAAGAAGAAGCAGCCGGCGCGGGCTGGTGGTGGCGGCGAGTACTTCGAGGGCGGTCATCGCCGCCCAGGTGTTCGTATTGAAACCGACGATGCCGAGTGGGCTCCGCAACACGGTGTCGACCACGCCGGTGGTGAGCGCGCTGGACGCAAGCACGTCGCATCGCTTGCCGACCTCCTGTTTCCAGGGGCTGAGCACCACCCCGAGGTGCCAGGCCGTGTCTTTGAACAGCTCTTCTGGCGAGGACAAAGCACTCGCTGATGCGAGGTAGAAACCCCGCTCGACGATTGCACTAGCCAGCAGTTCGCCCCGTACGGCCTTGGGCGCAGTCGTCCCGATCGCCGCAATGACGACGTGCTGGCCTTCGTTATTGGAGACCAGACGGCCGGCAGCGAGCTTCCCGAACACAGGAGCCGCGTTTTGCGCGTCCGGGTTTTCGACCTCGGCGCTCAAGAACCGCAGGGCCCCGTCGCGGATTATCGCGGGTACGGGCGCGCTCAATGCCGCGGTGCCCCTAGCTGGGCGCGGCGGTGAGCGACAGAGGTGACGAAGGCACCGGTCGGGTCGCCAAGCGGCTCACCGTCCTTGGCGATCAGAGAGCCGCGAAGGTAGGTGGCGCGGACGGCTCCCTTCGTGAGCCAGCCGTCGTATGGGCTGACGGGGTTGCGGGAGTGCAAATGCTCGGACCGCACCATTCCTTCAGCATTGAGGTCGAGGAGGTTGAAGTCGGCGTCAGCGCCCACCCCGAGGTACCCCTTGCGATCGTCGATCTTCCATATCGAGGCAGGCGTTTTCGAGGCCAACCGGACGACCTGTTCGAGCGTCAGGCGCCCGTCCGCCACAGCTGTCATCATCAAGGGGAGGAACGTCTCCAGGCCAATGAACCCGCTGGGCGCTCTCCAGACGTTGCTCGCACTTTGCTCTTCGACCGTGTGAGGGGCGTGGTCGGTCGCCAGCACGTCGATCTGGCCCCGCGCTACGCCCTGCCACAGAGCAGCCACATCCGAGGCAGGACGGATGGGCGGGTTGAGCTTGATGAGGTTCCCGTATCTTCCGTAAGCGCTGTCATCTAACACGAGGTGCGCGATCAGGACTTCACAGGTCACGTCTTGGCCGTTAGAGCGGGCTGCCTTCAATAGCTCGAGGCCGGCGGAAGTAGAAAGGTGGTGGATATGAAGCTGCACCCCGGCGGCGCGGGCCAGCGTCAGGATGCGACCGACCGCCTCCTCCTCCACAAACGACGGCCTGGACTCGAGGTGAGCCATCGGGTCGGTGCGCCCCGATTCACGCAGCTCCGTAGCCAGGAAACGCAATAGCTTGTCGTTCTCCGCGTGCACCCCGACCACCAGCCCCGCTTCTTTTGCCCGGCGCAACCCGGCATAGATGGCAGCGTCGTCTGGACAAGGGTTGTCGCCGGTGGTCTGGCCCATGAAGAGCTTGAGGCCGAGCGCTCCGAGGGCAGCCATCTTGGCGATTTCCTGGCCGTTGTCCTGACCGAGCATCCCGTACAGGCCGAAGTCGACATGGGCGCTGGCCTGTACACGACGGAGCTTGGCTGTGAAGATGTCGCTCGTCGCCACCGGCGGGACTGTATTGGGCATGTCTATTACGGTCGTAACGCCGGCGGCGGCGGCGGCCCGGGTGCCAGAGCCGAAGTCTTCTTTTTGCGTCATCCCTGGGTCACGCAAATGGACGTGGGCGTCGACAAGACCGGGTATCACGGCTAGTCCGTGCGCGTCGATTTCCTCATCGCCCTGGCCGAGATCCTCGCCAACGGCGACGACGCGCCCGTTCGTTATTCCGAGCTCGATGAACGCCGAAGACTCGTGCGACGCTACAAGGCCGCCCCGGACCACCAGGTCATAACGCATCAAGCGCCAGTCATGAGCGGCGAGCCGGAAGGGATCTGCATCGACTTGACCTCCGAGTATTCCAACAGCCCGTAAACACCGCTCTCCCGGCCGATCCCCGATTTCTTGAAGCCGCCGAACGGTGCGGTCCCGTTGAAAACTCCTGAATTGATCTGGACCTGTCCGGTCCGTAACCGGCGGGCGACGCATACGGCCTTCTCGTCGGTCTCGGCCCAGACCGCTCCGGATAACCCGTACTGAGTGCCATTGGCGATCTGCACCGCGTCGTCCTCGTCTTCGTAGCCGAGGATCGCCAGTACAGGCCCGAAGATCTCTTGCTGCGCGATCGTCATATGGGGTAAAACGTCTGCGAACACGGTCGCGGCGACGAAATACCCCCGGTCGAACCCGGCCGGACGTTCGGGCCCGCCACAAACCAGCGCTGCACCCTGGTCAATGGCCGAGTGTATGAACCCCAGCACCCTCTCGTATTGCGACGCGTTCACCACCGGCCCCAGCGCTGCAGCGGGGTCTTTCGGGTCGCCCAGGACGTACCCGCCCGCCGCATCAGCGGCGATCTCAGCCGCCTCGCCAAGGCGGCCTCTCGGGACTAGGAGGCGGGTTTGAGCGCCGCAAACCTGGCCGTTGTTCATGTAGCAGTTCCACAGCGTCCCTCGCACGGCTCGTTCGAACTGAGCTCCGGGCAGCACGATGGCGGCCGATTTCCCTCCGAGTTCGAGTACCGGCCGGGTGATGTTGTCCGCGATGGCAGCCAGGATTTTCTGGCCCGTGCGCACCGACCCGGTAAAGGTCAAGACGTCTACGCCGGGGTGTGCGGCCAGCGGGGCCCCGGCGTTTGCGCCCGTCCCCATAACGACGTTGAACACTCCCGGAGGGAGAGGCAAAGTGGAGATGAGCTCAGTGAGCTTGTAAACGCTGAACGGGGCCACCTCTGAAGGCTTGGCTACCACGGTGCAGCCAGCGATGAGAGCCGGCACCACTTTGGTGAAAAAGCCGAGCGGGTAGTTCCAGGGACTAATACTTCCCACGACGCCGGCCGGCTCCCGCACTACCAGCGACTGGCCGACCCATTCGTTGGGCGGCATCTGGTGAGCGAGCTTCAGGAGGTTCCCGACGTTAGCGGCGAGCCGGCCTACATGCACATCTCGTGCCCACGTGACGGTTACGCCGGTTTCGGCGACGATTAGCTCGATCAGTTCGTCGCTGGCTTTGTCGATGAGGTCGCCCAGCCCGGCGAACATTGCCGCCCGGTCCTGAGCGGTCATGGACCCCCACGAGTCGAACGCATCCCCGGCCGCCCGCACGGCACCGTCAACGTCTGCTGCGCAACCCGCCGGTACCTCACCGATCAACTCCTCTGTGGCCGGGTTGATCACCTGGCAACGGTCTGTCGAGGCACTCGGCGCCCACGTCCCTCGTACATAGATATCATTTCGCAGTCTTATTCCGGCGTCCGCCGGTGCAGTCCTAAGGTTCATTGGCAGTTACCCCTTCTGTGGTGTCCAGACCGTTCATCTCCAGGCTCAGCTCGACGCGCTCACCCCCATATCGTCGACCATATAGCCACGCCGGCCGGCCAGCGCCCCGGCGATCTCCACGAGGGCGAAGGCGGCCAGGCTCAGTGCGACCGCGGTAACGCACGCCGCCATCAACAATTCGACCTCCTGGTCGGCGTTGGCTGTGATCATGAGCTGACCGATGCCGTTGAAACCATCCAACCACTCGGCGAGAAGGGCGCCAAGAACGGCGAGCGGGGCCGCCACTCTCAGGCCTAACAGCAAGCTGGCCGCGGCCCCGGGTAGCAACGTCACCGTGAGCCGCCGGCGGAATGGTGTCGCGTAAAGGTCGCCCAGTTCGCTGATCTCTGCCGGCACCGACTCAAAACCATGGATAACCGAGATGAGCAAAGAAAAAACGGTGATGATCATTACGCACAGGACCGACGTTGTCAGGCCGCGGCCGGTCACGAGGGTCACAATCGGTACCACACCGACAATGGGTAGCGTTCTGACCAGCAATGCGTACGTCAGAATGGCGTGCTTCGCAAATGGCCAGCGGATGATCGTGAGGGCAAGCAAAATAGCCAAGATCACGGCTCCAGCCAGCCCCAGCACCGCGCCCTCGCCGGTAAGGAGCGATCCGTGGGCGAGCTGCGAGAGGTTGGCGGTGATGGCTCGGGCCGTTTGCAACGGTGCCGGCAGCACGTAAGAAGGTACGTGTGACACCCGTATGTAACCCTGCCAAACCGCTACCATGATGAACAATACGACGAGAATACTGAGGCTTCCTCGTGGCCGGTTCATCGCACTCGCCACCGAAGCGGCGCCAAGAGCACGGTGGCCACAGCGAGCAGGCCAAGCGAACCGACGGCGGCCAGAGCGATGGTGGCCCAGAGCAATGGTGGCTCGTAGCTGAACAAGGCATTGGTCATCACTTCACCGAGCCCGAACGACGTTGACGCCCCCGACCATTCGGCTACGATCGAGCCCACGAAACAGTAAGGGATCATGGCCCGTATCCCCAGATCGAGGACCGGGAGTGTCTGCCAGAAACCCACAAACCGCCACCACCGGAAGCGTGAGGTCGCGTACACCGCCCCCAGCTCGTCGCGGCCCCGTTCGCTCACTCTCGCCATTCCGCTCAACATTGCTGCCACCGGGACGAGACCGGCGAGCACGCATATGGTCGCCACCAGGGCTCGCCCGCGCGGCATCACCAGCGACAGAATAGGCGTCATCACGATCAGGGGAACCGTCCCGATGACGATGGAGATAGCGGCCAGGCCTGGCGATATATGGGGCACCAGAGCCACGAAGAGGGCTCCGACCGCAGTTATGCAGAGCAGGGCCCCGACGCCGATGAGGGTCGCGTACAGGGTCGGGCGAGCGTTCAACCACAGGACCGACCAATGACTGTGGATCTCCTTTATTGTTGCCACCGGGCTAACAACTGCAGTACCGAAGATATGAGTGCTGGCCACAACCTCCCAAATCACCGGGACCGCGCAGATGGCTAGCAAGGGCACGACGAAGGGCGGTGCGAGCAGATGACCACGAGCAAGCTTGAGGTTGTGACGTTTGGCTCGGGGCGCACCGCTCACGGGTATGTCGCCGGGCTCTAAAGCGAGAGGAGTTCCTGAAGCGACGCTCATGCAGCCAGCCCCGCCCTTACGATGCGACAGCGTTCAAGGAACTCGACCGTGTCGCGGCTTGAACCACGGGCCTCCCGGGCTTCGGTAACGTCGTGGACCAGCTTGACCTGGCAGGGCCGGCCCGAGAGCACCACTATCCTGTCGCCCAGCAGTACCGCCTCCTCGACAGAGTGCGTGACCAGCAGGCAAGTTGTGCGCGTTGTAGACAGGATCCGAAGCAGCTCGAGGTTCAGCTCAGAGCGCGTTATCTCGTCGAGCGCGCCGAAAGGTTCGTCGAGCAGGAGAAGGTCGGGCCTTGTAGCCAGAGCGCGGGCGAGCGAGACCCTTTGGCGCATCCCTCCTGACAGCTCGCGGGGACGCCTGTCGGCCCAGTCCGAAAGTCGCACGATCTGGAGCAGTTCGTCGATCCAGGCCGCGTCGACGGGTAATTTAGCCAGGTCGAACGGAAGCTCCACATTACGTCGTACTGACCGCCACGACATCAAAGCCGGGTCCTGGAACGCAAAACCGATCCGGCGTTTTTTGCGTAACTCATCAGGCGTCAGCGCGCCGAACATGATCCGGCCCAACGTGGGTTGGACCAGTCCAGCCGCTAGCCGCAGGAGAGTCGACTTGCCGCAGCCGGACGGTCCCACGAGCACTGCCAGTGCACCGTGGGGGACTACGAACGCGACCTGGTCGACGGCGGCCACCACCGGCCGGCGACCGCCGCCGTAGCCAAAGGAAACCTCTTCTATACGGAGGTCGCAGCCTGCCCCGGATAGTTCCTCGGCTGGACCGGACGGGGACAGGGCTGGCGTCATGTGGACCTTAAGCTCACGGGGCGCCTGGCCGCCTACCTGGGCCACCATCACGACGCCACCTCGGCGCCCTTGGAATTCGGCGCCGCTTCCGCCGGCATGTACGCCCTTCGTCCGCCAACCCAGACTTCGCGCACCCGCTCGGGACGCCCGACGGCTATAACTACATCCGCGACCGTCCAGTCCTCACGGGACACCAAGTGGTCGTAGCCGCTGACGTCGAGGAGGACGAAATCAGCCTGGTTGCCGACTTCAATGGTCGCCGGCGCACAATTCCCGAGGGCTCGATGACCACCCCGCCAGACACGCTCAAAAAAGGCCTCCGCAGGGGCAGTTTGGCCGGTCTGCGCCTGAGCGATGCCCCGGACCAGGCGCAGCTCGTTCCAGTAATCAGCGTCGTCACCCAGGGCCAGCCCGTCGAGGCCGACGCCAAGGTGGACGGTCGACTGCCGGGCATCGGCGATGGGAGGGATGCCTGACGCGAGGCGCAGGTTGGAGCTTGCGTTGACGGCCAAGACACAGCCTTCGGCGGCCAGGACGGCGATTTCGTCCGGCCGCAAGTGGGTCCCGTGCGCGAAGCATACATGTGGGCCCACTAAATCGTTCCGGCCCAGGAAGTTCAGAACTCCCTCAGGGTAGGTTCTATCGGCCCACGCCCGCTGCGCCGGCGACTCGAGAAGGTGCATGTGGACTCTTCGGCCCGTACGGCGGGCGTGCGCGCCCACGGTGGCGAGGGTGGCCTCGCTGACCCACTGGGGGCCCACGGGGCCGAGTTGCATCTCGATAAGCGGGTTCTGGACCGCCGCCGTGACCGCTTCGAAGGCCTCGAGATGGCGGTACAGCTCGCCGCGGCTCCAGCCGACGAAATCGCGGTCCCTGCCCAGAGGCTCGCCGATGGCGTCGGCGAAGGGGTAGACGACGGCGGCTCGGGCCCCGGCTTCGGTCGCGGCCTTGGCGGCGGCCCGGACCTCCGCCGCCGTATCACGCCCGAGAGGGTTCACGCAGATCACCGTGGCACCTACACCCGACCTGAGCATGACTCGGCAACCGTCTCCTACCAGCGCCTCCTGGGTCGTCGTGCCCATTTGGCTGGCTAGAGACGCGATCCATGTTTCCAGAGGTGCGTCGGGGATGCCGGCAAGCACGTTGCCGAAGCCCCGACCGTGGTCGTGAGCGTTTACGAGTAGGGGGGCGAGCACAAGGCGCGCCTGGCCAACCGCAGGTCTCGGCCGGCCGGAACCTGCTGGCTGGAGAGAGGTGATGATGCCATCGCGTACCGATAGTTCGAAATGACCGTTGGTACCGGCGCGCTCGGGCGCCTGGCCTACTGCACCGATAACACGCCAACGGCCGCTTGTCGCCCCACTTCCTGTTGCCATCTGGTTCGTGGTAGCGGCGTTTGCCCCCGGGACCGAAGAGGTCACTGCCATCGCTCAGCTAGGCCTTGTCACCAGCTTCGATGAGGAACTGTTGCGTAAAGACCTTATTAATATCGACTTTGCCTGTAATGATCCCGGCCGTCTTGTACAGCTCGTAGACTTCCTGGAAGGCCGGGGCTTCGACCCACAGGAGCCCGTGCTTTGCGGCTGCGCCCCCATTGATAAGGGGGACGGAGACCTGGGCAGATGCCTCTTCGTTCGCCAGGACCGCTTGGGTCTGGGTGTGGTAAAGGTCCCAGGTCAGTTTGGCCGCCGCCTTGGGGTTCTTGCAAAACTGTTGCCATCCTTTGAGATCAGCCTTCATCCAGCGGGCGACCAGGTCCGCCTTGTTCTTCAAGGTGCTCCTGAGGGCGAAGTAAGCGTTCCCATAGTCAGGGTCGCCGAGTTCGTCGAAGTACACGATCTTCACGTTGTGACCCGACTTCTGTAGGTCGAGGCCTTGCTCGGTGCCGTACCCGATGTACCCCTGCACAGTGCCGGACGTCAAAACGGAGGGGTCCGTCCCGACCGTGACGATGTGCACAGAGCTCGGTTCCACACCGGCCCGCGTGAGCATGGCCGAAAGCAACTGTTGCTCACCGTTGGGCAGGCCAACCGTTTTACCCTTAAGGGACTGGAGGGTCGTCAGCGGTTCTTTGCCGAGAGACATGAGAGCGTTAGGAGTACTCTGGTAGATGGTCCCAAAGCACTGCAGCGGGATGTTTTTGCTGACAGCCGTGAGGACATCCGAGCCGTTGGCGTCCGCCATCATTACCTGGCCGCTCTCTACAAGGGTCAGCCCGTCGATGCCACTCCCGCCCGACAGGAACTGCGCGTCGATCCCCTCGTCGGCGAAATACCCGTTCTGTAGGGCCACGAAATGGCCTCCGAACTGTGCGAGCTTCAACCAGCCCAGTTGGAACTTGACCGTATCTAGGCCGGTCGCCGCCGGCTTTACGGCCGCACCAGCCGGGGTGGTTGTCAGCAGGCCCCCGGACGAGAGTGCGACGGTTGTGCCGGCGGCGAGCAGGCCACCTCTGTATAGGAAGTTTCGTCGGGACAAACGATGGTCACCTTCCATATGCTTCACCCTTTCAAGAAGTTCACGAGCCTCCCAGCTCGCGGCGGATTAGTTAGTACACGAAATACTTACGACGATGCTCAACTTGGCGCGGCGCGGGCACCGCGTTTGCGTTCGAGCACCCACTCGCCGACAGGGATCGGAGCGACGCCGGGGTCTACGAACGACTTCACAACCCGCTCGTCGCTTGGGCGGTAGAAGAAGGGGACAGAAATACGAACCGACCTAGCCAAAGCGGGGTCCGGGGACACCGTCACCTGATGCGGGGCCGCTCGCCAACGTCCGCCGCTCAAATAAGTCAGGAGCTCACCAACGTTCACAACATAAGTGCCAGGTTCTGGGGCTACCTCATCCCATGTGGCGTCCGTTCTCTGCACTGATAAGCCGCCCGAACGGCTTTGGTCTTGATGGAGGACCGTGAACACCGTGAGGTCGCTGTGTGGAGCATTGTAAACGGGCTTGTCGGCGCCGTCGCTGTCAGTTTCGCTGAAGACGGGCGGGTAATAATTAGCCGCGAGGTCCGCCCAGTTGCCCTGCATGACGTCGAACCACACGTCGCGCTCGATACCAAGCAGGGTTGCAAGTACGTCACCCAGTGACGCCGCTACCTCCTGCATGCCGGCGTAATACCGGTGCCAGGTATCGATGAAACCTGGCGGCGATGATGGCCAGAGCCTGCAGCTGTCGAGCGCTCGGCCGACAATGTCCCCGTCAATAGGGGGGACCGAGCCGTCCTTGCCATGTGCCAGTAGGGTCGGCGCGACGCGAGGGCCGATGTGGTACATCTCCTTGCGGTCGGCCGAACCGTACTGGCTTAGGAACTGAGCACCGCACCAGCCGACGTACTGGTCGTCCGGGAACCGATAGCCGGCCTTGACGTCGATGGGCAACTCGAAGAAAGTGCACGTCACCTCGTGCATTTCCTCGACCAGTGAAGGCGATATGGGCAGCTCAGCCATGCGGAAAGCGCCCGGATCCCTAAGGGCATCGTCAAGCCGGCTTAGCTCCTGTCCTCCGGCGGCAGAAGGCTTCTGGGTGGCTTCGACCAGCGCCGGTAATGAAAACGAGGGGATCGGCAAAACTACTCCCCGAGGCCACCTGAGGACCGGATCATGCGGCGACCTTAACCTTGGCGTGTTTCGGGACCGTTAACGGTGTGTGACCGTTGGGAAACTCCCCAGGGCCCGGGCATCTGTCAGGCCCTGCGGGAAACCCACGCCGGCTATCCTCGCACCATCAGCGAATTAGTCGTCGACCTTCGTAGCGATACCGTCGCCCGCCCGAGTGATGGCATGCGAAAGGCCATGCCAAGGGCAGAAGTTGGTGACGACCACATTCGAGAAGGCCCCACCGCCTCTCTGCACGTACCGGGACGGGGCGAATGAGTTACTTAGCGAACACGGCACCGTTCCAAAGCCGACCGATGGCGATGGGGAAAAGGGGAGCTGTCTCGGCCCCTCACCTCCTGGCCGCGCAGGCCGCCATCGAGGTCCTCAAAGCTGGGGGCAACGCCGTGGATGGCGCCGTGGCCGCCGCGGCTGTGTCGACAGTGGTACAGCCATTTTCGAGCAGCATCGGCGGCGTCGGCTGGGCCAATGTATACGAGAGGGCGACGCAGAGGACCGAGGTGCTCCAGTTTCACGGGGCCGTTCCCGCCGGCCTCGACCCCGCCGCCTTCAGCGCCAGCCCCTCGGGCTTGGTCGATTGGAAAGCTCTGGAGGCGGAGGGAGCGGCCCTCCTTGGGAGCCTTGTCCCCGGCGTGGTAGCCGGGTGGGCCGAGTTGCTCGCCCGCAAGGGCCGCTGGCCCCTATCGCGAGCGCTGGAGCGGGCCACGTCGCTGGCCTTCGACGGGTTCCCGGTGTCGGAGTTGCTCCACCAGGTGCTCGAGCAGAACATGGCAAAACTCCGTCGGTGGCCGGCCAGTGCCCGGATCTTCCTCCCCGATGACCGGTTGCTTCGCCCGGGCGAACGCTTGGTCCAGGAGGATCTGGGGACCACCCTTGAGCGCATCGCCGACAACGGGCCCGAAGAAGCCACAACCGGTTGGACAGGAAAGGCTCTGGTCGATCTGTACCGCGACCACGGTGGCGCACTAAAGTCAACCGACCTCGCCAAATACAGCCCGACCTGGCACCCGCCATTGGTAACGACGTACCGGCAGCATATTGTCCACGCCGCGCCCGCTCCGCTGGGTGACGTGTCATTCATTTCAGGCCTGCAATTGCTCGAAGCTCTGCCTGCCTATTGGGGGGGCCACGACCCCGACTACATGTGGGCGAGCGTGGAGTCGGCCAAAATTGTAAATGCCGAACGCAGGCGCTTCCTGGGACCTGGTTCAGACACGGCTCTTATTCACCACCTGCTCGGAGCGGAGCATGTACGAGCGCTCAGCGAGCAAATCTGTTCGGACGCCTCAGGCACTCATATCTCTCCGCGTGCGGATGAGCACACGATCACGCTGGCAGTGATAGATGAAGACGGCAACGCCGCCAACATCATGCAGACCGTCGGGACGTTCTTCGGCACTGGAGCCGTAGCTGAGGGCACCGGAGTGCTCGCCAACAGCTGCCTGTACTTCGCTTACGCGGGGAACGGCGAGGCGAACCGGGTGGTCCCGGGACAAGCTATCGAGCAGAACCCCTGTCTGGCGACCGTGTTCGATCACGACGGGAACCTCGAGCTCGTGGTTGGCAGCCCCGGTGGCAGGACGCGAGTCGAAACCGTCCGCCAGATGTTGGTCAACGTTGTTGACTTCGGGATGAACGTCCAGCAAGCGGTGGATTCTCCTCGCTTTCTGGCCGGATCGGACGGCGAGTCTGTCGATTTCGAACAACGCTACGGTCCCTTGCCTGCCGAGCTTGGCGCCGGCCTCGAGGCACGGGGGTACTCGGTACACCTGACCGACGAAGTGTTCGGCTCGGGCCAAGCGGTCGCGATCGACCCGGTCTCGCAGACGAGGATGGCTGGAGCCGACTGGCGTCGAGAATCTGTTGCACTGGCATACTGAACGCGTCGTTCGCGGGTGTTTTGTACCTGCCGAACCGTGGCCGGCACCGCGCAGCGAGAGCCCGGGACAATCGCGCCGAGTGGCTCATTCGAACCGACCATCGCCGGCGAAGTGGCCGGGCTCGACGGCTTCGGCGGGAGGGCGACCAGGACTGCATGCACTTGCTTCCGATTCCCGGTACAGCTATGGCGAGGTCGTTGCTGACTGATTCCGTCCTCGCTGTTGCGCGGGGGCAGTCGGGGGCTTTCGCCCTCGGCCAGTCGTCTCACTTGGAGCACGGTCGCCAGCCACACGAATCGGCTGGGCCGCAACAACACTGGGGATGTCAAGGTGCCCACCCTTCTACCCACCGGTGTCCCCGAGCCGACCGAGGAGAAGAGCCACCTGCGCACCCCGCACACCACACCCGCGCCAGAGCCGGACGCCCGACCCAAAGTCAGACCACCCCGCCTCCCTGTTGTGGGAAAGAGCGTTCCAGACCTTCCATCTCCTGATGTGAAGACCGTCCGCCGTGGAGCAGCCTGGCGAGGACAGCCCGCCCTATCAGCTCCACGGGGTCGTCTCGCTGGGGGATGCCCATCATGTTGGAAATGGGCCCGCCGGCCAGGTCTGCGTAAAGGCGGAGGGTATGCAGGTCGCGATCGGAAGGACGGTGGGGAGCCCGGAAGTGAGTCGAGACCATGGCCACCACGTGGCCGTCCAGGCCGACGAGGGGGGTGGACTGGACGGCGCGAAAACCGCTGGCACGGGCAATAGCCCGGTGGGGGGCGAAGCCCGGGTCTTTGTCCACGTCGAATATCACAACCTGCGCACCTTGGTCGGCCGCCCGCCCGCACGCAGAATGGCCGTCGTCGACCACGGCAAAGTACTCGAGAAAGTCGCGACCGAAACCGGTCTGGCTGACGTGCGCAATGACCCGCTCAGCGGGTCGATGACCTGGACGTTGCCAAAATCCCCACCGGCGATCGAAAGGGCGCCTTCGAGGACTTTCTGGACCAGGGAGCCCAGGCTACCGATCTGGTAAAGCTGCTCCTGCAGACGGGATAGCTGGCGCATCGCTTGCGGATGGTCCAGGCCGAAATGGACGCACGAAGCAAAGTGCTCAGCTCTGCGGCCGAGGTCGGCACTGGCAATTGGCTGTAACTGCCCACCGTGCTCCCGGTAGAAGGAGGCGACCTGGTCCAGGAAAGCCGATTGGTCCTGCCCTTCACTCGTTGAGCCAGCCACTACCCCTCTCCTGGTGGTCCTTGAGCACTACCAATCATAACGCCACCTATTGAGGAGTTGGCACCTATAGAGGGGCTCTGGCGATTACGCGCCGACACCGTAGACGGTGCCATGGGCACGGGGGGCCGGCGTCGCCGTCCCCGCCAACATCTCAACTGCGTCGACAACGAGCGCGCGCCAAGCCTCGACCCACTCCGAAAACAGGTCGGCGTTGGTCGGATGGGCGTGTGTAGAGGGGAAGACCAGTTCGTCAGCCGGGTCTCGGTGACCGTCGCGGCGGGCGGGCTGGCCGCTGTGGGCCTGGAGTGGTGCTTATCGGCGACCGACGAGAAGGGGCGGTCCAGCATTTGCTGGCTCACGACGACCAGCAGGTCCCGTGAAGGGCATCCGATTACTGCGGCTGGTTGGGCTTGGAGGGTGATACGTGCTCCGTATGCAGCCACGCCACTCGCACGGCTCTCGGCGTTATCGAGGAGATGGTCGCCGCCGTCGCCGAGGTCAGCAGGAGCGTCAGGCACGTTTACGGGCCACAGGCCTGTCGCGCCGCGTCGCAGGAGCCTTCTTGCGATTTCCAGTGGCGCGGCCGGCAGCCCCAGGAGGCGGCGGCAACCCTCTCCAGGCGTCAAATGTCGACCTGCGACCCCATAATTACCGTCTGGACCTCCGGTAAACAAAAGAAGTCGGCTGGGCTCGACGCATTGTGGGCCATAGCCACGAACAATTTCTTCCGCCACCGGCTCATCCCCGGCGCATTGGTGACCCGAAGTGTAATGCGGGACACAAAGTACGACACATCCTCATGATCCTCATGGTCCTCATGGTCGCTTCGCCAATTCAATTCCGGTAACCGGGCGGCGCCGAGCACACTCGCGATGTCCTGGTCCTCTTTGAAGCCATAGCGGGCGCTGACCGCGCACCAGTCCGTCTGGTATGTATTCGGTCTCGTCTACCCGCAACCGCTCCGCCGCGGGCACCGTCGGGATATCTTCGGAGACAGCAGAAATTATGACCACCCGTTGATGGACGACGTGATTGTGCTGAAGGTTGGCCCGTAAGGCCAGCGGGACCAACGTGTGGACCGATAGGGGGCACCGCGGTACCCGGCACCCGCACCACATTGTCGCGGCGGAGTTCTGCGATGAACTGGTCGAGCGAACCTTCCATGACCGTCCGGCGGCTAGTGACGATCTCGGTGCCGCGTGCCCAGGTCATCATCACCGTGAACACGGAGGCGGCCATCAAGAGGGGCACCCAAGCACCATGGGGGACTTTTGTGAGGTTCGAGGCGAATAACGTAATCTCAATACCCCCAAACACGATCCCGGCGACGACCAGCTTCAGCTTGCGCCAATGCCAGCGTGCCCGGGCCACGACCAGGAACAGGGACGTCGTGATCACAAACGTGCCGGTTACGGCCACTCCATAGGCGGCCGCCAGGTGTTCAGACGAACGGAACGCCAGGACCAGGGCCAGGACGCCCGAGAACAGCACCCAGTTGACTGACGGCACATACACCTGGCCCGCTTCATGCGACGATGTGTGGCGGATGTGCAGGTAGGGCAAGAACCCGAGCTGCACGGCCTGGCGGGCAACCGAAAACCCGCCGGAGATAACGGCCTGGACGCGATCACCGTCGCCACCGTGGCCAGGGCCACCATTGCCAAGCGTGCCCAGCCTGGTAGCAGGAGGAAAAACGGGTCGGTCTTGCTCGCCGGGTGGCGGAGCAGCAGGCCGGCCTGGCCGAGGTAATTCAGCGTGAGGGCCGTGAAGACGATAGCGAACCAGGCCCGACGGATCGGCGCCCGGCCGAAGTGGCCCATGTCCGCGTACAACGCTTCGGCGCCCGTGACCGCCAGCACTACCGCGCCCAACGCCACGAAAGCGATAGCGGGGTGGCCGGCGACGAACAGCGCGGCGTACCAGGGGGACAGCCCGGCCAGCACGCCCGGTTGTGCCATTACCTCGCGCAACCCGGCCAGCCCGATGGCCCCGAACCAGACCACCATGACCGGCCCGAACAGGCTCCCGACCCGGTGCGTGCCCCATCTTTGTACGAGGAAGAGCAAGCACAAGATGGTCGCCGCCAACGGCACGACCATATGAGCCAGGGCGAGTGTGCTCACTCGCAGGCCTTCGACCGCTGACAACACCGAGATGGCGGGAGTGATAACACTATCCCCATAAAACAGGGAGGCCCCAGCACCCCGATGACCATAACCGTCAATGCCGCTTTCCTCCGGCCTCCACCGAGCAACTTTCGCCCGAGCGCCCCGAGAGCGAGCACCCCGCCCTCGCCCTGGTTGTCGGCTCGCATTACGAAGCTGACGTACTTCACCGATACCACCAACGTGATGGTCCAGAACAGCATCGAGATGACGCTGAGGACGTGGGCCGGGGTCGCGTGCACGGCACCATGGTCGACGGCGAAGACGGCTTGCAGCACGTAGCGAGGGCTGGTGCCGATGTCGCCGTACACAACACCCAGTGCCCCCAGCATCAAGGCCGCCTGTCCCCACCGCTTTGGCATTGCTCCCGCGCTATTTGCAGGACTTTGGGCCCAGGGTCGGGCAACCTGGTCTACCCGCACTACTTTTGAGTCTAAGTGGGCTTTCACGCCGGTCCCCGCAGAGGGGCTGGTTTATTCCCTGACGTGGCCCAGAACTACCGCGTTCAGAGGGATATCCCATCTCACGGCCACCGGGCCCTGCGGGGAGTGATCCTCGCTAGCCAGACACGATCTTCGCAAGTCGAGAAACCCTGGCCCGCTAGCTTCAAAACTTCCATTTGAGCGATGTTGAGCGGTTTGTCCCGGTCCGGGTCGCGCTTTTCGCGCAGCGTTCCAAAATCTGTCCCGCCACCACGAGCCAAAGCGGCCGGCTTCGCCGGGGTATACCGTCCGCTTGCTCCGTTTTAACTCGTAGCGTTCGTCGACCGAAGCGGCTCGCCTACGATCTCGAAATCGGCTTCGGGCTCGAGCATGGCCCGCAGTCACGAGAACCGGCCGAACTGGTCGATTACGCTATCGAGGCTGGCCTCGTCCATCTCCTTTGACCCGCTACCTCCTTTGACCCGGCGCCAGGCGCCGGTCAGACCGGGGCCAGGTGGCTAACCCCCCAGAGCCCATCATCGGTGACTACCGCTTTGCGTTGGTGCTCCAAAGAAAGCCGAGCCAATTCCACCCGGGAGCCTATGTTCAATTTTCGGGATATTTGCCGAAGGTGGAAATCGACCGTATGCCGTGAGAGGTACAGCTGGCTGGCGGCCTGGGAGTTGCTGAGACCCAGTGCCGCCAGGTAAGCCACGCGGCGTTCAGCGTCGGTGAGGCTTTCCCACCCCGAGACTGCTCGGGCGCCATGGCAGGCCGGCGCCGCCGGCCAGGCCCCAGCTCGACCAGCCGGGCTCGGACCCGGGCTTCGTCAAGCCTGGCCCCCGTCTGCTCGAACCCGGCCAGTGCCCGTTCGAACTGCGCCCGGGCCGGGCCACGCTGGCCTGAGCGGGCGAGGAGGTTGCCGGCGTCTTCACGTGCGGCCGCCCGTCCCGGGGAACAACGGAGTTCTTTGCCCAACCGCTCGAGTACCGGGGCGTCTTGGTCGAGCAGCGCCCTGGCGTGGGCAGCAGGCCCCGCCACCAGGGGGAACCCCACGTTGGCGGCGGCTAGCTGCTCGGCGCAGGCCGTCACCCGCTCGGCGCCGGTGGTGTCGCCTGCCTCTAGAGCCGTCCGTACCAACCAGGCGGTAGACAGCGGTTGCTCGAGCAGCAGACGGACATGGTTCACTGAGGGCCTCGTACCGGCGCCGTTGGCCTCGTGGGCCGCCGCCGCCCCAAAGCGGGCTCCAGCGAGGTGCGCTTCGACCCAGAGCACGGACGCTTGGCCCAGGACAGCACGCGCCCCGGACGGCTGGTCGGCCAGACGGTCCAGCCACACGGTGACATCTGCAGCCCGGCATTGTTGAGCGCCTCGGCGGCCATCACAAGAAAGGCGGCGGCAGAGAAAATCGTCGGCCCGTGTTGCCCCTCGGGCTTCTAGAGCTGTGCTGGCTTCCGCCGCCGCCGCGCCGGGACTACCCATAACCGTTGACAACCGGGCGCGGAGGATGGGCGCCGCCGCCAACCAGCCAGTTTCGCCGAGCATCCTCGCGGTCGCCTCTATGCCCAGGATGGCGTTGTGAGCCTGGCGGACATCGCCGACAGCAGTGCACACGGCGGCCAGGCCGAAGCGAGGTCGCAGGCTGCCGATCAGGGAGCCGTTCCGAAGGGCACGCGATACCGAAGCCTCGCTGATGTGAGAGGGCGTCGGCCACCCGGCCTTCGCTCCAGGCAATAAAGCCCAGCGTGCTGAGCAACGCGGCAGCTAAGGAGCCGTCGATACCTGGCCCGTGGGCGTCGCCGAGGATGCTCTCCGCCCCGGCACCGTGCTACGGCCAGATCGCCGGGGACGGCCCAGCCCACGACGGAGCCACTAACGGAGATGCCCGTTTCGCTTTCGGCCAGGTCGGCGCTCGTGGCCGGAGTGGGCGTGGCCGGCCCGGCGGCGGAGACGTCGTTGGACCTGCCTGCCATGTGCCTGTCTGCCATGTCGCAGTCCACCAGGGAGCTATCCTGTGCCTCGCCGACCTCCTGGGCCTCCGCGGCCGTGCCGATACCGATCTCCGGTCCCAACCTTTCGACACGACGGAGCAGTGCCAGCCGGAGGGGCGCTGGCACCTGTTCGTACGTGGCTTGTCGGACCCGGTCATGGCGAAAAGTGAGAGCGGAGGGGGTGGGAGCAGTAGCGCGGGCCGAAAGGGCGTCCAGGAGGGCGGGCACCAGATCGGCGACGGGTTTGCCCATGACCTGGGCCACCACTTCGAACACAAATGGCTGCGGCATGACCGCAGCCAGCTGGGCCAACCGCCATCCTTCCGGCGTCAGTTTGGCCAAACTGGTCGAGTGCTGGCATTGCAACCGGGGTGGTAACTGGACAATGACGGAACGGCGCCGATCCTCGGCTTGCTGGTCAGGCAGGCGTGCTTCCATATGTATATCGTGATACGTCGGGTTTACCGCGACCACGTCCCCACAAGCCCAAGATGAAATCGTCGGCTCGTCTACGGCCGAACGGCGGCATCTCTCGAGGCCGCGTCGCTCGTCCTGGGAGGACAGAAGCGACGAGCTTGTAATTCCTCCGTGTTTGGGGGAATGTGTAATCCTTCGTCCTTTGGGGGAAGATGGGACGAAGGGAGAGGGGACGACCATATGAGCGTGCCCTTATGAGCGAATGCGGAACGGGGTTGGTGACCCCGGCTAGAGAGCGAACTGGGCACGGGGCTGCGAGACCAAGCTCTCCAGCGCCCAGGGACTGCTGGTCCTATCGATGCTCATGACCGAGAGCGGGGAGGAACAGGGAGATCCTGCGCCTGGCAGCCACCGCGGTCCCCTCTCTCAGCCGGTGCCGTCTGTTGGGCGTTTACCTCGTCGAAAACGAGCCGAGCAGCTTCTCGAACGGCACCTTCAGCGGCTTGGGCCGGCCGGAGGAAGATGTCATGGTCAAGGCCCAGTTGGCCGTAGTCGGGACGGCCGGCGGCCCAGTGGCCACGGCCGGCACAGCCTGGGGATGGGCGTACCCTCTCCGCAGCCTGGGGGGCAACTTCGGGTACCTGGTGGCAGCGGCCGACGAGCCGCCCGGCGCTCACGAGCAATTCCTGCTGCGGGTATTGGCCCAGCAAGCGGGCATCGCATTGGCCAACGTCCGCTCGCACCAGCGAGAACGTGAGACGGCTTCGGCCCTGCGAGCGGCCAACGCCACCCTGGCCGAGACTGTGGCCGCCCTGGAACGCAGCACTGTCATCCATGACCGCCTCACTCGGGTGGCGGGGGCGGGCGAGGGCCAGGAGGGGATCGCCCATGCCCTTCACGAACTGACCGGGTTTGCAGTCGCCATCGAGGACCGGCACGGCAACCTGGTGACCTGGGCTGGCCCGGGCCGGCCCGAGCCGTACCCGAAGGATCCCGCCCTGCGCCGGGAGGAACTGCTCCGGCAAATGAAGGCAGGTGCCCCGGTGCGCCATAAAGCGAGCTTGATGTGCATCGCCCACCCACGGCCCGATGTGACCGGCCTGATCGCGCTGTTCGACCCCGAAGAGCGGTGCGGTGCGGCCGAGCAGGTGGCCCTCGAGCACGGGGCGACCGTGCTGGCTATGGAGTTAGCCCGGGCGCACAGTATTGCCGAGGCCGAGCTGCGCCTCGGCCGAGACCTGGCGGACGACCTCCTGGGAGGCTCCGACGAAGCAGTCTGCATGACCCGGGCCCACGCCCTCGGTTATGACCTGTCGCGCCCTCACCGGGTCGTAGTAGTGAGCTTCTTGCGCCGGGCGAGCGACGCCCGCAGTGACGATGACGCCGACAGTGGAAATATGGCGGACAGTGACAACACGGCCGAGAATATGGACCGGCTATTCCAAGCCGTTCGTCGGGCGGCGCGCGACACCGGGGTCCAGGGGCTGCAGGTGGCCCGCCAGGGGACCGTTGTCCTGCCATGCGGCGCCGACGGGGACTGGCAGGGTTTCTGCCTGGCCATAGACCGGGAGATGGGAGACAAGGACTCCCGCGTCGGGAGTCGGCGGACGGTGTGAAAGGCCGTCGGCTTTCGCCCGCTCGTACCGGGAGGCCAAGTTGGCTTTGAGCGTTACCAGGGGCCGTGGCCGCGACGACTATCGGGTCGCAGTGTTCGACGAGCTCGGGCTGTTACGCGTATTGCTTTCGATGGAGGACACCACCGGCCTGGAGTACTTCGTCCAGACCACGCTCGGGCCGCTGCTCGACTACGACGCCAAAAAGGGGTCGACGCTGGTCAGCACCCTCGGCTCCTTCCTGGAGCACGGTGGGAACTACGAGACTACTTCCCGGGCTCTTTCGGTACACCGCAGCACTCTCAAGTACCGTCTCCATCGCATCGAGGAACTATCCGGCCACGACCTGTCTGTGCCCGAAGTCCGTTTCGACCTGCAGCTGGCGGGCCGGGCCTGGCAGTCCCTTTGGCCCGGCGCGAAGCAACCGCTAAATAGTCCGGCGTAAGTAGTTTTGGCCGAAGGCGGGCGGTCGCCCGCGGACCCGCGAGTTGGAGGCGGGCGAAGGACCACGCGTTCATGGGATGTACGCCCAACGGCTGGGCGCGAGGATCACATCAGTCGGCGAAAGGAACACGATGTTTGTCCGCTTCGACCCGTGTCGCGACTTCGAGCCGCTCTGTCAGCCGTTCGGCCGCCGGGGATGGGGTGTCATCCAGCCCTTCGTCATTCCCATGGACGCCTACCTAGAGGACAAAAACGTGGTCGTTAACTTCGACCTCCCGGGCCTCCGTCTTGACGCCATCGCCTTGACCCTCGAAACCAACCTGCTCACCGTGCGGGCCGAGCGGGCCTGGCAGTTGGGGGACCGAAACGGCGTCCTGGTGTCCGAGCGCCCTCAGGGGAGCTTCAGCCGGCGGATTTTTCTAGGCGGCCTGGACGCCGAGGGTACCGAAGCCACGTACTGCGATGGGGTCCTGACGCTGACCATCCCGGTCGGCGGCCAAACCAGACGGGCGCACTTCCCGGCACGCGCGGCTTGAACGGGCCGCCCCGCAATAATGACCACCGCCACCCAATCTTCCCCCTGGCGGAGACGCCCGACGTTTACGGCGCCTACCCAAGGCTGAGCGACCCGCAGCTCGATGCACTGGCCCGTCTGGGGGTGCGTAGGCCGGTGGAGGCGGGCGACGTCCTGTACCGTCAGGGCGACCTCACGTGCGACTTCTTCGTGGTCCTTGATGGCCTGGTGGCCGTGGTCGAAGCCCCGGACCAGGTGATCGGCGTGCACGGCCGGGGCCGTTTCCTAGGCGAGCTCAACTTGCTCACCGGCGAGGCCGCCTTCGTCACCGCTGAAGTGAGGCAAGCAGGCGAGGTGCTCGACGTCCCGGTGGGGTCGCTGCGCAAGCTCGTCTGCGAAGACACACTCCTCGGTGACCTGATCCTGCGGGCGTACATAACCCGGCGCTCCGTCCTGATCGGGCTGGGGACGGGCTTCAGGCTGATCGGTTCTCGTTTCTCCCCCGACACGAGGCGGCTGCGCGAGTTCGCCGCCCGTAATCGCCTCCCCCACACGTCGGACCGATCTCGAGACCGACGCAGGCGCCGAGAACCTGCTGCTCCAACTGGGGGTCCGGCCCGAGGAAACGCCCGTGGTGATTTGGAGGGGCGAGCAAGTGCTGCGCAACCCGAGCAACGCTCGAGCTAGCCGCCGTAATTGGGCTCCACCCCGGGGGCCTCGAACGAGAAACGCTGGGATCTCCTGGTGGTGGGCGTGGGGCCAGCCGGTTTGGCCGCCGCCGTCTACGGGGCCTGCGAGGGGCTAGCCACCATCACGCTCGATTCTTTCGCCACCGGCGGCCAGGCCGGGGCCTCACCGCGGATCGAGAACTACCTCGGTTTCCCATCCGGCATTTCAGGCTCGGAACTAGCGGAGCGGGCTGTCATCCAGGCTGAGAAGTTCGAGGCCCGAGTCGACGTCCCCGCTGCTGCGGTAAAGTTAGGCGAGCGCGACGGGTACCACTTTATCGGGCTGGAAGACGGCTCCACCATTTCCAGCCGCACGGTCCTAATTGCCACGGGTGCCCGTTACAAGAAACTCGATGTGCCCCGCCTTCAGCAATTCGAAGGGATATCGGTTTATTACGCCGCCACCCAGTTGGAGGCGATGCGATGCCGTCACGACCCCGTGGTCGTAGTCGGGGGAGGCAACTCCGCCGGCCAGGCCAGCCTGTTCCTGGCCACTTACGCCGCCCAGGTCCGCCTGCTCTACCGTGACTGCGACCTGGGCAAGAACATGTCGCGGTACCTGGTCGACGCCGTCAAGCGCAGCCCGGCCATTCTTCGTGACGCCGCACACGGAGGTGCGCGAGTTGATCGGTGAAGAGGTGCTGGAGCGGGTCGTGATCGAGGACAATCAGACGGGGCAGCGAGAAACCATTGACGCCAGGGCGCTTTTCGTTTTCATCGGCGCAGAGCCGCACACGGCCTGGCTCGAGGACCAGCTGCAGCTCGACGAGCACGGCTTCGTCCTGACGGGGAGCGGCGTCGACGGGACCGCCCGTTCGCCGGCGGTGGCGTCGGGCGCCACCAGTGCCTTTCCTCGAGACCAGCCGGCCCGGGGTCTTCGCCGTCGGGGACGCGCGGAGCGGGTCTGTGAAAAGGGTGGCCGCCGCCGCCGGTGAAGGTGCAATGGCCGTCCGGTTAGTGCACGAGTACCTTTCCAGCACAGGCGAAGGGTCAAGTAGTGGCGAAGTAGCGGCTGTCCCGGTCGAACAAAGGAGTGCCTAAATGGCAACCACTTGTGTGCATCCGGCTTATGTCAGGGCGGTCACGCCGTCCACCTCCGGGTGCGAGGAGGCCTGGCCGCCGGCCGGCACGACTGGCTCCACTTGCGGCTGTGCCTGTACTGCGGCCACGTCGGCTGCTGCGACAGCCCCGGGCCGTCGCAGGTTCCACTTCCATACCACCGACCACCCGATAGTCCGGTCCCTGGAACCGGGCGAGCACTGGCTCTGGTGCTATGCCGACGAGGTGATCATCGAAATGGAAGCAGTTCCCCCGGCAGGGGGGCATTTATGACGGCCGGGACCGCGACAGGGACCGACGTCCGGCCAATCGGCGGCGCCCAGGAAGGGCCGACGGACGTGTGGCCGGGCTCGCCGTACCCGCTGGGCGCCAGCTACGACGGCGCCGGGACCAACTTCTCTGTCTTTTCCGAGATGGCCGAGGGCATCGAGCTCTGCCTGTTCGCGCGACGAAGGGGAAACCCGGGTCCCGCTGCCGGAAACAACCGCCTACTGCTGGCACGCCTATCTGCCCGGCGTGCTGCCCGGGCAACGCTACGGTTATCGAGCGCACGGCCCCTACAACCCGGCCAGCCGGCGAGCGCTGCAACCCGCACAAGTTGTTGCTCGACCCCTATGCCAAGGCCGTCGACGGCGAGGTGGTCTGGGGCCAGCCGTCCCTACGCCGTACGACGCTCGGCGGGCCGACCGGATCTGCGCATCGACGACCAGCGACTCGGCGGCGTCGATGCCCAAGGCCATCGTGGTCGACCCGGCCTTCGATTGGGGCGCTGACCGGCCGCCGCGCACCCGCTGGGCACGACACCGGTCATCTACGAGACCCATGTCAAGGGTCTGACCTTGTGTCACCCGGACATCCCGGACCACCGAGCACGGCACTTACACGCGGCCGTGGCCCACCCCACCATGATTGAGCACTTCAATCGGCTGGGCGTCACTGCCGTCGAGCTCATGCCGGTGCACACCGCCCGATCACGCCTGGTGGCGAACGGGGGCTGCGTAACTACTGGGGTTACAACACCATCGGTTTTTTCGCGCCCAATCTCGGCTACGTCGCCAGCCGGTCCCCGATCGGGGGGTCCGCGAGTTCAAGACGATGGTGCGAAGGCCCTGCACGCCGCCGGCATCGAGGTCATTCTCGACGTCGTGTACAACCACACCGCCGAAGGAACCAGTTCGGGCCCTACCCTATCGTTCCGCGGCATCGACAACGCCGCCTACTACCGCCTCGTGCCGGACAACCCCCGCTATTACATGGACTACCACCGGCACCGGCAACACCCTCAACGTGCGGCATCCCCACGTGCTCCAACTCATCATGGACAGCTGCGTTACTGGGTTGTGGAGATGCACGTCGATGGCTTCCGCTTCGACCTGGCCGCCGCCTTGGCGCGCGAGTCCACGAGGTCGACCAGCTCTCGGCCTTCTTCGACGTCATTCAGCAGGACCCCGTAATCTCGCAGGTGAAGCTGATCGCCGAGCCATGGGATATCGGCGACGGCGGCTATCAGGTCGGCAACTTCCCGCTCTGGGCCGAGTGGAACGGCACGCTATCGGGACACGGTGCGCCGCTACTGGCAGGGCGACAGGGGCTACTCGGCCGACTTCGCTCCGCGCTTCACCGGCTCCACCGACTCTACGAGCGACGGCCGCCGGCCCTACGCCAGCATCAACTTCGTCACCGCCCACGATGGCTTCACGCTGCGAAGACCTCGTCTCCTACAACGACAAACACAACGAGGCCAACGGCGAGGACAACCCGACGGCACCGAACGACAACCGCTCCTGGAACTGCGGCGTCGAAGGGCCGACCGACGACCCGGAGATCAACGCCTGCGCCGGCGGCAAGCGCAATCTCCTCGCCACCTGTTGCTCTCGCAGGGCGTGCCGATGATCTCGCCGGCGACGAGTCGGCCGCACCCAACGGGGCAACAACAACGCCTATTGCCAGGACAACGAGGTTGGAATCCCTCGACCGGGATAGCGCCGACGTTGAGCTGCTGGCCTTTAGCCGTCAGCTGGTCGCCCTCCGGCGAGACCACCCTGCCCTTCGGCGCCCCCGGGTTTTTCCAGGGCGAACCCATCTACGGGGCTGAATAGATTGGGCGACATCGCCTGGTTCCGACCCGACGCCTTACAGATGAGCGAACAGGACTGGCGTGTAGGGTTCGCCAAGTCGCTCATGGTTTTCCTGAACGGCGACGCCCTGCCTGACGCCGGCCCGCACGGCGAGAAGATCAAAGACGATTCCTTTGTGGTCACGCTCTACGCTCATATCGGATTGAATAGTGTTGTTCATTGCCAGGTGGCCGCTTCTGCTTGCCTGGGTAGCGGTCTTTGCTACCGGAGCTGAACGCCCAGCCACGGCGCTGGCCGCGGGGTCTGCGGTCACGGTGAAAGAGCGCTCACTCGAAGTTTGGCAGCGCCAAGTTGCCTGGCCTACTTCTGACGATGACAAGAAGTAAATGGGGCCTTGTTTTCGTCAGCGTCCTCTTGTCCGCCGCCCTCGGCGCCGTTCCGGCGGCGGCCGCTCGGCCCCCCCTTAGTGCCGGTAAGCCCGGGCCCCGAGGTCAACTGGCTTGGAGCGCGCGACTCAGAAGGGCTGACAACCTCGGCCCCAGCCGGGCTTCCACGGCTGAGGTGCTCGTTGCGCTGCGTCAGGACCGGCGACCGGTGAGCCTGCTGCGCTGGGCGGCAGGGCGGGACCTAACCGCCACCTGGTTCAACGGCCAAGCCGCTGCCATGCTGTCGGCGTCCCCGCGCCGGCTCGGGGCCGCCCTCGGCGTCGCCATTGACGACTATCGTCTGGCCGGTTTCGGCCGTTTCTATGCGGCACGCCAGCCCGTCGTGGGACCCGCCCCGCTTGGTGGCGAAGTGGCCGCATTCGGCCGGATTTCCTCCCTCGGCCGGCTGCGTCCATACGCCTTCCCAATTGGTGGGCTCGGCCCGGGCGGTTTTGTAGACGCCTACGACGCCCGCCCCCTGTGGGACCGTGGCGACGTGGGGCAGGGCGAGACCATTGTGTTTTTCGAGGTGGACGGCTACTCGCAGAGAGACCTGTCCACTTACGCGGCTACGTTCGGGCTGCCCGCCTTCGCCGACCCGCTGCCGCACATCGGTCCGCTGGACCTGAAGCCCGAAGGGGAGAGCGAGATGGACCTCGAGGTGGCTCACTCCATCGCGCCCGGCGCCAAACTCGTTTACGTCAACCTCGACGCCTTCGGCGGCGGAGGCTCCTCGCCCGTCTCCCAGTTCGAGCAGGCTTTCTCGACGGTCTCGACGCGTTACCCGGGGGCGATCTGGAGCATCAGCCTCGGGCAGTGCGAAATACTGTTCGGCGGTACCGACCTCAGCACCGTGGACCAGACAGTGGCCGGCGCTGAGCGGGCCGGCAGCACCGTCTTCGTGGCCAGCGGGGACTCTGGAGGCCTCGAATGCCTGGCGGCAAACCAGTCCGACCTCCAGATCCCGGCCGAGGGGATTCTCTTTCCCGGCCGACCTGCCCAGTGTCACCAGCGTCGGAGGTACGGCGCTGGACCTCACCAGTTCGGGCGGCTACGTCACCGAGGCGGCCTGGACCGAACCCCTGCTTTCCCAGGGTTCTACCGGGGGCCAATCAGTTTTCTTTGCCCAGCCTTCCTGGCAGCGGGGCCCGGGGTGGTCAGCTCGTACTCGGACCGGGCCGTCTGCTCGGCCCCGGCCGGGACCTACTGCCGCGAGGTGCCCGACGTGGCTGCTGACGCCGACCCGACGACGGGCGCCGCCGTCCGCTTCGAGGGCCGGTGGCTGGGGAACGGGGGGACGTCCTTGGCGACGCCAGTGTGGGCCGCTTTTTGCGCGCTCATTGACGAGTACCTGAGAGGAAAAGGGGACAGCCCGGTTGGCTTTGCCAACCCATTGCTGTACCAGCTGGCCAGTGCCCAGAGCCCTTACTCCCCTTTCCACCAGGTCACCTTGGGCGCCAACGACTTCTACCCGGCGGGCCCCGGCTACAACATGGTGACCGGGCTCGGGACCCCGGACGTCTGGGACATTGCCCGGGACCTGGCTGCCTACGGGCGCAAGGTTTAAGCACTAGGTCGGTCAGCATGTCGACGACGGCAGAGGCCACGGCGCCAGAAAGGGTCAGTTGCCCCCACTGCGGCGCTGCGGGGCCAGGTTCGCCCTTCTGTGGCGCTTGTGGCGCTCACCTGGCCCATCATGACCAACGCAAGGCGGCGCGGCGGCTGCACTCGTACGCTGCCTTCCCTGACGAGCCCCTGTTCAGGGCGTCGGTGGTCAGCTCACTGTTCCCGCAGCTGGCCAGCCGGTCAAGAACGGCCTTCCGCTTGGCTTTTGGCCTGTTCGCCGTGGTATTGCTCGCTCTCGCCCTGGCGCGCCTAGGGCCGGCGGTCGTAGCCGTCAGCGCGTTGGGGGTACCGCTCCTGTTCCTTTTCTACCTCGTAGAAATCCTCCCCGCGGAAAAGGGATCCGTCCTGCCCGTCGCCGCCCTGTTCGTCGTCGGCGGCGGCCTGGGGGCGGCGTTTGCGTTGCTGCTCGGCTCCACGGTGTCGTCTGCTCTCATCCCCACACTGACGCTGTCGTGGGCGAGCGCGGCTGTGCTCAGCTCTGCTCTGTTGGCCCCGGTGGTGGCCCAGCTGCTCATGGTCTTACCGGTGCTGGTGTTGTCGTCCCGCCGCCCGGCACGAAGTCACGCCCTCGACGGTTTCACTGCCGGGGCTACCAGTGCGCTCGGTTTCAGCTTCGCCGTCGTCCTGACCGAGCTTTCGTCAGGCGTGAAAGCCGGTGAAGTGACGCACGGCCCCGTACTCGGGGTCCTCACCGAGGCGGTCCTGCGTGGGGTCAGCGCGCCCTTGGTGTCCGCCGCCCTGACCGGATATATCGGCGCCACGCTGTGGATCCGGAACGACGACCGGCCGGCGGCGGGCGGGAACTGGCTCGCTTCATTGCCCGTGGCTTTCGCGCTGGCATTGGTGCTACAAGTCGGCCTCGGCTTCGCCGACGTGGCCCGGCTGCCCGACGCCGTACTGATCGTCGTCCACCTCTTCGCCGCGCTTTTCGCCCTCGCGGTGCTGCGGGTGGGGTTGCACCACATGCTGCTGCACGAGCAACGCGACGTCCGTCCAGGCGAGAGCCGCTCTTGCCCCCACTGTGAGAACGACGTGCCTGCAATGCCTTTCTGCCCCACGTGCGGGGTTTCTGAAAATGCCTCGTCGAAGGGGCCGTCGAGGGGCCCGAGGGACGGCGTCGGCACACGAATGAAGCACAGGTTCCGGCCCGGTGTTCTCCTGGCTGCCGTCATCGGGGGCCTGGCCCTGGCCACAACGCTGTTCGTGGCCCTCGCTGCTACGGTCTCGACGCACGCACCGTCGCCGTGCATATCCCTCCGTTGTTTCAGCCCCTTTGGCCCGCTCCGCATCGAGAACGGCACGACATACAGGAGCAGAGAGGGATGGGGGGTCACCTGGTACCCAGCCGCCGCCGTCCTCGACACAAGGGGTTTGAAAACGGCAGCCAGCTCGTCGCCCGACCGGCTTCGGCTGGCTTTTTCTTCGTCGTCGGCGCCGGCCGAAGACGGTGACCTGATCTTTCTGGGTATACCGGCACGCGGTCAGGGCCCTGCACAGCTGGTGAACGCGTTGCAGCAAGCGAACGCGCCCAACGCCACGCCCGTTTACGTGCTTCCGGGCGCAACGGTCGGTTACCACCTCGGTTACGGCGAGTCCTTCGAGACGACGCCGTACAGCGCTGATGGCAATGGCGTCACGTACGAGATCGTGATCACGTGCGCAGTGGAAAACGGGTACGGGGTCTGCGGCTACGGTGTCGGGCCACAAGTCGACCTGAGCAATATCGTCCCTCACCCAACTCCGGCCAAACTGGCCCTGTCACTCTGGAGCGACCCCGACATAAACAACGTCTTCTGGAAGGGCGAGACCCAGCCCTAACGGCGGTCCACGACCACGTCTGCCACCACGGGCAACGGCACGATACCCCCCGCACGCGCCCTTTAGTGGCCAAATTGCAGGAAAACCACGCGATCCGGGGATGCTCGTGGCGCCAGTACGCAGGCACACTGGCTTACATCCAGCACCGAAGCTAGCCGGGTGCCCGGGCAGAAGTAAGTGCCCGGACAAACCACGAAAGGAATATCGATGAAAACCGATAGCGAATTACGCCGGGACGTTGAACGCGAGCTCGAATGGGAACCAAGCGTCGACGAACGTCGAATTGGCGTATCAGTGATCGACGGTGTCGTCACCCTTTCCGGTGAAGTGGGGTCGTTTGCCGAGAAGTGGAATGCCGAACGCGCCGTAGAGCGGGTCGCCGGGGTGAGAGGCATCGCCGACGAGCTCGAAGTCCAGAGCGTCAGCAAACGCAGCGACACGGACATAGCCAAAGCAGCCGCAGACCGTCTGGCCTGGGACGTGATGGTGCCCGAGGGAAAGGTCACCGTGGAGGTCAGAAACGGTTGGGTCACGCTGAAGGGTGAGGTCCCCTGGGACTATCATCGACGGGCTGCAGAGCGGGCCGTGCGCAACCTCGACGGCGTAAAGGGGATCACCAACCTCATCACTATCCAACCGCGCGTCGAGCCGACGGACGTAAAGAAACGGATCGAAGAGACCTTCAAGCGGGATGCCGCGCTCGACGCCCAGCACATCACAGTGGAGGTTACAGGCCGAGAGGTAACTTTACGCGGGACGGTCCGCTCGTGGACCGAACGGTACCATGCTGAGAAGGCGGCCTGGGCCGCTCCCGGCGTGACGTCGGTGCGTAACCTCATAACCGTGGGCTCCCTCAGTGCGGCGGCCTGAGCACAAAGAAAAGCGGAGGGTCTTTGCGATGCCAGTGGACGCCTTCACCAGGGCCGCGCTTCCCGTTTGATGCTCGCGGGCGAAATGGCCACCTTGCTGGCCACGACCGGCAACGCGGCCGTTGCCACATGGACAGGCGTGTTCAGTTCTGTCGTGAGCATCGTCCTGTCGGTGGTGGCCATCGTTTTCGCCCGAGACGTAGACCGCCGCTCTATGGAGGTCAACAACCAGACCATCCGGTCACTGGAGACGATCCAGGCCACTGTCCAGCGTCTCTCTGACGATACGGGCGGTTTGATCAAGATGGCGTGGGAGCGGATGCTGGGGAGCGTGGCTCTGCCTTCGACTGTGCCGTCGACTGTGCCGTCGACTGTGCCACAGAGGAGTGACAGCCAGCTGGAGGGCACCCTGTCAGGCCTACTCGGCGAGTTCCGTCAGGACGCCAGTGAACTGGCGTACGGCGCGGGCATCGAGAAATTGACCCACGACATGGGAGAGCGGATGCGCCGTGCCGCCAAGCAGCGACAAGACGATGAAGCCGATAGCACCCCTCACAGCTGGGCCTTCAACCTTGTCGTGGCCGCCATCGAGACGATGTCCCCTCTCGCCATCGAGCTCCTGCGCCATTTGGACCGGGGCCAGCCACTGACCCGGGACCAGTACAGCCGGTTGAAACGAGACGCGGAACTGGCTTCCGCCATCGACGAATTGCGCGACCGGGACATCCTCATGCCGTTCCAGAAACGTGGCCCCAAAGGGGAGGAGACCTTTTACCGCATTGCCCCGTGGTTCCAGGACGTCATCGGCCCGGCGTTAGTGTTCACCGGGCACGAAACGGCCTCGGGCCCGGAATCAGAGAGGATCGCTGACAAGCTCCGGGAAATCGATGCCGGCCCGGAACCGGTCACCAGCACCGCGAGCCACAAGGCATCGCGTCCGGGCGCGCCGGACCACTAAGGCGACATCTAAGGACGGTGCCCACAAAGGGGCTGGCCGGGATGGGACAGACCACGCGATCGAGGGATGTCCGGCTCTCCGCCGGCGCAGAAGATGGAATTGCCAGCTACGGGGTTGGCACTGACGCAAGCTCCCGGTCTCATTAAAGGAGGCTCGTTCAATGAGCGACCTAATCATTATCGGGTACGACGACGAAGACACGGCTGAGAGGGTATTGAGGGAGCTCCTCGACCTCCAGCGGGACTACCTGGTCGACCTAGAAGATGCCGCGGTTATCCGGCGTGACAAGAAGGGCAAGTTGCACGTGACCACCCCCGCCCACCATGCCGCGGCCTGGGGAGCGCTCAGCGGGCTGTTCTGGGGCACGGTCATCGGTTTGTTGTTCCTGTTCCCGCTGGCCCCTGTCGTCGGCGTAGCCGGGGGGTTGATGGGAGCTGCCCTCGGCAGCGCCACCGACCTCGGGATCAAAGATGACTTCAAACAGCGCGTCCAGGACCTGGTGCAGCCCGGGACTTCTGCCATATTGATGGTGGTGCGCAAGGCCACGCCGGACAAGGTCCTCGAGGCGCTCAGGCCCTACGGTGGGACCGTGTTGCAGACGTCGCTCACCCGCGAGGCCGAGCAGCAGTTGATGAAGGCGCTAAATGGCGACGACCCTTCCGTTTACACGCGGGAACAGCCGGCTCAGGCCAGCACGGCCTTCTGAGCGGCAAGCGCATTAGCCAGGCGACGGGCTGGCTGAACCGCTGGCTCGCCGCGTCGGTGCGCTGCTGAGTCGTCGCCACGTCGCAACAACGTCTCTGGTGCCAAAATGAAAGCAACTATTGGACAGACGGCCGAATCGGACATCACCAGCCTCGCCCCGGCCCGCATCGACAGGTGGGGCTGGTCGAGGTTCCATACCTTACCGGGGCCGTCCGGCCGCCGAGCGTCCGATGGCCACTTGCCGCCGCCAGGAGTGCCCATATGAATGCTAAAGCCAATGGTGTCGATGTCTCAGCGGTGCCCTCGGTCCTTGCCGTCCTGGTACCGGTGGACGGGTCAGCGCTCTCCAAAAAAGCCCTGCTGGCGGCTGACGAATTAGCCGAGCGTCTGAAGTTCGATATTGACCTCATGATGGCTGTGCCCCACGAAAGCGACGTCCCCGCCGCCAAGAGGCGGTTGGCGGCCATGGCGTCTCCAGGCCGACCGGTCCACTGTTCAGTCGTGGTCGACCCGGACCCGGCCAACGCCATTTGTGGTGCCCTCGAGAGGACCGACCGGTCCATAATATGTATGGCCGCGCGCGGCCGTGGTAGTACCTCCGCTCTTCTTGGCTCCGTATCCAGCGCCGTGATCGCACGGAGCCACAAACCTCTCATACTCGCCGGGCGGTCGATCGGTCGGCCGGCCGGGCTGACGTGGGAGGACGAGCCCGTCCTCCTGTCAAAATACCGAGGTGGAGGCGTCGTGGTATGCTTGGCGAGCGTCAAAGACTCGCCGAGTTTGCTCGAAGCAGGGCGTGGTTGGGCGGCCGGTTTGGGCGAACCACTAATTGCCCTTACCGTGGCCGAACTGCTGCCCCCCTCTGTTGACGGGGGCGAAGGGCACCGGTTATTCGGCCCGGACGGCGATGTCGACGCTTTTCTCGAGCAGGTGACGGCGCCGCTGCGGGAGCAGGGAGTCGAGGTTGTCACGCGTGCCATCTATGACCCGATCAGCCCGGCTGAAGGAGTGGAAAGCTATCTCAGGGACTCGCCCGGCGCCCTCGTTGTGGTCGGTTGGCGTCCTCGCTCCCTGCTGTCCCAGCTCGTGTCCAGGAACACGCCGGCTACCATCATCCGCTACAGCCCCTCTCCCGTGCTGGCTGTCCCCTTGGCATGAAACCCGGTGGCGGTACCCCATGTTCGGCGTGGTGCCTTCGTCCGGGCCTTGTGGCTTCCTGGAACCGCCCCAACAATGAACTTACAAGGGACAGAAGTGAACAATACTCGGCCAGCTGCTAAGCCGCCGCCTCGCCGGCGCTCGGCTTGTCTTCGTAGGTGATGTCGAGTTGACCGTCGCGCACGTCGACCCCGATGGTGGCGCCGTCGTTGGACGTCACCGCCGAGGAGGGCGCGCCCGATCCGGGTTTCGAGTTCGTGGGCGATGAACCGACGGAGCGGGCGGGCGCCGTAGATCGGGTCGTAGCCTTCGTGAGCGATAAGCCGGCGGGCGTCTTCGCTGATCTCGAGCGTGATCTGACGATCGCTGAGACGGCTGCGGAGGTCGTCGCACATGAGCTCGACGATTTGTTCGATTTCGGGTTCGGTGAGGGACTTGAACAGCACGATGTCGTCGACCCGGTTGAGGAACTCGGGGCGGAAGTGCCGGCGCAGCTCGGAGAGGACGAGATCCCGGGCGTCGGGCTTGATCTCGCCACGGCGTGACGCCTTCGATGAGGTACTCCGAACCGATGTTGGAGGTCATGATGACGACGGTGTTACGGAAGTCGACCGTGCGACCCTGAGCGTCGGTGAGCCGCCCGTCGTCGAGAACCTGGAGCAGGGCGTTGAATACGTCCGCGTGGGCCTTTTCGATCTCGTCGAATAGCACGACGGAGTACGGCTTGCGCCGGACCGCCTCGGTGAGCTGGCCGCCCTCCTCGTAGCCGACATAGCCGGGGGGCGCCCCGACCAGGCGGCTGACCGTGTGCCGCTCCTGGTACTCGCTCATGTCGATGCGGACCATGTTGTCCTCAGTGTCGAACAGCGCGGCGGCCAGGGACTTAGCGAGCTCTGTCTTGCCGACTCCCGTCGGCCCCAGGAAGATGAACGAACCGATGGGGCGCCGGGGATCCTTGATGCCGGACCGGGCCCGGATGATGGCGTCGGCAACCAGCTGTACCGCCTCGTCCTGGCCGACGACCCGCTCGTGGAGGATCTGGTCGAGACGAAGCAGCTTTTCGCGTTCGCCTTCCCGAAGACGGGCGACCGGGATGCCGGTCCAGCGAGACACGATGCCGGCGATCTCCTCTTCGGTGACGACCTCGCGTAGCAGCCGGGCTCCTCCCTGCTTGGCGGCCAGCTGCTCCTCCTCGGCCTGCAGCCGGCGTTCGAGTTCGGGGAGCCGCCCGTGACGCAGCTCGGCGGCCTTGTTGAGGTCGTAGTTTCGCTCGGCCTCCTCGGCCTCCAGCCGGACCCGTTCGATCTCCTCCCGCAGGGTCTGCACCTTGCGCAGCGCCTGGCGTTCCGCCTCCCACTGGGCTCGCATGGCTCAGCTTCGGCTCGCACGTCGGCCAGCTCCTTGCGCAAGCTCTCGAGCCGAGCCTTGCTGGCCGGATCGTCCTCCTTAGAGAGGGCGGCCTCTTCGATTTCCAGTCTGGTGACGCGGCGGGTCAGCTCGTCGAGCTCGGCCGGCATGGAGTCGATCTCGGTGCGAAGCATGGCGCATGCCTCGTCGACGAGGTCGATGGCCTTGTCCGGCAGGAACCGGTCGGAGATGTAGCGATGGCTGAGCACCACCGCCGCAACCAGGGCGTTGTCTTGGATCTTGACGCCGTGGAATACCTCGAGGCGCTCGCGTAGGCCCCGCAGGATGGAGATAGTGTCCTCGACCGAGGGTTCCTCTACCAGCACGGGCTGGAAGCGGCGCTCCAGGGCGGCGTCCTTCTCGACGTGCTTGCGATACTCCTCCAGGGTGGTGGCGCCGATCATGTGGAGCTCGCCCCGAGCCAGCATCGGCTTGAGCATGTTGCCGGCGTCCATGGCGCCTTCGGCGGCTCCCGCGCCAACGACAGTGTGGAGTTCGTCTACGAACAACAGGATCCGGCCCTCGGCAGCCTTCACTTCGGTAAGTACGGCCTTCAGGCGCTCCTCGAACTCGCCGCGATACTTTGCTCCCGCCACCAGCGAGCCCATGTCGAGAGCGAAAATGGTTCGGTCGCGGAGACCCTCCGGCACGTCGCCGCGCAGAATGCGCTGGGCCAGCCCCTCCACGATGGCCGTCTTGCCGACTCCCGGATCGCCGATCAGCACCGGGTTGTTTTTGGTCTTGCGGGACAGGATCTGCACGACCCGGCGGATCTCGCTGTCGCGGCCGACGACGGGATCGAGCCTGCCAGTCCGGGCCTCGGCTACCAGGTCCCGTCCGTACTTCTCCAGCGCTTCGTAGGCGACTTCGGGCATGGCCGACGTGACCCGCTGGTTGCCGCGCACCGCCGCGAGCGCCTGCAGGAAGCGGTCGCGGTCAGGCCCTGGTCGCGGAGCAGGCGTCCGGCGGCGGTGTCGGTGCCCTCGTTGAGAAAGGCGATGACCAGGTGCTCGACCGACACGTAGTCGTCCTTCAGCCGCCTGGCTTCGCTCTCGGCGGCGTCGAGCAGGCGAGACAGCCGCTGGGTGACAAAGACCTGGCCGGGCGCGGCCCCTGGCCCGGTCAGTCGGGGTCGCCGGCCGAGTTCGGCTTCCAAGTCGGCCCGGAGTCGATTTGGGTCTGCGCCCGCCTGGGCGAGCAGCCGAGGAACAAGGCCCTCCGGCTGATCGAGGAGGGCGAGAAGGAGGTGCTCCCCGTCGACTTCGGTGTGCCCGAAGCGGAGTGCCTTCGTCTGGGCGTCCTGCAACGCCTCTTGGGATTTCTGGGTCAAGCGGTTCATGTCCACGGTTGGTCTCCGGTTCGTCGGGAGCGGTTACGGAGCTCCGCCTCCAGTTCGGTGATGCGGTCGAGCAGATCGACGACCACCCCGAGGGAGGCGTAGTTGAGCGATAGGCCAGCGCGAAGCCGCAGTAGTCGATAGGCGGCGTCAATTGGCCAGGCAGGAACCACAGGTTGCCCGCGGAATCGTGTACGGCGTCAAGCAGCCCCAGGGCGACCAACCGGCGGACGAGCACGGGATGCAGGCCGGTGGCTCGGGCGAAGCTGTCCAGGTCGAGCTGGTCGGCGGGGACCAAGGCGAAGGTCACCTCTCCCCTCCTCGGGTCGAAGGTCGAGATGGCGGCCAGCTCCTCGAAGAGCCGGCGTTCTTCTTTGGTGAGCGAGGGGGGGACCATGATCCGGACCTCGGCAAAAAGGTCGCCCCGGCTTCCACGCGGGTTGGGCAGGCCCCGGCCTCC
Source organism: uncultured Acidimicrobiaceae bacterium (assembly GCA_963750465.1). Classification (GTDB taxonomy): domain Bacteria; phylum Actinomycetota; class Acidimicrobiia; order Acidimicrobiales; family Palsa-688; genus Fen-671. The sequence continues at coordinate 58,709 of CAVVRE010000034.1, forward strand.
AAGGCGGAGGCGGTCGCCACTCGATGTTCCTGCTTTGACTCGTACTTTGGCCTCACCCCCAGGGGTGTCGATAGCGACCGAGACGCCCAGGGCCGCCTCCCAAGGCGCTAAGGGCAGGTCGAGGTAAAGGTCCCGTCCGTCTATCCGGTAGCGGGGGTGCGGCGCCAGGCGTACGACCAGGTACAGGTCCCCGGTGGCGCGCCGCCCGTTCCTTGGCCCCCCTGTCCCGCTAGCCGGATGCGTTGGCCATTGGTAACCCCTGCCGGGATAGTCACGTCCAGTGTCCGGGAGCCGTCGGGCCCGGGCAGCGTGATCGAGCGGCGGCCGCCCTGTAGGCATTTTCGACCGACAGCACTAACTCCGCCTCTTGGTCTGCGCCGTTGACCCTTCCCCAATCCCGGCGCGGGCCACCCCGAACATGCCGCCCAACAGGTCGTCGAAGTCGAAGTCCATGCCGAGAACGTCGATGACATCCAGACCTGCTCGCCCCCGCCTCCTCCGGCCGTTGCCCGCCTGGGACTCCTTGCCCGCGCCCAGGTGTCGGGATCGACGTCCGGGGGAACCTGGCGAAATTCGGCCCCGAAGGCGTCGTAGCGCCGCCGGGTCTCGGGGTCGGACAGGACGTCATAGGCCTCCGAGATTTCCTGGAAACGTCGCTCCGCACCCGGATCCTTGTTGACATCAGGGTGGTAGGTGCGGGCCAGCTTGCGGTAGGCCCGCTGGATTTCGTCGGCCTTGGCCTCCCGCCCGACGCCGAGGGTCTCGTAGAAGTCCGGTGCATCCGCCTTCAGCCCGTGCCTCTCGACACCATGACCGCGGCGGGCGCAGAACTGCCTCGGAGGTGCCATAGCCCGGCCGGAGGGTGGCCACCACAGTGCCTGGTGTGGCATCCGAGGGGGTGGCGCCCACCGCCTCTCGCTCGCCGGGTCGAAAGGGCGGCCGACATCGTCGTACCGGGGTACCCCAGCCGGGCGAGTATGGCGACCGCCTGGTCACGTACTGCCCGTATCCCGTCGAGGAGGGCGTCCGAATCGCCGCCGGCATGATCGAGGGCCCGTTCGAGGTTGTCGACTACCGGCAACCACTCGCGGCGTTATTTGGGCGCGGTCTTCGGCTCGTGGCGGGCCATCTCACGTCGACCCGCTTCCTCAAGTTGTCGAGGTCTGCCAGCGCCCGGCGCAGCTGGGCCTCCAGAGCGACTTCCCCTTCTGGCTGACCTATTCCAGGCCGATCTGGGCTGTCTACTTCGGGCTCGGTGTCTAGCCGCTCGTCGTCGAGCTCAGCCTGCGCTGCGCTGGTCCCCACGGTGCCCTCGCCCTCGACCGCCGCTTCCTCACTTGTCGATACCCCAGGGCCCACTCATCGGGACCCCTAGCGGAGAGACTACGCGGGGTGTTGGTCGCGCCTTGTGCGCCCGGTTCGAGCACCACCTGCCTCGCTCACCCCCGATCAGCTCACGGTGAAGTCGGCGTCGATCACGTCGTCGTCCCCGCCTGGGGCCGGACCCGAGTGAACCCGGACTCTCGTCGCCTCCGGGGCCGGCTGGCGGTCAAGGCGTGGTAGACCTGCTGGAGCTCCGACGTCAGCGTGCGCAGCCGGTCCAGAGGGGCAGACTCCTTGACCGCTTGCCGGGCGTCAGCGACCAGCATTTCTGCCCGGGCCTTCTCATGGACTGGCACCTGATCACCCAGGGGGCCAGTTCGCGCTCGACCTGGTAGGCCGCGGCGTCGAGTTCGTTACGGGCGTCGACTTCCTGGCGGAGACGGGCATCTTCTACACTGTTGCGCTCGGCGTCGGCGATCATCCGGTCAATTTCGGCCTTGTCCAGGTTGGGCGCTCTGGCTGATGGTGATGCTTTGCACGACACCGGTGTCCTTATCCCGGGCAGAGACATGCAGTATGCCGTTGGCGTCGATCTCGAAGGTGACCTCGATTTGCGGTTCACCACGGGGCGCCGGCCGTATGCCCTCCAGGCGGAACCGGCCGATCACTTTATTGTCGGCGGCCCGTTCTCGCTCACCCTGGAGCACCACGATGTCGACGGCGGACTGGTTGTCCTCCGCGGTGCTGAACACCATGGACCGGCGGGCGGGGATTGTCGTGTTGCGCTCGATCACCTTGGTCATTACGCCGCCAAGAGTTTCGACGCCCAATGACAGGGGAGTGACGTCCAGAAGGAGGACGTCTTTCACTTCTCCCTTGATGATGGCGGCCTGGACGGCGGCCCCGACGGCCACCACCTCGTCTGGGTTGACGGTCATGTTCGGGTCCTTGCCACCCGTCAACCGTCGGACCAGGTCTTGCACAGCCGGGATCCTGGTGGAGCCGCCGACCAGGATCACCTCGTCGATATCTACAGCCGTCACCTTGGCGTCGCTCATGGCCTGCTGGACCGGGGCCAGCAGCGCTCGACGAGGTCGGCGGTCACCTGTTCGAAGGTCGAGCGCATAATCGTCGTCACCAAATGCTTGGGCCCGGTGGCATCAGCGGTAATGAACGGCAGGTTGACTTGGGTCTGTGTGACCGAAGACAGCTCCACCTTGGCCTTTTCCGCCGCCTCGAACAAGCGTTGCAGCGCCTGGGGATCTTGGCGCAGGTCGATCCCGTTGGCTTTCTGGAACTCGTCGGCCAAGAGGTCGACGAGGCGACGGTCGAAATCGTCACCCCCAAGGTGGGTGTCGCCCGACGTGGCCCGCACCTCGACCACGCCATCTCCGACGTCCAGGATGCTGACGTCAAACGTGCCACCGCCAAGGTCGAAAACGAGCACGGTCTCGTTGGCCCGTTTGTCCATCCCATAGGCGAGGGCGGCGGCCGTCGGTTCATTTATGATGCGGAGCACTTCGAGCCCGGCGATCCGTGCCGGCGTCCTTGGTTGCTTGCCGCTGGGCATCGTTGAAATAGGCGGGCACGGTAATAACCGCCTCGGTTACCCGCTCGCCCAGGAACTTGGATGCGTCGTCGACGAGTTTTCGCAGCACCAGGGCCGAGATTTCTTCCGGTGCGTAGAGCCTGCCGTGAACGGAGAACCGGACAGCCCCGTCAGGGCCTGGGGCCACGTCGAAGGAAACGGCCTCGACCTCGCTCTTTACCTCGTCGTAGTGCCGGCCGATAAAGCGCTTGGCGGAATAGATAGTTCCTTTGGGGTTCAGGATCGCCTGTCGACGCGCCAGCTGACCGACCAGGCGCTCTCCCTGCTCGGTGAACGCCACCACCGATGGCGTCGTCCGTGACCCTTCTGCGTTAGGGATCACCGTGGGTTGGCCGCCCTCCATGGTGGCGATCACTGAATTGGTGGTCCCGAGGTCGATCCCGACCACTTTCGCCATTCCCGTCTCCCATCGTCGTGCTTTTTGCTTGCTTCTGACGCGCCCGCCCGGCTCGCGCCCGGAGATTGGCCTTAGACCATCATCGCGCCAGGGGGTCAAGTCACACCCCCAGATCGCGTGGTCTCCGGCGATTGGTCAGAACCCACACAGGCACCCCACCTACGCGATCATGGGGCGCAGCGAGCGGACCGAAGTGCGATGCTCTTTTGTAAGGCCGAGCGAGCCAAACAGATCAGTGTCAAATAAGCCGACGCCCAAGCAGGGCCCGCACCAGCATCGAACGGCGGCAGGGGCGCTCATTGAACGACGGAGGACGTTCCAAGGAACCGAGAACGCTCAAAGCCAGGGACCGTCCCCGGAGGCATGATCGTTCTGTCATCAGTGGTCCACCATGCCGCCGTTTTCTGAGCATCGATAAGTGCCCGCCGCCGTCGTGGGGTGCACGAGGCCCGGCCGTCACGTTCTGGTTGGCGGAGGGCTCCTGGTCACCCTCCGGCTCACGCCACACGGTCCTGGCCTCGAGTTCGGCTGCGGGCGGCGCGGCAGATCGAGGCCGCGCCCAAGCACGACTTGCGGACCAGGATCGAAGAAGTTCTAGCCGGCCGTAGTTCTTCTAGCCGGCCGTAGTTCATAGGAGCGACAAAGTGGCCATCATGGGAGTGGCGAGATTTGAGCGGTTCTTTCGGGTTGCCGCCGATCTAGGTGTCGACAAGGATGACCTGAAGCGCTACAACGAGTTCGTACATCACAAACTCTACGACCTGCTCATCATCGGCCAAGGCACAGCTCGCGCCAACGACCGTGGCATCATCATGCCCTTCGATCTGCCCATAACCAAGGGATTGCAGGAGAGCATGCACCGCTTCAACAACCTCGACGAGGATGTCGAGCTCCAACCGATCCTCGAACACTTGGCGACGCTTCCCGCCCTGGACCTACTGGTCGACGAGGAAACCCAAGCGAGGCTGCCCGCAGTGGCGGGTGGCTTGAGTGTGGCCCTGGCCACGACGTTCAAAATCATCGACCCGAAGTTGAGAAATCCACAGACCACCCACTGGGAGCGATCGTTTGAATTTCGATCGGCTGTTGTAGGCCGCGTTTCGGACCCGCCCGGGCAGGTGCCGTGCCGCTGCTCGGTTGATTCAACCCGCCCAGGTACAGGCTTGGGCTTCCGTTTGTGCTTCGTACCTTGTTTGGTGTCCTGTTCGTCGATGGCTACGCGTCGGGTTGGCGCTCCGAGGTGACGTTTAAAGGACCCGCCCGCCCCGGAGCGTCCGGTTCCGACACCCAGGGTGAGGTGGAGGGCCGGCGCGCAACTCGGCGGAGCAAACACCATAGCCCGTCTCGGTGCCCGCGGAACCATGCCAGGGGCCGCGTCATGGGCGTCGAGCTGCTCGTCGTGGCGGCCTGCCGCCCGGCGACCCGGTGGCCGATGTAGCGCGGGTTGACGAGGATCGCCCTCACCGCTGAGCCGCCCCAAATCCCGGTCGAGCCGGGATGGCGGAGCGGGCCGGTCTCACCCGGGCTGAAAATGCCGTCAGCTTCCAGTCTTTGTGCGATCGAGCGGAAGCCGACACTAGCGTCGGAGAGCTCGAAAATCCTCCGTACCACTGACGCGGCCTCGGGGTCGGGCTCGGCGGTCCTGAGTCGCGCCCGCCGGGGCCTTGGCGGTTGGGGTGAGGGAACCTCGGTACCGGCGAAACGGTAACCGTAGTCGGGCCGGCCGCCCAGCCAGCGCCCCTGGGTCGCAAGGGCCAGGACGGCGGCCCTCGTGCGGTGCTGGCGGTTGCGTTCAGCCTTCGGCAAGCCGCCGAAGAGGCTCATCGCGAGGTCGTGGGCCTCGCTGACAGGGTCGACAAGCCCGCCAATCTCGGGCACCCACGGCTCGATGCCGCCAAGCGCCTTGCATGCAGCCGACAACTAGGCGTGGCCGGCCGCTCGCTCGATGGCACCGTCTACACCGCCACCACCCAGCCGGTGGGTGCTAGCCGCGTTGACGATGGCGTCGACTGCGAGGTTTGGTGATATCGACCAGCCGCACCGCGATCCTTAATGAAACCCGCATCCAGCTTGCAGGTAGTTCTTTGTTGCCGCGCTTATGGTGACGACCATGAGCCTTGATGCTGAGCCCGTACAAACCGCGGCCCCGGGCTCGGGCGCTGGGGTGTGCCCCCAACTAGTCAGGTCCCTGGCCCCTTTGGCTGATGGCGACTGGGTCGTCAGCGCTAATGAGGCGGTGACCGGGTTCGGGGACGCCGGTGCCCAGGGCTCGCCGAGTGTCTCAGCCAAGACGCTCATCGGGGGGGCGGCATAACCTGATGTCGGTGCCGCTCCGCCCGAGTAGGTCATCACCATGACGCCTGTCGACGGGAACATCGCCACGGGACACCCCGGTCGGCCCCTGGTCCTGGTCGTCGAAGACGAGGAGAACGTCGCCTATGTCGTAGCCGCGGCGCTCAGGTTGTCGGGCCTGGAAGTGGCGCAAGTGAGGACCGGTCGCGAGGCCCTGAGCCTGCTCGGCGGTGGTATGACCCCGGACCTGGTCGTCCTGGACGTGATGCTGCCCGACCTCGACGGCTTCGAGGTGTGCAGAAGGGTCCGCGCCGACTTCGGCGACGTGCCCATCGCCTTCCTCACTGCCCGTGACGCGGTGGACGACCGCGTGCGGGGGGGGTACTCAGTGACCCTGCGGTCCCGCCTGGCCGTCGTCGCCGCCGTCCTGTTGGCGGTGCTGGCCGTGGCGGGCTCGCTCCTGGTCCACGAAGTCGACTCGTCCCAACTCCAGCTCGCGGACCAGCAGCTGGCCTCGGTCGCGCAAGCTATGGGCCGGTTGGGGGTGGGCACGGACCGGGCGCTGGAGCCGGCCAAGCTCGGGGCGGCTCAGGACGCGCTGAGCGGGACGTACGTGGCGACGCTGTCGGGCGGTGCGCGTCACGTCGTCATCGCGTCCGGCCCCAGCTCTGGGACCCCCAAAGCTCCCACGGTGGTGGTGCCCGCACGCTCGTCGTGGCGGCACGCCAGCACCGTGGGGCCGCATCAGGTACGGGCCGCTGGCGCGCCGTGCTGGTAAGGCCTCCCGGGTCGTCGGTCGAGCTCCTGATGGCGGTTTCGCTCTCGGGCATTGATGGCACGGTGCGGCTGGTCTTACTGGCCGTGCTAGCCACCGCCGCCGTGGTCGTGATCGTGATGGCGGCCGGGGGCCTGTGGGTCAGCCGTCTCGGCCTCCGTCCCATCGCCGAGGTCACCCGGGTCGCCGACGCCATCGTGGCTGGCGACCGCTCGCGCCGGGTGGCCGCGGCCACGTCACGGACTGAAGCTGGCCGTCTGGCCCGGGCCTTCAATTTGATGCTCGACGAGCAGCAAGCCTTCGAGGCCCGGTTGCGCCAGTTCATCGCCGACGCCTCGCACGAGCTGCGCTCCCCGGTGACGGCAATCAAGGGGTTCACCGACCTGTGGCGACGCGGCAGCCTGCGCCAGGGCCCGCCCTCGACGACGCCATGCGCCGCATCGGCCAGGAAAGCGCCAGGATGGGGCGGCTGGTCGAGGACTTGCTGACCTTGGCCCGTCTCGACGAGGGGCGCCCTATGCGCCGGATGCCGGTGGACCTGACGACGGTGGCTCGCGACGCGGTGGTTGAGGCTTCCGCTTCTTACCCGTCACGTCCTATAAGACTCCAAGCCGATGGCCCCGTGGTCGTGACCGGTGACGCCGACGCTCTTCGCCAGGTGGTCGACAACCTGGTCGGCAATGCCTTGAGCCACACCCGAGCGCCCGTGACCGTACGGGTGACGGAGGACGATTGCGGCGCCGAACTGGTCGTGTCCGACACCGGGCCGGGCATGAGCACCGCCGCCGCCGCCCACGCTTTTGACCGTTTCTGGCAGGCGGACCCCGCCCGGGCCGGTTCCGGTTCAGGGCTCGGCCTTTCGATCGTCGCCGCCATCGTCGCCGCCCACCAGGGCTCGGTGTCGATCGATTCCCAGCCAGTGGCAGGGACGAAGGTTATGGTCACGCTACCGCTGCGTCTCAGCTCGCCGGGCGCCGCTGAACCCGCTATCTGAGCCTGTCTGTCCATAGGCCCAGTGGGTACCGACCGACGACATAGAGTTCGCCTTAGTGCAGTGCTGCACGAGGGGTTGGTGGGAACCTCCAGCGGCCCCGCCTTGTTCATGCCCGCCGAAGTGGCCCCCCCGAGCCGCCCCGTGACGGCCCAGCTGGCCGAGACGGCGGCGACGAAGTAATGCTCATGATCTGCCATTCCACCGTCCAGTCGTCTTCAACGTCTGGCGTGTTGCGGCTCAGCGAGGCGACCGCCAAACGACTGCTGGCGGCGCTCGGCTGGGGCGAGCTGGACGAAGAGGCCGTGGTGGTCGTGCCGGCGTGGGTGGCGGCGTCTGCTGGGTCGAGGCCGACGCCCAGGCTGAGACCGAGAGCACTGCTTGCCAAAGCGAGGGTCACTAGCGGTTTCCTGAGGTTCATCATTATCTTTTCCTTTCTCCGTGCGTGCTCGTAGGATATTTTCCCTTATCTTGCTGTGAATATGCTGGGGGTTCGTCAGATCCTGCCTTGGAAAAGCCGCCTGCCAAAAGGACCTTCTCGGGCACCGGTAATGTTAGGGATAAGCTCCCTCCTGTGGTCATTAGCGTTTCATGAGGAAGCTTTGATTTGATTTGTGGGACCAGTTCGAGGACGCGCGAGGTTGGTGGCGGAAACGAGCGGGCCTATGTCCCTACGAAGCCTCGCCGTCTAGGCCCCGTGTCGGGCAAATGGACCGATCACCCTGGGCGAGCCCTCCTCGTCCGGTGGGCGTCACGTCTTGGTCGACGGACGCTGTCTCATCTGAGGAGGGCACTTACGAAGATGCTTACCGCGGCTCGCAGCTATCCCGACGGGTCACCCTGGTCAAAGGGCGCCGACCACCTTGAAGGTAGCGCTCTCGAAGACGTGGTGAGGCCAGTTGACGCCGATGTAGTGGACGTTGTACTCGCCGTTGCTCAGCTTCACAACACGGTCGACGACGCCCCCCGGGTAAGCAGCCAGGGCGGCTTCGGTCGCCTGGTTGGCCGTCGCCCCGCTGACGATCGTCCCCGACCCCGCGCTCCAGTTGGCCGGGATCTGGCCGACTGGCTTTGACGCGGTCGTTTGGCCCTTCTCAAAAGGGACCACCTTTGCTGTCGATGTTGCACTCGGGGCCGACTTGTAGCCAACCACGACCTGGGTGGCCGTGATGGTCGTTGAGTTGACGGTACCCAGCACGAGGACGCTTTGGCCCTTGGTTACGGCCTTGGCCGAGGTCGAGCTCGCCCCCTTGTCGTACGTCGTGGAGGACTTCTCGTCGACGGTCACCTTTTGGCCAGCTGATGTCGTCATCGTGAAGCTCGACTTGGACACGCTGGCGACCGTGCCGGATGCACCACCTTGGGCCGGCGCCGACCGAGCGTTGGGTGCCCCCGTGCCGGAGGCGCTGGCGGCTACGAGTTGCGCGGCCGTGGCCGAGGAGGACGTGGCGAAACTGACGGGAAGCCCGATCGCCGCACACATCAATGCGGCGGCGGCGACCCGCCCACCTCTTCTGTTCGCCAGCCATCGCCGTACTCTTGGCCGGCGAGCCGGCTCGGCCATGGGGGCACTGGCCGACCCCTCTGGCCAAGAGGGGGGCGGGGGAGGTGGCGCCGCGCCGGCGCCGCTGGCCTCCCTGCGACCGCCGGATCTGAGGTCGCGCTCCGTACGGGGTGGCCCAAAAGGGTCTCTTGGGGGTTTGTTAGCCCGAAATTGCTCATGATTGCGCTCCTTTTGCTGGGTACTTATGAGCACATGGTGCCCACCGTCTCTGTGAGGTCCTTCAAGGCCGGATGCGGGTTTCCTGAGGACGCGCAGGGGCGGTCCCCGAAGTTCTGCAGTCCGGGGCTCGGCTTGGTGCCGTCGCCCACCCGGGCGCCCGGCCGTCGACGCTGGCCTTGGCCACCCCTCGGCGCCGGCGTCCGGGCCGTCGAACCCTTGAGAGTTTGCCACCGTGGTTCTCGCGTCTCTCGATGCTCATCCAATCCACCCTGACCGGTGGTCGTCCTCCGGAATAGCTTGCAACAAATCTCTTGAAATCAAACACAAGAGCATCGCTCGGCTTGGCGCCCCAAGAGCTGCTCTGCCGCATGAGCTGACCGTAGATATCGTTGTATTACCTTAGAAATCTGGCCAAGCGTTATGCCGATGTCCTCTGATCGTACGCATATAGGCCGCATCGTCCACAAGACAACTGTTGCTGTGGCGCAGCGCAGCTTCCAAGGCATCGACTATTTCGACTGCCGGGCCCACTCCAACCCATACGGACTGGCGGATATGCGGACAAGCACCAACAGACCGGACTGGGAGATATTTCGAGTAGTGACGGGAAGTTCACCGCGGTTTGGCAATACAGCGACGGCGCTGTTGGAGACCTTGAGTGCGCTCCCTGAGGAGTTATCCACCGGCCCTTTTCCGCAACCCAGCCCCTGGCAACAACCCTTCAGGCTTTCGCCGTTCAGTCTGGCCAACGAATAGCAGCACTCAGCTCGCCAACGCCCACGTTCAGGAGGGTGCTTGTGCCCGACTCCTCGTCGCGTCCATATGCGAGGGCGAAGATCCTCACCCGCTGGGCCACGGGGTCGACAATGATCACTTCGTCCACCTCGTGTGCAGCGTAGAGGGGGAGCTTTTCGAAGGTCTCGTCATCGGGTGACAGGATTTCGACGACGATTGCAGCGGTCGGTAGGTACGTCGAGTTCGGCTCGTCCCGTAACCACCCATGATCGGGGACCCGGTAGCCGTCAGGCTCACCGAGGTTGAAGGGGTCCATCCCACCAGCCCTGCCGCCTCGGCCAGCGGCAGCATCAAGCGAGTCAGCTCAACGCCAATTCGCCTATGACGAGAATGCCGAGCGGGAGCCATGTGGTACGTGCCCTCCCACACCTCGTCGTAGAGGTCCTGACCGAGGGCACGCCGGCGCTGGATGAGCTCTTCAAGCTCAACGCGGCGAGGCCCAGGACGACCGTCTTCATCGCTCGTCACGCGCTTGAGTGTTTCGTGTTCTTGTAGCTCGCTGCTGGCCTCGAAGGGTTATGTCTATAGACGGAAACCGAAGATAGGGCCGTGCCCCGCCCTGCGAGCTTTGAGTTCCCGGTTGGCCGGCTAGTGCCCGTCGATCTGGTCAGCCCAAACGGTCATCGACTCAAGGACGGGCGCGCCGTACGTCGTCACCATGGCGACGTCGAGAGCGTCGCGACCGCGGCCAATCACCACCCGGCCACTACGAGGCACATTGTTGCGGGGGTCGAAGGTCCACCAGCGGTCCTCGAGGTAAGCCTCGAACCAGGCGCAGAAGTCCATTGGTTCATCGGGCCGAGGTACACCAATATCGGGCAGGTAACCGAAGACATAGCGGGCAGGGACGTTGAGCGCCCGGCAAAAAGAAACGCCCAGCTGGGCGAAGTCGCGGCAGACCCCGGTCCGGTTTTGCCAGACGTCGAAAGCCGTGGTGAGCGGGGTGCTGCTCCCGGGCTGGAACTCGACGTTGCCGTGAGCCCAATCACAAACCGCCACGACGCGAGCCCATCCCGGTTCGGTGGTGCCGAAAAGGTCCCATGCCTGGTCACGTAACACGTCGGAGAGGCAGAAGCGGCTCGGCAGCAGGAAGACCATGGTCTCATCAGGCAGCGACTCGACCGGTACCTGGCGGGCGTCCTTGTCGGCGTCGTCGAGGAGGTCCGAAACATCCACGTGAGCTTCGTAGCGCAGGGCCGTCTGGCCCGAAGGCATCGTCAGCCGGTCGCAGACGTTACCGAACAGGTCGTGGTAGGAAGACCAGGCCACATTTGGCTCGGTAACAAGAGATTCATAAGCCAGGCTCTGTACCCGATCAGCACGAGGCCTGACCTGCCACACCGAGGGAGTGGCAACGGCAGCGCCGAAATTGAACTCACAGCCCACCCTGACCCGCATCAGGCCGACCTCCCGGTCCGTACCACGTCGACCGAGACGTGGAGCTCGTTCTTCTTGCTCTCTGTGAAGATGATGCCCTTGAGCGGCGAAACATCGCCGTAGTCGCGGCCATAAGCGTTCGTGACATAGCGATCGGAGACAAAACGATTGTTGGTCGGGTCAAAATCGACCCAACCGGCGTCCGGGACGAACACAGAAGCCCATGCGTGGGATACGTCGGCCCCGACGAGCCGGGCCCGACCCGGCGGAGGCAAAGTTTCGAGGTAGCCGCTTACATATCGTGCAGGAAGCCCGAGGGAGCGCAGGCAGCCGATCGCCAGGTGAGCGAAGTCCTGACAGACCCCTTTACGCCTCTGGAGCAGATCACTGAGTGTGGTGCGAACAGACGTCGCCCCGGGCGCGTACTCGAAGTCAGCGTGGATCCGCGACGTCAGCTCGGTCAAGGCCTCGGTGAGGGACCGACCGGTGGGGAACGACCCGGCCGCGTACGCGGTGACTGCGGGCGACACGGTCACCTTGGGGGAGTCGAACTGGAAATCGTAGATGCTCACGGCATCGACGGTCGGGTCGAGGCGGACGCGCTCGCGCACCATTTCCCAGGGCTGGTCGACTGGCGCGGGGACGCCGGCCGCCCGGGTGACATCCACGATGCTTTCGGCTGTTACGGTGAGCCGGATGTGGGGCTCGAGGACAATGAAAGAGGCGACGCGGTTCCCGTAGAAGTCAGCCCGCTCCCGAAAGTCGCGCGGCTCCGGCTCGATGAGCACATTGGACGAAGGGCAAACCTGGCCAGGGACGTCGCGCGGTAGCAGGTACAGCTCCCCGTAGCTCGAAGAGACCTCCAAGTCGTAGAGGTACTCCGTCCGGTGGAGGACGCGGTAGGTCAAGAGCCTAGCAGCGCCTGTTGCGGCGGAAGATGGACGAAATGGTCCGCGTCGATGGCGTCGGCGGCACGGTAGAGCAACTCCAGGATCCGGGAGAGGACGTTGTCGAGCTCGGGCCGAGCACCGTCCTCGCCGGACTGGGCCAGCACCGCTGTATCGGCCAGGTGGATGGCCGTCGTGGCCTCCAGGACCAATCGCTCCGGCTCGCTCAGGCGAGCGGCGTTGTTCCTCCTCGGTACCAAACGCATGTCCATGGCGAGCTGGTCGAGCTGGTAAGCGAGCGAACGGGGGTTGTCTGCGTCGGTCAAAAGAAGGTCGAGCAGGGTCTCGAGCTGGGCGTGCGAACGGTACCTGCGGCGATAAGTGATGATGCTTTCCGCCACAATGAGTACAGACTCGAACAGCAGGCTGTCGGTCGCGTTGCTGCGCTCGACGGTAATCGTAGCCCGCAGGAGGGCGAGCAACTGCTGGCCCCGTTCGAGGCGCCGGCCCGCGTCCATAAACCGCCAGCCGGGGTCTCGTACCATGCCCTCTCCAAAAAGGCCGGAAAGAGCGAGCAGGCCCTGCATGATCCGCCCCAAAGAGTGTTGCACGACCATCAGGTGATCGGGGTCGGACGTGCGCAGCTCCTGTATCTCGCGCTCGATGGTGCCCATTGCCATCCAGATGTCGGCCCCCAGCTGGTCGCGCACGGTTTGAGCCGCGCTTAGCAGGTGCTGCACTGCATGGCCCAGAGTGCCGGGCCGGTCCTCGTCGACCACTAGGTTGAACAACTCGGCCCCTGGGGACGAAAGCCGATCGCTCGCACCCTCTCCCACGAACCCCGGATAGGTGGAGCTGACCCGGGTGAGAGCGCTGAGCAGCACCTGAAGGCATTCGGTGCCGGCAGGGTTGGCCCCTCGTTGGAAATCGTTGCGCCGGTCGTGCGCGGCCCGCACAAGGCGAAGCACGGCTTCCGCCCGCTCGGCGTAACGGCCCATCCAGAACAAGTTCTCTGCGGCCCGCGACGACATCGACGCCGCCGGGTCCACGGCTGCTACGCGGGGACCAGACGCCAGCCAGAACCCCGAGAGTTTCTCCGGCTCAGAAGCCAGCACCCAGGTGTCCTTACTGATGGCACCGGCCTGGTTGGATATGCGGGGGCTGCGCCCAGACGCGACAGCGTCCGCCAGCGCCGATGGCGCAGCCACCCTGGTCAACCCGCCGGGCATGGCGGAGTAGGAGTCCTGGCGGGCGACGGCGAAAGCTCGTAGGACACTCTGCCGGGCCTCCAGCCCGGTCGAGGTGAGCGTCGGGGCCGAGGCTAATTCAACGGTCTCCTGGCCCACCCAGGCTGCTGGGTGCGCTTCGATGTCGCGCCGCAGGTCGTCCCGGCGCTCACGGCTGAGCTCCCAGGGAAAGACCGACGTCGGGCCGTTACCGCGCGCGATCGGCTTGATCACCAGGCTGTCGAGGTGGGCGAGCACGTGTCGGCGACTTTCGTCATCTCCGCACCACCACGTCGGTACCGACGGCAGGAGCAGTTGCTGGCCCAGCAGGTGTTGAGCCAAGCGGGGAAGATAGGGCAACAGGCCTGGGTTTTCGAGCACACCACTGCCGAGTGTGTTGACAATAGAGACACCTCCAAGGCGGGCCACCTCGAGCAGGCCCGGGACACCCAGCTTTGAATCGGGACGAAGCTCGAGCGGGTCGCAGAACCCCGCATCAGTCCGGCGCAGGATGACGTCCACACGCTCTAGCCGGCGCAGCGAGCGCATCCACACCCGGCCGTCCCGCACCGTCAGGTCAGTGCCCTCGACCAGCGGGTAGCCGAGGTAGGAAGCCAGGTAGGCGTGCTCGAACGCGGTCTCGCTCCAGGGTCCCGGGCTCAGCAGCACAATGCGGGGATCGTCGGCGTCGGGGGGCGCCACGCCTTGCAGGGAGGCTCGCAGCGTACGGAAGAAGGGGGCGAGCCGGTGCACCTGCGAGTCGCGGTACAAGCTTGGGAGCACCCGCGAGACGACGACCCGGTTTTCCAGTGCGTAGCCCGATCCCGATGGTGCCTGTGTGAAGTCGGCCAGCACCGTACAACGGCCCGACGCACCGCGGGCAAGGTCGACGGCCATCGTAAACAGCTGTTGGTTGCCCGGCAGTCGGATCTGGTCGCATTGACGGAGGAACCCGGCGTGGCCGAGGACCAGCTCGGCCGGCAGCAGCCGTCGCCGCAGTAGCTGACGGGGACCGTACAGATCCGTGAGGACCAGGTTGAGCAGCTCGGCGCGCTGGATGACGCCCGCGCTCGACACCAGCCCACTCGTTGCTCGCGAGCAGCACCGGAACGGGGTCCAGGGTCCAGGAGGCCGCGGCTGGAGCCGTTATTCCCGCATTGTCAGGGCCGAAGATGTTGTAGGTGACGCCGTCGTCGTCGAGCAGCCGGCGCGCCTCGGAACGGCGGTGGAGAAGTTCGTCGAGGCCGAGGTTCCCTATTACGTGCGCTGCGTGCCCCCAGTGTTCGCGGATCCGCCCGTCCGTCGTGAACATCTCGTCGTACATGCCCGGCAATTGACGGTAGGAAACAAGGAGGTCGCTCGGGGGTGCGATCGTCATGAGGTCGGTCGTTTTCCCGTCATTTGGCCGGTGGCCGCGGTGCTCGCCATCGACTGGGGCGCGCCGCAGGTCCAAGGTCCGAGGGTACTCCTGGCTGTGCGCCCCCAAGCCGCCGGGCGCCGAGCCGGCAGCAATGAGCGCTTCGACATCGACCGGGCCCGCGGTGTGCCCGCCCGCGGAAAAACGACTGGCGCGTCGGGCCTCCGCCTCGTTGGCGTTGACGGGGAACCGCTCGTACGCCAGCCCGCCAGGATGGCTCACGTGGTACGTGCACCCTCCGAGCGACCGGCCGTTCCACCGGTCGACCAGATCGAAGACAAGGGGGGCGTGGACACCGATGGTGGGGTGCAGGGCGGACGGCGGCTTCCACGCCCGGTAGCGCACTCCGGCGACGTAACTACCGGGAGTACCGGTGGTGTGCAGCGGGACGGGCACGCCGTTGCACGTCACCAGGTGGCGGTCGACCGTGAACCCTTCGACGCTCACCTGGAGACGCTCGACCGACGAGTCCACATAGCGAGCGGTGCCCGTGGAGCTCACCTCTTCCCCAAGCACAGACCATGGTTCGATGGCGGTGCGAAGTTCGAGGGTCACGCCGTCGACCTCGACCGCGCCAATGCGCGGGAAGCGGAACTCGAGGAACGGCGCCACCCAGGAGGCGTCGAAACTAAAGCCGTGCCCGGCGAGATCGTTAACTACCTCTGTAATGTCGGTGGCCACGTACCAGGGAAGTAGGAACCGGTCATGGAGCTCGGTCCCCCAGCGCACCAGTGGGCCGGCGTAGGGGGCGGCCCACAAGCGGGCGACCAGGGCCCGCACCAATAGGGCTTGCACCAGCGCCATTCGAGGGTGGGGTGGCATCTCGAAGCCACGTAGCTCGAGGAGCCCGAGCCGGCCTCGTTCCGAGTCAGGGCTGAACAACTTGTCGATGCACAGCTCGGCCCGGTGGGTGCTGCCGGTTATATCGACAAGTAGGTGCCGGAACAAGCGGTCGACCAGCCAGGGCGACACACGGCCCCCCTTGGCCAGCGCCGTCTGGCGGTCGAGCTCGGCGAACGCGATCTCGAGCTCGTAGAGGCTCTCGTGGCGCGCTTCGTCGACACGGGGGGCCTGGCTGGTAGGGCCGATGAACCGCCCGGAGAAGAGGTACGAAAGCGAGGGGTGGTGCTGCCAGTAGGTGATAATGCTGCGGAGCAGGTCAGGCCGGCGCAGAAGCGGGCTGTCGGCTGGTGTCGGGCCGCCGAGGGTCAGGTGGTTGCCCCCACCAGTGCCGGCGTGCGTCCCATCGAGATGGAACTTCTCAGTACCAAGCCGGGTGGCACGGGTGTCGGCGTGGACACCCGTTGTGATGTCGACCAGCTCCGGCCACGACGAGGCGGGCTGGATATTGACCTCGAGGACGCCCGGGTCGGGGGTGACGAGGAGCTTGACCAGCCTGGGGTCAAAGGGTGGGAGATAACCCTCGAGGACGACGGGCCGCCCGAGCTTGACAGCGGCGCCCTCGACTACCCCGACTAGTTGGACGAACTGCTCGAGACGTTTGACGGGGGGCAGGAAAACGAACAGGCTGCCCCGCCTCGCCTCGACACACAGCGCCCCCCGCGGCACGTCCTCGGGTTTGACCTCGTTGACCTTGTGGCGTCGGCGGGCCTTCCGACTAGCCAGCGGGGGCAGGTCGTCGAACGGCGAGAGATCAGGGTCGTCCTCCGGCGATGGGCGCCACGTGAGGGCGTCGAGCGGCAGGCGGAGCCCCAGGGGCGAGTCGCCGGGGACCAGGGCCAAGTAACCGCGCCGCAACGTCCAGCGGGTCGTCGACCAAACGGGCTCTTGCTCAGCTCCGGGCCCAGCATCGTCGCCGTTCATGGGGTGCAGCGGGATCACCCAGCCAGCCGGGCCCCCGCGGCCCTGCTCGTCGAGCGCAGCGAGCTCGGCTAGGCGGCCTTCGCTCGAGCCGAGCGACCTGGCCGTCGGAATGAGGTCGACGGCCGGCGGCTCCCCGCCAGGCACGCGGGCCTCGGCCAGGAGACGGTGGAGCGGATCTTCATAGGCTGGGACGCAACACCCCTCGGGCAGGCCGAGAGACTCGGCGATGGCGTTCGCCAGCGCGGCAGCGGCCCTCGCGAGTTCGTCGAAACCGTTAGCGGCCCCGGTCTGCAGCTCCGCGGCAAGCACTGGATCTGCGAGGAGGGCTGGCTCATCCCAGAGCGGCGTCCCGTCGGCCCGCCAGAGCAGGGCGATCTGCCACCGGGGCAGGCGCTCACCCGGGTACCACTTGCCCTGCCCGTGGTGGATGAGGCCACCTGGCCCGAAACGCTTGAGCAAGCGCGTGGCCAGGGCCTCGGCCCGGGACCGCTTATCAGCGCCGTCCGCCGCCGTGGTCCACTCGCGCGTCCTCCATGTCGTCGGCCGCTACGAAGGTGGGTTCTCCCCCGAGCGTGAGGCGTGCGTCTCCAGCTACGAGCGCTTTGTCGACCTCGTGGCCGAGGGCGTCGATGGCGCTCCATTGCTCCTCGGAATAGGGCAGGGTGACACGGGGCGGACCGTCAAGACGGCGCACTTTGTTGGAGAACTCGAAGGTGACCTCGCACGGGTCGGTAGCCCCGGAGATCGGAGCCGCCGTCGTCGGATGCGGCGTGCAGACCAGGGGGATGTGGCCTTCCCCGGCCAGCAGGCCCGAGGTGGGGTCCAGGCCGATCCAGCCAGCGCCGGGCAGGTACGTCTCAGCCCAGGCGTGCAGATCGGTGAAGTCGGCGACGGGGCCCACCGGCCCGTCCAGGGACGCTTCGTCGGCGCGCAGCTGCACAAGGTAACCCGAGACGAACCGAGCGGCCAAGCCGAGCCGGCGCAGGACCTGGACGAGCAGCCACGCGCTGTCCCGGCACGACCCGATCCCTTTTTCAAGAGTCTCGTCGGGCGTTTGCACGCCCGGTTCCATGCGAACGGTGTAAGCCACCGAGCGTGCCACCCGCTGGTTGAGCTCCACGAGGAAGTCGACGATGCGCCGGCCGCCGGGCTCCCGCGATGATAAGGCGCTCATGCAATCGTCGGTCCAGCTGGCAAGGAGCGGGCCAGCCTCGTCTACTTGAAGGTAAGCGGCCAGCTCGCGCCGCAGGGTGCCGTCATAAGCGAACGGGTAGTGCCCTGCCGACTCCTCGACAAAGAAGTCGAAGGGGTTGATGACAGTGAGGTCGGCGACCAGGTCGACCGCGATTGTGAGCCGGCGGGCCGGTTCAGGGAACACCAGGCGCGCCACGTGATTGCCGAAGGGGTCCTGCTGCCAGTTGAGGAAGTGGTCGCTTGGGGTGACCTTCATCGAATAGGCAAGGACCGGCGTGCGGCAGTGGGGCGCCGGGCGCAGGCGGACCACGTGAGGTGAAAGCCTTACCAGCCGGTCGAACTGGTACGACACGTGGTGCTCGAGAGCGACCCGGACGCTCATATGGGCATGAGCACGGTGGAAGAAGAGGGCTCCATCTGGAAGTAGGTGGAAACGAGCAGTTCATGCAGCCTGCCGAGGCCCTGCTGCAGGCCGTCGGCGTACTCGTGCAGCGCGGCCGCAGAGGCTCTGTCCGCGCCTAAGGTGCCGAAGTCGGCTCGCTCGAGCAGCTGTTGCACCTCGGCGCTGCCCGCCATCGGTTCGTCGTGCCGGCACAACTCGAACAGGGCACGGGAGATCTCGACGAGGCAACGCTCGACCGAACGGGGGAACTGCAGGTCGCGGAGGAGAAAACTCAGCGTGGCGGGGCCCGACACCATCGGCCCCGCAACCCGCCGGAACATCTGAAGGGCGCCAAGCGAGCGCAGCACCCCCATCCACATCAGGTCGGCGTATGGGTTGGCCCCGTCGCTCCTGGCGATCAGCATGCCGGCCTGAATGTCGAGGACCCGGGTAGTCATGTCCGCCCGCTCGAGGTCGCGGCCGATCACCAGGAAAGAGTACGTTTCGTCGTGGCTCATGGTGCCCTCGAGCAAGCCCGAGAAAAGCTGGCACTGGCGGATCAATTGGTCCATCCAACCAAGGCGCGTCCGCCGGTCGACCGCTCTGTTACGGGTGCGCCCCGCCCACAAATGGAGCCGGTGCAGCACACCCCACGCTTCGCTCGGCAGGATCGCCTGCGTCACCCGGAGGTTGGCGTGCGACCGGGCGATGGACGAGACGATCGATCCCTGGTTTTCAGAACCTGTGGCGAGGAACTCGACCACCTCTTCCTCACTCGCCCTGGTATGGAGGTCGTGAAAGGTTTGCCCGCTCCCGGTGACCGCCAACAGCGGTGCCCAATTGACGCCGGCGGCTCTCGGCAAGTCCAAGAACAACTCGGTGTGGACGTGGACTAACCGCGCGGTAGCCTCTGCGCGCTCAAGGTAACGCCCGGCCCAGTACACAGACTCGGCGACCCGGGACAACAACATGGACCCTCCGCGTGTCATAACTGCCATTGGTCCTGTGCCTGGCCCCGTGGTGGTAAGACGTTGGCGTCGATGACCCAGGTGTCCTTGCTCCCGCCGCCCTGCGAGCTGTTGACGACCAAGGAGCCCTCCTTAAGGGCGACCCGGGTGAGCCCGCCCGCAGTCACGTACGGGTGCTCACCGGAGAGGATGAAGGGTCGCAAGTCGAGGTGGCGGGGTACGATCCGGCCGCTCGAGAGCGTCGGGGCAGTAGAAAGCTGCACGATCGGCTGAGCGATGTAGCTGCGGGGATTGGCCTCTACCCGTAGCCGCATCTCGTCCCTAGCGGACTTGGTAGACATTGAGCCAACGAAGACGCCATTGCCCCCCGACCCGTTGGCCGGCTTCACGACCATCTCCTCCAGGTGGGATAGCACGTGGCTGCGTTCCCTTTCGTTATGGCACAGCCACGTCGGGACGTTGGGGATCATCGGGTCCTCGTCGAGGTAATAACGGACCAGCGCGGGAACGTAGGAGTAGATGACCTTGTCGTCGGCCACACCCGTTCCGGGCGCGTTGGCAATGGCGACCTTGCCGGCGCGCCAGGCCCGCATGAGCCCGTGAACACCGACCATGGAATCGGTCCGGAATACCTCGGGATCCAGGAAAACGTCGTCCACCCGACGGTAGATGACGTCGACACGAACGAGGCCACCGATCGTCCGCATGTAAACGCAGTCGTCCCTCTCGACCACGAGGTCATGGCCCTCGACGAGGTGGGCACCCATCTGCTGAGCGAGGAAAGCGTGCTCGAAGTAGGCCGAGTTGAAGATGCCCGGCGTCAGTACCGCAATGACCGGTGCCGCCCCGGCGCGGGGTGAAAGATCACCAAGGAAGCTCGCCAACTTATTGGGGTAGCCGTCGACCGGGTGGATGTCGAGGTCTCGGAACAAGTCGGCGAAGACCTGTTTTGTAAGCTGACGATTTTCGAGCATGTACGAGACGCCGGACGGCACCCGCAGGTTGTCCTCGAGCACATACATGGTGCCGTCCGCGTCACGGACGAGGTCGCTACCGCAGATATGGGCCCACACTCCCCCCTGCGGTCGTACCCCTTGGCACTGGGGAAGATAGTTGATTGACGAAGCCAGCACCTCGGCCGGTAACACGCCATCGGAAACGACCTTGGCCGCGCCATAGAGGTCGTTGATGAAAAGGTTAAGGGCGGTCAGCCGCTGAATGAGCCCGCGGGATATCCGCTCCCACTCCTGGGTTGAGATCACGCGTGGTATCACGTCGAAGGGCCAGGGCTGGTCGATGTTGGCCGCTTCACTATAAACAGTGAAGGTGATCCCCATCGAGCGGACAGCGAGATCGGCCGCCGCCTGCCGCCCCGCCAGCTCCTTACCGAGCAAACCCAAAAGACGCACCACCCCGTCGCAGGCATAGCGCGGACGCCGGTCGGCCACCAGCTCGTCCCAGCACCCTGGGCTATCGTAACTGTCCCACCACATCGCCCGCTCGTGTCCTGCAGCGACGGTGGTACGACCGCTTGGCATGATCTCCGAGACTACGGCGCCCCCTCGCCCCGGCGAAGACCGGGCATGTTACTGTCCGATGAATTTCCTGCCTGCATTAGTCGCTGGTGGGACAGCGCCCCGTGCACTCCCGGCGCAGCAAGGCCGCTCCCGAGGCCCGAGCCGGCGGTGCCACAGCAGTGGTCCCAGCAGAATGGCGCGGATCCAGTTGACCCAGCCCTGAAGCTGGGCTCGAGGGAGCCAGGTGGTCGAAAGAAGCTGCGCAAGCTTGAACGAGGAAGAGGCCTCAGACCTGATTGCCGTCCGCGAGCACACCCTCTCGGTTGCCGCTACCTCCCGCTGAAGGAGGAGTGGCAGAGGCCTTCTCAACGAGCCAAGAAAAGAGACCTTTGCTGGCCATCTCAGCGGACAGGCACTCGGGGTGCCACTGCACGGCGAGCACAAGGCCACTGAAGCCTTCGAGTGCTTCGATCACCCCGTCGTCGGCGAAGGCGCTGGCACGGAGCCCGGGCGCAACTCGCTCGACCGCCTGGTGGTGGATCGAGTTCACCATCAGGTGTCGCGCCGCGACGGCGGAGGCGAGAACAGTGGCCGCTTCGACGTCGACGCGATGCACCGCCTCATATCGGCGTTCGGGCCATCGGTGGCGAACGGGCCCGTCATCGCAGATGTGCTGTCTCAGGGTCCCGCCGAGCGCAACGTTGAGTAGCTGAGCGCCCCTGCATACGGCCAGAATCGGGATCCCCATCCCCCCAGCCTGTCGCACGAGCGCGAGCTCGGATTCGTCTCGTTCCTCGTCGACCTCGCCGCTCGCCGGGTCCGTTTCCTCCCCGTAGCGGAAGGGGGCGACGTCACCGCCGCCTGTCAAGAGGAGGCCCGCTGCCGGAGCGAGAACCAAGCCAGCCGACGCGGCCGTAAGAGGCGGAACGAGGAACGGGATGCCGCCCGCGGCAACTACCGATGTGACGTAGTCATAGGGCGCTGCGGCGAAGACGCGCCCGCCGACCCTCTCTCGGCCGATTGCGACAGCGATGAGCGGAGAGCGGCCCATGACTGTCATCATGCCATGAGCGCCACCTTCGGCAGAATGCCGGTGGCGCGCCCATGGTTGTCCTGCGAGGACCGACGTGCGGGAGCCAGCCCTTTCGCCGACGACACCGAGGCGATGATGAGCACGGTCAACGCCCTTGAAGCGCGCCTGAAGGTGAGCCGTGAGAGCGCCGCCTAGGAGGTGGCTGGGGCCAACCCACTTCGTCGGACAGCTTCTGCCACGGTTGACGCCCGCCAGTCCGGTACCAGATCGCGCTTCGCCCTGCTCCTCGCGGCACTAAGCCCGGCGCGCACCGTCGTCGACGGCAGCGAGCAGCTGCGGGGCAGGCCGTCCGGCCCTATACTGGATGCGCTGCGTTATCTCTGGTGCCGGGCTCGGCGAGCCGGGCATCTTCGCAACCTTCCAAGAGAACCCCACCGGGGGTTCCCTGAGTCGCGGGAGATTTCCAGTGCGAGGCATCGGGATCGTCAGTACCGGCCAGGGGTACTCCTGCCGCTGGGCAAGGAAACAACTGCAGACCGGGAACCAATATTCTGTGGGTGGGCGGGCTGAACACCAAAGGGGAAAAGTAGAAAGGCCGACTTTTGGGGACTAAATCGGTCTGCCTGACCGCTGGAGGCCGCGGTGGGCTAGGGATCGACGCAGATTGTTCGCCGTCAATTAGGACCGGTGGGATCGCGCGGTGACACCGGGCAGCTCTTCGTAGGCGGAACGGTCGGCGGATACGACCTCGCGCTGGGTGGCGGTGGCGGTCGCTGCGATGATCAGGTCGTGGGCTCCCCGGGGTCGCCCTTGGTGGCGTACAACGACCAGCAGCTCGGCGTGGGCAGCCGCGACGGTGGCGTCGTAGTCGACGATCGGGATCGTGCCTCTGACATCTTCTACGAACTGCTGGCGGTCGGCTCGGTGGGCGTCATCAGCAAGTAGCATCCCCACAAGCAGCTCGGCGAGCGTGATCGCCGCGATGGCCACCTCGTCGTCGTCAGCGATCAGGTCGTCGAGCGACACCTTCGAGCGATCGGCGTCGACTAGGAACGTCGTGTCCAGCAGCAGGCGCGTCAAGTGCGAGTCTCGATCTCCAAGAGTTCTCGCACTGATTCGATGTCGCGCCCAAACCCGGGGTCGCGACGGTGGCAGCGGAGTAAGGCCTTGACGTCGGCGCCGCGGCCGGTGCTGACCGGGTCGAGTTGGGCGACAACTTTCCCTCGGCGGACGATCGTGAAGTGCTCGCCGCAATGCTCTACGGCGTCGAGGATGTCGGAGAAGTTCCTGGCTGCATCGGTGGCGCTGACCTCTGGCATGGAATCAGATTATCAGATAGGACACGATCAGAACGACAGCGCATCCGAATATCCGTCCCACCGGACGAACCGCCCCGAGCCGGCAACGTTATGCATGCTCATTGGACATTTCCAAGCCCTACATAACCGCGCTCACAATAACGGTGCGACGCCCTCGAAATCACGCCGGCAACGGATCGCATGGAGCCAAATGTTGGCACACCGTCTCTCTGTCTGTCCAAGGCAAATTGCGACATCGTCTGCGGCGTTGGTTGCCA
Source organism: uncultured Acidimicrobiaceae bacterium (assembly GCA_963750465.1). GTDB lineage: Bacteria > Actinomycetota > Acidimicrobiia > Acidimicrobiales > Palsa-688 > Fen-671. The sequence goes on from CAVVRE010000034.1 coordinate 82,015, forward strand.
TCCTATCTGATGTCGCTCGGGTGTTCCGGTCATGTCCCGACCGTGTGATGCCCAGTGCTTCTCGGCTCCTCCTCGAGGCCGGCTCGAAAATCTGCAAGCTGCGAGAAGAGTGGGAGTCCTCGCCACGGTGTTCAGGGAATTCCTGGCCCCCTGAGACAGCCTAAGGGCGCGGGGCGGTCATCGGTCTCGCACCCCCAGGGCGCTTGAACGGCTCAACCGGGGACCGCCGGGGATCATCTTGTCCGGTATGGCATACTCCCTCTGCAGATGTCGATGGCCCGAGGGGCGTTGCCGCCGGCGCGGTCGGTGCGAAAGCCTCGGACGGGGACATGCGGCTCGATCGATGGTTCGTAAGGTGGATGACGCCAAGCGCACCATCACGAGTTCATTTTGAGCAATGAGTGGCAGTCAACAGGCGTGGTGTCAATAACCGGCTTGCCGAGCAAAGTGCACGCATTATTGAGCGATCTATCGTTCCCGCCCAATTGCTCCATGCCTAGGCGGCGAAATCTTCAACTTGATCGGCTTGGCCGTCCTGAACTGGAGCTAGTACTGGACGCTTGGCGTCGTGATGTGGGCGCCTCGGCTCATCTAGAACACGATCTTAATCGAGGGAGATATCAGCTCGGGCTCGCCCCCAGAGATGGGCGGGCCGCCCGCTTCACCAAACTCGAGCGCAAGCCGCTGTTCGAGGCGGAGCGGTGATTTTTTAGCCGTGGACGATCTCGCTAATTGATTGCATAAGAGCGAGCCCCTCAGAACGCGGACGTTGCCAAATGTTCCGGCCGACGAATATGCCTCGGAAACCTATTTCGAAAGCAGTCCTTATAGTCTGCACGACATCGGAACTGCCACCACTTAGGGTTCCGCCGAGAGCGACAACCGGCACGGGACACGCCGAAACGAACCGGCGACCGGCATCCGAAGTCCAAACTCGCATCTTGATGATGTCAGCACCTGCTTCCAGGGCGATCCGCGCCCCCTCGAGCTCTCTGCGCTCAATCTCACCCTCGTCCAACCGTTGAGTCGGACCACTTGCCACCGGCTCGACTAGGATGGGAAGGCAAGCTCGGTGGCAGTCCTCAAGTAGCGAGGCCACAAGCGACAAGGTGCGTGCTCGGCTCGACAGCTCGTCCTCCCATGCCATTAGCACCTTGCCAGCATCGCAACCCCGGTCGGCGACATCTTGTGGGTTGGCCACGGGGACCTGCCAGATCCGCCCGTCGGTTCCGTGCAACGCGCTGTCTAGAGTTACGATACGTAGCTTATCCCCGCTCATCCCGGCTTCCTCGAGTCGGCGAGCGACTGGCAGACTGGAAAGGATCCCGTTCACGCCGTCCAACTTCAAGAAGTCGAGGGCAAGGGCTACGGGGTCATCTAGGCCAGTTACATTGCCTAGCGCCATGCCATGATCAACAGGAAGCACCAAGATGCGCTCACTAGAGCCGAACATCCTCGATAATTTGGCCTGAACACTGCTTGCTGGGCTCAACCTAGCTCTCCTTAGTTCCTTTGAATGCCCCACTGGTGTGTACGTATCGTCGCCGTACAACCGCTAATAATCAACCTTCCACGACGGTCTTCCCTCAAGGCACGCTCTGATCGCTGAAAAACTGCGGGGAGGTGCCGGCTCGATCTAGCGTCGCTGTGCAAGCCGGTACGCCGCGCCGCCCTAGGGATATGACGTGAGCGTGACCACCGCGATAGAACCCGCCGCCGCGGTCGCTGGGCGTCACGTTGGCCCCGTTGCGTTCGTGGCGGCCTTTCGGAAGTCGATGCTCTCATCTGGTTCCTCCCTGAAAATCGCCTCCTCAACTCAGTTCCGTTCGCAGGTCTCAGCAGACTCACGCAGACTACCGCAACACTGAGCGGGACGCAAGGGCACATTCGGCCCAGCCGCGCTTGTCAGTGCAAATAGGTCCCAGCCCGCACAAGGGGTCAGTGCGTGGTGCCCGAGGCTCAAAGAAGCTTGTCAACAGGGCAATCCGTCAAGGGTCGACAGCCGGGACACTAGCCGAATTGCATGAGCCCTCGCCCGTACTTCCGTGCACTTGCGCGCCAGTAAAGCACCAGCTACGCTTAGACACGCACAGACACGTAAGTAAAGGCACCGAGGTGCCGCTGGACTGTCAGAGGGGGACGCTGATGCCAGGTCAACCCGGTCAAAGAACGGCTAACCCACGCCTCCCCGCCCGGAGACGCGCTGATTTGGCGAAGTTCGTTGAGGAGCACGGGCAAGCCACCGTTGCCAGGCTCATGGAGGTCTTCGACGTGTCCGGAGACACCGTTCGCCGAGACCTGCAGTACCTGCACGAGCAAGGCGTCGTCGTCCGGTCTTACGGCGGGGTCGTCCATCGAGACGATCTCGCCCGGTTTGACCCCCCCTTCTTGAGCCGGGCTCATGTCAATAGAGACGCGAAGGACGCTATCGGCGCACTGGCGGCGACGTTGGTATCAGACCAGCAAACCCTTATCGTGAACGGCGGCACGACCACTTTGGCGCTGGCCCGCGCCCTGGGGGGTCGGAAGGACCTCACCGTTGTGACGAACAACCTAAACCTTCCTGGCAATCTTCCAGCAGGAGCCGTATCCGAACTTCATATACTCGGCGGCCGGTTCCGCATGACATCGTTCGCGACGGTTGGACCTGTAGAACTTCCAGACGTTCAGGGCGGCCTGTCACATATATTTCATGCCGATCTTGCGTTTATCGGTGTCGGGGGTGTGTCTCCAGACCGGGGCTTCTCGGGAAGCGACCTGCTTGAGTCCAGCATGATACGGCACATGATCGACAGAGCCGAGCGAGTAGTTGTGCTCGCTGATTCTTCAAAATTCGGCAGAGCCGCCTTCGCCCAAATTGGCCCCCTATCGATCGCACACTGCCTCCTAACGGACAAGCCACCCCCCGCAGAACTCAGCGCAGCATTGGCCGAAGCCGGGGTGGACCTGCTCGTGCCGCCCGAACACCCTACAGCGCGCGGCGAGATCAAGAGATGACCGACGATCTGGCCTTGTCATGCCCCCCTCCAAACGATCTAGCGCCTCTTCTTTCACACGAGGACCGGGCAACTGAGCTGACGCCAGACAAGCTGGAAATAGCAACAAGGACGAGGGCTCCGCCTCCTCGAAGTGGCCATGCGTTCCGCCGCGCCCGCTGCATAAAGCACGGTGGCTCCACGGCGCTCCGTCAGCGCAGCGACGTACCTGTTGATCCGATACCCCTGGGCGCACCCTTCAAGGTGACCTGGGACAAACTGCCGGTCGCTAGTACGACCACTTTTCAAATCTAACTCCAGGGGAGGTAAATATGTCTAATCCAGTCCATCGACGCCTACACCCGGTGCGCAGAAGGGTTGCCACTGCGCTCATAGTTGCCGTTACGGCCACATCCTTTTTGCCGGCCGCGGCCAGCGCCAGCGCAACGGTAAACCTAAGCTTTGCCGAATGGTGGGCGCCTCAGATGGCCGGCCACAATTCGTTGCAAAACCTCGTTAACCAGTTCGAACACCAAAACCCTGGTATCACCATAACGTTGGACACGAACCCCTACCCGACAGTGGAGAGTCAGACACTCGCCCAAGCTGCGACCGGCACACTAGCTGACATCACGGGCCTGGACGGTTCCTGGATCAACCCGCTTGTCAAAGAAGGCGCGTTACTTAATCTCTCGGCTGAAATGAAGCAGACCGGGTTCAACCAGAGCACAATAAAAAGCCAATGGGCTCTAAACGGCACGACCTATGGCATACCGCTGGTAAACTTCGCCTATCCCCTTTTCACTAACACCGAACTGCTGGCCAAAGCTGGAATAGCACACCCACCCACCAACTGGACGCAGTTCGTGTCGGACGCCGTGGCTCTCAGCAAGCTGAGCAAGACAACCTGGGGATGGATCATCCCTCTTACCCTGAACCCCCCGAACGGGGCCCAGAACGACGTTATGTCCTGGGTATGGGCGTCAGGTGGCAGCATGCTCCAGAGCGGGCAACCACATCTGACCAGCAACCCAACCCTTACGGCCGCCATTAATATGCTCAAGGAGGTGTACAAGGACGGCGCGATGTTCCCAGGCCCTGACGCCGTCGTGGAGACAGATAAGGTCGAGAACTTTATCAATGGCCGCGTCGGGATGATGGTCGATTCCATGGCGGACACCTCTGCGATCGCCACGGGAGCCCCGAACCTGAAGTACATGGTCTCGGCAATGCCGGTGGAAAACGGGTATAAGGGTAAGCAAGGGATCACGGTAGCCTCTTGGGGCATCGGGATCTCGGCCAAGAGCCCGCATCCTTTACAGGCTTGGAAGTTCGTTAAGTTCCTACTTAGTAAGGACATCAACGCGCAGATCGCGACCGACGCTTCAGGGTTTCCTGGCAATGCTACAGCAAGCCCCAACTTTGTGGGCGCGAACCCCCACTACAAGGAAGCCTTTGACGTGTACAGGACGCGTGTGCCAATGAACGAGTTCGTCGGCTTGCCCGAATCAACTCAGTTGATGACCGACTTTGTAACGGAGTTCCAGAAGTTCTTTGCCGGTCAAGAGTCCGCCGGTACTACGTTGCAAACTGTCCAGGGGGAGTGGAAAAAGGCCTTCTGACCCCCAGCGTCATAGTCAGGTTCGTTTGAGCCCGGCTAGCACGGCGCCGTGGCGGTTGTCGCGGCGCCGTGTTGACTCAACGGTACCGAACCGGTGCAGCACCGGTTGAGCCGGAAACAACGGAGAGTCGTAATGACATCAATATCAACTCGCACAGTGCCTTACGCTGGACTGCCTTCTCCTAGTGAGTTGGCGTCTCCGGAGCCGCACCGGTGGCGCGGGCGTCGGCGTATGGAACCGTATTTGATGATTGCACCCGTGGTAGTCCTTTTTCTGGGCCTGATCGGCGTGCCAATCGTCATATTAGTACGGTACTCACTTCTTAATAATGTGATTTTCGTGAAGCAGTCCACTTTTGTAGGCGCCGCCAACTACACCTCGATCCTAGGCTCCGAGGAATTTTGGTCAGCAGTGGAGCATACGCTGATCTTTACGGCAGCATGCGTAGTCGGTCAGCTTGTGCTTGGATTGGCCTTCGCCGAACTGCTGAACGTGAAAAGACTTGGAAGAGTGGTGAAGGCAGTCTTCCGGGTGATTTATATTTTGCCGTGGATGTTCACGGCGGTAATTGTGGCGTTGCTATGGCGGCTTCTGTTAGACCCTAACGGTGTCATAAATTATTTGCTTGGGCTTATCGGAGTCGTTCATACTGAGTTCCCTTGGTTGGCGACCCCTGGCTGGGCGATGGCCTGTGTTATCCTGATAAACATCTGGGCAGGTTACCCGTTCTTTATGATCACGCTGTTGGCCGGACTGCAAAGCATATCTCCTGAACTATATGAGGCAGCGCGAGTTGACGGTGCAGACCGCATCGCTCAATTCCGTAATGTGACGCTCCCACAGTTGCGTCCGATCATTATCGGGATCGGCCTGTTAAATATTTTGTGGACTACGCAACAGTTCACACTGATCTGGGTGGCTACAGGGGGAGGTCCGCTCGGGTCTACGCAGGTGTTGGGTACGTATATCTATACGCTGGCATTTCAAAGCTACCTGGTGTCGGTAGCGGCGGCTTGCGCAATAATTTTGCTATTGGCGTCCTTAGTTGTCGCCGTCTTCTATGTCCGTCATCAGAGACACATGGAGCTAACGTGATGGTTGTTTACAATCGCGCGCAAAAGAGAGAGGCGCGTGTGGCGCAATATAGGACTGTACGGTGCGCTTCTCGTAGGAGCCGTGTTTGCTGGCGGTCCTGTGGTGTGGATGCTATCAAGCGCGTTCAAGTCGAACGCAGATATTTTTGCGTACCCGCCCCGACTTATCTCGAATAGCTTTTCAGCATCGGCTTTTACGGCGGTGCTGGACAACCCCCAGGACGTCCGGTTTTTCGTCAATAGTTACGTTGTGGGGTTGTGTGTTACAGCACTGACGTTGCTGGTTGCTGTCGTCGCGGCTTTCGCTCTTAGCCGGTACCGGTTCCTTTTGAGAGAGCCGTTGAAGGTCTTGATAATCGGTGTTCAGGCTATCCCTCCCATAACGCTCATTATCCCGTTGTTCGGCGTAGTGATAGCGGTTCATTTATATAATAGCTATGAGGGCCTAATATTTACATATCTGGTGTTCACGCTCCCGTACTCGGTCATTATGATGACGGCCTACTTCAATAGTATCCCTCGAGAACTTGATGAAGCGGCCCGAATTGACGGAGCCGGAAGCATGCGGACACTGTTTCGCGTGATACTCCCATTGGCTCGGCCGGGGCTTGTAGCGGTAGGGTTCTATGCTTTTATGATCTCGTGGAACGAGTTTTTGTTCGCATTGACCCTAACACAAACTGACAATATGCGAACGGTCCCGGTCGGGCTAACGTTGCTGATGGGGCAGTACAACTATGAATGGAACCAGATAATGGCCATGAGCGTTCTCGGTTGCCTTCCCGTGATCGTGCTGTTCCTGATCTTCCAGCGGCACTTTGTTAGTGGTCTGAGCTCTGGTGCTGTCAAGACCTAACTGAGGGAGGCATAGTGTGGTAAGGAGCTTGTGAGGAAGAGTGTAACGAAGGAGGGCCTCGGTTAGCGTGCGGCACTGGAGCGAGTGTTACGCCCAACTTGCCGAGCGTGTCCGGGTGGTGGCCCCAGAGGCGCGGCCGGTGCTTCTGAGCACGACCGTCGACGTGGATTATATCTACGCGATGACCTCGCGGAGGCTCGAGGCGTTACGTAGAGGATGCTTCAGTCGGGACGGAGTGGCCGCAGACGTTTCCCTGGGTGTGGACCGGCTGCTGTCCGAGGAGCGTGACGGCGAACTGTTCTGGGACTGGCCAGACGGGCTGGCTTGGCTGACCGAGGCACTGGGGCCTGAGGACCGAGTGCAGGTCGGCGGGAGCGGGCCGCAGGCGGCGTGGGCGCTTGATGAGCTCGGCGCCCCTGCCATTATGGCACTGGAGAGCCGGAGCGGTGAGCAGCTGGGGGTTTTGGCCCGGAACGTATTGGTATGTGAGGACCGCGGGTTGGTCCCCGTGGGCGACCTTCGGGGTGATCCTGGTGCGGCACCTGTCCGGCACGCAATCCTCGAGTTTGCGCAGGCCACTCAACCGATGGGGCGTCCTGCGGGGCGTGCGCACCGCATAATCCTTCGCTTCTCGCCCGTCGCCTTTGAGCGCGATGAGCAATTTTTGTCAATGCAGCCGGAGCTTGGACCGAATGCGGGGGCGAGCATGTTGGCGGGGCTCAACGGGCTGGCTGGGTCGGACGAGGCGAGCTTGAGCTGGGTCAAGCGCGTGTTGACGGTGTGGGGGGAGTCTGGGCCCGCCGTCCGGCATCTGGAGCTGGGTGATACCTCGTACCAGACGGACCTTACATCGGTCGTCGCGAATTTCCGCGGGCTCTACTCCAGTTTGGGCCTAAGCCTGTCCGAACTGCGCACTTTCTGGGGCCACTCAGGTGATGTAGGCGTGAAGGCTTTGGGGTTGGCCCGTGATCTCGGTTGTTCTGTTGTGGTGCATGCGGACCGATGGTCACTGGCCGTGCACCGGAGTGACGCAGATTTAGTTGTACGCCGTCTGATGACCGGGAACCTGCTGGCTTCGGCGCGAGCGGCGCAAGGTGCACCAAGCTCGGACGTGGCGCCTGTCAGCTATGCGAGCTATGAGGATGACATCCCCGAAAGCCAGCCGCTGGATGAAGGTTGGAGGATCGATTGCGTCCCTACCCCCTTCGTTGTCGAGCCGGCGTCGACCATCGGGCTGGGCGACACCTTCGCTGCAGGGCTGCTGTTAGCGGCCGCGGTGGAAGGGAACCGCGCCTGGGATTAGATCGTTGGCGGAATTCTGGGGCAGGAGCTCGGCGCCCCGTAGTTGTGGCTGGCGCTGTGGTGGCCGTCGCTGCTGGTCGCCTTTGGAGCGGCACAAATCTTGATGATGCCGCTTGGCGTGCTCGCCGTCACCAGCGGGATGAACTTCCCGACAATTTCTGCAATCCCCGGCCAATACTCGGCGGCGACGGGAACCACTACCCGAACGGCACTTTCGTTCAACGGGGAGCAGAGGGGACGTGACGGTTGAATGACACGCGTGTCGGTTCTGGGTTCTAAAATGAGGAAAGTCGCAACGACCGCACTGGCAATATTCGTCGATATGGGTGGGTTTCCGGATAGATGAGAGCTTTTTCGAGCGCAGATAACTGGCGATCTGTAGTGACCAACAGGGCTCGGGACCCTGTTGTAGGCTTGAGTCCTCAGGGGTGGTGTACGAGCCGGTGACCCTCAGGCCCTGACGGGGCAGGGTCCACCACTGGCGACGACCACCGCACCAATCTCTTGGAAGTCCACACAACCGAGAGGAGAGATGCGGTGGCTTTAGAAAGCTTGGACGCGCTCACCTGGTTGCGTAAGCACAGCAAGATGACCCTGACCTGCTGCGGGAGATGGTGAAGAGCTTCGCCGAGCAGCTCATGTCGGCCGAGGCCGATGCCGCCTGCGGGGCCAGCTATGGCGAACGCAGCCCCGAGCGGGTGAACAGCCGCAACGGCTAGACGTCGGGAACGCATTTCGCCCTTCGCTAAGGAGCGCCTTTGGCACTCCTTCACTGGTACGGGGATCTTGAAGAAGAGCTCGACCAGTTGGTCTGGGCCGAGGTCGTCCGCCACCGACGTCAGCCCGAGCTGGTCCTCCAGGCCGGCACCCTCGCCGCGGCCGGCCCGGCACGGGCCCGGCTGCCCGCCGCCAGCTCACCGAGCTGCGTAGCCAACAACGGCGGCTCATAGTTGCGTACCGAGCGGGCGTCTGTGCCGTAGGACCGCTCCCAACGAACACAGCACCAGGCCGACCAGGGGAGGACCTGAGGGCAGCCAGGCCGCCAGACGACCTCCTTGGGTGACAAGCAGTGCCTTGCGGACGTGGGTGCGATGGGCTGTAAAACTTCCCGGAAATGTGCGGGCCCGTGGGTCGTCTCGTCAACCGGAGGGTGTCCCCAAGGCGTTCTCCAGCGTGAAGTGGAACGCCCGGCTCGCCAGTAGGTTTCCGGCCGTCAGTATGAACGTCGCTACAGCTGGGCCTGGCACGTCGTGCTCCTTGGCCGAGAACGTGGCGCTCAAATAGGCCTTCTCGATAGCCTTCTCTCCCTTGAGATAGGCCTTCTGTAGCGGCCCCGATTTCTCCTGGAGGGTAAGTTCCCCTATAAGGGTGCCTGGCAGTTTGCCCCCAACGCGATAGGAGACGATGAATTCAACCGTTGAGCCAAAAGGCACCACACTGGTCTGCACGAGCTTGCCGTGGCTCATGCGGTAAACGCCCACCGAGGCGATGGACAGCGACGGACTGGTCGAGCCGGCGGCCACTATGGTGACCCGCCAATCGCAGTTAGTGGAGGGGAGCATGACCAGCCTGTAGGTGTCACCGGCCAAATAGCCCGTGGCCGTTTGGCTGTAAGGAACGTAGGGGGTTATGGGCACCGGACCGCCCAGGGTGGCATGGCTTCCCGTCTGCAAGTTGTCGAGGTAGCCCGAAAAGAAGCAATTCCCCGCCCCGTTCGGGTCGTTCAGAGCGTCGTACTGTGCGTTGGCGTCAATAAAGTACTGGCCAGCAATGAGCGTAAAGTTCTTCACAGCGGCCGAGTCACCGCTGAAGGCCACCGAGTTGAGGCCCTGGTCGGCCACAACGGTGCGGTCGGAACCCGGCGTCGCCGGCTGGCCCGTCCCGGCCATAGCCACTGAAGGTGAGCCTGCCAGAACTGAAAGCGCACCTACTGCGAGAGCCCCGGTCCGCCAACGTCGCACAGTCCCCCCTCCCGATCCGTGGCCGCAATAGCCCACCGGCGTAAGCCGCTGAATGGGAAGTCTAATGCCGCCCAAGACGGGGGTGGTACCGGGCCCATAGGCTCATTTGTTCTGGGGAACCCGGCTCGGCGCTTCAGCTGCCGGCGAGATCCTGTTCCTTAGCCGAGGGGAAGATGCTTAGCTCGTTGGTGGCCACGGTTGTCAGTTCCTCTGCGGTGAGGAAAGGACGGCCACGGTTTTGTCGTCGATCCCAACTCATGGAGAGGTCCGTAGCTTGGTGGTCGAAAGTGTTCAGGCATGGGCGCGACGGTTGACCAAGACCACGGACCCGAGGGTCAGAACGGCAAGGGTGCTGCAGACCACCGACGCACGCGCCAGGGTCGCCGCCCGCTGCACGAAGCCGAGTGCCAGAGTGGCGATGGAGGCCAAGGGCAGACTGAGCGCGACGGCGTAGAGGAAGTGAGCGGGGCGTATTTGACCGAGACCATCCGGTGAGCGGCCACTCGGGCCACCACCCGGCCGAGACGAAGCAGTATTAAGGCCGCAATGAGCAGCAGACCCGCCCCGGTGGCGGCCAGGATTAGCATACCGATGGCTTGGTTGATGCCTTGCACTATGGCGCCATGATGAATGTTCCTGGAAATCAAGTGCTCCTGCCGCCGGGCTGCCGACCACAGGGCAGGAAGGACTCGGGGGGCGACCGTCGCGAAGAAGCCCACGTTGACCAGGAGGATGGGCACGGTTGTCGGGAGCAGGAACTGCAACGGGTGCTCGATGACCTGCCGCATCAGGCCGAACGGGGCCGTGGCCCGAGTAGCGAAGAGCCAGGTATCCAGGGCGAGCAGCCCGGCGAGCACTGTAACCACAGCGGGCGGCCAGGACAATGGCCGCAGCGCGCCTGTGGCGCAACAGTGGGCTCGCTCAGGGAGCAACTTGGCTCGGAAGCGCAATGCCAAGAGCGGCTTCGCCCGTGGTTGCGGGGCGGGAGCCTCCCCAGCTGTCGTGACCAGGCCGCAAGACTGGAGTTTGTGCCGGACCAAGTATCGGACATTGTCGGCACTCACCGTGCGGCCGAGGTCCGCACTTATGCGCTCGGCAATTTCCTCAGTTTCACGCCTGCCGTCCAGATGACTGGCAAGCAGGTACAGGATTTGCGATACCCGCATCAGCTGGTTGTCCCCGTGTCGAAGGAGATATTGCGGCTGCTCAAAGGCCGAGCTCTCGTAGCGGCCGAGAAGCTCGCAGTCCTCAGTCAGCCGAAGCTTCAGCTCCGACCCGGGGCCACCCACGCCAGACCTCGGTAGCTCAAGCACCATCGACATCGACCCCTGTCACCGCGAGGTCAAGTTCGTGTTCAACCACGACGGCAGCCACCCGCCGACCGGGCGGCGTGTGAGAGGAACTACAACGTGTCCTCTGGCATCGGGCTGGGGACGCTGTCACGTAGGCCACTGAGGAGCTGCGCTGCCTCCTCGCGCGTCATCGCCGCGCCCTCTCTGAGAGTGACCGCAAAACCTTCACCAAGTCGAGAAGCGAGGACATCAGAGTCGTGTTCAAACTCGTAAACCTGCGCCAGCGGGTTAGCGAACCCTGCCATCGCGAGCTCATGCTGTCCGAAGCCATACAAACGAGCGGCGGCCTCGCCCGATCCGAGAGTCAATGCGCAACTGGCCGCCAGGACGGACACTTCCCCAATCCTCACCGGCTGGTCGCCGCGGCACGCGAGGTCCATGCCCTTTTCGAGAGCCTCCAGCGCCGCGAGCAGTTGTCCATCCGCCAGCGCCATCTCGGCCAGCCGGATGTATTTCAGTGGAGGCTCGAGTCCAAGCTCCTCTACCAAGATCAAATAACGCTCCAGATAAGCTCGCTGTTGCTCCCGGTCGCCTTCCACGTAACTAATGGGTGCGAGGTTCAGGAGTGCATGTAAGCAGATATTTGGATCAGCCATTTCTTGTCCGATCTCAAGAATCTCCTCCCAGATGGTGCGCCCCCTGGCTAGGGTTGCTGAGGACCACCACGGGCTTTGTTGGGAACGCCGTCGAACTGGACTTTGTAACCCACTCTGAGTGGTCCCCAGGATCCCGAGAAGGGCCTCATATATACGCAACGGGTCCTTGACTTCGCGGGCCATTTTTAGAGCCTGCTCCGCTTCAGCTTCATTTCCTTGTCCGGTTGCAGAGCGCACCTGGGCGAGCGTGGCGGAGGCAAGAGCGGCCGTATTGGCATCGCCAGATCGAAAAGCTAGATCGGCGCTGGTTGCGGCGTACCGGGCGCTGACCTTAGTGTCGAACATGAAAGCTACCGACGACGCGGTGGCAAATACCCAGGCCGCAAGGCGAGCGTCTTCGGCCAGGCCAGGATCTCCCAGGGCTCTCTCCAAAAGACGCAGGCCTTCTCGCCGGTTGAGATAGTTGACAATCCAGTACCGCCGCAATGCTATTAAAGAACCGAAGAACTCTGCGCGTCGCTGAGGGCGATTTTCCAGGTAGGACAACGTGGAACGGACGTTGTCGAACTCAAGATCGACGCCCCTCATCCAAGCGCTCAGTTGGGGGCCACGCGGTTCGGGCCCAAGGGCGTGGACGAGCCCCAAATAGAATCGGGCATGATGGGCGAGAGCCTGTTCGGTCGTTTGCTCGTCCAGCTGTGCCGCGCCGAACTGGCGGAGGGTCTCAAGCAAACCGTAACGGGTTGGAGCTCCGTCGGGCGATACGACGGTGAGCATAGACTTCGAAACCAGCCCGAAGAAGTCGTCTTTCGTGCCAGGAGCGTCCTGCCCTGCGACAGCCAGAGCGGCCTCGAGGCTAAAGCTCCCAGGGAACACTGACAACCGACAGAAGAGGTCCTTTTCATTATCGTTTAGAAGGTTGTAGCTCCAGCCGACGGCCGCCCTCAGCGTCTGTTGACGGGGAGGAGCGGTGCGTGAACCACCGGTCAAGAGACTGAACCGGTCATTCAGGCCTCCGAGGATGCTCGTCAAGTCCAATACTCCCACCCGGGCAGCGGCCAGTTCGATGGCCAGCGGCATGCCGTCCAGGCGCCTGGTTATGTCGGCGATCGTGACAAGGGCGTCGTCGTTTAGGCGCAGGCTCGGCTTGGCAGAACGGGCACGGTCGACGAAGAGCCCCACGGCGACGTTGCCCCGAAACTCTATGGCGCCTGCGCCTGGTCTGGGTACAGCCAGGCCTGGTACCCGCCAGACCGTCTCAGCACCTACCCGGAGGGGGTCGCGGCTGGTCACCAACACCCGCAGCCCGGGCGCGCCCGCGAGCAGTTCCTCCACTAGCTGCGCCACCGCGTTCACGACGTGTTCGCAATTGTCTATCACGGCCAAGGTCTGACGACGGCCGATCACCTCGGCGACTACGTCAACGAGAGACCGCTCGGACTGGGGCCTTACTCCTAGTGCCGCAGCCACGGCCACGCCGACAAGGTCGTTGTCGGTCACGGGCGCAAGTGCAGCGAAATAGGTGCCGCCCGGGAAGTGGCCGACCATCTTTGTGGCTACCTCCGAGGCCAGGCGCGTCTTCCCGCACCCGCCCGAACCAGCAAGAGTTACAAGACGGCGCTCTGAAACTAGTCGTCCCACCTGGGCCACTTCTTCGTCCCGTCCGACAAAACTCGTCAACCATGCCGGCATGGCGCCGGCACGCCGGCCCAGCGAGGGCCTCGTGGCACCTGGCTCCATCGTTGGCAACGGGTTGTAGTTGAGCCGAGGCGAATGCAACAACACTGATTGTTCGAGGGCGACGAGCTCTGGCGATGGCTCGACCCCCAGGTCGACTGCCAGCGTCGAGCGCAGGCGAGCAAAGGCGCGGAGGGCGTCGGCTTGGCGCCCCGCACGATAGAGGGCCAAGATTAGCTGTCCCCAGCGTCGTTCCCGCAGCGGCTCTTCTTCGACTGCTGCCTCGAGCTCGCCGACCAACCGGGTATGGTCGCCCACGGCGAGACGGGCATCGGCGAGGTCTTCCTGCGCGACCCGGCGCAGTTCTTCCAAGCGGGCCACCTCTGCGGTGGCCCATGAGTGCTCGACCAGCTCGGGACACGGGCGGCCTCTCCAGAGCGCCAATGCTTCTCGGAGCATTTCTGCTGCCCTGCGCGGGTTGCCGGCCTCGCGTAGCCGTGCGGCCGCGGCGACGGCGAGCTCGAAACACCGGGCATCTAGCGCCTCGGGTTCGAGTTGCAGCATGTACCCCGAGCTAGTGGTCACAACGCAATCAGGAGGCAGCGCTCGGCGTAGGTGCGACACGTAAGTCTGTAGGACCTTGGGTGCCGTCCGGGGCTCTCCCTGGTCCCACAGCCCGGCGAGGAGCGACTCCGTCGGGACCGGCCGCCCCGAACGGAGGGCGAGCATCTCCAACACCGCCCGCTCTTTCGGCGCGCCGAGGCTCACCAGGCCCTCGTCCGTATGGACCTCCAGTGGGCCAAGCAGCGCCAGGTGCACAGCACGGAGATTACGCCTCTCCCGCCACCGTGGGTTGCCCCACGCCCGCACACTTACGGGGGCCCTCTACTGAGCCTCCACCGGCCTCCAGCGCCCCTCGACTGCGCCTCAAGCGGGCCGGCAGAACATCAAAGGCAAAGCCCTCCAGCCTCCGGAAAGGAACCTGTCATGTTCAGGATCCCGCTCCCCTCGATAGCCCGGCCACTTGCCGAGGAGGATTGGCGCGACCTTCTCACCGCCGCCCCCGATCGAAGCGAACGCGCACGGCGGTCCCGAAACTACGCCAGCGGCCGTCGTCATAGCCATCCGCGCGGCATCGTCCGTTTGGCCGCGACGGTCGCTGTGGCCCTGGGGGTGGCGTGCTCTGCCCTTTTCGCTTTCGTTGATACCGGTGCCGCCATGTCGCCGACGTGGCGCACCGTGGGCGGCCGGGGTGGCGTTGTTCAAAATGAGTGGATACTGCATTCTAGCAAGAGGGAACTCATTTCTTACCGGCTCCCGCGCGCCTGGCAGCTGCAGAACGGGGACATTTTGGAGAGGATTGGTTATTTGTCCGCGCCTTACCCGGTTTATGCACTGATAGCCGGCGCTGAGCTGGCCACACTAGACGGTGTGCCCAATCCTCCCTCCGTTTATGTATTTTCTGAAACACCGAGTCCCTGGTTCACGGTCTTGGTAGAGGCTGGCACCGCACCAGCTCCGTCACCTGAGAAGGCCTACGAGCTCGCTCCCGAGGGCGAACTGACGCTTCAGGAGGAACAAGGACTTAGCCCGAGTGTAAAGAGCCTCACTAAGCCCGTAGACGTCAGTTCCGGGGGTATTCGTGGCTCTGAGGACCGCACGGAGGTCATTGTGCCCGGTGCTGGTAACATCGAACTCGACGGGGTCGTGTACACCAAGGGCCACACCGTCTGGATGGCGATGGTCGGTTGCACCGTAGCGTGCTATAACGCTAACGCAGTCACCCTGAGCAGGGTCATTAGCAGTGTGAAGGTAGGGACTGCCGCTCTGTAAAGTGATATCGACTACGGTGTCATAACCTTCGAAGCCGAAGAGCAAATGAGCCTAGCGGGGGAGTAGGCAAAACTTGGCAAGACGGGCCCGGTTTGTCGCGCATACCGCAGCCGAGGGATCGAGCAGCTCGAAAAAACTGCGGCCAGCCACTGGGCGACCAAGAGAGGGTGGGGCGAAATTCGAGTCGGTCATCCAATTTGTTTTTGAACCGCCGGAACGTTGCGCGAAGTGCCTAGCGTTTTGTATCGGGGAGAGGGCTTGTCCTAGTACGGACCGGGCGGCATGGGTGACAGTCACTGCCGACGAGCGCTGGTGGGGAGCATAGATGGCCGGCGCGGACCTGGAAGAAGCCGGCTAGGGCCTGCGCCGTGGCATCTGCCCGGTCGCGCTCGGACAAGTTCTGGAAGTAGCTACTCCCCTCCTCCTCGGCGCGTGCCGCGACCAGCGCAGTGGCCAGGGTCACCACTGTGTTCAGGGCCGCCCCCGGCCAGTTGGCCGCCTCCTTCAGCGACCCGGTCAATCGGTTGCATGAAATTGGCCCGTCCGCAGGATTTCGTTTATGCGGCGGTCGGACATCGGCCGGTTCGGTAAATGCTGTCTGAGCTGACATCGGTGTTTATCTCTTTCTCGTTAGCTTTCGCAGGTCCGGGTGTAGTGCGCATCAATTGACTTGCGGGCGTGTTGAACCCGCCGCTCAATCTTCCATTGGCCCATTGCAGGCCGTCCAGGCGGCACGTGTGCTACCACTGGGACCAGCCGGCACCCGCGAAAGGCGGGACACCGGGCCCGATGCAGGTAGGTGGAAATGGCGGTGCCGCTCGGTCGGATGGATGGATGGACGCGCGTTAGCTCGTTGTTTGTTGGCCCTTCGGACCTGGCTCGTCGAATCGCGGTCACGGCTTGAGGGCGGTCGCTGAGGTCCACACGACGGCGGGGTTGACACGGTGGGGGTAGATGGCCAACACCTGCTCGTAGAGCTCTCGGGCGGTCCCCGCGCTCCCGCCCACCCGGTCGAAGTCGCGGATGTACTGCCGGGTCTCCTCGATGACACCGGGGTCATCGGGCCGACCGGCCCGTTTGTGCCCCGCGATGACGGCTTGCGGGCCGAGAGCCTCTATGGCGTCAAGGGCGGCGAGCCACGCCTGTCGCTTTTCAGGCGAGGACTCGGCCAGGTACAGGTGGACGTCGTTGTAGGGCGGCGTCGCCGGCGACGACCAGCCCGATGTCAGGGATGTGCAAGCCGGTGGTGCGGTCCGTGTCGGTGTGGCCGAGCTCCACGACGACCAGGTCGTGGCCCTCGAGGTCCAGTACCGGCCCGGTAAGCGCGTCGGCAATAGCAAGCTGTTTTGGGATCTGGCTCGGGAACCGCTTCTGCCAGAACGACGCCACCGCCTCGGCTGAAGCCTGTTGGCGCATGACCTCGACGACGCCGGGGGTGGCCAGGGCTCGGGCGTCGGGGAAGCGGTCAAGGACCACGCTGAGGCCGAAGAAGTGGTCGCCGTGGCCATGGGTGGCATAGACCGTGGTGAGGTTCTTGCCGGTGGCCTCCACCCACCGGGCCAGTGCCTCGGCCTGGGTGGTGGTCATGAGCGGGTCGACCAGGACGGCGTCGCGCTCGCCCATGATCAGCGTGGCCGAGATGGGCGACCACTCCCGGTGTTGCTCGCCGGGCGGGAGGTCGCCGCCGACAGCCATCTCGAGCTCAAGGGGTGTCACGAACACGTCCCAGGTGAGCTTCGTCGTCTGGATTTTCATGGGGAGTCCTTTCTTTTTGGTTAGGTCCCTGGGTGGCTACGTCTGGAGGCGGAGGTCGGCGTGAGGCAATCAGTGGCACTTCGGTGCTGGATGATTCCGGCAGGGGACCGTGGCTGTGTTCGTCCTTGGCTAAGGCTGGGCGGTGCCGAGGCAACCGAGCAGAAGAGGTCAGAGCTGTCGCTAAGCCCGACGGCCCCGGTCATGTGCTACCGAACCCGAGGCTCCCAGATTGCGTCCTTCGCGGGCTCAGGGAACGGCTAGAACTTCAAGCGCTGATCTGGCCGTTCTCCTTCGAGCTGGACATTGTCGAATAACCCCGCGGCTCGCTTAATTTCACCGAGTGGCGAATACGGTCGGACGTCCCGGTGCCTTTTGAGGTGACGCCAGACCAACGCTGCCAGCCAATCCGTCCGGGCGGCGGCGACGTTGGTCGGCATGTGGCCCGGCTACTGGGTGGCGAACGCCGCTTCGTTGATGACCTTTGCCACCACGCCTGGCTGCGTGATCATCGACAAGTGCCCGGCCCTGACGTAAGTAACCTGGGAATGGGCACTGTTGCGCCATGTACGTCAGCTCGGCCGGAGGGATCGCCAGGTCCTGGGTGCCGATGACCGCCCAAGACGGGATGGTCGCCCAGGCGGGAGGTCCTGACGGGGCCGTGAACGCCCCGAGAGCAAAGGGGCGCTGAACAGCCCCGAGGACCGCCGCTTCGGTGGGCGGTACGTCCGTCGCGAAGCAGGCATCGAAACCTAAATAGTCGGTCCCGGGAGCGATTTTCAGGTAGAGGTCGGAGTCGCCTGCTGGTTGGGAGGGATCCACGACGAAGTTGAAGACGTTGTTGAGGTTACCCCCGCCGGTGAGACACGAACCCGGCCTCGCGAAGGTCAGTTTTTCGAGGCTCTCGCCCTGCGCAGGTTCAAAGGCGTCCACGTAAACGAGAGCTTTGACATTAGCGTTCTCATAGGCCGCATTGGTGATGACCGCGCCCCCGATAGGAGTGGCCCACGAGCACGATGGGCCCGAGATGGTACTGAGGTAGCTGGCCAAATAGGCCGAATCGCTCGCCAGCCCCCGCAACGGGTTCGGCGGCGCATCGACTGTATAGCCCTCGTTCTGCAGGATCGTAATGACGCTGTCCCAGCTCGAAGCGTCGGCCCAGCCACCGTGCACGAGCACGATCGTCGGCTTAGGTTCGCCAGGGCCGGGTTGTGCGCTGGCGAGAGTAGGGACGACGACGAGGGCGGCGACTACCAGAGCGGCCGTTGCGGCCGTAAGAGCGGTAAGTGGCCAGCGCAGTGCCCGGGCCGTAATTCTTCTAAGTGTCTTGGTTATGAGTGTCATGGTTCATCCTTTCTTTTAGGGGTTCATTCGAAAGACGGGCGTGCTGGTCGTCTAGCCCAGCACCGCCAAGTATGCGGTTCGATGGCGTACGAGCTTCACTCGGCACGCCCCGCGCCGGCGCCGGGCCCGGGAGCTGTCCGTTGCCTACGCGGGAGCCCGGGACAACGCCTGCGGCGCCGGTGGTCAACTAGCGGGCTGACAGGCCGCCAGCGCCGATTCGATGAGCTCGACGACTTCCTTGGAGTGCGAGACCATCGCCACGTGACTAGACGGGACTTCTACGGTCGTTGCTCCCATGCGCCTGGCGAACTGGCGCTCGGCTTCGGGCGGGAGCGCCTCGTCGTCAGTAGCCACCAAGTACCACGAGGGCAGGGATTTCCACGCAGGTTCACCCATTACATCGGCGAAAGCCGAGCTTGCGAGGGGCTGCTGCACGGCGTACATCACTTTTGCGCTCGTGGGGTTGACGTCGCCGGCAAAATGGTTGACGAAATCGTCCTCTGGGAGCCAGGCAAAACCCCGCTTATCCGTGAAGACATGGGCCAGGGCGGGGGTCATCGGGCCCTGTGCCAACAGTGCTCCCAGAGATTCACCTTGCTCGAGGCCAAAAGCGGCGATGTAGATGAGGCCGACGACGTTCGGGGCGTTGCGGCCAAGAGCGGTCATGACCTGGCCGCCGTAGGAGTGGCCGACGACGATCGTGGATCCGTCTTGGAACTCCAGCACTTGGCGCAGCCTGGTGACGTCGTCGGCCAAGGAGGTAAGAGGGAACTGGGGGGCGATGACGTGATAACCCTCGCCCTGCAATCGTTCGATCACTGCGCTCCAACTGGAGCCGTCGGCCCAGGCACCGTGCACGAGCACTATGTTCAGTCGGTGTCCCATTTTCTTTTCCTTTCTGTTCTGCCCAAGATCTGGCCCCTATGTGGCGATTTTTTGTGGATCTGTGTACGTCGACTGCTCCGCGCCCGGGATCTCCTGGATGTGGCACTCAGGGCCGCTCGGTCGGCATAGAACGCCACGTGGCTTTTGATGTCGGCATCTGTGCTGGGTGATGCCGGCGTGGCCGAGCGCTCGTGCATTCCTCGCACTCTTACGAGAAGACATCAGGCAATAGATCGACGCCGACACGGGAGTCGGCGTGTCGCTCAGAACATGGAGCGTTCTAGGAAGAGCCGGAGGACGAGAGCGTTTCGCGCCTGGATTAGACGGCCGCCCTCGTCGACTCGACCCAGCTCGACCGCGGAGTAGCCGAGTGTCTCGGCCATTCGAGCGAGTTCCTCGCTTGCTTTGGCAGAGTTACTAGCCAGGAACATGACTATTTTGCCGTCGTCGGCGGGAAATTGGCGCATGAGGACGTTCGCCGGTAGCTGGTTGAACGCTTTGACCACTTCAGCGCCCGGGAACGCGTCGCTCACGACCTCCGTGGACAATCGGCCGGCCAGAACCTCGTCCTGGTTCGGCAACATGTACGAGTTCGTGACATCGACGATGATCTTGCCGTTCCAATTAGGTCGCGAGGCGCCAAACGTTTTGACGGCAAGGAACGGGATGGCGATAAACAGGACATCAGCGTTGACAGCCTGCTCGACAGTGGTTCCGCGGACCGTTGGCGCGAGGTCGGCGGCGAGCTCGGGGAACGAATCGGGCCCGCGAGTGTTGGCGATCGTCGCACACACACGGCTGCGCGCAAACACGTGCGCCAGGGCGGTGCCGACCTTCCCCGTACCAATGATCGAGACGGTAGTCATGGACAATGTCCTCGCGTTGCTGTGCCGAATCCAACAAAGACCGCGCCGGCGGCGAGTTGCCAGCTCGGCCTGTAGGCCCTCGTCGGCTGAAAGGGGCCCGTTCCGAGCCAATCGCGCACGAGGGTACCGTAAGCCTCGAGTTGGCCTTGACCCTTCGGACAACCGAACCCGCCCACGGGAAACGCATCGCCTCACAATGCAATCGGAGAAGCCTGTCGAGCCAGGCAATCTCTCCATGATGACCTCCATTCCTTACCTTTCCTAGTGTCTTATGACCCCTCGCCGGGGATCGATCCTTGAGTAGTACGTAACACCGAGCATGCGCCTGGATGGACCGTGTGTATATCCCACGTTCGCGGTATTCGGACACGGTCCGTCCGAGGGCTGGGGGTTTGCGATAGGCCGGGGTCCCGCCGGTCCGACCGCGCCGTGATGTCGAGGAGGGGCAGCTAGCGTTCTCCGGGCTGCGTCTGGGGAGGTCCACCGGTCCACTTCTCGCCGGACCCCTCGCTCGACGTGGCCCGGCGGACCCGTACGTCACAGTGGCGCGAGGTTGACATAACGTTATGCTCTGTCATGACATTAGAACGAACGGCACCCGCGCCATCCCTCTCGTCGCTTGCCCTCAAAGAAGAGCCTCCGTCGGGGTCGTACGACACGAGGCAGCGTATGCTGGGCTGAGGTAGTCTCACGTCGTGGAAAGCCGGCCAGGACGGTCCAGTGCCTGACGTTGACTCTTCCTTTCTTACGCGCCGGCTGGTAAACCTCGCCGAATCGCGCGGGTTACGTTCTTCTCCGCGGGAGGAGATCAGTGTGTCATGGCGGAGATCCGAAAAAGCCGGCCTGGATCCGCAGCATCATCACGTCCCTTGCGTCGACGAGGTCGACCCGGAAGCTCTCCTTCTTCGGGTCTCACGACCGGTTCTAGACGAGCTCGTAGATGACCTCGGTAGCGTGAAGATGACGGTGGTCGTTGCCGACAGCCACGCCCAGGTGCTGGAACGCCGTGAGACAGACCGGGCCCTGACCGCGCCTCTGGACAGCCTCGAATTCGCGCCTGGCTTCGTCTTCGCCGAACAGGCCGTTGGCACCAACGGCGTGGGCTCGGCAATCGCCGAAGGCAAATCCTTCCTTGTCGAAGGTACTGAGCACTTCTCGGACATCTTCACCGATTTCGCGTGCGCAGGCTCACCCATTCTGGATCCCAAAAGCGGTCGGATACTCGGCGTCATGGACCTGACGTGTGCGGCTCCGGACGCGCATCCGCTCATGTTGCCAACGGTTCTTCGTGTGGCCAGAATGATCGAGCAGCGCCTTATCGACGGCTCCAACTTACGAGAGAAGGTAGTCCTCCAGCACTTCCTCCGAAAGCAACGCAGCGTCCGAGGGCCCGTCGTGTTTGTCGGCCCGAGATCGATGCTGTCGAATGCGGCCGCGAGCCGCGTGGTGGACCCCGGAGACGAGGAGCTCCTTCGAGACGATGTGCAACGGATGGTTTCGGAAGGACGGCTGGGATTTGAAGACATCACGTTGAGGACCGGTCGACGGTTGTCGATTCGTTGCGAGAAAGTGCTCGATGGCGGGGACCCAATCGGGATCATGGTGGAACTCCGAGGAGGAGCGAACCTGGACGTTGGATTGGGTGACCCTACTGTCGGCCTCACGCCGCGACGGACGGGCTTGACTAACGCCGAGCAGGGAGTCGCGGAGTTGGTCGTAGACGGGTTCACCAACAAGCAAATAGCAGAGCGACTGTTCATCTCCGCCTACACGGTGGACTCTCACCTTCGATCGATCTTCAAGAAGCTTGGCGTGAAGTCCCGCCTGGAGCTCACTAGGGTCGCGCTCGCCCTGCAACTCGT
>CAVVRE010000035.1:0-22085 GCA_963750465.1 uncultured Acidimicrobiaceae bacterium
TCCCATAACAATCAAGAAGGGGCCACGTCGGTCAAAGCGCGACTGGCCCTGGGGGAAACCAGGGTGCTTCATCTCCTCGACATCGGTGCCGTCGGGGGTAAGCCAATCGGGCCCTCGGATCCAGGTTGTGGGGCATCCCTTCATCATCCACTACGAACCCGTGATCAGGGACGACCGCCGAATTCAACAAGTGGATCTGTTGCGGATCTGGTGCACCAACTCTTCGTCTCGAGTCCCGGCAGCGAGTCAGAGGAAGGTGTCGACAACGATGACAGCCACGCTGCTGTGAGATCAGGAGACAATCCCTCATGCGTGCCAGGCCCCACGACACCTCGCCGCTCAAGCGCTGACCCCCGTTCCGTTCAAGCACTGACCCCCGTTCCGCTCAAGCACTGACCCCCGTTCCGCTCAAGCGCTGACCCCCGTTCCGCTCAAGCGCTGACCCCCGTTCCGCTCAAGCGCTGACCCCCGTTTCCCGCTCAGGCACTGACCCCCGTTCCGGTCAGCACTGACGCGACGACGCCCCCGTCGACCAGAAGATCGGTGCCAGTGATGAAGGTGGAGTTGGGGCCCGCAAGAAATTCGACCGCGGAGGCGATGTCGTGTGGCGTGCCGAGGCGTCCAGTGGGGCTCGTATCCACCATCTGACGCATGTAGTCACCGTTCGGGCCGCTCTAGCTCTGCCGTCCCCATGGGCGTCGAGATGACCCCCGGCGAAATCGAGTTCACCCGGGCGCCTCGTTGACCCCAGGCTACCGACGCGGACCGCACCCGGAGTTGGTTGGCCCGCTTTGCGAGCCCGTAGGCCGTCCCAGGATCGGTGACAGCCTCCGGAGCCAGTTCGGCGAAGGGCGAGCAATTCCGAGGTCGGAGTAGTCGCCAGCCGTCGTTCGAGATCGGGGTTTTGCTGGAAAGAACGTGCCCGCCATCGAAGCGATGAAGACACCCGCCCCGCCGTTTGCGATCGTTGACGCGAAGGCGTCGAGCATGAGGGCTGTTCCCAGCAAGTCCACTTGCAGGATCGCTTCGACCGATGCCTGCACCGGGGAGACCCCGGCCGTATGGACGAGGACCTCCACCCTTCCGAGTCCAGACGCCGTTCTTGCCAGAGAAGCGACCGATGATTCGTCCGACACGTCGGTCTGGTGTTCGACTACCCGGTAACCCATCAGCGCGGACTTCGACTGCCGCAGCCTCCAACGTCGCGGCATTGAAGTCGGCCAGCACCAATGTCGAGCCGGACCCCAGTCTTTTTGCGACGGCCAAGCCCATTCCTCCGAGCCCGACCACGACAACAACCCGACCGTCAGCACTCATGCGGAGCATCCCCTCATCTCAGAGCTACGAATATGTTTCTATGTGAAGTGGTCGAAACGTAGCCTACCGAGGCGAAGCATTCGTTGGGCCGATGTCGGCATGCCATCGTCACCTCGCCCGTGCGACCGCGGACGCATCGGTGTGCGACTTTTCGTTTGAAACCCGATATGGCTCGCCAGTCGAAGCGACGCTATGCGTCACCGCTCGCCGACCGCTGCTCTCGAGACGTCTCGGCTGTAGCATTCCACGTCGCCGTTGGTATGTCGCCCCTCGGCGAGAACGAGCCAGGTCCCGTCAGATCTGCGCAGGGCCATTGACATCGAGCGGTAACATGACTACCTTCGCAGTAGTAACACGACTACTGCGGCAGGAGTCCCTTCTGGGACGTCAGGCTGGGATTGGGGGATGCATGGCGCGTCCGATGATCACGACGGATTGTCATATTGCTCCCCCATTTTCCCTGGTGGAGGAACTTCCAGAGTCGTATCGGCGATACTTCGCTCGTCTGAAACGCATGATAAAGGCGTCACATCGTCCGACCGGTGCCCGCGACGGCGATGGCGCTGATGGGCGGCGATTCCGAACTGGACTCGTCGATGGAGCTGCCGGTCGAAGACGAACCGCTTGCTCTGGCCCGGGCAGCGGTGGGCAACGTGTGTCCCGAGGCCGTACCGAGTTTCGATCCAGCGGCCCAGCTGGCCGATCTCGAGCGCGATGGCGTCTATGGAGCGGTGCTGATCGGGCGGATCTCGGTATTCAAAGACGACACGCCCGCCGAGGTGGATGTCGCCTATTGCCAGTTGGTCAATGACTGGCTGGCGGAAACGTGGCGTCCTTACTTGGATCGAGTGGCGCCAGCTATTTATCTTCCCTTCAGCGACGTGGCGGCGTCGGTGCGCGAGCTGGAACGGGCCGCCGCAATGGGATTGCGTCCTGCGCTCCTCCCCGACGGCATCTTTGACCGTCCGTACCATCTCGCCGAATGGGAACCACTGTGGGAGGCGGCCAACGCGCTCAAGGTTCCGCTCTACGATGCACGTCGGCGGCCTGCGCTCCGCCCCGACCCCGTATCCGGTGTACCCCGGTGTGGCGGACGTCGCCTGGTACAACTTCTGTTGCGGCATGGGGGAGACCCTCGGATGGCTGACCTACAGCGGGGTCTTCGCCCGCTATCCGGATCTGCACGTCGTCATGACGGAGGGTTACGCAGGATGGCTGGCATTTGCGATCCAATTCTTCGATCATCACTGGAACGACAGCCGCCTGCACGCCCTCGGAGATTGGCTCCGGGCCGGCAGCACCGAAGATTGACGCTCCCCCGAGCTACTACCTGAAGCGCCAGGCGCATGCCACGTTCATGTGGGATCCTGCGGCGATCCGTCTTCGGGACATCACCGGGCTCGACTGTCTGATGTGGGGCAACGACTACCCGCACAACGAGGGATCGTTTCCCTACTCGGCCGAGTGGGTCGAAAAGCAGTTCGCGGGGGTACCTGAGGCAGAGGTAGATGCAATGGTGCGCGGCAACGCAGCGCGGATCTTCGGAATCACTGTTTGATGAGCGAGAGCGGCCTGCCGGATGTCTCGGTGTGGCGAGCCGCGCTGAAAGGGGAAGGGTTGCACTCGGATTTGGTTGAGACAGCGAGTGGCACTATTCGTGGCGCCTACGTCAATGGGGTCTGGGCGTTCAAGGGAGTGCCCTACGGGGCTGACACTGGTGGAGAGGGCCGCTTCCTGCCGGCACGCCCGCCGGTGCCGTGGACCGGCATCCGCGACTGCCTCACGTATGGCCCGTCATGCCCCCAGATGACCATCGAGCAGATGACGGGAGTGCCCATGCCTCCGGAGGTCGAGTCGATGATGGGCGTCTTGACCAGCGAGCCATCGATGAGCGAAGACTGTCTGGTCTTGAACGTGTGGACGCCGACTTTGGATGCCGACGACAAGCTGCCGGTCCTGGTCTGGCTGCACGGTGGTGGGTTGAGCACGGGATCGGCGTCTTGGCCGCTCTACGATTTCACCAACCTGGCCCGCCGCGACCGGGTCGTCATGGTCGGAATCAACCACCGGCTGGGGATTCTTGGCTTCTTGGACTTATCCCAGTTTGGAGACGAGTTTGCCGATTCGGGCAACGTCGGAATGCTCGACGTGGTGGCGGCGCTCGGTTGGGTGCAGCAAAATATTCGCGGCTTCGGCGGAGATCCGAACAACGTGACGGTCTTCGGCGAGTCCGGGGGCGGGGCAAAGACGACCGCCCTGCTGGCCATGCCCGCTGCGAGCGGACTGTTCCATAAGGCATTCCCGATGAGCGGCTCGATGCTGGCGGCGCAATCACCCGAGCAAGGGAAGTCCACCGCCGAAGTGGCCCTGCAGCAACTTGGGTCCGGTACGGATCTCAAGGCGCTTCAGACGGTCGAGGTAGGCCGACTCATTGAGACAGAGTTTGCGCTGCAGGGATCGGGGCTGTTGGGTGCCGGAAGAGGGCGAAGCTTCGGTCCGGTCCTAGGCCCCAGCCTTCCTCAGCATCCCGAGCAGGCGATTCGGCTCGGAGCTTCGGCGAATGTTCCGCTGGTGTCCGGCTGCACCACGGACGAAATGATGGCATTCCTCATCGCCGATCCAGAGTTCTGGTCCATCACCGAGCAAGGCCTCCGGGACCGGGTCGGGATGTTTCTCGGTGAAAACACCGACCCGATCATCGCCGGCTACCGAGCGATTCGACCTCAGGACACCCCGACATCGCTCCTGATCGCCATCACCACCGACGCCACAATGCGGATACCTCACATCCGACTGAGCGAGGCAAAGCTGACCGGGGGCGGGTCCCCGGCCTGGATGTACTTGTTCGCGTGGGGGCATCCCGATCCAACTGGGCGGGTGCGGTCCGGCCACGGGGGCGACATGCCCTACTTCTTCGACAATGTCGACAAGGCTTCCATCGCCGCGGGACCTCATGCCGAGCAGCTCACCGCCGCCACGAGCCGCGCTCTTACTGCATTCGCCTACAGCGGCGACCCTAACCATGACGAACTGCCCCAGTGGCCGTCGTACGCCCTGGAGGATCGCTCGACTATGCGTTTCGACATCGCCCTCATCGGTCGAGCACGATCCCTATGGGGCCGAGCGCCTCTGCTGGGACGGAGTCTCCCTTGGGGGTCTTTAGGTGGCCCGAGATCGTCATGAAGTGGTGAAACGATGATCGCTAAGACCGCACAGCTTCGTACCGATCCTGCCCTGATTCTCGACGTGGTCGCTGCGTTGTTGGAGTCCAACGGATACGACAAGTGGCAGCTCGACGATGTGGCCGAAGGGGCCAGGGTGTCGTTGGCGACCATCTACAAGCACTTCCCCTCGCGAGGCGAGCTCACCGTGGCGGCACTCGAGCGTTGGATGGAGATACACGCGTACGGCCCAATTGAGAGCCGTGCCCCAGGAGAACCGCTTTTCGATGCGCTCATCCGCATGTTGCGGACGATCTTCGAACCCTGGGAGAAGCACCCGGAGATGCTGGACGCGTTCATGCGCGCCCGCTGGGCGGTAGGGGGAGAACGCTTGCGTGCGCAAGGCGACGCTTCCGTGGGGCCGATGAGAGAGGCCTTCGACGGACTCGATCCTTCTGACGCCGCCGATCTGGGGGACATTTTGGCAAACGTCACCTTGGGCGCCTTGTCGAGGTACGTCTCTGGGGAAATCCAGCGTTTCGGAGATAGTGCCAGCGATCGAGCGGGCGCTGTCGTGGCTGAACGGAGCCGACCGAACGCATCTCTCGCCGGTCGGGCCGTACGCGTGCCGGTTCGGCAGGTTGAAGGGGAGTGCTCATGCGCTCTGAATAGACGGATTTCGCTTATGGGGGGGTCATGAGGTCACATCCAGACAATGACGTAATAGCATGGCGCCAGCTGAGCCGTCACTCGACCGTCAATCCGGCACGCATCGGTCTCGGGCCCTTCAAGATGGAGATCGGACTCTTATCGACGAATCGGGCCACGAAGATCGCTTGGAATCTCCGTTGGAACAGCGGTCAGCCTTGCTGCGTCGGCTGCAGCAATTCGATGTCTCTCGAGGACCTCGGTTCGATCCCGGGGGATTGCCTCCGGCGAGTCTGCCAGCTCGTCAGCTCGTGCGTGACTGCGGCTGTCAGGTTATTTGCTGGGCCCACCGCAACGCCCAGGCGGAGTTGACACGCTGTGACCTCGGGCACACTTGTTCTCGGCCTCCTCAATGGGCTGATCATCGCCTGCTCGCTGTCGGCTTCGTCCTGGTCTACAAAGCGAACCGGTTCCTCAACCTGGCTGGGGCCCAGCTGGGCGTGCTCTCCGCCGTGCTGTTGTTGAAGGTCGTCAACGACTGGGGCTGGAACTGGTGGGGATCGTTCGTCGGCTGCGTCGCCGTGGGGATCGCCACCGGGCTGTTGGTGGAGCGATTCTTCGTGGGGCCGGTGCGGCGCAAGACCAAGGCCCCTGTGCGCCTTTTGATCCTGACCATCGGTGTGAGCCAGGTGCTGCTCGCGCTCACCTACATCCCGGGGTTGACCCCGACGTCGCAGGCGCCGTTCCCCCAGCCTTTCACCTCGCACCTGCAGATCGGGGGCGTGGTGCTGAGCGGCATGTCGGTGCTGACGATGATCCTCGTTCCCGTTCTGTTGGTGTTGCTGTGGGTGTTCCTCGAGTTCAGCTCGACCGGCAAGCAGATCCGGGCCGCGGCGGGGAACCCTGACGCGGCGCGGCTGTGCGGGATCTCGGTGAACCGGGTCAGCCTGATCACGTGGGGGATCGCCGGCGGCCTGTCGGCCTTTGCGGCGGTGTTGAACGGACCGACCACGACCTCGTTCAACGCACAGGCCGCCGGGCCGTATCTGTTGATGTTGACGATGGGGGCGGCCGCCTTCGGCGCCTTCGTCTCGTTCCCGGTGGCGGTTGCCGGCGGCATCGGCCTGGGTTTGGTCTACCAAGTGGTGGCGGCGGAGACGAACAATGCGGGCACGGCCGAGTTGGCCGTGTTCGGCGTGATCCTCTTGGCGATCTTGGTGCGCGGCCGGGCCATCGGGCGGGCCTTCGCCGCCGAAGGGGCGGCGGTGCCTGAGCGCCCCGGTCTCAGAGTGCCCGAGGTGCTCAAGAACTCGATGCTGCTGCGTCACGGGATGAAGTGGCTCATCGGGGTGTCGTTGGTGGTCGCAGTGGCCTTCCCCTTGCTGCCGTACTTCAAGTCCAACCAGTTCCTCTTGGTGCTGGTGCTGGTGTACGCGCTGGTCGGGGTGTCGTTGACCATGCTGGTCGGTTGGTCCGGACAGGTCAGCCTGGGCCATTTCGCCCTGGTGGGTATCGCCGCCTATCTGACCGCCCGATGGGCCGGAGAGGCCGGCTGGAGCGTCGTCGAGTTGTTAGTGGTGACCGGCGTCGTCGGCGCGGCGGTCATGGTGGCGATCGGCTTGCCCGCACTGCGGGTGCGGGGCCTGACCCTTGCCGTCACCACGCTCGGCCTGGCGGTCATCGCTCCGGACTGGCTGTACCTGCAGTCCTGGGTGGGTGGGGCCACGCCCTTCACCACGCCGGTGCAGGTGACGTCACGATCCTGCCGGGCGGTCTTGGCCACATCGGCTCGCAGCTCTACCTCTACTACGTGGTCTTGGTCGTGCTCGTCGTGGTCGTGGCCGCCGCGGCGACGCTGCGCCGATCGTCGGTCGGCCGGATCGTCATCGCAGTGCGGGACAACGAGCGGGCCAGCGCGGCGTTCGGGATCAAGCCGGCGACGGTCAAGCTGCGCGTCTTGGCCCTTTCGGGCTTCGTGGCGGCCACAGCCGGGGTCTTCTGGGCGCTCGATTGGCAGAGCGTGTCACCCTCGCAGTTCACCGCGGACATCTCGATCGCCGTCTTGGCCATCCCGGTGATCGGCGGTCTGGGGTCACTGGGCGGTGCGGTCGCGGCCGCGGTGCTGTTGTACATGGGCACCTTTTTCATCGGGCCCCATTTGAGCGGTCTCTTGGGCTCCTTCGGGCAGAACGTGGGGTTCTTGCTGTTCTTCAGCGGCATTGGCGTGGTCGGCTCGATGAACGCGTTCCCCAACGGCATCGCCGGCCAGGTCCAAGAATCGTGGCAGACCTACCTCAACCGCCGGGCGGCACGGGTGAAGGCGAGCGAGGGCGGAAGCCGTGACGGCGCCGAGGTTGGCGGTCCAAGGAGTACCGGCCGGTATTTCCTTCGCCACCATTGGCCCGCACAAGCCAGACAGTCGCACTGGTAGGCGCCTCGGCAACGCCGCCTGTGGCGGGAGCGCCACCACTGGTGGTTGAAAATTTGGCGGTGCACTTTGGTGGCATCACGGCCCTCGACGGGGCGGGGATTGTCGTCGGTTCCGGGGAGATCGTGGGCCTGATCGGTCCAAACGGGGCGGGCAAGACGACGCTGATGAACGCCATCAGTGGGGTGTTGCGTCCGCAACAAGGCTCAGTACGGCTATTCGGCCACGAGGTCGCCGGCCGACCGCCCGAGGTGCGGGCCCGCTACGGGCTGGCGCGGAGCTTCCAAGACGCCTCCCTCTTCGCCGGGCTGACCGTGACCGAGACCGTCCAGGTGGCGACCTCGCGGCACGCCAAGACCTACCTGTTGCCGGCCCTGGTTGGCGCACCATGGGTCCGCTCCGCCGAGCGCGCCAGCCGTCGTCGGGCCCTCGACATTGTCGACGCGTTCGGTCTGGGTCCGTGGGCCGACGCCCTGACCTCCGAGCTCTCCACGGGCATGCGC
This sequence comes from uncultured Acidimicrobiaceae bacterium, assembly GCA_963750465.1. Classification (GTDB taxonomy): domain Bacteria; phylum Actinomycetota; class Acidimicrobiia; order Acidimicrobiales; family Palsa-688; genus Fen-671. The sequence continues at coordinate 8,058 of CAVVRE010000035.1, forward strand.
CGGATCTGCGATCTCGCCGCACAGGTGGCGTCCGAGCCGCGGCTGTTGTTGCTCGACGAGCCGACCGCAGGCGTGGCCCAGCGCGAAGCCGAGGCATTCGGGCCGCTGGTGCGCCGCATCCGCGACGAGTTGGGCTGTTCGATCCTCGTCATCGAGCACGACATGCCGGTGCTCATGGGCCTGTGCGACCGGATCTACGCCATGGACGCAGGCCGGGTCATCGCCGAGGGAACCCCGGACCAGGTCCGCGACAACCCCCTGTCATTGCCAGCTACCTGGGCACCGACGATACGGCGATCACCCGTTCTGGCAATCAGTCAGTCCACAAGCCCGGCCGAGCCGGGACCGTCTCAACAAAAGGAGAAGCATCGTGACCCATTCCAATTCTCTCGGGACGTGGACGGCAACGGACGGCGTCGGTGTGCGTCGCCCTCCTGATGGTGGCGACCGCCTTGGTGGTCGGAGACTCCGGCTTGGGAAGGAGTGTCGTCCCATCCGCCGGAGCAGCCACCGCCTACGCGAGCGCTACAAGGCCACTGCCCGTCCGGCTCGGCCCCGGGCATCACGTCGGGTCAAGTCAAGGTGGCGGCCTCGATCATCGACGTCTCCAGTGGGTCGCTGACCAATGCCACCGTGGGTGTTCCGTCGACCAAACAACAAGAAGCCGACTACAACCTGGTGGCGAAGAAGATCAACAGCGAAGGCGGGGCCGGATGCCGGAAGATCGTGATGAGTTTTTACGACGTGAACCCTGTCGACGCTGCGAACGCACAGCAAGCCTGCTTGAGCATTGCCTCGGCGCAGCCCTACATCGTGCTCGACAGCGGCGCACTCACCGAGGTCGGCGCCAGCAGCTGCATCCCGCAGCATCACATTCTGCTTGCCTCGTCGTACTTGACCCCGGACGATCTGACGGTCTACCACCCGTACGCCCTCTCAATTGGGGGAAACGCGCAGGCGGCATTCCGCACCGGGATTCTGGCGCTGCACCAACTCGGGTACTTCAGTGCAGCCAAGGGGTTCAAGAAGCTCGGCGTGCTTGTACCACACGTGCGCCACGGGAACCCAGAGCCTCGAGCAATCGGCCCTCGCTGCGGCGAAAGTCCCTTCCAGTTCTGTGGACTACTTCAACCTGGGATGTCCCGCAGGTCAGACGGACACCTCTGCCTCCATGGAGCAGGCGGTTCTCTCGTTCAAGAACGCCAAGGTGACGGACGTGACCGAGGTGGGTCTGGGCGATTGGGGTCTCTTTACGCAGGTGGCGCAGCAACAGGGCTACAGGCCCCACTACGTGTTCACGGACAGCGCGGCGGCTGCGTCGAACTTCACGCGGCCCCGACGCGCCCGACCCGACCAACTTCGACGGGACGGTGAACATCGTCGAGGGCGGCTACGGTGAGGCGACGACGCCGGGGTACAAGCCCACGGCGGCCACCAAGGCCTGTAACGCCATCTATGCCGCAGGCGGCCAGCCGAGCCTCTACAAGCAGCTTGATGGCTATGGCGGCGTCGTGTGCAATTACCTGTGGTTCGTACAAGCATTGCTGAACCACGCATCGTCGGTGCAGTCCACTGCACAGATCTCGTCCATGCACAAGGTTGGGACGGTCGAGTTCGCCTATCCGTTCGCGCCGATCAACTTCTCCGCTTCGCCGGCGGGATCGGCTTACGGTGTGAGCGAGTGGCGCGCCATCTACTACCACTCTTCGTGCAAGTGCTGGCAGGTTCCTGATCCGGCGTTCAACAAATCATCGTGACTCACCCAAGCAGCCATCCGGTCGCGTTGCAAGTCCAGGACATCGACTTTTCCTACGGGCAGCTCCAGGTGCTGTTCGGGATATCGCTCGAGGTGTCACGAAGGTGAGGCGTTGGCCCTGCTCGGCACCAACGGTGCGGGCAAGTCCACGCTCCTCAAGGTGATCGCCGGCTTGGAGAAGGCCACCGGCGGGACCGTCAGCCTACTTCGGTTCCGACATCACCGGCGTGTCGGCCGAACGACTTGGCGGCCCAAGCGACTGTTGCTCGTGGTCGGTGGACGCGCCGTATTCACTGATATGACCGTCGAAGAGAACCTCGAGATGCAGGCGCTCACCGCCAAGATGGACAAGTCACGCCTGAAGGAACGGCGCGAGGTCGTTTACGACACCTTCCCGTCGTTGGCCAGGCGTCGACGCCAAAAGGCGGGCACCCTTTCGGGCGGCGAGCAGCAGCAGGTCGCCGTGGCCAAAGCGCTCTTGCTCGATCCCAAGGTGCTCTGCATCGACGAGTTGTCGCTGGGACTCGCGCCGATCGTGGTCGGTGAGCTGTTAGAGGTGGTCCGGCGTATACATGCCACCGGGGTGACGCTGGTGGTCGTTGAGCAGAGCCTCAACATCGCCGCTGAGCTCTGTGAGCGGTCCGTCTTTTTGGAAAAGGGCCAGGTCCGGTTCGAGGGATTGACCCGAGATCTCCTGGCCCGCGACGACATTGCCAGGGCCGTGTTTCTGGGCTCTGCCTCTCGACCCCGCGCGAAGATGCCACGTAATGCAGGTCACGACTTGCCGGTGAGCCAAACCGGAGTGGAAGCAGAAAGAGCATGTCGTCCCACCCTCCGGAGGGAAGGGGAAGGAACGATGGACCGACACAGCCGGCGGGGGACGACGAAGGCGTTCTTGCGCGAAGGGAGAGACCCGGGCGCTAAGACTGTGGTGGTATGCGTAGGTGACAGCATTACGGAGGGCGTCGGCAGTGCTGACTGGGTTGCAATGTTGCGCGAACGGGTGGGGCCGCACGGCATCCAGGCCGTGAACGCCGGCGTCGCTGGTGACTTGGCATGGAACGTGCTGCAGCGTATCGATACGGTCATCCAGTGCGATCCCGACATCGTTACTCTCATGGTCGGCACCGATGAGTGGCCCTCTGAGCCCCCGTCATCCATGAGCCGCTGGACCTTGCGCATGAAGGGGATCCGGCAGGCGCCGACCCTGGAGTGGTTCATCGAGAACGTGTCGGCGATCCTGCGGCGGCTCCGAGCTGAGACCCACGCCAAGGTCGCCCGACGTTGTGGACAACGGGGCCACACCCTTCAAGTGGAGCCATAACGGCCGATCTCCTGCGGGCCATAACGAGGTGGGACTCCTCCCCGAGGTGCGATCGGGGGCAGACGTTTATCCGAGCACTGGCGAGACTTAGTCCTCCAATCCTGCTTGTACCCGATGGATCGGCGCCCGCTCCTAAATCAGGTTGCCGGCAGCATCGTTCGCCGGCAATGACGCTCCAGGGGTTCGAACAAAGTCCCACACTTCACTCGCTAACCTTGCAACGAAGTGCGCAGAACCGTAATTCCGGTCCAACTCAGGTCCTCGCCCCACATTTCCCCAGGTCAGCGGGCCAGGAGGGGTTCGAACATAGTCCCATCACCTCCACCGAGTTGTGGAAAATACAACGTTGTCCTGGTCAAAGCCCATGTTTGGGTTGCGACCGTAAATAGAACCAAATGACGATGTTCGAACCTGTTGGTGCCGAGAATCCCATACGGCCAAGGTCAGCTCACCAGCCGGTATTAGTGAATCAGACCGTAGACGGCGTCTTTTCGACGGACCACCGCTGGCTCCGAATCGTCGATCGGGATCGGTGAGTCCATCGTGAGGGGGGCCAGCTGACCAAGGGAGCGGTGCGGCCGGTGGCCGTTGTGGTGAGTGACGTATTCGGCCAGGACGACTTCGAGGTGTCGACGGCCGAAGATCAATACCCGGTCGAGGCACTCACGGCGGACGGGTCCGACTTGATGGACGCCGCGATGCGAATCGCCGAGAAGATCGCCGGCAACTCGCCGACAGCAGTCCAAGCAGTGAAATGGTCAGCACGGACCGGACAGGGCCAACCGTTGGAGCATGCAATATCCGTCATGATGGAGGCCCACTGGCGTTCAGCGATCCATCCCGACCGGGTCGAAAGGGATCGGGGCCCTCAATGGCGAACGGGAGCCGATCTTCGTTGATCCTGACTACTGATCGATCGTCACTGCAGAACTAGGATCGACAAGACCGTCACGTTGGGAACTAGGATGGACACGACCGTCACGTTGGGAATGATCGGCGCATACGCGCTTCCCGGATTTCGATTCCTGACCACATACATTCGCTAATCCCTGGAGGCCACATGGCTCTAGCAGACGAACTAGAAGCTGAACGTTCGGCACTGACGATGATTCATGCTGATCCGTTCAACGCTGAGGCGCCCCCCGAGGCACTTGAAAGCGACATCACCCCAACCCTGCTGCACTACGTTCGAAGCAACTTTCCCGTTCCCGAGCACGATGGTCGACTCGAGATCAGTGGCGCGGTCGAACATCCCTACACCCTCACGCTCGAGGAACTGAAGGCAATGCCCCCTGTTGAGCGGGTGGTTACACTCGAGTGCGCCGGAAATGGGCGCCTGGCCATGCGACCGCTCCCCGCTGGCGAACCCTGGGGCGACTACGCAGTCTCCACTGCGACGTGGAAGGGTGCGCTCCTTCACGAAGTTCTCGAACGTGCCGAACCTCTCGACACTGGTGTTGAGGTGCTGTTTGCCGGCGGAGACCACGGGTCGTACATCCTCAATCCCGTGCTCAAAGACATCGACGCCTCCAACCTCTCGTTCGAGCGATCGTTGACGCTCGTGCACGCAGCGGACCCGTCCTCCGAAATCTTGATTGCGTACGAGATGAACGGCGAGCCACTCAACCCTGATCACGGAGCGCCATACCGACTCATCGTCCCCCACTGGTACGGGGTCGCCTCGGTCAAGTGGCTCAAGCGGATCGAAGTGCTCACCCAGCCGTTCGTCGGCGAATTCGAGGCCGGCCACTACATGTACGAGTGGCCGGATCGCCCAGCCGAGCGTGTGACTGTGATGCGGCCGCGTGCCCGCATCACGGATCCTGGTAATGGCGCCTTCGTTTCTGTCGGCGAAACCTGCATCGTTCGGGGCAAAGCATGGTCCGGCACTGGGCCCGTGACCAATGTCGACATCAGCCTTACGGGCGAATCGGAGTGGCTCCCGGCGCACCTCGAAACTCCAATGGGCCCTTACCAGTGGCAGAATTGGTCGTTCGAGTGGGTGCCGGAGGAGGCCGGACGAAAGACCCTGCGCGCACGTGCGACTGACCTGGCCGGAAATGTGCAACCAGAAGTGCCGATCTGGAACAGGCTCGGATACGGGAACAATGCAATCGAGATCACCTACGTGGACGTTCGCTAACCCGTCCGGTCGTAGTACGAATCGGGTCAGTTTTCAACCGGCAGGATTCGTCATTTCTCCCCGACTGAGCGCACTGGTCCCAGCTCGATACTTCTCAACAATGACACGCAGTAATCCCTTCGAAGGCATCGCCGGGGCACGCGTGGTTGGCTCGGGATCGCATCCGAGACGAACGTCGGGGCACATTCCACCATTCTCGCCGACCGCCCGCCTTCGACCACTTGAAACCGGCCGAGATCCAGAGGAGCATGCTGACGCAAGCCATGGGGCAGTCTCACTCAACGTTTCGAGGCGAAGTCGGGCGGCGACCAGGCACAGGAGCCGTCGCCAGATGTTTGGAAGAACGGGTGACCCGTCTCCTGGCTCCTTACTACCTCCCCTCCAACGTTGCTAACGCACCCTCCCTCGAACTCATTTTGCCGCGGGCACACAGTACATCCAGCTGCAGCACTCGGGAGGGCGATGACGATTCAAACCCACGGATGGGCGTCCTAATGGGTCGCAACGACGAAGCCGCCGACCATCCGCTCGCAGCACGTGGTGGCTCGCTGAGACACAGTCCACCTCGACAGCGTCGAATCCGATTGGCCCGTGCCCGCCAACCGCTGCGGGCGGGGGCCATGCAGTTGTTCCTAATCGGGATTGGCGTGGCGCTCGGAGTGCTGCTCCCGAGGATCCACACAGGCGCCCAGACACCCAGCGGACGCACGGTCGAGTTCCTCCTGACCATCGGATTCGGGATCCTCGGGCTGGTCAGTATCATCTTCTCGCTTCTCTTCCTCGTGGTGGAATACTCCAATACCGCACTGACGCCCCGACTCAACCTCTTCCAGGGAGACCCCTGGATCTGGCGGACGTACGGTGCCTGCCTCGGGCTGTTCACCTTCGGCTTCGTGGCCACCCTGTCCATCGGGGACCGGACCCACGTATCAGTGATCGTTCCCGTCGTCTCACTGGTTGTCGCGCTCGTGGTCATCGGATTGATGCGCCGTCTGCAGGTCAAAGCGTTCGATTCGATGCAGCTCAACGCCACCTTGTCTGCGATCTCCGGAGCCGGGCGGGAGGTCATCGACAACGTGTACCCGGCTGGCATCACCGTCGGATCACCCGGGGACGCAGTGGATGTCATGGAACGAGGGCGCCCGGTGACCTGGGACCGACCTGGTGCCACCCTCGAGCAACTCGATCTGCGCAAGATCCTGAATTTCCTCCGCGGCGGGCGATCGGGTCGCATTCGAAGTTGCTGTCGGGAGCGGTTTGGTCGAAGGAAGTGTAGTAGCCCGGGTCACGGGAGGATTCTCCGACGACCTCATACTGGCTGCTTGTCTTACCGGCGACGGCCGGACATTCAACCAGGACCCGCTCCTGGCATTTCGACTCCTCTCAGATATTGGCCTCCGGGCCATGTCTCCAGCAATCAATGACCCGGCGACCGCTGGACAGACCATCGAAGCGATTGCGGCGCTCCTGGTGCCTCTTGCTGAGCGGGATCTCGACGTCGGCGTAATCTACACGGCCGACGGGCGACCGACCGTGTGGCTCGACGTTCCCGAATGGACGGAGTACGTCACCGAAGGACTCGACGAACTCCTCATCGCCTCCGGTCGATCGCCCCTGGTGTTGGCCAGGGCCAAGACTTCGTTGTCCCGGGTTGCCAAGATGGCGGCGGAGAGCCGCAAGGCAGCGATCGAGGTCCGGTTGTCTTGGATCCGGGAGCGCCTCGGCGAGGCAGATCCATTTGCCGGACATTAGAGGCCTGGATCATCGCCGGCATGGCTCGGTCGACGACACGACGACGGGACGACTTGAATCAGTCGTTGGCGACGAGTCAATCCTCGTCCGCATGGTCAGGGTGTACCGGATTCGAAGATGTCGATGCGGGCAGGGTCGACGGAAGCCCACACCGACATACCCTCGATCAACCCGAGGGCTGCAATATCGGCGACCAGGGCGACCGCCGATGTTCCGGTCGGTCGCCCGAGCCGGACCCGGGCGAGGTCCCCCCGCGGGGTCGATGCCGACGACCATCGTTGGCCACGACACGCTGGCAATGTTTCAGACCACAGTTCATCTGCTCTGAACCGGCAGGAAGTCCAACACGCCCTAGGGCAAGCCACCAACTCGCCGTCCAGGATGACGCGGTGGCCGTCGAGGGCGTCCACCAGCCCGGTCAGTTCGGGCAGGGAGTCGCTCACCTGGCGACCGGTACGGGTGCGGACCCGCAGGCTGTCGTCGACGTACACCAGAGCCCGCCAGCCGTCCCATTTGGCCTCGGCGCACCAAAACGGTTGGTCGCCACCCGGTTCACCTGTCATTGCGAGCATGGGTTGCAGAACGGGCAGCGGCACAGGCCCGAGTATTGAGCACCGGGGACGCTCGGCAAGTGGACCTGGCCGTACACACGCTGGGTGCATATAAGTGCCACCGTCAGGCTGCAAGTCGGGACACGCCAGATCCCAGGACGACCTGGTAGGCGGCTATGCGACGCGGCCGCAGTGCGTTGACTATGCGCCCAGTGGGAGCCTATGGTCGGTCTGCAGTTTAAGGGGCAATTAGAGGGGGTAGCCATGAAGTTAGCAACAGTCTTGAAGTTTGCGGTGGGGACGAGTGCGTCCGTGCTCGGGTTGATGGTGGCAGCACCAGTGGTGGCGTCGGCAGGTCACCAAGCAGCGGTCGATCGTGCCCTGTACGGGCCAGGCCGCGCTGGTGGCGGCCGTCAACGCGGCCAATGGGGCCGGGGGCGGCACCATCAACCTGGCTCCAGGCTGCCACTACCTCCTCACGTCGTCGCCGGATGGCAGCGAGAACGGCCTGCCGGTGGTGATGACCCGGATCGGGATCAACGGCAACGGGGCCACTATCGACGGCACCAACTCCTTCCGGGATTTTGAGGTCGATGGCCCCGGCGGGAACCTCACCCTCAACAACCTGACCGTGACCGGGGTCGGCGTCTGACACCGACGCCGACATGTCGTCTCAGGTCGGCGGCGGCATCGCCAACATTGGGGGCACGGTCACCTTGAACCTCAGCCAGGTGACTCGGCAACACCGCCAGCCTGGCTGGCGGAGGCATCGCCAGCGCCACCTTTGACCCCACCAGCGTGGCGAGGCTCACACTGAACCTCAGCCGGGTGACCGACAACAGCCAGACCGTCGGCCCGCAAGATCAATGCGGTCTGGGCGGCGGCGGCATCGTGAACATGCTCGGTACGGCGACCCTCAACGCCAGCCAGGTCAACGGCAACACTGCTCAGGGCTTCGTCGGCGGTGGCATCGCCAACGGCGACTACATGAACTTCACCGGGACCACCAGTTTCCTGACCCTCAACGCCAGCCAGGTCAACGGCAACACGGCTCCTAACGCGGGAGGCGGTGGCATCCAGAACCTGCTGGGCACGGGTCACCGTCAACGCCAGCCAGGTCAACGGCAACACGTCCCTCAACGGGGGTGGTATCTCTAGCGGCAACGGCAAGGGCAGCGCCCCTCCGTGCAACGGTTCGGTGACCCTCAACTGGAGCCAGGTGAACGGCAACACCGCCATCGCGCCGGTACCTCAGCCTGGGTCGATGAGCGGTCCTCCCATCGCCGCGGGTGGTATCGCCAACGGGTGCACCACGGTGCTCAACAGCACCCAGGTCGATGGCAACATCGCCGTCAATCACCAGCGGGGCGGGCATCGTCAACCACGGCGCGATGACCCTCAACAAGTCCGAGGTGAACAACAACACCGCAGCGGGGACAGGGCGCGGTTGCTTCGGGTGGCGGGATCCTCAAGCGGTTGCGTGTGGCCCTGAGGGCCCCGCGCCCCCAACACCGGGGTGCTTACCCTCAATAACAGCCGGGTGAACGACAACACGGCTGGCGGCAACGGGGGCGGCATCGCCAACGGCTTCGTCCTGGGCCAGATGTCCCTACCCGGGAGGGCCAGTAACGCTGAATCACAGCCAGGTGACCGGCAACACCGCCGCCGCACGGAGGAGGGATCTTCAATGCTGGCGGCGACGGTGACGCTCTCGGCCAGCACTGTCACCGGCAACCACCCCGACAACTGCGAGCCTGCAGGCACCATCGCAGGCTGCTTCGGGTAAGAGGAGCCTCGCCGAGATAAAGAAGCGAGTTCCTGGACACCTTGTGGCTACCCCTCCAGGGTGTCTAGGACTCGCACCCGCAGGCGCGTTCCCTGAGTCCGGTCTGGCGGGGTCCGAGCAACGACGGCTCCCAACGACACGGGTCGCGGACGTCAGCGTACTTTGCCCTGAGGAGCCTGAGGTTCACAGGCCGGCGGCGAGCCAGGCGTATCGGATGCCGATAGCGGTCACGAGCAGGCCCAGCACTCGACGGATCAGTACCTCGGGGAGATGGGGTTGTGCCCAGGGCTCCGAGGTATCCGCCGATGAGCCCGCCTGCACCCAGGGCGATACCGACCGCCCAGGCCGGGGCGATGGACCCGTGATGGTGTTGGGATAACCCCACGAACGTGGCTACTCCGGCGAGGGAGGTGAGAAATGTGGAGGCCAGAGTGGCCGGGGCGACATCGGTGGTCGAGCGCCCGGAAGCGACGAGCACGGGGGCCAGGATCGACCCGCCCCCGATCCCGTAGATCCCTCCCACGGTTCCCACTAGAAGGGACACGCCGACGATGGCTGCCGATGACAGTCGGACCCTGGCGGTCCCGTTGGGTTTTTGTGGACTCCTGCGCAGGACCAGCCAGGTGCCGAGGGGGATGAGCACGATGGCGATGACCGCCTCGAAGGCTCGCGGTCCTGGGAGCAGTTCGACTCTGATGATGGACCCGGCGATGACTCCGGGCAGAGTGCCAGCGATCAGCAAATCGGGTGAGGCCACCCCCGGTCTGTCCCTGCCGCCAATAGCGGTACAGCGCTCCGGGGGTAGAGACGACGTTGTAGAGCAGGTTCGTGGGTGTGACCGACGGGCTTGGCGTTCCCAGGACCGACACCTGGAACGGAAGCAACAGCACCGCTCCCGACACCCCGGCAGGGGTGGCTACCGTTGAGACAGCCAAAGCGGCGGCGAAGGCGACGATGTAGAGGTCAGCCCCGTGCAGCATCTCGACAAACTAGTCAGCACAGCCTAACGGGGCCGACCGACACATAGCGACACCAGCCACTCCCGCGGCATCCGACGAGCCGAGCGCCGGCTCGCACGCCGAATCGGTATGGGAGGACCGCGAAAGAGATGACAGTGTTACGCACAGTCACTCGGCGCTAGGGACGGTGGGGCGGGCTGAAGATGACGCGCCCGCAGTCGTGGCCGTCCACAACGTGCATGCAGCGCCAGGTCCGGTGTCCCAGGGCTGGATGACGACAGTTACACGGTGTCCACCGACCAGCACACGTTTGGGCTGGAACCGATACCCCCGCGGGGCGGTGCCACCACCGACGACATTGCCGCAGGCCCATGGCACCCTGGCCATCCAGGGTCCCCCCCACCGCCAACTACGGCCAAGGGGCTGCTTATGTCAGTTATGGACGCGGGTCATCGCTATTGCCTCCGCCACGCGTCGCGCAACTACAGTCAGGGCAGGAGATTGGCCTTGTAAGCCGCGAACTCCTCGTCAGTGATGGCCCCCGAGTCGCGCAGTACGACCCAGTTTGGCGATCTCGTCGGCTGTCGTTGTCCCCGGTTAGCTCCACAGGCGACCTGCGTCGCAGCACTTGGCCGCGTTCGCGTAACGTCAGTCGTGTCGGTCGCTTGCCGCCCGCGATCAGCTCAGCAGTTCAGAGGTAGTTCCCGTTTGTGGTTAGAGACCCCGAGTAGGAATCGAGAGGTATGGGACAGGGCATCAGCGAGATCCTCACGTTCGCCGTGGGCGTGGCGATCAGCCCGGTGCCCATCATCGCGGTCATTCTCATGTTGTTCTCGCAGCGGGCCCGGGTGAACGGGCCGGCGTTCCTTTTGGGCTGGGTAGTTGCGCTGGGAGCGGTGAGCGCTGCCGTCTACGCGGTTTCGGACGCCAGCAACGCCTCGACTAGCAGCACGGCGTCCGACACGATCTCCTGGGGAAAGATCGCATTGGGGGTGCTGCTCGTCCTGCTCGCGGCGCGCACCTGGCGCCAGCAACCCGCACCGGGCGAGGAAGCCCCCATGCCAAAATGGATGAGCGGGATCGACAGTTTGACGGCAGGCAAGGCGCTCGGACTTGGGTTGCTGCTGGCTGGGATCAACCCGAAGAACCTTATCCTGACCGCTGGCGCCGCCGCCGGACTGGCCCAACTCGGCCTGTCGACATCCGACGTGATCGTCTCGTTGATCGTTTTCGTCGTGATCGGTAGCCTCACGATCGCCGGCCCCGTCGGTTATTACCTAGTCGGTGGGGAGAACGCAAAAGGACGACTCGACACCGTCAAATCTTGGCTGGCTGCCCACAACGCGGCGGTCATGACAGTACTCTTCCTCGTCTTCGGCGCCACCCTGATCGCCAAGGGCATCCCACCTCTGACCACGTGATCCGCACCCTTCGCCCTGGACGGTCGGTCGTAGCCTAAACGTGCAACACCGAAGCCACGAGGAGTACGTCAGTTCCGCTCTGGACCTAGCCCTCGAACAAGCGTTCGTTAAGTGCTGATGGGGGTTGGGCCTTGTGGGGGCTGCGGTTGGGGTGGTCCTGGCGGGAGTCGGTTGACGCGTTTGGGGTGAGCCGCCGGTCGTGTGGGTCGGCGGGAAATCCTTCCGGGCGTGGGAAAATCGGGTCTTCCAAAACGCTCAATAAAACCCACACCCGTGAAGGATTTCGGACTTGAAGGCTAGCTCATCGAGGTCCGATCGTGGTGCACGCCGTGGCGGCAAGCGGATCGATCGGCAGCGTCGCCGGAAGGTGCTGGCCCGGGAGGCGGCGGGTATCCGCCGGCGGCTCGAGCGGGCAGTGAAGGTCAACCCCGACGGCCGGGCGGCGCAGGACGTTCAAGAGGCCCAATATCCCGCCTGCACCTCGGCCGCGACCGCCCACAATGTGCCGTTACACGGGTGATCTTCCCGGGGCTGAGCGGTATCCATCCAAGCACATCTGAAGGCGATGATGTCAGGGGTCTGCCGGGCGTGGCGAGCGTTCCCAGGCTTGGCGGACCGAGGCCGGGATCCGGCCGCGGTCGGGGATGTCGATGCTGTTTTGTCGAGCCCAGTCTCGGATCTCGGCGGGGGACGGACCAGGCTGGCGTTCTTGGACCGGCCGCAGGGTTGACTGCTCGCCGATGCGTTCGGACGGCGGCCGGCTCGCTGGATGCCCAGGTGTGGGCGGCGGCCAGGTAGCGGTAGGTCCATTCCTCGGCCAGGCTGCGGGTCTCGCAGAACACGATGGGGATGTTGGGCCAACGGATCTGGCATTCGGCGATCCCGTCGGCGACGAGCGCGGGCCGGACCCGGTCCTGCTTGAAGATCTCCGAGTAGCGGTCCTCGACGACCACCGCGGCGCGCGGCAGGGCGGCCAGCTCGCCGAGGGCGTAGCGGAGCCGGCCGCTGGTCAGGCTGGCGATCAGGTCGGGCATGGACTTGCGTTCCACCGCGGCGACGAGGACTCCGTCGATGACGATGCCGTAGTCCCCGCAGGGCAGGCCCCGGCTGGTGGTGCGCACCTGCTGGCCGGCGAAACGGTAGGCGTAGCGTTCGTGTGCGTCCACCGCGATCTCGAGCTGTGTGATCCCGGCCGCCCGGGCGGTCGGCAGGCTGACCTGCGGGCGGGCCTGCTTGCGGGTGCGGGGGGACTGCCAGAACACGGCGTCTCTGCCCCGGGCGGTGGTGAACACCAGCTGGGAGCGGTTCTCTCGGCCTCGGGCGGCCACGATGTCGATCGCGGCGCCGCGCCGCACGCAGGAGCGCAGCGGGACCCGCTCGACGATGTCGGGTGCGGCCGGCCAGTCGTCGGTTGGGACCGGGTAGCAGTAGAGGGCTTTGGTGCGCGGCCAGGTTCCCGCGGTGCGCAGGATGATGCCGTCGCCGAGCGGGACTCGCAGCAGGTAGGTCAGGGTGGAGTCCGGGTCGGGGTTGGCGGCGATCAGCAGTTCTTTCACGGGCAGCAGTCGATCTGGTCAATAAATGGTTTCATCAACCATAGTTGAAACACCGGTCCGGTCAACGTAGGTTGATAGGTGTGGTTCGGCGTTCCCCGTTGGAGAAGATCGAGATGTTGACCGTCCGTATGGCCGAGCTGGAGTCAGACCGTGAGCGGGCGGTGGCCGCGGCGATGACTGGCGGCGCCACCTGGGCGGAGATCGGGGAGGCGCTGGGGGTCAGCGCTCAGGCGGCGCACAAGCGGTATCGCTGGCTGCGTCACAGCCGCGTGACCGGCGAGTGCTGGTATGAGCCGCCGCTGGAGGGCGTACGCGGCGCGCCCGGGGCCGATCCGCCCCGGGTGCTGTTGCGGCGCTGAGGGATCGTCGAGTGTCAGGCGCTGGTGTCGATCACTCGAACCAGCTCGTTGTAGAGCTCGGCTCGAGCCGCATCGGCGTGCGCGGTGGCGTCGTCTCGTTGCCGGCGCAAGATGTCGACGAACTCGACGTCGGTCTCGTAGAATCCGCATCCCTCGCATATGGTCTGGAACCGGCAGTCCAACTCGAGTGGACGGGTGCAGTGCCCGTTGGCGAGAAGCCGGCGAGGAGTTCTCGCTGAGTCGCCATCTGTGGCCGATGCTGGTGTCGCGGCGTCGGCTTCAACCGCTTGGGTGGCTTTGAAGACTGATCGGCCACGTTGGTGTCGGAGATCCGAGCGTAGACCAAGGTCATGCGTGGCGAGCGATGGCCCAGCAGGGCGGCGATGGCTTCAAGGCTCATGCCTCGGTTGAGGCACTGGGT
>CAVVRE010000036.1:0-12861 GCA_963750465.1 uncultured Acidimicrobiaceae bacterium
GTTGATGGCCGCCAAGCCGGCGCGGACCGAGCCCAGATCGGCAACGTCCATGAGAACGATGTCGAAGATGCGCCGGCCGGTCGCGGCTTCGAGTTCGGCCTTTGCCGCTATCGCCCGCTCTCGGTTCCGGCACGCCAGGTAGATGCCGGCGATCTCGGGACGTAGTGCCAGTTGCCGGGCCACGTCCTTGCCGATCCCGGCGTTGGCGCCCGTGATGAGTACCGTCTTTCCTGTGAGTGTGCTCATTGGTATTTCCTCTGGTTTTCTGTGGGCCTAGTCAGGCAGGACAGCTCTTGCCGGGTTGCGTCCACCTGTTCTCCAGGGTTGCTATTGGGACCTGGAACTACCTCGATCAGCTAGGCAGGCCGTCGAGCAAGCTGAAACGGGCATCCATCGCGACACTTCGGACATCGATCAGCTGCTGATATTCAGGCGAGTTGTACCACTTGAGGGCCGTCTCACGGTCAGTAAACCGCACGAGTGCCCCTGAAGTGAGCGAGCCATCGCCGTGCAGGATCTCCCAGTTGCTGTTGGCGAGAGCCTCGCCTCCGTGCTCTTTGGCCGTCTGCCCAGCAATGGGGCCGTATTTCTCACGATAAACATCCGGGTCCTTGACGGTGAATTCGACAATTACGTATGCGCTCATGCGGGTACTCCTCAGTTGTTAGTTGTGATCTGGGTTCTAGGTCTTCACTCTCAAACGTCACCGCCGACAGGCGTTACGTCGCTACTCGGCCCCCATCGACCGCCAGGGTGACGCCGTGGACGAAGCTGGCATCATCACTGGCGAGGAAGACGATCGCCGCAGCGAGTTCCTCGGGCTGAGCGACGCGACCTGCTGGTGCTAGTGCTGCGAGCTGGTTCACCATCTCGTCGGGGACACCTTCCATCATCGGGGTGCGCGTCGGACCGGGAGCAACGGCATTGACCCGAACACCACGAGCGCCGTATTCGGCGGCCCAGGCCTTAGTCAACAGTTCGAGAGCCGCTCGGCTGGCGCCGTACAGAGCCATGCCGGCCTGTCCGAAGCTCGCCACCATCGTGGAGATGTTGACGATCGAACCCCATCCGCGTTCGGCCATGGCTGGCGCCAGTGACGCGACGAGGAAGAACGGAACCTTGACGTTGAGTGCAAAGGTCTCGTCGAACTGTGCTTCGGTGGCTGCGTTACTTGGTCCGAGCAAGGCAACGCCAGCGTTGTTGATGAGGATGTCGATGTGACCGTCGCCTGCCTCAGTGGCCCACTCGACCAGGTCCTGGGCCGATTCGAGGTCGCCCAACGTGGTGAGCCTGAACAATGCGCTACCGCCGCTGCTGTCGATCTCGCCGACCACGTCTTTGGCTCGTTGTTCGTTGCGCCCGACTACCAGTACGTGAGCGCCGCGAGCGGCCAAGGCGATGGCCGTAGCCTGGCCGATACCGCTCGTCGAGCCCGTTACCAGAGCTGTCTTGCCTTTTAAGTCAGTCATTTGTTGTTTTGTCCTCTCTTACAGAAATGGGTTGTGCAACTCACTATGACACAGCCGGACTGGGCTGTCAAACTCAAAAGTTGCTAGCATGGGTGGCATGGTCAACGACACCAGCGTCCGGCCGAGGCTCACCCCCAAGGGTGAACGCACCCGGGCACGAATAGTGGAGAAGGCCGCCGCCTTGATCCACGAGCGCGGGGTCGCAGCGACCACCTTGGAAGACGTCAAGGTGGCGGCGGAAGTCAGCGGCTCGCAGATGTACCACTACTTCCCCGACAAGAACGAACTCGTGCAGGCGGTCATCGACTACCAAGCCGACACCATCGTCAGTCACCAGCGGCACGCGCTCGGCAGCGCGAACGGAGTCGAAGCCTGGCGGAACATGGTGATCACCGCAGCGAAGCGCACCAAAGCAAAGGGGGGCTGCCCACTTGGCTCGCTCGTTGGTCAACTCGCCGAGAGTGACCCCGAGGCCCGAGCGCTCATCGCGGCAGGGTTCGATCAGTGGGCAGCTGCCATCGGCGATGGGCTGCGATCCCTACATGCCGACGGGAAGCTCCCGTCCGACATCGACCCGGACGACCTCGCCACTACTGTGCTCGCCACGCTCGAAGGAGGACTTCTACTCTCCCAGGTACTTCGGAGTAGCCGTCCGTTCGAAACTGCGGTCAATACCCTCCTCGCCCTTGCCATCGGCACATGAGCCCAAACCGGGTTCGTTCACAGCCATCGCCGAGGTCGGCTCACGGCTTTTGGATGATGTACGTGCATCCGCACGATGCGCTTGCGGGCCCGCTGCCGTTCGTTATGCGGGACACCTCGTCGCGCCCAGTGGGTTGCTCAGGTCTGGCTTTCCGTGAGCTCATTCAGCCGACCCTGACTGCTCGTGCCTCTTGGACGTGGACCGGCCTCGTCAAGATGGACGGAATTCGATGACAGCTCCTCGCGTGGGGGAGACGTTCCACCTCGACCTCGACGGGACGGCAATTGCCGGCCGCTACATCGAAGTAGATCCCCCCGCACCGCATGCTGCTTAGATGGGACCGTCAAGGAACCGACACAGCGACGCCGACACCTACATTCATTGAGATCACGCTCACTCCGACAGGTGACGGCACAATTGTGAGGGTCCAATTCTCCGGCTTAAGTGCGGAGGATGCCGCTTTCTATTCGCAACTCTGGGCGCGTCACCTTGACCGGCTCGCACTGCCTTGGCTGGCGCCGAACCCGCGCATGGCAACTGAGTCAGGAACCGCATCCTCTGAGGTCAATCCTCAAGTCCACTACTGGAGTCGCGGCAGGGCCGGAGCAGACGCCATCAAGGGCCGCCCACTGACGGCGAAAGGTCGAGCCACGCTTCGACGGATCGTGGAGACGGCGGGCCTGCGGCTACTACTACACCTGTCAGCCCGCCGGCGATCCGCGCACGAGCGGGCCAGAAGTTGGGCTTTTGCACATGCTGTTTCGCCACCCCTGGGGTTTTAGAGTCAGGTGACGGCCAACCCAGAGCTTGAGGGTTCAGTGCGTGATGCGTCGCAAGGCGGGAACGCGGATGGATGGACCTTGACGCGTAACACATCACTGGCGTAAGCGCAGGCATGCTGCCTCTTCTTTGGGGCCACGAATGTTGCGACAGCCATCGCGAGGAAAGTCGCGCAGAGCATCACGGCAAAGACAACGTGGGCGGCCCCCTTTACGTGACTAGCGATCCCGATCACGATCGTGACGGACATGGCCGCCCCGCTGTAAATGCCCATCCGCCTCACCACGGATTCCTGGTAGAGGGCCTTGGTTGCCTCCGGTCCCACCAGCGGCACCCACCGCTGCTGCCACTCCTCGAGGGTATGACGCTTTTGATGAGCCCGCACCACCATGGCGGCCCAGAAGACCCCGCCGACAACGTAGATCAGGACGTACGGGTCCATACCGACCCTATAGGCAGCCCAGATTCTGTACCTGAGCCGGAGACCATTGCAGCTCGGCGGTCGCGCATCTCGATCGACGGTTCTCTCCGCATCGGGTCAGGCTGATTTTGCCTGTAAAGCCATGCAAATCCGCCGCTCATATTATTCTATGGGACGCCGGCGTTCCGCACCTGGATTTCAACGAAGAGCCCTGACCACCCTCGCTTCCCCGCCGAGTCTGTGGCGCTTTGGCAGTCGCTTGCATCGGTCGTTCTTTGTTCCTCCAGCCGGAGACCCGAGGTCTGCCACTGATCGTTTCCGAGCACCGGTCGGCATACCGGCCGCCCCCGCATGGCACGAGCATGACGTAGTGCTGACCCCGGGGAACGAAGCGCGGCTATCGACAGTAGAGGTCCCGGCTATAGGGCGCCAGAGGTCGAATGACGACCCCCCCACAGCGCTCATTTTGCTCCAGCCTTCGGTCACCGTCTCGTCCCTGGCTCAGGAGCGGGTCGTAGGGTGCCAGCAGGGGTACCAGTACGGAGGCGATCGGTGTCTCCCAGCCCGTGACCGGATCCCAGCCGTGCCCCGCCTGGTAACCCTCCAGCGTTTTCCCGTACACGAACGTTGTGTTGTCGCGCTTCACGACGTCGTGAAAGCAGCGTGGTAGCTGGCGCTCTCGGCGATGCGGTAAATGGCCGGGTTGACAGAGCCCAGGTCCCGCCCGGCGTACTGGTCGGCCAAGGCTAGGAGGCCGTCCAAAAAGGTGCCCCGGCGCTGGTCCCAGACGAAGGTCCCATCACCGGCGCCGAAGGCACCTCAATGACGAGGCCCAGCCCGCTGAGGCGCTGGCGTCGGCGGCGACATCGGGCACGCCTCGGTACGTTCTGATGCCCCGGGCGACGTCCCGGGCCGGCGAGGCCATCGACCTCATCCACGACGTCGCTCCCGCCGGCGACATTGTGCGGGATCTGGTGCGAGGCGCCGAGCACGTGCTCAGGTCACTGCTACCAGCGACCCGAGCACCCAATCAACGGCTAGTTGCCGACACGAGATGGCAGAGGCGGTTTTCCGGCGCGGTTTGCCTGCGCTGTTTTCGCTTTCGCCACTACGTCCTGGGCATAGGCCTGCGCGTCCGCTCTTGTCTTGATACCGTTGAACCTGTCCATGATCGCCGCGGTTTCCGTTGGGTCGCCACGGGAAAGCTCCAGGTCGGTCTTCAGCAAGATGCCCAGAGAGCCGTGCACATTGCCGGAATCGGGCAGAGATTGGTGGATGTCGCCGACCTCTGGTGTCGCCGTCATGATGGCGACCGCGGGGTTATTGAGGGTGGTGGGGCAGTCTGTCCGCGGCGTAGGCAGGGACAGCAAACCTTCGACGTGGTTGGCGCTCTTGTCCCGGTTTGTGAGCGGGGGCAGACCATAGAGGTGTTCCAGCGTGGCCAGCACAGATGAATGGTCATAGAGAGTGTGGTCGACGATGCCCTTGGGGATCAGGGGCGAGACGACCACCGCCGGCACCCGCACGCCATAGTGGTCGAAAATGAAACCGTTCATGTTGATCTTGGCATCTTGGGGACTTCCATCATCAGGGATCGGGGCGGGCCCGGGCTTGACCGAGTCGTAGAAGCCGCCGTGCTCGTCGTAGGTGATGATCAACAGGCTCCGGTTCCAGAGCGGCGAGTTGCGGACGGCTTCGTACACGGTCTTGATCACTGCTTCACCGCGAGCAACGCCGTCCATCGGGTGCTGGGACGATCCACCCTCGTAGGAGCCGCCAGTGACATCACCGTAGTTTGGCTCGATGAACGTATAGGTGTACGGGTAAGGGCCCTGGAGATCGGAGGCGAGGGAAGTAAGGGCGTTGGTGTTGACTAGGTACGTGACGCCCTTCAGCGCCGCCACCTGAGGGACCCCGCCGAGGGTGGGGCCGTTCTCATCGACATAGACACGCCATTGCATCTGTCCTTTTGACAGGGCGTCGAAGACCGAAGAGCCGCTCGGGTATGTGAACCCCCCGCCCGGCGTTTCCCAGCCGATTATGCTCCCGGTGCCGGGGGAATCCGCCCAACCCGCTGACGACGCGCCGTGGACGAAAAAGCGATTGGGCCATGTCGGTCCGGGGATGGAGGAAAACCATTGGTCGCAGATGGCGAATTCTGTGGCCAATTCGTAGATCACGGGCAATTGCGTCCGCGTGTCGAAACAATTCATGATGTCGCCGTACTCGGCCGGGGTAGGCAGGTTGGGGTTGTTGGACGTGATCTCGGACCGGGTGGTGGCGTAATTGGCGACAAAGCCGGAGTTCGTGAGCGGCTGTGGGTAGGGCTGCCACGGGGTATGGGTGACACCCGGACCGCAGAGCTGCTCGACTACGTCCAGAAATTCGTGCCCGGGATCAGTCGGCATACTGGGTGGCGCCGGCGACGCCACGGGGTAGGTTTGCCCGTTATAGGAGTTCGAGTCGTTGGGCGTTGCGTGCGTGATCCCCGGGATACCCGACAACGCGAAGAAGTTGTCGAACGAGTGGTTCTCGAGCATCAAGACAAAGACATGGTCGACCTTGGAGTACGGGCCGACGTAGCTCATCGCCGCCTGGCAGCCGCCGGACGGGAGGTTGATAGAGAACGTGTCGAACCCAACGCTCAGTGGGAGATCCTTGCCCGCGTCTGCCTTCTGAAGCTGGCACTCTTTCCAATCGGTCATCGAAAGGAAGCCGGCGCTCTGGTACACCCCCGGTTCGGAGCCATCCTGGACTACTAGCTCGATGGCCCAGTAGTCGAGGATAAGGGCTGAGTTGAGACCGACTCGGAACGGAACAGTAAGTGGTCCCACCTGTTGTCCCGGGGCCGCCGACCAAGTCTCGCTCTGCGTGCCGTCGGAGGAGTTGTTGTGGTAGAGCGTGACCGAGGCGTTCCCGTCCGTTGTGTTCGTCACGTACGCCTGTGCCGTTTGACGCTCCACCAGGTTCATAGGGGTCGAGCAGCCACCGGAGGGGAGATTGATCGAAAGGGTACGGGAATCGACGGTGAAGGGAAGGTTCTTTCCCGCATCAGGGCTTTGTAGTTGGCATTCCTTCCAATCGCTGTACTGGAGGATCCCGCTGCTCTCGAAGACCCCCGGCGTGGAGCCACCGGTCACCGCGATCTCCACCGCCCAATAATCCAGTATCCCCCAGCTACCCCACCCGGTTTCGAAGTAGACGGTGAGCGGGCCGACTTGCTGGCCCGGGTTTGCCTCCCAGGTGCCATTCTGGGTGCCGTTAGAGGAATTGTTGTGGTACAGCGTGATCGTTGCCTGCCCATCCGTGGTGTTCGTGATGTAAACCTGGGCGGATTGCTGTGTAGCCATGTGTTCCCTCCTTGTGCTGGATGCTGCGGGGTTGGCGGGGCTATTTGTTTGTGACGGGCGCTAGAGCGAGCGTCGTATCGAGCGCGCCCTCCAATTCGGACAACGTGATTGGGGAGAGTATTTGCGCGAGAAGGTGTCCCGATAAGAACGGCTGGCGCGCAAAGTCGCGTCGGCACCCGCCCGTCCGGTTCGACCAATGGCCGGGGGAGGTGGCGCGACGGTTGTCGATCGAAAGCTCTCCGCTCCCGGGTAGGGCCAAGACGTGACGGGCCAAACGCGGACCGCGGGTCGGACGGAGGGTGGCCGCAAAACGAAAAATGCCATCGTCGCACCCTTATTGATCGCAGTGACGTGACTACCTCAGGTGGTCTGACCAACCGGAGATGATAGGCGTCAGCGGGTTGCAGTGATGTGGGTTTCCGGGATTTCCTTGTCTTGGCCGCGCCCGTACCGTTGAGGGAAGGCATCGTCCGGCCGCGCACTGTCCAGGCCCGCGCGGGCCCGGAAGAAGAAGCCCAGGTCAGAGATGCAAAACAGGCGGGGCGGGGCGCCCCTCTTGACCGCCTACTGTAAAAGTGATATCAATTGCTCGGGATTACCGCCATCTGCGCAAGTGAGTGGCTCCGCAGGCGGACAGCCGTTCAATCCGGACGGGTGCGGCCAGGTGCGACGGCTACTGCAACAGGATCGCCGGGTCGATTCGACTTGCCCGGTCCCAACGTCGTTGGGTTACCCGACGTGCTTCTTCCCGACGCCCTTCGCTGGCTTCTGGCGCCCCGACAATGCGTGACCGGCCGATCCTGCGTTGACCTCCCTACAGTCAGGTCGTCGTAAGTAAAGGTCCGTCCCGGCCAGGTCGCCGTCGAATCTTGTGAGCGCATAACGTGGGAACGTTCTGGGAATGGCCAGGGTGCAACATCCATCTCATGACCTTCGTCATATCGCGAAAGCACGCGCCTCGGCGCTCCCGGGATCCCCCTGTGCAGAAATATCCGGCGGGATGGCCACCCCCTGTGGAGCCACTGCAGTCCTAGAAATCCGGTGCATTCCAAGGAACGACAAAACCAAAGGGAGAGAAATGATGCAGTACTTGATCCATGCCCGCGCTGCAGGTAGCCCGGGCCGAACGTCGGGTGCTCGCCTCCAGGCAACGAAACGGCCCGCCCTCGGGAGGAACGCCAGGGCCGGGGTGCTTTGTGCCCTTTTCGGCTTGGCCAGCTCCATGCTGGTCGCCCCAACCGAAGCCTGGGCTGCTCCTGACGGCGGGCGCCCCTTGGCCCCAGGGACGGTCGTGGTCGCCCAGGGTGGCACGATCTTCGGGGCCCTCGGTTCTGGGACCGGGCCCACCGTCGAGGCCAATGGGGAGGTGGATTTTTACTCCCGCAACTCCAACGGTGACGTAGCGCCGGAGGCGAGGTTCACCAATGGCATGTACGGCCCCGTCGCTATGGCCTTCGACCCATCAGGCGACTTATGGGTGGCGAACATAAATATCGGCAACGTCGTCGAGCTGACCCGGGCCCAGTTGACCATGCCCAACCCCGTGCCGGCCGTGACCATCACGTTGCCCTCAGGGGCTCTCGCCCTTCCCACCGGTCTGGCTATCGACCCGTTGGGCGATCTGTGGGTAGTGGATAGCGGGGCGAGCCAAGTCGTCGAGTACACCGCGGGACAATTGACCACCTCGGGCTCGCCGGCGCCGGCGACCACGATTTCGGTCCCCGACCTCCCCGGTTCTCCGCTGGGCGACATGTTCGACCGTAAGGGCGACCTCTGGGTGACCATCAACCTTTCTCCAAGTTGCCCTCAGGGGTGTGTAGTCGAGTTCTCGAACGCCGACCTGGCCCGGACGGACCCGACGCCGACGGTCACGATCTCTTCGACCGGTGGCGCCAACATGGCTTTCACCAAGTCGGGGGACATGTGGATGGTCACCGGTGGCGGGGGCGTCCCCGGCACCCCTTACTGCTTCGGCACGCCATGTACCAATCAGCTGGTGGAGTTCACCAAGGCCCAGATTTCGAAGTCGGGCTCCCCTGCGCCGGCCGTTACCATCAGCACGACCGCCGCTGATGCCTCGGGGTCTATGTTCGGCCCCTATGGTGTGGCCGTCGACCCCTCCGGTGACGTGTGGGTCTCCAACTTCAACAAGCCCACTACCGTCGAGTACGGCAAGCACCAGCTTTCCCGATCGGGGGCGCCCGCCCCGCTAGGGACGATCGGCGGTCCCGACACCGAGATGAACTGGCCGTCCTATGTCCTCATCGAGCCGTAGGCAGTCCCCCGACTAGCCGGTCCATGCCGGCGGCGGGTCGTGGTCTTCGGGACCTCTGGCGCCGCCGCCGGTGCCGTCACGCGCTGGAAGCCGCCGGAGGTAGTGCGCGCCGGTGGTCGACCTGGTCGGCCGAGGAGCGCGCCGTGTGCTCGCCCAGCACCCTTTCGGCGCGGTTTCGTGCGACGTCCCTCCCGACTCGCCAACGACGCTGAAGACGTAAGCGCCGTTCGTACAGGTCGGCTGAGGTCTTGTCGAGGAGTGGGGAATCACGAACATGCACTTCGAGCACGACAGGATCGTGAGGGCGTGGATCGGAGCGGAGAAGCTCGGCCTGTGCATCCAAATCGGGGTGGTCGAGAACCCGTGGTGGACTTGAACGAGCCCACCGCGGTCACAGGTCTGGTTCTTAGGCCACCGCGAGTTGCCGCTGAGCACAAAGCCAAGGAGGTGCAATAGACCGTGCCTCGATCTGGGCAATTGTTTCACTCCAACATTTGAGGTTTTCGGTTATACCCGATGTGGCGACGGCACTCCGCCGAGCTTGCCTAGGCCACAGAACTACAAGTACTTGTCTCATACAGGGCCCGCCGTGAACCCGCGCCGGTGTGCATATGACCCGGCACGAGGGAGGAGTGGGACCCGAAGTCATCGGACGGCCGCGTTGGCCAGTGGAGACGGAGACGCCAATGCCGACTGGGGCTGGGCGATACATCAAATTGGAGTATGTGTCCAGAGCTATTACTCCCCTTTACGTGATGTCACCCCGCATTCCCAGCTGCTTCGTTCGGTCTCTGACATCTGGACCATCTCGACCGAGTGTCAACGAGGCACATCAAGACGCTACTGTCCTTGGCTCCGGGATTCGAGCGGCCCTACTGGCAACGCCATCAACGAGGTCGCGATATGGCTCCTCACCCAACGCAGTCACCCCATGGGACCATGGTGCAAGCACATCTGAGCCTTGTTTGGTTGCGCGCTCGGTAAGCCGACTCGAAGGCCGACGAGGGCTCGAGGTCGAGGTCCCGTAAGCCTCGGCAACAGCGACGGTAGGTAAGGACCACAAGCTGGCGCTGGCCGAGGGCGCTATAGCACGTGATTAAATTGGTGGCCGCCTCCTCCGACGGGGGGTCATGTGCCAGGCGCGCTTCCCAACTATCGATAACTGCGTCGAGCTGGGATCGACCGCGACCGTTGGTTCGGTCGCGTGCCAGTTCTAAGCGGGCTCTCTGGCGAAGTCGCTCGAGAGCGTATCGCGGCTCAAGCGCCCAGTCACTGTACGGCTCGTCAGCCAGCAGGACGGCGGTTGAAGCAGCGCCTTCGACAGTGCGGCGTCTCGTTCGCCTCCAGGCTCCATGCACAGACCGGAGCGAAGGGCGGTTTCATGTTCCAGTACATCAATTGCAAGGGGTGTCTCGGTCGATATAAAGACCTGTTCCCGGTCCGCTCCTAGCAATCGAGGACCGAGGTCACCGAGAGGCGATAGCGCTTGCCTCGCCATTGACAGAGCCTTCCTTAGAGCATTTGCAGAGGCCTTGGGTGGGAGGTTCGGGAACAGCACTTCGCGAACCACCTCCTTAGAAATCCTACGGTCGGGCCTCAGCATCAGAACCTCACATAGGCGTTTGGCGGATGGCCGAGGCCACGGACCGGCGCTCCTTCCACCAAGCCCTATATTAAACGCGCCGAGGAGCGTCACTGTAACGGGCACGACATCTATTCGATCAACGTGGTGCAGATAATGCCCCTGAATCCCCATGTCTTTCATGGAGCTCCTTTCCTCATGAATTGAATGGCATGAATGCCGCGGCGGCAATCGGGCCACAACCGTCTCGCGGGCGACAGGACGGCATCCCGTTGGACGTTTAGCTGAGCCTGACTGCGAAACCAGCCTGGCGGACGGGACTTACAAGTTCCTTCTTGAGACCCCCTCGATCCGTGTATGGCCCGGACGGGCAGATACGCCCATGGCCCCGGCGACAGCAGCGAGAGCTGTAGCTATCACCGCCCGAATGGGACATCGGGGGCCCCATCCTCGCCTTCTAGGTCGCGACGGCCGAGTGTCAATGGGTCGGATGACACAGGCCACAGATGCCCTTGCGGCGTAAGGCACCGGGTGGGTCACGGGATTTTTCCGCTCCGCCTTTAGGTTCTCGTCCGGGAAAGCGAGAACCGTCAAGTATTCGGCCCGCTGATACCGGCGTTCTAAACAAAGACACGCGCGGTCCAGGGGAGGCTGTTGATTGGCTATCGCGAGCGATTTCCCCGCACAGACCCTTGCAGCGCTCACAATTTTGGGAACCTACCCCAAAACGAGCATTAATGCAAGAAAATTTTCGCGCTCAAGAGAAACCTATATTTTCGGCTAGCACCCTGCACGATAGGCTCGCCGATTGGCTTACCGCGAACATACTCCAGTCGAACACTGAACGCAAGTCAATTTTGATCAATGAGGTAACCAAGCTACACGACGCCTGCTGACCATAGGAGCCGTCGCGCCCTCTAGTGCGCAGTCCGCCAGCAGGAAATCTTGACGTATGGGTGCTCAACGCCGTCGGCTGAGTCCTTCTTGGCCACCATGCGCCCCGACTAGATGCTCTGCCTGAACTAGCAGGAAGAGCCTGCAATCGCACCTTGATTCCACAAAAGGACCGTGGTCCCAAAAAAAGAAATGGTCGGCTGACGTCAAGCGCTCCCTGTGGCCCTCTGGGCGTCAGCTGTTCTGAGAAGGGACTGTCCCCTCATCGCACCACCCCTGCCAGGAGTTTGCGTGCGAATCCCACTTGGAGCGAGCAGATCGTCCAGGTCCAGGCCCAATAATTGTCATAGAGTTGCTCGCTTTTGCCCGAGTTGACCCGACCTCGAGAGATCACCTGACAAGGTTGTCTGTCTATAAGGGCGGCGAATCGAATAAGGCACTCGTTCCGTCGCAGTGTCGCTCATCGATGTCTTTTGGCCAGCGCAAAGCACGGTCGACAAATCCGGTCTAAGGCTGCTGATTCGCAGTTAGCTCATTACGCTGTCGTTTGCCTGCATTGGCTGCGCCGTAGTTGGCGGCGCGGCCCCACAGACTGGAGCACGAATCTCAAAAATGCTCCTCGAGGAGGGCAAAACGTGCCCTGCCGCCGTAGCGGTCGTCAACCCGGGCTCCGCACGCTCGACGACTAAGTCATTGAGGAATTTCCGGGTCAGGCCCATCGGACAGTGAACGCTTTGTGCATGAGCTCGCCCAGATTGGCCACGTTTGAGGGGGACACAGAATGACGCCCGGAACCGAATGTAAAGCGCTCCACCCTGCGCGTCTCTCCCTGGGCGTCAAGGTTGCGAAAGTCCAGGCGGTCGATGGGGAGGGGTTCCTTATCAGATCCACGATCTGCGGCGCCTCCACCACCCACTCAACGGAGCTTTGCGGCCCATTGAAGGGCCGCACCAAAACGGAGCTCCGCTTGCTCGTTACGTCGTGGACAGCAATTGCCCACCAGGCGGGCGACATTTTGAAAATGGACCCTGTAACGCGGTCGCCCACTCGGACCGGGATGTTGGCGGGGGCCGGCGGCTCTGGCAGTTCCTCCCACCACGCGTTGACCTGCACCTCCTTGCTGCACAGGACGGGAGGGAGACCAAGTGTTGGCCAATCGGTCGGGACCGGTGAACGGGGCGTGACGAAGCCCTCCTCGGAGGGCGCCCAGCGCTGCTCGGCCTTAGCCGTCTGGAGCACGGTATTTGTCTCCTGGTACCAGGCCATCGCTGCGGCGATGGCTGGTGCGAGCGTCAAGTATTTGACAGCGCACCTGACGGCATGGGCGCCGCGCCTCGAGATCCGGCGCAGGCGTAGCAACTTCTGGCCGTCGTTGTAAAGCCAGCGC
>CAVVRE010000037.1:0-1193738 GCA_963750465.1 uncultured Acidimicrobiaceae bacterium
ACTCAAGGCCATCGCATGTGTAACTCCTATTGCATTGATTTCGTCGAGAAGCTTGTGGGTGGTGGCGACGTCGAGCGCAAGGACGTTCTGGAGTGGGCTCCTACTCGAGTCAACGGAACCGTCCGTCCCTAGATCGAAAGCCTGAAACCGGCTTCCTACGTAGGGGTGGACATCATGGCTGGCCCGAGCGTGGACGTGGTTTGTGACGCCGCGGATCTGCTGACCTGCTTTCGGCCGGCGTCTTTCGACTTGGTGGTCAAGACCCGAGACGCTCGAACACGTCCGTGACTGGCGCCAGGTTTATCGACAGGTTCGTCAAACGGGTGGTGAAGCCAGGGGGCCTGATTGTGATTACGACTCGATCTCGGGGGTTCCCGCTACGACTATCCCGGAGACTTCTGGCGATACGAGCCCGACGACATGCGGGCGATATTCGCCGATTGTGACCTGGTCAGGGTGGAGCGTGACGAGGCGGATCCGGGAATTTCGTGGGCAGGTGCGACCCCGGCGGACCCGGCGTGGAAGCCCTTGGATCTATCCGGCTGGCCCTTTGGTCGGTTCATTCCGACACCCGCAGCTTGGAGCCAGAGGACCAACCGCCGGCGCCGGTGGCAACCGTTGACGACGTTAACCGTTGCTCCAGGTTGTGTACGCCGTTCGGCAAGACATGGCAGCGTTGCGAGCGGACCGAGACCGCCAGTCCGCCGAGGCTCAAGTCGCTGATCGAAGCCACCCGGCGCACAGAGAACCGCCAAGCGTGCCGCTGAAACCGAAGTCGCGGGTCGACCGCCGAAATCAAGGCCGTGTACGGCTCGCGCACATTCCGATGGACCGTCGGCCGCTTGCCGCCATACGGCCGGATACGACAACTCTCAAGGAAGAGTGACCATTCCACCAGCTAGGGGTATGGGAACCATCACTGATTCCCTAATCTGGGAAAGGGAAGCTACCGGATCAGTGCCGGCGAGGCGCGCACCATATAGAGGTTATACCGATAAGATTTGCGTCCATAGGCGCATGGTATCATGGTGGGCGAGTCGTTTCGCGATCCGAAATGACGTCCTCCAGCTCGGTGCGTTTCTCAAAGGCTGGCGGTCGGACACTACGGAGATGCAGCTCAAGACAGACAAGATGCCATGATCCTGCGAGTTTAGTCCGATCTTCGGGTCTAGCCTCGACCGACAGCTTGGCCTGACAAATATTAGTTGCGGTTCAGTCGAGTCAATCTCGTATCCAACCTACGAATGCCGGCGACAGACCCGCCCGACAGGGGCTGCTAGCGAAAAGTTTACCTTCTGCGTGCAATGCCCGTTCCGCGAGTCTGAAATGCCACCAGGGCTTGTACCTCCTTCCGGACTGGTCGAGTGGCTGGATATCCTCGGCCTTGGCCGGCCCCAGCTCGACTGGGCCTGCCGCTGTCGGAACGCCCTCGGGGAGGTCGCACGTTGACGAGCGTGCCCTCCACAGACCGACGCCCCTTGCCCTCCGTCCTCCACCGCTAGGATGTCTCCCGACGTATGGGCTACCGGGCTGGCGTCGAGGATGACTACCAAAAGCCTAACTGCGTTGCTTTGGCATCGACGTCGGCCGCGTGCTCATCGGCTTTCCCCGACTGCGGCCGCACCTACATCGCGGACCGAACTGATGGCCTTGACAATCCGCTCTGCCTGCAGGTTCCAACCGTCGCACGCCCGACTATCCTCCATGACCGTGTTGACAAGGCGCATCACTTCGTCAGGATGGCTCTGGACCTTGTTGTACAGGTCTTCCACTCTCTCGCGCCATTGGTGGACGTCGGCCAAGTACCCGTTCACTCCATCGGTGATCGCACTCTTGAAAGCGGGATTCGGTGACCGATGACAGGACAGCCAACCGCCCCGGGTTCGAAGTATTTTAGCTCCGACTTGCAGTTCGTGAAGGTGTTGCTCTGGAGCGGGGCAATCGAGAACTCCGACTCTGCAGTCACACGCTGTAGGTTAAGATAATCCAGCAGGGGAAACCGTTCGATTTGCTTTGCGTAAGGCGTCAGATGTTCGTTCAACTCAGTGAATCCCACCAGTCGCAGGACAATATTTGCGTGGTCCTCCATGGCAGCTCCTTCAGCGGGCGACGCCGCCAGATCCGCGTTGTGAGATGGAGAACCGCTTAGGTAGGCGATAGTCACTCGCCCGTCCCGAGTGAACCGGTTACGCGCTTTAGCGCGAAAAGCAAGTCGGACTCCTGTGTTTGTCCCGATAATAAAACTTGGGTATCACCGCGCATGGGCACGACGGGCAAGTCATGCGTACCTGTTCGGCCAAATATGGTGTCGACGTCAAAACGCCGTCACACAAGGCCATCGTTGCTCCAAGTCGGGATGTGTACACGTACCGGTTGGTCCCACTCTTCTTCGGTTTTGGGCACGTCTAGCGTATGCATAATTAGATGCACGAGCCTTGGGTCGAACACGAGGTCGTCGGTATCGTAAAGCACAAGAATGTCGCGAGCACGGGCCACATTCGACGAGACCGCGCCACGCCGTGGTCATAACGAGTTCGACAGATAACGAGGATATCCGCTGCGTCCAAGAATGAAATATCATTGTGAAAGTCACGGCGAGTGAACCACCCAGCGGAAGTGCCAAGGGATGGATTGGCTCGGAGGAGACTCCAGCCATATGGAAGATCCGGTACCGAAAGGTCGAGGTATCCTCCAACTCGTAAATGTACGCGATGTGAGTGTCGCCTTCTGATAGCCACCGTCGCCGGGTGCTGAAATCCAGCGCCCAGGGAGGCTGGTAAGGTAGTCGCGTATTGAGGCTTAAGTACAAGCTAGCTACCTCAGAGGTCGGTCCACGATATAATTTTTTCGAGGCTGGCAAAAAGGGTCTTTTCCCAATCACGCTCTACCGCGCAGCACGGAAATTGGCTTTCAGCCGATCCGTATCCTCGTGCAAAACGATGGCTCGGGCGATGGCATCGGCCAAAGCCCGGTCAGTTGGTGGTGAGGCTATGATGTTCTTGCTAAACGTCGTCAAATCTGTCTTCGCCGTATCAAAGGTGTTAGTGACGACGGCAGCGCCACTTGCCGCGAGGTCGAGTGGCGGATAGCTCGGGTGCGGCGTATCGATCAGGCTCATCCCGACGTGGGCAGACCGCACTAGCCGAGCGTAATCCTCCCACGGAAGGTTCTCGTAATTTGCCCACTCGGGGTCGCCTGGGAGCGTTGGCACCGGTAGGTCCTTACCAACAAAAATAAATCGCCATCTGGCGGGGTCCAGGATGTTTTCGAGCAGCGCTAATTCGATCGCTTCCATTCCACGCCAATAGAGGTTTCGCTGGTTGTTGGGCCGAGCGTAGAAAAGAAAGTTCAACTTCCCCGACCGCGCCCGCTCAATAGGATCGTCATAGAAAATCGAGTCCGGGAATGCTGGCTCGAAGGATGTTCCTGGGCAGGACGCAGACCAGCAAGCGGTTCAGCCCCTTCCGCAAGGTAACGGAACAGCAACCCGGTGTTCACAAGGGTATGCAAACGCTCGTCCCCGATAACATCGCTGCAGCGAAGGCGCTCGTAGCCACGAGGATAGAACATGCGCTCATCTTCCTGCAGAACGTAGACTACTCTCCTGTGACCTATCGCGCCAACGATGGGCGCTGTCGTCCACCATGAGGTCGTAATAAAGATGTCAGTGTCACCCACCGGGATGGCGCGGTCATCGCCGATACCTATATGAAGCATCTCGAGTGGGCCTGCAAACCGGATCCGATTAAGCCTGGCAGGATCTTGGCGACCCGGGAGGCGTCGCCGTGTTCAGTCCGCGTTACGACTCTCAGACGCGCACAAAGCGCCGCTAGGAGAGCTGAGATAATGGATGCCGTCGCAACTCCACCGTAAAGAGACCCGGGAGAAACCGAATCTGTCACCATGTTTACTGTCGGTAGCTGCTCCGGAGAGGCGAAGACACTGACTGGTTCCAGTTGCGGGAACCGGGCTCTTAGAACAGGCGCGGGTACCAGTTATCCCTTCCGAGCACGAGGTTGGCGATTTTCTTATAGCCAGCGGCCCTGACTGGCCCAGGCGGCGCTCTAGCTCTTGTCGCAACCGACCCTCTGCAACCAAACCCCCCGCTCGTCGGAGGTAGCGCCGAGCCGAGGGGGGCGGGTAACCGGCGAGTCGACGCACGGGAGAAACAGCTCGCCAGATGGTGCTGTCCTGGATCATCTTCAATTGCCCTTCAGCCTCCCAGGCCCGCTGAGCCTGAAGCTGAAGCTCCTGCTCGAGTGCGTACTCGCTGTTGCACTCTGTCGGTGGCGTCAATCTGCCTCGATAGTGTTGCCAGGTCCAATTCCCGGTCCAGCTCAACGGACTCGATCCTCGCTTCGAGGAGATGGATCTTTGGCACTTCCGACTCCAGTTCAGCGGTGCGGGCAGCGAGTTCGGCACTGCGGGCCTCGGCTGCAATCGCGCGCGCCTCCTCTTGGTGCCGCATGACCCTTACTCGTACGAGTTCAGCGGCTGCGGCTAAGTCGGGCTCAGAAATTGGCTCGGTGGATCGCTCGAAAAGAATGGCCCAGGGGCATACAT
This sequence comes from uncultured Acidimicrobiaceae bacterium, assembly GCA_963750465.1. Lineage (GTDB taxonomy): Bacteria > Actinomycetota > Acidimicrobiia > Acidimicrobiales > Palsa-688 > Fen-671. The sequence continues at coordinate 4,564 of CAVVRE010000037.1, forward strand.
ACGTAGCGTCGTACGAGAGCACGGGTCTGAACCCGCGATCGGCGAACTGGCGAAGCCAATATAGTGGCGGACGAACATTGATATGAGTTGGCTCTGAAAAGTCAGTCGGCGAGGATGAGAAAAGTACCTTTGGCGACGACTCCGTCAGCCGACAGATCGCCTTGTTAGCGCTCTCTTCATCCATATGCTCAATGACTTCAATACATGTGATCAGGTCGTATGTGCCCTCGATCGGATCGGTAATGGAGCCCACTGAGCATAACGCCCGCACATCCGGCCGGACTTGCTCGATAGCAAACTTTGAGATGTCGCGTCCGTGAGCTTCTACCGACCTGTCCCACAGTGATTCGATGAGAAAGCCGATGCCACATCCAGCGTCGAACACCGTCCTGGGCGCCAAACTGCGGACGATGTTGGCGGCGATTTGATCATAGAAGGCACCCCACTCAGGGTCGCCTCTTACACAGGGCCGAGGTCCGCAGTGGCACTCGTAATACTCTTCGTCGTAGAGCTCATCCTTGTCTGGAGTGGGGCTACCCGGCGACATGCTCGACAACTTACTCTAGCTCACGGTCTTCGGGAAGGTCCCTCCACGTAGCCCGAGCCGGGCCGCCCGGTCGACCCTCACCGCTTGGACGAAAGAGGCGGTGCCTGCCAGCTGAAACGCACTAACCATGGCGGCGTGAGGCGCAGAGTAGCGTCCGCGATGGAGCCCGCCCTCCGAGGGCGATTGGTCCAGAGTACCCCAGCTCGGCCAGCCTTTCGTCCCCCACCGCACGGCCTGGGCCATCCGCCAACTCGGGGCTGCGCTAGGCTCCTGTTGACGCTCTTCACGTCCGGGCCGCACTGGGGTCGGACCAGCCGCGTCGAGGAGCGGTCATAGCGCCTTTGACCAGGCGAGTGCTTGTACTGACGGATGACGTACTGCTGCCGCGAATGGCAGGCCCGGCGATGCGTGCCTGGAATATGGCTGAGCACTTGTCCGAGGAGCACGACGTCTGGCTGCTGACGACATCTCCACACTGCTCGGTCAGCTCAGATCGTTTCCGAGTCGCTTCAGTTGGCCACAACGGGATTCGTTCGGCGGAGCAGTGGGCCGATGTCATGGTCATTCAGGGCTACGGAGCTACACGAGCCCTGTGTTGGCGCAGTCATCTAAGGTAATCGTTTCTGATCTGTACGACCCTATTCACTTGGAGACCCTCGCATTTACCAAGGACCTCGACGGGGAGTTTCGTACTTATGCGGTAAGAAAGGCCGTGGAGGCAGTAAATGCGCAACTTAAGCCGCAGATTTCATTATTTGTGCTAGCGAACGACAGCGTGATCTTTATATAGGGCAACTGGCCACATTGGGCCGGCTCAACCTCGCTCAGTTATGACCACGACCCGACACTCAGGTCGCTGATTGACGTCGTGCCATTCGGCCTCCCAGACGTGGATCCCACGCACACGCGCCCCGCTGTCCGCGGAGTTGTCCCAGGTATTGGGCACGAGGACGATCTCCTTCTTTGGGCCGGCGGCGTGTACAACTGGCTCGACCCCCTCTCCCTGATTCAAGCCGTCCACCGACTTTCGGTGAGGCGGCCAACCGTGCGTTTGTATTTTATGGGGCTCCGTCACCCGAACCCGTCCGTCCCAGGATGCAGATGGCGATCGCAGCGCAGAGTTTGGCGGAACAACTCGGGTTAACAAATAAGTATGTCTTCTTTAACGAGGGATGGGTTGAATATAATGATCGCCAGAACTTTTTGTTAGAGGCGACGTTCGGCGTCACGACACACTTCGATAGCGCCGAGACTCGCTTCGCTTTTCGGACACGTGCCCTAGACTACTTCTGGGCCGGGTTACCGGTTGTTTCGACCGAGGGTGACGCGCTCGCTGAACTAGTCAGGGAAAGGAGCCTTGGCTTGGCAGTTCCAGCAGAGGACCCGGCGGCACTTGAGGGCGCGCTGTACCAACTACTTATCGACACCGAATTTGCAGCGTCGTGTCGCGCCAATGTACTCCGCATTCGAGAGACGTATAGGTGGTCAACTGCACTCGAACCTCTGGCCGCGTTCTGCCGAGAGCCACGCCGGGCTGCCGACGCAGACGCTGACAACGACCTGGGTTCTTCTTTTGAGGGGCCAGGTGCAAGCTCGATCGCCGATTTCGCCATGCTCTTCCAACACTATTATACGCGTGGGCGGTTGGCGTGAAGTGGTGCAACGCTCCGTTGACAAGGGATTGCGGACCGCGCACAGTCGCTGGCACAGGTGAGCCTCCTAGCAGCCGATCCCCTCAACCTCTGGGCCGCAGTGCGCACGAGTGAGGATTTAGCGTTTAGGAAGCCTTAGAGCGGTCTGCGTCGCCGGTTCCGGAGAGTAGCCAAGATTTTGCGCTTAATTATGAGCAAGCTGCGTTCGAATTCAGTGACTACCATCCTCGATCCGTCCACGGACGATGTATCCGCACTAGGATTCATAATAAGATCCGCTAGATCGTCTACGGTAAATTGACGCAACAGTTCCAAGCGGTCGACAAGGCCACCCGGAAGCGGCTCGCTTCCCAATGTCACGTGAAATTCGGAGCCGCTGGTATCGAACTCTGTCTTGATCGTCAACGTCATTAGTTCTAGCACTCGCAGATCCTGAATGACGAGGCGAAAGCTCTGCGGGATAAACCGCCAGACATGTACGTCAATGTAATCTTGGGTTGACCGTACAGTGTCCCACAGTTCTCGGGCCCGCTCAAAGGTATTGAATGAGGAGAATGGGCGGGAGTCACTCTTAGTCCAAGCAATGTCCTCGCCGCGGACCACCGCGTTAACGAGATCGTCGAAGACAACGCCTGCGCTTGGGCGACCCCGACCCTGATCGAACGCGTCCAGCATTTCTCCGGTACTGCTTAGGGGGCGAAAGTGGTCGAAACAGAGGCGCTTGTCGGGTATCACGAGAGACAAGACGCCTCCAGGTTTTAGCACCTGCTCACTTCCGATCAGGAACGACACGATATCCGGCACATGCTCGATAACGTGGCTGGCGATTACCCAATCATAGCAATGGCGACTTTGAACGAGCTCGTCTAATCGCTCGCCCCGCCAAATATAGTCGACCTCTTCGATCCGGTCGATTGCGACATTGGCGTTCTTATATTTGTCGCGAAGTTTCACGCGCATTAAGGTAATCCACAACGTGGACATTAAAGCCGTCGCACTTGGGTGCCATGGGGCTAAACAAGGGCCCAACCTCAAGACCCTGGCCATTCCGGTCGATCATCGCGAGAGCCTTGTCAACACGATCAAGCGCCATCTCAAACTACTCCGTTCTAGTCAGACCAAGTTAAACCCGACGCGCCAGGTAGAGCGCGCGGTAAATAAGGTCATCGAGCACGCGTTGCCGGTGTGCCGTGCCGAGCATCACGTACTGGAGCCTTCCACCGAGCGATGACTCTGCCCCCAGGAACTCGTCCAGGGCCTGAGCAGCTGTGGGTCGCAGCTCCGGGCCGAAGAGCCGCCTCAGTTCCTCGGCCTGGCGGGTCAATACCCGCTGGTGGCCCTCGGTCACCTGCCGCCGAAACCGCCCTGACCATTCGGCCCAAAGGTCTGGCCGACACCGATGGTGTTGGACCGATGAAGTCGGTACAGCACCTGCGGCCTTGGGTCATACACGACGTACCCGCAGCCCGCCACGACCAGGTAGGACCAGGCATCGTGCATGAGGAAGTCTTTTGGGACGCGGGACGCGAGCAGGTCGATAGCCGGCCGGTTGAGGACGATCGTGCACCCGGTGGCGATGTTCTCGACCAGGGCGTTTTCGAACGATGGGCGCTTCACACAGCGGCGGTGGACACGGATGTAGGTTAAGTCCTCCCCCACCAGGTTAACGGCCGAGCAGTAGAGCGTCGGCCCGTCGAACGGCTCCAAAGCGCTGACTGCAACCGAGAGCTTGCCCGGCAGCCATACATCGTCCTGGTCGCAGAAGGCTGCGTAGCTGGCAGATGGGCTCGCGGTGCGGAGCAGGGTCAGGAAGCTGTTGCCGGCACCGAGGTTGGCGCCGGCCGTAATAGTGACGTTCGCCCGGTCAGAAAGCGACCTCTCGACCAGCGCAAGAGTGCCATCGGTAGACCCGTCGTCGCGAACGGACAGGGTTACGTCCGGGTAGTCCTGCGCCCAGACGCTGTCGAGCAACTCGCGGAGGTACTTCAACCCCGTTGAAGGTCGATAACAGGACCTCGACTGTGCCGCTCATCTTTGGGACCTATCTCAGCTCTCGGTAGAGACCGGACGGCCTACTCGTCCCCGGCCACGGCGAGGGGTTCGCGTTCGGCCTGTACTTCCGCGATGACGTCATCCAGTACGTCGGCGAGCGTCCTTTGTGCCCGCCAACCGGTAAGCGAACGGATCTTGGTCACGTCGGGCACTCGCCTGGCCATGTCCTCGAAGCCGACCTCGTACGCCACGTCGTACGGCAAGTGGACGAGCGGCGAAGAGCTCCCGGTGCGGGCAATGATGAGGCGAGCCAGCTTCTCGATCGAGATCTCCTCGGAACTGCCAACGTTGAACATGTCGCCCACGGCGCGAGGCTCGTCCAGCAGCCCAACAAGTGCCCCAACGACATCTCTTACGTGGCAGAAGCACCGCGTTTGGGTGCCGTCGCCGAACACAGTGACCGGCTCGCCGGCGAGAGCCTGACGGACCAAGCGCGGTATGACCATGCCGTAGGCCGGGCTCTGGCGTGGTCCGACGGTGTTGAAGAGCCTGACCACAATCGACGGGAGGTCTCGCTCCCGGTGGTAGGCGTAGGCGAACATCTCGTCGACCGCCTTCGAGGTCGAATACGCCCAACGCGCCACGGCAGGAGAGCCCAGGACCCGGTCGGCCTGTTCGTTGAGGGTGTCCGCGTTGTTCTTCCCGTAGATTTCGGAAGAGCTCGCCACCATCACCTTGCGCCGGTACCGGTGAGCGGCCTCGAGTACGGATATGGCCCCCTTGATGTTCGTCGTCAACGAGTAGAGGGGCTGCTCGACGATGAGCTTCACGCCTACGGCCGCGGCCAGGTGGACGACGACGTCACAGCCGCGGACGGCCTCGTCCACGGCCAGCTCGTCCAGGACCGACCCCTGCACGAAGCTGAACTGAGGGTCGTCCCGGACAGCGTCCAGGTTGGAGAGACGGCCAGTTGACAGCGAGTCGAGGACGGAGACCTCATCGCCGCGGGCTAGCAACGCTTCGACCAGGTGGGACCCGATGAAGCCCGCTCCGCCCGTTACGAGGTAGCGCGTCACCCGAAAGAGGCTACACCGCCGGCTATTGGCAACTGATGAGCCGGCTCCTTCGTCCTTGCATGGCTAAGCACAGCAGGTCGCGGTTCTGGCCGCACTCGACTCAGAACGCATACTTGTCACAAAGGGGCTACACCGTCCCAGCCCGTGGCTACGCTTGAATAGCTCTCGGAGCGGGGCCTTTCGCTCTCATCCCCATCGCGTACAGCTGAGGAGAGAACGACCATGGCTATCAGTGAAGAGAGTCGGTACCATCTCTACCAGCGATTGGAAGAGGTACTTGGTGTTGAGGAAGCCACGACGCTGATGGAGCATCTCCCTCCCGTCGGGTGGGCAGACGTCGCCACCAAGCGCGACCTCGATGCCTTGGCCGTCGCCACCAAGCGTGACATCGATGCCTTGGCCGTCACCACCAAAAGTGAGATCGATACCTTGGCCGTGTCCACCAAGCACGGCATCGACGATCTCAAGCGCGAGATCGGCGTGTTGGCTTCGGTCGTCGGTCACCCGCGAACAGATGGCAGATTTGCGCAGTCAGCTCGAACGCGACCTCAGGAGCTTGACCTGGCGCTTCATTACCGTGCTCATTGCGGCGATGTCCATCGTCCTGGCCGGCATCAAGCTCTGAGCGGCTAACTCTGGCCCATCGAGAAGTTCGCCACCTGGGATAGTGCCAGCGGCGCAAGCGTCGGCCCCCGGCCTACCTCGAAGCCGCCATCGTGGGCGACCCGGCCACCTACGGCCCGAACGACCAGTTCCCGCCCAGGGACACCACGCCGGCCGGCTCGACCGGGCCCTTGCGGTCTACGTCCATGCGCAGCACGTTGCGACGCACGTCATAGGGGTGGGCCATGGTGAAGTCGGTGAGCGACGCCGTTATGTCGTAGGTGCCGGGCAGAAGGGGGAACTGGTCAAGGCGCAGCTCGACCCAGCCCTCCCCATCAATCTTGTCGGGCACCTCGCCCGGCTCTCTGGTCGTCGGCCCGCTGATCACCACGCCCTGAAGGGTCTGGATCGAGATGGAGAACACGGGCCGTTCCACCGGCTCCGACGCCGCGTACCACGAGACGCACCGTGAGCGGCTCGCCACTGCCCACTCGCGTACCTTGGCGGCCAAGCCGATCTAGCACCTCCACCCGTTCGATACGGGCTTCCCCTGAGCCCCAGCGGTCGCCCTTGTTCGGTCGGGCGGTGCTCGCCCAGGACGATCGACCCGGTGTAGGCCTCGACCACCTCTCTCGGGTGACCCATCGGCCATCTTGTGGCCCTTTTTGAACCAGATGGCGTGGTCGCACATGGTGACCACCGACGTCATGGCGTGCGAGACGATGATGACCGTCTTGCCGTTGCGCTTGAGGTCGCTGAAACGTTCGAGGCATTTGCGTTGGAACGCCTCGTCCCCGACGGCCAGCACCTCGTCCACGATCAGTATGTCGGGGTTGCACATTGATAGCCACAGAAAACCCGAGACGCACGTACATGCCCGAGGAGTAGTTCTTGACGGGTTCGTCGATGAACTGACCGATGCCGGCGAAATCGACGATGTCGTCGAAACGGGCCAGGAGCTCCTTTTGCTTGAGGCCCAGGATGGCCCCGTTCAGGAACACGTTTTCGCGTCCCGATAGCTCGGGATGGAAGCCCGCCCCCAGCTCGAGCAGGGCCGACATCTTGCCCGTAACCTTGACGGACCCCTTGTCAGGACGGAGGATCTTGGCCAGGCATTTGAGCATCGTGGACTTGCCCGATCCGTTCTCGCCGATAAGCGCCGTGGTGGAGCCTTCCTCCACCTCGAAGCTCACGTCCTCGATCGCCCAGAAAACGTCGACCTTGGCCCGCCCACCCCGCAGCAAAGCCACCTTGATCGAGGCGTTGCGCTCGCGGTACAGACGGTACTTCTTGGAAACGTGGTCCACGACCACAACCGGTTGACCCAAGTTGCTACAGCTCCTCCGGCAGCCGGGCCTCGTACTTGCGGAAGACCTTCAGGCCAACGGCAAGAGCTACCCCGGCCCAGATCACCAGGTACAGGAAATCGAACCACGACACGTTGGAGGTGACGGTGACGAGGGTAGCCGAGTGCCCCGGGATGGCCGACGGGAATGCCTGCACGTGGGTCGACCCGGGTAATGCCCCGTCGTAAAGGAACGACTGAAATGTAAGCACCGCGTCGGTCATCGGGTTGAGCTTGAAAATGCTACCGAGCGACACAGAGTGGCCCAGCAGGTCGATGTACCTGGCCGGCTGCACGGTACCGTCCGGGCTGTTGATGCCGCCGCCGACAATGTAATAGGGGTACGCCACCGGCGTCAGGAACATCCAGATAAAGAACAAAATGTTGGAGAAGTGCTGGATGTCCCGGTAGAACACGTTGCCTATCGAGAACAATAGCGACAGCCCGAGAGCGAAAGCGGTCACGACGGCCATCGTCAGGATCACGCCCGGGATGAAAAACGGCGCTCTCCAGTTGCCGAAGCAGATGACGGCCACCAGGAGCAACGACATCTCGATCAGGTGGGAGACCACCTTGGAAGCCACCGTGGCGCCGGGTATCAGCTCTCGCGGGAAAGTAAGTCTTTTGTATCAGGTTCTGGTTGCCCAGTATTGCCCCCATCGATTCCATGATGCTGCCCTGGAAAAAGTTCCACGGCAGCATGCCGGCCAGGAGCATGATGGCGTAATTGTGCAAGCCCGCTCGGGACACCGAAAGGTGGCTTGATTTGCAGTAGTAGAGAGAAAACTACCGTGTAAATGAGCATGTTGGCGATGGGGTTGATCATCGACCAGCCCCAGCCAATTACTGACCGCTTGTACTTCGACCGCAGTTCGCGGAGCGTCAGGTTGTGGAACAGCTCGCGGTACTGCAGGTACTCCCGGAAGCTGATGCCCGGCGAAGCTGACGTGGTAACGGTCCGGTCGTGCGAGCGGCGGGCTGAGCGCTTTCCGCCGCCATCACCGCGGCCCGTTGCCCTTACCGTTGCCGCTGCCTTTGCTCTTTGATGTCGCGCCCTCATCCTCTGGCGGCGTCGGCCACGCATCTAGAGACGAGGGTTCTGCGTCTGTCTGGCTCATGGCTCGGTCCTGAACAAAAGCCTGTTCCGGTTCAAGTTCGGGTTGTAGTAAGGGTCGCAGGACGACCGCGGCCGCCAGCGCTCGTTGAACAAGGGCGCGTCGTCTGGGTCCTCGACCAATCCTCGGGTCGACCCCTCCGCGTGGTAGAGCTCTGCATCAGGCTCGAAAACCACCTGGTAACCAGCTTGGTGCAATCGCAAACAGAAGTCTACATCGTTGTAAGCCACCCGCAGGCGTTCGTCATAACCACCCACTCGCCAGTAGACACCGGGGCGGGTCGCCATGCAGGCCCCGGTTACGGCCGTCACGTCGCGGAGCAGGTCGCCCATGCGCCACCACCGGCCCCACTCGATCGAGTTGGCGTGGCCCCGCCAGGCGCCGATCACGATGCCCTCGTGCTGGATGTCGCCGTTCGGCAGCAATAACCGGGGGCCGACGGCGCCTACTTCGGGCCTCATGGCCTGCTCGATAAGCCGGTCGAGCCAGTCGGCCGTGACAACTTCGGTGTCGTTGTTCAAAAAGACGAGGACGTCGCATTCCACGGCCGCTACGGCCAGGTTGATCTGACGGGGGTAGTTGAACTCGTGCGGGTAGCGCAGGACCCTGCCGGGCAGGGTGGCCAGGTACTCGAGGGTCTCGATGTCGTCGCTCTGGTTGTCGACCACCACGACCTCGAAGTTGTCGTAAACCGTCCGCGAGACGAGGCTCTCGATACACCGTTCGAGCAGGTGCCGGCCATTGCGAGTGGGGATGATCATGCTCACCTTCGGCTCGCCATAGCGCCGGAACCTCACCCTGTGGACGTCCTCCCAGGCGCCCTCTTCGGTCCAGCCGCTCGTGCCGCCGCTGTCCTCGCGCCGCCGCAGCCAGTCGCCCAGGGCCCTTTGGGCCGCCATCCAGGCCCAGGGCTTGTGGTCTCCCGCCGCCGCCGCCGACTTGGGGTGCTGGCGCCAGCTGTAGAGCGAGTCCGGTATGTGGGCAATGCGGTCCGTGACGTCCGCCACCCGCAGAACCAGGTCATAGTCCTGGCTGCCGTCGAAGTCTTTGCGCAACCCACCCAGGTTCTCCACCAGAGAACGCCGCAGGACCAGCAAATGGCAGACGTAGTTCTGGCACAGGAGCAGGTTCGGCGACCAATCGGGCTTCCAGCGCGCCTCGGTGAGGCGCCCCGCCGGGTCGAGCTTGTCCTCGTCGCTGTAGAGCATGTCGAGCGACGGGTCGGCGTCGAGCCACCGCACCACCTGGCCGAGGGCGTGGGGCTTCAAGACGTCGTCGTGGTCCAGGAAGGAGACATAGTCGCCGGTGGCCAGGCTGAGGGCGGCGTTCGTGGCCACCGAGATGCCCGACCGCTGGCTGAGCCGCGTCGTCGTTATGCGCTTGTCGCGGCGGGCCAGCGACTCGAGCGTGGCCAGGGTTTCGGGCCGGCGCGAGGCGTCGTCGGCCATACACAGCTGCCAATTGGGGTAGGCCTGCGCGAACACCGACTCGACCGCCGCAATGAGCATCCAGGGCTCCGTGTCGCACACCGGCATCAACAGCGAGATCGTCGGTTGGTAGCCGGCCTGGGCGGCTTCGGCCGCAATGGCCGACACGACCTCCCTGGTCGGTCCCCGCCGCTCGTGCCACAACCCGTAACGTTCGTCTTCGGTCAGACTGTCAGCCACGAAAATGGCGGGCGGGTCGGCCACAGCCGAAGGGCGGAGGGCCACCTTGGCCGGCGGCGTGGCCGGGTGCGCCAGCCAGCGTTCCACGGGCCAGAGCGGTCCTTCCGGCGGGTCGATCCCGGCGGCGGTCAGGCCGGAGCGGAGCGTCGCCCTCCTCTTCGTCACGGAACCCGAAACCCGGGTGTTTAGAGCGCCGGCTTCCTCGACCCAGGCCGTTTCGTCGGATAGCAGCGGCCACCCTCGGTACACCATGGTGGGCACGTCGGCCACCGCCCCGTGCTCCACGTGTGCCAGCTCGCTGCCCTCGAGCCCTTTGGCGGTAACGAGCCACGGCGTACCCGCGGCCATGGCTGCGGGCACCCAAGACGAAGCGCTCGTCCCGTGATGGACGGGGCCGACGGCCAGCCTGGCGGTGGCCAGGGCGCTGACCAGGTCGCCGTCCGAAGGGACGACTTCGGCGCCCGCCCTCGATGCAGCCAAGAGCCAGGCCCGGGGTAGGCCAGTCGCTTATAACCCTAACCTTCAAGCTGAGGTCGCGCCTGCGCCATGCGGGGATTAGCTCCTCCAGGGCGCGCAATACAGGTTCTTCGTTGTCGCCGGCGGCGTCGAAATTGTCGGTCGCCACCAGGGCCACGCCCTCCCGGTCGGCAAAGCCCTTCACCACCTCCTGGCGCGGTAGGGCGGGCCCGAGGCGGACTACCCGCAGCTCAGGGGCCAGCCCGCCCAGCAGGTTGGCGTCGGCCTCGCTGGCACACCAGGCTGCATCAACGCCTTCGAGCTGACGCAGCAGCCGGGTGTGCAAAACCTCGGCCACGGTTTCCGTTCCCTCCGTGTGCCAGGTCGCCTCGCCCAGGGCCTGACTGCGCCTGAACGGGAGCCGTTCGTTATAGAGGACACGAAGGGCCTGCGGCTGAGCGGCGCGCACCAAGGACCACAGCCGGGTCGTAAGACCCTCGTCGCTGACCAACACATGTGAGTAGTGGTAACGCCGGTCTTCGCACCACTGCGGCCAGTCGGCCGGGCCGGTGACGACCTCGACGCCCTGGCGCTGGTAGTGGCCAGCAATGCGGCTCGCCCCAAAACCGTCGGCGCAGGCCAGAGTGACGCGTGTGGCCGGCGACTGGGCCAACGCCTCGACGATCTCGACCAGGCCCTCGGGGCCGACGAGGGTGCCCGGGATCGTGCCCGTCACTACCAGGACCCGAGTCGGGGTGGCCCCGTCCCGCTCTGCCCACCGGCGCGGCCCCGCCGGCGCGGGCAACGGCGAGAACCCCTCTGGGGCGGCCACCCTCCAGGCGGGTTCGTAAACAATGCGCAGGCCTTTGGCCCGGACGTGGTCGAGCAAGCGGCGAACGAGCACCCTCGGGTCGGTCCCGTGGCCTCCCGGGGGGAAGCCGCCGAGGGCCTCCGAAGAAACCGCCACTACCGACGAAGCCGTGCCGGGCACGTCGCGCCGGAACGAATGCTCGGGGGCTGACAGCGCCGCCCCCGCATTGAACGGGACGACGACACCGGCCGGACCGGAAAAGGTCCCGGCCTCGGCGGCTCGGCCATGAACGTCGGACAGCAGCGGGACGACCGCTCCGATCCCGAGCGGCCCGCACAGAAGGTCCACCAGGGCCTGTTCGGGCACATCACCTTCGTCGCCCCCGGCAATTACCAGGGCGCGAGGCGACGGCCCCTGGCTAGCGACCCATGACTGCGATCTCCCCTTCGATCGGGCGTGCGGGGCCGGGCCGAGCTATCGCGACCTGGCCGGGCTCGCTCAGCGCGGCGCCTTTCGTAAGCGCTCGTAGAAGACGCGGGCGGGGACCAGGGCTCGCATGGTTTTGGTCCCGTGGATAGCCCGGAGCTCGGCCTGCTGCTCGGCCGTCTCTTCTTGAAGGCGCCTCATCTCCTTCTCCGCTACTTCGAGGCGCCGGCGCACGATGAGGTCCTGGCCGTGTACGGCCTTGATGGCCGATTCGACGCTGGTGTTGGCCGCCTTTTCGAGCAGAGCGGCCCGCTCTCCGAACCGCAGGCGTTCAGCGGCCAGCCGCTGGCGGAGCGCGTCATTCACAGCCTGGAGCTCCTCGAGCCTGGCCTCCAGACCGGGGCCAAAACCCTGGCCGTTCTGCCCCGTTGTCGAGACGTCGGCTGCCGTTTTCTTCAAGATTTCAGCCGATTCGTCTAGGGACTGGTCCAACGTTGCCTCCAGTCGTTTGGACCCCGGCGGCCTACCCGTCCGGGCGAAAATGTTGGGGATGGTGGCGACAATCTCGCCGGGGTCGGCGGCCAGAGCGCTGGCGTCGCCGGTCCAGGCCGCGAAAGCACTGGGCGGGCTCTCCTCGGTCCCCAATGCGACGTGAGGGACACCGAGCGCCCATGCCAAGGACAACATCGCTCCGCTGTGGGCCACTACCGCGCCGGCCGCAGCTACGGCGGCCGCCGCATCCACCGGGTTCGTTACCCTCAACTCTGGCTGCGGGCGCCAGGGGTAACCAGGCCAGTCCTCCGGCTGGTACCGCCCTTCCTCAGTTTCGGCCCGGCGCTCGCGAAGGGCGGCTTCGACCTTCGGGTCGTCGCCCAGGGGCCCTGGCGAGAGCCAAACCACCTCGGCCGGGCCACCGCCGCCACCTGCGCCCTCGGCCAGCCGGGTCAAGGCCAGTTCGAGGTCAGCCGGAAGGGCGGTGTCGCCAGCGGAGAGGACGCTGCCTTCCACGAGCACGTAGCACTCCGGCAGGCCCTCCACGACCCGGAGGTAAGCGGCGCGACTTTCCAGGAGCCGCCGGGTCAGGTGGCGGGGCGCCAGCAGGAGAGGCTCGGGTACTGCAAATGGGGACCCGACGCTTCGGTGCGGCTCCAGGCCCCAACCCTCCTCTGGTGCCACCGCCACTGTCGGAGTGCCAGCCTCGCTGAGCGCCCGGGCTGTCTTGGTGCCTCCACCCTCCGGGCTCCCGGAGGCCACGAGAATATCGATGCGATGGCTATGTTCGCCGTCCCCGCCGTCGGCCTGGCCCAGAGCCACGGGCTCGCCGGTGAAGCCCGGCTCTCCCCATGACCCCGAGCGCGCTGTAAACCAGCACCGGGGCCAGGCCCGGGCAGCGGGACCGCATCTCGGCCCTCAGCAACGAGCCGCTCAAGGCGGCCAGAGGGTCGCCCGGTTCGGTGCCGGCCCACCAACCGACGCGCGTGTGCTCAAGGACATCTCTCCGGCCCATTGGGGCAAGATTAGTACCCGCTGCCAGCCGGCTGGTCGGAAGGCCTTCCCAGTCCCACCTGGACTGGCGAGGTGAGGATCGATCTTCATGCAAATATGCATGAAGTGGTGCGTTTGTGCATGTAGGATGATGACGTGCCGAAGACTGTGCAGATCCGTGACCTTGACGACGAGGTGTACGCCAGGCTGGCCCGACGAGCTGCGGAGGCGGGCGTCAGCGTGCCCGAGTTGCTACGAGCCGAGGCAGTGCGCCTAGCAGCGCGGCCCAGCGTAGAAGATTGGCTGAAGCGGACCCGCCGGCGGTCTACGCCGATCGGGCGCGTCGACGTGCTGACTGTCCTGGACGAGCAGCGTGGGGACTGGCCCGGTGCTGGTGGTTGACGCCTCCTGCCTGGCTGAGGTGCTGATCGGGGGCTCCGGCTCGGAGCAAGTACGAGAACGGCTCAGCGCGGACCGGGACCAGGCGGCGCCGCACATCATCGACGTCGAGGTCTTCGGTGTGATCCGCCGAGCACATCGGCAAGGACACCTGGACGGGACCGCGGCCGCCCAAGCAGTTGAAGACCTTCAGGATTGGCCCGCAGAGCGGTTCGGGCACCGACTGCTGCTCGCTCGAGCTTGGGAGCTGCGGGCCACGGTGCGGGGCTGGGACGCTATGTATGTGGCGCTGGCGGAAGCACTTGACGCCGCCTTGTTGACCGCTGACGCCCGACTGGCTGCCGCCCACGGCCCCACCTGCACAATAGAAGTGATCGGGGAGGCGCGGGCCTAGTCTGGCCTGGTCCAGCCCGTCTCCTCGGGGGCCAAGCCGTCCCTGAGGTTGTTGGGCCTTACTGCTGGTCAGCTGATGAGGCTTGGGCCGCGAATCGGCGTATCTGATTGGCCGGCCAGCAGGACCGAGGACAACTTCGCAGCGAGGAGCGCATGACGTTTTCCGTAGTGATACCGGCACACAACGAGGAGGCCGTCATTGGCCGAGGTCTTTCCAGCCTCATGGAGGGCGCCCCCCCAGAAGAACTAGAGGTGGTGGTGGTGTGCAATGGGTGCCACGACCGAACAGCCGAAGTTGCCCGTCGGAGCGCCCCCCGGGCCACGGTGCTCGAGATCCCTGTCGCATCTAAGGTCGCCGCTCTCAACGTGGGCGACGAGCACGCCACCTATTTTCCTCGTTTTTACGTCGACGCCGACGTGGAGCTGACATACCCGGCCATGGTGTCGGTGGCGCGGGCATTCACTGAAGACGGGGTGTCGTGTGCCGCGCCGAAGCCCTTGTTCGCCTTGGAGGCTCGCCCCTGGGCCGTCCGGGCCTTCTACGCGGTGTTACAGGGCGTCCCCTATTTTTCCCAGGACATGGTGGGTACCGGTGTGTACGCGTTGTCGGAGGAGGGTCGGCACCGGTTCGGTGCGTTCCCAGAATTGATCGCCGACGACCAATTCGTCCAGCAGCTCTTCGATCGGCCCGAGCGCAGGTCCGTGGCGGGTGCCCACTTTGTGGTCCACCCGCCGGCCAACCTCCGCGGTGTGCTGGCCATGAGGGCACGTGCTTACCGGGGCAACCGGGAACTGGCTCGTTCGGGCCTGGCCCGGTCCGAACCGCCGCCGTCAGGGTTGAAGAGTGTGCTCCGACGTGCCCTCGTGCCGGCTCACGCACCCGCAGTAGCCGTCTACGCCGGGGTCAATGTGTTGGCCAAAGGCCTGGCCTACAGTCGTCCTTCCTCAACGTGGGAGCGGGACGAGAGCGCCAGGCTGATGGCGGCCGGCAACCGCGCCGCGCCGATCGGGTCGGACCGCCCCGAACAGGCCCGTGTTTGCTACGTAACCAGCCATTACCCGGCCTTGTCGCATACCTTTGTCATGCGCGAGATCCTCGGCCTGCGAGCCGCCGGTGTGCACGTGGACACCGTGTCGGTCCATCAAGCCGACGGCGCCAGCCTGCTGGCCGAGGCCGACCGGCGCGAGGCCGAACGCACGTGGAACATTTTCCCGCTCCAAACTCAACCCTTTATCAGGGCGCACGCCCGGGCCGTTTTGACGCACCCGGCTGCCTATTTCCGGGTCCTCGGTGAAGCGTTGCGGGCCGCTCCGGGCGGTATCCGCGGCTATTTATGGCAGTTGTTTTATTTCGCCGAAGCCATCGCCTTATGGGACCATGCCAAGCGCTTGGGGGCTCGCCATCTGCATGCCCACCTGGCCAACGTGGCCGCCGATATCTGTTGGTGGGCCTCGGCATTCGGCAATTCCGCGGATCGAGCCAAAAACTGGCGCTGGAGCTTTACCATGCATGGACCTACCGAGCTGTTCTCGGTCGAACGCTTCAACCTGGCCCGCAAGGTAGCCCACGCCGATCTCGTGGTATGCATCAGTGATTTCACCCGTTCGCAGCTCATGTACCTGACCGAGCCTGACCACTGGGCCAAGTTGCACGTCGTCCATTGCGGGGCCGACCTGAGCCGCTACCCGCTCGAACCGCCGCGCACAGGACCAGGGCTCGTGGTCCTGTCGGTGGCACGGCTGGCCGCCCAGAAGGGGCTGGATGTGTTGCTCAGCGCCGTCAAGGCCGTAGCTGAAAGCGGCGTCGACGTGCAGCTCGTACTGGTGGGAGAGGGGCCGTTGAGAGAGAGGCTTCGCCGGCGGGCCCAGCGCCTCGGGATAGCGGACCAGGTAGTGCTGGCGGGAGCGGTGGGCCAGGACGAGATGGCGGGTTACTACGCCGGTGCCGACGTGTTCTGCCTGCCGAGCTTCGCCGAGGGCGTCCCCGTGGTCCTTATGGAGGCCATGGCCAGCGGCCGGGCCGTGGTGGCCACGCGCATCGCCGGTGTGCCTGAACTGGTAGAAGAAGGTGTCTCGGGCCTCCTCGTCACACCCGGTAACGCGGACGAGCTGGCCGCCGCGATCAAGCGGTTGGCCTCCTCGCCGCGGGAGCGTGAAAGCATGGGCCTGGCCGGCCGGCGCAAGGTGGTCGAGGACTTCGACGCCGAACGCTGCGCCGCCCAACTCGCCAAGTTGTTCCAGGAATTTACACCGCCTGCGTAGCTTTGGCGCCGCGACCTTGGCGCTTTAGAAGACCGAGCCACGCCCCAGGCACGCCAACATTGCCGCCGTTCTGCGGCGACGAGCCGTACCCCTGGGGTTCCAACCATATCGAATCGGCTTTCCGAGGCCGGAACCACGACACCTGCCCGGCCCAGGCGTCCACGTATCGACAGCCCTCGTCGTCCCGCGCCAAGCGAGCCTCACTGGCGGTCCCGGGCGATGCGCTACGTGCCCATCCTCGGCAGTTATTTTCGGGTGATAAACACCTCGAGAAATTCTCCATCGAGCCCGAGGCGACGGTCATGGAACCCAAGTGCCTCAGTTGACAGGCCCGTGTTCGCCCTGACGAATTCCGGGAGGTCGTCGCCCCACTCGTGTGTGACCAAAGAGCCGTTGGGGTCAACAGGGTTGCCGTGGTACTCCGACGGCTCAAGATGCTCGATGCCTGAGGCCGACGGGATGGCCCGAATAAGAGTGGTCCGGCCTCGATACACCGGCACTGTGAAGACGTGAGCACCTCCCCTACGTAGGACGCGAGCGATCTCATTGACAGCTAAATCAGGCCGTAGCACGTGCTCAAGGACATCTTGGGTAATGAACAGGTCGAACGACTCGTCTTCGAAGGTTAGACATTCGAGGTCCTGACAGGTGACGTCACCCACCTGGGTACCGCGGGGACATTGGGCAAGAGGTATTGGGAGGCGCTGTAGACGCCGGCTTCGCGCTCGAGCTTGTCCGAGGCCGGCCCCGAAGGGCTGCTCTCGTGAACGCTGAGACGGCGCCAGTTCGGGAAGTACGTATTGAGGCTCACGATCAGTGCGCGCCAGCGGGGGATGGAGTGGCAGCGTACGCACAGGTACTCGTCTCGTAGCCATGGACCGGTCTCGACAAATAGGGTGCGCCGTTCGCAGATCGGGCACAGCCCCCGGTTCGCTCGTCCCAGTGCGATCGGTCGGCCGTATTTGTCAACCCGATGGATAACACTTCGGGCAACGCGCCTTGGGTTCACTCGCAGCAGGCTAATCCTCTCTGGTGGCCCGTTTGCAAGGGCCTCCGTTTAGCGAACGCCCACAGTGGCCAAGAGCACAAAAACGGGGGCCGAGATAGCCGGCGGGATGTATTAGGAGGTGGGTTTCCAGTCGGTGGGGTGGGACTTTGCCACCTGCTACACGTGAGGCCGTGCTCGATCCTGGGCCCTGAAACATAACTTGTCTCGAGAACCGGTCATCTCAGGGGACGCCGCCTGTGGGCACCACCCATTCGACCGGCTGACCCGTGATCTGCGCAACAGGTCATAGTCGGTGTCGTAATGCAGCACGCACAGCCCCGAGGCCTCTGCCGCTGCCGCGATCAAAAGATCGGGACGGTACAAACGATGCTGGCCCTTGTGGGCCAACGCGGCATGGACCTCTATGGCTCGCTCGTTGCCGGCGTCCACACAGGTTACCGCTTCTCGTCTCCATTGTCCTCACGCGCCACTGGCTGCGCGTCGGGGGGTACCTGGTCCGTTACGAACTAGCCGACCACCTCGCCGCGATGTCGGAGCGGCTCATGATCGCCCACCCCCTGGGAGAACGCCCAAGTTGGGTGCGCTCCCCCGGGCCGCTACCCGTTTTTTACTTCACGGCCGACTGTCACAGCGCGCTAGCGGTGCCGCCACGAGACGCGGCCGGATTGGCCCACGCCACCATTCGGCTGGTCGAGGACCGCTCTGCGAAAACCGTCCCGAGATCTCGAGAGGAAATTGCTGCTCAGGCTAACCATGGCAGAGAGAGGCCCCCGCTTTCCGTTGACGACCACCAAATCATGTGGTCGACCCGCCTTGCACCCAGACATCGTCGGGAACTTGACAACAACAACCTACGTTGAGACGATCGTGGACTTCTCTTGTCGCATTTCGGTTGTCCTGGCGACACGTCGTAAGAGACTGTCTAAGCGCAGGACAGCACTATCCATGCTCCATTTTCGCTCGACAGTCTCACGAGCGAGGGACCCCATTTCCTCCAGCCTCTCCCGTTTCGCCAGCAACTCATCGATCTTGTCGGCGAACACCGTCTCGTCGGGCGCTACGAGGAAGCCGTTTTGGCCCTCCGAGATACTCTCTCGAGTGCCGGCCTCGGCCACAGCTACCGTCAGTAGACCGCAGGCGGCTGCTTCTAATGGAGCGAGACCGAAAGGCTCCAGCCTCGGAGCATACAGAAATAGGCCAGCGGTCCGGTAGAGCTGTAACAGTTCGCGGTCGCTTACATTGCGCCTGACGTCCAATGTGACTCCCATGTTCCATGCCAACTCCTTTAATTCCTGGACATAATGCTCGTCAGCCATGTTGGCTACCCAAACCAATGGCCACGACTTGTCCCTTCGGAGCCCGAGCGCGCGAATTATGAAAGCACCGTTCTTCTCTCGGAGAGCCGAACCGACGCTCAGAAAAAAGGACGAACGACTGCCTCCGCCTCCGGGTGTGAAGTGAGTTTCATCCACCCCGAGATAGCAGACCTCAGAGCCCACCCCGTATGCTCGCAAAATGGATTCGCGCGAATAGAGCGAGTTGCACGCGATCGTGTTAAAGCCTGCAGCGTTCCGTACTTCCTCGCGGACACGCACTTCGTTTTTCCTCACCTGTATCCCGCGCCTAACTGCCTGGCGCACGTCCCTAGGCGACCGCCACCACCCCGGTGGTCGTTCGTCGGCAGCCCAGGGCGGCTCGGGCAATGCCTCATAAAGCAGGCGGTACGGCTCCTGTAGGTAAAGGAGCGAGGGCATCTCCACACACCGGGCGATAGCCGTAACGCGAAACTCCGTGCAGGGACTGGCGAACAGCACGTCGAAGGCCCCACGGCTCATCTCGCGTGCGCACTGCTCACAATGCCTATTCATGGCTTCCACCTGGACATCCGAGTCATGAGCCAGCTCCCACAAGTTCTTCCACTTGCTCGACGGCACGTGCTGGGCCACGGTTATGTGCTCCGTCACGAGTTCTCCCAGCGGAAGGAATTGCTGGTCAGCGGTTGGCGGGCACCAAGACTCCAACTCGTGCCCAAGCTTCAGCAGACCCGCTACCTGGTCATAGAGAGCGCGCTTTGCGCCGCCCGAAGGGAGATTATGCCATACTGCTATTCGCATCGCGCTACGTGAGCCCTTTGATTTCACCGGCAGTCATGCTTCGCCCAGCCGCCCTTCACGGCGATTGAGCGCGACGAGCTTCGCTCGGATATCTCGCCACTTGAGCAGCACATCAGCGCCAGCCCTCCCGCCAGCCCGATAAAAGGCCACCCGGGTTATGACTCTGGCCTTGTTTCTACGGACCCGGGCACGACGCTGGGCGAGGTTCTCGCCGTAGGACATTGCCTCATAGTGCCGGACCGCCGGTAGCCAGCTTTCAGGCATTACCGCGTAAGGGAGCTTGGCATCGACAACTCCAGCGAACAACCAGGCTGCGACGTCATAGCCTACAGGACCGTCGTACCACTCCTCGAACGAGCGGCCAACAGCCCTGACTTTGGCGACGTCTATCAGCATGCAGTAGACAGTAGGGCGCACAGCCATCATGACACCTGGCTTAGTCGGCTCTGATCTCTCAGCTTCCATCGCTGCAGTCACGAATGTCGCTTGACTTAGAGACCGCGTCCGGTGGAGGTCCGCCAACCACCCATCCAGCCGGACCTCGACGTCAGAGTCGAGCAGGGCCATGTACGGGGTCGAGCATTTGCTCAACCAGTGGTCAATCCATCCCGCATGCGTCCTGCCCCGCGGGGCAAGTTCAATGTCGTCAACAACCCCTCGCTGCGCCATTTTCACGAGCATGGGCAAGGTCCCGTCAGTCGAGCCGCAGTCACCCACGACGACGTGGTGAGAGTGGCCGGCGTCGCGTACCTGGAGTGAACGAAGGCAGAGTTCTGTGTTCCAGGATGTGTTGATGCTGGCAATGCATATCGTTGTGTCTGGTGCCTGTGTCACACAACGAGCCTACGGGGGCACCGAGCAGCATCGGCGAGGACCTATCTCTCGAACACCTGTGCCCTGGTTGTCCAGCTGGTGAAACCGCGTCGAACGCCGATGCCCCCGATAGCCTCCTCTCATGATGTACGACGTGGTCGCGCAAACCTCCCTCCGCTGCCTCGCTTTCTACCTCCCGCAATTTCACCCGATCCCGGAGAACGACGAGACATGGGGGAAAGGTTTCACGGAGTGGACCAATGTAGCCCGAGCCCGTCCTGCCTTCCCGGGACATTACCAACCCCACATCCCAGCCGACTTGGGGTTTTATGATCTTCGTCTACCCGAGACAAGAGTGGCGCAAGCGGCACTCGCGGCAAACAACGGGATTGATGGTTTTGTGTATTACCATTACTGGTTTAGCGGCCGCCAGGTCTTGGAGCGGCCCTTCGCAGAGGTTTTGTCGACTGGCGAACCAGCCTTCCCATTTTGCCTCGCGTGGGCGAACGAGGACTGGACCCGGAAATGGGATGGCGGGAGCAACGACGTAATCCTGGCCCAACATTATTCACCAGAGGACGACCTCCGCCACATTCGCTCTCTCCGACAAGCTTTTTTCGACGACCGCTACATACGCTGGGGTGACAAGCCCATCTTGCTTATTTACAGAGCCAGCAAGCTGCCGGACCCACTTCGTACGACGCAGGTCTGGCGTCAGGAGGCCGAGTCGTGGGGGCTGCCTGGGCTCTACTTGCTGCGCATCGAGAGCTTCCCCGATGAGGAGGGTGACCCAAGGTTGCTCGGCTTCGACGCGGCGGTCGAGTTCCAGCCGCGGTGGTGGGCAGAGCTGGACGAACCCGTCCTTCTTCGGCTCCAGGGCCGAGTACGCAACCCGCTCAAACGATTGGGGCCATTTCGGCATATGATGAGTTCTTACTCCAGCCTCGTGCGGTCAGAGGCTGCAAGACAGGTCCCTAGTTACGTCCGCTGGCCGGGCGTATCTCCCCGCTGGGACAACACGCCTCGCAGGGCCAGGGACGCCGGTATTTTGGTGGGGAGCTCACCAGAACGCTACGGCGATTGGCTGAATTCAGTCCTCGAGCGTTGCGCTCACGTAGCGCAAGGGGCGGGCGACGTCGGTGAGGGCCTTGTCTTCGTCAACGCATGGAACGAGTGGGCAGAGGGCAACCATTTGGAGCCAGACCTGAAATTTGGGCGCTCGTATTTGGAAGCCCACCGTCAGACCGTCCAAAGGTTCC
The DNA here is from genome assembly GCA_963750465.1 of uncultured Acidimicrobiaceae bacterium. Classification (GTDB taxonomy): domain Bacteria; phylum Actinomycetota; class Acidimicrobiia; order Acidimicrobiales; family Palsa-688; genus Fen-671. Next base: position 25,988 of record CAVVRE010000037.1, read on the forward strand.
AGGGCGCTCAACGACATCTGCATAACTCGGTAGGCTCGTAAGAGCTGGCGCCCTAGACATCTTGGCTTTCAGGATCCTGTGAGTCGCACAGGGCGACCCCCGAGCGCTCGGAACTCCCCGAATTCCCAGACGTCGGTTCCGCGGGTAGTAGGGGTGCGTGAGGTGACCCGTTTTGGGACGTTTGCTCGTCGGAGTTTGGTGCGCTCGGCCGCAGATTACCAAGACCACAAGCGTTCGGGGCGCCGAGTCAAGCGGAACCCCGTGGCCGCGACGAGACTTCCCGCAACCATGGCTCAGCCAAGGCGCTCCAGTCGGGGTCGGCCCGGGGTTCGGTCCGCTCAAGACGGCGCTCGGCGACGGACGGGACGACCAGGGCCGCGGCGGCATAAACAAGTTGGCCAGGGGCCCTGCTGACCCAACCAAGCTGCACGAAATGCTTAAATGCCTGTGCCCGATCTCGGCCAGATAGGTAACGCCGCGCCGCACTTGCCCACCAGATCTGGGCATATCGGCGGTCGAGAGGCCCCAAGTCAGGGAAGTATTTGGTCCGCACTCGGTTGGCGCTACGCAGCATCATTCGAGCGTCGGTCGAACCTTGTCCCTCCCACATGCGCCAAGCCGCCAGCGGGCGGTCTAGGTACACCAGGGGCGACCGCTGAGCCAGGCGCACCCAGAAGTCCCAGTCCTCGCAGCCCGGAACGTCGTCGTGGAAGCCCCCTGCGGCCTGGGCCAACTGCGTGGACACGAGTACCGAAGAACCTCCGCCCGGGACGACATTGTCGTGGGAAAGCAGGACTAGCAGCTCTTCACCGCTGAAGAGCTGGCCCTCAGGAAGGGCCCAATGGTCCCTCGCTCAACCGCCCACCCGGACGCATGCTCAAGTCCGCCCCGACGTAAGCGCACGCCGTAGCGCACCAGCCCGCCCCCGAGTACCTTTCGAGGGCCTTCAGCTGAAGTTCCACCTTGGTAGGCGCCCAGAGGTCGTCGTTGTCCAAGAAAGCGAGCCACGGGGTACGAGCGGCCGCGATACCAATGTTGCGAGCCGTCGCCGCGCCGAGTGGTCGGTCGTGTTCCAGTACGAGTACGCGCTCGTTCGCGAGCGCCCGCAGGGCTTCGGGGGTTCCGTCTGACGACCCGTTGTCGACCACCAGGCACTCGACCGCGGGTAGGTCTGGCCGAGGACCGAACGGAGCCGACTGGACCACCAGCTCGCGACGGTTGTACGTCGGGATGATGGCGGTAACCGTTCCGCCCACTCGTTCGTTCGCTGGCCGGTTCTCTTCTCGGCAGTCTGTGCGTGCGCCGGTCATTATTGCGACTGCACCTCCGGTAAGGCCGGAAGCGGCACGGCGGCGTGCTTGGGTCGGTAGTCGCCGGGCTTCTCGGCCTCTGCGGGCGGCTCCTCCGACAAGGCTCCCCAATGGCGCAACTCCCATACCGCTGAGCGTGGTTTGGCCACGATCCTGAGCGCCCTTCCCGGCCCAAGCACGAGCACCCCGAACGTCACTAGGCCGACCAGCGCCGGCACGCCGGCTCCAAGCAACCCGAGGGCGCCGATGGGCAGGAAGGGCCGGATGACGACTTCAAGGCCAAGGGTGAGCGCTGCCGCCGCCGCTCCTCTCAGCAATGGGACATAGCGCAGCGGGTTAGGGAGGTCGGGCCGCACCGTCCGGCGCACGTCGTGCAGCATGTACACGCCGGCGACGAGCTGGCCGATGGCAGTAGCAGTGACGACGCCGAGCGAACCCAACAGCACCAGTGGCACCGTGAGCGCGATATTGACGACCATACTTACGACGCCATAACGGGCCAAGGCTCCAGCCTTGCCGATAGCAGTGATGTAACTGCCGATGAGGGCGGTCACGAGGGGCACTGCGGCCCCGGCCAGGAGCACGATGGCGATCCAGCCGGCCAGGCGTGAACCGGGGCCCGAGCCAGGCCAAGATGCCGAAATAAGCGGCGGCCATCGCCACCATCGTCCAGCCTGTGACGGCCACAACCCACATCCGCTGGACCCGCTTGAACTCCCGGAACGTGCCTTCTTCTCCGGTACGCCCGAAGACGTTGCCCAAGTGCACAGCGGCGGCCGAGAGCGTTGGTGGCGACGGACGAGAGCTGGTTGGCGAAGTTGGCTCCAGGCGAGTAGATGCCGAGGGCGCGAACCGAGAGCGCTCCCCCGATCACCAACGAGTCGACTTCGCTGACGACCAGTACCGGCTACGCCACTCACCTGCAGCTTGCCAGAGAAGCTCATGATCGACCGCAGCTTGCTCCAGGGCAAAAGGCCTATCGCTCCCCGGTCCAGGTAGCGCAGGGCCACCGGGATGATGAGCACCGACGCCAGCACCTGCTGACCCACAAAGATGAAGGCCACGCCCCGGAGGCCCCTTCCTGTTTCGATCACGACGACGAACCCAACGACGTAGAGCAAATAAGTGGCGAGGCTGGCAAAGGTGCTCCACGCCCAGCGTTGACGGGCGTTGAGTACCTGCTGGAACAGCGTGTGGATGAAAAGCGTCGTGACGAGGATGCCCAAGGTGCGGAACAAGAAAATGGCCTGTGGTCGCCAGATCGGCGACATGTGGAGGAAGCCGACTACCACCGGTGACAGGAACCAGGCGGCGATGCTGCTGACAATCCCCACTCCCGTCAGCAGCACGCAAAAGGTGACGAGCAGCCTGGTCGTCGACTTCCTGTCGTCGGTACCCGCATAGACCGCGAAGTAACGGGCGGCCGCGCCTGTGATACCGCCGTCGAAACTGGTCAGCATGCCGGTGAGCGTCACCACGAGTACGAAGATCCCGTAGCGCTCGACCCCGAGCCCGTGAATGATGAACGGCGTCAGGACGAGGTTGCCTGCTACCCCAATGAGCTGACTGGCCGTCCCCCAGCTGAAGCCTCTGGCAACCCCCCGCAATCCCGGCGGTCTTTTGTCATCGCCCGAGGCCGGCGACGGGCCTGGAACTGAAATCCCCGGGGCTTCCAGAGGCGTCGCCGTCCCCGGGAGCCCGGTTGTCTCCATCGGGTCGATCAAGGTCGCCTCAAAAACCGCGCCGGGCCCATCTGGAGGGACGGAAAGGGACCGGCCGAGGGATCTGCGAGGGACCGACCGGGTTGGACAGCGGCGTGTCCCGCCGGCATCCAGGGCTTCGAGGGTAGAGTTCCCTGCCTGACACCCTCCGGAGCTAACGGACCATGAGCGTGGCCTACTGCATAGCGGCTCATACCCAACCCGCTCAATGCCGGCGGCTGGTGCGCCGGCTGCTGGATGATGACCCCGAGAGCAGGGTCGTCTTGCACTACGACCAGCGGCAATCGCCGTTCGACGCCCACCAGCTGCCCGGCGACCGAGTGCGGATCGTGCCCGAGAGAGCGGTCTACTGGGGAGGCACTCAGGTGGTGGACCTGTTCGTAGAAATGTTCGGTCTCGCCATCGGCGACGGCTGCTCCTACGTCGTGATGCTCAGTGGCCAGGACTACCCTCTCCGGCACCTGGGCGGGCTCGAAGCCGAGCTGTCTGCCTATGACGTCTGGGCCAATATAAACCCGCTCTTCGCCAGCGACGGGTCGTGCAACTGGCCGGAGGGCCGGCGCCGCTACTCGTACCGCTGGTGGCACTTCGACCGCCCGAGCAAGCTGACCAGGGGCGCTGACCGGCTGGCCGAGAAGGTGCTCCGCATCCCCACCGCTCGGACGGAGGCGCCGCTGCCCCACCTCGTGCGCTTTCGTCAGCAGGACCAGGTTTGGTGGGGTAGGCGAAGCCGTGGGCCGGGCGTGCCCGTCCACTGCGGCAGCATGTGGATGAGCCTTTCGGCCCAAGCCGTAGGGGCGATCTCGTCCTGTCCTCACCAACTGTCCTCGTTCTTCCAACACGTGCCCATCGCCGACGAGGCGTGCTTTCATACCATCCTGCGCAATACGACGGGCCTCACCTTTGCACCGGGTTATGCCAGGTACATCCGCTGGACCGACGAGCAGGCCCACCCTGAAGTGCTCACAGTTAGCGACCTGGATGGGATGGTCGCTTCGGGAGCACATTTCGGTCGCAAGTTCGACGAGGCCATCGACGCCTCGGTGCTCGAACGCCTGGACGTGCTGAGTAGCTCCTCCCGTTCAAATGACACCGAGACCATTTATCGAGGCCCATCGGCCTAAGCCGGCCCCGCCGGCGGGCCGTCAGTGCTGTGGACGTGTGGCATGCCCGCCCAGGCCGAGCTCGAGGGGGTCAGCTCGCCCCTCACCTTGCTGCCTGACAGGTCGCCTGTGTACTCGGCTGCCAGTTCGACCGCTCGCCATGGGCTGAGGCGCCGTTGCCAGTTCGGCCGGGCGCTTCCGTCCGGGAACTCGGACCACCACTTCTGCACCAGACCGGGGAGGGTCAACCGTGGATAACCCAGCATCCCGGCCAGGACGAAATGTTCCTTGTGCACCCTCTTGTAGAGCGGGCGCAGGCCAGCTTCTCGCCGGTGTGAGGATGCCACTACGAGCCGGGGGTCAGCGTAGAGGCTGTAGCCAGCGGATAGGACACGCCACATCCATTCCTTGTCCTCGCACGCCACGAGCTTCTCGTCGAACGGGAACCGCTCCCAGACTTCCTTGCGCCAAGACGAGGCGTGGTTGGAGAAACCCCACGTCGCGTCCCCTCCCAAATCGGCCAGTTTGAATTTTGCTGGGTCCTTGAGGGGGGTGCCGTCTGGACGGGTCGGTGGGCCCCATGTCCCCACTACATCATCATCTCTGTAAGCGCCCAGCGAAACCTCGACCCACTGTGAGTTCGTCGGCACGCAGTGTGCCGACAAAGCGAAAACGACGTCGCCGCCCGCGTGCTCAGCACCCAAATTCAGGGCACCACCGTACGTGAAGGCTTCAGCCGGGATAGAGATGACCTGGTCACAATAGCGACGAGCGATTTCGACCGTCCTGTCGGTCGAACCCGAGTCCACCAGGATGACCTCCGTCTCAACCGTCTGGCTACGCAGGCCATGAAGTGCTCTTTCGATCGTTTGTTCCTTGTTCCTGGCTCGCACCACGACGCTGGGCGTTGCTGTGGGCAAGGTCCTCCTTTGCTCCGGCAGGGGTCCTTTTTTTTCCTACCCCTCATTGTGTAGCGAGCAACCCGGCTCAGTGGAGCCAGAAGGGAGGGTGTTGTCACTGTTCAGCCGGTCACGGACGCAGTTGCAGCCCCCGGAGCGAACTCGACTTCGAATGATTAACACGTCTCGTCACATTCGTCACAATCGTGGCGACCATGGCGACGTTGGCGACCTTGGCGAGGCGCCTAATTCAGGTTCGGCGCACACCGACAATAGCCGGACGTTGTGATGGAAATGTGATCAGGAAACGCCCGGACAGGCGCGGCCAAGATCACGGCCCAGCAAATGACGCCCGGGGAATTTACGGAATATACCCTTCGCCGGCTTCTTCGATCTGCCTGCGCATCCGGGCCCGACCCTCCGGTGTACGCTGCGTCCGAGAGGGCAAACCGGGGACCGGCCTCTATCCGGCTCTCTCCGGCGCTCGAAGAAGTCCCGGCTGTTCCCGATCACCTTGGCCGGCCTCCCGACGGCGAGCGAACCGGCCGGGATGTCCGAGCTCACGAGGCTCCCGGCCCCTATGACGCTGTCGTCGCCAATGGTCACCCCTGGCAGTATGAGCGTGTCTGCGCCCACGAACACCCGGTTCCCGATACGCACCGGCGCCAGCCTCGTGTAGCCCAACGCCTCTCGGGATGTGGCGTCATGAGCGAGGACGTGCGCCCTGGGCGCCAGGCGGCTCCCGTCGCCGATACTGATCAAGTAGGCGGCGATGGGGTCTATAAGGACCCACGGGGCCACATAGACGTTGCTGCCGATCTGCAGCCCCTGTTCGACCAGCGCTTCGATGTCCACCTCGCCTCGCAAGCGCTGTCTTAGCTTCTGCACTTTGTGCAGCGTTCGGCGCACCTCGGCGAGGTCCGGGACTTGCATGGTCCCGTGAGCGTAACCGATGTCTCTCAAATTGGTCGGTCCCCGGCCAGCCCGTCGTCATTCGATTCTCACCAGCACTTAAGGTTCACGGGGCGCCGATTTGGGTATAGTCGAAGTGGTCAGTGCCTGGTTCGGCAGTTAATCCAGAGCAAGTAGGGCCAGCGTACGGATAATGGCTGGTCCTTGAGCCCCCTTTCCGATGACAGACTAGGAACCTTGGTTGTTGCCCAGCTCTCAATACAAGACAGGCGCCGAACCGCGCCCTGACGACGACTACGGCCGCGATCTCCCTCGAGACCACGCTGATAGGCTCGACGACGGCCGCTGGGAGCGCAACGGCCACACCGAAGAACAGGCTGATGGGTACGAATCGATAGGTCGTTCGGCCCTGAACCATCCGGTCCTGGTTGTCATCTGCGCCCTGATCGGGTTGCTCGTCGGGACGGCCGTCGGGTACAAGCACCCTGCCACTTACACGGCTGATGCCCAGCTGATCGTGGGCCGCGCCTCCAGCTTGGCCCAGGACGAGATCCCGGGGCTGGCCGTAGCGGAGCAGCAGCTGGCCAGCGATTACGCCCGGCTCGCCACATCGAGCAACGTCATTGCCGCGGCCGAAGCAAACCTCCATGCAACGACGCTGCCCGGGACACTGTCCGCATCGCCCATCGCCCTGTCCTCCATTGTCGACATCCAGGCGACTGCTTCATCGGAGACCGAAGCGCTCAAACTGGCGGATGCAGGTGCGACTGCCCTCCAAAGCGTGGTGACCGAGGTCACCAACGACAACCAGTCGCAGCTGGCTCCGATCGTGAACTCCTTCCAGAAGGCCGACGCGGCCTACGAACAGGCGACCGCGCAGTACAACCTGCTACAGCACCAGCTCAACACCTTCCTCGGCGAGCTTGGTAACCACCCCCTGACCCCGGCAGGTAAGAAGTACGAGGACTACCTGAACTCTGAGATCGCAGCCGAGCTGACCAAAGCCGACACCTACAAGCTCGAAAGTGGCAACTACTCGAACCAGTACTACGCCGCCGTGCCTCCTCTCCAGGTCCAGCAGCAAATGGTCCAGCGGATAGGCTTGGCGACCTACAGCGGGAGCAACCGCAAGTCCTACACCGAGGCGGCCGGCCTCCTGGGAGCGGTCGGAGGCCTCGTCGTTGGCCTAGCCGCCGCCGCTTGGTTGGACAGCCGTAGGGGTAGGCGCAGTGCACGCGCCTTTGCTCGCTAGCGCCGCGGGCCGCGCCAAAAGGTGCATCGTCTCCATTTCCTGACCCAGTTCCTCCAGCACCCCACGGCCCTCAACATGGCCGCGTTGCTGGCGCTGGCGATCGTGGGATTGGCTGGGTGCTACCTCCTCAGCCGGGTCGACCTGTCCGTACTTGTCGTCGTCGGCTTGTTTTTGGACCTTTTCTCGGGCAACTGGTCACTCATGCACATACCGTTGCCGCTTGACCGCCTGGTTTTGGCCGTAGCGCTGATCGTCCTGGTCCTCAAAGGGGCGCGCTGGGTGAGCACCAGGCGCCTCGTGCTGCGCCCCCTTCACCTGGTCTTATTGTGCGCCGCGACCTGGGCGGCCGCCTCTGGCATCATTGCCGGGACGATCTTCGGGCACCTCGCCTTCTACTCGCTGCTCGACCGTTTCGGGATCGTCCCCTTCGCCATGTTCACACTGGCGCCTTTGATTTTCGGCTCCGAGAAACAGCGCAACACCCTGCTGGTCGGTTTGGTCGCCATCGGGCTCTACCTGGGTGCCACCGGGGTTATGGAGGGCCTTCACGTCTGGAGGTTCGTCTTCCCCAGCTACATTGCCAACCCAAACCTCGGGATCCAGTGGGGAAGGGCGAGGGGGCCGTTCCTCGAGAGCACCGGGGACGGTTTTTGCATTTTGTGTGGCATGGCCGGAGCGGCGATTGCCCTCACTTCCTGGCGTTCGCAGTGGGCCAGGGGTGCCTGTTACCTCACCATCGTCCTTGGGGCGGGGGCGTTGTTTTTCACCCTCACCCGGAGCGTTTGGATCGGCGGTTTCCTCGGGGTCATCGTCTCCATGCTGCTGGCTCGTCAGACTCGCAGGATCCTCGTCCCGGCGCTCCTTATCGGCGCCGTGGCGGTGGCGGCCACCCTGGCCGTTTCACCGCGCATTCGTTCCGATGCGCTCGGGCGCACCGAAAGCCAGTCTCCGGTGTGGGACCGGGAGAACACCGACCTGGCCGCCCTCAAGATCATCTCCGAACACCCTCTGACGGGGGTGGGCTGGGAGAACTTCATCAACGTCTCACCGCAGTACATGCGCCAACAAGCCGACTACCCGATCACGGGGATCGGCCTCGAGGTCCACAACGTTTTCCTGTCTCACGCTGCAGAGCTCGGCATACCCGGTTTGCTGTTGTGGTTATTGGCTTTTGGCGGAGCTCTCCGGCGCGCCTTCGCTCCCTTTCCCTGGTCCAGAGCTGACCGTGGAAGCGATCCGTCGCGGGCACCCCCGGAGGACTGGAGGTGGCGAGACCCCTGGAGGATAGGCGGCGTCGCCATAGTCCTGTGCTTCCTGGTGATAGCCAACCTCGCCCCGTTCAGCGAAGCGCTGCCCAACACCTTGCTCTGGACCTGGCTCGGCGTCCTCGCCATTCCCTACACCAGCAAATTGCGGGTGCCAGCCTACGTCCGGCAGCGGGCACCACTACTGCAGGCCAACCGACGGGAGTTGGCGCCGTTGCACCTTAGCCTCCCCGTCGAACCGACCATCAACCTCGATGCCTGAAGGGACCACCGGAATCTCTTGAAACTCGGGGTAAACTGACCTGTGCTCGACCGTGGCGGTGTCGACCAATGTGGTTTGTCCAACCGACGAGCGGGAATTTTCCGGTCGCTCGCACTGGCGGGCGTGGGCGTGCTTTGTGGTTCACTCATCACTGCGTGTGGTTCCAGTCATAAGGCCAGCCCGCCTACGTCGGCCGCGTCGCCGTCCAGCACGACAAGTGCCACCCAGACCACGGTGAATTATCGCCGGCCCACATACGTCGCTCCCACCACCTTGTGGCGAAGCAGTATCTTTTCCAAACCGGACGTGGCGAACTGGCCTCTCCTGTCCGCCTCGTCCAGGTTCGCCTCGGACATTGTGTCGGACTACACACAAGATTATGGTTCGGTCGGCGTCAACAGCCTGCCTATCTACCGTGTCCCGGCCAACCAACCCGGTGTCCCCGTATCTGTCTTGTCGGGTTGCAACAATTTTGTCCCCAACACCGGCAGCGACATCCCTATCCCGCCGTTCGCCACCCTGATCGGCTCGAGCGACAACCCCCTCATTGTTTACCAGCCCTCGAGCGGGGCGGATTGGGAACTGTGGAGAGCGACGAAGAACTCCGACGGAACATACTCCGCGTGTTGGGGCGGGAAGCTCAACATGGGCAATTCGACGGGGGTCTTCCCGTACCCCTATGGGATGTCGGCTACGGGGATCAGCTACCTGGCGACGGCCATAACAGAAGCGGACGTCGCGTCGGGGCAGATCGACCACGCCATCGCCATCCAGATCCCGCGTTGCAACGAGTACGTCTACCCCGCCGACCGCCACGACTGCGGGTCCGAGCCCGGCCAGCCAGCCGAAGGGCAGTGGTTCCGTTTCCCGGCCGACCTGGCCATGCCAGGCGGCCTAACTCCTTTCGCCCAGATGGTTTTTACCGCCCTGCAGCGCTACGGCGCAGTGGTCACGGACTACGCCGGGGCCGTCATGCTGGAGGCTGAACAACCAAGTGACTGGGCCGAGGAAGGTAATGCTGGGACCGACCCCATAACTGCGAGCTGGGAGGGCCTACCCGAGTACAAGGTGGTGGCCGACCTGCCGTGGTCGAGCCTGCAAACTGTCAACCCGCCCCAGGGTTAGATATTCCGTCCGGCCGGCTTGATATTCCGGCCGGCCGATCTCAGTACGCCCCGTGCTTGCGCAGGACACTTCCAGGTGTAGACCAGAGGATCTTCAAATCCCACCAGAGTGACCACGACGCAACATAGGCGTAGTCGAGCTGCCGAAGTTCGTCGAATGGTAAGTCGCTCCGCCCCGATGTCTGCCACAGGCCGGTCATGCCGGGCCGGACGTCGAAGCGACGCGCCGCCCAGCCCTCGATGCCGGCGGACTCGTCGGGCACGAACGGCCGCGGCCCCACAAGAGACATCTTGCCGAGGAGGACATTGATGAGTTGAGGTAATTCGTCGAGGCTCGTGCGACGCAAGAACCGGCCGATCCCGGTCACCCGGTGGTCGTCGTGCAGTTTGAAAAGTGGCCCATCGACGTCGTTGTGGCTCCGTAGGTCCAACTTCACGACGTCGGCTCCGACGTTCATCGTCCGGAACTTCACCATTTTGAAGGTGGCCCCTTTGTACCCGACCCTGTCCTGACGGAAAAACATCGGCCCGGCGGAGGTTAATTTGATGGCGATGGCGACGACGGTCATCACGGGCGACAGGGCGACCAGCAGGAGAGTACTTCCGACGATGTCGAGACAACGCTTGGCCGCACGGTTCAAGAAGCCGAGCCGGGGTGGGGCGATGTCCATGACTGTCAGACCGTGCAGCTCCTCCATCTGGGACTGCCACGTCACCAGCTCGAAGAGTCGGGGGACGACACTGATACGCACCCGGGCGTCGAGCTGGCGGAGCACCTCGGTCACCCACGTGGGCGGGCTCTTGGAGAAGGCCACGAGCACCCGGTCGACCTGCAAATTATCGCAGACCGACGGGAGGTTGGCGATGGGACCGAGGTAGGTGCTGAGCAGTTCGGCCTCAGGCTGGCGAGGGTCATCGTCGACGAAACCGAGCAACTTTATATCGGGAAAGCGGCCCATCCGTCTCGCCAGTGACGTCGCCACAATCCCGGAACCGACGATCACGACGCGCGACCTTTGCGCCTCGTGGCCCCTCAAGGCCAGCGAGACCAGACCGCGGCCCATCGGGACCAGGACAACCGCGGGCGCCGTCATGAATACAACTTCCACCCAGCCGATCTTCGGGGCTCCGGCGAGCCGATGAACAAAGTCCGAAACCGCCAATGTCAGTATCGCACCCAGCGCCAGCGCATGACCGCGGGGGCCGATGTCCAGGAACGAGCTTGGCCGTAAGCGCCGGCCGTCCCGCCGGTACAGGCCATAGGCGGCCAAGGCCAGGATGTACAGGCTGATGTAAGGCAGCTCATGAAGAAGGCTCGCGGTGGGACCGGGGCCCTCTCTGCGGCCAAGCGGTTGCCGGGCCAGGGAGCCGAGGGCGAAGGCGAGAGCCAGGCTCACGGCGTCGGTAATGACGACCAATGACTGCCCGCGCCTCGCCGGGGAGACAGGGCTGACGACGGGAAGGTCCGGCGGCGAAAGGGTCAGGTCGACCGAACGGCCGTTTGTCGCCCCCAGGTCGCGATCTAGTCCCAGCGTCCCCGAACGCGACCCTGAACCCGCCATCAGCGGGACCGCCCCCGCCGGGTCGTAAACAGATTAGAGAATGAATACAAAAGAAAAGTCACAGTTTAAATTGTCCAGACCTAGCGGAAGAAATATCTTCACAGAACCTTCACATATTGCTCACGTGGTCTTCATACCTCGGGAACATGGAGCAACTTCTGCGGGGCGCTGAAAATTTACCTAGGTGTAACCACTCAACACACATGCCGTTGAGCGCCGAATTGAGTGTACCCCGGCTCAACGGGTCCTTATCAAGTGGGAGCGCGAATTAACCTGTCCGAAACCCGGCATTGCATGGCGCAGTTGCGCCGCCAGCCCCCGGTCGTTCGTCCGCCGAACTAACAAGTGCTCTTACGGCCGACAAAAGGTCGCGGTAGACCTGGCTGGCCGCAGACTTGGTGCCCTCGGGCCCCAGCCTGATGGCGCAGGCGCCAACGGCGTGGGCGGCGGCGACGTCGGTTTCGCTGTCGCCGATCATCACTGTGCGCTCGAGACGGAGGTCCGGGTGGTCGCGGCCCGCCTGGTACAAGAGCCCTGGTGCCGGCTTTCGGCACCTACAGCTACCGTCAGCGTGGGGACAGACATAAAACCCATCTACTCTGGCGCCGAAACGCCGCAACCGAGCCGTCAGCGCCCTGTGCACCTCGTGGACGTCGTCCAGGCTCAGCGTCTGAGACGCCACCCCGCGCTGGTTGGTTACGACGAGGACCACGGTCCCGGCCTCATTCAGCGTTCGTATCGCACTCCCTGCGCGCGGGAGCAACCGCAGTTGCGACGGCGTGCAGACATAAGACCCATCGGGGGCCTTGACGTTGATCGTCCCGTCCCGGTCGAGGAAGACGGCATCGAACGCACCCATCGTGCTGGAGATGCTGGTGCAGGAGCTCGGGACGGAGCGCTTTAGCGCTTCCAGGCCCGCACGCCGAGCGGCGCGAAAGTCAAGCCGGTCGCCGTGACGCCAAGCCGCTCAAGTGCCTCGGCCACGCGGGGCCGGTTCTCAAAGTCGACGTAGAGCAACATGAAGCCGCCGCCGCCGGCCCCGGTCACCTTTCCCCCGGCCGCACCATTCTGCAGAGCCACCTCATAGATCTCATCGATTAGAGGAGTGGTGATCCGGGGCGACATCTTTTTCTTGGCTTGCCAGGCCTGGCCCAGAAGCCAGCCGAAATCATCGAGCCGGCCCTTCAGCAGGCGGCCTTCATGGCCAGGACCAGCTCCTTTTGCTGGCGCAGGCCATCTATGGCGTCGCCCTCAGAACGCGTGTACCGGGCCGACTGGTCGGCGATGATGTGGTCCGACCGCCGGGTCCCACCCGTAAAGCACAGGATGAGGTTCATCTCGAGCTCGCCGAGAATGTAGTCGCGCACGCGCAGTGGGTTGACTACGACTTGCTTGCCGAACTCGATGTAGTTGAAACCGCCGAAGGCGGCCGCATAATAGTCCTGCTGGCCTCCTGCTATTTGCATGTCCTCGCGTTCGATTACTGAGGCCAGGTGAGCGACTTCGTACTCACCCATCGGCATCCCGTAATACTCGTTGAGCATGGCCACGACCGTGACCACCATGGCAGACGAAGCCCCCAGTCCCGACCCGGGCGGTACGGACGAAGAGAGGATGATCCCGTACCCATGCGGGCCCTCGCGCCACCCCCGCCGCAGAACTGCCTTCACCAGGTCGAGGTTGCCATCCAACTCGAAACCCTCGCTCGGCGCCAGCTGCACGCTGACGCCGTAGTCCCGCGACTCGATGCTCAGGTGGCTGTCGGCGTGAACAGCCAGCGACCCGAGCACGTAACGGTCGATGGTGGCACTCAGGACGGCTCCACCCTCAGTTTCCGGGAACGGCGAAACGTCGGTGCCACCACCCGCAAAACTTATTCGGAGCGGCGTCCTCGCCCGCACTATACCCCTCGTCGACTGGACGTGCTCAGGAGCGTCGCCAAGGCGGAGGTCAGCAGGAGCTCTCAAGTTGCCTCGTCGCCATCGGCATCGCGGTAGCCGCCAGCGCCCGCATGAGCGACCCTCGAGACGGCGCTAGCAGCAAGCATGCGGCAGGCGAACGGGAGGTCATGCACGATATACCGTTCGAAGAGCCTTCGAGGCTCCAGGCGCAAGCGGTGAAGCCATTCGAGGCCGTTATCTCGCATCCACGCTGGCGCCTTGGGCATGTCGCCGGCGATCATGCTGAAAGTCCCGCCGGACCCGACGAACCACGTGGCCGGAAAGCGATCGCTCAGTACCTCCATTAGCCGTTCCTGCTTGGGGAAACCAAAGGCGCAGAAAACTATGCCCGGCGTGGCTTCCTCGAGTGTTTTGAAGATCCGGTCCATCTCCTCTTGGTCATGCTCGAACCCAAATGGAGGGCAAGAGTACCTGACCGTGAGCCCCGGGCAGCGGTCCTTTAGCACCTTCGCCGCTCGCTCAGCTGTCCCAGGCGAGCCGCCGAGCAAGAAGACCGCGACCCCCCTCTGTGACGCCTTGCCACAGAACGTGCTGATCGCCTCTGATACGGGCACTCGTTCTTTCAACGGGCTACCCTGAAGACGGGCGGCCCACAAAAGGGGCATACCGTCAGGAAGTACGAGATCGGCGCGCTCCAGAAGAGGATCGAGGCTACGGTCCGTCGTAACTTGTCGCATTACGTCGACATTCGGGTTGACTAGCCGTCCGCCTTCACCACGTTGAGCGGCTGAAACTACGTGCTCGGCCGCTTCCTCCTCCGACAGGTTATCCAGCCGTACTGACATGAGTGTGATTTGTCGGCGGCTCGTAGCAATCGGGCGACGGCCTACTCCATCGGGCCTTGGCCGCATTGTGGGCAACCGTCCATCCCGGTGATTTTCGTTGGGGTTCATAAGCTCCAGGGTCAGAAGAGACTCCTCGCTGTGTGTGATGCCGCAGCCCCTTGGGTATACCCTTTTCAAACCACCCCAAACGAGGGTATGAGCCAGGCGGGCGCTGCGGGGGCGTTTAAAGTGGTTTAACCAACAAGGAGGCACCCGTGACGAGCGATATTGACCTGAGCCAGCCGGGCACGGCCGTGGCTACGGCCGCGCCCGACGGCGCCACGGAGTTCGCCGCCAATGAGGTGGCCAAACTACAGGCCGCCCTGTCCCAGCTGGCCTCTGAAGACAACGTCGGCACGATGGTCCGGGTTGCGGGAGTTGTCGTCGGCTGCCTCCGCAGCGGTGGAAAGGTCCTGTTTTGTGGCAATGGCGGTTCTGCGGCCGACGCTCAGCACCTGGCCGCAGAGCTGGTTGGGCGGCAGAACTACGATCGGGGCCGGCCGCCGGGATCGCATTAACCGTCGACACGTCAGTTTTGACGTCAATCGGCAATGACTACGGTTACGACAGCGTTTTTGCTCGTCAGGTACAGGCTCTGGGCCGGCCCGGAGATGTGCTGTTCGGCATTTCGACGTCAGGGCGTTCAAAAAACGTTGTCCAGGCACTAAACGTGGCCCGGTCCATCGAGATCACCACGGTGGCACTTACCGGGAGCGACCCCCGGGACATGGCGGGCGCCGATCACGTCGTGGCCATGCCGGCGGCAGAAACGGCCAAAGTGCAGGAGCTCCAGCTGGTTGCCGGTCACATAATTTTTGCCCTGGTGGAACAGACGCTTTTTCCACGTTAAGCTTTCATTAATTCCGGCTACTGGTGAAAGTCAAGCTGCACTTTAGCGGTTTCCGGGGCATAATCCCCGATTTTGGACGATATTCTTCAGCTGTTAATAATCGGGCCGTCCCGACGACCGCGCCGCTGACGGGGACGCAAGTCATCCGTCCGCCAGTGATGCCACCACCGTCGGTCCGTGGCCTGAAGCCGAGAGCACGTCGTTGGCCAAGGATTCGCGAAAAGGGGGGGCTCCAGGGGACACGCATCATGAGCACGGGTACAGACCGGACGACGGTGCTAATAGCTTCGAACTGCGTTCGCAGCATCGAGGGCGAAGACCAGCACTCGACCCGTTGGCAGCGCGCCAGCGTTACGGCTGCATCCCCGGCCGCCAGGCGGCGAGCGGTCACTTCGCCCACCTCTCGATCGGGCCAGGGCACAACGATGGCTGCCAGCGGCAACTTTTTAGCCCCAGTGGTCTGGGGGGCCACGGCATGACGCTCGTCCACCGTAAGGCGGCGCGTGGTCCGAGGGTCGAACCGTTCCAACAGCGTCTCCACTTTCTCCCGCACCCGCAGTTCAGTCCCGACCGGGACGCACATCACGTCGTCGCCTTGCAGTTCGACAGGCAGGAGGTCGTCGGCTACAAGCGGGTAGCCCGCCGCGGAAAGCAGTGTGGCCATGGTTGTTTTCCCTGCCCGCTCTGGCCGATGAACGCCAAGGCCGTCCCAGCCACCTCGACGGCGCTGGCATGGAGTACCAGGCGCCCGTCAGCACAAAGCAGGTAGGCGAGGATGGTCCCGGCAAAAAGGATCGCAATGAACCCGATGGGCGTGGTCGGGGCCCGATAAAACGTAACTCTCCGGGTGCGGCTCTCTCCTAGCGGGTCGGCGATCTCGAAATCGCCCAAACCTGTAGAAACGCCCGACAACCACGTCCCGTCAACGGGCAAAGGTGTGCCAGGCCACCCCCGTCTACTATCCGTTCCGCGACGACATCTTCTGAGGGTCGCGGTTCGGGACCGGACGGGCGTCGCCCTCTACGATCTCCCACTTCTGGCCCGAAACGGAGGGCAAGGCACCGACCCGCGGCAGCCAACTCGGGAGGTCAACTGACGAGGAAGCCGCCGTAACGATGAATAGTCACGCGCTCGCCAGCCCGGGCAAGGCTGAGCCAGCGTCCAGGACGAACCTTGAACCGACTTCAGCTCAGGTGAGGGAACCGACTCGTGTTGCCCTCGCTTGAGAAGGGGAAATCGAAGTCCGGGCCCGGCTTGGCCATCTGGGTGAGTTCGGTTACCTCGCCAACCACTCGTATCTCCGGCTCTTCGTACGTTTTCTCGCTCATTCGTCCGCCTCTCTTTTAGCAGTTGGTCACGGGTGGGCCACGTTCAGTGTAAAACGGTCGGCGGCACCGTCACAGGGGGAGGATTCCCCCAGGGGTGGTCGAACCGGTGCTTCGCTCTTGCCTGGCCAGCCACGCCGCCTGCAAGGGAAGAGCAGCTCCGTACACCGGCTTTGGTTCTAGCCAGGCGGCGCGAAGCGCAACAGCGTCCACCCAGCGGGGGTCGAGGCCCTTACCGTCCCAGTCCTTCGCGAACTGACGACTTTCAGGTCCCCAGAACACGTCCCCGAAGGTGGCCTTCGAGCGTCGGCTCAAGATGGCGTCGTCGAGCAACGGCGAGAACACGGCTTTCATAGCAGCTGTCCTGCCCCCGAGGCCGAGCCGCCCGCCCCACCGAGCCAGCGCGGCCAGAAAAGCGGGGGCCAGTAATGGGGCGGCAAACGAGCCGCCCCTGCACGCACAAAGGAGCATTTGGGTTTTCGTCCCGAGGGACAGACCGCGCTCCGAACTTACCTCACGAAGGTAATTCGGCCACCAGAGCGGGGCCACTGCGAGCGTTTCAGTAGCCAGCGCTTCCCGCTGGATGGCGCTCGCGTCGGCGGTCAACCAACGCTGATAGGGGCTGGCCCGCTCGAGGGAGCGCCGCCGCCGCACGGGTCGCGGCAAGGCCGCGCCGACGACCGGGCGAAGTGACGAGCGCAGATCACGACCTTTGCGGGCCCGCTCCCAGGCCTCGGCCATCGCCCAGGCCCCGAACACCTCGTCGCCTCCTTGCCCCGTCACGAGGACGCCCGCCCCGGCCGCTTCGATCATCGGCATAAGGGCCGCTGTAGGCGCCGGCCACAACAGTCCGTGGTCGCGGAGCAGCTCCTTGGCCAGCGGGCCGAGCAGGTCGAAGTCCGTCCCGGGCGTAAGGATCTCCCAACGCCGGACGCCTGAGTTCGCGCGCCACGTGTTCCTGCCACTCCGACTCGTCAGCGGCCGCCACGCCCGGCCAGCGGGCGGTGACCGCAGCCGGGTCGTCGAACCCGTCCTGGCGCGCCACGTGCAACAGCGTCGCCAGCACGGCCGAGGAATCGCGGCCGCCCGAGAAGGCCACAATGCAGGGCCCGCGCTGCAGGAGCGCCCTGGCCTCGCCGAACAGCACCTGAAGAGGTCGGCCCTCCACTCGAGGCCATCGGGGTGGCTCGATCGTCCCGAGGACGGTGCCGCTGGCCACATCGAGCTCAGTAAGCCCGAGGGGATTGGGACCGCCGGCCCACGGCCGGAGCGCTCCTGCCCCGCGGGTCATTGCGCCGGCAGGATCAGGGAACGCTCGCGGAGCGCGTCGAGAAATTTCCGGACGTCCCGCGCTGCCTTCTCTTCGGTGATGGCATAGGTGGAAACAAGTTCGGCCGCCAGGTCTGCGGGGCTAGCCCCCTCCTCCAGCTGCTTCCACAAGGTCACGGCTGACGAGTTGAGCGTCAGGTAAGTTGCCGTTGGCACATCGAGGATCACAACCTCGTCGCCAACTTGCCGCCACACCGCTCGCTCCGCGTCCAGGCCCAGCCGCTTGTCTGGCGAGAACTCGAGCCCAGCCTGCGGTCGGTCTTCAGCTTCGGGGGCCATGGTCCCTCCAGCGTAAGGCATGAATCACCGTGGAGCCGTTCGTTCGGCCATGAGCTGCGCCTGGCTGTGGACACCCAACTTGGCGAAGACTCTAGTCTTGTGGTTTTCCACTGTTTTCACGGCGACCCCGAGCAGGCGAGCCGTCGCCTTCGTGGAGAGGCCGTCCGCCGTGGCGTTGAGGACCTCCATTTCTCGCAGGGTGAAGTGTTCGTCAACGCCCGGGGTGCCGCCGCTCCATCCTGAGCGCCACTGCGTCACTACGGCCGCCATCAGCAAAGGCGGCAGCGCCACACCGCCGGCAGCCACATCCAGCACCGCATCTGCGACCGCGGCCAGGCCGAAATCGGTAGTGCACACTCCTGACAGACCGCGGCCCACGAGGTCGAGCACTCGCTCAGCATGAAGGTCGTCGACCAGGAGCAACACCCGGGCGCCGACCCGCACGAGGTCCACCAGGAAGTGGTCGATGAGCCCGTCCCCGAGAAGTTCACCGGCGACAACCACATCCGGGGTGATCAGGTCAGCCAGCCGCAAGGCGGCTGCGCCGTAGGCACTGTCGGCCACCACTTCGGCCCGTCCGGCCAGCGCCTCCAGCAGTCCAGGGGCGACGAAGCGGTTGTCGTGGACAGTAACCACCTTTGGCAGGTCGCTGCGATAAACGTTCGCCCTTACTGCCGGGCTCCGGTAGACAGCTCTCTTCCTGTCTGGTGGCCTCTTCATGTCTGGTGGGGACTGCTCACGACTGCTGGGGGCTGGTGGACGGGCCGAGCAGACCGGTGGCGAGCGCGGTGGCTACGGCCTGAGCCTGGCTCTGGGCGCCGAGCTTTGCGAATATTGCCATCTTCGACTTGGCGACGCCCCTCTCTGACAGGCCGAGCCGGGCCGCCACACCCGCTACCGGCAGACCCAGGCTGAGCAGGGCGAGGACGCGTAACTGCTGGTCCGTGAGAGGGCCATTGCCATTGCCGGTGGCCACGCTGAGGACAAATGGCGTGGCCCGGACGGCGTCAGGCTCTACCAGCTTGGCGACCTGGTCGGGCGGGGCGTTCCGGGGGACGAGGGCGATGCCCTCGGGCCGGGCCGGGCGGCTCGAAGTCGTCAGCCCGATCAGGTGGATGTCCTGGTGCCGGCGCCGCAAATACGCAGCCAGGGCGCCAACGTCCCAAGGCACACCATCTACCTCGATCACCGCGTGGTCGAGCCGTCCCCGCTCGGCCGCGGCCATCAAACCGCCGGCATCGGCCACACCGTCCCCAACGTCCGTCGTGCCCAGTTGACGGCGCAGAAAGGCGGTCATCGACTCCCGGTAAAAGCGGCGCCGTTCCTGGACCACCAGCACGGGCCTGAGTATATGGCCGTGCCCTGGCCCCGCCGGACAGGAAGACCCTGGAACCTGGTCCGACAGCCCGGCTGGGTAGCCTCGCGGACGGTGGTTGACGAGGAAGGCATGCCAGCGACGGAACCGGGAGTAAACGAGCCCGGCTCGCTGAGCGAAGAGGCTGCGGCCGCCGTCACTTTCGATGCTGGTGCCGGCGCCGCTGCCCTCATCCTGCTCGGAACCCAGCTCCGGGGCCTGGCCGGCGGGGTCGGCCAGCTGTACGAGAGCGCCCTTTCATCCAGGACTTCAAGAATTTCGTACAGGTGGACCCGGCCCCCGGGACCAGTCAGTTCACCGGCACCGCGCGGCTCCCGGCCCACATCGGCCAGCTGAGCGTGCGCAACCTAACCTTTACTACTTACCCGAGCCGTCAGCAACCGAGCCTGAGAGATTTGAACATTGAGCTAGGCGCCGGCTAGGTCGTGGCCCTGGTCGGGGAGAACCGCTCGGGCAAGACGACCCAGTCCAAACTCCTGACCGGGCTCTACCTCCCCCAAGAGCGCTGCATCACCTGGGACGGCCAGGACCTGGCGGGCACCGATATTACGCAGGTACGCAAACGCGGCCATGCTCTTCCAGGATTTTGAGTTCCTAACTCTCGAATTTGGGAGAGGTTGGGTGCGGAATACACACCAAAGTGGAGCAACTTACGCTACGCGAAGTTCCCGGCGGCTGCCACGAGCTCGTCCGCGATGCCCTCCGCGAACGGCGGCCCCCAAGGGACGTTCACCTCCAGTACGGGTACGGTCTCCACGACCGCAACCACGGCTTCGAATTGAGCCCGGAGCGCAGCGGGCGAGACCCAGCCCTCGATGCGCTGGCAGCGGGTCAGCACCATGGCCGCTTCGCCTGGCGGAAGCCGGCGAGCGCTGACCTTGTCCGTCTGCCTGTCGGGCAACGGTACCACTACCACCCGCAGCGGGAGCCGTTCGGCGAGGGTCAGCCCGGGTGCCAGGGCGTGGCGTTCGTCGGCGGTGCGCCTGGAGGAGGTGCCGGCGGGGAAACGGTCTACAAGCTGGCTGACCTTCTCCCGAACCCGCAGCTCGACCCCGCCCGGGACGCAGGTCACCTCGTCCGGGCCGGGGTCGACGGGGAGCAAGTCGTCGCTCACCAGGGGGTACCCGGCCGCACAGAGCAGCGTCGCCGCGGTCGTCTTGCCCTGCCCGCTCGGCCCGAGGAACGCAAGGGCCGCGGCGTCTACCTCTACTGCGCTCGCATGGAGGACGAGACGACCGCCCGCGGCCAGTAGGTAGGCCACCAAGCTCCCGTTGACCAGGATGGCGACGAGCTCGGGGTCGAGTGAGGGGTCCCTGTGGTAGGTGACCCGCCGGCGGTCGGCGTCGACCTCGAAGTCAACCAGGCCGTAGAAGCGGCCAATGACCTTGTCCTCCAGCCGAGCGAACGTGTACCAGGTTGCCCCGTCGGTTGCCCGCTCGGCGATGAGATCCACCGAGGGCCGCTCGGGCGGTACGGCACGGGCTTCGCCTTCGACGAGCTCGACGTCCGCCGGCCCGTCCACCACCGGTGCCGCCAGCGGGAGCGGGGAGCTGACCAGCAAGCCGGCGCAGCGGTACACCTTTTGTACGGCACCGACGTTGCTTCTAGCCGGGCGGCCAACACCGTCGCCGGCCCCGGAGGCCGTGCTCATCTCAGTAGTCGTCCCCTCATATGTGATTACCGCTGCCAGCTGCCACGGGTGCCACGACGCGCTTGAAAACAGGTGCCCCTGGCAGCCCGTCGATCGTGTGGCCCTCCACAACCAGCCAAGCGTGGGCCAGTGCGCCTTCGGCATCGGTGAGGCCGAGACAGAGCCTGGGCCGGCGACGTCGCAGGATCCACCCGGCGGCGAGCGCCCGCCGTAGGCAGGTCGCATCGAAAAGCCAGCGCCGCTGTACCGAAGCTAAGGCGCCCAGTAGCGTCCTTTCTGGGCTGCTGAGCGACACCGGGTCGAAAGGCGGGAGATCCTCGAGCTCGGAGGAGTCCAAAAGAGGTGCGCCGAGCCAGCGGGTCACGCGGTCGATACGGCCGAGATAGAGAAGAGCCTCGACGGGTTACCACGAGCCCGCTCGCGTAGACGGTAGCAACCTTGGCCGAAAGCGGGAGCCGTGACCACCTCAGTGCGACGGCCGCGCTGCCGCACCACGTCGGGAGCCGGGGGCGCGCTGTCGCCGGGAGCAACGTGTGCTGAAGGGTGTGGAGCACCCGGTCGACGTCTGCTTGGATTTCGTGGGTGGGCCGGCCATGGCGCGCTGCCAACACCTCGACGGCCTCAGCCGGCCCGCACCGCTGGACCAGCCTGACGATCTCGGTGGCCGAACGGTCGAGCTCGAAGTAGACGCCGGTTCGTGACGCGCAACGCGACACTACCCGGCCCCTTGTCGGCGATGAGGAGGTCGTCGCACGGGCGGGGCGGGCCAGTTTGGCGCGGGCTCAGCCCGCGCATCACCGCGGTCTTTCACGCATTACAGCGGATCAACCAAGGTTGACCGGAAGACGTGAATTGTCGCCTCATAGCCGTGGTACCCGCTCGGCCGGGCGTGCGGGGCCCTGCTCGGCCAGCCAAGCCGACTGCAACAAAGCGAAGCTGAGGGCATTCGCTTTGGGAGCCGTCCAGACCCGACGCAAGATCTCGGTATCGACGAGGTTGCTGGGCACCCCGCCACCGGTCCAAGCGCGAGACGAAGGCGCGGCTATGCTCGCCGAAAACCACCCGGTTGAACGAAGCCTTGGTCGGCCTTGTGAGCAACTCGTCCGGCAGGAACGATGCGAACAGCACCCGCATCGCCGTGTCGCGGTCGGCGAAGCCCCAGGGGGGTGCGCTCCGCGAGAGGGCGGCCAGGAACCGGGCGTCTTGGAGCGGTCGAAGGACCGTGATTCCGTCGGCCGCAGCGCGAAGGTCCTGGTTGTGAAAGCCGAGGTTCCAGGCCCGCGTGCGTGGCAGGCGACGCAGGCTGGCGCCCCAGTGGAGGGGCTGAGCGGCTTTGTCTGCGGCCGCCGCGGTGGCGAAATGCTCCTGTGCCTCCGGTCGGAGCCAGCTCTTGGCCACCTGGGCACTGAGCTTGGCGAAGTCGGCGCGCTGACGGACGGGGCGGGAAGCGAGCATCAGCGCCGTCTCGGCCGCTTCCGAGCGGTTTTTCGGGAACCGCCCGGCGAGCGCCCGCGCGAGCGGCGTGACCCGGTGCGCCCCGAGCACTTCGTCGCCCCCCTCGCCGTTGACCAGGGTGCCGCCGGCAGCCAGGGCGTACAACGGCACTTCCGTGTGGTGGGCGGGCGGCCAAAGCAGCCCGTGGCGTCTCAGTTCGCAGGAGGCGACCGGGCCGAGCAGGTCGGCGGAATCGGCGGCCGGGAGCTTCTCCCAGTTGCTGATGCCGAGGTGGCGTACTACCAGCTCCTGCCACTGATCCTCATGAGCCTCGTGCTCTCCCGGGTAGCGAAGGGTGGCTGCCACAGGAGGCTCGAACCCCTCACGGGCAGCAAGCCTGCTCGCGACAGCCAGTAGGGCGGACGAGTCGCGACCACCCGAGAACGCGACGACACACGGGGGGCGGGCGAGCGCCGGAGCAAGCATGGACTCCAGGACCTGCGTCGGGCTGGCACCAGCCGTGTCCGTGGGCGCAGCCTTACCTGCGGGCCGCGCATCCGGGACCTCACCGAACAGCCATCCTGAGGCGACCTCAAACGGCGTCATCCGGTAAAAGGAGACGTCCACAACGGCCCGTATCATACGCGCGATCCTGCCCGCGTCATACCTTCCTACCAACGACGCAGCCGACGAGCGTGAGCCCGAAGTGCGGACGTACAACCACCCCTATCCGCTCTTTTGCCGAGCGGGCAGGGGTGGCTACCCGCTTTAGGAGAAAAGGTCGTTCCTGCTGGGATCCCCTTCGGGGTACACGTGGTCCAAGGCCCCGGATAGGCTCCCAGCTTGGGTCAACTCGTTTACGGACCCCTTCACCTCGATGGCAGGCGGAGTGTACTCCTCGTGGGATTTCGATGTGTCGTTCATGGTATCTCCGTTCTCGCGCAGCACCGGCCTGGTAGCCGGAGCCCTAAGATCCCGCAGCGACCGCACCGACCGGATCTGTACTCCGGTCTCTGGCTACGGAACCTGAGAACAGCTTAAGGCACCTGCGGGACCCATCAAAGGGGGAGGACCCCCCCAGGGGTTCCCTCGTCGGTAGGTAGCCTCGCGCGATGGCCGACGAGGACGCGGGGACGAGCTCTGCCAGCTTCGACGTGATCGAGCTATACCACCCCACCGTGGGGAGGAACGCCCGCCAGGTCCCCGGCTTGTTGGTGGGGGCGTTCCGCCTGGTCTGGAGCGCCGCTCCCGGCCAGCTCGCGCTCAACGTGGCCCTCCAGGTCGTGGGCAGTTTGGCACTGGCGGTCCAGGTGCTCGTCGCCAAGGGCCTGTTGACGAAGCTGCTCGCCGACAACAGCTCGAAGGACTTCTCCTCCGTCATCCCCTCCATTGTCCTGCTCGTGGTGGCGCTGGGGGTGGCCTCTGTCGCGGGCATCGTCCGGGCCGAGGTGCAGCGGCTCCTGGCCGAGCTCGTGGCCCGCTCGGCGATGCAGCAGGTAGTGGACACCGCTAGCCGGGCTGACCTGGCGCGTTTCGAGGACCCGGCCTTCCATGACCGGCTCCAGCGGGCGATCGTCAATGCCAGCATCCGCCCGTTACAGATGACCACGGGGCTGCTCGCGCTCGGCACGGCGATCTCCGGCGTGGTGGCCATCGGTATCGTCCTGGCGGTGATTGAGCCGCTCTTCTTCGTGCTCGCCCTGGTGGCCGCGGTGCCGGTCACCCTGTCCAGCATGCGGGTCGGCCGCGCCCTCTACCAGTTTGCGATCGACCAGACGCCGACGGACCGGGAACGAACCTACATCCAGATGCTGCTAGTGGACAAGGATCCGGCGAAGGAGATTCGGGCCTACGAGCTGGGCCGGTTCCTGAGGTCCCGCTTCGCTGTGCTCTACGAGCGGCGCATCCAGGCATTGCGCCGTCTAGTCCGGCGGCGTTCGGTGCAGGGGGTGGTGGGTGGGGGTGTCACCGCAGTCGTTTCTGGAGGGGTGCTCGGCCTGCTCATCTGGTTCGTGTCGGACGGCCGCGTCTCGCTCGCCGGTGCCGGCGCGGCGGCCGGCGCACTGATCCTGATGGGCACGCAGATGCAGGGCCTCGCGTCCGGCATTGGCCAGCTCTACGAGAGCTCCCTTTTCATCCAGGACTTCAACAACTTCGTGAAGGTCGAACTGGCGCCTGGGACGAGCCAGTTCGTGGGCTCGGCACCCCCTCCCAGCCGGATCGGCCAGCTAAGGGTAAGGGACCTGACCTTTACTTACCCGAGCCGGCAGGAACCGAGCTTGAGGGGCGTCGACATGGACATCGGCCCGGGCGAGGTAGTGGCGCTGGTCGGGGAGAACGGCTCGGGCAAGACGACCCTGGCCAAGATCCTGGGTGGCCTATACGCGCCGCAGGAGGGGTGCGTCAGCTGGGACGGCCAGGACATGGCCGCAATGGACATCACCGAGGTGCGCAAGCGGGTGGCGGTGCTGTTCCAGGATTTCGTGCACTACTTCCTCTCGGCGCGAGAGAACATCGCAATGGGCCGCTGGGAATGGAGCGACGACGAGGCGGCTGTCCGGTTGGCGGCGGCTCGCTCCGGTGCGTCAAAGTTCCTGGAAGCCCTTCCTCACGGCTACGACACCTACCTCGGTCCGCAGTTCTTCGGGGGTAGCGACCTCTCCACGGGGCAGTGGCAGCGGGTGGCGCTCGCCCGGGCATTCTTCCGTGACGCCGAGCTCGTCATACTCGACGAACCGACCGCCTCCCTCGACCCGCGGGCCGAGGCTGAGCTGTTTGCGGCAGTGCGTGAGCTCTTCGCGGGCCGGTCGGTCGTGCTGATATCGCACCGTTTCGCCACGGTCCGCCTGGCGGACCGCATCTATGTGCTCGAGGCGGGACGGATGATCGAGCACGGCGACCACGAGGAGCTGATGGCGAGCAACGGCCTCTACGCCGAGCTGTTCACCATCCAGGCATCCGCCTTTGGGCTTCAAGAGCCACCGTCGCCGGCAACCACCTAGTAAGGCCGCTGCTGAGGAGTCAAACCGGTCGCCTCGGTGTCGAAGCTGGCAGCGTCATCTGGCTCATTTCTTCACCACCGGGCTCAATGCGGTGCGGCGAGGCGGGCTCGGTGCGGTGGCGGGCCAAGAGTGCAGGCAAACGCGCCCCGGAGGCGACAGCGCACCGAAAAGGAGCAAAATGTGCAGCAATAGATAGTGTGAAGAAAGTCTGATTTAGGTCGACTTCACGAGGGGAAGTTCAGGCTAACCGAGACCGCGGGCGCCGACGTTCCCGAAGCGGTTTGCGCTAGCGACGGTTTTCAGATAGCGCTCGAGCCCATAATCATCGTCGCCAGAATGGTACAGCACGTTGCGCGGATCGTCCGGGTCCCGCCAGAACTCGCGGGGGTCGAGCTGGCGCTGGAGCATCTCGTAAGTCGTCCTCGCCAGCTCGGCGGCTGTCGCCGGGTAGCCGTCCCGCAGCGAGCGCGTCACCGCTCGTCCCACGGACCCCCCGCCGGGGAGGCGGCCGTTCGGGGTCCACTTGCGCAGGCTGTGGACGAGCAGCCGGCCCGCCCGCCCGCTGCTCAGCTCGCGGACCACGTCCAGGGGCACGGGCGCGTCCAGCACCTCGCGGGCCCGGTTGAGCAACGAGGCGATAGGCAGCTCGATGTGCCAGGCGTGGCAGCGCGCCACGAGCGTTTCCCAGTCGGGGCCGAAGGTGGCGACCGAGCGCTCGATGTCGACCAACCAGCCCAGCTGGTGCCCGCCCGCCAGAGCCGCGTGCAGGGTGACGTGCAGCACGGAGTCCGTCGCGTCGAGGGCCCAGGCGCCGACCGGCCCGAGCTGGACGTGCCGGCGGCGGTCGAAGAGCTCCTCCATCGGGATCGAGAAGCGGTAGCGCTGGTTGGCCAGGTTGACGAGGTGCCAATGAAGGTCGAGGCCGAGGTCCGGGCCAAAAGCGAGGTGGAGCTGGCCCCGGGGGTCCCGCACGATCAGGTCCCAGTTGCGGTCGATGGTGCGGGCACCGCGTGCGATTACCACCTCGAGCGCCTTCCGGAACTGCCCGGCGGGTACCACCACATCCAGGTCCGAGTAGCAACGAGGAGCCCCCCGGTAGGCCATTTCGGCCAGGAGAGGACCCTTGACGACGACCCAAGTCACCCCGGCTTCGTCGAAGGCTCGGCCCAGTTTGAGCAGTAGCCCGAGAAAGGACATGTGGGAGCCGTTGTCGGCGGCGACCTGGGCCAGCAGTCTTGCCCGCGGGCCGTCCGAGAGCAGAGGCGCGATCGCCTCGCTGGCCGGGCCGGCAGCCCGTTGCGCGACCGCGAGGTCGACGACTTCTTCCTCGCCGGCACGGTCGATGAGCCTGCCGAGGAGTTCTTTGTGGCCGCGTCGAGTGCCGCAGCGCACGGCCGCCACCAGGGCCTCCCTCGCCTCTAATGCGGTTGTGGGCTTGGTCCTCGCGCACATGTAGGCTACACATAGTAGGCAGAAGGCTACACATGGGTACGAGGACCCGTGCCCGAGTTCGCTCGGCTCCATCAGCCCGGCGAAGGTTGCCCCACCGGGAAAAATGCTCTGGCGCGTCGCGGCCGTGCGAGCTCGCCCGCCGCCCACAGTCTCGAACGGGCCCGTACCGGCCGAATAGTCCTTGCCGCCCCAAAAAGTGACGAAGCAGGGGCCGCGCTGGACGATCTCTCTGGCCTCATCGAACAGCGTGTCAAGAGGCTCGCGTGCCACCGAGGCTATGGAGCTGCCTCGGTTGTCCCGAGGACGACGCCGCTGGCCCCGTCGAGCTCGGTGAGGACGAGCAGGTTTAGGGCCGCCCTGCCCGCGGCCGGCCCGCTGTCGTCGCTGTGCTCATCCGGTA
Source organism: uncultured Acidimicrobiaceae bacterium (assembly GCA_963750465.1). Lineage (GTDB taxonomy): Bacteria > Actinomycetota > Acidimicrobiia > Acidimicrobiales > Palsa-688 > Fen-671. The sequence goes on from CAVVRE010000037.1 coordinate 53,280, forward strand.
GACAGGATCAGGGACCGATCCTGGAGCGCTCCGAGACCGCGTTGGACGGTCATCTCCTCGCCCAACGCGGTCTCGATCACCGACTTGGTCAGCTGCCGCAGCAGCCCATCAGGACCGGTCAACGACAAGCCATGATCCTTGGCCAGGCGAACCAGCTCCGTTGCAGCCTGCTGCTCCGCGGAGACCTCCGCCGGCTTACGCTTGGCCATCTCGTCCAGTGTGACAGTCATAATCTGCACCTTCCTTGCCGAGCGATCCGCTGAGCGTCTCAGGCCAGAAACACCGTTACGTGGACACTCCCGAAACCGAAAGGGTTTATGCCGAGGTTGCAGCAGAGATCCTTCGCTTAGCCAGAGGCGCGAACGAGGGCGAAGCTTGCGCCTGCCCGCAAAGGAATGGCATAGGTGCGTTTGGAACCGGCTGCATGGACAGGTGCTCATGAAGGAGGCGTGCGACGGCTCGTTGGCGTTGGTCACAAAGGCTCCCAAGGTAAACAAGACCTGGGAGATGATCCAAAAGATCGTCGACACTGATGGACGGCTTGGCTGAACATCCGCCGTACCCGAACGGGAGACATCTGGTACACCAGGAGCTCTTCGCCCACGAGCTCTCCGAGCACGGGGGCGAACGGCGATGCGGTCGGGAACAAACTTCCCAAGCCGGAAATCGGCGACGTTACTCAATCATTTTCTCAAGTAACACCGCAGCTCGATCGAGGCAAAGTTATGGGAAAGGTTGCCGGGCCGGTCCCACCCGCCCTCGCGGGGAGCAACTCGAGAGGCCCTCTCCGCAGGCCCCTCCCCAGAAAAACGTTCGCCGTTGCCCTGGCTGCGGCCATGGCGACAACGTCCTCCGCCGTGTCCACAGTGGTGGCCTCTGCCTCAGGGCCCGCCCTCGTCCCCATTTCCGCGGTTGGCTCCCCCGCCGTCCAGAGCGGCTACCTCGGTTCCACCTCCTACGGCACGGTTGTGGCACCACGCCAGGCTGGTGACCTCCTTGTCGTCGCCACGATCAACGACACCTGGGCCGACCACGTGGTTTCGATCGCCGGGGGTGATGTCGCCTCGTGGTCAGCGGCGGCAGCGCCGTTCTTCGACGACGGTGACGGGCAGGTCATGCAGATTTGGTACGGCAAGACTTCGTCAGCTGGTGCCGCCAACTTGGCGGTCACCTGGAACGGGAGGATCAACAACGCAGACATCGCTGTCCAAGAGTTCACTGCCAGCGCCGATGCATCCTGGACCTTGGTGGCCACCGGTCGCTCCTCTTCACCGTTCCCTGCACTGAGCTCCCCGGAGAACGGGACGCTATATATCGGCGCGGCCATGGCTTGGGGCAACGGGGGTGCTGGGAGCACATCTGGAGTTACCTACACCGTGCCTAACGGGTACTTCCTCCTGTCATCGGACACGGACGTGAGGGGTACGTTGGCGCCTGCGGGGAACGGTAGTGGTTCAATCGCCGCGCTCTTCAGTGCAACAACACCGGGCGCCTCGGTGGTAAGCAGCCCGTCGTCAAACGTGACGTCCACTACGGCGCACGCGGCCACCACAACGGTGGCTCCCACGACGACGACGGTGCCGACGACCACGGTGCCGACGACCACCGCGGCGGCTCCCCCAGCCAACCCGACACCAGCGTCACAGTGGCCCAGTAGCATTTTCAACAGTGACATTCAGGACTGGCCCGTCGATCCCAGCTCGGCCGAGTTGGCCGGGGATGTGGTGGCGGACTACGAGGCAGACTACGGCGCCGTTGGCGTCAACACGATGCCGATTTACACTGTCACGGCCAACGAGGCAAATGCGAGCATTTCTGTCTCGCCTGGCTGCAACAATTTCACCGCGGACACGGGGACAGAAGTCCCCATACCTTCTTACGCCGCACTGGACGGCTCGTCCGACAACCCTCTTGTCGTATACCAGCCGTCGACGAGCACTGAATGGGAGTTCTGGCAGGTGGTCCGGCATTCCCCCACTAGCTACAGTGCGTGCTGGGGAGGCAACCTCAGCACGGCGACCTCTGACGGCATTTTTCCCTTTCCTTACGGGATGTCTGCGACGGGTATCAGCTATCTGGCTACAACGGTCACCGAGGCTGACGCGGAGTTCGGGTCCATCAACCACGCCATCGCCGTAATACTCCCTCATTGCAACTACTCCGTCTATCCAGCTGACCGCACCGATTGCGGGAGCGCCCCCGGACAGCCTTCAGAGGGTCAGTGGTTCCGTTTCCCCGCCGGTACGAGCTGCCCCGCCACTGACTGCACAACCCCATTTGCGCAAATGGTCTTCCAAGCCATCCAGGCCTATGGAATGGTCGTGGTTGACCAGGGTGGTGCGGTCATGATCGAAGCTGAGCAACAAAGCGACTGGGCAGCGGAAGGCCACACGGGCACGGACCCCATAACCGCGAGCTGGGAAGGCCTGCCGGAGTACCAGGTCGTGGCAAACCTCCCCTGGTCCACACTCCAGGCCGTCGACCCCCTCAGTAGCTAATGGGGATAAGGACGTCAGGCTGAACGAGCGAGTTAGCTCCCGCCGGAGAGGGCGTGACCATAGAGGTCGGTGGCGACAACCCGTTCCAGGAAGCGTTCGAGGCCGGCGTCCTCGCCGGCACTGTGCAGGACGTTCCTGGGGTCTTCAGGGTCCAACCAGTACTCATGAGGGTCGAACCGGCGCTGCAGCATTTCGTACGCCGATCGTGTGACCTCCGCCGCAGTGGCCGGGTAGCCGTCGCGGAGTGAACGCGTGAGCGCCCTATCGATCGAGCCCCCGCCGGGGAGGCTTCCACTCGACCGCCACTTGCGCAGGCTGTGGACGAGCATCCGACCGGCGCGCCCGCCGCTCAACTCGGCTACGACCTCGGTCGGGACCGGAGCGCCCAGGACTTCCCGGGCCCGGTTCAGGGCGGCGGCCACCGGCAGGTCGGTACGCCAGGCGTGGCTCTGGCGCACCAGGGTGTCCCAGTCTGGGTGAAGGTTGCTGACGGAGCGTTCGACGTCGACCAGCCAACCAAGCTGGTGCCCACCTGCCAGAGCGGCGTGGAGAGCCACGTGCAGCACCGCGTCCGTCGGCTCGAGCGTCCAGGTGGTGACGGACCCGAGCCGTACCTGGCGGCGCCGGGCGAACAGGTCGGCCATAGGGATGGCAAAGCGCTGGCGCTGGCTGACCAGGTTCACGAGGTGCCAATGGAGATCGACGAGCTCCGGGCCGAACGCCAGGTGGAGTTGGCCCCGCAGGTCGCCGACGACCAGGTCCCAGTTACGGTCCATAGTGGAGGCGCCCATCGAGGTCAGCGCCCCGAGCGCCTGCCGAAAATGCTCGGCCGGCACGACTACGTCCAGATCGGAGTAGTAACGCGGGCCGCCGCGGTACGCCAGTTCGGCCAGGACCGGGCCCTTCACGACGACCCACGGGACCTGTACCTCTCGCAAAGCTGCTCCCAGTCTGACCAGCAAGGCGAGGTGGGACAGGTTCGAGAACACGTCGGCGTTGGCCAGGGAGAGCAGTCGGGCGCGGGGGGCTTCGGCCAGTACCCCGCCCAGGGTCTCACTGGCGGGACCGGTGACCCGTTGCGCAATGGCAAAGTCCACCAGTGCGTCTTGACTGCTCCGGTCCACCAGGCTCTTCAGTTCGTCATGGCCGGCGCCCGTGCTTCCGCCAACGGCGGCGACAAGTACCTCCTCCAGGCGTCGCCGCGCCGCTCCCTTCTTGGTTGTCACAAGCATGGCTGGCAGTAAGCTACCTGTACCCGCAGGGCGCGTTCTAGATACCTGGCGCCGTCCCGTTACTGCCCGGGCCTGGTTGGCCCGTCAGCGCAATTGAGGTCGCTTGCCTCCGGGCGAGAGCAAGCGCTGGTCGATGAGGTCCAGCACCTCCTCGTCGACCGTCGCATCGAACTTGCGAGCGAAGAACTTTGTGCGTCCGCCCGGCAGCTCCCCGGCCTGGCCCAGCGCTACGGCCGTCAACTCGTCGATGTCCTCGCTACGGAGCAACTTGGGGTGCGAACCGCCCCCGGACCAATCAGTGAACCAGAGGTTGGCGCCGGAAACGTCCGAGGCCATAGGTGAGCTCATGGCCAGGCTCGGGATAAACAATTCGTTTGGCATCCAGGTCCGTCGAAAGAACTTGACGAGCTCGGGGCGACGCTCTACCTGACCGAGCAACCAACGTGCCAACGGCATCGAGATGACCAACTGGGCCTGGCCATAAAAAGGGACAACCCCTTCGGGGGGCCGCCGCTTCATCGGCACCCTTATGCTCCGGCCTCTCACCGCCATATGCCAGTGTTTAGTCCGGGACATCCCGCCATCTTTCTCAGCCAGGAAGTCAACCGGGATCGCATCGTGCGGGATCCACGAGGTGTCCGGGTTCTCGTCGAAGAAGGCCGAGATCTCCTCGATAGGTCGTAGCGGGTAGTCCTGGCCGGTCATCTTGACCACATGTGTGCAGTCCAGCCGGGACGCACACTCGAGGCCGTTGATCGTGGCCTGGACCAAGCCCCACGAGGCCCAGCCCGTGGCTTGGCGCGGCACCAGCTCGACTTGCTCGTACTTGTCGGCCAGGTCCTCGAAGCCGTTCCAGACCTCCCGGTCGGCGCGGACATCGACGTGGACCAGCACCGGGCAAGGTGAAACGGCCTCAACGAGCCGCCGGACCTGTTCCGAGGACCTGTGCGCGAGCAGGAGAAAACAAACGTTCGGATGGGGCTTCATGCTTCCTTCAGGTCTACCCGCCGCGCACGTCGGGCAACGACCCTTTCGCAAACTTCGCCAGAGCAGTTGGCCCGGCCAGGGAACTCCAATCCGGGGACGCTCCAATCCGGGAGCGCACAGCCTTCCGCCAACGACGGCCGGAGAGGGTCAGCTTGGCTCGCCTTGGCCTCAGCATCGCTCGTTACCAGAGGCACTACGCTTCCAACGGTGGACCGTGACCCCGGCCGGCGGGTGCCTTGCTGACCGGGCCACGCAGTACCATGGCCCCCCCGACCAGGGGTCCAGCCCATAGCGGGGCCAATTCCACGGATGGTCTGGCCGCCCTAGGCCGTCACTCCGCCCGTCACTCCGCCCCTCGCCGCCTCCCAACGCCGCCCGCCGGGCGCGCCCCCACCCTCGCTCACATCGTCAGCATGGTCGGAGCCTTTGCCTTTTGGGCTTGGCTGGACAGAAGCTTGTGGTTCTTCGGCGACGAGTGGAACTTCCTGGTCGGTCGCGGTCTCTCGTATGCGCCGACAAACCCTCAGAGCATCTGGTTCCCGCATAACGAGCACTGGTCCACCCTGCCCGTCCTGCTCTGGAGAGCGCTGTACTCCGGGTTCCACCTGAGCACCTATTGGCCCTACATCCTGCCGGTGCTGTTCGCCCAGGTGGCGGTGATGCACCTGGCCTGGCGGATCAGCTTGCGGGCCGGTGCGGCGCCCTGGGTGGCCACCGCCGCGGTCGCCGTGCTCGGGTTCCTGGGTGCGGGTTCCGAGGACCTGGCTTGGGGCTTTCAGATCGGCTTCGTCGGGTCGGTCCTGTTCGGACTGCTGGCCTTCGACCTGATGGACCAGCCCGGGGCGGCAAAGCGGGCCGGGTACCTGACGCTGGCCTCGCTCTGCCTCCTGGCCAGCCTCATGTGCTCGACGATCGGGGACGCCATGGTGGTAGGGGCGGCCGTCCTCGCTTTGGCGCGGCTTCCCTGGAAACGTGCTCTGGCGGTATTGGCGTTGCCGGTAGTCGCTTACGGAGCCTGGTTCGCGGGTGTGGGCCGTCTCGGGCTTGCCGCCCATTCCGACCGGTTCACACTCGGCACATTGACCTCTCTTCCGCGTTTTGTGTGGGACGGGTTGTCCTGGGCCCTCGGCCGAGCGTTCAACCTGGAGGCGGCCGGCGTGGTGATCCTTATAGGGATCATTGCGTGGGTGGCCTGGCATGCGGCCAAAATCCTGCGAGAACAGCCCGTACTGCTGGCGCTCTGCGCGGCGACCGTCAGCTTCTACCTGCTGGCGGGGCTCGGCCGGGACATTTCCACTGGTACTCCTGACGTTTCGCGCTACGTATATGTAGCTATAGCCCTCTTGACCCCCGTCATAGCCACCCTACTCAGCCCTCAAAGGGCCCCGGCCGTTGTGCGCTTGGCGGCCGTGGCTCTTCTCGTGGTCACCCTGATTGGCAACGTGGGCCAGGCCCACACGTGGGTAAAAGCGCGAGTGGCATTGACTTCAAGGCTGAAAATCGACGTCCTGGCCAGCGGGCGGCTAGTGGCGGCCGGGGTTCAGGACGTCACGGGCCCAACGCCGCGCCCATCAGTTATTTCCCCAACCTGTCAGCCGCGGGCTTGGCCGCCCTGCAGCGTGCCCATCTGTTGCCCCCGGCCGCACTGACGCCCCTTGACATGGCAAATGCTCGTGCCCTTCTCGCTGTCGGCGACTGGAACGGCGCAAATACGGCGCTTTCTCCCCGGCCGCTTGTCGCCGGCAAATTCGAGTACTTGAAGTCCCGACAGGGCGTGGTCACTTCGGGCGGGAACGGCTGCCTTACGTTTTCGCCTCTCGGCCCAGGTCGTCCGCTGCAAATCTGGCTGCGCATACCCGCGGGGGCAACGTCGGGCTCGGTCCTGGTGGAGACCCCCCCGGCGCCTCCCGGCACAACCAATTACCTGGCGGCCGTCCTGGTCCCGCGTCGAGGACCGTCCAGCTCGGTCCCCGTCGAGCTGGTCGTGCCCCGCAGCGGGAGCGGCTACCTGAGCGACAACGCGGCCCGAGCCGCGCTGGTAATAGCGTGGGCCCGGGGGACCACGCTGAAACTCTGCGGGATCTCCGCTGGCGCGTGAGGTCGACGAGCCTACTTTCGCCGCCTGCCCGGCGCCCTTTCACCCAGCGCGTGAGCCCCGTGGCTTCGCTGTTCCCGGTGGCGGGGAGGAGCGATTGGCCGGCCTGGTCGGTCGCCGTCGCCTACGTCATCGGCTTGGCCACGACGAGCGCGGCGGCCTTACTGCGCCAGCCCGGGGTGGCGGCGACAAAGACAATCTGGGCAGAAGACGGTCGAATTTTTTACGCCCAGGCAACCACTCTTTCGTTTTGGCGGACGTTGACCACGCTTCACAACGGTTACATGCAGCTCTTCCCCCGCCTGGCCGTGCAGCTCGTCCACTTTGTCCCCGTCGCTGACGTCTCAACCCTGTTCGCTCTCGTCGGCGCGGTCAGCCTGGGGGCAATCTGTTGTCTCGTTTTCCATATGGCACGGGGACATATCGCGGCTCCAGGCCTGCGGGCACTATTGGCGGCCGGGATGGTCTTGTTGCCGGTGGCCAATGTGGAGCTTCTGGACAACCTCGTAAACGTCCCGTGGTGGTTGTTCTTCGCCGCCTTCTGGGCCCTGCTCTGGAGGCCGAAGTCATGGCCCGGCCGGGCGTGCGCCGCCCTCGTGTGCTTTATGGCCGCCGGGTCGGAGGCTCTGGTCGGCCTTTTCCTGCCGTTGGCCGTGGCGCGGGCCGTATCGGTTCGGGAGGCACGGGAGCAAGCGGCCACTGGAGGGCTCGTACTCGGCCTCCTCTATCAGGCGGTGGTGATATTGCCGTCGGGCGCCAAAGTTACCAGCCCCGGAGGCTTCCACGACGTCGGCGCGTCGTTCGCCGTAAGGGTCGGCTTGGGTATTTTTGGCGGAGTTAGAGGTACGGACTGGCTCGTCGCCCACGCCCGGGACGCCAGCATCGTGTTGGGCATCGTCGCCGTCGTCGCCATCGTCCTCACCGGCGTCTGCGCCCGGTCCGTCCGCATCCGCTGGTTTACTCTCGTAGCCGCTTCATATTCGGTCGTAGGTTTCGTCGTGCCCGTGTGGCTCCGCGATGTAGCGACCGTGATGGACCTGGGAACGGTGCGCATCGCTGGCCGCTACCAGGCCGTACCCCTTCTCCTGCTTATGAGCGCCGTGCTCGTGCTCGCCGACTATTTCGCGCGAGACGGCGTCTCGGTCAGTCTGGGCTTCTCGACGTGGACGGCCAGGCCTTCTCCGGCCACGCCGACGAGGGCGCCGGCTACGTCGATGAGCGCGGTCGCGGCCACGGCGGTCTGCACCGCCCTGTTCCTGCCCAGCTGGGTGGCCGACTTCCGCGGGCCCAACCAGCGCTCGGCCGGGCCTATATGGGCCGCCCAAGTAGCCAGGGCGGTAGACGACTGCCGGCAAGGCGGGAGGGCTACGGCCAGCCTCTCTATAGAATCCTCCCTACTGGACCGTGGTCCTTCCGTGCCCACGGTTGGCCGCGGCGGGCACTCGACGCTGACTAAGGAACGCCAAGCGGCACGGCGTAAAACGTCACCGTGTACTCGCCCTTCCCTGCGCCCCAACCTCCGCCGGCGAGGGCCACCCGTTGTACAGGCGCGGGGGTAAAGTCCGGCGAATAGCCAAGGGATGTGGGCACCGACAATACATGGTCATCCGCCGCCGTCCCGGCGATAAACCGGTAGGTCAACGGCTGGGGGCGGCCAATCCAGGTCGTCAGGTTTACAGTGGGCGGCTTTAGCAAGACGCCCTCCAACCTGGCCCCCAGCGGGGCACCGAACGAGAAAGTGCCGGTGACCATTTCGCCCGGTCTGCTCGGCACCGCAACGGGAACGCCGAAATGCGCGCTTGCCCTTCCCACCTCGACCGGCTGGCCGCAACGGTTGGCGACGTGCGCCAGGACCTGGGCCGGCCCGGGCGCCGGCAGCTGTATGTAGTGGCAATACAGGGACTCGACCGTGGCCGGCGGGTCGAGGAACGTGTCCCGGCCATCGACAACCATCCACGGTTGGTAAAGGATGCGCTCGGGCGCCCGCGCCGATGCCAGGAAGGCCGCGTCCAGGCGGTCGAGGTAGCTCGTGTACGCGCTATATGCCTGCAGGACCGGCTCGGGGTCCCAGTCGAGCTGTGGGTAGGCGTACACGATGGAGTTTTCCACGGGCTCGACGGCCACGCTGTGGCCCTCCAGCAGAGAAAGTGTGGCCGGTGATAGAGCGTCGCCGCTGGTCACGAACTGCCCCCGGTCGGCTTGTTGGGCTCGGCCAAGCCCGCCCGAGCCCAGCACTTCGCCCACATCTTTGAAAAAAGCAGACGTGGTGGCGACGGGTGCGTGAAGTTGCCCGGGCACGACGCCGGCTGCGACACAGAAAACCACGGCCGTGACGGCAAAAACGCCGGCTTGGAGGGGCACGTAGCGGCGCTTGAGGCGAGCCAGCAAGACGGCCGCCAGGGCCAGGCCGAAAAAGGTGAGGTCGTGGTCGTCATGGCGCACGAAGCCCTCCTTGAGCGCCGCCCATAACCAGCCGGCGAGGACAAGCATCACGGCGGCCTGATAGCGTCCGGGCTTCCCTTTTACTGACAATGCGAAAAGGAGGACGACCAAAGCGCTCACCAGGAGGGCATACCAGGCTTCGGCGCTCCTCCCCGCGGTGACCTGCATGGCCGAGCTGTAGCCGACCGCCACCGACAGAGAACCCCGGACGTAGCTGGCGATATTGGTGACGCTCTGACCTGCCGCCAGCCAGCCGAGAAGGAACACCGCCACCAGCGGCACGCCAGCCACCACGGTCGCCCATTTCCAGTGGATCTCGCCGAGCCCAACAACCACAACCAAAATACCAATGGTAAGCAGGCCGTCGTTGGTCTTCACCATGAGCTGGAAACCAGCTAAAGCGCCCAGGAGGCCAAGCAACCTCAGCCGGGTGCGGTCCGCGCCACGGGCCAGTACCGCCAGCGCCAGCCCTAGTGCGGTGGCGGCGGCGACGTCTGAATAACCCGTATGGCTGGCGGCGATTGTTAGTGCCGCCCACGTCACCACACCGGCGCCGAGCAAGGTCCACGACGGGCGCAGCGCAGAAACGAGCAGCGCCGCCAAGCCCCAGACGATGGCCAGGGCGTACAGGACACTGAGAAAAGCAGTCAGGTGGTAAAAGGGGAAAATACCGTCGACAAACCCGTAGGGCCCAAACGTAAAGATCACAGACGGGCCCCACTGCAAGTGGCGCATGAAGCCCATGGCCAGGCCGACCTCCCAGGATGGGTCGATGCCGGCATACACGGGATGCCATGGGTAAGGCCGCCAGCTGAGGATCGTGGCCAGGAAGCTGATCACTGCCACTCCGGGCCAACTCCGGGCCAGTCCTGCGCCCGGCCAGCTCCTGACGTGCCCCGCGACTGGAGCAGGCAGGGCGGTCTGAGCTGTCTGAACGCTCATGTCGTCTCGTTACCCACGGGAATCTTCGTTCCCATATATCGAACGCCAATCAAAGACGAACGACGAATCGAGTTCACTGCCGTCGTCGAAACGTAACTCCTCCGGCGGGATCACGAGGCGGTCCCGCCAGGCGCTCATGTTGTCGTAGTGGTAATTGGCCCCACCCCGGCGCAGCCCGGCCCGGTCCACCTCGAGCCGCCGGGCCATCTGGGTCGCGCTTCTCATGGGGTAATGCCTCAGGTTGAAAAGGCGTGGGTAGCGCTGGCCCAGGGGAGGGTTGTGGTTGAACTCCCTGATGTTGGTGGCCGATGCCCGCCACGAGCGGATACGTGGCCCGCAGTCAGCGAAGAGACCGTAATGGCGGACCCGCTCTACCGCCCGTTCCACCCTTGGGTCGTCCGCTTCCGTCCACCAAAAATTGAAATTGTTGAACTGGATCCAATCATAAGGCGAGGCAGCCACGTCTTCGAGCCATTCCCGGTACGAGCGAGCCCGGTCCGGACCCTCCAGGAACTCGTCCTGGTCCGGCCAGGAAACCCAGTCATAATTGGCCACGTAGTTTTCCAACAAGTGGGCCGACATGGCCTGGTAGAGCTGGTAGAAATCGACAGTACGGGGGATGTTCTGCCACTCGAGGAGCTCAGACCTGAGACCTCGCAGGACCTCCGGCGTCTGGTCTGTCGAACCGTGGTCCCAGACGATGAGGTCGTGGCCCTGCTCACGCAGGTACCGCACCGCGTCTTCCACGAGGTCACCGTCGTTGTAGCAAAGCAGCACGCCCAGCAGTCGCAGCGCAGGCTTTTGGTCCCGGCGACGGCGCCATGGGAGGAACCCGGCCGTAACTTTGGTCATCTGCGTTCAAAGGATATATGAGCGTGTGTTCCGGTAGCTTCTGGGTCAGTGAACGCGTCAACGATCAGATGGGTGGCGTCGTCATACTCGGCATGCACCGCAGCGGGACCAGCGCCGTGGCCGGGTTCCTGGCCAAGGCGGGCTTCTTCGCCGGCGAGGCCGCGGACCTGTTGGAGGCGGCGGAGGACAACCCGAAGGGGTTCTTCGAGCGGGCCGACGTAAACGCTCTGAACGACAATTTCCTGGCCGAACTGGACGGGGCCTGGGACAGGCCGCCGGGCCGTGAGCTCATCCTCGAGCAGGCGGCCGACTGGCGCCCTCAGGTCGAGGAGGTCCTCAGCAGCCTGGCGGAAGAGGCGGCGGGCCGGCCGTTGGTGCTGAAGGACCCTCGCATCAGCCTGCTCCTCCCGGCCTGGCTGCCGGCGCTCGACCAGGGCCGGTTCGTCATCGTCCTGGTCGACCGGAGCCCAATGGATGTCGCCCTCTCAGTGCGCAAACGAGATGGGCGACCGTTGTACGTAGCGCTCGCCATCTGGCAGCTCTACTGCACCGAACTGCTCGAGGGCCTCGCCGGCCGGCGTGTGCTGCTCGTGCGGTACGAGGACTTCGTGGAAGACCCAGCCCGCAGTGGGCCCAGCTCCTCGGGCAGTTGGCGGAGGTGTTACCGGCCGAGCTGGCGCAGCGAGCTCAGGCCGCCGAAGAAAGGGTTGAGAGCACGGGGCCGGCTGGGTTCGTGGCACCAGAGATGCGCCACCACCGGACAGACGCCGACGACGCCGCTAACGAACAGGTGCTCACGGGTACGCAGCTCGCCCTTTACCAGTGGTTCCGCGAGCAGCCGCCAGGCTGGGTTGAGCTGCACGCGCCGGACAAACTGCGCAGCGAGCCCACCAACGCTCTGGTCACGACGGCTGAGTACTTCGCGGCTGTGGCCGATCGTTCCGGTATGGAGGCGGCCTACGACGACGAACGCCACAAGGCGCTCCACTTCGAGCAGGCGACTGAGCTGAAAGACCACCACATCGAGCGGCTCGAAGCCGAGTTCCGCAAGCTCCGTCAGCGGGTCGAGACGGGAGAGCAACATGTCCACGCGCTGGCGGCCGAGACCGAGCAACTGCGGGCCTCCAACGAGGCGCTCCAGGATGAGCTGCGCCGGCTACACCAAGACGGTCGGGCGGCGGCGACCAACCTCGTGTCGGTGGCCAGGCGCGGGTTCCCGAACCGTCCCCAGGGCCAGCCCGGACTGGGTTAGCCCGGACTGGGTTAGCGCGGCCAGGGCTAACCCTCGTAGCCGGCGTAGGGCCGGCCGCCCCTTCCGGCGAAAGACGCGAGACCACCTGGTCTGACGCCCGTCGAGGTTGGCTACAGAACTCCAGCAGTGGTTGGGCGGCCCGTCCCCACGTGTGCCGTAGCGCGACCTGTGCGAACAGTTCCGGACGCGGAGGGCTGGTCAACACGGCAGCTAGGGCTGCCTCCAGGGCCTCGTCGTCCTCGGCCGGGACAGTCACTCCCAACCCGGCTTCGGCCACCTCGTCAGCCAGTACGTCGCCGGCCGTGAGCACCATGGGTAGCCCGGCCCACAGGTAGTCGAGCACCCGGGACCGGAACGAATAGCGGGTCTCTATGTGGTCGAAGTGCGTACTCACGGCGACGTCAGCATCGAGGAGGAAATCGGCCCGTCGCCCGTAGGGCGCCCAGCCGGCGTTGAAGAACACATGTTTGCCGGTAAGACCCAGCTCTCGAGACAGCTCCTGCAGCTGCGCCGCCACCCGCATCGCCGGGACAGCAGGGTTGGGGTGGTGCATGCCCAGGAAAACGAGGCGCAGCTCCGGGAGACGCCGTCGCAAACGCTCGGCCGCCCGCAGCAGCGAAAGGGGGTCAAGCCAGTTGTAGACACCTCCGCCCCAAAGCACCACCTTGTCGTCCTGCCCGATGCCCGGGACGACGTCGCGCAGGCCTGGGCCCTGCCGGCGCGGTGGCTCGCTCGGCAGCCCGAACGGGACCACCGAGACCAGCTGGGCCAGAAGGGGGTCGCCCTTGTAGGTGTACGGGTTGACGCGGCCGAGGGCGGTCAAGGAGCCGAGCCAGAAATCCCGTTGGCGCTCGCTCGCACAGGTGAAAAAATCACCTCGTCGCAGACCGGCGTTGACGACGCCGGACAAGCGGGTTACGGCCCGGTCTTCTTCGGCCCGGTCTTCTTCTTCTGGCCCGGTCCTCTTCTGGCCGGTCCTCTTCTGGCCGGTCCTGTGCCCGGTCTTCTTCTGGCCCGTCTGGCCCAGCCATCTCCAGGTTTTCCAGGTGGTAAGGGTCGTAGATGTCGACGGCCACGGGATGGTCGGTGTCCCGCAGCTCTTCTGCCATATAGACGAGAGCACTCGGTGCGAACGAGACGTCGGCGCCGTCAACCAGCTCCCGGATGGCCGCGCCCTCAGCCAGGCGCAGTTCCGCATTGGGATGAGCTCCTGAAACCGATACGGTGCTCGCCAGTACGACGTCGAGGTGATCGCCCATGGCCCGCGCCAGCTCCCAAGCCCGGATAGCCGGGCCAGGCATCTCCGGCCCGACGGGGTCAGTCGTGAACACGACCACTCGGGTATGGGTACGCTTCGTGGCCGTGGGTCCCACCATCGCCGTGAGGCTACCGGGCTGCGCCGTCGGGAAGCGAGGTCGCCGTTGACCAGGGTGCTGGTTGTTACCGCCGATGTGCTGCGGCCCCAGATCGCGGGACCGGCGATGCGGGCGCTGCATATCTGCCAACGGCTGGCAGAGGAGCACCACGAGGTGCGCCTGATCACCACGTCGCCCTACTGCGAGGTCAGCCCTCAGGGCTTTACTGTGCTCGCCGGCGGGCCCGGAGAGCTGGCCGAGGGGGAGGCGTGGTGCGAGGTCATGGTCCTACAGGGCTATGTGACCCACCACTACCCGGTGCTGGCCATCTCGAAGAAGGTCGTCGTCTTCGACATCTACGACCCCCTTCACCTCGAGACGCTCGCTCTCACCAAGGGCCACTCGGGACCTGCACGCGACGACCACGTCCGCGCTTCGGTCGAGACGCTTAACCACCAGATCGAACGGGGCGACTTCCTGATATGCGCCAGCGATCGGCAGCGCGACCTCTTCATCGGGCAGTTGTGCGCCCTCGGGCGAGCCAACCCCCTTACCTATGACCCCGACCCGACGCTCCGGCAACTGATCGACGTCGTGCCGTTCGGTCTACCTGACCAGCCCCCCCACCACGGGCGCCCCGTGCTGAGAGGGGTCGTGCCCGGCATTCACCAAACGGACGACGTCCTCGTTTGGGCGGGAGGGATATACGACTGGTTCGACCCGCTGACCCTCATCCGCGCCGTCCACGGGCTGGCCAAGAGGCGGCCATCGGTGCGCCTGTACTTCATGGGTCTGCGCCATCCCAACCCGGATGTCCCCCCGATGCAGATGGCCATCGACGCCCTGGCGCTGGCGGAAGAACTCGGGGTGGCGGGACGGAACGTCTTTTTCAACGAGGGCTGGGTGGACTACGCCGAGCGCCAGAACTTCCTGCTCGAAGCGAACGTTGGGGTTTCGGTGCACTTCGACAGCGCTGAGACACGGTTCTCGTTCCGGACCCGGGCACTCGACTACCTGTGGGCCGGCCTACCCATCGTCGCCACCAAGGGTGATGCCTTCGCCGAGCTGATCGAACGAGAGGGGCTCGGCCTGACCGTCCCAGCCGAGGACCCCGAGGCCCTCGAGGAGGCGCTGTACCGGCTCCTGAGCGATTGGGAGATGGCGGAGCGCTGTCGGGAGCAAGTTGCCCGGGTGCGCCACCGCTTTCGATGGTCTGTGGTGCTGGAGCCGCTGGTCGCCTTCTGCCGGGATCCCCGACCGGCGCCTGACCTGACCGCCGCTCACGCGGCGCCCGTCCCAAACCCCGAGCCACCCCCCGTCGCTGACGTCGCCGGGACACATGAGGTCCCCGTTGCGGCCCCAGCCGCCGCCAACCGGCGGAGCCTCTCGGACTTGGTCCGGTTCCACTACCGCCAGGGCGGAATGACGCAGGTCGTTCGCAGTGCTGCGAGCAAAGCGGTGCGCCTCACCCGGCGGGCGTAACCTCCAGGCCCAGAGCCGGCTCCCCGACCTGGCGGGCCTTGTAGATGACCTGGTCGATGAAGCCGTATTCCTTCGCCTCGTCTGCCGTGAACCAGCGGTCGCGGTCCGAGTCCCGCTCTATCCGTTCGACAGTTTGACCGGTGTGGAAAGAGATCCGCTCTGCCATCATCCGCTTCAGGTAGACGATCTGTTCCGCCTGGATGGCGATATCCGTCGCCTGCCCCTGCATTTGCCCCGAGGGCTGGTGCATGAGAATACGGGCATGAGGGAGGGCGTACCTTTTCCCGGGCGTGCCAGCACACAGGAGGAACTGCCCCATCGACGCCGCCAGACCCATGCACAGCGTCGATACGTCGCAGGGCACGTACTGCATCGTGTCGTAGATCGCTAACCCCGCTGTCACCGAGCCGCCAGGTGAATTGATGTACAGGCTCACGTCGCGGTTGGCATCTTCTGCCGCCAGCAACAAGAGCTGAGCACAGATCAGGTTGGCGGAGCGGTCGTCGACTTCTGTGCCGAGGAAGACGATGCGCTCTCGTAGCAGTCGCTGATAGACGTCGGCGGTCGGGTCACCACTTTGAGCCGCTGCCTGCAAGACAGGCAACGTTGACAGGTACGGGACAGACATACCTGCAGGGTACTGCCAAACCCGCGCCTGTGGTCCGGCCGGGATTGGCCCGGCCGCGGGTGACCGGCTAGCTATGCGCCGCTCGCGCCGCATAGCTGCGGAGACACAGGACCCGGGCCGCTGGCGGGACGTAGACCCTCTCGGCGTTAGCGGAGGTTCGGCAACGTGGCGACGATCAGCCGAGCGATGATGGTGTAACCGAGGGTCGTCGGGTGAACGTCTTGAAGCTGGCAGTAGTACGTAAGAACACAGACATCGGCGACGGCTACCGGAACTTCCCCGAAGTGTCGATAGGCCGTCGTCTGCTTGAACGGCGTGTAAGCGCCCGTCGCTTTGGTCACGTCGACGAAGGAGCCACCGACGCTCGAGTACGCCGCCTGCAAGGTCGGGTTAAAGAGGGTTCGAAATTCAGCAACCGAGAGCCCGGCCAGGCTTTTCTGACTTCGAGCGGGAGAGAGGTACGAGCCGAGGAAGATGTCCGGGTACGTAATGCCGACGATCGGCACTCGAGGTCCCGCGCTTTTGCGCAAAGCAGCCAGGAACACAGTCAAATTGCGCTTGACCACCTTTAGCACGCTTTTGGCACATGAAAAGAGCTGAGCGGCCGTGTCGCACGCCAACACGTCGTTACCGCCGATCGACACCGATATAAGGCCGATGTGCCCTCGATGCCGGGATATAAAGCGGCTCGCCGCCGCCGCCTGGGTCTGAGTCGGGTAGGAAGTGGTGTCCGGGCCGGGGTTACCTACAGAGCACCCAACCTGTTGGAGGACCGAGGTGGTGGTGGCGCCGCCGCAACCGAAGTTCAGAAGGTCGAACCGGTAGCCCCTGGCGCGAGCCAATTTGACCACTTGGTAAGCGAACCCATTGGAGTCGTTGTGAGCCCACGCACTGGGCGTCGGCTGGTTGCCGGCGGCGTAGGAGTCGCCGAGAGAAACGTAGTAGTCACCGGTCGTGGGTGGCGTCTGTCCGGTAGCCACCCGGGCATTTGCCGTCGAGGCGGTGGCCCCCGTAGCTGCGGCGACGCACAAGACGGCGAGCACGGCGACCACCCGAGAGCGCAGTTTTGGCCGCATCGGAAGATCCTCCACGGGCGCCGGGATACTGGCGGGCCTCATCTGAATACCTCCGACCACAGAAATGAACGGGCGCTTGCCGCTCCTACTGCAGTATTGGCGCCGAGGCCGGCATTGTCAGCCGCCCGGCGGACGGTCTCTTCGGGCAGCACATACGCCGCGAGATGTACGACCTCGGGCCAAAGATCCCCGCAGCGGCAGACGACGGGTGCCAACCAGGGCGGCATCATGAATTTGTTGGGCAGCGGTGACCGGTTGGCTTCGGCGGGTTCCGCCTGAGCGAAGCCTCGATGGTTTGCCGATTCGCCAGGCAGCAGGTCCGAAGAGGCGTCGTGTAGAATAAAAACGCAGGTCGCCAGCTCATGCGGGCGTGGCGGAACTGGCAGACGCGCCAGGTTTAGGTCCTGGTCCCGAAAGGGGTGGAGGTTCAAGTCCTCTCGCCCGCACTCAGCTGCACACCGCCATTCCCGGCCGCGCGCGTCATACGACCGCGTGCCACGGGCCCGAGCTCCGTCACTAGATCAGCGACGACGACTGCCGGCCGTGGTCGTCGTGGCCTTAGGCCACTACGCAGGGGCCGGCGAGCCGGCACGGTGCCCGGCCAGGTCGCACTGCACTGGCCGGGGAGCCCGCCGCTCAAGGATCTCCTCACAGAATCATCACAATTTTCTCATGCCCGGGCCACAAACTCGACCGGCAGAATTGGGTAGAGGGGCTGCAGGGGAAGTTCCACCGCGTCAGTTGCTCACGGAGCATACGAAACGACTGGGAGGGCCAGGTGTCACGCAAGACCGAAGGCAGTGGCAACTCACACCAGGACCCGGCGGCTGGACCGGTCCGGGAGTTCTTTGCCAGGAAGGTCACCCGCTTCTTATTTTGCATAGGGCTGGCGGCGGGTTTGGCAGCGGCGTCGCCGATGGGAGGCCTCGCCGCCAGCGCCGCGCCCGTGGCCGCCGGCCACCACTTTGGTGGCGGTGGTCAAGGGGGTGGCGATCAGCGCAACCATGGCGGTAACAACGGCGGAGGTGGCAATAGCTACGGCGGAGGTGGCAACAGTTACGGCGGAGGGGGCAACGGCGGAGGCCGCCATTCCGACCATGGGCGCCACCATCGGGTCATCACTGTGACCGTCGATGGCACGGTGCTTTCGGGCGGGGCAGGGGCAAACTTCATCCTTACGGCGACGAGCTCGACGCTCCGGTCGCTCAAGGGCACGGCTGTGACGGTCGACGTCACCAGCTCCACGACGTATAAGCAACCGGGGGTGACCTCACCAAGCGTTACGACCGGAGATTTCGTCGTTGTAACGGGCACCGGGACGTCGACGGTCGGAACGATCACCGCGGAGTCGGTCCTCATACCCGCCGTCCAGCTGACGGGTTATGTCGTGACCGGCGGAGCGGGAGCCAACTTCACCCTGACGACGACCAGTACCACGATCTTTGGGCCCAAGGCCACGACGGTGACGATCAATGTAAACGTCGGGGGGATCACGACGAAGTACAAGGAAAAGGGAGTGGAATCGCCCAGTGTGGCGGTCGGGGACAAGGTGCAGGTAACGGGGAACCAAGCCGGGACCAATACCGTCAACGCCACCCTGGTCGTGATAACGGCTCCACCTCCACGTCATCACCACTACGTTGTCCCAATTGCCTACGGGCACGGCAGCAATGGCGGTGGCTCTGGCTTCGGAGGCGGTAATGGTGATCGCGGCCGCTCCGGCCACGGCAGTGGCGGCGGCGGTGGCTCGGGGGGCGGTGGCTATGGGGGCGGCGGGAACGACGGCCGCGGTGGCTCGGGCGGTTCGGGTTACGGTGGTGGCGGCAGCTATGGAAGCCACGGCCACGGTGGGCGTGAAGGTCGCTAAGACCCGGTCGTTCCCGTTCCCATTGAGACCTAGAAGAGGCGCCCGGCGGGGCCGCCTCTTCTAGTTTGTGCGGACGTGGTGGGCGGCCTCAGTCCCGTCGCCGTCCGTCCGAAGGTCGCCTCCCCCGTCCTGTTCACAGAACCCAAATACCGGGTCGTGTCACCGTTTGTTGCTCGCCGGGCCATGGGCGAACCGCGATCAGGGAACTAGGACGGGCCGACCACAGGCATAGTCCGGGTCGATGCCATACGGTGGAGGTGCACCGCCGTACCCGTACTGCACGAGCCAGGGCACACCGCCCGCGAACCCCAAGCTGGACGAGGCAAGTTTGGAAGGGTCTCCCGGTTGCAACGCACGTTGGCAGAAGGAGGCGGCGCTGTAGCCGTCGCCGGTCGGGTTGTCGGCGCCAGGAACCCAGAGGGCGGGCCGCCCCGGTGGGACATAGGAACCGGTTATCTCGCCCCATTGGTACCAGGTGCTATAAATCCCTGCGCCAAAGCCCCCCGTCTTTATCGCATCGAGCGCTCCCTGGATTATGGCGGCGTTGACGCGTTGGTCAGCCGGTGAAGTAGGCCAGTTCTCGCCGGTCTCTATGTCCAGCCACCACATTTTTGGCTTGAAGCCTGATCCCTTAACGAAGGCAACGTCAGCCTTGGCGTAGTTATAACCCCAGTCGTAGCCTTCGCAATTGTTGCTCTTGCGGGCACACGACGCCTTTGGCCCTTTTGTCTCCATCGGAGGGTTCCCACCAGGAGCCGCTTGCAGGATTATGTAAGCCGAGAGATTAGCGCCGGCCCAGGTGGCCTCGGTGGTGAAACAGCTGTTGAAACCGCCAATCTTGCCGTTGTTCACGCCTACGATGACGTACGGGTGCTTATTGGGCAGTGCCTGCACTTCTACCGAGCTGCGCGGCGAGCACTGCGGCCAAGAGACGTCGTAACCCGTTACTTGCGCGCCATAAGGGTCACCGCCGCCAATGCTGCGTACAGGCAAGGTGGTCGTCGTGGTCGGGACGGTTGTCGTCGTCCGGGGCAACGTTGTCGTCGTCCGGGGCACCGTTGTCGTCGTCCGCCGCACTGTGGTCGTTGTCCTGCGGACTGTGGTCGTTGTCCTCCGGACCGTGGTCGTCGTCCTGCGCACGGTGGTCGTGGTCCTCGGCACCGTTGTGGTGGTGGTCGAGCTGGTCGAAGTCGAAGTAGTAGTGCTGGTGCTGGTTGATCGAGGCGTCGTTGTGGAGACGCCAGCGCTAGCAGTGCTCAGCGAAACAACCATGGCCACGACCGCACCGGACGTCGATGTCACGGGTGAGGCTGACCGTAGGTTTGGGGCGTCGCCGAAGTGCAAAACGGCGCCACTTTGTTCCGCCAGCCAGTAACCCTTGCCATCGGGCGTGGCGGCGATGCTCACAATTGGGGTGGGGACGCTTCCCGATGCCGGCGACCCGTAGAGGGCGGCGTCGCCATAAGCGAAGACGCCACCGTTCGATGCCGCCAGCCAGTAGCCGCCCCCGTCGGGCGTGCCGGCGACACCGACAATCGGCTGGTTGACGTGGTTACCACCAGCCGAACCAAAGAAGCGAGCATCACCGTAGGCGAAGATGCCACCGTCAGAGGCCACCAACCAGTAACCACGACCATCCGGGGTGGACGCCATAGCGACAATCGGCTCGCTTAGGTGGTCGCCCCCGGTGGAGCCGTAGAAATGGGCATCACCGTAGGCGAAGATGCCACCGTCCGAGGCCACCAGCCAGTAGCCATGACCATCTGGCGTCGTTGCCATCCCGACGATCGGCTTATTGAGCGGGGCCCCACCAGGCGATCCGTCGAACTGGGCGTCACCAAAAGCAAATACCCCCCCGCCGGAGGCGATCAGCCAATACCCTTGACCGTCAGGTGTAGACGCGGCGGCCGCGATCGGGGTGCTGAGCTGGCCCTTCGACAGGTCGCCCAGTGAAGGTACACCAAAACCGGAAACGGAGCCGTTTGCCGTGACGACCCAGTAACCGTTCGCTACCGGTTGAGAGATCGCCCTACTGGGGCCGGCCCCAATAACGCTCAGCGCCGTGGCCAGAATGCACAAACAGAGGACGATAGACAGCTTCGTCGGTGAAATAGGCCGTTGACGGACGACGCGTTCCGCCCTTCGTACCCTTCGCCCTAATGGTTCGCAAACCCGCCCTGCCCTTGGTGCCCGCCGATGCTTCAAGCGCTACCCCCTCAGATAATGCCCTCTTTCAGCGCGTCGCGCACCCAAGGTATGACCTCGTCCAACATATCATTCGAGCGTCGTAGTCGCCTCGAACCCGAGCAGCCGCTTGGCCTTTTCGACCGACGGTATCCGTCTGGCCACATCGTGCTCGAACGGTGGGTCGCTCACAAAACGGAAGGGAACTTCGGGGCCTCTGACCTTCTGCCAAATCAGTTCCGCGACATCGAGGACGGTCGAGGATATGGCTGTCGACAGGTTGAAATCCTCGTTGACGGCGGCGTCATGTCCCATGGCAATTACGATTCCGCGTGCGAGGTCGCGCCCATAAGTATAGTGCCTGACCTGCGTGCCGTCACCCAGGATATGCAGCGGATCTTGTCCCAACAGTACCTTTTGCACCAAATCTGGGACAACGTGGCTCATCGCCAATTTGACGTTCCCGGAGAGTATTTCTACGTCTCCGAGCGCCCTTCCCTCACCGACCCCGACACAATTGAACGGCCGAACGATCGTATACGGGAGCTCGTACTGGTCCCACGCCGCCCGGGCAAAGTACTCGACGGCCAATTTTTGGAAACCGTAAGACGACACCGGCGGAGGAACTTTCAGTTCGTCGCCCTCGAAGGAGGGCCAGTGGTCCGTCGATTCGTAGACCATTGACGAGCTCATGTAGGTCACCTTGCGGAGCTGCCCGTTGCGGTGCGCAGCGAGGGCAGCGTCGACAGATGCGGCCATTATCCGCTCGTTGTTGGCCACCAGGTCGTACGAGTGGGTGTGAAAATAGGAGATCCCGCCGATCATGGCCGCGCCAGCAATGAAGTGCTCGCAGCCGACGAGGAGGTCGTCGAGCAATGCCGTATCGCGGCAGTCGCCCTCGACAAAACGATAGGACGGGTGAGCGTCGTAGGGCCTCTTGACGGGGCCGTATTTCGAGAAGTTGTCGACCCCAACCACCTCGAAGCCCCGCTGGAGCAACTCCTGAACCACATATCCGCCGATGAAACCGGCGGAACCACTCACGAGTACCCTCGTCATTTTTCCCTTTCTGCGGCCGTATCCAACAACTGGTGCAGGGACTCAAAATTAAGGCGTGGCCCGAACGCGAAGCTGTACCAACGCAGGTAGGCGGGGACCCATTTGACCACCTTGAAGTGCGACTCACCTAATGTCCGGTCGAGCCAGATGGTCGGCACCTCGGCCACCGGCAACCGCAACCGCCGGGCCTTGGCCACCAACTCGAGCCCAACTTCGAAACCCTGGTCGCTATGGATGCCCACTTCCCGAACAAACTTGCGGTCATACGCTTTGAACGAGTTCGTCGGGTCCCATGTACCCACCCGGGCCAGGACGCGCAGGCTAGCGCCGGCGAGGCGAGACATGACGCCCTTGATCAGCGGGCCGCCGACCTGCTGGCCGCCCCGCGAGTAACGGGAGGCGGCCGCTACGACCACACCGCGTTCGACAAGGCGGGTCAATTGATCGATCTGCTGCGGGTCGTCACAGCCGTCGGCCATCGTTACGACTACGACATCGGCCACGGCCGACTCAAAGCCGGCCCGTATGGCCCGCGCCGGCCCCGGGCCGAGATTATTCAGGACCAGGCGAACCCGGTCATCTTCTTCCGAGTACTTCTCAACCCAGGGCACCGTTACGTCTTCCGCTGAATCGCAGACGACCAGGATCTCGCACGAAAGATTGACCGATTCACAGATCCGCCGGAGCGCACCAAATATGGCCTCTCCCTCGTCGCGGGCGGTGACCACGACCGAAACTCGGGGTTTCACGGTCGCGCCGTACCGCCCGTGTTCAGGAGTCGGCCGCTAACAGGCCTCGAGGTAAGAACGGTCCGACTCCGCGGCCGCCTTCGACCGAAGGCGCGTCCACCTGGCCTCATACGGTGACGCCTTCGCCCCGCACTCCCCAAACGTCTACCACCGGTTTGTCAGTCACCAGGTCGGCGTAACGGCGATGCGGCGCGCCGATGATCAACAGATCCGAGCCGGCCAAAACCTCTTCGAGGGGGACGAGGGTGCGGTCGACTGTCACGTAAGGATCCGTGCAAAGGACGTTGTCCGCTTTGAAGCGCAATATCCTCTTCAGCTTGTACGCCAGGCTCGATCGGGTGTCGTCGCTCTCGCCCTTGAAGGCCATGCCCAGGATCCCCACCGTCATGTTCGTCAGGTCGTACTTCCGGGAGACCCGGTCGACGAGGTAAAGCGGCAGACCTTCGTTGACCATCATGGCGGCGTGGCCCAATACGAAGTTGTTGTTGTTGAACGCGGCCAGCTGCATGGTGTCCTTGAGCAGGCAGGGCCAGGCGGCGAAGCCGGCCGCCGGCAAGTCGGCCGCTCGGGGGTAGTTGTAAATCACGCCCTGGCGGATCCGCTCGTAGTCCAATCCGAAGTCGTTGGCCATCATGTACAGCTGGTTGGCCAGTGCGAACTTCAGGTACCGGTACGCGTTGGTGTACAGCTTGGCCAGCTCGGCTTCCTCGGGCTTCAGCTCGACGATCTCGTTCACGAGCACCTCGAAGAGCTTGCGTGCCCTCATGACGGCCGCGGGATTTCGGGCCGACACGATCTGGGGGAGCTCGAACAACTCCTGAAGAGCCTTGCCTTCGGCGATGCGCTCGGGGCAGAAAGCCACGTCCACCTCGACCCCGATTTTGGCCAGGCGTCGCTCAACCAGCGCCGTGACCCCCGGGTAGACCGTGCTGCGCAGCACCAGGAGCTGGCCCGAGCGCAGGTGGGCCGCCAGGTCCTCCACTGCCGCCGGCACCACTTTGGGGTCCGGGTTGAGGTGCTCGTCGACCGGTGTCCCGATCACGACCACGACGTGTTCGGCCCGCGAGACGATAGAGGCGTCAGTCGACGGCTTCAAGCGCGAGTCCGCAACTACCCGCTTGAGCACCTCCTCCGCCCCTGGCTCGTCGAACGGCATGACCCCGGACTGCACCATCTCGACGGCGGCTGGGTTCAGGTCATAAATACCGACCTTCAGACCGCGATCGGCGAAGGCGATGGCGAGGGGCAGCCCAACATGGCCGCCGCCCCCTACCACTACGACATCCAAGTCGAATTCCACTGCTGCTCCCATGCTTCGCGCTTTACTTAGTTCCGTTGCCAGTCGGCCACCAGCGTTCGGGTACCCGTGCCCGCCGTTCGCTCCCGGTCGGGCTCCTGTTCCATAGTGCTCTGTCGGTCCGGTGTCACAGCGGCTTGGTCCTACCCGGTCAGCCGGGGCCAACCTTCAACTACGTGGCCCACTCGCCGTTGGGACCGGCTGTTCCGGGGGAGCCTAGCAGGCGAGGCTTCGCGGATGGTGGGTTCGACAGTTGGGCGGGCAGGGGCGGAAACGAGCGAAACACGGCCGGCGGCCGGGCCGGCGGGAGGCAGTGGCGGGGGCGGGCCGGCCGGGCCGGCGGATGCGTTCGGTGGGCCGACCGAGGGCTAGCGTCTCGGCGAGCGGACTGGCGGGGTACGTCGGCCGGCCCTTGGCGTTGCCCTCTTGGTCGCGTTGGCCGCGTTGGTCGCGTCGGCTCGGTGGTACGCCCTCATACTGTCAACTCTGGCTTTTTGGGTGCCCTCATACCGTCAACTCTGGTTTTCTGGGCGCGGTAGACGCAATTGGTCGCGATCCGGTGCAGAAGCTGCGTCGGAACGCAACCGGAACACCCAGACGCGCCCAGAAACGGCCGTGCCGCTCGCCTCTGGGACCCCGAAACTACTCTGCGCTGCATCTCGACCACACCGGGCGCCGAAAACCGCTAACAAAGGTTCAGAACGGCCGGCTCGAGCTGCCCTTCCGCCTGACCGACAGGCCCCCGAAGCCGGCCAGCCGGCAAGTCCGCCGTCTACGGCGCCCGCTGCGGCTCGTCCGTGGGGTAGGCCGTCCCGGACGTGCCTTCCCCGCCTCCCGCGTGGCTATCGTCGGCCACGACCGTGCCGATGATGGGCAGGCTGTCCTCGACCACCGGCGTTTGGGTGTCGGCCCGGAAGAGCTGCCCGGCCCAGCGCCAACGGGCCCGCCACAAGGCCCTCCGTTGCGCCAGCCCAGCCTGGCTACCAGCAGGGGGGTGCAACTGGAGCGAAAAGTAGGCGGCCCCCCCTATCGGGATCGGTAACCAGAAGTTGACCAGGCGCCAGGCGAGCACACCCCAGATGGCTATCGACCTGGGCGTACCGAACCCGACCAGGATGCCGCTGACGGTGGCCTCAACCACCCCGAGGCCGCCTGGCGTGATGGGGAGAGCGGCGGCGATGTTGGCGACGCCGTAGGCGACGAGCACCGCCACCGGGTTCACCCAGTGCCCGAAGGCTCCCACGAACACAAGCAGGGAGGCGGCGTCGAACAGCCAATTGGCCATGGAAAAAAAGAGCGCCTTGCCCAACTGCCGGCGGTCTTTGGACAGCTCCTCTACCCGGCCCGCCAGTTGACCGAAGAGCCGGGGCAGGGTTTCGGGATGAAGAAAGGGGACCCTTCTCCCGACCGCTTCCAGGAACCTCGTGGCCCGCTGGTCGCCCTTGGTCAGCAGTATGACCAGGCTGGCGATCCCGACCATCAGCAGCATGCCGATGAGGGCCACGAACAGGTACCCCGACTGGAAGCCGTACAGCGGCAAAGACACCAACAGGGCAAACCAGAAGATGACGTTCAGGACCACGGCCGAGCCGAGGCCCTGGGTAGCGAGGGCTACGGCGGTGTCGGTACCGCCGACCCCCGATCGCATCAGGAGGCGGTAGCCAAGCGAGTAACCCATGGCGTTGCCGCCCGGGAGGCAGTGGCTGAGCGCCAGTGTCGACAGCTGGATCCTGGACAGGGTGGCGAAACCGGGGTCAGAGCTCTTGGGGATGAGCGACCGGGTCAGCTCGAAATAGGCGATCAGCGACAGGACCTCGAGCAACACGCCGAGCACCGGCAGGAAGGGGTTGACGGACGCCAGTACGTGCAGCGCCTTATGGGTGCCGCCGATCTGAGGGACGACGAAGTACTCGACGATGAAACCAGCGAGCAGCAGTTCGGCCAGGTGGCGAACGGTACGGGGCAGCAATCGCCGGCGCTTGGCCGGTGCGGGCGGACCGTCGGGGCCGGTTGCGGTGGCGGGCACCCCGTCGCTGCCGGCGTCCGTTGACCTCAGGGCCGCCAACCACGTCGCTGTGGCCCAGCGCCGCTGACGCCAGGCTCGTCGACTCAGGCCCGCCAACACGGAGCTGGGCCCCAGCGCCGCTGACGCCAGGCCGTCGACCCCGGACCCGTTGACCTCAGGCCCGTTGATCTCAGGGCCGTTGACCTCGGACCGTTGACCCCGGAACCGTTGAGCCCAGAGCCGTTGGCCTCGGCGCCGTTGATATGCGGCCCCACGCCCTCATCCTGGTCACTGCTACTGGAGCCGAGCGCTGGGCTCGCGACAGCACGGCTGTCGGCCGGTCCAGGGGCGCGGTCGCTCGGGCGGCGCCTCAGCGCGCTCATAACCCCATTGTCGCGCCGGCTCCTGAACGTCAATTAGGAAGAGCGGCGCAGTTTTTCGGCCAGAGCCCGGAAAGCGCGTCCCCGGTGCGAAAGGGCGTGTTTGGCGTCAGGTGACCTTTCGGCAATTTCGCCAAAGGTGCGGCCGTCCAGCTCCATGGGCACGAACACGGGGTCGTAGCCAAAGCCACCGCTCCCCCGCCGCTCGTCGGCTATCCATCCTTCGACGGTCCCCTCGGCGCTCACTTCTGTCCCATCGGGCCAGATGGCCACGGCCACCGTCACGAACCTGGCCCGGCGTTGTCCCGGGTTTTTCCGGCCGCCCAGCTCGGCCAGGAGCTTGTCGACATTGGCCTGCTCATCCGGTGGCTCTCCCGCATAACGGGCCGAACGCACCCCAGGAGCACCGCCCAGTCCCTCCACCTCGATGCCGGTGTCCTCGGCGATGGCGGCCATCCCCGTTTGTTTGACCAGGGCGGCCGCCTTCAGGCGGGCGTTCCCGAGCAGGGTCGCCTCGGTTTCTTCTACCTCCGGCGCATCCTGGGGCCGGTCGAGCAGCTCGACGTCCAGGCCCGAGGAGGCCATTATTTCTCTTATCTCCCGGGCCTTGTTCGAGTTGGTCGTGGCCAACACGAACGGGCCGAGGTCAACCACGGTGCGGCGAACCCCGGAGGTCTCGTTTCGGTGGCGGCACGGCGATGACCTGGTCTTGCGCCACGAGAAGCTCGGCGATACCGGCTTCGGCCAGCCCGAGCATCACGTCGAGCTGCGCCTTGGAGAACGGGTTGCCTTCCGCCGTCCCCTGCACCTCCACCAAGCCGCCCGAACCGGTCATAACGATGTTCATGTCCACTTCTGCGCCAGCGTCTTCGACATAGGCGAGGTCCAGCATCGGCGTACCCCGGACTATCCCGACCGATACGGCCGCACAGCCCTCTTTAACTGGGTGCGAGGCCAGCCCGCCGGTCGCAACCATCCTGCTGCAAGCGTCGTGAAGGGCCACCCACGCGCCCACGATGCTGGCCGTCCTGGTGCCACCGTCGGCCTGGAGGACATCACAATCCAGCGTCACCTGTTGCTCGCCCAGGCCGGTCAGGTCCGTGACCGCCCTCAAGCTCCGCCCGATGAGGCGCTGGATCTCCTGGGTACGGCCGGACTGACGGCCCC
This sequence comes from uncultured Acidimicrobiaceae bacterium, assembly GCA_963750465.1. GTDB lineage: Bacteria > Actinomycetota > Acidimicrobiia > Acidimicrobiales > Palsa-688 > Fen-671. The sequence goes on from CAVVRE010000037.1 coordinate 80,829, forward strand.
TCGCCGCTTCCCGGTCTATGCGTTCGGGTGACGATCCCGGGAGCATCGAGTACTCGGCGGTGACCCAGCCCTTCCCGGTGCCCCTCATCCATCTGGGCGGTTCGTCCGAGAACGAGGCCGTGCACAGGACGGTCGTACGGCCCATCTTGACCAGGACCGACCCCGGGGCGAACTCAGTGAAGTCCCGCTCCAGGTGTACCGGGCGCAGCTCGTCCACCCGGCGCCCGTCGGCCCGAGCGACGGCGGGACCGGTCAGATCGCCCATGTCTTCCCGACCTCGGCTACGTCGACAGGCGCCCCGAACGCAGCCGAGGCCTCCTTCCTCGCTACGGCCCGGTCGATGGGCGGCGCCAGGTGAGTGATGACGAGCCGCTCCGCCCTTGCTTCGGCCGCCGTGGCTCCGGCCTGACGAGCACTCAAATGTTGCATGATCCCCTCCGCGTCCAGGCTGAGGCACGCTTCCACCAACGCCAGCGTGATGCCTTGTCCCAGCTTGCTCAGCGCCCACGCCGCGCCAGTGTCGGCCGAGTAGCCGAGCGTGCGATCGCCGACGTCGACCCTCGAAGCCAACGTTTCCACCGGGTGGTCCGTCCGCGACCAGTTCCAGGTGGCGGGGCCCAGCTGGGCGCTGTCGCCGTCGCCGATCACCCGCCAGTCCAGCGTGCCGTCACGGTTTTCCCCCCTCATTAGATCGCGCAGGCCCTCCGGGGCGTAGACGGGAAACTCTTGCCGCCCCAAAAAGTAACGCATGGCTATGTAAAGGCCCTCCAGGTCACTCCAGTGGTCGGGGTGAGAATGGCTGATCACCACGGCGTCGAGGCTGGCCAGCGGAATATGCAACTGGAGGTTTGCCATCGTCCCGGGCCCGGCGTCCAGCCATGTGGCAAACCCCTGGCTGCGCAACAGGTAACCGCTGCAGGCGCCACCTGGACCGGGGTAGCTCCCGTCCGTGCCCAGCACGGTAAGGGAAAATGGGCTGCCTTCGACGGCGGCCCGTTGTTCTTCCGAGGCGACAGTGGGTTCAGTCATACAGGGTTTGTCCATTCACCTGGCCGGAGGTGGCCGCCGGCTCCCAGTGCTCGGCATGGTCCAGTTCCGGACCGAAAAAATGCTGTCCCAACCGGACAAAATTGCCTACGTCGCCTGAAGAAATCCAGCGGTGGTTGCCTTTTGCGACGCTGCGGGGCCCCAGCCCGGTCTCGACGAGGATCCCCCGGACTTCAAAAGCGGTCTCGTCCGCTGAACTGACCAGCACGACATCGGGCCCCATCACCTCACCTATTGTGCGCGCCAGGTAAGGGTAATGGGTACAGCCGAGCAGGAGCGAATCAATCCCGGCGGTGGCAATGGGCAGAAGCAGCCGCTCTACCAGGGCACGAGCCTCGCCGCCCCGCGTCTGGCCCCGTTCGACGAGCTCGACCAAGCCGGGGCAGGCGGTGGTTGTGAGCTCGACCGGGAGACCGGCGGCGGTGAGCGAGCGCCGGGCTCTGACGGCCCGGTCGTAGGCGCCAGAACCGATGGCCCCAACTGTACCGATCACCCCCACGCGGCCGGTACGCGTGACCGACAGGAGCGCACGAACGCCGGGGTCGATCACGCCCACCAGGGGCACGTCGAAGTCGTAGCGCAACATCTCCAGGGCGGCGGCCGTAGCCGTGTTGCAGGCGACCACGACGAGCTTGACGTCATGGGCCTCTATCAGCTTGCGCGTTATTTGCGCCGCAAAGCCACGTACTTCCTCGAGGCTCCTTGGCCCATATGGGTAGCGGCCCGAGTCCCCTACGTACACGAGGTCCTCCGACGGTAAAAGGTCGGTCAACGCCTTGGCGACAGTGAGCCCGCCAAAACCGCTGTCGAACATACCTATGGGCCGGTCATCCATTTCGACGCGAGCCTAGGCGACGGGCGCGATGCCTCCGGGGACCCGGCCCGGCGGGTGTTTAGAAGTACAGCTCGTGCCTGGCCCGCTCGGCCACGTCATCGATGTCACCCGTCCATACGTCGGTTGACAGGTACTTCCAGCCTCCGTCCGGTGACACCGTGACAATCGTGCCTTCGTCTATCTCCGACGCGCAGCGCGCCACTCCGGCCATGGCCGCGCCGGTGGATATGCCGGAGAATATCCCCACGTCGGCCAGGCGGCGCACCCACTCGATGCTCTCTTTCGGGCCGACGACCCGGCTACGGTCGAGGAGCGCATAACCATCATTGTCCGAGAAGACCGGGGGGATGAAACCTTCATCCAGGCTTTTGAGCCCTTCGACGGTTTCGCCGGCGGGCGGCTGGACAGCCCAGACGCGCACGGCCGGGTTGCGTTCTTTGAGGAAACGCCCGACCCCTATAATGGTACCCGCCGTCCCCAGCCCGCCCACAAAATGCGTTACTTCCGGGCAATCATGCCAGATTTCAGGCCCGGTTCCCTCGTAATGGGCTTTGGGGTTGGCCGGGTTGCCGTATTGGAAGGAGAACCACCAATCGGGGTGTTCTTTCGCTAAGGCTTGCGCCCGGCGCATGGCCCCGTTGGAGCCCTCGGGGGCCGGCGAATTGATTATGTCGGCGCCGAACACCTTGAGGAGCTTAAGGCGCTCCGAGGAAACGTTCTCAGGCACAACTGCAGTAAACGGATAGCCCTTTACCTTGGCGATCATGGCCAGGCCGGCCGCCGTATTTCCTGAGGATGATTCGAGAATACGTTGGCCCGGGCGAAGGCTGCCATTTTTCTCAGCCTCTTCGATCATCGATTTGGCCGCCCTGTCCTTTACGGAACCGCCCGGGTTCTGCCCCTCGAGCTTTATGAACACCCGCGCCCGGGGGTTCGGGCTGAGCTCACTAACGTCCACTAGAGGTGTGTCGCCGATTGTGTCCAGGACGTTTTCGTACCGGGTCATCTAAACCCCCCAGCTACCGCCGGCATCAACGTGACTGTGTCGCCCTCGCCCACCTTGGCGTCGAGCTTGCCCAGGTAGCGGACGTCATCGTCGTTTACGAAGACGTTCAGGTGCCTGTGCATCTCTCCTTCGGGAGTGAGCAGCGAGCCACGCAGTCCCGGGTACCGCGCCACCAGTTCGTCGAAGACCTCGCCGACGGTCGCTCCCTCAGCCTCGACTGACGCCGCCCCATCTGCGTTGGCTCGGAGGATGTTCGGTAAACGCACTTCGACGGTCACGGCTTCTCCCAACTCGCGGGGCGCGGCCGGGCTACAAACCCGACCTTTCTGGTCACCATTGTAGGATATCCCTGCTCAAGCCGGCGTGAAGACTCGCTCCTCCTCGGCCCGCCCGGCCATGATCCTGTAACTGCGCACCACCGGCTCCGCGTCGCTCAGCGACACGAGCACGTAGTGCCAGTCCGGGTCCGGTGCCTGGCCGATGTCGGTAGGCGACGGATAGGCGGCTGTGTGGGTGTGGGAGTGCCAGACCCCTATGAGCGAAAGGCCAGCCGCCTCTGCGGCGCGGTCGGCGCGCAGGAGGTCCCTCGGCTCGACCGTGTAAAGACGGGCGGACCGAGCCGCGTTGGCTGCCGGGTAAACCTCGTACACCTGTTCCCCGCGCCCCGCCAGCAGGCCACAAGCCTCCAACGGCAGGCCGTCGAGGCAGTGAGCCACCACTCGCTCCCACAGGCGGACGGGCAGGGACAGCACGCAGACGAAGCTACTGCGTGACCGGGCCGCCTGACCGGGCCGCCTGACCGGGCCGCCTGACCGGGCCGCCTGACCGGCCGTGACCGGGCCCGGTGGTCGTCCGACCGCGGGCGGCACCGGGCGACGTACACCGGGGCTTCGTGGGTTCTGTCGAGCGAACGGGCAGGACCAGTGCTCTCGCTAGGCTCCGGGAACATCTCTAGAGGTCCCGATGACTGCTAAGGCTGTTCCCGGTCGAACATTGGTGGCGCAGAACCGTAGAGCGCGCCACGACTACGACATCCTCGACACCTACGAGGCTGGGATCGTCCTGGTCGGTGGCGAGGTCAAGTCGTTCAGGGAGGGTCGGGTGCAATTGCGCGACTCGTTCGCCCGGGTCCAGGACGGCGAGGTCTGGCTGCATCGTATGCACATCTCTCCGTACGCCTATTCCAGCGGCTTCGGGTATGCGGACCCCGACCGGACGCGCAAGCTCTTGCTGCACCGTCGCCAGATCCATGAGCTGGAGCGCGAGACCCAAAAAGGGCCCCTCACGCTCGTACCGCTCTCGGCCTATTTCAAAGACGGCCGCGTGAAGGTCGAACTAGCTCTGGCCAGAGGCCGTCGGGATTACGACAAGCGGCAGGCTATCGCCGAACGCGAATCGGACATGGAGCTCCGCCGTGAAATGGGGGCTCGCCGGCGGCGTGAGAGCGGGCGCTAAGCCAGGCTTCAGAGTGCCCACAGGTTGGGCCCAGGGAAGTCTGGTAAGACGGGTGTGGTTATACCTTTGACGTAGAACACAGAGCTCAGGAGGAGTTGGCAGCGGTGCAAGACACCTTCAAGTTGGGGCGCCTTGTGGGAGTCAAGGTGGGGGCCAACTGGAGCCTGTTCGCCCTGGCCGCCATCGTCGCTTACTTCTTGGCCACGTCCCGGCTGCCCGCAGATGTGGCCGGGTATACCAATACCGCTTATTGGTTGGCCGGGTCACTCACTGCGGTGTTGATGCTCGCCGGCGTGTTGGTCCACGAAGTAGCCCATGCCATTGCGGCGCGGCGGGCGGGACTGCATGTCGACGGCATCACGCTCTGGTTCATGGGTGGCGTCACGCGGATAGAAGGCGACAACCGGAAGCCTTCGACCGAACTGGTCGTCGCCCTGGTCGGCCCGCTGGCCAGCGGGGTCATCGGAGGGCTCTCGTTCCTATTGGCCTGGCCGGCTCAGGATGCCGGCTGGGGACTGGCAGCAGCGTCATTGCGCTGGCTCGGCCTTATAAACCTGCTGCTCGGCGTGTTCAACCTGTTGCCGGCGTCGCCCCTCGACGGTGGCCGCGTGCTGCACGGGTTGATCTGGTCAGCGACCAAGAACCGTTGGTTGGCCACCCGGTTGGCGGCCGGTGCCGGCATGGTTCTGGGAGCCGCATGCGGCTTGTTGGGTCTCCTGTCGTTTGAAGAGAGCGACGCTCTCGACGGGTTCGTGCTGTTGTTGACGGGTTGGTTCCTGATCTCGTCGTCCAAGAGAGAGCAGCTCGCAGGGCGAGCACAACACGTGCTGGGCGACGCTCAAGTCTCAGACATCATGCGCCCGGCCGTCATTGCCCCCGGGTGGCTGACGGTGACCGCCTTCTGGAGCGAGTGGGTGAACCGCTACCCGGAGGCCGCGTTCCTGCTGGAGACCTGGGGCGGCGGGTCCTGGAACGGAGTGGTGACCGCCCAACAACTGGCCGCGGTACCACCCCGCATGCAGTCTTCAGTGCGGGCGCAGGACGTTGCCCTCCCATTGGCCCCCCCGGCGCCGAGCAGTCCGCCGCCCTTGACCCCCGACCAGCCGGCTCTCGCCCTGGCCGGGCGGCCGGGGACGGCCCTGCCCGTTGTCGACCACGACGCCACCGTCGGGGTCGTCCTGGCTGCGGACGTCGCCGCCATGGTCGCTCGAGGTACCCCGGTACCGCGCCGGACCTGGAACAGCTTCTGGCCACCCGCGGCCGCGCCTTCCGGGTACGCCTGAGCTGCTGTTGCGGTAAGATGGTTCGTTCAGGACATTGACATGGGGGTGACAGGTTTCGACTTTGGCTGTCTACCCGAGAGAAGCGAGCCGTGGTCCCCGGATGCCACGTTAAACAACTGGGAAAACCAATAAATGCCAATTCACAGGTAAAGTCGCCATTTTTGGCGATGGCTGCTTAATTGCGGCCCGTCCGTCTGGCCCCAGCCCTGCGGGCCAGTAGCGGGCGTTATAAAGTAGGGCTTACTTTTCGGTGACGCCAACTGGCTGAAGAGGAAATTTAGCTGGCTAGGACTGCCGGCCGGCGCCAGTGGCGAGCCGGCGGTCGAGAAAAGTCATTGGCTGCGCTCGGAGAAGGCTCGGTCAGAGGTTGAAGGACGCGGGTTCAATTCCCGCCACCTCCACGACGTTTAGGGAACAAGGTGCTGGTAGGAGCCCTCTTTTGGAGGGCTCCTCTCGCGTCAGGACGCGTGGACGCGAAGGGACGCGGGCAATAACGGTGCCAAAGCGTAACTAGCGGTTTGCATCGGGCAATTCGCGTTCAAGACAATCCAAGGACCGCTACAAGTGCGTCGTCAACTCCCCACATTTCCTCGTTAGTGAGGTGCCCGGCGAGTTCTCCCAGCCTTTGAGCATCCACCGCTCCCATCTGCTCGACCAAGATCCGGGTTGTCTCTCCTGCTACCTCAGCCTCGGGGCGGAAAGACGCCGCCCGAGCGCTGCGCGACGTGGGGGCCACGATCACGACGGACCTGGGCAGGAACTCGTCAGCCTGGACCACAACTCCGTAACGGTCCCCGTGCTGTTCGTGACCGACGCTTTTCGGGATCTTGAACCGATAGACGTCACCCCGGAGCACGAAGCGTCTCCATAAACTCGGCGACCGCGAGCATCTCTTTCCGATCTTCCTCGTCAGCTTCCAGGCCGGCGACCTCGGCCGCGATCTCTTTGTTCCGCCGACGATGGCGGACCTCGGTGAGCAAGGCCGTGCGTATAGCTTCTGACTGACTCAGGCCCGTTGCTTCCAGTGCCCGAAGCGCCCTGTCGGCTTCATCGTCCAGGCGGACGGAGATCGCTCGAGCCATGGCACCCAAACTGTATCACATTTTGTATTACGATGATGGTCACTCGGTTCCTCTGTGTCCGCCATATGGGCGATTGGGAGGCGCATTCGAGCTCGTCTACCGGGAGGAGCCTCCCGGCGGCGCCGAGAAGACGTGAGCACGCCGCGAAGACCTGAGCACAAAGGTGACGAGGCGGGTGTTGCGGGTCCTAAACCAGATGTTTGCATGGTCGCTTTCGACACGTAAGAGTCTTTATTGACAAGGGTCCCTGCGAGGCGTTCAGCGGCTTCTCTGTGGGCACTGACCCCTGCGTGCTTCGACTGTTGTGGACGACGGTTCGTCCGGGGTGCTCGGCGTTCCTACTTGTAGGGGACGAGGTGGCGAACCATGGCCCTAAAGCAGCGACGTGCTGAGCGGTGACGAACTGTGGCGGTGGCCAGGTCCGCCTATGAAACGCACAGCGGCTGCTCCGCCCGACGACGACGAATTTAGCGCTGGGTGGAGGCGGCCAAGGGAAACTGCGTAGGGGGCCAACAGAACCTGCGCAGTGGCGGCCAATTTTGTCACTGCGAGTGGCGGTGGAAAACCAAGGCACATTGAGCACCAGCCCGCGGGAAGATGGCGAAATGAGCGACTACCTCGAGGTGAACCTGGCGAACTGGAACAGTCGGGTCCCTCACCACGTCCGAGGCTACGGGCTGGACCGGTTCTGCTCCGACCCCGGCCACCTGTCGGATGTCGTCCGTTTCGACCTTCCTCGCCTCGGGAACATCCAGGGCCTCGACGTCGTGCACCTCCAGTGCCATATCGGGTCGGACACCCTGTCGCTGGCCCGGCTCGGCGCCCGCAGCGTCACGGGACTGGACTTTTCCCGCCCGGCACTGGACGCCGCCGCTCAGCTCGCCGCCGACTGCGGGGCCGTGATCGACTACGTCGAGAGCGAACTATACCGTGCCGTCGATGTCCTCGGTGCCGGCCGGTTCGACCTCGTGTACACGGGAATCGGCGCGCTGTGCTGGCTCCCAGATGTCCACCGTTGGGCACAGGTCGTCTCTGCTCTGCTGCGACCGGGCGGCCGCCTTCTCATGCGGGAGGGCCACCCGGTGCTGTGGTCGCTGTGCGAGCCGCGACCGGACGGGCTGCTGGTGCTCGAGTACCCGTACTTCGAGACCGACGGCGTGCATTTCTCGGAGCCGCTGAGCTACGTCGACCACGACGAGCCATTGGCATCGCCCGACATCGTCGCCTTCAATCATGGCCTGGCCCAGGTGATCACTTCACTCATGGCGGCGGGCATGCAGTTGACTGCAATCGAGGAGCATGACTCCGTGCCCTGGAACCCGCTGGGTGACGCCATGGAAGAAGTCGGCGCCGGTGAGTACCGGCTGCGTCACGACGCAAGCCGTTTGCCCGCCACGTACACGGTTCAAGCCACCAAGGTCACAGACCCTGGCGTCGACATCTCTTTCTCATAGCCTGTTACGTCGAACAGGCCGGAGCGGCCGAATCCGGCGCGGACTCCTGAGCCACGAGCATCTTCACCCTGCAGCGTCTGCCTGCCATTCTGCGCCGGGCCGCCAATCGCGGCCGGTGAAGCCGAGAGCGACCGGGTGAGGAGCATCCGCAGTTGATCGGCGGTGGCCGGTTGTGGCGGGTCACGGGAAATCTCGGTCGCGGCGCCGACGGCAACGAGGCGTCAGCCTTGTGTGCTGTTGGCTCCCGTCGGGGTTGCCGGCGAGGACTCTCCACATCGTGTCGTGGGCAGACATAGGTTTGCTCAGGTGTGCCCTGACGGCGAGTGGGAGGCTGATGCCGATAACTGGGTACGTTGGGCCCGCACCCCGAATCACGACGCCTACTGGTATTACCGGGACAGGTTCTTCGATGAACTGCTGCCTCCTCCGGGGCGACGGACCTTGGAGATGGGCTGCGGCGAAGGCCGAGTCGCCCGAGACCTCAGGGCACGCGGGTATCGAGTGGTCGGTGTCGATACCTCGCACACGCTTCTGAACTACGCCCGGCTGGAGGACACAGCCAGCTCCTTTGTACGCGCCGACGGGGCCGTCCTGCCCTTTCCTGACCGTAGCTTCGACCTCGCTGTCGGCTACAACTCGCTCCAGGTTGTGGCCGATATGGCGGGCACAGTCTCCGAAGTGGCCCGGCTGTTGGCCCGTGGCGGTCATTTCTGCTTCTGCGTGGCCCACCCCGTGACCGACCTTGGCCGCTTCGCCGACGGCTCTGCGGCTGCCCCTTTCATCCTCCGCAACGACTACTTCGCCACGACACGGGTTGACGAAAGCGTGGAAAAACACGGCTTAAAGATGAGGTTCCGCGGCTGGACGTACGACCTCGAGGACTACGCAGTGGCTCTCGAGCAGGCGGCGTTTAGAGTCGAGGCCATGCGCGAGCCAAGACCCGGCCGCCCTGGGGCTTACGACCGGTGGAACCGAGTCCCAATGTTCCTCATGGTCAGGGCGGTCAAGGAGTAGGTTGAGGGTGAGGCGCCCGAAACGGACGAGCGGCGGCGGCGGCTGCATCTCGTCGGCTGACGCCGGCGGCGTCACTTCCATCACGATTGGCCCCCCCGAAAGGGCCGCCGGCGCTCGCCGGTAGAGTGGCTGGTCATGATTGGTGATGAAGGCGCCGGGGCGGGGCACTCCGATTTCATCCGCGAGGTCATCCAGGACGACCTACGGACCGGCAAGCATGACGGCCGCGTCGTTACCCGCTTTCCGCCAGAGCCGAACGGTTACTTACACATCGGTCACGCTAAATCGATCTGCCTCAACTTCGGCGTGGCCGAAGAATATGGCGGCCACTGCAACCTTCGCTTTGACGACACCAATCCTCTGACCGAAGGCGTCGAGTACGTCGATTCAATTGTGGCGGACGTCAAATGGCTCGGTTTTTCTTTTGGAGACCGGGCCTTTTACGCGTCAGATTATTTCGACGAGATGTACCAGCTGGCCGAGGAGCTCATCACCGAGGGGAAGGCCTACGTCGACCATCTAAGCGATGAGGAAATCAAGGAGTACCGAGGCAGTCTGGCCGAGCCGGGTCGCCCGTCGCCGTACCGGGAACGGACGGAAGAAGAAAATCTGGGCCTGTTCCGGTCGATGCGGGCCGGGGAACTACCAGACGGGAGTTGCGTTCTCAGAGCCAAGATCGATCTCGACGCGCCCAACATGAAGATGCGCGACCCTTTGCTTTACCGGATCCGTCACGTCCGTCACCACCGAACAGGTGACGCGTGGCCGATATATCCGATGTACGACTGGGCCCATCCCCTCTCCGACGGCATCGAGGGTGTCACCCACTCGCTGTGTACCCTCGAGTTCGAAAGTAACCGCGAACTGTACGACTGGGTCATAGACAAAACACGCGTTTCAGAACGCCACGGGTTCAGCCGCCCCCACCAGTACGAGTTCGCCCGCCTCAATCTTGATTACACCGTGCTGAGCAAGCGCAAGCTCCTGGCGCTTGTGGAAGAGGGTTACGTCAACGGCTGGGAAGATCCACGGATGCCAACGATCGCCGCGATGCGCCGGCGAGGCGTTGGCCCTGAAGCTATCCGCGCCTTCGCCGACCTGGTTGGCGTGGCCAAAGTCAACTCGACGGTGGACATGGAAAAACTCGACTTCTGCGTCCGAGACGATCTCAACTGGACTGCGCCCCGGGTCATGGGTGTCCTGCGCCCGCTAAAGGTGACTATCACTTCTTGGCCAGAGGGCAAGGTGGAGGAGATGACTGGCCCGTACTTCCCGCCTGATGTCGGTAAGCCAGGCGAGCGGAGCATCCCCTTGGAGCGGCAGATCCTGATCGAACAGGACGACTTCGTCTTTGAGCCGCCGCCTGGTTACCAGCGGCTTTCCCCAGGCCGGACGGTCCGTCTGCGCCACGGCCCGTGTATCACCTGTGATGAAGTTGTCACCGAAAGGGGCGAGGCTGTCGAAGTCCGCTGCCACCACGTGCCCGACTCGGTAGGCAAGAACCCGGTTGGCATCAAGGTATCCGGCGTCATCCACTGGGTGCCGGCCACTCTCTCCGTGCCCGCCGAAGTTCGCCTCTATGACCGTTTGTACTCAGAGGCGCGACCCGAGGACGGCGCTGACGACGAGCTCAACCCGAAATCTCTAGAGGTGGTAAGTGGCGCCCGCCTTGAGCCCGGCTTGGCCGACGCCGAGCCCGCAAGCCGCTGGCAGCTGGAACGAGTCGGTTACTTCGTGTTCGATCCGGGCGACTCCAAACCGGGCGCGCCGGTATTGAACCGGACCGTCACCCTGCGAGACTCGTGGCAGGCCAAGACGCAGCTGCCGGCGCCGGCGCCGGCGCGAAAGACGGCCCGGCCCAACACTCGACCTCCGAAGAAGAGCCGCGTCGATTACAGGGCAGAAGCTCGTGTACGAGACGCTCTGTTGGCCGACCGCTTCGCCACTTGGCCTTCGAAGTACCGGCTTGGGGAGAGCGAAGTCGATCTCCTGACCGCCGACCGACCGACCGGTGACCTGTTCGAGGACGCCGTCGGCAGCGGCGCCCCACCGAATGTCGTGGCCCGGTGGGTCATCAATGAGCTGCCCCGCGAGCTGGGCGACCGCTCCCTCGACGGGACAAAGCTCACAGGAAAAGGGCTGGGCGCGCTGGTACTGGCCGTTGAGTCAGGCGAGATCACCGGGACGGCGGCCAAAGACATTTTTGCCGAACTGGTCCAGCAAGGCGGCGACCCCCGCCAGATCATCGACGAGCGCGGTTTGGCCCAGGTCAGCGATGAGGACGCGATCGCCGCGATTGTCAACGAGGTCCTGGCCGCCAACGCGGACAAGGTGGACATGTACCGCGCCGGCAAGACCGGCCTGCTGGGGTTCTTCGTTGGCCAAGTGCTCAGGTCATCCCAAGGCAAAGCTAACCCTGTGGTTGTCCAGCGGTTGCTCGGCGCTCGCTTGGGCTGATGCTTTCTTCGTGACGACTTCGGCGGCGCCATCGCCGGCATATGTGCCCATCCGAAGATGGACCCCGTCACTGATGGGATGGTGCTGTTCCGCTACGACGTTGAGGAGCCTTACCTCGCCTGGGCCGTCGTCGGCGCCGACGGCTCCGTCGTCAGCCGCCCACTGACCCCGGTGAGGGTGTGGACCATGGTCGCGGACTAGTGATGGGCCCGTGACTGACCCGGGTATTCCCCGGGGCGCGACGGAGGCGCACGAACGAGATGGTTATGGCAGTTGAGCGGTGCCTGGTCAACTCATAGGAGGCGCCCGTGGCTACAGCCGACAATGCCGGGACGGAGATCCTACGAGGTCACAGGTGAGGGCACGCCCGTGGTGCTCCTCCATGGCTTCCCTGACTCCGGACGCCTCTGGCGCCATCAGGTGCCGGCCCTGACCAGCACCGGCTACCGGGTGATCGTCCCGGACATGCGCGGATACGGGCGTTCGGCCCGGCCCGTCGAGGTCGACGCCTACGACATCCAGCAACTGGTGTCGGATGTCGAGGCGGTGCTGGCCGACGCCGGCTTGGCCCGGGCCCACAACGGATATCCGTGAAGTATTGATCCCGATAGCTCTTGCAGTGGCGTAAATACACATCTCAGCGTGGTTGCCCGCCAGCCGTCGCATTGAACGCGTTGGCGACGTGTATATCCCTTCCCCGCTGATAGTTCTGGGAAATTATCCGGGGCCTAAGGCTGTCCCTCACTAACGCCGTATTGCTAGTGACCCCGTTTACTGTGCTGCTCATTAGCTCGCCGTTGGCGAGCCCCGACGCAATAGTTGACGTGTTATCCCCCGGGGCTTATTATTCGTGCGCCAGTTTCTCGGGCCTGGCGCGCCATCGGCGGTAACGGCAACGCCCTACGCCGCGTTTGGCCTGCAACCAGGTGAACGCGGCCCGATTGCCTGGCGCGTGTTGCTGAAGTCCGATGTGTTACCCGACTCTCAGGTACCGATTCGCTCGGGTAGAAACCTCTCCCCGGTATTGACCAGAGTGGCGCGGCAGCGCAACCCCGTCGGGCCTAGCCCAAACGGCAACTCGCAGTTCACCGAGCGCACCACTCAAAGTGCCGCGACGGTCCGCGCTAAACTGTGTCACCAACGGTGGCGGGCAACGGACAGGGGGTCGGTCAGCCAGTGCGGGCCAGGCAGTTGCTTGGTCGAAGCGCGGAGTGCCGGGTACTTCGCGCTGGTCTTGACCGTGCACGCAGCGGCAACACGTTTCGGATATGGGTCGAAGGCGAGCCGGGGTCAGGCAAAACGGCGCTCGCATCTTGGGTGCAGTCGGTCGCAGACGACTTCGATCAGGTCGCAACCTGTTGCGTCGAGAGCGAATCGACCCTTTCTCTGGCGACGGTCCTGACCGTGATCAGGGGCTTGCGCCGCTTTGTCGACCGGGTCCCCGTCGGTTACAGAACGTTGCTCCAGGCTCTCCTGGGCGAAACGGCGGGCACGAACAGTGAAGCCCTGCTGCTGGGCGCGGCGATCCTCGACCTCGTTTCCACGGCGGCGGAAGAGCGGCCGGTCTTGCTTGTGCTTGATGATTGGCACTGGGTCGACGTCGAATCGGCGGCGGTCCTGAACTTCGCGTTTCGGCGGCTCGACAGCGACGCGGTCGCAATTGTCACAACATCGCGCCGGTCGCCCGTCGACCCGGCGGGTGGCGGGCAAGAAGTAATGCACATCTCGGGACTAAGCAACGATGCTGCAATGAAGCTCCTACGCAGGCGCGGGCGATACGCCCCCGAGGTTGCCGAGAGCATCATCCGCGAAACGACCGGCCTGCCGCTGGCCCTCCTGGAAGTGGCCGCTGAACTTACGCCTGGCCAGCGCCTCGGAGACGCTCCTCTGCCTCATCCGCTGCCCGTTGGTGACCGGATTCTCGCCGAATACCACTCCAGGATCTCGAGGCTGCCCCTGGCCACGAAGTTGGCCATCGGTGTAGTAGCCGCCGCCGGGTCGGACGCCTCGGCCGTTGCCTCGGCCTTGACCCTCCTCGGCCTTCCCGACGGCGTCCTCGAAGGAGCAGAAACGGCAGGAGTGCTGAACCCTACCGCCTCGGGGCCAACCTTTCGCCACCCCCTCCTTCGCACCGCGGCGCTGAAAGAGTTGACGGGCGCTGAGCGGCGCAGGACTGAGTGGGCTCTGGCAAGTACTGTAGACGATGCCGAGCGCCGGGCCACCCACTTGGTCCGATCGGTCGAGGGGCCATCAGTGGAGGTGGCCGACATGCTCGAGTCGGCCGCAAAGACCGTCGCCAGCCGGATGGGCTCTCTGGCTGCTGCAGGTATCTGGGCCGACGCCGCTCGGGTGACGCCCGGCGGACCAGCCCGGCTCGAGCGGATGTTGCGAGCGTCTGGAGAGCTCGCGGCGGCAGGACGCCTGCCTGAGGCACAAGACGGCCTCGCCCAGGTCCTCGCCAGCACCGACGATTCAATAATCAGAGCCGAGGCAATGACTTTGCTGACCTGGACACGGCTCTGGACCGACCCTGCCGCAGCGGCGGCCGATTCCTTGGCCGAAGCGGCACGGGTCGATGGGGTTGCCCATGATCACGCCAGACGCCTTCACAGCGTTGCCGCCCTATGCTACATCGTCCTCGGCGACCTCCATAGGGCGATGACCGTCGTGCCCGACGTACCTGATGTGGCTCTACAGGATGTCCCGCCAAACCTGGAGGTAATAGCGCCCGCAAATGTGCTTGCGAGTATCGGCCGGGTAAAGGAGGCCAACAACTGGCTGCCGCGGGACCGGGTTCGACAGTGCATGCAAATAGCCCGCCAAAACCCGACTGACCTCGCTCTGGTTACTGGCATACAAGTCGCCGCCCTCACGCTGACTTCTGTCGAGCGGTTCGAGGAGGCCGCCACCCTTGTCGAAACGGCGATTTCGGGCGCCCGACGCGCCGGTCGACCGCAAAACCTCCCGTTCCTGCTAACCGTGGACGCGGAACTGGCGTGGTGGAGGGGCGAGTGGCGACGCTCGGAAGCTCTCCTGACCGAAGCTTTATCGCTGGCCGGTGATACCGGCGAAGCGGGATTTGTCGACATAATACGCGCCCGACTGGGACGGCTCGCGGCGGGCAGAGGCGATATGGAAGCAGGCGCCAACTACCTCTCGTCGTCGGCGACCCACCTCGGTTGGCAACGCGGCCCGGCCCAGCTCTACCGCCTAAATGCTCTCGGATTGCTCCACCTTGCCGCCGGTAACGTTGGCACCGCGTTGGCGACGCTCGAAGCGCTCGACGGTGTGGCCATAGCCTCTGGGCTCAACAATGCCGTCGTGGTGCCATACCAGGGGGACTTCATCGAGGCGCTGGTCCGAACTGATGAGCAGGGGGGCGCCCGGGAGGTGATCGCCCGCATGCTCGACCATGCTGATGACACCGGCCTTCTTTGGCCCCGGTCTGTCGCCCTCCGGGGCCTCGGCACATTAACGGATAGCGCGGATGCTGACGGTCATTTTCAGGCTTCGCTCGAATGTTGGCCTCGAGGTTTCGAGGGGGCGCGCACCCGGCTGGCGTGGGCGGAATCGCTAGTTGGACGGCATCGGCAAAGCGACGCCTCCGCGCTTCTTGCTGAGGCCGCTAGGACGTTCGAGGGCATGGGCGCCAAGCCCTGGGCGGACAGAGCCCGGACGCTGGAAAGCGGAGATGGTGCTCACCATGGGCGCCGTCGTCACGTTCGTCTCGCCGACCTGAGTGCTCAAGAGCTGAAGGTGGCGCTCAAAGTTGCGGAAGGACATACCAACCGGGAAGCGGCGGCGCATCTCTTTATAAGCGCCAAGACCGTCGAACACCACCTCTCAGCAATCTACGCCAAACTGGGGATACGCTCTCGGAGCGAGCTGGCCCGAATTGTGGCCACTAACAGGAGGAGCGGCTGAAGAGCAGCGGCCACTTTCCGTGCTGTTTGGCCGTGCTGTTTGGCCGTGCTGTTTGGGCGGGCATGGCGGAGACGTTGCGCAAGGACTTCGGCTCAGATTTCGGTGTGGGGCTCTCATTGCCGACGCTCCGCATTCGGTGCGATGGCGCGGCAGTCGGACAGAGGTCGGGCCTTGGCGTCGACCGCGTATACCCCATATCGTAAACCTCGCCCGTCAACAGATTGACGCCAGGACACTCAGGTCCGCTCCGACATAGGGGAGATCCCTCACTTCCGTAATACTGCCGTCGCTTCCACTGCTCCAGCGGAATCAGGGATTTCCCCCATAGTACGCACCAGGCAGCCCGCTTAGACTTTCCGGCCTTGGACGGTGACTTAGCGACGATGGCAGGGAACTAGAGGTGAATGGGCCCCAGGCCAAACGTAGTAGTGGCATGTCGTCGCCCTACCGTCTCAAGACGTCCTCGTGACCACAGGGTCTGCAGCCCTGCCGGCTCAGAACTGTCCCACCATACTCGCAAAAGACCGGGGCTGGCGGGGTCCTCGGCCGACCTGGCTAGCCCGCTTTCACGAGGTCACGAAACCGGAATGAACCACAAAAGGCGGGCAGACGGTGGCCGCCCCGAGGCCAACAGATGATCTCATTACGGCGACCCCGTGCCGCGCGGCTAACGACTGAAGCCTCCCCGTCATCGACAAGTGTTCGGTTTATATGAGCACCGCTTTGACATCCATCGCATTCTCGGCGTGTTTTCCTATGCCAACCGAAGGCCTCGGGCCGACCTCCCACAAAGAAACTCCCTTAATCAATTCTTCTTGTATCAGCCACATCTGCGGGCCCTCCCCTTGCAGGGTTCCCGCGGGACCCCGTCGAAAGGAGAAATAGTGAGCTTTGCCGTCCGACCAAGCCGACTCACCACCACCGCCGCCACCGCGGCAGCAGCCGCTGTCATCGCCGGTGGCCTGTTCAGCTGGGCCGCGCCAGCAGCTTTCGCAGCTACCTCAACGCCAACCACCTCGCCCACATCAAGCACGTCAACATCGACGAACATCATCCAGAACGGCTGCTTAACCGACCCAACCTTCACCGACAATGGCGAGAGCCTCGCGCACGGGTCGACCAAGATCATGGACTGGGTCATAGGCGGCCCGGACGGAGTGAGTGTGGCCGGGAGTGGGACTAACAACCCGTCGCCGGGCTGCCCGAGCTCAACGTGGCTGAATGGCCCCGGCGGCGACGCCGGGTCCCTCACCCAAGGCGTTACCACCAAGCCCGGCGCTACTTACGTACTGAACTGGTACGCCGGCAATGGCCCCAATGCGTACACCCTGTACGTGTCCTGGAACGGGGCCGTTGTGGCCAAGGTGACGCCGCCCACAGGCCCCGGGAACACTATTTCCTGGCTGCCCGGTCAGATGCTCGTTACGGCGACATCGGCCAAATCTGTCCTGTCATTCTCCTCGAGTAACGCGACAGGTAGCCAGGTAGTTGTTGGCTCGGTGTCGCTCTCCCTGGCCCCTGAAGTCAATGGGTTCGTAGCCACAGGCCTTACCGGCCTGTACGGAAGCGCCGAAAAGCAGATGCTCCAGAAGACCCCCGCACAGGCGGTGGTGAAGGTGTCAGGCAAACCCGTCTGTGTGCTACAAGCCGTCTCGGCCACGCAGGCCAAGGGTGCCGCCGGGCTACAGATGGTCTGGGCGGTGGCCCCCACGTCCCAGTTCATCCACGAGACGACAACGGCGAGACAGGCGACGGCAACCAAGGTTTACCAGTACCTGGTCAACCTTTCGACCAGCACCAAAAACGCTTACCTGGCGGCTCTCAAGGCCGGCAAGGCCGCCCTCCAGGCCGAGCGGATGCCAGTACCAGCCAGCAATGGGCTCGCCAATTCCTGGGGCTTGGAGATCCAAGCGGTGAGCACTTCGGCCAAACCGATGAGCTTCCAAGTCACCTCGACCAGCGCAGCGACGAAGGCGACGTGGGCCAATGTCCCGAGCGTGACCTCGACGAGCCAATCAGAGGCGCCATTGGCCCTCGCCAACCTGCTCTATTACACCAAGACCATCGCTACGAGCTGAGGGGCCTAGCCGACAGCACAACTAGGTGCCGGGGACGACCAGGGAGCCATCTCGGGGAGCGGTCAGACGCTCCTTCCTGCCGATCGGCCCTGGCACCTTCAGGCCTTGTAGAACGAGTTCGTGAAAAAGACGTCAAAGGGCCAGATGCAGGCGCAGAGCCTCATCGAGCAGGTTCATTACCTCATCCGGGATGCGACCTACCTGAGTGCCCACGCGTTGCACAGCGACTGAACGAACTTGCTCGGCCTGGGCTTTGCCGTCTGTGCGCAGCCCGGTGGACTCGGCAGTGAGCTTCACCTGGAAGGGGTAGATCCGGTTTACGTTTGAAGTCACCGGCACGACTGTTACGACCCCCCGACCGAGTCGAGCGGCGGTGGCATTGGCTCCGTCGTTGCTTACAATCACCGCTGGCCGTCGTTTATTGGCCTCGGCTCCGACCACCGGGTCAAGGTTGACGAGATGTATCGCCCCACGGATCATAAGGTCACAGACCGTCGCCGACTGTGACGTCCCAGTCTGCTGCGTCCTCGGATTGATCCCAGGACCCGAATGCGTCTTCGTAAGCGGGGGCTAGCTCGGCACCTCTCAGTAGCCGCACCGCCTTGTGGACAACGGCGGACCGCGACGATAAGCCTTGAGCGTGGGCGTAGGCATCGAGGAACTCGACATCCTCATCGGGCAGGCTCACACTGAGCTTCATACCAGCATGCTACCAGCGGTAGGTGTCAGGTATGACCAGAACGTCGGGCTTAGGGCCCATCTCGCTCATCGTTCTCGGTCATCCACTCTGTTCATCAAGGCGGACGTCACGGTATTGACGACCCCTCTTTAGACGGTCCGCGAACTCGCCGGCTGCCAGGGGCTTCGGGGCCACTCGCTCGCCAGCGTGGCAAAGCCTAGGTCACTTCCTCCAGCAGGTCGCCGTCGATCACCAGCCCCAGGTCCAGCCGCTTGTACCCTCCTCGGTCGAAGGCAACCAGGATCCGGTTGCCGGCGTAACCGATGACCTCGCCTTCTCCCAAGACGGGGTGCCGCACTCGGCTCCCTCGAGCAAATGGCCGTGACCCGCCCACCTCATCCGTCGCCCCGCCGGCACGTTGGTCGTTGTCGCAGTGCCCGCATCTCTCCTCTGCCGGCTCGCCGAAGTACTCGAGCAAGAACCTCCAGCGGCAACCGACCTCGTTGGCGTAAGCCTGCATCATCTCGGTGCGGGCCCGCTCGACAACTCGCCTCGTACGCACCACTTCGTTGGCCTCTGTAACCGCGTCCGCCATATCGCCCGTGACCGTTACCAGGCTCTCAGCGTTTACGGTTACTCTTCCGGCATCCGCCAAGGCCATGGCTGCGGCCTCAGTCTGGCGCCCGGACAGCCCGGATCTGTCCCGGACGTCGTCGAGGGTCATGGGGTTTTTTCCCGCCGCCAAGGTTGCCGCCACGGCTTCGAGAGCCGCTCGGCTTGGCCCCGTGCTCGCCGCGTACCGCCGAGGCAACGCCAGGTCCTCGGCGCGGAAATACAGCACCGCGTCCGAAGGGGCGCCGTCCCGTCCCGCCCGACCGAACTCCTGGTAGTACTCGTCCAGCGAGCCCGAGACGTCGGCATGGAAAACCCAACGGACGTTGGGCTTGTCGATCCCCATGCCGAAAGCAATGGTGGCGACGACTACGTCGAGCTCGTCCTCGTGGAACCGTCGCTCGACTCGGCTGCGCTCCGCGTTGGGTAGGCCGGCGTGGTAGGCGGCCGCCCGTAGACCTTGGGCCAAGAGGTTGGCCGCCACCGTCTCCACCCGGTGATGAGTGGCGCCGTACACGATGCCAGGGCCCCGGTCCCGTACGGAGTCGATCACGTTTTCTTGTAACACTTCCAGCTTGTGGGTCTCGTCGGTGAAGTACCCATGGACGGCGAGGCTGATGTTGTCCCGGTTAAAGCCTCGCACCAAAACCGCCGGAGTTCGCATCTTGAGCCGCTGCACGATCTCGTCGCGCACCGGCGGGGCCGCGGTGGCGGTAACAGCCAACACCGTGGGGCGGCCCAGATGCTCGAGTGCCGGGCCGATCCGTAGGTAGTCGGGCCGGAAATCGAGGCCCCATCGGCTCACCAGGTGCGCCTCGTCGACCGCCAACAGGACCGGTCGCAGCTCGGCCAGCCTCCGGAGCACGTCGCCGTTGGCCAGCTGCTCCGGAGCAAGGAAGACGAAGTCGGGGGAACCGCCCCGGAGAGAAAGCTGATCAAGGGCGTGCTGTCGTTCTCGGGCCGTCCCCACGGAGTTGAGGGCGACCGCAATGAGTTTCCCTCCCGCTTCGAGGCTCGCAAGCTGGTCTCGCTGCAGAGCAATAAGAGGCGAGATCACCAGGGTTGGCCCTGATAGCAAGGGCCCGGCGAGCTCGTAGATGGCGGACTTGCCCGCGGCTGTGGGCATAACCGCGAGGGTGTCTCGCCCATCGACCACGCTCTGGATCGCTTCGCGCTGACCGGGTCGTAGCGACCTGTAGCCGAACAGCCGACCGGCCGCTTGCAAGATTGGGTCTTCTGACGGCATTTCAGTAAACCTAAGCCTTCCGAGCCTACGCCACCGGTCGACGGCCACTCGCCTCGACGACCAAGGCGTCGTCTAGCCCTCGCCGGCGGGGATGGCCTCCGGGAACAACGTGACGTTCGGCCACGAGCCTTCCTAAGCAGCCCGGGACGCAGACACAAACTGGCCCCCGAGCACCGCGTCAACCCCAACATCGAACCGCGACTCTAGGAGTCCCAGATCGGGCCGAATGCCGGGATCCCGCGCCTCTCTAAACCATTAACCACGTGCCAGGTAACCCTGCTGTTGCTGATACAGACCACAGCCTCGGCTTTGGAGTCGAGGTACGCGGCGTACGCCAGCCGGAGCACATCAGGTTTGCCCCGCTTGTCGGTGTTCCAGATGATGGCGTCGGGCTGTGCCTCCCTTATTTCATCCACCAGAGCGTCGCCGTAAGTCAAACGCGGGTCCTTCGTAACCCAGACGAGCCGTGATGGAGCTGCCCCGGGGAGGAGGTGCGGCAGCGTCGGCCCGATGCCGCTACCGGTGGCGACGAAGATCACCTTCGTGAACAGCCTCCTGACGATGGCCATGCCGACCGTCGGAATGCCCCGCACCCACACCTCTTGTGGTGGGTCGTCTATGAACGCAGCGGTCCAGTCGCCGGCGCGCGAGATCACCATCCGATAGCTCGGGGACCCATCGGATGCTGGAAGGATTGCGAAGTGATGCCATTGGACGATCGGACTGCGGCTAATTGGCCGGGTCGTCCCGACCCCCGGTTTGACGCCGTGGCTCAATTTGACCACCGCCGTGTGCGCGGACGGTCGGTCGACGGAGATACGGACCTTGCGCAACAGCATCCACGGCCACACGCCGCACGCGATAGTGGCCACGAGCACCCAGACCCCTGGCGCAGTCAACACGGCCGAAGCGAGGCTCTCGTTTCCCCGTTGGCTAGCCACGAACAGGACGGTATTGCCGGATACCAACAACAGAGAAGCCCAACCGAAGAACCGGTGCGTGAATTCGAACTTGTCGTGCGTAGCTGTGCGGAACCGGGGTAGCGCCATGATGATTATGGCGACGAAGAGGCCCGCTACGACGTAAAACACGGCGACAATGGCGATCGGTACCTTGACGAACCCCCGCACCAGATCGTAGGTGAGCGAGCCCAAGAAGGCGCCGTACCAAAGGGTTCCTGCCATGGCCGCCCCGACGTGCAGTCCGCCAAAGTGGAACCACTTCCCGAGCATCCATCGGACGCGTAGGGGCCAAGTCGTCGGCGCCCGCGTCGCCATCCAGCCGAGGAAATTTATGACGTACGACTGGCGCATGATGATCGCGAACGCCAGGTTTGCCTGCGCCACTAGTGCGATCGAAGCGAGGTTAATCCCGTGGTTGCTCCACCAGTGACGCGACACGCCGTACCAGAGCACTACCGCGTTCAGGGCCATCACTAGGAGGATCAGCCGGTTGTAGTGCATGAGTCGGGGGTGTTTGAAGAGCCGCTGCACCAACCTCGTCCAGGGAGGCAAGGGAGCGGCGTCGTCGCGCGGCGTCGACCGGGCACTTCGCACCGACAGCACCTGCTCTAGAATCCTCGGCCGTCTCAGAATGGTCGGCCACCTGGCGGAAGGTCTCTTTATTCAGGCTCAGCACCTCCAGGTCGCTGACGGCTCGCACGGTCGCGTTGCGTGGACGCGAGGCGAGCAGTCCGACCTCGCCGAAGTACTGGCCGGGCGCGACAGTGGAAACGTACACGTCGCGGTTCTGGACCCGCTGGATGACCTCCGCCTCGCCCGACGTCACGATATAGAACTGGTCAGCCGGCTCACCCTCGGCCACAATGACGTCACCACGCCGGTACCGCGTCCGCCGCAGCCGGGACGTCGCCTCGGCCAGCAGCGGAGCCGGCGCGTGCGGGAAGGCTTTGACCAACCATTCGTAGCGTCGACGGGACCCGTTGAGCCGGCTGGCCAGACCGCCGATCCGCCGCTGACGCTGGTCTGATTTCGCGCCGCGGCGACCCGTCGGTGCGACCATCGACATCAAGGCTCAGTCTAGGGACAACTTTGGCAGCGGGCTCGCCAGAAGACCGACCGGGCATTGCCGCCGATCAAGGCGGCCGGACGCAAGTCCCGGGTGCCGCACGAACGAACTGGGCCTGGTCAAGTCTGGAGTCGCGGCTTACGATCGTGGTGAGTCACCGGGCCCGTCCGCGTAGTTGACGATTTGGCTCTACCGGGCGGGTCGGGACCGCAACACCCAAACCGGGCCGTACTCGCATTCGACCCGGCCGAAAGCACTCAAGGTCAATGGAGGTGAGCCGTGTGAGCACAACGAATGGCAATCCGGTTCAGACAACTGATGCCGGCATTCCGGTCGAGAGCGACCAGTATTCGCTAACCGTCGGGGCGGGCGGCCCGATCCTGCTACAGGACAGCTATCTGATCGAGCAGATGGCCAACTTCAACCGGGAGCGGATCACAGAGCGACAGCCGCACGCCAAAGGCAGCGGCGCGTTTGGCCGGTTCGAAGTCACCAACGATGTGAGCGCCTTCACCAAGGCGGCCCTGTTCCAGCCGGGGACGACCGTTCGAGGACGCCAAGACGTACCGGTTCAACCCGTTCGACCTGACCAAGGTGTGGCCGCACGCTGACTATCCGCTTATCGAGGTGGGCAAGATGACCCTCGACCGCAACCCTGTCGACAACCACACCGAGATCGAGCAGGTCGCCTTCCAGCCCAACAACATGGTGCCGGGGATCGGCCCGAGCCCGGACCGGATGCTTTTGGCCCGGCTGTTCTCTTACGCCGACGCTCACCGGGCCCGGCTCGGCGTGAACTACGAACAGATCCCGGTCAACGCCCGCCAGAACCCATCTAACTGAAATGAATAGTGACCAATAGAACTGAAAAGGAGGTTGGGCAAATGTCCACGGAAAAACAGAAGGAAGCTGCTCGCCACAACATCGAAAAGGCGCGCGAGGTGGAGAGCGAAAAGGCCCGGGGCGAGGACATCCCGCACCCACCTGGCCTGAGTACGGCAGAAAAAGACCGGCTGCCGGCCGAAGAGTTCGCGTTCCCACGGGAACGGAAGGAGCCCCTTATCGACGCCAGCCACGTCCGCAACGCTGTGGCCCGCTTCGATCAGGTCGAGGGCGTAACCGACGAAGAACGTGACGAAGCGTGGGCGCACATCCAGGCCGCCGCCGGTCGCTTCGGCGTGCACCTCAACGAGAAAGACTGGCGTGAGCTGTTTGTGGGAGGAAAAGAAAGGAAGATCTGAGGTGTTCTAGTCCCGGTCCGTCTAGAGGGAGGAAGCACGACCTTGCCCGTTGACCCGCTCACCCCGTCAATTCGCCAGCGATCTTCCGGCCAGCTGAGCGACCTCTTCCCCCTTGGTGATTGGGTGCGGCACCATTCTCTCCGAAGTTGGCCGGTGCTGCTCTTCCTGGTGCTGATCTGCGTGCCGTCGATCGCCCTCGTCCTACTAGGGACGAGCCCAACACCCGGCACTTTCAAGCTTGCCGCTTGGATCTTCGCGGCGTACTTCGCCATCGCTTGGCTGCTGCTCCTCGGTGTCATCATCCGACCGGACCACGTGACCCGCCCGATGCTTATCGCTGTGGCGTTCATCGCGCTCGTCACGGAGGTGCCCCTGGCTCTCGCACTGGAGGAGGCGCTTCACACCAGCAACACCTCCCTCGGCCGAAGCATTCTGACTATCGGCGTGCCCGAAGAACTCGCCAAAGCCCTGCCTATTGTGGTGATCGCGCTGATCTTTAGGCGCAAGCACAACTTGATGCCTCGGGACTACCTCTTCCTGGGGGCGGTAAGCGGGCTGGTTTTCGGTGCAAGTGAAGTCGTACGGTACTTCACAGTCAACGCGGTCGAGGAGTTCTACCTGACCGTGAAGGCCGCTATCCCCTCGATCGAACACCTCATGAAGGCCGGCAATTCTGCCCCCAACTCCGTTTTCGAAGTACTGATCGGCCCTGTGCTGTACTTCATTATTGAGTTCGTCTGGCGGTTCCTTACTGACCCGATCACCCACGCCTGCTGGTCTGGCCTCACCGGCTATTTCATCGGGTTGGCCGTTACCAGCCGGTACCACTGGTACCAAGTTGGTTGGATCGGGCTGGCCATGGCTTCGCTTCTGCATGGGCTCAACGACTGGGGCACGGTTAATAGCCACGCGGTGTGGATCGTCGTCGTTTTGGCCAGCGGCGTCTTGTTCCTCGGTTACGCAAGGGTAGGCGCCCGTCACGATCTCCAGTTCCCAGAAGTGCCTGGGCGTGCCGGCAGTGTGGCGCGAACGACCGCTGGGCCAACGTCACGAGCGGAGCCAACGTCACGAGCGGAGGAGGCGCCCGCTGCGGCAGCGACCGTCGGTGCGCTCGCGGGCAGTTCACAGCACCGACCAGGGGCCCCGCCCTCAGAGGGCCGGAAGCGGAGGCCTTGGTGGGAGCACTGAAGAGAAGAAAATGCTGTCGCGAAAAGCTGTTTTACCCGGCCCCCAGGGATGTTAGAAACCCATCCGCTTGGTAAATGCGTTGTCGAAAACCCGGAAGAGTGTGGCCGGGTTGGCTCCACCATTCTCGAACAGCAACGACCGAACCGTCTTGAACGCGGCCAATTTCGAGACGGATGTTCCTTGGTGAGCGACACTCTGCGCTGTAAGTACCGGGACGTGGGCCAGATTGGCCGCCGAAAGCTGGTCGTTTTCGAGGCCCCAGTGGAGCATGGCGTCGTTGCCGCCGTCCATGTGGGCTAGCACGGCCTGTTGCAGTTCGCCTATGAACTGCCGCCCCCAGACGTCGCCAAACGACACCACCTCGATCATGACCGACAAAGGCCACTGCTGCATACCCAGAAGCGTCTTGGTCTGAGGGCAGAGGCGGATGGAGACGTAGCCGAAGAAGGGCTTGCTCGGGTCCATCTTGTCCAGGATCTCTGTTTGCAAGAAGCCAAAAGCGGTACCCACCGGCAGCGCCACTTCGAGGCCTGCACCCACGAGCCCTGAGGCGGGGAAGCCGATCGACCCGACCGACGTACCGATGGAAACGCCGACCGCTGGAGCGTTGGTGGTACCGAGCGTGGACGCCAAGATCCCGGTCAAGAAGGGCTGGCCGATATCGAGCGCGTTGGCAATCGTGATGGGCGCCGTCATGGTGTCGAGGGCCACATCCAGCGTGTCGTGGGCCCCGGCGATCTTCACGATCATGGCAACAAGGCTGGCAACGTCCAGGCCGGCCAGTAATAGGCCCTCCATGACCACCGCCACGATGGGGTCGACAAAGGTGAGCAGCCCGCCCAGCAGGAGCGCCAACGGGTTCGTGGCCCCCTGGAGCAGCCCTTCCAGGAAGGGGTTCACGTCGATGTGCCCAAGGTCGACGTGCTGGGAGAACGCGAAGTTCGACGCCGGAACATCGATGTGAAGTTGCGAGCTCGGGATATCGGCATGAAGTTCGCCGCTGGGCACGTCGATGTGAGGGGACACATCGATATGCGGCGACTGCACGTCGATATGCTCAGTCACGTCGATATGCCCGGACGTATCGAAGTGGGCAGGACCGACGCTGAAGTCGACATGGAGGTCCGACGCTGGTACGTCAACGTGGAGGTCGCTCCCGGGCACATCCGCGTGCAGTTCATCGGTCGGGATATCGACGTGCGTACTCCAACTTATGGGTGGCGAACTGAAGTCGATGTGCTCTGAGGCGTCGAGGGCAGGTACGGGTATGTCGATGTGCACCGTGAAATCAGGCTGGGGCACGGGGACGTCGATGTGGAGGGTGTTGGCGATCCCGTACACCTGAGACAGGCGGAGCACCAGGGCCGCGGTATCCCCACCAAAGGCTTGGGCCAGGCGCCCGAAGACGGCGTTGACCACGTCGGTCACCCCCGGCGGGGCTGGAGGTTGGGGGTCGAACGGTACCGGTACGTTTTTACGGTTCACGATCCAGCAGTCCCAGTCGCCCGGAACAGGGACGTGCGAGGACCCCGGCGCCGCGTTGGGGTTTAAGGCCAGATCGGCGTATTGGTTGCCTCCCGCTGGTATAAGGCCGGCATTGAACAACCCGCCATAGGGCGCCCTGCCCTGCATGGCGCTGGCAATAGCAGCGTGCAGGGAAGCCGACCGCGGGTCGGACGCGTTGCGCAGCACACTGACGGCTTCAGAGGCGGTGAGCGTCTTCAACGCTGGAGTGGCGGCACTGACCTGGGCGAGGAAACCGAGCCACGACGTTTGCGTGGTGACTTGGGCGGAGCCTGCCAGCGGGACCACTTCGATAACAACCGAGTAAATTACCCCTGCGCACCCCATGGAAACTATGACTGCATTAAGCCAGTCCTGGGGCAGGAGGCCGTTAACGGGGCTAGTACCGGTGATGATATGGGCGGCGTCAAGGCCGGGGTAGGCGGCGTGGAGTTTGGCGGGGTCGGCGATCGGATCACTGCCTTCGATCCACCACTGCTGGCCCCCTGGGCCGACAAGGTGGACTGCCTTGACCCGATCGACCAGGAGGTCCGTGTTGAACTCGGCGCCGTGGGTGGCCGTCGACAGGCTGCCGGCCAGGGTGGCGCCGGGGTTGCCCCCCGAAGCATCCAGTTGAAGCCGCGGATGTTGCGAGTCCAGTAGCGCCGCAATCTCGTCCATTGTGATGCCCGCTTCGACGTGAAAGTAGTGCTTCTGCGCCCCGCCTGCGCTGGCCGCCGTCGCCGCCAGTCCTGCCGCGCTAAGGATGTTCGGCAGCTGAACTTGCAAAGTGGACTTGAGAGAGCGGGTGTTCATCACGTACCCGACCTGTGGCTCAGGCGCTGTCAGCTGGGCCTCAAGTTTTGGCACGAAGCCAGCGGCGCCGCCGAGTACCCGGACATTGTTCTGGTCATATGAGATCAGCCAGCCGTTGGCCGCGTCTATCGACGCGATCGACGGCTGGTCGTCGGCGGGAAAGCCTTCCGCCAGGGGCAGGAATTGATCGATCGTGTCGGAGACGCTCACGTCGGGCCGCCCGGTGGCAGCCGATGCCGCCAGCGAAGGCGCCACGTTGCCCGGGAGGGCGGCGTCCGAGAACGACCAGCCGCCCCCGACCGCCCTCAGCGGCATACCGTCCGCCTCGGCCATCTTCACGCCCGTGGCGATCTCTTCGACGGTCGTAGGAAAGAGCATCCTCTTGGCCACGTACCCGTGGGTCTTAGGCCAGTTCTGCCACCAGTGGTTGTAGCCGACATCGACGTGGGCCGGGGCGGCGTCGACGTGCGGCGGCGGGGGTGGCGGCGGCGAACCCCTGTCCACGTGGGGGATCGGGACGTCGCCATGGCCGAGGTCGATGTGCCCCGACGACCCCACATCGGTGTGCCGGGGTAAGTCCATATGCCTGATGTCGATGTGGCCGACATCGCCGTGGGCGTGCAGGTCTCCGTGCGCGGCAACGTCGGAGTGTACGTGGGAGATGTCAAAGTGTGCCGGAAGGTCGGCGTGGGTCGGGAGGTCAACATGGGCAGGTACCCGCCGTATGTCGATGTGGGTGGGGATGTCAACGTGGACAGGGACGTCAGCGTGAGCAGGCACCCGCGTTATGTCGGCGTGGGTCGGCGATATCAACGTGTTCAGGCACCCGCGGGATGTCGGCGTGGGTGGGTAACTCCCGAGGCGACCGGGCTCCCTCTTCGTCGGGCTGGGCCGGTCCCGTCGTTCCGTCAGGCACCGGCACAACCTCCCGGGTCAGTGGGGCGCGCCCCTTTGTCGTTGTTACTGGTCATACTGCCAACCATCGCGTCAGCGTCGCCGTACAAGTGCAGCCTGAGCCCGAACTCAGCCGCGACGCGGCGAAGTGCCAGATCCCCGGCGTCAGGGTAGCAGTAGAACAACACCGTCTCCGAGGATTCTTCCAGAGCCGACAGGAGCCGCTCCGCCCTCGGTCGTCCCACCTCCACCAGTCGCCCTGCCATCAATATGGCTAGCGTGTACCTGCGATCCTTGGCCCACACCCCGCAGTCGAACAGATCGCCATTGAGGAAGTTGGCTGAGAAGCTGGGCAAAACCTCTGCCGCGTGGGTGAGCGACGATCTACGGTTGTCCACTCCGTAAGGGACCAGACCGGCCCCGGTCGCAATGATCTTGGCTAGTAGCGCACCATTACCGCAGCCCAAATCCAAGACGTTTCCTGACGTCGCCTTCAATATCTGCTGCGCAGCAGCCACGATCGGGCGATGGAGGTCATCCATGGCCACGCGGGACGAGAAACCGTTGTCGAAATAGAACCACGCCCGTGCGGGCACCGGGCCCTGGCCGATCGTCTTTTGGGAGTTCGGCTGTTGACCCGCCCACTCTTGCTCGACCGACACTTCGAGGGCGCGGCGGAACCTGCGTCCTTCCGCCATCGGCTTCCGAGCCGGAGCCCGGTACGGGAAACGGAGGCCTGTCGCCCCTTCGTCTGGATAGCCCGTCCCGCTCCAGCGCACGGTGTACTTCTGGGCGGTGGCGTCGGTGCGAGCCGAGATCTTCAGCACGGGCGTCTTGATTTCGGCGATCCCGTGAAGGCCTGACCACTCGACAGGCCACGAAAGGACCTCACGGATCCACGCCGCCTCTTCGCCGTAGCCGGCGCCCGCCGCCACGTCCAGCATGTGCTCGCCCAAACTGATCGTCGCGGGACAGACGAACTGGCACGGCAGGTGGGGAACGGCTCTGACACCGGTCCACCGCCACAGGATGTTCGCCAGCTGCGGCTCAATGCTGTCCAGGGTCACCACCGAGCCCTGGGCGGCCATTGTGTTGGCCGCCATCGCCCACGTCGTGTCGACGGATCGCTGTTCGACCCAGACGTCGTGGAAGAAGCTTCGGCAGCAGCCCGGGTAACCCAGCAGTTGGCCCAGCTCATCGTCATCGTGAGCGGCCCAGGCGTCTCGCGCCTGGTTAACAGCGGCGAGACCACCCACTACGATGAACGTCAACCCGGGGTAGGCCGGCAACCCCGTGAGCGGCAAGCTGCTAGCGCTCAGATGACGCGCCGTCCACTGCGGCACAGCTCTCGAGATCCCCTCCTCGGACAGGCCGACCAGTGCACAGTCACGAACGCCCTCGAAGACCGAGAGCCACTCGACGTCTGCCCAGGCCTGGCAGATCCGCTCGATCCTGGGCTCCCAAATTATGCGAGCCCTCTCGCCGACCCACGAGTGGCGAGCGAAGTCGGGCAGGACAAAGGGGAGCCGGTCTACGACGCCAAGCGAACTGGGGGCAGAAGTCATGGCCGTCAGGACCACGTCACCCACTCGGACATGTGGCCGTTACGGCCCTTGGCCCACCGATCGAGAAACGCATTCTCGAGATCTGTTCGCTCGGGGCGCAACGACAAGGGGGTCAGCCCCTCGGTGACGAGATCGGCCTCCAGGCGGGCATAAAGGGCCTGCCAAACCTCGCAGTGCTCGGTACGGTTCCTCCAGTCCCCATCGATCGCCGTCCCCGGGCACTGTCCCTTGCACATGAGGAAGAACCGGCAGTCGCGGCAGCCACCGTGCTCCTGAGGCGTGGCGTAGAGCGCCAGGTACCTTTCGAAGCCCGGTTTGCCGGCCTTGGCAAAGTCGATCCCGTCCTTGTTTGTGCGCCCACAGTTGCTGCGCTGGCCCTGCCCCTCGACGCCCTGGACGGCTTGGGTGGTGTACGGGTCACAGGCATTCCATACACAAGCTACGCCGGTGTCCTGGCCGAGAAGCATCTGACGCATATCGGCGAACACATCGAACTTCAGCAAGCGAAGCTCGCTTTGGAGATCCGAGAAGCTCGTCAAGGCGGCGATGTTGTCCTCGGCGCCAAGAGCGTACCTGGCGCGTATATCCTCGTTTTCGGACTCGAGCAGGTGCAGCCTGGCTGAGTACACGCCCGACTCATCCAGATCGCGGAACCACTGGTGCAACCGAGGTAGCCTTTCGGCCGTGGCGTTGGCTCGGTGCAACGTGACGATGAGGCTCGGTTTAAGTCCTTCCTGGCAAAGTCGCTGTATGGCCCTTTCGGTCCTGGCGGTGGCGGCGCGTGTCTTTTCCAGCGTCCCCTGCCAACGGACATCGTTCAACTCGCCCGGCCCGTCGATGGAAATCCCGACGCCGACCTTGTATTGGTGGAACATGCGGACGTGTTCATCGTTTATCAACGTCCCGTTGGTCTGGACGGTGTTGTACCCGAACTGCTCCAAACCCCAGGACCAAAGTTCCTCCAAGTCCCGCTCCGGCACTAATAGCGGCTCGCCGCCGAAAAGAGCAAAGGGCCCACCCTCGGCCTTGATGGCTGCCTTCATCAAATCGAGGTCGTAAGACTGGGTCAGGTTGCCGGCGTCACGCTGTGGGTTCTGATAGCAGTATTGACATTGAATATTGCAGCGCACCCCAAGAGGTCGAAGTTCTACGCCCATTGCCTCTCCTTCGCTCCGGGGTGGTATCGGTGCAGCACTCGGTTGTGGCTGAGTCTGCTCCCTTCCGCTGCCATTGTCAACGGACAGGCCATAACTCGGCTAGGCGGGCGGAGAGCACACCCGACCCAGAATCCCCGCTCCCAGATGAACAACATCCTTGGAGCGAGGACGTGAACTACGGTTAACGGCCGGCCGTTCGAGCGCTCTCTCGTTTGGCATCGTGAGGGTACCCGAGAGGGTCCTGGTCTACGGCGTCACAGGGTCGGGGAAAACCACTCTTGCCGCTCGCCTTGCCAATCAGACGGGGCTGCCCTGGCATTCGGTCGACGACTTGACCTGGGAGCCGGGGTGGGTGGAGGTCCCCAGTGGTGAGCAGCGGCGGAGGATTGACGCCATCTGCGCTGGCCAGCGGTGGATCCTGGACACCGCCTACTCCACGTGGCTCGACCTTGCTCTGTCGCGTGTGGAGCTCATTGTCGCGTTGGACTACTTACCTCACCGTCCGCCACGCGGCGCTGGCTAAAGGAGCTGGGCACGGGAAGGACAAGCTCGATACCCGGCCCCAGCCAGGAGACGAGGTCCTCGCCGCGAAGATGAAGGCGTCCACGCCGGCCTCGGTCCCGCGGGTTCTTCACTACCCTTTGGAGGTAATCCGCACTCGCCTCTATTTTCCCAAATATGATCAAAACCAGGAAGATGTGCGAACCTGGCGGCGGTAGCTGCCAACCCCCTCCAGGCGCACCGAATCGTCCCTACGAGCGAGGAGTCATAAGGCCGTGCTTGCCAATAGTTATCCGCTGCTGGACATTTTCTGGACGATGCTGGAGTTTTTCGTTTTCTTTGCCTGGATCTGGTTGCTGATCATCATCTTTGGCGATATTTTCCGCAGCCGTGATCTGGGCGGGTTCGCCAAAGCCTTGTGGGTCATCTTCGTCATCGTGGTCCCGGTGGTCGGCGTCCTGGTTTACTTGATCGCACACGGTGGCGGCATGCAAGAGCGAGCCGTCGAACGAGCCCAGCAACAGGACCGGGCATTCCAGGCTTATATCCAGGAGACAGCCGGGTCTCCGAGCACAGCCGACCAGCTCGCCAAACTTGCCGACCTGAAAGCTTCGGGGGCCATCACCGACGAGGAGTTCCAGGCCGCGAAGGCCAAGGCTATGAGTTAAGCCCCCGAGCGCCATAGGTCCCATTCGCTGTTGTCCCGCGCCAGGCACTCGCCCCTGGCAGCCGCGGGTACCTTGATGCGACCGTGAAGTCTGCCTCAGCCAAGTGGGCGTCATCATTCGGCGCTAACGGGCGGCCGCACTGGAGGTTTTTCAGGGTACGCCCACTGGAGGTTTTTCAGGCCCGGCGGCCAGCCTTCGCTGGTTGCGGTGCCACAACGTGGAATTGAGGGCGATCGACGCTGTTAGCAGACGACCCAACAGGTACGCCCACGCCAACATGGCGAGCGCCACCCCCAGAGAGCCGTAGGCGGACGACTTTCTCTCGATCTCCCAGGTGAGCCAGTAGACCGTCGCCAGCTGGAGCGCGCAGGCGCCGACCGCCACGAGGATGGCGCCGGGCACGATCGACGACCACGACGCGTCAGCGGGCCGGGGCATCGTCATGCTTAGCCCCATCCAGATTCCAAAGGGGACGGCGAACGCAAAGAGCAGATAGAGCAGGAACCCGAGCACGGAGCCGACCTGGTAGCGGTGGAGGACGCCGACGATGAGGCTGAAGCCCGTAAACCCGCCGACGACCGCGCCGATCCGCCGTACCGAGATATGGGGGGCGGCGACCGGTAGCCGCCACATGAACTCGTGCACGATGAAGAGGACCCTCAGCAGTGACCTGGTCGTCCAGAGCGTGATGGCGACGGCGCTGACGAGCGTCACGAACCGCGTCAGTACCGACGCCGTAGTGGCGTCGGAAAGGGACTTGGCGATGAGCCCGGTTACGCCGGCACTGTGCGCGATCTCCACCGGCGTCTCAGACGAGAAGCCCCCGAAGACGAAGCCCGCGAGCTCTACGAGGACGAGGGTGTACGGCACGAGGAACAAGAAGCAGCGAAACGCCAGCGCGGCAGCCAGCACCCCTCCTCCGGTGTCCGTCTCGCTCTCAAATGCGCTCAGCGCGCTGTCGACGACCCTGGAGGTCCCACGCGCGTCCTGAAGCCGGCGCGAGCCTGAATCAACCCATCCGGCCGCCCTCTCCCGCGCCCCCGGCCCGGCCGGTGAGGCTCGCTGCCGCGTCGGGCGGCTGCTCCCTGGGCGATGGCTTGGCCGGGGACCCTGGGGGACGGGTCGACATCAACGCTCCTTGTACGACCCGCGCGAGGGCCTCATTCCTGCAACACGATAGGCGCTAAGACCGTCGAGTCTTCTTCAGCTGGTCACCGGCCGGTAGCCGGCCCGGTCCGGAGCTCCTGGACCACGGCCTGTCGCTAGGGCACCGTCGCTGCTGTCGCGCGCGCCGAAGAGGGCGGCGCCGTCTCAGCCGGATCGTATGGTTGCGCGAAGGGGCGGACGGACCCGCGGAGCATCTCGGCCGGCCCCACCGAGCCGAACAGCTGGACCAGGCGAGCGACCGTGCCAGTCCAGCCGGTCTGATGGCTGGCGCCCAAGCCCGCACCATTGTCGCCGTGGAAGTACTCGTGGAACATGAGCAGGTCCCGCCAGTGCGGGTCGTCCTGGAAAGTGGTCATGCCACCGTAGACGGGGCGGCGGCCGGTTTCGTCCCGCCGGAAAATGGCGATAAGCCGGTCCGATATTTCCTTGGCTACTTCGTAGAGCGTCATCTGGTGTCCGGAACCGGTGGGGCACTCGATGGTGAACGCATCCCCGTAGTACATGTAATAGTTGAGCAGAGCCCGTACTATCAGCAGGTTTATGGGGAACCATACAGGGCCCCGCCAGTTCGAATTACCGCCGAACATACCGGTGTCGGACTCGGCCGGCAGGTACCCCACCCGGAACTCTTGACCGTGCACGCTGAAGACGAACGGCTCCTTCAAGTGATAGCGCGACAGCGACCGGATCCCGTGCGGGCTGAAGAATCGCTCCTCGTCCAGCATGCGGGTGAGCACGCGGCGGAGCTTGGCTTCGTCCAAGACCGACAGCATGAGGCGGCCGTCCACCCCGGGCACCAACGGGTTGGCGACGCCGCCAAGCAAGTCTTCGTTGCGTTCATAGTATTCCCGGGCGCGGGCGGCCAGGCTCGGGAAACGCTCGATGACGTCGGGGGAGATGATCGAGACGGCACACAGGGGGATCAGCCCCACCATCGAACGGACCCGCAGGCGCGTAGCCGTCCCGTCGGGAAGGCGGAGCACGTCGTAGTAAAAGCCGTCCTCGTCGTCCCACATCTCGTCATCGGTCTGGCCGACCTTGTCCATGGCGCCCGCAATCCAGAAGAAATGCTGTATGAACCGCAGGGCCAGGTCTTCGTAACTGGGGTCGACGCTGGCCAGGATGAGGCTCAGCTCGAGCATGTTCTGGCTGAACAGAGCCATCCAGGCCGTGCCGTCCGCCTGCTCCAGGCGGCCTCCCGTAGGCAGAGGGGCGCTGCGGTCGAACACCCCGATGTTGTCGAGGCCGAGAAAGCCGCCTTCGAACAGGTTGCGGCCAGCCGGGTCCTTGCGGTTCAACCACCAGGAGAAGTTCAACAGCAACTTCTTGAACGCGTCACGGAGGAAGTCAATGTGCTCAGCGGAACGCGGCCCCGGCCCAGCGGCGTACGCAAATAAGGTCGCCCACGCGTGCACCGGCGGGTTCACGTCGCCGAAGTTCCATTCGTAGGCGGGGATCTGCCCGCTCGGGTGGAGGTACACGTCGCTGAGCATGAGGTCGATCTGGTGCCGGGTGAAGGTGGGGTCGACCATGCTCAGCGGCACGCAATGGAAGGCCAGGTCCCACGCCGCGTACCACGGGTACTCCCAGCAGTCCGGCATCGACAGGACGTGCCCGTTTTGCATGTGGAACCACTGCTGGTTGCGGACGTCAACGCGTTGCGGGGAGCGCAACGGGTGGGCCTCGTGCTCCCTCAGCCACCGGTCGAGGTCGAAGTAGTAGAACTGCTTGCTCCACAGCATCCCGGCCAGGGCGCGGCGCATGATCATGGCGCTGTCCGGGTCGAGCGCCGGCGGGGTGATCGACTGATAGAACTCGTCGGCCTCGGCCCGTCGCTGGGCCACGACGGCCTCGAGGTCCGGGCCGAGTTCGCCGCCGGTCACCGGCTCGGCGTCGAGCGGGCGTAGCCGCCAGCGCACCGTCCGGGAGCCGCCGGCGGGCACCACCAACCGGTGACGGGCCGCCGCCTTAGTCCCGGTTTGGCCCGGGTTGACGGCATCGACTCGGCCCGCCACCACGTAGTCGTTGATGCCGTCTTTCACATAGGGCGTGCTGTTCTCGCCTCCAAAGACCCGCATAGCGTTGGTCTCGTTGTTGGTGAAAAGGCACTCTGCCCCGGGGTCGACCGATAGGACGCGTCCGCCGAGATCGGCGTGGTTGGCCACGATACGTCCGGGGCCGTCGGCCGCCAGCACCGGGACGCCTGGCACCTGCCCGGTCGCCCACGTATTGCGGAACCAAATGCTGGCCAAGACGTCCAGATAGGCGTCGACCGGCCCTCGATTGGTGACAGTTATGAGGGCAACCAGATCCTCGGGGCCGGCCTTGGCATACTCCACGTCCACGTCGAAGTACCGGTCCTCGGCGAACACGCCCGTGTCGAGCAGCTCGTACTCGAAATCGTGGCGCGACCGCTGCCGGTTGGTGCTCACCAGGTCCTCGTAAGGGTAGGCCGCTTGGGGGTATTTGTAGAGCAGGCGCATGTAGGAGTGACTGGGGGTGTTGTCCACGTGGAAGTAGTACTCCTTCACGTCCTCCCCGTGGTTCCCCTCCGCGTTGGTGAGGCCGAAGAAACGCTCCTTCAGGATCGGGTCAGCCCCGTTCCATAGCGCCAGGGATAGGCAGAGGTGTTGGCGGTCGTCGCTCACGCCGGCGATCCCGTCTTCGCCCCAACGGTAGGCCCGCGACCGAGCCTGGTCATGGGTGAAGTAGCTCCACGCGTCACCGCGCTCGCTATAGTCCTCGCGAACCGTCCCCCACTGGCGGTCGCTGAGGTAGGGGCCCCACCGACGCCACGGGACGCCTCCGGTATCCGCTGCCTCGAGGCGTCGTCCCTCGGCTGTCTCGTTCATCGCCGGCCTCCGTCGCTCGCGATACCCTGCCTGACCTGACCCGCCCGACGTTACCCCACCAGGGCCCGTTGGCACCCGGCCAGGTGCGAGCGCGGCAGGTCATTGCTTACGCCGGCATATTCCGGCTGACCGGCCCTTGCCCCACGGCCGGCGCTGGCCGCGTACGGTATAGCCGTGGACCGCCGCCACCTTCGCCGGCCTCTGTCGGTCCCGCACCCGTCCCGTTTGGCGGAGGACTATCCGGACCGTGACGAGATCCTCAGAAGGCACAGTGAGGCGCTGAGAGCAGGTGAGCCCGGGTATGAAGATCCCGGTACCGGTCTGTTCGTGTTCACCGCCTCGTACCTGGCGGAGCGAGGCACGTGCTGCAACTCGGCGTGCCGGCATTGCCCGTACATCACGTGAGGGTCGTTAAGTCTGCGGTCCGCCAGTCACGTGGTGCGGCTCAGGGACGGACGGGACCTCGGTGTGGGAACGGACGCTACACATGCGCATTCGGAAGATTTGAATAGGGTTATTGCCGGATTGTCCCAACCCGCGGAGCTCGCGCCAGAGCGCTCTGCTCCGAAGGTCCTCTGTACCCGCGGGCGCCATTTTGGCAGGATCGATCCCTTACAAGAAAGCAAGAAAGGAGGCCGGCAATGAGCGATACGAGCGCCCATATAAAGCTGGCAGAAGAGCGGCTCAGCCAAACAGAAGAGAGCCTGGACAAGGTCCAGGCTGTGCTCGACGACGTGCGCCGGGTGTTGGTGGCGGCCGAAAAGGCCCAATCGGGCGTGGAGCGGGCCCGTGAAGGCTTGCGCACGGCCCAGTTCTTCATCATCGGCGCCGCCATCGTCCTGGCGTTGATCGCGCTGGTGTCACGAAGAGCCCGCTAGGTCCTGGCCCTACCGTCCAGCTGAACTTCAAGACGGCTGAATGCCCAGCTAGTCTCCGGTCGAGCTTTGCGCATGCGCTTCCGAAAGCTTAGACCTGTGCGCGGTTGTCGCTCAGGCATCGTTCTGCCAGAGGGGGTCTGTTGCTGGCTCGACCGGCTTGGTTCAGACCTGGTTGGCCGGAAACCGGTCACTAGATGTCCGGTTTCTCCACGTAGGATTTGGGAAAACTAACCGGAGAAGAAAGGCAACCATCATGTCCGAGCGTGACGGGTACATTCCTGGCGTTCCCTGCTGGGTGGACACGAGCCAGCCCGACCCCGAGGCGGCCCTCCCCTTTTACAGCGGCTTGTTTGGATGGGAGTTGGACAACGTGATGCCAGAAGGGTCGGCGAGCAAGTACTTCACCGGCTATATACGCGGCGGCGACGTGGCCGCTGTCGGGTCGATCCCCGAAGGGTTGCCGCCGATTGCGACGTGGAACACCTATATCTGGGTCGACAGCGCCGACGAGGCGGCCACCAAGGCCCGCCAGGCCGGCGGCGGAGTGGTCATGGAACCCTTCGACGTCATGGGGGCGGGTCGGATGGCGGTCCTCACGGATCCCGAGGGGGCCGCGTTCTGCGTCTGGCAGGCGAAGGACCACAAGGGTGCGAAGATTGTCAACGAGCACGGCTCGCTGAATTTCAACGGCTTGGCCACCCGGGACGTCGAGGGCGCGAAAGCGTTCTATGGCACCCTGTTCGGCTGGACGACGTTGGACTCGACGGCTGGCGAGATGTGGACGCTACCGGGGTACGGCGACTACCTCGAAGACCTGAACCCAGGCCTCCGTGAAGGGATGGAGCAGATGGGGGCGCCCAAAGGCTTCATTGACGTGGTTGCCACTCTCAACCCGATCGCGAGCGACGACTCCCAAACCCCGGCCCACTGGAACGTCATCTTCGCTGTCGATGATGCCGACGCGGCCGCGGCGAAGGCGACCGACCTCGGCGGTCGGGTCGTTTCCGGTCCAACCGATGCTCCGTGGACCAGGTCGGTGGTGATCAAGGACCAGCAGGGGGCAACCTTCATCGCCAGCCAGTTCGTCGCCGAGAACAAGGACTTAACGGCCTAGACCACTCAAAGTGCTGCCCTAGCCACGAGACTTGGTCCGGAGAGGGCCGGCGAGCGGTGTGCCCGCCGGCTCAGACCGTCCCGCTAAACCCCGCGGAACCTTGACTACGCGTTGATGACGTTGGAGCGGCCCAGCTCCTTGCCGCTGCTGTCTAGGGCCACCGCGCAGAACTTGGGCCCGGTACTGTTGACGGCTATTGCCGTCTCGAAGTCGGCCCAGTCCTGGGAGCCGACGGGCTCCAACCTCGACGCAACGGTGCCGGCCAGGACCATCCACCTCTGCACCTCGGTCGCCCCGTTCCAGCTCATGTACACAATGAACCCGCCGGCCGAGTCGGCCCGGACCGCGGCCTGAGGAGGTTCGGAGGGCTTCCCGGTCCAGTCATACGTGAACGCCCGGTACGACTGGACATTGAGCGGGAGCTGCCCGTCCATTAATAGAGTGCCGTCGGGAGCGAACTCGGAAAAGTAAGGCTGGCTCCCCCAGCCGATGAAGACTCGCCCGTCCGCCAACAGCTGCACGCTGCCCTGGTTCGTGGCCACGAAGCCGGCCGGGTTGAGGTAGGCCTGCTTCAGGCTGACGTGCTTGCCCTTGGCGTCGACAAAAAGCAGCAGGCCGCGAGACTGCTTCTCTTCTGGGGGCGACGAGCCATCGTCGAAAACAGTGAACAGGCCGTTGGCGTACGGTACGGCGTGGTGCTGCCAGTAGAAATGGCTCCCGGCGCCCATGGTGAAATCGGACCGCTTCCCGTTCAGGCGCCAGAGGATCTTGCCCGTGGACCGGTCGACCTCGTACAGCGCCCAGGTGTTACGGGCGCAGATCAGAAGATTGCCATTTTGCAGTTCCTGGACCGAGTTGATGTGGAAATAATCCACCGGCGTGCCCTTGGCTTTCCCGCTGGGTAGGCCTAGGTAGCTCTCGTTTAGCGCGACGTGGCTCAGGCTGTTCCAATCGAACAGGACTTTGCCCGAGACCAAGTCGATTTCCTGCGCATGACAGGCGTAGACGGGGCCTTTCCTGGGACCACCAAGCGGGGACAAGTTGGTGGTGGTCGTCTGGTAGGCGGTGATCAGGGCGGTACCAGCAGAAGTGATGACCAGCTCGTGCAGGTCAGCTTGAAGCCCATGGCCGGCCCGGATCGTCTTGGTCGTGTTGTACTGGCTGTTTGCCATCTGGTCGACGCCGTAGCCGATACCCGGGCCGACCTTGCCTTGCCACCAGGTGAGCGTGGGTTGGCCCTTGTAGGACTGCATATCGAAGTCGAACGGTGACTCAACGGGCTTGAACCAGACCAGATGGCCATCGCGGTCAAGGATCATCAGCCCCTCTTGCCCGGGGGCAGGGCCTATGTAACTCTTGGTGGCGATGAAGATGTATTGCGGGCTGGCGTCCTGCCATCCCTGCGAGTACGTGTTTATCTTGACCACCGGTGGCTGAAGGTCCGGCCGGGAGACAAAGCTATGGACGTCGTCAACCGAGACGGCTTGGGCGACCCGAAGCGCCGAAGCTCGGGGCTCTTGAGTACCCAGCCGGGCCAAGGACGAACGGCGACCGCCCGGGTCGAGGCCCGTAAAGCCGGCCAGGCCCAACACGGCCAATCCTCCGGCACCGTGGATGAGCTGGCGACGGCTGAGAGTGCGGCCGCCCCGCGCAGGGTTTTCGATATTGACGTCGTGTCCCTCGCTTGGATCGCTGCGGATCTCGTCCATCGATGTTTTCTCCTAATTTTCGAGCATTAAGCGGGCGATACGCTCGTGCACGGCTGTTGGGGGCTACGGGAGCCAAGAACCATCCGGGGAATTCACACCCTTGTGCGGGGAGTTACCCTAGCAGGTGATACGCCGCGCCACGAGGCGCGCCCGTCCCCGGACGCCTAGGCCCGCTCACGCGGTCGCTCGAACGAGCCCCGCCCCCCTTGGTCGCTTACGAAGCCCGGCCTCTTATTTGAGTCACTCCTATCCGACAGATATACCCGGCACAGTAAATAAAATGCGCCTGTGACTGTAACAGTCTTGTGACGCTCAGGGCACCTCGTGTTCTCTCGGGCGGCGGCCGTGGGTCGTGTGCCTCGGCCCGGTCGGCCCGGGCCGACGATGGGTATAGCTGGGCGGGCTTAGGTGATCGTGACCTGGACGGTCCGGCCGATGACCTGGCCTGTGGCATCAATAGCGTCGACATCGAAGTAACTGGCCCCGCCACCGGCGAATTCGATGGCCGTCTCGAACCCGACCTTCAGTTCGGTGACCAGCGGGGAGAGTCCTGTCGTGGACGGTCCTCCATTGACCCGCCAGGCCACTACCTCGGTGGCACCGTTCCAGCTGACCCAGGCGGTCAACCGCCCGGCAACGCCCGCAGGCCGCACCACGACAGCCATCTCGCTCTGGGGAGGGTGACCTTTCCAGTTGAAGAGGAAGGTCCTGTAGCTAGCCGCCCCGGTGGGGAAGCGCCCGTCCAGGACGAGCGGGGCCCCTAGCGTCCCCTCCGACGACGGTCCGTAAACGCTGAAGTAGGGCCGGAAGCCCCAACCGACGACGTGGCCGCCCCCGGCCAGCAGCTGACAATTCCCCTGGCTGGGAGTGTTCATCTCGCCGTCGGTGTGGAGGTAGCGGTGGCGCAGGGTGGCGGTCATGGCGTCCATGTCGAGATCGAGCACCTTGCCCGAAGCGAATGTTTCCGGGCACGGAGGAGTCGCGTCGTCAAAGAGGCTCAGCCCCGAACCATCGGCGAGGGCGCGGGCGTCGTGCTGGAAAAAGAACGGGGAGCCCGGCGCCATGGAGAAGTCGCTCCGCTTGCCGCCGAGCCGCCAAACGACCTGCATGGTCTGGCGGTCCACCCTGTACACCGCGGACGTGTTCCGTGACGAGATGAGGAGGTCGCGCTCGGCCCAGGCCACAGGTCGATCGAGTTAATGTGGAAGTAGTCGTAGTAGCTATGCCCTGGTGGCGTGGTCGAGAGGCCCAAGCCGACCTCGGGGTAGCTCGCCCAATCGAGGACGAGGTCGTTGGTGGCTACGTCCACTTCCTGGGCGTGACTCACGAAGACGGGGATTCCGTTGCGCTTGAGAGAGGTTACGTCGTACGCCGTGTGGAGAGCGGTGTCTTCCGGCGTGATTATGAACTCATGGAGGTCACAGGGGTAACCGGTGCTCACGACCTGAGTGATCGGTTGGTAGGTGTGGTCGGCGAGGACGTAGCGACCGACGCCATGGGCGTCCACCACGGCTCCCTCGAACCAGGTCAGAGTCGGTTTGCCTTTGTAAGTCTGCACCCGGAAGTTGAAGGGGATCTCGTCCAACCCCGGCAGCGGCTTGAACCAGACCAGGTCACCGAACGTGTCCAAGATCATCAGTCCCGGCGTGGCGCCCGCCGGGAACCGTCCGCTGGCCGCCGATGGCGCACTTCCCGGGTTGGCGGCCAGCGGCGCCTTCGGCGCGCAGAAGATATACCCCGGCTTCGAGCCGAGAGCGAGGAAATCCCGCGTTACGTTGATCGCCACCGCCACCGGGGTGAGGTCGGGGCGGCTGACGTAACTCGAAAAATTGGGAGGTGAGATGGGTTCCGCCGTGATCAGAGGCGGCGACGGCTGAGCAACCGCGCCGCCAGGTGATGCAGCCACGCTGCCAGGTGATACGGCTCCGCGGACCGACCTGGCTCCCAACCCGACGCCGATGCCTGCCTTGATACCGCCTATAAGAAACGACCGCCGGTCCATCGAGCTATCCTCCGTCATCGGGCCCCAGCAAACGGGCTCTCCGGCGCTCCCGCGCGCCTCGCCTCGTGTCTAGCCGCTCAGAGCGCGGTTTGGGGGTCGGGTGGACGGTGGCCTTCTTCCCTCCACTCCCTGAAGAGGTCGCCGCTCTCGCATGGCCTTGTGGCTCCGTTCCCGGGGTGCACACGACGTGGGGACATCAGGCGGCCAGCCGGTCGGGGTTGGTTATTTCAGCCGGTCCAAGTAGGTGAGCGATCCGGACGCGTTGGTAGTGATCACGGCCGGTTCGGGACCTAGGAGCGTCCGGGCTGAACCGACGGGCGTGGCGTCCTCCATGACGCCATTGGACGAAAGGTGGTACACGCAGTCGATCGCCACTTGTGAGCGCTGAGGGCACCCCGGGAACCCGTCGCCGCCGAGGACCAAAGCCCCGGTTTCAGTGCTCACTATCTGACCGTCGACCGGTTGGTCCCAATGGGCTATCGGCTTCAGCGACTGCTGGCTATAGCTGCTGAAAGTGGCGTCGAGACCCTGGCCGGCGGGTTGGACCACCCATACGACGCCTCCGGCCACGGCATTGACAAACTGCACGCCTCCGCCAAGGCCGTTCGGATGGTACGCGAGCTGGGGGCCGACGGCGGTGACACCGGACGCGCGCACGTAGCTGAGGTGGTGGTCGGTGCGGACGAAATAGATCGACCCGTCAGGGCCCGGCGCGGCGCTTGTGCTGATGGCGACGAGGTGGGGCGTGGCGGCCGATGCCGTGTTGACGCTGTATATGTCCACGTCGTTGCGGAGTATCGCTAGTACGAGGACTTTGCCATTCTGAGCCGACAACGACAGAAGGGGCGCATCCGATGCGTTCGCTAGATAGGTCCTGGGCACCGCCCACTCGCCAACCCGGTTGCCGGTACGGCGGTCAACCGCGATGAGCTTTTGGTAGGTAGCGACGTAGAGGTTTTCCGAATCCGCCGCTAAAGCCTGAACGGCTCCACTCACGTGCTCTGCCACGGCCGCGGGCCCACTACCGTCCACCACCCAGACCACGGTCTTGTTCGTCTGGCCGGTCTGGGCCAGGAACACGGCGCCGTCGGGCGCCTCAGCAGCTGTGAGGCCGGCCTCGGCCGGGACCGGGACCTTGATCTGGCCGTAGACCGTGAGCGGGGCCGTCTTCCCGGCGCTGGCCAAGTTGGCCCCCATTGCCCTACTGGCCGCCGCCACCATGACCGCCGGTGCCCGCTGACCGTCAAGAACAGGCGCCGCGCTGGCAGCAACGGGCACCGCGCTGGCCGCCGCGCAAGTCAAATTGCAAAGAAGAGCCGAAACCAGAAGGGCGACGCCGCCGGTAAGGGTTGCCCGTACCGCCCCGAGCGCTATTTTCGCTTCAAGAGCCATCTTGTCCTCCCGGTAGGTCCACGATGTACGACGGCGGCTGATGCTACTGGTTACAGGCCAAGCTCGGGCGGGCGGCCCTTCTGCCGCCCCAACCTCTGGCCACGGAAGCTAACTATCAAAATAGACGGGGCCAACGCCGTTCAAATACCGGTCAGCCAGGTCAGTCCGTTAGGGGCCCGGGGTAAGCCGCTTCGGCCACCGCCTCGAGCCGCTTGGTCTGGCGTCTCACGACCAGGAACACGGCAATTATCGCCACTACCGCCACTCCGCCCAGGACGAGGTTTATGGTCCCCGACACCCGGCGCAATGTGCGGCCTGCAAAGTAGGCCGCGAAGGTGTAGATCGCTGACCAAAGGATCCCGCCGGCCGCGTTAGCCACGAAGAAGTGCCGCCAACGCATTTTGTTGGTGCCCGCCAGGAAGGCGGCATAAGTTCGCAACACTGAGACGAACCGCCCGAAGAAGACGACTCGGCCCCCATACCGGTCGAAGGCATAGCGTCCGACCTTCAACTTCGCTTCGTCTATGTGCACTTTGGGCCCGTAGCGGCGCACGAGCCGATAGCCGCCCTTGTCGCCGATGAAATAACCGATGTTGTCGCCGACGATCGCCCCCAGCGACGCCGCCAGCCAGATCAGCCAGGGCGACAAACGGTGCGTACTGCCCGCGTAAATCCCGGCGGTGACCACGGCCGTCTCGCCGGGGAAGGGGATCCCCAGGCTCTCGATGGCAACGAAACAAAACACGGCCAGGTAGCCATATTGCGCGATGAAATGGTCGATATTCACGACGAAAGTCCGCTTACCGCGCCGCCGCCAATTCCAACGGTGACGAAGACGGGCTCCTCTGAATAGGGTGTCGCTCCTCGGAGCGACGGCGCCTTGCCTCTGTCGCGCCCGCACGGGGTGCCTTCGCTGCCGCCCGGTCGCCGAGACAAGGGGGGAGCCCCTCGGCTGAGCACAGGCCCGGGCGCCCACCAGTTCGCGGACGCAAAACGATCCCCTGGGACACCAGCGGCGGCGGGTATCTTCAACAT
The DNA here is from genome assembly GCA_963750465.1 of uncultured Acidimicrobiaceae bacterium. Classification (GTDB taxonomy): domain Bacteria; phylum Actinomycetota; class Acidimicrobiia; order Acidimicrobiales; family Palsa-688; genus Fen-671. The sequence goes on from CAVVRE010000037.1 coordinate 124,711, forward strand.
GTCCAGTCCGCGACCAAAGTCTAGTCGTAGTCACTCCCCTGTGCCCCGGCGGCCAATTGCGCGCTCGGTGGCCACCGTCTCACGCGGCGAAGAACCAGGCCTTCGGTATATGCAAGCGCACCCGGTGGCCGAGGCCGCCCTGCCCACGGGCTCGTTCAGACCCGCCGCTAACGAGCAGGTAGCGGCCACTAACCTACGGCGTTATGGAGGAAGAGCGACGTGAGCCAGGCTGCGACTGAGGTCCGGCCAGCAACATCGACCAGCGGCGCCTTTCCGGCGGTCCGGCTCGCTGCGCTCCGCAAGAGTTACGGACAGGTCGTAGCGGCCGACGGCGTGGACCTCGACGTCGCCGAAGGCGAGTTCTTCACGCTGCTCGGGCCTTCCGGGTCCGGGAAAACGACATTGCTGAGGGTCATCGCCGGCTTCGAACGACCCGATAGCGGAAGCGTACAACTGGGCGGGACGGACGTGACCCGGTTGGCGCCGTACGCCCGCGACGTGAACACCGTTTTTCAGGACTACGCACTGTTCCCGCACCTCACCGTGATCGAGAACGTCGAATATGGGCTCAAGGTCCGCAAGGTCCCAAGGGCCGAACGGCGGCGGCGCGCCGGGAAGGTGCTGGACATGGTCCGGCTGTCCGGGCACGGCGATCGCAAACCCGTCCAGCTGTCCGGCGGGCAACGTCAGCGCGTAGCCCTGGCGCGCGCCATCGTCAATGAGCCTGAGGTCCTGTTACTCGACGAACCGCTGGGCGCTCTCGACCTCAAATTGCGACAGGAGATGCAGACGGAGCTGAAGCGGATCCAACGCGAGGTCGGGATCACATTCGTATACGTCACCCATGACCAGGAGGAGGCCCTGGCGATGAGCGACCGGCTGGCCGTCCTGAACAGGGGCCACATCGAGCAAGTCGGTACGCCCATAGACGTTTACGAACGGCCGGCCACAGAGTTCGTGGCCGGCTTCATCGGGGTCTCGAACCTGATCGATCGGGACGGCGTCCGGCTCACCGTCCGTCCGGAGAAGATCTACCTCCTGCTCGACGAGGCCGAACCGGCTCCACCCGGGGCGCACGTCGAGTACGGCGTGGTCAACGAAGTTGTGTACCTCGGGGTCATAACCCGGTACCGGGTCGACCTCGAAGGGGGCAGCCAGTTAGTGGCCGTGCGTCAAAACCTCCAGACGGCCGCCGCTGACGTTTTTGAGGCCCGTGGTCAACGAGCACGAGTGGCCTGGTACGCAGACCAAGCATTTCGCATTGGGACCGCCAGTGGCGGCCAACCGGACGGCCACTGACCCTGTCGAGGATAAAGAGGGAGATAAGGAGACAACTATGAGGTACGGGACTGTCCGCTTACGAAAGGTGGTGCGTGCGGCAGCTACGGTCGCGCTCGCACTGCCACTATTGGCCGGGTTGGAAGGCTTTTCGCCAGTCACGTCGACGGCCGCGCCACGAACTGCGGCCGGTGGCCTGACCCCACCGACCCAGAAGACGAAGCCACAAAGTTCTGTGGGCAAGGGAGAGGGACAGCTCAACCTGATCGCGTGGGAGGGCTATGCCCAGCCGCAGTGGGTGAAACCATTCGAGCGCCAAACTGGCTGTCAAGTCAATGCAAAATACGCCGGCTCGTCGAGTGAGATGGTCTCTTTGATGGCCAATGGCGGCGGGGGGCAATACGACCTCGTGTCGGCATCGGGTGACGCCGACCTGCGACTTATCTACGGAGGGGACGTCAAGCCCGTCAACATGAAGTTGATCCCGTCCTGGAAACAGCTCCGTCCTTTCTTGCAGAGCCCGGCGTTCAACACGATCAACGGCGTGCACTATGGGGTTTCGCTGCAATTCGGCCCAAACGACCTCTTGTACTCGAAGAAGGTCTTCCCGACAACCCCTACGTCGTGGTCAGTGATCTATTCGAAGAAATACGCCGGCCGGATCACCATTCCCAATAACCCGATCCAGATCGCAGACGCCGCCCTCTATTTGTCAGCGCACCAGCCCAGCCTCGGGATTAATGACCCCTTCGAACTTACTCAGTCCCAGTTCAACGCGGCAGTAAACCTACTCAAGCAACAGAGACCGATGATAAAGAAGTACTGGGACCTCGCCTCCGACGAGATCTCGCTGTTTGAAAACGGGGAGGCGGTCGTCGGCGCGGCATGGCCGTACCAGACGGGACAGCTAAAGGCCGCTGGCGCTTCCGTCGGCGACACTATCCCTAAAGAAGGCGCCACAGGATGGGCAGACTCGTGGCTGCTGGCCTCCAGGGCACCGCACCCCAACTGCGCCTACAAGTGGATGGCCTACATCAGCACGCCCCAGGTACAGGCCGAGCAGGCTGTCTCGTACGGCGAAACGCCCGATAATTCACTGGCCTGCCCGATCATGGACCGGTTGTCGAAAGGTTCTTGCGAATCGCTGCACGCTAACGAACCAGATGCTTACTTCAGGACGATCAAGTTCTGGAAGACGCCTCTAGCTCAATGTGACAACGGCAAACCCGCTTGTGTCCCGTTCCAGCAGTGGGTAACCGCCTGGACACAGATCACGGGGTGACGCCTCAAACTCCGGTAGTGACGGCCACGGCCCGCCAGCCCAGAAAGCAGACGGGGGTGGCCCGAGCCTCGGCCGCGCTGTGGCGCAGAACCTGGCTACGGGCCACCCTCACCCTCTCGCCTCCGCTGGCGTGGTTCCTCGTCATCTACCTGGCGTCTCTCATCGTCCTGCTCTTCACGGCATTTTGGTCCGTCAACCCGTTCACCAACAACCTGCAGCATCAGTTCTCGCTTACTAATTTCCGCGCTCTGCTTGTCGCTCCCATCCCCACGATCGTCGGGCGCACCGTCCTGCTTGCGGCGCTAGTGACCGTGACTGACATCATCCTGGCCTTCCCGTTTGCCTACTTCATGGCCAGGGTGGCGACTCGACGGGCGCGCAACGCGCTTTTCGTGGCGGTGCTGCTTCCTCTGTGGGCCAGTTATTTGGCCCGCGTCTACGCCTGGATAGTAATCCTCACCAAAGACGGGACCCTTGACTGGGCTACCGAGCGCCTTGGGCTCGGCGCGCCCAACATCGCCTACACCAATCTGGCCATGTGGATCGTTTTCTCCTACCTCTGGCTGCCTTTTATGATCCTGCCTATCTACGGTGCGCTCGAGCGAGTGCCGGACTCGTACATTGAAGCCTCCGCCGACCTCGGTGCTCGCAACCCCCGGACGTTCCGGAGCGTGGTCCTGCCCCTTGCCCTACCGGGCGTCGTGGCCGGCTCGATCTTTACGTTCTCGCTCACCCTGGGCGACTACATCACGCCTTTGCTCATCGGGTCGGGCTCAGGGACAAACCTAATCGGGAATGTCATCTACGACAACATCGGCCTGGCCAACAACCTGCCCTTCGCAGCCGCGCTGGCCTTCGTACCCATCGCCATAATGGTCCTATACCTGCTCGGGGCGCGGGCGGTCGGCGCTTTCGAGGCCATGTAGATGGAAGGGCGCGCTACTCGTACGGTCCTCGTGGCCTGGGTGGGCGGGGTCCTTTTGTTCCTCTTCATGCCCATCGTCACCATCATTATTTTTGCCTTCGACCGGTCCAACGTGCAGAGTTGGCCGATCCGAGAATTCACGACCCACTGGTTTTCCGTCGCCTGGGACGACCCGACGGTCAGATCGGCGCTATGGCTCTCAGTGAAGGCCGGGCTGGCGGCCACGTTCGTAGCCTTGCTCCTGGGCTCAGCCGCGGCGTTCGGGGTCCACCGGTTCCGCTTCTTCGGCAAGGAGACCATTTCGCTGTTCCTGATCCTGCCGATCGCGCTACCCGGCATAATCACCGGTCTCGCGCTCCGGTCCTTTTTCACCTTCGGCGGGGTCAACCTATCGCTCGTAACCATCGTCATCGGCCACGCCACGTTCTGCATAGTCGTCATCTACAACAACGTCATCGCCCGGCTACGCCGTACTTCGGGTTCGTTGAGCGAAGCCTCAATGGATCTCGGCGCTCACGGCCTGCAGACCTTTCGCTATGTCACCTTGCCGACGATCGCCACGGCGCTCGTGTCGGGTGGCCTGTTGGCCTTCGCTCTATCGTTCGACGAGGTCATCGTCACCACCTTTACCGCCGGCGCGCAGTCGACGTTACCCATTTGGATCTTCGGTCAGATCCGGCTTGGTCAGCAGTTGCCCGAAGTGAACGTCGTAGTAACAGCGGTGCTTGTACTAACTGTGATCCCGGTGGCCCTGGCAGCCAAGCTTACTGGCGGCGGCGGGCTCACGAGGTCATCCGTGCGCTGAGGCGAGGTCGGGTAGGTGGCCCGGTCCCGATGACACCGTCAGCGGCCGCAGCCGCACGCTCCTCCGCAACATCCGCCGCCGGAGCTGCGCAGGCCCGGTTGGCCCGCTCCGGCATCTGCCATCGCCCCCATCGAAGCGAACACAGAAAGCTTCCTGCGCACGTCGCGATGCCCGCTCGGGCAGGTAACGCTACGATCGGCGTCGCCCATCGCGCGGCGCAGCTCGAACGAAGCCTGGCAGTCATGGCACACGTACTCGTATAGGGCCATGGTGCGTACTTTATCCGCTGGGAAGCCTCGTGGCCCGCGCCGATGGCGACAAGTTTTCCCTTGACTCGCGCGAGAAGCGTTGATACGGTCACTTTAGGAATTAAGATTGGCTCTAACAGGGGACGGCTGCGTCGGGGGAGAGGGTGGCATGACTGTGCAGACAGGGATCAACGCGTCCGTGTTCGCCGTGGGCAATGCGCATATAGACCCGGTCTGGATCTGGGATTGGCGTGAGGGTATGCGGGAAGTCGTGGCCACGTTTACCGCTGCCGCTGACAGGCTGGACAATACCGACGACCTTTTTTTCACCGCCAGTTCGGCCGCCTATTATGCCTGGGTCGAACAGATGGACCCGTTATTGTTCGAACGGGTCAAAGCACATGTGAGCACCGGGCGGTGGTGCGTAGTGGGAGGAGAGTGGGTCGAACCCGACTGCAACCTGCCTTCTGGCGAGGCCGTTTGTCGCCAGTTGCTTTACAGTCAGCGTTACTTCAAAAAGACCTTTGGTATTCCCGCCACCGTGGGCTACAACGTAGATTCCTTTGGTCATGCCGGTTCGCTCCCGCAGCTGCTGAAAAAGGCCGGACTCCGCGGGTACGTAATGATGCGGCCTCAGCAACATGAGCTCGATATCCCTGTCTCGTTGTTCAACTGGCGTGGAATTGACGGGACCGAGCTCCCTACCTACCGGATCCCTATCGCCTATACGACCGGGCAGTCGGCCGACCACACCGAGGCCGAAGTTGTGCGGGAACGGGCCACGTCCCTGCTCGAGCGGGCCGGAGCCGAGAAGCGACCGCTCATGTTTTTCTTTGGTGTCGGGGACCACGGCGGCGGTCCCACCCGGGCAGGCATAGAGGAGCTTCGAGAGCTGGAAGCCACAGATCCCGGTTCGCTGGTCCTCTCGACGCCGGCGCAGTATTTCGACGTCGCCCTGGGCGCCGGGTCGATGCCGCTGGAGACGGTAGAAGGCGACCTTCATATGCATGCTGTCGGTTGCTACAGCGTCGTGGCCTGGATGAAAGCGTTCAACACTCAGACCGAGAGGGCGCTGGTCGAGGCGGAGCAGATGGCCTCTCTGGCCGAGTTGGCCACCGGCCGCCCAATGAACGTGAACGAGGAGCTGTCATCGGCCTGGGCACGCGTTTTGTTCAACCAGTTCCACGACAGCCTGGGGGGCACCTGTACGGCCGAGGTACACGACCAGTTGCGCGAGTTCTACGGCTTTGCCCTTACGATCGCTGACGACGTGGCCACCAGGGCGACGCAGATAACCTCCACCAAAATCGACACGTGGGTTGAAGAGGCGGCCCGAGCCGACCGGTTCCGCTCGCTGAAACCGTACGTCGGGCACTACCCCGTACCGGTGGTGGTGTTCAACCCGCTGTCGTGGGACGTGCAAGTCCCCGTACTGCTCCCTCACCAGGCCAGCGCCGTAACCGACGACTCCGATCAGGCCGTCCCCGTCCAACCCGTGCCCTCAGGCGAGGGGACCCGGTACGCAACTCGCCCGTTGGCGTTGGTGGCGCTCCCGGCCCGGGGGTACCGGCTCTTCTGGGCCCACGACGCCGGCCCTGGGGCCGCGGTCAACCCGAATCTCGATGAGACCCCGAATGGTAACCAGCCCGGGCCCTCGGCCCTGACCGCTTCCTCCACCAAGCTCAGCAACGGCCTGGTGGATGTCGACATCGACGAGGCCACAGGCGCGGTTAGGGGGCTAATTGACCCGGACGGCCGGCGTTGGCTCGGTGCGGAAGGGCTCAGGCCAGTAGTGCTGGAGGATCCTTCAGACACATGGTCTCACGGTGTCACCAGGTACGAAGGACAAGAGGGACCTTGTGAATTCATTGCCGCGAAGTCGGTGGAGAACGGGCCTCTTCGCACCACCGTACGTCTCACTTACCGCTGGCAGGACTCCCTCATCTACGAAGATCTCTACCTTTTGGCCGGAGATCGCGCCCTGGGTGTAAGGCTGCTGGTTGACTGGCACGAAAAGCACCAACTGTTGAAATTGGTGGTGCCGGTCGGCGGCGCCGGCCCACAGGCGTGGGTCAGCCTTCCTTACGGAGCCATCGCTCGGCCCTCGGATGGGCGCGAGGAAGTCATGCATCGCTGGGTCGATGTCGAAACCCAAAACGGGGGGCTCGCTTGCATTTCCGATGTGACCTATGGGTACGACTTGGCCGGCGGGCGGCTCCGTCTAACCGTTCTCCGTAGTCCGCGATGGGCCGATCACGGAGCCCCCTGGCCGCATGACCGCGGGATTGAGTCGTCGCACACGGACCAGGGCGTACACCGGGTTTCACTGCTCCTGGTGCCGCATGAGGGCAATTGGGCTACGGCCGGTGTGCCCAGGCGGGCCGAAGAACACTGCACGAACTTCCGTACCGTCACCGAAACATGGCATCAGGGAACACTTGGCCGCGCTTATGCCGCCACCCTCGTCGAGCCCGCCAATGTAACCCTCCCGGTGCTCAAACGTGCCGAGGACGGCACCGGGTGGGTGGCGCGCGTGGTGGAGGTGGCAGGCAAGACAACCGACGCGCGAATAAGGATCGAGGGTATCCAGCGGGGATGGGAAGGGAGAGTGGGCCCTTTCGAGGTCAAGACCCTGCTGTTCCCCGATGCCGCTACGTCGGCCACGGTCGAGACCGACATACCCGAACTCAACCCCACGGAGTAAAGAGCGGCCATGTCCGCCGAGGATCCGACGCCGCAAGTCGCCCAACGAAGGCGGCACGAGCGCACGGTTTTCCATGAAATCAGGTGCAATGGGCCGATCTCGCGCGCCCAGCTGGCCGAGCGGACAGGGCTGTCCGCACAAGCAATGGGGGCGATCGTGAGAGGGCTGCTCGACATGGGCCTAATAGAAGAGCTCCCTATGGCGCGGAGGGTTGGGCCTGGCGCGCCCGCCACCGGGATCCAACTACGTCCCGACGGCGCCTTTGCTTTTGGCTTCGGTCTCGAACGCGATTCGCTCTCGGGCGTCTTGGTGGACCTTTCAGGAACGCGGCTCTGGCAGTACAAGCGCCAAGTTGAGCCTGGGGAGCCGCCCAACGACACCCTGGCCAGCATGGTCGCGGCTGTGCGCTCGGTCCTTCTGAACTCGCGGTTCCGCCACGTCGGGGCCCGCACCAGGGGCTTGGGCGTCGCCGCTCCCGGGCCGATCAACCTGGCGGAGGGCACGATCGTGGGCCCGCCCGAGTTCCCGGGATGGGAGAAAGTGCCCATCGTCGGTTGCCTGGAAACGGCGACAGGGCTACCTGTGCTGGTAGATAACGCGGCCAGTGCCGCCGCTCTCGGGGTGGAGTGGCAGATGCTCCCGACGCAAGGCTCGTTCCTTTATTGCTACTGGGGTCTTGGCATCGGGGGCGGGCTTGTTATCGGTCGCGAGGCCTACCGCGGGAGCACCGGGAATGTGGCCGAGCTGGGCCATATCGTCGTCAACGAGAACGGCCGCCCGTGCGCCTGTGGAGCGCGAGGATGTCTGGAAGCGGAGTCATCGGCGGCAGCCCTCTTAAAGGACGCTGGCAAATACGGCCAGTTCTCCAGCATCGAGGCCGTGGCCGCCGCGGCGGAGAAGAAGCCAGTGCTCCTGCAGTTGCTGGAGAGAGCCGCTCACCAGATGGCGGCGGCACTGGTGAGTGCCGTTAATTTGACGGACGTCCCCGAAGTCATCATCGGTGGAGCTCACTTTGCCGCGGTCGAAAAGATCTTCATGCCGATACTGCGGTCCGCCATGGAGAACCAGGTGCTGCGGCGTCATGTGTCCCCTGTGGCCCTCAGGGCGGCCAACGTAGGCGAGGAGGCCAACGCCATCGGCGCCGCCGCCCTCGTCCTCCACGAACGGGTCCCGCACAACGCGGCGGCCACCACGTACGTATCCCTTGATGCTCTTTCTGTCCGCCCCAACGGACGAGCTGCCAGGGCTCGGCGTTCGTCAAAAGCCACCCAATCGCAGGAAGCAACCAACGAACCCGTCGGTATTGGGGGAAGGAGGTAGCAAGAGCCGAGCGCCGTTGGCCACTGGTGAAGGACTTCCTCGGCATTCGCAATACCCACACGGCGCACCATCCATGTCCAAATCTCCATCGTCCAAATCTCGTCGAGCGTCTCATAGCAAAACAGCTATAAGGAGGAACTAGATGTTCTCGAAAGCCACAAGAAGAAGGAGCTCGGCTGCCCTGATGGCGGCTGTCGGGGTGACAACCGGTCTCGTCGCCACCGGCGCGGCCGCCAGCGCGGGGGGCAAGGTAACCCTCGTTTTTACATCCCAGTACAACGGTAACAATGACCTGGACAACTGGATTACGGCGGCGGCTAAGACGTTCGAAAAAACCCATCCCAACGTCAACGTAGCCATCCGCAACATCGTCACCAACAGTGAGTCCACTTACTACGCCAAACTGGATCTGGCGGAGCGCAGCTCCTCGACTACACCCGATATATCCTACGAGGACTCGTTCCTGGTCCAGTCCGACGCCGCGGCAGGGTATATCCGTGCCCTGCCCCAGCTCACCTCCAACCCGGAGTGGAAAAACCAGTACTCGGTCTTCCACAGCATGACCGAGTACAACGGCGTCCCCTACGGCATGATGATCGAGACTGACGTGCAGCAGCTCTACTACGACATGGCGCTGTTCAAGAAGGCCGGTCTGCCGGCCAACTGGCAACCCAAAACCTGGGCCGACATCATCACCGCGGCCAAGGCCATCAAAGCCCACGACCCCGGGGTCACGCCGCTGTGGATCTACACCGGGACACCCATGGGTGAAGCCTCTTCGTTCCGGGGCTTCGAGGTCCTCTTGGGCGGGACCAGCGACTGGCTCTACAACAGCGCCACCAAGAAGTGGGAAACAGGCGGCCCTGGGTTTAACGCCGTCTTCAACTTCCTGGAGACCCTGCACACCGACGGGCTCACCGAGAACACCAGCTACTGGTCCAACCCCAATGGGGGCAACACCGTGGCCACTCAGCTGATGCCATCTCAGCAGGTGGGCATCGACATGGACGGGAGCTGGGTCAGCACGTTTTGGCTCCCGGCTGGGAGCAAACCGTGGCCGCAGGCCTACAAAACCTACAACGTGGCCGACTGGCCGACCGAGAACGGGCAGGGAGCGGGCGTCACCAACGAGTCCGGTGGATGGACGCTGGCTGTGCCAGCCAAGTCGCCCAACTCGGCCCTGGCCGTTCAGTTCATCGAGGCGGCCACGTCGCCCGCACTGCTGGCCAACTTCGACGGCGTGAGCGGCCAGCTCCCGGTGGAGCCGAACGTGGCCAACAACCCCTCGTTCAAGAACCTGGTAAAGGACGACCCGCTGTTCGTGAAGGCAGCCACGTACGTGGCCCACACGACGTACAGGCCCGGGTTCGGACCGTATACCCAAATTTCGGCCGACATAGCCGCTATCACTGGACAAATATCCCTTGGCCAGCTGACCGCATCCCAGGCCGAGAAGGAGTATGCCAAGGACGTAACCCAGGCTGCAGGCGCCGGCAACACGCAAAAGATGAGCTCGTAGAGAACCGAAACAATTAGGAAAGGAAGTCCGGGTCGTTCGGCCCTAAAATGCGGCCGAAAGGCCCGGCCTTCGTCAAGCTTGGAGGGATCCGGTGTCGATAGCGTCCGGTGAGCTACTGGGTAACGCAGGCGTTGAGGCAACGGTGACGAAGTCACCGGGCCCGCCCGATGCACGGTCGGGTTTAGGTCGCCAGACCCGAGGCCGGTTGATAGCGGGGACCATCATGATGGCCCCGTTCGCCGTCCTGCTCGGTGGGCTCCTGGGTTGGCCGATCGTGTGGACGTTCGTCCTTTCCTTTACCAACGAACAGCTCACCGGGCCCACCGCCCTTCACCGCCAGTTCATAGGGTTCGCCAACTTCACCGAACTGTTCCACGACGGTGGCTTCGGGGCCTCGTTTGTCCACACCCTGCAGTACCTCGTCGGCTCCGCCTACCTGGGCCAGATCGTCTTCGGGTTCGCGCTCGCTCTGTTGTTGCGGCATTGCTCTCGTGTCGTCCAGGCGCTGGTCGGTGGCATCATAATTCTGAGCTGGGTCGTTCCCGAACTGATCGCCGGGTTCATGTGGTACGCATTGCTCGGCCAGGACGGTGTGCTGCAGCAGGCTGCTCAGGCTCTCGGGCTGCCCTTCAGCCAGCTGCTGGTCACGCACCCCATGTTGGCCGTCAACCTGGCCAATTGCTGGCGGGGGGTGGCGTTTTCGATGATGCTCTTCACCGCCGCCCTGGCCGCCTTCCCTACTTCCCTGCTCGAAGCGGCCGAGGTCGACGGGGCTGGGCCGGTCCGACGCATCATGTCGGTGGTCCTCCCCAACCTCAAGGGCACAGTACTGGTGGCCGTCGTTTTGGTCACGCTGGCCACATTGAACGATTTTGTGCTCATCTTCACCATGACAGGGGGCGGACCCGGCAACGAGAGCCAGGTCCTGTCAACATACATGTACCAGACCGGGTTCAACGAGTACCGGATCGCATACGCGACGGCAGTGGCGGTCGTCCTCCTCATAATCGGGGTGGTGCTGTCGGTATTTTACGTGAGAGCACTCCGGAAAGGCGACTGAAGCATGGCCCAGGCAGTTACCTTGGACCGAGTAGACCGGGCGGCCCGAGAGGAAGTTGCTCTTCGGTCGAGGCGGCAACGGGCAGTAAACAAACGGAGAGCCCAGTGGGGCTGGAACCTCCTCGCCCTGGTCGTCGGGATCCTGTTCCTGGTCCCGTTCGTATGGCTCGTCGTGACCGCCTTGACAAACAATGGGACGTTGTCGCTATCGCTGGCTGGCGGCCTGACCACCAGCAATTTCACCAGTCTTTTCTCGTCCAACAGTGGCTCTGAGGCCATCGGCGAGGGGGTGGGCGGAGCGCTCCTCAACTCCGTCTACCTATCGGCCGGGACGATGGTGATTACCACCGTTGTCGCCGTATTGACGGCTTATCCCCTGTCGCGGTTCCGAATACCGGGGAAAAGTGTCCTGGTGTACGCCATTGTATTCGTGACGGGGCTCCCCATTGTGGCCATAGTCATCCCCACTTACGACATCTTCGTGTCCGTGAACTTCATCAATTCACTGCCCTGGACCGTCCTATTTTTGACGGCCACATCCCTTCCTTTCGCTGTCTGGATCGCCAAGAACTTCATCGACAGCGTCCCCATCGAACTGGAAGAGGCGGCCGCCACCGACGGGGCCGGGACGTTCAGGACGTTGAGGCATATAACCGCTCCGCTCAGCATCCCCGGACTGCTTGTCATCGCCCTCTTCACGTTCATCCAGTCGTGGTCCAATTTCTTCGTTCCCTTTATCTTGTTGCAGACACCGAAGCTCCCGGCGTCCGTGACGATCTATCAGTTCTTCGGCGAGCACACGATTAATTACAGCGGCTTGTGCGCCTTCGCCCTCATCTTCACAGCTGTGCCCGTGGTGTTGTACATCCTGCTGTCCCGGCGCACCGGTGGCACGTCGTTATTTACAGGCGCAGTGAAGGGATAGGTGCTACGGTTGGCGTCCCTCGACTTGCCGCAAGCGCAAACTGGCCGGGAGCCAGCTGGAGGAGGCCATGGCGAAGACATTTAAATATATAAACGAGAAGATGGCGTCGTTCCTGATGGCGCAGCCGGTCTTCTTCGTCGCGACCGCCCCTCTGAGCCCCGACGGTCACATAAACTGCAGCCCCAAAGGCAACAATGGCACGTTCCAGGTCCTCGGGCCCGATCGGTTGTCTACCGGGATCTCAACGGGAGCGGGGTGGAAACGATCTCCCACATACGCGAGAACCGACGGGTAGTTTTGATGTTCTGCGTTTTCGACGGTCCCCCGAGGATCGTCCGCCTGCACGGGCGAGGCCAGGTGGTTTTCAACGACGACGAAGACTTCGAGCGCCTGACGAAGCTGTTCGACGGGGCTGACCACACCCGCTCGTTCATCATGGTCGATGTCGAGCGGGTCTCCGATTCCTGCGGTTTTGGAGTCCCCCTCATGACTTTTGACAGCCATCGCCAGAAGCTCGAGAAGTGGGCGGACCGAATGGGCGAGGATGGGTTGGCCAAGTACCGGACCGCTAAAAACCAGTCGAGCCTTGACGGCCTCTCCGGAGTTCCAGAGGGGACGCGTACCCTCAGCGTGGGAGAGCCTCAGTAGGGACCTGCGTGTCCAGCGGGGGCCGCCGGGAACACTACTCCTGGTCGTAAAGGTGACACTCTGCGTGCCTTAGACTTGCGCTGTCTCGTCCCTGCGAGGCAAGTGGAGGTGGAGTGCGATGTCACGTCGGCGTCCGGCTCACGCAATGACGGAGGTCGGTTGGCCCCGAGTCGCACCCTCGCGACGCCTCGGCCCGGGCCGGTTCATAGCGGCGGTGTTGGCTGGCGGAGCGTGCTGTGCCTGGGCGGTTACGCCAGTGGCAGCTGCGCCTCTTCAAGTGCAACACCGGGCCCAGGGCGGCGCCGGAGGGGCCCGCAACTATCGGGGACGATTGAGCCCCAGGTCTGCGCCAGCTGCACGCCCCCACTTCTTTACTCGGGTGGCCCCGTGATGGCGACCAACGGGGCCAACGGCCTGACGGTCACACCAATCTGGTGGCAACCGAGCGGAGGGCGCTTCAGGTTCCCGACCTTCTATGTCGACCTCCTCGACCAGTACATCCACGACGTGGCCGCCTCCAGTGGGGGCAACGACAACATCTACTCCATCCTCACCGAGTACTACGAGAAGTCCGGCGGGGTGAAGACCTACGTCACCTACAAGATGACGGCCGGGACGCCCCTACAGGACACAGACGCCTTCCCCACCAACGGCTGCCAGCCGGCGCCCGGCTTCTCGGCGTGCATCACGGACGCTCAGATACGTGATGAGCTCCGGGCCATTGCGGCCAGCCAGAAGTTGCCCACCACGCTGGCCTACTACTATCCCGTGTTCCTCCCACCGGGGGTTGAAACCGAAGACGTCGACGGCTCGAACTCTGCCAGCGGCTACTGCGGCTACCACCGGGGCTTCGGCTCGGGCTCCGACCAGACCGTCTATGGTGATCTGCCGTACCCGCCGTCCAACGGCGGCTGCGACACCGGTCAGCAACCGAACGGGGACCTGCGCGCCGACGGCGAAGTGAGCACCTTCGCCCACGAGCTGGCCGAGGCCATAACCGACCCGCTCAACCCGCAGTTCGCCTGGTTCGACGGTAAGGGCAACGAGATCGCGGACATGTGTGACCAGAACTACGGGGGGGCGTTGGGCTCCACGGACGCCGCCCACCCTGACATCACCGAGTACAACCAGGTGAGCGACGGGCACAAGTACTACGTCCAGGAGCTGTTCTCCAACGTGGCGTTCGCCAAGTCCGGTGTCGGGAAAGGGTGCGCCCTCAGCGAGGCGCTGGCTGAAAACCCCAAAGCGGCGGGGACGGGCACAGGGGCCACAACCATCGGCTATGCCTTCACCGACGCCTTCCCTACCGACGTGGCCGCCAACGGCAAGGCCACCTCTGCCATCGTTGTGGCCGTCGCCGACCAGCACGGTGATGTGGTGCAAGGGGACCACGTCCATTTCAGCACCGGCCTGGAGTACGGAACGGGCCTGTGCGGCAAGCTCAGCAGCCACACCGCCGTCACTAACAACCAGGGTCACGCCGACGTGACCTATACGGCATCGAAGTTCAACGGGGTGTGCTGGGTGCTGGCGTCTGAAGCCGACGGCGGTAAAGGTTCCGAGTCCATCATCTACCAGGGGACCGCCCAAAAGGAAAGCCCTGGCCTGGCTGCCACGTTCCCGAGCAACCTGCACCCGGGCCGCTCGGCTACCTTTGCCATGACGGCGACGAACCCCTCCCCCCATCCCCTGGCGAACGCCCAGGTTTACTTCGTTGTTTACGGCGAGCCGTCGAACAAGAATGTGAACGCCGGCCAGGTGCGCTTGTCGTACTCGACCCGCGGCCCCCGCGGCCCCTTCAAGAATGTCGCCCTTAGCGGCTCTACCGGCGATGGTAACGACATCTCTGGCTACGTTGGCGCCGCGGCAGGGGCCACGATGGCGGCCCATTCGTCCGAAAAGATCACGTTCCGCGTCAGGCTGGCCCCGCACATGGCGACGTTGAGGAAGGGCCCGCTCTTCGCCTTCGAGGGTTACCTCAACCAGGTCGACTCCGCAGCGGGGGGCGGCGCAACAGTAGGTGACACGCTGGCCAGAGATATCACTGTCCGCTAAGGGTCTTCCGGCGCACATTCAATGTCACGATGAACACGGGCCTGACTGCGTCAGTCCTTCAGTCGCCGCCTATTAATGTGGCCACGTCGACCTCGTTGCCCTCGGCATCGGCCAACGTCCACCACGCCGGCGCATGGTCGTCGCTGACGATGTGGCCGCCGGCCGCCACCGCGGCCGCCACTCGCGCTTCGGCCTGGTCGTAAGGCACGGAGATGTCTATGTGAATGCGGTTGCGCTGGGGTCGCGGCACGCCCATCCGTTGGAACCAGAACGACGGACCGCGGCCCTGAGGATCGCGCAGGTCTGTGTCGCCCACCTGACGGTACCCGAGCACCGCCCGCCAGAACGGCATGACGTCGAGGCCCACTAAAGCATCGATCGCGACCTGGACGTGCTGGACGGCCGCCGGGTCGGCCGTCGCCCCTAATTCTCTCGCCGAGGCCGAGATCTGCCGGGCCAGGTCGACATCACGTCCGCTCAGACCATCCACGTCATGCGTCCAGAGACGCACTGTTACGCCCGCGTACCGCAGGTCAACGTCGGGGTGGTGATTGGCGCCGTCGGCCAAAGCGCCGATCGCGTCCACCAGTGCTACGCCATTGGCGAACGACCCCGTGCGAAAGTACGCACAGGCCCCGTCGAAGAGCACGCGCCAATCCTGGACACCGTCCGCCTCCTGAAACTGGCGCGGCGTCATCCGCTCCGTCATGGTCCAAATGTACCGTCGCGTCCACTTGGCGCGTCCACTTGGCGCGTCCACTTGGCGCGTCCACTTGGCGCGTCCACTTGGCGCGTCCACTTGGCGCGTCCACTTGGCACGTCCACTTGGCGCGTCCACTTGGCGCGTCCACTTGGCGCGTCCACTTGGCGCGTCCACTTGGCGCGCCCACTTGGCGCGTCCACTTGGCCCGCCCACTTAGCCGCGACCTAGTGCTGATGCCAGGAGCACCACCAGGTGGTGCGACCGCCAACCGTGTCCCGCCGAAGGGGTCGTCCGTCTTTTGGGCATACCCCACCGGGCCGGCGTTCGTCCATGAGGTCGCCAGTATGGGAGCCGCCCCTGGCGGTCATCTCCTGCAGTGCAGCCCTGAGGTGGCGGTGGAGGCGGCGAACTTCTGCCGGCGTCAGCGAGCCCGCCGGCCGTATAGGCGACAGGCCGGCCCGCCACAGCACCTCATCGGCGATGAGGTTGCCGATACCAGCCACTCGGGACTGGTCCATAAGCCGGGCCTTGAGGGGGGCCTGGCTGCCGGCCAAGGCCCGGTCCAGTTGGCCAAGAGTGATGGCGGCCGCGTCAGGGCCGAGGGCCGCCTCACGTGGGCCGACGTGGACACCGCCGAGCCGTCGAGGGTCGCGTACACGAAGGTGGCCCCCGTCGGAGAACGTGACCCCGAAGCGGTCGTACTTTTCCAGCGGCTCGTTGCTGGCATAGCGCAGGCCAGCGACGCCGGGTACGCCGTCCACGAGCAGCCTCCCGCTCATGCCGAACCGTAGTCCAAGGACGGGGCCGGGTGCTCCGTCGGGGCCGACGGTATCCAGCACCAGTAGCTTGCCTCGCCGGCGGGCAGCCGAGAAATGGCAACCGATCAAGGCTGACAGCGCTTCGACCGTCAGGCCGCCTTTCAAATACCACCCATCCGGCGCTTCTACGCCGGCAATCGGCCGGTCAAGGGCAGTTCGCTGCGCCAGGGCCCGGTACGCTTCGACCTCGATCATTTCCGGCACGTTGTCAACCTAAACGGCCGGCGCCCACCCGCACGAACAGCAGGGCCGGCCGGGGTACTGACTGCAGATCAGCGATAGGTGCCCGGGATTACCACTCCGGCATAGTAAAGGAAGTGGGCCCGGGTATAACTGCGATTGCCGGTGATGGAGGAATCCGGCGTGGAGCCGAGCTGCAGGTCAGTTCCGAGGAACGGCTGGAAACGCGGGTAGGCGCTGAGATAGCTGGTCGGGTCGGCGCGCAGCAACCCAATAAGCGTCTCGGCGACGATCCTCCCCCCTACTGGCCCGAGCGACATGCCTCCGTTGGCCACCTTGGCTTCCGCCAGGACGTAGTACCAAAGCGGCGTTGAGCTGGCGAAAGGAGCATAAACCCCGCCTATGTCCGATAGGTCGCCCGGGGCGAGGGCGTCCACCCCCATTACCCCGGCAACGGCTTGCCCCGAGGGCAGACCCCAAGTCAGCTGACGAAGAAGGTTCCGCTGCGGGAGCACCGTCGGTGACGTCTGGGTATGGGGGGCTATGGCCGGGACTGGGAGGGTGAATAGCACGCTCGAAATGGTGGTATCGATCTTTTTGTTGTTTTTGACCTGACCGTCGCCCAGGTCAAAAAAGGTCTGCCATCCGATATAACGGCGAGGAGCAGGGAAGCCGCCCAGAAGATCGTCACGGTCGTAGTTGACGGGCCCCGAGAAATCGGCCGCAGCCTGGTCAAAGACCAGGGCGAAGAACGGGTCCGCCGTCGGGCTAGGCGAATCACCGGTGCCGCTGGTGAAGTTGGCCCGGTAGGAGGGCCGCACCATGCTGTGGCCAAAACGGTAGGCGGCCGCCCCGAACTCGATCGGCATAAATGCGTCTCTGGCCGGCGGCAAATAGAAACGGTTGCCGTTCGTCAGTACGTCGTTGACCACATCCTGGCCTACGATCTGAGGCAGGTGCTCGTTGACCAGCAGCCACTGATAGTGCCATAGCGTTACCTCTCGGGCTATCAAGAACTGCACGTAACGGTTGGAGCGCTCGCCAGCGGCCACGGAAGGAAAATGGCCGATGTCGAGATTTGCCAGCTGGCTCAGCACGCGATTGTAGAAGAGGATGTGACCGCAGTGGAGCCCCGCTATCACCACGTTCTCGTCGTTGCGAGGGTCCCCTAAAAGCGCCGTGTAAGTCCCGTCGCTGTTAGCAACCCGGGGCACATCTTCGTGCACGCCGCCGCTTCCGATTTTCAACTGGGGGCCGACCGAACCGTCGGGGTTGTCGACATAAAGGTCGGGACGCATACCCGGCCCTCCGCCGAAGACCGAATCCAGGTCGAGGGCCGGGCTCCTGGTGTTGGGCGACCGCAGAGGGTTTTGCGGGACCCCGAGCTGTGACGTCTGGTCGAAAGTAATGTCGTGGTCTGTGAACTGACCTACGAAAGTCGACCCCGCGGTCATAGTCGGGTTGTCCGGGTTGGTACCGTAAGGGTTGCTAACGGTGGGGTTGCCGTTGACGGTCGCGTCGACGATCAACGCCTTCGGCCCGGCCAGCAGGTCGTCACCGGCGTCCAATATCCCCCCCGGCATGCCCACTTCCATCAGCGCGGCTCGAACCGTATCGGTGGCGGGCGCAAAAGGAGGCAGCGCGGGAAAGAGCCGGCCGAAGAGTTGCGGGTCGCGAGGCGCGCCGGGCCGCAGCGCCGTCCCCAAAGGCGAAGGGCCGCTGCCGCTTCGGCGGGTCAGAAGTGTGGCCGCTCCAGCCGTTCCTGACGTGGTCGCCACCAAACCGGCGCCGGCGGCCGCTATCCCGGTCAGGAACTGCCGACGGGTCGGGCCACGATGCTCGGCCTCTATATTGTCATGGGTGCCTTTTTCCTCGGCGGTCATTTCACGTCTCCTCTTCCTGGACGTCCTCTGTGCGTCGGTGCGGATGGCGATGGCTGCGCTGATAAGGGGCGGCTTCTTGCGAGCGCGGTCGCTTATTGCAGCGGTCGCTTATTGCAATTGCCAACCAGGTCAGCTCCCACTCCCCTGGTCGAGCGGAAGGAATATCGGGTAACCGAGACTTTCTGTGCTCGTTGGTGATCCGGTGGAGGTCTGGTGAAGATTTAGTGGCGATCTGGTGGAGGACTAATGGAGGAGCGAGCGGAACCCCTGGGTCAACGGCTCTAACACCCCCAGGAGGTCTTCGTGGCGGGTAAACACAATTTCAACCGTCCCACCATCCGTCCAACGTTTGTGGGGTCCTCAACGAGAGCGGGTGGGACCACGTCTGATACACCCAGTCTGCACATCCGGGCCCCGGCACACCCGGGTGGGAGGCGCCACGAGGAGATCTCCTGGCCCGCGTGCGTATTGAACCGCCAAGGACCTGCACGACCCCGGGCCGCGATGGTTGTGGGTAGCGATGGTTGTGGGTCGCGATGGTTTTGGGCGGCGATGACGGGCCGCGATGAATTTGGGCAGCCGTCGGTGTTTTAACCAGGAGGCACATGTTTCGAGGAGGGACGGTGACCGTATGACCGACACAACCCTGGCCCGGGCCACGGCCGGAGACCGAGACGCCTTCGGGGAACTGGTCGCACCCTACCGCCGCCAGCTGCTCGTCCACTGCTACCGAGTCCTCGGCTCGCTCCAAGACGCCGAAGACGTACTTCAGGAGGTCCTCTTGTCGGCTTGGCGCGCCCTTGACCGCTTCGACGGCGGCTCCCTCAGAGCCTGGTTGTACCGCATCGCCACCAACCGCTGCCTCAACTACCTTCGCGACGGGGCCCGGCGGCCGCTCTCGGCCAGCCCTGAAGAGACGGGCCCGGTGGCCAACGATGAGCCCTGGTGGCTCGAGCCGTACCCCGACGCCCTGCTGGACGACGTAACCCCTGGCCCCGAGGCCCGCTACGAAGCCCGGGAGTCGATCGCACTCTCGTTCGTAGCCGGGCTGCAACACCTGCCTCCTCAGCAGCGCGCCGCGCTGGTGCTCCGGGACGTGCTCGGGTTCTCGGCGGCCGAAGCGGCCCAGGTCCTAGGCGTCACCCCGGCGGCGGTGGCCAGCGCCCTTCAGCGGGCCCGAGCGGGCTTTCGCCCCACCCGCCAACCCGACCTTGTCCCCCTCCCCCGTTCTACGGCCGAGGCCAAGGTGGTGGACCGGTTTGTCGACGCCTTCGAGGCGGGGGACCTTGACCGTGTGGTGGCCATCCTGGCCGACGATGCCAAACTGTCTATGCCGCCCGACCAGGTCGAGTACCGGGGGCCACTGGCCATCACGCACTTCCTCGCCTCGCTCGGCTTTTGGGGCCAGGGACTCAGGCTGGTGCCCACCCGGGCCAACAACCAGCCCGCCTTTGGCTACTACCTCCCCGACCCAACCGCCCCGCTGTGGCGGGCCAACGGCCTGTTGGTCCTCACCTTGCGCCAGGACCAAGTCTCGGTCATTACCCGCTTTGGTGACAAAGGGGTGCTCGGCTCCTTTGGGCTCCCCCGGACACTGCCCGTCATCAACTCGTCGGCCGAGAATAAGTTCCCAGACGCCAGCCAGTGAACGCCGCCGGCATTGGTACAACTTGTACCCATGAGCCAAAGCGAACGCAGCGCCCATCAATACAACGCCATGGCCGCAGCCTATGCGGCCGACAATGCCGAAAGCGCGTACAACGCCCACTACGAGCGACCGGCAACGATCTCGCTCCTTGGGGACGTGTCTCGTCGCCGGGTACTCGAGGTCGGGTGCGGGCCCGGGATCTTGACGATGTGGCTGGTCGATCACGGGGCGCTGGTGACGGCTTTCGACGTCAGCGCCGAAATGGTCTCCCTGACACGGGAGTCGGTGGGTGACCGGGCCGCGGTAATCGTGGCTGACCTCGATCAGCCCCTGTCATTTGCGCCCTACCGCAGTTTCGACATCGTCGTCGCTTCCCTGGTCCTCCACTACGTCGAGGACTGGGAACCCGTTTTCCGGGAGTTCCACCGCGTCCTGAAGCCGGGCGGTACCGTGGTCTTCTCTACCCACCACCCCACGATGGACTGGGAAATAGCCGGGGGCGACTACTTTGCCACTACGCAGGTCACCGAACGATGGCGAAAAGGGGGTGGCGAGTTCGAGGTTACATTTTGGCGTCGGCCTCTGACCGCAATGACACATGCCATAACCTCGTCGGGCTTCGTGATCGAGCGACTGGTCGAGCCCGGCCCGGCTCCGGAACTCCGGCGCCTCGACCCGGCTGCGTACGAGCTGATCCGCACCAAGCCCAGGTTCCTGTTCTTCCGTCTCAGAACTGAATGTAGCAAGCCCACGTCAGCCGAGGCTCCGTGAAACATTTGCACCTCTCGACCACGAATTCGCCGCCGCTGATAATCGCGGCTTCATCGAAACGAAGAATGACAATACGCTGGCGATGAAAACTATCTGTCCCCTAATTTCCCGAATTATCGAGTTAGTGGCTAAGCAACCGGGGACACCCTAGTTATCTCGGGCTGATGACATTGCGCAGCTCGTCCTGCGAGTGCAGAACGTGACCCCAGTTGCCTCTATTTCACAGGCGCGGGCGCCGGCCCGGACGACGCCCAACTCAAAGTGGCGCTCCATGGCCGGGATCTCGTCGTCCCGGGAGCGAGCGTTCGGCGGCCCCCTCGCGCCGTTCCCAGAACTCGTGGGGGCGCCTTGACAAGCTAACAGTCTGCTTGTAGTTTACGGTCAACAATCGACCAGGTGTTCCTCTTGCTGGGACGCCTACTAGGGAGGGTTCACAAGCAGTAGGACCGTTAGTCGGCAGCAGAATGCTGCCACTCGCACAGACTGAGGTGTAGTCAATGGCTCTTTCTCGACGCGAATTCCTTACCGGCGCGGCCGCCGCCGCGGGCGCCGGTCTCCTTCTTTCGGCCAGGCGGGAGCCGCGGCGGAAGTCTTACCCCGTATCACCCGGGTCCGTGAGCCTGAGCTCGCGCCCGCAACGTTGACGATGTGGACAAATCATCCAGAGTGGGTGCAGCAGGTCACCTCCCTGGTGGGCGAGTTCGAGCGCAAGTACCCGACGGTGAAGGTGCAGGTTACGCCGAAGCCCGGGCCCAGCTACCCGACGTTGCTCACCTCGGCGCTGGCCGCAGACAGCGCTCCGAACATCTTCGGCATGAGCGCAGGCGGCAATTACACCACGATCGCGCAGGCAGGACGGCTGCACGACCTCACCGGCAAGATTAACATCGGCGCCCTCCTCCCGTCGGCAACGGCCTTCATGTACGTCGGCAAGAAGGTCTTCGGCCTGCCCTTGCTCGGGGAGTACACGACCGGAATCTACTATTGGAAGCCTGTTTTCGCCAAGTACAAGTTGGGCATCCCGAAGACGTGGACGCAGTTCACAAACCTGTGTAAGACCATCCAGAGCAAAAATACGGCATCAGCGCTCGGGATGCCCTCGCAGGACGGGATCATCCCGACGTTCTTCTGGACCGGGTTCATGACGAGCCTGCACGGCCCCACCGGAGTGTCGGACATCGCGGAGGGGAAGGCCAAACTGACAGACCCGGACTTCCTCACCGCGACCAACTATCTGCTGAGCCTCGTACCCTACTTCGCACCGGGCTGGGCCTCTACCGCGTACGTCAACGGCAAGGCTGACTTCGCCGAGGGCAAATCCGTCCTGTTCGAGGGCGGCTCCGCCGACTATACGGGGTTCAAGAACATCAACCCGGCGGTGGACCTTGGCTTCTTCGCCTTCCCCCACCCCGACGGGATGGGTATGAACACTGTCAACAGTGGCATCGACTTCCTGTACGGTCTCAATTCCAACGTGAAGGACCCGGCTCAGGTCGCGGCCGCCGTGGCTTTCTTCAACTTCTTCCTGACGCCCAAGATCGGCACGCAGGTGGCCGAAACGATCGAGCTCCCGGACACGAAGGGCGCGCATACGAACGTGCCCATCCAGGAGGAGATCATCCAGCAGTCCACGAACGACGCGGCCGAGTGGTTCCAGTTCCCGCAGCTTTCCAATATGTGGAACTACGCCATCGCAAACATCTCCAACATGCTCCTCGGCACGGTTACACCGAAGCACTTCGCGGCGGCCTGCCAGGCACAGATCAAGTGAAGCGACGCCAGCGGCGTGCCACCGGCGTCGTCGACGACCCGGTAGGCCCGCCGCGGTCGCATTGATGGCCGACCAGGAACCGACCCGAAGTCCCGAGTACGCCCTGGTCCAGGAGGTGGTGCGTGGCCTCACGGCACTCGAGGACGGCGGCGGCTGGAGGGCGTCCCACCTCAGCTACCCGCCGGGTTCGGTCGCCGATCGGCTAAGGCCGATGCGCCCATGACGGTACCGGCGGTGGCGGCACAAGAGGCGCCGCCGCGACTCGGTGCACCCTCGCCAGGCCGGAGGCGCCGCCGTTCGAGGTTGCCGGCGGCCCGGTTCCTCCTGCCCGCGCTGCTGCTCTACGGCCTGGTGTTCATCGTCCCCTTCATCGGCAGCCTCCCGCTCAGCTTTAGCAACTGGAACGGGATAAGCCATTTTGCGTTCAACGGGATTAGCAATTTCGAGCACGTAGCGACCTCTGCCTCGTTCCTGGCCGCTCTCAGGCACAACGCCATAATGGTCGGAGCGTTCTTTGTCCTCACAAACGGGGTTGGTCTGGGGCTGGCGATGCTGCTCAACCGCCGCCCGGCGGGGTACCAGGTCTATCGGACCCTGATATTCCTGCCCGCCATCCTGTCACTGGTGGCGACCGGCTTTATCTGGACGGTGATGCTCGACCCGCAGATCGGGGTCGTGAACCCGGCATTGAAGGCCATGGGCCTGGGGTTTTTCCAACCCCAGTGGCTAGCCTCGCCTCGCTTGGCGCTGGCCACTGTGATCGTGGTGAGCTGGTGGCAGTGGGGCGGTATACCCATGGTCATATACGGGGCCGGACTGAAGGCGATCCCGACGCAGTTGCTCGACGCGGCCGAAGTCGACGGGGCAATCGGGCTCAAGCGGCTGCGGTACGTTACCATCCCGCTGCTCCGGCCGGCGATAGTCGTGACGACGATCCTGACTTTCGTGACCTGCTTCCAGAGCTTCGCTGTGGTTTACGTCCTCGAGGGTGTAGAGGGGGCGCCGGGGGGCGCCACGGATGTCGTCGGGACACTCATCTATCGGACGGCGTTCGGGACCGGCATCTTCAGCTCTACCGCAAATCTCGGGTTTTCCGAGGCAAATGCCGTTGGAGTCATGGTGATCCTGGCTATCGGCATGATCCTGTTGCAGCTTTACTTCCGGCGGCGGATCGTGGAACTGTGAGCCCCCGACCGCGGCCGCCGGCACCGGGCCGAGCGGGCGACCAAGACCAAGCGCGCGCTGACCCAGGTCGTCCTCATCGCCTACAGCGCCTTCGCCGTCGGCCCTATCCTGGTCACGCTGTTCGCGTCGCTCAAGTCAGAACCGTCGTTTTTCAGTTCCCCGGCATCGTTCCCGACCCACTTTTACTTCGCTAATTACAGCCAGGCGTGGGCCCAAGGCGACCTGCTACCCGCATTCGTCAACAGCGTGGTCGTCACTGTCAGCTCGGTACTGGTGAGCCTGCTCTTCGGCGCCATGGCCGCTTACGCCGTCGTGCGGCTGCGCAGCCGGCGTACGGGTGTGCTCCAGAGCTATTTCCTCTCCGGCCTCGTTGTCCCCGGCGTCGTCATCCTGATCCCCATGTTCGTTCTGATGCACGAGCTCCGGCTGGTCGGGACGATCGGGTCGATCATCCTGCCCTACTGCGCGCTCACCCTCCCGCTGTCGTTCTTAGTCTTTGTGAACTTCTTCCGAACCGTGCCGTTCGAGATCGCGGAGGCCGCTTATCTCGATGGATGCTCGCATTTCCGGACCTTCTGGAGCATCGAACTGCCGCTCGTCCTGCCCGCCATCGCCACCGTGGCCATCCTGAACGGCGTGTTCGTCTGGAACGACTTCCTGCTTCCTCTCGTACTCGAGACGAAAAGCTCGCTGTACACCTTGCCGGTGGCAATCATCAGCTTCTTCGGGACCTACTCGACGGCCTATGGGCTCGTTTTCGCCTCAGTAATCTTGGCGTCGGCCCCCATAATCCTGCTCTACATCGTCCTGAACCGACTATTCGTCGAGGGCATCACTGCGGGAGCGATCAAGTGACCCCGACTAATCAGCCCACCCGCCGACCGGCGCCGTGGTCCTGTTCCTGCCGGATGGCTTAGCAGAGACCGAAACCGGTACGGTGCTGAACATGGCCGACCAACCTCCGGAAGAACCAGCCCCGTCGGCGGCACCGGCCAGCCCCATAGACGACGTCGTCACCACCCGGCATGAACTCGTTACGGCTACGGGGGCGCTGGCCTACACGGCTTCGACAGGGCGCGTCGTGCTGCGGGAGGAGGTCCACGAGGACGGTGTATTCCGGGGGCTGAAACCGAAGGCCGAGGTGTTCGTCGTGTCGTACGTGGCTGACACGACCGAGGCCGGACCCCGTCCAGTAACGTTCGCGTTCAACGGAGGCCCGGGCTCCTCCAGCGTGTGGCTACACTTCGGCCTCCTCGGGCCCCGGCGGGTCGTAATGGGTGACGCCGGCGCCCTGGCGCCACCCCCCTACGGTCTGGCCGACAACGCGGAGTCGCTCCTGGCCCACTCAGAATCTCGTGTTCATCGACCCGGTATCTACCGGGTACTCACGCGTCGTCGAGGGCGACAAAGCGGCCGATTTCCATGGCTACCAAAGAGATCTCGAATCTGTAGGCGCCGTCATCCGGTTATGGACGTCCCGGCATGGCCGCTGGCTTGCACCCAAGTACCTCATCGGCGAGTCCTATGGCACTTTGCGAGCGGCGGCCCTGGCCGACCACCTTCAGATGCGGTACGGGTTCGCCCTCAATGGCTTGATGCTCTTGTCGACCGTGCTGGACATGGGCACCCTGGACGACGAGGCGGATGGCAACGACATCGCCTTCGTAATGAGCTTGCCGACGTTCGCCTGCCTCGCTCACTACCACGGGCTGCTCGGCGACCGCCCGCTCGAAGAGGTCCGGGCCGAAGCGGAGGAATTCGCGGTCGGCGGTTACGCCCGTGCCCTCCTTCTCGGGAACCGGCTCCCTGACGACGAGCGCCAGGCGGTCGTCACCCGTCTGGCCGGCCTTACCGGGCTCCCGCCGGTCTGGGTCGAACGTGCCCGCCTGCGGGTCACCTCACACCGGTTCTTCCGGGAACTGCTGCGCGACCGCGGCCTCGTCATTGGCCGTTTGGACGGGCGGTTTACCGGCTGGGAGGCGGACGCGGTAGGTGAACGGGCCACCGTGGACCCGAGCTACGCCGCTATCCTCGGACCGTACGCGGCCGCGTGCAACCACTATCTGAGCACCGAACTGGAATACAAAAACGACCTTCCTTATGAGGTACTGACGGACCGGGTGAGGCCCTGGTCCTTCAAGGAGTTCGAAGGACGGCAGGTGTCGGTGGCCAAGCGGCTCGCCGCAGCCATGCGCGGTAATCCCCACCTGCAGGTCCAGATCGCGGCGGGCTACTACGACGGCGCCACTCCCTATTTCGCGGCAGAACACGCAGTGCAACACCTCCAACTGCCGGACGAACTCACGGGCAACATATCTTTTCGCTACTACGAGGCCGGCCACATGATGTACGTCCACGAAGAAAGCCGGCGACGCCAGGCCCAGGATCTGGCCGCTTTCGTGAGCTGACCGAGCCTTTGCCATCGCCGTCCTACGTATGTTGAGCCAAGTGGAACTGGGCCGTCGGGTGGATAGGGGTACCACCCGACGTAAAGGCAAAACCGACGCCGAGCCAGGCAAACGAGGATGTCGAGGATATAGAGAACCCGAAGCTCCCGGCCCAGTTCTCGATCGAGACGTTCTCACCGTAGAAGTTGACGTTGCCGGCATCGATTTGGATGGCACTTTTCCCCGAACGCGACACCCGGAGACCGCTGGCTTGGACCAGGGCAAAAGCTGAACCTTGTTCGATCCAAATACCGTTACCTGCCGGGGCACCGGCGCCCGTGGGTGCTTGTATCGTCACGTTTGTCATCTGGATGCTGGCTAGGTTCCCGGGGGCGCCGGGAGAATTTATCTGGACACCGGTTACGCAATTGTCGAAATCCGCGTTCACGAGGTGGACCTTGTGAGGGATCCCGGTCGGTGAATTGGACAGGCTCAAAGCGACGTTGTAGTTGTAGGCGAAGACACTAGTGATATGGGGGTTGTCACAACGGAAAAGCCCGATGGCGGTGCCGTTAGCGAGCTGGTAAACACCCGCTGGTGTATTTGCCGCCTGCCAATACACCCAGAAGTGGATGGTATCGATATAGTTGGTGTCCTGTGAATTGTCGATCTTGATCCCGAATTGGATAGGCTGCCCGAATACCCGCCTGATCACGGCCTGTGCCCCACCATCGATGAAGATCCCGCCGTACGGGTTGTAAAGGCAGACATTTTCGACCAAGGCATTGTTGCCACTGATGAGGATCATGGGCTGTGCGCTGGCCGGCCCGGTTGTCGTACTCTGGTTGGGGACGTTGAACCCGAGGTCGCGGACGGACCCTCCGTTAGAAGACAACGTCACGGGGCTGAAGCTGGCCCCGGCTTCCACGAAAATCCAACTCCCGGCAAACGTGCCGCTCTCGAGCCCGGGTGTGTCCCAACCCGCCCCTTGCAAGATCAGGCCAACGGGGACGGTTAGCGTGGAGCTCACAAGATATGTCCCGGCCGGGAAGTACACGGTGTTCCCCGTCCGCGCCGAAGACGGGGCGGCGGCCGCTATGGCCGCAACAATTGCGGCGGTGTCATCCGTCGTACCATTGCCTGTCGCGCCGAAATCCGTGACGTTGACAAAAGGGCTCGTACCTGGCATGTTGCTCCTGTCTGGACTTGGTTCGGGGAAGCGGTCGGGGGAATTGGCCCTAGGGCGCCTCGAAGGAGAGCCGGGGGCTTCCGACCACCTGTCAGCTCCAAACCCACGGCGCCCCGATGTCTTCAACCAAACGTTGTACCACCGATCCCCTGCATTTACTCCCTACCACCCGGGTGCAGCCGGCAGGCGCGCTCACAAACGGGATCTCAGGGATCCCCTCAGGGACCGGGTATCGGTGGACGGAAGGGCGCGACAATGGGCAAGTGGAGGAGGACTGGTACCTATACAGAGGCGCCTCTACGAGCGGGCATTGGAACATGGCGCCGGTCAGAATGGCGGGGCTGCCAGGCCAGGAAAATGATGGAGAACTCGGCACCATCCGCACCGAGAACTGTAGCAAGTGCGGTGAGCTTGTAGTGCTCAGATGGGAACGAGGGGGCTCCATCGCGGTAGTCGATGATGGCGCGGCCGCTATCGGCCGCTATCGGCCGGGTTGGCGCCTACTCGACCTCAAGGGCGGCCCAGCGCTGCGCCAGCGAGTCGGCCAAGAGGATGCGATTACAAGGTTCTTAATGTTTACAATAATTCACCACCAATTTGCCCAGGGTTCACCAAATCGTAAGGTTCGTGTCGAGCGGACGTAGACCGCCTCTCGAGCGCACCGATTACGCGCCCGGGCCCGGCAAACCGGCATCACCGCAACCCATCGGCCGGGCCTGCGGCGGCGCTTCAACGAAGCCGTATAACGTTCCCGGTCACCAGGCGGGCGGCGTCGGTACACAGCCAGGCGATTACCTCAGCCACTTCTTCGGGCCTGGCGATGTGGTGCAGGACCGGGTCGGCGGCTACGGCCTCTCTGACCGCCGCGCTGACCCAACCCGTATCGGTTACCGGCGGGTACACAACGTTCGCCGTGATCCCGGCGGCGGCTAGCTCCACAGAGGCGGCCAGCGTGTAGTTCTCGAGCGCCGCCTTGGCGGCTCCGTATGAGACTTCGCCAGGGAAGCCGGCCGGCCCCCCTGACGTGAGGCTGATAATGCGGCCCCAGTCGGCCCGACGGCCCTGATGGCGCCGAGCCAGCTCGGCCATCATCAGGGCGCCGCCTCGAGCGTCGACGAGAAGCTGGGCGTCGATCGATTCGGCTGTCACGGCCCGGTTCGGTCGTCCGAACCTATCCGCCAAGGAACCGCCAAAGGTGTCCTGGCGCCAACCGCTGGCGTTGTTCACCAGGATGGTGACGGCCCCAAGGGCGGCCTCGGCCTGGTCGAACAACAGCGCCGGCGTCGCAGGGTCGCCAAGGTCGGCTTCGATGGCCAAAGCGTCGCTCCCGGCGGCCCGAACCGCTTCTACCACAGCCGTCGCATCCTGGCGCCGGTCCTGGGCATAGGCCGCCGGGCGGTCCGGGTCGTCGTCCTCGACCTCTAAACGGAGGTACGAAAGAACGACTTTGGCTCCCAGCTGGCCGAGGGCTATGGCTGTGGCAGCGCCGATGCCCTGGTTGGCGCCAGTGACAATGGCAACGCGTCGGTCGAGCGGGCGAACCGGCATCCAGGACAATTAATACATGGATCTAAAGGAGCCGCCCACTTTGCGCCAGTCGCCTTCCCTGGGGCGGGCCAAAGAAGGGGCCTGCACCAAAAGCGGCGCCATCGCCGAAGTGGTTATGCCTCCCTGCGGACCAGCGGCACCACGACCGCAATGGCCTGCCGGCGGCGGACGCTGGACGCGGCCCAGAACCATGCCCGTCGGGCGGCGCGACGCCTTGGGACACCTCGGGCCGCCGCCAGTTGACGGGCGCGCGCGTCCAGTTCTCGAATGCGTTGAGCGGTCAATTGCTCTGTGATGGCTGGGTGCATTTCGCGCTCCTTGTCGACCTGTGCTCCGTCCAGCCTGCGCCCCAGCGAGAGGCCAGTCCTCAGTGCCCAGTACGGAAACGGCACGGAACTTCTACGTAGACCTGTACGGAGAGGCCCGATCATCGCCACCATCGACCATCTGTGCGGGGCATGGGCCAAGATGGCGATCATGGAGTTGGCCCCTACACCGCGGGAAGCTGAGGTACTTCAGCTCGTGGGCCAACGCCTGAGCAACGCCGAGATTGCCCAAAGCCTGTTCATATCGGAGCGCACTGTTGAGAGCCACGTCTCCGCCCTGCTCCGCAAGCTCGGCCGGCCCGACCGGCGAGCCCTTGCGAGTTACACCTCCGTTCCGGCGGCGGGCGGAGCTTCCCGTCTGCGCTGGCCGGCCGAGCCCCCTACGTCGTTCGTCGGCCGGGAGACGGAGCTGGCCGAGCTCAGCGCCGCTCTGGCTAAGCACCGCCTGGTCACTCTGGCTGGGCCTGGCGGCGTGGGCAAGACGCGGTTGGCCCTGCGGGCGCTGGCCGGCCGGCCGGCGGCCTTCTCGGACCTGGCGTCTCTGGCTCCGGGCGCAGACGAACACGCAGTCGGCCGAGCTGTGGCAGGCGCCCTCGGGATGGTGGAACCTGCCGGCCCCGAAGTGCTCGACGCCATCGCCAGCCTGCTCTCGTCCACCTCGGTCGTGGTCGTTCTCGACAATTGCGAGCACCTCATCGACGCCGCCGCCATGGTGGCCGAGCGCCTCCTGACAGCCACCGGCGGCAGCGTCCTGGCGACGAGCCGGGAGCGCCTGGCCGTGCCCGGCGAACGCGTCCTTCAGATCGCCCCGCTGTCCGATGACGCCGCCACCACGCTGTTCCTGGAGCGCGCCGAGACGGTCGACCCCGGTGCCGTCCTGGACAGCGGGCAAGTCGGCGAGCTGTGCCGCCGGCTGGAAGGGATCCCGCTCGTAATCGAGCTCGCCGCGGCTCGCCTTGGCGCCCTCAGCTTCGCCGATCTGATGAGCCGGCTCGACCAGGCCGCCGAGCTGCTCGGCCCTGGCCGCTCCCGGAACCGCCATCGCAGCCTGCGGGCTACTCTCGACTGGAGCTATGACCTCCTGAGCGCCGAGGAACAGCGCCTGTACCGGGCGCTCGGCGTGCTGCGCGGGCCGTTCCGCTTGGACGTGGCCGAGGAGCTGGTCCAGACAGATGCGGCCGGCAACGCCGCTGCTGGGGTCGCCCATCTCGTCGACAGCTCTCTTCTGGCCCGCCAAGGCGACCGCTACCGTCAACTTGACCTCATACACGCCGACGCTCACGACCGCCTCCGCGCTTCGGGGGAGGAGGGCGACGTGCTCAACCGCCTGGTCAACTGGGCGCTGTCAGCGCTGGAGGAGGGTCTCCAGACAGGGGACGAAGCGGACCTCGCGGCCGCGATCGAAGCTGCTCGATTGCTCGGCCGGCCCGAGGTGGCCACCCTGGCCAAGGGTTTAGCGGCGGCGTGGGAGGAAGTGGGCCACGGTCATTGGGCCGACGCCGAACGTCTATATGAGCTGGCCGCGAGTACCTCGAATGATGCGGCACCGGCTATCGCTGGTGCGGAGCTGGCATGGAGCCGCTGCCATGGCGACAAAGCCGTGGCCCTTTTCCGCCTCGCGGCCGAACTCGCCCTCGCCAACGGCGACGTGGCGTCAGAGGCCCGCGCCTCGGCCGGGGCGTCAGAGGTGATGAACCGCTACGGCGCCACAATGCGGCAGATACCTCCAGCGGAGGCGACCGCCGCGCTCGTGGACCGAAGCGAGGCGGCTGCTGAGGCCGCCGGCGACAACTGTTCCCTGGCCCGCGCCGCCGTAGCTCGAATGTGGTTCGCCCGCCGGGGGGAGGACGTCCACGAGATAGAGCAACGGACGTCTTTGGCCGTTCGAGCCGCACAGAGCTGTGCCGACCCGGCCGTACTGTCGTCGGCGCTCGACGGGCTGACCGGAGTGGCGTTGCGCGACCTTCGAACCGCGGAGGCTCGGGCCATAATCGAGGAACGCCTGCAGTTAACCGACAATTTTGGCGGCCAGGGCGCTCGGCTGGTGCTAGAGCGGATCGACGCACTATATATGGCTTGCGACGTCTCGTTCCTAATGGGGGATTTCCGCAGGACGCTCTCACAGGGCCAGGAGCTGCACGAGCTGGCGGGGGGACGGGGCGTTTTCTATGGAGGCCTGACACATCTCGCTCCGGCCAATTTCTTCCTTGGCCATTTCGACAAATGCCTCGAACAAGCCTCGGGTGCCTATTGGGAGGCCACCCAGCGGCGGGACGTCGGGACCTCGCTGTTAATGCGAGCTTTTTCTTGCGCCGGCGGCGCGTGTGGCTACCGCGGTGATGACAAGAACGCGAGCCGCTGGTTCGCCCGGGCCGAAGAGTTGGCGGGCGGCCCGAGCTGCTCCTCGAAGTACAACTTCATCCTCCTCATGAAAGCCGACGTACACCTTCATCACGGCCGGCGCGCAGAGGCCGCGTTCCTGTTGGCCGACCCGGCGCCTCCTGGTACGGAGGAATGGCGGGGCTGGCACGCGGCGATCCGGGCCGAGGCGATTGGCGGTCATGCTATCGATGAGGCGGAGGATCTCCTCGAAGGTGGCGACTACTCGCGCGCCGTGCTGGCACGGGCGCGGGGGGATTTAGAAGCAGCACGCGCCATTTTCATGAACTGCGGCGCCGTTTATCAGGCGGCCCGGACGGGTTTGCAGATGGCCGGCCCCGCACGGGAGATTTCGTTGGCCGCTTATCGCCGTCTTGGACTGAGGGAGACCATAGTGGCGTCGGCAGATGCGGCTTCGTCCGGGGCCCGGACGTTTGCCCGGTAGCCAGCATGGCGCCGGGGCTCTGGCGCCATTGGAGGTGGAGAGGCGGCCGGCTGCTTTACGGCCGGAGTGGCTGGCGTTGGTTTATCGTCCAGGCCAAGGTGATAGCGGCAGCGTTAGCACTTACTACAAGAGCAGACCACCATTGCGGTCCATCGGCTCTTTGACGGCGATGAGGTTGGCGGTAACGTAGGAGATGTCGTGAGCTGCATGCCACTCGCTCGGGAAACTGGTGGCCAGACGCGAGACCTGGAACCGGACTTGTATCTCCGGCACGAAGTTCCGGTAGTTGGTCTCCGTGTAATACCAGAAGGAGTTCTCGTTGTAGAAAGCGACGTGTGTCGGGTCCTGGAACGCACCCCGCCCGTCGGTGCTCGGCGTCTGGCTGAGCAGCAGACCGCCCGGCGCGAGCAGGCGGTAGAGTTCGTTGAACAACCCGATCTTGTCGGCCACGTGTTCCAGGAAGTCGACTGCTCGAATTACCCCTACCGAACCTTCGGCCAGAGGCAGTTGAGCCGGCAGCTCGGCCACAATATCGACGCCATCTGCGGCCCGCCGGTCGACGCCGAGGTACCCCGACGGGTGGGCGTGAGCAGCACCGAGGTCCAAGGCGAGCAGGCGGCGGCGTTTGGCCCAGGAAAGAGCATTGGACTCGATGTAGCGGTTGTAGAGCTCGACCGTTCCGGTCTGGATAAATGAGTTGGTTTGCTCGTCTCTTTGCGTGTTGGCCCCGTGCATGCGCTGCAGGTACAGGCATTCGTCGATCAGCTGGAAATCGCCCACCTGATAAAGACGGCACATTAGGTCCTGGTCGTCCAGGACGTGCCTTTCCGGATCGTACCCCCCGGCCTTGTCATAGGCACGACGGGAGAAAGCCCGCAAATGGTTTGGTGCGAACCAGATATATGACACATTGTGGGGCGTCGGCTGGAGTGACACCGCATACTGCACGCTCCGACCGTCTACTACCGCCTCCTTGTACTCCCATCCCACATCGAGGTTGAACTTCGAATCGTCGCGGGTACCGTCCTCGAGGACTTG
Source organism: uncultured Acidimicrobiaceae bacterium (assembly GCA_963750465.1). Classification (GTDB taxonomy): domain Bacteria; phylum Actinomycetota; class Acidimicrobiia; order Acidimicrobiales; family Palsa-688; genus Fen-671. The sequence goes on from CAVVRE010000037.1 coordinate 157,750, forward strand.
CGCGCAATGGCTGTAGACCAGGCCCAAGTCTGGTTGTTGCGCGAACGCCTCGTTTACTGCTTCCAGAGCGCGCCGAGCAAGAAGGTCGTCATGGTCCAGTTCGACGAGGATCTCGCCTCTGGCCTCTTCACAGGCGCGCCTCTTCGCTGACCCGACCCCGTCAACGCCGTCGTCGACGACCACCCGTACCCTGGCGTCCTCCCAGGGCGGTTCCCACCTCGCCCCCTTGTTGAGGAGGACGACCCATTCCCAGTCTTCGAACAACTGCTCCTGGAGGCTTTGAAAGCACTCCGTCAGAAAGTCGGGCCGATGGCTCGGGGTAAATACGCTCAGCAATTCGGTTGGCTACATTTGGCCGGCAGCGGGTACTTCGACAAACCTGCGTCCAGCGCTATTGCTTTAGCCCGCGCCTGGTCGGCTTTGGCTGTCTGTCCTTGTTTAGCATAAACAAATGCCATATGCAGGTACGCCGTCGAGGCGTACGGGTTGATAGCGACTATTTGCTTATACAGGGCAAGTGCCGAGGCGAGGTTACTTGCCTCCAGGATAATGGCTTTGTTATACATCGCCGGGGTGTAGGTGCTGTCAGCGGTGATAGCCTGGTTATAGTAGGAAACCGCCCCGGCCGTGTCATTCTTGGTTTGGTCGATTACGCCCAAGTTGTAAAGGGCGTAGACGTTTTTGGGATCCAGGAGGAGCACATTTTTGAAAGTCGTCACCGCCTGTTCGAGCATCTTGGCCTGCGCTTGAGAAAGACCCTGTTTAAGTAGCGTCTGAACGGCTGCTCGAATTGTTTCCGACATTGCCGTACTACCCGTGCTGCCAGCGCTGCTCGCCGTGCTGGCGGCAGTGCTTGCGGTTGTCGATGAACTGGCGTTGTTTTTAGTAGACCCGCAGCCCGCGCCGGCTGCAACGATCACTGCCACCAACGTTAGAATCAGCACGCGGTGAAGGGAGCGTCGAGGTGAGTAGCGGGTCAGATCCGTACCTCGTGACACTCTACTTACCGGCCTCCCTTTATTTGACGCGAACCGCTCATGCGCCCTGACGAATCATGCCCCATGAGGCTGACGCTGAAAAGTACGTTCCGTCTAGGAGCCTAATCGTAGCCAGCCAAGCCGGTTGGACCGACCGGTCTGGGCTGCGGATCAGTAGCCCTGGACGACAAGGGTCGAAGACGAGAACGTTGCCGTCCCGCCGCCAAGGACGGCGAACATGGGCGTGATGGTGTACGTACTTCCGCCAGTGAGGCTCACAGGGAATGTGCCGGTCCCGGCGCGAATTGTGGACACGTCTCCAGACGAGAACGTACTACTGAAGGAGTGATTGACCGACGGCCCCGTAATACTCGATCCGGCGGTCGATCCGGCGTTGACCTCATAGGAAAAAGAACAGCCATCACCGGCTGTGTTCTGTGCGCAGACGCCTCCGATGCTCACGAGGACGGTCTTGGCCCGGTCCCTGTGACGGTGATCGTGACCTGCGTAGCGCCGCTGGCATTCGCGGCGTAGGTGGTGGAGGTCGCGGTGAAGGTGGTCGCCGCCGTGTTGCCATTCACATTCAGGCTCGCACCCTGGACGCCCTGGACACCCTGTGTGCCTTGCGGGCCCTGGAAGCCCTGGAAGCCCTGGCTACCTTGCGTGCCCTGACTACCTTGAGTGCCCTGGTTGCCCTGGGAACCTTGCGCGCCCTGCGTTCCTTGAGTGCCTTGGAAGCCCTGGGTGCCTTGTGTGCCCTGGTTGCCCTGCGCGCCGGTAGGCCCTTGGAAACCCTGTGTGCCTTGAGCGCCGGTGGAGCCCAGGAAACCTTGGTTGCCTTGTAAGCCCTGTGTGCCCTGTGTCCCTTGGCTGCCCTGGAAACCCTGTGTGCCCTGTGTCCCTTGGCTGCCGGTGGCGCCCTGCGAGCCCTGGTTGCCCTGGACACCATTTGAACCCTGTGCTCCATTTGAACCCTGTGCTCCATTTGAACCCTGTGCTCCGTTTGAACCCTGTGCCCCAGTGGCTCCCTGTGCTCCGGTGGGCCCCTGGAACCCTTGCGGGCCCTGCACGCCTTGCGAACCGGTAACTCCAGCCGAACCCTGCGTACCTTGGTTGCCCTGGAAGCCCTGGTTGCCTTGGAAGCCCTGGTTGCCTTGGAAGCCCTGGTTGCCCTGCAAGCCGGTGGCGCCCTGGAAGCCCTGCTGGCCTTGTAAACCTTGTAAACCTTGCAAACCTTGCAAACCTTGCAAACCTTGTGAGCCTTGAGCGCCATTGGTGCCATTCGTGCCTTGCGCTCCGGTAGAACCTTGCGAGCCAGATGCCCCGGCGGGGCCCTGGAAGCCCTGCGGGCCTTGTACACCCTGAGGACCAGCTGCGCCGGCGGAACCTTGCGCGCCCTGAGTCCCTTGGGTGCCTTGGGAGCCCTGATTGCCCTGACTCCCTTGGAAGCCTTGAGTCCCTTGGAAGCCTTGAGTCCCTTGAGTGCCCTGGATGCCTTGAGTGCCCTGGATGCCTTGAGTGCCCTGGATGCCTTGAGTGCCGGTGGCACCCTGGAGACCTTGGGCACCGCTCGAGCCCTGTGCGCCGACCTGCCCCTGGAACCCTTGTGGGCCTTGTACACCCTGCGGACCAGTAGCACCGACTGAGCCCTGCGTACCTTGATTGCCCTGGAAGCCTTGAGTCCCTTGAGAACCCTGGTTGCCTTGAGTGCCCGCGATGCCTTGGAAGCCTTGGGTGCCCTGGGCACCATTCGAGCCCTGGGCGCCGGTAGTGCCTTGGAAGCCCTGGTTGCCTTGGAAGCCCTGGTTGCCTTGGAAGCCCTGGTTGCCTTGGAAGCCCTGGTTGCCTTGGGTGCCCTGTATGCCTTGGAAGCCCTGGTTGCCTTGGAAGCCCTGGTTGCCTTGGGTGCCCTGTATGCCTTGGTAGCCCTGGTTGCCTTGGAAGCCCTGGTTGCCTTGAGTGCCCTGGATGCCTTGAGTGCCGGTGGCACCCTGGAGACCTTGGGCACCGCTCGAGCCCTGTGCGCCGACCTGCCCCTGGAACCCTTGTGGGCCTTGTACACCCTGCGGACCAGTAGCACCGACTGAGCCCTGCGTACCTTGATTGCCCTGGAAGCCTTGAGTCCCTTGAGAACCCTGGTTGCCTTGAGTGCCCGCGATGCCTTGGAAGCCTTGGGTGCCCTGGGCACCATTCGAGCCCTGGGCGCCGGTAGTGCCTTGGAAGCCCTGGTTGCCTTGGAATCCCTGGTTGCCTTGGAATCCCTGGTTGCCTTGGATGCCCTGGAAGCCTTGGGTGCCCTGGGCACCATTCGAGCCCTGGGCGCCGGTAGTGCCTTGGAAGCCCTGGTTGCCTTGGAAGCCCTGGTTGCCTTGGAAGCCCTGGTTGCCTTGGAAGCCCTGGTTGCCTTGGAAGCCCTGGTTGCCTTGGGTGCCCTGTATGCCTTGGGTGCCGGTGGCCCCCTGGAAACCTTGGGCACCGCTCGAGCCCTGTGCGCCGACCTGCCCCTGGAACCCTTGTGGGCCTTGTACACCCTGCGGACCAGTAGCACCGACTGAGCCCTGCGTACCTTGATTGCCCTGGAAGCCTTGAGTCCCTTGAGAACCCTGGTTGCCTTGAGTGCCCGCGATGCCTTGGAAGCCTTGGGTGCCCTGGGCACCATTCGAGCCCTGGGCGCCGGTAGTGCCTTGGAAGCCCTGGTTGCCTTGGAATCCCTGGTTGCCTTGGATGCCCTGGAAGCCTTGGGTGCCCTGGGCACCATTCGAGCCTTGGGTGCCCTGTATGCCTTGGAAGCCCTGGTTGCCTTGGAAGCCCTGGTTGCCTTGGGTGCCTTGGAAGCCTTGGTTGCCTTGGAAGCCCTGGAAGCCCTGGTTGCCCTGTATGCCCTGTATGCCTTGGGTCCCTTGGGGGCCGGTGGCCCCCTGGAAACCTTGGGCACCACTCGAGCCCTGTGCGCCGACCTGCCCCTGGAACCCTTGTGGGCCTTGTACACCCTGCGGACCAGTAGCCCCGACGGAGCCCTGCGTGCCTTGGGTGCCCTGGAATCCCTGGTTGCCCTGGAAGCCTTGGTTGCCCTGCGTTCCCTGTGAACCTTGCGAACCCTGGTTGCCTTGGAAGCCCTGGGACCCCTGTGTGCCCTGGGTCCCTTGAGTGCCAGTAACACCCTGGAAGCCTTGACTGCCCTGGGCACCATTCGAGCCCTGGGCGCCGGTGGGCCCTGAAACCCTTGTGGGCCTTGTACACCCTGCGGACCAGTAGCACCGACGGAGCCCTGCGTGCCTTGGGTGCCCTGGAATCCCTGGTTGCCCTGGCTCCCCTGGAAGCCTTGAGTCCCCTGCGAGCCCTGAGCGCCGATGGTGCCTTGGAAACCTTGAGTCCCTTGGATGCCCAGGGAGCCCTGCGTACCTTGAGTGCCCTGGAGTCCCTGGGTGCCCTGGGCACCACTCGAGCCCTGGGCGCCGGTGGGTCCCTGGAAGCCTTGTAGGCCTTGTAAACCCTGCGGACCAGTAGCACCGACGGAGCCCTGCGTGCCTTGGGTGCCCTGGAAGCCCTGGATGCCTTGGATGCCCTGGGTGCCGGTAACACCCTGGAAGCCTTGAGTCCCCTGGGCACCATTCGAGCCCTGGGCGCCGGTGGACCCCTGCAACCCTTGTGGACCTTGTACACCCTGCGGACCAGTAGCACCGACGGAGCCCTGCGTACCTTGGTTGCCCTGGAAGCCTTGGTTGCCCTGGAAGCCTTGGTTGCCCTGGAAGCCTTGGTTGCCCTGAGTCCCTTGGGAGCCCTGGAAGCCTTGGTTGCCCTGGAAGCCTTGGGTCCCCTGGAATCCCTGGTTGCCCTGGTTGCCCTGGTTGCCCTGGTTCCCTAGGACGCCTTGAGTGCCTTGCGGACCTTGCGCGCCGGTGGTGCCTTGGAATCCCTGGTTGCCTTGGTTGCCCTGACTCCCCAGGAGGCCTTGAGTCCCTTGCGCGCCGGTGGTGCCTTGGAATCCCTGGTTGCCTTGGTTGCCCTGACTCCCCAGGAGGCCTTGAGTCCCTTGCGGGCCTTGCGGCCGGTGGTGCCTTGGAATCCCTGGTTCCCTTGGAAGCCTTGGTTGCCCTGGTTCCCTAGGACGCCTTGAGTGCCCTGGGCACATCGAGCCCTGGGCGCCGGTGGGTCCCTGGAAGCCTTGTAGGCCTTGTAAACCCTGCGGACCAGTAGGACCGATGGAACCCTGCGTACCTTGAGTGCCCTGGAATCCCTGGTTGCCCTGCGTGCCTTGGATCCCTTGTGACCCCTGGAAACCCTGCGTTCCTTGTAAACCCTGCGAGCCCTGGTTGCCTTGGTTGCCTTGGTTGCCTTGGTTGCCTTGGTTGCCTTGGTTGCCTTGGTTGCCTTGGTTGCCTTGGTTGCCTTGGTTCGCCTTGGGTGCCAGTGGTTCCCAGGCCCTGTGGTCCCTGAGGGCCGGTCGCACCGGCCGTGCCTGCGATTCCTTGAGTGCCTTGATTGCCCTGATTGCCCTGAACGCCCTGAACGCCGGCAGGGCCTTGTACGCCCGAACTGCCTTGAGAGCCTGTAGCGCCTTGTGCCCCGTTGCTGCCGGTCGCTCCGGCCGAACCCTGGGTTCCTACCGGAGCCCTGCGGACCAGTCGGACCGGTCGCGCCGTTGGCGGCTTGCGCCCCGGTCACGCCTTGCGAGCCAACCGCACCCTGAGGGCCGGTCGCGCCCTGGCTGCCTCCGAAGCCCGCGGCCGGTGGCGCCCTGAGGCCCGGCTGCGCCCGTTCCGCCGGTTGGGCCGGTCGGACCTCCGGGGCCTATCGGCCCACGTGAGGCGCCCGTGGCAGGCAGCGCGGCTCCGCCTACGACCGAAGTTATTCCGGGCTTGCCTCGACTACCGATAAAGCGGGCGCTCCCGAACGAGAAAATACCGCCGTCCCTACCGATCAGCCAGTACCCTTTCCCGTCCGGCGCGGCGGCTATCCCAACTATCGGCCCGTTCAGGTGCTTGCCAGCCATGTCGCCGTAGAGCTTGGCGTTACCGAAGGCGTACACCTTCCCGGTCGCCGTGACCATCCAGTAGCCCTCACCATTTGGCGCTTTGGCTTCTGTGTGCGCTGCTATTGGGACCATGGCTGGCCCCGAAGGCACGCTCCCCGTCACAAAAATGCCTGTGACAACCGCGGCTCCCGCCAACGCACCCGCTTTGCGCTTCCAGCCATTCCTCGGGATCACACGCTTTGCCAATCTCGGCTCCGGCACTCAGGTCAGTAGGGGGATTTCGGGAGAGACCCTAGCATCGCTCGGGCGCGGCGGCGAAGTTGTCGAGCTGCACAATTGGGCGCTGCCGATTTTGGCCGCGCTAGAGCGCGAATGCGTTGCAAGCGCTTGCGTAATGCCCCATGACCATTGGGCAAATCTCGTTTCGTGACCATGAACCGGTTCCGGCGCTCGGTAGCTATTCGGACCGGGCGCTGCGCTATACGATGGCTCCCTGGTAGGTCACTCGCGACCGCGGAGGACGTGACTAAGGAGGATCCGGTCGGCATGCCTAGTCCCACCCTTCCGCTCCTACGCATCTCGGCGATAGCCGCGGACTCGAAACGCTGAGCCCGGCCCGGGCTACGCGGAGACCAAAGGCAAATCGAATAACAGAGGGACCTTGGCCTCCGTGCCCCGGCAGAACACGATTCGAAAGCCACAAGTGTCGGTGTCGGGAGTTATGGGTACCCGTTCTCGACGCTGCACTGGACGTGAAACGCTATGTGTGCTGCTGACCCCCAGGGAGAGCCGATGATCACGACCTAGATAATTGTCATCGCCACCCTCGCCGCGGTCATTGCCGTCGCAGGGTTGGTAATTCTCTGGCTCGACTTCGTCGAGCGACGGTGGCGACGACAGCAGGAGCGGGGCCGAGTTCGACCCGAGCATCCGCACTGGCGAGCGAGGCCGCGTGGTTCTCTAACCGCAGACGCCTGAAGGGGCTTTCTGGGCGCAACTACGCGTTCTGGTTGCGGTCCGACGCAAATCTCGCGCCGACGACCGCCCAAAAGCGGATTTTGCACCCAGATCGGCTGTGCCCGCTCGATGACGGCGTGAACTCCCCCTCGGATCTGCCGTCGAGCGCTTTAGACGCCGTGCAAAAAACGTCAGGAATGGTCCAAAGCGACCTGAACAGGCGGGCCGGGAAGGCGCGACGCCCAACAGCCGGGGCCGGACAGGCGACCGCACAGCCGACCAGCAGGCGGCCCGGAAAGGCCGGCCCGGGCACAGGCCGGCCGTGCAGACGTCCCCCTACAGCCCGCTCGGTCCCCCGAAACGACCTCAGACCCGGCTCGCCCCGCGGTAGGGCAGGTACTACCGTAGGCTCCTCGCCGGGATAGGAGTTCGATATGGAGTCTTCTGCAACGATGTCGGTGCCGTCCGGGCACACTCCAGACGGTGGGGTGTTGGTCGGCACGGAAAACGCCCGCCGCCGGCTTGTCCTGTTCGAGGATCCCCAGTGCCCCTACTGCCGGCGCTTCGAGGAAGTGTCCGGGGATCTCCTCGCCCGGGAGGTGGCGGCCGGCGCCGTGGCGGTCGAGTACCGGATGAGGTGCTTCCTGGGGGTCGAGTCGGTTCGGGCGGACAACGCCCTGGCCCTGGCGGCAGAGGTCGGGCGCTTCGACCAGCTGCGGCGCGAGCTCTTCGCCCACCAACCAGCCGAGAACAGCGGCGGCTTCACCGCTGCTGACCTGATCAGCCTGGGCCGACGGGCCGGGCTGGCCAGCCCCGATTACGAAGACGGAGTGCGCGAGGGGCGCTACGAAGAGTGGGTAGTGGCCGTCGACCGGGTGTTCGAGGAACAAGATGAGGTCGGGACACCCGCCGGCATCCTGGACGGGCGACCGGTCGAGCGAGAAGTGATGTACGACCCGGAGACGCTGGGAGCGCTGATCCGAGGGTGATCGCCCACCTGGACGCGCGCGACCAGGACTTTCTCGCTCCCTAGGACCTGGGGTACAGGGCGTGAAGAGTCTGGGATCCGTCGGGAACTTTCCCCCGCGGGAGGTTGTTACCCACGATGCACCGCCTGAATGGGGTGCGTTGAGGGCGAGCGCCAACGGTGAAGGCCTGCAGGGCTTCACCGCTAAAACGACTCGCTGCTGAGCAGCGTCCGCATGAAACGACCACCCGGAAGGAGTGCCCGTGTCGGACTACAAGAAAGACCCTGAGCAGGTTTCCCGCCTGACCCCCGAGCAGTACCGCATAACGCAACAGAGCGGTACGGAGCCCGCCTTTGCCAACGAGTTCTGGAACAACAAGGAACCGGGGCTGTACGTCGACGTCGTCTCCGGTGAGCCGTTGTTCACTTCTACGAACAAGTACGACAGCCGCAGCGGGTGGCCCAGCTTTACCGCCCCGATCGAGCCGAGCAACGTGGTCGAGAAGGTCGACACCGCCCATGGCATGGTCCGGACCGAGGTTCGCTCGACGCACGGGGACAGCCACCTGGGGCACGTGTTCGACGACGGCCCCGTCGAGGAAGGTGGGTTGCGGTACTGCATCAACTCCGCCGCCCTTCGTTTCATCCCTGTCGACGACCTCGAGCGGGAAGGCTATGGCGCCTATCGCAAGCTCTTCGACGATGCAACAGACGAGAAAGGTTCACACTGATGACAGACACTTATGAGAAGGCCATCCTGGCCGGAGGTTGTTTTTGGGGCGTGCAGGATCTGGTCCGCAAGCTGCCCGGGGTTGTTTCCACCCGGGTTGGGTACACGGGAGGGGACGTCGCGAACGCCACGTACCGCCACCACGGCAACCATGCCGAAGCGATCGAGATCATTTTCGACCCCAACCGCATCACATATAGAGAGCTCCTGGAGTTCTTCTTCCAGATCCACGACCCGACAACCAAGAACCGTCAGGGCAATGACGTCGGCGCCAGTTACCGTTCGGCCATTTTCTACACGTCGGAAGCCCAGAAAGCCGTCGCTGAGGACACCATCGCCGACGTTAATGCCTCCGGGCTATGGCCCGGGAAGGTAGTCACCGAGGTGGCCCCCGCCGGCCCCTTCTGGGAGGCCGAGCCCGAGCACCAGGACTATCTGGAGCGCTATCCCGACGGCTACACCTGCCATTTCGTGCGCCCAGGCTGGAAGCTGCCGCACCGCGCAGACACGGCCAGCCGCTAAGGGCTCAACCGTAGCCAGGCCCGATCTCGAAACGACTGGTCGGGCCTTCAAAAGCTAGTTCCAACCGCTCGTGAGCCGAGCTTGCCGCTTTCCGTTACGGAGCCCCGTCCAGACAGGGCCCAGCCGAGGGCGGCCATGCTCGCGCTCACGATCGCCACGGAAGGCCAAGCTCCCACTCGCTTAGCCAGTGGGTGAGAACCTCCCATGGCGCCGGCGTACGCGGCGCTTAGCAGGACGGCGCGCCAGGGTCCCGCTTTGCGCCAGCCGGGGACACACAGGAGCCCCGCGGTAGCCCACACCACGCCCCCGAGCGGCCGGTTCCGGGTCGCCCGAGCAGCGGCGAACCCACCCGCCAAGCCGATGGTCGTCACCAATGGTGAAGGCAGTTTGGGCATCGCTTCCGAGCTTAGACGCGACCGGTTTCGCCGTTCTTACCAGCGACCCTCCCGACCGGACACCAACCGGCCCCGCCGCTCTTTCGGCCCCGTTGGTCGTTTCCTGGCTGCTATCTGCGTCCAATCATCCTCGACTAAATTATCGAGACTTGGGACTGAGGTGCCATGATCTCGCGGTTCCGTGACTAGGGGGGTGCCGTGGCGGCGGGCCGCATTCGTAGTGGCGGCCGGTTTCCCGTTCGTGTTCTTGGCCGCGTTCGTCGCATACCCGCTGTGGCAGGAGATCGGCGGGAGTTTTTCGGGTTGGTACCAGCTGAAGCCCCATGGGTTCGACGGGGCGCGGAACTATGTCTCACTCTTCCACGACGTTGTCGCCCGCGTGGCCGCGTTGCACAGTGCTGTTTACCTACTTTTGACGGTTCCGGCCGAGGTGGTCCTCGGATTGGCGGCCGCATGGATGACGCTGCGAGTAAGGCGTGGGCAAGGGCTGCTGGCGGTGGTCTTCCTCCTCCCTCTGGTCGTCCCCTGGACGGTGGCGGGAGCTCTCTTCTTTGGGCTTTTCAATATCCACGGCATTGTGGACCAATTGAGCCAGGATGTGTTCGGCGGCGGCTCTTCGTTCATCTGGCTCGACCACGCCAGGCTGGCGTTCGCAGTCATTGTTGTGTTCGGCGTCTGGAAGGGGGCCCCGTGGTGCTACCTCCTGTTGCTGGGTGCACTCAGCACCTGTCCCGAACCGATTTTCGAGGCGGCTAGGATCGACGGCGCCCGGGGTTTTTGCTTCTGGTGGAGGGTGGTCCTGCCGGCCATACGACCGATGCTCGTCTTCGTCATCGTGCTCCGCCTGCTGGCGGAGGCACAAACCTACAACTCCGTGGCCATGCTCACTAATGGCGGGCCGAGTTTCCCGGGGGCTACCGAACTGGTTGGCTTTTACGCCAACGTATTAGCCTTCGGCGATTTCAACTTCGGCGAGGCGTCGGCGATGGGGACGGTTATTGGAGCTGTCCTGGTCGCCGTGGCCGTGGGCGGCTGGATGTTGGCCTCCCCGAAACGCGTCGGCCGTCGGCGGCGGTTCGTGACCGCCGACCCGCCGGAGGAAGCTCCCTCGAAACCGCGCTTAGCGGAACGCGCCCGAATTTGGGCTCACGCCGTGTGGCGCCGACCCTCGAGCAAAGAGCCGAATGAATTCGGCAGTAACTTGCGGCATTCGATAAACTGGGCCAAACGCGCCCGATGGGCCGTTCTGGCCGTGATGGTCGTGTTGGTGCTGCTGCCGTTCGCCGGGGAGGCGGAATCTTGGCTCGGACGCAATGAATTTGCCGGCACATCCTGGCCCGCCATCGAAACGGGCGTCTGGAACACTCTGATCCTGAGCGTCGCCACCCTGGTCGGGACGCTGCTATTGGCGGTACCGGCGGCCTACTTCCTTGCGTCCAAGCGAACTCGCTGGCGTGGGGCCCTATTTGTGTTCGTGCTCTTCACCCTGGCCATCCCCGGGATCATATTCATCCTTCCTCAGTTCGAAGAGATCGTGTGGCTCGGCCTGGTGAACACCCGTCTCGGCATCGTCGTCCTTTACATAACAGCCAATCTGCCGCTGGCGGTATTTTTTTTGCGCCCGGCATTTGCCAGCGTGCCCACACCTCTGGTCGAAGCCATGCGCGTCGACGGGGCCTCCCGCCTGGGGATCCTGAGGAGGCTAATACTGCGCCTGTCATCGAGCACCATTATTGCCATATCGGTCCTAATAGTCGTGTGGGTCTGGGGTGAACTACCAATTGCCGAGGCGGTGCTCAATTCGAGCAACCAGTCCGGCTCGACGCTTCCTCTCTTGCTCTTCAACGGGGAGATAGGCAACCCGAACGCCGTCTCTTTGATTTCCTTGGTGGCCCCGCTGCTGCTGTTCGTGGCCGCCCACCGGTACTTCCGGCGCGGGTTGATGAGCGGGTCACTGCTCTAGCTGGTTCGCCCGCGCTCAGCCACGCCATCGAGCGGCGATGGAACTATGGTGCCGAACATGGCGAGCATGGGCGACGTCGCCCGCATGGCGACAGGACTTCCAGAGGTAACCGAAGGCGAGCGCCGCGGCAACCTGACGTGGTATGTCGGCGGTAAGGCGTTCGCCTGGGAACGGCCATTCAACAAGGCGGACATCAGGCGCTTCGGGGACGTAACCCCGCCGGCCGGCGCCATCGTCGCCGTCCGGGTGGCGGACCTGGCCGAGAAGGAGGCCGTACTGGCCAGCTCCTCCGAAGCCTTCTTTACGATCCCTCACTTCGACGGGTATGCCGCCATCCTCATCCAGCTGAAGACCGTGACGAAGAAGGCACTGCGGGAGGCCATCGCCGACGGGTGGTTGGCCAGCGCGCCGCCAGCGCTGGCCGACGAGTACTTGAGAACCCGACGGCTCGGGTAACCCCGGTCATTATCCTGAGTCGGTAACAACAAGGAGGCTCGAATTGACTTCGACCCGGAGGCTGACGCGCGGCATGCGCCCCGAGGACATTGGCCGGCTGCGCCAGGTAGAGGACCCACGGGTCTCGCCTGATGGCACCTTGGTGGCGTTCACGGTGACCGACGTGGACCTCGAGGCCAACCGCTACCGTTCGCGGGTGTGGCTGGCGGGCACAGACGGCGGCCTGCCTCCCCGGCCTTTCTCGGCCGGGCCCAACGACCAACTGCCTGAGTGGTCGCCCGACGGACGATGGCTGGCCCTCGCGTCCAGCCCGCCCGAGGGGCCGAATGAAATCTCGGTGCTCCCGGTGACGCAGGGTGGTGAGCGAGTGGTCGTGGCCAGCTGGCCGGCTCCAGTCACGGAGCTGGCGTGGTCCCCCAACTCTGTGCAACTCGGCTTTGTGGCCAGAGTGCCCGAGCCTGAGCACTACGGGCAAACGGGCGAAAAGCGCAAGACCGAGGACATGCCCGCACGACGGCTGACCCATTTGTTTTACAGGCTCGACAGCGAGGGTTGGATCGTGGACCGTCCCAGCCGGGTCATGACGGTGCCGGCCGACGGGTCCGCAATGCCCCAGGTCCTTACCGCCGGCCCCTACGAGGCCTCAGGGATCGCATGGTCGCCGGACGGGTCCCGCATCGCGTTCACATCGGGCCGCCATGAGACATGGGATCTCGACGGCGCCGTGGACCTGTGGACCATTGCCGCGGACGGTTCCGGTGAACCGCGACGGCTGACCGACACGAAGTCGGCGTACTCAGCACCGTCGTGGTCGCCCGACGGCACCCGGCTGGCCTATCTGCGTTTCCCGACGCTCTTGGACGAACCGCGCCATGACCTGCTCGGTGTTCTCGATCTCTCGACCGGTCAGACCCGCGACCTCACCGCCAATCTCGACCGTAATTGCTTCCCGTACGGGTACGGGCGGGCACCCGTCTGGTTCGGCGACCGCCTCCTGTGCAGTGTCGAGGACTCGGGCAATGTGCATATCTATGCGGTGGCGACGTCCGGCGACAGCAAACCGTTCCCGGTGGTCGACGGCGAGCGTTGGCCCAGGCGTGGGACTGGGCCGGAGGGACACTGGCAATGGCCGTAACCACAGCCACCACGCTGCCCGAGCTGGTGGTGCTCAGGCTGCCATTGCCCGGTGCGGAAGGGCCGGGGCCCGCCGCCGAAGCTGAGGGCCCGGCCGAACTCCGAGAATCCCGCTTGACCGACCTGACAACCCCCTTCGTCGCCAAGATCCAGCTGTCGGAGCCGCACGCATTCGTGGCCCGGTCTGCCGACGGCACAGAAGTCCCGTGCTGGGCCATGCCACCGGTTGGCGCCGAGCCCGGCCGTCGCTACCCCACCCTCCTCAATGTCCACGGCGGTCCGTTCACGTCGTACGGGAACCGCTTTTTCGACGAGTTCCAGTTCGAGGCGGGGAGCGGCTTCGGTGTCCTGTATTGCAACCCCCGCGGCAGCTCTGGCTACGACGAAGCCTGGGGCCGGGCGGTGCGCTGGCCCGAGGCCGAAGTCGACCCCGGGTCAGGCTGGGGGGGCGTCGATTTCGATGACGTCATGGCGTGTGTCGACGAGGGGCCCGCCGTTTTGATTGGGTGGACCCGGACCGCCTGGGCATCTTGGGCGGCTCGTACGGCGGTTACATGACGTCATGGGCCGTTGGCCACACGGACCGCTTCCAGGCCGCGTGCTCCGAGCGCTCGTGCAACAACTTGTTGACGATGGAAAGCAACTCAGACATCGCCGGGAGCTTCCGGGGCGTGGTGGGACGGAGCCACCTGGAAGATCCCGCTGCCTACCTGCGCCAATCGCCGATTACATACGCCTCGCAAATGACCACGCCGCTGCTTATCCTGCATTCAGAGGACGACCTGCGCTGTCCTGTGAGCCAGGCCGAGGAACTCTTCGTGGCTCTGCGCCTGTTAGGTAGAGATCCGGTGCTCGTCCGCTTCCCGGGCGAGAGCCACGAGCTGTCACGGTCTGGCTCGCCCCGTCACAGGGTCGAGCGAGCCCAGGTGATCCTGGATTGGTTTACAGAGAAACTGGGCCAAGGCCAAAGCAACACCTAACGCTGTTTTGTCGCCACTTTGCGGGGGAAAGTGGACGGCGAGACCCGGCCAGACCCGGCGATGCCGGCCTTTTGGCCCACATGGGGCCTCTTTTGGGTGCGTTTCGGGGAATTGGTTGCGCTAGCTCGCAAAATTTGCTCTCCAGCGCGACCAAAAGCACAAACTGCGCCCAGAACCGCCGCTTATCGGGCTGGCCTGGCGCCACCTCCGACAAACTGCGCCCAGAACCGCCGCTCATCGGGCGCGCCCTGCGCCACCGGGCCGACAAACTGCGCCCAAAAGCGCCGTTCGTCGGGCGAGGCTGGCGAGCCTCTCAGGTCATGGACGAGGCGACGAAGACCGGGATCTTCCGCTGCGTCTTTTCCTGGTACTCCGCGTACGGGGGATAGGCGGCGACGGCCCGCTCCCACCACTGCCGCCGCTCCTCGCCGTCGACCTCGCGGACGGAAACGTCGAACACCTGGCTGCCGTCTTGCAAGCGGACCTCGTCCGGGTTGGCTTTCAGGTTGAAGTACCAGAGGGGATGGTCCGGGCTGCCTCCCTTGGAGGCGACGATGGCGTACTGACCATGGTGCTCGACCCGCATCACCGGCGTCTTGCGAACTTTGCCGCTCCGATGACCTCGCATCGTGAGGACGACGATGGGAAGGCCGGTGTCCCGCAGGGTATTGCCCTCCCGTCCCTCAGTCCGCTCGAACGTGTCGACTTGCTCTCGCACCCAGCCAGACGGGCTCGGCTCGTAGTCACCTTCCAGGGTCATGGCACCAGCTTACTGAGGGCGGTCTCACCCCTTCTGCGCCGCCCACAGCCAGCACACATAGCGGTGGTGGTAGACGCCGCCCCCGGCTTCCAGCAGCCGGCGTACCCGGTCGGTCAGCTCGTCCAGCTGCCGGGGGGGCAGGAGGCGGTGGTCGGACTGCGTGCGCAGCAGAGCCACCCACTCGTCCGGCGTGTAGTCCCGTTCCCATGGGTATGACTTGTGGACCGGCTCCCCGAAGGAAAGGCCGGACGGCATCTCATCGGGTGGCGGCGAACCCTTCGAGCCGATCCCGGCCTTGGCCGCTATCCCGGGGGCGATTTCGTCGTAGATCTCGGTCATCTTGTGCGCGATTGGGCTGTCGTCGGCCGGCCGGTTCCACCACAGGGCCAGCCACCCTCCATCCCGCAACAAGTCATGGGCCTTGTGGAAGCGGACGGCAGGGTCCAGCCAGTGCCAGGCCTGAGCCGAACACACCAGGTCGAACGGCGCGGCGCCGTCGGGCGGGGCCCACGTCTCGAAGTCACTCACGTCTATGCGCCAGGCCGGCCGCGAGGCCAGGTTGCGCCTGGCCAGTTGCGCCATAGCCGGGTCCGCTTCGACACCTACCCCGCTCAAACCGCGATTGGCCAGCAAGACGGTCGCCTTGCCCGTGCCGCACCCGATGTCGAGCGCCCGCGCCGAGGGGCCGACCAGCTCGACCACGTCATCGAGCAGGGCCTCCGGGTAGCTCGGGCGGGCCTGGTCATAAAGGTCGGGATCTTCACCGAACACCAGCCGTTGTTCGCGCACGAATTCGGGACTCTAGCCCCATCGGCCCGCACTTGTGCCATCCAGCCCGTACTTGTGCCATCCAGCTCGGCCCTGAGCTCCGTATGTCCGGATAGTGACTGACGTCGACCCGCTTGAAGCCGGCTCGAGCCCGCGGCCAGACGTACGCCGGGAGCCGACTTTTACGGGGACCGTGGCGGAGACCGCCCTGCTTCAATTAACCTTCTCCGCTGGGGTGCAGACCTACCAGTTCACGTCCGGCTGAAGAGTGAAGATCGACCTCCGCAACGCCAGCGATGCCGCATTGGCGATGGCCGTCTCCCGCTGGGACCAGGAAGCTCTGGCGGAGGTTTACCGCCGCAATGCAGGGCCGGTCTACGGGCTGGCGCGGCGGGTCCTCGGAAATGCGCCCAGTGCGGAAGAGGCCGTTCAAGAGGTGTTCCTCCGGTTGTGGAAGGAGCCAGAGCGGTTCGACCCGGCGCGGGGGACCCTGCGCGCCTTCCTGCTGGCGCAGGTGCATTCGCGCGCCGTCGACCTTTTACGGTCTGACATCGCCCGGAGGCGACGCGAGGAGCTCGAGGCGCGCGGCGCCGTGCCCGATCAAAACGACGTCGAGCACGAGTTCTGGGACCTGGCCACGGCTGAGGTGGTGCGCGAAGCGCTCGGCTCCCTTCAGCCCGCGGAACGCAGTGCTATCGAGCTCGCCTACTTCGAGGGGCACACCTACCGGGAGGTGGCCGTCATCCTCGGCCAACCCGAGGGCACCGTAAAGAGCCGCATCCGGTCGGGCATGCGCCGTATGCAGAACTCGCTCGCCGCCAAAGGCCTCGTTGTCGGGAACGTTCAACCAGCCGAGGAGGCCCCCTGATGGCCGTCCTGGACCACGACGGGATTTCGGAGTTGCTGGCCACCTACGCCCTCGACGCCCTACCGCCGGATGAGGCGGCATTGGTGGAGGAGCATCTTGCCGATTGCTCCCGCTGCCAAGATGAGCTGGCGTCGCTGCGAGAAGTCGCCGCTTTGCTGGCGGTTTCGGAGGCCCGCCCGCCTGAGGGGCTCTGGGACCGCATCGCGGTGGAACTAACCGCTTCGCTACCTCGTAGCGCCTCCCTACCCAGCGGCGCTTCCCCGCCGGGTACCCCGCCGCCGGAGGTTCGGCCCATCGGTCCGGCACGGAGGAAGCGGGCATGGCGGGTGGCCGCCGCGGGGCTGGCGGCCGCCGTCTTGGCCGTGCTGGGCGTCCTCAGTTACAGGGCCGTCAACCTCGACAACCGTGTCGGCCAGCTGCAATCAGCGCTAGGACAGCATGGGCCGAGACAGCAAGTCGCCCTCGCTCTGGCGGACCCCGCTCACGAGACCGTACAGCTCACCGCGAAAGGCTCGTCGGTGCACGCCAAGGTGGTCCTGCTCCCCGACGGACGGGCCTACTGGGTCACCGACAACCTGGATGCCCTGCCTCCGGGGCGCACCTACCAGCTGTGGGCACTGGCCTCTGGAAAGGTGGTGTCGCTCGGCGTGCTCGGCCGGTCACCGGAGTATGTCCCGTTCCGGGTGGAGCGGACCATGACCCTACTGATGGTGACTGCTGAACCGACCGGAGGCGTCCCCGCTCCGACTACGCCGGTCCTCATCGCCGGGCCTGTAACGCTGTAGCCGCCCGCTTCGCAGGGTGAGCTCGCACGCCGTTGTGCGAGGCTCACCCCGGGCCGGGGGCGGCGCCGGCGGCCTAGGAGCCGGCGCGCGCCCAGGAGATAGGCCGTAGGACCGAGGGCATCGGTAGGTCGGCCAGGCGGACAGGCCAGAGAGCCTCGAGGTGGCGGCTCTTCCAGTAACCAAGGCCCAGTACCGCTCCGAAAATGAGGTGTCCAGCCAGGCTGAGAGCGAGGGGGGCAAAGGACATGGGGAACAGCTGGCGGCCGCCCGGGGCCAGCAGATCAGTCAGGACCAGGCCGGTCCAGACCGGGCAGACGGCATAGACCAGGGCGAAACCCATGGTGCGACGAAAGCCCCAGGCTCCGGCTCCGAGGGTGGCCGCCAGCACGAAGAAAGCCACGGCAATCCCTCCACCGTCGCCCACGTAACGCCACAAGTAGCCGACGAGGAAGCTCGAGTTCCCGCCAACGGCCCAGCCGCCAACGGCGGGGAAGAAGTCGGTCCACCAGTGGGCGGCATAGACGGTCGGGAGCCGCAAGGCGTCGTACCCGGCGCAGGCCACCAGGCCCCACATGAAGCCGGCAAGTACAACGCGGTCAGAACGGTCTGGCCGGGCGACGACACATATCGCTAACGCGGCCACCAGCGGGAGAAGGATGAACAGGGCCACCGTCCGCAACGAAACCAACCAGAACACGTGAGCCGAAATGGCCAATACAGGGACCGACGCCACCGCGAGGTGCACGTTGACCCGGGCCAACCATGCCTTCGACGCCGCCGGCTGCGAACTCCGTGGCTGGTTCGCCGGCCGGCCTTCGACCTTGTGGCCTCCGGTTTCCGCCTGGGCAGTGGCCCGGCTGTCGGGGTAACCGGCCCACCGGAACTGCCGCCTGCTGACGGGGACGACTGCGTGGTCCATTGTTTCCTTTCAAAGCGTTCGGGTAACGGGCGAGTGCACCCGTTCACTTGAATTCACCGTGGAGACGAAATGGCTCGGGCAAATTCGTTGCGGGCAAAGGGAAATCCGTTTATCGTCTGGGTGACGCGACAGGCCGGTTTCATTACGACCTAAGGCAGATGAATACCGCGGTGGCCAAATACGATTAGTTGCGCGAATTCGTTCGGAACGGATGCAAGGGCAGGCGCAGCGGCCCGCACCGGCGGCCGTCCGGCGGCGGCCGCCCGGCGGCGGCCGGGTGACAGATGTGCCACTCCCATGCCGTTTTGGCACCACAAGTTCTTGACTTGGTGCCAAAGTGGTGCCATACTGGTGCCATGGACCTACGACCGTACGTCGACAACATTCAACGCCAGCTCGCCATGGCCGCCGACGCCGGCGGCGACGAAGCCCGCGCACTGGCTGAACGGCTCACTGGGCCGCTCGATGCGGCCGTTCAGCTCACGTTGCAGGAAGTGTTGGCCGCCGCCGCGGACGAGATCACCTGCGAACTGGCACCGGGCTCGGTGGAGTTGCGGCTGCGGGCGCAGGGCCCGAGTTCGTGGTGACGCCGCCTGGAGGCCAGTCCAACGGTGAGGGCGACGAAGCCGGCAACCGCGATGCGCCCGCCATATGGGAGGTAGCGCCAGGTTCGTTCGAGGGCGAAGAAGGCGCTATGGCGCGGATCAACTTGCGCCTGCCCGACCAGCTAAAAGGGCGCGTGGAGCAAGCAGCGAGCACAGAGGGCCTATCCGTAAACGCCTGGCTTGTCCGGGCCGCCGCTGCCGCACTGGAACAAGCCAGCCCGGGCCGCCCGCACGCACGCCGTGGCCCCCGCGGCGGCCAGCACTACGTCGGCTGGGGACGTTAGCGCAACCGGTGCGACCGGGCGCCGGCCCTTCTCATCAGGCAAACACCTTACGAGCGACAAAAAGGAGAACAACTATGCCTACTTTCGATACCCCAGTGCCCATTTCCGTCCTCGTCGAACTCGGGGTCGGTGACCTCCGTGTGGTCGCCAGCGACCGCGGCGACACCAGCGTCGAGGTGCGGCCGACCAACCCGGCCCAGGCGACCGACGTAACCGCTGCCGAGCAAACCCGGGTGGAGTTCACCAACGGCAACCTGCTGGTAAAGGCGCCGAAGGGCTGGAAGCAGTACACCCTCCGCGGTGGGCACGAGTCGATCGATGTGCAGATCGAACTCCCCTCCGGTTCGAACGTCCAGGCCGAGGCGGGCGTGGCCGCCTTCCGTACCCAAGGCGTCCTCGGCGAATGCCGCTTCAAGACGGGCGTCGGTGACATCCGGCTCGAGCACGTGGGCGCGGTCCAGGTGAAAACCGGAGGCGGGGACATAACCGTGGACCGGGTGACCGGCCGGGCCGAGGTGGCGGCGGGCTCGGGGGCGGTGCGGGTGGGCGTTGTCGACGCCAGCGCCGTAATCAGGGACTCCAACGGCGACGTCTGGGTGGGCGAGGTCGGCGGGGACTTGCGGGTCACGGCCGCGAACGGACAGATATCGGTCGACCGCGCTCACTCCACCGTCGTGGCCAAGACCGCCCATGGTGACGTCCGGGTGGGCGAGGTGGCTCGAGGCTCGGTCACCGCGCAGACGGCGGCCGGCAGCCTGGAGATCGGGATCAGGGACGGTGTGGCCGCCTGGTTGGACCTGAAGACGCAGTTCGGCACCGTGCACAACAGCCTGGACAGAGCCGAGGCTCCCGCCCCCGGCGCCCCCACAGTCGAAGTACGCGTCCGCACCTCGTTCGGGGACATAACCGTTCATCGCACGGGCATCGCCGGTCCCCCGCCTAACAGCCACGAGGATCCGTCGTGATGCTTTACACTCACGCTGAAAAATGATATCACTTTGATAGATGCCGCCAGAGCCGGCGCGGCAGGTCACGGGAGGTCATTTCGATGCAGGCACCAATAGTGAACGCCACCCAGCCGAGTAGGCCAGCCGACTCTCCGGATGAGCGGCCATACCCCTCGTGGCCGGGGTTCGCCGTCGCCGCCGGGACGATGGCGGCCTACGTCGCGGGCATCCTTCTGGTCGCCCACCACTCCGGCGCAGCCAGGTGGACCGGGATCGGACTACTGGTGGTGGGCACCGCGGGCTTCGCCGGTCTCACGGCCGTCACCCCGGGTCAAGCGCGGGTCGTCCAGGTGTTCGGGGGCTACCGGGGCACCGTCCGCACCCCCGGGCTGCGCTGGGTGAACCCCTTGGCCCTGCGCCGAAAGGTGTCGGTCCGGGTCCGCAACAAGGAGACCCCGACAGTCAAGGTAAACGATGCTGACGGCAACCCCATCGAGATCGCCGCCGTCGTCGTCTGGCAGGTCCACGACAGTGCTCGGGCCACCTACGGGGTCGAAGACTTTGTCGCCTTTGTCAATACCCAGAGCGAGGCCGCCCTTCGCCACGTGGCCAATAGTCACCCGTACGACAACGCGGACAGTCAGACGCTCTCACTGCGCGACCACACAGACGAAGTCGCACACCAACTGGCCGACGAGATCGCCGCCCGCGTCGTCCCCGCCGGCGTCGACATCCTCGAGGCCAGGATAACCCGGCTGTCCTACGCCCCCGAGATTGCCCAGGTAATGCTCCAGCGTCAACAAGCCAACGCCGTCATCGCCGCTCGTTCCCGCCTCGTCGAAGGTGCGGTCGGGATGGTCGAGATGGCGCTCAAACGCCTGGCGGAGGATGACGTCGTCGAGCTGGACGAAGAGCGTAAAGCGGCGATGGTGTCAAACCTGCTGGTCGTGTTGTGCGGTGACCGGGGCACCCAACCAGTAGTCAATGCCGGGTCGCTCTATCAATAAAGCTTTACGAAATACCGAGGTGACTGACGCGGGAGGGGCCGAACGCAAGAGCGTCCTGTTACGTCTCGACCCTTCGGTCCACGACGCCCTGGCCCGCTGGGCCGCCGACGAGCTGCGGAGCACCAACGCTCAGATCGAGTTCCTATTGCGGCGGGCACTTACCGATGCTGGCCGGGGCTCCTCCCCGCGCCCGCTTCCCAAACGCGGCCGGCCCCGAAAAGAGCCGGTCCCGGACGAGTAACGGCCGGACGAGTAGGGCCGGACGGCGCCAGCCAGCCGACCTCGACTACCCTTCCGACCCGGTTGCCTTCTCGTGCGGGTATGTCCCGAAGGCTCGCATGAGCCCAGCTCGTATTTCGTCCGCCGTCAAGTCGGCGAGAACCGCCGCTACGTCCGGGTCCTCGATCGTGGTCGTGACGTCACCGACCTTGACCTCAACGAGGGGAACGGGACCAGCATCGGTCGTGCCGGCCAGGCCCACCCTGGCCAACGCCGCCACCAGGGACTCCTGGCTGACTCCCACGGCCGCCAGGGCTCTGGACGCCTGGCTCTCGAGGTCGTCGAGAACAGCCGTGACCACGTGGCCGGTGGTCATGGGCGCCTGACCAGCCAGTTGGCGAGCGCGGTCTATGGCCTCGACCAATGCGGGCGAGCGCAGGCGGGACAGCGCGGATGCCCCCGACACCAGCTCGGTGACCCGGGCCCGCAACTGGCCGGCCAGGTCGCCAATAAGGTCGTTGACCCGATTGTCTTTGACGTCGCGGTCTTCCGCCCCGCGGAGCACCCCGAGGAGGAGGTGCTCGGTCCCGATGTAGTTGTGGCCCAACTTCAGGGCCTCGCGCAATGACAGTTCCAGCGTCTTTTTCGCCTGGGGGCTGAAGGGCACCTTGTCCAGACGACCGGCGTTCGGCGTCGGTGCCACGGCTTCCACAAACCGCTCCCGTAAGACGGCGTAGCGCACGCCGGCCTCCCTCAAGGCCGTGGATGCGAGGCCTTCCCCTCTGACCAGCCCGAGCAAGAGGTGCTCCGGTCTGATGAACGAGTGCTCCAGGGTACGGGCTTCCTCCTGGGCGATGACCAGGACCCGGCGGGCTCTATCAGTGAATCGTTCGAACATGATGTCACTGTACATGCCATGTCAAGACACTATTAAATGATAGGGTCGTTCAGTATGGCAGCCGGAGACCGTGACACTGATAGCGCGCCCCTCGGTGACAGAGAGGCGCCCATCCACGCCGGCGACGGCCATGCTCGAGACAGGCTGGCCTCGTCAGACGAGGTCGACTGGGACAAGATGCTCGCTCAGCTGGCTGCGCAGCCCGTCGAAGACGGATGGGTGACCCTCCAGGAGGCATCGAGCGCCGCCGGTGTCTCCCGCTCCACGTTGCGGTCCTGGTACCGTTCCGGCCAAATTCCGTCCCGGATGGTGGCCGGCGACCATGGGCCTCAGCGCATGGTCCTGCTCGAAGCGGTAGTGGACAGGGCCTTGCGCTCATCGCGCGCCCGCCGGCAACTGGAGAACGCCCGGTCCCTGGAGGCCGAAGTCGATGCGCTGCGCCATCGCGTCGAGGTCATGGAGCGCCACCTTGGCTTGGCCTGATCGTCGCTACGGTTGTGCCGTGTTACTTTGCGGCCCTGGAGAGGTAGGCGGTCGGTGACAGAGGCACCAGCAGGCGGCGCCGGCGCAGGGGCGGGCCCCGGCGCCAGCACGCGAACCGGCGCCAGCACGCGCACCGGCGCCAGCACCCGAACCGTCGGCCGCGACGGCACCGGCTACCGGTTGGCTCTGCTGGTCCTCCTGACCCTTTTGGCCGTGGTGGGACTACACGCCGACGTCTCGCACCCAGCCTGGGGTAGCCATACCAAGCTGCACGACACCGAAGTGGTGGGCGGCCTGGAAGCCGTCGCCGTCGTCCTCTTCCTGGTCGTGGCGGTACGCGGCCGCAGAGGTTCTTCGAGCTCTTTCATGGCGGCCAGGCTCCGTACGGCCCTGAGGTACCTGTTGGGCGCGGGCATATTGGCGTTGGCCATCACACTGGTGGACCTGCTCGTCAATATTCATATGCCGAATAGGGCCGGGAAGGGGTCCACACCGGCGCCGGTCGCCAGGCCCGGGCGGTTGCGACTACCCAAGGAGGTCGCATCTCATAACTCGAACGCCCCCGTTTCGCTGTTCCTCTACGTTCTGGCGGCGTTGTTACTGGCCGCCATCGTCGTCCTATCGGTCAGGGCTATTCGCCATAGGCGCTGGGATCCGGGCCCGAGCTCGAACTGCCCGCCGAGGACTATGGCAGCGCGCTGCAAGAAGCGATCCTGGGTGGTCAGCGGGCGCTGCTCGAGATGGACGACGCCAGAGCGGCAATCATCGCCTGCTACATGGCCATGGAAGAGAGCCTGGCGCACGCCGGGGCGACCCGGACCGTAGCAGAAACGCCGGACGAACTACTGGCCAAAGCGGCCGGGCAGCTCCTGATCAGCGCCGGTGCTGCGTCGCGATTGACGGCACTCTTCTACGAGGCCAGGTTCTCCAGCCATCCCCTTGACAACAGCCACAAAGAGGCGGCCGAACGGGCGCTGGCCGAGCTGGCGGCCGAGCTGGAGAGGGGACGGGCCGTGGAGGCGGGGGCCGAGCCCTGATCGGTCCCCACCCCCAACGAACCGGGGCTCAAGGATCCGGGGCTCAAGGATCCGGGGCTCAAGGATCCGGGCCTCAAGGATCCGGGCCTCAAGGATCCGGCCAGCTCGGCCCCACTACCGGGCCCTTGGCGCGCCGTCCGGACTGAGCTCGTGATCGCCGCTATCGCCCTGGCTGCATGTGCAATCGCGGCCTATGCGGTGGCCGGCGGCCCGGCGGCCGTGCTGGTGGTGGTGGTCTCCGCGGCCATCGGCCTCGGTGTGCTGAGCATCTTGCTGCCCTCGGGTGAAGACCCGCCGGCCAGGCCCGACTCACCTGAGAACAGACGGCCCCCGAGCGGTTCGTTCATCAACTACTGGCGCATGAGAAGGGGCCTTACAGACGCCATGAGCTCCACCGTTTCCTATCGCGCCGGCCTCGGCCCCGACCTGGAACACGTCCTTGCTGCCCGGCTCTCCGAACGCCACGGCATCAGCCTCTACGACCAACCTGAAGCGGCCCGGGACGTCCTGTGCCCCGACGCCAAGTACGCCGACCTGTGGCGCTGGGTCGATCCGGCCCGACCCATGACAGAGGAGGCCGACGGGCCGGGCATCCCGCCCAGAACGCTCGCCCGGCTGGTGCAAAGACTGGAGCAACTATGACTGGGCGGACACGCACCCCGAACGAAACGGCACAGCTGTGCAGCAGCGTCCTGGACGAGATCGACCGGGCCGTAGTGGGGCGACGGCGCAGCCTCGAACTCGTCCTCATCGGCATCCTCGCCGGCGGCCATATCCTCCTGGAGGACCTCCCCGGGCTGGGCAAGACGCTGATCGCCAGATCCTTCGCCAAGGTCCTGGGGCTCAATTTCGCCCGTATCCAGTTCACCCCGGACATGCTGCCCTCTGACGTGGTGGGGGCGCCCTTCTACGACCAGCGGTCGGGCGAGATGGTATTCCGGCCGGGGCCCGTTTTCACCAACCTGCTGCTGGCCGACGAGATAAACCGGACCCCGCCCAAGACGCAGGCCGCGCTCCTGGAGGCCATGGGTGAGGGCCAGGTGAGCGCCGACGGCGAGACGAGGAAGCTACCAGAGCCTTTCGTCGTCCTGGCCACGGACAACCCGATCGAGTACGAGGGGACGTACGAGCTACCCGAGGCCCAGCTCGACCGCTTCGTCATGAGGTTACGTCTCGGTTACCTGGCCCCCGACGACGAGGTGGCCATGGTGCAGCGCCGTCTGGAACGGGGCCGGGACCATGTCGAGCTCTCTCAGATCATCGATGCCAACGAGCTGCTGGCCATGCGCGAATCGCTCGAGCAGGTCGAGGTGTCCCCCGACTTGCTCGACTATGCCGTGGCCATCGTGACGGCGACCAGAGACCATCCCCAGATCCAGGTCGGGGCCAGCCCACGGGGCAGCCTGTCCCTCGTGCAGCTGGCCCGAGGGGAGGCGCTCATGCACCTGCGCGACTACGTCATCCCCGATGACATCAAACAGATCGCCGTAGCCACGCTCGCTCACCGGGTGGTACTGCGCCCGGAGCTCTGGGTGCGCCAAGTCAGTTCTGATGACATCGTCGCCGGCGTGCTGGCTACGGTGCCGACCCCTCGCACCGACCCCACGGGCGTCGCCCAGGGCCGTTGAGCCAGGCGCCGATGACGCCCGAGCGCCTATGACCACAGCCGAGTCGGGCGAGCTCGTCCTTAAGCGCCAGCTCAAATGGACCATCTCGAGGCACGCACGGAGGTTGTTCCACCTGGCCCTGGCCGGCCTGGCGTTGGCTGTGGTCGCCCGGAGACCCGAGTTCGTGGCCGTGGCCGCCCCCGCGTTGGTCCTGCTCGGCACCTGGCGGGGGGCAAAGCCAAATGTCATCGAGGTACACACGCGGTTGAGCGCGGCCCGGGTCTTCGAGGGCGAGCAGGTGGCGGTAGAGGTGGTCGTCACCGGCCAAGGGGATGGCCCGACCGAGCTGGTCCTCCATCCTGCCGATGGCATCGAAACGGTGAGAGACCACGACAGAGCGGCGACTAGCCCCGCGACCTTGTCGATCGAGGTGACCCGCTGGGGACGGTACTGGCCGGGGTTCCTCGAGGTGGTGATTTGGGACCGCCGCCGCCTCTTCGAGGCACACAGTTTTGTGCCCTTGCCGGAACTCGACTGCTACCCGCTCCCGGCTCGTCATCGCAAGGCGTACGTACTGGGCCCGCTGGCCAGCCGGGCCGGCGACCACCCCGCCCGCACCCCTGGCGAAGGCGCCGAGTTCGCCGGTGTGCGCCAGTACGTGCCGGGAGACCGGCAGCGAAGCATCAACTGGGCGGCGACGACGCGGCGGGGCCGACTCCAGGTGAACACCTTCGATGCCGAGCGCTCAGAGGACGTGGTCGTGATCGTGGACGCCACCTCGGACGTGGGCGACCTGGGCTCGACCACAGTGGACCATGCCTTACGAGGGGCCTTGGGAGTGGCTCGCACGTACCTGGGCGCCAGGGACCGGGTGGGTATGGTCTTTTTCGGTGAACGCATGCGATGGCTCGCGCCCGGCCTGGGCGACCGGCAGTTCTTCCGGTTGCTGGACGCCGTTTTGGCCGGGCGGGCCGGTTGGTCGTCGGGTAACGACATCACCCGGCTCCCGCCGCGCCGCGCTACCGCCGGGCGCCGCCGTGATCGCGTTCAGCCCCTTGCTGGATGCCAAATTCGTCGAGACGCTTCGCGACCTGAGGCAGCGGAGCTTTTCCGTGATTGTGGTCGATGTGCTCGATGTCGCCCCCAAGGCGACCCGGGACAAGCTCGACCGCTTGGCGCAGCGAATATGGCGTCTGGAGCGCCAGGCCCTCATGTTCTCCATCGGGGAGCTCGGCATAACGGTCGTGCCCTGGCACGGCCAGGAGGAGCTCAGCTTGCCACCGCAGAGGCACGCGAGGCAGCGGGCGGGGAGCCGGCGATGAGGTACATCATCGCGGTTGCCCTCCTCGGCGCCATCTGCGTCATCTGGGCGGCTGTGCCCCTGGGAGGGACCGGCACACCCGGCGTCCTGCTGCTTGTGGTCGCCGCTATCTGCATCTGTGCCGGGTTGCTGCGCCTCGTGCGCAAGGACACCGACAAACACGAACGGTACGTCTTCCCGGGCGTGTTAGGGGGGTTGGCCAACTCGGCTAACGACGTGCTCCTGCGCACGGGGTGGGAGACCGGCGCGGCGGTCTCAGTCGTCGTGCTCGAAGCCCTGCACCCGAGCCGACCCTGGCACACGGGGCTCCTGGCCATAGCGGTGGTCTGCTACTTGCTGGCCGTACACCAGGCCGAGTCGGCCATACCCGCAACCGTGTTCCGGGGTCAGGGCAGGGTGCTACTGGCGAGCATGACCCTGGTGGTGGTGGCCACGGCCGTGGCCATGATCCCTGCCAGTTCCACCCAATCAGGTTGGCTCGAAATCCTGGCCGCACTGGCGGCCATGACGGCCGGTGGCCTGGCGCTCCCAATTTGACCCCGCCGTCTCACCCGTTGCCATTTACGTTGTCGCGGACCTAGAGATGGCGTCATTTCCTCGCCCGGACCGGGGCGCAGTCAGTTGTAGGCGCTGGAACCGGTCGCACCGGACGCACCGATGAGGACGGAAACGAGAATACCGAGCGGGAATGCGCCCCAATAGCTGAGGTGCACGCCAATGTTCCCCAGGAACAGCATGAGCAAGAAGGTCGCCGGAAAAGTAGCTGCCAGGAAAAGCACAATACCTACGATAAATGCTCTGAGCATGAAGACCTCCGTTCTTCTTGTACAACAGCGGCCTCCCTCGGGCCCTGATGAAGACCCGGGAGGAGCTGTTGCGCGAACTATAGGCGGCCTGGTGAGCGGAACCGCGGATTTGGAGAGTCTTCAGATCCGGCGCCCGTCCCGGCCTCCTACTCCCCGGTAAGGCGCCCCGGGATCCCACTCCTGGGCGGGGGGTGGCACGAACCCGGCCAGCGGCAGGGATACCACACAGCGATGGCGGTTGGACAGGTAAGCCGCTTCACAAATTTCCAGTGCTCGTAATGAGAGTTCGGCCAGCTCGTATTGCGGCTCCCCCCCTTCGATCATATCGGCGAGCATCTCCAGATAGACCTGGTGCGCAGTAGTAGCCAATGGAGCTGTGCTCGTTACGCCGGCCGGCGCCGGGCCCGGTGCGGCAGTACGGAGCCAATAACTGTCCTCCCAACCCCAAAACTCGATACTGGCGCGGCTGCCGTAAAGCCGGTACACGAGTTCTTTGCCCGGCCGAGCCGGCTTTACGTCGTCACCCGTTTGCATCACCAGCCGGGTGCCCGAGCGGGTTACGGCGTAAGTTATGGCTTCGGTTTCCACCTCGACCCCATCGCGAAAGGTGCGGGTGGAAACGTCGCAAGCCGTAAACACGCGTTCAACTTCGTCGCCCTGAAGGGCGGCGAGGGCGAAATCCACCCAGTGCACGCCGGCATTCATCAGGTCCCAACCGTGACATTCGATCTCGATCACCTCGAGAGCTCCTACCGCGCCTTCGGACAAGTGGCGCAAGATTTCTCTGGACGCCGGTTTGACTAGCAGGCCGTGGGGGACCACGACCGGCACCTGTTCGCGTTGGAGGTCGTCGAGCACGGCGCGGCCCGCACGCCAATCCAGGGCGATCGGCTTTTCGAGAAGCACGCCCCGCACTCCGGATTCCAGTGCCTGGCCCACGATCCGGGCGTGGCTGGGGGCGAATGTGCTGACACAAATGACCTCAGGCCTGACGCCTTCGAGGAGGGTGGCGGCATCGGGGAACATTTCGGCCCGTACCCCCTCCTGGACGGCCCTGGCCCGAGCCGCTTGGCTGACATCGGCCACGCCGACGAGGTCGTAGCGCTCAGAACCCTGGACCGCCCTAATGCTCAACATGCCGCCGGTACCCGCCCCGACAACGCCAACCCTGAGCGCCTCGTTGCTGCTCACCTAATTATTCATTCGGGCCAGATTATTGACTGGACCAGACTCCTCATGGGGCCAGATTATTCATTGCGCCACACCTCAGTTGGAACGTGGGCCAAGATGTTGTCATAGACCTCGACACCGTGGCCGATGAGCTATACGCCTTGGCGCCGCCCGAGTTCACCTCCCGTCGCGACGCGCGCGCGCGGCTGAGGCCCGCAAAGCCGGGGACAAAGCCCTCGCGGCCGAGATAAAGAGGCTGCGTCGGCCCACTACCGGTGCCTGGCTGGCGAACCTTCTGGCCCGCCAGCGCCCCGACCAGGTAGGAGAATTGTTGGACCTGGGCACGGCCCTGCGGCAAGCACAGGCCACCCTGGCCATCGACGACCTGCGCCGGCTTTCGCAGGAGCGCCACCGCGTGCTGACCGCGCTGTCGAGGGAGGCCCATGACCTCGCCGGCCGGGGCGGGCAGGTTGTCAGCGACGCCGTAGCCAAAGAGGTGGAGGCCACACTGGAGGCGGCGCTGGCCGACGCAGACGCGGGCGATGCCCTCCGGGCAGGGCGGTTGACGACCGGGCTGCACTACTCGGGCCTGGGGTTGGTGGGCGACTTGAGCGGTGACGACGCAGCTAGCGGGACGACGCTGAGCGAGCCTCCCGGTGCAGGCGGGGAGCGGGGCGAGAAAGGCCGCCGAGGCGTCGTACAGCCAGATCAGCCCGGGCCAGATCAGCCCAGGCCAGATCAGCCCGGGCCAGATGAGCCGGGGTCAGCCGAGCAGGAGCAGGTCTTGCTCAACGCCCAAGCGGCCCTAGCCGAGGCTGAATGGGATGCGGGCCAAAAACAGCGCCGGCTGGAAGAGGTGCAGGAAGAACGGGACCGGTACCAGGCGCAAATGACCGAAATGGAACGACAGCTCCAGGCGCTCCGTGATGCAGAGGCGGCCGTCGAGCACAAACTGCGGGCGGCTCGAGAAGCCTTGGGAACAGCCCAAAATGGTGCCCGCGCCGCCCGGGCGGACCTTGAGCGGGCACAGGCCGCCGCCGGTAACTTCTCGCCCCGAAGTCCGTAGGGGAATACCCCGGGACCTAAGCGCTCCCGCTCGTGGGGCTTGGTGAAATGTCTTTGCTCGTCCAGAAGCCCGGTTCGGGCCGGGAGCCCCGGCCACCTTCGGCGTAGATCTTCAGCCGGGCCCGCTGCTCGTCCGCCAGCAACTCTATGGCGTCCAATATCACCGTGGGCCCGACGGCCCGCAGCGCCAGGTCGCCGTCGCTGCCCGGCTGGGGCAGGCTGGAGGTCAACAGCACCAACGGTGTCTTGGCGTTGTTGGCCATCACGTTCGCCCGTCCGAGCGACTTCAACAAGTGCTCCCGTGCTGGCCAGCCCGGCCTGGTAACGGTGAAGCCGCCTGACACATCGAAATACCAGCGCGACGCCCTCGGCATCAAGGGCGACAAAATTCACCGCCACTCCGAGACCTCGGAGCCGCCAGTTCCGCTGGTGATGCGGAAACCGGCGGCCATGAGGGCATCCTCCGCGATGGCCGGCGCCGCCTTCCCGGGGCCGTCGGGCAGCGGCCGGAGACCCGGCCGTCCGCTTGTACGAGAGTGTTCCCGGAGCCGGCCTTCGAAGCGCCCTCTGGCCGCGTCGGCCTACGAGGCGCTCTGCGTTCCAGTTCTTCGGCCAGTCGCCGCTTCGCCGCGGCCACATATCCAGCGTCGGTGTCATAGCCCAGATAGCGCCGCCCACAGCAGAGGGCGGCCAGCATCGTGGTACCCGAACCCATGAACGGGTCGACCACGAGATCGTCGCGGAACGTGTAGAGGCCGATAAGGCGCTCAGGCAGCTCCAGCGGGAACGGCGCCGGGTGGCCGACCGCGTCTTGCGCTCTCCGGCGCGATGTTCCACACGTCCAGCGTCGCCTCCATGAACTCGTCAGTCGAGATCTCACTCTTGTGCGGTAACGAGAGCTGGCGTCGCGCTCTCGATCGGATTTGGCCCGGTCGAAGCGGCCCTTGCTCGCGATTATCACCCGCTCGGTCACATCACGAAGTACCGGGTTGGCCGGCGCTGCGGAACGAGCCCCATGCACAGGAACCATTCGCCCCTTCGCCTTTGCGCCAGACGACTTCTCCCCTCAGCAAGAGCCGCAGGTCGTCTTGAAGGATGCGCACGACGTCAGCCGACAGGCTGCGGTATGGTTTGCGCCCCAAATTGGCGACATTGACGGCAATCCGTCCGCCCGGCTCGAGGACGCGTTTGCATTCGGCAAAAACGTCCCGCAGCATCCCCAGGTATTCGAAGTAGCTGCCGGGGATGTGGCCCAGGCCCAGAGCCTGCTCGTACTCCTTGCCGGAAAAATATGGCGGCGACGTTACGACCAGCGCCACCGAATTGGCCGGGAGGAGGCGCCCACCCGGGAGCTTCAGGCACCGGGAGTCGGCGTTGATGCAGGCCGCCGCGCCCTGCGGGAGGCCGGCGAGCGGCTCCACCGCGTCCTCGGTTGACATTTCGGGGGGCTCGAAGCGGGCATAGAAGCCGCTGGCGTCGTGGCCTTCGCGACGGCCGACGCCGAACGCTGAGGTGACGGTGCGGCTGGTGTGCTCCTTCATGGGCCGCTGGCTAGCGAGCCTAATATCCCAGCGCTGCCACCACCGCGGCGGCACCGAAACGCTGCAAAGAAGCCAGCGCGTCGCTCAGCAATCGCTGGAACGTGTGGTCCTCCGCCAGTTCGGGCGGGAAAACCTCCTCCAGAGCCAGAAAGGCGGCCACCGTAGCGCCGGGGCTCGAAGCCACCCCGGCCGCCGAGCGCAGCTTCTCCGCAATGGGGTCGTCGAGGGGCAGCGCCGCGCCTGAGTCGTCCTCGCCCGCGCTCACGTACCGGATCCAGGCGGCCACGGCCAGGGTGGCGTAAACCGGTTCCTGCCCCGCCGTCAACCGGGAACTGATGGTGTTGAGCAGCCGGTAAGGCACTTTCTGGCTGCCGTCCATAGCAATCTGGCTGGTGCGATGGCGCAGCACCGGGTTGGCAAACCGGTCCATCAGGGCGTTCTTGTAAGCATTCAGGTCGAAACCGGGAGGGACGGTCAGCGTCGGGCTGGCGTCGATGTCCATAAATGCCCGGGTATACCTGGCAAACTCAGGAGAACGGACCACATCGGAGATATATTCGAACCCGGCCAGGGCGCCAAGGTAGGCCATGGCCGAATGGCTGCCGTTCAAGAGGCGGAGCTTCATTTCCTCGTAGGGCCCGACATCGCCGACGATGGTGGCGCCGGCCCGGTCCCAGGGCGGTCGCGGCCCGGCGAAGCGGTCTTCGATCACCCACTGAGAAAACGGCTCCGTTACCACCGCGCCGTGGTCCTCGAGGCCCAGCAAGCCGAGTACCAGGCCGCGGTCGTCGGGCGTGGCTGCGGGGACGATACGGTCGACCATCGTCGCCGGGAAGGCGACGTTCCCGGCCATCCAGGAGAACAACTCGTCCGCCCGAGGGCCGGGGCGCAGTTCGCAGAAATCCTGCACCAGTCGGCGCAAAGTCCCGCCGTTGTTCGGGAAATTGTCACAGCACAGCACGGTTAGCGCCGGCCCGCCGCGCTGCCACCTTCCCTCCAGCCCGCGCACCAGTTGGCCGACGACGGTACGCGGCGCCCGGCCGGCCGCGTCTGCCCGCACCTCCGGGTCGTCGCGGCGCAAGCGTCCGGTCGCGGGTTCGAAACGGTAACCCTTTTCGGTGACGGTGAGCGTAACGATGTGGGTGGCCGGGCTGCTCAGCCGGTCGACCACCTCCTGCACTTGGTCGCCCGCAAATAGCACATCACGGATGGCGCCAATCACCCTTACGCTGGCGCTGTTTTCGCCCCGCTCGAGGACGCTGTAAAGGCAATCCTGGGGCCGGAGCGCCTTGGCTACCGCCGGGCTGCGTTGGGTAACCCCGCAAATCCCCCAAGAAGGACTTGCGCCGAGAGCCAACGCCTTCTGCGTGTACACGGCCTGATGAGCGCGATGGAAGGCGCCCAAGCCCAGGTGGACGATGCCCACCGAGAGCTCGCGGGGGTCGGGGACGGGGCGCCACTCCTCGGGGACACGACCAAGGTGGGCAAGGCAAAGTCGCAACGGGTGTACCGTAGCCTCATGGGGGTGGCCAATGGCGGACCGGCGGATGGGCGGCGACACTACCCGTACGTCGGTAACACCGGAGCGGCCGGGCGGCCGGCCTTAGTGCATTAGCCTTCTGGGCCCATAAGTGGACCGCGACCCCCGCCATTCGGGGCCTGTGGCTGCATTTGCCATGCCCGGTGGCCCCCTTCGTGCGCCAGATAGCTACCCCGGGCGCCACGGACGTCCGGCTCGCCTGCACGGCGTAGCTGAGAGCGCCTCCGTCTCCCGGCGCTCGGCCCGACTGGCCGAAACGGTTCACTGGGCCACTTTGGTGGCCGCCTTCGGTTTCTGGGCCTGGCTCGACCGTAAGCTCTGGTTTTTCGGCGACGAGTGGGACTTCCTGGTCAGGCGGGGTCTCCGTTACCCTCCGGCGAGCAGCCGGAGCATCTGGTTCCCCCACAACGAGCACTGGTCGACGCTGCCGATATTGCTGTGGCGCGCCCTGTACAACACCTTCCACCTGACCAGTTATTGGCCCTACCTCTTACCGCTGCTGTTGGCCCAGGTGGCCGTGATGCACCTGGCGTGGCGGATGTGCCGGCGCAACGGCGTCGACCTCTGGGTGGCCACCGCGGCCGTGGGCCTCTTGGGCTTCCTGGGCGCTGGCGCCGAGGACCTCGCCTCGGCGTTCCAGGTCAGCTTCGTCGGCTCGGTGCTGTTCGGCTACGTCGCCTTCAACCTGCTCGACCGCCGCAATGACGATCGGCGGGCCAATGACGGTCGGCGGGCCAATGACGACCGACGCGCCAATGACGACCGACGGTCACAGCGCCGGGACGCCCTCGCTTCAGTCGCCCTTCTGGCCAGTCTCATGTGCTCGACGATCGGTGACGCCATGGTCGTGGGCGCGGCCGTGCTCCTTTTCGCCCGCCGCTCGCCCAAACGAGCGCTGGCCGTTCTGGCCCTGCCAGTCGGTAGCTACCTCATCTGGTTCGCCTTCGTCGGACGATTGGGCCTCACCTCGCGTGCCGACCACCTCTCCCTCACAAAGCTCACAACGCTGCCCGGCTATGTATGGTTCGGGCTGTCTTCGGCGCTGGGCCAAACGTTCAACCTCGAGACCGCCGGCGCTGCCCTCCTGGTCGGGCTGGGTGTCTGGGTGGCCTGGCACCTGCGGTCCCTTTGGCACGAAAACCCGGCGCTGATCGGCTTGTTCGTGGCGGGAGGCGCCTTCTACGTCGTGGCCGGCCTGGGGCGGGACACGACCGGGGGGGCCACGACTGTGGTCTCTCGCTACGTCTACGTGGGGATAGCCATCTTGCTGCCGTTGATCGCCAAAGCCATCAGCTCGGTGAGCACCTGGCCAGCCGGTCGGTGGGCCATTGTGGCCTTCCTCTGCATCACCCTGCTCGGGAACATCGGCCAGGCGCAGACATGGGTAACGAGCCAGGTGGCTCTCGAGTCGAGTGTGAAGACCGAGCTCCTGGCCACCGCTCACCTGCTGGCTGACGGCGTGCCGGACGTGTCGGGCCCCGACGCCTCGCCCATCAGCCTCTTCCCCGACCTTTCGGTGGCCAGCATCGAGCGCCTGGACCGCCTCGGGCAGTTGCCCCGAGTGGCACTGACACCCACAGAGCTGGTCAACGGGCGCGGGCTGCTAGCCGTGGGCACCTGGGAGGGCTCGAAGACGCAACTGTCACCGTCGGCCCTCTTCGGCGGCCGCTTCACCTTGGTGAGCGCCACTCACTCAGCAACCTCCGTCCAGGCCGACGGCTGCACGGACTTCGCGCCCGAAACGGTGAGCCCGCCGATGGAGGTTCGGCTGCGCCCGGTGCCGGGAGGGCATTCGGCGTCGGTGCGGGTGGTGTCCGCGCCGGCCTCACCCGGCCTGACCAACCATGTCGCCGCCCTCTTGGTCCCTCGGACCGGACCGGGGTCGACGACCGCCGTCCAACTGACCGTCCCTCCCGACGGAACGGGCTACCTGAGCGACAACGACTCCCGGTCCGAGCTGGTTCTCTTGTGGGACATTGGCACGCCGCTCGAGTTATGCGGGCTGGCACCGGGGCCGGCGGGGCTGACCACGGCGGACGCCGTTCGAAGTTAGGGAGAAGCGACAGCGAACTCGACAGCGAGTCGATTGACGGTACACAGGCGAAGTTACAGGCAAAACGGCGACCGCAAGCGGTTACGCAGGCAGTTGGCGAAGTTACGGGCGAGGCTACGATGACCGGTGACGCGAAGATGAATTGTCCACAGTGAAGTAGAGAGCGGCACGGCCGGCCGAGCAAGATAACGGTGTGCGCCTTTGTTCGCCTCCGCCCCGCACCCGATCGGAGACCAAGTGAGCGTCGATACCGGCAGTTTCGTCCCTATTGACCTCAACGTCGACCTTTCTCAACACCTCGACGACCTGATGCTCGACGAGACCGACGACGAAGACGAACCCGTGCTGCGTTGGAAGGACGGACGTCTCGTGGACACGTGGCGGGAGGGGTACCCCTACGACGAGCGGATGCCCCGCGCCCGACTACGAGGTCGTCAAGCGACTGCTACAAATCGAACTGCTTAGGCTCCAGAACTGGGTCAAAGACAATGGCAAAACGGATCGTCATCCTGTTCGAAGGCCGGGACGCCGCGGGCAAGGGGGGCACCATCAAGCGGTTCACGGAGCACCTGAACCCACGCGGGTCCGCCGTCGTCGCGCTCGAGAAACCGAGCGAGCGCGAGCAGGGCGAGTGGTACTTCCAGCGGTACGTCGAGCACCTGCCCTCGGCCGGGGAGATCGTGCTGTTCGACCGGTCCTGGTACAACCGGGCCGGCGTCGAACGCGTCATGGGCTATTGCACCGACGAGCAGTACCGACTGTTCGTGCGCCAGGCGCCCGAGTTCGAACGCATGCTCACCGACGAAGGCATCGCCGTGATCAAGTTGTGGTTCTCGGTCTCGCGTTCCGAACAGCGCACTCGCTTCCTGATCCGCCAGATCGACCCCGTACGCCAGTGGAAATTGTCGCCCACTGACCTGGCGTCCCTGGACCGTTGGGACGACTACACCGCGGCCAAGGAGGCCATGTTCCAGCTGACCGACACCGCGTGGGCACCATGGACGGTGATCAAGAGCAACGACAAGAAACGGGCGCGCGATCGGGGCCATGCGCTACGTGCTCGGCCTGTTCGATTACACCGACCAGGACCCCGGGATCGTAGGGAAGCCAGATCCCCTCATCGTCGGCCCCGCCTCCGAGGTCTACGAGCACGGCGAGACGCCGGGAGGGCCTGGGAGTGCCGTTTCCTCTTCCAGCCCAGGCACTCCGACCGGGCACTGAGCAGGCTCTTGGTCACAATCGAGCGGCCCCGGACCCGAAACCGCTCAGTCCTAAGCCACTGGACCTGAAACTGTTTTGACCGGCCGCCCGTAGTCCCAGGCAGCACGCAAGACGAGTTCTTGCGCGAACGGACACACAGGAGATAACGGACCATGCTTAGCTTTAGTCGAACGCGCTCCTCGCGAGGTTCGCATGACGAACGCCCCACCGACCGGCGCTCGCTTGCTGACAAACTTCGCCGCGCTCCCCTCTCCAAGGCAGCTGTTCTCGCCTCGGCCGCCGCTCTCACCGGGTTGATGCAAGCCGGCTCTTTCGTATCCCCCGCTTCCGCCTCCGCTGCAACCACTATGATCTCGGCCCACTCGAGCCCGGTTGGCCAGGTCCTGGTCGATTCGAAGGGCGATTCGCTCTACGTATTCAGCGGAGACCTGTCGCCGGCCACTTCGTGCTTGTCGGCCAAGTGCCTGGCCGCCTGGCCGGCCGTCCCGGGCAGCAGCAGCGTGACGGCGGGCGCCGGCGTCACCGCCAAGGGCCTCGGAGAGGTAAACCGGAAAGGCGTGGGAGAGCAGGAAACCTACTTCGGCCAGCCCCTTTACACCTTCATCGGCGACAAGGCCGCCGGGCAGACCAACGGCCAAGACGTCACCGCCTTCGACGGTTACTGGCGCCTGGTGTCTACTTCCGGTAAGCCGGCGGCCGACCGGGCCAAGGTCGGGGTCGAGGTGTCCTCGGGTGGGCTGGTCCTGAACACGACGACAGCCTTCGGGGCGGGCAGGACACTGTACGCACTGTCGTCCGACTCTCCCAAGTCGAGCGCGTGCACCGGTGCCTGCCTGGCCTTTTGGCCCGCCTTGCTTACCAGTGGCCCCGCCGTGGCCGGCAATGGCGTGAGCGCCTCCCAGCTCGGCCTTCTCCACCGGCCCGACGGCACCACTCAGGTGACCTTCAAGGGCCAGCCGCTCTACCTCTTCGCCTTCGACCTCGCTAGCGGTGCCGCTCCCGGGCTGGCCACCGGGAACAACTTCATTGACCCCACCGCCAGTGGCGTCTGGTACAGCCTGTCCCCGCAGGGGTTCGCCTCCGCCGGGCCGGCCACGCTAAATGTGGAGACGGCGTCCGCCGGGAAGATCCTCGCCTTCCTGGGGGCCGATAAGGCCTCCGCCACCGTCTATGCCTTCACAGGGAAGAGCTGCACCGGCCTGTGCGCGATGGTGTGGCCCCCGGTCCTCACCAGCCAACCGGCCATTGCCGGCGCCGGCGTGACCGCCTCGAAACTGGGCACCGTACAACTCGCCAGCGGTAGTTTCCAGGTCACGTACAACGGGCACCCCCTGTACATGTTCGCCAAGGGCCTGAACAGCACTACGGTCGGCGCAGGGATAACCGCTTTCGGCGGGACCTGGCAGGTGATCACGTCCGCCGGCACCGTGCCCAAGACGTCCCCCACCACGCCGACGACCGCCGCCCCGACAACGACAACTACTGCGGCCGGGTCGACCACCACCACCACCCCGGGCACCACGACGACCACGGTTGCCGCCATGGGCGCCACCACGAGCACCACGGCTACGCCCGGCTACTAGGTCAGTCCTAGCTCTTCCCGGGCAAGCCTCCATCGTCGCAGGCTTTTCCGGGTTGTCCGCCGAGGCGTCGGCTTCGCTGGCAGCCGACGCCTCGGCCTCGTCAAGCCGCCATTCAGGTTCGCGCTCATCTCCCGTCGACTGCCGCAGGCTTGTCTCGGGGAGGTGAGCGCGAAGTGCTTCCTGGGGCGGGTCGAGCGCCCGTTCGAGCCGCGTTGGGGCCTGAAGTGGCGCCAAGCCCAGGTGAGTTAGCCATCAAGCTCCTGGTACGCTCGGGGCCGGCGCTGGCGAACCGGCAAGGAGGGTACGGTGCCTGACCGAGAGCCTGCCACCGTGAGCCTGCGACCGTGAGCGACCTGCACCGTCGAGCTGGCTCGCTAGCCAGACCGCCCTGGTCGCTCGAGCTAACCCAGGCCGAGGCCGCTTGGTCGTGGTCATCGCTTCGGGTGTTGGACCTCGACCCCAATGGCTCACATAGGTTCGACACGGGTGACGAGGAGGTGCTCGTCTTGCCGCTGGCGGGCTCGTGCGTGGTGTCGTGCGGTGACGTTGCTCATACTCTGACCGGTCGCGCCAGCGTCTTCGACGGGCCCACCGACTTCTGCTACGTACCGCCCGGCTCAGACGTGCTCGTCACGAGCCCGGGCGGTGGGCGCTTCGCGGTGCCGGGCGCAAGGGCCGAGGGCCGTTGGCCTTTGCGCTATCAGCCCGCCCAGCGGGTGGCGGTGGAATTGCGCGGCGCCGGGAACTGCTCGCGGCGGGTGGTGAATTTCTGCATGCCCCCATCGTTCGACGCGGACCGGCTGATCGCCTGCGAGGTATTGACGCCGGCCGGCAACTGGTCGTCATACCCGCCGCACAAGCACGACGAGACCAACCCGAACGAAACCGAACTTGAAGAGATCTACTACTTCGAGGTGGACAAAGGCCCTGCCGAACAAGACGGTTTGGCTTACCAGCGGGTCTACGGGACCCAGGCGCGTCCCATCGACGTCCTCGCCGAGGTCCGCACGGGCGACGTCATGATCATCCCGCATGGTTACCACGGCCCATCGATGGCCGTGCCCGGTTACCACCTCTATTACTTGAACGTCATGGCCGGACCAGGCGAGCGGGCCTGGTTGGCGACGGACGACCCGGTTCACGCCTGGGTCCGGGCCACGTGGGCCGATCAAATCGTCGACCCCCGTCTGGCCGCCCCGCCGGGCGGGCCGGACGGTCTGCGAGCTGGACGTTACGGAGGTATGCCATGAGCCTCGTCCGGCTCACGGTGGGCCAGGCCACCGTCCGCTTCCTGGCCCAACAGCGGAGCGAGCGCGACGGCCGGGAGCACCGTCTGATCGAAGGCTGCTTCGGGATTTTTGGCCACGGCAACGTCGCCGGGCTCGGCGAGGCCCTGCTGGAGGCGGAGCTGGAGACGCCCGGTGCCCTTGTGTACCGGCAAGCCCGCAACGAGCAGGGAATGGTCCATGCCGCAGTGGCCTTCGCCCGGATGCGCAACCGAATGTCCACCCTGGCCTGCACGTCGTCCATCGGCCCGGGCGCCACGAACATGGTCACGGGCGCCGCGCTGGCCACCATCAACCGGCTGCCGGTACTGCTGCTCCCCGGCGACCTCTTCGCCACCCGGGTGGCTGACCCTGTCCTGCAGCAACTCGAGCACCTGGGCTCCCCTGATGTGTCGGTAAACGATACGTTCCGCCCGGTTTCCTGCTTCTTCGACCGGGTCGAGCGGCCCGAACAGCTGCCGGATGCGCTGCTCGGCGCCATGAGGGCGCTGAGCGACCCGGCCGAGACGGGTGCGGTTACGGTCTGCCTCCCTCAGGACGTCCAGGCCGAAGCCTTCGATTGGCCCGAGGAACTGTTCGCTCCCCGCACGTGGCACGTGGACCGGCCGGCGCCCGACCCGGCGGCCTTGGCCCGGGCCAGAGAGGTACTGCTGAGCGCCCGCCGCCCCCTCATCGTGGCGGGCGGCGGCGTCATTTACTCAGAAGCGACCGACGCCCTCCGCACTTTCGCTGAGACGACCGGTATCCCGGTAGCGGAGACGCAGGCCGGTAAGGGTTCATTGCCCTACGACCACCCTCAAGCGGTCGGGGCCATCGGATCGACCGGGACCACGGCGGCCAATTCCCTGGCCAGCCAGGCTGATGTCGTCGTTGGGATCGGCACACGGTGGAGCGATTTCACCACCGCGTCGAGGACGGCGTTCGCGGCGGCGACCCGGTTCATCAACTGCAACATCACCCGTTTCGACGCGGCTAAGAACGCCGGGGCAGCCGTAGTCGGAGACGCCCGGACGGTCCTGGTGCAGCTGGGCGATGCCGTCGGCGGGTGGTCGGTGAGCCCCTCTTACCGGGACGAATCGCAGAACCTTGGCCAGGGAGTGGGACGCCACCGTGGAGCGGGCCTACACGCTCGGCCACCGTCCGCTGCCGGCCCAGTCCGAGGTGATCGGGGTGGTGAACGAGGTGAGCAGCCCCGGGACGTGGTCGTATGTGCGGCCGGCTCGATGCCGGGCGACCTTCACAAACTGTGGCGCACTCGTGACCCGAAGGGCTACCACGTCGAGTACGGCTACTCCTGCATGGGCTATGAGATCGCCGGCGGTCTGGGAGCGAAGCTGGCCGCACCGGACCGGGACGTGTACGTGATGGTCGGGGACGGCTCTTATCTGATGATGGCTCAGGAACTGGTTACGGCCGTCCAGGAAAACGTCAAACTAACGGTCGTCTTAGTCAACAACCACGGTTTCGCCTCCATTGGCGCGCTGTCTGAGTCGGTGGGGGCACAGCGCTTCGGCACGTGGTACCGCTTCAGGGACGAGGCCACCGGCCGCCTCGACGGAGACCCGCCTCCCGCTCGACTTCGCGGCCAACGCCAGGAGCCTCGGGGTCGGCCGCTTCTCGCGTCCACAGCGTGGCCGAGTTGAGGTCGGCACTCGAAGAAGCCAAGTCGGCGACGGGGCCCGTGCTAGTCGAAATCGAGACCGACCCATTGGTCCCCGCCCCGTCCAGCGAGTCCTGGTGGGACGTCGCCGTGGCGGAGGTCTCGGACCTGGACAGCACCGTTCAGGCCCGCAAGTCCTACGAGGTCAGCAAGCTGCGCCAGCGGCGCTACCTGTGAGGGCCGCCAATACGAGTACGGGCAATGCGAGTACAGGCAGTAGGAGTACGGGCAGTGCGAGTACAGGCAGTAGGAGTACGGGCAGTGCGAGTACAGGCAGTGCCATTAGCGCTGGCGGGGATCAAGGCCGTAACTGAGTGGAGGGAACGTAGATGAGAGTTATCGGGCACTGGACCGGCGGGAAGCCGGTGGAGGGCGCTTCGGGCCGCAGCGGCCCCGTGTTCGACCCGGCCAGTGGTGAGCAAACGGCGGACGTCGCATTGGCCTCCCCCGATGAGGTCGACGCCGCCGTCCGCGCCGCCTCGGAGGCTTTCGCACAATGGTCGGGCGTCTTCGATCAGCACCCGGGCCAAGACCCTGTTCGCTTTCCGGGAGCTCGTCAACGCCCATGTAGAGGAACTGGCGGGCATCGTTTCGGACGAGCACGGCAAGGTCATCACGGACGCCCGGGGGGAGGTCCAGCGCGGCCTCGAGGTCGTGGAGTTCGCCTGCGGGATACCGCAGCTTTTGAAGGGTGAGTACTCGGACCAGGTCTCAACCGGCGTCGACATGTTTTCGTACCGCCAGCCGCTCGGGGTGGTGTGTGGGATCACGCCGTTCAATTTCCCGGTCATGGTGCCGATGTGGATGCACCCGATCGCCATCGCCTGCGGCAACACTTTCGTCTTGAAACCGAGCGAACGTGACCCGTCGGCCTCCATGCTGGTCGCCGAGCTATGGGCCGAAGCCGGTTTGCCGGACGGGGTGTTCAACGTAGTGAACGGCGACAAGGTGGCCGTCGACGCCCTCCTCGATCATCCGGCGATCGCGGCCGTCTCCTTCGTCGGCTCGACCCCCATCGCCCGTTACGTCCACTCGCGCGCCACGGCGGCGGGCAAGCGCGCCCAGGCCCTCGGCGGGGCCAAAAACCACGCCGTGGTCCTGCCGGATGCGGACCTCGACTTTGCCGCCGATCACGTTGTGGCGGCCGCCTTCGGGTCAGCGGGAGAAAGGTGCATGGCCATCTCGGCCGCCGTGGTCGTGGGCGGGGCGGGGGACGCACTAGTCGGACGTGCTCCGGGACAAGGCATCCGGGATCCGGGTCGGTCCCGGTCGTGACGAACAGAGCGAAATGGGCCCGGTGATAACGCGCGATGCCAAAGACCGCATCCTCGGCTACATCGACCGCAGCGAGCAATCGGGGGGCCGCCTGGCCCTCGATGGCCGGGGCGTCCTGGTGGCCGGCCACGAGAACGGGTTCTTCGTCGGTCCCACCATCATCGACCAGGTCACGCCCGGCCATGGAGGTCTACCGGGACGAGATATTCGGCCCCGTGCTCTCCGTGCTGCGGGCCGAAACGGCCGACGAGGCGGTCGCCCTCATCAATGCCAACCCTTACGGCAACGGGACGGCGCTGTTCACCTCGTCGGGCGAGGCCGCCCGCCGGTTCCACCGGGGCGTCAAGGTGGGCATGGTCGGGATCAACGTGCCGATCCCGGTACCTATGGCCTACTACTCGTTCGGGGGCTGGAAGGACTCGCTCTTCGGCGAGCGCCGCGTCCACGGCCCCGAAGGCGTGTCCTTCTACACCAGGGCCAAGGTTGTCACTTCGCGCTGGCCGGCCCCGAAGGCGTCAACAGGGGCGTCGTACCACTTCCCCACGACCAATTGAAGCCGACTGCCGGCGCTCCGCCGCCAGAACTTACCGGGTTACGTCCGGGAGCGCGACGACATCGGCGATGCGGACCGGCGCGGCGTTCCAGTAGCGAGTGCTTGGCCGCCAGCCCGAGAACCAGCGCCGCCCGTCCGTCCTGGCCGGATGTCGGCGGCGTCACACCACTCCTGACGGCGGCCACGAAGGCCTCCCATTGGCGGATATAAGACGCCGCGTAGCGCTCGATGAAGAAGTATGGCAGGGGCGCCAGTCGGGTCCCGGTGGCGT
This sequence comes from uncultured Acidimicrobiaceae bacterium, assembly GCA_963750465.1. Taxonomy (GTDB): domain Bacteria; phylum Actinomycetota; class Acidimicrobiia; order Acidimicrobiales; family Palsa-688; genus Fen-671. The sequence goes on from CAVVRE010000037.1 coordinate 200,338, forward strand.
CACGCACAATGGCCGTACTGACCAGGGGGTTCTCCGACGCCACCAGGGCCTCGGCCCCCAGCACCTCCACCCGCTGGTCGTAGCCGTAGCTGGCTCGCCGGCTGTTGTCGATCACGGTGAGGCACTCGTTCTCGTGCCAGAGGGTGACGACGGCGGTGTCCACGTCCCCGAGCTCCGCCAGCTCCGGCACGATCCGGACGGCGCCGGCCGCGTAGACCTCGACGACCTCGCTGCCGACGACATAACGGGCCATGTCGAAGTCGTGGATGGTCATATCCAGGAAGATCCCGCCCGAGGTCCGGGCATAGGCCATAGATGGAGGCTCGGGGTCACGGCTGGTTATACGCACGATGTGGGGAGGGCCGACGGCGCCGCCGGCCACGGCGTCGCGAACGGCGGCGTGGGAGGCGTCGAAGCGCCGGTTGAAACCCACCATTAGTTGAGCGCCCGTACGGCCACTACCACCAGCGCCCGGTCGACCTCAGCCAGGTCGAGCGAGATCGGCTTTTCGCAGAAGACGGCTTTGCCGGCCTCAGCGGCGGCGACGATAAGCGCCACGTGAGTGTCCGTGGGCGCGCAGATCGCCACCGCATCGATGGCCGGGTCGTCTATGAGACGCTCGGTATCGAACGCAGGGGACGCCGAGCTCCCGGCCGACCTCGTCGGCCAAAGGCATCATCGCGTCGGAAACCGCGGCCAGGGCGACGCCCGCCACTCGGGAGGCCAAGAGGTCGGCGTGCATCCGCCCGATCCGGCCGGTCCCGATCACCCCGATGCGCAGCGGGCCTTCGTCTCGTGTTCTCGGCGAGGCGCCCGACGCCATCATGACAGCCCGATCATGACAGCCCGATCATGACAGCCCGGTCATGACAGCCCGATCATGACAGCCCGGTCATGACAGCCCGGTCATGACGGGCTCGTCTCACCCGCCGCGACCCCCTCGAGGTACTCGATGCTCGCCTTCACGTCGGCCGCCGGGTCGACCGAGCCCGGCCCGCCCCCGGCTGTTGGCTCCGCAATCGTCGTGTCCTGCTCGAGCACGTACCAGCCGCCATAACCCCTCTCTTCGAGCGCCCTGACCGCGCCGGAGATGTCGACGCTGCCACGACCGAGCGCCTGGAACAGCCCGGCCCGGGTCGCTTCGAGCAGCGTGGTCTGGTGGTCGCGGACCGCCGGCGCCAGCGCCATGTCGACGTCCTTCAGGTGGACAAGCCCGACCCGGCCAGCGTGGTCGACGGCAAACTCGACCGGGTCGATGCCCCCGATCGAAAAGTGGCCGGTGTCGAGGCAGAACCGGACGTCGGAACGCTGGAGAACCTGACGCACGTGCTCCGCTCGCTCGACCAAGGTGCCGACGTGGGGGTGTAGCACCTGAGTGAGGCCGTGTGCCGCGCACACTTCTTCCACCATCGAGAGCCCGGCGGCGAAGTCGTCCCATTGCCGGGCGTCGAGCTCGAATGGAGGCGACCATGCCGCGTCCACGACGGCGGCGGTCACGAAATAGGTGCCGCCCGCCCCGGCCAGCAGTTGGGCCGCTTGTTCGGCGTCGTGTTGCGCTTGCTGCCTGACGCCCGGGTCGTGGAGGGCAACGGGCACGAAGCCGCCGACCGCACCCAGGGAAAAACTCGAAAGCAGCGCCCTGATCTCACCCGGGTCGCCCCCGAGGTAGCCCAGCGCCCCAAGCTCGCTCGCTTTGAGACCGAGCTCGTGCATTTCCGACAGCACCCGGTCCCGGGGCAGCATGATGCCCCACCCCGGCACCTCGCAGACTCCCCACGAGATGGGGGCCCCGGCCAGGCGGTCGATGACGCCGCCAGGGGGCGCCTTCACTGGTCGGTCCCGCTCACTGTGCCGCCTGCCTTATTTACCCTATCCACGGCGGTCCCTCCGGCCTGCCAGCCTCAGTGCTGCACCTGCGCGGCAACTGAGACTAGCGGCCCGAGCCACCGAACTACGTACGAGAGGGGCCTCCGGGGACCTCGACGTCGCCGGGGTGACGGTGCGGCAATGCTTGCGCCGGGATCTGGCCCAGCCGGCCGGCCTGGTAGTCCTCCATGGCTTTCAGGATTTCCTCTTTAGTGTTCATGACGAACGGCCCGTAGTGCACGACCGGTTCGCGTATCGGCAAGCCGCCCAGCAGGAGCACTTCGACGTTGGGGCTGGCCACTTCTTGAGACCGGTCCGCGCCGACCTCGAGGTAGTCGCCCGGCCCGAACGCGACGAGCTGACCGCTGCGGACGGGTCGTCGCTGCTCCCCGACATAGCCGTTGCCGGCGAGCACGTAGGCCAGTGCGTTGAAGTCGGGCCGCCAGGGAAGCTTCATATCTGCGCCCGGGCTGAGGGTGGCGTGGACCATGGTGATCGGGGTGAATGTGGACCCTGGCCCGTCGTACCCGGCCACTTGCCCTGCGATCACCCGCAGGAGCGCGCCACCGTCCTCGGTGGTGAGGAGCGTGGCTTCCTTTCCCCGGATGTCCTGGTACCGGGGTGCGTTCCATTTGTTGGCCCGGGGCAGGTTGACCCACAGCTGGATGCCGTGAAAAAGGCCACCCGACACTACGAGAGATTCGGGCGGGGCTTCGATGTGCAGGATCCCGGCCCCCGCCGTCATCCACTGGGTGTCACCGTCTGTGATACGGCCGCCTCCGCCGTTGGAGTCCTGGTGCTCGAATATCCCGTCGATTATGTAAGTGACGGTTTCGAAGCCTCTGTGAGGATGCCACGGCGTGCCCTTGGGCTCGCCGGGACCGTATTCCACCTCGCCCATCTGGTCCATATGGATGAACGGGTCCAGATCAGTAAGCGCGACACCAGCGAACGCCCGGCGCACAGGGAAGCCCTCTCCCTCCAACCCGCTCGGCGCCGTGGTTATCGAGCCCACAGGGCGCTCGTGACCCTCGCCCGGGACCGGCGTCGGTACTCGTGGCAGGACCAAAATGTCCTCTACGGTTACGGCTGGCATCGCTACCTCCTGGCTTCTGGGCGCCGGCTGCTCGCACGGCAACTAGGTAACGGCGACAACCCGGACGATATTCCGGGCCTTCCTGGCGCACTTTACGGGCGCCTTAGTCCGGGCGACGTCGCGTCGAGCGGGGCGCGCACTAACAGCGCCTTGGGTAAGACCTTGACGAAAAGCGAGCGGCCAGCAGGGATCATGTCGCCGTCCAGTTCGCGTGGCAACTCGTTCTCGGTCGTCACTTTCACGGTGCTCGCCCTGTGGTGCTCGAACTGGCGGTCTACGTCATGGCCGTGCGCCAACATCCGCCGAGCCATAACGGCCCACCCCAGGACGTGCTGGGGCGCCAGGACGCCTACGTCCAGGGAACCATCGTCCAGAGAGGCTCCGGGCAGGATCGAGAACCCACCGGGCAGGATGCCGACGTTGCCGACCACTACCGAATGCGCCCTGCGAGTTAACGGCTCACCGCCATCAAGGGACACACTGAACTCGTGGGGCCGGCTCCCGAGATGAGCCAAAGCGCCGGCGGCATAGCCCACCCATCCGAGATGTTCCTTCAGGAACCGTGGTGTGGACCGCACCACGGCCGCGTCCAGGCCTATGCCGGCCATGGCGGCAAACGCCGAGCCGTCGCAGGTGGCCAGGTCCACGCGCCGTTGCTGCGCCCCGAACCCCACCCGGAGGGCGGCATCGAGACCGGACGGGACGCCGAGCGCTCGCGCGAACAGGTTGGCGGTGCCCCTGGGGACGATGGCCATCGCCGCCCCGCTGTACGCCAGCGCATCTGCGCACGTCCGGACCGTGCCGTCACCCCCAATGGCGAAGACCAGCCTTTCGCCCGTGGCCGCCGCGTACCTGTGCAGATGGGCGACCAGTTGTTTCTGGTTCTCCCCGACTTCGGTCCCCATGAGCTCGGGCTCCCAGCCATTTCTGGCCGCCGCCTCCGCGCACTGCCGTTCCACCGCCTGGAGGTGGCGGATCCCGACAGGATTGATGACAAAGGCCACCTTTTTCATTTCGCCTGGGCAATATCCTTCTGCTGCATGACGACCTGCGAAGAATGCGGTTACGAGTATGAAAGTGTGCCCACTGAGAAGCTGGCCGGAAGGCTACGCGACCTGGGGCCTCGGTATCGAGAAGCGCTGGCCGCCGCCGATGTGCGAGCCGCCCGCCGCCGGCCGGCACCGGAGGTCTGGTCGGCCCTAGAGTACGCCTGCCACATGAGAGACGTCTTGCTCGTCCAGAGGGACCGGGCGATAGTGGCCCTGGTCGAGGACACCCCGGCTTTTGCCCGCATGTACCGGGATGAGCGGGTAGATCTCTGCCACTATTCGTCCGAGCCGCTCGGACAGGTCCTCGACGACCTCGAGGTGGCGGCCAGGCTGTGCGCCACGGTGTTCGACGGCCTCGACGAGGCGGCCTGGGAGCGGACGCTCGTCTACAACCTCCCCGCGGCCGAGCCCACGGCCCGCCCACCCGATGTGGCCTGGCTGGCCCGCCACACCGTTCACGAGGGCGAACACCACCTGATGGACGTCAATCGAGCGCTGGCCGGCCAGGACCAGGTGTAGGCGACCAGGACCATCGGTAGGTAGCCGGGACCAGGGGTAGGAGTTCGCACACACCGTCCCGGTCGTTCCAGAGGCCCAGACCTGGACAAGAAGTTCTTGAAATGAGACTGAGTCTAGGGATAGGATATTGGCATGGATCGGGCGCCTGTAGCGAGGCACGGCTCGGCTCGGCCGTGCTTGATTAGTCTCATCGCCGTTGTCGTAACCGCCGCCTCGCTGGCTGGGTGTGCGTCGGCATCGGCCAGCTCTGGACAGGCCGGCCCTGGACCGACCGGCTCTGCAGCGGCCGGCTCTGCAGCGGCCGGCTCTGCACCGGCCAGCTCTGCACCGGCCAGGTCGTGCAGCCAAGATCGTCGCAGCCAAGGCCGTTGCGGCCAAGGTCGTCGCCGTTGGCGCCGAGAACGAGTACGCGGACGTGATCTCGCAGGTAGGCGGCCCGTATGTCAGCGTGAGCGCCGTAATGAGCAACCCGAACACGGACCCCCACGAGTTCGAAGCCAGCGCCCGAGTGGCGGTCGAGGTCAGCCAGGCCCAGCTGATCGTCCAGAACGGCGTCGGCTACGACAGCTTCATGGACAAGATCGAGGCGGCGAGCCACCGTTCGGGCCGGCAGGTCATCGTGGCCCAGAAGGTGCTCCGCCTCTCGGGCACGATCTTCAACCCCCATCTGTGGTACGACCCGCGCACGATGCCCGCTGTGGCCAGCGCCGTCGCCTCCGCTCTATCCAGGCTCCGACCCGCTCACCGGGCCTACTTCGAGACGAACGCGAAGCGGTTCGATGGCTCCCTGCGTCCCTGGTTGGCGGCCATTTCCAGTCTCAAAGCGGCCCACCCGGGGACCCCCGTGGCCGTCACCGAACCGGTGGCCGACTACATGCTTCAAGCGGCAGGTGCGGACATCCTGACGCCGCGTTCCTTGCAGTCGGCGATCATGAACGGTACGGACCCCTCGCCCCAGGACATCTCGGCCGAACAGAGCCTGATCGAGGGGCACAAGGTCAAGGCGTTCCTCTACAACCAACAGGTCACGGACAGCCTCACCGCCACCTTCCTGGCCGACGCCAGGAGGGCCGGAGTGCCCGTCGTCAGCGTCTATGAGACCATGCCGGCGCCGGGCTACGACTACCAGTCCTGGATGTTGGCGGAGGTCACGGCCCTCCGACAAGCGGTGGCTCAGGGGACCTCCACGGAGAAACTCTGATGGCGTCGCTGCCCGCCGGGGTCGACCTGGGCCGGGTGTCGAGCCCGGGTGCCTCTGCCTCGACGGGCCCGGCGCTCAGGGTCGAGGGGCTTTCGGTCCGCCTGGGAGGACGCGACGTCCTCCGCGACGTCTCGTTTTCCGTCGCCGCAGGTGAAGTTACGGCGCTTATCGGGATGAACGGGGCGGGCAAGACCACCCTGCTCCGTGCGCTCCTCGGCCTGCAGCCGACTACTTCCGGCACGGTGAGCGTGGCCCGAGGCCGGCCCGGCCGCCGTTCCACCGGCTACGTGCCTCAAAAAGTGGCCCTCGACGCTGACCTGCCGGTGCGCGCCCGCGACCTGGTCGAGCTGGGCATGGACGGGCGCCGCCTGGGCGTGCCCATCAGGTCGAGCACCAAACGCGAGGTCGTCGACGAGCTACTGGCTTCGGTCGACGCATTGCACCTCGCTGATGCCAGGGTCGGTGCGCTCTCTGGCGGCGAACAACAGAAGATCCTCATCGCCCACGCCCTGGCTCACCGTCCCCTATTGCTACTGCTCGACGAACCGTTGGCCAACCTCGACCTACCGAGCACACAGGAGACGGTCGCGCTTCTCGGACGGATAGCCAGGGAGCAGGACGTCGCCATCCTGCTGTCCGCCCATGACATCAACCCGCTCCTGCCGGTGATGGACAGGGTCATCTACCTGGCCGCCGGCCGTGCCGTCAGCGGACGGACCGACGAGGTCGTGCGCAGCGATGTGCTGAGCGCTCTGTATGGGCGCCACGTGGACGTGTTCCGTGCGCATGGCCGGGTGCTTGTGTCCGTCGGCGACGAGTACGGCGACGAGTACGGAGAGGATGGTTGCGAGGCAGTCAGCGACGGCTGCGAAGACGGGCCTTCCGCTGCTAAGTACGGCCAGCCGCAACCGGCCACGGGACATGCGCAACCATGAGCGTCCTGCACGCAGTGTTCCCACCGGGGATTTCTCGAGCGGGCCGGTCCAGGCCGCCGCGGTGGTGGGCACCGTCGTGGCCATCGTCTGCGCACCCGTCGGTGTTTTTACCGTTATCAGAGGCCAGTCCTTCGCCGGTCATGCTTTTGCCGACATCACGGCTACTGGTGGGTCCGCCGCCTTCCTTCTCGGCGTTAGCCCACTGGTGGGATTTGTGGCGTTGGGTCTGGCGGGAGCCGGTGCCATGGAGCTGCTCGGTGCGGACCGGCGTCGAGGCCGGGACCTCGCCACTGGTATCGTCCTCGGCGCGGGCCTCGGGGTGTCCGCCTTGCTGCTCTATTTGAGCACCACTACCGAGACGACCACGGGGGCCGCGGTGACCGTGCTGTTCGGCTCGATCTTCGCCGTCAGCACCGCCTCTCTGCCTCTTGTCATCGGCTTCGGCGTTCTGGCGCTGCTGCTGGTCGGGTTGGTCTACCGGCCTTTGCTACTCAGCTCTATAAGCTCCGAGCTGGCGGCCGCCCAGGGCACCCCCCTCCGTCTTATCGGGCTGACCTATATGGTGGCGCTGGCTCTGTCCGTAGCTCTGGCGGCGCTGACGATCGGGGCCATTCTGAGCACCGCCCTGCTGATCGGGCCGGCCGCCGCGGCATTGCGCCTGGCTCGTAGCCCGGGACGGGCGGCCTTGTATGCCGCAGGCATCGGCATCGTGGTCACCTGGGCCGGGATCGTCTTGGCCTATGACAGCTACACGTGGCCGCCGGCGCACCAGGGCTGGCCCGTCAGTTTCTTTGTCGTTTCCCTGGTCCTGGTTGTCTACCTTCTGGCCCAGTTGAGAGGCAGCCGCGAGCACCGCCGTACCCGTGTGCCGCTCAACGTCGCCGCGACAACAACGGGCCGGGTTGGCGGAGACGCTGCCGCTGCGGCTCCGGGCTGGAGCTAGGTCGGCATGTTCACCGGCTTGTTCTCCGGTTTCATGGTCGACACCTGGGTCGAAGCCAGCATCATGGCCGTGGTGGCCGGCACCGTCGGCTTCTTCGTGGTCCTCAGGGGGTCGACGTTCGCCGCCCATTCCATTCCCCAAGGAGCGTTCACCGGTGCTGCGGGGGCGGCATTGATCGGCGCCAGTACTCTCCTCGGAGTCGGGCTTTTCTCGCTTCTCGGCGTCCTGGCGATTGCCCGCTGGGGCCGCCGGGGCCATCAGGACGTCGTGGTCGCGCTTTCTTTGGTGACTCTGCTCGGCATCGGCTCGCTTTTCCTCAGTATGAGTACGGAATACGCAGAGCAGACATTTTCCCTGCTTTTTGGCGAGCCGCTGGCCGTGAGCTCAGCGGACCTCTGGCCCACAGCAGTCATCGGCGCGGCCTGCATCCTCATGGTACTTATCCTGTACCGCTCACTTCTGCTGTCATCCGTAGCCCCGGAGCTGGCCGCGGCCAAGGGGATCGGGCCAGGTCGCATCGAGTTGATGTTCCTGCTGGCCGTCGCGGCGGTTACGACCATGGCCCTCCCCGTCGTGGGCGCCCTGCTGGTGTTCAGCCTCATGATCGGGCCGCCCGCTGCGGCCCGCTTTGTTACAGACCGGCCCGCTATCGCTATGGCCCTGTCCGCGGGGCTGGCCCTAGTGACCGTCTGGGTATCAATAGTTGCTTCGTTCGGGTCGAACTGGCCCATCGGCTTTTTCGTCGGCAGTTTTGCCGTGGTCTGGTACGTCGCCGGTCGCCTGGTGGCCAGTAGCCGGCGACGCTCGGCCCGCCGTCCGGAAGGGTACGTGGGGTATGGTGCGACGGGTTCAAGGGTGTCCCTGACGGAAGCGCCGGCCCGGCCATGAGCAGCCAAGATCGTCTCTGGCCCGGGCGCGGTAGGGTCGGGTTGTGAACAAGTCGCTGCACGGATTGGTCGAGCAACGGCTGCGGCAGGTCTCTCAGCGCTACACGAGCGGGCGGCGAGAGGTCGTCGAGCTGCTCGCGGACGCCGGCCACCCGGTAAGCATCGAGGACATCGCCGAACGGGCGCCCCGCCTGCCCCGGAGTTCGGCATACCGCCACCTCGTCGACCTCCAGCTAGCCGGCGTCGTCAGGCGGGTGGCGGCCAACGACGACTATTTCCGGTTCGAACTGGCCGAGGATATTACCGAGCACCACCACCACCTTCTGTGCACGAATTGCGGGAAGGTAATCGATGTGACGCCGACGTTGGCATTCGAAGAAGCCATGTCCAAGTACCTGGATGGTTTGGCGAATATGAACGGTTTCCTGAGCATCGACCATCGCCTCGACGTCCTCGGGATCTGCGCTAGCTGCCGGGAACCGTCGGCGGTGGCCGCCCTGGCGGAATGGTCGTCGGGCGGTGGCTGAGACACGAGCCCGTGGCGGCCCAGCAGGGCCGGGCCAGGGCGGGCAGGGCCAGGGCGGGCCAGGGCGGCCAGGGCGGGCAGGACCAGGGCGGGCGGGGGCAGGGCGGGCAGGACCAGGACCAGGACGGATTTGGCCTATACGGTGGACAGGACGGCAATGGTCACGGCCACAACCGCGGGGTGGCCGTCCCTTCGATGACCGGCGCCTCCGATGGCCGTCCCTTCGCTGGGCGGGCCGCAGATGGTCGGGTCCCCGATGGCCGGGCCCCCGATGGCCGGGCCGACGCTGGCCGCCGGGCAAGCGGGGCGGGCCCGCCACGATCCTCGTATCGACCCGCCTACGCGGGAGGACCGGCGCCGGCTCTGGCGCTGGGTGGCGCTTCTCGCCTTTTGCCCGATCTGCCTCGGGGTCGTCGTCTGGGCCACGCTCGGCCTGAACGGGAGTTACCCCACGGTTAAACCGCCCGTTCCGGCCGGATGGCAGTCAGTCCCAGGGATCTACGCCAGTTTCTCGGTGCCGGGGAGCTGGTCGCTCAAGCAGTTCTTGAGCGATGCCTCAGGGGATGTCTTCTACTCGGGCCCCGGCGGCGGGGTCGGGGAGTCCGTGACCCAGGCGGACCGGGTACCGCAGGCTCATGGCCGACTGCCGGAGATCGTCGGCACCTTCCTTGGGTGGAAGTACCAGGTCAGCTCCGTCGCTGACGCGAAGATCGCCAATGCCACCGCTGCCTGGCGATATCGTTTTCATTTGGCCAACGGCAAATCGTCCGTAGGCCTACTCGCCTGGGTCAAACCGACCCAGTCGGAAGTTTGGCTCGTGGCCACACGCGATTCCGCCGCCACCGAAAAGGCCATCTCGACGCTGACGCTGGCCTCTTAGCATCGGGTTGGTATCGGCGGCCGCGACGCCCGTGCCGCCGCGTCCGCGCGTCACCGACATCGGGCCGCAAAAAGCTGTAGGGTCCCTCAGCAAAGAGCGCCCAAGGAGGCTGCACATTGGCTAGCCAATTGGCCGACTACGAGATCACCAGCTCTATTCTCGAGGACGGGACGTTGCCCTGCCTGAGGGCTCGCCGGCCTGCCCGCCTCGGTGGCGACGGCGCTCCGGCGACGATCTGGATCCTGGGCCCCCTGGCCCGGACGCCCTGGGCCACGGCCAGGTCGAGGCTGGAACCAATAGCCTCCGTTCGGGGCGACAACCTCCCCCAGTGGCTCGAAGCCGGCGTCGCCGAGTGGGCACAGCGACCGGTCATCTGGGTTAGTGCCTCTACGCCCGTAACCGGCACGCTGGCTTCCGCACCTCCGGGGATGGATGTGCCGGCGCAGCTGCGCGCAATTGGGGCCGCGGCTCGAGGCGCTCATGCTCTGCACGAGCAGGGCCAGCTGCATGGGGCCATTTGCCCACAGGCCGTTGCGCTCGTTACAAGAGACCAAACCGATTTCGGCACGTTCGGCGGGCTGGGGGCGACAGGCGCTGCTTCCACCGCAGACGCCGTGCTCGCCCCACCCTCTCTGGCCAACGAGCGCCCGGTGGCACAGGTTGGGTACCCACCGCTGGCGTACATCGACCCCCAATTGTTGCGAGGTCAAGGCGGACGCTGGTCAGATATCTGGCCCTGGGTGCGACCATCCACCAGGTGGTGGCCGGCTCAGCACCGTTTCAGGGCATCGAAGAGGTGCCGGTAGTCCAGGCGCTCTCGAGGCTCCTGATGGCGCCGGCGCCTGTGCTAGGCGACCTGCCGGCACCGGTGGCGGACCTGGTCACCAGTTGCCTGTCCGTGGACCCGGCCAATCGTCCGACGACGGCCAGGGATGTGGCCGACCGCCTCGATGCGGCGGCCATGACGTGGTGAGCCTGGGCCCATTGATGACGCTTTTCTCCGCTGAGGGCCGTAGAGCAATTGACGCCCAGAATTTCATCCGAGCCCGGGGCTATGGCGACTGCCGCAGGAGCGACCCTTGGCTCGGTGCACCTGACGAGAAGCGACACGAATGAAAGGCTCGTTGACGTTGACAACCGTGCCAGGGGCTCCGGCAGCGCTGGCTGCCCCACTAAGGGGAGGAACCGGGGGTTGGTGCCCCCCGGCGGGCCAAAGAACGACAGTCGCGGATTGGGCAGCAGGCCATAAACCCGCTCAGAGGAGGTAGTTCACCGGTGCCAGACAAACTCGAGGTCCTCTCTGGCCAGGGCCTCGTCGCACGCTTTGACGACGTTGCCGTCTGGGCCGGCCCACAGGCCTCAGCCGCGCTGCAGGCCCACCTGGTGAGCGAGGCGCAGCGGACGGGCAAGGGGCCAAACGGGGGCGACCAGTTGGCCAGCTCCCTGATCGCCGTCCTGCAGCGGGGCGACCCGGAGCCGCAGGCGCCGTTTGCTGTCGTTGGGCCCGGGGCGAACGGGATGACCTTGTTCCTCCACGGCCCCGTCCAGGCGTGGGACAGTGGTCGCTGGCTGGCGCCGCAGCCGGTCCCCGGCTGGATGGTGACATCGATCGGCCGCCCATGGCCGTTGATCGTCCTGCCCTACGGCGCCTCTCCCCCGCCGCAGAGCCAACAGGGCAACCCCCTTGACCTCCTCGTTGGTGCCGTACCCGGGGCGGGGTTCGTGATGCTGCGGCCGCCGGGAGCATCGGGGCAAATGGGCGGGGCCCCTCAGGCAGCGACCGCGCCGCAGCCCTCGCCAGGCGGATATGGTGCGGCGGCGGGCGGAGCGGCATTGGCCGGGGCGGGTATGGCCGGAGGTGGTGCGGCTGGAAGTGGTGTGGCCGGAACCGGGGTCGGCGGCGCTGGCAGTGCCGGGGCTGGCAGTGCTGGAGCAGGCGGTGCCGGAGCAGGCAGTGCCGGAGCAGGCAGTGCCGGAGCAGGCGCTGCGGAAGTGGCCGCGGCCGGCTTGGCCGGAGCGGCGGTGGGGATGGCGGCTGCCGGCAGCACGGCGTACGCTGAGCCCGCCGTGGCCCAGGTGCCGCTGGACGCGGCTACGGGACTCCAAGCACAGTCAGGCGTGGCCGCCGCAACGCCGCTAGCCCAAGAAATACCGCTCGCGGGTGCGCCGCCGACCGCCACCACCGTCGACTTGCGCAACGTCTTTACCGCCGGCCGTGGCCCCCTGGCGCTCGCATCCGGGGCTACTTCCCTCTATGCGCTCGATCAGCCACAGGTCACCGGAGTTCGCTGCGAGCTGGGTCACTTCAACCACCCACGGGTAACGAACTGCTTGCGCTGCGGCCGACCCATACCACCAGGCACCCTGCAGGTCAGCGGGCCACGACCTCCTGTCGGCGTGCTCCTGGCCGACGACGGTTCAATCTGGGCACTTAGCCGCGGCTGTCTCATCGGCGCCGAACCCACCCTCGCGCCCGAGGTCCAGTCCGGTGCCGCTCAGGCCATCGCGATGAAGCCCGGCGCCAACCACGCCATGGCTCCTGTGCAGGCCGAGATCCAAATCAGGGAATGGTCTACATATCTGGTCGACAAGGGGGCCGAGGGTGGGACATGGGTACAAGGCCCGACCGCGCAAGATTGGGAGCAGCTTGGTCGTAGCGACCAGCGCGAGCTGGCTGACGGCTCCCACCTTTCCTGCGGAGGAAGGGTGCTGACGTACCTGGCGGCCTGGCCGGCCTAGGTTTCGGGCCGGCCTAGGTTTCGGGCCGGCCTAGGTTTCGGGCCGGCGTAGATTTCGGGCCGGCGTAGATTTCGGGCCGGCGTAGATTTCTGCCCGGCCTAGGTTTCGAGCCCGGCCTAGGTTTCGGGCCGGCCTAGGTTTCGGGCCGGCCTAGGTTTCGGGCCGGCCTAGGTTTCGGGCCGGCGTAGATTTCTGCCCGGCCGATTGGGGTCCGGCAAGCCGGCGGGCCCAGAGGCGGCGGGTCAAGCCCTCAGCCCGACGGGTCAGACGGTCCGCCGGGCTGGGGGTCGGCGGTGCGTTCCCAGTCGAACATCCGCTGCTCTGGTTCGCCGGACGGGCATGCAACCCGGCTACTGGTCCAGCAGGCTGCGGAACTGAGGGCACAGCTCGCTCACGGCCGCAGAAATCACCGCCCCGAGGTCGCTCGCAGGCAGGAGCACATTCCCCTCAATGAGCGGCACCCGGTCACCCACTTCCTGGACCGTTGCCCCCGACTCGAGGTCGTCGCACACCACCTGGCCCAGATTGACCAATTGCTTGCTGGTCCGGTAGCTGCTGATGTCGGGCGCGCCGCTGTACACGGAGTTCAAGAAGGACTGGTCGGCTTTAGGGCTGGCCGTCGAATGGCCACCGCCGCAGCCCGACAACGAACCGGCCAAGGCGCCGGCAAACACTGTTACCGCCACAGACCTGGGCCACCGCACAAGGCGGATCCTATGGCGTTGACCTGGCCCGCCCGAGGCAGGCGCCCAGCCCGTCTCGTCGCGACGAAGTCGTAGCATCTTGCTTACACAGTCATTCCGAGGGACCTCCAACGTCAGGTCGCCCGAGAGCAAAGCCGAAGGACATCAAGAACAAGTGGCGCCCAAGACGATGTACGAACGCCTCGGAGGTATGGCGTTCTTCGAAAAACTGACGGATCGGTTTTATGAGGCCGTGGCCCAGGACGACGCCTTGCGCCCCCTTTACCCCGAAGACCTCGAAGGCCCGCGGCGGCATCTCTGCTTGTTCCTGGCTCAGTTCTGGGGAGGGCCCCGCCTTTACGACCAGGAACGAGGAAACCCGCGTCTGCGCGCCCGTCATCTCCCGTTCAAGATCGGCAGTAAAGAGCGGGACCACTGGCTCGAGCACATGACCGCCGCCGTAAAAGAAGCGCACGTCGGAGCGCTGGACGAAGCCCAGATACTCGGTTACTTCGCCGCCGCGTCCACCCACATGATCAACACGCCCGACTAGTCCACGAAGCGCCCCTGATCGTTCATCGCGCTGCTCTTCAGATTTCGTCGCGGTCGCGTTCAGATTGGTGCGGCAGCATTTCGGCAGCGGTTCATTTTATGAGCCGACCGAAAGGAGCCCGTTGGTGAGTGTCACATTCGAACAGAGCGAGGCAGGCGTAGTCTGCCACTTGACGGGCAACCTCGAGCACTTGACGGTGGTCCAGTTCCGGGAGTCCGTCGCTTACCTCGGTGGGGCAAAAAAGGTGATATTCGAGCTCTCAGCGGTACCTTTTGTCGACTCAGCCGGGCTGGGCGCCCTGATCGGAACGGTACGCAGGACCCGTGAGCAAGGCGGTGAGGCCGTTGTGTGCGCCGCTCGGCCGTCCGTTAAAAGAGTGCTGGAGATGGTCGGTCTTCACCGGGTGGTCAACGTTTTCGACAACCTTCCCGAAGCCCAGGCTTATTTCTCAGGGCGGGCGGTGGCGTAAAACTTTCTGAGGCGGGCGGCGGCGTAAAACTGGGATTCTATGTAGTCCTGCCGAAGCCCGATCGGTCCGTCGGGGATGCCTGGAGGGCGGTTTTGCCCTTGGTGCTGATGGATAACTCTCCCGGCGCGGCGGTTGGCTTGCGGAGAGTGGTGAATTTCCCCTGCACTACGCAAATCTGGGCGCGATAAATGCAATCGGTCGCGATCCCATACCAATTTCGCTCGCGGTCGCGACCAGAAGTCTCAGCCGCGCCCAAAAAGACCTTTCCCACGAAGAAAGGGCCCTGACCTACTACTTAGGCCCAGACTCGGCCAGCCCAGCCTCGGCCGGCGCAGCCTTAGCCGGCCCAGACTCGGCCAGCCCAGCCTCGGCCGGCCCAGACGCACCCGGCCCAGACGCACCCGGCCCAGACTCGGTGGGCGCAGACTCAGCCGGGCCTGACGCACCCGGCCCAGACGCACCCGGCCCGCCGCCCAGCGCGGCGGAAAGCTTTCGGGCCGCGTTGAGAAAGGCGACGTGGGTGAACGCCTGCGGGAAGTTGCCGACCAGCCGCTTCCGTTTGGTGTCGTACTCCTCTGAGAACAGCCCGACATCATTGGCCACCGAGACGACGCGGTCGAATATCTCCGTCGCTTCCCCCGTACGCCCCAGGGCGGCCAGCCCGGCCACCAGCCACAACGTACAGGGGAGGAACGCTCCCTCGTCACCGGGCAGCCCGTCCACGCCGGATTGATTGCGGTAGCGGAGCACGAAACCATCCACCATGAGGTCTCGTTGCACCGCCTCTATGGTGCCGATGACCCGGGGGTCCTCGATCGGCAAGAAACCCGTCATGGGCATCAAGAGCAAACTGGCGTCAAGCTCCTTGGACCCATACGCCTGTGTGAAGGCGCCGATTTCGGCGTTATAGCCCTGGGTGCACACCTGATGGTGAATGGTGTCTCGCACCTTCCGCCACTGCTCGACGGCCCTTCGAACCCGTACAGTTCGACGCTCTTTACGGCCCGGTCCATGGCCACCCAGGCCATGACGCGCGAGTACACCAGCCGCTGGGGCGGTCCTCTCATCTCCCAAATACCCTGGTCAGGCTCGTCCCAGTGGCTCACCACGAATTCGACGAGCACCCGTTGGAGATCCCACACGGCCCGTTCGGTCTCCGCACCCTTGACCCGGGCCATGTCGATGGCCTCCATAAGCTCTCCGAACACGTCGAGTTGGAACTGCAACGACGCTGCGTTGCCGACCCGGACGGGCTGGGAAGACTGGTAGCCAGGCAACCAATCGAGCTCGAGCTCGGGCAGCCGCCGCTCCCCCGCCACCCCGTACATGATCTGGAGCTGGTCGGGGTTGCCAGCCGCGGCCCGCAGGAGCCACCGGAACCACGCCCTCGCCTCCTCCAGGTGACCCAACTCTACGAGCCCTTCCAGGGTCAAGGTCGCGTCCCGGACCCAGCAGTACCGGTAGTCCCAGTTGCGCGGGCCTCCAATCTCCTCCGGGAGCGAGGTGGTCGGGGCGGCGACGATCCCCCCGGTAGGTGCGTAGGTGAGCGCCTTGAGGGTCAGCAGCGAACGCTGGATGAGGTCGTCCCACTCGCCTGACACACCGGTGGTGAGACGGGACCAGTCCCGCCAGAAGGCCACCGTTTCATCCAGAGCCGTGGCGCAGTCCAGATCCCGGCCGTCGTCGTCGTAAGACGGCGCCCAGTGCAACCGGAAGTCGTACTGCTCACCCTCTTTTACGACGAACGACATCTCGTGGTGCATGTGCACCGGTTGCTGAGGGACGGGGCTGTCGACCTCGATAAGGTCGGGGCCGGCGATGGCCCGGATGCCGTTGCCGGTCTGGGTCACCCACGGCACCTGGGAGCCGTACTCGAACCGGATCACCAGCTGGCCCGCCATCTCGACGCTGCCCCGCACCCCCTCGATCCTGCGGTACACCCGGGGCCGGTGATGGCGCGGCGGCATGAAATCTGTGACCCGCACGGTGCCGGATGGGGTGTCCCACTCCTGGTCGAGCACCAGGGTGCCCTCCTGGTAGGAGCGGCGGGTCGCAAGCCCTCCGCTCTTGGGAGCAATCAGCCACCGGCCGTTGGCAGGGGTCCCGAGGATGGCGGCGAAGCACGCCGCGGAGTCGAAACGGGGCACGCATAGCCAGTCGACCGAGCCGTCCCGGCCCACAAGGGCGGCCGTGTGCGTGTCGCCGATCAGCGCGTAATCTTCGAGGCGCCTGGCTCATCCGAGCGATCTTAGAAGTAGCTGGGGCCGGCCCCGAACCAGACGGCCCGAGCTCAGCGGCCCGAGCTCAGACGGCCAGGTAGCGTCTCACCGCAAAACCCGACCCGACGGCTCCTACGAGGGCGCCCACGACCACGATGAACAGCCCTGTGAGCAGGGCCTCGTGCGAGCTGACAAAGAGGGGTTGGTTGGGGTCGAGCGGGTCGCTGCCGGTGAAGGAGGCAAACGTATCCCGGGCGAAGTAGGTGAGCAGGAAGGCCAGGCAGGCGCCCACCAGTCCCTCCGCCAGGCCCTCGAGCATGAACGGGACCCGGATGAACCAGTTGGTAGCCCCGACAAGCTTCATGACGGCCACCTCACGTCTACGGGCGAAAATGGCCAGCTGGATGGTATTGACCACGAGCGCGATCGCTCCCAGCATGACCCCGCCGGCCACGATCAAAGCCACCGTACGGAGCGTGGAGAAGTGGGCCAGGGTGTCTTTGATGACTTGCCCGGGGTAGCCCACGTTGTAGACGCCGGGCTGTTTGTTGTAGTCGCTCGCCAGCTGCTGGACGCTCTGCGCTCTGGCCGGCACCACCCTGAACGATGGCGGCATGGTGGCTGGGCTCATGACCTTCACGAGGTCCGGCTCGCCGCTGAACATCCCCTTGAACTCCGAGTACGCCTGTTGCTTGTCCACATAGCGGAAGTCCCTGACCTCGACGGGGACCATGCCGCCCAGCTCGTGGCGGATAGCAGTGACCTCTTGTGGGCTGGCGTTTGGCTCCATGAAGATGGCGACCTGCACGCCCCCCTGCCACTGGACCGTGGCCTTGTTGACGGCCTGGCGCATGATCAGCACCCCTCCGAGCGCCGTCAGCGACACGGCCATCGTCACAACCGCCGCCACCGTCATAACAATGTTGCGGGCCAGGTTGCCCCCGGTCTCGCGCAGCACGTACGGGCTCACCATCGTCATGGCTTGCTCTCTTCTCTCAATCTCTTGGAGGCCCGCCGGCCCGTCAGGCATCGACCATGCCGTAAACACCCCGGGCCTGGTCGCGCACTATGTTGCCCCGCTCGAGTTCGATGACCCGCTTGCGCATCGAGTCGACCAAAACCTGCTGGTGGGTGGCCATGACCACGGTCGTGCCGTACTGGTTGATCCGTTCGAGCAGACGCATGATGCCGGCCGTGGTCCCCGGGTCAAGGTTGCCAGTAGGCTCGTCGGCCAGCAGGATCAACGGGCGGTTGACGAAGGCTCTGGCCACGGCCACCCTCTGTTGCTCGCCGCCGGAGAGCTCGTTCGGGCGGCGGTCCATCTTCTTGCCGAGCCCGACGAGCTCGAGGATCTGGGGCACCTGGGAGCGGACGAAAGTGCCGTGACCGCCCGATCACCTCGAGGGCAAAGGCGACATTTTGGTACACCGTCCGATCCGGCAACAGCCGGTAGTCCTGGAAGATGCACCCGATGTTGCGGCGCAGGTAGGGCACTTTCCACGGGGCGAGGGAACCGACCTCCTTGCCCGCCACCCAGATGTCGCCTCCATCGGAGCGTTCCTCCTTGGTCACAAGCCGCAGGAACGTCGTCTTGCCGGACCCAGACGGCCCCACAATGAAGACGAACTCGCCGCGAGGGATGTCTACCGTGACGTCCCGCAGGGCGGTCGACAGCACCTTTGTACGTCTTGGTGACGTGGTTGAAACGGATCATTCGGCGGAGCCGCGGCGTGAAACGTTACGACGTGCACCCGAGCAAGCATAGCCAAGGACTACCTGCCGCACTACACGCGACGGGTTTCGATGGTCCTCGGAATAGACCTCCACCGTCTTCTTGGCCACCGCCTTCCAGGTGAACTCGGCCAGCGCCCGTTGCCGCCCGGCCGCACCAAACTGCCTGGCCAGAGAGGGTGACGGCCAGGAGCTGGTTGACCCGCTCGGCAATGGCGGCGGCGAACGCCGACGGGTCCGCCGGGCGTGCCGAAGGCGTCTCCGCTCGGCTCGAACGGCACCAGGAAGCCGGTCTCGCCGTCCACGACTATCTCGGGTATCCCGCCCACGGCGCTGGCCACGACGGGCACACCACAGGCCATCGCCTCGACGTTGATCAGCCCGAAGGGCTCGTAGATGGAAGGGCACACAAACACGCTGGCGTGGCTCATGAACTGCACTAGTTCCGGCCGGGGCAGCATCTCTTCGAACCAGAAGACATCTTTGCGCCGTTCGGCCAGCTCGGCGACCTGCGCCTCGCACCTCTCGCTCGATCTCGGGCGTGTCAGGGGCGCCGGCACAGAACACGACCTGAGCGTCCGGGTCGAAGGACCTGGCCGCCTCGAGCAGGTACGTGATGCCCTTTTGGCGGGTGACCCTCCCGACGAAGAGGACCATGGGGACGTCGGGGTCGATGCCCAGGCGGTCGAGGCCGTCCGTGCGGGGGTCCGGGAAGAACTCGTCCGGGTCGATGCCGTTGTAGACCACCTTCACCTTGGTCGGGGTCAACGGCCGGGTAAACCCGCATCACGTCGTCCCGCATGGCCCGTGACACCGCGATCACGGCGTCGGCGTGCTCGATGGCGGTGCGTTCCACCCAGCTGGACAACCGGTAGCCCGAGCCGAGTTGCTCGGCCTTCCACGGCCGCAGCGGCTCGAGGCTGTGGCACGTCATCACGTGGGGCAGGTCGTAAAGGACTTGC
The DNA here is from genome assembly GCA_963750465.1 of uncultured Acidimicrobiaceae bacterium. GTDB lineage: Bacteria > Actinomycetota > Acidimicrobiia > Acidimicrobiales > Palsa-688 > Fen-671. The sequence continues at coordinate 219,596 of CAVVRE010000037.1, forward strand.
GCCAGGTACCCGCCGAAATTGGCGTACCACGTGTGGCTGTGGACCAGGTCGGCGGCCTCGACATTTTCGGCCATGCGGAGGTCGACGGAGACCGCCCGCAAGCGCTGCCCCTTTCCCGTCCTTGGCCAGGGCGTCCCACGGCTCGTAGGCGCCGACGACGAGGGGGTCGATCTCGGGGCTCACCAAAGCAGTACACGCCCACGTCGACGAGTTTGGCGAGCTCGCGGGAAAGGTACTCCACATGGACGCCGGCGCCACCGTAAATATCGGGTGGGTACTCACGGGTGAGCAGCGCGACGCGGGTCACCCGACGACCTTTTCACCCTTCCCAATAACGACAATGCCGCCGGCGGAAATGGTGAACCTGCTGGCGTCCAGCTCGGTGTCCCCTCCCACTACGAGCGCCGGGCTCGACGATCACGTTCTTGTCGATAATGGCCCGCCTGACGACGGCATTCTCACCGATCCGCACGTTGTTCATTATGACCGAGCCTTCCACCAGCGCGCCCTGTTCAACAAATACGCCCGGAGATATAACGGACCGCCTGACCGTCCCCCCCGAAATTATCGTCCCTCCCGAAACGATGGAATCGAAGGCCAACCCGTTACGCCCGGGTTCCTCGAAGACAAACTTGGCCGGCGGTAGCGTGCGGGGGGCTCGTGTACATCGGCCATTCGGTGTTGTAAAGGTTGAACACCGGTTGCACGGCCACCAGGTCCATGCTGGATTCGTAATACGCGTCCAGCGTCCCCACATCACGCCAGTAACCGCGCTCGTGCTCGCTGGCGCCGGGGACCTCGTTCAGATAAGAAATCGTAGAAATGCGCGTCGCCGCTCTCGACAAACCGGGGGACGATGTCGCCGCCCATATCGTGGCGGCTGTTGGAATCCTGAGCATCCTCGCGCAGCGCGTCCACGAGGGCGTCCACCGTAAAAATGTAATTCCCCATCGACGCGAAGAGGTGGTCTCTTCCGGCCGCCAGCGCCACAGGGTCGGCCGGTTTCTCGACGAAACGCTCGATGACCGTCCGCTCTCCGGGTTCGATCACGCCGAAACCACTGGCTTGGTCCGGGGGCACCCGTATCGCCGCCACCGTGGCCGCGGCCCCGGTTTCGATGTGCTGGATCAGCATCTGGCGTGGGTCCATGCGGTAAATGTGGTCCGCGCCGAACACCAATATGTACTTTGGGCGCTCGTCGCCGATGATGTTCAAGTTTTGGTAAATGGCGTCGGCCGAGCCCGAGAACCACCATGGCCCCCGCCGCATCTGGGCCGGCACCGGCGTTACGTAACTACCCAGCAGCGTGGAGAACCGCCAGGTACGAGTTATGTGGAGGTCGAGGCTGTGGCTTTTGTACTGCGTCAGGACGATAACCTGCGTGAACCCGGCGTTGGCCAGGTTGGACAGGGCAAAGTCGATGAGACGGTAGTGACCGCCAAAAGGCACGGCCGGTTTGGCCCGGTCGAGAGTGAGGGGGAGCAGCCGCTTGCCCTCTCCGCCCGCCAGGACTATCGAGAGAACTCGAGCCACTCAACCAAGGTAGCCCAGCCCCGGCCGGTGGTGCCCTTTTGTTGACCTACCTTGGCCCCGCACAAAGGCCGGGCCCCGGCCACACGTGTGGGCGAAGTCGGCCACGGCCCGACCAAGGTTGAAGCTGGCCTCGCCACCGCAGCGCTGCACGGCGCCTAAAGAGCCCCAGTCAGCTCTGGGTCTGCCAGTGGCCGAAGCTCTTGCGTTGCTCGTCGGGCACGTACATAGGATGCGCCTGCAACGATTCGTATGGCACCTCCACAAAAGGCACCGATTTTTCGTGCGAGTCCCAATACTCGTACTTCACAGCGGCCGAGTCACCTTCGGTGAGCCCAAACTTCTTCAGCTCTGTCGTGTTGCCACCGAACTCTTCGGCCCACCGGATACGAGCGGCGCTGGCGTGGATCTGGTCCAGATCGCGGCGCATGAGGACTATGAGGATCCCCGGAGGCGGGTCGTCGACGACGTCTTTCAACATATGCGGAGCCTGCACGACCACTCCGTCACGTTGCAGGAACTCCCGGAACAGGTCAGTGTCCTTGATGAGGAATTCAGCCTCGTCGACAAACTGGTGGCCCGTGTCGGCGGCGATCATTTGCGCCCCGATCCGCGTGCCAGAGCGCTGCGGCCCGGTGACGACGATCTTGTTGTGGACAGCCAGGTTCTCGAACATCGGTAGCCTTTCCGGCTACGCCTCCCTGGGGTGCCCGTCGTCGCCCGGCAAGGCCGGCCCGCCGACCGGCCCCTGACCGGGGGGGTCGTCCTCCGCTGGCCCTGCCTCTTCTCCCGCCCCCGCGCCGACCCGCTCGAGGACGGCTTCCTCGTGCCCGTTGGTGTGGGCGCCGTGGCCGTTGCCCTCGTGGGGGGCGCCGACGGTGTGAAAACCACCCTGGGCGTCGCGGATTATGATGCCGCCCACGGGCCGTTGTATGGGGTGGGCGCCGGTGCGCTGGAGCACCAGGCAGACCTCGTAGGCGACGAACAGGCCCACGATCGGGCCAATGAACGAACCGTACTGGAGGATCTCGATCAACAGCTCGAAGGAGATGTGCAGGCCCGTCCCTATTACGTCGGTGGCGCTAGCCAGTGTGAGGTCGATAAAGAAGATGAGCCCAGCCACCCCTATTGCGGTCCGGAGCGGTTTGTCCCGGGGCCGGTCGAGCAGGTTGTGGTGCGCCGTAGTCCGAGTAAATGCGTTTGTCGACCCAAGGCCAGGCGTAAATGACCGTGAAGACGATGCCCGGCAGCAGCAAGCCCGGGAAGAACGGGTTGGCCAGCTCATGGCCAAAACTTCGGAACTCCCAATGCGGCCACAGACGCAGAGCGCCGTCGAGCCAGCCGACGTACCAGTCCGGCTGCGTGCCGGCACTCGCTCGGGCGGCCTGGTAAGGACCGTAGGTCCAGATCGCGTTGATCTGGACAAGGCCGCCGAGCCCGAATATGACGGCGGCAATGAACATCAACAGCGCGGTCGATTTGACCGTGTACTGGGGCCATAGCCGGCTGCCGACGATGTTCCGCTCCGTTTTGCCCGGCCCGGGGAAATCGGTGTGGGTCTGGCGCCACAGGATGGCGAGGTGACCCCCGAGGAGGCCGGCCAAGAGTAACGGGAACAGGAACTCGTGGATGACGAACAGCCGCTGGAAGAACAATGTGCCCGGGAAATTGCCGCCCCATATGGTGAAGGCCAGCCAAACACCGACAAAAGGTATCGACTCGACTATCGAGAACACGACCCGCAAGCCCGAACCCGACAACAGGTCGTCCGGCAGCGAATAACCGGAAAAGCCCTCCAGCATGGCCAGCAGCAACAGCGTTACCCCGATGATCCAGTTGATTTCGCCGCGGCCGGCGGAAGGCGCCGGTGAAGAAGACCCGGCACATGTGGAACGTAATGGCGGCCAGGAATATGAGGGCAGCCCAGTGGTGCGCCTGGCGGATGACAAGACCGGCCCGCACGCTGAAAGAGATGTTGACTGTCGACGCGTAGGCCTCGGTGACGGCCTGGCCGTCGAGCGGTTTGTAAACACCGTGGTAAATGACGATGGCATCGGACGCCGTGTAGAAGAGGGCCAGGTAAATGCCGGTCGCCACCAGGATGACGAAGGTGTACATGGCGATCTCGCCCACCATGAACGACCAGTGGTCCGGGAAGATCTTGTCCATGGCCGAGCGCAGCCAGCTCGACGAGCCCAGGCGGTCGTCGGCCCAGTCCAACGCCTGTTGCTGCTGCTGCGCCCTTTTTCGGGCTGCAGAACGTTCGGCCACCGTGCTCATTGGCTGCTTAACCTTTCGCACCAGCGGTACGCCCACTGCCGTTCATCGGTCAGTCACCTGACCTGTTCCAGAAGCCAGGGCCGACGGGCTCGATGAAGTCGCTCCGTGCGATCACGAAGCCGCCGGGCGCCACGCCCATGGGGAGCTGTGGCAGCGGCCTCGACGCCGGGCCGAACACCGGCTTGCAGTCCTGGAGGATATTGAACGTCGACTGGTGGCAGGGGCAGATCAGCTGCATCGAAAGGACGTTGAACAAACTGACCGCACACCCCGCATGAGTGCAAACTTTGGAGAAGGCGACCAGGCCATTGGCCCCCGAGACGACCTCGAACCCCTCCTGCCCCGGCCGAGCCTCGACCGGAGCGCCGCCGATATTTACCACCACGGCTGCCGATTCTGGGCTGTCGATGTACCCCTCAGGCCAAACGGTCAACAGGCCACCGACCGATATGTCGTCGACCGTGATGGCCCGACCCTCCTCGGTCACGAGCCGGGCGCCCGGGTACCACTTCGTGTGGTAAAGCGCGTTGCCGGGGCGAGGCCCGAGCGACGCCAATGGCCACAGCGCCGCAATACCGAAAATGCCGCCCACCGGTACGAGCACCTTCTTGACCAGGAAGCCGCGCCGCGACATCATCGGTTCGGCGCCCCGGGCCAACGATTCGACGACCGCCGCCCGCACTTCGGCATCCGAGATGTGCTGGTGCCGGACAGCGGTGACCTCTTGGCCGGGCAGAAGGTTACGCGCCCAGAGCAACAGCCCGGCGCCCAGGCAGCCGAAGGCGGCCAGCAGGAGGTAGCCCTCGAGCTGGGCCTGGCCACCGGTCCAGTACACGACCATGAGCCCGATACCGCATACCGCGGTCACACCCCACAGCATGGCGATGAAGTACTCCATCCGCTGGCGCCCGCCAGGGGTCGTCGCGAAGCGGGTACCACGTGTCGTCCTGGCCGGGGGGGACGTCGTCGGGCCACGGGGTCCCCGCTCCGGCGCCCTCTTCCGGCCCGTGCGTGCCGGTAATTATCTTCGGGAAGGGCTCGCGGCGTTCAGTCGTCGTCATGGGCCTATCCCCGGTTACCGATAAACCTGGACAACAGGAGCAGCGCCCCCAGGCCGAAGATGATGGCCACGAAGCCCTCGGGGACGGGCCGAAGTAGGCGATGCCGAGGCCGCCGGGGTCACTGGTGTGGCTCATGTAGGTGACGTAGTCGGCAACGGCTGAGACCTGCTGGTTCGTGAACTGGCCGGGCCGAAAGTGGGCATCGGTCGCGGCCCGACCCGCACCGCCTCAGCAATCTGCGTGGGCGTCGCCTGGCGCACGCTCGGCACCACGTAGCCGTGGCTCAACAATCCCCCCGCGCCAGAAGCGGCATGGCACTGGGCGCAGTTGAGCAGGAACAGCTGGTTCCCCTCGGAAAGCGTCGGGCAGGCGGCGCTCTCAGTGCCGCACGGCGGCGTTACTTCCGGGATCCCGGGGCCGGCGTCCCATGAACAGTGTCAAGGTAGTTGACGTAGGCGACGATGTTGGCGATCTGGTCCGGGTTGAAGAACGGTGGGCCCGGTTCGGGTTCGTCATTGGGCGAGGCCAGGGGCATGCGGCCGGTCGACAGGAAGAAGTCCACAGCCGCGGGGCCGACATCAAGCAAGGGAGGCCCCTTGGCGCCGACGGCGCCCACCCCGTGGCAAGCCGAGCAGTGCAGGTCGTAAAGCGTCTCGCCGGCCGCGATGCTGACCGCGTCCATTCTGACCGGCTTCGTCTGAGCGGGGGCGGGCAGGGTCCAGAACAGCACTGCGAACACGGCCATGACCGCCCCGACCAGAGCGGCCGGCCCGACCAGAGCCGAGCGCCGGCCAGTGCCAACAGGAGCCTCGGCGCCGCTCACCGGCCGCCGCTTCATTTTCATTTCGTAGACGGGAGCAGGAAGATCATGGCGTACAGGCCGACCCAGACGACGTCAACGAAGTGCCAGTAGTAGGAGAGCATCTCGACGTGTGGGGTGCTGCGCGTGGCCCCGAAACGGATCCGGGGGTTGAACGACCGCATGAACATGAAAACCATGGCGACAAGGCCACCCATCACGTGCAGGAAGTGGATCCCCGTCAGCACGTAGAAGGCCCCACTGAATGCGCTCTGCTGGATCGAGAACTCACGAGTCAAGTAGTCCGTGATCTGCATGCCCTCGAATATGGCGCCCAGAGCCCACGTGAAGGCCAACCACACCCTGAACCCGGCCAGGCTGCCCTGATGAACGTAACGGACGGCGTACTGCATGGACCCCGAGGACAACACCAGGACTATGGTGGCGACACCGACCGTCTTGGCGTCGACGACGTCGTGCATCGGGGGCCAGACGGGGGTGGCCGCCCGCAAGGTCAGATAGGCCGCGAAAAGCCCGCTGAAGAACATCAGCTCGGAGGCCAGCCACACGATCGTGCCGACGTTTACGAGCGCCGGGCGATAGTCCGCCGGGTTCAGCGGCTTGGCCGGGTGCGAAGGCGGGCTGACCGTCGCGCTGATCGCAGTCATGACACTTAATTTCTACACAAACGTGTGCCACCTATCCCAATCCGGGCCGTGGCCCGGGACGAGCCGGCCCCAGCCTGCAGGAAGAGCCAGCCCATAGGCTGTTTCGCGTGGGACCGACATCTGACCTCGACGCCGCTGCCCGCCCGACGCCGCCCCTGACGGCGTTGGGCCATCGCAGTGAGTACCGTTACGACCGACCCGACCCGGCGGTGCTGGAAGCGTTCGATAACCCGTACGCGGGGTCCCCGTGGGCGGTGTCCCTGTTGTGCGGCGAGTTCACCAGCTTGTGCCCCATAACCGGCCAGCCTGACTACGGTCGCCTCACGATCGAATACGTCCCGGGCCAACTTTGTGTCGAAAGCAAGAGCCTGAAGCTCTACCTCATGGGTTTCCGTAACCACGGCACCTTCCACGAGGCTTGCGTCAACCAGGTGGCCGACGACGTGTCCGCCAAGATCTCCCCCAGGTACATACGCGTCTACGGGGACTTCAACCCGCGCGGCGGCATCGCCATTCGGCCCCTGGCGGTAAGGACGGCGCCCGACCTGTCTACGGGCGAAGAGGCCCATTGCCTTGGTCTGCTCGGTCAGGTAGCAACGTTCGCCGGTCGGGCCCGGGCTATTCACAGCTGAGGGCCACAGCGTCTTGCAGGATCAGCGGGGTCTGCTGAAAGATCCGGGCACATGACTTCTCCGGCCCACACTGCGTCGACTGGCTCCGGTTCGGCCCTCTCGCCTGCTCGCAGGCCACTTTCGCTGGCCCCGCCCGGCGGCCGGCCGCACGGCGCAGTCCTGGCTCTGGCCGCCTTGGCCTTCGCCGTCTACGTGGGGTCGATTGCCGGAGCGAACTGGATGATCTCCCACGTCGGGCGGCCTGTGGAGGGAGCGCACGTGCTGCCCGTCGGCTTCGGGCTGGAGGCGCCGTCAGGCGTCTACCTGGCGGGGTTGGCCTTCGTGGCCCGGGACATCGTGCAGCGCTTGGCCGGGCTCCGGATCGGCGTGGTCGCCATCGTCATCGGCGCCACCCTCTCGTGGTGGCTCTCGAGCCCCGCCATCGCGGTGGCGTCGGGAGTCACCTTCTTGCTGTCCGAAAGCTGCGATTTTCTGGTGTACACGCCTCTTCAAGCCCGGCACTTCCCCTTTGCCGTGGTCGGGTCCGGGCTAGTGGCCGACGTAGTCGACTCCATCGTGTTCCTGACGCTGGCCGGTATCCCGCTGGCGCTGGCGCTCCCCGGCCAACTGGTGGGAAAGGCGTGGGTCGTCCTGATAGGCGGGGTGGCGGCCGGTTTCCTGCGCCGTTTCGGGCCGTTCAAGAACCCCGCGTGACCCTCATTCGAGGAGTACCTCGGGCGGGTACCTCACCGCCCAAAGACAGAGGCCGTGTGCTGGTGCCAACGGCCCGGCGGCGGCCCGGTTGCCAGCGGCCAATACCGCTGTGAGCTCGCCGGCGGTGCGCCGCCCCATCCCCACGTCGACCAGCGTCCCGACGATGGAGCGCACCATCTGGTGGCAGAACGAGGTGGCTTCGATCTCGAAACAAAGACGGGAACCCCCGAGGTCAGACCATTCGGCGCGCAGCACGCGCCGTACCAAGGACGCGGCCCGGTCACGCTTGGAACTGCCCCGTACGGAGCGGCAGAACGACGAGAAATCATGTTCTCCCAGCAGCACATCGCAGGCAGCCTCCATGCGGCGGACCTCGAGGGCCTGACCTACGTGCCAAGTAGTAGGGGCGGCCAGGGGATCCGGCCACTCCGAACACAACAGGACGTAGCGGTACACGCGGGACCTAGCGCACCGGCGGGCATTGAAATCGGCTGACGCCCAGGCCGCTTCTCTCACTACGACAAAGGGGGCGAGCATCTTGTTGACCGAACGCTGCAGGCGAGCGAGGTCGGCGCCGGCCTCCACATCCAGGCTCACCACCTGGCCCCAGGCATGAACGCCGGCATCCGTGCGGCCGGCGCACGTCAACTCGACCGGGTGGCGCAGCACTCGGCTCGAGCGCTTCGCCCAGAGCACCGGCCACGGTGAGCGACTCGCCCTGGAGGGCAAAGCCGTGGAACGGTGTCCCCAGGTAGGCGACAACCAGGCGGAGCCGCCGTCCCCGCTCCGGGCCCGTCAGCTCCGGGCCGGTGACCTGAGACGGCCTCGTGACCTGGGGGCCCGTGACCTGGGGGCCGGTGACCTCCGGGCCAGTGACCTCGAGGCCCGTGACCTCGGGGCCGGCGCTAGACGAGCTCGATGCGGGCCATGGGCGCGTTGTCTCCGTGCCGAGGCCCGAGCTTGAGGATCCGGGTATAGCCACCAGACCGGTCAGCGTAACGGGGCGCGATCTCGACGAAGAGCTTGTGCGCCATGTCCTTGTCCCGGATGAACGCCACCACCTGGCGCTGGTGCTCGACCCCGCCTTTTTTCGCCTTGGTGAGGGTTTTCTCGAACACGGGCCGCAGCGCCTTGGCCTTGGCCTCTGTGGTGACCAGGCCCTCGCCCGCGATCAAGGAAGCGACCAGGTTGCCCATCATGGCTTTTTGGTGCGCAGCGTCGCCGCCAAAACGGCGGCCTTTCTTTGGACGACCTGGGACAGTGGCCATACTTCCGGCTCCCCTATTGAGCTTGCATACCGCGGAGCGAGAGGCCGCGCTCGTCGAGTTTTTGCAGTACCTCGTCCAGGGACTTTTGCCCGAAGTTGGTAATAGCCAGCAGGTCGTCCTCCGTCTTGGACACAAGTTCCCCGACACTGTTGATCTGAGCCCGCTTCAAGCAGTTGCGCGGCCGCTCGGAAAGGTCGAGCTCCTCGATCGGGAGGTCCAGGTCGGGCGACCCACTGCCGGCCCCGACAACCTCGCCGAGGACGAGGCCCTGGGGCGACTCGCTCATATCCGCCACCAGGCCCATCAGCGACCGTAACGTGCTCCCGGCGGAGGCGAGCGCCTCCCTCGGGGTAATGGAACCATCAGTCGTAATGTCCAGGACCAACCGGTCGTAGTTCGTCGACTGCTCGACTCGGGCCGGTTCGACCGAAAATGAAACCAACCGGATCGGCGAGAAGATCGAGTCGACGGGGATAATCCCGATGGTCGAAGAACGCTTGTTGCGCTCGGCGGCGACATAACCGCGACCCCGCTCGACCGTTATGTCACAAGCCAGGCGGCCTTTGGCGTTGAGCGTAGCCAGGGTGAGATCGGTGTTCAGCACTTCGACGTCGGCGGTCGTCTGGATATCGCCGGCCGTAACCGTCCCGGGGCCCCTCGAGTCGAGGCGGAGCGTCACCGGCTCGTACGTTTCGACACGAAGGACAATGTCCTTGAAGCTCAAGATGATGTCGGTGATGTCTTCCTTCACGCCCGGCAACGTGGTGAACTCATGCAGCGCATCGTCGAAACGGACCTGGGTGACCGCCGCACCCGGGATCGACGAAAGCAGCGTGCGGCGCAGGGACACGCCGAGGGTATGGCCGAAGCCGGGCTCCAGTGGCCCGATGGCAAAACGCTGACGGTTGTCGTCTTCTTCGCCAAGCGCTTCGACGGAAGGGCGTTGGATGATAAGCATTGCGATGGACCTCCTGGCGGCGCGTTACTTGGAAAAGAGCTCGACGATCAGCGACTCGCGGACGGGCACGTCTATGTGCTCGCGCATCGGCAGGTCGCGGACCGTGACCTCGAAGCCATCCGCGCCGGCGTCTAGCCATTGCGGGACTTGACGTCCCAGGGTATCGACATTGTGGCGCACAACGATCAGGCTGCGCGTCTTGTCTTTGAGGGACACGACCTCGCCCCGCCGGGCACGGTACGACGGGATCGTCACCCGCCGGCCGTTGACGAGCACGTGCCCGTGGCGCACGAGCTGGCGGGCCTGGGACCTGCTCGCCCCCCAATTGGCCCGGAAAACGATGTTGTCAAGACGCAGCTCCAGCATGCGGAGCAGGTTTTCGCCGGTGATCCCTTGCTGGCGGTTGGCCTCTTCGTAGTAATTGCGGAACTGCTTTTCCAGGACGCCATAAATGCGGCGGGCCTTTTGTTTCTCCCGCAACTGGGTCAGGTACTCCGAACCCTGGCGGACGCGGTCCCGCCCATGCTCGCCAGGCGGGTAAGGCCGGCGTTCGATGGGGCATTTCATCGAATCGCACTTTGGCCCCTTGAGGAACAGTTTCATCTTCTCGCGCCGGCATAGACGGCAGACTGGGCCTGTGTAGCGAGCCATTGGTCAGACCCTCCGACGCTTCTTCGGCCGACAACCGTTGTGGGGGATCGGCGTCACGTCCTTGATGCCGGCTATTTCAATGCCGCTGTTCATTATCGACCTCACGGCCGTCTCCCGGCCCGAACCCGGGCCCTTTACGAGCACGTCGACCTTGCGCACGCCGTGCTCCATGGCCCGACGGGCACATGCCTCCGCCGCCAGCTGGGCGGCGAACGGGGTCGACTTGCGGGACCCCTTGTACCCAACATTTCCCGCCGATGCCCAGGCCAGGACGTTGCCGTCCAGGTCGCTGATGGAGACGATGGTGTTGTTGAAAGAGCTCTTTATGTGAGCCACTCCGTAGGCGACGTTCTTACGTTCACGGCGGCGAGGGCGGCGGCCCCCGGGCTTGGGCTTGGGCATGTTCTAGTGCTTCCTCAGCTTCTTCTTGCCGGCGACGGTCTTCTTCGGGCCTTTGCGGGTCCGGGCGTTAGTGTGCGTACGTTGGCCCCGTACCGGGAGGCCACGGCGGTGGCGCAAGCCCTGGTACGAGCCGATCTCGATTTTGCGCTTGATGTCCTGCGCGACGTCGCGGCGAAGGTCGCCTTCAACCTTCAGGTTGGCGTCGATCCAGGTCCGCAGCTTGGCCACTTCCTCGTCGGTCAGGTCGCGCACCCGGGTGTCGCGGTTGACCGCCGTGGCCGTGCAGACCTGGTTGGAGGTCGTCCTGCCGATGCCGTAGATATACGTGAGCGAGATCTCGAGCCGCTTTTCCCGCGGGATGTCGACGCCGGCGATACGGGCCATGAGCTGCTCCTAACCCTGCCGCTGCTTGTGACGCGGGTTGGCACTGCAGATCACTACGACCCGGCCATGCCGGCGGATCACTTTACAATGCTCGCAGATCGGTTTGACACTGGGGCGTACTTTCACAGGATCTTGCACCTCGGCCTATCGGGTCTCCCGGAGACCCCTTGAGCGGCCTGGCCTGTCTTGCTGCCAATTTGGCGACAGCGCTAGACGAGCCCAGGCACGCAGAACTATCCCCGCTCGGGACGGGGCTACCATGATACCGCGGAGTGGCCTTACGCGTCCAAGCGCCGTGCCGCTCACCCAGGTGCCGTGCGGGTCAAGCAGGTACGGTCAGGATCTCGGGCCCGTCGTCGGTAACGGCGATGGTGTGCTCGAAGTGCGCTGAAAGGCTCCCGTCCGCCGTGACGACCGTCCAACCGTCGTCGAGAAGGACGGTCTCCGCGGCACCCACGTTGACCATGGGTTCCACGGCGAAGACCATGCCCGTTCGCAGCTTCGGCCCGGGGGTACCGGGCCAGTAGTTGGGCACGCCCGGCTCTTCGTGCATCTGGGTCCCGATGGCGTGCCCCACGTAGCCGCGCACGACCGAGAACCCCGCCCCCTCGGCTACGGTCTGAACGGCCAGGCCAACGTCGTGGAGGCGGTTGCCCTGGACGAGCTGGCCGACGCCCGCCATCAGACTTTCTTCGGTCACCCGCAGCAGCTTCTCCGTCAGGGGCGGCACGTCGCCCACGGCGACCGTGACCGCCGCGTCGCCGTGATAGCCCTCGATGATCGCCCCGCAGTCCAGCGAGATGATGTCCCCGTCCCGCACGACATAGGGCCCCGGTATCCCGTGGACGATCACGTTGTTCGGCGAGGTGCAGATGACGGCTGGAAAGCCGTGGTAACCGAGGAAGTTGGAACGCGCTCCCCTCCGTTCGAGCACCTCACGGGCCAGCTTGTCCAACTGGGCGGTGGTAATGCCGGGGCGCGCTGCGGCCGTCGTCACCTCGAGCATCTCGGCCACCACCCGGCCGGCCTTGCGCATCTTTGCGATCTCGTCGGGCCGTCGCCTCATGTCCCCAGGCTACCGGTGAACTTCCCTTGGAGCCCCGCGTGCCCGGGCCGCAGAGCGGGTGGGCTACCGAAGCGCCTTGCGCTCACGCGCCGCCTCTACGGCTTTCACGGCCCTATCGGTAACCTCGTCCGGGCGCCCTGTGGCGTCGACCATGGCCAACAGCCCCCGCTGCGCGTACCAGTCGACCAACGGGGCCGTTTCGGACTCATAGATCTCGAGGCGACGGCGAATGGCCTCTTCGGTGTCGTCGTCGCGCTGAACCAATTTTTCGCCGCACGCATCGCAGGTCTCGGCCACCTTCGGGGGGTTGTCGACGACGTTGTAACTGGACTTGCAGTTCGGGCAGATGCGCCGGCCGGCTATGCGGCGCAGTACCTCCTCGGTGTTGACGTCCAGGTTCACGGCGATGTCGAGGCCTTCGGGGGCGAGCATTTCCTCCAGCGCCTCGGCCTGCCCGATGTTGCGGGGAAAGCCGTCAAGGACAAACCCTCCGGCCCGACCTGAACCCAATCCCGCTTCCTTGACCAGGTGTTCACGCAGGACCCCCACGGTCACCTGGTCCGGTACCAGGTCGCCCCGGTCCATGTACACCTGGGCTGTGCGCCCCAGCTCGGTCCCCTCGCGCACTGCGGTGCGGAAGGCCTCGCCCGTGGAGATGTGGGGCACCTGGTAAAGCGCCGACAGGCGGTCGGCTTGGGTGCCTTTGCCCGAGCCTTGCCGGCCCAGAAGCACGATACGCGGCGACCACTCCGTCACGACGGGCCGGGCCGCTACTACGCCCGTGGCGTCGGCGTCAGAGTGGTTGTTACCGGCGGGCACTGGGTTACCGGCGGGCACTGGGTTACCGGGGGCGCTGATTACCGGAGGGCACTGGCGCCTGCGAAAAAACAACCTGGATTTGCCCTGAGCACTACCGCAGGAAGCCCTCGTAATTGCGCAACATGAGCTGACTGTCGATCTGCTGCATCGTGGCCAGGGCCACGCCGACGGCGATCAGCAACGTCGTCCCGGCGAAGGGGTAGTTCTGAATGTTCCAAATGGCCAGGAAGATAGAGGGCAGGAGCGCGACCAACGCCAGGAACAAAGCCCCCGGGAAAGTCACCCGGTTGAGGATGTTCTGTAGATGTCGTTCCGTTGGGTAACCGGGGCGGATGCCGGGGATGTAGCCACCCTGTTTGCGGATCACGTCGGCCTGCTGATGAGGGTCGAACGTGATCCCGGCGTAGAAGTACGCGAACACGATGATCAGGCCGCCGTACAGGGCGATGTACCAGAGGCTGCTGGGCTTGGCCAGGTTGTTGCTGATCCAGGTCTGCACGCTCTTGCCCCACCCGGTGCTGGGGAAGATGTTGGAGATGAGCAGGGGGAAGTACAGGACCGAGGCGGCGAAGATGATGGGCACGACACCGCCGGTATTGAGCTTCATGGGGATGTACGTGCTTTGGCCGCCGTACATACGCCGGCCCACCACTCTTTTGGCGAACGTGACGGGTATGCGGCGCTGGCACATCTCCACAAAGACGATGGCCACCAGGAAGAACAGTGCCAGCACGAGCAGGAACGTGAACTTGGCCGCGCCGGCCGACTGCAGTAGAGCGTTGCCCTGGCTGGGCAAGCCGGCGATGACGTTGGTGAAAATGAGCACGGACATGCCCTGGCCGACGCCCCTCTGGGTGATCAGCTCTGCCAGCCACATCACGACGACGGTGCCGGCCGTCAGGGTGATGACGATCAGGAGCACGCGGGGCACGGTGAAGTCGGGGATCAGGTCCACGTTCAGCGGCACCGAGGTCCCGAGCAGGCCGCCGCCGCCGTTGTGGAACGCGTACGCCAGCCCGGTCGACTGCATGATGGCCAGGGCAATGGTCATGTAGCGGGTGACCTGGGTCAGCTTGCGCTGGCCGCTCGGCCCTTCATCACGCCACTGCTCGAACTTGGGGATGACCACCATGAGCAGCTGGACGATGATGGATGCCGTGATATAGGGCATGATCCCGAGCCCGAACACGGCCAGCTTGGTGAGGGCGCCACCCGAGAACAGGTTGAGGTACGAGATGACCCCACCATTGCGGGCGGCGGCCTCGAGGGACTGCACGGCGTTGAAGTCGACGCCGGGGGCGATGATGTTGTCGCCCAGACGATAGATCGCAATGATGAACAGGGTGAAGAAGATTTTGTTGCGCAGGTCCGGGATCGTGAACGCCGCGCGGAGGTTCCGGAGGCTGGAAGGTATTGGCATGGCGGCGGCCCTTAGTTCTCCTCGGTCCTTATATCCCTGTCCGTGGGGCGCATTCTCCTCACACCAGTCCTAGCAGTCCGCGCTACCGACTGGTAAGCGCGTTGCCCTTGGCGGGCGGCCGGCCGTGCCCAAAGGGCGGAGGTAGCACGTGAGTTGTACCACCCGCCGCCTCGATGGCAGCGGTGGCCGAGGCCGAGAAGGCGTGGGCAGACACGCTCACGCGGCGGGTCAACTCCCCGCCCCCGAGCACCTTTACCATGCCTCTCTTGTGCACCAGCCCGGCGGCGCGGAGGACGTCGGGGTTGACCTCGGTGGCCCCGAGCCGCTCCAGAGCGTCCAGATTGACGATGGTGTACTCCACCCTGAATGGGTTCTTGAAGCCCTTCAGTTTCGGGATGCGCTGCGTGAGCGGCAGCTGGCCACCCTCGAAGCCCGGCTTGATGTTGCCGCGGGCCCCGGCCCCCTTTGTACCGCGACCGGCTGTCTTGCCGCCTTTGCCCGCGATCCCCCGGCCGACGCGCCGGGGGGCCTTGGTCGAACCCGGAGCCGGTACCAGGTCGTGGATCTTCACTTCGCCACCTTCGCGTTTATTGGCGCGTTATTGGCGTGTCGATTGGCGCGTTCATTCGGCCCTCGTCCTCGACTGCGACGAGGTGGACGACCCGCGCCACCATGCCCCGAATTTCGGGCCGGTCCGGTAACAGGGCGGTCTGGCCGACCCGCCCGAGCCCGAGCGCACGCAGCGTGCCCCGGTGCTTGGGCTTGGCCCCGATGGCCGACTTTACTTGCGTGACCTGGATCTGTCCCTCAGCCATCAGGCGACCTCAGACGGCGGGCGCGGGGCCCGCTCAGCGTCCTGATAAGCCCGCAGCACTCCTGCGGGCGTGACTTCCTCGGGCGAAAGACCCCGGCGGCGGGCCACCTCGTCGGGGCGCATGAGCGCCCGGAGCCCAGCCATCGTGGCCTGGGCCACATTGATGCTGTTGGAGGAGCCGAGGGACTTCGCCACGACGTCGTGGACCCCGGCCAGCTCGAGTATCGGACGAGCGGCGCCGCCCGCGATGACTCCGGTGCCGGGAGCGGCCGGTTTCAGGAGGACCCGGCCCGCACCGGCCTCTCCGATTACGGGATGGGTGATGGTAGAACCGGCCAGGGGTACCTTGAAGAGGCTTTTCTTGGCTTCCTCGATGCCCTTTTGGACGGCCAGCCCGGCCTCTTTGGCCTTGCCATAGCCCAGGCCGACGGTGCCCGCCCCGTCGCCGATAACCATCAGCGCGGCAAAGCTGAACCGTCGTCCGCCTTTCACGACCTTGGCGACGCGATTGACCTTGATGGTTCGGTCCTGGTACTGCTGCTGCTCGGCCATCTTCTAAAACTCCAGTCCGGCTTCTCTAGCCGCATCGGCCAAAGCTGCAACTCTTCCGTGGTACAAAAATCCGCCTCGGTCAAATGCCACCTTGGAAACTCCAGCCGCCTTGGCCCTGTCCGCCACGAGCGTGCCCACCGCGGCTGCGGCGGTACGGTTCCCCGTGGCCCCCGCGCCCCTAACCGATGTCTCCAGCGACGAGGCGGCGGCCAGAGTACGGCCGGAGATGTCGTCGATCACCTGCGCCACGACGTGGCGGTTGGACCGGAACACGGCCAGGCGGGGACGTTGGGGCGTGCCGCTCACCTTCTTGCGGACCCGGTGGTGACGTCGGCCCCGAGCCGCCTGGTTGCTCTTGGCGTTGCTCATATCAACCTCATGTGGCTCACTTCGCCGCCTTCCCGGCCTTGCGCCGGACGACTTCGCCCGCGTACCGCACGCCCTTACCTTTATAGGGTTCGGGTTTGCGGAGCTTGCGAATCCTGGCTGCAACTTCGCCGACGACCTGCTTGTCACTGCCCCGTACCGTGATGCGAGTGGGTGCCGGGACCTCGAAAGTCACACCCTCCGGCGCCTCGACCGTCACAGGGTGGCTAAAACCCAGCGCTAACTCGATGGTCCCCGGGCCTTTGGGCGTGGCGCGGTAACCGACCCCGACGATCTCCAGGTCCTTGGAAAAGCCGGCGGTCACACCGACCACCATGTTGTTCACCAGGGTGCGCGTCAGTCCGTGCAGCGAACGGTTGCGCCGCTCGTCGTCGGGCCGTTCGACCACTAGCACCTGGCCCTCCTCGCGGACGGTAATATCACCGGCCACTTCGTGGCTGAGCGTGCCGCGCGGGCCGGTTACGGTCACCGAACGACCGTCCAGCAGCACCTTCACCCCGGAGGGCACCGGTACGGGGCTACGCCCTATACGAGACATACAAAGCTCCTCAACTCACGTGAGCCCGTGCACCGGCGTACCGGTCAACAGGCATAACTGTCACCAGACAGTAACCATCACCAGACATAACAGAGGATTTCGCCGCCCATCCGACGCCTACGGGCCTCGCGATCGGTCATGAGCCCCTGGCTGGTTGACAGTACGGCCACACCAAGGCCACCGACCACCCGCGGCAGCTTGTCCGCACCAGTGTAGACACGGAGGCCCGGCTTGGAAACGCGGCGTAGGCCCGAGATCGTCCGAGTGCGGTCGGAGGAATATTTCATCGTCACTTCGAGAAACTTGCCCGGCCGCGTCTCATCGCTCACCACGTGGAAGCCCGCGATATAGCCTTCGCGGAGCAAGATCGCGGCCAGCGCCTCCTTCAGCTTGGAAGAAGGCATCTTGACCACATCATGATGAGCCACGTTGGCATTGCGCAGCCTGGTCAGCATGTCTGCGATGGGGTCGGTCATCGTCATCTACCGCAGCCTCCTACCAGCTCGACTTGGTGACACCGGGGATCTCGCCGGCGTGGACAAGCTCGCGCACGCAGATGCGGCATAACCCGAACTTGCGCAGTACTGAACGCGGCCTTCCGCACCGCCGGCACCTGGTGTAGGCCCGGACCTTGTACTTGGGCTTGCGCTGCGCTTTTATAACAAGAGCCTTTTTGGCCATGTAGTTGTTGCTCCTAAGACTCACTCATAAATAAATCGGTGGGGGGTCGCATCAGGCCGCACCTTCCTTTCGGAAAGGAAAGCCGAAAGCGTCGAGGAGGGCCATGCCTTCCCCGTCTGTACGGGCCGTAGTGACGATCGTGAGATCCATTCCCCGGGGTGCGTCGATCTTGTCGTAGTCGATCTCGGGGAAAATCAACTGCTCGTTGACCCCGAACGTGTAATTGCCCCGGCCGTCGAAGCCCTTCGGCGACAGGCCCCTGAAGTCGCGGATACGGGGGATAGCCAGGGAGATCAGCCGGTCGAAGAATTCCCACATCCGGTCACCGCGCAGGGTCACCTTGGCGCCGATAGCGTTGCCCTGGCGGAGCTTGAACGCCGCGATGGATTTCTTGGCCTTGGTAACGACCGGCCTTTGCCCGCTTATCATCGTCAGGTCTCGCACCGCTCCCTCGAGGAGGGTGGGTTGGGCCACGGCCCTACCCACACCCATATTGAGGACGATCTTTTCCATACGAGGGACGAGCATGGGATTGGGCAGCCCGAGCTGGCGCTGAAGGTTGCTGTGGAGTTCGCGGTTATAAAGAACCCGGAGACGGGGCGGTTCGCTCGGCTGCGGCGGCCGTCCGGGGGCCGCCTTTACGGCCGCGGGAGCCCGTCCTGCGCCTGCTCCCCGACCACCGCCCTGGGCGGCGGGGACGGTCCGGCGAGGAGCGGCCGGCCCGCGGGCCGAACCCTTCGACGACTTGCCGCCCCCTTTGCCACCGGCCTTGCCGCCCTTGCCGGGGGAGCCTTTACCTGAAGGAGACATCAGACCACCTCTCCACAGTGGGCACAAACCCGCTGCTTCGTACCGTCTTCGGCAAACTTGTAGGTAACGCGGCACGGTGTGTGCTCTTTCGAGCAGATCAATGACACGATCGAGACGGGCACCGGCAGGTCCTTGTCGATGATCCCCGCCCGCTTTCGGATCTGGGTTGTCTTCTGGGAACGCTTGACCCGGTGGACACCCTCTATCTGCACGTGACCGGTCTTCGGAAAGGCGCGCAACACTTCGCCCCGCTTGCCCTTGTCCTTGCCGGAAAGGACAACGACCTGGTCACCCTTATGGATTTTCATCCTCACAACACCTCCGGGGCGAGCGAGACGATGCGCATGAAGCGCTTGTCCCTGAGCTCCCTGCCCACTGGTCCGAATATGCGCGTCCCGCGCGGTTGCAACTGGTCGTTGATGAGGACGGCAGCGTTCTCGTCAAAACGGATGTAGCTGCCGTCGGGTCGCCGCTTTTCTTTCCGCGTCCGCACCACGACACACTTCACCACGTCGCCCTTTTTCACATTGGCGCCGGGGATGGCGTCCTTAACGGTGGCGACGAAGATGTCCCCGATCGAGGCGTACCGCCGCCGCGACCCGCCCAGGACCTTGATACAGAGGACCTCCCGGGCGCCCGAATTGTCGGCGATGCGCAGCCTGCTTTCTTGCTGGATCATCGAGGCCTCCTCAGCGCGCCCGTTCGAGCACACGTTCAACCCGCCATCGCTTCAACTTCGACAGCGGGCGGGTTTCAATGAGGCGGACCCGGTCGCCTACGCGCACGTCGTTCGTCTCGTCGTGGACGTAAAGGCGCTTCGTACGCTGCACGGTCTTGGCGTAGCGGGGATGCCGGACACGCTCGATCACGACTACGACCGCCGTCTTTTCCATCCCGTTGGAAACGACCGTGCCTTCGCGGACCTTGCGCCTCGTGGTGCGGGGCGCATCGGCGGGGGTGGCCGGCGCTTTACCCGACCGGCCGCTGGCAGATCCCGATGCCGCCTTGGGGCTGGCCGCTTTGGCGGCCGGGCTTACCGGCGGCGTGGCCGGGGCCGGCACGGTGTCCGCCTCCGCTCCCGGCGGAGCGGTGCTCTCGGCCGCGGTGGCGTCCCCGAGGCCGGAAGTCGCCGGAGCGCTACCCGTTTCCCCGCTCACGGCCGCCGCCGTCGTCTCGGCCTCGGGTACAGGTTCGTTATCGGCCATCAATCGGCTGCCTTCCGTTTGGCTCGCTTACTGGGCGGCGCTGGGGCCAGCCGTCTGGCTGCGGCCCGTCTGCCGTTCGTTCTGGAGCGTGAGCACCCGGGCCACCTCGCGGCGAACGTACCCGAGCCGGGCCGAGTTGTCCTGCTTGCCCACGGCCAGCTGGAAACGGAGGGAGAACAGCTCCTCCCTCGCCTCTTCCAGGCGGTGCGCCAGTTCTTCGTCGTTCAGCTCCCTGAGCTCACTGGCCCGGGCCATCTATACCTCGATCTCCTCTTGGTGGGCGCGGCTTACAAACCGCGCCTTTATGGGCAACTTCTGGATGGCTCGCTCCATGGCCGAGCGAGCCAGCGTCTCGGAGACGCCCGCCAGCTCGAACATGACCCGGCCCGGTTTCACCACAGCGACCCAGAACTCGGGGTTCCCCTTGCCAGAACCCATGCGAGTTTCGGCCGGCTTGGCGGTAACGGGCTTGTCCGGGAAGACGCGGATCCACACCTTGCCACCACGCCGGACGTGCCGGGTCATGGCAATACGGGCAGCCTCGATCTGGCGCGCACTTATCCAGCCCGGCTCCAGCGCCTGGATCCCGTAATCGCCAAAAGTGACCTCTGTGCCACCTTTGGCCATACCGTCCATGCGCCCGCGCTGTTGTTTGCGGTGCTTTACCTTCCGGGGCATCAACATGTCTGACTAATCCCTCGGGAAATGAGGCGTCTCGTGGTGCTCGCCCCGGGTGCGGCGTTCGATCTC
Source organism: uncultured Acidimicrobiaceae bacterium (assembly GCA_963750465.1). Lineage (GTDB taxonomy): Bacteria > Actinomycetota > Acidimicrobiia > Acidimicrobiales > Palsa-688 > Fen-671. The sequence goes on from CAVVRE010000037.1 coordinate 239,964, forward strand.
TTCCTCTTCCTGCAAGAGCCTTTCCAGCTCGGGGTCGACCTGGACGATCTCGCGTTCGGGAGCGGCCGATGGTTCCTGTTCGGGCGAAACCACCGCCGGTGTGGCCCCGGGCTCACCCATCTCCGGCCGCCGTCGCCCGCCACCGGCGGACACTACCCGGCGCGTGCCGCCGAGACCAGAGGCCTCGCCCACCGCCATGGCCGCCTCCCGGCTGATCTTGTCTTCGCTCGAGGTCTTGTACGGCAGGACGTCACCTTTGTAGATCCAGACCTTCACCCCGATGCGGCCGTACGTCGTCTTGGCTTCGCGAAAGCCGTAATCGATGTCCGCCCGCAGGGTGTGCAGGGGGACACGACCTTCGCGGTACGACTCCCGCCGTGACATTTCAGCGCCGCCCAAGCGGCCCGAGCACTGCACCCGGACACCCATGGCGCCCGCTTTCTGGACCGTTTGGACGGTGCGTTTCATGGCCCGCCGGAAGCTAACCCGCCCCGCCAGTTGATCGGCAATGCCTTGGGCCATCAAAGCGGCGTCGAGCTCCGGCTGCTTTATCTCCTGGATGTTGAGCGTCACCTTGGGGTTTTTCGTAATCTCCGCCAGCTTGGTGCGCAGCCTGTCGGCTTCCGCCCCGCGGCGGCCGATCACGATCCCGGGCCGAGCCGTATGAACATCGACACGCAGACGGTCCCGCGTGCGCTCGATCTCCACTCGGCTAACAGCCGCCCGTTCGAGCTCCCGGTTGAGGTACTCCCGGATATGGATGTCCTCGATCAGGTAGTTCTGGTACTCACGATCGGTGAACCACCTTGACTTCCAGTCCGTGGTGGTCCCGAGGCGGAACCCGTACGGGTTTACCTTCTGGCCCATCTGCTTAAGTGTCCTTCTCGTTTGCTTCCTGGCTCGATTGCTCCGGGCTCGTCTGTTCCGGGCTCGTCTGTTCCGGGCTCTTGTGCGAGTTCGCCGTGCTGGCCGGCGGTCGAGTCTTCGGCTTCGACGGCGCTGTCCTGGGCGCCCGAAGCCGCCTCTGCATCGGGCTCTTCGGCGGGGCTCGCTTCGACTTCGGGCTCGGGCTGCTCGGCGGCCTGGGCTTCGTCCGTTACGGCCTCGGCGGCAGCCGTCGTCGGGCTGGTCCCTCCGGCCTCGGGGGCAGTTGGCGCCTCGCTCTCGGCCTGACCCTCATGGGCCTCATCGGCCTCAGCAGCCTCTTCGTCGGCCACTTCGCTCAGGAGAGCCTGCTCGGCGGAGGTCGTTCCCTCCGTCTCGGGCCTCTCTTCACTAACCGGCGTTTCCTCAGCGGCGGCAATGGTTTCGGGATGGCGGCGCTCGCGACGGTTCTGGGCTTCCTCAGCACCCGGGCGGGCGCGGCGAGTGGCCTCGACCCGGCGTGCCCGCATGGCCAGGTTTTCGGCCCGGCGGCGAGCTTGCAGCCTCGACAACCGTTCTTCGGGGAGCCGGCTCACGATGATGGTTATGTGGCTCGAACGCTTGCGGATCCGCGTGGCGCGACCCCGGGCTCGCGGCCTCCACCGTTTGGCAGTGGGGCCCTCGTCGACATAGCACGCCGACACAAACAGCTCTTCCGGGTCGAGGTGGTCGTTGGTGGCGGCATTGGCGACGGCCGAATGGAGGAGCTTGTCGACGATGATGGCGGCGTCTCTTTCTACGAACCTCAACAGGTCGGCTGCTTCCTCGACCGGCTTGCCCCGGATCGCATCGATGACCTGGCGCAACTTGTAAGGGCTCACGCCGACGTAGCGCAGTACGGCACGGGTGCCTTCGCGCTCGTTTGTCTTCGGGCCAGGCATCAGCGCTTTCCTTGCCGTTCCTGGCCGGCGTGGTAGCGGAACGTCCGCGTCGGGGCAAACTCGCCCAGCTTGTGGCCGACCATCGACTCGGTCACGTACACCGGCACGTGCTTGCGGCCGTCGTGCACGGCGATGGTGTGGCCAACCATGTCCGGGATGATCGTCGAGCGTCGGGACCAGGTCCTGATGACCCTCTTTTCGTTCCTGCTGTTGAGGTCATCGACCTTGCGCAGCAGGTGCCCGTCCACAAAGGGGCCTTTCTTGAGGCTCCGGGGCATCGCCTTACCTCCTGGCGCCGCGGGCCCGGCGGCGACGGATAATCAAACGGTCGGATGGCCGATGGGCGTGCCGGGTGCGCCCTTCGGGACGGCCCCACGGGGAAACAGGGTGGCGGCCACCGGAGGACTTGCCCTCGCCGCCGCCCAGCGGATGGTCGACGGGGTTCATGGCCACACCCCGGGTCTGGGGGCGCACGCCCTTCCAGCGGTTGCGGCCCGCTTTGCCGATCTTTATCAGCTCCGCTTCCGCATTACCGACTTCGCCGAGAGTGGCGCGGCAATCGATGGGGACGCGGCGCATTTCGGTCGAGGGGAGGCGCAGGGTGGCAAAGTCGCCCTCCTTGGCCACGAGTTGCACGCTCGAACCGGCGCTGCGGGCCAGCTTGCCGCCGCCGCCTGGCTTCAGTTCCACATTGTGGATGACCGAACCTACCGGGATATACCGCATCGGCATGGCGTTGCCCGGCCGGATCTCGGCCCCTTGCCCGCTGCGCAGGACGTCGCCGACGGACAAGCGGTTCGGCGCCAGAATGTAACGCTTTTCGCCGTCGTGATAGTGGAGCAGCGCGATACGGGCGTTACGGTTCGGGTCGTACTCGATCGAAGCGACCGTGGCCGGGACGCCATCCTTCGATCGCTTGAAGTCCACCACCCGGTACTGACGCTTGTGGCCACTGCCGCGGTGACGGGCTGTTTTCCGCCCGTATGAGTTGCGCCCGCCGGTCCCCGGCTTGGGCACTGTGAGAGAACGCTCACGGCGTCCCGTCGTGATCTCGGTAAAAGCGGAGACGGTCTGAAACCTACGGCCGGCGCTGGTGGGCTTTCGTGAACGCAGCATTCAGTACCCTCAGCTTGTCTCGAACAGCGGGATCGATTGGCCAGCTTGCAAGGTCACCACGGCCCGTTTCGTGTCCGGCCTCTTGCCGAAAGTCGACTGGCGGCGGTTGCGCTTGCGCTTGCCGGAACGGTTCAAGGTGTTGACTTTGATGACCTTGACGTTGAAAATCTTCTCGACCGCACGGCGGATCTCGATCTTGTTGGTCTCAGGCGGGACGACGAAGATGTACACGCCCTTTTCGCTGAGGGAGTACGACTTCTCGGATACGACCGGCCTGATTATTACGTCCCTGAGGTCATGCATCAGGTTGCTCCTCCGTTCCGGTCTCATCGGCTTCTGAGACTTCGGGAGCGACGGCCTGGGGGGCAACGGACTGGGCGGCGTCGTCCTGGGCGGCGTCGTCCTGGGGGGCGTCGTCCTCGGGGGCCTCAGTCCCGGCGGCGCCGGCCGCAGTGGCCTGCTCGCCAGGCTCTACCCCGGCTCCGGCGTCCTGCGCGGCGGTCTCTACTGTCGGCTCGGTCCTTGCAGTCGCGACGGGCGCTTCACCCCAGGTGTTGTTGCCGGGGAGCGTCTTACGCGTGAACACGACCCAGTCCGAGCAGAGCACGTCGTAAGCGGCCAGCTCCGAATCCAGGGAGAGGTGGACTCCCGGGAGGTTGCGAAAGGACTTATAAGCGCGTTGCTCGTCGCGCGCCAGGATTACGAGCACACGTCCCGTCAGTCCCAGTGTAGAGAGAGACGCCTGCGCGTCTTTCGTGCTGGGTACATCCCACACCCAGCTCTCCACCACTGCGACGTGACCCGAAGCGGCGCGGTCTGACAAAGCTCCCCGGAGGGCGAGCTGGACCATCTTGCGGGGCGTGCGCTGCCGGTAGCTGCGGGGCTTGGGCCCCAGAGCGACGCCGCCGCCGGCGTAGTGCGGAGCTCGGGTACTGCCTTGCCGGGCGCGGCCGGTCCCTTTCTGGCGGTAAGGCTTGGCCCCACCCCCTCTGACCTCGGCTCTCGTCTTCGTGCTCTGGGTGCCGGCACGGGCCGCCGCCAATTGAGCAGTCACCACTTGGTGCAGAAGGGGCACGTTGGGCTTTACGGCAAAAATGGCCGGGTCGAGCTCAACGGTGGCGGTGACGGAACCCTGCTGTGACCGCACCTCGAGCACAGATGGTCTGGCCTCGGTATCAGTCACTTCGCCCCCTTCACGGCCTCGCGGATGAACACAAGGCCACCCCGCGGCCCGGGGACCGCTCCCTTCAGCAGGAGCAGGTTGCGCTCAGCGTCCGCCGAGACGACCTCGAGGTTGAGGGTGGTGACCCTCTCGTTGCCGAGCCGGCCTGCCATCCGGGTGCCTTTGAACACCCTGGCCGGGGTGGCGCAAGCGCCGATCGAACCCGGTGCCCGATGGTGCTTATGGTTACCGTGGCTGGCTCCCTGGCCCTTGAAGTTGTGGCGCTCCATGCTGCCGGCGAAGCCCCGGCCCTTGCTCGAAGCAGTTACGTCGACCTTGTCGCCCGCGGCGTAGATGTCTACGCCGAGTTCCTGGCCGACCGAGTATGTGGAACTGTCCTCCACCCGCAGCTCGACCAGAGCGCGTCCCGGGTCGACCCTCGCTTTGGCGTAGTGGCCGGTCAGTGGCTTGTTGATGGTATTGGGCGGCCTGGACCCGTACGTCACCTGGACCGCCGAGTAGCCATCGGCCACGGGCGTTTTCACCTGGACGACGCGGACTGGTGTGACCCGCACAACCGTGACCGCGACTGACCTTTGGCTCTCGTCCCAGACTTGGGTCATGCCGACCTTCTCGCCGACGATCGATTTTCGTGGGGCCTTCGCAGGCATCCTGTCCTCTTACACGCGGCACGCTCCGCTCGGGACACCCGGGCGGAGCTTTCTTAATGATGTGCCATGGTGTCCCCGCTGCCACTGGGCACCGGGCTGCCATGGACGTCAGTTAGACAGCCGGGCCAGTATAGCCAGCGTCGGTCCGGGCGCAAACCGCGGCTGCTCTTTATCCGTTACATAGATCGTAGGTTGTTGAACGATCTCCAGGCGAGGGAAACGAGCCGATGACAGGCAAGGGTCAGCCGCAACGAGACCGGCGGGAGCATCGCCGGTTGACAGTGGCCGCCGTCACCCTGGCCGTCAACCTGGGGAGCTTCGCTTACCTCGTACTGGTGGCTCGTTCGGCCAGCCCGGCCGTCTTCGGCGCCCTCGCCGCCTTGGCGGGGGTAACGCTGCTGTTCGAGGTGCCCGCCAACGCGCTGCAGGTAGCTGTGGGACGCGCTCTAGGCCCCGGACCAACCGGAGGGAGGCCAGCGTCGCCGCCCGGCCATTGCTGGTACGGGCAAGTGCGTGGGGGCTCGGCGTTTGCCTGCTCCTGCTGGCGGTGTCTCCCCTGGTAGAGCGGTTCCTGCACCTGCCGTCGATCACCAGCGCCCTGCTACTCGGCGCCTACGCGTTGCCCGTTGGCGTCAGCGTCGTACCCAAGGGCGTCCTCGTGGGCCAGGGTCGCCTTCGCCTCCTGGCCACCGGCCTCATCGGCGGGGTCGTCGTGCGGATCGTGCTCGGGATCCTGCTGGTCCGCCATGGCGACGGGCTCAATGGCGCCTTCGTGGCCATGGTCTGGGGCGAATTGGTTACCGCGGTGATAGTGCTGTTCGGTTTGAGGGGGTTCCTCGATCGGCCCGATGCATCGGCGCCGCAGACGGCTGCGGAGGCTGCGACAGAGGAGGCGGCAACCGGGACGAGGACGGGGACGGGGACGGCTGCTGGGACGGAGGCGGCCGGCCCGGCCCCTCTGCGCCTCAGGTGGGGCGAAGCCAAATGGGCCGCCGTTGCCTTCACCGGTTACTGGCTGCTGACGGCGATAGACGTCATACTGGCCCGGCACTGGCTGGCCGGCGACGCTTCGGGCTGGTACGCGGCGGCGGCCACCGTGGCCCAAATAGCCCTGCTGGCGCCCGGGAGCGGTGGCCGCCCTCACCTTCCCCCGCTTGGTCGGTTCGGACGTGCCTCGCGTCGTCGGGCCGGACAGCCGGCCCAACCAACGGCTCATGTTGGCCCTTGGGTCGACGGCGGTAGCGACGATGGGCTTCGCGGCCGCCGTCCTGGTGAGCGTCTTTGCCACGGGGACGGTAAAAGCGTTCTTCGGGGCCGACTACGCCGCCGCGGCCAGCATCGTCGGGCTCCTGAGCTTCAGCGGCGCCCTGTTGGGCCTGGTCATGGTGCTCTTGCATTACCACTTGGCCCGGGGGAACCGCCTGGTGGCGGCCCTGTGCTGGCCGGCGATCCTGGTCGTCATCATCGGCACCAGTATCTGGCACCACTCGATGACGGAGATCGCCATCGTCGTAGTCGTCGCCACCTCGTCGGCCTGCGCCGGGATGCTCGTCATCGCCTGGGGCCGGGCCGAGCTGCCCCGCGACAACCTGATCGAGCAAGCCAACCTGGCCCTCCTGGACGCCAACCTCGACTTGACCGTCGTCGTCCCGTACTACAACCCGGGGCAGCTGCTTGTCCCCACCATCGAGCGGCTGCTGTCGGTCCTCGACGCCTCCGGGGCGTCGTACGAAGTGATAGCCGTTTCTGACGGGTCGACCGACGGCAGTGACCGGGAACTCGAGGCGGCGCTGGCCGGCCGGCCTCAGCTCACCAACATCGTGCTGGCGCAGAACCAGGGCAAAGGCGCCGCCCTGCGGATCGGGCTGGCCAAAGGCTCGGGGCGCTATCTCGGCTTCATCGACGCGGACGGGGACCTCGACCCGATCCTGCTCGACTCTTTCCAGACGATGGTGCGGCTGTACAGCCCCGACATCATCCTCGGGAGCAAGCGTCACCCGCTGTCGGAGGTCGAGTACCCATTCCTGAGACGGGTCTACTCGTGGGGCTATCAGCAAGTGGTGCGTATCGGGTTCCGTCTGAACATCCGGGACACGCAAACAGGCATCAAGCTCGTAAGACGGGACGTCCTTTCCGCCGTGCTGCCCCGAATGCTGGAGAAACGCTTCGCCTTCGACCTCGAGTTGTTCGTCATTGCCCGCCGCCTCGGCTACAAGCGGTTCCTCGAAGCCCCCATCCGGTTGCGGCACCAGTTCACGAGCACGGTGTCCTGGCGCTCGGTCTACCGGTCGCTACTCGACACGATGGCCATCTGGTACCGCCTGCGCATACTGCATTACTACGACGGCGATCAGGCGCCGGCGACCCCGGGGAGCGAGCAGCTCCTGATCGACCCCATCGTGTTGCGCGGCAGCGCCGGCACCGCGGCCGGCAGTGCAGGGAGCACGCCCAGCGAGACACCGCAGCCGGCTTCAGTGCCGGCCCGTCCCGGCCCGTCCCGGCCCCCAGGCTCACCCGGGTAGTTGAGGGCCGGCGGTTGAGGGCCGGCGGTTGAGGGGTGGCGGTTAGTTCTGGGCGGGCCGTTCTGGGCGGAGCAGGTGCCGCCGTGACCATCTATCTACGGATTCCGGATAGATGTCGTAGGTAGCTCGGGTCGTGCGTCGACAAATGGACACGGCGACGGGTCGCCGGGCCTCGACGTGACCACCTTTCGACGCTTTGACCGACGCCGGGGCGGGAAACGAGGAAACGAGCAAACGAGCTCCCCGCCCGGCCTACCTCACCTCGCCCGCGCACCTAGCGGGCCGAGCTGGCCCGCCCCACGAAGTCCTTCAGCACCCGGGCCGCCGGCCCCGGGTCGAGAGCCAGCGGTGAGACCGGCCACAAACCGACCGAGAAGCGGAAAGGCCCGCTCTTCAGCACATATTGGTCCAGCGGCCCCGGCCCGCAGGCGGCCGATCCCAAGCCGTGCTGGCGATGGTCGAAGTGCAGCCAGGTACGGGGCTCGGGCACCAGTTCGTCGCGGTGCGTGGCGGCGGCCAGGGCGGCCGTCGACCAACGGTGGGCGCTGAACCCAAACAGCGGTCTTCCTGCCGCCACCACCCCACGGTGGCCGTCTGAGAACTGGCACCACCGCACCTGGCTGCGGTGGCCGTTCTCCTGGGGCATGACGTACGGCGTCTCCAGCTCCTCGACCGCGGCCCGGTACCGTCCCGCTCGGCCGGCCGCCATCGAGTCGGGGTAGGTCTCGTGCGGCCCCAGGCCGTACCAGCTCACTTCCCCGAAGCTCTGGGGTATCGCCATGGTCAGCCCGACCCGGCCGAAGGTGGAAGGACCGTCGCCCTCGATATCCCCCTCGACCACGATGGCCAGCCTCCCGTCAGCGTCGAAAAGGTAGCGGTAGGTGCACCGCACGCACCAAGCCAGGGCAGGAGGAGCGACCCGCGTGGTCACGTCCACCTCGACCTGGCCGTCAGTGCTCCGGGCGGCCACGGCGCATACCCGGTGCTGTAAGTGATGAAGGCCGTACTCGGCCCACTCCTTAGCCGCTGCCGGCACCCACAAAGCCAGGCGGTCGTTGTCAGTCGGCGCCCGCCACAGCTCGAGCTGGGGCGCCCGGTCGACGAGCTCGGCTCCGGAGACGGTCCACGAGGTGAGCCAGCCTGCGGAGAAGCGCGCCTGCCAGCCGGGGCCGGAGACCACCAGGCCGTCGGGGTGCTCCTCCAATTGCGGACGCTGGCCTGGGTGGCTGGCCCTGTCCGCGCCGTCGCGGCGGCCACGGCCTTCGAGGTCGTCCGGGTCGTCTTCTGTCCATGCTCCCTCTGTCCATGCTCCCCCGCCGGGCAGGCCGCCGGGCAGGCGGGCCGGGAGCACGAACTGCTCCCACGCCACCTCGAAGCCGGCCGGCGCCCAGGCTGAGGCGTGCCGGGCCCTCAGCGAGACCTCGAACACCGCTTCGCCGGCCACACCCGGCAACGGGCCCGCGAGTGCCGTCTGCGTCGACCCCGGCCCGGCCGACAGCAGCCCCAGGTCGCCCTCGGCCGCCAGCACGCCGTCGTCGAACAGAGACCAGCTGCCTTCCAGATGAGAAAGCGAGAGGAAGTCGTAACGATTGCGGAGCTCCAGCTTTCCTTCGGGCCCCAGCAAGGCGATGTCCACCGGTTGCTGGGCCTTGGCCAGTTCGGCCAGGGCCGGTGACGGCTGGCGGTCGGGGAACAGCAAACCGTCTATCACGAAGTTCCCGTCGTTGGGGTCGTCGCCGAAGTCCCCGCCGTAACCGAAGGCACCCGGCCGCCAACCTCCAGGGAAGGGCAGGCCGTGGTCGAGCCACTCCCACACGAAGCCGCCTTGCAGCCTCGGGTACTGCTCGATTATCTCCCAGTACTCCTTCAGGCTCCCCGGCCCATTGCCCATGGCATGGCCGTACTCGCTGAGCAGGTGGGGCTTGTCCAACTCGGACCGCCGGCCTAGTGCGGCCAGGTCATCGGGGTGCGTGTACATGGACCCGTAAACGTCGGCCATCTCGGCCCCTGGGCAGCGTTCGTAGTGGATCAGCCGGGTCGGGTCGAGTTCACGGGCCCGCTGGGCCATGCCGACGTGATTGCTCCCGCAGCCCGATTCGTTGCCCAACGACCAGAACAGGATGCTGGGGTGGTTCCGGTCCCGCGCCACCATACGCTCGAGGCGGTCGAGATAGGCAGGAAGCCAGGAGGCGTCGTTGGAAAGACGGTCCTGGTCACCGGCCCGGAAAAAGCCATGGCACTCCAGGTCGGCCTCGTCGATGACGTACAACCCGTGTAGGTCGCACAGGTCCAGGAACCGAGGGTCCGGAGGGTAGTGGGCGGTGCGAACGGCGTTCACGTTGCGCCTCTTCATTTCGAGGACATCGAACTCCATGGACGAGGGTGGAACGGCCCGCCCGTGGTCAGGGTGGAACTCGTGCCGGTTGACGCCGCGCAACGTGATCGGGCACCCGTTGAAGAAGAACCTCCCGTCCCGGCGCTCGATGTGGCGAAAGCCGACCCTTATGGCTACGACCTCGGCCAGGGCACCGTCGCCGTCCTTGAGCGACACCACCGCTTCGTACAGCCGGGGCCGCTCAGCCGACCACGGCTTCACTGACCCGCACCGCAGCCGGACGTTGGCCTGGCCATCCACGACGTGGGCCCGGCCGCCAGCGATGCGCTGGTCTCCGTCGTACAGTTCGACCTCGACGGCCGGCTGTGCCCTGTCGTCGCCCGCTCCTGCCACCGTGGCCGAGCAGACGACCTCGCCGCCGCCCGTGCCGACGTCGTACGGAGCATCTACGACCACGTCGGCCAGGTGCACCGGCGGTCGCCACAGCAACGAAACGTCGCGGAAGATCCCCGACAGCCACCACATGTCCTGGTCCTCCAGGTAGCTTCCGTCCGACCACTGGTAGACCTGGACGGCCAGGACGTTGCGGCCCACCCCAGCCACCCGCGTCACGTCGAACTCCGACGGCAGCCGGCTGCCCTGGCTGTAGCCGACGGGCTCCCCGTTCCAAAAAACGTGAAAGGCACTGTCGACGCCCTCAAAACGCAGCACGACCGACCCGGCGTCCAGCCAGGCCGGCTCGACGTGTACGTCCCGGCGATAACAACCAGTCGGGTTCTCGGAAGGGACGCGGGGCGGGTCGACCGGGAAGGGGTAGGCCACATTGGTGTACTGCGGCCGTCCGTAGCCCTGGAGCTGCCAGTGCGACGGCACCGGGATCTCGTCCCAGCCTTCGACCGAATAATCGGGCCGGGCAAATGCCTGCCGGCACGGCCGAGGGCCGGGGCGCCAAGTGGAACCGCCAGTGCCCGGACAACGAGCGGAAAGCGGCCGACAGCGCCGGGTCGTGCGACCGCGCCGCCCTTACCTCGGCAAAGGGCACGAACGCCGTCCGGGGCGAGAGCCGGCCGCCGCTCCAGGACCAGATGGTCCTGCCAGTCGTCAGCCAATCGAGCCGTTCCCCGGGCGGCGCACGATGGCCACGCCCATCGAAGGTAGCGTCACTTTGGCATCTAGGTCACGGCCGGAGAGAAGCTCGAACCCGCCCGCCGCCACCGCCACCTGCCGCTCGTCGCCGGAGTGGTTGATCAGGAACTCGTAGGTGTGGCTGGCCGACGCCCGCACGACGCGCTCCACCCCGGGCGTGGACGCGGCCAACTCGTCCTCGTTCGAGAGCGCGCCCACCCTGGCATAGACCCGGGCCAGGCCGCTGGCGTCGAGCCGTGTCGCCCAAGTAGTACGCCCGCCCCTCGCCGTAGCTCGTTTCGACCACCGCCGGCCTCCCCGCCCAGGGCCCGTCCGCAATGCGGGCAATGACACGGCCGTTGCCTTCCGCGGCAATATCGACCCAGAAAGTGGCTTTGGTCCTGGTGCCGTCTTCCCATTCCACCTCTAAAAGTTCTCCGGCGGGCAGGGGCGCCACTTCGAGTACGTCACAGCCCATGAGGGGGCGCATCGGCCCGCCGTAGGGGCCGAGGTAGACGGCGTCGTTAGGGTCGACGATGCCTGACCAGAACGACACGACAGCGGTGCCACCCTGCTCCACGTACGACACCACGTTGGCCGCTTCGGCTTCACTGATCAGGTAGAGGCTGGGGACAAGGACGGCGTGGTAAGTCGCCAACGCTTCGTCAGGACGGCAAAAATCGGCCGTGATCCCATTGTTGTACAGGGGCCGGTACATCCAGGTCAGCTGCTCGTCGAGCTTCAGGTCGTTCGCCGGCTGCGCGGGCGCTTCGATGGCCCACCAGTTCGGCCACGAGAAAAGGAGCGCCACCCGGGCCTCCACAGCGGCGCCGTCGAACGAGCCCAGCCGGGCTAGTTCACGGCCGAGCCCGGCCACCTCGGCCCAGACCGGGGACGCCACCCCGGAGTGGGAAAGCATGGCCGAATGGAACTTTTCCGCCCCCGCCCGCGACGCTCGCCATTGGAAAAAGAGCACCCCGGTGGCCCCGCGAGCGACCGCCTGGTAGCTCATGGCCCGCATTTGCCCCGGTATTTTGGCCGCGTTGTGCGGCCGCCAATTGACTCTTTGGCTGGTCTGTTCCATGACCATCCACGGGATTTTCTTATTGACCGAACGGATGAGGTCGTAGTGCATGGCACTTTGCATGGCCCACTCGGCGTCGGCTGGGTCCGTGTAATTGTCCGTCGAGGCCACGTCGAGGTGGGAAGCCCAACCGAAGTAGTCGAGCGGTTTGAAGAACCCCATGAAGTTGGTGGTCACGGGCAGCTCGGGACGGCTGTCCTTCAGCGTGGCCCGCTCTTCGAGCGCCTCGTCCAAAAAGGCGTCGCTGCTGAAACGACGATAATCCAGGTCCTGAGCGGGGTTGACAAATGTGGGTGTCATCCGCGGCGGCATCACCTCGGTGAAGTCGCTGTAGCGCTGGCTCCAAAAAGCCGTCCCCCACGCCTCGTTGAGCGCTCCCACGGAACCGTAGCGCCGCTCGAGCCAGAGCCGGAAGGCCCGGGCGTGGTGGTCGCAATAGCAGTACGGGACGTGGCAGGCGTACTCGTTGCTCAGGTGCCACATTTCTATGGCCGGGTGGTGGCCGACTTCGTCGGCCAGGCGCTCGACAATGCGCCGGGCCATGACCCGGTACGTCGGGCTGCAAACGCAGAAATGCTGACGGCTGCCGTGTGCTATAGCGCGCCCCGGCCGCATTGACGGGGAGGACATCGGGGTAGAGGGTCGAAAGCCAGGGTGGCGGCGACGCGGTGGGGGTGGCCAGGTCGACGCCGATCCCGGCCCCGCCGAGGAGGTCGAGTAGTTCTGTCAGCCACCCGAAAGAAAAAATCCCTTCCTCCGGCTCCAGTTCCGCCCAGGAGAAGACCCCTACGGTCACCAGGTCCACGCCCGCCTCCCCCATCAGCCGGACGTCTTCGTCCCACACCGGGCGGGGCCATTGCTCCGGGTTGTAGTCCCCGCCGTAGCGGGTGCGTTCACTCACCGGCGACCGCCCCGAAAGTGAGACCCCTGGCCACGTACTTCTGCAAGAAGGGGAAGAGGATGAGCATCGGGAGGACGGAGATCAGCGAACCCAGGATCACCTCTGGGTATAGCGGCTGGCCGGCACCCGCGATATTGAGTTCGGTCGACCAGGCGGACAGGCCCACCGTGAGCGGGAACCGGGTCTCGGTCCCCAGAAGGACCAGCGGGAGGAAGTAGTTGTTCCAGGTCCCGATGAACGACAACAGGAATAGCGTCACCATGCCGGGCATGAGGATGGGCCGGCCTATCTTCCACAACGTGCGCAGCTCGCCGGCACCATCGATGCGGCACGAGTCCACCAGCGTGTCCGGTACGGCCTCGGCGCAGTAGATCGACATGAAGTACACCCCGAAGGGGTACACCATCAGCGGCAATATCACCCCCTGGTAGGTGTTGGTGAGGTGCATGTCGTGTTCCAAGAGGAATATAGGAACTACGAGGGCCGTCGCCGGGACCATCAACGACCCCACTACCAGCCCGAAAATCGGTCGTCGGCCTTTGAACTTGTACTTGGCCAGGCCATAGCCGCACAGGGTGGAGACCGAAGTGGCAAAGAAGGCGGTGGCGGTGGCGTAGATGACCGAGTTCACGAACCACCATTTGAAGTCGCCGCCGTTATAGGTGAAAACCGACTTCAGGTTCGCCCATAAGGACAGGTCCGCCGGCGGCAGGAAGGTCGACGTGGAGAACAGTTGCGGGGTGCTCTTGGTGGAAGAAATGACCAACCAGTACAGAGGGGCCACCACGTACAGCGCCGCGACCAGGAGAAAAGCCGTCCCGATGGTCGTTTTCAGCCGGAACGAGAACCGCTTACCCGCCGGGGGCGCAGCCTTACCGTGTTGCCGGGTCTGCGTGGCTACTGCCATCTGCTCAGCGCCCCCTGGTTACGGCGAAAGGGTCCATTTTTCGCCGGACTGCGGTGAAGAACACCACCGTGGCCACGATGGTGATCGCCGCCAATATGACGGATTGAGCCGCCGCCAGTTCCTCGTTGCCGAACGAAAAGGCGGTGTTGTAGATGATCTGGTTAGGCGTGAAGCTGTTGCCGATCGAGGCAATATTGTTGAGGATCACCGGCTCGTTGAACAGTTGCAGGGTGCCGATAATGGAGAGGATAACTATGAAAATGACCGTCCTGCGAACGAGAGGGAGTTTGATCCGGGCGGCTATCGCCAGCTCGGAACACCCGTCGATCTTGGCTGCTTCGATGACCTGATGAGGCACGGTGGTCAGGCTGGTCAGCAGGATGGTCATGTTGTAGCCGGTGAACTCCCATGTGACGATCAGCATGATGGCATACAGGGACAAGCGGTAGTCGAGCGGCTGGACCGCGCCCGAGGTCAGCCCCAGGTGTGTGGGGCACCTTGAGCGCGCTGTTGAGGTCGGGCTGGAGCAGGAAACCCCACATGATCGCCGCGATTACTCCGGGCACGGCGAAGGGCAGGAAGTAAACGAGGGCAAACGTTCTTCGGCCCCGGCAATAGGGGCTGTCGAGGAACAAGGCGAGGCCGATAGCCAGGCCGATCATAAAGGTGACCTGGATAGCGCCGAAGTAGAGCATGCGGACAACGCCGCTCCAGTACTCGCCGTTGTGGAAAACCGTGCGGTAATTGAGCAGACCGCTAAATGCGCCGGTCAAAGGGGAACGGAGCGAGAGGACGACCGAGTACACCAGCGGCCCGGCAAAGAAGAGGGCGAAGAGGACGAGGAACGGTACCGTCATCCCGAACCCGGCCCGCCCCTGAGCTACTTTCAACCGGCGCTGGGGCCTTATGGAGCCGCTCCCTACCAACGTGCCGGTCCCCTGCAGCGGAATGGCCCCGGCCGTTTCTGTCGTCACATCAGCCCCCTTCCCTGTTTAGAAGCAATTTACACTGCGGTCGCGATCGGAGGGCCTAGCGGGGGAGGTGTTTGCTCCCCCGCCTTCGGCCTGTGAATTTGGCTTAGCCGCTTACGGAATAGCCGGCGGACTGGGCGTAGGAAACGAGCTGGGACTGGGTGGTCGTGAGCACCTTGGACCAGCTCTCCTTGCCAGCCGCGGCGGCGGCCATCTGCGTGATCACGAAGTTGCCGAACTCGGTGTCCCAGGGGCTCCACTCGAACTTCGTCGGCACGTTGTTGGCGAAGGTGGAGAACTGGGCATTGATGTTCCCGCTGAAATGGGGGACGGCGGCCGAGAACGCCGGCACGCTGGCCCGGGCCAGCGCGGCCGGGAAGAGCCCGCGGCCTCCGCCGGCCGGTGTGGCGGGGCTTTCATCGACGCTGAGGCCGCTCTTGGAAGTGTTAATGAAGGCGGCGAACAGGGCGGCGTCCTTCACCACGCTCGCCGGAGCATCCTTCGTCACGGCGTTGGTGGAACCTCCCCAGTTGGCGGCGGCATGGGAACCCGCGGTCCACTGGGGCATCTGCGTCACGGCCCACTGCTGAGTGGAACCAGCGGGCAGGTAGGCGTCGACCATGTAGGTGGGCGACCATCCCGCGCCGACCATGGAGACGTAGCGGTCAGCAGCGATGTGGTGGCCCCAGTCGGCGGTGAAGTCGTTGTCAACGGCGACAGCGCCCTCTTTGACCAACGTCCCCCAGAAGTTCATGACCTTTTGCTCGATGGGGCCGTCGAGGTTGATCTTCCAGCTCCCGTTCCCCTCGAACTGATAGGGGAACGCCCCGGCCTGCCAGAACAACGACTCCAGGACGTCGGCGTCGTTGGGGGCGAAGTAGGTGAGGTACTGGCTCGGGTCAGCTTTGTGGAGGGCCACCGCGTCCGAGGCGAACTGCGCCCAGGTGGCGGGCACCGGCAGGTTGTACTTCTTCAGTACAGCGGGCTGGTACATGAGCCCCATCGGCCCGATGTCCTCGGGAATGGCGTAGACAGCGCTGCCCTGAGAAACCTCGTTCCAGGTCCAGGAGGGGAAGTCGCTTTTGTACTGCGACACGTATTGGCCGATGTTGACCAGGTCGTGCGCGCCGATAAACTGAGGCAGGTGGTCGAACTCGACCTGGGTCACATCGGGCCCGGTGCCGCCGGCCATGGCCGTCGTGAGTTTGGCGTAGAAAGTGCCGCCCGAGCCGTAGCTGGGAGGCATCTTGACGGTGATGTTCGGGTACGCCTTTTCGAAGTTGGCGATGACCTTTTGCGGGTTGGTCGTCCAGGTCCACCAGGTAAGCGTGACCTTCGGCGACGCCGCGGCAGTGGCGGCAGTGCCAGCCAATACCCCGAGGAGCGTGGCGGCTGCCGCGCCCATTGACAATAGCCTTCTGAATTTCATGTGTAACCCCCTCGTTGAGATTCCCGACTTATTCGGCCCGATTTGGTCGGGACCCCATGGCGCGTGGGGGACGAGCCGCCTCGAGAGGCGGGTCCGGCCTATTGGGAGCGCTCCCAATCCCACAATTTGGCAACGTAGCAGAGGCGGCGACCATTCGGAAGTCACGCCCGGCGCCAGCGCGCCCGCGGGCACTGACGCTACCACCGGGCCTACCGTCGGGGCTCGTCACGGCCCTGGCTTGGGCCCTCTAGGATTCGCCGCCATGGCCATTTCTGCCGAGCGGTCGCCTCTCGGGCCCGCCACCGACAGAGCGCGTCCGGGCCTGCAGCTGCAGCGTCACTCGGTTCGGCCGACGATCGAGGACGTGGCCCAGTTCGCCGGCGTCTCACGAGGCACCGTTTCGCGGGTCCTGAACGGGGGTCGCCACGTCAGGCCCTCCGTCGTCGCCACGGTCAACGCCGCCATCGAAACCCTCGGTTATTCGGTCAACCAGGCGGCGCGAAACCTCGCCGCCGGTCGGACGGGCTCGGTGGCGTTCGTTATCTCCGAGCACCAGGAACACATTTTCGAAGACCCGAACTACGTTTTGTTCGTTTCGGTATTCGGTAAAGAGCTCCGCCGCCGGGGCCGCCACCTCCTCCTGACCGCGGCGGAAGATACAGAAGAGGAGATCTTTATCGGCAACTACCTGAGCGCCGGGCACGTAGACGGTGCCCTCCTCGCCCTGCCTCACGCGGACGAACCCTTGCTGGCCCGGCTGGTCCAAAGCCGGCTGCCACTCGTCGTCATCGGCCGGCCGCTCGGCTACGAAAGCGAGCTGTCATGGGTGGCCATCGACGACGACGCCGCTGCTTACGGGATCGTCAGTTACCTGGTCGGCCGCCACTGTTCGCGCATAGCCACGGTGACCGGCCCGCTCAACACCAGCGGTGGGCGAGACCGGTTCGAAGGCTACAAAAAAGCCGTCGGCCGGAGGTTCCAGGCCGGCCTGGTCGCGGAGGGGGACTGGTCGCTGGAGAGCGGTCGGGTGGGCGCCCAGAAGATCCTGGCTCGCCATGGCGACATCGACGCCCTGTTCGCAGCTTCGGACCTGATGGCGCTCGGTGCCATGGCGGCGTTGCGGGAGGCGGGCAAGCGCGTACCGGAAGACGTCGCGGTGGCCGGCTTCGACGACTCGGTGGCAGCCACATTGGCCGACCCGCCCCTCACCACCGTGCGCCATCCGTGCGAGGACATTGCCATGGAGGCGCTGCGCATCCTGGACGACCATATGGAAGGCCGCTCGAGCGAACCCGAGCACGTCGTCCTGCCTACGGAGTTCGTGCGCCGGAAGTCCGCGTAGGCCCCGAGCCGTCAGCTCGAGTGTCCCACGGGGCCATCGGCCGGGCCGGGCGTCGGGTGAGCCTGCCCCAGAAACGAGAGGGGGGGTCGGCGGCCCCGCCCTCGACTACGGCTTAGGCGCTGCTGAGCAGTACACAGAGACCGGTCCGAAGTGTTAAGGGCGACTGAATAGCGGTAGCCTCGGTCGTGCCAGCGAAATGGTGGCGACGGCGGTTGGCCCTCGCGCTGGCTGCTTCGTTCCTGGTGAGCCTCGGGGCGTCAGCCGCCCTGGGGACGCCCGCTTCATCGGCGTCATCGGCTTCACCAGGTTCATCGGCTTCACCAGGTTCATCGGCTTCACCAGGTTCATCGGCTTCATCGGCTTCATCGGCCCACACGAGATCACCGGAAGGCTCCGGCCTTCAGGCCTCGGGAGCTGAGCACGGCAAGGCCAGCTCGTCCGGCGTAACTCTGCGCATCTCCGACGCGTACGGCGTCCATGTACCGGCCGGGAGCTGGGTCCCTGTCGCCGTCTCAGTGGTAAACGGCCGGCCGTCGGACCTGCAGGGCCAAGTGGTGGTGAGCGTCCCGGTGGCTCAGGTAAGCAACACAGAGAGCTGTTTTGCCAGCGCGATGGGGTTCATTTGCGGGGCCGCGTCCGGCGCCGCTTCGGGGTATTCCTCGGGCGCCCTGTTACCGGAGATCACTTACAGCATCCCGCTGTCGGTGGCGGCCGGGGTATCCAAGGAATTCGTCGCCTACGTACTGGCAGAATCTCCCTACGGGAACGTACAGGGTCTCATTCGCGGACCGTCCGGGGTGGTTCTGGCCCGGGCGAGCACGCCGCTGCCGGTCGCTTACGGAACACCCCAGCCCACCGTGCTAGTCGTAACCCAGGACCCGTCGGCCGCCCCCACCATGGCCGGCTTGGCCACCCCTACGGGTTCCCACCCCCAACTGCATTACACCGTCCCGGCGGACCTCCCCGTTTCGGCGGCGGCACTGGGCGGGTTCGGCGCCATCGCCATCGACCAGGCTGACACGAGCGTGCTGAACCCCGCTCAAGCCATGGCGCTGGAGGGCTACGTGGAGGCGGGCGGGACGCTTGTGGTGGCCGGTGGCCTGGACTGGCAAGCGGCGACGGCCGGTTTGCCGGCCGGCTTGCTGCCCGCCGCAGTCGAGGGTGAGAGCTCGCCGGCACCCCTGTCGGGCCTGGCCGGCCTACTCGATGTGCAGCCGCCGGGGGCGGACGTCGACCTGGCCGCTCTGAGACCCGCGAGCGGGAGCCACACCACCCTGACGCAGGGGCCAATCACGCTGGTCGTGCAGGGGCGACGGGGCAGCGGCCAGGTCGTTCTCTGCGCCTTCGACCCACTCGCACCGCCGTTGGCCGGATGGGCCGGGACGCCGACCCTGCTAAGCCGCCTCTTTGCCCCGGCCTACCAGGACACCTACTACGGAGAGCAGCCCTCCGTCGCCACTGCTCCGGCCAATCTCCGGATCCTGCCGCGCAAACTGGGGGCGGCACCGATAACAAACCTCGCTTCTAGCACCAGCGCCGGGGCCAACTCAGCGCTGCTGAGCCCGACCACAGCCAGTCAGGGTCTCCTCGGCTACCTCGAACAGATGCCGGGAGCATCCCTCCCGACCGCTTACGTTTTCGGGTTTCTCCTGCTCGGGTACATCGTGGTGGTCGGGCCGCTCTGCTTCTGGGCCCTGACCCGCCTTGGACGGCGGGAGCTGGCCTGGGTGGCCGTGCCCGTCCTGGCCGTCGTCGGCGGCCTCGTACTGTACGTCACGGGCGCCGGCGTGCAGCGCCGCAACATCGTCAACGAGGTCCGCATCACCCAGCTCGTCCCGGGCTCGCACCTGGCCCAGCTCGTTTCCCTCGGGGCGGTGTACCTGCCCCAGGGTGGGTCCGAGCACGTACAGCTGACCGGGCAGTTCTCATCTTCCCCGGCGCTGATCGGCGATCTTGGGGCCGACGCCGGCGCTCAGCTGGCCGTCGGCACAGGACGCTCCTCCCCGAGCGTCGACCTGACCGTGCACGGCCCAAGTAACTCACTGGGAGGCTGGGGCGCCAGCGGGACCACCCGCGTGCCCGGGACCGTGACAGCAAATGTCAGCAACTCCAACGGGGCCTTGGTCGGGCGGGTGACCAACAACCTGGGTGTGGGGCTGGTCGACACACAGGTGGTCAGGGCATCGGGACAGGAGTCTCAAAGCCTCGGGGTGGTGGGACCGGGCGGTTCCGCCCGGGTCGATTTGGCGGCTTCGTC
Source organism: uncultured Acidimicrobiaceae bacterium (assembly GCA_963750465.1). Lineage (GTDB taxonomy): Bacteria > Actinomycetota > Acidimicrobiia > Acidimicrobiales > Palsa-688 > Fen-671. Next base: position 259,591 of record CAVVRE010000037.1, read on the forward strand.
GAACAACGGTGCGCCTGCCACGCCGCTCCTGGCCTTACCGGCGGGAGGCTCGACCCGGCAGGCGGCCGAAAAACACGAGGAGGCCCTCCAGAGCCTGTACGACCTCGGGGCGCTGTACTCCAGCCAGGCGGGCGGCGCCCCCGTGCTCGTGGCCTTCGCCCGCCAACTCCTCTACCCGATCGACTTCGGAACGTCAGCGGAACGACTGGGGCCGGCGGACGCCATCGTCGTTCCTTTGCTACCGGGGGCCCGGTCCGGGAACGGTGCGGCCGAGCTCGGGCCGGAGCTCGTGGGTTCACGTGGCTCTGTCTCAGGCGCGGCCGACCAGCTTGGTACGGGCTCGTTGGCTCTGCAACGCGGAGGGTCTTTCTACTACCAGTTCATCCTTCCCCCCACCCCCTGGGCACGCCTCGAGCTGAACTTCGGCTCGCTCGACGGCGCGGTAACAAACCCAGGGATGGCGCTGGCGCTGGCGGCCGCGGCCCAAACCGGGACCTCCGCTGCCACCGCCGGCAGTGTGGTTGTAAGCGTCTACGACTACGGGAACGGCACCTGGGAGGCGCTGCGGACGACTTCGGGCTCGGGTGACCTTCTGACGGCCCTGCCCCACCCGGGTCGCTATCTCGGCCCTGGCGGGGCCCTGGAGGTCCGGCTTAGCTCGCCGTCCAGCGCCCTCAACGTGTACGGCGAGGTGCCCACCCTGTCGGCGCTGGCCCAGCCAACCTCAAGTACGCAGCCCACCTCAAGTACGCAGCCCACCCCCAATACACAGCGAACCCCCGGTACGGGCTCAAGCCCCGGTACGGGCTCAAGCTCCAGTACAGAGTCAAACCCGAGGAAAGCGGCATCCTGATGACCGGTAAGCCCATCATCAAGGCCGAAGGCCTGAGGAAGGTTTACGGCAGCACGGTAGCGCTTACGGATCTCAGTTTTGAGGTGCCCGAAGGCGAGGTGTTCGGGTTCATCGGCTCCAACGGGGCGGGCAAGACTACGACGCTGCGCATCCTGGCCGGCCTGGTCCGGCCGAGCGGCGGCTGGGCCGAGGTCGACGGTGCAGACGTCACCGCGGAGCGCGGCCGGTTGCACGGACTGGTCGGGTACATGCCCGACTTCTTCGGCGTCTACGACTCCATGACGGCGGCCGAGTACCTGGCCTTTTATGCGTCGTGCTACCGGCTCCCGAAGCGGCTCGTGAACCGGGTCGTCGCCGACCTCCTGGAACTGGTCCACCTCAGCCCCAAGCAAGACGCCCAGGTCGACTCCCTGTCCCGTGGCATGAAGCAACGGCTCTGCCTGGCCCGGGCCCTCGTGCACGACCCCAAGGTCCTGTTGCTAGATGAACCCGCGTCCGGCCTCGACCCGAGGGCGAGGAGCGAAATGCGCGAGCTGGTCCGGGCGCTGCGGGAAATGGGGAAGACGATCGTCCTGTCAAGCCACATATTGCCGGAGCTGGCCGAGATGTGTTCCAGCTACGGCATCATCCACGACGGCCGAATGGTCGCCACCGGCCCGGCGCGGACGATCCTGGACAACCTCGGCCCCCGCCGGGCCCGGGCAAGGGTGCACGGGGACCTCTATGAGGCCGAGCGCCTGGCCGGAAGCATTGGCGGCATCTCGAACGTGCGCCGGGCCGGGGCGGACACACTCGAGATCGAGCTCGCCGGAGGACCGGCCGACGAGGGGATCGACGCCGCCACGCTGCTCGGGGCCCTCGTCACCGCGGGAATTCCGGTGGCGGACTTCCGGGAGGACGATGGCGGGCTGGAGCACCTCTTCTTGCAGTTGACGGCCCCCGGCCCGGGCCAACCCGGGGCGCCGGGGGAGCCGGAGGTGCGAGTAGAGCCGATGGGGCCGGTCGGGCCCGTGGAGCCGGGACGATGACAGCAGTCCCGCTAAGGGCCAAGGACGAGGGCCTGGCTCAGAGGGCCAACGCTTTCGTTGCCGCCGTCACCTGGAACCCGATCGTCAGCAAAGAGCTACGCTCCCGCATGAGGGGCTGGCACGCGTTCGCACTGCTGACCGGCTACCTGTGCGTCATCGGCGGACTGGGCTGGATCGTCTATGACTCCGATATCGGCTCGTCCGGCAACATCGTCGGGCTCGGCAGCACCGGGGCGCAGGTTTTCCGGGCGCTGGCCGGCGTAGTGATGGCCACGGTGGCCCTCGTGGTGCCGGGCCTTGTCGGCCCGACGATAAGCGGCGAACGGGAGCGCCAGACTCTTGATCTGCTCCTCGTCACACCCCTTGGCCCGGGCCGGATCGTCCTCGGCAAGCTCATTGCCGCCCTGGCTTTCGTGGTCCTCCTGGTGATCGCCTGCCTGCCGCTGTTCAGCGTGGCGTTCCTCCTCGGTGGCGTCGGTATAGCCGAAGTGCTCGAGGTGGTGGCGTTCACGCTGGTGGGGGCCATAACCATCGGGGCGCTTTCGATGCTCATCTCCGTGCTCCTGCGCCGGGTATCGTCCGCCACCGTCGTCTCGTACCTGGTGATGCTGGCTTTGACGGTGGGCCCCATAGCCGCCGGCTACCTGTTGAACAGAGCGCTGTCCGAGCCAGCCCAAAGTGGGCCGGCTCCCTTCTCCATCGCCGAAGTGAACGGGACGACCGGGATCGTGGAGGCCGTCAGCCCGGCTGTAGGAGCTGCGTCTTTACTGGACGCGTCCGACTGCGGCGTTGTGGCCCCGTTCTTTGGGTCCGGGGTCGGGGTGCCGATCGTCGTCGGTTGCGGGCCGGGCGGGCAGTACGTGGTCAACATGGGCGCCCTCGGGACCTGGCAGGCCTGGGAAGGTACCTTCCTGTTGGACGGTGTCATTGCTGTGGGGGCGCTGAGTGCGAGCGTGCTTCTCCTGAACCGGCGGGAGGTGGCGTGAAGCCGGAGGATGACGGGGGGGCCGGCTGGGGGACCGGCTGGGGGGTCGGCCGGGCGGCCGGCGGGTACAGGCCCGACGGGAGTACGGTCAGCGGTGCCTCGAGCACTGAGGGTGGCATCGGCGACCGTAAACCGGCTTTTTGGGCGCGCCAGCCGCATTTGGTCGCGGTCCGAAGCAAAAAATCCCCGCCATCGCGACCAATTCGCCAATCTGCACCCGAAAATGGCCTTCTGGGGGAGAAAGAGGACCAGCCCGGGGGCGGTGACCTGGACCGAGCCCTCATCCCTCTTTGCCGGCGAGCGATGGGGGACTCCGCCGTCCGCTGGGGCTTACTCGCCGTGGCCGGCTGGGCCGCCGCCGTGTCGGTACTCCTGGCCTGGTCCAAAGTAAGCCCGACCAGCGATGTCGCGTTGATCGCCGCCGTCCTGGGCGCGGTGGCGGCGCTGTTAGCCGGCGGTTCCTGGGCGCTGCGCCGGCCCAGCGTGGTGGAAGTGGCCCGCGTAGCCGACGCCCGCCTCGACCTCAGCGAACGACTCGGGAGCGCCCTGTTCTACGCCCAGGCTCCGGGCGCCATGCCAGCCCGTTTGCGAGCGGACGCGATTGGCGCCGCGTCGGCCTTCAGGCCTGCTCAAGCCTTCCCCCTCCGGCGCCATCGCTACCTGCTGGCTACGGCTTTGACGATCGCCCTTGTCGCCGTCCTTTTGGCCGTAACGCCCAATCCCCAGGCGGCATCACTGGCCCGCCAGGTGGCCGATCGGGAGGCGACCGCCCAGGCTCGCAAGGTCGTGGTCGCCGCTCGGCAAAAACTGGGTCACCCGTCCTCACCGGAGGGCCGGAAGGTCGCCGGCGCCCTGCAGTCGGGTCTTTCGCAGCTGGCCAAGGCCGGTACTCCACTGGCGTCGTTAGTGGCGCTCTCCAACCTGTCCCGCCAGCTCACCCAGCTGGACAGTTCCTCAGGGGAGGCGAACCAGGCGGCAGATGCGGCTGCAGGCGACGCCCTGGCCGGAGCTCCAGGGGCACAGAGGCTGGCCTCGGACCTGGCCGGCGGCAACCTGAAAGCCGCTGCCGCCCGCTTCAGCACCCTCGCTGGAGGGCTCTCCGCCCTCAGCCCGGCGCAGCGCAAAGCCCTGGCTCAGGCGCTGGCCAAGGCCGCTGCTGCCGCCGGCCACAAGGCTGGCACCGGCCCCGGCACCTCCCCTGGGTCGGGGAGTAACGCGCCCTTCGCCGGCGGTCTGGCCCGGGCCAGCTCGGCCCTTTCCGCCGGCCACCTGGGGTCGGCAGGCCAGGCCTTGAAGTCAGCCGCCAGCGGGGCGGCGGCCTCGGCCGCGTCTGTCTCGCTCCAGCAACAATTGGCCGCGGACCAGGCTGCCGTCCAGAATGAGGAAACGAAGGTTGCCAGTCAAGCCCAAGCAGGTTCAGGTACGGGCGGCAGGCCCGGGCCGGGACAGAGCGGGGCCGGGCGGCAACGCAGCCAGGGTCTGGCTCCCGGCCACAACGGGACCGACAGCGGTGTGCCCGGCAGTGGCTCGGGCAGCCCTATGTCGAGCGGCGTCAATTCCAGTGGCGCCAATTCCAGTGGTGCCAATTCCAGTGGTGCCAATTCCAGTGGTGCCAATTCCAGTGGTGCCGGTTCGGGCGGCGCTGGCTCAGGAGGCCAGGGCACAGGTGGTGCCGGATCGGGTGGTGCCGGATCGGGGGGTGGGTCTGGCAGCGGGCCAGGAGGCAGCGGGCAGGGCGGCGAAGGAGGGCCCGGCCGGGCCAAGAGCCCACAGGCGGGCGCGGCGAGGTCTGGAGTCGCCATAACTCCCTCCGACCAGGTCGTCATCGCTGGCCAGCCCGGACACAGCGCCCAGGTAGTCGGTGAGCAAGTGGGGACGGGCGGCAACGTAAAGTCGACGCCTTACCAGGCCGTGTTGCCTACCTTCGAGAAGACCGCCCTCCAAGGGCTCGGCTCTCATGTGGTCAGCCCGGACGACCAGGGCGTAGTCCGCTCTTATTTCTCGTCGCTCGGGGGCGGCCGGTGAGCCTTGGCCGCATGCCGGCCGAGTACCGGGGAGGGCGAGTAGCTCGGGCCTTGGCGGGGCACCCACTGGCCGGGCGCCCACTGGCCGGGCGCACACTCGCGGGGCACCGACTGGCGGGGCGCCAACTCGCGGCGTCCTTACTGGCGATGTCTGTCGCGGTGGCTGGCATCACGCTGGGGATGCCTTCCTCTACCAGCGCCCAGGTGCGCATCCCGGCGACTAGCTCGCCCGGTACCACCCGACCGTCTTCGGGGGTGACCCTTCGTCTTTCGAGCCCGTACAAAGTCACCGTCCCCCCAGGCACCTGGGTGCCTCTCAGCGTGTCCGTCGCCGACCGCGGGGCCGCCGATGTGAACGGGCAGATCGTGGTCCAAGCCCCGGCCGCCCAGGTCGGGCTCTCAACGCCCGGCTGCCTGTCGAACGGCCCCTCGACCTTCACGTGCCTCGGGGCCGAGGAGTATTCGTCCAACCTGGTGCCTCACCAGCCGTCCCCCACGGGCACGGGCACCGTCAACTACACGGTGCCGCTCGAACTGGCCGCCGGCACGACGAAGCAGCTTCCTCTTTACGTGGTAACGGGAGCCCCAGGGCGAGGCGTGTCGGCCCGGGTCGAGGACCCTTCGGGACGGGTCTTGGCGCAAGCCAGCGCCCCGTTACCGGTGGCCTACGGCCTGGCGACACCGGCGGTGCTGGTAGTGACCGACAGCCCGCAAACGGTTCCCGTACTGAGCAAAATGGTGACCCCGACGGGAGCCCAGCCCCAGCTCCAGTACACTACCCCTTCGGGCCTGCCGGACATGGCCGCACCGCTAGGAGCGTTTAAGGCCGTCACTATCGACCAGGCCGACATGACCGCGGTCAGCCCGGCCCAAATCCAGGCGCTCCAGAGTTACGTCGAGATGGGCGGCACCCTGGTGGTTGCGGGCGGCCTCAATTGGCGAGCCACGACAGCAGGGCTACCTCCCGGCCTGCTCCCCGGTCGTCCCACGGGCGGCGTGTCCTCGGTGGCGTTGCCCGGCCTGTCGCACTTGCTCGGCACGGGGCCCGGGCCAGGTCGGGTAGACGTGGACGGTTTGACGGTGACGAGGGGCGGCATGCAGACCCTTACCGAGGGCAAGAGACCGCTCGTGGTGGAGGCGACCCGCGGTAGCGGGCATGTCGTTCTTTGCGCCTTGGACCCGGCCGCCGCGCCCCTCGCCACTTGGCCCGGTGCTCGAACTCTATTGAGCCGCCTGTTCGCTCCCGCGTACCGCCCCGGCTTTTACGACAGCCCCCTTCCCTACGCCGAAGCTGGCGGCGTTTTCCCCGTGCCGCCGTCGAGCGCACCCCAGTCCGTCGTGGCCAAGCTGGGCGGCAACTTCGATACCGGCTCGGCTCTCCTGAGCCCGTCAGCGGCCGTCAGCGTTTTGGCCAGTTACCTCGGGCAAGCGCCCCCCGTTACGAGGCCTCCGGCCGTCAGCTTCCTTGGTCTCCTGTTGGTCGGCTATGTCGTGGTTATTGCTCTGGTCCTTCTCGCCATCGTCGGCCGTGGCCGCCGACGCGCGTTGGTCTGGGCCGCCGTGCCCGCCATCGCCTTTTTGGGCGTGCTCACCGCCAGTCTGACGGGCATCGGCGACGGGGATCGTCCGCTCGTCCAGGAGGTCAGGATTCTCTCAACTCTCGCCGGGGGGGCACCTTGCTCAGGTGACCTCCCTGGGCATGGTCCAGCTCCCGGCAGGGGGTTCACGTCGTGTTCAGCTGGCCAGCCCGACACCTGACGTTCAAGCTCCAGCGCTGGTCGGCAACCTGGCGGCGGCAACGGGAGCGGCCGTGACGTTCGGGCCGGCCAGGCCCCCTCGACCACGACCGTGACCGTCAGCGGGCGGCCAACGGCCCGGGGCGGGTGGTCAGCCAGCGAGATCGCCCACTTGCCCGGTTCCGTGCACGCTGACGTGGCCGAGTACGGCGGGGTTGTCGTTGGGAGCATTCGCAACGACATCGGCGTGAAGCTGGCCGATGCCGAGGTCGTCGTCGCGTCCGGAGAGGCCTCTGAACAGCTCGGGGTCATCGGTACTGGCCGTTCCGTCACCTTCGAGCTGACCGTCTCCCCCAGCAGCGACCCGTGGGCTCAAGCTTTCGGGGCTCCTGCCCCAATCGTCTCTGACAACCCGGGAACGTCTCCCTCGAGTACGAGTACGGGCGCAGGGGGTCGAGCCCTCTCAGAGCCAGGCTTACGAGCACGACTGTCCGGGGGCAGGAGCGCTTCCACTGCCGCCGCCGCAGAGACCAAGAGGGCCACGAGCCAAATCGAAGCGGCTATGGGCGATTTGGCGGCCTCGTACTCGACCCAGCAGGGCGGGGCACCGGTGTTCGTCGCCATGGCGGCCCACAAGCTGTTCCCTTCCGATGCCAGAGCCGGCGCCAACCGTCCAGTTGTCACGGACGTGCTGGTAGTGCCGCTTTCCCCCGCCGAGGGCCCACGTCAAGCGCTGTCCGAGCTCCCAGGAGAATTGGTCGGGTCGACGGGTGTCACCGGTGAGACCCAGTACGCCATCACGACCGGTTCGTTGACGCTAGAAGCTGGGGGCAGCTTCGACTATGAGTTCCTTTTGCCCGGGGCACGTTGGCGCCAGCTCCAACTCGACCTGGGTTCGTCCATAGGAGAAACATACGGGCCGCCTCTGGTGGGCGTGAAGGCTTACAACTACGCCACCGGCCGCTGGGACACCCTTCGGGTCAAGGTGCATTCAGGCAAACTGCTGGCTGGCGTGCCCGGCGTGGCCCGCCACCTCGGCCCGGGCGGCACCCTGGAAGTGCGGGTCGAGGCGACCCAAAACGGCGTCGAGGTGTACGGCGGCTTCCCTACCCTCTCCGCCCTCCCGGCCGCGTCGAGCGGCGCCCGGCGACTTCAAACCGCGCCGTTGCGGACGACGCGATACCGGATCGGGCCGGCCCGCCCTGGACCGGCCCGCCTTGCACCGGCCGGCCCTGTACCGAACAGCCCTGTACCGAACAGCCCTGCACCGGGGCCATGAGCGGTGCGCAGATGTCCCCCGAGGCATTCGCGGTGGCGGCGGGGCAGGTGGAAACGGAGCTGCGCAAGCTGATAGTGGGCCAGGACGAGGTAGTCCGCGACACCATCGTGGCCCTGCTGGCGGGCGGGCATGTGCTCCTGGAAGGAGTGCCCGGGCTAGGTAAGACCTCCCTCGTCCGCGCCCTCGGAGCCGTCCTCGAGCTGGCCTTTAGCCGTATCCAGTTCACTCCGGACCTGATGCCAGCGGACATCACTGGCACGACCCTCATCCAGGAGGACGAGGGAGGCCGGCGGTTCCATTTCGAGCCGGGCCCGGTGTTCGCCAACCTTGTGCTGGCGGACGAGATCAACCGGGCCACTCCCAAGGTCCAGAGCGCGCTCCTGGAAGCGATGCAAGAACGCACGGTCACGACCGGCGGCGCCACGCCGTCCTCTACCCCGCCCGTTCTTCGTGCTCGCCACGCAGAACCCGATCGAGCTCGAGGGGACATACCCCCTGCCCGAGGCGCAGGTAGACCGGTTCCTGTTCAAGCTGTCAGTGCCGTACCCGAGCGACGTCGAGTTGGCCGAGATCGCCAGGCGTACGACCGGTGCCGATGAGCCGGGGCTAGCCGCGGTGGTGGACGGCCACACGGTGTTGGCCATGTCGGGCCTGGTGAGGACCGTACCGCTGGCCGACCACGTCCTGGACTACGCCGTGAGGTTGGTGAGCGCCACGCAGCCCGACCGCAGCCGCATACCCGGAGTGGCTGGCCAGGTCCGTTTCGGGGCCAGCCCACGCGCCGTCCAGGCGTTAGCCCTGACCGGCAAGGTGCGGGCCTTGCTGGCCGGCCGCTTCAACGTCGCCTTCGACGACATCCGGGCCAGCGCCCGCCCTGTGCTGCGTCATCGACTGCTCCTCAATTTCGAGGCCGAGGCGGACGGCGTCACCAGCGACGAGCTGATCGACAGGCTTCTCGAGGCCGTCGTACCTGACCCGGTGGCCGCCAGATGAGGGGCCAGATCGAGGGGCCAGATGAGGGGCCAGATGAGGTCCAGATGAGGCGCCGGTGAGCGCCGGGGCCGCATCCGCTGGTGGCACTGCCGCCAGCGCCACGGCCGCTTCCCTCGGGCTCACGCCGGAACTCCTGCGGACGCTCGAGCGGCTGACGCTGCCTTCTCGCCGCGCTGTGCTCGGCGCCACCGCCGGCCAGCGACGCTCCCGTCGCTACGGTAGTTCGCTCGACCTGGCCGACTACCGGGCCTACGTACCGGGGGACGACATCCGCCGCCTTGACTGGGGTGCCTATGCCCGCCTCGGTCGCTTACTAGTGCGCCTCTACGAAGCGGAAGAGGATACGTGCGTCACGGTATGGGTGGACACGAGCGCCTCAATGGCCTGGGACCCCATTGGGAAGGAACGGGTGGCCCGAGGCCTGGCCGGCGCCCTGGCCTATCTGGCATTGGCTGGCGATGACCGAGCCGCCTGCATCGGCTTCGCCGGCAGCGTCGTCGGGCGGGCCGGGCCGTTCAGGGGCAAGCGCTCGGCGCCCCGCCTCTGGGCCGCCCTGGACGCTCTGCCGCGCGGCTTCACTACCGAATGGGGCATTGTCGCCGCGGCGGCTCGTTCGGTGCCCAGAGGCGTAGCCGTCATCTTTTCGGACTTCCTGACGAAGGAGCTGCCGAAGCAGGCCGTGGCCGCTCTGAGGGCCGCCGGCCACGAAGTAGTCCTGGTGCAGGTCCTCTCGCCTATGGAGCTGGTCCCCGAAATGCGGGGGGAGCTGCGGCTGGTGGACGCGGAGACGGCTGACTCGGTCGAGCTCACTCTGGGCGAAGAAGCGTTGGCTTCCTATCACGAGGCCAGGGCCGAGCACACCCGCTCCCTGCGATCGCTCGCCGCGGCCCACGACGCCCGGCTCGTCACTGTCGACGGCGGGGTGCCACTGCGCCAGCTGGTACTTGGGCCACTCGTGAGCGCCAGGGTGGTCCGCTAGCGAGGGCGGGGACGTGGCCCAATGACCATTCTCGAACCGGTAGCCGGCGTCGCCGCCCTTTCCCTGGCGGCCATTGTCGCCCTCTATTTCCTGAAGGCGCGCCGCCCCGCTCGGCTCGTGAGCAGCACCCTCTGGTGGCGCCCGCTCGTTCTCGACCGGCAGGCCGCCATCCCCTGGCAACGAATCCGGCCGTCGTGGCTACTGGCTCTCCAAGCCCTGGCGGCCATCCTCATCATCGGGGCGCTCTTGAGGCCGGCGCTGGTCTCGGCCCAGGCGTTGGCCGGCCAGACCGTAGTGGTCATCGACAACTCGGAGACCATGCAGACGACAGACGTTGCGCCCAGCCGTTTGGCCGTCGCGGTGGCCGATGCCAGGTCGCTTGTCGACCGGCTCGGGCCGCACGCCCGGATGACCTTGATCGCTATGGGGCCAAGCCCCGACGTGATTGCCAGTACCGTCGGCCAGCGCCAGCCCCTGCTGCAGGCGCTCGACCAGCTTAAGCCCACCAACGGCCAAGCCGACCTGCAGGACGCCCTCCAGCTGGCCGTGGCCTCGGCCGGCCCGAGGACTTCGAGTACCCGGCTCATCGTCCTTTCGGACGGGATCGCCGAACCCTTGACCGAACCCGTAACCCTCCCCTTCCCTGTCCAGTACAGAAAGATCGGGATCAGCAGCGAGAACTACGCCATCACATCGCTCTCTGTCGTTCCCGGCGTAACCGGCGACGAGCGCGGTTGCCCATGTCCAGGACTTCGGGCAACAGCCGGCCCGCCTGACGGTCGAGATGTTCGCCGACAGCCATCTGACGGACGCTCAGGTCACGCGGCTGAGCCCGGGTGGCGGTCAGGACGTCACGTTTGCCGTCCCCCAGGGTACGAATTACGTCAAGGTCACACTGCTACCCAACGACGACCTGGTCGCGGACGACAGCGCCACAGCCGTCGCCAGCCCGCCCCGGAAGGTACGGGTGTTGCTGGTGACCAGTGGGGATGTGTTCTTACAGAAGGCCTTGCAACTGCGGCCGGACCTCACGTTGACGACCGAGCCTCCGGCGGCCTGGCACCGGCAGCAAGCCTCGACACCGGGCGTCGACCTGTTCGTCTTCGACGGCTTCGTCCCCCCGGTTCTGCCGCCCCACTCTCCTTACCTGGTGGTGGGCCCGCCGCCTGACCGCAGGCTGGGGTCCGGCCGCCCGATCGTGCCTGGACAGCTGCTGCCAGCTGAAGCGAACAACCCTCTCCTCTACGACGTCGACCTTTCAAATGTCGAGGTGGCGGAGGCATCAGATCTGGAGGGCTCGAGCTTCGGGACGGTCGTGATCGCCAGCCCAGCCGGCCCGGTCCTCATGGTCCGGGCTGGAGGACCATCTGCGCCGCCGGCGGCGGTGCTGGGCGTCTACTTGCACGACTCGGACCTGGTGCTGCGGACGGCGTTCCCGATCCTGATCGACCACCTCTCGGAGTTCCTGGCCCCGAACGCCGTCCCCGCTCTTAGCCAGCAGCCAGGGACGCCGGTGACGTTGGCCCCCGGGCCGGGGGCAGGCCTGGTCGTCGTGACCAGGCCCGACGGCCACGCAGACAAGCTTTTCGCCGGGCGGCCCAACCTGGCCGCCAACGGCGGGACGGTGTTGTTCACCGACACGGGCGAAGTCGGCCTTTACAGGGTGTCGGTCAGAGGTCGGGGCGTCCCGCCCCAGTCCAGTTACATCGCGGTCAACGCGCCGGGGACGGCCATAGCCCCGCAACCACAAATCAACGTCACCGGCGCGACAGGCGAGGCATTGGCGAGTGCCTCTCTTTACCAGGGACTTTGGAGGATCATTGCCGTAGCCGCCCTCGTGGTTTTGGCCCTCGAGTGGCTGGTGTACCACCGTGCCCGTTGAGCTCGCCCACCCCCTATGGCTGTTGGCCCTGCTCGTCGTGGTGCCGCTCGTCGTCATGTGGTGGCGCTGGCCCACGGCCTTCCCGCGGCGCCAACGTCAGGCCGCGCTGGTGGTGCGCCTGGCCGTGGTCTTGGCCATCGTCCTGGCCCTCACCGGCCCGGACCTGGCCCATAACGCCTCGAGCCAGACCTTCGTGGTAGCGGCGGACCGGAGCGCGAGCGCGGCCCAGGCTCAGTACCAGGAAACCCCCGCAGTGCAGTCGTTGGCATCCGCCTTGCCGGCCAAGGACCTGCTCGGGGTGGTGAGTTTCGGCCAGGTCGCGCTCGTGGAGGGTCCGCCCGCACGCGGCGTACCGTTCGAGGGCTTCGCCACGTCGCCCGGCGCGAACTTCACTGATATCGAGTCGGCCCTTCGCCTCGCCGGTTCGATGGCCCCCACCGGGACGCGCCGCCATGTTGTGCTGATGACCGACGGGCGTGAGAACGTGGGGGACGCCGTGGGCGAGGCCAGGGTACTGCGGTCGGAAGGGGTGCGGGTCGACGTCCTGCCCCTGCGAGTCCCGATAGGGCCCGACGTAAGGGTCGACTCGGTCCAGGTGCCCTCCACGGTTCCGCCGGGTTCGAAGGCGCAGGCCACTGCGGTGCTGGTGAGCAACGAGACGACCACAGCGCGCCTGGTCTGGGCCCTCGACGATTCCCAGGTCGTCCTGGACACTGTGGTGCGAGTCAAGCCCGGCGTTACCGACGTGCGGGTGCTGCTACCACCGGCCCGACCCGGTTTCCATCAGGTAAACATCGAGATTTCGCCCGCTCGCGACACCGTTCCGGGCAACGACGTGGGAGAGGCGCTGTTCCAGGTGCTCGGAGCTCAGCAGGTCCTGGTGGTGGAAGGGACGGCGGGGGCGGGCGCCAATGTCGCCCGCGCTCTCCATGCCGCCGGGATCGACACCACGATGGTCACCCCGTCGCAGGTGCCGGTCACGGTGTCGGGCGTGGCCCGCTGGCAGTCCGTGGCCCTGGTCAATGTGAGCGCCGCCGAGCTGGGCTACCAGCGCATGGAAGCCCTGGCCACAGCCACGAGGGACCTGGGGGTGGGTCTGGCCGCGTTCGGGGGCACCAACACCTACGGGCCGGGGGGCTTGGCCGGCACGCCGCTGGAGGAGGCGTTGCCCATCGACATGAGGGTGGCCAACCCAGAGGAAAAACCCCCAGTGGCGGTGATGCTCGTCCTCGAGTCGGTGGAAAGCCCGGCCGGTGACCAGGTGCTGAGGGGCTCGGCCCGGAAGCTTGTAGCCAACCTGTCCCCTCAGGACCTGGTCGGGGTGGCGAACGGCGAATCGGGCGTAATAGTGCCTCTCCAACCCGTGGGCAACGGCAAGAGGATCGAAAAGGAGATCAGGGACATCCCCAGTTTCGGGGACCCGCCTAGCTACGTGCCCTACATGCAGGACGCCGCCAGCGCCCTGGCCGGCCATACCGGTGACACCAAGTACATCGTGGTCCTGGGCGATGGCGACGCCGACGACCCCCTCCCCAGCCCCTCGTTCATGGCGGCCATCGTGCACCAGGGCATCACGGTTTCGACGGTGGGGGCCGATGTCCACGGCGTGCCCCAGTTCATGGCCAACATGGCTGCCATTGCGACTGAGGGGGACGGCCGCTTCTACGATTCCGAGTCGGCCGGCCAGCTCCCGTCCATTTTCCTGGACGAGAGCCAAACGGAGTTGCAACCGTGGGTGGTGCAGGAGCGCTTCCACGCCGCCCCCGGCCCGCCGTCGGCCGCCCTCGACGGCATCAACCCCTCGTCATTGCCCCCGTTCGACGGTTACATCGCTTCCACCCCCAAGCCCTCTGCGCAGGTCGTGCTGGCGGGGCCCGGCGGTGACCCCGTCCTGGCCCAGTGGCAGTACGGCCTCGGCACGGCCCTGGCGTGGACCAGTGATACCGACGGACGCTGGACTTCCGAGCTGCTCCGATCCCCGCTGGCCGGCAAACTGTTCGCCGGTATCGTCGCCGCCACCCTCCCCCTGGCGGCCAGCCCGGCCCTGTCCCTGTCGGCTCAAGTGCAGGGTGACCAGGCCCATCTGATCGCCCAGGTCGAGGGGGCGCCGGCGGATGCCGCCGCCTTGGCCCATGTGGTGAAGCCTGATGGCCAGGGATCGGATGTGCCGCTGGCGGAGACGGCGCCGGGCCGTTTCGAGGGGGACGTGCCCACGACCGAGGTCGGCGCCTACCTGATGCGGGTTGAGGTAAGCGCGGGCCGCCGGGTGCTGGACGCAGCCACCGCCGGCGTGGCCGTCGCTTACTCGCCCGAACTTCGTTTCATCGGGACCGACCTGCCGTTTTTGCGCCAGATGGCCAGCGCGGGCGGCGGGGTAGTCCTGTCCTCGGCCCGCCAGGCGCTCTCCGAGCCGGTCCCTCCCGTAAATGTGGCCCAGTCGTTGGCGGAGTGGTTGCTCGCGTTGGCCGTTGTACTGCTGCCGCTAGACGTGGCCCTGCGACGCCTGGTACTTGGCCGGAAACGGCCGGGACCGGCGCCACTCGAGGATCCGAGCGTGAAGCCAGCCCGCCACGCGGGGCCCCTCGGGCCGTGCCTCCTAAGGGGCAGGCGAAAGAAGAAGGAGAGCAGCCGGAAAACGCCTCAGAGGAAGAGCCGGTGCTGGCCACGAAACTCCTGGAACGCCTCCGGCGGTAGCTCCGGTGATAGCTGAACCGGCGTCAGGCTTTGCCGTTGCCGCTGTGTGCCGGCGGAGACCCGGGCGGCGGCTGTCCCCCGGCCGGCCCGGCCTGCTCGACCTGCTCGGCCTGCTGCTCGGGGCTGTCGTCCAGCCCGTACGCGATGCAGAAGTCGACGTCCTCCGGGCGCTCGGGGGGGCCACCTTCCAGCAACTCGATGGCGCCATTGGCACTCAGCCACCTGGTACGCGGCGCCGTCAGCAGGCTTTCGAGGTATTGAGCCAGCTCCGACCAGGGTCGCAAGAAGTGCTGCTCGAGCTCCCGCCGGTCTTCGAGCGGAGGCTCGAGCGCTCGCAGCTCGGTCTCCGTCTGGCGTACTAGCTCAGCCACCGCTTCGAGGATGCGCCGCCCACCGCCGATAGGCAACGCGTTGAGCATCGAGGACCGTACCCCCATGACCGTGCTCGGGCTGTTGGCATCGCGAATGGCGCGTGCCGCCCGTACGTACTCTTCCTGGTCCACCTCTCGAATTATCGCGCTTCGGCCGAATTATCGCGTTTGACGAGGCGGCCAAAGGGTGAACGAGCGGCGCCTCGGGCCAGCCCCCGGCCCACGGCAGGCCGAGCGCCCATCCGTGACAGGATGGCCGAGATGGGTACCTTCAGCCTTGGCTCACTGACCAGCGTGCCAGCCTCGTCGCGGCCCGACCTATTAGGTGACAGCACGAAAGAGATGCTGGAACGAGAGGATTTGCTCGAACAGGTTGGAGTGGTCGAGATCGACCCGGCCGTGTCCGACACGGCCGCCTCCCAACAGGCCTTTGGGCTCGAGCCTGACATGTTGGCCAACTGCGTTGTCGTAGGCGGCAAGCGGGAGGGGGAAGAACGCCTCGCCGCGTGCGTGGTCCTGTCGACGACCCGAGCGGACGTGAACGGAACGGTGCGGCGGTACCTCAACGTCCGTAAAGCGTCGTTCCTACCGATGGACCGGGCCGTCGGACTGACCGGGATGGAGTACGGCGGCATCACCCCTATCGGCCTGCCGCCGTCCTGGCCCATCCTCGTGGACGGACGGGTCTCGCGCTGTCCCGCCGTCATCATCGGTTCTGGAGTCCGCCGCTCCAAGATCCTGGTCCCTGGTTCTGTCCTGGCCACGCTGCCCAACGTCGGCGTGGTCGAAGGGCTCGGCCTCGAAACCTGAACCGGCCAACCTGAACCGGCAACCTGAAACCGGTCAACCTGGAACCGGCCAACCTGGATCAGCACGTAGGTCGAACGTAAATTCGCCAAGTCGTACCGGCCTACTCGACGGGAGGGAGGCAGCGTGAAGAAGCTGAAGCTGGGGCTGCAGCTGGGCTACTGGGGGGCGGGGCCACCGGCGGACGCGGGCGAGCTCGTGATGGAAGCCGAACGGCTTGGCTATGACTCGGTATGGACGGCCGAAGCGTACGGGTCGGATGCCCTGACCCCGTTGGCCTGGTGGGGGTCGCGGACGACCAGGCTGCGTTTGGGCACCGCTCTCTGCCAGATCTCCGCCCGCACCCCCACCGCCACGGCCATGGCGGCGATGACCCTTGACCACCTGAGCGGCGGTCGCTTCGTTCTCGGGCTGGGCGTCTCGGGCCCTCAGGTCGTCGAGGGATGGTACGGCCAACCCTTCCCCCGGCCGCTGGAACGCACCCGCGAGTACATGTCGATCGTGCGCCAGGTACTGGCCCGCCAAAACCCGGTCACGAGCCAAGGACCGCACTACCCGCTCCCATACCCGGGCGGTTCCGGCCTCGGCAAGCCCCTGAAGTCCATCGTGCACCCCCTCCGCCCCGACATCCCCATCGTGCTCGGGGCCGAAGGGCCACAGAATGTAGCCCTGGCCGCCGAGGTCGCCGATGGCTGGTTCCCGGCCTTTTTTTCGCCCCTTCTCATGGGTGAGTTCGGGAAGTCTCTGGCCGA
The DNA here is from genome assembly GCA_963750465.1 of uncultured Acidimicrobiaceae bacterium. GTDB lineage: Bacteria > Actinomycetota > Acidimicrobiia > Acidimicrobiales > Palsa-688 > Fen-671. The sequence continues at coordinate 275,974 of CAVVRE010000037.1, forward strand.
GGGCTTCGCCCGGCCGGGGGCCAGGCGTTCGGCCGAGGACTTCGAGGTGATCGCCTCGTGCCCCGTCGTCGTCGACCGGGACGTGGAGCGGGCGGCCGACACGGTGAAGCCTTTGTTCGCCCTGTACATCGGTGGCATGGGGGCGCGCCAAATGAACTTCCACTTCGACGTCTTCGTCAGGCTGGGCTTCGCAGACGTGGCTCGCAACGTCCAGGAGCTGTACTTGGGCGGCCACAAAGATGAGGCGGTGGCCGCCGTACCGACCACGATGGTGGAAAAGGTGGCCCTGGTGGGGCCGCCGGAGAAGATCCGCGACGACATCGCCGCCTGGCAGGAGTCCATGGCGACGACCCTGGTGGTCTGGCCGGTGGCGCCCAGAAGCGACGACGCGACGTCGGCGTTGGGCACGCTGCGGGCCATGGCCGACGTGGCCCAGTGAAAGCCACAGGTTCAAGCGGTTGTCTCGACCGCCGCTGCTTCCGGCTCCCTCGATCTTTCGAGCCCGAAAACGAGGGTCAGCGCCAGCAGCGCGGTGAGCAGAAGGCCGGTGGCGAGCACCGCTTGCGAGGTGGCACTGGAGGCAAGTATGAGCACGACGGCGACGGGCACAGACCAGTTCCGGAACACGCTCGGGGGTTTGTACGGCGCGTGCAGCGCCCAGGCCACCATGAGGTAAAGCGAGACCGGCACGGTGACACATAGGGCGGCCCCGAGCTGACTGAGCTGGGAGTGGTGGGCCACCTGGTCGGTCGCCACCGCCAGCCCCGTCCCGGTGGCCGCGGCGCTGGCGAAAATGGCGTAGTGCCCGTAACCCCAGGCGAAGGCACCGCTCAGCCGGGTCGCGAATGCGCTCCGCACGGCGGTGACAATATGCTCCAACGGCAGGTCGAAATAGAGCCACCACATTGAGAAAACCGTCAGCAGACCGCCGGCCACGACCGGGGCCAGCGCGCCGAAATGGGTGCCAGCCGAGAGGGCGGCGTTCACCCCGAACGTGCCGGCCGAGAGCGCCTCTCCGAGCACGATGATCGTGAAGGCGCCGTACCGTTCGGCAATGTGCCCCGGGTGCCACGCCGTGCGCCCGGCGGCTTCGGCAAAGATCGGTACCAGCAGCTCGGCCGCCACCAGGACCAGGAATACCCAGGCGGCCACGCCATGGGGGACAAAGAAAAACCACGCCACCCAGCCCGCCTCGACCACCGTTATCCCGGCCGCATAGCGCAGGGCGGTGGCGCGGCCGGCCGGGTGCGATACGGCCGCCCGCACCCATAGCCCGACCATGGCCATCCGCATGATGAGGTAACCGGTGAGGATCACGGCGAAATCCCGGTGGGCGAGGGCGCGCGGTATGCCTACGGCGACGACCAGGACGCCGGCCATCTGCACGAGGACGGCGACGCGATAGGGCACGTCGTCGGTGTCGTACGCCGAGGAAAACCAAGTGAAGTTCATCCACGCCCACCAAATGGCGAAAAACACGAGCGGGTAGCCGACCAGGACGGACCCCGCTTTTCCTCCGACGAGGCCACGCTGAAAAGCCGAACCCGCCTCCGCCACCGCTACTACGAACGTCAGGTCGAAGAACAGTTCCAGAGGGCTCGAAGTTCGACGACCCTGCGTCGGGTCCCGGGACGACATAGGCACATAAAGCGGCATCCCGTCATCATCGCCGACAACGCCACTGGGGTCGGCCTGTCCCGGCGGCGGCGCGTAGGCTCGGGACCATGGCATCAACTACCCGCACTATGCGAGAAACCCTCGACAGATTGATCCTGCCGTACGTGCGCATGATCACCAGGTCGTTCAACGACGAGGCGACCACGCTGCGGGAGTCTCTCCAGGGATCGATCAGCGACGAGGCCGGCGGCCTCAAAGACTCACTTCGCGAATCGCTGGGCGACGAGACGAGGGAGGTCCGGGACGCGCTCCGGGAGTCGCTCAGCGACGAGGCCAGAGGGGTCAGGGAGACGGTGATGGGCTCGGTCGTAGACGAGTCGAGAGCCATCAAAGAGAGTGTGATCGGGTCGGTCATTGACGAGGCGAGGGCCAATCGAGAGCTGCTGACCGAGTCGCTCGGCGACGAGGCGAGAGCCATCCGGGACTCTGTCATCGGGTCGGTCATAGACGAGACGAGAGCCAATCGAGAGCTGCTGACGGAGTCGCTCGGTGACGAGTCCAGGGCCATCCGGGACTCTGTCACCGGGTCCGTAGTCGACGAGTCGAGAGCGGTCCGGGAAACCGTGATCGGCTCCGTGGTAGACGAGTCGCGGGCCCTCAGGGAAACCGTTGTCGGGTCCGTGGTCGACGAGTCGAGAGCGGTCCGGGAAACCGTCGTCGGGTCCGTCGTCGACGAGTCGAGAGCGGTCCGGGAAACCGTGATCGGCTCCGTGGTCGACGAGTCGAGGGCCATAAAGGAGGAGGCGCGGGCGGCCCGGGCCGCCACCGAATCCGAAATGGCCAGCCTGCGTACCGATATGGGCAGCCTGCGGGCCGATATCGGCGGCCTCGGCGTCGAGGTGGAAGGTTTGCGCTCGGACCTGGTTGAGCTGAACCGGGTGCTGCGCATGCAGGGCGACGCCGCGGATCAGGTGGCCGAAATCCTGGGCCGCACCCTAACGCGGCTGTCCGCCGAGGTCGAAACGCTGGCCGGCGTTCTCGACAGCAATGGAGTAATGCGCGAAGGCTCTACGTCCGGGCCAACCTGAACTGGGACCTCGGCGCGTAAGGCCGGCCGCCTGGGGTGCAGGCGAAGCCGACACCCAGGAACGCCAACGACGACGACTGGGAAATATAGAACCCCTCGTTGCCGTACCAGTTTTCGAGGGAGATGTTCTCCCCGTAAAACATCACGTTGTCGGCGTCGATCCGGATGGCGTCCAGGCCGGAATGGGCGATGCGCATATTGCACGCCTGGACCATGGCGTAGGACGAATTGGCTTCCACCCAGAGGCCATTGCCAGTCGGGATCCCGTCCCCGGAGGGTGATTGTATGGTGACGTTGGTCATCTGGATGGTGGCCGCGTAGCCCGCTTGGCCAGGTGCCGCGATGTGGACCCCGGGTAACGCAACCGTCGAAGTCAGCATTCTGAAGGTGGACCTTGTGAGGAGTCCCCGCCGGTGAACTGGAAAGGCGGATCCCCCGGTTGTAGTTGTAGGCAAATACGTTACTGATATGGGGGTTGTCGCAGCGCAGCAACCAGATGGCGGTCCCATTGGCCAGCGGTAGGCGGCCGGCGCCAGGCCACGCGGCTGCCAAATAGAAGGGACTCGTGCCCGCCATACACCCGCTCCGTTTGTGAACCAGCCGTTAGTGGCTGGCCGCCCAGGCCACGAACTCCCCGAGCGGCTTCGTGTTGACAATAGATTCAGCAGGTACCCCGGCTTCAACCGCCTGTTCGCAACCCAGGCGGAGCCACGAAAGCTGGCCGGGAGCGTGAGCATCCGAATCGATCGAGAATTGGCAGCCCGCCGCGGCTGCGGTCCGGAGAAGTTCTTCCGGCGGGTCGCGGCGGTCGGGACGAGAATTCACCTCCACAGCCGTCCCGCTGGCCGCGCAGGCGGCGAACACCGCCTCGTGGTCGAAGCTCGACTGCGGCCGCGGCCGGCCGACTATGCGGCGCCCGGTGCAGTGGCCCAGGATGTCAACGCGTGGGTTCTCCACGGCGGCGATCATCCGCCTCGTCATGTCGGCCTTTTCCATCCGCAATTTCGAGTGCACGCTCGCCACCACGACCCCGAGCGCACCGAGCAGCTCGTCTTCCTGGTCGAGCGAGCCATCGTCGAGGATGTCGACTTCGATGCCGGTAATGAGGCGGAAGGGGGCCAGCACCTCGTTCACTTTGGCGACCACTTCGATCTGGCGCCGGAGGTCCTCTGCGCTGAGGCCATTGGCGACGGTGAGGCGCGGGCTGTGATCGGTGAGGACGAGGTACTCGTGGCCCAGTTCCAATGCCGATCGCGCCATTTCGTCGATCGGGCTCCCCCCATCGGACCAGTTGGAGTGGCTGTGACAGTCGCCTCGCAACGACCGCAGGAGCTCCCCCACCGGGCCGCCGGGCGGTTCGGTGGCCCGCAGCTCGAGGGCGTGCAGGTACTCGGGCACCGACCCGGACAGCGCCTGACTGATTACCGCCGCCGTACTCTTGCCCACCCCCGCCAATGTCTCGAGACGGCCCTGGTCGTCGAGCCGGGCCAGCTCGTCGGGAGGCACGTCGTCGACCGTCGCCGCCGCCCGGCGGAACGCCTGCACCTTGTAAGTTTCGGCTCCCTCCGCCTCGAGCAGGTACGCGATCCTCCTGAGCGCCTGGGCGGGGTTCACATGATCACATCTCCTGGCCCACAAACGAGGACGGCATGACGAGCGGGCCGGCCGACGACAGCCCGAGCCGGGCCGCCAGCGCAGACAGCGTGCCCCACGGGCCGAGGGCGGCCGCGGCCGCCAGCGGGTCCTCGCTCGAGCGGGGTGGGCGCAAGCGGGACGCCATCGGCGCCTGCGGGTACCTGACCAATTCGGCGTCGTCAGGCAAGCCCCCCCGCCGCCGAGCGACGGCGGCGGCGCGTTCGAGGCCGCCAAGTTCGTCGACGAGCCCTCGTTCCCGGGCGTCCGCGCCGGTCCATACGCGTCCTCGCGCCACTTCGTGGACAGCTTCGACCGTCATGGAACGCCCGGCTGCCACCTTGCCGACAAAGTCGTGGTAAATGCGGTCGAGAAAGCTTGATAGTTGCTGGTACTCCTCCTCGGTGTACTCGTCGAGGACCGTCGTCATTCGGGCGTGGCGCCCATCGCTCACGGCGTCGTGGCGGATGCCCAGCTGGCCCAGCAACTGGGCAAAAGACAATTTGCCACCCAGGACCCCGATAGAGCCCGTCAGAGTACCGGGTTGAGCCACGATCACGTCCGCCGGCGCGGACACGAAGTAGCCGCCCGAACCAGCGACGTCTCCCATGGACACCACGATGGGCTTCCCGGCATCCCTGAGGCGGCTCACCTCCCGCCAAATGACGTCCGAGGCGACGTAGGAACCGCCCGGGCTGTTGACCCGGAAGACGACCGCTTTTACGCGCTCGTCCTTGCCCGCCGCTCGCAGGGCGGCGCTGACCGTGTCCGAGCCCATCGCCCCAGCCAGGAAGGGGCTGTGAGTGCTGCGCCCCAGACGGATGGTCCCCGTTCCGGTCACCAGGGCCACGATGTCCCGGCGGTGGTTGACAAGCCTTCCGACCCGCTTGGCGACGGGCTGCTGGCGCCGATAGCGGTGAACGAACAACAGCTCCGCGTCGGAATTGGTCTTTCTGACGGTGTCCGCGTACACCTCGTCCCGGTACCCGAGGTGGTCGACGAGCCTTGTCTCCTGGGCCTCGTCAGCGCCAAATGGGGCCCGGTCGACCAGGTCGCGGACCACATCTTGACCGAGCTGACGTCCCTGCGCTACACCGTCTACGACCTGCTCGAACAGGGAATCGACGATCCGGCTGGTGGCCTCCCGCTGGGGGTCAGTAAACGAACGTTCCAGGAAGATGTTGGCCGCGCTCTTGTATTCGTAGCGAGTCCCGAATTGGCGCTTGACCCCGATCCGGTCCAGGGCCTCGGCCAGGAACAGCGAACCGGCGCTGACCCCGACGAGGCCCAACTCGCCCGAGGGCTGCAGCCAGATTTCGCCGAAGGCGGCGGCCACGTAATAAGGCACCGTGGCCACACCTAGCTCTCCGAAGGTCTCGGACCAGGCGACCGCCGGTTTCCCGGCGGCCCGAAACGCGGCTACCGCCGATCGGACGTCCTGGGCCTGCGCGAAACCCATACGCGCGGCTCCTACCTTGGCGATGAGCCCGCATACCCTCGGGTCTGTGGCGGCGTCGCTGAGGGCTCGCAGGACATCAGGCAGGACCGCCCGGCGCCGCGACTGCAGCCGTCCGACAGGGCCAGGAGGTCGCTCTTCGAGCATCGGCTGCGTCAGGTCCAGCTCGAGCAGGTAAGGCGCCGTCCAGCGGCGGCGCAGATCAGCCACTCTTCGCCCGGCGTCCATAGGCCGGCCTCCTTCCACTAGTCGCGCCGGGCCGGGCGCGCCGCTTGCCCTCGTGCATGGCCTGGACGCGGCCGAGGGGGACGGCCTGCCCCTCCTCAATTAGCTCGGCGCTCAGCGTTTGGGGGGCCGGCATCTGCTCTGCCCACGGGTTGCTCTTCCCGAGGTGACCCAATGCGGTGTGCACATTGAAGTCGGCAGGGACTATGGCATCGAGCTGGTCCCACCCCACCGGGTAAGAAACAGGGACGCCTGGTCTGATGCGCGGGCTATACGCGGCCACGACCGTCGCCCCCCCACCAACACGGGTCGAATCGACGAACACTTTTCCACCGCGGTCTTCCTTCATGAACGCGGTGGTGGCGATCTCGGGGCCCAGAGCTTGCGCCCTGGCGGCAATGGCCCGGGTGGCCGCCGCCGCATCCCCCGTTGGGCCCTCGACGATAGGGACGAACACGTGCAGGCCCTTGGCCCCGCTCGTTTTGACTGCACCCTCGAGACCGACGTCTGCCAGCGCTTGGCGGACCAGCCGGGCCACCCGGACAGCCATCTGGAAGGCGTCGGCGCTGGGCGGGTCCAGGTCGAGCACCAGATGGGTCATCGCCTCTGGCTTGTCGGCGCGGACCAGGGTCGGGTGGTACTCCACCGCCCGTTGGTTGGCGAACCACAGCAGCGTGCGCCGGTCGTTGCACAGGGCGTAGGACACCTCCCGTTTCGAAGTCTCGGCCCAGAACTGCACCGTGGGGATCCACGAGGGTGTGTACTTGGGCACGTTCTTCTGCATAAAGGCTTCCTGGCCGCGGTGCACCCTGATCACCGAAAGCGGACGGCCCTCGAGCTCGGGGATGATCCGATCGCATATCCCGTCCAGGTAGTCGACGAGATCTCGCCTTGATGGCGTCAGATCCGTCGAAGAGCGGCTCGTCCAGGTGCGTAAAGGTGACTCCCTCCACTGCTCCCCGCTCGCTCGAACCGGTCATAGACACCCCCACACTAATTACAACTGTCGAGCTCGCTGACGATGAGGTAACCGGGGGCGAAAGCGCCGTACAAGCGCTTCCCCCATTGGTACAGTCCACCGCCGTGGGGGGAGCGGCGCCGGGCTGGCTGAACGAGCTGACGGTGCGGACCGAACCACCATGGCTCTCGATGGGCACCCGGGCGCAGCGCGATCCGCTGTTCGAGCTGGCCCCGCCGGGAAAGGACGGGGTGCGCGGGCGCAAAGAAATGCTGCTGACGACCGTCCATGACGAGGTCTCGGTGGCTCTGCCGGACGCGACCGGGAAGCTGCATCAGGCGGTGGAGGAGGCTGCCCATCTCGTCGCCCGGGCGACGGGACGGCCGCTCGACGACGCTTGGCCACTGCTCGAGGCGGCCGCTCTGCTTGTCCCCGACGACCTGGTCGTACTGCTCCGCATTGACGGATCGTGGCGGATGGCCGCCGGCGTCGTGTGCTTCCCATCGCACTGGTCGCCGCCGGAAAAGCTGGGCCTGCCTGTCGCCGCCATCCACGCCCCTGTGCCTCGCTACGCCGATGAACTGCGAAACCGTGTAGACCGGTTCCTCGACCACCTGAGCCCTGATCGCCCGGTGTGGCGGCGCAACTGGACCATCCACGCCAGCAACGAACTGCACGCGCCGCGGCCCGTGCCGACCCGTAACCCGGTCCCCGCAAAGGACCACTGGCTGAGAAGCGAGCGCCAAGTCCTGGCCGCACTGCCGCTCAGCGGCGGCACCCTGTTCACTATCCGTACCGACCAAGTCCCTCTGGCCGTTCTCAAACACCGGCCCGGGACTGCCTCACAGCTGGCCGGCGCGCTGCGCGCCACGCCGCCCGACCTGGCCGCCTACCGCTTCGGGGCCCTCGACATCGACGGCATAGCCGCGTACCTGGACCGACAGGCCATGGCTGATCGGGGGTAATGGGCGGCGAACGCCATCGACGGCGCGTTAAAGCCCGGGTGAGCGCCCTGCTGTTGGGTTCCTGGATCCGCTCAGACCGTTGGCTCTCGTTTCTGGATCCGCTCAGACCGTCGTTTCTGCCTTCTGGATCGGCTTTTCTGGGCGCGCTAGACGCAATTGGTTGCGTTACCAAGCAGAAAATGCGTTGGATCGCGACCGGAACGCCGAGTCGCGCCCAAAACCGGTCGTGGCACTCGCCTCCGGCCCCGAAATAGCACTCTCGGAGCGCACGCCATGAGACACCATCTCGATTTGCAACTAATGCCCCGGGACAGTTCGGCAAATTCATTTTCGCGCTTTCGCCCGGGCTGCCACCCGGAAGTGCTCAAGGCAGCATATTCACGGATGACGCTCCTAGAGGCTATTTCAAGCCGTATTTCGCGGGAACGGCTCGACCCGGCGGCGCCTCGGTCAGCTACGTGGTCAGGAGCCGAGGATGCCCGGCCCGAGCGCCGAGGCCAGCTCGACACTCGGATCCTCGACGACCGGGACCACGGCCGTGACGCAGGCATATCCGCCATCCAACCAGGCCGAGTCGGTGGGGATTTCTTGTAGCTGACCTGCTGATGAACCATCCGTAGGCTGCGGTTTGTCACTCGTCCCACCTAGCGTTAGCGGCAGCGACTCCCCCGTCTCCTGGGTGAGTGATGTCTGCGAGGCACCGACCGCCGCCAGCCGACCAACCCGGATCCCACGCACCTGGTCCGGAGGAACGTTCGGGACATTGCAATTGATCACGACATGGCGCATCTCGCCGCTCAACCAATCGAACAGCCGCCCCGCAATTATGGCGGCACTAGCCCAGTGCGCGCCCCGGCCGTCGACGGAGCCGGTCACGGCCAATGACACGGCCAGCGCCGGGCGCTGTTCGTGGTACGCAGTAAAAGCCGCACCGACGGTCCCGGAATGCAGAATGGCCCGGCCGGTATTCGCGCCCCGGTTAATTCCGGACAGGACAATATCGGGCGGCTGACCGAACACACCCTGGATCGCCGAGCGACAGATAAGGGCCGGCGTGCCGTTCACTGCCAGCACAGAACCGGGCCCCCAACCGGGCCAGTCATGGCGCTCCACGAGCAGGTCTCGTCCGTGAGTCACCCCGGTGACGGCCGCGCTGGCCCCGCTGCTGTCCCAGTTGGGCGCGACCACAAACGCATCGTGGCCTCGTTCGCGCGCCACCGCCGCCAGGGCGCTCAGGCCCGGAGATTGGATGCCGTCGTCATTGGTGATCAAGACCCGCAACAACTCGACCCTAGCCGGACGTCGCCGCTAAGGCCGGAGCTTGAACCCGGCGACGCTCCCGTAGGCGGCAAAATTCACCGGCTCGTCATTTTACGGTTCATTTGAGCGCCGTCGGCGCCTCGACCGCCTGTCGCCGGGCGCCTGTCACCCTGTCGCTCTGTCGCCGGTCGCCGGTCGCCGGTCGCGAGTCGCGAGTCGCGAGTCGCGAGTCGCGAGTCGCCGGGCATGGGTGGCCTGCCGCCGGCCCGGTACCCAAAATGGCCTGGCCATCGGGCTGATGTGGCCTGTTGGCGATCTCACTCGGCCGGAGTTAGCCCGCCGTTGGCGGCGTAAGCTGGCGAGGTGATCGCCACCGCGTCGGACCTCGACCGCCGCCCGGCGGGTGGAACGATTCAGGGCCTGGGTGCTTCTGCCATCGCCACAGTGGCTTGGGGCCTGTCGGGGGTCTTCGTCGTCCTTACCACTCAACCGGCGTTGGTCGCCGCCCTCGAACGAATGTGGATCGGGGTGCCGCTGGTCGCGGTCTTGCTGATCGCTAGCCGTCGCCGCCTTTACTGGCCAATTCTCTGGCGATCGGTCCCTGGCGGGGTTCTCCTGTGTGGGGATATTGCCCTGTTCTTCAGTGCCGTAAAGATGACCAGTGTCGCCGATGCAACAATGATCGGTGCGTTACAGCCCGTTTTGGTTCTGTTTATTGCCAAGCCCCTGTTCAACGAGCGAGTTCGTCCTGCAGATTTGGGGTGGACGGCCCTTGCTCTAGGGGGTATGGCCGCCGTCATCTTCGGGTCGACCGGCGCCACTGGCCGTCAGGCAGTTCTTGGCGACTTGCTCGCGGCAGGTGCGCTCTTTTGTTGGACCGCATATTGGCTGGTCTCCAAGATGGTGCGTACTGGGCCACGAAGCGGGCCAGCCGGCGCCGCGAGCACGGCTAATGGGGTCGGCACTATCGAGTACACGGCGGGCGTGATGCTCGTGGCGGCCGTGGTGATGGTCCCCGTCACCCTGGTCTCCCGGGAACACCTTACGACCGGCACAGCCCAGGATTGGCTTTGGCTGAGCTTGCTGGCGCTGCTGCCGGGAGCCGCCCACCTCCTTGCCAACTGGGCCCACCGTTTTGTAGATATTTCGGTGTCGTCAGTAATTGTGTCGATCAACCCGGTTATTGCGGCGGGGTCAGCCGCCGTCATCCTGCACCAATCGCTTGACCGTGTGCAGACGACGGGTGGTTTGCTTGCCATCATCGGCGTGGTGATGGTGGCGCGCCGGGCGGCGACGCTCAAGCCAGCCGAGGAGGCGGTACCGGCCTGAGAGCGACGCACCCATAAAGCCGGGTGCGCCAGTGCCCTCCGCATTTAAGGCACTTTCGGCGACGGGCCGAGGCCTGACCTGGGCACACTGACCTGGGCACACTGACCTGGGCACACTGACCTGGGAACACCGGCGTGGGCACACTGATTTGGGCAAACTGGTTAGGGTACAGGGGTTAGAGGCTGCGAGAGAGGACCGGCCATCAGCGAAACTACGGACACCCGGACGGACGAGAAGGATGACGAGGGCGGCAGTGGTGAGGCCAACCCGGCCCCGCTCCCCGGTTGGGTCCATCCGGTCAGCGTGTCATCGAGTGCTCAGCTCCCGGAATCGACTGCCTACCGGTTGAAGCGCCGGCTGTTGGGGCCTCCGCTCATAAGCGACCAGCTCACAAACCAACGCCTCGGTAAGCCCACGGCCCTGGCCGTGCTCTCTTCGGACGTAATGTCCTCTTCGGCGTACGCGACCGAGCAGATCCTGCGGGTACTGATCCCGATCGGTGGCCTGGCCGCTTTCGGACTGGTGACCCCCATCACTCTGGTCATCCTGGGCGTATTAGCTGTCGTCACGGCCTGCTACAGGGAGGTAGTCAAGCTATATCCCAAGGCCGGAGGGTCCTATGTGGTCAGCCGGGACAACTTCGGTCCCAACGTGGCCCAGATCGCCGGGGCCGCACTGCTGATCAGCTACACGATCACCGTGGCGGTCTCGGTGGCGGCCGGGACCGATGCGATTATCTCGGCCGTTCCTAGCCTCAATGGCGCGGCCGTGCCACTCTCAGTCGGGTTCGTGGTGCTAATCGCGTACGGCAATCTGCGCGGCCTCCGCGAGGCGGGACGCATCTTCGCCATACCCACTTATTTCTTCATAGCCAACATGGCCGTCCTGATCATCACAGGGCTGGTCCGGGCCGCTTTCGGTGACCTCGGCCATGTGCCCGCCAGCCCCGGCCAGCTGACCTTTGGCCACGAGAGCGGCGGGCTACTGCTGGGCGTGTCGCTGTTCTATGTGGCCCGGGCCTTCGCCAATGGCGGTTCCGCCATGACCGGGACCGAGGCCATCTCCAATGGGGTAAGCATTTTCCGCAAACCTCAGGCCGCCAACGCCCGCGCCACGCTCGTCATCATGAGCACCGTCCTCGGTTCGATGTTCCTGGGAGTGTCCGTACTCGCCGCCCTGGCCCACGCCCGGCCGTTCGGCTCGGGCACACCTACGGTGGTCTCCGAAATAGGCAGGCTGGTCTACGGGAGCACCGCCGCAGGATCGGTCCTCTATGGGTCCCTGCAGGCCGCCACGGCCCTCATCCTGGTCCTGGCGGCCAATACCAGCTTCACAGGGTTCCCGTTTTTGGTGAGCTTCGTGGCCGAAGACTCGTTCCTGCCCCGACCTCTGACTGTACGGGGCCACCGGCTGGTCTTCTCGAACGGGATCATCGTGCTGGCGGTGGCGTCCATCGCCCTTCTGCTGGCGACGCGGGCGCGGGTTTCGTCGCTCATCCCCATGTATGCCATCGGGGTCTTCACGGGCTTCACTATGGCCGGCTTCGGCATGACGAAACACCACCTGACCCACCGCGAGCCCGGTTGGCGGCGCAGCATCGCCATCAATGCCACCGCCGGTACCGTCTGCCTGCTGGTCGTCATCATTTTCGCCGTGACCGAGTTCACCAAGGGAGCCTGGGTCGTGGTGGTGGTCATGCCGATCCTGATCTACGGGCTCATGAGGACCAATGCGGAGTACAGGGCTGAGGACGCCATCCTCGACGAAGGAGTGGCCCTGCGGGCGTGTGAGGCCCCGGTACTGCGCCGCCACACGGCCATCGTGCTGGTCGACCGGATCGACCTGGCCACCGCTCGCGCCATCCAGTACGCCCGCAGCCTGAGCCCGGACGAGTTGTATGCCGTCCATTTCAATGTGGACAGCCGGCGCGCCGACGCCGTCATGCGCCGCTGGCGGGACCTCGGGCTTTCGAAGTTGCCGCTAGAGGTCATCGAAGTGGCAGACCGTCGCCTCGGGCGCGCCGCCCTCGAGATGGCCGCCAAAGCGGCCGCCGACGGTCGGACCGAGGTCAGTGTGCTGATCCCCACCCGGAGCTATCGCCGTAGCTGGGCGCTGCTGTTACACGGCAAAAACGCCGACCGCCTGGTCCGGGTGCTGGGGCACGTTCCCCACGTCAACGCCACCCTGGTCCCCTTCAACGTGGCGGACCTGGCGGAAAGCCAGCGGGCCCTCGCGTCGCCTGAGCTCATTTTGCAGGGGGGCGATGGGCAGTTCGCCACCGGGAAATCAGGGGCCCAGCAATTCGCCACGGTCCCGGGCGCCGAGCCGATTGCTGATCTGCGGTACCGCCGGCCGGCCACGGTGGCCGGGAGGCTTTGCTCGGTCCGCATCCAACCGTGGTCCGACGTCCCCACGCTCGAGGGCACGCTTACGGATGCCAGCGGCGGTGAAGTGCTTCTCGTTTTCCTTGGGCGACGGGAGATCCCTGGTATCCGGACGGGCACGCAGCTAGTCGCCAATGGCATGGTCGGGGACCGCCGGGGGCGGCTGGCCATACTCAACCCCGACTACGAGCTTCTGTCAGTGCAGGAGTCCGAGCAGGGAGCGACCGCCTAGCGCAGGAGCCGCAGCCGGCGCGCCCGCAGGGGCGCGGGCGACGGCCGGGGGTGACTGGCAGCCAGGGCCGCCCCTGCTTGCTCAGCAATACCCACCGCCGCCAACAGCCGGTCTGGCGACGGTAGCGGCCCCGACGAGAGGTACAGCCGGTAGTGGCCGACTACCTCGGCGCCGGCCCACACGGGTAGGTCGATCTCCCGCATTGACGGTCCATGCGCTTGACCGTCGAGGTGAACGAGGCTGCCATCCCGGGCCACGTACGGCCGGTCCCCCGTGGGCAGAGCCTCTTCGAATTCACAGTCGTTCAAGCCCAACCGGGATACGAGCTCGCCGCCCAGCGCCTCCACCACCATAGAGGCGTCCTCCCCGACGGCCATAAGCCGGGCCGCGCTGCTGATGACGGTGAAATCCTCGGCCCTGCTGGCAGCCATGCCTCGGTAGGTACGAACCCGAACACAGAGTTCACCCACCAGGAGGCCAGCCCCGACCAATAGCAACGTCGTCACCACATCCCGCCCCCGGGTTATGTACAGCTGACCGTACGGCGGTGTGTCAAACAGGTCGAAGGCCGTGGCCGCCCCCACCGCCCCCACCAACGCCGCCCATCGTCCGCCCACCATCGCTACGGCGCCGACGCAAAGAACCAACAGCAGCGCTGCGTCGGTGTTCGGGAGGTCGGCCCGCAGCGGGATCCAGGCGGCCGCCACGGCGACGGGTACCAATCCCAATAGCGCCGAAACCGCTCCCCGTGAAGCAAACCGAAATTCCCTGATACCACTGATCGTAGGGTCTGTCGAGGGACCGGTAGCCCCGCCCCCGGAGATGCCCTCGGGTTTGGCTGGCGGTCGGCGGCCGCTGGTCGCCCGTAGCGGCATGAGGCCATCACGACGGTGTGCTGACCCCTGGGGGGGCTTGTCTGCATGTATCGGCCCACTTGAACTACGGTTTCCCTATGGTTCCCTTCGTGCTGAGCGCAGACCGCGTGGAAGCGCCTACCGGAGGTGCCGGCCGAGAAGCGATCGAGCACCACTATGACGTCGGCCGCGAGTTCTTCCGGCTATGGCTGGATCCTCGAATGGTGTACTCCTGCGCTCTGTGGCCGGGGGACGTTGACGACGACCTGGAGCGCGCCCAGCTGGCCAAGCTGGAGTGGCACGCCACCGCGGGCCAGGTAGACGGGGTGTCGAGGGTCCTCGACGTAGGGTGCGGCTGGGGGGCGATGCTGCATTACCTGGTCAGTGAACGCCAGGTCCGCCACGTCACAGGGCTCACGCTGAGCTCAGACCAATGGGCCGCCACGGCGTCCGGCCCGAACACGGAAGTCCGGCTCGAGGATTGGCGGGACCACCAGCCGCCCGCTCCCTACGACGCCATCGTGTCGATCGGCGCATTCGAGCACTTTGCCCGCCAGGAACTGTCGAGAGCGCAACGACGAGCCGTTTACGGCGGCTTTTTCGACCGGTGCGCAGCTTGGCTCCACGAAGGCGGGCGCCTGTCGCTCCAGAGCATCGCGTACGAAGATTTTGACCCCTCGTCCGGGCCGGTTTCGTCCTTCTTCAGCGAGGAGATCTTCCCAGAATCCGCCTTGCCGCAGCTGAGCGATATCGTCGAGGCCGCTGAAGGACAGTTTCGGCTGGTCGCGCTCCGCAACGACCCCCAGCACTACGAACACACGCTCCGCCTCTGGCAGAGGCGCCTTGAAGCCAACAAAGTTCAGGCATCTCAACTCGTAGGTCGAGAGACTTACCGACGGTACCTTCGTTATCTGCGGGTTTCCAGAGCCATGTTCGAACGTCGGGTGTGCACCCTGTACCGGGTGGTCTTCGAGCGTCGATCGACCAAAGCACGCGCGACGGCATAGCCCGTGACGACACACCCACTGAGCGAAACACTGGACGAGTGTGCGGGCCATCTGTTGGACCGCCATTTGGCCCACGCAAAGGAGTGGTTCCCGCACGAGTTGGTCCCATGGGAGCTTGGACGTTCGTTCATGGGTGGAGCGGCGCCGGAAGCGGAGGGACCGCCTCTCCCGGAGGGAGTCTTATCGGCCCTGTTCGTCAACCTGCTCACCGAGGACAACCTCCCGCACTACTATCACGTCATCGCGGAAGCGATTGGCAGGGACTCGGCACTGGCGGAGTGGACCCGCCGGTGGGCCGCTGAGGAGCAGCGTCATGCCATTGTCCTGCGCGACTGGATCTCGGTCACTCGACGGCTCGACTTGGTCGCTCTGGAGCGGGCGCGCATGCGCCACGTATCGAGGGGGTTCGACCCGGGCATTCGTCAGCGCAGCTTGACGGACGGGCTTGTCTACCTCACGTTGCAGGAACTGGCCACGCGGGTTTCGCACTGGAACACTGGGCGCTTCCTTGACGATGTCGGCTCAGCGGTGATGAAGCGAGTGGCCGCAGATGAGAACCTGCATTTCCTGTTCTACAGGGACCTCGCGGCAGCGGCGCTGGAGGCCGACCCTTCCGGGACGGTCCAGGCCATAGATCGCCAAGTGACGCGGTTCCAAATGCCTGGTGCTGATATGGAAGAGTTCACCGCCCATGCGGTCTCGATCGCCGCCGCCGGGATATATAACTTCCGCGTGCACTGCGATCAGGTCCTGCTGCCGGTGGTGATCACACACTGGCGGCTGGAGTCGATCGAAGGCCTCAATGCGGAGGGTGAACGCGCCCGCCAACACCTTCTTTCCTGGATAGCCCGCATGCAGCGAATAACTGACAGGATGGAGGCGCAGGCGGCCGAGGCTCAGGCTCTGGAAGCTTAAGTCTCGCCCGCGCTATAAAAGGCTGAACGGGGGCCTTTGCAGGGAGTACCCCGCCTGCAGAGCGGGGCGGGCTGCCGGTTGAAGAATCCGCGGAAGCCCGCTTGAACCGATCAGGTGCTAAACAACTACTTTCTTCAGCCCGCCGGGGCTGAACATCACAACACTTTCACCCGCTTGGCTTGTGGGCCTTTCGGGCCCTGCTCGACGTCGAAGTCCACCTTCTGACCTTCGCTCAGCTCGCGGTAACCGGAGCCGTCGATGGCAGAGAAGTGTGCGAAGACGTCGGGGCTGCCGTCGTCAGGCGCAATAAAGCCGAAACCTTTTGTCGCGTTGAACCACTTCACAGTCCCTGTGGCCATTGTTAGAGCCTCTCCTTCTATTCTTCTGTTCTTCACGCTGGAAACGCTTGCAGGAGACCTGAAGGAGACCGGCAACGACGCACAGCCAGCATGAACTTGGGCTGTCTGCGAGCAGTAGCCTATCAGCCCAGGCTCGACGCAACACTAGTTACCCAGTTCAGCCCCCGCGGCGCACAATAAGCCACCTGCTTTATTACAGCATCGAGTCCCGGAGTGCTCCCAGGGCTACGAGGTGACGCTCCAACTTCTCCGGTTCTGCGGCGTCTCGGCTGCGGATCCGGGCCTCAAGCTGGTCGAGCCGATCCGACTCCCGCTGGTAAAGCGCTTTTCGCTCAGCGTCCGGCAATCTGCGCATTACGCGCAGGAAGGCGTGCTGAGCGTCCGTCGCCCGCTTTATCCCAAGCGACCTGGCCACCGCCGAGTAGCTCTGTCCCTGTTCCCGAAGTACAACGACCTCTTGGTCGAGATCCTGGCGCGGTTGGCGGGGCCGCGGCGGCCGGTCCTCGATGAGCCGTTCGCCGCGAGGCGGTCCGTTTCGCCTACCTGCCATAGTGCCTCCTAGTCATGAGCCCTCATCTCCGAACCCGGTCGGCGGCGCCCTGACGAACGTCGATCGGACGTCTTGCGTCGGGGCCGAAGGGATGATCGAGTGTAACTCGCAGGCCCGGCTATCGCGCTTGCCCCCTGGCTGGGTGCATTTTCGCCTACAATGGTTTGGTCATGCGTCCGCCACTCTGGCGGCGCAGCCACGTGTAGCCATCCGGACCCGGTCCTCAGGTTGCAAGTGCGACCCAAGGAAACGGAGTCAATAGTTTGTCTGCTGGCCTCGCGCGAGCGAACCTACCCATAACCAGTTTCGCCGAGTTCGGCTTGCCAGACCGGATGAGCGAGGTCCTTCTTCAACGCGGCATCACGCAGCCCCTGCCCATCCAGGCCGCCGCCATCGCCGACGTGCTGGCCGGCCGGGACGTATCGGGCAAAGCACCCACCGGTTCGGGCAAGACGCTCGCCTTCGCATTGCCGATCGCCGCCACCCTCAAACGGAGCACACCAAAACGGCCGCGCGCCCTCGTACTGGCGCCGACCAGGGAACTAGCCGGCCAAATAGCCACTGAAATGGGCCCGCTGCTCGCCACTCGCTCCTTGAAGGCCTACCCCTTCTACGGCGGCGTAGGGTTCGGCGGACAACGCAACGCGCTTCGTAGGGGCGTCGATGTGGCCGTGGCCTGCCCCGGCCGCCTCGAGGACCTTATGAGCACCGGCGACATCAACCTGTCAAACGTAGACGTTGTCGTCGTCGACGAAGCCGACCGTATGGCTGATATGGGCTTTCTCCCGGCCGTTTGCAGGATCCTGGACGCCACCCCGTCCGAATGTCAGACGCTGCTGTTCTCGGCCACGCTCGACGGTGACGTGGACGTACTCGTACGGCGGTACCAGCGCAATCCGGTCCGCCACGATGTCGCCACCGAGGAGGAAGTGAGCCGAGCGAGCCACGAGTTCCGGCCCGTAGCGAACGCCGATCGCGCCGCATTATGCGCCGAACTCGTTCGCGCTTCCGGCTCTTCCATGGTTTTCGTCCGGACGAAGCGAGGGGCAGACCGGGTGGCCAAACGTCTGCGGGATTCCGGTGCCGCGGCCGCGGCTATACATGGAGACCGTAGCCAGGCCCAACGTGAGCGCACGCTCATGGAGTTCCGCGCCGGCAAAGTCCAAACGCTGGTCGCCACCGACGTGGCGGCCCGGGGGATCCACGTCGACGACGTGGCCAGGGTCATCCACTACGACCTGCCGGCCGACATTAAGGACTACGTGCACCGCTCCGGACGTACCGCCAGAGCGGGAGCAGAGGGCACTGTCATTTCCTTTGTAACGCCGGACAATCGAGCCCTCGCCGATACCCTGCAACGCGGCTTACGCCAATCCGAACAGGGCGGTCGTGGGGTGGCTTACGCGGACGACTCCGGCCGGGCCACTCCCGATATCAGAGCTGAGGAACTCCACGGGCGCGGCGTTCGCCGCGACGCTCCGGGCCGACATCGCCGGAGAGAGGCTCATCCGGGCCAGGGCGCAGCGCGATTCAACGGTCCCGCTCGCCAGGGCCGGGCCGGGGCCCGGAGGCCGGCCAAGCCCCGCGGATAGCACCGGAAAGCCGCTTACACCGGGCCGCTCATTAGGCGAAAGTGCCGGCTTCGACTCCGGCGTCCTCGCCGAACAGCTGGGTATTGTCTTCGGCCGGTGGGTTGAAGATGCCGATACGCGCCAGGTCGCTCGCGGGACCGGCACCGCCCCTGGCGGGCGACTTCGAGGTGGACTTGGGCCTTTCCCAGGGTAAGGTTTGTCGACGAGCTGGTCTGGTGGTTTACAACGTGGTTAGTGGCGTAGAACTTGGTGCCGCGCAAGCCGTTCCGGCGCCGGGCCCCACTGAGGAGCGACTGCGTCAAGCGGTTCGGGCGACCTATATAGCTTTCATGGGCTCGGGCTTTGCCTTCGCCACGTGGGCCTCCAGGATCCCCCAGGTACGAGCGCACTTCGGCCTGCAACCTTCGACACTGGGGCTGGTGCTCTTTGCCATTGCTGGCGGCTCCGTCATCTCCATGCCCCTGTCGGGACCAGTGATCAGCCGGTTCGGCCCTCAGAAGGTGGTCGCCACCACCGCCGTCCTGCTCGGCGCGGGGTTGGCCATTATCGCCATCGGGTACCTTGTCGGGTTGGCGGCCGTCGTCATCGGACTGTTCGTCTTTGGCTTTGCCAATGGGACGTGGGACGTCGCCATGAACGTGCACGGTACCGCGGTCGAACGCCACCTGGGCCGCTCGATCCTGCCCCGCTTCCACGCCGGATGGAGCATGGGGACCGTCGCCGGCGCAGTGGTGGGGGCAGTAGCGGTGGCCGTGCACCTTCCGGTCACTGTTCAGTTGTTGGTCGTGGCGGTGCTGGTTGCGATCGCCGTCCCCCGCGCCGCAAGGCGGTTCCTGACCGATCTCGACCAACCCACGGAGAGCGGAGCACGAAGCTCGCCGGGCGAACCTGTTCAGCCGCGGCAGATCCATCGGAACGTTCTGCGCGCCTGGCTGGAGCCACGCACACTTGCCATCGGGGCGTTCGTGCTGGCTTTTGCCTTCGCCGAGGGCGCGGCCAACGATTGGACCAGCCTGGCCGCCATCGACGGTTACCAATTACCAGCGGCGCTGGGCACGCTCGTATTTGCGACGTTTCTCGCCGCTATGACCGCTGGGCGCTGGTTCTCGCCCGCCTTTCTGGACCGGTACGGGCGCGTCCCGGTGGCCCGGGTTCTCGGCCTCGTCGCCATTGCCGGGGTCGCCCTTTTCGTTTTTGGCGTAGCGGTGCCCTTTGCGTTCTGCGGTGCCCTCCTGTGGGGACTGGGCACGTCAGTTGGTTTCCCGTTGGGGATGAGCGCCGGCGGCGACGAACCCGATCTGGCCCCTGGGCGGGTCAGCGTCATTGCTTCCGTGGGGTATTGCGCCTTTCTCGGTGGGCCGCCATTGGTCGGCTTCCTCGGCGACCAGCTGACGGTCTTGCGTGCCCTCACCTCGGTGGCCGTGCTCCTGGCCATCGCCGTCGTGATCGCCCCGGTGATCCGGGCACCCACGTCACCGCAGCTCGAGCGGCGGGGAGGGCGCGGCCCGTCGGCCAGCTCCGGGCTCCCCAGGTAGCCGGGCCGCTCGGCCATCTCGGCTCTTGGCTCTTGGCTATTGGCCCTTGAACGGACCCACCGAAGAGCCAGCCCGGTCTGAGACGCTACTTAGACAGAAACACCGCGCTCTGGGTCGCATTACATGCCTACAAGGCATGTTTTTCGCCCCAGTTCTCAGTCGCATTGCCGCCGCCTGTCCATCTGGGTCGAGTGCGGTGCTCCCACCGTACGGCCGGAGTAAGTCTCACCCGGGCCTAGGACGGAGGTCGGCGTTTTTGTACTCGTAGTGCGTCGACCGGTCGCCTGTTTCCCAGTTCTCTCTCAGGCCAGGTGCGCTCAGGTCCCAATCCGGACGGATTGCCCGCGTCACTTCGCGAAGATCGCGACGGAGTTCGTCGATCAACGGCCTGCCCCAATACCAGTACCCGTTATAGATGCTGTGGATTATCAGCCCCGGCTTGAGCACCAGAGTGTGTGGGACCATGGGGTCGTTATGGGGGTCCGTCTATTCCTTGATGTCGAGGTCCTTCTGGACGGCGCGCCCGGCATCGGAAAGGAAGATCCACTGGGCACCGACTGAGGCACGGAAGTCATTGACCGCGAGGATATTGTCAGTCGCGATGGTGACGATCTGGGTGTAGCCGGCGGCAATCTGCGGGTAAAAGGCCGGCCCATCAACCCTCGACGCCGGTGATGGCGCTTACCACCTTCGACGACGACGAAGCCCTGGCCGGGATGCTGCGGGCCGGGGCCACCGGCTTTGTGCTGAAAGGCGTCGCCGCCGAGGAGCTCCATCGAGCGGTGAGGGCCGTCGCCGGTGGGGGCGCGTGGCTCGACCCAGCCGTGACCAGCCGCGTCCTTGCTGTGTACCGCAGCGCGTCCGGCGGCCCTGCGGCCCCTCGAAGCCATCTCGACCGGCTCACCAGCCGGGAACGTGAGGTGCTCGGCCTTATGGGACGTGGCCTGACTAACGCAGAGATCGCACGGCGGCTCTTCGTCGGAGAGGGCACGGTAAAGACCCACATCAACCACCTCTTCGCCAAGCTCGACCTCCGCGACCGGGCGGCGGCCCTAATCTACGCCTACGACAACCACCTCGTTGTCGACGACGGGTAACGTGCCTGTCGGCCCGAGGCGACCGGGCGGGGCTCACCGGCTCTCCTGGCGGTGGTGCGGATGCGGTGCCGTCCGCGGCTCGCTCCTACCATTGGGGCCTTGAACAACGCTGGAACCTCCTCGTCCACGGCATACCCGGCCACGGCCGCCCCTTGCGTAGGCGTGGACATCGGCGGCTCCAAAGTGATGGCCATCCGGCTGAGCGGTACCGGCCAGGTCGACGCCGTCGACAGGCTCCCTACTCCCCGTTCGGCCGCAGAGATCGTCGAAGCCGTCCTGTCGGTGACGAGCCGGGTCCTCTCCGATAACGGCCCGGGCCAGCCCCGCCCCTCGGCGTCGGCTGCCCGGGGATGATCGACGGCCAGGGAGTCCCCCAATTTTGCCCCCACCTGCATTGCGTCGACGGCGTCGACATCCGATCCGAGATCGCTCGGCGCCGCGCCGCAGGGACGACGACGATCGTGACGAACGACGCCACCGCAGCCTGCTGGGCCGAGCACCGCCTCGGGGCGGCGCAAGGGCATGACCACGTCGTAATGGTCACACTCGGCACGGGGATAGGCGGCGGGTACGTGATGAACGGTCAGCTCGTCGGCGGCGCGCACGGTTTCGCCGGGGAGATCGGGCACATGGTGATCGACCCAAACGGGCCCCCCTGCCCGTGCGGCAAGCGGGGCTGCTGGGAACGCTTCGCGTCCGGGAACGGGCTCGGCACCCTGGCCCGGCAGGCGGCGCTGGCCGGGAGGCTGCGAGCGGTGGTCCGCCTGGCTGGAGGGGATCCTGAGGCGGTGCGAGGCGAGCACGTGACGGCCGCGGCACTCGAGGGTGAGCCTGAGGCCCTCGAAGTGATGAACAATTTCGCCTGGTGGCTCGCTCTCGGGCTCGCAAACCTGGCCAACGCCGTCGACCCTTCGGTCATTGTGCTGGGCGGGGGCCTGATCGAAGCCCATCACGTCCTCATGGGCCCCGTTCGGCGGGCCTTTGCCGACCTTGCCGAAGCGCCGGGAGCACGCGTCGTCGAAATCGTACCCGCCCACTTCGGCGAGCGCGCTGGTGCTGTGGGCGCCGGGTTGCTCGCGGCCGAGCGGGCCGCCGGCCGCTGGTAGTAACGCCGCCGAGGCACGACGAGGAGGTATCTCGGCCAGCTTTGGCTGACCGCTGGCCCGTGGGGCCTGGTGCGGCCCGGCGGTGATTTGGCGGGCCGGATTCCGACCGTTCTTGGGGCCGTTTTGCGACTTTAGCGGCCACTCTCGACTGGGCCAGCAGCCGACTAGGTTTCCTAGGTGCGGGCCCGTCTGAGCCCGCAAAAGATGAGAAGGCCACCTCCCAGGACATTCGATGCGAAAGGAAGCAGGCTCATGCCCGACGGCTCAGTAGGCGACTCTGGCTCGATCGACAACCGTCACCTTCTGCTGGTCGGTGCCGGGCCGGGTCTTGGAATGGCCGTGGCTCGTCGCTTTGCCGATGGCGGCTATCGGGTGACCTTGGTAGCTCGCAGCACCGACGGGCTCGCCCGTTTCGTTGACAGCCTGGCTGACACCGGAGCCGAGATTAACACGATCGCGGCAGATGCCAGCGACCCTCAAGGTCTGGGAGCTCGGATGGCTGAGCTCTACAACGAGCAGGGCGCGCCCGGGCTCATCATCTACAACGCAGTCATGGGAGCGCCGGACAAGCTCTTGACCTCCAGCGTCGAGCAACTGCAGACGGCCTATGCGGTTGACGTCATCAGCGCCATCGTCCTGACACAGGTGGCCGCGCCAGCCATGCGGGCGGCCGGCTCCGGCACCATCATCGTGACGGGTGGCGGTTTCGCCGATCACCCGATCCCAGCCCTCGCCACCGTTTCCCTCGGCAAAGCCGCGCTTCGATCCGCCGCCACCATGCTCGGCGCCGATTTGGAGGCTGACGGCATCCGCGTGGCCACATTGACGATCGCCGGGCAGATTGTTGCCGGCACCGCCTTCGATCCGGCCAACATCGCAAAACGCTATTGGGAGGTCGTCCATTCCGACGGCCCCTGGCAGGCGGAATTTCGCTTTACCGGCGAATAGGGCTCGAGAAACCGGAGGTACTAAGTGGGCTCGACGGCGATGTCTGTCGGGACCGGCGCTCGACTCCGGGTTCCGTTTCGGCTGCATTGCAGGGCACAACCAGCAACTTCTAGTTCTCGGTCTTTTCCGAAAGCTCGGCCAGCCGACCGACCGTGCTCTTTGCGGCGCTGGCTAAAAGGCCGACGTCGCCCGAAACGCCAATGAAACGGTAACCCAGATCAAGGTACATCCCTGCTCCGTCGGCACTGCCCGCTAGGACACCAGCGCATTTGCCGGCGTGTTCGGCGGCACGCGCAACACTCTCGATTGCTTGGCGGTATTTAGGATGATCCAGTTGTCCTGGAATGCCCAATGACCAGCTGAGATCTGATGGCCCTACGAAGAGCACGTCGACGCCGTCGACTTCAGCGATCCCAGCCAGTTCTGACAAGGCTCGCTCGGTCTCGATCTGAAGGATTACGAGCGGGGCAAGGCCAGACATTTGCTCGGTTGTGCGCCCTCCGAACTTGGCACCGCGATTCATCATGGCAACCCCGCGATCTCCACGTAGCGGGTACCGCGAGTGTTGTACCGCTGATTGGGCCTCGAGAGCCCTTTCTATTCGAGGGATCATGACCCCAAGCGCTCCGGCGTCAAGGGCCTTGGTCACACGAACCCGATCATTGGCCTCTACCCTCACTAATCCGGCCGCAGTAGTTGACGAGATCGCCTGCAACGCTGGGACCAATGACTGTTCGTCGCCGGCTCCGTGCTCTAAATCGACAAGGACCCAGTCGAATCCGGCCGCCCCGCACAGCTCTGCTGCCACCGAGGACCCAAGACTTGCGAATGTACCAAATGTGTGTGCGCCCGATCTAACAGTTGTCGTGAATTCGCTCATAACCAGATGATAGCCGTCAGAGCTGGTCGAATTCGCCTACGAGTCACGAAGGAGTGTTCGACAGTTTGATGCGGATTAATTTCGTGGAAGCGACCGTTCAGCCATCGTTGTTCTCAGATCGCCGGCAGGCGATGTGCGCAGCCGCGGACCCGTCAAATGGGTGATTCGAGACTGGCGGTCCGACATGGTGATTGTTAGCATTGCGTATGACATTCGAGTTCAGAAAGCTGTCTTGGCCCGAGATCAATGCTGCCGCTGCCGGCGGCAAGGTGGCCCTGATTCCCGCAGGTACCATCGAGGACCATGGTCTTCATCTTCCAGTTGACACGGACGTCCTGATTGCCGATTCGATATGTGATCGCGCGGCCAGGCTAATACCCGATGACGTGGTCCTCTTGCCCTGTGTGACCTTCGGTTACAGCCCACATCATATCGACGGACCAGGTACGTTGACGATTCGTTGGGACACTTTTATTGACTACGTTCGTCAACTGACAAGTAGTCTTGCCTATCATGGGTTCTATAAGATTCTTATTCTAAATGCGCACGGAAGCAATCGTCCCGTACTCGATGTAGCAGCCCGGTTGACTATCGTCGACAATCCGGATGTGCACTGCGGCCTGGTCTCATGGTGGGACTTGAAGACTGTCCGCAACTCGGTGGCGAACTTCCGAGAATCGACGTGGACCGGGCATGCGTGCGAGCTCGAGACGTCCGTGTACTTGGCGGCCGATCCGGAACACGTACGGATGGACCTGGCCCGCGAGGACATCAATCCGCGCATGTCTCGTCATTTCTGGTCCGACCTCGTTGATCAATCTCCTGAGGGCTACGGCACGAAGGTGTTCATGACCGAATATTGGAGTACGGTCAGTGAGAGCGGGACGTGGGGCGATCCTACGAAGGCGTCGGCTGAAAAGGGTCAGGCGATTCTCAGCGGCTCGAGCGAAGAGCTGGCGGAGATCATCTTGGAGCTCAAGGCACGGCCAGTTCGAGAGCGAGTTGCACACCAGAACGCCTCGGTGCAAGAACGCAACGGCGCACTTCACGGAGCAGTTCCGCGTTTCACGGTCTAACCGACCTGGCCGTACCCTGAGCGACTGATGCTTGGAGATCGGCTCAGGCTGTCTTGGTGCTCTCGCAGGCGGTGATCCAGTCTTCGGAAGTTGCGGTGTAACCGACGTTTGTCTCGATGAACCGTGTTGCTAGGAAGTTTGCCCATCGTTCGGGCTCGGTCTCTCGTTCTTCCATTGTGCCGATCCCATCGCGGAGGACGATGACTCGGTAGTTACGGTACATAGCGTCGAGGACGGTGGTGGCCAGACAGATGCGACTGTCGAAACCGACGCACACCAGATTTCGGGCGTCAAGGCTTCTCAGCAAGGAATCGAGCTGCGTTTCGAAAAAGCCGGAGTACAACTGCTTCTCGATCAGATAATCACCCTCTTCGGGGGCGATCACTTTGGAAAACGCCAGGACGTCATTTGGTTCCTGCCATGATTCCAGGACGTCGATGCCATGTACTCGCAACGAGAGGTTGCGCCATTCGCTGCGCTCATTGAGCCCGGGCAACAAGCGGTTGGTCACGTAAACTATCGGAAGGCCGATGCTCTTGGCGGCGTGCTTTGCCGGAACGATGTGGTCCCGAACAATGCTCCAATTCTCGCGGACGGCCTTCATATAGAACTCGGGGACCTCCGGCTCAGTGGCGGATTCAACCGCCGAGGGGTCCGTGTCGAAGCCTATGCCGTAAACGTCGATGATGAGAAATACGGTATGCGTCATGTCCAGGTGAAGCACCTCCTCGGCCTGGCCGAGAGGGGCCTCTAACGGATACGTGCGGTAGTAACGGGAGGTTAGATCGATCATTCGGGTAGTCCTATTCAGTCAAGGGTTGCTAGAGATTGGCTCGTTGTCATTGGATGATCCGCGAGTGGCCAGTTTCGTCAAGCGAGCCTTTACCTGACGCTCCACGTTGTCGAGGATCTCGAACATCGGCAGGAGCTCCGATGGGGTAGGCGAGGGTGTCGCCGTTCCGACGACGCTCTTCATGAAGGCCTCGTCCTGCGCCGTTATCGCCGCCTTGATGGCAGCCCGGCTCGTGGCCGCGCCGCCCTTTCCGTCGCGGTTGGCCCCGGTCGAGTCCCGGAGTACAAGATCGCTAATCCAACAGGTCTGGTCCTCGGAGATAATGATCATCTCGCTTATGGGCCAATTTGAACTGTATGAAAGGGTCATAACCGCTAGTCCGCCCGCCCGCGTCTCCAAGGCGATGGACACATCGAGTGGTCTGCCATCGATCGGATCGGGGTTTCCGGTGCTTGCCCGGACGCTTTCTACCGTGTCGTTCAGCAGCCATAGGGCGGTGTCGAGGACGTGGGATCCGTGGTGCCAGATGACGCTGTCGAACCATTCCCGCGGCTTGCCGTCCATGCCCATGTTCTTGTCATGCCGGCGGAGCAAGCCGGTGACGGTGATGACCTGTCGAACCTTGAGGCGGCCGGTCTCTCTCAGGGAGTGAAGGCGGGGCAGCGGCGGGAGCCACCGGTTGGCGTGGCCCACGACGCAGATCAGGCCGGCTGCGTTGACTTTGCTCAATACCTCGCGCGCGCCGGCCAGCGAGGTCGCCAAAGGGACTTCGCATAGCACGGACTTATTGCTGGCCAGGGCGGCAAGCACCTGCGGCACATGCGCCTCGTTGGGAGAAGCGATGATCACAGCGGAGATACGCTCGTCGCTGAGCACCTCGTCGATATTGGTGGACCAACGCTCGATCGAGTGCTTCTCGGCAAACTTCTGGACCTTGTCGCCGGACACGCCCAGGACAACCCGAATGCCGACGTTGAGGCTGGTCAGAGCGGCCGCGTGCTCGGAGGCGATCACTCCATCACCCAAGAGGGCGACCTCCGGGAAGGGCAAGGCTGCAAGGCTCACTTCGGCGCCGATCCCGAGCCGCCTGAAGCATTTTGTTCGACGTGCTCGGCGAAATGGCATGCTGCCACGTGACCGTGCTCGAGGGTACGTAGCGTTGGTCGCTCGGAGACACACTTTTCGGGGTTGCCCAGACGGGCCCGAAGCCAGCAGCGCCCGCTGAAGACGCAGGAGTCAGTCCCCGTTTGCTCCGAAGTCAGCTCACTCCGCACCATGGAGCGGTCCGGCGGAGTCTTGGGGTCGCCGCTGGGCGCGCTTGCCATCAGCATTCGCGTGTACGGGTGGGCGGACCGTTCGATCACGGTCCGGCGATCGCCGATCTCGACGATTCGACCGTGGTAGAGAACGCCAACGCGGTCGCAAAAGAAGTTCACGACCCGAAGATCGTGGGTGATCATTACGATAGAGAGCCCGAACTCGCGCTTGAGGGAGAGTAAGAGGTCCAGCACTTGGGCTTGGATCGACGCGTCCAGTGCTGAGACCGGTTCGTCTGCTACGAGCACCGACGGTCCAGCCGAGAGGGCTCGCGCGATAACGATTCGCTGACGCTGGCCACCGCTGAACTCGTGCGGGTAGCGACGGAGCATCGACTCATGCAGGCCGACCCTCTCCAGGAGGTCGATCACCTTCTCATCGCGCTTGCGGCCACGGGGCAGGGCGCGTATCGCCGGTGCCGCCGAAAGAGCGCTCTCAACGGTCCTTCTCGGGTTGAGGCTGGAGAAGGGGTTCTGGTAGACCATCTGAACTCGCTGCCGGAACTCCTTGAGCGGTCTGCCGCGTAGGTCGCTGAGACGGTTTCCGTCGATCGAGATGAACCCTCGTGTCGGCTCGTCGAAGCGCACCAGGAGCCGGCCCAGGGTGGTCTTACCCGATCCGCTCTCTCCTACCAAGCCGAACGTCTCGCCTCGGAGAATGTCGAACGACACCGTATCGAGTGCGCGAACAAATCCACCGTTCCGTTGGCTCGAACTGACTCGATGTCCGAACTCTTTGGTCACCTCATCGATCCGGTACAGCACGCGAGGGGGGGCTGCCTGGGGCTCGACCACCTCAACTGGCCTTGCTGGTGGACGGCACATCCGAGAAGTGGCACGCGGCCCAGTGATCGGTTGTTGTACCAGCGGCTGGCTCCTCTTCTTCGCACAGCGATGGGTTGCCGAGCTCGGCTCGTAACGGACATCGCGGATGGAAGGAGCACCCACTGGGCCAGCTATCAGCCCTAGGCGGCTGGCCTGGCAGCGGCTTCAGCTCCTTGGGGGGCTCACCCCGGAGCAGGAGTAGGCCGGCGAACAGCGCTCGGGTGTAGGGATGTTGGGGACCGCCGAACACTGCTGCTACAGTGCCCGACTCGACGATCCGTCCCGCGTACATGACCAGTACGGTGTCGCATAGCTCGCCAACAGTAGCCAGGTCATGGGTGATGAAGAGGATGCTGGTGCGAAGACTGGCTCGCACTTCTCTGAGAAGGTCGAGAATGTGGGCTTGTATCGTGACGTCCAGTGCCGTCGTTGGTTCGTCAGCCACTATCAGCTCCGGACCGAGTAACAGTGCTTCAGCAATGACGACACGCTGCTGCATCCCCCCGCTCAGCTGGTGGGGATACCGTTCAGGTATCGCTTCGGCCTGGGGTAGATGCACCCGTCGGAGCATTTCAACGGCCCGGGAGCGGATCGATCTCTTGTCCCCCCCGACGTGATCTCGTATCACCTCGTCCATCTGTTCGCCGACAGTGGTGACCGGGTTCATCACCGCCAGCGCGTCCTGGACGACGAGGGAGATCGAGGCGCCACGAATCAGCCGCATCTCACTCTCGGGCAGGTCCAGGAGGTTACGTCCGGAGAAGACGATCCGCCCGTTGGCGACTTTGCCGGGTGCTGGGACCATTCGCAGCAACGACATCCCGAGGGTGCTCTTGCCCGAACCGGACTCGCCCACCAGACCGACGATCTCTCCACGGTTGATCCGCAACGAGACGCGATCGACCGCCGGAAGGAATGACGTGCCCACTCGAAAGTGGATCGATAGAATCCTCGACTACCAGGAGCTCCTCGGCCCGGGAGCCGTGCCCCCGTCGGGTGCCGTCCCCGGCTCCGACGGGTACGGTGTCATATGGTCTATGGGTTGGCTCATTTGGAGGCTCGAGGATCGAAAATGTCCCGCAGTCCATCGCCGAGCAGATTGACGCCGATCAAAGCGATGACCACGGCGATGCCGGCGGCTATTGGAAGCCACGGCACCTGGTACAGATAGGAACGTCCTTCGCTGAGCAGCGAGCCCCACGACGGAGTCGGCGGTTGTACGCCGAGGCCGAGGAAGCCCAGAGCGGCCTCGTCCATGATTGCCCAAGCGAGGGAAGAGGTGATCTGCACCGCGATAATCGGCAGGATGTTCGGAAAGACGTCCTTGAGCGCGATCGAGGTGGTTGACGATGCCAGCCCTATGGAGGCCTCGACAAACGGCTGGTGGCGTACGGAAACCACGCCACTTCGGACGACCCTGGTAAACGTCGGCGTGTAAGCAGCGGCGAGCGAGATCGCTACGGAAACGGCTGAAGGTCCGATGATGGCGACAACACCCAGCGCAATGGCCAAGGCGGGGATCGACAAGAGCATGTCGTTGATGCGGCCAAGGATCAGGTCCACCGTGCCCCCTAAATAGCCGGTGATGAACCCAACGACCGAGCCAACCAAGAAGGCGCCCAGGACGGCCATGCAGGCGATGGCGATAGACAACCTTGCACCTGCCATGATGCGGCTGAAAACATCTCGCCCGAGCTCGTCAGTACCGGCGAGATGGCTCCAGCTGGGATGGAGGCTGATGGCGAGCTCGTTTATCGCGTCGACAGGGTAGGGAGTCCAAAAGAACGACACGAGCGCCATCAGAACTACGAAGCCGACCAAGGCGACGCCCACTAGAGCGCGGCGGTTTCCCGCGAACGCCTTCAAAGCTCTGTGCCCGGACCATACCATTCTGCCTGTTGCCGTGGCCGTTGTCGGGACTGCGCTCACAGCCGGAGCCTTGGGTCGAGCACCGCCTGAGCGACTTCGGTGGAAAGGTAGATCAGCGAGTAGAACACCGCGATAACCAGTATTACGGCCTGAATCATGAAGTAATCGCGCTGGGTCACGGCGGTAACCAAGAGTTGACCCAGTCCGGGCCAGCCGAAGACCTCCTCGACGATCACCTGGCCGCCAATCAGCGCTCCGAGCTGTAGGCCAAGGACGACGACGATCGGCAAGATGGCATTGCGAGCTATATACCGGCGAACGATCGTAGAACGCTTGAGCCCCTTGGCGCCCGCCTGTCTAACGAACAGCTCTTGCTGAACCTCGATCGTTGCTGCTCGGGTCATCCTGATCAGGTAAGGCGAAAGGCTCAACCCGAGCACGAGCGCGGGCATAGCAAGGTAGCGCAGATTCTGAGCCGGGTCAACGCGGAAGGCTACGTAACCCTCCGCAGGCAGCCATCGAAACGTCACGGCAAATACGAGGATGAAGAGCGTTCCGAGCCAGAACTGGGGTACAGCCAGGCCAAGGCCGGCGAGAGAGGAGACGACATGATCGATCCAGCTGTCCTTGTACAGACCGGCCAGGAAACCCAGTGGCCAGCCGATCACCACCACGGCAAGCATTCCCGCCACAGTCAGCTCCAGGCTGGCTGGCGCGCGACTGGCCAGGATCGGTCCTATCGCCTCTCGTGAGATGAAAGAGGTCCCAAGGTTCCCGTGGAAAATTCCGTCTAGCCAGTGCCAGTACTGGACGGGGAGCGGCTGATCCAGACCGAATTGACGGCTGAGCTGAGCAATGAGCGAAGGCGTTCCAGCGGGCCCGAGCATGCCGGCTACAGGGTTGCCGGGAATGACATGAATGTAAAGAAACACGAGGATCGATAGGCCGAAAAGTAGGGGAATGAGAACCCCGACTCGGGCTGCCACATACTTCAACATCGCCGTATCGATCCTTTGTGAGCAATCGCGAAAAGCGGAGTCGCGTGTCGATCATTGAAACGACCGAAGGGCGTGAGATCTTGCTCACGCCCTCTCGGTCAATATCTTGATTTCTACTGCTAAGACCTCAGGAGCTGAGTGTGGCCGTGATGAGCGACCGGTTCGAGTCGTCCGGACGTGAATAGTACCCGTGCAGATGAACCGTTGCCGAGGTCACGCTGTACTGGACACCGGTGACAATGTCGGGAACCTGCTGTTCGATGATGAGCTGTGCCTTGTGGTACAGGACTTTCGCCGCGCTCAGGCTCGGGGTAGCTCCGGCTTGGGCCACGAGCTTGTCCACCGCGGGGTCGCACCACTTCGTCACCAGGTCGTTCGCCTGGCCGGCACAGGTGAAGGCCTGCTCGAACTCCTGGTCAGGGGTAGCCCAGCCATCGCCTTCGTGGTAGATCAAGAAAGCTGTCTTGGCTACCTGAGTCCAAAAGGTGGCTCCGTCGAAGTTGTCGGGGACGAGCTTAACCCCGAGAGGAGCCTCATCGTGCTGGAGCAGAAGGGTATTGCATTCCGCCTGGTTCCAGTCGTTTTCTACGGGGACGGTGTACTTGAACGGTGTTCCGTTCGGAACGCCCTTGACGTTTTCAGCAACCCGAACGCCGTTCTTCAACACCCAACCGGCCTCTGTCATCAGTTTGCTCGCCCTTTGTAGCGCAACCTTGGGCGAGACGCTGTACATGTTGATGCCCGCGGTGTAAGCCCAACTGCCGGGGAAGATGACGTTGCCATAGGAAACGGCCCCTATACCATCCCAGCACACCTTCAGCTTGTCGGCTCTTGGAGCCATATATGCGAGGGCTTGGCGGACGTCGACGTTGTTGAATGGTGGCTTCGACTTGTCCAAGCCAAAACCAACCATGCCGGGCTGATCTGACACGTATGTGTCAGTTATGCCAGCCTTGGCAAGACGGATGGCGTCTTGGGGGTCGATTGGGTAGTACATGTCTTCTGTGCCCGACTGCACCGCTTGAACAGCGCTCGTGACATCCTCGCTGATGGTGTAGTTGATGGTCTTGATCTTGGGATAGCCAGTGTGCCAATAGTTGGGGTTGGCCTGGAATGTCAGGCTGACCCCAGGGGTGTACTGGGCGAGCTCCCAAGGTCCCGAAGTGTCGACCGGTTTCACGAAATACTTCGAGTTGGCGGTGACGGCAGCCTGGTCCAGGATCGCCGAGCTGCCCACGGTGGCGAGGCTGGAAAGAAAGACGCGCGACGGCTTCGCCAAATGGATCTGCACAGTGGTGGCGTTTACAACCGAGACCGACTTCATGTCGGACATCTCTGACTTGAGCGCAGCACCGGTCGCCATGCGCTGGAGTGAGAACTTGACGTCCTTACCAGTGATCGGGTCGCCATTGCTGAACTTCGCGTTGGGTTGAAGGTTGAACGTATAGGTGAGGCCGTTGCTGGAGAGAGACCACGACTTTGCCAGATCGGGAACTATGGCTCCAGAAGCGTTGTAGTCCAGGAGTTGGTCGTATATCAGCTCCATTACTCGTATGGACGCTTGGGTCACGGCGATATTCGGGTCGAATCCGCTGGTTGGCTCGTCGGCGATAATGTTTAGGGCGGTTTGATTACTCGACGCCTGGGCACTTTGTTGAGAAATGGTCACGGCAGCGGTGCCAGTCGCCATGAGCGCTGCTGGGAACAATAGGCCAAGGCGACGCACCCGACTTGAGACTCGATATTTTGACATAGGTTCTATTTTCCCCTCTGTTCATCCATTACTACGTGGTCTTGTCTCTTTACGACTGGACTTCTAGGAGCTTGTGGGAACCTTATCAAAACTCCCCCCACTGGCCTGCCGCTTTAGATTTCGAGTTCGTTAATTGTTAGAAGGGACAAACTCCCAGGTTCGATTCACTCGGACCTGGTGACATGTCGTCGTTCGTGTGGATCCACGAACACGCACATGGTACCTATGACTCATGCGAAAGTGAGAGTAGCAAGGCGGCTATAGCGTGTCAAGGCACGAAGGCCTGGTGAGAGGCCTCAAGAGAATTCTCGGACCCACGTCCACGGATCAGAACCCTCCGGACGCGATGGCACAAAAAACCTTCCGCGCTCAATCAGTTTCGTGCCGTCTCTGTATACAGCTCGAATGGTTCGGACGTTATCGAGGTCGTCAAGAGGGTTGGCTTCCAGCACCACGAGGTCGGCCCGCATCCCCGGTGAGACCGACCCCAGCTCCGCTTCGAGCCCCAGGGCTTCTGCTGCAGTGCTCGTGGCGCCGACCAGCGCCTCCCTGGGGCTCAGGTCCAGACCGACCATCATCACCTTGAGCGTCAGATCGAAGCGCTCGATCGGAGTGAAGCGTACGCCGGCGTCGCTATGAACTCCTACTCGAGCGCCCGCATGAAACAGCTGGCGGTGGGCATCGAGCACACGGCGCAGCTCCACACGCCCTGGTTCTCCCCGTCCAAGGAGGATGCGGAGGATGCCCGACCCGGTGATGCCCACTCGCGTTCCGGACTGGACCAGTTGTTGTCCGAGATCGGGGTCGTAGCCGAGGGTCGAGTCCGGGAGCTGCCACGAGCAGTGGTCGATGGAGTCGACCCCGGCTTGGACGCAGTTGCGGATGGCCTCTACGTTCAGGGCATGGGCAACCACCCTGCGGCCGAGACGATGGGCCTCACGTACGGCGACACCGAGCTCCTCAGCCGAGTACTGGGGCTCGAGGGCATTGCTTCCGGCGGTCATGTTCCCGCCGCTGGCCATGATCTTGACCACGTCGACACCGCGCTCGATGAGCCAACGTGCCACCTTGCGGACCTCTTCGGCATTGTCGGCACGCAGATCTCCCATCCAGTGGCAATGACCTGCGCCGGTCGTGATCGGCAATCCAGCGGCGATCAGCCGGGGGCCAGGTTCGCCCAAGTTGATGGCGTCTCGCAGGGCGAGGATGCTCATATCTCCGCCGAGGTCTCGCAGCGTCGTGATGCCTGCCGAGAGGGCGAGTCGAGCTTGCGTCATCGCTCGCAGCGCGAGGCCACCCGCCTGGCGAGCCTGCTCGTATACCAGCTTCCCTTGCTCGTGATCGGTCCCGGGCAAGAGCTGTAGGTGGACGTGGGTGTCAATAAAGCCTGGCATCACGACACAATCGCGAAAGTCCTCGACCTCGTCGAAGGACCCGAGCGCGATCTCCGAGCGGATCTCGGTGATGATACCGTCCTCGACGACCAGCGACGCTCCTTGGATCGGGGAAAGCGCAACTCCCTGGAGCAACAGTCCAGTACGAATTAGCTGCCGGATGGGACACCTCTTTCGGGCAGGCCGTAGACGTAGCGGGCAGTGCCGGCGAGGAGCCGGTCGCGCTCCGGCCGCGTGAGACGATCCGTAGCGAAAGCGATCACCTCCAAGCTTTGGCCATAGTTCTGCCCGTCAGCCGTGAGCGGATAGTCGGAGCCCCACATGAGCCGATCGACGCCTAGCCCCAGAACGGCCTCCTGTACCCAGGTCCATGTGTCACGGTGGGGGAACTGCTCTCTAGATAGCGACACCAGGGCGGACACCTTCACAAACAGACGAGGAAAGAGAGCCAGTCGGGCAAGTGCGCGGACGGCATCAAGCGGATCACCTTCTGCCAAGTCAGGGCGACCGAGATGGTCGATCACGACAGTGATATCAGGATGGGCCGAAAGCCAGCGATTCACCATAGGCAAGTGATCGGGTCGCATGAAGATGCTCACCACGAGGCCCAGTTCGCCGGCTCGGTTCACCAGGTCGTCGACGGTAGGTCCGAGCCAGTCGCGGCCGTCGTCAAAGTTGAGGCCTAGGCGCAGGCCGGTTACATGGACCTCGCTGGCTAGCTCGGTGAGGAGTTCGGGACCACGAGGATCGCCAGGGTCGATCAGCGCCACACCGGCGAACTCGGCGGACCGGGACCGGAGGCTGTCGCAAAGATACCTGTGGTCGAACCCGTACTGGCTCGGCTGCACAACGACTGCCTGGGTTACCCCGTGCGGGGCCGTGGCCGTTTCGAAGTCTTCGATCGTGGCGAAGATCCTCGGGGCAGCGGGAAAGGCCGCTGCCAGCGGGTAGGCCTCGACGTCGGGGGAGGCAACGTGGATGGCGGCATCAACTATGCCGCCATCGGTCTCAAAGTGCTCGTTCATAAGCGAACAACGAAGGCTGTCCTCCGGTGTGTACGAAGATGACGGTCTCGCCAGGTCGGAAAAAGCCACGTTCGATGGCGTTCAGCAATCCTGTCATCCCTTTGGCGGTGTAAACGGGATCGAGAATGAGAGCCTCCTGTTCAGCTAGCATGTGGATTGTTCGCAGCGAGCCAGGTGACGACACACCGTACTCAGGCCCGGCGTCATCCTCGAAATTGGCGATCTCCTCAGGTTTCACCGACAAGTCGACCCCGAGAAGCTGCGCCGCATCGTTCGTGAGGCGGCTGACAATCTCCTTGCCGGTTCCCGAGGCCGGCCTGTAGGCCATCCCGCACACCTTCCAGGACAGCCCTAGCAGCCGCGATGCCAGCTCGAGCCCTGCTTGAGTCACCCCCAACGAGGTAACGACAACCCAGTCGGGGCTTAGGCCGAGCCAGTCGAACTGTTCCTGTAGCTCGATAGCCGCAGTTACATAACCGATGACCCCGAGCGCCACCGACGTTCCGAAGATTACGTATGGTCGATGACCCCGTCGCCGGTACTCCTCGGCGATGGCCTCGAACACACTCCTTCTCGCCTGGACCTCACCAAGCCGATCGGTCGGAGCCGCGCCCAGTTCGGGAGCCACTCTGACGTCGTCGCAGAACAACCTGGTGAGCAAAGCATTTCCTTGATTGTTCGCATCTGCTTCGGTTTCGGTTTCGCCAGCTGGACGCACAACAATTACCGGCCGCAGACCCGCCGCCCGGGCAGCGGCGCTGCAGACCCGAGCGTGGTTCGACTGGGCGTAGCCACCTCCGCCGATGAGGACATCGGCGCCTTGCTCGACCGCAGCTCCGACGAAGTATTCGAGCTGGCGAACCTTGTTACCGCCAAAAGCTAGACCGGTCAGGTCGTCTCGCTTGATCCAGATGCTCGGACCACCAATACATCTAGACAGGCGCGCCAAGGGATGCAGTGGCGTAGGAAACGTACCGAGCGGGTAACGCGGTAGTTTCCCGACTAGCTCTGCCAGCTCTGTCCGGCTCAGCCCATTCATGATTTCTGAGCCGGCACGTGGTCGACTCCGTCCAGGTTATGGGACAGGTAATGCTTGAGGTCCGATCGGCCCGAGATCATGTGAGCTTTCATTGCCACCTCAGCGTCTTCGGCATCCCTTGCTTCGACCGCCTCTAAAACTGCCCGGTGCTCTCGCACCGCGCGTGGGCGTCCACCGGCCCGGATTCGGCTGCGGACTCCAAGCTCTCTTTCGACATGAAGCGCACCCGAAAGAGCCGACATCACCGCAGTGAGGAACCGATTGTGTGCGCCGTCGATGATGGCGCTGTGAAAGGCGAGGTCGCCGGCAACGTAGGCATCGACGTCCTGAGCGGCATTGGCCATGTCTGTTACCGCTCTACGAGCACGGGCCGTGTCGTCTTCAGTTGCGCGTCGAGCCGCCAAGGCCGCGGCGGCTACCTCTATCACCTCGCGGAGCTCGTAGAGTTCAGCCACGCAGTCACGCTCCATCCGCTGCATGAACCGGAAGTACGCCTCGATGGCTACGGGTGACGTGTCGCCAACGACGGCGCGCTTTCCCTGCGAGGTCTGTACTACCCCTTGCGCTGCCAGGGCCCGGAGCGCTTCGCGAACCACACGCTTGCTCACCCCGAACATCTCTCCGAGCTCCTGCTCCGAGGGCAGCTCGTCACCCACTTCCATCTGGTTGCTGGTGATCATCCGACTGACCCGATCGACCACATCGTCTGTGGCGCGAACGCGGTCCCCGCCCGTGCCGCCGGTTCATTGACAACGGTCACGAGACATACCCCCAGATTCCAGGATGAATGGTCGTCAACACTTCAAAATGCTGCATTCGTCGTGGAGGCAGAACCGAAGCAGCGACCATCGTTTTCGATGTAAACCACTGGGTCTAATGACGGGGCTGTCCTCAACGAGTATGGTCCTTCGCGACGGCAAGCCAAGCAGGTCGCCGTACCAAGGACCACGGACCTTTGCACCCGGCACAATAGTTGGGTCCTCGAACAGATGTCAACCAATCGAGTACGTTCTCTGATCGCGCGCGGCACCCGTTGGACGATCGATGTCAGCTGAGTTGAATCGGGTCCAGGAACTGGATGTCTGCGAACCTCGAATAGTTGGTGGCCGCTCGTAGTGCTGACCGCGACTGCCCAACGCGGACGATGGGGGACAAAGGTCCTAGCAAGGCCAAGGGCTGGCGCGTGGGAACCCAAGCGTCCGGCGTCTGGAATATCGAATAAATGATTTGACTGCGTCCTATTGTCCCGAGCCATCGATTATATGGCCATCCTTTACTACCAACCTAACGTTGCGAAGCGTTCTGATATTCTGCTGCAGGTCACCTTCGACAATGACAACATCGGCCCGTTTCCCCGGCACGAGCTGTCCCACCTCGGAACCGACGCCAATCGCCCTGGAGGCATCGGATGTTGCGCCCACGACCGCTTCGGGAATGGTTGATGCCATGCCAAGCATGTAGATCTCGATGCTCTCGGCGAAGTCCTTGACGAAGGTCCCCGGAGTACCGGCGTCGCTATGGACGATGGTGCGGGCTCCTCCTTGTCGCAATGCGCGGTGCGGAGCTAATCGATCCCATATGTCTTTGGTCCTGCCTGCCCGGAGAAGGTCGCGCAAGGAGTGGTGGGCCGTGATTCCGACCACGATTCCCGCAGCCACGATGGCCGGAATGAGGTCTGGGTCGAAGTCCTGATGAGCCTGCGTGATGGTCGTGTAGTGCTCGATGGTGTCCACCGAGGCCTCGATTGCAACCCGGGCTCCGGCGGCTGAGAGCACGTGAGCGGCTACGAGTTTTCCTCGGACGTGAGCTTCTTTCACCAGCTGCGTCAAAGCTTCGCTGGAATATTGAGCTCGATACGGATCGCTTCCCGGCGTCATCATGCCGCCGGTGACCATGACCTTCAGGAAATCGACGCCCTCCTCATCGAGTTCCTTGACTGCCTCGCTGAGCTGCTCGCTCGAGTCGGCGGCCCGCCCCATCCAATGGCAATGGCCCTCTGAGGTGGTGAGCGGCCGGCCAGATACCAGGATTCTCGGCATCCCCACATCGGTCTTGTACCGCTCGCGCAACTGGACTCCCGTCCGGCCCGGAGAACCGCAGTCGCGAAGAGTCGTGACGCCGTTCAGAAGGGCGGCCCGGGCGCTTTCGCGCATTACCTCTTGGATCTCTGCTTCTGATGCCTCCTCTAGGAACGCTATTGATTGCTCGGAGGTGAGTTCTGGACGAAGAGCCAAGTGCACATGCGAATCGACAAGCCCGGGAGCTATGCTGCACCCTCGATAGTCCATGACGGTCTTCGTTGTCCCAACCGATGAGCCCGCTGTCTCGACTGCAACAATGCGGCCATGTTCGATTGTAAGCGCCGGGTCGGCCAGCACTTCGCCACCGAGACCATCGACCAGAACGTCGGCCAGCACGACATACGAGTCGATCTCTCGGTGCACCATGACCTCACTCCTGGCAAATGATAACCGAGCTCATGGCCGAGTATCGCCCAGCGTCGGCGCTGGTGCCGACAAAGGTGAGTTCAGGCCCAGTGCTCCGAGAAGGTCAACCAGGTCGTTCATGTCCTCCGGTTTGGGATCGGTGAGCGGAGAGCGCACCGATCCAACTTGCACTCCTCGGATCCGAGCTCCGGCCTTGACCAGCGAAACGGCGTAACCGGGGACGCGGCGTCGAATCCCGGCGAATGGAAGGACGGCTCCCTCGAGTAATGCTCTCGAGGTGGGACTGTCTTGCGCTCGATGGGCGGCGTGGAACTGGACGGCTACTTCGGGAATGAATGTGAGGATCGCGGAAGAATAGGACACCGCACCGCAAGCAGCCATCGGAGCTGCGTGGACCTCAGCTGTGGGCATCCCGTTCAGGTAGATCAGCCGATCCCCCAACAGGGCGCGTATACGCAATAGTCGTTCTAGCTCGCCCCGTCCATCTTTGAACCCGATGACGTTTTCCGAATCGCAAACTTGGGCAACGGTCCTCGGTTCGAAGACCGTATCCGAGCGCTGATATATCACTACTCCGATGTTGACAGCGTCGGCCACAGCACGGTAATGGGCTACCAATCCCTCTTGCGGTGCATCTACCAAGTACGGAGGGAGCACCAGTATTCCGTCTGCACCTGCCTCTTCGGCAAGCACCGCGTACCGACGAGCCAAGACTGTGCCGTAGCCGACTCCCGCTATCACTGGAGTACGTCCTCCCACCTGTTGGACGGACCATTCGACTACGTCGCGATATTCCTCTTGATCAAGGGAGAAAAACTCCCCCAAGCCGCAAGCCGCGAAGACTGCAGTGCAATTGCCCTCCAGTAACAACTCTATGTGAGCGCAGAGCGCTTCTCGGTTCACCCGAAAGTCCGCAGTGAAGGGGGTCAACGCGAAGGCAAGCAGGCCATCTAGTCGCGCTTTCAACTCGTCAGGTTTCAATTTCTCGACCGCGGCTATTGAGATGGCCGTCGGCAACCGAGGGGGAGTCCACGCGCCAATCTGCCGACCTCACTGCAGTCGAATGCCTTGGGCAATCGTCAAATTTGAAAGACCATCCAAAAGACCGTCTATATCAGCTTCTGTGTTGTAGATATGCGGTGCCATCCTGAGACGTCCGTCTCGCCCCCAGGCGACGATTCCCGATTCAGCAAGGCCAGCCAGTAGTTGCGCTGCATTGGGTGACTCGAAGGACACGATGCCAGCGCGGTCCGACCTGTTCCGAGTGGTGAGCGGCGTTATTCCCAGCTCTTCCAGTCCCTTGTAGATTCGGTCGACCAAGCTCCCCACGTAGTTACTGATGCTCTCGATCCGGAGTTCGAGAAGATACCTAATAGCGTTCTCCAACACGAACATTGCCGGGTAGTTCGGCATGCCCTCTTCGAATCGTCTTGCATCAGGCCACAGTTGGTATTTTTCGTTGGGATCGAACGGGAAAAGGTTCGCCACACTTCTATAGGCGACATAGGGCGGCTCAATCTCACAGACGATGCCGGGATTGACGTACATCGCCGCGATTCCATGACAACCCAATTGCCATTTATACGTGCCAAAAATTAGGAAATCTGCGGGATTGGCATCAATCGGGACTACTCCGACCGCCTGGATGGCGTCGACGAACAAGAGTGCGCTCCTTGCGTGGGCGACGCTTCCCAATCCCTTGAGGTCGATTTTGAAGCCGTGCCTGAAGCTGACTGCGCTAACCACTACGAGACGGCTGCGGCCGTCGATCTTCTCCTCGAATTCGTCCAGGCGTAGCGCACCTTCTTGCGACCTCACTACCCTGGTTTCCACGCCCTGCTTTCCCAAGAGTTCGGCGGCGTAGTTGGTGGTGGGAAACTCCGCATCAGTGATGACGATGTTGTCGCCTGTTCGCCAGTCGATTGCACCGATCACGGCGTCCAGCCCCCGGGCGGTGCTGGCCATGAAGGCCACGTCCTGGGCTTTGACGCTCAGGACTTCAGCGACTAGGCAACGGCAGCGTGACTCAACTGCTACGCATTCCTCCCGACCCGTAGAGCCTAGGGCCTTTTGTGCGGCGTACCTGGCAAGGGCATCCTTGTGCGAATCGAGAAACAGACTTTCCGCCGCTGTGTTCAAATAGACTGCTGAGCGCGCTCCCGCAAAGTCCGCCCGGATCCGATCGACCGGAAACGCAGTCGCATCAGGCATGCGTGCACCGACTTTTCGCACGCTGAATCTGCGCACCGGTCCGAGCCGACTGGCCGATCTCCCATGACCCCCTTCGGTGAGCGGACCTTCCACATCGTAGCGTGTCAGTCCGCTTGCCTGATATGGTCATGCACAGAACCTATGACCTATGTCAATACGTCGTCAACCTACCTGTTCCTGGACGCTGGTGTCAAGTGACCGGAGCGAGCCCCACGGCCGCCCGTGCGCGGCCTCAGAGGTGAGGCGCGACCGTCTGATTGTCGCTCCGCGCGGTGATTGATTGGCTTCGCCACCTTGGCTTGTCTGGCAGTCGGCTCGGGGGCGATGGGCAGTCGTGCAGAGGTGAGGGTCCCAGGTGACCATCACAGGTGTGACTCAGTTGATCTGCAGGGCATGTGGCCGTCGCTGGGCACACGGTCCATATTTTCACGGGTGTTCCGGCTGTGGCGGCGTGTTACTCGTGTCGGTACCGGATGACCAAGTACGGGAAAGCTACGAGCGCGGGATAGCATCGCCTTGGGGAGGGATAGCGGAGCTGGCAATTCCGGGACTGCGACCTGCGACACGTTTAGGCGAGGGTCGTACTCCAATGGTACCACTCCCCGCATTGGCTCAAGAGGCCGGTTTGAAGGAGCTGTGGCTAAAGAACGAGAGCGTCAATCCGACCGCGAGTTACAAAGATCGTCTCAATGCAGTGGCGATGTCTGTCCTGGTCGAGCTGGGGTTTGGCAAGGTGACAACATCGAGCACCGGGAACCAGGCGGTCTCGTTGGCTGCCTATGCAGCGGCCGCTGACGTTCGGGCAGACGTCTTCCTTCCTGTGTGCGCTCCGAAGCAAGCTGCTGGCGAGGTCGAGCGATTAGGCGGTCACGCTTGGGTCACCGGATGGGACCTGAGGGGACCGGCGATGCGGGGTCTGGTCGAGAACCACGGGTACGCTTACGTGGGGCGCAACTGCCCAAGGCCCCTCGCCAATCCCTACGGGTTGGAAGGATACAAGACGATCGCCTACGAGATCGTTGGCGAAATGAACGGAAAGTCACCGGACGTTGTCTTCATGCCATCGTGCGGAGGCGACGGGATCTTTGGGGTTTGGCGCGGCTTTCTGGAGCTGCAAAGGGCTGGAGTCATTGATACCTTGCCTCGAATGGTCGGGTGTCATCTGACGGCTGCTCCATCAGTAACGGCCGCCTGGAAAGAGCGGCTCCAAGGAGTTCTTGCGGTCGATCCAGGCGAATCAATAGGGCTCTCGCTCGTCGACGAGCGGGGCGGTGACCACGCCTTATGGACGCTCTATGAATCAGACGGGTTTGCAATTGACCTATCCGACGACGACCTCCTTCATGCAATGACGAGTCTCGGATGCGTCGGCATACTTGCAGAGCCGGCCGGTGCTGCTGGGATGGCTGGCCTGCACCGTTGGGTCGAGAATGGCGGAGCGACCTCAGATAGGCGGGTAGTTGTCGTGATGACCGGGGGGGCGGGGCGCTGGCCTTCCATAACCGCTGACCTGTCCGGAGGGCTAAGAACCGACGATCCGCTGCGTGCTGTTATCGGCGGCTGAAAGTGGATTGCTCGCATCACGGCAGTACCACTAATCCGCTCCTCGAGCGCTGCTGAGAAGGCCAATAGCGCCGCCAGCGCTCCTTGACAGCGCCATCGTATTCTCCATAGAATGAGCACGAACATCTGACATAGGTCAGAGGTACCTAACCAGGAGATTCACGGTCGAAATCAAACTCATAGGACAAGCCCCAGCCTACGGAACTGCTGAGCGGATTGAGGTTTCCTCCGAGAGAGATGAGTTAGGATCGCTACTACTAGAAAATTGAGCGCGAGATATGCCGGGGTATTGATTTGATGACCTCTGAGGCAATCCTTCGAGCAGTTTGCGCGGAGGTGAACGCAGATCGGCTGGTCGAGCGTACGATGCGACTGGTCTCATTGCCCAGCCCTTCGGGGCAGGAGTCAGTCGTCGCTCATGAGTATGCTTCGATGCTTTCAGATATTGTGATGTCTGTAAATATCGACCAAGAGTTCCCGGAAAGCCCCAGTGTTATTGCCCGCACTTCCAACAGCTCCGGTCCAGTGCTTCAACTTGATGGGCACCTTGATACCGTGTCCACACCCCACCAACCAGCGAGTCTGGTAGACGGAGTTATCGTCGGCCGCGGTGCCTGCGACATGAAAGGTGGTCTTGCGGTCATTGCAGAAGTGGCGCAAGTTCTTACTGATCTTGAAGTGTCACTCGATGGCTCCATTCTGGTCACTGCGCATGGCCAGCACGAGGAAGCGGTAAATGGCCGCCCTTTGCACGCGCCACTTCTGGGACTTCTTTCACGCGGGATAAAGGGTGATGCATGCTTAATACCCGAAGGGCCGCACCGAGAGCTGCCCTTGTCAGGTCGTGGACTGGTGATCTTCAAGGTGGTGTTCTCGAGACCGGGTGAGCCGGTGCACGAGATATTGAGTGGATCCGTTCCTCCACCCAACCCCTTGACAGCCTGCCTTCACTTTGTGTCAAAGCTGGAGGAGAACAGTAAGAGTTGGAATATCGAGGATCCTCTGGCGGGCAAAGAATCCTACTTTGTCGGAGCCATTAATGGGGGTGACTACTACAACCGCATCCCCAATGAAGGCTCTGTTTGGGGCACCAGACGCTATCCGAAGGGGCAGACATTCGAAGTCGTGCGGTCTGAACTTGACGAACTAGCGAACGCGGCTGCAAATGTGGTCGGCTGTGACGTTCGATTAGACATCGAGAAGTCGGGGCAGCCCTTCTCTATACCTTCCAGTGAGCCGCTTGTGAGGGCACTGCGCGATTCCAATCAATTCGTCGCGGGGCGAGAGCTGTCGCTGGTCGGGATGCAATACTCCGCGGATGCCTCCCAGTTCATCAACGTGGGGGGAATTCCTGCCGTTTATCATGGAACGGACTCGACGACCGCCCATGCGGATGTCGAATCGGTTGACGTGAAGGAGCTGGTTCGCTGTTCGCAAGTGGTGCTGTGCACTGTGTGTAATTACCTTGGCTTCAGCGCCAAGTAGAAGACACATGGTGGAATGCATTAGATTTCCTTACAGTTAGGGTACGCGTCGAATGATCGGATGGAGCACTGAGTGAACAAGGTCAATGGTCTGGCCGTACGGCAGCTCACCGCGTCTTCCTGGGATGGCCGAAGCGGAACGGTAGTATTGTTGCCATTGGGGAGTCTCGAGCAGCACGGGCCACATCTTCCAATCGCCACTGACACGATCATTGCTGAGTCGGTGTCACAGCTGGCGGCCGCGCAGTCTTCGGGGCGAGCGGTAGTCGCGCCATCGGTGCCTTACGGCGTGTCCTATCATCACCGCCATCTTCCCGGAGCCGCCGTATCATTACCGGCTTCGATGCTCGCTGAGCTTCTTGTGGAGATCATTGATGGGTTGATGGGACCCAAGCGCGATCGGGCTGTGATCATCGTCAACGGCCACGGGGGAAACAAGAGCGCCATGGGTCAGGCGATCGACGAGGTAGGGCGGCGATGGGGCGAGCAAGCGGTGATTGCCTGTTCGTGGTGGGAGATTCTTCGCAATACTGACGTCACTCGTCCCGGTCACGCGGGCAAGCTGGAGACGGCGATACTGGCTCATCTCGACTCGGAGTCGGTAGATTGGCAAGCGCTTCGTGACGCTCACCTCGTTCCAACACAGGACCTCGCTCCACCATTTTCGGTATCGCGATGGTTGGACTGTACCATTCATCATCCCACCGGCGTCACTGACGTGGCGAGCGAAGGTGCTGGGGAACTCGGGGAGCGCCTGCTGACAGTCGCGGCTCAAGGCCTGGTGGAGCTCATCGAATGGATAACCCAGGCCTACCGATTCGGCGGACTGGCGTGAATGCCTCCAGAGAGACAATTGGTGCCGAAACAGGGGCGGTTCCTTCGACATCGGTTCAATCAGGAGACGATGCGGGCGCAATTATCC
The DNA here is from genome assembly GCA_963750465.1 of uncultured Acidimicrobiaceae bacterium. Classification (GTDB taxonomy): domain Bacteria; phylum Actinomycetota; class Acidimicrobiia; order Acidimicrobiales; family Palsa-688; genus Fen-671. Next base: position 320,677 of record CAVVRE010000037.1, read on the forward strand.
AGCGTATCGAGATGATCGAATTCAAGAGTCTCTCCTGGACAGTGTACGACTCCGACGGTCACGCCCACCCGGGCCCCGAGCACCCAGCCAATGTCAACATCCTCGTGGTCCGCGATACCGACGGGGTTGAGGGTTATTGCCTGTGTTCTGGCGACTCGTTGAGGCCGATGATTCTCGATAACTTCGTCCGCAAGGCCATTGTCGGAGAGGACGCCTTCTACAGAGAGATGCTTTGGCAGCGCCTCTATCGCATGCAGCGAGGAAGCGGGGGCGCGCTCACCGACCGTGCTGTCGGCTACGTGGACCAAGCGCTGTGGGACCTGGCTGGTCGAAAGCTGGACATTCCGGTGTGGAAGCTGATTGGTGGTGCGCGTTCCTCGGTTCCGGCTTACGCCAGCACCATGTGCGGCGACGACATCGAAGGGGGTCTGCGCACTCCTGAGGACTACGGATGTTTCGCAGAATCGATGGTCGCCGCCGGCTACCAAGCCATCAAGCTCCACACCTGGATGCCACCAGTACCCTTCGCTCCTGATCCGGGGATGGACTCGCGGGCCTGCGCCGCTGTGCGGGAAGCGGTCGGTCCCGACGTGCCGTTGATGCTCGACGCGAACCACTGGTACAGCCGCGTCGATGCTCTCAAGCTCGGGCAGGCCCTCCAGGCCCTGGATTTCTACTGGTATGAAGAACCGATGGAGGAGGCTTCGATCAGCTCCTATCGCTGGCTCGCTGATCAGCTGGATATTCCCATTGTCGGCCCGGAGTCCGCTGCCGGAAGGGTTCACACCAGAGCGGAGTGGGTTAAGGCTCGGGCATGCGACATCCTCCGGGTCGGAGCCAATGACACCGGCGGGATCACTCCTGCATTGAAGATCATCCATCTTGCCGAGGCGTTCAACATGCAAGCCGAGGTTCACGAGGGTGGCTCGGCCAACCTTGCTTTGCTAGGAGCCATGAGCAATGGTCGTTGGTACGAACGTGGCCTCCTGCATCCTCATTTCGACTACGACGCCGTGCCGCCCCACCTCAACTCCATCATCGATCCTATCGACGCTGCAGGTGAAATCCGTATGTGCACGCGTCCCGGTCTCGGTGACGACCTTTGTTGGGGACACATCAACGACAATGTCGTGGCCCGTTGGTGACCTGTGCATATCCTCAAGACCCTTTGAGCACCACATGACAACGGCCTACTCTGGCTGGGCATCCGGTCTTCGAGGGAGCCGGAAAGCGTCTCGAGGCACTTTTGGGCGCGGTAATCACCCGGCGGGTTGGCCCAGCCAGTCACGGCGATGACGTGGCCAAGACACCCATTTACGGGAAATTCACCCGGCCTACCAACGTCTACCACTGCGCGTCCGGCCTGCGGCAACTCTCGGCCGTCAATACGGCCTCGTCACCTGTCCCCTAGCGTGGGCGTCTTCGGCGTCCGGCTGGCCAGGTACGCCCTCCATCCTCCAAAGGTCGTGATGTCCCGTACACCGGGGTCGGATATGAGGCCAGTTTCCGCCAGCATCCCGTCGACCTGTCGACCGTCCTCCAGCTCGACCGCCCCACGATACAAGCCGGGGGGCTCCTGGTCACGGATAGCCGGCCAGACCTCATCAGGGACTTCATAAAGCTCCCCCTCGATGGCAGCGCCCGCTTCTTCGCAATTTGCCATAGCCGGGTAACGGTCGCGAATAGAATAAAGGCGGTAGCAGGGCGCTGTCCTCACCGCCTCCAAGAACTGAGCGCCTTTCAGGTTGTTGTGAGCGGGCTCGCCTCGCATCACCGTCCCGTTGAATACTATCAATCCCAATCGTCTCCTCCTTCGAAAGCATGCAAGGCACTTCAACTTCACAGCTGGACGTGTCGCGCCACGATTAATCTCACCCGAAGAAAGTCCCCCCTTGACATCGATGAAAGCGCCGGTAACGAAGCTTCGCAGAGGGGAAGCGAGGTAGAGCACGGCCGTTGTGCAATCGTCGGGGTTACCTGACACGCTTAAGTGGCGTGCCGGGCCGAAACCAGGCGCGATAGCGTTGACCGTGATGCCTGAGCTGAGAAGAACCGACCAGTGAGCTCCATCGCGTCACCCCTCTCCAGCGGGGACGGCCTGCCAATGGTTGTCAAAGAAGCCCCATTCTCGGACTCGATCGTTGTCGTACACGAGATAATCTGGGAGCAATTGCCAGTTAAGATGTGCTCCTGAGGTAGTCGCATCGGGGCTGGTGCCGCTGTGCACCCCGAGGTACCGGGACATACCACCAGGGAAAGGGACGACCGCAATGAGCCCTAGTTTTTGCCCTCTAATGGTCCGCTCTCCGACCCGGACCATCTCAGGTTCCGCCCACACCGCGATCTCGTCGGCCACAGCCGCCAGCAACTCGTTCGAGTGTGGCGTCCCGTAGGCCACTACGTTTGCCCTGCTTCCGGCGTAGGAGCTTTCGTGGGAGAGCCATTCCACGTCGGTTGCAACCTCGAGGTCAACCCAGTTTTCCCCGCGTATCCCCCCTCGGTGGACGCCGCCGTTCCATTCCTTGAAGAAGAACGCTGCATCTTTAGCGCACCAGTTGTTAAGAAAGCTCTCTTCTGCGGTACCTCTGGTGCCTGTAACCAATTGAGTCTTCGTATAGAAGAGGTCGCCGAACGGGCCAGAAAGCTCTGGCCGTTTCTCGGCCTGTGGCGGGCGGACCTCGAACACCCAAGGCCCTCGGCTCTCTCGTCGAAGATGCAGGCTTTGTTCCTCGGATGGGACAACCAGGCTTGTCCCATCTACGCGAAACTCTGTCTCATGGCCGTTACGCGAAGGTCGCCTTACCGAAAGGCGACGAACGTTGTCCGTTCGCAACACGACTGACCTGTCCGAGGACTCGGCCACCACTGTCGACACGCGTCCGTAGTGCTCTTGTTGCTGGATCTCCAGCCAGTAGGCCCGCGCATGACGAAGCTCACCGGTGGTGAAAGACACTAATTTAGGGTCGGTCGGGCGCCGTTGGCCGACCAACCAGTTAAGCACCTCCGCAAAAAAAGGCTCCTGCATGAACTGACGGTTGTGACCTATGTCATGAAGCTCCGTGTATTTGTGCGGAATGCCAAGCGCCTCCAGGGCCACAGCCGCTCGGCGCGAATGCTCGACATCAACTCCACCGCCGACGGCCCGGTCCCAACCGCCGTGGACCATCCAAACCCCGACGTGCCGCAAGTTCGCGAAGTGGAGAGCCGCCGACCGCGACTCCCATGATGGCACTTCCCATGCCTGCAACGGGAAGGTCATCCCCCCCGGACGGCGCCAGAGGCGGAAGTCGTTATACCCGCCGAGCGGAGCAATGGCGGAAAACCTGTCAGGCAGATGGCTTCCTAAGTACCACACCCCGGCACCCCCCATAGAGAAACCGAACAGGCTGACTCGATCGGGGTCAATGGGGTACCTCCTCGTGGTCGCGTCAATTGCCTCCAAGACATCGACTTCGCCGTAGCCTTGGAAGACCGTCCCGGGGCCGCGCCCTCCCGGACGGAGCCATACGGCTGGCTGGTCGAGCATGTTGAGGTATCGCAGCCCGTCCTCAAGAGTCGCCTGGAGGTCAAGTATGGAAGCCGGTTCGAGCTCGACAATCAACGGGAGGAGTTCGCTGGGAGTCGCACTGGGACCGCATAGTCCTGCTTGCTGCTCGGTCCCGTCCAGTCCTGAACGAAACCGCATTACCTCGGCGTGCAGCTCTCGAGTCCCTGTCAATCCCGCTCCTTGCCTGGCTTGGGTGAAACACCGCCGGGGACGGTCCCGCTCGCCGCCTCCCGGTGGACAGCTGCGTCCAGGCTGTCAATCACCCTACTCGTGGTCCAGACCTGCGCATAAACACGCGCCAGCGCGTCCAGCGATGCCTTGTGGTGCTCGTGATGGTATGTGGCAGTGGCGTCCTCAGCGACTATTACCCCGTACCCACGGTCTGCCGCGTCGCGACCTGTGCTTTCGACGCACATGTCGGTAGCCGTTCCGGTTAGTACAAGTGTCTCGGTCCCCAGGTTCCGCAATATCTGATCGATGCCCGTCCCGTTGAAAGGGCTGGATGAATTCTTATCGATAACGAGCTCGCCTGGCGCCGGCACCAGGTCGTGGACGATCTGGTGCTCATAGCTACCCAATGGCCATAAGGCCGGCCTTCCCGTAGCAGAAACGGCCTCTGCATTGCGCGTCCGGCGCCACTGGACCAGGTCACGCCCGTCCGGAAGAAGTGGGCCGTGCCTTGTGTAGATGACCTCGCAACCGGCTTGCCGGAAGGCATAAAGGAGGCGGCGGATATTGGGGATCATCACCGTCGTGAGGCGTTCGACGTAGTAAGCCGCGAAAGGCGATCTCTCGGTCAGGAGCACCTTAGTGATCCCTGACCCCGGATTGGAACTGTAGTTCTGTGCGTCAATCACGAGCAACGCCGAGCGAGACCAGTTCGGTTCGACCCTGGGCCATGGAAGCACCCAGTCAGCAACAACACTGAACGTGTCCGATGCTCCGGAATCTTGACTCGTCATAGGCTCACCTCTATCTCTGGCGACCCGGGCTTACCCTCACGACCTCACTCCCTGACCGACGAGCTCCGTGGCCGAGAGTGGAGCAACTCGTGGAAGTGGCCTCCGACACCAAGTGATCCACGAGCGGACTGTAGGCGAGCGAAAACCAGTCTGGTAGGCACGGCTGTGGCCGGTCAGCGCTCCGCGAGAGGATGTAGGCGTCTGCGACCAGGGAGGTCCGTTCTGCCCGGCGAACCCGTCTTGGTGCGCGCATCGCGTCGCTAGCAGTGCAACCCAAAGCCTGGTCGATGTTCACCTCCCGACTCTGGTGCGTCTTCGTCGCGCCGACCGTGATTACCCCCTCAGGACGGTTAAGAAGTGTCGGATACGCAGGACCCGTTTCAGCCGAGTCAACGTCGCACCACCGCAGAGCGCAACTCCCCGCGCCGGCACCCGTGACGGCTGCTAGCGCGACGCCCATGGCGAGGACAGTGTGGCCCTGCCTTTTCCGGGCGCCGATGAGCTGCTGCACGACATCCACGACTGGCGCCAAGACGGTCGAAGGTGCTCGTCCGGGTGGCGTGGCCCGGTCGGCATGATTGGCGGCAATCGCTGCTCGTTTGACGGTTCGGTCGAGCGCCGCGTCGATAACGGCGTGACGTCGGCACACCGATGCTGGCGACAGGCCCCTGCGAGCATCGGCGTAGAGGTGTTCGAGGTGGCCACCGGTCGGCATGTCGACGCGTAGGGTGCCGATGTCTGGCCGGATATCGACCGAGCGTCCGAGCTCCTTCACCGCGTAGCCACAGAGCAGTAGTGCGACGTCGTTGAGCCACCGGTCCAGCAGCTAGGATACGCTACCAGCGTGCCCTGCCGTGAGTTGTCTCTGCTCAACTTCGACGACTAGCTTTGCCAACTCGTGTTGGGCCACCCGTTTGCCGCTGTGGACAGTCCACGAGACGTACCGGCGTCTACCAGCCTCGCGGCCAGCGAACGGTGGTACTCGCCACAAGTGATCCCCACGCTGTTCGATCTCACCCTTCACGGCCTCTCCCTTGACGGTGGTTTCCCAAAAGCCTCCCAGCAAGCTCCCGAACCGCGGTACTTTAACGGCCGCCACTAGCGAAGTTCCAGCCACCAAAGAACACAAGCCCGAGTAGCTCAGACGGCAGAGCAACGCACTCGTAATGCGTAGGTCAGCGGTTCGATTCCGCTCTCGGGCTCTCGGGTTCCCCCAGGTCAAAGGCAGTATTCTGCTGGTGGTCACGGCCAGGTCGTAAGCTCCGCCGGAGATGCCCAACAGGATGCCCAACAAGGCCTTCAGCAGGGGGTAGCAGCGTGGCTGGCAGCATCCGGCTGAAAGATCATCGGCCGAACGTGTGGGAACTGCGGATCTATGTAGGCCGGGACTCGACCGGACGAGTCCGGCATCGTCAGGCGACCTTCCATGGCACAAGGCGCTAGGCCGAACGAGAACTCGCCCGTTTGGTCGCTGAACAGGAGTCGGCTCCCGCCGCGGTGCCCGAGGAGCCGGTCGCATGGGGACCGACGACCACGGTCAATGACGCCATCGCGGCGTGGCGGGAACACGGGTGGGAAGATTTCTCGCCCAAGACCGCCGGCCGCTACGAGAGCTGCTGGGAAAACCACATTCGCAAATCGATCGGCTGCCAGCGCATCGCATCCCTCGGGCCTTACGAGGTCGAGCGGTACTTCCGCCAGCTGAAGGCCAAGGGGCTTTCCGAGGGCAGCGTCCGCATGATCCGGGCCGTGCTCCACCGTTCCTGCCGTCTCGCTCGGCGGTGGAGCGGCAACATACTGCCCAACCCCATCGCCGACAGCGAACTGCCGACCTGGCGTCTCAATGAGAAGCGAGAGCGGGTCCGAGCGCCGAGCGGTGTCGAGATTAGCGCGCTCCTCGAGGCGGCCGAGCGGTACGAGGACGTTCGAACGGCAGTGTTCATATGGCTTCTGGCCGCCGCCGGCATCAGGCGAGGCGAGGCTTGCGCCTTGCGGTGGGCCGACGTCCAGCTCGACGACAAGACGGTCCGGGTCGACGCGGCGGTGGTGGCCGCCAAGGGAGGCGCTGTCGTCCGTGGGCCAAAGACCCGAGCATCTGTACGCACGGTCGCCCATCGACTCCGGTACAACTGCACAGCTGGCGGCACTTCGGGCCGAGCAGGACAAGCTCGCTGCTGGATGCGAAACAGTTCTCAGCGCTCACTCTTTCGTGTTCTCCTATGAGCCGGGAGGCAACGTCCCGCCCTACCCGGACTCGTTCAGCCACGCCGTCGCCCGCGTCCGGACCAAAGCCGGTCTTTCTCCGGATATCCACTTGCACTCGCTCCGCCACTTCCACTCGACAGAGATCGACTCCGTGATCAGCGAGGCACAGAAGCAGTCGAGGCTGGGTTGGTCGACGGTCCAGATGGCCCGTCACTACACCGACGGGGTTCCGGCCGAGGACAGAAGAGCGGCCGACCACATCGGTCAGCTACTTGGCTGAAGCGACTGACTGACTCCCGCCGTGGACGTAGGTCGTAACCGGGTACTCGCCATCCATGAGCCGCTCAACTGCTCGGCGGGATACCCGGAGCCGACCGTTGAGTTTGAATACCGGTAGAGGAAAATCGCCTCGCTCGATCGAGCGGTATACCGACGACCGACTCTCTCCCAAGAGGACAGCCGTCTCCTCGACCGACAACAGTGGCGAGCCGCCTTTGCGAGCCGCCCATTTGAGGGCGAAATGTCAATTGTCATCACTCGTTCCCTTCATCTGGTGCCATAGGCGACGGTTCTCGGCCAGGTCCTAGGCGATGGTGCGCCTGGTCGATGAGGTTGGAGCTCCCGATCATGTGGATGGGGTCTGCGCATCCGCCGGGGGCGCGGACCATTTCTAGCCATCGCCTGTACCCGGGCTGGGATGCGGCGCCGACGAGCTCGGCGATCTCGTCGGCAGGAAACTACATAGCTGGGGCGGTCGTGCTGACACATCTTCTTGGCCGACAGCGTGCAAGCTACGGGGCGCCCGAGATCCACAGCGAGAAGCCCTCGACATAAGACGAGCGGGGGTCGGCACCGATCTTGTCGACCACGCGGTCTGACCAAAGCCCGATGTGCAGCACCCGCTCATCGAGGCGCCCGTCGGCCCCGAAGAGGTGCGGAGGGTTAGCCATGATTAGCTTTTCTCGGACATTGCCTCGTTCGATGAGCTTAGCGCATGTGAGAGCACTCTTTCAAGAGTTAGCTCTGATTAGTTTTTCAGCACGCTGCTATGGCGCACGGGGAGCCAAGATGGACTACCGACCTGAACTGTCCGCGGATGCCGGGCCAGGAGCCCGCTGCGTCAGTGGCCGGGGCCTCGGGCCGTTCTGCGCTCGGCCGGCGGCGACCGACAGCTTCACGTCCCGAGAGGGCGGCCTAGTCATCCGTCGGGGAAATAGCCTGGCGGGATAATGGGCTATACCTATAGCTACAGCTACGCCATGGGTGAGGTGCGCTCGCAGATACTTCAGCGCTTTGGAGCCTCAGCGGCACCAACATCCGGTGCTGAGCGGGGTTAAGCGAATCGTGTCTCCATATGCCGAGGCTGCCCTCCTCTTGGGGGCTGGAGTCCTTGCCGGAACGGTCGGGTCCGCTGGAGGAATTACCTCGCTGATCTCCTTCCCGGCGCTGCTTGCCGTGGGGCTCGCGCCGCTGCCGGCGAACGTCACGCAAGCAGTTGCCGTCGTGGCGAGCTGGCCCGGGTCGGCGCTGGGCTCGCGCTGGGAACTGCGAGGAAAGGCTTCCTTTCTCCGGCGCTGGGCGCTGCTCATCGCAGTCGGTGCGGCTACCGGTGTCGCGCTCCTCCTCTGCGCACCGGCACAGGTCTTCGAGTACGTAGTCCCGTACCTCTTGGTGCTCGCGTCGTGCGCTATGCTCTTCCAGCCGCGGGTGACCGCATGGCACAGGCGCAGGTTCCCCAGCGGCGGCAGGTTCTTGCTCCCCTGCGGGCTATTCGCTGTGTCGCTCTACAACGGGTACTTCGGTGCTGGTGCGGGCGTCATCACGCTCGTCTTACTGCTCGTGACCGTCGACCAGCACCTGGCACGGGCCAATGCCCTCAAAAACATGCTCCTCGGTGTGACCGACCTCGTCGCTGCGGTCGGGTTTGCCGTGTTCGGCCCCGTCGACTGGACGGCCGCCGCGCCGTTGGCGCTCGGGTTGCTGGTCGGAAGCAGGGTCGGGCCTTCCCTGACTCGGCTGGTGCCCGGAAATGTGCTCCGAGCGCTCGTCGCTCTCGCCGGAATCGGCTTGGCGATCCGGCTCTGGGTTGCTCCCGCTTAGCCAAGCGCCGGCTCCGCTCTTCGGTCTCCGATGCCGCCTGATCCCGACAGACAGCTCGTACCACGACCCTTGATCCTCAGGGACGGTAGGCGCGTAATCGGCAAGGGCGGCAGGGGGGCTCGAGACTCACCAGCTACCCTCGCCATTTCGGCGACGTATCACTAGGCCGGCCCTGGAAACGGCCTTGGCTTGCTGGCCGCGCCCGCCCCCTCTGCACAGTCCACAGCACACGTCGCAGATCTTGCCCAGCTCGCCAAGGGCCAGTAACGACCGTGTAGGCCTGGCCACATCGCGTACGTCTTCCCCCAAAGGGATAACGCTCGTTTCGGACACCCAACTTCTTCACGGGGCGGGAGTACGGGCGGCCTCGAAGCTGGGGAGCTCTACGATCAGGTACTACCCGGTCGTCATGCCCGGGCTGGTTCGCAAGTGCTGTCGACGAGCACGTCCAGGACCTCCCCAATTGTCCGTTCTCGCCCAACGGTCTCTGGTAGCGGGAGGTGGTCCTGGATCTGGTAGCGGTTACGACGGCCGTCAGTGTCTTTGTCCTTGACCACGTAGCCGGCCGCGGCCAGGTCGGTGACGATGGCGTAGGCGCTGCGCTCGGTGATCCCCACCGCGGTGGCGATGTCGCGCAGGCGGCCCCGGGGTCGTGGGCAATGCAGACCAGGGCCCGGGCATGGTTGGTGAGGAAGCTCCACTCTTTCATCGCCCGTTATCTTACAAGGCAATTCCAGAAATCAATTGCTAGTACCTGTGAACTAGAGTATGGTAGCTATTAGACGTCCGAGGTGAAGACGGTCACAGACCGCCAGCTGCTCGAGCGTCGACCAAAGGAAGCACCCATGTTGATGCCATTCCAACCGTACCTCGACCGGCGACCCGAGGAGATGGCCAGCCAACGGACGGCCCGCCCGGTCCCCGTCGATGCCTACCGTCGAGGCGACGAGCTGAAGGTCGAGCTCGACCTGCCCGGCGCCGACCCCGGCTCGATCGAGCTGACCGTCGAGAACGGCCTCCTAAACGTCAAGGCCACGCGCACGGCGTTCTGGGACAAGACCGATGAGGTACAAGTGGACGAGCGCCCCTACGGCCAGTTCGGCCGGCAACTGTTCCTGGGCAAGAGCCTGGACCTTGACCACATTGGCGCCATCTACCACGACGGCGTGCTCACGGTCACTATCCCCGTGGCCGAGCAGGCCAAACCTCACAAGATCGAGGTCACCCACGTAGGAAGCGTGGCGGAGGCCGTCGAGGCCGCGTCGAGCGCCATTAGAGCGGAGGGCGAAGTGTCGAACGGCTCGCCGATATTGGTTGGCCCGCCTGGCTGAAACGGGCCCGGGACGGGACCGCAAAAAGTGGTCACCGCCCGGGCCCACGCCGACCGTCATCAGTACCAGTCCCTCGACTAGACCGGCCCAATGCCCAGGCTGCGCCAAAGCGTACGCCTGAGGCGAGGCGGTCCCCCCGTGAGAGCGGAACCGGGACGATGACGGGCCACAGAACGAAGCGCTAAAGGCCAAAAGGGCGACCTTTAAGGGTCGCCCTTTCGTCTGCACTTTGACCGGATCGAAGCGTGCGGGAGGCCGTCGATCACCTCGCGGTGGAGCCTGACGTGGCCAAGGCGACGCTCTACCACGAGTGATGCATAACCGCACTTATGCATCACCTACGCCGATTGACCTACTTCCATAACGAAGCTGAGGCGAGAGACGCTTGAGTCTAAGTGCGAGGAGGTGCCGAACGAGGTGAGGTCCTACTCGGGCCGAACGCCTGCTCGCGCCATCGACGATCTGAGCTCGAGCCCGCTCACCCCGTGCACCCGCTCAAGCATTTGCGTACATTGCGCTATGACCACGGGCAAATCTCGAAGACCTTTATTCGTCAAGGGATATTCTTCCCGTTCTCGAGCCTTGGGCTCAGGTTCCTGCCTGATATCGTTGCACAGGAAAGTTGACGTACGCGAGAAGCGAGGAGCCGGTGAGCGTGATGGGTCTCCGACGCAACGTTAGAGGTTCGTGCGCAGACAAGGGACCGGGCCACTTGGGCCGTTGGTGGGACGGCCGCCCTGTGGTGGCAGCGACTTCACTGGCGATCATCCTAGCTGGGTTTGGCGTCACGGCAACCTCCGCAGTTGCCGGATCGGTCTCTACTTGGGCGGTAATCCCCAGCCCCAACCCCGGAGTGGGTAGCAACGTGCTCGATGCTGTTTCGTGCGCTAGCTCGACCAGCTGCGTTGCCGTGGGTTCCACACAGAATGGAGCGGTCCTCCAGACGCTGGTCGAGACCTGGGACGGGCAGCGCTGGTCCGTCACCCCCAGCCCTAGCCCTTCAAGCAATGACAACTCGCTCGATGCTGTCTCGTGCGTCAGCTCGAACAGCTGCATGGCAGTGGGCTCCGAGGACAATGGGCCGTTGGTCGAGGCGTGGGACGGGACCACTTGGTCCGTAGTCGCTACTCCGGGCCTAGGAGCCGAGTTGTTGGGTGTCTCATGCACCACTTCGACCAATTGCGTGGCCGTGGGCTCAGGGGAGGATGGGTCGTTAGTCGAGGCTTGGGACGGGACCACCTGGTCGGTTACCCCCAGCCCCAACCCCAATGGCATTCCGAGCTTGCTCGATGGCGTATCTTGTGTCAGCCCTACCAGCTGTTTGGCCGTGGGGTTCGCCGGAGGTCCCCCCGTGGCCTTCGCCGAAACCTGGGACGGGGCTAGCTGGTCCGCCACCCCCATACCCATCCCCAGCCCGGGGACGAGCACCAAGTTCACTGGTGTCTCGTGTACCACATCGACCGATTGCGTGGTAGTGGGCGAAGAAGCGTTCTCGCACCAAGAAACCGGGCCATTCTTCCAGACCCTGGTCGAGACCTGGGACGGGAGCTCCTTTGTGGTGGCCCCGAGCCCCGACGCGTCTAACCTTGACCACCTCTACGGCGTCTCTTGTGCCAGCTCGACGAGCTGCGTGGCAGTGGGCTCGGAGCAGAACGGGTCGTCCGCCCAGACCCTGGTCGAGACCTGGGGCGGCAACACGTGGTCCATTACCCCTAGCCCTAGCCCTTCAAGCCGTTACAACTCGCTTGGCGGTGTTTCGTGCGCCGGGTCGACCAGCTGCCTGGCCGTCGGCTCCGAGCAGAACGAGTCAGTCCTCCAGACCAACGAGACCCTGACTGAGTCGAGCGTCCAAGCCCCGGCCATCACGAGCGGTGCCAGCACAACTTTCGAGGCTGGCCAACCGGGCAGCTTCATGGTCACTACGACTGGCCTCCCGTCGCCAACTCTTATCGAGACGGGGCCGTTGCCTTCCGGGGTCAGCTTCGTTGACAACGGCGATGGGACGGCCACCGTCTCAGGCACGCCGGCAGAGGGGACCGGCGGGCTCTACCCGGTCACGATGACCGCCTCGAACGGGTTCTCTCCTGACGCCTCACAGTCCTTTGCGCTGACCATCAACGACGCTCCCAGGTTCACAGCTGCCAGCCCGCCCCTGACGGCAACGGCCCACCGGCCCTACGGTTACACATTCGTCGCCGGTGGGTTTCCGCCGCCGACATACAGCCTGGGAGGTAGCGCTCCGTCGTGGCTATCGGTCAACCCCGCGACCGGGGCAGTCTCGGGGACCGTGCCCACCCGTCCCAGGTCGTTTACGTACGCTGTTAGCGCCACTAACTCTGTTGGGTCCACGGCGGTGGGGCCGTTCACGGTCGTCGTGAGCCACGGTCATAGAAGTCATTACCGCGGGCACCGGGACCATCGCCACCCCTTCAAGTCACCCTTACCACTACCAGCGCGAACTGGCAGACGCTAAAGGCGGAGCTTCGCTCTGGGACATCGCATCTCTGACGCACACTGGACGCGCACACGCCGGGTCCCCATGCTTCTATATCGCAGTACCTCATGGCCGGATCCGGACGGCTGGCGCACGAGCGCCCTCGGCCTGTGCCCGTAAGGTCTGGCGACCCGTCCCGGGCCGCCACTAAACCGAGATCTTGGTCTTCTACCAGACCACGCTTGCCTGGGAGTTACTTACCATTCTGTACGTTCTCTTTACCTACACCAGTAAAAACCCAGTTGGGACGCCGCTTACACGTCGTGGACATGTCGCCAAAGATGGTCAGGGCCGGGTGACATGTTCTGCCCGTTGAGCGCCAAGGCAGCGAGCAAGTTTGTCGTTGAGAGCTTGGTTTTCGGCGCGCAGCCGGGCAATCTCTTCGCGGTAGACGTGGATCTGCTGCCTGAGGGACTCGACGGTTGCCGACTGGTCCAGTGGTCGCGTGCGGGTAGTGGCGGGGCTTGGTCGCCGGTGGCGTCAAGACGTGGGCATTCTCATGTCTACTGCGCCACTAAGAACCTAGATCCTCTTGACGAATGTGCTCCTAGTGACGGACGACCTCCTCGTGACGACATGTCGCCCCTGCGACGTGACCGCACGTATTTTCAGCGGTGGGAGCGCCCTCGGAGCTGAAGACCAAAACTGGCGGAGTTGGCCAAGGAACCCGGGGCCCAGCTCGGTCCAAGAAATGCTCACCTGGGTAAAAGTCTCTCTGCTACAAGGACTTTTCGTGTCCTACTGCTAGCACAGATCCCTCGTATGCATGCACTAAGAGATGCTGAGGAGTTCCTTGGCGAGTACGATTGTGACTCAACTGCTCGATAACCAGTTACCTACTGCTTCGTCCGCCACCTACGACGAGGTTGACCCCACTACGCTGCACGACATGAAAACCGCCCTCACCGCGGCAGCAGCGCTTCTGGGCGCCCTGACCGCTCTGTCCATCCCTGCTGCGGCGTTCGCTTCGACACCGGCGACGCCCGCAGGTGTCATTCACATCTACGTGACCGATAACTCGACGCAGGGCAACAATCACAAGATCCTGATCACCGGCGCATTCAGCGATCACGGCACCGGCAACAAGGCGACGTTCTACTTGACCAAGGGCTGGATCTATCTCAACCTCGCTGGGGTTCAGAAGATCGTCAACAGCTCGAGCTTCGGCTCCTTCAACGCCGCTAGCTGCTCGTTCTGGGGCAGCACGCCGATTACCGTGCCCATCGTCAAGGGCACTAGCGCCTACACGGGCATCAAGGGCACCTTCACGGGGACCCTGACCCTTGGCGGGCAAGGCTCGCTCCTAGCCAACGGCAAGTGCAACATGGCCAACAACGCTCCCAGCGTGGCGAGCGCCTTCCAGGTGTCGGCGTCAGCCAACGTCAGCTTCTAGGCTGAACTATAAACCATGAATGGTACTAACCCTCCGACTGATAACGCTCGTAGACGGTAACCGGCGGTCACTCTGCCCGTTCGGTAGAGCGTGGGTACGCCAGATCCTGCCCGCATCATCACAGCAGGAGCCAGGCAGCAGGAGGCGAGGATGTCCCGCTTCCTGTTGAACTTCAGCGGTGGCCCCACTGGTTTCAGGCTGCTTCCTGATCGTAGTTGTCAGGTGTGACCGGTACGCCGGCGTGGCGGCGGAGGGCAGCTACAAGAGTGGGCATTTGTTTGTAACCGCGGATGCGCCGGAAAGAGCGCTGGGCTTCGAGCATGCCGGCCGCCACCCAGCGTTTTTTCATCTGGCCGCCCTGCCAGTGCTTCATGTTGCGCATGGTGGTGCGGGCAACCCGAGATCATCGACTCGATGCAGTTGGTGCAGGTCAGCACCTCGGCCAGCGAGCCCTTGACCCCGAGCCGGCGGACGGCGAACATGTCGTCCAGGCCCTCCAGCAAGCTGGCGGCGTCGGGGTGCTCGAGCCGCAGCTCAGCGGCCGGGGCCTTGGCGGCGTCGAGGCCCTTGGCCGGGTCAGGGTTGGAGAACGCCAGCGCCAGGCGGCGGTCCACCTTCTGGCCGAGCTCTTGGGCTGGTGGCCCTTGACGTTCCTTCGTTTATGCAAGACACACCGTTGTACAACGGCTTTTTCACCGAAGACCTTGGTCACGCCGGCCGCCAGGGCTTTGGCGCCGTCGATGACGACGAGCACCCCGGCCTCCGCCGACAGGCCGCGGGCCACCAGGTCGGCCAACAAGGCGGTGACCACGGTCTTGTTCTCGCTGTCGCCCAGCCACAGCCCGACGGGGACCTTGGTGCCGTCGGTGGTGATAGCGAGAGCGGCCACGCAAGCTGCCGCTGGGTCAAGTCGTCGCTTAGGACGCTCTTTTGAGGACAAAGCGCAGCGGGCCGGTTTCCATGGCCGGGTTCGCAATAACAGCGATCGCCTCGTACGACCCAGGGGGTGCGGTGATCCCGCCGAGCTTCGCCGCCGGTCCTCCGACGGCCGTCGACCAAATCCGCCCATCCCAGGGGCACTTGTACGCAAAGCCTCGATGGGGTGCCAGGGACCGAGGCAGCATCCTGATCATGATGCCGGGGAAGCGGTTCGGGATGAGGATCTCGCGATGTTCGCTGTCAAATATCCGGACATAAATGAGTTGTGTCGCCAGCCCGCTTGGAGGTTGCAGCGCGGTCACACTGCAGGCCTTTGACGAAATGTTGCTAAGGCGCACCTGGAAAGGCACGGCAGAGCCACTGTCATAGGTCCCCGGGGGGAGGCTTATCTGCAGCCGCACTTGTCCACGCGTGCATGCCGGCAGGTCAGGCCCAGGGTCGTAGCGATAGCCATCCATGTTCGTCTCGGCCCCGCCGGTCTGCTGCGCCTGCGCTTGCGCCGGCGCGACCGCCCCGAGCGTCATGCCGAGATTGCAAAATGACAGGGCCCCGAGCTGAGCGGCGGCGGCGCGGCGCGCTGTGGAATGGAAGTGGTGGTGCTTTTTTGTCATGACTTGCATCATTGTCCGGTTAGTGGTCTTGAACTACTCCGATCAACCGGTCACAACCGGCGATCGGGTGTCGATTAGCCACGCCGGAGGCGGTTCCTCCCGGCACACACCTGCACGATGACATCGTTTTGGCCGGCGTGGGGGGTAAAGCATGTCCGTCAAGGTGAGTCCACTGACGCCGGCGTCGCGATCTCGAACGGTGATGGCTTGCATGACAGCACCTTTCTGTAGAGGGGATTGTTGAAGTGGGCCGACACGTCGGGGCGGACGCCCTCGTGTAATGTCTCCACGTCGGTCATCTTGCCAGGGTGCGGATTCTCGAAAAGCCGTGGGCGTAATCCCAGCCTTGGGACAACCGATTCCCGTCGGCCCGATCGGTCCCAACAGGTTCACGCGTACCGCGGCCCGATTCTCCCGTCTGCATTGACCGAAATAACCAACCGCTAAACGGGCGCCCGCTCCTATGGACGGCTCGGCGCTCGCCCATAGCGGCGATACGGCCTTTCGCGCCTCCCGGGAACCATGCGTCGAGCTTCCAAGCCCACGAAGCGCGATCCCGAAGGCAGCGCCGCTCGGCATGGCGACCCCCGAAGCGTCTCATCTACGTTTGCTTCCAGGCGCCGTTTTTGCGGGCGCCTGAGGAGCGTCATGGCCAAGCTGATCTACGTGGCGAATGTGTCCCCTGACGGCTACATCGAGGACGCGCACGGCAGGTTCGAATGGACGGCGCCCACCGACGACGTCTTCACCTTCATAACCGACCTTGTGCGCCCCGTCGGTACCTACCTTCATGGACGGCGCATGTACGAGACGATGGTCGTTTGGGAGGCCGACCCCACGCTGGCCGCCCAGTCGGAGCTCATGGCCGCCTTCGCGAACGTCTGGCAAACGGCCGACAAGGTCGTCTACTCCACGACGCTGCACGCTGTCTCGACCGCCAACACACGGCTTGAGCGCCGTTTCGATCCCGATTCGGTCCGCGACATGAAGACGTCCGCCGCCAGCGACTTCACCGTCGGCGGGCCGACCCTCGCAGCACATGCGTTCAACGCCGGGCTCGTCGATGAGTGCCACCTCTTCATTTGTTCGGTGCTCGTCGGTCAAGGCAAGCCCGTATTCCTTAGCGACGCCCCCGCCCAGTTGGAGCTGCTGGAAATACACCGGTTCGACAACGGTGTCGTGTACCTCCGCTACCGCACCCAGAGGCGACCCTCCACGCGGACGCGCACCGTCGCTTCGCCGACGACCCAAACTGAGGCCGCGTCTCAGGCGACGAAAAACGGATGCTGGAAGCGACGGAGCCGGGCGGCGCGCGCGGGCTTGTAGCGAGCGTCGCTCCAAGGTGACCCGTAACGCCGCTTCCTGGGCGAGTAATCCCGTGACCAGGGGAGCAAGACCTGAGCGTCTGCGCCGGCCTCGCGGACGCTCCTTCTTTGGGCGGGCTATGGGTCACGAGACGGATATTTCAAGGCGCTTGGCGGTACAGACTCCCTGGTCAGGCGGCATTTCTCTCGACGTGGACATTTGCACTGATAATGCTGAGGTGGCTGGTTCGACTCCAGCTAGCCCCACAAATCCCTGGTAGAAGGCCATTTTCGTTCCGGATGTGCGCAGCAGAGCAATGCTGCGGTCGCTGTTCATCATCGGTGGGTCACGCTTGGGTCACGCGTCCTCCTCGGCTCCATCCCGTTCTCCCTTCCACAGTTCCCCAGCCGCGGCGCCCAAGGTCGAGCCCGCCCCCGACCAGCACCGACTGGGATGCATCGGGCTGGCTTCTTGGCTGGCATTCGCCGACTTGACCGAACACCGGCTGCGACGTGGTGTGTTCACGAGCATCGGCGCCCTGGTCGAAGCATTTACCGCTTGGGCGGCCACCTGGAACGACAACCCAAAACCCTTTGTCTGGCACAAAGCAGCCGAAGAGATCATTGAGAAGTCCGCCGTGGCAGAGCAGCCCTCAACCAGGTCAAATCCGCGACGGGTGACTAGCACTTGCCTCTCTCAGAAGGAGAAGCGCTTGTTATGAGATGTTGTTTGCGATTCGGTCTTAAGAGTTCTATAGACACTGACTGGAAGGCCCAACGGTGACAACGTATTTGCGGAACGAAGGACCACCCAGCCCCCCGCCGCAAAGTGGAACGCAAGCGTAAATCCATAGCCCCCATTCTGGGGAGTGCCAGCCGCGGCCGCAGCGTATTTTCCGCCACACACGAAGCCAAATATTTCCGATTGTCCGGCGGGACCTCGTGTCCGTTCTTCGTATCTGTGGGCAGCTGCCGCAAGGGCGGCGCCGGCGCAGGCGTGACCAGAAGAGTAAGAGTCGCTTGCAGCGAGCCGGGATGGAGCCGGGCTGTGTGTGGCAGCCCACGCACTATTAAGCGGGTTAAAGGGGAATATGGTCGTACTTAGCAGAGTTGAGACACCGAGGATCAGGGCCCGGCCGCCTCTGCGGTTTGAAGCGGGAATACGTGCCAATCTGCGCGACAACGTGGGAGGTGAGCACTGCGGTCGCTAAGCCATCCCTTTACCTCCCCTATCGTGGCTGCCAAGCGGTCCCGTGTGTCAATGGTAGTCAGTACCGGCAGAGGCTCCCATAGCAGCAGTTCCCCTTTCGGGCTACGGCAAGCGGGGCCTGGCACGGGAAGTGCCGTCGCCATCCTGGTGCGCGCGTAAGGCTTCCTGTGAGGCAAAAACATGAATCTCGCTCCTCCCAGACCGCGGGTGTCGAAGACGAAGGCATTTCCCTGACAGAAGGCACCGTGCTTGTCGCGGATGCGGACGACCTAGGTGCTCTCGGCTGCGCGACGGTCGGGCTCGGCTACCTAAGCGCAGCGTGTAACGCTCGTCAGTAACCCGCTCAGGCGGCCGCTCAGGGCTCGGAGCCTCCTTGTCGGGGGCCTGCGACGTTGACGGCCATGCTACGAAGGCTCCGCGCAAATCCGCGGTGCGGTCCATTGGCTCATCGTGGGCTTCCTGCTCTTTCGACAATCACTAAGGATTGTTGCCATTTGATGGGGAGATTGAACCGCACTGCGTGGAGGTAGCGGCCCCGCAGATATATGTAATGTTCAAACAGGTCTTGCCGATTTTATCTGATCTGGGCAACTGTCATACAGGTGTAGCCGATTTTGTGGTATCCGTTGGTACCTTTCAACTGCCAAGCAGTAACGCAGTAATACCCGTTGTGGTCACCCGCATGAAACTGGTACTCCTGCCCCGTGGCCCATTGTTTGTTGGGCGTGCTGTTTAAGACCGTGTGCTCCGGGGTTTGAAGCTCGAAGTGCCCGAAAAAGGCATAATTTGGCGCCCATGCAAAGAAAGTCCCGTAAATGGAGGCCAGGCTAAAGCAGATGTCGCCGCCGCAAGCCGCGGGAAGGCTGGCTGATGCCACAGCCGGCGTTATGAGGCTCGCTGCACCAAGGGCAACGGCGGCAACGGGCAGGATAACGGCGCGTCGCAGGCCAGTGGACATGACCGCCGTAACCGCCCTGGCTGCGTTCTTGATGTGCATGTATTGTCCTTTCGTTTCGTTAGCCGATGAAGGTTTAGTGGCGCGGTCGAGCTCCGATCAACCGGTCGGCCGAGCGTGAGCAGTTCGGGGGAACATTCGTCAGCCGGACCGCGGGGTTGGCGGCCCTGCACTCGTTCAAGTGCAAGGTGCGGGACGGGTATGGGCTACGGGCTTCGCCACCGCTCTCGTTATCGTTAACCCGGCCAATCCTGGTGCCCAGCTTCCTTGGCGTGCTCAGCTTCCTTGGCGTGCTCAGCTTCGTATGACGCAGGTTCATGTCATCTCGTTTCTGTGCGACCGGCCCGTCTCGGTCTCGGTTGCATGTAACACGTGCGGCAGGGCACAACGGTTCACCTCCTGTCGCCTGCGTGGCTGGGATCGTCCAATACTTCCCGGTTACTCGGGGCGGCCGTCGTGGTGCCGGGGTTACCCGCGAGTGGGGGATGGACTCTGGAAAGCCAGTTCGGGGGAACGTCGCCAGCCCGGGGAGCCGGACCAGGACGATAGCGCCCTTAGCCTTGTAGGCGCCTTTTCACGCGGGGCGCCTCGTCCTCCGCGCGGCACGGGGGACGTAGGGCGGCGTAGTCCCCGGTGACAGGCTGCCAGCTAGTGGGCACGTTAGGGGTCTGTCCTCGTGCCAGATTCGTGCCAGAAGGAACTGGGACGCAGCGTCTCGGGGTGGCACGGCCTGGCACTATTTGTCCTGCTCAGAGACGGTGCGCCGACAAGAGAGCAGCTCAGAGAAGGCCTGCAGGCCCCTCTTTCAAGGCGGCACCTCGGTACGGCATGACCAGCGGCCACGGTTACCAGAATGCCCAACATCGTGCCCAACAACTGCATCGCTGGGTGTCCTCGACTGTTCCCAGCTGAACCATGAGGAGGCGCCGACGAACCTTCTGACCAGATAGGACGCCACGATCAGCGACTGTTCGGGACGGTCTGAGACGAAAGCGAGCCTTCTCGTAATGCGTAGGTCAGCGGTTCGATTCCGCTCTCGGGCTCTCGGATTCCCCCAGGTCAAAGGCAGTATTCTGCTGGTGGTCACGGTCAGGTCGTAAGCTCCGCCGGAGATGCCCAACAAAGGCCTCCAGCAGGGGGTAGCAGCGTGGCTGGCAGCATCCGGCTGAAAGATCATCGGCCGAACGTTTGGGAACTGCGGATCTATGTAGGCCGGGACTCGACCGGACGAGTCCGGCATCGTCAGGCGACCTTCCATGGCACAAGGCGCTAGGCCGAACGAGAACTCGCCCGTTTGGTCGCTGAACAGGAGTCGGCTCCCGCCGCGGTGCCCGAGGAGCCGGTCGCATGGGGACCGACGACCACGGTCAATGACGCCATCGCGGCGTGGCGGGAACACGGGTGGGAAGATCTCTCGCCCAAGACCGCTGGCCGCTACGAGAGCTGGTGGGAAAACCACATCCGCAAATAGATCGGCCGCAGCGCATCCGCTCGGCTGTGCAGGCGGTGCGCGGCTTGTCCCGGCACACCGCCCGCTCGGCCGTCGTTGGTTAGCTGCTAGAGGGCGCTTTCGTGGGCGCGCCGGTACTTGTGCACGTTGTTGGCGACGTACAGCCCTTGCATGTTGGTGGAATCGGTGGCGAAGCCCGGCCACTGGAGGCCCGTGTAGCCAAGGTCGTTCTTGGCCAGCGCCGCCCCCTTGAGGTAGGGCCACATCAAGTAGGCGTCGAGGCCGTGGAAGACGAACACCCCGGGGGCCTGTGACGTCAAAAGGGTCTGCGCCTGAGTGTAAATCTCCTGGCGCTTGGCCTTGTTGAAGGCGGCGGCACCCTGAGCGAGCAGGTTGTCGTACGCGGCGTTGTCCCAGTCGTGGCGCCCACCACCCTTGTAAACGCTCAGCATGTTCGAGGCGTCGAAGTAGTCCATCCCGTAAGAGACGAACCCCATCTCGACCTGCGTCGGGAGGGCCTCCATCTTGGAGTAGAACGTTGATGCGTCCATCTCGGATAGGAGCAGTGTGCTGTTCCCCCCGAACAAGACGCTGTTGAAATTTTGCGCAAGCGCCTGCACGACGAGCTCTACGCTCGCGCTGGTGAGCGACGCATTGCCGGCCGGGTAATTGAAGGTCACCGTCGGAAAGCCCTTGCCGTTCGGGTACCCAGCTTCGGCCATTAGCTTTTTCGCTAGCTCGGGGTCGTAGTTGGTGTACTTCTCGAGCGGTTGGCTGATGGCGAATGGGTAGCCATCCATCAGGTAGCCGTAAGCCGGAGTGGCCAGCGGGGCCAACAGGGCCTTGATGATCGCGTTGCGGTCGACCGCGTGAGCAAAGGCCTGGCGCACCTTTAGGTTGTTGAAAGGAGGCTTCTTCGTCCTGAAAAAGACGTAGTACACCCGGAAGTCCTGCGGGTTGAGGTATGTCTGCAGCTTGTTGAGGGTCGAGTTGCCCTTGACGACGGCCAGGTCCGTCTTGGTGAGCGCAGTCGTCGTCCAGTCGACTACACCGGTCTCGAACAGTGGCATCTCGTCCGCACCGGCGTAGATCTTGCCCAGCTGGGATTGGATGACCGGCGCGAAGGGGGCCGTGTACTTCTTGTTCGGGCCGAGCACGACCTCGGCTGTCGGGTTGAAGGTCTTCAGGACGTACGGCCCACACGAGATGCTGGTGCCCGGGTTGATGTTGTATAGCCCGTTACCGTATTTGGCGAGCCCCGCCGCGGAGAGCGCTTGCGAGTAGAGCATGGCCGATGGGATGAAGGCAACGGGGCCCTCAGTGGTCACTACGAAGGTGTACTTGTTGGAGCCGACGCTCACGCCGATCGAGTTGACGGGGGCCTTGCCCGCCACCGCCTCGGTGTAGTTCTTGATCACACCCGACCAGTACCAGGCGAAGTCCCAGGCATGCTTGGGGTCAGCCGAGTAACGGAGCGTCTCGACGTAGTCGTTGGCCGTCAACTCATTGCCGTCGCTCCACATGATCCCCGGCCGGATATAGAACTCCCACGTGGTGGCGGCCGTCTGCGCCCAGTGCGACGCCGTCCCGGGCACGATCTGGTAGTCGGAGGTGATGCGTACCAGCGAATGGTTGAAGTTGTCGGCCAGAGGAGCGCGCGAGTAGACGGTTTCGTAGAAGTCCATCGCCTTGTACGTTTGGCCGACCGAGTCGAAGTACGAGACCAGGAACTGTTGAGACGCGGGTGCCGCGTCCGCGGGGAGCGTAAGGCCGAACGCGTTCTTTTCCCCTGAGACTGCCGGCTTTGCCAGCCCTGGACGCACGAGGCCGCTCTTGGCGAGGTAGAGGCCTAAGGCACTGGCACCACTAGCCCCAATGAATTGGCGGCGACTCAGGTTCGGGAATTTCCGACCCTCGTCGCCCGATCTTCCTGTCATTTGAGAATCCCCTTCCTTATACCAGGCAGGGTCTACACTGCCGGCGGAATGGTACCGCGGCGCCTAAGGGCTGTCAACGCGCTCTGAGCTGAGGCTCCGCCGGTAATCCAGGGGCCGCCCCGCTGTCAGTAGTTCATAGGCCGTTTCGGAGACGCCACCATTTTCAATGTGACGTCACGACAAGCAGGGTCTTCGGGCTGCTCGTCTACGTCGTGGCCTGGTCGCACGGCGCTCCACGGACGGTAAGGGCCGGGTGACAAAGCGAAACCTAAGTAATCACATCTACATAATCATCTTTCTACCTAGAAGACTTGGAGTCGGACTGCGGCACTGCGTCGGCCCTCGCCGTGCTTCCTCGTCTCCCAACTTGGCGGAGTTTTCTTAGTGTTCCAGATTTCGGCTGCAAATCGCGCTTGTCAGCCTTACAGAACCTGCGTCAACTGGCCCGCCGTCAATTCCTTGAAAATCGCCCTGCCGGCATCTCCGCCGAGACCCAGAGCCAAAAGTCGTCGGCAGCTAAGTTCGAATTGGCACCCGGCATGACCGGCTCGCGTATCCTGGTCCAGCGAGGGGTCGCTGACCAAGTCCGAGCTGGGCTCAAGTCAGCCTTTGAAAAGGTGCGGCTAGGCGACGGACTAGACCCCGCGACCGAGATGGGCCCACTGATCGACAAGCCAAACGTCAATCCACACGCTCAACTAGTGCCAACGAGAACAGGAGAAGCTGTGAGAGCAAGTCCCATCGATGTCGTCGCCGACCTCTACTTGGAGGCCATCGATCGACTAGGGCGCACGAGTATCGCCGTCGACCTTGCTCGTGCCCACATGCTTTACGGCGAGTGGCTCCGACGAGATCGTCAGCTTCGGGACGCTCGGAACGAACTGCGCATTGCGTACGAGATGTTTACCGCGTTCCGCATGGAGGCATTCGCCGAGCGGACCGTGTCGAGCTACGCGCAGCGGGTGAACGGGTTCAGGCGGCAACGGCAAGAACGCTCGACCAGCTCACTCCACAGGAGTTACACGTTGCCCGCAACGCCGCAGAAGGCAAGTCCAACAAAGAGATCGCTGCCCTGCTCTTCAGCAGCCCAGCACGGTCGAATACCATCTCCACAAAGCGTTCCGGAAGCTTGACGTCAAACGGACACAGCTTGCGCAATGCAAGTTGTAGCAGATCAGCGCCACCGTTCCTTACCCGTGCGCGGTCGAACCGTTCAAAGTTTGCTTACTCGGTCGCTGGGAGTTCGCTAGCACTCCCAGGCAATGAAGCCACGTTGAGCATGACCGTGTCAACGTCGTTGTCCGTCGATTCCTTGGCAGTACCGGTACCAAACGCGGCCGAGCGTTATCCAGCAATCCGGGTCGGTTCGGCACGGCATCATGGCGGTATGCAGGCGGCTCTGTTGCCGTGAACCGAATAGGAGGTTGTTCATGAAGACGTCCGGGATTACCGCGGCCTTGCCAGCACAGGACGTGGGCCGAGCCAAAGCGTTTTACATTGACAAGGTGGGGCTCCATGCGGTCGAGTCCGCCTTTCTCGAGGCAAGCGATGGGCGGGTAGGCCTAATGGTTGGAGATGGCGTCAACCAGCTCTTCGTCTATCCCGCCCGAGCGAGGTCGTCGGGCGAGTTCACGCAAGCCGTCATTCAGGTCCCCGAAGTGCGGACTGCGGTCGAAGAGATGAGGGGTCGCGGCGTTGAGTTCGAGGAGTACGACACCCTGGAGACGCGGACAGAGAAAGGCATTGCTCGCACGCCGGATGGAGGCGAGGGGGCGTGGTTCAAGGACTCGGAAGGCAACCTGGTCGGCGTCGTTCGCGCCATGCCCGGCTAGAGTGCCGCGTTAGCCACCCACTTGGGCCTCGCTGACCTCCCACAGCCTGGTCCCCGCACCGGGCTCCTTCGCCCCTGGGGGGACGTCCCGCGTTTCATGTCGAAGAAATACCCGCCGCTCTGGTTGGCCACCTCCGGCGACTCGGCCAACCAAACCAGTGTCTCTGCACCTTTGGCCGGCGAACGGGAGAACGGTTTGGTGAGGGCCATGCCCAAGCTCATCAGCTGTCGCTTCGATAACAGCGTCGTAGCCGTCTGTACCGTCGGCTCGCAGGACGTCCAAAACGGCTCGCGGGTTCGTTCGTTCGATGCGTACTGTCCTGTCAATTCCATAATTACGGGCAAGTTCCAACTTGAGCTCTTCATACCGGTCATATTCTGGTTTTTGCGGTCAAAGACCATGGCCGGTCCCCACAACCTAGAATCCGACCACCTCACCGAGGCTGGGCCTGCTGGCCGGGGCTCGCCCAACCGTGCGGCCGCGACGGGCGGCCCAGGCGGCTTCCCGGTAACCCAACTCCGTGGCCGGCGGTGCGTGATGGCGGATCTCGGAGTCGATGGCCTTCCAGTCAGCGGTGGCGCGGAGCTGCCCGAGTATGGAAGTGACACCGATCGTGATGCGGTTCAGCAACAGAAGATCCTTGGGCATGTGCAGTCGTCGGGTTACGTCGTACCAGGGCCCGGAAGGCTGGTAGGTGCCGGCTACCGTCTCCGCCGCCCACTCGGAGGTATAGGTGAACGGTTGGGGGTCGCTGCGGTCGCGCAGGGCAGCCCGGTAGAACTCGAGCAGCCGGTCGGGGTCCAGCCCTTGGGCGTCGTGGTCTGTCAGCAGCCCGATGTTGATGAAGGCGCGCAGCACGCCCGGCGCGTCGCCCGCGAGGGCGGCGTCCATGAGGGCGGACATCTCCGAGACGCGTTCGCCCTTGAACCTCTTGACGGAGCCGAAGTCGACGAACGTGACGGTGCCATCGGGGTGGAAGAGGTAGTTCCCCGGATGGGGGTCGGCGTTGAACAAACCGTGGCCGTGCAGGCTGGCGGACACGAAACGGAACAGGGTTTCGCCCCAACGCGAGCGAAGCGTATCTCCGGCCCCGGTTAGTTCCGGCCAGCGTAACCCGTGAACGAATTCGGTGGCCAAGACCCGCCTGGTGGACAGTTCTCGGTAGACGGCCGGGATATGGATGAACGGGTGCCCGTCGTAGAGGGCGTAGAACTCCTGCTGGTTGGCCGCCTCGATCCGGTAGTCCAGTTCGTCGCCGACCCGGTCGCGTATTTCCTCCACCATCAGCTTCGGGTCAAGCCGGGTCGCCTGTGAGCCGCTCAGCGCTAGTCCGGCTCTAATGACAGAAGCGAGCAGGTCGGTATTGGCCAGGTCGGCACGCACGGCGTCCCCCACGCCCGGGTATTGCACCTTGACGGCCAGTTCCGTGCCATCAGGCAAGCGGGCATAGTGGACCTGGCCGATGGAGGCCGCCGCAACCGGCGCGGCCGAGAAGACGTCGAAGATGTCTTCGGGGGCCGCCCCGAGCTCGGCCTGGACGACGGCCGCGACTTCGTCGGGCCGAGGGGGGGCACGTCATCTTGGAGACGGGCCAGCGTCGACTGGAACAGCTGGCGGTGCGGCCCCGGGAGCACCCCGTCGGCGTCCACGAAGGAAAGGATCTGGCCTACCTTCATAACTGCCCCCTTCATGTCGCCCAGGACCTCGGCGTAGCGTTCGGCGAGCCGCTCCTGCCGGGCCCGCTCCTCCGCCTCGGCTGCCCCGCCGCCGCGGCGACTGTGCGCCCGGGTGTGGGCTCTGGCGGCCATGGTGTGCCCGGCCAGCCCGGCCAACCGAACGGAGCGCCCGATCCGGCTGCTGGGTAGCTTGGGCTCGGCCATGACCCCTACTCCAGAGCTTGGCCGAGGAGCGGCTCGGTCCAAGGCGGTTCCCTGCCGGCGATCGACGGGCGTGTCGCCGCCGGTCGGGGCTCGATATAAACCAGCTGGGCGGACCGGCAGGCCAGCCGTTGCCGGGTCTCGGGTTTGTACTGGACCGCGCCGCCCAGGCAGCTTCCGCCCAATCGCGCCGACCGGGCGGCACGATGCGACGGGCGGATCGGCATCACGATCCGTACCCGCTGGATGGCGTAGGCGCCGTCGTCGACCAAGAGCTGGCGGCTGATGCCGAACCTATGCCGCCTCCCGCCCAGACCCCGACCGACACCGGGCGGGAGAAAAACCTGCTGTGAACGTCGCACGAGAACCTCCAATGAGAAACGTCGGGAAATACATCCGGGGGTTACAGATCCCGCGCCTCCACCCACCTTCGTCGGTGGCGACACCAAAATTCAGTGCCACTCGTTGGTGACGAAAGGCAGAGCAAAAAGCGATCACGGATGAGCTCGGTGCCACCTCGTCCACGCCAGTCTGCCTAGCCAAATGGCCCCATTAAGAGCGAGCACAACCACCACACCGGTCAACACAAACAAAATGACTCCTTCCTGGTCCGTGGGCCTTCCCCAGGACCTTGAGCCAAGGCGCCCCGGCTATCGCCTGTACCACCTTGCTTTTATGTGCCTGATAACCAATAGGGCCCGGTGTTACAGCGGTCTAGGACATCGCGTGACAGGGCCAGGAGTTGAGGCCCGAACTCTTTGCGCGCCTATCTACGCGGGCGCGCCTGAAGCGGCGACGACGGCCACTACCCGCTTGCGGTCGAGGTGAGCGACGTCGAACTAGTGTCACGGCACTCAGGGACCGCTAGTTGCGTGAGCAAGTTGGCGGGTTCCCACAGGTTTCCTCGGGCCGCCCATTTATAACATCCGGCTATAACTCAACGTAACCCGCAACCTTATTAATACGAGTGGCTGACCCACCCAGCCTCCTCGGGGAGGAACAACGACCACCCCGGATAGCCCTGTGAGGAGAAAGCATTGGTTAGAGGACGCAAAAGACATCTCGCTTGGTTGGCTGTCCTGGCCGCGGCATCCGCATCGACCGGGCTTTTCGTACTGGCCCCGGCCGCGGTCGCCGACAACGGGATCGCTGGTCGGTCCTACCAGCAGAACAACCTCGTCTCTGACATACCAGGCCTGGCCGCCCATACCGACCCCAACCTGCGCAACTCCTGGGGGACGTCGACCGCCCCGGGGCTACCCATCTGGGTTTCCGACAACGCCACCGGCCAGGCGACCCTCTACGACGGGCAAGGCAACCCCCAGGCCGGCCCCGATAATCAACAACTGGTGGTGTCCATACCGGCCCCGCCGTCGGCCGGCGCCGCCGCGGTCGGGGCGCCCGACGGGACCGTCTTCAATGCGGCGGCAAGTGGGTTTGTCATTTCAAAGGGCGCAGCCTCCGCTCCTAGCCGGTTCCTCTTCGCCACGGAGGACGGCACGATACTGGGCTGGAACCCCGCCGTCGACCCAACGCACGCCGTCATCGCCGTGGACCGGTCCACGGCCACCGACCAAACAGGTGACAAAGGTGCGGTCTACAAGGGCCTGGCCCTGGTATCTACGTCGGCCGGCAACTTCCTCTACGCCACCAACTTCCGCTTCGGGACCGTGGAGGTCTTCGACAGCAACTTCAACCTCGTCAACACCTTCACCGACCCCACGGTGCCGGCCGGCTTCGCCCCCTTTGGGATCCACAACATCGGAGGCAACCTGTTCGTCACTTTCGCCAGGCAGGACGCCGCCAAGTTCGACGACGACGCCGGCCCCGGACAAGGGTTCGTCGACGTTTTTGCCCCCAACGGGGACCCGCTCCAGAGGTTAGCCAGCGGGGGACGGTTGGACTCACCCTGGGGCGTTACGCTCGCCCCCACTACGTTCGGGACCTTTGGCGGCGACATCCTGGTCGGCAACTTCGGGGACGGGCACATCAATGCCTTCGCCCCCTCCACCGGCCAGTTCCTCGGGCGGCTGCAAACCAGCCACGGGCCTCTCACCATCCCCGGGCTGTGGGGGCTGCGCTTCCCGACCGGCTCACTAAACGCCGTGCCGGGCGCCCTCTACTTCACGGCCGGCCTCAACCACGAGGCCGACGGCCTGTTCGGCGACATCATCCCGCAACCCTGAACCCAGTTCGGCGCTAGCCATCCGGAGGCGGACCGTTCGCGGGCCGCCTCCATACGGGCCGATCCACGCAACGTAATTGCGGTCCCCGGGCCCGGTCTCGCATGTAACTCAAACCGTATCTAAAGCGGGAGCCGCACGCTCTCGCGGTCCCGAAATCGACCGCCACTCAACAAGACAAGTCTGCGGTCCGTAAAACAGCCACTCGCCACAGAAGGAAACCCGGAACATGTCACGCCTCAAAAAGATGTTCGCCACCGCAGGCGGTGCAGCGATCGCCGCCGTGGCCCTATCCGCCGCCGGCTGGCCGGACCAACAGGCCCGCGTGAACTCTGTTCATTCACGGAGTTGCCTTCGACACCTCATGGGCCTGCAGACTTCCACCGGTGGAACAGAGCAAGAAACTCGTCCTGTACGTGAGGGCTTAGGTCCTCCGGAGAGAGGCGCCCGCTCAGTCTGATCACGGTCCGCATCTGGTCGATGTACTCGGTGCAATGCGGGCAGCGGCGCAGGTGGGCTTCGAACCGGCGACGGTCGCGCGGAGACAGAGCGTCTTCGAGGTAGTCCGTGACAAGCTCGACGACCTGTTGGCACACGAGAGGGAGGCGACGACGGAACACGGGTATCAGGCCTTGGCGAACTCGGCCTCGAGGGCTTCGCGCATACGGCTTCGACCTCGGTGCAATAGGACTCGCTGGTTCGCCTCGGTGATGTCCAACAGGTCGCAGACCTCGGTGCTGCCCATACCCTCGAGGTCACGGAGCGCCACCACCCTACGTTGGCGGACAGGGAGTTCATCGAGCGCGGACCAGATGGACGCCGACAACTTTCCGGCCTGAAGTCGCTCGTCCAGGTCGTCGCCCCAGTGCTCGGGCGGCAATGACCATTGGCCATCCTCATCGAACCGATTTGGGTCCACGCTGTGCTCGTGGTCGCCGACCGGGACGTGACGATGTTCACGTACCCCGGTGGACCGTGAGCGATTGATGAGGATCCGGTACAACCAGGTCTCGAACGATGACCGGCCCTCGAACCCGTCCATGCCCCGCAAGACCGCCAACCAGGTGTCTTGCACCACCTCTTCGGCCACGGCGTGGTTCGGTACGAACGAGCGGGCAACGCGCACCATGGCGTCGTGATGCCGCCGGACCAGGTCGACGAAGGTTCGCTCGTCACCGGCTCGGAGCCGCTCTATATCGGGCCCTCCCGTGCGTGGGATGGTCAGCACGGGTAAGTGTCCCTTGGGCGCCGCCAATGTCGTCAGCGGGTGGCCGGGTCTTCGACCAGGCGCGCTACCGCCGCCTTTGCCGATCGGTAGGGTTTGGACTCCCGATCGAGCTGAGCGCTGATCATCGCCCCGTCGTAGAGAAGGACCAGCTGGTCGACGAGTTCCCTTCGCCGTCGCCCCGAGGTGGACGGTAGTGGGGCGACCAGTTCGGCGAACAGCTCACGGACCTGGGCCCGGTGGCTCTGGATGACCTCGGCCACCGGGCCGTTTTGCCCGGGGAACTCGGCGGCGGCATTGATGAAGGGGCACCCGCGGAACTCCGGCTCTGACACCGAACGGCCCAAGGCGTCGAACACGCTGCCTACTCGGGCCGCCGGAGGGCCTGCTTTTAAGAGGACGGGCCCTGCCACATGGCGACGCCAGTCAGCAGACCGCTGCTGTAAACACGCCGCCACCAGTTCCTCCTTCGAGCGGAAATGTTGGTAGAGCGTTGCCTTGGCCACACCTGAATCACGCACGACGCGGTCAACGCCGACGGCGTGGATGCCCTCGGCGTAGAACAGCGCCGAGGCGGTCTCCATGATTCGGTCTCGAGCGCTCGTAGCCTCACTCAGATGGCTTCGCATACGCTCATGCTAACAGACCAGTCTGTACGGACCACAGAAAAAGAGTTACGCCCAGAAAACCATGGCGGTTAGGTCAGAAAACGCCTGTCCATACGGGTACTAGTGGGTATTACCCAATGTGAAACGAACAGACTGATCTGTTCGGGCCGTGTAACGGTTCCGACCGGACAGAGACAGTACATGTGTTGGGTAGCTCGTACCCCTCGAAACCCACGGAGGTCAAGAACACAATGCGAAAGCACATCCGAACGGCCGCGCGTCTTGCGCTCGGCGTCGCCACACTCAGCGCTACCGGTGTCCTAGGGACGCTGGGAGCTGGCGCGGCCAATGCAGCCCCAATCGCCAGCTCCAGCTCAGGCAACTTCTCCCCGGTGGTCGGGCACGTCTACCTCGACGACAACACGGCAGGGACGAACACGATCAGCGGGTTCGACCGCAACTTGGACGGGTCGCTCACACCGCTCCCGGGCTCACCGTTCACGGCTGGCGGCGCCGGCACCGGCGCCGGGCTGGCCTCCCAGGGTGCGATCCAGGTCAGCGCGGACGGCCGCTTCCTGCTGGCGGTGGACGCCGGCAGTGACCAGGTGTCTGTTCTGAGGATCGAGAATGACGGCGCGCTTAAGCTGTTGCCAAACCGAGTGGCACCCTCGGATGGTCCCACGCCGGTCAGCATCGCCGTGCACGGCAACCTCGTGTACGTCGCCAATGCCGGCACCGTCGCCCCGAACTACACCGGGTTCACCCTGAACCCCGGTGGGCAGCTCGAGCCGCTGGCTAACTCGACCGTGCCCCTTCCCAACGGCTCTCAGCCCGGCGACGTGCTGTTCAACTCGACCGGTACCAGTCTGGTGGGCACGCGCATCGGTACGTCTGAGATCGACAGCTTTGTCGTGGGACGAGACGGGCTCCTGACCGCCGCTCCAGGATCTCCCTCTCCCGCACAGGGGCTCGGGCCCTTTGGCAGCGAGTTCCGGCCGACGGACCCCCAGCAACTGTTCGTCTCCAACGCCCACAACGTCGGGGCTGGCACTGGGACCATCTCCGCCTTCAACGTCGGGTTCAACGGGGCACTGACGTCGATCGGGGCTGGTCCTTTCGCCGACAACCAGACAGCGCCGTGCTGGGTCGAGATCACCCACAACGGCCAGTTCCTGTTCACGGTGAACACCGGTTCAGGTGAGATCTCCAGTTACGCCATCGCGCCCAACGGGTCCCTGACGCTCCTGGGCAGCACGCCGGTCAGCAGCACCGGGGGCGTCGGTGCTGTTGACGCCCGCCTGAGCAACGACGGCCGGACGCTGTACGTGGACGAGAGCCGGATCGGCGCCGTCGGTGAGTTCGCCGTGAACGGCGGGGACCTCACCGAGCTTCCTGGCTCCCCTGTCCCGCTCCCAGCCGGCGCCACCCCGGCCGGCCTCGTCACGACCGGGTTCTAGCCAGCAGCTGTCCTTATCGCGCGGGCTGGGAGCATGACCGGTCCCGGCCCTCGCTTAAGGCCCACGAGAGCAAAGGAATTAGTTTGAGTACATCGACCATTGCCCAGCAGTCGCCGACCTGAGGGCCAACATGGCTGCGCAACCTCGGGACGCGGTCATGGCCGTCGTCGAGCGTGAACGACCGGCACTCGCCCACCTGGGCGAGCCGGCTGGGGTCCTCCCTGTCGGGTCGACTCTGCCCGACGTGGAGCTGGTTGGCCCCGACTGCGCTCCCTTGGCCGACCACAGCCATCCTCGACGGCGGTCGGGCCCTCCGCTGGATCGACGTCCATCCTGACTACTCGACCCGCTCCGAGGCAGGCGACATCATCGCCGCGCTGAAAGCGCTGAGCTTGTGAAGACGACTCATCGCCGCCGGGTTCGACCAAATATTCCACTTATCGCCCCCAATTCGACGAAAGAGAGGTCCCAATGACGGTTCGGTACGGACTGCTGGCACTGCTCGAAGCGCAGCCCGGCAAGGGTGAGGAATTGCGTGCCTTCCTGGAGGAGGGCCAGGCCATTGCCGCCTCCGAGAGCGGCACTGTGACCTGGTATGCGTTCAAGGTCAGCGACACCAGTTACGGCATCTTCGATACCTTCTTGACAGAACAGGCACGACAGGCGCACCTAGACGGGGAGAACCCGAGGGCGCTTGGTCGCGTGGCCCCGGACCTGCTCGTGGGTGCTCCCGACATCCGAATGGTGGAGGTCATCGCGCTCACGTAACCTGCGCGATAGCGGATGACCTCTGGGGGCGTTACGACCAGGAGGAGGCAGGTTCCTGGCCCAGTCCGCTGGACGTTTGGGCGGTTGGCGGCGTGGTGGCGGGCGTTAGCTCCGCGCAGCACGTTAGACCGCTTGCAGGGTCACCGGGCGGCCATAAGGTTGGCCATAATTTCGAGCCGACTCAGGCCGATCCAGTCCACTGGAGGCGAGACGCCCGTCACACGTGTCCTGTTCAGGCAGGGTGCAGCCGATTCCAGCCACAAGCGCCGAAGCACTTGAAAAGCCTTGGGAGTGCAAGCTCCCCGTGGGTTCAAATCCCACTCCCTCCGCGCAGCCTGCCGGCGTCAGCAGAACTGCCCTCGAACCGCGTTCTTGCCTCACGGCGCGCAGGCCCTGGCGGCACGGCGTTTAGGGGCCGGTGTCCCCATACAGCGGAACCCATGGTCGAATTAGGAGCCGCGAGCGTGAGGCAGTCCGCCACGGTTCACCTTAAGTCGGGAGCTGCGGCCCCAGTACTGAGCGGTGCCCGCGGCGGCTGGCTCGGATCTCCAACCCCACGAGCACGAAGGCTTGGAGCATTATGAGAGTACTGACGACGGCCGCGATGGTGCCAGGACCGCCCGTAGCGGCTCTCGTCCCCGCCACCACGTCGTAGAGGCCGTGCCAGACAACGACCGCCAGGATGCTCCCTCCAGTGCGGTTGTAGAGCCAGGTTGCTACGACGGCCCCGCAGGCGAGACCGAAGGCAAACCCGACTGCACTACCAGCGGAGAGATCGTTGTAGGAATGCAGGGCGAAGAACTGGGGGATATGCCAGGCCGCCCAGCACCCCGCCACGATGAACGTCGAGGTCAGTTGCGAGAACCGCTTCTGGAGCTCGGGAAGCGCGAAACCCCGCCAGCCGGTCTCTTCCCCGAAGCCGTCTATGACCACGATGAGGAGGGCCACGCCGACAATGCCGAGCCCAGAGGGCAGCCCGCTGAAGCTGGCGAGATCCCCGATTTCGGGCATTTTCCCGCCACTGACAAAAACCACGCCTAGGGCCAATACCAAAAAGGCCAGGGGGCTGAGCGCGATGACCCACCATTGCCATCCGATCCGCCAGCGGCCCATACGTCTGACCAGGTCACTCACTCCGGACCGACCAAATGTCGAAGCCGTCACAACGAACGCCGCCAGCATCGGCCCCAGCAAGCTGGGGAAGTGGGTGGGCCATCCTCGTCCCTGGAGGACGGTATGGCGGGTCACGGCCAGCGGGATGACCCAAGCCCAACTGAACGTGTAACTGAGGACGAAGAAAGCCACAAGTGCCTTGATGTTGAACAAAGGCCGCTGCTCGACGAGACCCTTGTTGGCAGGGGCGACGGAGCCGGATAGGACCACGGGCTGGTTGCTGCTCGTCACCCGTTTCTCAACGACAGGTCGCACCATTACTCGCTCCCGGTGGGTGCAGGCATCTACATC
This sequence comes from uncultured Acidimicrobiaceae bacterium, assembly GCA_963750465.1. Taxonomy (GTDB): domain Bacteria; phylum Actinomycetota; class Acidimicrobiia; order Acidimicrobiales; family Palsa-688; genus Fen-671. The sequence goes on from CAVVRE010000037.1 coordinate 354,529, forward strand.
GTGACGTCATCGCCTCAACAGCAACAGGGCCGTTCGTCACAAAGCCAGGAGGCCGTGGGTGGGCGTTTTGACCGTCTAGAGCCGTGCCTGCTCGCATGGGTGACGCAAAATGTAACGACGTGGCGATTCCGCACCCGAAGAGGGCGCCGGTGCGTTCGTTTGGCGTGCTCGAGGCGGCGGACGGAGGTCGTGGGGGGTCGGCCGCAATTGATGAGCCAATAGAGACAGTCGACTCGTGACCTAAGCCCCTAACGACAGAGGCCGCTCAGCCTGAGAATTAGACCTAGCCGTGGGCTCCGCTGATGGTGACGAGGGGGAGCAATTACGGCGGAGGGGACACGCGATGTCAGCTCATGTCATGGCTCTAGGCAAGATCACCAAACGGACGGTCTTGCATGACCCTGGTATTTCGGGCGCCGGACCGTGTCTCAGCTCTGACCACGTCTGGGCAGAACTGGTCAAATGCTCCTTCGCCGTGCTCAGCTACAGCACCCCCCAGGGCGAGCCCCGGTCGTCTGGTGTGGTCTTTGGAACCGTTGGGCATCGGCTGTATGTCGCGGTGGCGCCCGATAGCTGGAAAGCACGGCACATCGCCGCCAGCGGGCGCGTTGCGGTCACGGTACCGATGCGACGAGGCGGGGTGCTCTCGCTTGTCTTCCCGATCCCCCCGGCGACGATCAGCTTTCACGGAGCTGCGAATGTGCTCGCAGCCGGTTCGACAGAAGTCAGCTCTGTTTTGGAGGAGCTGGGGTCGTTGCTCCCCCCTGACCGGCGCACAACGAGCTCGGTCATCGAGATCATCCCGGAGGGCGAGTTCGTGACTTATCGGGTCGGGGTTTCGTTGAACTCGATGCGTTCTCCGACCTCCGCCCGAGGTCGCGTGAATGTGGCGTGAGCGCGGTCAATGTCAGGTGTGCCGGCGATGGTCTTACAGCTCGTTCGAATGATCCTCGCACTGGTGCGCGGCGGAGGGCAGCCCCGCGGCGGTGGTACGTGAAGCACGCCAGCCCGAGCAGCCTGTTCGCGAACAGAGGTCCGGACGGATCTTCGGGTGGATTAGCCGCCCGGGTGTCTTCGCCACCTGAGGAGGCCCATCGCCAGAGACGCTTGCTCGGCACCGCCGAGGTTGTAGTCGCCACCGGGGCGGTCGCCGGTTCTGTTGGCCTCATCGTGAATTCGATCGACCTTGGGGGTGCGATCAATAATCGACTGCCCTTCGAGAGCCCCGTGTTCGCAGGTAGTGCCCTCCTCGTCATCGTCGGCGTCCCCATGACCATTGCCGCCATCGCGGCCTGGCGAGGTGCAGAGAAACGAAACCACTTGGCGATGGGCGCCGGGGTGTTGCTGATGGGGTGGATCGTAGTCGAGACCTCCATCATCCAGGCGTTCTCTTGGCTCCAGCCCACATTCCTCATTGCCGGAGCAGCTATCTGCTTCGCCGGTTACCGCCAGTGGCACCTGACGTGGGGCGCGACAGACGAGGAAGTGGGGTCCGTCATGCCGGGGGACGAGATCGATGTCCCCCAGTCCTTTGTCGCAACGCGCTCGATCACCATTGGCGCCCCACCGAGGGCGGTGTGGCCGTGGTTGGTCCAGGTCGGTAGAGGCCGTGGTGGCTTCTACAGCTACGACCGGCTCGACAATGGAGGACGGCCGAGTGCGACCGAGGTGCTCAACGAGCTCCAGGATTGCACCCCGGGTGTAATAGCGGCACCGATGGCCAGTCGCCCTTCGCCGTTGACCTCATTTGTGGTCGCGTCGGCGCGAAAAGACCGGTTCCTCGTGTGGGCCAAGGACGACTCGGTTTGGTCCTGGCGGTTGACGCCCGCCGACCGCGGCACACGACTGACCGTCCGCCTGAGGACAGGCCCGGTCCGCGCACACCCAGTACGGTCGTTGATTGGCGCCGTTCTATTGGAAGTGGGTGACTTCCCGATGATGCACAAGATGCTCAGGGGCATCCAAGAACGAGCCGAGTCACTCGCACGATGAGCTCTGACCGAAAGGGGCGTGAGTTCGACCACGGTGCAAGACAAGCAACCGGGTCGGTCGACCTCTATTGGATCCCGTTGGGCGCGGGTGCGCACATCGTCCGACTTAGTGGGCGGCTCTTCGAGTTGCTCTCAGCCTTTGTCCAACACCGAACGAGCTGTGATCTATACCATTCAGCGCTCATCGTGGGTGTCCCCGAGGGTTGCTACATCGTTGAAAAGGCGCCGGTGCCCGACCTCCATCCCGAACGCCGAGGAGTGATGGCGCAGGGTCCGGTTGGGATGCGTTGGATAGGAAGGTACCGGGTATTCCGGTACGAAGTCCGGTGCTGGAAAGACGGTTTGATCCCGGACATCGGCGAGGCGGTGGCTAGCCCGGTGAGGTTGAGCGACGATCTCACCACGGCACGAAGAATCCTCGACCTCTTGCCTTCGGTGCCGACTCCCGTCTGGGGACGCGATGAACCACGGGCCGGCGAAATGTGGAACTCGAACTCGGTGGTCTCCTGGCTTCTAACGCTAGCGGAGTTGACATCACAAGGGTGCACCCACCAACTGGAGGCCGCGCCCCAGGATGGGATGCCGGCCTGGTCGTCGCCGAACGTGAACTTCATCTCGAAAGGGATTTGCTGGCATTGACGGGAACCCCATTAAGTGGTCCACCTGATCTCTCCTGAAAACCCAAACGAACCGGCCTCAGTGCGCCCAGCACCTGCAGGAATTGTTTGCGTTCACCTGAGCGGTTCCCTCATCTATTCCAGACTCCTACCTAAGCAAGTCTGGCTTGGCCTTGGTTTCAGGGACAGGGCCAAAGGACCCGATGTGGTGGGAACTTTGGTCCGGTCGTTTGCGTACGACCGGGCAAATCTGGCCGAAATAGGGTGACATTTACTTCCACACTCAGGGACGTTCGGCCCTATCAGCCCGGCGAGTGGTCCCGGGCACAATCACCTTGTGCCCTCTGGGACCCGTTGTCCCATTGGCGGGTGGGATTTCGGGACTCAGGGCTCTCGGAAATGGGGCTTTCGACTCTGGCCATGCTCTGGACAACAGGTGCACTTTGAGGCTCAGAGGAATGGAGGATGGCATGTCGACCCAGACGGAAACAGGCTCAGAGGCCAAAGAGCCCGTCAGTGAGCGGCAGGCTGCGCGACGCCGAGTACAAGCCAGACGTGACTTCGGATCGCACCTGGTCGCATATGTAGTTATCAATACTTCCTTGGTTGTGATTTGGATGATCACGGGGACCGGGTACTTCTGGCCAGTTTGGGTAATAGCACTGTGGGGCGTCGGTCTTGCTATGCACGCCTGGGATGTCTTTGTGCGAAAACCTGTCACAGAAGCCGATGTTGACGCCGAACTTCAGCGTCGGCGGTGAACAGTCTCTTGACGTTCATCGTCTGAAAATCGGGTTCAACCTGGTGGCAGGGTGACCGACCTGCCAAGACTGGACCTGACGGTAGTGACCGTCCGAAGTGGCGCGGGTCCCGTGCCGCTTTACGGACACTCCGACAGCTTTGTGGTCCTCGAGACTCTGGCCCCGGCACGAGGCGACGACGGGTGCATCGCGATCGTCGTCGGGCTCGCCAGATCACTCGGGTGCTGGCCCGCCATGGCCTCGGCTGGCTCATTGGGCCGCGACTCGTCAAGCGCCTCCGCCGCTCTCCGGCGGGGCCGGTCCGCACGCGCTGGTGGGATTGCTCCTCACACGCGGCCGGAGCATGCACGTCGAGCCCTCCAAGAACTGGGCCCGACCTCCGTGAAGTTGGGCCAGATCGCTTCTAGGCCGTGCCGACCTGTTGTCTCCCGAGTACCAGGCCGAGCTGGCCCGACTGCAGGACGCCGCTCCGGCGGAGCCATGGCCGACAGTCCGCGCCGTCCTTGTCGCTGAGGTCGGTCCCCGGCTCCCAGACGTGGATCGGTCCCGCCGGCAGCGGCGTCGATTGGACAGGCCCACGCGGGAGTCCTGCGTGACGGGACGGAGGTAGTGGTCAAGGTCCGCCGGCCAGGCGTTACGGAGGTCGTCGCGGCTGACCTCGAGCTCATCGAGGCCATGGCGGCGAGAGTGGCTAAGCGGCTGCTCCTTGCCGCCCGCTACGACCTACCCGCCTTGGCCAACCAGTTCGGGACTACGCTCCGCGAGGAACTCGACTACTTAGCGGAGGCGACCGACGCCGAGCAGTTCGCTGCAAACTTCGCAGGGGACCCGACTGTGCGCATCCCTCGAGTGTTCAGGGACCTCAGCACGGCCCGAGTGTTGACTATTGAGCGGCTACGCGGTGTAAAAGTGGACGATTTACCGGGGCTTGACCAGGCGGGCGTCGACCGAGCGGGCCTGGCCCGCCGGGCCGCCATCGTCATCTTGCAGATGGTATACCGGGATGGCCTTTTCCACGCCGACCCGCACCCTGGGAACTTCTTTATCCAACCCGACGGCACCATCGGTTTGATCGACTTTGGCATGGCGGCAGGGTCGACGAGGCCACCCGTCAGGGGCTCCTGAGAGTTCTAGTAGCGATAGAAGCCGGCGACGGCGGCACCCTCGTTGACGCACTAGTAGCGCTCGGTTGGCCGGGCGTACTGTGGACCGATCGCAGTTGAGCGCGGACCTCTCAAAGGTCTTCTATAACAAGCTCGACCGTCCCATTTCCGACATCGCCTTGGGCACGCTGCTCAGCGAGGTCTTCGCCGTCGTGCGTCATCATCACCTTGTTCTGCCCACCCAGTTGGCGCTACTGCTCAAGACAATCGTTATGTGGGAAGGGCTCGGCGTCCAACTCGACCCGTCCTTCCGCCTCCTAGACGCTGTCATCGCGTTCACGTCAGGAAGCAAATAGACTGGCCTCCTTGTAATAGGCCAAATTTGCATTGGCGGTGGGCTGTGCCTCGGTCGCTGAGCAAGACTGCCTAACGCATTGGTGCCGGCTGCGCTTTAGCTACGTCGTTGGCCAAGTTGGACCGGGATGTTGACCACGTCGATACCGGGCCATGCTAATTTTTGGGATCCAGGCTTGTCGGGAGCTCAGAACGCAGCCGCCGTACTGCTCGGCACCGCGGCCGGGCTGGCGTTTGCCGCAGCGGCTGGTCTCTTGAAGGAAACAATGGACATCCTCGACCACGGGGGTGGGATCTTGGCTATGGCGTGGCCACCACGCCCTCGTTGCCGTCGGGGCGATCGGTGTGGTGCTCAACCAGCTCGCCTACCAGGCCGGCCCGCTCAGCTTCAACCTTCCCGCCATCACATCCGTGGACCCGGTGGTCAGCCTGGTCATCGGCGTGGCCGTCTTCGATGAGCACTTCCACAACGGGCCGGCCGACTTGCTCGTCGAGGCTCTCGGGCTTGCATCGGTCGTCACTGCGGCGACGGGCCTCACCAGGTCCGGCCCCCGATCACCCTGCGATCAGGACAGCGACCTACGAAACGGCGCCTTGTCCCGAATGACTGCGTCCGCGCCATCGAAGGCTCCCTCCTGTGCCTTAACGACTGGGCCTGCGCCTGGCCTCTACGCGGCCGGGGACGCTGTGACTGCGCCGCCCTAGCCATGGCCTGTTTGGGGCAGTCCGCCAAGCTGACCTGACGAGCGCCAAGTCATCAGACCGACCTGGCGATCTGGGTGCAGGGTCGGAGCGCCAGAGCAACATGGTCAGACGCAGTGGCTCCTGCTCCCGCGCACCGCTCGAATCGGCTGAGCGATCGCCTGCCCGATCGCGTTGAGCACCGGCCGATAGGACGAGGGCGATGACCGCCCATCCAATGCTGCTGAGGATGCCATAGACGGTCGCGGCGATAGCAACACCTCCGAGGCCCATCCAAGGCGTCCAGAGCAACCTGGACCGACTGCTCCGCTTCATGTCAACCCATCGTTACTGATGTTGCTGACAACCCCGTCGCGGAGGTTTGTCGATTCGGACGCTTCCAGGAACGCCTTGAGACCTGACAGATCTCCAACTTGGGCATAACTTCGTTTGGTTTTCCCACAGCGACATCAAGTATTGCCAATGCTCGTCTTATGGGCTCATCCTGGGCCCGGGTCGCCACTCGCCGTAGGCGCGCTCGTATTCGGTGCAGCACTGCCACGTTTTCGCCGACCAGCACGCGGAGGCGAAAGGCTGCGGTTGGAGCCGACCAATCCTCGTCGACGACTTCCTTAGCCAGGTGGGCCAGAGCAAAGCTCGTTGTGACCCTTGCCTTGTATGTTCTTCTGTTCATGGTCCGACATCCACATCGTGTGCGGAACTCCGCACCAGCGCAGGCCGTCTATGCCCCGTCACCGCGGTGGCTCTCTCGGCCATCGGCCGACGTCCGCTTCCGACTTTTGGTTGGCCACCCGGAGTCGAAAGTCCTGACGTTTCGATAGCCTCTTGCGGGTCATCGAAATTGTCCACATCGTCGCCAAGTTGCCAATCAACCTCGTAACTGGGTTGGTTAAGAATAATCGTTAAATCCTTCCAATTGGGCTGAGGACATTTCACCCGGTAGATCTGCAGGCTGTGAAGACGACGCGTGGAAAACGTATGGAAATGTCGCGACGGCGGCCACATGAGCCAGAATGGCGGGTGCTCCTGGGGCCAAGCTGAAGCCGGTGAGGGAAGTTTGCGCGGCCACGAAGTGTGGTGACATTCCCGACCATTAATATAGGACCGGAGAGAGCGCAGTGGTAAGCGGAGCAAGCGGCGGACCAAACCATTCTCAAGGCTGGCGCTGATGCTCTCGGACACGTTGACCGATAGCAGCAGGGCCGCGTAGCCCACGCCGCCAGTGCACCCGCCAGCACCACACCAAGCACGCCCATAGCGACGGCAAGACCGGGGGCGACCGAACGAGTGCAAGGGTTGCAGAGGGATTGGCAACGGGCTGTGCCCTGTGGCGCTGTCCGCGGCGACCTTGAGTGGCCACGGAGATGCCAAGCCCAATAGTGACTCGAGCAGCCCAAGGCACATCCAGCACGCGGATCGTAGCTTTGTGGCGTTCGGCTACGACCCTGATCCGAAGCTCAGCTCCGTCGGCTGGCCGGACGGGGCGCTCAAACGAGGCCGCGATCCGCTGGGCTAACGGCAACCCGTGCCCCCCGGCTGCCGCTGGCAGTCCAAGTACGACCAGGCCTAGCAGCACGAACATCGTCATCGTTAGATTTCACGGCACGCCCGGGCGATCGCCTTGGCAAACCCGTGGAGATCTTCTGGAGATCAGTCCTCCGTCACGCGGCGTTGGGCAACCTGAGAGTGAAGCTACTACCACTGTTCGGGGCGCTTTCCACATCGATAGTGCCACCGTGAGCGGCCACTATTTCGGACACAACGGCCAGCCCGACCCCGCTGCCGGGTACCCGGCGCTCGCCCGCTCCCGAGGACCCCCGATAAAATCGGTCGAAGATCCTTTGTTTTTCTGGCGCCGTGATACCAGGCCCGTTATCGGACACGGTGAGCATGGCGTGCCCACCCTGCTCGGCCACCTCGAGATGGACAACCGACCCCTCCGGGCTGAATTTTTCCGGTTTGTCAGCAAATTGACCACCACCTGTTCGAGCCGTCCAGGGTCGGCGAGCACGGGGCCCGCTCCAGGTGCAGGCTTAGCGACACGGAGCGCTCGGCGAAGCGTGTCCCAAGTCGAGCGGCAGCGGCGCTGGCCACCTGGGCCAAGTCGACCTGTTCGCGCTCCAGCCTGAGCCCAGTGGCGTCGGCGGCAGCCAGCACCGCCAGGTCGTCGACGAAACGCGTGAGGCGGTCGGTCTCGTCGGACAGCGAGCCGAGCGTCTCGGGAGAAAAGTCGGCGACCCCCATCGACACGGCGTCGATCTGTGCTCGCAGGATGGCCAGAGGTGTGCGGAGCTCGTGCGCTACGTCCGCCACCAACGCCTTGCGCAGGTAGTCCTCTCTTTCGAGCTCGGCCGCCATGGTGTCGAACGCTTGCCCGAGCTCGCCGATCTCGTCGTGACGCTCGACCACCCCGGCGCGGCTTGAACGGTCGCCCGCGCCGTAGCGGGTCACGGCGACCGTGAGCCGGTCCAATGGGGCTACCAGCCGGCGGCTGGCCAGCAGCGCGAACGAGACGGCTAGCGCCGCCGCCACCAGCGCCGAAAGCGCTATCCCCTCGACGAGCCTTGTGCGCAAGTTGACTTCGGCGGGTAAGAGGCCAGAGGCCGCTCGGGCCACGACGACCGTCCCTACCTGGCGCCCATTTACGTTGATGGGGAACGTAATGCCGGTGCCAGCTTTGGGCACAGGCGCCACCTGAAGGATGGCGCGCCTACCCGATCCCACGGTAAGACCGGCGCCTTCCAGTTTAGCCAGCGCCGTGACCGGAGAGAAATCCGCGTCAGCCCAGCCGCCCTCAGCCACGTAGGCGGAGCGCAAGGCGGCCACGATGGCGGTCGTCGGGTAGGCATGTTCTTGTTGGTTGCCGGCATTTCCCAGGTCGAGATCCAAGAGGAAAAGCACGACCCCGGCCAACACGGCGATAGAAGCGAGCGCGATGGCCAGCGAGCCAGCGGCGGCCCGCCGGCCCAGCGGCCCGAGGAGCCGTGGGCGGCCGCGCATATGAACCTACCGGTCCCGGGCCAGGCCGAAGCGGTAGCCAGACCCCACGACGGTCTCGATGATCTTGGGCCGGCCCTTGTTGTCGCTCAACTTTCGGCGCAGGTTCTTCACGTGGCTGTCGACTACGCGTTCGTACCCTTCCCATTCGTAACCGCGGGCCGAGTTCACCAGCTCGTAGCGAGAATAAACACGACCAGGCGTCCGGACCAGGGTTTCCATGAGCGTCCATTCGGTGGGCGAGACCTCGACGACCTCCCCCTGGCTACGCATCTCATGGCGGTCAGGGTCGATCACCAGGGTCCCGCCGCCGAACGACATGGCCCGGCTCACGGGCTCTTCGGACCGGCTCCGCTTCATGAGGGTCTGAGCCCGCAGCACGGACTCCCTCGGGTTGAAAGGCTTCGTCAAGTAATCGTCGGCCCCGAGCTCGAGGCCCCTGACGCGTTCGTCGTCGCTGACCTTGGCCGTCAACATCAGTATCCTCACATCGGAACGCTTGCGTAATTCACGTGCTACTTCCTCGCCCGGGATGTCGGGTAGCCCGAGGTCGAGGACAACCAGGTCGGGCGTCGCTTTCGCCTCGAACTGGAGCGCCTCTGCCCCGGTGGCCGCGCTAAGCACGGTGAAGCCCTCGCGCTCGAGGAACGACCGGACCAGGTCACGCAACTTCATCTCGTCCTCTACGACCAGGACCATGCCAGGCACTGTTTCCTCCTCTCCTTCAGGGCACTGATAAATAAGCCGTCGCGGGGACGCCGTCGGCGTTTGCATTGTCCATTCTTGGGAACCCGGTCCCAGTCGCGCCAGGGCCGAAAGTCACCTTGGCCCCCGGGTTCCACGGGCGGGCCACGGGCCCTCCATATTTCCTCCACAGCCCGGCCGTTCCCTTAATAGAAGCCGCTCGGAGCAGCGGCACCGTCTTCGAAAGGAAATGAGCATGACGGAGGACCAAGAACACTCATCGTGGGGTGTCCCCGTTTACCGGACGCCCGAAGGCTCGCCCCCGCGTCAAACGACGGCTTATCGCGACCGGGGCTTACGGCACGTACGCCGGGGCACCAACTGGGTAATTGCTTTCGTTCTTGTGGCCATCGGCGCCACCAGCGCCGAGCTCGGCCACTTGCGAATGCAACTCATTCATTTCACGCGGTTGCCCCTCCCGCCGTGGGCGCACCGGTGGCCGTTTCGGGAGGCTCCCCGCCAGCGCCCTCGCCGTCCTCGCGGGCCCGGCCCCCGCGCTCAGTGCGCCGATCGCTGTTTCGGGGGGCTCGTAAATGGCTGCTTTACCGACTGCGGCTGCCCAGTCCTGGGAGCACTCGAGCGTGCCAGAGCCTTTTATGGCGGCGGAACGGCCGGCCATCGGCACGACGGCACGGGTTGTTGTCTGGCCTGCGTGCGGGCTGGAGCCCGCCCTGGCCACAATCGACGGACGAGCTCAGCCGCTTGGACCTGGAGGTGAGCCGGTTCCAGCCCGGGTCGGAACTGGCCCGAATGGCCACTGACGGCGCCGGCGCCCGGGTGGTCAGCGAACGGCTGGCTGAGGCCGTATCAGTTGCTCTCGAGGCAGCCCGCTGGACGGGGGGCCGGGTAGACCCAACGGTGGGCAACGCACTGGTCGAGCTTGGGTACGACCGCGACTTTTCCCTGCTGGCCGATGCCTCGGGTACTGCGTCATCACACCAGAGGGGGTCGTCACACCCGAGGGGCCATCACACCCGAGGGTGAGAAATGAGCCGGCCGTAGCGGGCTGGCGTTCGGTCACCATCGAAGGCCGGCTGCTACGGGCACCGGAGGGTACCCTGATCGACCTGGGGGCCACGGCCAAGGCCCTGGCGGCCGAAAGAGCGGCGGACGCCATCGCGTCGGGTTTTCCTGGCCCGGGCGGAGTGCTCGTGAGTTTGGGGGGAGACATTTCCGTTGCCGGCGACGCCCCCCAAGGCGGGTGGCCCATAATGCTGGCCGACGACCACCTCAATGTTGTCTCGGTCGCCGGCCCAGTTGTCAGATTGACGAGGGGCGGCTTGGCGACGTCGTCGGTCACCGTTCGCGCCTGGCACCAAGCCGGCGTAGCGGTCCACCACATCGTCGACCCGACTACGGGCCTGCCTGCCGAGGGCCCCTGGCGGACAGTCAGTGTGGCCGCCGCTAGCTGCGTTGACGCCAACGCGGCCTCGACGGCCGCGCTCGTCGCCGGCGAGGAAGCCGAGCAGTGGCTCATTTCGACGGGCCTGCCCGGGCGTCTCGTCGGCCATGACGGCGCCGTTATCCTGATTGGCGGCTGGCCGGCAGGCGAAGGCAGAGAGGTCAAAGTGCCGGCGTTCACGGTGTGTCGGGCCAGAGAGCAGTTCATGTTCGGCCGAGCCGGTAACTACTTGATGGACTTAATGGGCGCGCCCGCGCTTTGTCGCTTAGCCAAGACACTGGCAGAGCCAACTCTAACCAGGGCCGCATCGTGAGCCCGGCCGCCTCGCACCTGCTGTGGTACCTGTCCCGGGGCAGCGGCCTTGTCTTGTTAGTCCTTATGAGCGCGGTCGTCATCCTAGGTGTGGTCGTGCACCTGCGGGGAGGGCCACGGAAGTGGCCTCGCTTTGCTGTGGCCGAGCTCCACCGTTCGTTTTCCCTTCTCGCCGTGGCCCTCCTGGCCCTGCATGCAGCAACAGCCATCCTCGACCCTTACGTCACAATCGGGTGGGCGGCCACTGTGTTGCCTTTCAGGTCCGCGTACCGGCCGATGTGGATAGGCCTCGGCGCCGTGGCCGTAGAATCTCGGAGCAGCCGTCCTACTTACCAGCCTTCTCCGGCACCGGCTCGGTTTCCGGGCCTGGAAAGGCGTCCACTGGCTCGCCTATCTCTCGTGGCCCGCCGCAGTGGCCCATTCCATTGGCGCTGGGAACGACTTGCGCGTTGGGTGGGTGGCGGCGACCGTGGGTGCGTGCGTGGCCGCCGTCGCCGTGGCTGTCGGGGTCCGCCTGTTCGCGGTGGCCCGGCGGATGTCGGCCATAGCGACGGCGGGTGTTACCAGCCCACCATTGCTGGCCGCGTCGGGGGCGGCCCGATGACCCCGGTGTCTGTCCCCGGGGCTGAACGGGTCGCGGCGGCGACGATTGGAAGCGGAGATTGCGATCGTATGCAGACAGCAACGGGCCGCAGTTTTTACCCCCGATTGCTCCCCCAAGCGCCTAGGGCTGGACCGGTGGGTGCCGAAGAGCACCGGGCGCGCTTTGGCCAGCTTCCATTCATAGGCCACACGCTCAAAGACAGAGCGGCGTTCCTGGCCATGGTCGAGCGGTCGGGCCTCGTCGGCCGCGGTGGCGCCGGTTTCCCAACCGCCCGAAAGCTCAAGGCCATGGACGGTCCCCGACCGGTAATCATCGCCAACGGCACCGAAGGTGAGCCCTTGAGCCAAAAAGACAAGGTGTTGTTGTCGCTTTCGCCTCAGGTCGTCCTGGACGGGACCGTCCTTGTGGCTGAGGCGCTCGACGCCCTCGAGGCCTACGTCGTCGTACACCCCGCGGTCGTACAAACCGTCGCCGACGCGGTCGCCCAACGCCGCTCCGTTGACAACCACGGCGTAAAGCTGACGGTGCTGCCCGGTCAAGACCGGTACGTGGCCGGCGAGGCAAGCGCGCTGGCCAACTACGTGGAGAACGGGGTCGCCCGACCTCGGCCCAATCCCCCCCGGCTTGTCGAGCGGGGGGCGTGGGGGCGGCCCACGCTGGTCAATAACGCCGAAACTTTGGCCCATATCGCCCTGCTGGCCCGGTACGGCGCCGAATGGTTCCGCTCGGCCGGCACGCCGGATGAGCCCGGGTCGATGCTCGTGACTTTGCACGGCGCCGTGCGTCGCCCGGTCGTCACCGAGGTCGAGATGGGGACACCAGTCCGCGATCTCCTGGCCCTGGCCGGCGGCCCCCGGGACCGCTGCAGGCGCTGCTGATTGGAGGATATTTCGGGTCATTTGTCAACGGCCAGGACGCGCTGGACCGTCCATACTCCCGCGCCGGCCTGACCGGCGTGGACGCCGACATAGGAGCGGGCGTCGTGGTCGCCTTTGACGACCAGACCTGCGGGGTGGTCGAGGCCGCACGTATCGCCAGCTATCTCGCCGGCCAATCTGCTGGACAGTGCGGCCCATGCGTCTTCGGCCTGGCCGCTGTAGCAGAAGAACTCGACGCTTTGGCCAGCGGCCACCTAACCGGCGGTACCGCCCGGCTACAGCGGTGGCTCGCGCAGGTCGAAGGACGGGGCGCATGCCACCTTCCTGACGGGGCCACTCGCGTGGTTTCCAGTGCGCTTCGCGTTTTTTCCGAGGAAGTGACGGCCCACCTCCGTGGTCGTTGTCGGGCCAAGCCCGAGACGGCACGGACACCCGGTTCGACCGAGGCAGCATGAGAAGGTCCCGGGCCGCCAGCCGGCGAGATCTTCATTTACGGGTAGACCCGATCGCCTGCGACGGCTACGGTTTCTGTGCTGAACTGTTACCCGAAGTAGTGACCCTGGACGACTGGGGGTACCCCATTATCGTCGACAGGGGGCTCGAAGGGGACCTGGCCAAAGAGGCTAAAACAGTCGTCCAGCTCTGCCCGAAGCTCGCTCTGCGGCTCGGACCCTAGAGCGACGGCGAAGAAATTGAGCCCGAGTGCGAATCATGCTACCGGGGCCGACGCTCAAATTTCGGCCCGGCAACTGAGAGTGCAACTGCTCTCAGAAACCCACTGCGAAACCGATGAGATCCCCGAAGAGAGGTGCTTGGGCTGAAATCCGAACAAACGGGCATCGCCGAAGTTGAACACGTTGCCCTTGCTCGTCACCAATCAGTAGCCCCGGCCGTCATGGCTCGGTGCGAAGTTGCTCGCGGCCGGGATGTGCTGCGTCGCCGAAGTTGAAGACGTTACCCGCTTTCGTCACCAGTCAGTACCCGTTCCCGGAGGGCGTAACCCCCAAGGCTACGACGGGTGTCGACACGTGCCGTCCGGCAACCGAGCCGTACCACCGGGCCTCTCCATAGTTGTAGACCCCCACCGGACGAGCTGACAAGGTATTAGCCATACCTGAGGCGGTCACTGCCATTTGCAGGATCCCTTTGGGGTACTGCGGTGATTTGGGCACCATGGGCCGGACGGGCCGTCCGACAGTACCCTGCCGTCGGGGCTCGTGTACCAGTAGCCGCCCGGACTCGCCCAGACTTGGTGTTGGCGATCCTGTTGATCAAGTTCGTAACGCAAATAAACGCGGCTAGGCATCGCGCCAGGGGCTAAGAATGCCCGACTCGGTCGGGGTCAGCTCGACGGGCGCTCCCCCTCACGACGACCTGGCGGCGCTCTTCGTCGATAACTAGTTCTCCATGACCGTAAGAGAACGTGGACTTTTCCCTTTCGGTTCCCGTCCCCTTCTGAGGATGGCATGAACCCCGAGTACGAGCTCGCGAGGACTGAACGGCTTCGTCACGTAGTTATCGGCACCGAGCTCAAGGCCGACTATGCGGTCCTGCTCGTCGTTTTTTGGCGGTCAGCATGATGATGGGCACGTCTGAAGAGGTCCTCAGCTCGGGCGCTACGTCTCCTCCCGGTACATCAGGCAGGCCGAGGTCTAGCAAGAGAAGGTCGAGAGGGTAGCGCTGGCCGACGATGAGCGCTTCGGCGCCTGAGCCTGTCGAATAGACGACCATGTTCTCGCGCTGCAGGTACGACCGCACGAGGTCTCTTAGTTTCGGCTCGTCCTCGACCACCATGACCGTTGATCAAATGACCTCCAGTGCACAGTCTTGGCTGGTGTACCGGCCCGGTGGAGGGTCCTTTGTTGCTTTCGAGCGGGCCTGAAGTCCCGCCTTAGTCGCCATCAGCTCACCTCCTTTCCTCTCGGAACTCGGCTGGCTTGGCTACCTACCGACCCTCAGAATTGCATTTAACCGGGAGGTTTTGGCGAGCCCATCAGGGCGGTGTGGACGTTGTGTGGAGCCCTTTATGCACCGTGCGCGAGGTCGGTCAGGACAGCAGGGACGGAACGTTTTTGCCCACTCGGGTTCGTGACCGAGACCGTTACGCGGTTGCCCGGCAGGAGCCGGTGAGTATGGCCTGCAGCCCGGTGGCTGTCGTTATGGTGGATCCGTTGATGGCGGTGATCAGTTCGCCGGGGGCAATACCAGCCTTGGCGGCCGGCCCATTGGCCTGCACCGTCGTCACCACCACACCAACCGGGCTACCATCGAGGCTGTAGGCGTCGTTGCCGCTGAGCCCGAGGGCCGCTCGCCCGGCGGTTGTCACCTTCCCTTTGGCAATCAACTGCGGGGCAATGAGCGACACCGTGCGAGACGGGATGGCAAACCCGAGACCGGGAGCGGCGACCGAGCCGGTCGTCGCCCCCAGTGTCGGTATGCCGATCACCTGGCCCGAGAGGCTTACCAGCGCACCACCGCTGTTCCCGGGGTTGATCGCCGCGCTGGTCTGGATGAGGTCGGGTAGGAGGACGCCATTGCCTTCGCTACGGCTCGGCCGTTGAATCGCACGATGCCCTCGGTGACCGAGCTGGACAACCCCAGTGGGTTCCCCATGGCGAGCACGATGTCGCCTACTTCGAGGGCGGCAGAATCCCCAAAGCGGGCGGGTGTGAGCCCTTTTGTCGTGCTGACCTTTATGACAGCGAGGTCGTCAGGGGCGTAGGTGCCCACGAGGTGGCCGGGGAGCGCCTTTCCGTTGGAAAGGGAAACCGTGAAGTTGGCCTCAGTGCCCACCACATGGGCGTTGGTCACTATGTCGCCCTTATTGTCGTAGACCACCCCCGAACCGAGGCCAGTTGTCGTCGAGATCTCCACGACAGATGCCCGCACAGCTTGTACGACATGTACGAAGTCGGCCTGAAGGGCCAGCCCGGGGTCGGCGGTGGCCGGCGTGGTGGCACTGGTCGGGCCTATGACGAGGACGGACGTAGTAGTCCCCCGGCCACCCCCGATGCCAGCAAGGCAGCCAAGGCAGCCAAGGACAGCCGGGAAGTTAGTACTGGTTCTTTTCATAGGTGAGCTCTTTTTTTCTTCTCGAGTTCGTCTTCGGGAGACCATCGTTGGCCGCGACGTCGGCCTGGGGGCTCCACAACCTAATGCTCCGGGATACTCACCCGTCCGGGTAGGGCCAAAGGGCATGAACATCGTGGGCTTTGGACATTCGGCCCTAGTGTTACGGCCGTGCCGGGGCGCGAGTACGCGACATGGCTACTGCGCGACCCCACGACCAGCGAGGGCGGCCAAGCGAACGTGGCCCCGGCACTGCTTGGGCTGACCTTGGGTTGCCTCGTCGTCGGGGGGTCTCTTCACATCGCCGGCGCCGTTGTCCAGGGTGACTTGGCCTGGGTAATCGGGGGGACGGCCGGGGCGGCCTATTCGCTGTGGACCATGATCGACAGCCTGCGCCGAGGGCGGCTCGGGGTGGACGCCATCGCCTTCTTGGCGCTCGTCGGCGCCCTAGCGGTCGGAGAGTACCTCGCGGCGGCCGTAGTCGCCGTGATGTCAGCGAGTGGCCGGGCCCTTGAAGGGTGGGGCGGCCGGGCGTGCCCGGCACGATATGCGTTCCTTGTTGCGGCGTGCCCCCCGCACCGCGTACCGCTACGAGGGTGAAGCACTCAGCACGGTTCAAGCACAAGAAGTTGGCCCGGGGGACCGGCTCTTGGTCGGGGTGGGTGAGCTCGTCCCCGCCGACGGGACGCTGGCGTCAAGCGCCGTCCTGGACGAGTCCATGCTCACCGGGGAGCCACTGCCGGTCCAGCGCGGGGCGGGCTAGGCCGTCAGGAGCGGTGTGGTCAACGCCGGGACGCCCTTCGACGTGCGCGTGACGGCACCGGCGGCTGAGAGCACATACGCCGGGATCGTGCGCCTCGTCTCTGAAGCCGAGTCCTCGCCGGCGCCGTTCGTCCGCCTCGCCGACAGATATGCCATCTGGTTCCTCATCGTGAGCGTTGTTACAGCCGCGGCGGTTTGGGCCGCCTTCGGCGCGGCGGTTAGCGGTTGCCGTCCTGGTGGTGGCGACTCCCTGCCCGCTTATCCTGGCTGCCCCGGTCGCCTGGGTGGCCGGCCTCTCCAGAGCGGCGCGACGCGGTGTCATCGTAGGAATAGGCGGCGTGCTCGAACGGCTCGGCCGCTGCTCGACACTTCTCATCGACAAGACGGGGACCCTCACGAGCGGGCGTCCGGCCCTGGTCGCCACCATGGCGGCAGGGCAGTTCAGTTCACAAGAGGTCCTGACCATGGCCGCGTCGATCGACCAGGTTTCACCTCATGTACTCGCCAGCGCCATAGTCCAGGCGGCCGTCTCCCAAAACTGCGACCTCGTGCTCCCGCGGGACGTCGAGGAGGCGGCCGGCCAGGGCCTCCGCGGCAACGTTGACGGCCATTTGGTGGCGGTGGGCACGGCAGACTGGGTGGGCGTGGCCGGCGCCGCGGATTGGCGAAAGCGGCGCGACGGCGAGCGCGCCGTGACGGGTCGCTCATGGTGTTCGTCTCCGTCGATGGCGACCCTGCCGGGGTGCTCGTCCTTGACGACCCGGTGCGACCGGACGCCGCCCGGACCGTCCGGTCCCTGCGCCGTAGCGGGATCGGCCGGATCGTGATGGTGACGGGTGACCGTTATGAGGTGGCCGAGAGCGTAGGTGCCGTCATCGGCGTCGACGACGTAATGGCTGAGCGGTCACCGGCGGAGAAGCTCGATATTGTACGGGCCGAGCGCCAACTCGCTCTCACGATCATGGTGGGTGACGGGGTGAACGATGCGCCTGCGCTTGCTCTCGCCGACGTCGGAGTGGCGATGGGCGCCCGGGGGGCAACCGCCTCCTCCGAGGCGGCCGATGTGGTCCTGACCGTGGACCGCCTCGACAGGTTAGGCGAGGCCCGCCAGATAGCCCGTCGTTCGAGCCGCATCGCGCTGGAGAGCGTAGTGGCCGGCATGGCGATGTCACTATTAGCGATGGGTTTTGCTGCGTTCGGACTCCTGCCGGCCGTGTGGGGGGCGGTACTTCAAGAGGGCATCGACGTGATCGTCATATTGAACGCACTGCGCGCCCTACGCGGCAACGCCAAAGACGTGAGCCTGGCTCAGGACGACGCCGTCCTCACAAAACGGTTCAGGCCGAGCACCAGGCCATCCGGGCTGACATCGACCGGGTGCGGGCCGCGGCGGACAGCCGGGGACCATCGGCCCGAACAGGCGCTGGGACAAGTCGAGCAGGTTTACAGGCTCTTGGTCGACGAGGTCCTGCCGCACGAGAGGGCAGAGCAAGACATGCTCTACCCGGCGATCGACCGCCTTGTCGGCGGTAATGACCCAACCGGGCCTATGTCCAGGGCGCATGGGAGATCTCTCATCAGGTCAGGCGTCTGGGACAGCTCCTTGAGGACATTGGCCCTAGTGGCCCTGACAACTATGACATGGCAGACCTGCGCGGTTGCTGTACGGCTTGTATGCAATCTTAAGGCTTCACACGGCCCAGGAGGAGGAGAGCTACCTCTCGCTCAGCGATGACGCCGACCTGGCGGAGGCCAGCAAGCCGGGTGGCTAGGACGACGACATCAAGGAAAAAGTTGTGCGCTATGACGACGGCCGAGGAGCGTCGGTTGTGGGAACTCTGCCTAGGCAGTTCCATCCACTGGCATTTCCGAGCTCAACAATGATGCAAAAGCACTCAACTCTGGACCTTCGGCTCTATCTGAACACCGGCGCCGAGCGCGACGCTTCAAGTGATAAGTGTGGCCAGGAGGTGGAGATGAAAGCGCTCGTGGTGTACGAATCGATGTTCGGCAACACCCGGACGGTCGCAGCGGCAATTGGGCACGGGCTCGGTCGATCTTGGGAAGTGACCGTTATCCGAGCCAGCGAAGCGGATAGTTCTGTACTCAACGGCAAAAGCTTTGTCGTAGTTGGTGGCCCGACCCACGCTTGGGGAATGTCCAGGCCGGCACGCGAAGAGGCCAGCCCGACTATGCGACGAAGGGTGGCCGCTTCCTCGGGCTCGAACTCGGTGCCGCAACGGCGCCCGGAGTACGGGAGTGGCTCGGCGCGCTGGGCCGCTCCGAAATGAAGGCGGCCGCGTTCGACACCCGCATCAAAGGTCCGGCGGCGCTCACCGGCCGGGCCTCGCGATCGATTGCTAAGGCGTTGGCTCAACACGGTATGACACTCATCGTACCGCCCGAGAGTTTCCTCGTCGAGAAGAAAGGCCGGCTTTTGCCGGGCGAAATTGAACGCGCAGAGGCATCGGGCGCGAGCATGGCGGCAACGCTTGGGGCGAGTTCCGTAGCCGCGTAAGTGCGAATGCCCGACAAGTCCGCGTGCCCGGGCAGAAAAGGGCTTGCTCTAAGGGCCGACCTCTCGTCGGTGTCGTTGCGAGGTTCAGGGGATGGCCAGGCCAGGTGCATGCCAGGTGGAATTCGAGGCCCACTAGGCGCGCCTGGCCCCCTCAGAAAGGACCTTCGTCCCTAGCGGCTTATGCGAGGGCGCGTAAATGGCAGGAGGAGTTGTCGTGTCAAACAGTGACAGGATCGTTCGACAGAGCTGTGAAACTATCGGTCGGCTCGGGAGAAATATTGACTCGCGCAGCCAGCCCTGTGTTCAAGTCCCCATCTCGACGGACTACGTGGCAGAAAGAAGCAGCGAACAAAATGGCTTGTTGAAGGAAGCGATATGAATGCCCAGATTTGAATACTTCGGACCGATGAAGGCGTACCGGCGAAAACTGTCCACACCCAGCAGGTGGGTGAGGCGTCACCGGGCGCCGGTGGCTAGTGTGGCGTTTGTTGCCGCGCTCTGCCCGTTGTCGCTATCCCACCTCCCGCCGCCGCTACGCCCACGGCGATCAACCTAGGGACATTGGGCGGCCCTTACAGCGCGGCGGAGGCGGTGAGCGGCAATATCGTCGTCGGGTATTCGTTTACCACTGGCGTGCCCCCGCACACGTTCGCCTACAACGTGGGCCTCCCTGGGGCTGCCATGGTCGACCTGGGCACCCTCGGTGGAGGCTTCAGCGAGGCGACGGCGGTTAGCGGCAATATAGTCGTCGGCAGTTCCAGCACAGCCGCCGGCCCGGCGGATGCGTTCGCCTACAACCTGGCCGCCAACCCACCGGCCATGGTCGACCTGGGCACCCTGGGTGGCGGAGTCAGCCTGGCCTCGGCGGTGAGCGGCAATATTGTCGTCGGCGACTCCATCACGACCAGCGGTGCGACCCATGCGTTCGCCTACAACCTGGCGGCCAACCCACCGGCCATGGTCGACCTTGGCACCCTCGGTGGGGGCTACAGCTCGGCGGCGGCGGTGAGCGGCAATATCGTCGTCGGGTCGTCAACCACGGCCGCCGGCGACGGACATGCGTTCGCCTACAACCTGGCGGCCAACCCGCCGGCCATGGTCGACCTGGGTACCCTCGGGGGGATTTACAGTGGGGCGACGGCCGTGAGCGGCAATATCGTCGTTGGTTATTCCGATACCGGCGGCAACCGGGTGCATGCGTTCGTCTACGACCTGGGCGTCCCCAGTCCCGCCATAGCCGACCTCGGCACCCTCGGTGGCGGCTACAGCGCGGCGGCGGCGGTGAGCGGCAATGTCGTCGTCGGCAGCTCCGATACGGCCAGCGGCGCGCTCGTGCTTCGCGTACAACCTGGCCGCCCTCCCACCGGCTATGGCCGACCTCGGCACCATCGGGGGGAGCAATAGCAAGGCGACGGCGGTGAGCGGCAATATCGTCGTCGGCCGCTCCGACACGGCCAGCGGCCAGGAACACGCCTTCGTCTACGACCGGCCGCCCCCCAGCCGGGCATGGTCGATCTCGGCACCCTCGGGTGGAGCTACAGCGGGGCGCTGGCGGTGAGCGGCAGCGTCGTCGCTGGCTACGCGAGCACGCAAGGCGGCGACCTTGAAATGCACGGCAGCTTTGGCAGTGACGGGCACGCAGTGGCGTGGTTGTTAGCTGCCCCAACCACCACCCTTCAGTTACATATTTCGGCGCCCTACCAAGACAACGGGGTGAAAGTAGTGAGCTTGTGGTGGACAGCACCCCCAGGAGCCACCAGTTTCAGCCTCACCGTCAGGAGAGCACCGGAATTGGCCCCTACAGCTACACAGCCACTGCACTGCCACAATCTGTGCCGAGCCAGCCCTTCATAGTCCAGGTCGAGGGGGCCACGCCGCTGCTCAATGCGACGTTCCAGGTAGCGGACAACCTGGGCGATGCTTCGAACGCGGCCAGCTACCCGTAAGCGGTTGATGGTTAGGTGGCGTTTTACAAGCGGAGTAATGACGCCTCCAAGTTCATATTAGGCGGCCGGTGTGACTGTTCCGCAAAAGCGCCCCGATGGGGCAGCTTATTTGCATCTATGACTGCCATTATCTCGCGTCGGGAGAAGTTGACGTCCTGTCTGGCCGAACGATCCATGCAACTGACGACGTGGTGCAGATGATGGCACGGGGGCTCAGATCGAAGAACGTGTTCTCTACGCGTGGCCTGAAAGCCAAAGCAAACAAGGACTTCGTAATACGGTGGGCGCCGAACGAGAGCTCGGACGGCTACGCCTCCCACCCAATCGTTTCTTAAGGTGGAACAGTCTCGCCACCGGCGATGTCGTCGAGACGGTCACATCGTTGTAGCGGTCGTTGGGACATTCGCGCCTCGTGTCAATGGGCGTATTCGAGTAATCGACAAATTCACCGTTGTTTTCTTCTGGGACTCGGCCGGCAGCGAGACAATCACGAGCAAGCTGCCGGATCATTTCTGCATCCAGGCGCACGTGGTATTCGTCACGAACCATTGCTTCCCGTCCTCACACCCCCGTTTTAAGGCGACTCGCTCAGCGGCCTCCTATCCCAGAAAGTCTAACGGAAGCTCTGGGCAGATATCTGTGTCGAGGTAGGCGAGGATGTCAAAGCCCGCAACCCGACGGGCTCGGTGCCCCGGTCGGCCTCGGCGCTGCAGTCATCTGACGGGAAGTGCTTTCGGCGCCTGCCGTCGATGCCCAACCAGGATTAGGGACATAGCCCGACGTCGAGAGAAGCAGATAAATCCAGAGACAGATGAGAAATGCGCGCATCCCGGGCTTGGCGCTGGGCATCGTCCACCACGGCCGCGCTGTCCACCTGCGAGGCTTTGGCACGGCTGATGACTCGGGGCGGGCGTTCACGCCGCAGACACCTTTCTTCATCGGGTCGAACTCCAAGTCATTCACCGCCCTGGCGGTCATGCAGTTAGTCGAGGCCGGGAAGGTGGACCTGGATGCGCCCGTCCAGCGCTATATACCGCGGTTCCGGGTGGCTGATCCGGAAGCGTCCGCGCTGATCACCGTCCGTCACCTGCTGAACCAGACCAGTCGCTTGACCGAGGGCGCTGGCCGCAGCGCCACTCTGGCGGCTGGGATGCAACCGCCGGAAACCGCCGTCCGGGCCGTGCCCGGGCACTGGGAGGGCGACCTCATCCTGGGCAGCAACGCCCGCTCGGCCGTCGGCACCCTGGTGGAGCGGACGACGCGCGATGTGGTCCTGCTCCACCTGCCCAACCGCCATACCGCGGACGAGGTCGCCGCGGCCATGAAAAAGGCGGTGGCCGAGCTGCCTACCGAGCTGTTCCGCACCTGACCTGGGACCAAGGTGACGAAATGGCCGCCCACGAGAAGTTCACCGTCGACACCGGCATCCAGGTGTACTTCTGTGACCCCCACAGCCCCTGGCAGCGAGGCTCCAACGAGAACACCAACGGGCTCCTGCGTCAGTACATGCCCAAGGGCACAGACCTCTCCGTGCACAGCGCCGAAGACCTGGCCCGTTTTGCCCGCAGCCTCAACAACCGGCCACGCAAGACGCTCGGTTTTATGAAACCATCGGAGAAGCTCGCTGAGCTTCTTGCGTTGACCGGTTGAATCCGCCCTGGCGGGCGACACAAAACTCGCTGTCTCTGAGTCGTGCTCTGCTGGCGCGCGACCAACGAGGCAGCACAGCCTGCCCAAGGCGTTTGGTCGCGACCTTGCGTGCCGGCCTGAGATGGCGAGGTCAATCCCGGGCCAACTTGGAGACGCGAGCTACCGGCCGTCAGGTGAGCAAAGTGGCGGCCCGAACTTACAACTGCGGGACCAGCTATTCTTGGTCTTGGGGCTCGGCAAAGGAGCGAGGGTCTCCCTGTGGACGCACCCGGATTTCGACCAGGACTTGGTTTACATGGCTCCAGATCCTCATAGTCCGAGGCGTAGCGAGCATAAGCGTGCCGTCCTCATCCCTCCCGAGGTGGCCGTCGCCCTTAGGGTGGCTCGCCTCGCTCGGTCATTGTCGCCCGCCCAGGAGGCCGCGGCGTGCCATGTCCCGGTAACGTTGGTCCTCGGGCTCGAGGCTGGCCACACCACGGGGACCGCGGACGAGAGCGATGTTCTCACGGCGGTCGGGCGGATCGCGACGTTTCTGGGGTTCCCCCCAGGCACACCGGCCTCGGAAATCTTAAGGGCGTGGTCATCGGCGTACGCCGGGCAGTTGGGCCCCGACATTGAACTGCCAGAGCCTCTAGCCCCGACTCAACCACTACCGCTGGTCAGCCAACCGGGAAAGGCTCCTGCTGGCTCAGCCACTGGTCCTTCCGACATCTCACAAGAGAGCAGACCATGGTCCCGCCGCTCTGGGCCCAGGTCACCTCCACCACCGGCTGAGCCGTTGCCTGAGTTGGCGCCGCGCCGGGCGCGAGCGCGCCGTCTCCTCCTCGGGGCGTTGTGCGCCGCCGCCATCGCGGTTGTCGGCGTGGCGGGGACGTTCGGCGCGCGCGAAGCCGGGCTCCTCGGGAGGGACCAGAGGCACTCCGCCTCGTCCGCCTCGTCCCCCCATTTTACGCGGGCCTTAAGGCGAGCTCCCCGCTCGTGCAGAAAACCTCGACAGGGACGGCCCAGGCCACTTATGCCGTCAGCTCTTCCAGCTACGAACTGACGGTACGCGCGGACCGCCCGTCGTGGGTGAGGGTTGGCACGGCGACGGGTGCCCCGCAGTTCGCCGGCATCGTCACACCACGCACCGCCGAGCGCCTCAGGGTAGGGGGACCCGTCCAAATCCAGATCGGTGCCGGCGGCACGACGGTCACCGTCTCGGCGCGCCGTTCCTCGGCAACCTTGACCCCTCCATCTGCGCCGTACACGTACCAGTTGAACCCCGAACCGAACGGCGGCCGGCTGTAAAGTGGCGCACTATAAGCAACGCCGCCACGATGCTCGAGACAAACGGGAAGGCCCAGGCAGGCCATCGGCGCGCAGGGTGAGCCGATGGCGGAAGCGCCTATAAGCACGTCTTCTGAGTTCTAGCCGCTCACAAGTTCTCAGGACTATTGGCCGTGTGATTCAGGTGTTGGCCGTCGTGGGCAAGCATGGCGCCCGTTGCTTGCGGGCCATCGGAGGTCGCCTAGTGATCTGAGTCAAAGATCCTAGGCCTATTGGGAATTAACCCTCGGTCCAGCGCGTTGGCCTCTGTATCAGCGACGATGGGAGGCAGCATGGCACGTACTGGCCCAGGCACACCGGCGCTCGTGTTGAGCCACGAAGAGCGCGAGACGCTGGACCGATGGGCACGGCGCCCCAAAAGCGCCCAGTCGCTCGCCCTTCGGTGCCGGATTGTGCTGACTTGTGGTGAAGAAGATAGCAACACCGTGGTGGCGGCCGGCCTGGAGCTGGACCGGCACACCGTGGGGAAATGGCGCTCGCGTTTTGTCGAGCGCCGCTTGGATGGCCTTCACGACGAGCCCCGCGCGGGGGCGCCGAGGATAGTGAGCGACGACGACGTGGAGCGGGTAGGGTCGCAAAAACGTTAGAGGAGATGCCGGCTAATGCCACGCCGCGGTGGTTCGAGCAACTGCACGCGTTTCTTCTTCCTGAAGGGACAGAATGGGTTGTCGGCACTGGATGTCGTTAGGACCAAACCGGGCCAATTAAGACAGTTCACCGTCCAGGCAAAACGGGGTTCGTGCTAAGTACTGCCTCCGCAGGCTGGGCGGCTCTGGTGCCCAAGTCGACCCTCGCGCTGTCGCGCCTCAATGTCCGGCCCCGGAAAAATGAGCACCACCCCGAAGCAGATAGGCGCGGCTGTCGCCGACGTTCGCGACAGCACGACAGCCTGCGTCAAGCCAAACAGCACAGAGAGTTGTCCCCATCCCGTCGCCGAACTCGGGTGGCCATAAAGTTGGCCATAATTTCGAGCCGAGTCGGGCCGGTCTAGGCCACCGGAAGCGAGATGCCCGTCACAAAATTCCTGTTCAGGCGGCCTGCAGCCGATTCCAGCCACAAGCGCCGAAGCTCTTGAAAAGCCATTGTCCTTCCCGCCGCATGATGAAGCCGAGCCAGCCGAGTGCGTCGCCGGCCAAGTGGGCCCCCGCCCCTCGCCAACTCCCGTTCCGGCCTTAAGTCTCTTTCACGTCGGTCCATCCCGGGTCCATCCCGCGGGCGCCTCAGATCGTGGCCGCCCAGAGGCACGGAACGCTCGTGACCTGCGAGAATGCTCCACGCAAAGGCGCTCAGAGTCTTCTAAGCCGCCCTTTCAATGCAGAACGATGCCGATTCCGCGGCGCCCGGCTATCGGTGGGCGTGGAAGACCGCGCCTGGCGGGCGTTTATGCACGCCCATCGCTATCTCGCCGAACGTCTGCGCCGGCACCTGCTCCAGGACTCCGGAGTGACCGAGGTCGGCTACGACATTCTGACGGTGCTATCGGAGCACCCCACGTGCCGTATCCCCGCTCAGGAACTGCGCGCCTGCGTTCTCGGCGGGGGCCGGATCAGTCGACCGCCACGTGGACGGTCCCCGCCTAGATACTTCGGCCCGGCTCCCGCCAGGTTGACGGCTCGGGGATCGCCCGAGCATTTCGATACGGCGATCACCTGGAGGAGAGACGGCGCTCAGTCTGCGCTTAGTCGGTAACGGGTCCCGCTGCTGCCTTGGACCCAGCTGTCCGGCAGCGCGGCCGCGAAGGCGGACTGCGCTTGCCATCCGGTGCAGTGCCCTGGCACAAGCAAGTCGGGCGCCATGGCGGTGAGTGCTTCTACGGTAGGGGCGATACTCGGCGCGAAGTACGCGCCACTTAAGTGGAGGCCGCCCAGGAGTGCGTGCAAGCGCGGTATCGCGGTCAGTCGCTGGGCATGTCGCACAATATTCACGGCGCCAGCATGTCCGCATCCGGTCACTACGAGTAGGCCTTTTCCACGGACGTGGACGACGAGCGCCTGGTCATCAAGTACCAGAGGGTCGGGTTCCCATGTCGCGTCGGACCAGCGCTGATGCGTCGGGGGCATGCCGCGTTCGAAGTCGGTGGTCCGGTCGACCTCGCCGCTGACCAGTACAGATCCGCTGAGCAGCAGGGATGGTTGACGGCGCTCGATCACATCGAAGCCCTCGCTTGTGAGCGCACGCTTGCTCAGTGTCGGCCACTCGTCAGGACTTCCTCCGGGCAGAGCAAGCCGGCGGCGGGCCCAGACCCCGGGATGTACCACGATCGGCATGGATTTGGTCCCGCGCCGGCCGGCCAGTCCTGCCAGGCCTCCGGCGTGGTCGAAGTGGCCGTGGCTGAGCACAACAGCGTTCACCTCGGATATGTCGATGCCCAGTCGGTCGGCGTTGGTGACCATGGCCTCCGGGGAGAGGCCAGTATCGAATAGGACGGAGGTGGTGGTGTTGCCTGTGCGCACGCTGACCAGTGCTGAAAAGCCGTGCTCGGCCATCAGGCCTACCCGGGTGGCCCCGGACTCGAATTGCGGTGCCTGCGCGACCCCAGCTGCGAGGGGAGCTCGGGTGATCGTCTCCCCTCCGCCCAGGAGTGCGTCATAGACATTGTCCACCAGGGTCGTCACGACGACTTCGTCCACCGGCTTGAGTGTGATGGGGTCGACAGCGCTCCCAGGGACAGGGTGAGGTGTTGCGGCGCGTACGTTTTCGGCGGTGGCCGACTCTTCACACATGTCGCTGCTCCGTGGTGGCTGGGACAACGACCTCGATGAGGCCTGTGCCCACGTCATAGACGAGGCCCGATACGAGCAGGTCGAGCGCCAACCTATGGCGCGCTATGTCGACATCGACCCTCACGGACGCGTACGGGTCTTCCACGGCTTTGCCACCGAGATCTGCCACAGGGATCTCGAAAAAAGCAGCCAACTGTTCGGGGTAGCTGGCCAGGCGGCGAATCCCGCAGTCGGTGTGGTGCACGATCGCCAGGTGCCCCCCGCTCGGCGAATGGCCAGCGCCTAGGCGGCCGAGCAGCGCCCACGAGCGTAGAGCTTCGGGGGTAACTCGGCCGCCGATGTTACGCATGATGACTGCCTCACCGAGCTTGAGCCCTAGCACGTCGCTGGGGTCGACCCGAGAGTCGACGCACCCGATCACCCGCAGTGCGGGGTTAGTCGGGAAAGGAAGGCCCTTGAATGCTCCGCTGGCGGCGAACGTGGCGTTCCGCTGGACGAGCTCGGGTGGGTAGATGTGGTCAAATTCGGCAACAAAGTCCGGCATTTCAGTTATCTCCTGATGGGTTGGTGGTGAAGCCGGCGAGTTCCCTCCGGTCCGGTTGGTTTCGGCGGCGTGCAGCTGCTCTGCTGTCACGGTTCTTTCGGTACGGCGCCAGGAAGGCGGTCAGCGCAGCGAGCGTTACCTCGGGGCCTTCCTCGGCGACCCAGTGGGTGCAGCCGGGATGACGAGGGCTCGCACGTCGTCCGCCGCGAGCTTCATCGTGGCCCGACCTGTTCGCCGAGGCTCCTCCGTCACCGAGAAAAAGGCGGACGTCAGCGGCGAACTCGGCGTGATGCTGGAACAAGAACCCGTGGGCAGCGTCCGGGTAAATCTTGAACCTCGCGTTTGGGATGAGGCTGGCAAGCAAGTGCGAGTAACGCGGTAAGACCATTCGCCATCTCCTCGAAGTTGTTTGGCGTTGTCCCTGAGCTTCCTCCGACACCGCCGTTGTCGAAGGCGATGACCCGGCGGTCCACCGAGAGGCTATCGACCAGCGCGGGGTCCCAGTTGTCGAGGTTCCCCCGGAAGTGCTGGAGCAAGAGGAGCGGGATAGAGCCCGTGCCGACTTCTCGATAGGTGTAATCGATGCCGGTGGCACTGCTTACCTTCTTGTTCGAGGCTTCTGTGTAGGTTTGTCCCATCTCGCTCCCTCACTTTCTGTTCATCGGTCCCGAGGGCTTGGTCAGTTGCCCCACTCCCGGCCCGGGAGCCGTACTTTTATCTCCTGTAGCAGCCACGCGTTGCCATCCGGGTCACTGAAGGAGGCATAAGTCTGGTAGGAGCGACCCTGGGGGTCGGGGCCCGGGACGCGCCCCCCATCGAGGTGGAAAACCTCGCTGACATCGATGCCGCGGCGAATGAGGTCCTGGCGGGCCGCGTCGATGTCGGACACGACCAGCTGCAGGCGCTGAGCCGAGCCGGGCGCAGCGGTGGTCAGGCCCTTGCCGAACGCGATCGAGCACGCCGAATGGAACGGAGTAAATTGGACGACCCGGAAGTCGTCGCCGCGGACGATGTCGGCGTCCAGCCGCCACCCCAGGTTCTGGTAGAACCGCTTGGCCCTGTCGACATCTGATACGGGCAGGGTCACGACCTCCAACTTCATGTCGATCGTCCCCATTTGCGGGGACTCGCTCGAGGTACCTGCGTTAACGTCAGTGGTGCTCATCTCGAACCTCCAATGGTCGATTAGTGTCGCTAACAACTTCCCACGTTCGAGGGGTCCTCGCGCCCGTAGAAACCGCTGGACTTCGATTTCGACTACTAACGGCCAAAAGCGTGAGCTGACCGGTCCCTGCGGGGAACGCTCGGGTTCGCAGAAGCCGCGAGGAATCCTGGCTTTGTTAGCATCCTCGGACCCGGGCCAAACGCATGTGGCGAAGAGCCGAGCTGACTCTTTAGAAAGCCCGACTGCTACCAGCAAAGCAGGGCGACGTGAGCCGGCGACCTAGGCTGCGACACCACCTGGGTTTCCCAGGCGGCCACTTTCAAGGGCAGAAAAGGTGGGATTCGGGACTTCGGGTTAATACGAGACGCCTTCGAGAAATCCTGAGAAAGTCGTCACACGCGAACCACTGATTTCCACGGGCGCGACGGGCTGCTGACCGGAGGATCATGAGACGTGTACCACACCAACGACCAAGCGTGGCCAGGCACACGACCACGGGGCTCTGACGTCAGTACCCAAGAGACGACACGAGACCTCAGCGTGTGGAGAAGGCTACGTTCCCAAACAAAGGAGAGACTGTTCATGTCTGTCAAAAGCAATATTCTAGGAGGGGCAGCTACCCTCACCATCGTCGGTGGCAGCCTCAGCACCGTGGGGGCGGTTCCCGCAGATGCGGCCACGCCTCAATGCGGTTCGCACTGCATCGAAGTCTTCAGCCCCAGGTTCGGGACGCCCGCACAGCCCAACTTCGTCGAGACCGCGCTCGGCGGAGCCGCGAAGGTCGGACGGCCCGCGGTCCTCTATAGCGCCAGCAGTTCCAACCCGGCAGAAGATTGGATGGTGCCCACTGGGAGACCGGTACCGGTGTCTGAGTTCTATGCCAAGGGCCTCGTATCTGGCGTGGTGAACAGCCACTACGGCAGCCTAATGGCGGCGCAGATCGAATTCGCGCCTTATGGGAAGGCGAGCGGCTTGTGCACCGCCGTGGCCAAGACCACGTTCGAGAACGAAGGGGTTACCCTACAGCCCTGCAACGTTCCAGGTGGCTCGGTGTGGATCATCGACCCCGCGGCTGCGCCGCACAGCGAAGCCGGGTACTACGCTTTGATCAACGGCTTGACAACGGACTTTTCCCGCCCGTTCGCAATGACCTACGCATACAAGCCCCCGAATCAGATTCGCCTGGCCCACCTTGATTTCTCGAAGGGTGGCTTCGTCCCCGAAACCCAGCTCTTTGGCGCTGCCTTCGGCGTCCAGGGCTAGTCGAACCTACGGTGAACGACCAAGTGATGGCCCCGTCCCGGCCGGGGGCGGGGACCATCACTATTGCCGACCGAACCTCACGCCTGACGTGCGAGCGCAAAGTTCGGCCGGGCCAATTGCGCTGACGGTACGGAAGACTTCGTCGTAATTCCTCTCAAAGGCTGCCAAAGTACTTGGGTGCCACGCGTACCACTCAGGCGACGGGCAAGCTCTTGGTACGGAACACTGCAGCAGTAAGGCGCTGGAACGCCTCGGTGTGATCAAACTGGGACCAGACCCCGCCCAGGCCGTACTCCACTCCGCCCAGGTTGACGTATTCTTTGCCGTTCGGCGAAGTATCCTCCGACAAAGGCAAATTTCAGTTCGACGAGCGTTTGCGCAGTCCGCGACGCGCCGTTATATAGCTAACCGGGGGAACGACCTGGACGTCGGTGTAGGATACGAGGATCGTTGACGAGCAAGTTGAGGTGTGAGCATCACCTCGGGGTTACTCTGGGACTTGGCTGATACGCTCGTCGACGAGCACTGGATGCCAGGAACCTGGTGGCATGCCAGACCCGGTCCTTGTTGTCCGACGGGCGAGACTGGCCTTAGACCGCTCAGCGCAGACGCCCATCTGGACCGCTTACTCTTTGGTCGACGCACTGCGGCACTGCGTCATGGGTGGCCGAGAGTGCTTTCTATGGTTAGGCTCCGCCCTCTCTCGGCTCACACCCCCGTTGGCTAGCGAATTGAGCGCATGGCGGAGTGGAGTTCTCCTGAGAAGAGTCGCGGCTCCTCCCAAGCGGCGGAGCGGCCGCCTTTGTTGATTTCCTTGAAGTACTTGTTAGCGCGAACTCACCGGCTGGAGTCTGGCGAGCGGAAATGGTCAGCGATCGGGCTGCCGGCGAACTCGTCTGCCAGCAGATTGGCGAAGTGAACCACCGACGTGCGAGGCCGATAACTTGCCACGACATGCTGGGTCTGTCCCACGTCGTTGAACTTGACCGTGACAACGCAGCCCAGCGGCTCCCCTCGGAATTCGGCAACGTAGTCTTCGATCCATCCGTTGTCGCCGTAAGGTCCGACGGATAGGAACTCCTGTCGGTCATATAGCGATTTAATCTTGAGTACGACGGCTCGGACACCGTCTGGGCCTTCGATGACACCGTCCAACATAGAGCCCTCCACGGTGGCGTCATCGGCGATGTCCTTTAACCATCCGGGGTAGTACTCCTTAAGCTTCGGATCTCCGCTGCACAAGTATTGGGCGAGCTTGCCTTCGGTAGGGGACGTCATTGGTTTCTCCTTTGTTCGTACCCTTGGCCACCGGACTGGTGTCCGAAGCCGGGGATTGTTGAGGCAAAGTCGAGCATCCGCCGTTGAGCCGTCTATCACGCCGGTAGGTTTCACGGGTGCAACTGACCAACGTCGAAGGATCTGGCAGGATGCCTTGGTTTTGACTCATGGCTTACAGGCCCACGTGCGCTTTACGCTGGCAAAGGAACCTGTTCAGATTCCGTCAGGGTTTCGCGCAGCTGCCGTCTCGAGCGTAGCCCGAGCTTGGTGAACACTTTTCGGAGATGCCACTCAACGGTACGTTCACTGACGAAAAGTTTCACGGCGATCTCAGCGTTCGTATACCCCGAGCCAGCAAGCCTCGAGACCGCGCCTTCCTGCGGAGTTAGCTCATCGAACGCGTCGACACTGCGTTTGCGTACCGTCTCGCCGGTAGCCAGCAATTCTCGTCGCGCCCGCTCGGCGAAGCCCTCGACACCCATGGAGCTGAATGTCCCATATGCCAGTCTGAGCTCCACGCGAGCGTCGATTCGACGACCGGTGCGACGCAGCCACTCGCCGTACAGGAGATGGGCACGAGCGAGCTCTGCACCGACGCTAGTGCGGCCAAGGCATTCAATAGCCTCCCGATAGAGTAGCTCGGCTTCATTTCCCTCACAAATTAGTGCTCGGCAACGGGCCGTGATGCCAATGGCCCAGTCGCTGCCGCTGGCCAGCGTCACGGCTGCGAGCTGGTGGAAGGCCATGGTGGCCCTTTCCGTAAGGCCAGATCTGACGGCCGCTTCGATCAGCTCCACCACCGACCACGTCGCTAGCCCCAGGTCGTCGGGATATTTACTGCCCTGTTCGGCAGCAGCCAGAGCTTCCTCGTACCGGCAAGAGCCGTTGTTCAACCAGGCGAGGCGGCCATCGACGTGGCGCAGCGGCTTTAGGCCAGCCCTTCCTTCAGTTCGGCCCGCCGTCATAGCCATGACGTTCTCCCTGGCGGTCCCCCGAAACCAAACAGGAGGGAGTTGGCGGCCGGGAAGCCCGCTCCCAGTTTCTCCTCAATTGCAATTCTGACTGGCAATCCTTGTGACCGTTCGGGCGCCCCTCGGGTCATTACGAGTGCGGTAAACACCCGTGCACCCTCAGCTTCTGCACGATCGCTGGCCATCTCCAACAGAGCGGCCTTGCCGACACCCGCATCGCCACGAAGCAGCACGGCGACGAAGTGATGCCGGCCCGCACTCAATAGGCCATCGAGCGCACGGATCTCAGTGTCGCGCCCCGTGAGCGAGCAGCTGGTTGTTGTGATCCCCATTCTCATCTCCTCTGACCAACCCATCAGGGCTGGCACCGTAGGTGTGTGCTGCGGCCTGTCAATCCTTGTGGTCCCAGCCTCTCGCGGGTGGCGTACCCATTCGCGGCTAGGTTCGCTTACTAAGGAAAGCGGTTAGGCCGTCAGGAAACAGTGGTCAAACTGACGACACTTTGCCGCGGGCGCAGTTGACGCGACTGACGATACTTGGCTGTAGGTGCAGTTGGCGCGACTCACCTGGGCGGTCGCCAGCCTCAACGGAGCAGCTATCTAGGGCGAGACGCCCTGGCGCACCGCCTCGCGGGCGATTTCTGCCCGGCTCTTCGCACCCAGCTTGGCCAGGATGTGGGAGATGTAGGTCTGGACGGTCCTGCGGGACAGGAACATGCCGCGGGCTATGTCCGACGTGGGTTCGCCCCTGGCGACCAGGGCGGCGATCTTGACCTCGGTCGAAGTGAGCGCCGCCCAGCCGGAGGGCGCTCGCGCCGTACGGCGGCCGCGCACGCCACGTTTGATGCCGTACGGGCGAAGCCGCCCCTCGGCCCGCCGGATGTCCCACCGGGCGTGCAGGTCCTCGTACAGGCCAACGGCTTCGTTCAATGCCGACCGGGCATCCTCCTCGTAACCGCGCTGGGCCAGTACGACGGCCAGATCCTCCAGTGCGGCCGGCAGTTCCACCGCGGGGCCGACCTTTCGGTAGTGGGCCACCACGTCCTGGAGCGGGCCGGGGTCGGACTCGAGCAGCCCCTGACAACGGAGGCTGGCCGCGGACGCCCGAGCCGGCGGGGTTTCCGCCTCGGCCTCGGCTTGGCATGCTTGCGCCGCAGCTTCAGCCGTGCGCGGGTCGTCGGCGGCGAGCGCCAGGCGGACCAGGTCGGGCAGCCACTGGTGGAGCAGGGTCATATCACCCTCTCGGCGTGGCACTATCGCAGCCATCGTCACAAGAGCCTGCCCGGTTTCTCCGTTCTGTTCCAAGGCCAGCGCGTGAGCGGCGACCAGGAAGTCCTGGTTCTCCCGGTCGGCGCGGCTCTCGATGGGAAGAGCCAGGCCCTGGCGAAGGTGCTCGCCGGCCGTGGTGCGCTGCTCCCGGCGGCCGGCAATTAGCGCGCCCACACCGTGCACCAATGGAGCAGACCACCGTTCGCGCAGATAAGGGTACGAATCGGGGTCGTACGAGCCGAGCTCGGCCAGAGCGTCGTCCCACTGACCGAGCCAGTACTGCAGCACCGCGGCGTGAGCCCACGATGCGGTATCAGGGCTCCCGGTCCGCAGCGCGAACTCCCGGGCCTGCCGAAGGGCCAACGCGGCCTCCGGCCACCGGTCGAGGTTCTGCAGCGTGAAGATGCGGTAGTTCATCGCGATCCGTTGCCTGTCACGGCCATAGAAGCGACGGTCCGGGCGGGGAGGATCGTCTGCCAGCACCCGTAGCGCCCGGTCGATGTAATCAAGCGCGGCGGCATGGTCGCGCTTGACGCTATGGCTCAGCGACAGTTCGGCTAGGGCGCCCGCCGCCGCGAACGCGTCACCGGCCTCCTCAGCGGCGGCGATGGCCTGGTGGGCGGTCGCGTCCATTAGTTCCAGGTCGCCGGTGACAAGCCGCTGGTACGCCGCCAGCACGGTCAGAAACCGTGCCCGCCACGCGGAGGGTAGGTCCGCAGTCGCTAGAGCCCTGCCTATCGTGGTAATCGCAGCTTCGTAGTGGCCACCCGCACTGATCTGCGAGCGCACCAGCATCCAGTATGTCTCCGCCCGTCGTACCGGGTCGGTTATCACGGCGAGTGCCCGAGTGGCGTCAGTGGCCGCCTCCTGGTAGCTCCCGGTGGCGAGGAGAGCCTGCACGAGATCGGCCATGAGACCGTCCAACGCCTCGTCGCGGAGGGGCGTCTCGTCCAGTTCGCGGCGCAGCAACTCGACCGCTAGCTGTGGTGCCCGGCTGATCAGTTCGGGCGCCGCGCCGCTGAGCCAGGTCCGGGCCCAGCCCTCGCTCCTCGGCTGGTTCGCGGCCAACAGTTGTTGAGCGACCCTCAGGGCATCCCTTCCTTTGGCGGCGAGTTCTTGTGCCGCCTCGGCGTGTAGCGCGGCGCGCAACCCAGGTGGCATGCTCTCGTAAAGCGCCTGCTGGATCAGCAGGTGGCGGAACGCCAGATCCGGGCCCGAGGCCATCAGCACACCTGCCGCCACTGACTCTTGCAGACCGTCCGACAGTTCTGATACCCGCCGGCGCATGAGCACGGCCAGGTCGGTCACGGCGAACGTCCCCCCCAGCAGTGCCGCGGTCCGCAACATCTGCGCCGTCTCGGCTGGTACGGAGCCCAGCCGGTCAGCGAGAATGGTGGTCAGTGTTACCGGTAGCTGCTCGCGGGCCAAGGAAACCTCGGCGGCCAGGCCGACCTGCAGCGCCCGCTCGCGTACCAAAGCGTCGACAAGCTCCCGTACGTACAGGGGATTGCCAGCGGCCTGGGAAGCCAGCCGACGCAGCGTGGCCCCGGGCGGCACTCCGACCATCGCCGTCACCAGGTCGGCCACGTCCGTTTCGGACAGCGGCCCGAGGGTGATCACGGAGCCGCCACGGCGGAGAACGGCCGCCCGCACTTGCTGCGCCTCCGGCCGGCGCAAAGGCGACCGGCAGGTCCCGATCAGCAGCAGCCTTAGCTGGTCGACAGAGGCGGCCAGCTGGTGCCAAAGGGTCAACGACGCGTCGTCGGCCCACTGCAGGTCGTCCATAACGATCACGGTGGGTGCGGCCGCGCACAACTCGTCTACCAGCGTCGCCAGGACCTCGATGCCGGCCACCGAGGTGTCGCCATCGCCTAATACTCCGCGCGGCCGTTCGCGGAGCAACTCGGCGGCATGCGCCCGCTGCGGGTCAGGCGAACTTAGCCGCACCTGAAGGCAGTCCTGCATCACCGCCAGCGGCAGGCGCTCGGTGAGCTTGTCCGCCATCCCCCATCCGACATCCAACCCTGGCTGGCCTGCTCCCGCCAATGCCTCGGCCACCAGGCACGACTTGCCGATGCCCGGCTCACCCTCGACGAATACCACCGCTCCCTCACCCCGGGCTAAAGCTTCGAGACCCCCCCGGAGAATCGCCAGTTCCTGTTCACGGCCAACCCACTGGGGCGGCAGACCAATCGGCCACATGCCAGCAATGTAGTAGGCCCTGCTCGGCGCCGGTGCCCTTGTGACGCCGGGAAGTCCGGCCGAGCTGAAGGGCGTAACGTGGTTGCCTCCACAGCCGCCGGCATTAACAACGACACGACAGTCGCGTTCCAGCAAGCTGTGGGTCACGTCCTGACGCCAGCTCCACAGTCTCCCGTCAAGGAATTGTTCCCGTTGGCCAGGACGAGTCTCCAGAGCACCTTCGGTGGCGTTTGGCAGCGTGCCCAGCGGGTCAGGAGTTCAGGTCAATTGACGAACCTACAACGCCGGCTCGTCTTGTTGCGAGTTTGGTCTCACGTGGCTGCCATATTCAGGGAGAACTGGAGCCAAGGGGACGACACGACGAAAGGAAGTTCATCCAGATCGTTCGCGCCTCCCCCTTGTCGTCCAATCATTCCGAATCCGAGTCCTCAACCGGGTTGAGGGCCCACTCGAGAGCAAAGTCCGCAACCTCTTCCCACCCTTCTTGAGCCAGGGTGAAGTGCGACCGGCCGGGAAACTCGCGGTAGGCCGTAATCGCCCGCGACTTTTTCTGCAACTTGGCGTCGGCCTCTTCCACCCTGGGCGGGTACACGTGGTCGACACCACCCGCAATGATCAAGAGCGGTGCTCGCTCGTCGTTGTGACGTCTACGGCGGCGGGTGAATGACGGCTGAAGTTTGCCAACGCGTCCTGGAACACAACTCGGCCGGGACCAGGCACCGCATAACGCTTGTAGACCTCGACCGACTCCGCTTCAGAGAGCGTGTTCGTAAATGCGTAGTGGAACTCATCTGGTGTGAGGCTCACCGAACGGTGACGGTTGGCGGGGTTCTTCAGCACCGGGAACCCAGATTTCAACGTGGAAGCCGGAAGTGCGAGTACTCCCTTGACCGGGGACGAGTCGATGGCAACGCCGGCCGACCCGAGCCCGCGGTCAAGGAGAAGCTGAGTGATCAGGCCGCCGAAAGAGTGGCCTATGATAATGGGCCTACAATCCAGAGCGGAAACGATCTCCTCGTAATAGTCTGTGATTTCGGTCAGTCCGAGGTCGTCGATCTGGGACGTGTCTGCTCGAAGCGCTTCGATGTCGCCGTCCATGCCGGGCCAGCTCTTCGCGATCACGTCAAACCCCTTGTCGGAGTAACGCTTGACCCAGTGCTCCCAACTGAGAGCAGTGAGCCATAGACCGTGGATCAATACGATGGTAGGAGCCGGGCCCGATGGATCGGTTTGCGTGGGCATTTCGGTGGGCATTTTCTTCTTCTTTCTGGATCGCTGGGATAGGAGTTCGTTCTTGAGTACGCTCGTCTGGGCCTAACTGGTCGCCTGCGCGGCGCGGATAATCAGCTTGGTCACGGCGTCTGGGTGGGAGATCATCGACAGGTGCGACGCCCTTACTTCGACGATGTGCGCGTGAGCACGCTGGGCCATGTACAACTGCTCGGCAGGCGGGATGACGTGATCCGCAGTGCCGACGAGGGCCCACGACGGGATGCTCGTCCAAGCCGGAGGGCTGGAGGGGTCAGACAGCGCGCTCAGTGCGAGCGGCCGTTGCGAGGTGGCGAGGACAGCAGCCTCACTTGCCGGCAGGTCATTGGCAAAGCAGTTGGCAAACCCCGGGTATGGTCCGTCGGCCGCGGTCTTGGCGTACAAGTCCACGTCATTGGCTGGCCCGCCGGCATAGGGCGCAAAGTTGAAGACATTCCTGGGGTCGCCGCCACCGCCGAGGCACGACCCGGGCTGAGCGTTGGCAAGCTGGGCCGTCGTGTCTCCCTGTGCCGGGATGAACGCATCGACGTACACCAGCGCCTTTACCTGCGCGATACCGGTGGCGGCGTCCGTGGTCACCATGCCACCGTAAGAATGCCCCACCAGCACGATGGGACCGCTGATCGTATGGAGAAAGTCGGCCAACGTCGCGGAGTCACTCGCAAGGCCACGGAGCGGATTGGGTGGGACATCCACCGTATAGCCGTCTTGTAGCAACCGGGCTACAACGCCAGTGAAGCTTGAACCATCCGCCCAAGCTCCGTGCTCGATCACGATGGTCGGCTTTGGCGACAAGCTGGCTTGCGCCGCCGATGCTGAAGCCGGCAAGGTTTGCGACGTCAAGAGTGCAGCGCCCGTGAGCGCGAGCGCGCTGGCGGCCAAGCCGCACCTGATATGGGCAGAGCGGGTGAACGACATTGTTGGTCCTTTCTTTCGTTACTGTGGGCGATTTGCCTGCTAAAAGGATCCTCCGTTGAGTAGACCGTCGCGCCCGTACCAAACACGGGTTCCACTGCCCGATTGCGCTCACGGCGCTGATGAACTCGTTGGCGCGGTTGTGACCTTGGCAAACGCCCCTTAGGTTGCCCGGGTTCCTGGGTTGGTAAGGCGACCCCGGTACCCGACTGTTGGCGCGGTCGGCATTTCCTCCAGGCTGTCGGCTTGGCCTTATCTGAATTCCCAGCGTCGTCCGGAACCACTCTCAATCGCACAATGGCTCTGTGAATTCTGGGTCGGGCCAGTGACTCCGACGCGTGCCTCCAACCCAATCGGCCCGGGATGCTTTCCTTGAAAGTAAGGAGGACAACAGTCATGACAAATTCCACCAACATTGTTTTGGTACACGGCGCCTGGGCCGATGGATCATCTTGGGCCAGCGTTATTTGAGCATTTGCAGGGCCGCGGCTACAAGGTGACCGCTCCGCAATTCCCAGAAATCGCGCTGGCCGACGATGTCGCGCGGGTGCGCCACGTGCTCAATCGAGCCCGCAAAAGCAAGAGTCGTGTTCGCCCTCCAGCAGCCCCTCGCCGCGCCCCCTCCCAGGCACGTTATCGGCGTGCCCGCTTGGAAGTCGTTCGTCTCTTGGTTTTTGGTTGCGTAGAATGACGAAGTGATTCCGTCCGACGTCGAGCGCTGGTTCTCGGAACGCATGGGTGCTACAACGATCGAGGCTGGCGAGCAGCCACGTCGCGATGGTCTCCCACCCGACGAAGTAGCCAGCCTCACTGGGAAGGCCGTGAAAGCTACGTAAGGGGGTCTCGCATCCGTGGCGATGGAATGCCCGTCAGCATGGCTATTGAAACCCACAGCGTGCGAACACACTTACCCCCTCGACCTCATCGGGAAGATCGCCGGCTTCCGTCTACGGGATCGGTGGGCCGGGTGGACCCGGCAACCTTTCAACTCCGGCCGCGCCAGCCAGGTCGCGCAGGACGAGAAGGTGCAGAAGACCGAACACGCGGTTAACTCCTCCGCTCCTGCTCTTCTATGACCTCCACTCTGTCAGGCGTCGAGCTCGTCTCCCGGGCGGCGGTCCTGGCTCTCTCCGCAGATCGCCGATAGTGACCGGGGCGGTCACGGTTAACGGCGTGGAGTCATTTTATTTCCTCTGTCGAGCGCCCTGGCGGCTACTCCGGGTCCTCCGTGACGGCAGGGGTCGGTCCACAGGGCCGATCAAAGTCAGCCCTTGCCGTCCCGGAGATCCCAGCGTAAGGGTCGGCTTGGTCGGGCGAGGACAGCGGCCCCATGTTCGGATCTTCATCTCCGAGAAAGGGCCGGGGCAGCGCCCCGCAGCAGGGCCCTATACGCTGTCAGTGTTGGGACGCCGACCGTGACCTGACCGCCATTTAGTGGTTCTTGGCTGGTAGGGCGGGGGCGAAGAAGTCGATGAGGAGTTGGTTAACGCGCTCGGCCTCGTCGTGATGCACCCAATGCGAGGCGTCGGACATCCGCTCGACGCGCTCGAGGTTGGGCACGTCGTCATGGTCGGGTTCGGCAAGTTCGGGGCCGAGGTAGTGATCGCGCTGCCCCCAGATCACCAGGGCGGGCGCGGAGATCGGGCGAAGCGCCGCTTCGGCCTTCTTTGGTGAGGTCCGCACCGAGGACCGGTAGTAGTTGATCATCGCGGCTGCGGCGCCGGGCTGCGACCACGCCTCAATGTAGCGATCGATCTCCTCCGGCGTATAAGCCGGGCGGGCGTCGCGCAGGAAGTGCCGGAAGAAATGCCAGCGGTCGGCGTGTACGACGGCCTCCGGTAGCTCCGGGAGGTCGAAGAAGAAGAAGTACCAGGATTTGCGGAGCTGGCCTGGGTGGTGCAGTCCCTGCGACAGCTTCCGTGGATGGGCCGCGTTGAGGACGGCCAGCCGGTCGACGACCTCCGGGTAAGCCATGGCGGTGGCCCACGCGACGCTTCCTCCCCAGTCGTGACCGACCAGCAGGGCCGACTCTGCACCGCGTTCTTGGATGAGGCCGCGGATGTCGGCGATCAGCTGGTCGGTGCCGTAGGCCTTGACGCCCTTCGGCCGGGATGACAGGTTGTAGCCGCGCATGTCCGGCGCGACGACGCGGAACCCGGCCGCCACGAGCGGTTTGATCTGTAGCCGCCAGCCGTACCAGAACTCCGGGAAGCCGTGCAGCAGAACGACCAGCGGCCCCTCTCCGGCCTCGACGTAATGCAATCGCACGTCGCCGATCTCGGCGTAGCCCTCACGGAGCTCCCTGCCCGAAATGCCCGGCACCTGCTGTACCGCCATCCCGCTCGTCCCCCCGCTGGGGCCCTCGCTCGTGGTCATTGCGACCTCCCGGGGTTGTGTCCCAATGAGGCTAACGCGTTTACCATTTCTTGACACCACCCCGAGCTCGAGGCCCGACGCGCTGAAGCCGAATGGGGTCCCGGGCCGTCAGGATCACGTCCGAGCCCTCGTCTCGAGCGCGTCTGGCCGTCGCCAGGCCGATCACGGAGCTGCCCTTGAACATGGTCGGCGGGGCATATTTCCCGCCCCTCTGGCTCACTACTGAATGTCCCAGAACACCGTTCCCGGAGGTGACTGACCAATCCTTGAAACGCCGCACGGGGTGGAGCAACTCCAGCAAGCAACTTCGCTCCGGGGACCTGTGCCTCCCGGCCGGCCTCGAGGGCGGTGGTCGAGTGACGTTCGAGGGCATGTCGATCGCACGTTCGTGATGCAAGGGAGTACGCATCTGGGCGGGCATAACTGGAGTGCTTACCCGGCGGCCCAGAACGCGCAGTGGTGCTGAGAGGAAAAGCCCGTCTCGGTCTGGGGCTGTGGCGGCACCAGCGATAGCATCTGCGCGCC
Organism: uncultured Acidimicrobiaceae bacterium; assembly: GCA_963750465.1. GTDB lineage: Bacteria > Actinomycetota > Acidimicrobiia > Acidimicrobiales > Palsa-688 > Fen-671. The sequence goes on from CAVVRE010000037.1 coordinate 394,767, forward strand.
GCCCGACCCTCCGAATGCGGGCCAGGGCACGGCCGCCGTCGCAGGGTTGCCGCTGGCCGCGAAGTTCGCCCAGGCCGCTCGCATGCTGGCCGCCAGTGCCTCCTGGCCGGCGTCGAGCGTGCCGGGGAAGACCGCGGGTCCGACACCCTGGAGGTCGAACAGGTACTGGAGCTCCGACGTGTGTGTCGCCACCGGTGGAGGGATGAGTACCGGCGAGAAGCGCAGCGGCGCGTTGTCGTCGTTGAACTCATAGGCGAACGTCGGCACGCGTCGGGAGGTCAACTGGTCGATCTGCAGCGCCGGGCACGCGAAGTTGGCGTCGCCGACCAGTGCGCTGAAGGCCACGGCGGGCGAGGGGTAGGCGGCGAGCGGGTACTCGGCCGCGATCGCCGCCGCCCGCGTGTCGGGCACGCCAAGCACCGAGGCGATGTCGGACTGGTAGCTGTCGGCGGTCACCGTTCCGCCCGGGATCAATACGTCGGTGCCGCGGCTGACGGTCAGGCCAAGACTGACGAATAACCGCTCCTCGTCGGTGTTGGTTCCGTTGAGGATCGGCACGTGGGCGAACCGCCCGGCGGCCAGCGCCGTCCCGATCGGCTGGGTGAGGACCTTGCCGTCGACGACGCCGGGAATCTCAACGAAGTTGGGGTTTACCAGGCTCGTGACCGGCAGGTTGCGCAGGCACTGGGCGGTCTGGTCCGGGCAGCCCGCCTGGGCGGCGAAGGCTTCGCCGGCGGCCTCAGCGGTGGCCAGGGGCTGCTGGTTGAGCGCGAAGGATCCGCTTTCGATGATCGCCCGTTGGAACAGCCCGCGCGAGCCAGTGGAGACCAGGTGAGCCAGGACCGACAGGCCACCGGCCGACTCGCCCGCGATGGTCACGTTGTGGGGGTCGCCGCCGAACCCGCGGATGTTGTCTTTGACCCAGCGCAGCGCCGCCTGCTGGTCCATCAGCCCGTAGTTGCCCGTCGCGCCGCCGGGCCGCGACGCCAACGCCGGGTGGGCCAGGAAGCCCAAAGCGCCGAGCCGGTAGTTGATGGTGACGGCCACGATGCCGTCCGCGGCCAGCTTGGTGGGGTCGTAGTTGCGGCCGGCGTCCTCCGTCAGGCCGCCGCCGTGGATCCACACGAGCACCGGCCGGCCCCGCTCGTAGCTGCTGCGCAGGTCACGGCTGGGCGGCACCGGCGTGTACACGTTGAGGTACAGGCAGTCCTCGCTCTGAGCGCCGGGCGGGACCTCGGTGTTGTTCTGCTGGATCGAGGCCTGCGGGCAGCTCGGCGCGAATTGGGTGGCGTCGCGGACGCCTTGCCAGTCGGCCGGGGGGGCCGGGGGCCGCCACCGCAGGTTGTCGGTGGGGGGAGCAGCATAGGGCAGGCCAAGGAAGGCGTCGGCCCCGGGCCCGGCCACGCCCCGGACGGCGCCGTCGTCGGTGGCTACAATCGGGGGGCCACCAGGGCCCGAAGCCGCGGCCGCGGTACCGGCCTGGGCAACGGGGGAGCCAAATGCCGCGAGGGTCAGCGCGGCCAGCGCCGCGCAGTAGGCGGCCACCAGTCGAGCACGCCGTCCGTGAGTGGGATGCACGATCACTTCCGCTCCTTCGGTCGAGGGACGAGACGCCGCGTCGCAGTCGGACAACTGGTTTTGCCGCGCTCAGCAACGCGTTTGCCATTTCTTCGCGTCACCCGCGTGCGCGGCCTGTCGCTAGTGATCATGAGGCCGTAACCCCGGCTGCTGCACGAAGTTTCTGCTTTGCCTCTCCAGGCCTATTACCCCATTGGGGACGCAATAAGGACCTGACGCTGAAAGTCAGACGTCGGTTCCCGAGCGCCATCAACATCTGCGACGATACGCTCACCATTGCAGCCACTCGGGCCTTTCCCCTTTTTCTCCACAGGATCTCCATGGAGTCTTCACCCAGATCAGTGCCCATCGCACTGAGAACCATTAGGCCTGGGGCCATCTCTGCCAGTGTTTACCTTCGCCCGTTTCGGATCCACCCAGTCGCCCTGGTCCAACTGCCGGCGCTGTTCGGCTTCCCACCTCGCCGCGTCAGCACGACGGTCGAAAGTCCGGTCGGCGACGCCACGGCCGCGATGCTTAACTCGCACGCGCCAGTGCCCAGATGACGTCTCACCTATCACGCGCTTTCCCGTTGCTGGTTTCCGCCAGGCAAGGAGGTCGCTGCGCAACCTCAGCGGGTATGGGCCTCGACAAATCAAGGGGGGACACGATCGTCTGGGACCGATGCCACCACGAGTGCTGGAGCCTGATCGAGACGCTCCCGAGCACGTGGTTGCGGCGCACCACGCCAGAGCCCCAGTTATCTACCCACTATGCCGACGAGCCGCTTAAGGCAGTGGGATCTGTGCCCGCTTCAAAGGCACAAAGCAACGGGAGTCCTCGAACATTGTGCTCCTGCGCATACCTGCAGATCCGTGTATCTGAGCCGCGCGGTGAGGGATCTGTGTAGACGAGCAACCCCGGGACGGATCCGCTCGTCGTGGGCGGCGCGAACGGGCTGCTCCTGTGCGCTAGTTATCGCCAACCAAGGAGACTCAGTATGGCTTTGACACTTGAGCTTGTTCGTGAATGCCTAAACAATGCGGAAGACGCGGCCGGGCTATGGCAGATTGAAGGTGGCCAGGTCTTGAACGTAGACAAGAAGCAGGTGGGCAATTACTCAAGCGTGAAACGGGTCAGCTGCGGCACCAAGCAGCAGAACACCGCTCAGCTGTGGGTGACCATCTTCTTCCTGGGGGCCAAGCCACCCGAGAACATCACTCTGCACGGCGCCCACGACTTTAACAGCGGAGGTGAAGTGGGCAGCGTCAGCGCCGCCTCTGGAGCGATGGCCGCCCATATAGGCCACCAATTCACCCGCGTCGTGAACACCGTGACGATCGCCTAGGCACGCGCACGAGGCTTCCGGGGTTATCATAAGCACCCCAATACTGGTGACGGCGCAACGGCAGATTGCCCGGCGCCAGCCGGGCCGGCGCACCCTGGCATCGGGGGACGTCGTCGGCAAGAGTTCCATAACCGGCGCTTTGGTCACACGAGTTTCGCGCCGCCACCGCCCTGATGAATGTGCGCACGTTATCTCGCGCCGCACTTGTGCCAAAGTGTAATTCCTCGAAGGTCTGGGAGTCGGCGCGTCTTGCCGTTGAACATCCTGATGACAGCGGCGGCTGGAGCCTCGGGTCCGACATGGCTCCTGTCGGCGGGAGCGGAGTGTTCACGTCGCAATGCTAGGGAAGGGGCCCTCAGCTGGCTTAGGGAGGCCCTGGGGCCTAGGAGGGCGCTTGTGGGGGCGGCTCGTGGACGGCGGCCTCCCAGGCCTTGCCGGACAGGCGCACGGCCACCACTCGGGCGACGGCAATGCCCACGGCCATGGAGGTGGCCCAGGTGAGGGCGGCGCCCCAGCTAACTTTGCGGTCCGCCGGTCCGCTAGGAGGGGGCTGGTGGCGCACCAGGCGCCAGGCCATGGTGAGCAGGCGCTGGGTCACGATGGCGGCCACGGCCACTGAGGCGGCATTGACCACCTTCCAGCCCACGTCCTTCTGCTCGGGGCTGGAGTTAACGGGCTTGTGAGGCCTCCAGGTGTGGTGGTAGCGCGGCTCCATCTGCCTCCAATGATGCCCTCTCTACCATCGGGGTTTCAACTGGGGCCTCGGCTGAAGCGTCGGGGGAGATGGGTATGAACCGGCGGCACCCGCAGGCCCCGGCGAAGTCCACGTAGCTGCACTCATATGAGAGCGGCGGCATTGATGTGCCAAGTGTGCCCGCTCACCCTCTCCCTGGTGTGGCTTTACTCTTCGCTCTCCACGCGGAAGGCTGCACCGACGAGTGCACTGGCGCTCCGAGCCCGGCGTCGTCACCACATAACGCGCGGTGCGAAGGCACAGCTCTTGCTCGGCCGAGAGAACCCATCCTGCACCTTTGGTGTCAGCCCTTACCCGGACCAGTGCAAGCGCCGTTCCCACGCACAGGTGCCAAGAACTGGCACCATCGCTACATGACGTTCCTGCCAGTTGATGTAAGGCACCCACTGCCCGCCTCGCCCCCGGAGTCGGTAACGCTCCGGGCGGACCTGAGCTCCGGTAACTGGCCAGCCTCGACGTCGTGCTTTGGTTATTTAGTAGCCGGGGCCCTCCATTGGTGAGCGATTGGGAGATGGAGGCGCACAACTGGGTGCGCTGGGCCCGAAGGCCGGGCCTCGACGAGTACTGGCGCTACCGCGAGCTGTTCTTCGGGGCCCTGGTCCCTCCTCCTGGCCGTCGGGCCCTGGAAATCGGTTCGGGTGAGGGCCGCGTGGCGCGGGACCTGGCCGCGAGGGGCCACTCGGTCGTGGGGCTGGACAGTTCGCCTACCCTGGCCCGCTACGCCAAAGAGGCAGCAGCAGGTCCTTCTTACCTCCTGGCCGATGCTGGCGCGCTACCTTTCTCCGAGGAGAGCTTCGACCTGGTGGTCGCGTACAACTCCTTGATGGACGTCGAGGACATGCCCGCCGCAGTGTCCGAAGCCGCACGCGTGCTGACCCGGCGGGGCCGCTTCTGCATCGGCGTTACCCATCCCTTCGCCGACACCGGAGAGTTCACCGGAGAAGGGCCCGACGCCCGTTTCACAATGACGCACCCGTATTTCCGGCGCCGCCGCTTCGAAGGAACTGCGCGGCGGGACGGGCTGACCATGACCTTTCGCGGTTGGACGTACAGCCTCGAGGACTACGCGATCGCCCTCGAAAGCGCCGGCCTGGTCGTCGAGCTACTCAGGGAGCCGCGGCCGACAGGTTCAAGCGTGGGCGACGAGAGCGAGCTCCCACTCCCCATGTTCCTCTACCTGAGAGCGATGAAGCCCGCGCCCTGACCGTCACGCCCACAGAGCCCCGCTCCGCTAACAGCCGCAGCTCCGATGGATTTGCCCAAAGAGGAGACGCCTGGGCAATTCCGTCGGTCACTACATTGATTGATGACCCGGCCGTTGTCGTAGAGGTCCCGCCGTTCGAAACTGCAACGTCAAGGTCGAAGGGCAAAGCACCCAGAACACCCGCACATAACAACGGACTCCAGAAAGTTGACCACGTGCAGAGCCGCACTTACGGTACAGGCAAGGTCCACGGAGCCGATGCGGATTCGCATACCGATCGACGTTTCGGTAACTGCGTCTTTTGCCAGCAAAATCGGGTCGGTCGTCACCTTCGCGTAGCACGGATGCCCCCCGGCGAGCAACGCTGGATTCCGCCGTCAGAACTTCCGCCATCGCGAACACCCTTCCGCAAGCACGCGACCATGAAAGGGTTAATTCCCACACCGCCAATTTTTCTTCTGAATGTCGCAGTTAAGCACTAATAGGACCGCGCCCGATGAACCCGGGAGAATGACCTCGTGCCACGGCGCAACATCGTGGGTCATCTCGGGCGCTCCTGTCTCCGACGTAGGCGCGGCCGACAGCGCTGGCATTAGCCGGTCACCAGCGTGAACGGAGCAGCCCATGGCTGAGGCCGCGACGGCGGCTCCGGGTGCGGCAGGTTATCGAGCCATGCGAACGATCGCGCGTGGTACAGAGTCCTGGCTCCGGCTTCGCAGTGATCACCTGCCCCTTCGGCCGCAGTGAAGTGGATGTACTGTTTTTCGCACCTCAGTGCCTCTACCAGCTGCGGGGCAGACGCGCTGATGTCGTCCCCTTCAGCGTCACACACCAGGACCGGGCAGGTGACCTGGGCGGCACGATCTTTGAGCGAATACTCGCGCAGGGCAAGCAGGTAGTCGATTGGGCTGGCAACGCCATGTACGAACTGGCCTCGTCGGAGAGCCCACCCGGCCGTCGGCTTGCTGGCCAGCGCCGCAGGGCCCGGCTCAGTGCCGCTCTGGCCAGCGACCGGGGCCGGGTGAGGCCTCCGGCCAGAGGACCGGGGACGCGCCGCAACGCGGCGGCGAAGAGGTCATACGAGCCGCAGTCAGCTATGCAGGCTGCAAGCCGGTGCTCCGCGCTCGGCGGCGCGGGGCGCGAGATAGGCACCCAGGCTCAGGCCGATCAGGGCAACCTTCGCCGGGTCGACGTCCGGCCGGGTATGCAAGTAATCCACGACGGGCGTGATTACCGCCTCCCAGTCAGGGCGCATAACCAAGCCCTGTCCGACTAGCGCGGTCCCCTGTCCCGGTCCGTCAAAAGCCAGCACGTTGTAGCCGCGGGCCAGCGCGGCGGCGCCATTGGAAAAATACAGTTCTTCGGCCGTTCCGTCGTAGCCGCCGGTGAGGATTACTGTTGGACGCGGTTGGTTTTCTGGCCCCGGTCGGAAGAAAATAGCCCGGAAGCGTCGTGCTCTCATAAGGGATCTGGAGGATTTCCGGTGGTGTCGCCAGCAGGGCCGCGCCGGACCGGAAACGGTCGGCTCTCCTTGGCGGTCCCGGCGTCGGGAACGATGGAGGCGTCGACGTCGATGATCCGTTCTAAGCAGGCCAAGAGCTCCATGACCCCGTAGAAGTGGCGCCGCTCCAGGCTGTCAACCCGGCGGACGGTGCCGGTCAAAGGCCCATCCGGTGAACGGACGACCTCGATGATGATCTCCATACGTCCTAGAGTGCGGTACCCGGGGCCCGATTTCCCCAGGGAAAATCCCTAGTCGCTAATTGGAGAAGTAGTTGCGCAGTTGCCGGCGGGAGGTGACGCCGAGCTTTCCGTACACGTTGCGCAGGTGGTATTCGACAGTCTTGCTACCGACGTACAACCCCGCGGCCACTTCCTGGTTGGTCAAACCTTTGGCCACCAGTGCCACCACATCGCGTTCGCGCTCGGTGAGGTCGAGGGGAGAACGGGACCGCTGGGGACTGGCACGGATGCCGGCGTCGGCCAGGTCGGCTTCGACCCGGCGCAGGAACGGCTCGGCACCCACCGCAGCCAGCAGGTCGTGGGCGGCGTGCAGTTCGTCCAGAGCCGGCCGGCGCCGTCCCTGGGCCAGCAAGGCCCGCCCCAACGAATGGTGCAACCTGGCGCGATCGAGGAGGGGGTCGTCCGGGCCGAGCAGTTGCACGGCTTCGGCCAAACCGGCCACCCCCGCGCCGGCGTCGCCGATCGCGAGCGCGAGCAGAGCGCGCGACCCGGCGATACGGGCGTTCAGATCCAGCCCCCGCTCCTCAGCCGCGTGCTCGAGCCGGGCAATGTGGGTGAGGGCTTCGTCGACTCGTCCGCAGTCGATCAGTGCTGTGATCAGGGTGGGCCACCAGGCAAGGGAGGTTGCCATGGGTATGGCCCGGTCGTCGCTCGCCAGTGGGCCGAGGGCGATGACGACTCGGGCCGGCTCATCAGCGGCGCGGCCCAGGGAAGCTTCGGCGATACGGGCGGTGAACACGGCCTCGGGCGTCCCGAGACGGGCCGCGGCCGTGCTGGCAGCAGCCACCTGTTCGGTCGCCAGCGCCCACTGTCCTCGGTCGGCGAAGAGCCGGCCCAGCGCAGCGTGCGCCTGGGCTTCCATCCAGATTCGCTGCTGGTCTGAGACCAACGAGAGGGCGAGGTCGGCATGGACCATCGCATCGTCCCAGTCGCCGAAGCTGAGCAACAGCTGGGCCAGTTGCAGGTGAGCTCGCGGAAGTTGGGTCGCCGCCGCGCCCTGACGGGCAAGGCGGATGGCCACCCGCAGGTCGTCGACGGCGGCCGCGATGTGGCCGGCGTAAAAGCCGAGCGTCCCTCGTACGATGAGCAGGTCGGTGTCGGCTGCGGCTACCGCTGCGGCCGGTTGGGGCAGCCTCTCCGCTAACCGGGCCAGGCCGGTGGGGGCACCATGGGCAATAGCTTCTCCCACCACCAGGGCGTGCCAGGCGGCTCGCTCGGTCTCGGCGTCAACCGTTCGTCGAGAAAGCGTCAAACGGCCCGCCTCGATAGCTTGGGTGGCACGGCCATCGGTAACGTAAAGCGCTCCCAGCTGGGTAAGGGCCGCCAGTGCCACAGAGTCATCGGTGGCGCTCGTGTGAAGAGGGGCGGCCGCTTCGAGTAGCCATCTTTCGGCTGCTGCGCTCTGTCCTTGCACCCACGCCAGCATGCCCAATACCAGGCTTCGGAACGGGCTTTCGGCGCAGCCCTCCAGCCGGACGCGCAGCTCGATGGCCCGGGAGGACTGCCCGTCGGCGATCAACAGGCGTCCCGCTTCAAGAACGTACGCTTCGGCTCCGGAACGGTCGGAACCGAGCGCCGACGCCCATATCAGATATTGGGAAGCGAGGCTGCGGGCTCCCCTGTGTTCTTCCAACTTGGCGGTGTCCACCAGTTCTGAAGCCAGGATGTCGTCAACGCCGTCGGCGGCCGCTACCCGGTGGGCCAGACTTGACCCTGCGTCCAGCACCTGGGCGGCGGCCCGGTGCAGGTTTCGGCGCCGGGTAGGGGACAGGTCGTTGTAGAGGGCAGCCCGGTAAAGGGGGTGGCCGAAGGCGAGCGGAGCCTGCGGGTCGTCCGGCGTCCAGATGACCCACCCCGTGGCGAGCAGGCTGTCGAGCGCTTTTGCTGGCTCTCCCACTCCACCTACCCGTCCTGCTACCGACAATGGGACGGGTTCGCCGATCACGCTCAGCGCCTCGGCCAGACCGCGTGCCGGGGCCGGCAGCTCAGCCAGTCGGGCCAGGATGGTGGCATCCAGGCTCCGCGGTACCGGAAGTTCACGGTCAAGCGCGAGCAGTCGCTCCTGAGGTACCTCCCGGAGGAGAGTGCGGACGTAGAGCGGATGACCACCGGTATGGTCGCGAAGTCGCTCAGCCGCTCGGGCCGTCAACGACATGCCCGCGTGACGGGCCATCTCGACCACATCCTCGGCTCTCAGGCCGCTCAGTACCACTCGGCGGCACCGCGAGTTTTCAACGCAGAAGCGGTCCCAACCGTCGTCGCCTCTGGCATCCGGTCGAGAGGTCACGAGCATCACCACGGCATCGCGTTCAAGCCTTTGCGCCGCGGTTAGCAACGCCAAGCGGGACCCCCTATCTGCCCAGTGGAGATCCTCGACGATCACCACCGTTGGCTCGGAGCTCTCTGTCTCCCCGAACCGGGCGAGCAGAGCCAAACCGGCGGCGAAGGGCCCGTCGGTGCCGGTTATACCGATCTGCCCGGTTACCCAAAACGAGCGGTCCGCAGCGTTCTCATCGGCCGCCATCCTGAGCAAAGAGCCGCGCTCCGCTAGCTCGGCCGTGATCTTTGCGATCAGGGCCGTTTTTCCCGCTCCCGCTTCCCCTTCTATCCAAACCAGGCTGGCACCCTCGCTGGCGGCCTCGGCGATCGCGCCCCGCGCAGCGGCAAGCTCGGCGGCCCGACCGACATACCATCCCGCGTCAGACGGGCGTGACGAGATCATCGTTGCTCGGGTCGTCAACTATCCAACGAGGCAGAAGTTTTGGTGCCTCCATCGGGGATCGCTCTCACTTCAAGATGGCTCAGTTAGGTGCCGCAAAATAGTACTCGCGGAGCGCGCGCTGTGAGCGCCGCCAGGAGGCTGTGGGTGGCGCGCAAGAGCAACGATCGGAACCTGTGAATGGTCCTCGGCGGGGCCGCCCATGGCGTTGCGCACCCACGTCGGGAGGCATGCTCGCTGCTGGGGGGTCCGGGCTCCCCACAGATCACACACTTCACATGTTGATTGTTGCCTCCCGGCCCATGGTTCCTCCTCTTGCGCTTACCTGGCGACCGGGTCCCAGCCGCGGAGGTGGCTTACGGACTCGCGGTACTCCCACTCGATGGCGTCTTTGAGCAGGTGCGCCAGCCGCCCGCCGCTGGTGAGGCCGGCGATGTCGGCAACACCGCGGCTGGTCCCAACCGAGACGACGAACCCTTTGTCGTGGAAGGTGAAGGCCTCCAAGGGCCGGCCCTTCAGCTCAGCGTTCAGGTTGCGGGACACCGTCTCGCCCTCTTCCAGTGCCACCTGGGCCAGCGCGGGCAGCACATGCCCCGTACGCAGATCCACCACCGACGCTAGGTCGCCGGCGACATAGATCTCCGGGTGGTCCAGCACGCGCAGGTACCGGTCGACCTTGACGCGGCCGTTGTGGCCAGTCGGCAACCCCGAATTGACTACCAGCTCGGGTGCCTTCACCCCACCTGCCCAGACGAACACTCCGCCCTCGACCAACTGGCCGTCCTTCAGCCGGAAGCCCTCCTCGGTGGCGGCGGCGACCACCGCGTCGGTGCGGACGTGGACGCCCAGGTCAGAGAGGATCTTGGTGGCCTTTTCGATCAGCTGAGGGGAGGAGCCGGCCAGGATGGTGGGGCCCGCTTCGACCAGCAGCACGGCGGGCCGGTCGGCCGCCAGGCCGTGGCGGCTGGCCACTTCGGGCAGTACCTCGGCCAGTTCGCCGGCCAGTTCGACCCCAGTGGCGCCGCCACCACCAACCACCACGGTCGCCAACCGGCGCTGCCGCTCGGGGTCGCTGGCGGCCGCAGCAGCCACGACCGCTTGGTTGACCGCCGCCCACACTTGCTCGGCGTCGCCGGCCGAGTACAGCGACAGTGTGCGTTGGGCCAGGCCGGGGATGGCGAAGTCATTGGGCCGGCTGCCAAGCGCCAGCACCAGCCGCGTCCAGCCGATCGGCCCCGCCCCGGTGAGCAGCCCCCCGCCGGCCAGGTCGAAACCATTTATATCGGTCTGGACGAAGCGGACCCGCTTGGCCAGCAGGTCCTGAAGCGGGATGCGCACCGCGTCGGCGGCGCGAGTGCCGCCGGCCACCCTGGGTAGCTCGGTGAGCGCTTGGTGATAGTCGTGCCGGTCGACCAGGGTCAACTCCACGCCGGGGTTTTTGCGCAGCTTGGCCGTCAGGCGCAAGGCGACGTGCAAACCGGCGTAGCCGGCGCCCGCGATGACGATCTGACCGCTGCTTCCGGCGGAGGATGCGTTCACAGCGTCCACGGGCGGCTAATCCTCAGTGACCCGGCGGCGCAGCTCGACATAGACCTCGGTGCCGACGATCGCCTCCAGCTCCGGGCCCAACGAGTCGATCACCTGATGCTCGCCGCTGTACGCCAAGGAACCCTCGGTGCAGCACCAGGCCATTGTCTCGCCTTCTGCGCCCCAGTCGCGCCGGGTCCAGCGGCGGACGGTGGCCACCTCCGTATCGTCTGCTCCCGCCTCCCAGTCCACCCTGATGGGCAGCTGCCAGCACACCGACGGCTTCCAGTCGATGGGTGACTCGCCCTCCTCGATAGCGGCCAGGTGCAGCGCGCAGCCGGCGCCGCCAACGAAACCGGGCCGGTTGAGGAAGATGCAGGCCCCATCGACCACGCGGGTGTGGGTACGGGCGTCATCGCGGAAGATGCCACCCTCGCTCGCCTCGGCGTGGCGCTCGAAGCGGCCCGGGTCCAACGTGGCCGCAAGTGCGGCGATCATCCGGGCTTCGTCTACATCGCCCAGGTCAGCACCGATGGAGCAGCACCCGAGGCCCAGGTGGGCGGCCGGCTCGGGACCGATCCCCTGGCAACCGCGGCCCCACAGGCAAACCCATCTCGAGGTCAGGAAGTCCCGGTCGAAGCGCCAGACCGTGGCACCGTCTGGGATCTCCTCCATCGCCGGGCCCATCCCCCAAGCCTACGCAGGCCTACCCGTTCGTGCCCTTCAGCGCCTTCCGGAGAGGCGTGGCAGTATGGGGCCGGACAGTCGACGCCGTCGACTTGGGAAGGGAGTCACGGTGGGGTTGCACAACCGGGAGCTGGTGCAGGACAGGCTGGACGAATGCGTGTTCGCATCAGCGGCGTTGGCCACCGAGCTGCCCAAGTACCGCTTTCCCGAGGCCGAGACATTGCCGCACCTTGCCTACCAGGTCATCCACGATGAGTTGTTGCTGGACGGAAATGCCCGTCAAAACCTGGCCACGTTTTGTCAGACGTGGGAGGAGCCCCAGGTTCACGCCCTGATGGACTTGGCCATCGACAAGAACTTGATCGACGAGGACGAGTACCCCCAGTCAGCCGAGATCGAACGTCGATGCGTGCACATGATGGCCGACTTGTGGAACGCCCCCGACGCGGCCAACACCATCGGGACGTCGGCCATCGGGTCCTCTGAAGCGTGCATGTTGGGGGGCATGGCCGCCAAGTGGCGGTGGCGGGCAAAGCGGCAGGCCGAGGGCCGCCCGACAGACCGGCCGAACATGGTGTGCGGGCCGGTGCAGGTGGTGTGGCACAAGTTCGCCCGCTACTGGGACGTGGAAATGCGGGAGGTGCCGATGGCTCCGGGTCGTTACGTGATGGAGCCCGAACAGATGCTCGAGCGAGTCGATGAGAACACGATCTTTGTGGTGCCCACTTTCGGGGTCACCTACACGGGCGCCTACGAGCCGGTGACCGAACTGGCTGCCGCCCTCGATGACCTCGAGGCGCGCACCGGCTTGGATGTGGACATCCACGTCGATGGGGCCAGCGGCGGGTTCCTCGCCCCCTTTTGCGCGCCGGACATCGTGTTCGACTTTCGCCTGCCCCGGGTGAAGTCGATCAGCACCTCGGGTCACAAGTTCGGCCTGGCCCCCTTGGGAGTGGGCTGGGTCATCTGGCGCGATACGGCCGAGTTACCTGAGGAGTTGGTCTTCCACGTCAACTATCTGGGCGGCAACATGCCGGATTTTCATATCAACTTCTCCCGCCCGGCCGGGCAGGTCATTGCCCAGTACTACGACTTCATCCGCCTGGGGCGCGAGGGGTACGGCCGGGTTCACCAGGCGTGCTATGACACCGGCGCCTACTTGGCCGAGAGGATCCCTCAACTAGGCCCCTTTGAGTTGCTGTGCGCCAGTGATCCAGCCACCGGTATCCCGGCTGTGACCTGGCGTATCAAAGCAGGCGTTCAGCCCGGCTACACGCTGTACGACGTGGCCGACCGGCTCCGCAATCGGGGCTGGCAGGTGCCGGCCTACACACTGACCGGATCCGCCTCTGACATCGCTGTCCAGCGAATCCTGGTCCGCCAAGGCGTCGATCGCGATCTGGCCTCCCTCCTCCTGGACGACTTCGCGGCATCGATCACCCACTTCGAGAAGCATCCCGTATCGGTGGCCATGAGCCCCCAAGAAGCCGGGGGCTTCAGCCACCTCTAGAGGGGGATGTAGTCGCTCTTCTCGAGGACCAGCGTTACGGGGAGACCTTCGCCGCCACGTTGTTCGAGCGGCATGGGACCGAAATGGGCGAGCTTGCGGCCCAGCCCGGCACGGGAGGTTACGGCTTTCCCGGGGAGTGAACGGCGACGAGCGATTCGAAGAACTAACTCCGAACGGTTGCGTTCGCCCGCGCACGCTCGGCGAATGCAAATAGGAGCTTCCTGGTTATGGACGGCGAGGCGTCCAACAACGTGCTGAATTCCGTCCCATCGAGGACGATCAAGTCGGTCTGCCCCTCGGCGGTCACCGTGGCATGACGAGGACCACGGTCTAAAAGAGCCATCTCACCGAAGAAATCGCCTGGCGAGAAATTCGTAACCAACGAACCGTTGACAAGGCAGCGGGCACCTCCACTCATGAGCAAGAAGAACTCCCGGCCCGGCTTCCCTTGTTCAGTCAATACGACGCCATCAGCCACGCTGATCCGTGTACCCAAATTGGCGATCTGCCGGAGCTCCTTCTTGTTGCACGCCGACAGAAGGGGCACCGAGTGCAACATCTGTATCAATTCTTTGGGGGCGCCGCGGGCCATTTGTCCTCCGGGCGGGCTTAGTTATACCTGGATACGTATGTGCGTGGCGTCCGCAACAGTGCCTACGAGTGGCCTGGGCTAGTGCCGACGTAGGCTGCGAGGTGTTCGCCGGTGAGGGTGGAGCGGGCGGCGACAAGGTCGGCGGGCGTGCCTTCGAAGACGACCCGGCCGCCGTCGTGGCCGGCGCCGGGGCCGAGGTCGATAATCCAGTCGGAGTGCGCCATGACCGCCTGGTGGTGTTCGATGACGATGACCGACTTCCCGGAGTCGACCAGGCGGTCGAGCAGGCCGAGCAGCTGCTCGACGTCGGCGAGGTGGAGGCCGGTGGTGGGCTCGTCGAGGACATAGACGCCGCCCTTGTCGCCCAGGTGGGTGGCCAGCTTGAGCCGCTGGCGCTCGCCGCCAGACAGTGTGGGGAGGGGCTGGCCGAGGCGCAGGTAGCCGAGCCCGACGTCCACGAGCCGGTCGAGAATGGCGTGGGCCGCCGGCGTGGGCGCCTGGCCGGCGTCGAAGAACTCCTCGGCCTCGGTCACCGACATGGCCAGCACCTCGCTGATGTCCTTGCCACCGAGCTTGTACTCGAGGACCTCGGCCTGGAACCGCTTCCCCTCACACTCGTCACAGACGCTGGCCACTCCGGCCATCATGGCCAGGTCGCTGTAGGTGACGCCGGCGCCATTGCAGTTGGGGCAGGCGCCTTCTGAATTGGCGCTGAACAGCGCCGGTTTCACGTCATTGGCCTTCGCGAAGGCCGTGCGGACGGGGTCGAGCAGGCCGCTGTAGGTTGCCGGGTTGCTCCGGCGCGAGCCGCGGATCGGGGCCTGGTCGACCGAGACGACCCCCTCCCGCCCGGACACTGACCCGTGCACCAGCGAGCTCTTGCCGGAACCGGCCACGCCGGTCACCACCACCAGCATTCCGAGCGGGATGTCGACGTCGACGTCCTGGAGGTTGTGCGCCGTTGCGCCGCGCACTTCCAGCACCCCCGACGGCGCCCGCACCGCCTCCTTGAGGGCGGCCCGGTCGTCCAGGTGGCGCCCGGTCAGGGTGCCGCTGGACCGCAGTCCGGTCACGGTGCCCTCGAAGCAGACAGTACCGCCTGCTACGCCGGCGCCGGGCCCGAGATCCACGACGTGGTCGGCAATGGCGATCGTCTCCGGCTCGTGCTCCACCACGAGCACGGTGTTGCCCTTGTCCCGCAGCCGCAACAACAGCTCGTTCATCTGCTGGACGTCATGGGGGTGAAGGCCCGCCGTGGGCTCGTCGAAGACGTAGGTGACGTCGGTGAGCGAGGAGCCGAGTTGGCGGACCATCTTGGTGCGCTGCGCCTCGCCGCCCGACAGCGTGCCCGACGGCCGTTCGAGCGAAAGGTAGCCGAGCCCGATCTCCGCGAACGAGTCGAGGGCCTGTTGCAGCGACGCCAGCAAGGGCCCGACGGACGGTTCGTCCAGACCGCGCACCCACCCGGCCAGGTCGCTGATCTCCATGGCGCAGGCGTCGCCGATGTTGACCCCCCTGATCTTCGAGGCCCGGGCCGCCTCGCTGAGGCGGGTGCCGCCGCAGTCGGGGCAGGCGGTGAAGGTGACAGCCCGGTCCACGAACGCCCGGACATGCGGCTGGAGCGCCTCCTTGTCCTTGGAGAGCATGGACTTCTGGACCCGCAGGACCAGGCCCTCATAGGTCATGTTTATGCCCGCGATTTTCATCCTGGTCGGCTCGCGGTAGAGGAAATCGTGCCGCTCGGTCTTGGTAAATTTGCGCACCGGCTTGTCCGGGTCGACCAAGCCCGACTCTCTGTAAAGCCGAGAGTTCCAGCCGCCCGTCGTGTAGCCGGGGACAGAGATGGCGCCTTCGGCGAGAGACTTGTTCTCGTCGTAGAGCTGGGTCAGGTCGATGTCGGTCACGCTTCCCATACCCTCGCAGCGCGGGCACATCCCGCCCGAGCGGGTGAAGGTCTTCCTCACCGTCTTGCCACCCCCGCGTTCGACCGTCATCGCCCCGCTGGCCCGGACGGAGGGCACGTTGAAGGAGAACGCACTGGGCGGACCGACGTGCGGCTGGCCGAGCCGACTGAACAGGATGCGCAACATGGCGTGGGCGTCGGTGGCTGTGCCGACCGTGGAACGGGGGTCGGCCCCCATCCGCTGCTGGTCGACGATGATCGCGGTCGTCAGCCCTTCGAGCACGTCGACGTCGGGCCGGGCCAGGGTGGGCATGAAGCCCTGAACGAAGGCGCTGTAGGTCTCGTTGATCAGGCGCTGCGACTCGGCCGCGATCGTGTAGAAGACCAGGGAGCTCTTGCCCGAGCCCGAGACGCCGGTGAACACCGTCAGCCGGCGCTTAGGGATCTCGACGCTGACGTCCTTGAGGTTGTTCTCGCGCCCGCCGTGGACGCGGATCACGTCGTGGCCTTGGGCCACGCGAGGGCGGGCGGCTTTGTCCGGGTCCTCGTGGCCGTGCTCATCGTGGCTCCAGTCTGTCCCGCTGGGCCGCCTTCACGGTCTCCGTCGAGCAATCCTTTGCCCCATGTCACACGTATTTGTGTCAGGACCCGCGCCGGGCTGGGTCACCAGGAAGGATGCTGATGTCGGACAGTCGAGGATCGGTTCGGAAGAGGGTCATTGGCCTAGGTCTTGGGCTGTTAGCCGCGGCTGGATTGTCGGCGTGCGGCTCATCTTCGTCCACGAACTCGGGGAACAGTGGTCAGTCACCCACGGCGCCCGCATCTACGTCACCTGTGACAAAGGCGCCGAGCGGCGGCGGGGTCTCGTACTGAGCTGACGATTTGCTCAACCGTTGATAGTCTTCGCTCCTGGATGAGCAGGCGTGGAGGCGTCCCGACCAACGAGCTCGCCATATTTTGCCGATGTCGGATTGGCCGTTTTCGTGACCGTCGGAGCCCCTCGCCGCCTGCCAGCGTCACCGCTTAGATCGGTACGGGGTCGCCTCCCACCGAGCGCCGTAGCGCCGCCCACAGGCTGTCGGGAGTGAGGACACCCACGTAACGGTCCTTGTCGAGAACAGCCACCCACGCGGCGTCGTTCTGGAGCATTTCGGCGAAGGCGGCTTTCAGGGAGGCGTCGAGGGAAACGCGCGCTTCGAAGGGTCTCATATAACGGGCTACCGTGCTGCTGCCGTCGGCGTCGCCAGGACCGTCGTACGAGCGCCCGGGTTCCACCCAGCCCAGGAGACGTCCGTCCTCGCCCACCACAGCGGCCCAGTGGGTCCCTTCGGCGGTAACGGCGGCGCTCGCCTGAGCGAGGGTTGTGTTCGGCCTCACGACGGGCGGAGTGTAGAGGTCCGTCACTTCGATGGGCGTCACCGCCAGGCGCCGCAGCCCCCTGTCCGCTCCTATGAAATCGGAGACGAATGGCGTGGCCGGGTGAGCTAGGACCTCCGCCGGCGTGTCGTACTGCTGAAGGACCCCGCCCTGGCTGACGACAGCTAACCGGTTGCCCAGCCGGACCGCTTCATCGACGTCGTGGGTCACAAACATTACCGTCTTGTGCAACTTCTCCTGGAGGTCGAGGAACTCCTGCTGAAGCCGGTCGCGGGCGATCGGGTCGACGGCGCCGAACGGCTCGTCCATTAGGAGCACCGGAGGGTCCCCGGCCAGCGCCCGGGCCACACCGACTCGCTGAGCTTGCCCGCCTGAAAGCTCGTTCGGGTAGCGGCCGGCGTAGACAACAGGGTCGAGGCCGACGAGTTCGAGCATCTCGGTTACGCGGGCACGCACCCGGTCAGCGTCCCAGCCCAGCAGGCGCGGCACCGAGGCCACGTTGTCAGCCACCTTCAGGTGCGGGAAAAGGCCCGGTTGTTGTATGACGTAGCCGGTCCGCCGGCGGAGCTCGACGGCATCGACCTTGGCTACGTCTTTCCCGTCAACCAGTACACGCCCCGAAGAGGGTTCTACCATCCTGTTCACCATGCGCAGGATGGTGGTTTTGCCTCCGCCCGACGGGCCCACCAGCACACACAGCTCCCCCTCGTCGACGTCCAGGTTGAAGTCCTTCACGGCATACGTCGCATCGCCGTAGCGCATGGAGACTCCCTCGAAGCGGATCATTCCCCTCCTCCCGTTGCCCTACGCTACCCAGTAGGGCGGTGGAAGGCCTTGACATAGGAAGCCTCCTACCAGGGGTAAGGTCAGCTAGCGATGGCTCTATTTGGGTCCGCCGGACCGCTGGTCGAGTGGAGCTGGGTCTCCTCCGAACGCTCGATGATCCTTTCGTTGCTCGTTCAACACATCGAGCTCACCGTCATCGCCGTCGTGGTCGGGATGATCATCGCCGTACCGCTCGGGATATTCGCCTGGAAAGTGCCCATCGTCCGCCCCCCACTGGTCGGGTTTACGGGGGTCCTCTACGTCATCCCTTCGATCGCCTTGTTGTCCCTCGTCGCGCCCGTCACCGGCTACTTCTCCGTCACCACCGCAGAGGTGGTACTGGTCGGCTACACGCTGCTCATACTGTTGCGGAACACTGTGGCCGGCCTTGACTCGGTGCCCGCCGACGCCCAGGACGCGGCCCAAGGCATGGGGTACACGCAGGCGCAAGAACTGATGAAGGTACAGCTCCCGCTGGCCCTCCCCTCGATATTGGCGGGCGTTCGTATCGCCACTGTGACCACGATCGGGCTCGTCACCGTGACTGCTTTCATCGGCCAGGGTGGCCTCGGCCAGCTGATCATCCAGGGTTTCAGCGAAGACTTCAACACTCCGATCTTTGTGGGCCTGGCCCTCTCGGTCCTCCTGGCCGCCGTGGCCGACGCCCTCATAGTCGGCCTCGAACGGGTAAGCCTGCCGTGGATGCGCCGGCGGCGGGCGGCAAGCTAGTGAACTTCCTCTCACAGGTCGCCGACTTCCTTACCACCGGCTCCAATTGGACGGGGCCCAACGGGTTCCTGGCCCAGATAATCCGCCAGATTGAGCTCACGGCCGTGGCCGTGGTCGCAGCCGTCCTGGTCGGGGTGGGGGTCGGCGCGCTGCTGGGCCACACCGGGCGCGGGAGCTTCGTAGTGCTGAACGGAGCGAATGCGGCACGCGCCATACCGTCTTTCGCTCTGATCGTGCTCATCGCCATTCAGCCTGGGATCGTGGGCCTGCAGCAGGGCGGGTTCGTCGCCGCCGCCATAACCATGTTTGCCCTGGCCGTGCCTCCCATCCTGACCAACGCTTACGTGGGCGTCCGCGAGGTCGACCCTGCGGTCCGGTCGGCGGCCGTAGCCATGGGGATGACGTCCGGGCAGGTGCTTAGGCGGGTAGAACTGCCGTTGGCACTCCCGCTCGTGTTAGCCGGGGTGCGCACGGCGTCCGTGGAGGTAGTGGCCACGGCTACCCTGGCCGCCTACGTCGGTGTCGCTGACCTGGGCTTTTACATCTTCGCGGGTCTGGATACCAGGAACAACGCCGAGACGTTCAGTGGGGCATTTATGGTCGCCGTCCTTGCCCTTATCGTCGATCTGCTGCTGGGAGCCCTGGCTCGTGTCTTGACCCCGGCCGGGACCAGGGGCACGACGCGGACAACCAGGCAACGCGGCACCGGGTTGACTTTGCGCCAAGCGCGCGCCCGAAGTTGAACCCGGGCGCGCGCCTCAACCTGGAATTACATCAAGTGCTGGCTCTTGAGCCAGTTCGATGCCACGGCGGCGGGTGTCTGGTGGTCCACATTGACATCGATGTTCATGTGTTCCAACTGTTCCGTCGTCAATTTGGCATCCATGGCGTTCAAGGCTTTGGCGACTCCAGGCAATTCGACTGACTTGCGGATCACCGGGATCAGGTGGTCGGCCGGCTGCAGGTGCTTGTTGTCCTGCAACTGGACGAACCCGTTGGTCAGGACCGTTCCGTCGCTGGAGAAGAACTCCGCCACCTGCACCCTGCCGGCCGCGAGGTAGGCCGCGAGGGTTGGCTCGGACTCGATCCCGGAGAACGACTTGAAGTCGAGGCCGTACACCTTCTTGAGGCCGATCAGGCAGTAGGCGAACGTCGGGCACTCGGTTGGAGCCCCGAGGACGAGCTTCGGCGCCGCCGGCTTCAGGCTCGACAGCGTCGTCAGATGGTATTGAGACGCCGTCTTTTTGGTCACGGCGAACACATTTACGTCGACCGCGGGCGCCGGGTTCAGGATGGTCGCGCCCTGGGTGGCCAGCACCTTATTGAGGGCGGGCAAGTCGGTGGAGAGCTGCGTGGCCTGGGCCGTGTCCTTCGGCTCCAGGTACGCGAGCAGGCTTCCTGCGTACTCGGGGTAAAGGTCGAGGGAGCCGTGCGCCAGCGCCGGCTCGACTTCCGCCCGAGTACCCAGGTTGGCCCGCAGGTCGGTCTTGAAGCCGGCGTGCTTGAGGACATCTGCGTAAAGGGTGGCCACGACTACTTGTTCAGTGAAGTTCGTGGACCCGATGATGATCGTCGGCGTCGAAGCAGCTGACCTCACGTTTGAAGCAGAGAGCGACGAGGCGGAAGCGGCCGTCGTGGCGAACATCGCGCCAAGCGTCGTAAGGGCGGCAATGGACAAAAGAGATCTTAAACGGGACATGGAGGCCTCCTTGTTGGGGTCTTCGCTGGACCTTAGCGGTCGGCGGGCGCAATCGGTAGCCACCCTTTCGATGGATTAGGGGGAGGCAGTGGCGATCGCAGCGGCCGCGGCCACCATCAGCACGCCCCCAACCAGCCCTTAGATGCGGGCCAACAGACCGCCGTCCACGACCAGGGCCTGGCCGTTAACAAAGGAAGCATCCGCAGACGAAAGCCACGCCACCAGGTTGACGACGTCGTCGGGCGTGCCAATGCGCCCGGCCGGGACCCGTTCGAGCTGCGTACGCAGGGGCTCGTCGCCGAACAACTTGGCGTTCTTGTCCGTGCGCACCGGGCCCGGGCACACCGCATTGACCGTTACGCCGGTGCCGGCAAGGTCGACGGCCAGGGCTCGCGTGAGCCCTACAAGGCCCGTTTTGGCGGCCACATAGTGCGCGGCGCGCGGCTCCGCGGCCAGCGCGTTGACCGACGCCACGTTGACAATGCGGCCGAGCGACGCGACCACCATCCCGCGGGCGGCCTCCTGGGACCAGAAGAAGGCAGCGGAGAGGTTTACCGCTATCACTTGAGCCCAGCTCGCAGGGCTGATCGATAGGGCGTCCTCGTAGCGTGACACGCCGGCATTGTTTACCAATACGTCAACCCCGCCCCAGCGTTCTCTGACTATGTCGAGCACACGTTGAGCAGCACCCTCTGCGGTTATGTCCTCACAAACCCAGGCCGTTCGTTTGGTAACGCCGTCCGCACCCCGGCGGGCTTCGAGGGCTTGCTCGTCATTGTCCACCGCGGTGACCGCGCAGCCTCGAGCGGCAAAGTGCTGGACGAGCGCCAACCCGATCCCGTTGGCGCCCCCGGTTACGACGACGCGGCTGGGAAAGTCTGGCTCTGGCGAGCTCATTCTTTGACCGCCCCGAGCGTCAGGCCCCGCACGAGGGAGCGCTGGGTGACGAGGATAAAAAGAGCGATCGGCAGGACGACGACGACTGCCACGGCCGAGAGCTCTCCGAGGTTTGTGCCCTTGTCTGTCATAAACGTCGAAATCTGCACCGGAAGGGTCTGCGACGTTTGGTCCGTCACACTCGAGGCGATCAGGAACTCGTTCCAAGAGAACATGGCCGTCAAGACGGCGCTCGTGACAAGAGCGGGCCGTACCAGCGGCAATATGACGTGGCGGAACGACGTCCAAACTGAGCACCCGTCGAGGGCCGCTGCTTCTTCGAGGCCCTTCGGGACTTCCTGAAAAAAGGTGATCATGATCAGCACAACCAGTGGCAGCGTGATGCTCACGTGAGCGATGATCACGGCCGTGACTGTGAACAATAGGTGCAGCGATCGGACCATCACGTAGTACGGCAGGATCGTCGTGATCTTGGGGTAGAACCTGACCGCCAATATCACATACGTCACCGGGATAGTCCAGCCGTAGCGAACGCGGGCCAGCCCAAAGGCGGCCATGGTGCCCAGCACAACCGAGATGGCCGTGGTCGCGCTGGCGACAATGAGCGAATTGGCAAGGGCGGTGAGAGTTCCTCCTTGCGAACTGAAAGCCGCCGCATAATTTTGGGTGGTCCAGGCATTGTCGAAGAATGATGACCCAAAAAAGGCTTGCGGTTGCTTGAAACTATCCAGTACCAGCGACAAGAGCGGGATGAGCGCAACTAGGACGGCGAGGGTGAGCACGAACGGTCGTGCCTTTGATGCCACAGAGAACGACACGGCTCAGGCCCCTTGCCTCGAACGCTGGATACGAGCGCGCACCCAAAGCAACGACAAAGCAATCAACATATCGGCGATCAGCAAAAGCCAAGATGCGGCGGCCGCCTCGCTGAGGTTGAAGTACCGCAACCCATTGTTGTACACCCAGAGCGTCACCGTGTTGGTGGCGAACCCCGGTCCCCCACCGGTAAGGGAATAAACGATATCTATGACAAGCAGGGCATCAACAAAACGGAAGATGGCGATGAGTAGCGTCGAGGGGGCCAGCAAAGGCCAGGTGATATAGCGCATCACCTGTGTCCGGCTCGCCCCGTCGACGGCGGCCGCCCCGATCAGGTCCGGGTCGAGGTGGGTAAGAGCCGCTGTGTAGATGATGAGCGAGAAGGGAACCCATTCCCAGACGTCGATTGCCATAACGGTGATGATGGCCAGGGTGGGCTCGCCCAGCCAATTGGGTTGTGGGAGCCCGAGCCCACGGAAGAGGCTCTGCAGCAGACCCGAGTTCGGCGTCAGCATGAGCCGCCACAGTGCACCTACGGCGATGGGGGCAATCACCATCGGGAGCAGGAGCGTCGTGCGGAATACGCGCAGAAGGCGCGATTCGCCCGCCGCGTAATAAGCGAGCGTGAGCCCGATCGCCATCTCCAGTGGGACGGTGGCCATGACCAGCACGGTCATGATGATCGAATGTCGAAAGACGGGGTCGGTCAGCACCTGCTGAAAGTTCGCCAGGCCGGCGAAACCCTGCGAGGTTGGTGATACGGACAGCGACCAGTTCTGGAACGACAGCCACAGCGAGTAGATGAGCGGGTAGCCCTGGGCAAAGGCGAGCCAGGCCAGCGCAGGGCAAACAGCCAGCACGAGGAAAACGCGGTCCCTACGGCTGAGCAACAGCCGGGACTCCTTCCCCCTCCTTTGCCGCCTAACCGGCAGCGGGGCGCGGCCGACCCGGCGTGACGAGATCGTCGCCACGGGGTCGGCCGCGACCACGCTTTTCACGGTTGCACTAGACCGTCCGCCGCTCCCTCGTGGAGGAGCGCCGAAGGCACGGGGTAACGCGCCCACTCAGAGTTGATGGAGCTGACGGCCGCCTTTGCGGTCATCTTGCTAGTCAGGACGCTCCCGATGGTTGAGGCCAGAAAATCTTGCGCCTGTCCAGACAGCGGAGGGTTCTTGGCTCTCGCCAGGTTGGCCTGCTCACCAGGGAAGTAGTTAGCGTTTTGCTTGGCCAACGTGGGGTTGGCATACGTCGCCTTGAACGACGGGTTGACGTCGTACTTGGTAAAGAGGAGCTGATCGGTCGACGGGCTCGAGAACGTCGTCATCCACTTCCAGGCCGCGGCCTGGTCGCTCGTGCACTTGGTCATGTACAACTGCCAGAGGCTGAGCCAGAGAAGACCGCCCTTAGGATCCGTGCCGACCTGCCATTTGCCTGCAATCGCAGACTCCTTCGGGTTGTCCGCCTGTAGCCTGATGAACGACGGCCATCCGTAGAGGACGGCCGCCTTTCCATTGACGAACAGGTCGTCCGCACCATTGATCGACAAACCCGTGGCGTCACTCGGTGCGTAGGACATCAGTTTCGTAGCGTAATTGATGGCGGCCGTCGCCGCGGGCGCATCGAGCGCGTAATGGCCACCCTTGTTGATCATGTACCCGGAGTAGGTGGAAAAGAACAGCGCCGGGAGCTGCTCGACCGCCCCGGCAGAGAAGACGAACGGCGAAACCCCTGACGGGAGTTTTTGCTTCAACACGCTGAGGTCGGTCAATAAGTCGCTCCACGTCTTTGGCAGGGCTAAACCGGCCGTCTTGAACAGTGAAGTGTTGTACATCAACGAGTATGCGTCCGGCCCGTACGGCACGCCAATGTGGTAACCGTTATAGAACTCGCTGTGTTTCCACAGGCCAGGGATTAGGCTGGCTGCGTAGTTGCTCTTGGACGCGTAAGCGTCCAGGTTTTGGAAATAGGAGTAGATCGAGGCAAGGTAGTAGCTGCCGGAGACAACGTTGTACGTGCACTGACCGCTAATGACCGCATTAGTGTTGTTTTGCTGGAGTGCAGCATATGGGAATGCATCGATCTTCACGTTTACGCCGGCAGTCTTGGCAAACGACGCGACGAGCGATTGAGCGGCAGTGTTGTATGTACCCGAATTCATGTAGGTGGCCGTGATAGTGCTTCCCGAGCCGGCGTACGCCGCCGGGCCTGTCGCTACAAGTGCCGTAATGGTAAGTAGGCCGGCTGCCAGTGGAGCGCAACGCGGCCCCCTTCTAGAGCTCGATTTCCTAAACAACGTTTTCCTCCTTTTTTCTATTGTCCGACAAAACGAACCTGGCCGCCGCTCCGTCGCGCTTTCGCGACGCCGGCCGCGCCCGGGACCTTCGCCCCCCCCGATTGGCGGTTCTTCCTCCCTCCTTGCCCTCTCAGCTGCCCGGTTCGCTGAAAGTCAGTCCCCCCTGCCAGGCCGGCTGAGGCCGATGGTCCGTCCTTTCGGGGATGTTCATGTCCCGGAACGCTGTCGTCGCCTCGATCAACAACGCCAAGCACGCTTCGAACAGAGCACGTCCCTTAGTCGCGCTCGCGTGCGACGGCGCCCCCTCGGTCCCGCTCGCGTCCGCTGGCTGTACCACGTCATGAACTTGAGGGCGCCCCCACCGCACCAGTCGTGGTCGATGCAGTCGGGGAAGCCGTCCGGCATCTCGTCGGCTATGAGCTGCTCTTGGACTAGCTCCGGGGCGAGGTGTAAGTAGAACGACGTCTCGAACTCACAGGCATGCGCCACTCCCCCTGGGGGCGAACTTCTCAGCCCTGGCTCCTTCTCGACCACGGACCGGGCCAGTGCGTAGGAGCTGGTCATGGCGGCGCGAGCAGGGGTTTCGTTGGTGGTCCGACGGGCCGCCAGTTCCGCCAGGGTGTCGTTCGAGCCGTGACCGTTGACAAAGACAATGTGCCGGAACCCCATGGTGGCGAAGCTGTGGCCCACGTCGACCAGGTAGGCGAGCAGGCTCTCCGGCCTGATGGAAACCGTTCCCGGGAACTCCATGTTGTGATCGTTGAACCCATAAGGCACAGTCGGCGCGACGACGTATTGCTCGGGGCGGGATTGCCCGGCGGCCGAGCAAAGTGACGCCGCGATCAGATTGTCGGTGTCAACGGGCAGATGGGGACCGTGTTGCTCAATTGCGCCCAGTGGCTGCAACACGATCCGACTCGCGGAAGCGGCCTCCGCCACCTCGGGCCATGTCATTTGCTCGAGCCGGTACTTACCTGCCACCCGCATCTCCCTGTTATAGTCAGGTTGTCTGAGTAGACTCTATAGTTGGGCGTGTGGGCCGGTCAAGCTCGGAACAAGCCCAAAGTTGGACCGTACTTCTTACCAACTGCGGTGACTCCGCGCATTCGTCTATTGTGTCCATGTCTACTGATCAGATCAAAGTCGTTAGTGGAGGTCGGGTGGTGGCTCGCGAGGGTGTCAGTCAGCGGCACAGGACGGGTCGTCAGTCCTCTCTCTGGCAGCGGGTGGAGCTGCGCTCAGCGTCGGACGTCGTACTCGATCAGCTCCAAGCCCTGATCCTCGAGGGCCGCCTGCGCCCCGGCGAACGGCTGCCCGCTGAGCCGGAGTTGTCTGACGCATTGGGAGTCGGTCGTTCGACTGTGCGGGAGGCAAAGATGACCCTTCAGGACCGCGGGTTGATCGAGTCCCGGGGCCGCCTGGGAACCTTCGTCGTGGGGCCGCCGTCCGACGTAACCAGGCTCCCGGCGCTGCGTCACCTACTGGCCGACCCGGCCCTGCCTGAATTGCACGAGGCTCGGCTGGTCGTAGAGGTCGGAGCTATTCGTTTGGCTACACAACGGGCCACCGACGCTGACCTGAATGACCTCTACGGGAGCCTCGACCAGATCGAGGGCGACATCGTCAGCGGTGGCCCAGACGCGTGGCCCAGGCTGGTGACCTTCCACCGCAGCCTCGTCAGGGTCTCACATAACCAGGTCCTGCTTTCGCTGTTTGACCTGCTCGCCCACCTCTTGGTCGCTCACCAGGTGCCTTTCTATCCTTCGGTGGCGGAATTGCGCCGCGAGGTGGGCGACCATCGTGAACTAGTGGACCGGGTCGGAGCGCGTGACCCGGACGCGGCGGCGGCGCTGATGCGAGTGCACTTGGAAGAGTCGGAGCAGCTCCGTAAGGAGGCGCTGCGCCGGGCGGGCGAGAGCCAGTGACGCCCGACATTTCCGGAGGCGCCGCTGGCGGCCGTTGGGCAGACGGCTGGAACCCGCAGTCCTTCCTGCAGTGCATGATTTGCGAAGCGGTATCCGAAGCGAGCGACGCTTTGCTCGGCTGCCCGAAGTGCGAGCAGGACGGCGTGCCAGGGCCCCTCGAGGTGGTGTACACCGCCCCGCCCATCTCCGGGGAGCGTGCAGCCGTCTTGGAGTGGATGGCCAGCGAATGGCAGCCCATTGCCCCCGAGTACCGGGTCGACCTCGGGCGTCCGGCGCCCACCCCGTTGGTGCCCCTGCCCCAGCTCGGGCCACGGCTGTTCGCCAAGAACGAGACGGTAAACCCGACGTGGGGCCACAAGGACCGCCTCCACGAGGTTGCCGTGGGCGCAGCCCGGCTGATGGACTGTCGAGGCGTAGTCGCGGCCTCGACCGGCAACCACGGTGCCTCGGCGGCGGCGCATGCGAGCGCGGCCGGGCTGCCTTCCGTCGTGTTCTGCCATCCCGAGGCGTCACCGACCACTCTCCGGATGATCAGCGCTTATGGTGGCCAACCGGTCTACGTCGCCCTCGATGAGGTCCACGACGCCGTGGCCCAGCTTGTGGACGAGGGCTGGTTCCCGGCGACGAGCATGGACCCGCTCATCTCGGGCCGGTCAAACCCTTACGGGGCCGAGGGTTACAAAGCTCTCGCTTATGAGGTTGCTGCGCAGCTCGGGGAGCCGCCGGGGACCGTGATCGTTCCCACCGCCAGCGGCGACACGTTATATGGCATAGCCAAGGGCTTTGCCGAGGCGAGTTCGGCCCTCGGCGAGCCGATGGTGAAGGTCATTGCCGCCCAACCGTGCGGGGCCGACCCCCTGGTCCGAAGCGCCGTCGCCGGGTACCCGTGCGGGTGGCCGAGCCGACTTCGATGGCGCTGTCTGTCGCCGAGGCCATGACCGGGCGGCAGGCGCTGAAGGCCCTCGAGCGGTGGAGTGGCTCGGCCGTCGGGGTCGAAGAAGCTGAGATCGTTCGGGCGGTAAGGGACCTGGCGCATTGGGGTCTGCTCGTGGAACCGGCTTCGGCCGTCGCTCTGGCCGCGTTCCGGTTGCTGTTGGGGACGGACCAACTCTTAACTGACCGTGCCACCGTTTTGGTGCTTACTGGGGCAGGAGTGAAGTGGCCGCAGGCGATGTCAGCGATATTTCCCGAGCAACCGATAAGCGGATTGCGGACACTCACAGAAGCTCTGGCGACGATCCCGTTCCCCAGCGGTCGAGCGACCTGACCGAGACGAAGCATGATGGGCAACGAGGTGCTGGAGCGGGCCAGTGCGCAGTTCGACCGGCTGGTGCCTCCACCGAGCCTCCTCTGAGGAGGGCCATGGACACCAGCCCGGTTGAACCTATCGGGGACTTTGACCCTGTGAAACGGCCTGACAGCACGATCACGAGGGGTTGGTTGGAAATCCCGATCGGCCTCGACGGGTGCGCCCGCCTCCCAGTTATGGTCGCACGCGGTTCCCGGCCGGCCCGACCGCCCTGCTCGTGGCCGGGGTGCACGGTGACGAGTTCGAGGGCATTGTTGCCTTATCCAGCTTGATTGGTTCCCTTGAACCAGCCTCCCTCGCCGGGACGGTCATAGCTCTGCCCGTTTGCAACCCCTTCGCTTTCCAGGCGCAGTCGCGCGCTACGCCGGCCGACATCGATGGCGCCAATCTGGCGCGGGTGTTCCCGGGCGATGCAAACGGCACGCCGACAGCCCGGCTGGCGTGGTCGCTGTTCGCAATGGCAACCCGGCTACTTGGAGCGAGCGACCTGATGGTCGATCTCCACAGCGCCGGTACCCGCTACCGCTACCTGGGCCTGGTCGGGTTCAGGGACGTCGACGCTCCAGCTCGTCGCCCGTCTGAAGAGGCCGCCCGCCACTTCGGCCACGGCCAAACCTTCCGCCTGTGGGCTATCCCTCCCCAGCGCGGGATGTTCAACGCCGAGACCACCCTCGCCGGGATACCGACTGTGGCCGCTGAAGCTCCCGGCCAGGGTCAGTGCATCAGGGAGGATGTCGAGCGCTACGTCGACGGGGCCCGCAACCTCTTGCGGTTCAAGGGGATCATGCCCGGAGACGTACCTCCGTCAACGCCGGGGCCAGCGTCGCGGCCATTCGAACTCGTCGCCTCCTGCGACGGGGTGCTCGTGACCGAGCACGCAGTTGGGGACCGCGTGTACCAGGGCGAGCGGGTCGGGACCATCCTTGACCCATTTGGTGCCACACGAGAGGAAGTACGAGCGCCAAAAGCCGGTGAGGTCTGGGCGTTACGCACCTTCGCCACCGTGTACACGGGCGAAATGGTGGCCTGGATCGCCTAAAAGAGCAACTGCATACGCCCGCTCCCTTCCCCCCAAGCGGTAACCGTCGGTGGTACGCGGGCCGGCGTCTAGACCCGGCTGGACGGGAAAAGTCGAGCACGGTGCTACCTGTTCGTCACACCTCTATGGACACTCGCCGCCCACTTCGGCTTGACTCCAGGGCTCCGATGACCATGGCGAAGCTCTTTATGTTGTCGTGGCACTCGGTCATCGGCGTCTCGCCGGTCCGCAGTGCTTTCACGAAATCCGCCAGCGTTCCCGAAATGCCGTCGCCACTGATCGCCGCCGGCGGGACCTCCACCCGCTCTAAAGCGGGACCGTGCTCGTGGGCCTGGAAAAGCTCCGCCACCGGGTTGCCGGCACCGTCCCAGGTGGCGCTGCCCAGGGCGCCGATCGCCCGCCAGGACGATTCCCATGAGGTCTCGAGGCCGTGGGCGCACCAGCTGCCCTCGTAGCTAAAGTGCCTGCCGCCGGTGAACTCGAACTCGGCCACCGCCGATGCCGCACCGCGGTACCAGCTCCAGGGTGGGTTGAACTCGCTGCAAAAGACACTCACAGGGTCGCCGCCGGTCACGTAGCGTGCGGCGTCGAAGGTGTGGACCGCCATATCGACCACCAAGGGGCTGTCCATCTCTTCCCGGAAGCCTCCGAAGTGGGGAGCTCGGTAAAACTCGGCATTCAGCTGGGCGGCACCACCCAGACGGTGGTCGATTAGGCGCTTGAAGGCGGCCAGCCCGCTGTTGTACCTGCGGTTCTGGCTTACGACGAACAGCGTCGACGTGCGTTCCGAACACTCCACTAGATCGCGAGCCTCTTCAAGCGTGGCAGCCATAGGTTTTTCGCCCAGCACGGCCACCCCTCGTTCGAGGCATTGACGCGTGATCTCGTGATGAGCCTCGGGCACGGCCACGTCGACGACAAAGTCCGGCGGCTCGTTCGCAAGGAGCGGTTCTAGGCGGTCCTCGACAATAACGTTCGCCAGGCCGATCGCCTCGATCCCTTCGACCACCCGTTCGGCACAAATATCGGCCCAGCCGGCGAGGGTGACGTCCGGGTTGTTAGCGATGGTCTGCGCCCACGTCCTGCCCATCGCTCCCGCGCCGACGAGAACAACCCTGAACGGAGTCACGGCTACTACCTCTAGTTAGGCCGAGCCTCAGGTCGCAAGTCACGTCCAGTTCTCAGGCCGCAAAATAGCACCGCCCACAGCGGGCACGAGCCTTGTGTCTTAGGTTGGCGACGGTTTCGCCGGCTCAGTGGTAAGCGTGCCGACGTCTGGGCGGCCGTCGCCTACCAACTCGGAGAAGAGCGACCGGAAGGAGACAAAAGCTTTGCGCATCTCCTCTGTTGCCACCCCACCGGCCTGACTGGCCAGGTATATCCCGTGAGCCCGACGGTAATGTTCGACGACTTGCGGGTGGTCGACCGATACGAGATCGGCCTGTTCTTCGAAATCCTGCACCGGATAACCGCGGGCGATCATAACCCTGGTAATAAGCGAGTCCGCTTGGCCCAGAGCCGTGCCGGGGGCATCCACGAAAGTGGCCTGCACTTGGCGCCATTCCTGTTGGTAGCGGTCCCGTTGGGCGGGGCCGAGGGGCTGGATGGCCAGGCTCTCCCGTTGGCCAAGGCGGTTCTTGAGATCGGCCTCGGCCCGTTTTTTACTACCGGTGCGGCCCACGGTGCGGGAGTACTCGGGACCGAACTGGTCCCGTAGCGCGCGTCGCTGGCCTTGCCGGCGGAAAATGACAAGGACGGCTCCCAACAATGCCAAAACCGCGGCGGCAACGATGACGACAACAATTATGGATCTTGTGGTCAACGAGACCTCCCTTCTCCGCGGATGGTCGGGCCTTCACCGCGGATCGTCAGGGCAAGTGCGGCACCGCGATTCCGGTACTCGACTACGCCTACCCATGGCGCGCGCCGTCCACACTCGTTCGGGCCGAAATCGGCTCGGGCCAGGACGTATGCGACCCGTGTGGCCCGTGACCGGATGAGCTGTACGTACTGACCCGAAGCTTATGCCCACCCGGACAGGCGTGGTTCAAGCCTGGGTTCGCTAGCGGCGGTGATGGGTATAGAGGTTGAAGGCCGGCGACGAGCGAAACCAGGAGGACTGGACGAAAGAGCGCGGACGGGATGAAAGAGCACGGTGGAGCTATGACGAAGTTGATTTACAAGCCCCTCGGGTGGGTGGTCGGCGTACCGGGAGGGCTGATAGCGAGCTTTATCTTCAGGCGTCTGTGGACGCTGACGGGCCGCCGGGGCGAGGTCCCGACGGCGACCGAGGAGGGTCGGACCTGGGGGGAGGTCTTAGCCGCCGCCGCGCTACAAGGAGCCATTTTCGGGCTTGTAAGGGCAGCCGTTGATCGCGGGGGCGCCGTGGGGATCCAACGTGCTACCGGGGAGTGGCCCGGTGACAAACAGGTAAGCCACGGTAGAGGGAATTGAAATTCAGCCGGTGTAGGCCGAATGACGCGAGGTAAGAACTGTATTGGCCTGAAACGGTCGGCCGTGGGGTGAGAAAGTGGCATTGAGCTCGTCGTGATCGTCGCGGAAGTATGATGTGAGCAGAATGTCGCCGCCTCCCGGGGGGAAATTGGTGGCTGCCCGGGATGTATCGGCTACAGCGCTACCGTCCGACCACATCGCCCGGTTCTACGAAGATTACCGTGAGCTGACTGAAAGCGTAGTCGAGTACCTACTTAGTGCCCTTGAGGCGGGCGGCGTCGCCATAATGGTGACCACCGCCCCGCATCGGGTGGTCCTCGAAAAGGGCCTGGCGTCGGCCGGGGTCGACGTGCCGCTGGCGTTCCTCGACGGCAGGGTCATCTCTTTGGACGCACAAGAAACAATGGACCAGTTCCTGGTGGGTTATGGACCGCGCCCCGATCTGTTCCGTGCGGTCATAAGTGGCCATGTTCGTCGAGCAGTAGGCCGCGGCGGTCCTGTGCACATCTACGGCGAGATGGTCGACCTATTGTGGAAGGCCGGCCAGGTAAATGCAGTTGTCCAACTCGAACGGCTCTTGGTCGACCTCGGCC
This sequence comes from uncultured Acidimicrobiaceae bacterium, assembly GCA_963750465.1. Classification (GTDB taxonomy): domain Bacteria; phylum Actinomycetota; class Acidimicrobiia; order Acidimicrobiales; family Palsa-688; genus Fen-671. Next base: position 426,270 of record CAVVRE010000037.1, read on the forward strand.
GCGAATTTCCTTTCTCCTTGTTTTGTGCGTACCACGACGGACCTTTGGCGGGCGTCGACCACGCCGGGGTGCTCTCCGAGCTCCACCGGCTCCATTCGGTCGTCCTAACGGAGGCGCCGGCGGCTAGCGAATTGTGGAGAGCTAAACCGAACGAGCTTTCGCACCACTTTCCGGCCAGCCTGCATTCCCCTCGCCAGGCCCGGCGATTCGTGGTCGAGGCCTTGAAAGTCTCCGCTGACGACGAACTCATGGCGGATGCCGCTCTGGTGGTCACCGAACTGGCGACCAACGCCGTTGTCCACGCCCATTCCGGCTTCACAGTGGCGGTCACCCGCCTAGGGGACGGGGCCCGCGTGTCGGTCCTGGACGACGGCACGTGGGAATGGGTGGACAAGCCGCCGACATTAATGGCCTCGTCGGGCCGAGGGCTGGGCCTGGTCGCGGCTGTGGCCAAAGAGTGGGGGACGCTGCCGGTCGATAATGGCCGGCTGGTTTGGGCCGACCTCACGGGCCGTCGCGGGGCCGAGGCTAGGTAAAACCGGGTCGTTCGTACTTTCCAGTACTGCGCCGGGTCAGGTCACCAGGACAGAAGACGCTCTGAAACGGGCCTCAATAACAGCCATGAGTTCCTGCGGGACCGGGTCGAGCGAGGGAGCGTCCTGGTCGTCGCCGGGCCCGATGGCGCTGGCCAGCATCCTCGATGCGGTCACGGCCAGCGGGACCGACGGCCCGCTAGCGCCCAGGAGGCCAGTGTCGGCGATGTGCTCCACGCCGGTCAGCGAGCTGCCCAGCGCGGCGGCGTAGTCCCGCCCCTTGCGGACAGCGGCCTCGATGGCCGCAGTGCGGACAACCGCCCAGGCCGGGTTGTCCTCGTCCACATGCCAGCCCACGCCGTCGACGAAGAAGTCCTCCTGACGGGCGAAGACTACACCAAGCCCGTCCAGCAGGCCAAAATCGCGGACGATCACGGTCACGTTCACCGATGCGATGACCCGGCCCGTCGGCTCCGCCCGCCCGGTGACCGGATTGTGCTCCCTCTCGACATATGTGGTCATCGAATAGGCCGCCCACGTGAGCGGCGCTCTGGCCGTCTCGACCGTTAGGGGCACGCCGCCCAAGCGGGCCAGGCTATCCGTGAGCTCGGCCAGCACCGCCGCAGCCGCGCCCACGGCGTCTGGCTTCGTCGGCTGCGCCACCATCACCCGGCCGGCAACCTCGGCGGAGTCCGGTGCCACCGTTTGGCGGGCCTCGCCTCTGACGGACAATTGCAGCCCGCCGTCATTGCTCAATGGCGGTCCCACCCTTCTGCGGCATCAGGCTGTCCCCGGGAGCTCACGCCTCCATTGTCTCAGACAACCGGGCGAGGCGGCCGTCGTAATGACACAGATCGGCACCAGTTCGGCTGCCCCTGGACCGGCTGCCCCGGACCTGGACCGGCTGCCCTCGGAGGTGCGTATGCTCGTTTGACCGGGGCGACCGGCGTTTTACGAAAGTACGTGGCGCCCGACGACGTTTTCCTATTGCCCGAATGACGTTCCTTTGGGCTTTTTCGGGCCGGAACAGCCCTGTAGACTTCAAGCGTGAGCGCGCCAATCAGTCAATGGGCTTTGCTCTTCGCCGTCCCGGCCTTTTTGGCCGTGAGCCCCGGGCACACGCTCTCAACCCAATCCACGCGCAATGTCCTAAGTGCCCGGGCCGGTGCCGCCGCCTTTAACTGCACGAACCCCCAGCGGACCTTGACAGTTCAGGGCGACCCGCACGTTACGTCAGTCCCGTCGTTGGCTTCGGTCAGCCTGGTCCCGCACTCGGGGGGGCTAACGGTCAGGTTCAGCTTCCGCGAGCCGTTCGCTCTTGCTCCCGAAGGCGTGTACATATCCTGGACCGTGTACGTGTTCCGCCACCGCAGCGACGCCGACAACCCTGAGAGCACTTTGTTCCTGCAGGTCGAGGACAGGGGCAAGGGTTGGCAGCCCACGGGTTGGACGATCCTGGCGTCGACGTATTCAAGCGACAGCCCGGTCGCAGGTGAGGTGCACACGAACAAAGCCCATGACGACCTAACCACGTTTTTCCCGAGCGGTTTTGCCAACCTGAGGCGACCTTTTTACTGGTTCGCCAGCCAAGAGGAGTACAGGGCTTATTTACCGCAGGACAATAAGGCGGCACCCCAGAACTGGAACATCAACGGAGCAATATTCACGGACTGCCCGGCCGGAGTCCGCCCCGACCCTAACAGTACGCCGGACTCCGCCAAGCTCTTGACGGCGGCAGGCTGAACGTTTTGAGTTACAGGGATTGGCCCTTGGCGAACTCAACCAGGTCCGAGACGTAACCGAATGCCAAGGCGGTTACGGTGTCAGCGGCGCCATAATATATCGCCAGCCGACCGGTGGGCTCGTCGCACAACATGGCGCACGGGAACACGACGTTAGGTACGTCACCCACGCGCTCGTAAGCCGTTTGCGGGCAGAGCACGTACGGCGCCGACCGAGCGATGATCTTCCACGGCTCGTCCAGGTCGAGGAGCGCCACGCCGGCACTGTACACGTACCCATTGCAGGACGTGAGGACCCCGTGGTACAGGAGTAGCCACCCCTCAGAGGTCTCTATCGGGACCGGGCCTCCACCCACCTTGGTCGATTGCCAGGTGTTAGTCACCGGGCTCATGACGTGGCGGTGCTTGCCCCAGAAGCACAGGTCGGGGCTCTCGCTGTAGAAAATGTCGCCAAACGGCGTGTGCCCGTTGTCCGAAGGCCGCGACAGCATGGCGAAGCGTCCGTCTATCTTACGGGGGAACAACACACCGTTCCGGTTGAAAGGCAGGTAAGCATTTTCTTTCTGATGGAAGCTCCGAAAATCGTCTGTCCAGGCCAAGCCGATCGTTGGGCCGTGGTACCAGTTGCACCATGTGACGTAGTAACGCTCGTCAATACGGACTACGCGCGGGTCGTAGCCGTAAACGAACCTACCGACCTCCCGGTCGTCGGAAATGAACTCGAGTGGCTCGTGAGCGATCTCCCAATCGAGGCCGTCAGGGGAAAACCCCACATGCAGCTCCATACGCCTGGTCCAGTCGTCACAGCGGAAAACGCCGGCAAAACGGTCCTCGAAAGGGACGACGGCGCTGTTGAATATGCTGTTGGACTTCGGTATCAGGTCCCTGCGTATGACGGGGTTGTCGGAGTAGCGCCATAGCGGCCCCGACGCCCCCGCGGGGCGGTCCTCCCACGGGAGGTTGGGCAGTTCCTGCTGACCGAAGATCTTGACATCCGTCACTTGTATACCCCGCTCTTAGTGGGTGTCCCCAACGGCTACGAAATGGCCTGCCTCGCACTCGACCAGCTTCGGAGGGGCCTGGTTGAGGAGCAGCGCCTCGGCGCGCGCCTTGTTAGGCCGCGGTCCGCGACGCCCCCAAGGAGAGTCGGGCATGTCCATAAGACTAGGCCTGGGGCCCTTCAGGGCTTCATCAGACGTACCCTGAGCGCCGAAAGCAGCGCTGGCCCAGCCCTTCGAAAAGCGCTCGCGCTCCATGCCGGCAAGCTCGTTTTCACCCAGATGGGCGTCGAGTTCTTCCATTTCGCCGGCCTGCTGGATCTGAGGGATGCTGGCGACGCGATGGGTGGCCGAACCATTGGCGGGCCTATTGGTGGACGCGGCGCCGACCAAAGCACCGACGTCGGTGCGGTCCCACTTCCTGTGCAGCTGCGGCACCGCGGTGAGGAGGCTCTTGGTATAAGGATGTTGGGGGTTCCCGAACACCTTTTGCGTAAGCCCCATTTCGAGTACGACGCCCCTGCGCAAGATCACCGTTTTGTCGCTTATGTAATTGCCGAGTGACAGGTCATGGGTGATGAAGAGGATACCGAGCCCGCGGTTTTTCAAGCCGACCAGCATGTTGAGCACGTCCACCCGGGTCGAGGCGTCGAGCATGCTGATGATCTCGTCAGCGATGAGCAGCTTGACCTCCAGGAGCAGGGCACGGGCCACCAAGAGGCGCTGCTGTTGCCCCCCGGACAGTTGATGAGGGAACTTGTTCAACACGTCAGCGGGGTTGAGCGATACCGCCTCGAGCGCCGAAGCCACTTTGGCTTCCCAGTCCCGGCGGGAGAGGTCCGAAAAGTACGCCGGGCGCAGCATCTCGAATACCCGGTCCGCCTTGTACAGCGGGTTGTACGAGCTGAACGGGTCCTGGAACACTCCCTGCACATGACGGTAGTACTCGCGCAGTTGCTTCTTCTGCAGCCCTACGACATCAGTGCTCTCGAACATGACCCGGCCGGCGGAAAGCGGCGCCAGGCGGAGCACTATTTTGCCGAGGGTCGACTTACCACTCCCGCTCTCGCCGATGAGCGAGACGACCTCGCCGCGGTCGATGCCGAAGCTCACCTGCTGCAGGGCCAGTTTAAAGCCCCCCCCGAACGTGCCCGACTTGTAGATCTTCGAGACCCTGTCGATCTGAAGCATGCTCATTGCTTGACTTCCTGAGGCTCCGCCACCGGGACGGGGGCCACTGGCACGGGAGCCACCTCCTGCATCGCCCTCCAGCACGCCACCTGGTGGCCCTTTTTCAGTTCGAGGAAGGGGGGCTCCTCGGCGCACTTTTCGAAGGCGAACGGGCACCGCGCCCTGAAGCGGCAGCCCGTCGGGGGGTCGAGAAGAGAAGGTGGACGGCCCGGGATCCCGATCAGGGCGGCGTCGGTGTAGCGCACTCCAACCTCAGGTAGTGACGCCAACAACATCTGCGTGTAGGGGTGGAGGGGTGAACCAACGATGGTGGCGGCATCGGCCTTCTCGGCCAGCTTGCCGGCATACATAACGAGGATGGTGTCGGCTATCTGAGCGAGGACGGACAGGTCGTGGGTGATGACGATCATGCTCTTCACGAAGCGGCGCTGCCTGAACTCCATCAGCATCTCTCCCACCGCGCGCTGCGTGGAGACGTCGAGAGCGGAGGTGACCTCGTCGGCGATGAGAAGCGAGGGGTCGAGCAGCGTGGAAAGCACCATTGTAACTCTCTGGCGCATGCCTCCCGACAACTCGAACGGGTACATCTGAAGGACGTTTTCGGGCAGGCCCACCAGGTCTATACGCCGTTTGAACTCCGGTAGCACGGTGTTGTAACGCACCCCGCGCGACTTCAGCAGCTCGGCCGCCATGCGCCCGATCTTCCTGGTCGGGTTCAGCGCGCTCATAGCGTACTGAGGAATGAGCGAGACGTCGCGTAGGCGGTAGCCGGCCATGGCCCGGCTGTTCGAAATGGGCAACCGCTTGCCGTCCAGTTCGACCTGGCCGCCCACCTGCTTCATGCGGCCCTCCATGAATATCAGGCTGTTCCCCAGGGTTGACTTCCCGCAGCCTGACTCGCCGGCCAGACCCATGATCTCGCCGTCCGCGATGGAGAAACTGACGCCGTCGACTGCTTTTACATCGCCGCTTAGAGTCCGGTACGAGATCTGCAGATTATCGACGTTCAGGCTCATGTGTCCCTCAACTTGGGGTTGAAAACCTCGTCGAGGCCGACGTTGGCAATCAGTAAAGCAGCGACCATGATCGTCATGGCGGCGCCGGGGGGTATGAACCACCACCACGTATGCAGCTGGAGGGAGCTCCACAGCATGGCGTTGTTCATCATGTCTCCCAGTGAAACCGTGTTCGTCGGCCCCAGTCCCAGGAAGTCGTAGCTCACCGCGATCAGCATGGAGCTGGCGAACAGCAGGATGAACACCAGGAACAGGTACGAAGCCATGTTCGGCGCGATCTCTTTGGTCACGATGCTCACGCCGCGCTTGCCCGATAACCGGGCCAGGTCGACGAAGTCACGTTCTTTGAGCGTGAAGGTCTGGGCTCGCACCGCCCTCGCCACCCACGGCCAAGTGGTCAGGCCAATGAAAATACCTTCGAAAAAGGCACTGTGGGTCTTCAAATAAGCGCCGATGACGATCAGCAGTACCAGCGCAGGGATCATGACGATGATGTTGGTGAACAACTGCAGGATCTCGTCGATCAGCCCGCCTCGCCACCCGGCCGTGAACCCGACCAGGAGCCCCACTGTCCCCGCAAACAGCGCCCCCAGGAACCCCACCAGATAGCTGTCCCGTAACGCGTAGAGCATCTGGGAAAAAACGTCCTCTCCGAAGAAAGTGGTCCCGAACAAATGCTGCCACGACGGGTGCAGGTGTGCCGGAGCGACAAACTTGCCGGGCCCGTAGGGAGCGATGTACGGGCCGAAGATGGCCAGCAGGACGAACGCCGCCTCGACAGAAAGGCCCAGCATCAGCTTCTTGTTGCGGAGTGCGAAGTATAAGAACTCCCAGCGCCGTCCCGGAACGCGACCTGGGCTGACCGCGGTTGTCGGCCCCGTGACGGCCGCCGGGACCTGGGCGCCGGTGGGAGCGGTGATCGTTGGTCCCGGTTCAGCTACGGTGCCCTCGGGGGGCCTCACCAGGCTCATGACTACGCCCCCTGCATGCTAATTCGGACCCGGGGGTCGACTAACACATAGACGATATCGATGACGAAGTTGGCGATGCACACCCCGATGATGATGAACAGGAAAATCCCCTGCAGCAGGAAGTAGTCCTGATAGGTGATCGCCTCATAGATGAGGTGGCCAAGGCCCGGGTACTGGAAAACGATCTCGGTGACGATGCTCCCTCCTACCACTACGCCGAGCGCCAGGGCCAACCCGGACAGCTGGGGGAGGACGGCATTGTGGTAGGCGTACTTGCGCACCAACCGTTCAGAAGCTCCGAGGGAACGTAGGTACCGGGCGTAGTCCGTCTCCAGCTCGTAGATGACGAGGTTGCGCATACCGATCGCCCAGCCGCCGAAGCTCACCAAGAAGATAGTCAGGAACGGCAGGAACCAGTGCTGGACGGCGCTCCAGACGAAGGTCCAGTTGGCGCCGGGCAACAAGGTCTCCTGGAACCCGCCTTCGACCGGGAACCAATGGGCGTAGGCGCCCAGGTAGAACGCCATCGCCAGCGCCAACCAGGGGTAGGGGGACGCCTGGAAGACGTAACCAAGAGGCAGGACCGTGTTGTCGAGCGATTTGCGGCGAGCGGCCGCCGCCCCGAGACGGTTCCCGAGGATATAGCTGAGGGTGATAGCCGGGATGAGCAGGGCCAGCGTATAAGGGAGGGCGTCCTTTATGAGGTGGACCACAGGAGTCGGGAAGTCGTAAATACTGACCCCCATGTTGCCGTGCACGATGCCGTCCCAGAAATGCAAGTACTGGTCCCATAAAGGAACGTTCAGCCCGAAGGCTTTCGCGAACACGGCGTACAGGTGTTGCCACGGCCCCGGCGCAACCGTCCCGCCCGACCCGGTGGCAAACTTGTTCAGGTAGGCCTGGACGGGGTCGCCCGGCATGAGACGTGGTATGAGCCAGTCGATGGTCGCGCCGAACCAGAAGGCCAGCACGTAAGTGGCGAACTTCCTTGCGAAGTAACGAGTCACTATTTCCTCTGGTTAGTCCCTCTGGTTGGTCCGTCTGGTCGGGGTCGTACCTAGGGCCAGCGGGCCCACCGCTCCGGCGATGTCGCGGTGGGCCCCTGGTCCGGTGCAGGAAGTTGTGGTTAGCCGGCCAACTTTGCGGGCCGGAGGGCAGCCAGCGCGTAAACGGTCGTCATGGCCCCGAGGTACCCACCCCACATGACCGGTACGTTCTGGTCGGCGGAGGTGGTGCTGGACGGGAAGTCCTTCCAGTAGGTGTCGTTGCCCTGGAACCAGGCGCCGTTGTACCACAGCGGGATCTCGGGCAGTTCCTGGAGGAAATCCTTCTCGAGGGTGCCGTATATACCGTGGAGCGTTGCGGTGTCGGAGGACGGGGTGGTGCTGGCCTGCTCTACCAACTTCCAGGCGGACGGGTCGCTGAAGCGCTCGATGTTGAGGCCGGCGGCCTCTTCGTTGCTGGCGCCGCCGATGGGGAGCTGGTAGACGTGGTCGAAGTAGCTCCACGGGTCAGAGCTGGCACCGACGTCGTTGTTTATTTCCATGTCAAAGGTGCCTTTGGCCTGGTCGGACGTCCGGGCGTTGGCCGACGGGTAGATCGGGCTGACCTTGATGCCGACGCGGTTCAGCTGCTGGGAAATGATCTGGATGGCGGCCATCCAGTCGGTCCAGCCGTCAGGTACTTCGAGGGTCAGCTTCTGGCCGTGGTAACCCGAAGCCTTGAGGAAGGCCTTCGCTTTGCCGACGTTGTAGCTGAAGCCGTACTTGTGTACGGCGCTCTGGTTGAGGAAGCTGTCCAGGTTGGGCAGCAGGCCGACCGGGTTGGCACCCTCGACGATGCCCGTATAGACGCCGCTCACGATGTTCTGCGGGTTGATGGCGTCAGCCACCGCCCGGCGGAAGTTGACGTTGTTCATCGGCGCCTTGGACGTGTTCAGCTCCAGCCATGCCGTGTTGGCCGACAACATGTACGGGGCCGACGGGTAGTAGGTCTGGATGAAATTGTTGCCGCCGATGGTCATCAAGGTGTTGATGCCCGGCAGGAAGTTGTTGCTCCAGTCAATGTTGCTGCTGAGAAGCGCGGACAACTCGACGTTGTTGGAGCCGTTAACCACGTCGCACAGGTACTTGAAGTGGAACGACAGGCCCAACTGGGTCTTGCCCCACCAGTTCGGGTTGTCCTGGTAGCAGGCTTCGGTCTGGTTGTACCCCCCGGGCACGAGCGTCATCGGCCCGCTGCTGACGGGGCTGGTGTTGGCGGCCGTGACCTGATCTGTGCCGGACAGTTTCGACCAGGCGCTCTGGGGCAGTACGGGCTGGTTCCACAGGTAGTTCTGCCAGGCCGCGTACGGAGCGGGACTGGTGAAATGGACCGTGACCGTGTTGCCGCTGGCCACCGCGCCCGGCCCGAGAGGTACTGGCCCAGGTTGCTGTAGGGGACGGCCGGGTTGGCCTTGGCCAGGTTGATCGAGTAGGCGACATCGGCGCCCGTGAGCGACGAGCCATTGCTCCATTTCACGTTGTTGCGGACCTGCATCGTGTATGTGGAGGGACCCGTCCAGCTCCCTGAGGTGGCCAGCCACGGGAGGTACTTGTTGTGGATCGGGTCATAGAGGAACAGCGTCTCGTAAAGTAGCCCCATCGTGCCCGTGTAGCGGCTGCCGGTGTCCAGGGGGTTCCAGTTGCTGGGCGGCGAGTAAGCCGTCCCGCTCGTATAGAGGGTCTCGGAGCGCGGGAAGCTCGTGATGCTCGGGGCTCTGGCGGCAGAGGCCGGGCTAGCAGCGACGGCGCTCATCAGCGGCACCACAAGGGCGGCCGCGGTAAGGGCAGCACCCGCACGGGTAACCGCCTTCCTCTTGCTTATGACCATTTTGTACCTGCTCCTTGTCTCGTGTGCTGGCCCAAAAGGCCCCCGGTACCTAGCCCTTCCGGGCCAGCGGGCTCTCTCGCTCCAGTCCGAATATTGCGGGGAGGATCTGGGCGGGTGGACGCCCGACCCGTGGCGAGGAGCAGCCCTGGGCGGCGGATTTGGGTGACGCGAAACCGAGGAATCGCGACGTTGGCGCCTCTTCCTGTTTGCCCTCCGGTGCTGGCCCGGCGCTGGCAGCCGAGCCCGGTGGAAATCCCCACTGAGGCCTGTTTGCCACCGCTACAGCCCACGCTGCCCCCTCGATGCAGTCTGTTACTTACCCGGTTCAGTCCAGGCACTGCACAGAATAAGCACGCCAGCTGAACCGGTCAAGGCAGCCCCGCCTCTACGGCCAAAAAATAAGAATTAAAAAAAGTCGGCTGTAAATCGAGCGGCGGTGCGAGAACGGCTGACGCCAGGCGAAGGGGTGATTTAGGAGGGTATTCCTTTTATCCGCTTTGTTCGGCCGCAGGCGCAATTATGCGCCGCGTGCGTCGCCGGCCGCGGGCGGCGGCCGGGCGAGGTGGGGGAGCCGTACTCGCTCTCAGTACAAGCCTCGGCGGCTCCACGACGTAAGCGGGGATAGGCTCGTCCTCGACCAGGGATATGAGAGCGCGCGCTGCCTCGCGCGCCGTAACCCACCACGTCCCGGGCGCAAGCAGTGAGCGAAGGCCGTACCACCCCGCAAATCAGAGAATCGTCGAAGGAGGCGATCGAGAGCTCACCCGGGACATCGGTCCCCATTTCCTGTGCTTCGCTCAGGCCCGCTACAGCCATCAAGTCGCTGTCGTAGACGATGGCGGTAGGGGCGGACGAACTAGACAGGAGCTGCCGAGTGGCATCAGCCCCGGCGGCACTCGAGTAATCGGTCGTCATCACGCCCCCGCTGGCTCCGGCCCGGGCCAGAGCCTCTTCGAAAACCTCGGTCCTCAGTTGGGTATGGGCGAACTCCGGGGAGCCGGCCACGCGGTCGATGCGCCGATGGCCCAGCATCACGAGGTGCTGCACGATCTGGCACACACCATTGGCGTCGCCACCAGGGAAGAAGGGGAGCGATCCCGTGGGGCCCGGTCCTCCAACTATCACTGCCGGCAGGCCGAGCTCCTCGACCAGGGGCACCCTCGGGTCATCCATACGGAGGTCGACCAGCAGGACGCCGTCGACCCGTCGTTCCGCCCACCACCGCCGCAGGGCGACGGTCTCCGCCTCAACGTCCTCGACGATCTGGAGCATGAGCGCTACTTGTCGCGCCGAGAGCTCGGCTTCGATGCCAGAGAGCAGTTCTGCGAAGAACGGTTCGTACGCCAACGTCCGGGCCGGCCTGGCCAGGGCTAAGCCGCACGCGCCCGAGCGCGCCGCCGATAGCGCCCGCGCCGCCCGGTTGGGGTGCCACCCGACCTCTTCGGCAATGGCCAGGATGCGCCGGCGGGTCGGTTCGGACACCCCGGGCCGGTCATTGAGCGCATAAGAGACTGAACCCTTCGAGACACCGGCCCTTTGAGCGATGTCCGCGATTGTGGGCCTCCGGGGCCCGGCTCTGGCCGTCGTACCACGGGCTACTCGCTCCTCCGCTGCTTGCTAGGCACTTGCTCTAAGCCCGTACTTACCCCAAGGCAGTGCGGGTTTTGCCGGTGGACAGGTTCGCCCGCTCCAGGCGAGCGAACCGCATTTCGCGACGCCCTTGGCCGGGCGCTGGAGGCTAAGGCTACCAAGGGCGCCTTTGTGACGCCGCCACCCCACACTCGGCCTAACGGTCCACATGCAGTGGCCGGCAGGCCCCGCTCAGCCAAGGCGAAAAACGGTCTTGGGCAGACGGTAGGCAAAATCGACGGCCAGCTCGCTGGCATCGTCGGCGTCGAGGCGGTGCTCGGCCATCAGACGGGCCAGAAAAGCGCAATGCGCTCGGCGGGCCAGGTCGTGCCGGGCCGGTATGGAACAGTAGGCCCGAGTGTCGTCCACGAAGCCGGCCAACTTGCCAAACCCGGCGCTCTCGGTGACCGCGGCCCAGAACCTCGACATGGCATCCGGGGCGTCGAGGAACCACCAGGGAGCTCCCAACCAGAGCCCGGGATAATAGCTGGCCATCGGGGCCAGCTCGCGGGAGAACGCCGTCTCGTCGACGGTAAAAACGACGGCCCTGAAAGCTGGGGTCGAGCCAAACCTGGTGAGCAGGCGCTGGAGTGCGGCGGTAAAGCCGGTCGGGACGGGGAAATCGGCGCCGAGGTCGGGGCCGAAACGAGCCAGAGCGTCCGTATCGTGGCCGCGCTGGACACCGGGATGGATTTGCATAACGAGGCCGTCGTCGGCCGACATCCTCGCCATTTCCATAAGCATGTGGGAACGGAAGCTGGCCGCGTCACCACCCTCACGCGAGCCCTGGCGGAGGCGGTCGTAGAGGCGCGACGCCTCCCATTCCGAAAGTTCTACCGCTTCAGCCGAGAGCTGCCCGTGGTCGGTGGCTGTGGCCCCGAGTTCTTTGAACGCAGCCCGTCGGGCTTCAAGGGCGGCAACGAAACCGCGATAGTTGCCGGTGCTGATGCCCGTTACCGCCTCCAGGTCATCAACCAGCTCGCCCCACCCGGCCGACCGCGAGGGGTCGGTGAGAAAATCGGGCCGGAACGTCGGCACCACCCGCCCCTCCCATGACGGGTCGTCGCGCAACCTGATGTGGGCGGCAAGATCGTCTGCCGGGGAGTCCGTTGTGGCCAGGACCTCGAGACGGAAACGCCGGTACAGCGCCCGGGGCCGGTACTCGGGCGTGCGCAGACGCTCGTCGATCTGGTCGTACGTTTCGTCAGCCGACTTCTCGTGGAGCGGGCGGTCGATGCCGAACAGGTCGGACAGCTCGTCCTCCAACCACAGGCGCATGACCGTACCTCGAAACGCCGGCCAATGACGGCACAGTTGACGCCACACCTCTCGCGGCTCGGCGACCGGCCGAAGCTGGGTGCGGTCGGGCACGCCCAACTCCGTCAGAGGCACACCGTGGGCGTGGAGCAGGCGGAGCACGTAATGGTCGGGCCGGACCAGGAGGGCGACCGGGTCAGAGTACGGTTCGTCATCGGCCAGGACCGCCGCGTCCACATGACCATGCGGCGAGATGAGCGGGAGCCCGGCGACCAGGTCGTAGAGTTTTACGGCCAGTTCGCGCACCGAAGGCTCCGCCGGGAACAACCTGTACCTGGGGGGGAACGGCTCGTGCGGGGTAGCGGTCACCACCGAAAGCTACCGCCAAAGGGCGAGCTGCTACCGGAAGGACCCATAGTTTGTGACCTTGACCTTGTCCCCCAGCTTGTCACCTGCGGGCACTTAAGGAGAAACACCATGACCACGATCCAATAACTGGCCGTAATACCGATAATGGCGGCCACCGTTGCAATTGTGGAAAATCAACCGCGGGTTGAGTTTCTCGGTGGTCCAGGCACGCGCCGGTGCCGATTACGGCCGTTTCCCCGCGGTATCGGCCCACCGCCCGCGCATTCAGCGGCCACGAACGCAAAGACGGCCCGTGCCCGCATTGGGCGATCAAGTGGGTCGTGTCCACGGTGGGCAGAGCTACCCCGGGGGATGGTCATCCCGCCGGCAGCGGGTATGTTCTAAGCATGGCGAGCCCGGGCCCCATTGATCCGGCCTCCATTGATCCGGCTCCCATTGGTGACGCCCGCGTGGACGAACCCCGCCTTGGCGTCCTGGCCTCGGGGACCGGCACGCTCCTGGAGGCCGCCATCCAGGCCGGCCTGCGCATAAGCGTCGTCGTGGCCGACCGCGAGTGCCGGGCGCTCGAGGTGGCCAAGACGGCCGGCGTAGCTTCCGAACTGGTACGGCGCGACAGCTTTGGCCCCGCCTTCGACCGCGTCTCCTACACGCACCGGCTCGTGCGGGTACTGGAGGGCTTCAACATCGATGTGGTGGCTATGGCCGGTTTCGGGACCATTCTGAGCCCGGAGATGTTCGGCGCGTTCCCTGGAAGGGTGCTGAACACCCACCCCGCGTTACTGCCGGCGTTCAAAGGCTGGCACGCCGTTCGTGACGCGCTGGCCGCTGGCGTAGCCGTAACAGGGATGACGGTGCATATAGCCACCAATACCGTCGACGAGGGCTCTATCCTCGCTCAGGAGGAGGTTCCCGTGTCGCCGGGCGACACAGAAGAGGCCCTCCACGAACGGATAAAGAGGGTGGAACGTCGCCTCTACCCCGACACCATCAGACGTTTTATGGGCCAGCTGGCAGACGAGCGAGCGGGCCGAAGGAGGCGATCCGTGAAAGCCATTTTATCGGTTTACGACAAAACTGGCCTGGAAGAATTCGCCCAGGGATTGTCAGGACTTGGTTACGAGCTCGTGGCGAGCGGGAAAACCGCGGCCGCATTGAGTGACGCCGGTGTCCTCCGCACCACGGTCGAAACGGTAACGGGGTCGCCCGAAATGCTGGGTGGCCGGGTCAAAACGCTTCATCCGCGGCTCCACGCCGGCATCTTGGCCGACCGCGCCAACCCGGACCACATGGCCGATCTCCAAAAGCACGAGATCGAACCGATAGGGCTGGTTGTGTGCAACCTTTACCCGTTCCGGTCCGAGCCGTCTGTCGAGATGATCGACATTGGCGGCGTGACCTTACTGCGGGCTGCGGCGAAAAACTGGGCCCACGTTGCCGTGGTCGTTGACCCGGCGGACTACGGGGCCGTGCTCGAAGGTCTGCAGGCAACGGGCACGTTGGACGACGCCGCCCGACTTCGTCTGGCCAGAAAAGCCTTCGCGCACACGGCGGGTTACGACGCCGCCATAGTCGGTTGGTTCGACGATCAGATGTCGGCAACAGCGCCGGCAGGCGGCGAGCCGTCCCTCCCCGCCACCCTCCACCTGGCGCTGGAACTGGCCCAACCCCTGCGCTACGGCGAGAACCCTCACCAGCGCGGCGCCCGCTACCGCGCCATTGGTGAGCGCAGCTGGTGGGACGAGGTGGTCCAGCACGGCGGTATGGAACTTTCCTACCTCAACCTTTATGACGCCGACGCGGCGTGGGCCTTGGTACACGAAATTTCCGACCTGGGCCCGGCGGCGGCCGTCGTGGTCAAGCATGCCAACCCGTGCGGGGCGGCCCTGGCCGGCAATTTAATGGATGCCTACGAGAAGGCGTTCGAAGGCGACCCGACGTCAGCTTTCGGCGGCATAGTGGCTCTGTCCGGGCCGGTCGACGAGGAACTGGCCGCCGTCATGGTGGGCAATGCCAAGGCCGACGTCGTAATAGCCCCGCAATATAGTGAGGGGGCGTTATCCCTTTTTGCGTCCAAGCGCAAGAACATGCGCGTCCTCTCTGCTCCCGCTCCCGGTTCTGACCGTTGGCACGTCCGCCAAGTGAGCGGAGGATGGCTCGTACAGGATCCCTATCGTCTGGCCCGCGGCCCGGCCTCGTGGCGAGTCGTCACCAGCAACACACCGAACGACGAAAACTGGACCGACCTCCAGCTGGCCTGGCGGGTATGCGCCGCCGTCCAGTCCAACGCCATCGTGCTTACGAACAACGGTATGGCGGTCGGCATCGGCGGGGGCCAGCCGAACCGGGTCTCCCCTGGAGAGTTGGCGGCGGCGCGCGCCGCTGGACGGGCGAAGGGGGGGGCGGCCGCCAGCGATGCCTACTTTCCCTTCAGGGACGGGCTCGATGCTCTCGCCGCCTCCGGAGTCTCCAGCGTGGTCCAGCCGGGCGGCTCGGTTCGCGACCCGGAGGTAATTGCGGCC
The DNA here is from genome assembly GCA_963750465.1 of uncultured Acidimicrobiaceae bacterium. GTDB lineage: Bacteria > Actinomycetota > Acidimicrobiia > Acidimicrobiales > Palsa-688 > Fen-671. The sequence goes on from CAVVRE010000037.1 coordinate 441,366, forward strand.
GCAGAAGAACACGGGATTGCTATGGTTTTCACGGGCGAACGGCAGTTCAGGCACTAGAAGGAGCAGCATGTCGGCAATCGTCATGTCCGGCGCGCCCGTGGCCGATGCTGTATTGGCTTCGGTGGCGGTGGGCGTTGAGAGGCTCGCCGCGGCGGGCAAGACCGTTGGCCTCGGTACCATACTTGTGGGTGACGACCCGCCCAGCGTTCACTATGTGGCCCGGAAGCATGAGGTCAGCGAGCGCTTCGGGATCGGCTCATTTGACGTACGCATCCCGGCCACAGCCAAGCAGGAGGACCTCCTGCAAGCCGTCGAACGGCTCAATGACGACGGCGCGGTCGACGGGTTCCTGATCCAAAACCCGGTCCCCCCCGGCTTCGACTACGCCGAGGCCCTGGCCCGCATGAACCCGGCCAAGGACGTGGACGGGTTGCACCCCGTCAACCTCGGCTATCTCACCCTCGGCGAGCGAGGCCACCCGCGGCCAGGGACGCCGCTCGGCGTCCAGGCCATGCTGGAGTACTACGGCGTGCCCGTTGAGGGGCGGTCTGTGGTAATCGTCGGCCGGGGGCCGACGCTGGGCCGGCCGCTGGCACTCCTCCTGTCGCTAAAGGAGCCGGGCGGCAACGCCGCCGTTACGGTGGTGCACACCGGAGTGAAGGACTGGGCCGAGTACACCCGCCGGGCCGACATCGTGGTGGGGGCGGCCGGCGTGCCGAACATGATCACGCCGGACGTCATCGCCGCCGGTTCGTGCGTCATGGGGGGCGGCCTGACCTGGGAGGGCAAGAGGGTGATATCAGACGTCGACGAACGTTGCGCGGAGGTCGCCGGGTGGGTCACTCCCCGCCTGGGGGGCGTCGGCGTAACCACCGTGGCCATGCTGCTGCGCAACGCGGTCGCAGCAGCCGAGGTATCGCTGGGCCTCCGGAGCGCTCCTTTACTGTAATTATGACGAAGGTCTCCGACCTCTTAGCCGCCGGGCGGACATACTCGTTCGAGTTCTTCCCGCCGAAAAACGACGCCGAGCAGGCTCGTCTCGTCGAGACGCTCCTCGACCTGCAGCCCTTGCGGCCCTCCTTTGTCTCTGTGACGTACCGGGGCGGCCCGTCGTCGCGCCAGCGGACGACCGACCTGGTCGTGTCGATGCTGCACCTCACGTCCCTCAACCCGATGGCCCACTTGACCTGCACCGGCCACACCCGCCTGGAACTGGCCGACATCCTCGTCAACTTCAGGAAGTCCGGGGTCGAGAACCTGATGGCGCTGGCCGGAGACCCTCCCACGGACCCCTCTGTCGGCCCCGGGCGAACTCGATTACGCACTCGAGCTGGTGGAGCTGGCCCGGGCCATCGGCGGGTTTTGCATCGGGGTGGCCGCACATCCCACGGGGCACCCCCGGTCGCCCAGCATGAGCAGCGACCGACGTTTCCTGGTGGAGAAACTGCGGTTGGCGGAGTTTGCAGTGACCCAGTTCTTCTTCGAAGCGTCCGACTATTTGTCCCTCGTCGAGGACGTCGAGGCGTTTGGCCTGACCAAACCGGTGCTCCCGGGCATTATGCCGGTCACGAGCCTCTCCTCGATCCCGCGGATGGCGCAGATGGGCTGTGCCGTGCCGGCGTGGCTGGTCGAACGACTGGAAGAGGCCGAACGGCGGGGTGGGCCGGCGGACGTGGTCAAGGCCGGCATAGATGCGGCCACAGAACTGTGTGCCGCCCTGCTCGACAAGGGGGCGCCGGGACTGCACTTCTACACCCTGAACCGCTCGGAGGCGACACGGCAGATCCATTCGAGCCTCGGCTTACGAGGGCGAGCCGGATAAACAAACCGCGTGCCTAGCGCGGGCCCTAAAGGCTCCGTCGTGTCCATTTGTCTACGCCGCCGACGCGCCTAGGTCGACTTTTATTCGTTTTTCGGATAGAACTGGTCACGGCGGAGGGTTCGCCCGTAAATACCGCACAGAAATGGCATTATCGTCGCCCCGCAGGGCTCGCTTTGTCCATTTATTTACGCCCGGGCCGCTTGTTGACCGGCCAGGATGCGCTCGTTAGTGATCCGGATGGCGTCGGGGTTGTCGTCGACCATAAGGTAACGTCGACCGAGCCGCATGGCCGCCACGCCTGTAGTGCCGCTGCCGCAGAAGAAATCCGCCACCAGGTCTCCGGGGTGGCTCGACGCCCTGATTATCCGCTCGAGTAACTTGAGCGGTTTCTGGGTCGGGTAGCCGGTCCGCTCGCTGCCGCTGGTGGGCACGATCGTCAGCCACCAGGTGTCCGTGGGTAATTTGCCCCGAGCGGCCTTTTCGGGGCCGACCAGGCCAGGCGCCATATACGGGATGCGGTCGATATCGTCGCGATTGAACGTCCAACTCTCGGATTTGGAGTACCACAGGATGTTGTCGTGCTTCCTGGGCCAGCGGTCACGGGCCCTGCCGCCGTAGTCGTACGCCCAAATGACCTCGTTGAGGAAATGCTCGGGCCCGAACAGCTCGTCGAGGAGGAACCGCCCGTAGTGGGCCGCGTGAAAGTCGAGGTGCAGGTAAAGGGATCCGGTGGGGCCGAGCGCCCGGTATACCTCGGCCAGTCGTTCATAGAGGAAACCGAGATAGTCGTCAAGGTGCATCTCGTCGCTGTAGCGGTGCGACGAGACCACCTCGAACGGGTAGCGCCGGCCGGCGAAGCCGTTACGGGCCTTCTCGCCCGTCCCGGTCCGGATAGCGTCCAGCCGGCGCACCTGGCCGGTCCCGAACGGCGGGTCGATGTAGACGAGGTCGACGCAACCTGTTGGCAGGCGGCGGAGCAGTTCCAGGTTGTCGGCCAGGTAGACGCCCTCCATCATGCGCAAACAATATGGCCGCTCCGGGGACGAGACGGGGACCAGGCTCCGCCCAGGGCATTCAGGCCCCTCCCCTGCCCTGGGCCCTATCCTGCTGGCCCGCCTATGCTGGCCGGCCATGGCTGAGAAGATCACAATGGGCCCGGGAGGCAAGCTCCGGGTCCCCGACGAGCCGATCATCCCGTTCATCGAGGGTGACGGCACGGGTGTCGACATCTGGCCCGCAGCGAAAGCCGTCATCGACGCCGCCGTCGCCAAGGAGGGCAAAAAGATCGCGTGGACCGAGGTCCTGGCGGGTGAAAAGGCCTTCAAACAGACCGGTGACTGGTTGCCCGAGGCCACGCTGGCCGCCTTCCGCGAATACCTGATCGGCATCAAGGGCCCACTCACGACGCCGGTGGGCGGCGGCTTCCGCTCGCTCAACGTGGCCCTCCGACAGATCCTGGACCTTTACGTCTGTTTGCGGCCGGTGCGGTGGTTCAACGGTGTCCCGTCGCCGGTCAAGCACCCCGAGCTGGTCGACATGGTGATTTTCCGGGAGAACACCGAGGACATTTACGCTGGCCTGGAGGTCGAAGAGGGGACGCCCGAAACCAAGCGCCTCATCGAGCTGCTCCACGACGAGCTCGGTTGGGACATCCCGCCAGACTCGGGGATCGGCATCAAACCCATATCGATAACGCGGAGCAAGCGTCTCGTCCGGGCCGCTCTCCAGTACGCCGTCGACCGCAATCGCAAGTCAGTCACGCTGGTGCACAAGGGCAACATCCAGAAGTTCACGGAGGGCGCTTTCCGCAAGTGGGGTTACGAGGTGGCCAAAGATGAGTTCGCGGACGTAGCCGTCAGCTGGGACGACTCTGGAGGGCACCCGGGCGACAAGATCCTGGTGAAGGACAACATCGCCGATATCACGCTGCAACAGGTCCTCACCCGCCCTGAAGAGTTCGACGTCATTGCCACCACCAACCTCAACGGCGATTACCTATCAGACGCGGTCGCCGCCCAGGTGGGGGGCATCGGGATCGCGCCGGGCGCGAACATCAACTACGTGACGGGTCACGGGATCTTCGAGGCCACGCACGGTACCGCACCGAAGTACGCCGGCCAGGACAAGGTGAACCCGGGTTCGGTGCTGCTCTCGGGGGTTCTGATGTTGGAACACCTTGGCTGGCAGTCAGCAGCAGACAACATCGTGGCCGCGATGGAGGCGACCATCGACGAACGCATCGTGACATACGACTTCGCTCGGCAGATGGAAGGCGCGACCGAAGTGAAGACCTCGGAGTTCGCCAGCGCCATCATCGAGAGGCTCTGAGCGGCGATGGTTGACCAACCGGGCCAACCGGGCCAACCGGGCCAATCGGGCCGCGGGGTACCCGCCGCCGTCGGCGCCAAGGCGCCCGTGCGGGTGGCCGTTACCGGCGCCGCAGGCCAGATTGCCTACAGCCTTCTCTTCAAGCTGGCCAATGGGACCATGCTGGGCCCGGACCAGCCCGTGGCGCTGCAGCTCCTGGAGATCCCGCAGGCCATGGAGGCCACGAAGGGTGTGACTATGGAGTTGCAGGACTGCGCCTTCCCGCTTCTGTCCGGCGTCACCCTGTCCTCTGACCCTGAAGAGGCGTTCGGCGACGCCGAGATCGCCCTACTGGTAGGGGCCAGGCCCCGGGCCAAGGGTATGGAACGCCGGGACCTGCTCGAGGCCAACGGCGCCATCTTCAGCGTTCAGGGCCGGGCTCTGGCCGCCAGCGCCAAGCGGGATGTGCGCGTGCTCGTCGTCGGCAACCCGGCCAACACGAACTGCCTCATCGCCGCCCACAACGCCGGCATGGCCCCGGCTCCGTTGGCCCCAGAGCGATTCTCGGCCATGACCCGGCTCGACCACAACCGGGCGGTGGCGCAAGTAGCGGCGCGGGCGGGCGCACCCGTCGCCTCAGTGACGAACCTCACGATCTGGGGGAACCACTCGGCTACGCAGTACCCGGATGTGCTCCACGCCCAAGTCGGCGGCCGGCCGGCCCTCGAAGCGGTGGGCGGCCTTGACTGGGTGGACAAGGAGCTGATCCCGACCGTCCAGCAGCGAGGGGCCGCCATCATTGAGGCCCGGGGCGCTTCGAGCGCGGCTTCCGCGGCCAACGCGGCCATCGACTCAATGAGGGACTGGGTGCTCGGCACCAAGCCGGGCGACTGGACGTCGATGGCGGTCTGGTCGGACGGTTCGTACGGCACGCCGGAAGGCGTCTATTGCAGTTTTCCCGTTACCACGGCCGCCGGCGACTACCGCATGGTCGAGGATCTCGAGATCAGCGAGTTCTCTCGCGAGCGGATAGACCGCAGTACGGCAGAACTCCTCGACGAACGGGACGGCGTCGTGGGCCTCGGGTTGCTCCCCTGAGCACTTGACTTGATCTCTTCGACCAGGGTCAGTTCAACCATGGTCACTTCAACTAGGCCGGGCCTCTGCGCCTAGGCGGGCACCGGCGTGCGCTCAGAGTGAGCGATAGGTGAGCGTCCGGGTGGAGCTCAGTGCGTTAGAGCCGGCGGGCCCACCAGTCCCAGCCGGTGAAGGTACGAAAGTTTTCGCTCTATGGCTGACCGCCATGCAGTTAGGTCAGTATCGAAGTGGGCTCTGTCCCCGTCCTCGTAGGCATGCTCCAGCTCATCGAAGGCCTCGTCTTCGGCGTCGAGCAATGCGCGGTACTTAGCGAGGAACTGGTCGTCCACAACATCGCAGAACATAACGTTGCACCTCCCGGGTAGCCACAAAGCACTTTCGCTTTGACCTACCACTATCCCTTTTCCAGTCGCTCAGTTCAACTGTTTCTCCAGCTTTCTTCGCGACTCCCTATCTTCCGTGGCTGTAACTTCGCGCTTGGCGTCAGGCCAGGCTGTCCCGCCCATTTGGGGTGGGCCAGACGGGCGGCACACCGGCTGGTCAGGCCGGGGCCCCTGCTCCAGCCGGCAGGCGGTCAGGCCCAAGTTGGCGCCCTCCCGGTCGGCCTGGAGGGCCTGCTGGTTCGCCTGGCGGCGGGCCACGCTGGCCGCCAACTGGGCTGAGCCAGGCAGCTGGCGCATGACAGTCCGGCCGCCAACATGCCCGGCCGGCCCGATGATGCCGGCGTACCGGCGTTGGTCGGCCGTGTAGTTCTTCCAGGCCTGCAGCCACTCCACCACCACGGACTGTAGGCCTCCGGCCGCGGGGATGGTGGCCAGATGTTGGCTGAGTACGTCGAGCTGGTCGGCGGCCGCTGAAATGGTCGGCCCGTCGACGCCGCTGGTCAGGACGGACCGGTAGCCCGGCAGGACGGCGGCGCATTCCCTGACCGCTTGAGTGGTGAAGCTCGCTTGCGCCGCCTGGTCCAGGAGTTCCGGGTTCCCTCTCGTCTCGTACGGGGACATGACCGCCACGCTCGAGACCACAACGGCGGCGGCCACCATGACCAGGGCGGCCAAAAGGACCAAAGGCCGACGGGCGGGGCCGAGCCTGACGGAAGGCTGAGGCCCGCTAGAGACCATTGGCCGCGACGGGTGCGCACCGCCCCGGTGCCATCCCTCGGACTGCCTCGGCCGCCACGGCCCGAACAGGTCTCGCGCCCAGGCGCCGCTGGTTACCGGCTCGCGTAGTTCGTGCGGGTGGACGGGCCCCTCGACCGAACGGTCGAGCTCGTCGTCTTCGAGCTCGAAGGGGTCAGCTCGTTTTACCCACGCAGGCTGGGACCGGGAACGTCCTGTCCAGGATTGCCCGTCCCAGTACCGCAACGCCCGCGGTTCGTCGGGGTTGCGGTACCAGCCAGGCCTCGTGGGTGGGTAGCGAGCCATCGGACATTACTCAGAACGTCGTATTGGCCCGCATGGCCGCAGGAAGAAGGTCCAAGCCCGCCAGGCTTGGCTGTTTGGACGAGAGCGCCCCTATGTCGCCCGAGACCCGAGCCTGGCCCGCAGAAAGAGCGTCCAGTGCCGAAAGCTTCCCGCAAGCTACGCCGGCCATAGTGGCGTAATCGCTCTTCATTTCGACTTGCGCCCGCAGGAACGCAGCCTCGTCCGACACCACCCTCGCCTGCTCGCCGCGAACCATTACCTGGTACCGTACATCGCCACCGGGGGCACCGGTAACCGCCACCTGGACGATCAGGTCGGGCTCGTCAGCCAGCGCCGGCTCAGCAAGCTCAGCTCCCGCCGCCGAGAGCTCGTCGAACCACTCCCGCGAGAGGAAACGCGCCATCTCTCAGATCTACCAGTTGCGAACGCCACCGCGCAGATTTAACCTGATCCCGCGAGCCGGGTGACGCCGCGCCCGTCCTTGTGAGGAGAGTGCCTCGTGTACCTGGCTGCCGCCCAGGAACCGATCTATCACATAACCTATTTCCAGGCGATCATTATCGGGGTCATTCAGGGCTTCTTCGAGCTCTTCCCGCTTTCCAGCCTGGGCCACACGGTGTTGATCCCCTCGTGGATCGGGGGCAACTGGGCCACCCTGGTGCGCCAGGAGTCGCAGTCCGAAAGCTCCTACCTGGCGTTTATCGTCGGCCTCCACCTTGCCAATGCGGTGGCCCTGCTCTTCTTTTACCTGAGGGAGTGGGCCAAGATCATCTCCTCCTTCTTTCGGACCCTGGTCCGTAGGCACATCGACACCGATACCGAGCGCCTGGCCTGGCTGATCGTGATTGCCACCGTGCCCGTCGGGATCATCGGCCTTGTTTTCGAGCACGAGTTCCGGGTGCTGTTCGCCAAGCCTGTGGCCGCGGCCGTGTTCCTCATGTGCAATGGGCTCATCCTGGGCGCCGGCGAGTGGTACCGCCGGCGCACTCAAGGGCGGGCAGACGCGGCCGTCGCGGCTTCACCGGCCACTACCACGAACGAGCTGTCAAAGGGCGCCGCCTCGTCCTCGACGGGGACCGGTGGTAAGGGGTTTGCCGCCCGTTTTCGCGACGACCGCATGGTCGCCTTCGACGAGGACGCAGAACACCAGTTGGCCGGCATCGGGTTCCTCAACTCGCTCTGGATCGGGGCGTCTCAGTCATTGGCGCTGTTCGCCGGTATAAGCCGGGAGGGCGTGGTCATGGTCGGCGGTCTTTTCCGGGGCCTCAACAACGAGAACGCCATGCGCTTTGCCTTCCTGCTTTCCACCCCGGTCATCTTCGCCGCCGGCGCCCTGAAGTTACCGGATTCTGCTCGGCTCCCTCGGCCACGACATTCGGGGGCAGGTCGTCGTCGGCAGCATCGCTGCCGTCGTCGGGTCTCTGCTGGCCATTGTGTTCTTGAGCCGCTACTTCAAAACCCGGACGCTGCTGCCCTTCGCCATTTACTCGCTTCTCTTCGGCTTCGCCTCCCTGCTCCGGTTCGGCTTGTTCTAGAGCCGTTCTCGTTCACCGTCGCCTCGGAGCGGGCCCAGCATCACGCTGTCGTAGCGGTTGGAAGCCAACCGTGCCGGACTGCCCCAGCGCAGCTCCAGGTGCAGCTCGAGCGGCCAAGGCGAGCCTTCCGCCGGCCTACCCCCTGTGTCAGCCTCCAGCGCCGCCAGTTGCGGCAGCCTGGCGTTCAGGGCGCCCACGAAAGAACACGCATTGGCCGCTACATTTCCGGCGAACAGCCACTTTCTGCCGCCGCCGGGCCAAGCCAGCCGGGCCTCGACCACGGCCCCGGCCAACTCCTCCAGCGTGTCGTTGACCACGTGCACGTCGAGGGAGATGGGCGCCCCGGGCCGGTAACTAGGCGCCGGCCAATCGGCGGCCACGAGGACCGGGGCGCAGGCCTCGCGCAAGGCGCCATAGGCAGCCTTCGGCACCCGCTCGTGGTCGAGCAGTGACCAGCTGACTGCGGGCTGAGAGTCGTTCAAGAGGAACACCGCGAACCCACCGGTCGGGCGGAACTGGAGGCGGCGCAACGCTTCCACCTGAGCGCGGACAAGGCGGGCCTGATAGGCCTGGCTGGCGTCGCGCCACTCCTCGAAGCTGGCATACTCCGAAGGCGGGACCAGGTCGTCGAAAATAGTCTTCTGCATGCAGAAATGCCTCGACAGGCGGTCCCAGTCGAGGTGTGGCCAGCGCTCGGGCTGCATGAAGTCGGTCGTGCACGGGACGGCTTGCGCACCCAGCTCCCCGACGAAGCGCGCCGCCGCCGGCCAGGCCGCCATGGCCCGCGGCAGGTCGTTCCAGCGGCCGTGGTACCAGCCGAAGTAAAGGTGGCTGTCCGTGCCCCACGCCGGGTGCGGGAGCATCCCGGAATGGGCCAGCACGGGTCGGGTCGGATCTGCCTTTTCGAGCGCCCGCTTGATGCTGGCGTCGAGGACCGATTTGTTCCAGCCGGGGAGGGCCTGGGCCACGGCCGAGCGGATCACCCTGGTCGGCCCGGGCGCCCGGCCCGCCGGCAGTTCATGCGAGAACGGTTCGTCGTGGCCGCACCAGACCAGGATCGAAGGGTGGTGGCCCAAAAGGTCGACAGCGGCGGCGACCTGACGTACGGCCTGCCGCCGGACACCGGTATACCCGCGGTGGAGCGGCATGTCCTGCCAAAGGAGCACGCCGAGTTCGTCGGCCGCCTCATACAGCTCGGGACGGGCTATGTGGGCGTGCACCCTCAGCAGGTTGAGCCCCGCCTCAGCCGCGAGCCGCACATCCCGGGCCACATCACCCGGCGTGGCGTACGCCAGGTCCCGTCGAGTCGGGCCCAGGTTGGCACCCTTCAAAAAAACCCGTTCCCGGTTGACAGACCAGACAAGGTTTTGGCCACTCACGGCGCGCAGGCCCGTCCGAAGTGCCTTCGAGCACGCCCGCTCCGCTCCCAGGTCAACGGTGACGGAGACGTCGTAAAGGGGTTGGTTACCCACCCCCACCGGCCACCACAGGTCGGGTTCATCGACGACTACTCGCCAGCGCACCCTATTGGCCCCCACGGCCAGGGGTTGTCGGGTCTCGACCCGCACGGCCGGCCCGGTCGTCTTGCCGTTGGAGGTGCCCGAACGGCGCGCTTCGGTCCGCAAGGTCACCGTGAGGGCTTCGACGCTGTCGAGTACGGCGGACAGCTCGAGGGCCGCACTCTTGGCGTCTGCTTCAACGCAGGTCACTCTCAGAGCGGACATGTGTACTGGACCGCTCACAGCCACCTTGACCGGCGCCCAGATGCCACCCGGGTTGTAAGAGGGGTCGATGCAGTCCCAATACCCGAACACACCCATGAGCGCCTTCTTGGCCGCCCGCCGGGCCGGGCGGTCGCAGACCACTTCAAGAGCGAGGACGTGCTCGGAGCGGGCCTCGAGCGCCGAAGTTATGTCAAACGTGTGGGGAAAAAAATAACCTTCGGTGTCCCCCAGGTATGACCCGTCCAACCATACGTCCGACTGGTAAAAGATGCCGTCCAGGGACAACCACGCCCGCTGGCCCGGCACCAGGCCGTCCATTTCGAACCGCTTCCGGTAGAAAAGAGGGCCGTCCGTCGAGGCGAAGGCCGGTTCGGAGCGCCAGTGCCCCGGCACGAGCAGTGGCTGCCAGCCGCCATCGTCCAGGTCCGGGCGGGGAAAGCTACGCCGGAGGTTGTCGTCCGCTTCGGCGGCCTGCCACGGACCGCCGAGGTCAGTTTCGGCCAGGTCGACGAGCCCACTTCCCATGACGAGCCCACTTCCCATGACGAGCCCACTTCCCATGACAGGCAAGGTAGCGCTGCGGGCAAAGGTACGTTTTGTAAATGGCAACAAGCTCTTCAAACCGTCCTTCGACCCTGAGTGAACTGCGGGCTTCCGGCTGGCGATCGCGTCCCGTAAAAGAGGAAGTACGAGCCAACGTAGCCCGCTGCATCGCCGCTGGCGAGCAGGTCGTGGAAGGCATGGTCGGCTACGACGACACTGTCCTCCCCGCCCTGGAAAACGCCCTCCTGGCCAGCCATGACATCATTTTTCTGGGTGAACGAGGCCAAGCCAAAACGCGGCTAATGCGCAGCCTGGTGGGTCTGCTCGACGAGTGGCTCCCGATCGTCGCCGGTTCGGAAATCCTGGACGACCCCTACCACCCCGTCTCCCGGTATGCCCGTGAGCTGGTCGAAACCAGGGGCGAGGAATGCCCGGTCGAATGGGTGGGCCGCGAGCAACGGTTCGGCGAGAAGCTGGCGACCCCGGACACGTCGATCGCTGACCTCATTGGAGAAGTGGACCCCGTCAAGGTGGCGGAAGGGCGCTACCTGTCCGACGAGCTCACCCTTCACTACGGCCTTGTGCCCCGGACAAACCGTGGGATCTTCGCCATCAACGAGCTGCCCGACCTGGCTGAACGGATCCAGGTCGGCCTGCTCAACGTCCTCGAAGAACGTGACGTCCAGATCCGTGGCTACAAAATCCGCCTGCCCCTCGACGTAATGCTCGTGGCCTCCGCCAACCCCGAGGACTACACGAGCCGGGGGCGGATAATTACCCCGCTCAAGGACCGGTTCGGCGCCCAGATCCGGACCCATTACCCCCTCGACGCCGAAACCGAAGAGGAGGTCATCCAGCAGGAGGCCAGGGTGGCCGGGCTCGACGACGTGCAGGTGCAAGTACCTCCGTACATGGCCGCGGTTGTGGCCAGTATTTCCCAGCTGGCCCGTCAGAGCCCGCAGGTCAACCAGCGTTCCGGCGTCTCGGTGCGCCTCGGCGTGGCCAACTACGAGACACTGGTGGCGGCAGCGGCGCGGCGCGGCCTTCGGCTCGGAGAGCACGAGGCAGCACCCAGAGTGAGCGACCTCCCTGCCCTGGTCTCGTCCACCGCCGGCAAAGTAGAGCTCGACTCCCTGGACGACGGGGAAGAGGACATAGTCGGGCGGCTCACGCGCCAGGCGGTGCTCGGGGTCTTCCGGGAGAGAGTCGACCCCTCCGAGTTGGCCAAGGCCGTCGCCGAGCTCGACGACGGCTCGGCTATAGAGGTGGGCGACGACGTGCCCTCCGCGACCTACGTCGAGGCGTTGAGCCGCCATCCCGGACTGCGGGCCCCCGTCGGGAGATTGGCCGGCTCCGAGAGCGCCGTTGCCCTGGCGGCCGCGACCGAGCTCGTCCTGGAAGGGCTCCATCTCTCAAAACGCCTCAACAAGTACCCGAGCGGCCGGGGCGGCGCCAGCTACCGGGCGCGCCGCTCGGATCGCTGAACGAGGCATCAGGATGGCGAGAGCAAATTACTCCCGTTGGGACGGCACTCAGGAAGTCGGCGACCTCTCCGGCGACGACGTCTTGCGGCGGCTGATGGACGACCTGCTGGAGCACGGTGACCCCGACCAGGCGCTCCGACGGTTGATGCAGCAGGGTTATCGCGATACGTCTGGCCGCGATATAGCCGGCCTTCGCGAACTTCTCGAGCGAGTGCGCCGGCGGCGGGCACAACTGGCCAAGGACGCCTTTTCGGAGCTACAGGCGGCCATCTCGGCCACACCGCCGGAATTGCTCCAACGCGTAAGAGAAATGCTGACCGCGCTCAACCGCCTGGTGGAGCAGCGGGACGCGGGCGAAGACGTCCAGCCCGAGTTCGAACAATTTATGGGGGAATTCGGCGACCTGGTCCCGGGTAACCCGGCCAACCTGGAAGAGCTACTCGAGAGCCTGGCCCGCCAGCTCGCCGCTGCCCGAGAACTGCTCGACTCATTGAGCCCCGAGCAGAGGGCGAAGTTGGCGGAACTATCTGAAGCCCTTTTGGAAGACGACCTCGACTTGCGCATGGAGCTCGAACGGCTGGCCGCCAGCTTGGCCAGCGCTTCTCCGGGGGACCAGTTGCTCAGCCTGCCCTTCGGACTGGGGCCAGCCAGCTCCGTGGCCAGCCAGCTGTCGGACCTGGGCGGCCTCGAACAGCTCCTCGGTGGTGCGCCGAGCCCCGGGGCGCTGGCTGAAGTCGACATCGAGCGGGCTCGAGAGTTGCTCGGGCAGGAGGACGCCCGTTCGCTCGAAGCGCTGGGGCGCATTGCTCGCCAGCTGCGCGATTCGGGTTTGGTCGAGCAAAAGGGTGGACGCCTCCGGCTCACTCCGCGCGGGCTGCGCCGGATCGGGGAACAAGCCCTCTCCGACCTCTACGCCAGGCTCTCCCAGTACCGGGCCGGGCAGCATCCCGTGGGTAGCCCGGGCGCCGGCCACGAGCGCGCCGGAGAGACCAAGCCGTACGAGTGGGGCGACGCCTTCAACCTTTCGATCGAACGGACCGTGCGCAACGCCCTTGCCCGTCGGGGGCCCGGCACTCCGGTCGAGTTGTCGCCGGCGGACTTCGAGGTCGAACGGACGGAGGTTCTATCGCGCTCGGCCACCGTGATAATGCTCGATCTTTCGCTGTCCATGCCCATGCGGGGCAACTTCCTCGCCGCCAAGAAAATGGCAATCGCCCTCCACGCGCTGATTTCCAGCCGGTTCCCGTCGGATTACCTCGGCATCGTAGGGTTCTCCCGCTATGCGCGGGAAGTGAGCTTTCAGGAGCTCCCCGAAGTCTCCTGGGACTACGACTGGGGCACCAATATCCAGCACGGGCTCATGGTTTCGCGCCAGCTCCTTTCCCGTCAACGAGGGACCAGGCAGGTAATAATGGTCACCGACGGTGAACCAACCGCATTTTGGCCCCCCGGGGCCTCGGAGCCGGTCTTCGCCTACCCGCCCACACGGGAGACCGTCGACGCCACCCTCGTCGAAGTGGCCCGCTGCGCCCGGGAAGGGGTACGGATCAACACTTTTGCCCTCGACGCCACCGGGCACCTCCGCCGTTTCGTCGAGCAAATTACGCGCCTCAACCGGGGCCGGGCCTTCTATACGTCACCCGACACCCTGGGCGACTACGTGCTGGCGGACTTCCTGGAGGCCAAGAAAACCACGCGCCGCCGCCGGCGAGCAGGCTAACGCAGGGTCGGCTGGCCCGAACGACGGGCCAGCCCAGCCGGTGAGCCCAAAATTAGAAATCTCCTCTTGCGGATCTGGCCACGATGAGAGAAGATAACACCCATGTAGTTACGCAGCGCGTAGTTACATGGGTGCCACCAGGCTGACCAACTTGGGATATTACGAGGCTCGGGCGGCAGTTTGGAGGGCACTCCTCCGACGAAACCACGAGTGAGGGGAGCCGCCGGTGACTGATATCGTGCGAGCCTTGCGCACGCCGGCCGAAACGACCGGGCTCCGCTGGGACATCCAAAAGCCGACCTGGCAACGTTCTGCCAACTGCTTGGGAGTGGACCCCGACCTTTTTTTCCCCGAGAGGGGCGGGTCGACCCGGGAAGCCAAGGAGGTGTGCAGGGGCTGCGTCGTGCGCGAGCAATGCCTCCAGTACGCCCTCGAAAACGGCGAGAAGTTCGGCATTTGGGGCGGGATGTCCGAAAGGGAACGCCGCCGGCTACGGCGGCGACGCAACGGGGCGCCGTACCGGATAAGCCAGGCGTCTTAGGTGTCGGTTTGGTGCCGCCGCAATAGCCCGTGAGGGCGTCCGGGACGGCGGTTCCCGGGGTACGCATCTTCCCCCGGTAAGGCACGCTTGCGAGCAACGGCGCTCGAGGCGTGCCTTACCGTTATCTATCCTTTCTGCTGTCTCAGCTCCAGGCGGTACTCGATGGTGCGGTCCGGAGCCAGGTCCAGTTGGCGCCAGCGTGCTTCGGGGATACCTCTGAGCACCGTCTCGGGCACCAGGCCGACCAGTTCGGCCCTCGCAATAGTCGCTAGCGCGGAAACTTCGTCCCAAACTTCGCTCGGGCCCAGGACCAGAGGTCGCAGCAGGTTGCAAGAAACCTGGACGTGCCGCCCGAGCTGGAAGGCCAGCGCCCGCACGAGCGGCGACCGGATGGCCCTCGCCACCGCTCTGGCCGCGTCAATATCGCTCCCGGCCAGCCACATGTTGTAGGCGAGCATCAATGGCCGGCACCCCACCGCTACAGCGCCAGCGCTCGAATGGGGGGCTGATGGCCCGAAGTCTGGCGACAAGGCGCCCCAGGCCTCTCTGCGCAGTTCTGGCAACGTGCGCTCCGGCCCGTACACAAAGACGGGCACAGCCAGTTCGTCGGACACCCAGAGGGCAAAATCGTCCCTCGCTTGTCTGGCCCGTTGGGGGCAGCCGGCCTCGCCGGCGTCTTGAGCGTCCCGGAACGGCCGTCCCTCGAGGGCTACCCAGGGCACGACGTCGAGCGCCCCGAAACGCGGATGTGCGCCCTCGTGGGCCCGCAGGTCGAGGAGCCCGACGGTGGCGCGGGCCAGTTCGCGCGCCGCGACCTGTACTGCGTCATCTTCGCCCGCCAGCGTGAGCACGCTTCGGTGGTGGTCACAGTCGCTATGCACGTCCAGGAGGCTCTCGCCGGCGGCTCCCGCTAAATGGGCGAGAATCACTTCGTCGCAGCCCTCGCTGACGTTGACCACGCATTCGAGCACGTCAGCTGCCCTCCTGCCAGGCCACCTCGTGCCAGCCCGCCGGGCCGCGTCTGAGTGCGACCGTTGGCGCTAGTTGCGGGCGTTTGCGGTGTTTGCGGTGTTTTGTGGCGAAGTAAGCACGCAAATGCTGCGCAACCCAGCCCGAAACCCGAGCCGGAAACGAATTCCCGTGCCCGACTTGGGAACAATCAGGTGCCTTGTGGCTACGCGATTGACCCCAAGCCGGAAAGCCGTACCGAGGGGGAGCTGGGGTGGTAACTGTGAGCTAGTGAGAGGTGCGGGCGGTCGTGGCCCCAGGCGGGGTAGCCGCGGGCTTCGAAGTAGTAGGGCGGGGTGGCAAACCACGGCGACTGCGCGCAATGCGGCGGCGTTCGCGCTCTGAGCACCCGCCCCAAACGCCGTGCTCGATATGGTTTTCGAGCGCGTACTCCAAGCATGGCGCCTTGACGGGGCACTCTGCACAATAACGGCGCGCCACCTCGACCCCAACCCCGTCACTAGGGAAAAAGACCTCGGGTGGTAATTCCCTGCACCGCCCCTGCACCATCCAGGAAGTATCCAACTTGACCTCCGTAGCCCTGTGCATCGCACGTTGATGTTATTTACGTATCTGGCTCGTCCATGGCTTCCTGCCAGGGAGAAGCGGAGCCAGTGTCTGGACTTATCAAGCGGGACGTGCAGCGTTTGTAGTCTTTCTCTTACTTTACTGCACGCTCTGCTGTCAAGGCAGTCACGAGAACGTGGAGTTCAGGGTACAGGCCGCCTTTCCCCAGATCGTGATAGGAACTTGACATGCGGTTAAGTGTTAGGTGAACATTGATCCTGATGAGCGCCTGGATGAGCCTGCTCCTTCTCACCTAGGTGAGCACCCACCCGGTGCTCACCAAGACCTCCTGTGCCTTGTGGCCAGGAGGTTTTTTCTTTCCCGGCGACAGATAGTCCCCCATAGAAAGGCCAACCGATGATACGCCCGCCGATTGCCACTGCAACGATGCCCTTCGAGAAGTACGGCGCCACTCTTCCCCTCGTCCTCGACGACCGTACGTGGCCCTCGAAGCAGCTTCTCAGCGCTCCTCGCTGGTGCAGCGTCGACCTACGAGACGGCAACCAGGCACTCATAGACCCGATGGATCCGGCCCGTAAGCTGGCACTTTTCGAAGCACTGGTCGGGATCGGGATCAAGGAAATCGAGGTTGGTTTCCCGTCGGCTTCCTCCCCGGACTACGAGTTCGTCCGCCACATCATCGAGGAAAACCTCATACCAGAAGACGTGACGGTACAGGTGCTGGTCCAGTGCCGCCGGGAACTGATAGAGCGGACGTTTGAAGCAATCTCGGGCGCCCGCAGGGCGATCGTGCATTTCTACAACTCGACATCCGAGCTCCAACGAAGGGTCGTATTTCGCCAGGAACGGGAAGGGATCGTCGAAATTGCCACAAACGCGGCCCGCCTGTGCAAGAAGCTCGAACCAACCGTGAGCGGGACAGAGCTTCGATATGAGTACTCACCGGAGAGCTTCACCGGCACCGAAGCCGACTTCGCCTTCGAGATTTCTCAGGCCGTTGCGGACGTCATCGAACCCACCCCTGAGGCTCCCCTCGTCCTTAATTTGCCATCCACAGTGGAAATGTACACACCCAACGTGTTCGCCGACGTTATCGAGTGGTTCGGACGCCAGCTCACCAACCGCGACGCCATCGTCCTATCGGTCCACCCCCACAACGACCGAGGAACGGCGGTGGCCGCCGCTGAGCTGGCCATGCTGGCCGGCGCCGACCGCCTCGAAGGGACGCTCTTCGGCAACGGCGAAAGGACGGGCAACCTCGACCTGGTGACAGTGGCGCTCAATCTCTTCTCGCAGGGCGTCGACCCTCAGCTCGACTTCCACGACATCGAAGCCGTCAGGCGGGTGGCCGAGCACTCCACCCGCATGCCGGTCCACCCCCGCCACCCGTACGTGGGGGACCTGGTGTACACGGCCTTCTCGGGTTCGCACCAAGACGCCATCAAAAAGGGGATGAATGCTCTTCCCGACCCGTACGAGACGTGGGAAGTGCCGTACCTCCCGATAGACCCGAAGCACACCGGTCGGACCTACGAAGCCATCATCAGGGTCAACAGCCAGTCGGGCAAAGGCGGGGTCGCCTATGTCATGGGCACCGAGCACGGACTGGACCTCCCGCGCCGGATGCAGGTCGAGTTCTCCCGAACGGTGCAGGCAGTAACGGAGGCCACCGGGACAGAGATCAAGCCATCCGAGCTCTGGGAGGTCTTCGAGAAGACGTACTTGGCCGAGGATGGGGGGCTGCGCCTGGTCGCTGCCGAGGTCACGAGCGAGCGGGCCACTGACGCCCACGTGACGCAAGTGACGGCGCAGCTTCTGGTCGACGGAGAACACCACAGCGCCGTCGGCAAGGGCAACGGGCCCATCGACGCCCTCGTCAATGCCCTGTCGAGCCTGGGCGTCATGCTTTCGGTCCTCGACTACAACCAGCACGCCTTGACCGCGGGTAGTGAGGCTTCCTCTGTCGCCTACGTGGAGGCGGAGTCCGGGGACGAGGTGGCGTGGGGCGTCGGCATGGACTCGAGCATCCTCGACGCCTCCTTGCAGGCCGTGGTGAGTGCCGCCAACCGCCTCAGAAAGCGGCCGGCATAAGCGAGCGGGCATAAGCGAGCCGGCACGAGTGAGCCGGCATGAGCGGGGTTGCCCAGCGCGCCGAGCATAGCCACACCACATGGCGTCCTCTAAGCTCACCCCATGTCCTTACAGCAGCAAGAGGCCGCCGGCCCGCCCCGCGGGCACGTCAGGGTCGTGTACCTCGGCCCTGTCGCCCCGCATTGGCGGGTCGACTCGGACTTCGGGGACCGGAACCTGATCGAGGAGCTACGCCAGCGGATCCTGGCCCGCCTCCTCTTGCTGCCTCCTCATGACCCGCAGTTCCGCCGCAACCGGGAACGCATCGTCCGGGACGCCGAACGGGAAAACGTGCTGCTGGAGTGGGACCTCGGCATGCCCGAAGACGAGGAAGGCGAGTTCGTCGGCGGCGTCGAGGGTTAGCGATGGCGAGGGAGGGTGCCCCAGAAAGCCCCGGCAACAGCCCTACAGGGGGCGACCGGCGCTACATAAATAGGGAACTGTCCTGGCTCGATTTCAATCGGCGCGTGCTCGAATTGGCCGAGGCCGAAGAACAGCCGCTGTTGGAAAGAGCGAAGTTCCTGGCCATTTTTTCGAGCAACCTGGACGAGTTCTTCCAGGTGCGGGTGGCTGGTCTCAAGGACCAGCTGGCCGCCGGCGTCTCGGGGACCGCTCCGGATGGGCTGCCGGTAGCCGACCAGCTTCGGGCCATCCGGGTCGAGGTGGAGCGCCAGCTGGCGGACCGCGACCGAATCTACAACCAGGAACTGGTACCACAGCTGGCTGAGCAGGGCACTCGCCTGGTTCACTGGACCTCACTCAGGCCGTCCGACATCGCCTACGCCGAGTCCGTGTTCGAGGCTCAGATGTTCCCGGTGCTGACGCCCCTCGGCGTCGACCCGGGCCATCCCTTCCCGTACATATCGAACCTTTCGCTCAACCTGGCCGTGATGGTGCGCGACCCGCAGCGGGGCGAACGGCGCTTTGCCCGGGTCAAGATCCCACCGTTATTGCCAGGCTTTCTGGCCCTCCCCGATGGGGAGCGCTTCGTCCCCGTCGAGCAGGTCATAGCCGCCTTCCTCGGTGAGCTCTTCCCCGGGATGGAGATCGAGAGCTGCCACGCTTTCCGCGTGATCCGCAACGCCGACCTGACGTTGGCTGAAGAAGAGGCGGACGACTTGCTGGAAGCTGTCGAAATGGAGCTTCGCCGTCGGCGCTTCGGGCGGGCCGTGTGCCTCCAGGTCGATTCGACCTTCAGTGACGACGTTCGAGAACTGCTGACCAGAGAGCTCGACTTGCGGCCCGAAGACGTTTACGAAATGGATGGTTTGCTGGACTACGGCGGGCTCTGGGGCATCCACGCTCTGGACCGTCCGGAACTGAAGGATGAACCGTTCTCGCCTGTGGTGCCCGGCCGGCTCGCCACCCCGGAGGACGGGACCACCGATATCTTCGCCGCCATAGCAACCGAAGACATTTTCGTCCACCACCCTTATGAGAGCTTCGCCATGTCGACGGAGTCGTTCATCAAGCAGGCGGCGCGCGATCCGCGTGTGCTGGCCATAAAGCAAACGCTGTACCGGACATCGGGCGATAGCCCGGTTGTCACCGCACTGATACGGGCGGCGGAGCGGGGCAAGCAGGTCGCCGCGCTGGTGGAGCTGAAGGCCCGAGGCGACGAGGCCGCCAACATCGGATGGGCCAGGGCGCTAGAGCAGGCCGGCGTGCACGTGGTGTACGGCCTTATCGGGTTGAAGACTCACGCCAAAACGGCGCTCGTAGTCCGTGAGGAAGGCGACGGCATCCGGCGCTACTGCCACATAGGGACCGGTAATTACAATTCGTCCACGGCCCGTCTTTATGAGGATATCGGGATCCTGACCGCCTCGCCCGCTATTGGCGAAGACCTCACCGACCTGTTCAATTCTCTTACCGGGTATAGCCGGCAGTCCTATTACCGCCAGCTGATTGTGGCGCCCCAAGGGTTGCGGTCGCGGATAATCGAGCTCATCCAGCAGGAGAGCGAGCACGGCCGGGCCGGGCGCATCGTCTGGAAATTGAACAACCTCGTGGACCGCAAAGTAATCGACGCGCTTTACGGCGCCTCCCAAGCTGGCACCCAGATAGACCTCATCGTCCGCGCTCAATGCTGCCTGCGGCCCGGAGTTCCGGGGTTGTCGGAGACTATCCGGGTGAGGTCGCTGGTCGGGCGCTACCTCGAACACTCGCGCATCTACTATTTCAGCGAGGGCGCTGGCGCCGTGCGGCCGGCGGGCTTTTCGACGGCCCCCGCCGGTGTGGAAAATGGCCACGGCGCACCTTTAGTCCCGGGAAGCCCGGTCGGCTCCAACGGGCCGCGGCCTGTCGGCCCGCTTGCCACTTCCGCCGCTACGGCCGGTCCCGGCGCCGATTTCGAAGGCGGTGCCCTGACCCGTGACCGCGCCGGAAGGTTGATTGCCCGGTCCGGCAGCGGCGCTGGTGGCGGAGCCGGCAACCCGGCCTTGCCGGAAAGCGGGCGTTACCTGATGGGGTCCGCCGACATGATGGAGCGCAACCTCGACAGGCGAGTGGAGGCTTTGGTTGATGTCACGTCGACCGAAATCCAGGAGCGGCTGCGGGAAATCCTCGAGGTGGAATTAGCCGACGACGAACTGGCGTGGGAGCTGGCGGCCGACGAGACATGGCACAAAGTCCCGGACATCAAGCATTTCAACGCTCAACGCCATTTCCAGGAACTGGCCCTGGCCCGCGGCCGACGCTGGGGTAAGGCCGAAAGGCTGGCCACGGTCGAATGAGCGGCTCGTCGCGAGAGCCGAAAAACCCGGGAAAAGGAACCGCCCCGGCGGGACAAGTACGAGCGGCCGGCGGCGCGGTGTGGCGGCGCGTACCGGCCGGGGTGGAAGTCGTGCTGGTCCACCGGCCCGCCTATAACGACTGGGCCCTGCCCAAAGGGAAGCTCGAAGCGGGCGAGACCGACGAGGAGGCGGCCGTGCGTGAGGTCCGGGAAGAGACCGGGCTCTCCTGCCGTCTGGGCACCGAACTGCCGAGCACAACTTACGCCGACGCTCAAGGACGCTCGAAAATAGTCCGTTATTGGACGATGACCGTCGTCCCGGGACCAGCCGCAGGTAAAGGCGGGACGCCCCGGGGCGGGCCGGTCGACGCCCCGTTGGCGCCTGAGCCGAAGGCCCGTAACGAGATTGATGACGTCCGCTGGGAGCCCTTGCCCGAGGCCCGCGCCCGGCTCAGTTATGCTCGCGACGTCGTGGTCCTGGACGCTCTGTCAGATTTTCTGTCGCGCTCAGATGTTCGCCGGCAGGAGGTCAACTAAGTTCTCGAACGCGAACCATAGCGGGACGAGGCAAACGAGCGCTCCTGCGACCGTCACGATCACCCGCGTATAACGGCGGGTATGGGCGGCAAAAGTACGGGCCCCGAACCAACCGAGCAAGGCCAGCAAACCGAAACCGATCGTAGCCAGCCACGCAGACGCGTTCCCACCTTGGCTCTGGTTTTCGGCGGCAGGGCTGGATCCTGACCCCACTGTCGGAGAACCCTCGCCAGACTTGTCGCTATTCGTCGCACGCCGCAATGCATTTGTCGAGGTCTGAGGGGCCGGAGGGGTCGTTGTGGTCGTCGCCGGCCGCGGGGCCGGGGCCACGGGCGCTCTGCTGGCGCCATTTGGTTGCGACTGGCCGCTTGGTTGCGACTGGCCGCTCGTGAGAGAGGCTGATGGGAGGGGGGCTTTCGCACCCGCAGGGATCCGTTCGAGCAGGGCCGCCCTCACGATCAGGCGCGAAGTGGCCTCGAAGCGAGGGTTGCACGTCGTGAGCGTGAGCATGGCGACGTGGGTTGGGTCGAGGACGCCGGTATCGGTGGGGGGGACCACCCACTGGTGAACGACGCCATAAACCCACGTGATGCCGGAGGTGTCCGTGAGGAGGATGCGGTCACCGCGAGAGATTTCGTTCAACCGGAAAAATGGCGCCCCGAAGGTCGTCCTGTGGCCGGCGATACCCACATTGCCGGCCTGGCCCGGCAACGGCGTTCCCGGGTAGTGGCCCGGCCCCATTTGCAGATCTGTTTCAGCCACACCCTGCACCACGTACCGGCTGAGGCGTATCGCCGGTATGACCAGGTGGTCGAGGGCGCCGCCGGGGGGAGGGACGGGGAGGGTGGTGCCTATAAGAGTCTTTTGGCCAGCCGACGTCTTTTGGGTTGGCTGTGCCGGCGCGCCAGTCGAACTGGCACCAGTCGCCCCCGCACCAGGCGAACCGGCACCAGTCGAACTGGCACCAGGCGAACTGGCACCAGTCGAACTGGCTCTGGCGGCCACCAGCCCGGCCGCCGCCTGCGTCCCGGGCACCGCCGCCGCCGACTTGCTGACGGGCACGGTGGCCGGTGGGACGTGAGCAACGGCGGCGTTGAACTCCCGGGCGAGTTGGGCCTGGCTGTGTTCCTCGCTGAGGTTGGTCCCCACCAGTTCGTATGCCACGAAAAGGAGCACTACGAAGCCCAGTGTCACCAGGGCCAGCCCCAGCTCGCGTAGCCAGGTCCAGCCCCGGCCGGGCGGCCGTCGCCGATTTGCCGGATCGCCCACAAAGCCACGGTAAGGCCAATCGCCGGGGATGTCACGGCATGCGCTCACCGTGAGTGGCCGCGCTTCCTGTTCCCGCACTCGCAGCGACACCCGGTGGTCCCTGTGCGGTCGGGTGCAGTTTCCTCTTGTGGGCCCCCGTTCTGCAAGACTCAGAGGAGTGCCGCTGTTGCTTGTACGCCATGCCCACGCCTATGCCCGAAAGGAGTGGTCGGGCACCGACCGCCTGCGTCCGCTATCCGCCAACGGCCTGCGCCAAGCCGAAGGATTAATCGCTGTCTTCGGCAATTTCGCCCGACCCCAACGTGTTGTGTCCAGCCCTTACCTGCGGTGTGTCCAGACGGTAGGGCCTCTGGCTCAGGCGAACCACCTCGAGGTGGAACAAGACGAAGACCTGTCCGAGGGACAGGTCTCCAATGCCGTGAGCCTCATCCGTGCCCTGGCCAAGGACAACGTTGCCGTTTGTACACACGGTGATGTGATCGCCGAGATACTTGTAACACTGGCGGACGAGGACATGCTCGACCTCGGACCGAACCCGCGCCAGGCCAAGGGTTCCGTCTGGGCGCTCGACGGCGAAGGTGGCCTCTTCTCCTCCGCGCGGTACCTGCCCCCGGTGGTGGTGGAATCAGTTTGAGCCTCGAGGGGCAGCCGGAGCCGAACGCCGGCGAGGCCAGCGATGTCCTGGCCCTCGTGGTCCAGGCCGTCGACAACGCCAACCAGGGTCTCGTAGTGTGCGACAGCGAGGGGCGAGTGGTCCTACGCAACGCGCCGGCGAGAGACCTGGTCAATGCTCGGGACGGGGACTTCCTGGCCGAGAAGGCGATCGAAGCGGCCCTCGGTCGCGCCCTGGGGGGCTCGTTCCATGAGGAAACTCTCGACCTCTACTCCCCCACTCGCCACACGCTCGAGATCAGGGCTTACCCGATAGGAGAGACAAACCCTCCGGCCGGCGCCGTAGCCCTTGTCGACGACGTCTCCGAACTACGGCGCCTCGAAGCGGTGCGGCGCGATTTTGTCGCCAACCTGAGCCATGAATTGAAGACACCGCTCGGCGCCCTGAGCCTCCTGGCCGAGACGCTCGACGGCGAAGAGGACCCCGAAGTGGTGACGCGCTTGATATCGAGGGTCGGGGCCGAGGCCACCCGCTTCGCCCGGATTGTGGACGATCTGCTCGACCTCTCACGCATCGAGGGGGGCGGCACGGGCATCCTAAGCCAGGTCTCTTTCTCGGCCATTATTAGCGAGTCTGTCGAGGCCTTCCATGAGCCGGCCGCCGCCCGGGGCATCCGGCTCGAGCTGGCGGCCGTCGACCCGGAGCTTTACGTCATGGCCAACCGGCGTGACCTCGTGTCGGCCGTGTCGAACCTCGTCGACAACGCCATCAAGTACTCAGAGCCCGGTGGCAGCGTCTACGTCGAGACCGGGAGGCAAGACGACCGAGCGTGCCTCTGGGTCCGCGACGAGGGGGTCGGGATCCCCCGGCGGGACCGGGAGCGAATTTTCGAGCGCTTTTACCGTGTCGACCGGGCACGGTCGCGATGGACTGGTGGGACCGGGCTCGGCTTGGCTATCGTCCGCCACGTGGCCGCCTATCACGGTGGCGATGTCTGGGTAGAGTCGGTCGAAGGGGAAGGTTCAACTTTCACCTTGTGCGTGCCATTAGCCGACCAGGAGCCCGCCCGTGGCTGAACAGGTCTCCGTCCTGCTGGTAGAAGACGAGCCGTCGTTCGTAGAGGCATTGGTGGTGGGGCTGAAACGAGAGGGCTTTCGCGTGGACGTCGCCTACGACGGCGCCGAGGCGCTCGAGAAGTTCAGCGCCGCGCCGCCTGACCTGGTGCTGCTGGACATCATGCTCCCGAAGGTCTCAGGCATCGACGTCTGTCGCACCATCAGGGCTTCTGGGGCGCGCACTCCGATCATCATGGTCACGGCGAAGACCAGCGAGATCGACACCGTCGTGGGCCTGGAAGTCGGTGCCGACGATTACGTCAGCAAGCCCTACCGTTTGCGCGAGCTAGTGGCCCGCATGCGAGCGGTGCTGCGCCGTACACCTCCACCGGATGAGATACCGGAAGAGGGCGAGGTATTGGAAGCCGGCGACCTTCGCCTCGACCCCGAACGTCACGAGGTCTACCTGCGTGACCGGGAGGTCAACCTTCCTCTGAAAGAGTTCGAACTGCTCGAACTGCTTATGACCAACGCCGGGCGCGTGTTGACCCGGGAGACCCTCATCGACCGGGTCTGGGGCCCCACTATGTCGGCGACACCAAGACCCTCGATGTGCATGTCAAGCGGTTGCGGGCGCGCATCGAGGACGACCCCGGGCACCCGCACAGGATCACGACCATCAGGGGGCTGGGCTACAAGCTGGAGACCGGTCGGGCCGGCGTCGACTGAGAAAGCGATGCGCCCGCCTGGCGGCCGGCCAGGTCGGTCGCCGCTAACCGGGCCGCGCCGCGTCAGGCCGGTTAGCGATAAGCGCGCCAGCAGTCGGAAACGGGCACTTTGAAGCGGCCGTTGCCGGACGGGGGAGCCGGGCGGCCGCGTCGTGACCACCTTTGCCCGAAAAACGAACAAAAATCGTACGAGGCGCGGCTGGCCGGTCGAAAAGTGGACAAGACGAGCCCGCGAACCTGGGGGCTTTGTGCGACTTTTGCCCGTCCAATCCCCTGGGACGGGACGCGAGAGCCGCCGGCGAGGTCGGGTGACGATGCTGCCGCCGGCCCTGACGAGGGCCTTGACGCCTAACGAAGCCGGAACCGCGGCCGGAGACGCAAGGACGCCCTCGGCTTCGATGGCAAGATGTCGTCGTTGGCCGAGTCGGGCGGGGCCGTTCCCTTGTCTTCGGGGAGACTGTCTTCTGCGAGACTGTCCGCCCGAGTGGCGCCGACAACGCCGGCCACCGGCCGCTGTTGCGGGTCTCTTTGACCCATTGGCGCCTGAACTGGGGCCGGCGGCGATGGGCGCGCACCTTGCGCTGGTGTATTGACAAGACCACCAGATGACGGCGCGGTCGGCCCGAGGCGCAGCCGGAGCGGGTGATGCAGAAGAGGAGATCGGCTGGCTAGCCAGCGAGGCGAGAATGTTCCCAGCCTGGGTCTTGCCGAGGCCCGGAAATGCCGCCGCCGCTTGGCCTGGCGCATCTTCCGTACCCGGACCGCCGGGCTTCAGAAGAGCCGCCCACTTGGGTTTTCCGGACGCGGCCGAAGGAGCAGGAGCGGCAGTGCCCGCCACGGGCGCCGCCTCCCGGTCGGGTTGGGCTGAAAACGATGCTTGGGTACCACCGACCGACGAATCGCTTACCGACTGGCTGGCCGTCATCGACTGGCTGGCGACGGAGGATCCGCTCGGGGCGCTGAGGGGTTGGCGTTCCCGGCCGGGCTGAAATTCTGGCATACAAGGTGGTCGGCCGGTCCAAAGGGGTACTTGAGCGTAGTGTCCGCTGGGGTTCACGTTCACTGTTCACGTTCAGGGGCGGCTCAGCCGCTCCCGCCCTGTACGGGATCGTCCTTGGCGCCAGGGGGCCAGCTACCCCAGGAACTCCGTACGGGCCAGCCACAGGCCGGGCGCGTCCACCTCCGGCGGTGTAGGCAGGCTGGCTGCGCTCGCCCACAGACCGACCAGGCCCTCTTCGCCGGCCCGCTCGACGATGCCGCTCACGAAGGCGTGCCCCCTGTCGATGGTTTCCTGGTCCAGTTCCACGCCGAGCAATTTGCCAAGCACCCGCTGGCCCGGGCCATCCTCGAGCCGTCGGCGGCGGAAGGCCTCGCCTATCAGCGGGTAAGAGCCCACCAGGCGTTGGCCGACCTTGTCGAGGATGAAGTCCGTGTACCCGGCCAGAGCGGCGAGGAAGGCCCGGAACGGCACGAGCAGCCTGCGTTGCTCATCGCTCTGAATTTCACCAAACAGAGCCTCCGGGTCCCCCAGCGACTCCTGGAAAGACATGAGGTCGTTCGGGTCAAGGCCGCCCAACCGTTGCTCGATGACGTCCATGGGGACGTGAAAGGCGCTGGCGTAAGCGGTCAGGTGATCTTCCAGCGCCTTGGCGACGTGGGGACGGATGAGCACGGCGTGGTGCGTCACGTCCCGCAAACAGACGTACATGCGGACGTCTTCGGCCGCCAGGCCCCATTCCTTGGCGAACCCGTCTATGGCGTCAATCACAGCCATGAGCTCATCGGCGCTCGGGGCCGGCATCGGTATGTCGTACTGCCCGATCGCCCTGCTGGCCAGGTGCCCCACCATCGCACCAGCTTGCGCGCCCAGCACCAGCGGGCCGATCACTTGAGGGAGGTTCCCGAGCAACTGGTCCATGGGGTTGTCCTGGCCACCTTGAGGACTTCCCTCGCCCAGGGTGGGCCCTTCAGCCTGGGAACCGGCCACGGCGCCGCTGTTGAGCGACGACGCCAGTTGCAGCAAGATCGGCTTCCAGGACTGGAGGGTCCGGGTCGCCCAATCAGTCCGGGTCACGGGCACGAGCGAAAGCCAGCCCCGGCGCGACGTCGCCATGCCGGTGGCTTCCGCAACGTGCATGTCCGCCACCCTCAGGAGTTCTTCCATGTTCAAGCGAGCCAAGGGTTCGGGATTCGGTTCGCTGCGGCCCTCCGTCGCCGTCCAGGCGGCCAGCTGGCCGGCCACGTCCCAGTTGAGCGGCCCTTGAGCCGTCAGAAGCCGAGCGAGGTTACGCAACAGATCCCCAAGGGGGCCACCTGAGAACTGCGACGGGTCACTCACAGTGTCACTCCCATCATCCAGCTACACCAGGCCATCTTTAAAAGATTACCGGCGAGGGCCGCATTTACCCCGTTCGAGGTAATTACCGGCGCCTACCGGCCCCGGTTGGTGTCAATCACGTGCGTACAACGGACGTTATTCGCCCCAAACCCCACGCCGCCTGCCGGTTATGAACAACCCGGCTCCAGAGCGCTAACGTGGTCCGGCATCAACACCGTTGTCGTCACCGGGGCTGCCGGCAGCCTTGGCCGGAAAGTGACGGCTTGCCTGGCCAACCATCCCGCGGTGGCCCGAGTGTTGGCCGTGGATGTGGTGCCCATGCCGTCGACGGCGCCAGAGGTGGAGGTCCACGCCTTCGACCTGTCGTCGCCCGGGGCGGCGGACGAACTGGCGGCTTTGGCCAAGGAGGCCGACACCATGGTCCACCTGGCTTGGGAACCTCAGGGACGGGACAACCTGACGGTTCTTCGCCACGTGCTCGACGCCGCCGGAGCGATAGAGCCGGCCCGACTGGTGCACCTTTCCAGCGGCACCATCTACGGGGCGTGGCCTGACAATGCCGTCCCCCTCACGGAGGAGACCAGCCCGCGGCCGAACCCGAAGCTCGGCTACGCGGTGGAAAAAAGGGCGGCGGAGGTCGTAGTCCAGCAATGGGCCGAAGATCATCCGGAGGTGGCAGTTGCGCTCTTGCGCCCGGCTTGCACGGTCGGGTCGCGAGAGCAACCCCTCTACCGTGCGCTCGCCGCTGGCAAGCGCCCTCCCCTTGGAGCCGAAGGGCGGATAGTTCAGTACCTCCACGTCGACGACCTGGCTACGGCGGTCGTGCACACGTGCGATCAGGAGCTGTCAGGTGCGTTCAACGTGGCCCCTGATAACGGGATCCAGGCGGAAGTGGCTGGTGCACTGACCGGTGGCTCGGCCATGCTGCCTCTGCCCGCGCCGCTGCGGGCCATGTCAACGGCGCTGCGCTGGCGGTTGTGGCGCCGCGGGGCGCCCCCCGGGGCCAGGCCGTACGCAGAGAACACGTGGGTGATCGCCGGGGACAAACTGCGTTCCAGTGGTTGGAGACCTGAGTACAGCTCCGAGCAAGCGCTGGTCGTGAGCGATGAGCGAGCCCACTGGTCCGACCTGCCGCCCAACCGTCAGATCTTCGCCACCCTCGGGGCCACGGCGGCGATGGTAACGGCCGTGGGCGCCGGCGGCGCCGTCTGGTGGCGGCGGCACCACCACTAGATCTTCAGGAACCTGCCACTCCGGCAGGGGAGGCCGGCCCGGCCACATGAGCCTGGCCCGGACCTTCTTGGCGCCGACCAGCTTGGTCCCAGATCAGTGTGATCCCAGATCAGTGTGGTCCCAGATCAGTGTGGTCCCAGATCAGTGTGGTCCCAGATCAGTGTGGTCCCAGATCAGCTGGGTGTGGCCACCGCAGGCTGAGTGCCCAGGGTCGTGTGCGCCTGTCGTGGCTCGCCGTTGTGGAGCCAGTCGATGTTCACCACCTGGCCCGGTTTGGCCAGCGCCATCCACGCCACGAACGCGCCGACCGAGGAGACGTTGCCATTGCTGCCGTCGATCGCCGTGATGACGTCGTCGGCGGCGATCCCGGCCTTGGCGGCGGGACTGCCGGTGGAGACGCTCTGGACTTCGATGGCCCCCGGGACCTTGAGCCCCTGCGCCCCAGGAGCGGAGACGTCCGTTTCCTGCAGAACGCCGAGCCAGGCATGCGAGGCCGCCTGTCCGTTTTTGATAATGGCAGGGACGTCCTCCATGGCCGTGTCAATGGGCGTGACGTAAATGAGCCCCGGCTTGGTGGAGCCCGGGACCTGGTTCGTAATGCCGATCACGGCTCCTGTGCTGTCGACAAGCGCCCCGCCGTAGGCCGACGCGTCTACCGAGACGTTAGCCACAAGCATCGAGAACATGGCGTTGGAAGCGCCGTTCACCGGCGGCAGGTAGCTCGTCGCGTCGTCCATGTACCCGGACGTGAAGTCGGCGCCATTGGCCGCCGACGCCACCGCTGTGGACCCGATGGCAAAGACCGTTTCGCCCGTCTGGACATCAGCCACTGACCCGGGTTGGGCCGTGGTGACGGCCGGGTAGCGCCCCGTGCGTACGCACAGGGAAGCCCGCACGACAGCGATGCCTGCCGATGGGTCCGTCCCGACCAGTTGCCCTTTCGCCTCCTCCCCGAGGTACGACTCCACCTGGACCGGAGTGCTGGAGTTGGCCCCTGAGAAGAGAGATGAGTCGGTGAGGACGTAGCACGTCGGCCCGCTCGAAGAGACGACGACACCAGACCCGCTTTCAACCCCCGAGTCGCCGCTCACCGTCAGGCCGACCACCGAGGGTTCAACGGCGTCGTAGATGGCGGGCGCGTTGGGAGTACCTCCGGATTTGGCCGTGGTCATTTGCGCGGTACCGGTGTGGGTCACACCGGTAGCAGGCGGCGGGGGCCGGTCGACGGCCCCGGCGGCCATCAGGATTCCGGCACACAACAGTGCCGCGACGACGCCGGAAGTGGCGCCGACCATCCATACTCGGGGCTCGACCCCCCGGAACCAACCACGTGGGCCGCGCTTTGGCGCCGGAGCCGGTGCTGGCGGGTTGCCGCGGACCTCGGACGGGTGCCTCCAGAGCCGGTCGTCGGGGGGCAACCACGGCGAAGAAGGGCCCTCATCGTCCTCCTCGCCAGGTCCATGAGGGGCTTCTTCTCCGGGATCCATGCTGATAGCGAGGTTACTGAGCCGGTCGACCGGGCTGACATCGGGCTCCATCGCCGCCGGTCGGGCCCGGCGGCGACCCATATCGCTGGCCGCGGAGTTCGGTGACTGGGCGGAAACGCGTAAGGACGGGATACGCGCGCGACGTGGTCAGCCAGCTACTTTTCGACGCGGGGCAGGTTGCGGACCTACGATTGCCCAGTGTTGCTACCCCCGGCCGGAGATGACTGGGTAGCGCTGTCGGCCGACGTGCTCCCGCTCGAACGGCTCGTCACATGGCCCGCAATCCCTCGCTGTGGCGCAGTCGTCGTTTTCGCCGGTACCGTCCGCGACCACTCCGAAGGCCGGCCGGGTATCGTTTCCCTCGAGTACGAGGCCTACCAAGACGTCGCCCTTCGGACGATGGAGGTCATCGTGCAGGAACTCCGGCAGAGGTGGCCAGACCTGGGCCGGGTGGTCCTCCTGCACCGGACGGGCCGGCTGGCTCTGACCGACGTCTCGGTCGTCGTGGCCGTTTCGGCTCCTCACCGGCCCGAAGCCTTTGACGCCGCTCGGCTCGGCATCGATACGATAAAGGCGAGGGTCCCGATCTGGAAACGCGAATCGTGGGAGGGCGGAAGTGCCTGGGCCCTTGACGTTCACCCCCTTACCGAAGCCGGCGTGCCAAACCAGAGCGAGAGCGACCACATGAGCCACGTAGGAATCTGACGAGATGGGCGCCGAGTTCCTTATCGCGGTGGTCAAGCCGGCCCACACCTCGGTGCAGTGGTCGACCCTGGCGTGGATTGTCGGTGCCGCCGTCGCCGCAGCCGTGATCATCACCGTAATAGTTTTGCTGTCACGGCGCCCCAAGTCCATGGAGGATGGTATCGAGGAGTTCTCCCGGTCGCTCCAGGCCGTGGCGCCAAACCATCGTTCGGGAGGCCGGCCCGTCCAGGGCCAATCGCGCTCTGGCTCCGGAAAGGCGCAGGAAGAGCGCTCCGTACGCGCCACAAGAGGGGAGACAGAACCTGTCTAGAGACCTCGCAATTGACCTCGGGACCGCAAACACGCTCGTCTACGCGAAGGGTCGCGGCATTGTCCTCAACGAGCCGACCGTGATCGCCCTCGACAGCCGCACCAACACGGTGCTCAATATGGGCCGCGAAGCATGGCAGATGATCGGGCGGACACCGGGGTACATCGTCGCCGTGAGGCCGCTGCGCAAAGGCGCCATAACCGATTTCGACATCACCCAGCGCATGATCGAACTGCTGCTCAAACGGGCCGGGATCTCGCGTTTCGGGCGCCCCAGGGTGCTCATCTGCGTACCTTCGGCTATTACGGCCGTCGAACGACGCGCCGTTGAGGAAGCAGCGCGAGCCGCCGGGGCCAACAGTGTCAGCCTCATCGAGCAACCGACCGCCGCCGCCATCGGGGCCGGCCTCCCCATACACCAGCCCCTGGGCAACATGGTCTGCGACATCGGGGGCGGCACGACCGAGACGGCCGTGATCTCACTGGGCGGCGTCGTAGCACTGGAAGCCATCCGGGTCGGGAGCTTCGATATCGACAACACCATTCAGGCGTACGTGCGCCGGGAGTACGGCATTGCCATCGGTGAGCGGACGGCGGAGGAGATCAAAATGGCCATCGGCTCGGCGTGGCCGATGGACGATGCCGTGAAAGCCGAGGTGCGGGGGCGGGACCTGATGAGCGGTTTACCAAAGACCGTCATCTTGGCCCCCGAAGAGGTCCGCGAGGCAATCGAAGAGCAGGTCGGCTCGGTTGTTGACGCGGTGCTGCGCTGTCTGGGCTCAGCCCCGCCGGAGCTCTCACAGGACCTCTTGAGCCAGGGCCTCCATTTGGTTGGCGGCGGCAGCCTGCTCAAGGGTCTGGACAAGCGGCTGTCGGAGGAAACAGGCCTGCCCGTCCACTTGGTCGACGCCCCCCTGGAGAGCGTGGTCATCGGGGCCGGCAAGTGCATCGAGAACTTCGAGGACGTGCGCGACCTGCTTATGAGCTGACTCGTGACCCGGGCCGGGCCGGCGCTAAGTTGGCCTCGGCCGGTAGCCGAGCAAGTCTTCGGCCGTTTGGCGCACTTGCCAATCGACGTCCTGGGCCGCTCTGGCCAGGGCTACGTCAACTTCAGGTCCTTCAAAGCCGGCCAGCGCCACCACAGCCCTCCGTCTAACGGTGGGTTTGTCGTCCAAAGCGGCGAGCACGGCGACCAACCCGACGGGCGAACGCAGCGACCCGAGAGCCGCCACCGCAGCCTCTCGGCACAGGGGTTCGGGGTGATCCGTGGCGATGGCCTGGAGTGCCCCCACCGCCGCGGCCGCATGGCGCTCCGTGGCGCCCGCCGGGGCACCGTCCTCGCCCAGCTCTTGCAGCTCTCCCAGGGCGTAACAGGCCGCCTCCGTCACTGCCGGCGCCTTGTCAGAGAGAGCCTCAGTCAGCCCAGGCGCCAACTCGACCAGGCTGAGCCTCCCGGCCACGTCACAGGCCCGGCGACGTACTTCCGGCGCCGGGTCGGCCAAGGCGGCCGACACCTCAAAAGGCTCCAGCACCCCTATCCTGGCTAAAGCGCCTAGTGCGCTGGCCCGCACTTCGTGGGCTGGGTCGTGAAGGGCTGCGCGAGCGGCGAGCTCATCACCGGTATGCCCGGCGATGGCTATGGCACGCCTCCGGGCGGCGTTGCCCTGGGCCTGTTCAGGAATTGCTACCAACCGCGTGCAGGAGGGCTTCAACCACGAACCCGATACCGACAGCCAGGGCGGCTGCAAGGGCAATGCCAAACAGCGCGCTGAGGACGACGAGCACAACAGCTGAACGCACCCTGCGGAACGGCGCCACCGAGGCGTGCAACCTCGGCCCGGCGAAGACCTCCCTGGAACGCGTGCGCCGGTCGGCTGCGCTCATTCGCTACCTCCACCCCGCCGGCGCCCCTCAAACCGGTGCCGTCCAAACCGGCGCCGTCCAAACCGGTGCTGCCCAGACCGGTGCTGCCCAGACCGGTGCTGCCCAGGCCGGTGACGGCACATGGCAACCTGGGGACAAGATGAGTTGGCGACGACCATGACCAACATCGAGCCGACTGTACAGGGAATAACCCCGCCCAGTGACAACGTCGAGAGGACGTACCGGTCTCGCTGGCCCGCGGTGTTCGTACTTACGCTCATCTTGGCGGCCGCGGTCATCGGCATCCCCACCGGCATCGCGGCCCACGAAGCGAGCGCTTATTACGTGTTCTCACCGGGTACGGCCCCGGTCATCACGGCCAGCGCCAGCTGCAAGCCCGCTGACGGAGAGCTGGCCTTGCCCGGCGGGGAGCCTTGCGTGCGTCTGGTCGTGCCCCAGGGCAAAGCCCATGTGGTCGACGGGCAGCTGTTGATGGTCGACGTACAGGTGGCTCAGGCCGGCCCCCTCGACTGGGCTGAATACCAGCTCGGCCTGCTCGGCAAGTCTCGCCAGTTCGTCCCCGTGGCCGCCTACGCCGGGACGACCCCCACCTCGGAGCTTGGCTGTCAGGACACGCAGGAAATGGTCTCCGCCGACCAGGACGCGGCCCTGGCCGCGCTCTCCGTGTTGGCCTACAAGGTGAACGAGAAGCCTCTCGGCGTGCAGGTCGACACTGTCCTGGCCGGCACGCCGGCCTGGAAGGCCGGCCTCGAGTGCAACGACGTCATCACTGCCGTCAACGGCAAGCCCGTGCTTACAGCGCCGGCGCTCACGACCGCCCTCCAGTCCCTGCAGCCGGGGCAGGTCGTCTCCCTCACTGACCGCCCTGCCGGCGGCGGCACTGCGAAGCAAGTGAAAGTACGACTGGAGCGACCTTCCGCCAATGCGCTGGCGGAGGGTTTCAACGGCCACGCCTACATGGGCCTTGACGTAGAGACACGGGTAAAGCCCGTGCTCCCGTTCCCGGTCTCGGTCAATGCGGGCGCCATCGGTGGGCCCTCCGCCGGTCTCGCCTTTACCCTTGCCATCCTCGATGCGCTCTCTAATGGGAAGTTGACCGGAGGGCACAAAGTTGCCGCCACAGGCACGATCGACCCCCAGGGCAACGTGGGCGAGGTCGGAGGGGTCCAGGAAAAAACCGTCGCCGTCGAAAAGGCCGGCGCGCAGGTGTTCTTTGTGCCAAAGGCGGAGTACGGCGACGCCGAGAGCGTGACGCACGGAAGCCTCAAGGTCGTCCCCGTAAGTACGCTCGGCCAAGTACTGCAAACCTTGCAACAGAGCTATGGGGGTGACCTGTCAGGGTTCCGTGGCCTAACCCGGGCGTGAGGCCTCGACCGCACGAAAAGGGACCTTCCTCGCAACTGAGCTGAGCGCGGCCTAGGCTAATGGGGCATGCCAGCAGAGCGTTTCCAAGCTGCCCGTGTTGACATGCCGGATATTTCGGCAGATCTGATCTCGGGACGGCGATTTGCCCAAACTTGGCGAGGATATGACCCCGAGGAAGTAAAGGAGTTCCTCGCCCAAGTTGCAGAACAAGTAAGGACGCTGCGCGAGCGGGTCGATATCGAGGTTTCGGCGCGCCGGGATGCGGACCAGCGTGCCATGCACCCAAGAATTGACGAAGCGACCTTGATGTCGGCTGTAGGCGAAGAGACAGCCGCGATCTTGCGAAGCGCGCGGACGGCGGCCGCCGAAATAGTTGGAAAGGCGGAAGCAAACGCACAGTCCATGGTCGCTACCGCGGAAGCGCAATCCGGCGACCTCCTCGCACAGAGTGAGGCCTTATCGACGCGACGCGCAGAAGAGGCGGATATAGCGGCCAACGAGGTGTGGGCAAAGGCGCTTGCCGAAGCAGAGGAGGTACGGCGGTCGGCTCAGCAGGACGCCGATGTGATCGGCCAAGACGCGGCTCAGAAGTGCCAAGAAAGCATCGAAGCGGCCGAGGTTGTGCGGGAGAAAATCCTTTCCGACCTAGCTCGGCGCCGCAAGCTGGCCACGGTCCAGATCGAGCAGCTGCGGGCCGGACGGGAACGGTTGCTCGACGCCTACCTCCTCGTACGTCGCACCCTCGACGAGGTCACCGACGAACTCCAGCGGGCCGATGCCGAAGCCAGGGCAGCCGCCGTGACGGTGGGACGCCTGGACCGCGACGAGCAGACGGGCGAGTTCGTGGATTTCAGGCGCGAGGACCAGTGGGACTCCGTGGCTGCGTTCGGCGACGCCGAGCCCGCTGGCCACGGTGGTCCTGCTGGCCACGGTGGTGAGGAGAGAACGACGGCTGAGACACCGGTTGTCCTCGCCCCGAAGGTCACCCAGGTGGCGGCTACACCGGCAATCGCCACCGCGGCTCCGCCTGCGACTCCACAGGCCGCCACTGCGCATGCCGCGTCCGCACAGGTCACCACCGCCCCATCCACGACCGCAACGGCTACCCGAATGACGGCTGCCCCAATGACGGCCGCTCCGGCCAGGGCCAGGATCGAGGACCTTCCTACACAGGACAACACCGCGATCGTCTCGCGCTCCGACGCCATCGAAAGTGTCCGGATCGTGCGGAGTGAGCCTGTCAACGGTGTTACGGCTGAGGTCGAGGCGCCCCAGGTGGTCCCCGTTCCGGTGGGACAGGTGATGACGGAGGAGGCGCCGCTCCAGGAGGAAAGTACGTCCGAAGCGGCTGCGGAAGCCGCGCAAGGCAAAGATGTGCAGGGCCTGTTCGCTCGTCTTCGTGAGAACCGGGATCAGGCGACCCGAGCCGCCCGCAAGACCTTGAGTGATACCGGGGACGAGCCGGGTGCAGAGCCAGGTGAAGAGGGGGCCCTGGACGAGCCTGAGGCTGAGCCCAAAGCGGCTGAACCCAACGAGGCTCGGCCCAGTCAGTCTGAGCCCAGTAAGTCTGAGCCCAGTAAGTCTGAGCCCAATCTGTCTGAGGCCAGTCACGCTGCAATAGCGATGGCCGGTGAGGTTGTGACTGCGGAAGCTGCAGAGAAGGGCAATGGCCTCGGTGCCACCGTAGAGTCACCGGGCGCCGCCGCTCTGGTGGAGGAAACAAGCGAGGCCAAAGCGCCGGCCGACGCGGCCGACGCCGAACCCGACGCCAGCGACAAGCTCTTCCAACGCGGCGAACAGGTGACGCGCGACCTCGGGGCGTCCCTGGCCAGGAAACTCAAGAGGGCCCTCCAGGACGAGCAGAACTCGCTTCTGGACCGGCTTCGGAGCCTGAAGGGGACGGCGACGCCGGGAAACCTCCTCCCTGACCCGGAGGAGCACCCCGACCACTTCGCCGAGGCGGGACGTCCCTTGCTAAAGCAAGCGGCACAGGCCGGTGCTCAGGTGGCACGCGACCTCTGTGGTGACGAAGCCGTCGGCGATGGACTGAACGGCCAGCATGTCGACGACCTGGCCGAAGAACTGGGGAGGTCGATCGCCGAACCGCTGCGTCAGCGCCTCGAATTGGCTATGCAATCGGCCGGCGATGACCCGGCGGAGCTGGCCGGCGCCTTCGGTGCGGCGTACCGGGAATGGAAGACTCAGCGGATCGAGGCTGCGGCCCACCACGAGGTAGCCGCCGCCTTTTCCCGCGGCGCCTATTTGACTTTCCCCGAGGGAGCCCTGCTGAGGTGGGCGGTGGGCCCGTCCGAGGGCCCGTGCCCGGACTGCGAAGACAACACGCTGGCGGGCGACCAGGCCAAAGGCGAGGCATGGCCAACGGGCCAGCTTCACCCGCCGGCCCACCCGGGTTGCCGTTGTGCGCTGGTGCCGGTACCGCCGGGAGGCACCGGTGGCTCTACAACGTCTCCGGCTGCGGGGACGGCGGCCGACACGCAAGCGAACTGACCCGGGGCGAACTGACCCGGCCGCCAGGCCTGCTCCCTCCGTAGCCGGGCCCGCCGGTAGGCTCCGGGGTGCCGATGCGCGCATCATCTGACATACCGAGACGGTTTTCGCTGGGTAGCCGGCGCGCCCGCTGGGCAATTGTCATTGGGGTCGTGGTCCTGATCGCGCTGCTCGTCTCCGCGCAGCACATAGCCTCCCTGTACACCGATTTTCTGTGGTTCCAGTCACTCGGGTTCAGCCCCATTTGGACCAAGACCATCACGGTCGAGGCCGGGCTGGCGGCCACCTTCAGCGTTGTGTTCTTCGGTCTCCTGTGGGGCAACCTTCTGCTGGCTGACCGATTGGCCCCCGTCACTCCCCTCCCAGCCGGAGATGAGCTCGTCACCCGCTGGCAAGAACTCGTCGCGCCCCACATGAAGTGGATCCGGCTGGGAGTAGCAGCTCTTCTGGCCTTGATCGGAGGCATCAGCGCCCACAGCCAATGGGACAATTGGTTGCTCTTTTCCAACGCGGCGCCGTTCACGTCCACATCCGGGCCCTGGAACGGGGTCGATCCGCTCAATCACCTGAACGACGGGTTTTACGTATTCCGTCTACCTTTCTTGGGCTGGCTGGCCGGCTGGGCCTTCTCGGCCCTGGTTGTCACGCTGCTGTTATGCCTGGTGGCCCATTACCTGAACGGCGGGATCCGCCCTCACTCCGCTGTTCAACGAGTGAGCCCGAGGGTAAAGGCCCATATATCGGTACTGCTGGCCGCCCTGGCGCTGGTCCAGGGGGCGAACTACTACCTCGAGCGCCTGTCCCTCGTGTTGTCTACGAAGTACGTGGTAGACGGGGCCACGTACACCGATGTCCACGCCGTGCGGCCCGCTCTGCTGCTTCTCATTGCGATATCCGTCATAGCCGCAGGCCTATTCCTCTACAACGTGCGCCAGCAAGGCTGGCTGCTGCCTGTCGTCGCGGTCGCCTTGTGGGCCTTGGTCTGGGCGCTGGTAGCCAATGTGTACCCGGCACTCGTGCAGGCCCTGGTAGTGAACCCGGCCGAGAACATAAAAGAGCAACCGTACATCACCCGCAACATCACGGCTACGACGGAGGCGTACGGGCTGGCGAACGTGAATAATCAACCGTTCCAGGGGGACACCCTTGTCACCGGTTCCGAGGTAACCGGCAATTCCTCAGTGGCGATGGCCAATACCCAGAGCCTGGCCAACGTCCGCTTGCTCGACCCGACTGTCATGGGCTCAACGATCTCAAAGCAACAGGGTTTCCGCGGCTATTTCAGCATGAGCGAGCCGAGCACCGACCGTTATGACCTCCCGACCGCGGACCCGCCCGGGGACGCCAGCAAGAACGTCGAGACCCAGGTGCTGATCTCGGCCCGCGACCTGAACCCGGGTGGAGTGCCAGCGAGCTGGGTAAACCAGCACCTGCAGTACACGCACGGGTATGGGGCGGTCATAACGCCGGCCGGCCAGGACGGCGTCGACCCGTCCGACGGCTACCCGAACTACGTCCTGAGCGGCCTCCCACCCGATGGCCAACCCTCGCTGGGGTCGCAGCCGCGCATCTATTTCGACACAAATCCTCAATCAGCTGACGGCTACGCCATAGCCAACTCCGCCCAAGCCGAGCTCGACTACGAGGACCCCTCCACAGGCAACGAGATCTCTACGCATTACAACGGGTCGGGGGGCGTACCGATCGGAGGGCTCTTCCGCCGGGCTGCTTTTGCCGTCAGTTTCGGCGACTACAACATGTTGATCTCAGGCCAGGTGACGTCCCAGTCGAGGGTCATGTACTACCGCAACGTCGTGCAGCGGCTCCAGAAAGCGGCGCCCTTCCTGTCCTTCGACAGCGACCCGTACCCGGTCGTGGCCAATGGGGGCCTTTACTGGGTGGTTGATGGCTACACCACCACGGACAACTTCCCCTACTCGGAGCAAGCCAACACCGCCCGCCTCTCTCAGGGCAGTGGGCTTGTGAACCAACCGTTCAATTACGTGCGAAATTCCGTGAAGGCAGTCGTCAACGCGTACAACGGCGATACGTGGTTCTTTGTTCAGGACCCGAACGACCCCATCCTCCAAACGTACGAAAGCGCCTTCCCGAAGCTGTTCACGCCCATGAGCAAGGCGAACTCGGCCATACCCGGGATTACCGGTCACTGGCGCTACCCCGAGGACATATTCACCGTTCAGACCAATATGTACCAGAGTTACCACCAGCAGAACTCGGCCGTTTTTTATACAAAGTCGCAGGCCTGGAGCATCCCGCAGAACCCGTCGTCCGGTGAGGTAGGTGCGGCCACGACGACGCTTCCTGTATTACCGGGGATCGGCGTGCCCGCCGCCGACCCCTCCCAACCAGAGCGTAATGCCCAACTACGAGTTGATGGCCCTGCCTGGCCAGACTCAGCAGAGTTTCGTCTTGGTCGAGCCCTTCGTACCGGCTTCGAGCGGTGACAAACAGAACCTCACGGCGTTCTTGACCGCGTCCTCCGACCCGGACGATTATGGCCAACTCACCGCCTTTACCATCCCCGCGGGGCAGACCGTCGACGGCCCATATTTGGTTTCCACTGCCGTCGAGACAAACAGTTCTATTGCCCAGGAGATCACGCTCCTCAGCCAGCGCGGATCGAAGGTGGTGCTCGGCAACGTAGTCATGACCCCCCTCGGCCAGTCCTTGCTGTACATCCAGCCCCTTTACGTGGAATCGGAGCAAAACGGGGTCCCTCGGCTCGACGACGTCGTGGTCGTCTACAACGGCACCGCTTACCATTCCGGTTCGGGCGATCCGTCCCTGGACGCTGCGCTATGCCAGATAACGAACCCCGGCGGGGGACGGCCCTTCAGCAGTTATTGCTCCGGCGTTCCAGAGACTTCTACGCCCACCACCCAGCCGGCGAAGGGCGGCTCTTCGACCACCACCACCACTACGACACCGGCCACGTCCGGCCCGACCACTACCGGCCCGACCACTAGCGGCCCGGCCACGACAACCCCGGTCAAGTCGGGTTCGAGCTCCACGACCACGAGCTCCACGCCGGCGAGTTCCTCGGCGACGACCACCCTGGTGCTGCCCACACCGCACAGCAATTTGTCCCATGATCTGGCCGGCGCCCAGCAGGACTTCGCGGACGCCAAGGCCGCCCTCCACCAGGGCGACTTGGCGACCTACCAGCAGGACATCGCCGCCGGCGAAGCGCTGGTGGCGCAGGCCGACAAGCTCGCCCAGGCATCGACCACGACGGCCGGCACGACGACCGGTACCACCACGACCGTCCCGGCCGCTCCGACCAGTACGACCAGACCTTCGATAAAAAAGAGCTAAGGCGATAAAGAAGAGCTAAGGCGCCTGGGCGATGACCTCGGCGCCTCCCGTCGGCCCCGGCCCCCGGTAGGGCGATAGGTACCGAGGTACCGGGGCTGTAACCGGTCCTGAGCCGTC
Source organism: uncultured Acidimicrobiaceae bacterium (assembly GCA_963750465.1). Lineage (GTDB taxonomy): Bacteria > Actinomycetota > Acidimicrobiia > Acidimicrobiales > Palsa-688 > Fen-671. Next base: position 481,448 of record CAVVRE010000037.1, read on the forward strand.
AGCGACGGGGTCTCCGGCCACGACCTGGAGCGGCAGTTCCCCGGCCCAGATATTGGTCAGTTCCAAATCCTCGGGGTCGTCTTTGGGACCGCCGCTGCGGACCTTCGCCGAAGCCTCCACGATCTCGACCTTGACCACTCTGGTGGCGCGCAGTTCTGAATCGCTGGGCGCTCTGGTGTCGGAGTCGCGACCCGGCACGACATGGTCGACAAATGCCGACAGAGCGAGCCGTTTCTCGTCGAAGTCGTCGACCTCGTGCGCCACCCCGAAGACAACCACGGACCGGTAGTTGATCGAGTGATGGAAGGCCGAACGAGCCAGGACGATGCCGTCTAGGAGCGTGACGGTAAGGCAGACGGTGTCGCCTGCCACCGCCCGGCGCAAGGCCCAGTTGGCCGGGGCGCCGTGGACGTAAATGACGTCGCCCACCCGCGCGTAACCGGTGGGGATCACGACTGGCTCGCCCTCCGAGCAGAACCCGAGATGGCAGACGAACCCTTCGTCGAGGATCGCTTCGACCGTAGCCCGGTCATACTTGGCTCGTTCGGGCAGGCGCCGGACCCGGGTCCGCGGGCCTGGGCCTACGTCGCCGGCGCCGGTCGAAGTGGCGCTCATCGCCCCGAGGCTAACAGCGAGAAGCCACAGACGGACGGCTCGAGGGCCTACGCCCAGGCACAGAAAAGAGGCCCCCGGCCGACGGAGCTCGCCGGCCAGGGGCCCACTATCTATTGGTAGAGGCTCACTCTTTCGATCGAATGCGCCAACGGGTTATGAACGCCTATCGAGGTGATAGGTGCAGCGCCACGACTTCGTCCGTACCGGAACCCGGTCCGTTGTTGGTGCCGGAGGGTTGACCGGTCTCGTAAGGGTTGGACTGCGTCGGCCATCCGACGAAACGCTGCGAGTTGTACTCGAACCACTCAGATGCCGTGGTCATCGGGATGATCGGCACCTGGTTGGCTACGAACTGGGCCAGCGGGGCGAGGGCGGCCGTTTGCGCTGCCAGAGTGGGCGCCGCCGCCAGCTTGGCCAGGTCGGCGTCGATGGTCGGGTTCTTGAGGCGCTCGTAGTCGCCAGTGGCGTTGTTGCCGGTGGCGAGCGAGCTGTCAAGCCAGCCGTCGAACTCGTTGTACGGCGTGAGCCCGCCGTTCGACCAGTGCATGGTCAGCTGGAAGTCGCCGCTGGCCATGTCCTGGCTCCAGGAGCTCACCGTAAGGCCGTCGAAGGTGGCATTGATACCGGCCGCCCGCAGCTCTTGCGCGGCGAGGGCGTCGTCATCGGCGTAGTCGGTGTAAGAAGCGGGGTCGACGATCGAGAGAGAGACTTCCTGGCCGTTCTTGTAGAAGAAGCCACCTTTCAGGGTATAGCCGGCCTTCTGGAGGATCGACCGCGCCTTGGCGGCTTGGCTCTTGGCCGAGTTGGTCAGTGACTTCACCGGCGCGCCCCATGCCGCAAACGTGGGCAGCGTGAGACCGGTGGCGCTGGTCACGGGATCTTCGAGGCCAGCCTCACCCTCGTCTGCGATCAGCGTCCGGTTGACGGCGGCGCTGATGGCCTGACGGACGGCCAGCTGGTTGGTGGGCCACTTGTTCAAGTTAGGCTCGAGGCTGTTCGTGCCTCCGGGTGCCTCCCAATAGCCGCGGTACTGAGGCGCCTTGGCTACGAAGTTCTTCTGGAGGCCGGGGATGAAGTTTCCGGTCCAGTCGATCTGGCCGCCGAACAGCGCGGTGAGGGCACCGGTGTTCGAGGTGTAGACCGGGAAGTAGACGCTCTGGATCTTCGGCGCTCCTTGCCAGAAGCCGGGGTTGGCCTTCAGGGTGAAGCCTTCGGGTGTGAAGGAGCTCAACATCCACGGCCCTGTCCCCACCGGGTTGGGGTCAGTAAAGGTGGTGGGGTTACCGACGCTGGCCCAGATGTGCTGGGGGAGTATGACCTCGCCGGCGATGTTCTCCAGGTTGGTGTACTGGGCCGTCGGGAAGTTCACGGTGACGGTATTACCCGAGCTCGTTACGCTCGAGATGTTCAGGCCCGACAGGTTGATGGCGGCGTTCTTCTTGACCAGATTGAAGGTGAAGACGACGTCCGCGGCCGTGAACGGGGTGCCGTCGTTCCATTTGACCCCGTTGCGGATCGTGAATGTGATCGACTTACCCCCGTTGCTCCAGGCGAACTTGGTCGCCAGCCACGGGTAGTACTTGGGCGGTGCGGCCAGGTCGAACTGGATCAGCGGCTCGTAAATGAGCCCGGTGGCCCCCATGCCGTATGGCGCGGCGGTGGGGGCGAGCGGGTTGAAGTCCTGGGTTATGGTGTTCTCGGGCGAGCTCTCCATGATGAGCGGCGCTGTGCTAGCCGAGGAGCTAGCAGCAGGGAGTGCCGTGAGCAACCCTGCACTGAGCAGGCTGGCCGTCGCGGCGGCAAGGACCTTGCGGTTGAACAATGTATTTCCTTTCAATTTACCCCTCCTCAAAAAAGGGACTGTCTTTTCTTCATGCGAGTGGGCCCCCTAACCCCTCATGCGCCACACCCCCTTTGCTCTGGTCGAGCAACTGCGGCGCAGCAACATCTAGGCGCCAGCAAGCGGCGGCGCGAGTCGAAGAAATCCGCATCAATGGCGGGTCCTCGCTGCGGCAGCGGTCTTGCACAAAAGGGCACCTAGGATTAAAAGGGCACGCTCCGATTACGCTCGGGGCGCTGTCAACACTGCGGCTCGCTCTCTTGGCGCCGCTGCGCAAGATGCTCCCGATGTTGTCGGGATCCGGCGCCGAGGCGACGAGCAACTGCGTGTATGGATGGGCTGGCTCTTGCGTCAGCTCCTCGGCCGGGCCGCGTTCCACGATCTGGCCGGCATACATTACGAGCACCTCGTCGGAAAAGTACCGAGCTGACGCGATGTCATGAGTTATGTAGAGCAGAGCCAGCCGGAAGCGATCGCGCAGGTCGTCAAGGAGGTTGAGCATCTCCAGTCGGATCGAGACGTCGAGCATCGATACCGGCTCGTCGGCCAAGAGCACGCTTGGATGTACGGCAAGGGCACGGGCGAACGACACCCGCTGACGCTGGCCGCCCGACAGCTCGTGAGGGTACTTAGCCAGGAACTGCTCGGCCGGCGTGAGGTGGACCTGTTCCATTAAGGCCGTGAGTTCGGCGTCGAGCTCGCTTTTCGTTCTTTTGTGCTGGTGCAATTTCACCGGTCGCTCCAGGTGGTAACGCACCGTGTGCACGGGGTTCAAGGACGAAAATGGATCCTGGAATACGAGCTGCACTTCACTTTTGTACCGCCGAAAGGCGCGCCGGTCCGTAAGGGCGACGGGTTGGCCGTTTAGACGGACGTCACCCGAAGTGAGCCTCTCCTGCCCGGCCAGCAGTTTGGCCACGGTCGACTTGCCCGACCCGCTCTCGCCCACGAGGCCGACAACGGCGCCCCGGTAAAGGTTGAACGAGACGTCGCGAACCGCCGAAAGTACCTCGTTTCGGCGCAGTTTGAAGTCTTTGGACAGAGACACGGCCTCCATGGCCAGCGGCCCCCTTAGCGCCGCCGGTGACGCCACCCCGGACGGACCGTCCTCGACCGGCTCGGCAATTCCCCGAGCGTTCATTGAGTACTTATCACCTCAGGTGGTGCGGGAGCGGCGTCCGCGCCGTTGTTATGAGCATCTCTAAGCGGTACCGGCGTGCCCGGCAGCACGAACGGGCACGCCGTCACGTGTTCGGGATCCGGGGAAGTCGCCACTTTTGAAAGGCTCATATCGATATCCTGACAGGCCGTGGTCCCGTACATGCATCGGGGCAAGAAGGGACAGCCAGGTGGGAGGTGACGGAGGTCCGGAGGAGTTCCCGGTATGCCGGCCAAATTCCGCCGAGGGCCACGCAGCGACGGGAAGGAGTTGAGCAGGCCCTTCGTATATGGGTGCGCCGGCCCATGGTGGATTTCCTCGGCCGTAGCAATTTCGACCAGCTTGCCGGCATACATGACTGCGACCCGGTCGGCCAGCTCCAGCAATAACGACAGGTCGTGGGTGATAAAAAGCACCGCGAAAGAGAGGCGCTCCTTCAACTCGACGATCTGAGCCAGGATGTCCCGCTGCACTACCACGTCGAGCGCGGTGGTGGGCTCGTCCATGATGACGATCTCGGGTTCCGCGGCCAAAGCCATGGCGATCATAATTCGCTGTCGCATACCACCCGAAAGCTCGAACGGGTAGCTCTTCATGCGGTCGCGCGGGATGGAGACGAAGTCGAGCAATGATGCAACTTTCTCGATCCCTTCCGCCTTGCCCAAATGCAGGTGGGTCTCGACGACGTCGAGTATTTGGTCCTGCACGTTGAGCACCGGGTTGAGTGCGTTCATGGCGCTCTGAAAAACGATCGCGATTTCACGCCACCGCAAGGCCGTCAGCTCATCAGGACGTTTGTCCAGGATCTCGACCCCGGAGGCAAAGCGCTGTCCCCGGTAGCGCACGCTGCCGCCGGTAATCAGAGCGGGTGGGCGCAACAGGCGGCACGAGCCGTACGCCAGGGTCGACTTTCCCGAACCGCTCTCTCCGGCCAGGCCGACGACCTCGCCGGCGTGGAGGGAGAGGTTGACTTTGTCCACGGCCTTAACGTCCCCACCAGGGGTGCGGTAAACCACGGAAAAGTCCGAGACCTCCAAGATCGGTTCGTCGCCGCCGCCCCCTCCTCGACCTGTACCGGCCCGAGAGGCGCCTATCTGGGTGCCGGGCAAGGCAGTGGTAGTCATCTCAGCGGCCCGGCGACCTCGGTCGGCCCCTCCGTCAGAGATTCACGCGAGAACGAGTGCAAAAAGCTCGCCACCCGGCTGGGGCGCCGCTGAACGTGCCCAAGCACGGGGGTGGGGTCAGTCTGGCCCCACCACTTGCCGTTCACCTTGATCGAACCACTGCCGCTGCGCAGGCGCGGGTTGCCCAGCTCGTCGATCCCGAAGTTCAACAACACCAGCCCCGTCCCGATCAGGGCGACCAAGAGCCCCGGGGGCACGAACCACCACCAGGCGCCAAGAGTAAGGGCCTGGTCGCTCTGGGCCCAGTAGAGCATGGTGCCGAGGCTCCAGGTGTTGAGGTCCGCCAGCCCGATGAAGGCGAGCGCGACCGACGCTCCGATGGCGTAGAGGACGGTGTTCACAAAACTGGCGGCGATCAGGCTCACTTCGTTGGGCATGATTTCGAAAACGATTATGTGCCAGCTCCCCTCGCCCGTCTCGTGCGCGGCCGCCACGAAGTCGCGATTGCGCAAGGCGAGGGTCTGGGCGCGGATCACACGGGCGCCCCACGGCCAACCGAGGAGGCTCAGGACTAACACCGTTGTCAGCTGGCCTCTTTGGGGCAGGTACCCGAGCAGCACGATCAGCAACGGCAGCGCGGGGAGGACCAGGAAAACGTTTGACAGTAGTGAGAGGCCTTCGTCCCACATGCCGCCCAGGAAGGCGGCGGAGATGCCGACGACGACGGCGATGGCCGTGGCCACCAGGCCCACGATGATCCCCAGCTCAAGCGTCATCCTCACCCCGGTCAGGACTTGCGACAACACGTCCTGGCCGTTTTGAGTGGTCCCAAGCAGGTGCGCCGCGCTCGGCGCGTTTAGCGACAGGTTCGGCGAAGGGTTCTGGAACGACGGGTTGTACGGGGCCAATGCGGGGCCGATGATGGCGATGAGGATGAAGAAACCCAGAAGAATGGCGCCAACCTTCGCTTTCGGCGGCAGCCGCCGCCACCTGGCGAAGCGTTCGCTCCGTTTTTCGGGCTCGACAGTCGGGCTGTTAGCTGTGCTGATCGGTACGAAGGCTGTCATGAGGCCGTCCTCGCCCGCGCCCGCGGGTCAATGAGCACGTACACCACGTCGACTATCAGGTTGGCAAACAGCACGGCGAACGAGATAACCAGGAAGATCGCCTCCGTTAAGTGGAAAGTCGTTGGAGGTGACCGCGTTCAGCAGCAACAAACCCACTCCCGGGTACGAAAAAACTATCTCCATTACGATGGCGCCGGACACGACAAAACCAATGGCATTGGCGAACCCCGATAGCTGGGGCAGGATGGCGTTGCGGGCCGCGTAAGTCAAGACGACCCGTCGGTGGGGCAAGCCCTTGGCCTGAGCAGCCAGGACATAGTCCTCCCCGTTCGTCGTTATCATCACGTTCCGCATGGTCAACATCCAACCGGCGACGTTGGTGATGATGAGCGTAAAGGCCGGCAGGAGGGAGTGGTAGAAGGCGCTGCTTATGAAGGGCCAGTTCCACCCGGGGATATCGCCTCCGGCGTAACCCGAGCCAATGGGGAAAATCTTGGCGTGGAGGGCCAGCACCTCTATCAGGATGAGGGCCAAGAAGAAATAGGGGACCGCTTGCAGGAACGTGAGGCCCGGTAACACACGATCAAGCCAACCGCCGCTGCGCCAACCAGAGAGGATCCCCAGGCCCGTGCCGATAACGAACGCAATTATGGTGGCCGTCCCCACCAGCGTTATCGTCCAGGGCACCGTCTGGGCCAGCAGCGTAGAGATTTTGGCCGGGTACTCGGTGACGTCCGTGCCAAAGTTGAAGTGGACCACGTCGTACAGGTAGTTCACGTACTGGTGCCATAGCGAGCCCGGGTGGCCGACCCCGAGCATGGCTTCGAGGGCCTTATAGGCGGCCGGCTGCAGGTCGGGGAACTTGGACATGATGTCCTCGACCGCATTGCCGGGCATAAGGCGAGGGATGAAGAAGTTGATGGTCAAAGCCACCCAGGCGGCAACGGCGTAGAAAACAAGCCGGCGGACGATGAACCGCATAAGTTCCCTCTAGCCTCTCTCCAGCCAGCGTGCGCTCATAACCCTTGACCCCTGTCAGCACTCGATCACGACTACTGGTCTACTCCCAAATCGACCGGCCCGATGGCAACGTCGTCGCCAAACGGTGCGCAGGAGCCTATCCTTCAGGCCGGCCGACTTCATGGCAGGGGGGGCGGCCCGAGGGTTCGCGTCCTCAAGGCCTCTTGACGAAATCACTATAAGTGTGTAGTCAACCACTCTAGGCCGCCTTGTACTTTCTTTAAGGTTACGTCTCAAGTCTTGACTTTTGCTTGGCATTAGGTCGGCGACCGACCGTAAAGCTGGCTCAAGCCAAAGGGGAATTTAGTCCGTGACGGTCCCGAGTGGAAGCCTTCTTTAAGATGATGTCTCAAGTCTTGGCTTTTGCCGAGCCTAACGTCAGGGAGTGAACGTAAACCTGGCCGGCACCCGACGGCGGAAGTTTCGTAGACGCCGACTTTGGCGCGCTCGGCCGCAAGCTCAATCGAGCGAGACAAGCTCAATCGAGCGAGACAGGGAGGGAGCACCGCCATCGCATCGCGGGCGCTCCCCGCGCCGGGAGCGCCCGAGTGACGGAAGCTCAATGAGACCTAAATGGGCTGGTCAGCGCGCTAAAAATAGCGGCAGACAGCCAAACGGCGCTATCATCGGTAAACGGCGAGCTGGGACTGCCGACCGGACTTACGAACGTGGGTGCCCCGGATGCGCTTGTCTTGCCATAATTCGAGCACAAGGCTGGCTCGACTTGTCGCGATGTCAGGGAGCGCCGTGGTCGCTACTGGCCTGGCCCTGGCGACATTCGTAGTCCCGAAGGTGACGGCGGACGCCGATACCACGGTGCCGTCTCCCCCCTTATCACCACCGCCGTCGTTGACGCTGTCTTCTGTGACGACCACGACCGGGGCCACGACAACGACCACTTCAGGATCGACCACAACAACAACCCTGAGTACAGCGACGACCGTACCTACGTCCCCGCCGTCGCCGTCGCCCTCGACCTCGACCACGACCACGACGACCCCCACCGCCACCACAACCGTGCCGACGACGACGAGCGCGACAACTTCGTCCACGACGCCGTTACCTACTACTTCAACGTCGTCCACCACGACTAGCGCGCCGGCGCCGACAGGTGAGCCCACCATCACCAGCACTTCGTCCACGACAAGTACGACCATGCCCGACGCACCGTCCGGCACCGCACCGATTATCACCCCCGCCAGCTCGTCCGGCGCGACTTTGCCACCCAAGACGCCGCCCAGGACAGCGGAACGCACGACGATGGCGTCGACGTCGTCGACCACCCCGACGACGCTGGCCCACGCCGTAGGCGCGACCAAGCAGACGACGTCATCGAGCTCGACTTCTTCTATTGCTCCGACAAGTTCGACTGTCTCGACTGACCCGTCGGCCTCGACCGCGTCGAAAACCTCGTCTGCTGCGACGACTCCGACGACCTCGACGACCGTGCCCACTTCGACGACATCGGGTAGTACCAGCACTACGGTCGCCCACAAGCCACACCCGACGCCGACCACCCGCCAAACACCCCCGGGCATGGTGGCCACGCCGGTCGTATCAGCGCCTAGCCATGCCCAGGGGGGCCAGCGGGTGCGGCTGAGTGGGGCCGGGTTCAGCCCCGAGAGCCAGGTAAAGATCGTATTCGAGGGCCCCAAACACGTGGTCGTCGGGTCAGCCGTCATCGACTCGGACGGGACGTTCCGCACCTCCGTTGTGGTCCCCCATGCGCATCCCGGCCAGGACAAGCTGCAGGTGGTCGGGACATCCTCAGCCGGGCGGCTCACCGCCCTGGCCGAACCGGTCATGCTCCTGGCCGATGTGACCAAACCAGCGGTCCACAGTGACCGGCAAGTCGCTGAGGTAGTGCTCATAACGCTTTCGATCGCCATCCCGGTCGTCACCTGGTTCGTGTTGCAGCTGCTCGGTTGGAGGCACCGCCGGTTCTAACCTGACGCTGGCGGCCGGCTGGCGGCGATGCGTGCCCCCTCCACATCCTCGGGATAGGTGCGCAGGGCCAACAACAAGACGGCGCCGGCGCCCGCCAGTGCCACGAGCATGACCAGGAACGAGCTTTGCAGCCCGGCTCGCCCGCCACCCGACAGGCGGTCGCCCGCGAACCCGAAGGCGAACGGCCCGAGAGAATCGCCGAACTGCCTCAGTACGCCCTGAATACCTTCAGCCCGGCCCCATAACCCGGGGGGCATGACTTGGAGCCGGCCGGCGCTGATTGGCGGAGTGGCAGCCGCCAGCCCAAAAGCGCCGGCTGTCATCAATGGCAACCCTATGAGGTAAGAATGGCTCAAAATGGCGGGGACAAAGACGACCGCCGCTCCAATGAGGGCGATGGCGGCCACCAGCACCCGACCTGCGGGGTGGTGCCTCTCCATACGGTCACCCAGTCGCCCGGCGACAAGGACGCCGGCCAGGCCTCCCGTGCCGACAAGGAGGAACATGGCGGTCGCCACGGACTGGCTGACGTGGTACTGCTCGCTGGCGTACTCGACCCCGAACGTCCGCAACCCGGCGAAATAGAAGTAGGAGCACGCCCCGGAGAAGACGAATATCACGAAGGTGGGCACCGACAGCACGTAGAGGACAGTTCGGGAGAGGCTGAGCTGACGCCAGCTGGCCACCACTTCCTCGCTCGGTTCGTCGCCGACGTTGCCAACGGTCCGTCCTCGGGGGGGCTCGGGCATGCGCCATAAGAACCACCCCACAACAAACGCCGGGGGGACGAGAGCAAGGAAAGACAGTCGCCAATTCACCGCCGCCAGCTCGCCGGCCACGGCGAACCCGGCGCCGGCCCCGATCAGTTCGCCGGCCAGCACGGCACCGTAAGACCGACCTCGCCGGCTCTCGTGAAAGGTATCTCCGAGCAGTGATGCCACCGCTGGGCCGGTCACGCCCGTGAGGGCGCCGAGGGCGACACGGGACGCGAACAGCAATGCGAAGGTGCCGGCCAATGACGACAGCAGCGTCGCCACCCCGATCAGGAGCGCCGAAATGGCCAGTAGCCTGACCCGGTCCCAGCGGTCGACCAGTATCCCGAACGGCACGGTGGCCAGGGCGGCGGCCGCCGTGGCCGAGCTGGCCAGCACACCGATGGCCGTGTTGTCGACCCCGAAGGCGTGCCGGATTTGGGGCGCGACGGCGCCTATGGTGGCGGCGTTGGCCGATGCCAGCGCGAGGGTGCTGGCCAACAGGACCAGCGTTCGGCGTTCGGGCCGGCTGTAACTTTGACCGAGCAGCCAGCTCGCGGTCAAGCGAAAGGGACTAGCGCTGGCCATCTTCGGGGGTGCCACACGAAGGGTCGGCCTGCATCTTTCCTCCAGGTGGTCCCTCTCCAGACCCTAGTAGACGGGCTGGAGGGGCCGATCCCTCGGGGTTGGCGGAACGGCCCGCCCCCGGGAGGGCAGCCATTCCCTGGCCAGGGCGCTTGGCATGTCTAGCAGCGCTTACGCGATCATTGGTTGGTGGGTGTACGAGAAGACTGTCGCCACTATGTCCAACGGAGTACGTCGGGTGGCGACTTGCTCCAGCGCTGCCGGCTCGGCGCGGCGGAGGAAACGCCGTTTGCCTGCCCTGACGGGTGCCTTTTCTTCGAGGCCAGAGTGCTTTCGACGGCCGGTTGGGCTCAGGAGGGGGACGAGCCCATGTCCAATACGGCCTGGGGCCTCGCCGGGCTGCCGCCCCCCCCAGGCCGAGGCACGTCACCCAACCGAGCGGGCAAAAGCAAGAAGAAGGGCCGAAAGCCGCGCTGAGGCCCTGGAGGCCACAGCGACCGCCCCGGTCAGCCCTCGACCGCTCCTCCAAGCCAATCGACCTTGACACCGGTCGAAGTCAGCCACTCGATGGCCGAGTCGAGCGCCTCCCGGCTCCCGGACAGCTCGCACACGATCCACCCGGTGTCGTCCTCGACGTTCGCCCGCCTGATATTGGCGATGACCCCATGGTCCAAAGCCAGCCTGGATATAACCGGTTGGCCGACGAGGTCTTCGGGGAACGTGAGCCGGGCCCGCACAGATGCAGCCGTCATCCGGTCCTCTCTCGACGTTCAGTGGCGGCCAGGCCCGGTGCACCGAGCGCGGCGTTCAAGTTGCCGGAGCGCAGGCCCTCGAGGTCGAGGGTGACGTAGCGGTAGCCGGCGCTGCGGACGGCACCGACCACCTCCTCCCTCAGCTCTAGAGCGCGACCCAGCTCGGACAACGGCAATTCGACGCGAGCGACGTCGCCGTAGTGGCGCACTCGCAGGGCCCTGAAGCCGAGCGCACTGAGGCGTGCCTCGGCCCGGGCGACGGCGCTCAGCGTCCCGAGGCTGACGGGCGTCCCGTAGGGGACGCGCGAGGCCAGGCATGCCGCGGCCGGTTTGTCCCAGGTCCGGAGGCCGAACGAGCGCGATGTGGCTCTGACGTCCGCTTTGGTGAACCCCGCCTCCACCAACGGGAAGAGGGCGCCAGCGGCCCGAGCCGCAGACTGTCCAGGTCGGTAGTCGCCCAGGTCGTCGACATTGACCCCAAGGACCACCTGCGCCGCGGGACGGCCAGACCCGGCCCCGAACGAGGTGGCCACCGGAACGAGACAGCGCATCAGCTCGTCTTTACAGTGCCAGCAGCGGTCCGCTCCGTTGGCCCGGTACTCGGGCCGGGCGTCTTCGTGCGATTCCACTTCCTGGTAGTTGAGGCCCCACTCCCGGGCCAGCGACCGGCAGTCGGACAGCTCGGACGGAGCCAGAGAGGGCGAGACGGCCGTCACCGCCTGTGCGCCCTGCTGGCCCAGAACCGAGTGGGCGACCCAGGCCAGGAGGGCGGAGTCGGCTCCCCCGCTGAAGGCCACCACAACCGGCCCGAGCTGGCGCAACCGCGCTTCCAGCGCCCCCAGGTCACCCATCGCAGCAACCGCCCACTCGCGCTGCTGCGGGGACCGTCAGGCTCACTACTACGCTCACTGGGAGACTCCGCAGAGGCTGAGGACCTCTTCGACCGGGGCCACTACACCGGTGTAAAAGGGACCGAACTCGGCATACCTGGCCGAGACTTCGTCAAAGCGCATGCGGTGGACGCACTCCTTGAGGTCATCGGGGGCCGTCGCGAACAGCGTTACCCCCCATTCGAAATCGTCCAGTCCGGTTGAGCCCGTGACCAGCTGAAGCACGCGGCCGGCGAACTTCCGGCCACTCGTCCCGTGTTCTCTCATGAGGGCCTCACGACGGTCGTAGTCGAGGCTGTACCAATTGTCATCTCCGTCCCGACGCTTGGACATAGGGTAAAAACAGATCGCCCTCTTGCCTGACGGCGGCAATTTCGGGTGAAGGCGAGGGTCGAGGCGGTCCTGCGGAATCCCTCTGGCGTACTCCGAGACCTCGGTGAGCGATACGTAAGAGTCACCCAGCTCGAGGCCGGGCTGGACCAGGGCGCTCTGAGACCGGCGGAGCGCAACCAGGTCGGGGCCGACCACCACGAAGCCGACGTCGGCTTTGTGACCCAGAACGGCGAAACAGACGACCTGCTGGCCAAGCTCTTCGGCTGCCTTTACGGCCCGAGTGATGGCCTCGCCGTCGGTTTGAGGCGTCACCTTGCAAAACAGGTGTAATACGCCCCAGCCCTCGTCGGGTGGAAGCGGTACCGTCATCGGGAACATGCTACGGCGGGCCCAGTGTCACGCGCAGGTTGGTCACGCGCCGGTGGCCTGGCCCCCGCCTCCGCCGCGTAGTTCGCCTTATTTGTAAGGCCTGCTCGCGTTGGGAGCAAGATGATATGGCCATGGCCAGCGAGGGTGTGAAGCGGCGGCCCAGTGGCCCGCGGCGCGCTTTGGGCTACGTCATGAAGCGGGCCAACCGCAGGTTGGATTACTCCTTGGGGGGGCCACTGCGGGTCAGAGTGATCGTTGTCCTCGCCTGCGTGCTGGCCCTGTCGAGCGCAGATAGCGCCACCGTAGGCGCCTCTGCCGTCGCCCTCCGGCACGCACTTAAGATCGATAACACCGACATCGGGCTGCTGGTCGCGGTGTCATCGGCGGTGGCCGCACTGTTCTCATTGCCCTTCGGGGTGCTGGCCGACCGCGTCCAGCGCACCCCGATGCTCGCCATCGCCACCGTTACCTGGGGGGCGGCGATGATCTGGAGCGCGACCGCCAGCTCGTTCGGGGGATTGCTGGTGGCGCGCTTGGCGTTGGGGGCAGTCACGGCCGCGGCTGGGCCAATAGTCGCTTCGCTTGTCGGCGACTGGTTCAACGGCCACGAACGCGGCCAGATCTACAGCTACATCCTGACAGGCGAGCTCTTGGGGGCCGGGATCGGGTTCGTCGTAACCGGTGATATCTCGTCCTTCTCGTGGCGGGCCGCCTTCCTCAGCCTCTCAGTGCCAGCGTTCGTGCTGGCATGGTTCGTTTGGCGGCTACCGGAACCAGCGCGCGGCACCACCGGCGAGCTCTCGCCCGACCCCGGGACGCGACCGGCGCTACGCATCGGCCCGGAAGAGGAAAAACAGGAGGAGGCGGCGGCAGGCAAAACGGACGCCCAGGAGCTGGCGCTGGAGCGGGGCATCCAGCCCGACCAGCACCTCCTCGAAATGGCCAACCCGAAAATGAAAATCCTGGCTGCTATCCGCTACGTGCTCGCCGTCCGCACCAACGTGGCGCTGATCGTGTCGGGAGCGTGCGCTTACTTTTTCCTCGCCGGCGTCCAGACCTTCGCCCCCGAGTTCGTATCGATGCAGTACGGGATCAGCCAGGTGGTAGCCAACCTCCTCCTGCTCGTCCTGGGGGCTGGGGCCGTGGGCGGCATACTGATTGGAGGGCCGCTCGGTGACCTGTTGCTCCATCGAGGCCGCATCAGTGGACGGGTACTCGTGGCTGCGGTCGCGGCCTCATTGAGCGCCGTCTTGTTCATCCCCGCGCTTCTGACGCGGAGCGCACTGGCCGCCATTCCCTATCTCGTGATCGGCGCAGGCGCCTTAACAGCCCAAAACCCACCCATCGATGCGGCGCGGCTCGACATCATGCCCTCATGGTTATGGGGCCGAGCCGAGGGTATCCAAACCTTTCTACGCTCGGGCGCTCAATCCCTGGCCCCTTTGTTGTTCGGAACCGTCTCGGACCAGGTTTTCGGCGGCGGGAGGTTGGGACTGCAATGGACGTTCCTGATCATGGTCGTGCCGCTGGCCGCCAGCGCAGCCGTGCTGTTCTGGGCGGCCAAGCGTTACCCGACAGACGTCGCCACGGCCGGCCTGGTCACGGGCCCAGCAGGTACCGGTGCAGAGAGGGCAGAGCTCGCAGATGGTGCAGAGACAGCAGGCACCGACACGACGGGTTCTGAACAAATGGGCCCAGATAAAGAACAAATGGGCCCAGATAAAGCGAGCCCCGAGGTGGCGCCCGGGGCAACGGGGCCCGAAACAACACCAAAAACGTCCTGAAGGCCCACAAATGGGAAGGGCGCCCATCATGGGCGCCCTTCCGCAATTGAGTTTGGCTCCTAGAGGAGCCCTCTAAGCACGAAGCTTAGTAGTCGTCCATACCGCCGCCCGGAGCGCCGGCGCCCGCAGGCGCCTTGTCCTCGGGCTTATCGACGATCACGGCTTCGGTGGTCAGGAACAGGCCCACGATCGAGGCGGCGTTCTGCAGCGCAGAGCGCGTGACCTTGACGGCGTCGATGACACCCGCCTTGAACATGTCCTCGTACTTGCCGGTGGCGGCGTTCAGGCCCTCGTTGACAGGGAGGTTGCGCACCTTGTCGACCACAACCCCGCCCTCCAGGCCGGCATTGACGGCGATCTGCTTGAGCGGCTCCTCGACGGCCTTGGCCACGATACGGGCACCGACGGCTTCGTCACTATCGAGCTTCTCGGCCTTTTCCAGTATGGCGGTCTGCGAGCGGAGCAGGGCCACACCACCGCCCGGGACGACGCCCTCCTCGATGGCTGCTTTGGTGGTCGAGACGGCGTCTTCGATACGGTGCTTCTTTTCCTTCAGCTCGACCTCGGTGGCCGCCCCGACCTTGATGACGGCAACACCGCCAGCTAGCTTGGCCAGCCGCTCCTGCAGCTTCTCCCGGTCGTAGTCGGAGTCGGTGTTCTCGATCTCGGCCTTGATCTGGGAAATGCGGCCTTTGATGTCCGACTCACTGCCGGCACCCTCGACAACCGTCGTCTCGTCCTTGGTCACGACTATCTTGCGGGCCTTGCCGAGAAGGTCAAGAGTGGCGTTTTCGAGCTTCAGGCCCACCTCTTCGGAGATCACCTGACCACCCGTCAGAATGGCCATGTCCTGCAGCATGGCCTTGCGGCGCTCGCCGAAACCAGGAGCCTTTACGGCCACGCTCTTGAACGTGCCCCGGATCTTGTTGACGATAAGGGTGGCCAACGCCTCACCCTCGACGTCCTCGGAGATGATCACGAGCGGGCGACCCGCCTGGATCACCTTTTCGAGCAGCGGGAGGAGATCCCGCACGGCGGAAATCTTGGCGCCGTACAGCAGGATGTAAGGGTCCTCGAGGACCGCTTCCATGCGTTCGGGGTCGGTCACGAAGTGAGCGGAGATGTAGCCCTTGTCGAAGCGCATGCCTTCCACCAGCTCGAGGTCCATCCCGAAGGTCTGTGACTCCTCGACTGTGACAACTCCGTCCTTACCCACCTTGTCGATGGCTTCGGAGATCAGCTCGCCTATCTCGGGGTCAGCGGCGGAAATGCCTGCCACCTGGGCAATCTGGCCCTTGGTCTCGGTCTCCTTGGCCAGCGCCTTCAAACTGCCAATTGAGGCGTCCACGGCAGCTTCGATGCCCCGGCGCAGCGACATCGGGTTGGCGCCGGCAGCTACGTTGCGCAGGCCCTCGCGCACCATGGCCCAAGCCAGCACTGTCGCCGTCGTAGTCCCGTCGCCGGCTACGTCGTCAGTTTTCTTGGCCACCTCTTTCACGAGCTCGGCGCCGACCCTCTCATAGGGGTCTTCGAGCTCGATCTCCTTGGCGATCGAAACGCCGTCGTTGGTGATCGTGGGGGCACCCCACTTCTTTTCCAGCACCACATTGCGGCCCTTGGGGCCCAGCGTCACGCGCACGGCGTCGGCTAGCTGGTTCATCCCCTTTTCAAGGGCTCTGCGGGCTTGTTCATCAAAAGCAATTAGCTTGGGCATTCGGTCCTTTGCTCCCTCCGTTGGGCTGACCGGTTCGGTCCTTCGTTAGCACTCACACACGTCGAGTGCTAAGAGTACAGCGCAACAGAGCGCTCGCGCGCAAACTGAGGTCCCGCCCCGCCAAGAAGGCTGCGAACGACCTACGCCCCCCCCGCTACCGCCGGCACCACCGAGATGAGCGTTCCGGCCGGCACAGGGGTCCCGAGACCGTCCAGGAACCTGATGTCCTCCTCGCCCACGAAAACGTTCACGAACCGGCGTACGTTGCCGTTCTCGTCGAAGATGCGCTCCCCAAAGCCCGGGTGGGAAGCGTCTAGAGCTTTGAGCGCCTCCCCCACATTGGTGCCCTCAACTTCGACCTCGCCCGCGCCGCCCGCCAGCGCCCGCAGTTGTGTCGGGATGCGAACTTTAACACTCATGAGCCAGGCTCCGATCAATTGCACGAGATGTGGGGGTCATGGCCAGTCAGTCAGGTTGACTGCAGCCTGGAAGCTGTCGAGGTTGGGGGCCACCGTCACCGTGGGGCCGCAATCCGCCGCCACCGCGTCGAGGGTCTTCAAGCCATTGCCGGTGATGAAGGCCACGACCCGTTCCTTGGGTTTGACAATCCCGGCTCGGGCCAGTTTGGCCAGCACCGCCACGGTTACCCCGCCGGCGGTCTCGGCGAAAATTCCCTCAGTGCGAGCCAGCAAGCGGATGCCGTCAACGATCTCGCTGTCGGTCACAGCGGCCACGGCGCCGCCAGAACGGCGGACCTCGTCGAGCGCGTACCCCCCGTCGGCGGGGTTGCCGATGGCCAGGGACTTGGCGATCCCGGTCGGTTTCACGGGCCGGATGACGTCCGCGCCCGACTCGAACGCGTCCGCCACCGGAGAGCAGCCTGTAGCCTGCGCGCCCGATATGCGCACGTGGGCCTCCCCGTCCAGCAAACCAACCTTGTACAGCTCCCGGAACCCCTTGGCCACCTTGGTTAGCTGACAACCCGAAGCGATCGGCACGACGACATGGTCCGGAGCAGTCCAACCGAGCTGTTCGGCCACCTCGAAAGCAAGCGTTTTCGAACCCTCGGCGTAGTAACTACGTACGTTGACGTTGACGAATGCCCAGGCCGGGTGCTCGCTGGCCAGTTCGGCGCAGAGCCGGTTGACGTCGTCGTAGTTGCCCGTAAGCGCCACCACCAGGCCACCAAACACCGCCGTCGTCACGATTTTGGGCGTCTCGAGGTCGGCCGGGATGCACACCACGGACTTCATGCCGGCCCGGGCGGCATGGGCGGCTACCGAGTTGGCGAGGTTCCCGGTCGAGGCGCAGGCCGCCACCTTGAAACCAAGCTCACGGGCGCGCGTCAGGGCGACGGAAACGACCCGGTCCTTGAACGAACCGGTCGGGTTGACAGTATCGTTCTTCAGCCAGAGATCCGATAGGCCGAGCTCGGCACCCAAACGGTCCGCCCGCAGAAGCGGGGTAAAGCCGGCGCCAAGGTCCACCGCCCCACGCGGGCTGGCCGGCAACAGGTCGGCATACCGCCAGATCGTCTTCGGGCCGGCCGCGATCCGCTCGCGCGACACCTTTGCCGCGATCGCCTCGTAGTCATAGACGACCTCGAGAGGCCCGAAACACCACTCACAGACATGCAATGCCTCCGCCGGGTAGGTGCGCGCACACTCACGGCAACGAAGGCCTTCTACGAAAGGACCCTCTTTCAAGGACTACTCCTCTTCATCGTCTCGGGCATTGGCACCATGTGCCGGACTGCACTCGGGCAGCCCGCCCCACTGGTTGCCGCGGCGTCAACGGGCCCGTCCCTCAACCGCTCTGGATGATCGTGCACCATTGTAGGTGTTGAAAAGGCGTCCCGCCAGCCAGTTAGTGATCTACTCAACAGAGTGACGACCAGGTCAGCCGGTCTTCTCCGCCTCGAGCCTCTCTGAAACGACCTCGGTGATACAGGGCCCGGGATCCTCAAAAGAGCGAGTGCGCCCGAACCGCTCGACCAGGGAGACGAAAGGAATGGGGGCGCCCGGTTCGCCATCGCCGGCGATAACGAGCACTGGTACACCCGCCTCGGCGGCCAGGCGCGCCACTCCGCCGACGGCTTTGCCTGCGAAACTCTGCTTGTCGAGGTAGCCCTCTCCGGTAACCACCAGATCAGCCTCGGCGATACGGTCAGCCAGTGAGAGCTTCTCGGCCACGAGGTCAAAACCAGGGACCAGATTGGCGCCGATCGCGGCCAGACCACCGCCGAGCCCGCCGGCGGCACCGCTCCCCTTGATGGAACGCACATCCACCCCGAAACGCTCCTGGTAGAGCTGAGCCACTCGGTCCAGGCGGCGCTTCAGGAGCTCGACCTGCGCCGGCGCCGCTCCTTTTTGAGGGGAGAAAATAGCCGCCGCGTCCAGGAATTCGGTCTCGACGTCACATGCCACGAGGAGTTCTGCATTTGGACGGCGTCCATTGGGAGCCAGCACGTCGACGGCGCCAAGACCGCCGTCCGTGGTAGCTGAGCCTCCCATCCCGATAAGTACTTGCTTCGCTCCGGCCCGAGTGGCGGCGGCCACCACCTGGCCCAAGCCGGTAGTACTGGCGCGAACGGGGTCATTGCGGGCCGGCCCTCCGATCGTGGCCAGCCCTATCGCCAGCGCCGATTCGACGATGGCCACGCCGCGAGACGGGTCGTCGGCGTCGTGCCCGAGCACCCACGGCACCTGTAGTTCTTGGCCGAGTGGGCCGCTGACGCGAGCGCTCTGCGGGCGTCCGAAATCGGCGAAGACCTCGAGAAAACCCTCTCCACCATCAGACACCGGGGCGATGTCACAATCCCATCCCGCGGCTTCCGCCGCCCGCGCCACGGCCGATGCCGCCGCCCGGGCCGAAAGCGTGCCACGGAACTTGTCCGGGGCGGCGACTAGGCGAGGCACAGCTTAATGATGGCCTGTTTGGGTTAGGCCGGCTTTCTTTATCTCGGGCGCCGGCGGACGTAGATGTAACTCGGCCCGTTGTCGCTCGGGTCCTCGGACTCGATGTCGCCGGCCCAGGCCCGCTCAAACCCCGCTTTTTCGAGAGCGCGCCAGGACCGGCGGTTGTCCTGCTGGACAGCGGCGACGACCTGCGTCACACCCCGGTACGCCTGCCAGGCTCTTTGGACGAGGTCGTCGATAATCAAAGGGCCGAGGCCCTGGCCAATGGCCGCATCTTGGCCGATCAGGTAGTCGATCCCGGCTGCATCGTCGTAATCCCCAGCCGGGGCCAACGCCCTTTTCCAGCCCGGGTTGTCGTCGAACAGGTACAACTGGGCGAACCCTACGGGCTCGCCGTCCCGCTCGACTATGAAAAGTTCCGTTGGGTCGGTCCCCTCCACAGCCGGGCCGTAGTTCCGCTCGATCGACCCCACGTCGTGCTCTTCGCGCCACCACGGCTCAACGTGTGGTCGCGAAAACCACAGCGATAACAGCCCGAAATCGTCTCGTTGCAGCCGGCGGAAGCTCAGCTCCACGACGTCGACGATACCAGGAGACCCACTTCTGGCAGCCCCTGCTTGCTGGCAGCCCCGGCTTGCTGGGATCCCCGGCTTGCTGGGATCCCCGGCTTGCTGGCAGCCCCGGCTTGCTGGCACCCCCGGCTTGCTGGGTTCCCCGGCCTGGCTGGCAGCGGCAACCCCTACCGCTGACAGCGAAGGTGAGCCTGGGCCGGCGCACCAAAGGGGGTCGGGTCGTCGAATGTGACCTGCCCACCGAGTGTGTCCGGCCGACGCGAGATGGCCGAGTCGAGCGGCGCGAGCACGACTCGAAGAACGACCTGAGCACGACGAGGCCGCCGCCACCCGAACAGCACCGACCTGAGGTCCCGGCGGCCGAAAGCGTGCCGCTCGATGTGATGCCGCCCCGCGAATTGCCGCCGGATATCGTCTTCACGAGCCTGGGCGAGCGCCGGGAGTGCGTATGGATTAGTCATGAGGACATCGTCCGCCCCGTTTAGGACAGGTTCGGTCCTCAACATCGGACAAAATCGGAAATGTGACCGATACCGCCGGACGTCTCTTGCAACTGCTGGCATTGCTTCAGCGCCGGCCCGCGTGGACGGGCCAAGAACTGGCCGATCGGCTCGGGGTCGAAACTCGCACCGTTCGGCGGGACATGGAACGCATCCGCAATCTCGGTTACCGCATCGACAGTACACCGGGCACTGCAGGTGGTTATCGGCTGGGCGTCGGAACGGATATGCCGCCCCTTCTTCTCGACGAGGACGAGGCCATGGCCGTCGCCGTGCTCCTCGGGGTCTCGGCCGGGGTGGCGGTCCCTGGTATCGAGCGCGCCACCCTGGCCACCCTGGCCAGAGTGGACAGGCTCCTCCCACCCCGCCTTCAGCGCCAGGTGAAGGCCTTGAGAGCGGCAACGGTCCCCCTTATGGGGCACGTCGACCCTGTGCCGGCGGCGGAGCTCGCCAGCCTGGCCCAAGCTTGTGAGGGCCACGAGGTGGTCTCCTTCGGCTACAGCTCCCGCGAAGGTAAGAGGAGCACCAGGCGGGTGGAACCCCACCGGTTGGTCGCCACGGACCGCCGCTGGTACCTCGTGGCTTACGACCTGGTCCGCGAAGACTGGCGCACTTTCCGGGTTGATCGGGCCAAGGCGGTTCGGTTGACTGGCCACACGTTCCTGCCCAGAGCATTGGCCGACCCCGGCCGGTTAGTGGCGGAGGCCATTAGCGCCGCCGGTTACCGCTATCGCGCCGTCGTCAGGTTCGATGCCCCGGCCGAAGAGGTCTCGAGGCGAGTGCCCCCCCACATCGGGTCGGTGGAAGGCAAGGACCGCTCCACGCTCCTGAGGATGGGTGTAGACGATGCCGCCTGGCTAACCGGGTACCTGGTCGGGTTGGGCTTCCGGTTCGAGGTCCTTGACCCGCTTGAGTTGCGTGAGGGGGTGCTGACGATCGCACAGCAAATGACTAGAGCTCACAGCCAAGCGCTGGGCGCACGGCCCTGACAGCCGTCGCTCACCCGCTATACCCGGCCGGTACCTGACCGGCGATGTCAGCTCCAACCACGACGATCAGGTCCGCTGTGTGCAACAGGCTCGGGGGTACGTCCGTGGAGTTCGTCGGGCTCAGCATCATGACGGCGGAAGGCCCCACGCCCACAATGCCTGCCACCTGGTACGCGTTGGTGCTGTTGACCCCACCCTTGACGACGAGTATCTGCGCCAGCTTGACCGTGGTGGTAGCCGCATTGTTAGGCGCCAAGGTGTCATAACCGCTGGTCGCCAGCTTCTTCTGAAAGTACGCCGCCGCATGTGGCGTCGTGGTGCCGTTGAGCACCAGTACGGTAACCGAGGCCGGCGCCACCGTGGTGGTAGTCGTCGACGACGTGGCCACCGTTGTCGACGTCGTGCTGCTGGTGGTCGTTCCACCGCTCAACGCGGTTGTAGCCGTCGATGTACTGGAACTAGTGGTAGCCGCCGTACTGCTAGGCGCGGTCATTCGCGCCAGAACCAAGACGCCGATGGCAACAGCCACCACCACTACCAGGACAGCCCGAAGCGGTTGGGACGTCCTCGGCCCGCGCGGTGGTGTCCCGGGCGCGCCCGGGTCGCCAGGATCGCCGGAGGGGAACTGGGTGCTCATTTGCCGCGCCGCCCACTCGCCGGTGAGACCCCCATCATGGCCCAGCGCCGACGGGCCCTGGCCCGCCTCAGCCGGCGCACGACCAGCGGGTCATAGGCCTCCGCGTCCTTGTTTGTGACCAGCTCGCCGAGGAGCTGGTTGTAACGGGAAAGCGACATGCAAAGGCGAGCCTTGACAACCTCGCTCTTGCTGCGCCCTTCGAGCCACCAGCTGCGTTCGATGTCGAGCACGACGCGGTCGCGTTCACGAAGTGCCATTCGGCTAACCCTGCCACCTGCAGACGACGCGATCAAGGAACCTAGCTTATGGGCCGGCCCGGGCCCGAGTACAGCGGACGGCGCGGGAGCGTGGTGTCACCCGTCGCGATCAGGCATGCTTGCCTGGAGAGTTCCGCCAGCTAGCCCGGGTAGCTCAACGGTAGAGCACCTGCCTTGTAATCAGGCGATAGGAGTTCAATTCTCCTCCCGGGCTCGGTATTTTGAGCAGGCCTCAGGGGGCTGCTGGCGGAAGTTCAGAAGGTTTCTGGGGGGTTACCATGGCGCGCTACGTGCGCCATCGTGGACACACCGTGGGTGTGCCCACGCGACCCGCCTGCCCGGTCGATCACCCGCCCGACGGTCACGTGGCCGTTGTGCCGCGATGCTCTACGATCACGCCACCCGTGACCCCGGCCGGCGCGGGTAGCCCGCCCGACGGTCCTCGGCGACGAAGCGAGCGTTGACCCGAACGAGCAGGTTCGCCTCCGCAGCCGGGCTGGGCGCGGTGGGCTGAGAGCGGCGGGCTGGTCGCGCCCAGCCCAGCCAACGGGCTCTGATTTGCAAGGCATGTCGCCGCCGACCTCGCCACATTGGCCGCGCCACATTGGCCGCGCCGCATTCGCAGCGCCACGCGCCACGAGTGACCGGCGTCGACATCTGTCCCCCGGTCCGCCGGTCCGTCCGACCTTTTCCTGATTTGATGGCTGGAAATCTCGCCAACTTCCGCGATCTGGGTCGAAAAACATGCCTCCGAGGCACGTTATTGGCCCCAGTCCGCAAAAAAGTGCTCGACATCAGCAGGCAGGGCTGCCGCCAAGAATTGCCACCACGCAGCACGCAATATTCGCTATTCGCTTCTCCAGGCCAGCCACCGATCTGGAACCAACGACGCGTTACGTTGATTTTGACATCGCCGGCGTCGGCGGCAGGGAGATCGGACAGGCTGATGGATATCGTGATTCCTTTCGCAGTCGGGTTGCGTACATCCCGACCAATCAGCCGCCCGAATTAGCAACGCGCTAGCTATGCAAGCGGAGCGGAGCGGCCGAGCATGAGCCGGAGCGGCCGCTCTGACTCTCCCCGACCCGTATGCAGGCAAAGTGGAGGATGTACGCAGACAATGTGGAGTCCAGCACCAGCTGGCTGGACGCTGACACTCGAGGGATAGTGTCGCATGGTTGGAGGCGATTGTGCGGAGCTCCACTATTCGTTCGTTGTCAGGTCCTCCCTCGACCCTGGCGGCAGAGGTGGTTCGCACCCGTCTGGTTTCCGTTCTGGATGCTCGCTTCGATCGGCTGGTTACGACCATCGTGGCTGGGGCTGGGTTCGGCAAGACCACGCTCCTGGCCCAGGCGATGCGCCGGAACCTGGCGGCGCCGCTCGGCATCGACGGATGGGTGTCCTGCCAACCTGACGACCAAGATCCGGCCTGTTTCGTCGCCGCCTGTTGTCGGGCGGCCGGTGTCGAGCCTGTGCGTACAGTGGCGCGCAGCACAGACGTGCTGGCGGCTATACGAGATATGTCACCGATAGACGTGTGCCTGTTGATCGATGACGTCCACGAGCTCATCGGCTCAGAATCGGAGACTCTCCTTAACGCGCCCGCCGACAAGGCTCGAGCGGATCTAAGCCTCCACGAGGATAACGAGGGTTTCGGCCAGTACGCCGTCCTGCTCCATCGCCTCGGCCGCGGCCGGGGTCTGCATCGCGGCCTCGAACGCATCCATGTCGGCCACGTCCATAAGCAAGGAAACATGGGCCGGGTTCCGCGGGTCGACGAACGTCCGGATGTTAGTGATGCCGAGGGGCCCGAAGAACTGCTCGCGCTTGGGCGACGCGAGCCAATGATCCCGGTCCTTAACATCGTGGTGAGCGAGGATGGTCGGCATGTTGCCTCCTGAGTCGGGATGGGCCCCGTCAACGGTGGGTGCCGAGCAGGGTGTCAGAACCCTACTCTCCCGTCCCCCCGGCTGCGTCCGAAACTCTGGGGCGGCCAAGGCCGAACATACCCACCCAACTTGCATCGCGCGCCGACTTGCATCGCGGCCGACTTGCATCGCGGCCAACTTGCATCGCGGGCCCAACTTGCATCGCGGGCCGCGCCACCAGCGGCGCCCTGAGCCGGCGGCCATACGTTTAGGCGGCTACCGACGCCGACGCGCAATCGACGGAGCATGGCCCAGGATTCTCCGTAGTGTGAGTCTCGCGACACAACGCGAACCCGCACCGTGGACGCGGCGCAGGGCCGCAGCGCCGGACTCGAGCGACAGCCAAACTGGTGCGTCTCCCGGGCGACTACAACCCGCCCGACGGGATTCCACTGCGAAAGGATATCTCGACCATGAACGAACCACGCGACGAACAACCAGACCCCCAGCTCCCGATCATTCGAAAACTCATGGAGGAAAACGTGTCGATTGTCGGAGACGCGGTCGAGATCCGCAAGGATAGGTGGGTGATCCATGGCGTCCTCCCGTATGGCGGTGAAGTTCCGATGGCCGTGTACGACTCCTACGACGAAGCAAAGCACGCGCTCGACGAAGTTCTTGGCCCATAGACCACTCGAAGGTGACGGGCCAGGAGGACGCATGAGCCAGACACGGCCCACCGAGCCCACGTCCATAAAGTACTGAGGTAAGGAGGTCCGCCGTGGCACGAGTCGTCCATTTCGAGATAACCGCCGACGATGTCGAGCGCGCCCGCAAGTTCTACGAGATCTTTGGGTGGGAAATATCATCCTCCGGGATGCCCGGGGTGGACTACTGGCTGGCCCATACCGGCGAGGGCGGCATGGGGATAAACGGCGCGATCATGCCGCGGGCGTACTGCCCCCAACCGGTAGTCAACTGGGTCGGTGTTGACGACCTGGACGACATGGTCGAGAAGGTGCGGGCGGCGGGTGGTGAGATCGTCGGCGAGACACTGACGGTGCCCGGGATAGGCGACACCATCTATGCCAAGGACACCGAGGGCAACACCTTCGGCATGATCCAGCCGCTTCCCGGTTCATTGATGTAGCGGGAACCGTGCGTTCACCCTAGGGACCGGCACTCAACCCGGGAGCGATCGCGGCAACCCGAAACTTGGGAGCACGTCGCTGTCGAACCGGACCAAGGCGCTGATGCGATCGCCGGTGAGAGTGAGGACGAGGAGGCCGACCGCGTGGCGTGCCCCGCCCGCGGGGGGGCGAAGATAGGCCGCGAATGCGGGCTGGCCGTTCGCCTGCGTGGGCACGAGGTCGTAGGCCCGGCTCTGGAAGACTCCGGCGAAAAAGCGAGCGGCGAGGTCTCGGCCCTGCCACTCCAGTGGGACTGGTGGCATCGAGACGTTGACCTCCTCGGTGAGCAAGGCGACCAACTCGTCGACATCCCCGGCCTCGTAGGCGCGAACGAATTTCGTGACTAGCGCCTGCTCGGCCTGAGAACCGCGACCAGGAGGCCGTTCGTCTTGTCGCAGCGGGGGAAGGCGGCGCTGTAGCCCGGCGCGTGCCCGTTTGAGGACGCTGTTGACCGATACAACCGTCGTGTCCAGCATGTCGGCCACCTCGTCGGCGTGGTACCCGAGTACGTCGCGCAAGATCAGCACAGCGCGCTGGCGAGGGGGCATTACCTGCAAAGCGGTCACGAAAGCCAGGGAGATAGCTTCGGTCTGCTCGTAACGGGCCTCGGCGCCAAGGGCATGTCCGTCGTACCCTCGAGCAGGGCGCCGGGAAATGGCTCGAGCCACACCACTTCGCCCAGCCGTGTGGGTTCGGGCACTTCAACCCCGGGAATGTTCCACTCTTGGGCCGGGCGTCGGCTGGTCGACCGAAGGGCGTTGAGGCTCCGGTTGGTGGCGATCCGGTACAGCCACGTCCGAACGGAGGCGCGCTCCTCGAACCCGGCGAGGGCTCTCCAGGCGGCCAGCAGGGTGTCCTGCACGACGTCCTCGGCGTCCTGGAAAGACCCGAGCATCCGGTAACAGTGCACCTGGAGTTCACGACGGTACGGCTCGGTCAGCTCTCGGAAGGCGTCCCCGTCCCCGGCCCGTGCCCTCGTCATCAGGTCCGTTATCAGCACTCCACCACGCGTCACGTTTCCTCCCATCTTCGACCATCAGTACCGACACCGGCCAAGCCGCGAACTGGGCGGCCACGACACGCCCAGTTTGTGGAAGCCACGGTGTCTGCATTTACGACCGCCCGGAGGGCCCGGGCCTTTGCAAAACCAGAAACGTAAAGAGGAGCCATGACAATTGCGGACAAAACAGTTCTAGTGACCGGCGCCAATCGAGGTATCGGGCAAGCGCTGGTCGACGAAGCCCTGAGGAAGGGGGCGAGGCGCGTCTTTGCCGGGACACGCCAGCCCTTGGTCCACTCCGATAGTCGGGTCACGCCTCTGACCCTGGATGTGACCAACGAGGCACAGGTCCAACGAGCCGTCGAGCGAGTGGCACAGCTCGATGTCCTTATCAACAACGCCGGCTTTGGGGTTCCCGATGACTTGAGCGATCGTGCCGCCCTCGAACAGCACCTGGCCGTCAACCTCTTTGGTACGAACGCCGTCACCCAGGCCTTTCTCCCGCTGTTGCTCCGTTCTCGGGGAGCCATCGTCAACGTTTTGTCGTTGGCGTCGGTTGCCGCCGTACCGGTCCTCCCGGCGTATTCCATCTCGAAAGCGGCGGAGTTCTCGCTGTCGCAATCGCTTCGCGCCCTGCTGGCCGGTCGGGGCGTGACGGTTCACGCCGTTATGACCGGACCGGTAGACACGGATATGTCCCGCGGCCTCGATATACCGAAGGCCTCGCCGGAGTCGGTGGCCCGAGCCATCCTTGACGGAGTGGCCAGGGGCGACGAAGATATCTTCCCCGATCCCATGTCAGAGCCCATGGCTGAGAGCTGGCGGACCAGTTCGGTCAAAGGGCTCGAGCGCCAGAACGCCGCTCTCGTGGCCGCTGAGCCTGTGGCGTTATAAGGAACGGGAAAACAACCGGCCGATAAAACTCGGGCCCCTAAATCCCCAGTACGCCGTCGTCGGGGCCCGGTTCTGTCGCGGCACTCGGATTGGTGTCGGGATCGCCCGGGCTCAGCCGAAGACGCCAAAAGGCGGGCATGGTGACCGTCATGACGGCGGCCACAGCCATCGAAGCCAACCCACCGGAAACCACGGCGAAGGTGGGTGAAACCAGCGTGGCCACCACGCCCGATTCGAAGTCGCCCAACCTGGGCCCCCCGGCCACCACGGCCGTCTGGATGGCGTTCATACGCCCTCGCAGCCGGTCCGGGACCCGCAGTTGGAGGATGGAGTTGCGAAATATTGCTGAGACCACGTCGGCCCAACCGGCGACGGCCAGGCACACGAGCGCGACCGGGAGGGACCCCACCAGGCCGAAGGCCGCAATTGATGCGCCCCAGACCAGCACGGCGATAACTACGGCGCGACCCTGCCGCTTTACGTGCGCCACCCACCCCGTCGCCAGGGCTCCTACGAGCGCCCCGGCGCTGACGGCCGTATACAGGTAACTGACCGTACGGGCGCCCCCGTGGAACAGCACGGTACCGATGGCGGGGAACAGCGCCCGCGGCATACCTAGCACCATGGCCACCAGGTCGATCAGGTACACATTCTGCAAGGCACGATCCCCGCGCAGAAAACGGAACCCTTCCTTGACTGCTTTCCACCCCATGGCCGTGACCTGGTGCGCGGGTGGCAGGGGGCGCAACAACCAGGCCCCGGCAAACGCCGCCCCGAAGCTGGCGACGTCGGCCCAGTAGGCCGCCCCCAATCCTGCGGTGGATATAACGATCCCGGCCAAGAACGGGCCCACCACACTGCTGGTTTGGAACAGCGCCTGGAACAGGGCCCCCATCTGGGTCAGGTCGGAACGGTCCAGGACCGACGCCGCGGCGGCGACACGCGTGGGGGACTCGATGCCCGATAGCCCGGCCAAAGCGGCACTGAAGAGGTAGATCGGCCATACCTCGGGCTTGCTCCCCACTGTGGAGTTCAGGGCCAAGGCGGCACTGCACCCGGCCATGGCCACCTCGGCGACCAACAACACTCGACGCCTGTCGTAGGTGTCGGCAATCGCCCCGCCCACAAAGGAACAGGCGATTAGTGGCACCAGCTGGGCCAGGCTGGCCAGGCCGACCTGGAGCGAAGAGCCGGTCAAGCTGAAGAGCTGGAAAGGGACCGCCACCACTGTCAGCCCGGAGCCGATGAGCGACACCAGCTCCCCGAAGAACAGGTAGCGGAAGTCCTTCGAGCGGCGCAGCGGCCCGATGTCTATGAGAACCTTGCGACGCACCATCGGTCGTAGATGCGACGGTGCTCACCTGCTCGAGCCCGCCGGTCAGCCTCCTTTCGATCGGCAGCCCGTTGGCAGCCGGAAGTGTGCAGCCAACAAGCTACTGCGTTGACCTCATATGGAAGCGAGGAGGTCAGTTCGCTCGAGGACCGCACCGCCAGGGTGCCTGGACGAGTCCGTGGTGGTCGAGCCCGGCGTCGAGTGGCGGACGTCAGAGCGGCGCGGGATGCTTTTCAGGTGGTCGAGCAGCCGCCCTTGACGACGTTGCTGGCCTGGGTATGGGTGGCGTTCTCGATCGAGACGGACAGCGCCGTCGAAGCGGCCGGATTTGAACACGTGGGCCGGTTGTTCCGCATCTCGCTGGCCTCGTGGGCCAACGGGCTGCGATTTATCGATGAAGAGGGCGTGACCGTGGACGAGCTTCGCGCCCGTGCCGGGGCCAGCTCCAACATCGGCGGGCTCGAACGTTGGGGATGGATCTCGGTGGGCGACGTCGGCCTCGAACGCCGGGAAGGCTACGGCAGCCATCGAGGCGTGAGGGGGAACACGGTCTTACGGCCGACGCGAGCCGGGTCATATGCTCGGCGCCTGTGGCCGGCCACGGTCGCCTCAATCGAGGAGCGGTGGCGACAACGCTTCGGCCCCGACAGCATCACGTCGTTACGGGCCGCGTTGCGTCCACTGGCCGCCCCGATGCCATGGTCGCCGCCGGAAGTCCACCCCTCGGACGGGTTCTTCACTCATGTCATCGAAGGTCCGCCAGCCCGGGAAGAGGCCCCGCTGGTGGCGCTGATGGGACAGGTGCTGACCGCACTCACTTTGCGGCAAGAAAAAGAGGCCGAGGTGTCGTTACCGGTAGGGTCCAATTTCCTACGCGTTATCGGCACTCAGGCTTTACGCACCCGCGACCTGCCCTCGCTGTCCGGGATATCGAAAGAGGCGGTGGGGATGGGCATCAACTACCTCGGGAGACGTCATTTGGCTGAGCTCGTCCCGGGCGGTTCCGTGAGACTCAGCGATGCCGGTCTCGACGCACTCGACGGGTTCCGGGCACGCGCCGCAGGCGTGAAGGACCGAGCTTTGCAGGCCGCGCTGCTAGCGATCGTGTCGCAGCGCCAAGCGTTGGCCGCAGGGTTCGTCCCTCCCGCTGGCTGCTGGCGAGGTCAGAAACCGTACTTGGCGCAGACCCAACGCTTGCTGGCTGACCCGTGGGCGGCCCTGCCCTGGCAGCCGATGGTCCTTCACCGCGGCGGATGGCCGGACGGCTCCTAGCTGGTCATCCTCACAAGGGTCCGGGCTGACGGGCGCTTTCTCGTCCTGACCAGCGGTACCGGGGCCGCCACCCGAGCAGCTCCTCGGCCTCCGCGCAGTCAAAGAGGGCACGCCAAGGATCGGCCGCATAAAGGGCTGGCGCCGGACAGGCACATCGGGAGCCAGCCGCGCCGCCAGCTCCAGGCTCGGCGCACTCCCGCATATGTCAGCAGCGCACAGGACCGCTCGGCGGTGGCCCTCGAACGGCACGTCGAGTGCTCTGACGACGGCGTCGGCGACGTCGCGCACGTCGACGAAAGCACCGAATTCCCAAAAAGGATCCCACTCGGAACTCGGCACTTTTCGCCACCGCTCCTCGATGGTGTTGTAGTCGTCCGGGCGTAGGACCAGTACCGGGCGCAGTGAGATGGTGGCGATGCCGGTCCTGGCGCTGAAGCCTGCGCACAGGTCTTCGCCCAACTTCTTAGACAGGCCGTAGGGTCGCATGGCTCGTCGAGGGTGGGCGTCATCCACGGGAAAGTAGTCCGGGAACCGCTCACCGTCGGCGATACCGAAAACCTGGGCACTGGAAAAACAAACGACCCGAGCGATGCCCGCCTCTTCGGCGGCCAGCAGCACGTGCCACGTGCCGAGTACGTTGACAGCCATTATCTGCTCGGGCGAGCCGGCCGTGTCATGAGCGAGAGCGCCCAGGTGGACGAGGCCGCGACAACCGGCCGCGGCGCGTTTCACAGCGGCAAGGTCGAGGAGGTCCGCACCCTGCGCAACGTCAAACCCACTGACCACATGGCCCAAACTCCGCAGCTTTTCGGCGACGGTGGCGCCGATCATCCCGCACTGCCCGGTAACCATAATCCGCATAGGCACGTGATCGTACCTGTCCTATAGGCAATCCGCAGAGCCTTGGGCGCGGCGAGAGGCGACCCGGGCGAGAGACGACCCGGGCCGGCCGTACAAGCGCGGGGCGTCACGAGTTGCATATTTTCACTGCGGCCTGAAATGCGGCTGAGTTGGGGTCGATATCGATTGAGCTGTCGCCCCGCCCCACCTCCCGTGCCTGGGGCCGCCCGCGGGCTCAGCTGTGTGGCAGGCTGTGACCGTGAAAGACCTCGGCACGGAGCCGGATGTCGCCATCACCCTGTGCCGGTCGGCTCACGCCCGGCTGCTGGCGGCCGTGGAGGGGATGAGCGACGAACAGATCTGCCGCCCGAGCCGGTTGCCCGGGTGGACGATGGCTCACGTGCTCACTCATATCGCACGCAATGCCGACGGGCACGGGCGACGGTTGGAGGCAGCGCTACGAGGAGAGGAACTCGCTCGTTATCCCGGAGGGTCGCAGCAACGAAGTTCGGAGATCACCGACGGGTCGCAGCGCCGAGCGCACGAGATTGTCTCCGACCTGAGCGCCGCCGAGGTCCGGTTGGAAGATGTATGGGAGCGCAGCGTCGCTGCGGGTTGGCCACACCGTGACCTCTTGAGCGGCGACCACTGGGCCACCATCGCCAGCCCTTCCCGGCGGCTACGTGAAGTCGAAATGCACCACGTCGATCTGGGCATCGGCTACGAGCCGTCGGATTGGCCCGAGGACTACGTGAGCTGGGAATTGCCAAGGGTCCTGACCACGGTGCCGGACCGGCTCAAAGATCCCGACGATATGCGCCACGTGGTGGCCTGGTTTACAGGGCGTGGGCCGGTCCCGGCCGCTATCGACCTGGGCCCTTGGTCCTAACTGCAAAGGCGGGCGGCCCGCGTACGCCCCTCCTGGCTGCAATCACCAATGAAATGGTGGCGGTTCCGTGACTTTTGACGGGGACGACGGATGCCCGGCTCGACCCGACCCAGGTTGGCGACGGCAGCCCTGAAGGCTTTCCCGGTCATATCCGTCTTATGAGCGCCTGGCAAACACTTTTCGCCACCCAAGCCGGTGCCGGCGCCGCCCTCACCGGGCTGGTCTTCGTGGCCTTATCGATCAACCTCAAGGAGATCCTGGCTTATCCCGTCCTGGCTAACCGCGCCGGAGAAGCGCTGCTCCTGCTACTGTTCCCCGTGATCATCGGCCTGGTCGGGGTACTGCCCCAAACCAGCACGCGGGCGGTAGGGGCCGAGTTCCTGGTTGTTGCCGGCACTCTCTGGCTACTTGTCACCCTGATCCTCCTGAAGGCGCACAAGGCGACGTTGGACCGGCCACGGCGGGAGTTCAGGACCCGCGCCACCGTAGCCGAGTTGGCGGTGGTACCGGCGATCGTGGCCGGCTGCCTTCTCCTGGCCGGCAGTTTGAGCGGGATGTGGTGGCTGGCCGCAGCCGTAATGCTGTGCATTATCGCCGGCGTCGCCGATGCCTGGGTCCTGCTGGTGGAAATCCTTCGCTAACCCCTGCTGGAGTTAATGGCTCAGTCCCGTTCCCTGGCCATAGCACGGCCCAGCGCCGCCGGGCCTTCGAACGCCTTGGCCCCCGCCGCCCACGTGGCGTCCAGGTCGGACTCCGGTGGGTACCGGCCCTCGAGTTCGAGGACGACCATGCCGTGCGCAAAAGACCACAGCGCCTGGGCCAGATGAGGGTCGCCGGTTACTACGTACCACGGGTTCCCGGCCCACTCTTCCAGTCCCGGGGGCAACCCGTCCCGGGCCAAAGCCCCTGCCGTAGCCAGCCGGTACAAATGGGGGTGAGAAAGGCTGTAACTACGGTAAGTCTCGAGGAGCGGCTCGAGGGCAGGCTCGTCACCGTGGCCGGCATGGATGGCGCCATGAGACGCGTCGCCGATCTCGATCATGGCGTCGGCCAACAAAGCCGCCTCCAGGTCTGCCTTGCTCCCAAAGTGCTTGTACAACGAGGGCGCTTGGATGCCGAGCTCGTCAGCCACCCGGCGCATGGTCAAGGCGTCACGGCCCCCGTCTTCGAGGACGCGCCTAGCGGCAGCAACAATTTCGGCCACACGACGCTTGCGGAGCTGAGCCCAGGCCGGCCGCTCGACCTCGCCCGGCAGTAAACCCGGGCGGTCCCCCGGCCGAGCTGACGCCCAGGATGGCGGCGCCGCCGGGCCCGCGGCCGGCGCCAAAACATCAACGCCGCGGTCCTCGCCCGCCACGTCAGCTCTGCTTTTCAGAGAGGACGAACACGGGGTGTTTGGGGGCGATACGCAGTAGCTCCTCGTCGGACGAATCGGGGCCGACGCCGTCGAAGAACGTGCCGACCTCCATCTTCCACCTCCGCAAGTAGGCGCGGAGCAGCGGGGGCTTTTCGTCATCGGACAGCTCCCGGGCCGTGCGCTCGTCCCGCCGGCGCCCGAGCTCCAGGACGAGGCGGCCGTTGTCGGCGCGGACGTTGCGGGCCCACTGGCTGTCGCCGCGGGGAGAGACGAGGTACTCATGGCCCTCGAAGTCCAGCAGGTTGACAGGGGTCCGCCGGGGAGTACCCGTCGTACGGCCCCGCACTTCGAGCACGCGGCTGCCCCAGACACTTATCCCCATGCGCATGGCGACAACGAGGAACGGGTTCAGCATCCGGCGCGTGACCGCGCCAGGTTTGCGATAGCGGGTGGACGCCTCAGCCACAGTTGTCTCCTTTGGGTTGTGGTTAGTAGCGGCTAACATCATTAGCCATCGTAGCTAACGTTGTTAGCCTCTGTCAAGAGCGCAGGCACGGACGTACCTGGAGGGCGGCCGGCAGCGCCCTGTCTCCCGGCTTTCTAAGCTCCAAGCATGCGGGTGGCCATCGCCGGCTCGAGCGGGTTCATCGGTGGCGCGCTATGTGCCCGCCTGGCCGGGTCAGGCCATGAGGTGACCCGCCTCGTCCGCCCGCCCGAGCGCCCTGGCCAGCAGCTGGCGTCCTCAGACCGGACAGTTCAGTGGGACCCGGGTGCCGGGACCATCGCCCGTCAGGGCCTCGAAGGCCTCGACGCCATCGTGAACCTCGCGGGGGCAGGGATAGGCGACCGACGCTGGAGCCCGGCCCGGAAACAACTGCTGCTGGACAGCCGCACCCGGAGCACGGCCCTTATCGCCAGGACACTGACCGAGCTAGACAACCCGCCCCGCATACTGGTCAATGCGTCAGCGATCGGGTTCTATGGCGACCGGGCGGAAGACGACATTACCGAGCAGAGCGGGCCGGGTTCGGACTTCCTGGCCATGGTGTGCCAACTTTGGGAGGGGGCCGCGGCCCCGGCGGCCGCGGGAGGCGTGCGGGTCACTTTCGCCCGCTCAGGTATGGTCCTGGCCCCCGATGGCGGAGCCATGGCCAGAACTCCTGCCGTTGTTCCGGCTCGGCCTGGGAGGCCGGCTGGGGACCGGCTCGCAGTGGTGGAGCTGGATAAGCCTCGACGACGAGGTCGAAGCCCTCGTGTGGCTCCTGGAACACGACGTAGCCGGGCCCGTCAACTTGACGTCGCCGAACCCGGCCACCAACCAGGAGTTCACCACCACCCTGGCCCTGGCCCTGGCCCGCCCGGCCTGGCTAGCAGTGCCTCGCTTCGGGCCTCGCTTGTTGCTGGGTACAGAGCTGGCCGACAGCCTGCTTTTCACCAGCGCCAGGGTCCGTCCCGCTGTACTCGAAGCGCAGGGCTACGGGTTCAGAGACCCTCAGCTCGACGCCGGGATACGCCGCATGCTCCGACCGCCGCCATAGACGTCACTGATTTCTGACGGCTCTCACGGGCGGCGCGTCGTGCCCGGGTATTGCCTACCGAGTAATCGACAAATTGGTATTCACGCGGACGACAGACCCACCCCTTCAATGCCCGCATTTGGTGGCCCCGGCAATAGCGCCCATGGCCGGAGCCAACGACCGACCACAAGCCAATAGTCACGACCATGGAGGTGATGTACCCGAAAGGTCCTACAGCCACGCTCTCGGTGACGTCACCGGCGATCAGCATTAATTCCCCAGGCGCTTACACAGAAGGCGGGGCCAGCGCACAATATCGTGAGGAAATCCCTCATGGCCCTTCCTCGCTGGAACCAGCCGGCAGCAACCAGGCTAATCCCTTGCTCGGCCAGGCTCGGGGGCTATGCTCTTGGCTTGGACGCTGTCAGACGAACCTAGGGTGCGGAAGGGAGCAGCCGTGAAACCAAGGGCGCTGTTTGCCGAGTTTTTCGGGACAGCACTTCTCGTGTTCTTTGGTGCGGGGGTGGCGACGCTGACCTTGGGGTTCCATCTCACGGGGAGCAGCCATTCAGCGGGAGTGGTAGCCATCGCGCTGGCCTTCGGTCTGGTTGTCCTCGTGCTGGTCTACGCGCTGCGGCCTATTTCGGGCTGCCACATCAACCCGGCCATCACGATGGGATTTCTCGTCGCCCGCAAGATCACCGTCATTGATGCGGTGTCGTATTGGATTGCGCAGGTGATTGGCGGAATTGCCGGCGCCGCCATGCTCTACGGCATATTCTCTTCCTCGCCCATCTACCACCTTGGCGTTCAGGGCCTGGGAGCGAACGGCTACGGAATCAACTCGATGATCCTCGCCAATGCGGCCGGAGCGTTCGGAATCGAGATCGTCCTGACCTTCACCTTTGTCTTTGTCATCCTGGCTGTGACCCGCCGGGTAAGCAACGCCACTGTGGCGGGCCTGGTCATTGGTCTGTGCCTGACGCTCGTACACCTCATCGGGATCCCCGTCGACGGGACATCCGTCAACCCCGCTCGCAGCATTGGCCCGGCGCTCTTCGTCGGGGGCTCGGCCCTCAGCCAGCTGTGGGTGTTCATCTTCGCCCCGCTCATCGGCGGGGCATTGTCGGCCATTGTTTTCCAGCTCCTCTACCCCAAGGGCGAGGAGGAGCCAGTGCCGGCGCCGGCGGCCGAGGAGCGAGCCAGGTAAATCCGGCCTGCAGGTCGGCGCTCTTTGGGCTCGGTTAGCGAAGCCGGGTCGGCCGAGGGCGTTGCGTTGTGCGGTGTGCCGCGGGGCGTTCGGGCGTGCCGCCGGGCATTTGGGCCTTGTCCCTCTTTTTTGGGTGCGCTTGCCGGATTTGGCCGCGCTTCAGGTCAAAATTGGCATCGGAACCCGACCGGAAGATCGAAGCGCACCCAAAAGACCGACAACGTGGGCCAAATCGGGCCTTGTCGATCCAGATGGAGCGAGAGCTGCCCCGACGAGGTAAAAAACGGACCTCAGGTTCCCCCGCTGGCCCCGTCTCGTGCCGTTGCCCCCGACAAGTCCTGAATGGCACCGGCTCGCCTGCGGGCCACCTCGAAGCAAGCCACCGCCGCGGCGGTGGCCACGTTCAGGGAGTCGAGAGGCCCCCGTTGCGGTATACGCACGAGCGAGTCGCAGCGCTCTCGGGCCAGGCGCGACAGCCCTTTTCCTTCCGAACCGAAGACGAGCGCCACCGGGCCGTCGAAGAGGGTCGCACTCCACAGCTCTTCTTCACCCAGCGGGTCGAGGCCGACCAACCAAATTCCGGCCCGGCTGAGGCGCTGAAGGGCGGCCGGCACGCCACCTACGGCCGCAATAGGCACGTGCTCGACTGCGCCCGCAGCCGCTTTGACCGCAGCGGGAGTCAGGGGCGCAGATCGGTGCCGGCCCACGACTATCCCACCCACGCCGGCGCAGGCGGCCGTGCGCAGCAGTGACCCGAAGTTCCCCGGGTCGGTGACGCCGTCCAGTACGAGCAGAAAGTGCACCGCGGTCCCGGCCCCATCATCGAGCAGTTCTTCCACGGTCACGGGGAGGACGGGATCCGCCCAGGCGATCACCCCCTGAGGTGCGCCGGTCCTGGCCGTGGCGAGCACGGCCTCAACAGGCTTGACGTGTACCGGCACGCCGAGCTGGCGCGCCAAGCCGGCGATGCGTTCAACCGACTCATTCACCACCTCGGTTTCTGATACCCAGAGCCGCCGGGTGCGCCTCCGTCCCGCCATGAGGAGCTCGTGGACGGCGTGATGGCCTTCGACCTGTTCGCCCCCGAGGGCGTAGGCGCGGCCACCGGCCTTCATTTTCCCTCGATAAGCGCCACGGCTATGCAGGCAATGCCCTCCTGGCGGCCGAGCGCTCCCAGACCTTCTCCCCGCTTGGCCTTGACCGAGATGGGCGCTCCAACCACGCCGGCCATCGTTTCCTGCATGGTGTCCACATAGCTGGCCAACCTCGGGGTTTCGGCGATAACAGTGCAGTCGACGTTGATGGGCTGCCATTCCGCCGAGATCCGGTCGATGACACGGGCCAGCAAACCCAGGCTGTTCGCTCCCGACAAGGACGGGTCCGAGTCGGGGAACAGCGTCCCGATGTCCCCCAGTCCTGAGGCTCCGAGCAAGGCGTCAGCTACCGCGTGGCAGAGGACGTCTCCGTCGCTATGACCCTTCAAACCCCTACCCTCCACGCGCACTCCCCCGAGGACCAGCGCTCTCGCCGGGTCGTCGCTAAACGGATGGATGTCGAAACCTTGCCCGACCCGGAGGCTCACAAAAAGTCACCTGCGGGAGCCCGCACAGCCATGAGCGTCTCAGCTAGCGCCAGGTCGACGGGCGCGGTCACCTTGATGTTGCCGACCTCGCCCGGCACGTGGACTACCCGCCCCCCGATGGCCTCGACGAGAGCGGCGTCGTCGGTCGCCTCGCCCCCCCCGGCGTGGGCGGCCCGCAGTGCGGCGGCCGAGAACGCCTGAGGCGTCTGGACGGCGAGCAGCCGGGCCCGCTCCAGGGTCACCAGGCGGCCATCGTCCTCGCGTTGTTTGATGGTGTCCGAAACCGGGATGCACGGTATGGCTCCGTCGGCGCCGGCCTCGACAGCAGAGATAACAGAGACCCACATGTGCGGCGCTGACAAAGGGCGGGCCGCATCGTGGACGACGATGACACGGGCCTCAGAAGGGACCGCCCGGAGGCCGGACCTGACGGACTGAGCCCGCGTCGGGCCGCCGGCCACTACGGCAAAAGCCCGGCCGGCGTACTCCTCGACGACCTGCGCCGGGACCACGAGGACGACGCCGGCGCACGCCCGCCTGGCCGCTTCCAGGGACCAGTCGACGACCTCGCGGCCAGCCAGCGCCATGAACTGCTTGTAGCCACCGAACCGGGTGCCGCTGCCACCCGCGACCACTACGGCCCAAGCGGTTGCTCCCGAGGGGTGACCGGCCTCAGACGTATGACCGGCCTCAGACGGGCCGCTCGGCACTACGGGCGACCCTCAGGAAAGCGGCGCGTTCTGACACCCAAAGCACCAAACACCTCAGGGAGAAGACGGCTTCGAGCGCGCAAGTAGTCCTTCGGCGCTCCTAGGGCAGGGCTTCGTCGAGCTTCTTTTCGGCCTCGGACTCGGTGACGCCGATGGCGAAGGTGAGCTCGGACACCAGGATTTGGCGGGCTCGATTGAGCATCCGCTTCTCGCCGGCTGAAAGACCCTTGTCCTTGTCCCTGTTCGATAGGTTCCGAACAACCTCTGCCACCTGGTAAATGTCGCCGGACTTCAATTTCTCGACGTGGTTCTTGTACCGGCGGGACCAGTTCGTCGGCATCCGGACGTCCTTTTTTCGCAGGACGGCAAAAACCTCTTCGACTTCCTCGTCGTTTATGACTTCTCTGATGCCTACGTCCGCGGTCGAATCGACCGGTACTTTGAGCGTGAGATCCCCGTACGCGAGGCGAAGGACAAGGTACTCACGCTGCTCGCCAAAGTCGGCCCGCACCTCTCTTCTCTCCACGACGGCGGCTCCGTGGTGGGGGTACACGACCTTGTCCCCGACGTCAAACGACATGCGTCTCCCAACAACCTTTGATTGGCTTTTGCCCTCCCTACCAGGGTAGGTCATTTTTGGGCCTTCATCCAAGGCACCCAGCTCGTGACCTCAGCGTGGGGGACAGGCAACGGCTAGCGTTTGGCGTGCATGGACGATGTATCGCCGCTCAGCGGGTCGGAGCTTTTTTCTTCTCTGGGGGAGGATGCGCTCGCCCGGGTAGCCGCCAAAGCGACCAATGTCCGGTTGGAGCGAAATGACACACTGTTCAGTGAGGGCGACGAGGCCGACGAGCTTTTCGTGGTCCTCAGCGGGCGCATCGCCATGGCCAAAAGTTCCACGGACGGCCGGGAGTCATTGGTGGCCCTAATGGAACAGGGGGACATTTTTGGCGAGATGCCGCTTTTCGACGACGAGCCGCGCTCGGCTTCCGCACGAGCGTTGGAACGGTCTGAACTGGTGCGGGTGCCGTTCGCCGTCGTACGTTCCGAACTGGAGGCGCAGCCGGCTTTGCTCTGGGACGTCGTGGCGCTGTTCGCCACCCGCCTGCGGGCCACGGACGATGCACTGGCGGATGCCATGCTGCTGGACGTCACCGGCCGTACCGCCAAACGCCTCCTCGAGCTGTCCGGCGACGCTGACGAGTTCGTCCTCCCGATTACCCAGGAAGAGCTGGCCGGGCTCGTTGGCGCCTCGCGGGAGCGGGTGAACAAGGCGATCGCCGCCTTCGTCCGGCTTGGTTGGCTCGGCCAGACCGAGCGGCGGTACCGGATCCTGAACCGGGACCGCCTGGCTGAGCGCGCTCGTTAGACCGGGCGCTGACCCGGCTCGGCCCAGCGGTTTACTGGTTTACTGACGAAGCCGGTCGCGCTCGGGTGCTTACCCCAAGCGGTCCAGGATGCTCGTCTCGGCCAGGCGGGCCAAGCCTTCTTTTACGAAGTGCGCCCCCGCCACCTCTATGCCCTCCACGCTGTCCAGATCCTCAGCACTGGCACGGAGGATTTGCTGCAGCCCGCCGTAGCGGTCGACGATGTTGCGGACGACATGCTCGGGCAGACGCGGGATCTTGGAGAGAAGCCGGTAGCCATAGGGCCGCAGCGGGCTCTCGAGGTCAGAGCCGGACCCGCCGATGCGGAGCACGCTCGCCACCCGGGACAGGTCCAAGAGCCGATCCGTCGTCAAATGGCTGAGGGCGCCCAGGCCCTCGCCCACACCCCAGGCCGGGTCCGGTGAGAGGTAATCACGGAGGATCTGGCGGCGTTCCTCTTCGACGCCTGCCAGCATCTCTTCGAGCTGCAGCCGTACGAGCCGGCTGTCCGTGCCCAGCTCGATGCTGTAGCCGTCGACCTCCTCGGCGATGCGCCGGACCATCTCCGTACGTTGCAGCACAGTGACGACGTCGCGCACGGTGACCATGTCTTCGACTTCCAGCGCCGATAGGGCGTTCGTTACGACGTCGAGGCGGTCCCGATAGCCCTCGAGGGTCTCGAGCGCCTGGTTGGCCCGGGCCAGAAGCCGTTCCACCGGGACCAGGGGCCGTTGCTGCTCGCCCCGGTACACCGAGATGACCGAGCGGTCCTCGGAGACGGTGATCACGGGTACGTCTATCGAACGCGCCACCCGTTCAGCGGTGCGGTGCCGCGTGCCCGTCTCCGAGGTGGCTACGGTAGGGCTGGGCACGAGGTGCACGTTGGCTCGCGCGATCCGGCTCGCATCGCGGGCCAGGATGATGGCCCCGTCCATCTTGGCCAGCTCGGAGAGCCGCGGGGGGCTGAACTCGGCGTCCAGCAAGAAGCCTCCCGAACATATGGAGAGCACCTCAGGGCCGTCGCCGACCACGATGAGGGCGCCCATGTTGGCCTGAAGGATCCGGTCCAAACCCTCTCGCAAAGGCCGACCGGGTGCTATCGACCCCAGGGCCTCGATCATCGCCGCGCTCAGCCTGTCCGGCACCGGCTGATGCTAACCCATCAAGGGCCCGCAGCGAGCGACATGGTACGTCGCCGTCCTCGGGCTGCGTCATTGGGGAAATCATCTCCAAAGGCGATAGACAAGGCGTCGCTCAAACGGGCGGCCGGGAGCTCGCACAATGATAAGGCGGAGCCCGCGCCGACCCCCGACGCCCGGGGTGCCCCACTCGCCGTCCGCCGTTGCGGACCTGGCTCGGGGCTATCGGTCGGTGCGGCCGAACGCTCGCTCGGGCCTGGCACCAGGGCGTGGCGAAACCCCAGCCGTTGCGCCTCGGCCAGCCGCTTCCGAATGCCGCTGACCCGACGGGCCTCGCCCCCGAGGCCGACCTCCCCAATAGCCACCAGGTCAGGGCGCAGAGGCGTGCCGGACAGGGAAGACGCCAGAGCGAGGCAAACAGCCAGGTCAGCCGCAGGCTCGCAGGCCCGGGCGCCTCCGGCGACCGAAACGTAGACGTCACAATCGCCGACGGGCACGCCACAACGGCGGTCGAGGACGGCCACGAGGAAACCGACGCGGCCGGGGTCGAGCCCCGTTACGAAGCGGCGCGGCACCGCCGAAGCCCGCCCCACCAACGCCTGCACCTCGACGAGGAGCGGGCGATGGCCTTCGATCGGCACCGTCACGGCCGACCCGGGCGCTCCGTCGAGGCGGTCACCCAGGAACAAGCTGCTCGGGTCGACGACGCTCGTCAGACCAGTCTCCGTCATGTCGAAGAGCCCCGTCTCGCCCGTCGGCCCGAACCGGTGTTTGAGGGCGCGAAGAGCGCGCAGGGAGAGGTAGCGATCGCCTTCGAAGCCGAGGACGGTGTCCACCAGGTGCTCGAGGGCCCGGGGACCGGCGAGTGCCCCATCCTTGGTGACGTGGCCAACCAGCACAAGAGCGGCCCCGGCGGACTTGGCCATGACCACCAGGCGGTGGGCGCACGCTCGCACCTGAGCCGGCGAGCCAGCCGGCGAGGCAACATCAGGGTCGCTTACCGCCTGAATCGAGTCAACGACGACCACCTCTGGCCGCACTGAGGCTACGGCCTGCTCCACATTGGGCAGCTCGGTCGCCTCCACGACGAAAACGCCCGGCACATCGGCACCGAGGCGAGCCGCTCGCCGGCGCACCTGATGGGGAGCTTCCTCGGCCGCCACCAGCAAGCATCGTCGGCCGGCGGTCGCCATGGACGCCAGCGCCTGCAGGAGGAGGGTGGACTTCCCGGTGCCCGGTTCTCCCCCGAGGAGAGTGGACGACCCCGGCAGCAACCCGCCGGCCAGGACCCGGTCGAGTTCGCTGATCCCGGTCGGCCACGGCTTGTGCCCGGTTATGTCGACCTCGACCAGCGGTATCGGCACCGCGTCCTCTGCGCCGCCGGTCAAACGGCCCCGGAAGGACGACCCACCCGCCCCGTTACCACGGGCCGGGCCGGTGACGACGATCTCCTCTTCCAGCGAGTTCCACTCTCCGCACGTGGCGCAACGGCCGGCCCAGCGGGCGTGGACGGCGCCGCAGGCCTGGCAGCGGTGCAAGCTATTGAGCTTGGTCATTGCCGCCGGACAATAGCGCCGGCTAGTGACGATATCTCTTACCCGCCTGGGGACCCCAGCCCCAGGCTCCTCCCCCAAGGCGGGGACCCCAACCCCGCCGGGGGCCGTTCATCGTTGGCCCGCCTCGGGGCTGAAGCCCCTAACGGAAGCGCAAGCCGCCCCGGCGCCGCCTGCGGCGACCGCTCCACACGACATAGAAGGCCGTAACGACGACGATGAAGGCGCCGGCACCTACGGCGATGGCGAGGCCTCGGACCCGCCCCGTGTCGACAACCTTGCTCGAGGCCACAACAGACGTCGCCTGGCCGAGGACGGGCGACCATACCAAGGTGCCGTCGTCGGCCGTCCCGCCGGCATCCGATGTGGTGACCTGACCGGGCAGGAGGACCTGGACCCGGAAGCCGATGTCCTTGGCCGGGTGGGCGACCAGCTGACGTACCTCCGAGGGAGGCATGCCGAGGGCATAACCCACGCTCGCGGCCAACTTCGGGTCGTCAAAACAGGAGAGCGAACACTGCAGGTCTACGCGCCCCGATGCGGTGTAGCTGTTTTGCAGGAAGCCCGGTTGTTCGTTGACAGCCAGGCGGAAAGGCCGTTTGGCCTCCGGACCACTACCCGCGATATCCGCCACTAGGGCCGGCACCTCCGACAGGTTGGAAAAGGTGTGGCGGGCGCTCACTACCGTCGAGCCGTCCGGCCTGGAGCTTGGCCCCGTTACGACCCAACCGGCGGCCCGGAGGTCGGCCACGGGCAGACCATTTTTCAGGTCTTCGACCTGGGCGGCCGTACTGCTGGGGACCGCCACGGTAAGTGCGACCGAGCCCGTCCCAGTACGGCCCACGACAACCCGAAGGTTAACGTTTGCCCCGCACGCTCCCAATGCGACCGAGACCAGAAGTCCCGTCAATACCAGCGCGACGAAGGCCCTCGGGCGAGCTGACGACGATCGAGCTACGGCAAGCCGCGCCAGCACCCGGGGCCTTCGGCGAACGCTGCTGGCGCAGCTTTCGGTCAATACTTAATCGCTGCTGCCGGCACCGGCCAGCTCGACCGGCGGCGGCTCGAACTGCTCCATCGCCTTGAACGTGATCTCGTCGTTCTCGGCGTCGACGATGACGGTGTCGCCGGCCCGGAACTCTTTCCAGAGGATCTTCTCCGACAGCGGGTCCTCCACGAACCTCTGTAGCGCCCGGCGCAACGGACGGGCACCCATCATGGCGTCGTAACCCTTCTCGACGACGAGGTACTTGGCCGCCCGGGTCAGCTCGACGCTGATGCCCTGGGACTCGAGTTGATTGCGCACCCGCCTCATGTAGAGGTCCACGATCTCGGTGATCTCGTCCTTTGTGAGCTCGTGGAACACGATAACTTCGTCGATCCTGTTCAGGAACTCGGGCCGGAAGTGTTGCTTGAGCGCATCATTGACCTTGCTGGTCATCCGCTCGTGCGTCACCGCCTCGTCTGCCTTGGCGAAGCCCACCGACGCCTTGCGGAGGTCGGCCGTGCCGAGGTTGGAGGTCATGATGATGACCGTGTTCTTGAAGTCGACCGTGCGGCCCTGGGCATCGGTAAGGCGCCCATCTTCGAGGATCTGGAGAAGGGCGTTGAAGACGTCAGGGTGGGCCTTTTCGATCTCGTCGAAGAGCACGACCGAGAAGGGTTTGCGCCTGACCGCTTCGGTCAGCTGCCCACCCTCTTCGTAGCCCACGTACCCCGGAGGAGAACCAACCAGCCGGCTCACCGTGTGCTTCTCCATGTACTCGGACATGTCGAGCTGGACCAATGCACCTTCGTCGCCGAACAAGAACTCGGCCAAAGCCTTAGCTGTCTCGGTCTTCCCGACGCCCGACGGGCCCAAGAAGATGAACGACCCACTCGGCCGCTTCGGGTCCTTCAACCCGGCCCTGGTCCGCCTAATGGCCTGAGAGACAGCCTTCAACGCGTTGTTTTGCCCAATGATCCGCTTGTGCAGCTCCTCTTCCATCCGGAGCAGTTTGGTCGTTTCCTCCTCGGTCAGCTTGTAAACCGGGATACCCGTCCAGTTGGCCAGCACTTCGGCGATGACCTCTTCGTCGACGACGTCGAACAGGTCA
This sequence comes from uncultured Acidimicrobiaceae bacterium, assembly GCA_963750465.1. Lineage (GTDB taxonomy): Bacteria > Actinomycetota > Acidimicrobiia > Acidimicrobiales > Palsa-688 > Fen-671. Next base: position 525,089 of record CAVVRE010000037.1, read on the forward strand.
ACTCCCTCGGCTCGCCATTCCTGTTCCTTGGCCGCCTTGCGCTGGAGGAGCTCCTCCTCTTTCTCGCGGAGCTTCTTGGCCTGCTCGAAGTTCTGCTTCTCGATGGCCAGCTCCTTGTCCTTCCTCGCCTTGGCGATCTCCTCTTCGATCGCTTTGTAGTCGGCAGGAGTGGTCATGCGACGAATCCGTAGCCGGCTCCCGGCCTCGTCGATCAGGTCGATGGCTTTGTCCGGGAGGTAGCGGTCGGCGATGTAGCGGTCCGCCAGGTTGGCGGCGGTCACAACCGCCTGGTCCGTGATCGTCACGCCGTGGTGAGCCTCGTAACGGTCCCGCAAGCCCTTCAGGATCTCGATGGTGTGAGCCAGAGAGGGTTCTTCCACTTTGATCGGCTGGAAGCGCCTCTCCAGGGCCGCATCCTTTTCAAGGTGCTTGCGGTACTCGTCGAGCGTCGTAGCGCCGATGGTCTGAAGTTCGCCACGGGCGAGCATGGGCTTCAGGATCGACGCGGCGTCGATGGCACCCTCGGCCGCGCCTGCGCCCACCAGGGTGTGCAGCTCGTCGATGAACAAAATGATGTCGCCCCGGGTGCGGATCTCCTTCAGCACCTTCTTGAGGCGCTCCTCGAAATCGCCACGGTAACGAGACCCGGCAACGAGGGCGCCGAGGTCGAGGGTGTAGAGCTGCTTGCCCCGCAGCGTCTCGGGGACCTCGCTGGCGACTATGCGCTGCGACAGCCCTTCGACTATGGCAGTTTTCCCGACGCCCGGTTCGCCGATGAGGACGGGATTGTTTTTGGTACGACGGGACAGCACCTGCATGACCCGTTCGATTTCGCGCTCGCGCCCGATGACCGGGTCGAGCTTGCGCTCCCTGGCCAACTGGGTCAGGTTGCGACCGAACTGGTCGAGGACCGGGCTCCCGGCCGGGACATCCTGAGAGCCGGGGGTGGCGCCCGCGGTGGCCTTCTCGGGCCCAGTGGCCTGGTACCCGGAAAGCAGCTGGATCACCTGCTGGCGGACCCGAGAGAGGTCTGCACCCAGGCTAACGAGCACCTGGGCGGCTACTCCTTCGCCCTCGCGGACAAGACCGAGGAGCATGTGCTCGGTCCCGATGTAGTTGTGGCCGAGCTGGAGAGCTTCCCGCAAGGAAAGCTCTAGGACCTTCTTGGCACGTGGGGTGAACGGCGGCGAACCCGTGGTCGACGTCCCCGCCGGCCCGATCGTTTCCTCCACCTTTTCGCGCACAGCTTCCAGGCTGATGCCCAGTGACTCCAGCGCCTTTGCCGCCACACCCTCACCCTCATGTATGAGGCCGAGCAATATGTGCTCGGTCCCGATGAAGTTGTGGTTCAACAGGCGCGCCTCTTCTTGGGCCAACACCAGCACTCTTCGGGCTCGGTCGGTAAAGCGCTCAAACAACGCGAACAGCCTCCTCAGCAGACTCAGCAGGTTGGGGGTCCGGCCGCCGGGACATGCGGGTAACGCGCAGCTTCGCTACCGCTGCTCTGCCACCCATGCAAGTCATCCCTTTCCCTTTCTCCCGGGCTCCTGCTATCACCAGTGTACCTACAGCCTTTGCGATCGGTGAGGGCACCATCGGCGGCAGAATGTCCCGTCGGGCCGGCGGCAAACGACGCCCTCCCGGGACCGGCCCGACGTGCCAGTTGGCTTGATCTGTGCCGGACGACGGCCCCGACCGCGGCCTTCCCCGGTAAACGCTGGCCCGGCCCGTAACCGGCCGGTTCGTAATGTTCCTCGACATTGACATATCGTCTTGTAATGAACGTCTGGGAGCTGCTCTACCTTCCCGGGCTCGACGAAGGCCTGGCCCGGGTCGAGGAGGAGCTGCGCCGGGCCGTAACCTCCCCCGAGCCTCTACTTACAGAGGTGGCCGCTCACCTCGTTGATGCAGGCGGAAAACGTCTGCGCCCTGCCCTCGTCCTGGCGGCCGCGGCCGCTACCGGCGCCACCGCTGACGCCGACGTCGTACAGGGCGCCATCTCGGTGGAGCTGGTCCACATGGGCTCGCTGTACCACGACGACGTCATCGACGAGGCCAGCTCCCGGCGAGGGGTGGAAAGCGTCAACGCCCGCTGGGGCAACCTGGTCGCCATCCTGGCCGGCGACTTCCTCTTGGCCAAGGCGTCTGAGATCGCCGCCGGGCTGGGCACCGAGGTGGTCAAGGTACTGGCCAACGCCATTGGCCGGCTGTGCCAAGGAGAGATGACGCAGCTTCATTACTCCTTTTCGACCAGCCGCCCCGAGTCCGCCTATCTCGACGCCATTGCGTGCAAGACCGCTTCGCTGCTTTCGGCGTCCACCCGCATCGGGTCCATTGTCGCCGGAGCGAGCCGGGAGGAGGTCGAGGCGCTGACCAGTGTCGGCCACGCCTTCGGCATGGCCTTCCAGATTTGGGACGACGTCCGCGACCTCGTGTGCACCGAAGCCGAGCTCGGCAAGCCGGCCGGCCACGACATGCTCGAAGGGACCTATACCCTCCCGGTCATCCGGGCGCTGGCCGACCCGGTGGCCGGGCCGGAGCTGTCAGCCCTCCTGGGCGGCCCGCTCGGCGGTCCCGAACTCGACAAGGCGCGGTCCGTGATACTCGCCACCGACGCCATCCGGGAGTCCATTTCCGAGGGCCGGCGCTGGGCCGACATCGCCACGCAAGCCCTCCAGGCGATGCCTCCAGCATCTCCCGCCTCCCTGGCCCGCAGCAACGGCGCCCACTCGGACGTGGCCCCCGCCCGCGAAGCGCTGGGCGGGCTCGCCCACCGGCTCCTCGACGACCTCGTGGTCCGGGCCGGCTAGACCTCTACTCGGCTACTCGGCTACTCGGCTTCTCGCCTCAGCGTGGGGAAAGCGATCACGTCCCGGATCGCCTCCGAACCCGTAAGGAACATCACCAGCCGGTCGATCCCGAGCCCCAACCCTCCAGTCGGCGGTAGACCGTACTCGAGGGCACGGAGGAAATCTTCGTCGAGCGGCATGGCCTCTTCGTCCCCCGAAGCACGCGCCTGGGCCTGGGCTTCGAAATTGGCCCGCTGCTCGTCCGGGTTGGTCAGCTCGGAGAAGGCATTGGCCAACTCGCGGCCGGCGACCACCGCTTCGAACCGCTCTACCAACCCGGGGACGCGGCGATGGTCCCGGGCCAGCGGCGAGACCTCCTTCGGGTAGTCCGTGACGAAAACTGGCCCCCAGAGCTTGGGTTCGGTGGTCTTTTCATAAATCTCGAAGATGATCTTGCCGGGGCCCCAGGACGGCTCGACTGCGGCCCCGTGACGACGGGCCCGCCGGCGCAACTCCTCCACCGGCATGTCGAGGCTCAATTCCTCGCCAGAATGCTCGGAAACGAGCTCTAGCAGCGTGGCCCGCTTCCACGGAGGCGACAGATCGAGGTTCCTGCCCTCGTACGTCAGTTCCAAACTGCCGGCCACTTTTTGGGCCGCGTCTGCCACGAGCTGTTCGGTGAGGTCCATCATGTCGTGGTAGTCGGCGTACGCCTGGTACAGCTCGAGCATGGTGAACTCGGGGTTATGACGGGGAGACAGGCCCTCGTTCCGGAAAACACGCCCGATTTCGAACACTTTTTCCATGCCTCCCACGACCAATCGCTTCAGGTGCAGTTCGAGCGCGATCCGCAAATAGAGGTCCATATCGAGGGCATTGTGGTGGGTGACAAAGGGCTTGGCGGTCGCTCCACCAGGGATTCCATGAAAAACCGGTGTCTCGACCTCGACGAAGCCGCGGTCCTCCAGGAAGCGCCGAACCGCCGAAACTATACGGCTGCGGGCCAACAGGACTTCGCGGGTGCGCTCGTTGGCCCACATGTCGGCGTAACGCTGGCGGTAACGCGTATCGACGTCGGTAATGCCGCGCCATTTGTCGGGGAACGGACGCCGCGCTTCCGCCAGCAGCACCCAATCCGCCACCCGGACGGAAAGCTCCCCGGTCCGGGTGCGGACGACCTCGCCCGTGGCCGCCACCCAGTCCCCCAGCGACAGCTTGTTCAACTCACTGAAGCGGCCCGTCCACTGCGCCCCGGCAAATAATTGCACCGACCCCGTCCAGTCGGTGAGCGTCATAAACGTCAGTTTGCCCATCTCCCGGCGGAGCATTATCCGCCCGGCCACCGTCACGATCTCTCCGGAATTCTGGTCGGGCGGCAGCGCACTGAAGCGCTGCTGCAGTTCCCCCGCCCGGGCCGTGACCTCGAGGCGGTACGGGAAGTCCTCAGCCATCCGAACGGTTCCGCTGATAGATGATGCGCAAGCCGTGCAAAGTTAGCCACGGTTCGTAGTGGTCGATCACCGTAGTCGCCGGCAGCACCAGGGGCGCCAGGCCCCCCGTGGCCACGACCGTGGCCGGCCCCACCAGCTCCTTGATCTTGGCGCAGACCCCTTCGACGACGGCCGCAAAACCATAGAAGACCCCCGATTGGAGCTGCTCGACCGTGTTCTTGCCCAGAACGCTGCGCGGCGGTGAGAAATCCACCCTCGGCAGAAGGGCGGCCCTCTCTGTCAGAGCATCCAGTGACACTTCGACGCCGGGGAACAAGACGCCGCCCAGGTACTCGCCTTTGGCCGAGACGACCTCGAAGTTGGTCGCCGTCCCGAAGTCCACCACTATGGTCGGGCCGCCGTAGCGCTCGAAAGCGGCCACCGCATCGGCAATCCGGTCGGCTCCCACCTCCTTCGGGTTGTCGACCAGCACTGGCATGCCCGTGCGGACACCTGGCTCCACGAAAACCGCCGGTGCCGGGATGCGCTTGCTGGTCATTTGTCTCAAGGCCACCTGGAGTGGGGGCACGACACAGGAGACAACTGCCCCGGTAATCGCCGAAAAATTCAGCCCGTCGAGTGAGAGCAGGTCCATGAACTGGAGGGCGAACTCGTCTGCGGTATACACCGGATGAGTAGCGACCCGCCAATGATGCACCAGCTGGCCTGTCCCCACCGAGCCATCATCGCCGAACAACCCGACCACTATCTGGGTATTTCCGACATCGATGGCCAACAACATGGTTCAAGCCTCTGCGGTCGCGGCCACGTTGTCGATTAAACGGGCCTTGCCCGTCCTCCCGGCCACCAGGAGTCGGGCTTCACCAGTTAGCGCCGGCGGGACCTCGAGCGTGGACGGGTCGACTACTTCGGCATAGTCCGGTTCGAAGAGCTCTTCACGGCGAGCCGCCGCGAGCATGGCGGCCTGGACGGCGGCGGGGTTGGTCAAACCCTGCTCCTCCATAGCCCGTTTCCCGGCCAAGAGCGACCAGTAAAGCGCCCGCGCCGCCAGTCGCTCGGCGGGGCCGAGATACGCGTTCCGGCTCGACAACGCCAGGCCGTCAGGCTCGCGCACGGTCGGGCAGGCGACCACCTCAATGGGCAGGGACAAGTCGGTTACAAGACGACGGACAATAACCAGCTGTTGGTAATCCTTTTCTCCGAAGTAAGCACGGCAGGGGCCCGATATCGCGAAGAACTTGGCCACAATCGTGGCCACGCCATCGAAATGCCCGGGCCGGTGGCGGCCTTCCAGGATGTCGCCCAATCGTTTGACCTGCACAGTAACCAGCGGTTCCTCCGGGTACATGGCGGCGGTCTGAGGGGCCAGCACGATATCCGCGCCGGCCTCCTCGGCCTGGGCGGTGTCAGCCTCCAAATCGCGGGGATAGGACCCGAAATCCTCGCTCGGCCCGAACTGGAGGGGGTTGACGAAGATCGTCGCGGCAACGACGTCACACTCCGCCGCCGCGCGCCTGATGTTGGCTCGGTGGCCGGCGTGTAGCGCGCCCATGGTCAGGTGCAAACCCACCTGTTTCCCATCCTGTCGGGCCTGGTCCAAAAAGGCGCGCATTTCCTGTGGGTCGCTGGTAACTATCACGTCCGGTCCAGAGCCACCGTACCGGCCAGGGCCACTCCCGCCCTCAGGTCGTCGTCCAGGTGGCCGGCCACAATTTCGGGCGCCAGATCGGCCAGCGGCACGAGTACAAAACCGCGTTGCCACATCCTCGGGTGCGGCACCTGCAGCGCCGGGACGTCAACGGTAAGGTCACCGACAAGCAGGATATCGACATCGAGGCTGCGCGGCCCCCAACGAACGGTCCGTACCCGGCCGGCCGCCACCTCAGCCCGCTGGGCGGCAACGAGCAACTCTAGAGGTGTGGCCGTGGTGAACAGTTCGGCGACCATGTTCAAGTAGTGGCCCTGCTGGGGTGGCCCTCCTATGGGTTCGGTCTCGTACACGGGCGAGGCGGCTACGACGTCCGGCAGTTCGGCCAGGCCACCCCTGAGATTGGCCCATCGGTCGCCCAGGTTGGAGCCTAGGGCGACAAACGCCCTCCGGCCCGCTCGCCGGCCGGTTCGGGTGGCCGTCACGGACGGGTTAGGCGCACGCCCGCAGACGCCATTTCGAACGGCACCGGAGGACGAAGTTTCCGGACGGACACGACCACGGCCAGGGCTTGTGTGCCGGCGGCGGCCAGGACGTTGTCTGCGACTTCTTCGGCGAGGTGCTCGAGCAGGCTGACGTGGGGCCCTTCCATTACGGACCTGACCGCTTCGCATAGCTCGGCATAGTCCACGGTCTCGGAAAGGCGGTCACTCCGGCCCGAGGGACGAAGGTCGACCAACAGGTCCAGGTCGACCTCGAAGGGCTGCGGCCGCAGCGCTTCCTCAGGCAGTGCGCCGTGAGCGGCCCAAAAGCGTAAACCCCGTAGTTCGATCCGGTCTTCCGCGCCCGGTTGGCGTGAGGGGGCCGTCCCGGCCCGGCTCTCGACGTTGTCAGGCACCAGCCGTCCGGGCTATGGGCCCGGGATGCGGGCGACCGCCCCGGGCTTCGGGAACTCGGGCACCATGGCCACCAATTCACGCCCCTCGGGGCCCATCTGGCGGCCGAAGAGCCTCTCCACCACCGCCACCGCCTGGGCGCCTTCGTGGATCATGCCGCTCCAGTAGAGATAACCGGCCACCACGCCCATGAGCCTGTCGTTGACCTCCTCCTGGTGGACAACCACCCGCTCGTCATCACGCAACCAGGGCCGTAATTGCTCGTACAGGTCCGGCAGTACGAAAGACGGGTCGTCGTTGGCCGCAAATGGAATATGTGACCAGGCGAGCTTTTCCTCATCGTATGCGTAAAGGTTGTGAGGGGATACCAGGAGAGACAGGACGCGCGTGAACCCCTGGCACTTGAGCCACAGGATCTCTTCCCGTCTGCGCACTTTGCGGTGGTTGCGAGCGTAACCGCCCGGACGCTCGCACACGGCTAATTTGTCCTTTATCACCCACGTGAAAAACCGTGGCTTTATGCCCGCGGCCCATTTACCCCTCATGTTGCTCGGCCCGGTCATTCGGCACCCACCAGGTTGGCCGCATCGACCGTGGCCTTTACATCGTGAACGCGGATCATGGCCGCGCCATTTACCATGGCCCAGACGGCACCCGCCAGCGAACCTTCCAGGCGTTCCCCGGCCGGTCCCGGCTGCGCATCGCTCGAGGAAGTAACGGCGCCCACGAAACGCTTGCGCGACAGCCCTACGGCCACCGGCCAGCCCGTGGCTACCAGTTCATCCAGATGAGCCAGGAGCTGCAGGTTCTGACCCGTCGTCTTGGCGAAGCCGATGCCGGGGTCGACCCAAAGCTCACGTACGCCCGCGCTCGTGGCCCGCTCGGCCCGCTCGACGAGGAAGGACTTTACCTCCGAGACGACGTCCGAGTACCTGGCCAGGGACATCATGTTTGACGGCTCACCCCGCATATGCATGGCCACCCAGCCCGCGCCGGCCGCCGCCGCGAGCGGCCACAAGGACGCGGACACGTCGTTGATGATGGTCGCCCCCGCTTCGAGGGCCGCTTCGGCCACAGCCTGCTTGCGGGTGTCGACGGAAATCCTGGCTTCATCCTCCAACCGACGCGCCAGCTCTTTCACGACCGGCACAACCCGGCGCAATTCCTCACGTTCGGTCACCGGAGCAGCACCGGGGCGGGTTGACTCGCCGCCAACGTCGATGATGTCGGCCCCTCCTCGACCATGGCGCACCCACGGATAGTGGCGCCTTCCCTGTTTTCCCACTGGCCCCCGTCATAGAAGGAATCCGGCGTGACGTTGAGCACGCCCATTACAAGCATCATTGCAGTGCGTCAGCTTAGTGACCGCTGAAAAAGTACCTTAACAGACCAAAGGGCCGGGCCGACACCGGTGCGTTGAGGAAGCCGCACTTCAGAGGCCTACTTTGCCGCTCCCGAGGGTGTCGGGGGCGTACGTTCAGGCCTCGAAAGAAATCTTTCTGCCGCGCGGTACCGCGCTCACACGAGTAGCGGCGTCGCTGGTGGCCCGTACCGCGAGCTCCCTCAAGGCGCCCGGTGCGACTGGCCCGGCCCGGGTTGGTTGACCCGTCGAACCGGCCGTGCCAGCCCAGTTCGCGGCTAGCCCGGGCGCTGCACGAAACCGAGTACTTCGGCGCGCGCGGCCGCACTGGTGAGGAAGTGGCCGCGGACGGCAGACGTCACCGTGATGGCACCTGGCTTCTTGACCCCACGCATCGACATGCAGAGGTGCTCGGCTTCAATGACCACCAGCACGCCCATCGGGCTCAACCTGCGGACGATGGTGTCCGCGATCTGGGAGGTGAGCCTCTCTTGCACCTGGGGTCGCTTGGCGAAACCCTCGACAAGACGGACCAGTTTCGACAGCCCGGTCACACGGCCGTCCTCGCCCGGTATATAGGCCACATGCGCCTTTCCCAGCCAGGGCAGGAGGTGGTGTTCGCAGGTGCTGTAAACAGAGATATCCCGGACGAGAACAAGCTCGTCGTGGTCGGCTTCGAACGTGGCCGTCAGGTGCTCCCCGGGGTCCTCGCGCAGCCCCGAGAAGATGTCGGCGTACATGCGTGCCACTCGGGCTGGCGTCGCCCTCAGGCCTTCCCGGTCCGGATCCTCGCCCACCGCCACCAGGATCTCCCGGACGGCCGCGGCCAGCCGGTCCATATCAACAGCGCCCCGAGCTGGAGGCTCAGTCACCACCCCTTGCCCGTTACCGGGCGCGCTCGCTGGCTTGTCGGGGACAAAAGGGACTTGGCTCGCTTGCACCCTGACACCCTAGGGCACAAACCGGACAAGGCCATTAGGGCCGGCGAGGCTACTGGGGCAAGCGAGGCTGATCAGGACAGGGAGGCGGACCCGTTGTAGCGCCTGACACACGCGAGGTTGCGATAGCGCTCGGCCACGTCGAGACCATAACCGACAACAAAATCCCGGGGGATGCGAAAACCGACATAGGCCAGTTCCGGGACCGAAACCTCGATGTCCTTCACGAGCAAGGCGCAAACGGCGAGACTGGCGGGCTGCCGTGCAGCCATGTTGCGCAGAAGGAAAGCCAGCGTTAGCCCCGAATCGACAATGTCCTCGACGAGCAGCACATGCCGACCCGTCAGGTCGGTGTCCAGGTCCTTGACGATCCGGACAACGCCGCTCGTCCGAGTGCTGCTCCCGTACGAAGCCACAGCCATGAAGTCGAACTCGACGGGCAGCGCGATCGAGCGAGCGAGGTCACTCATGAAAACAAAAGCGCCTTTCAACACGCCCACGAGCAGGGGGGGCCTGTCGGCGTAGTCGGCCGTAATTCGAGCGCCCAGATCCGCTATTCGGGTTCGGATCTCTTCCTCGCTGACCACGACCTCACCGAGGTTGGGGTCATCCGCACATTGCGAGTCGACGGCTCCGACCGGCCGCACGTTGGGGTCAGCGGGCGACAGTTCGTCGTCGCCCGACGCATCGCTCCGCGCCCGTGCCATACCGGAACTTCCCTGGCTCATGGCTGCCATTTACCTGTCAACCTACCCTCCTCGGGCGAACGATGCTCTCTGTCGGCAACCTACACTTCGGGGAAGACGGCGGCACTTTCCCAACCACAGGGCGTCCTCCGGTGACCGGTTCAGCCTTGACAAGGGCGGTCCCGCACCAGGGCTGTGACCGCCGTCTTCAGACGGGCTCGCCGTGGTCGCCCGGATTACTCCCGTCAGCAATCGGCTCGAGCTTGAGCCGATTGGAAGACCGGCTCAGGCGCCGGCCTCCGGTCACTTCGCACGCAATAACCTCACCGGTCACGACCGCCCACACCCGTTCAAGTTCCTGAGATGAGGGGGGGTGACGTTCCGGGCCCTCGCCAGCTCGCAGCCATGAGCGGAGAGCTCTCTTGGCCAAGGGTGGCGGTGTGCTCGACAGAGCGCGTGCATCCGTTGGGTCTACGGTCTTGGCCATCGCATCGAGAAACTCGGCGTCCTCAGCGAGAAGTCCCGCCGTGCGGGCCAGAAGGGGGACTGGGTCGCGACCCGCTACATCTGCGAGCAACGGCAGCACCTCGTGGCGCACCCGGTTGCGGCGGAAGCGGGCCTCGAAATTGGACGGGTCGCTCACGATTTCGAGCCCGAGGCCCGCCACGTAAGCGCGGGTCTCCGCCCGCCTCAAGCCGAGGATGGGCCGGCGCACACGACGAGGTCCGCCGCCGGACGCCCGCATTCCGCTCAGCCCGTCCAGTCCCGCACCTCGGATCAAGTTGAGCAAGAGGGTCTCGGCCTGGTCATCTGCGGTGTGCCCGACCAGAACGCCCTCGGGCAGCGCCTCATAGCGCGCCTGTCGGGCCCGCGCCTCGAGGTCACCACCTGGGTCGACGTGGACGATCAGGGCCTCAAAACTGGCGCCCAGGGCACGGGCACCGGTTCTCACGACCACCGCCTCCCGGGGGCCCTCGGGGCGCAGGCCGTGGTCTACGTGCACCGCCCGGGCGGAGCAGCCAGAAGCCACCGCGAGAGCGAGCATCGCCATCGAGTCAGCCCCCCCCGAGACAGCACAGACGACCTCGCTCCCCGGCACGGGGAACGAACAGCGCTGCAACAGTGCATCCGTGCCAGCGGGCCATCGACCGTGCGCCCCCGCCATTGACGAGCCCTTCAGGACGCTTTCACCTCGGCCCCATACTCGGCCGGTACTGGGCGGTCCCGTTCTGGGCGGTCCCGTTCTGGGCGGCCCCATACTGGTCGCCCCGGTACTTTGGCGGCGCCCCGTCTACGTCGCCGTTCTCGGGTGGCCTTGACGGGCCTGCGGTCCCTGGCGACGGCCGCCCCTCTCATAGCCGAGGCTCGCCTCAGGCCGTCCGGCCGAGCCCTTCGGCTCTTGCGACCCACCGGGAGGGGTCGCGGATCTCCACCAAGCTGGGCAGCCACTCGGGGCCTTGCCATACCCGGTCGAACAGCTCGCGCCCACCGGCTTTCTCGACCGCTTCAATGAAGCGCTCTCCTTGCTCGTACTGCTTCAGCTTGGCATCGAGACCCACCAGGGAACTCACCATCTTGGCCGCCCCGGTCCGCTGCCGGCGCTGCTGGAGCACGTGGGCGAACCGTTGCGCCTGAGGTATGCGCCCCTGGGCAGCCCGGTTCATGACTATGTCGCCGTGGCCTTCCAGGAGGCTCATGAAGCCACCGATGCGGTCAAGCGCCTGACGCTGTTCGGGCGACGCCAGGAGAGCCATGAGACCACCTTCGTCAAGCGGGTTCTTACCCTCCCTGGCTTCCGTGGCGGCCCTTTTCAACGCCTCGAGCAAGCGCCTCGGGTCAGGATCAACGCCCTCGAGCAGGGTGCGCACCAGGTCGAGGAAGTAGGGCCGCAACCAGGGCACCCCGGTGAACTGGGCGCGGTGGGTCACCTCGTGGAGCGCGATCCACAGCCGGAACTGACGAGGCTGGAAACCGTAGCGGTCTTCGAGCTCGATGACATTGTGGCCCACGTAGTAAACGATGTCCTGGTCCTGGGGCCGCTCGTCTTCGATCAGGAGCTGGTCGTACTGGCCCAATACCCGAGTCGACATCCACCCGAGGAGTACACCGAGCTGTACGCCACTTATGTTGCGGCTCAACTGGGCCGGCACCCTCATGGGGACAGGCCCGAGCATCGGGGCTGGCTTGGCCATGGCGACCAGGAGCTTCTGAGTGAGGGGACGCAACAGGCGTTGGAACGACGCGATGTTGGCGCTGACCCAACCGGGCCGGTCGGTTACCCGAGCCCGGGCCGGCCCGGCCAGCGAGCGGAGCCCTGATTCCTCCTCAACCAGCCCTTCAGCCTCGGCCGTGAGCTCCGCGAACTCCTCTTCGAGGACGCTGACCCGTCCACGCGGCAACCACGCCTGGCGGGCCGCTATGCGGGTCGCCACTCGCTCGGCGAGCTCCCAGGAGATCGGCTCTTCTGCGGGGGGAGTCATATCGAAGTCGTCCGGGGACGGGCAGACGGCCATGGCCCGCGCCTAGTACCGCGGCCGGCCGGGCGCACCAAGCTGCAGGAGACTACGCGATCTTCTTGCCGCGAGTGCGGGGGACCGCCATCGGCTCGTGCTGAAAGCAATATTTGCCGTTGTTGTACATCGACAGTTTGGTAGTGCACCCCAGCTGCCGACAGACGCGGTTGCGGCCAAAAGACCTCGACGGCCTTTCGCCGCCGCTCATCATGTGCCCTCCGAGTGATCTTTCGCTCATCTCTCTCACTAACGTTTTCTAAAGGTTGTTCGTTCCCGGACGCAAGCGCATCTACCCCAAAGCATCCGGTGCTATTCAAGTCGCCAGACCCTCAGCTCGAAGAGCGTCGGCCACCCGGCGGCGAAGCGATTCGGGCACCTCGTCCCGGCAGTTGCGGGCTATCACTACCTTCAGCTCGGCTTCGAAGCCGAACGCGTCAAAACAGGGAGAACATTCGTCCAGGTGGCGTTGGATCGTCGCTCGCCGGTCGGTCGTTAGCTCGCCGTCCAAGAAAGTGTACAAAGTGGCTATTGCCTCCTGGCACGGGTCGTATATCGGACGGTCATAGAACCCGCTATAAGGCGCCCCTAAGGGCGGCTGGTCACTTCCCATTTCTCTTCTCGCTGGCCTTTTCGCTGCTTGTGCCGCCTACACCTAGGTAGGGACATCTGCGGGAGCGGACAGCCGCCGCTCTTCACCAAACGTATGCAACGCCTTTTGGAGCGCTCTTCTTCCCCGGTGGAGGCGGCTCATAACCGTGCCAATGGGCACGTCGAGGATTTCGGCGATCTCCTTGTAAGAGAAACCTTCCACGTCTGCGAGGAGCACGGCCAAGCGGAACTGCTCCGGGAGGGACTCAACAGCTGCCTTCACCTCGGCCTCTGTGAAATGGTCGAGCACGAGATCCTCCGCGCTCCGGCTGGCCGCGGCGGCCTCGAGACCGCCGAGGCGGTGGTAGAGGTAGAGATCCTCCACGTCGTCGAGCTCGGTCATGGCCGGGCGACGACGTTTGGACCGGTAAGTGTTGATGAACGTGTTCGTCAGGATCTTGTAGAGCCACGACTTCAGGTTCGTACCCTCCTGGAACGAGTCGAACGCCCGATAAGCCTTCAGGTACGTCTCCTGGACCAGGTCTTCTGCGTCGGACGGATTGCGCGTCATACGCAGGGCCGCGCTGTACAGGGAACTCATGTAAACCATCGCCTGCTCGGCGAAATGCGCCTTGTCAGCCACTAACTTCACCCTAGGGCGCAGCAGCCCCGGTGCACCCTCCAATTTTGGAGAACTACGGCTTGTCGGCCTCCCTAACCTGCGGGTACGGCCACCGTCTCGAACGTCGCCGTGCGCTCGCCAAAGGCCAGAACGGCACCGGGCCTCACCACGTGCGGCTCATCAGGTAGCAGCCGCTGCCAGGCCTTGCTCGGTTCGTCCCAGATGAAGGTGCCGTTGGTGGACCCCCTGTCGACCACGATGACGTCCCAACCGCTCGCCCGCAGCTCGGCATGCACCCTGGACATGCTGTCGTTTTGACCAGAGGGCACGAGGGCGGCCAGCTCGCCAGCAACTACGGCACCATCGAGGCTCACGTCCCGGCCGACCAGGGCGGCACCCAGCAGTTCGTGGACCTCACCGTTGTCCCACGTGAGCTTGCCGAGGGGCGGCCGAGGCCCTTCAACCTCGGGAGCGCCCGGGACGAGCGGCAGCCCGCACGTCCGGCAGAAGTCGTCGCGGGGGTCGTTGAGGTGGTCGCGGGGGCAGCAGATGCCGCGAACGTCGTTGGCCCCCGTGTGGGGTACGAGGACAGGCCGGTCCAAGCCGGGCCCGATGGTCTCACGTCCCACGAGGAACGCGCTGTCCGACGTGTCCGGGTCGGTACTGTACTGGTCGGCAATGGCCTGGTCGGCACTGTCCTGGTCGGCCATCGTAAGATCGCCATCGGCGTAGACCTGGTCTATGACAGTCGGGCTGTCCGCGTCGAGGACCACATCCTCAGAGGCCAGGGTGACCTGACTTTGGGAAGCCTGACTTTGGGAGGCCTGGCTTTGGCGGGCCTGACTTTGGGAGGCCTGGCTTTGGGAGGCCTGGCTTTGGGAGGCCCGGCCTTGGCGGGCCGCCGCCTGCGCCGGCTGCACAGATGACGCTCGCGCCGTGGCCGGACGACCCGATGGCACCAATAGGAAGCCGCTCGCCCTGATGACGCCCTCTTTTAGGTCGGCCAGGCCCTCGTCATCGCCGACGCGGCCGGCGCGCAGCGACCTCGCTCCTCTCAAGAGCCGGTTGAGCCAGGAGCCGACGTCTTCGCCTCCGTAGAGCCGTCTTTCCTCGCCATCCTGGTCTTCTACCAGCTCCACCGGGCCGTGGACGACGGCGACCAGCTCGGGGCCGCGGGAGGCGGAGATGGCGAAGGGGGGCCACGGAGCCGCCCCGGGGTCGGCCAGGCGGGAGCCGACACGCCCGAGGAGTTCGGTGGGGCCCGAAGCCGTAAGGCACACCGAGATCAGCTCTTCGGCATCGTGCCCGCTACCGGGGACCCATACGACGGCACCGGGCAGGCGGGCGAGCCACCCGTCCGTGCCTGTTCCTGGGACCAGGCGGGCCGCGGAAATGTCTATGCCGCTCACCGCCAAACCGTACCGCTTTGACGCGCCTACTTTCACAATACTGAAGGCGGTTCGTTCCCTTACGGTCAGTACTTACCGGTGCTCAGGGCTATGGGGTTCGTCACGCCCATATACCTTGGGGGGGCAGTGGCAATCCCTTACCCCTTCCTGGACCACCCCGGCCCTATCGCTTTCGCCCATCGTGGCGGGTCGGCCGAGGCGCCCGAAAACAGCTGGGCGGGCTTCGAGTACGCCATCTCACTTGGTTACCGCTATTTGGAAACGGACATTAGAGCGACGGCAGATGGTGTGGCGGTTGTGCTCCATGACCCTACGCTCGACCGAGTCGGCAGCCATTCTGGCGTGTTGAGCAGGATGACCTGGGCCGAGGTACGGGAGAGCAAGCTGCAAGACGGCCGCGAGGCCCCGTTGCTGGAGGAACTGCTAGGCGCCTGGCCGGATGTCCGTTGGAACATCGACGTGAAAACGCCCGAAGCGATCGCACCGGTGGTCGAGGCGCTGAGGCGCACCGGTTCCGTAGACAGAGTGCTCATCGCCTCTTTTGCGGGCCAGCGGTCAGCCCAGGCCCGAGCCGCACTGGGGCCAGCGTTGGCCACGGGCGCCGGGCGCTGGACAATAGCGGCGCTGGTCGCGGCCAAGGTCGTCGCTAAGGTGCCGGTGCGTTCGGACGCGGTCGCGGCGCAAGTCCCGGTGCGACGATGGGGCGTGCCCATCGTCGACGAGGCCTTCGTGCGCGTTTGCCACCGGGCCGGCCTGGCCGTCCACGTTTGGACCATCGACGAACCAGCCGAGATGGACCGGCTCCTCGACCTTGGTGTTGACGGGATCATGACCGACCGGCCGAGCGCCTTGAAACACGTTCTGGAACGGAGGGGCCAATGGGCCTGAGCGCCGGGCCGGGTGCCTTCCCACCCGCCACCTCGCTCGAACTGAATGCCTCGCCCGCTCCGATACTCGTGGTCGGGCTGCCACCAGCCGGCTCTCTTCCGGAAGCCGACCTCTACGTAGGGGCGCTCCGGCACCTGGAAATGGTGCCGGCGGGCCGGGCAGTGCTGCCGCTCGGTTCCACGGGGGCGAGTTTGGCCGTCGCCCTCGACCGTACGGCCGAAATTGTTTCAAGCGGACGCCGCGTTTGTGTCCTTGCTCAGGGTGACCCGGGTTTCTTCGGCATCGGTCGCGCCTTCGCCGACCGGTTCGGGCCAGGCAGCCTCGAGATCCGCCCCGCCCCCTCGCCGGTGAGCCTGGCCTTCGCCCGCCTGGGGCTGCCCTGGGACGATGCCATAGTGGTCTCGGCTCAGGGCCGTAACCCCGTCGACGCCTTCCTGGTCGCTCACCGGGCCAGTTCGACCGGTCACAAGGTGGCGGTGATCTCAGGCCCCGACGCGCCACCCGAGCGCGTCGGCCAAGCGGTCCTGGACGCCGGGGCCCTGGACGCAGTGACCGGAGCGGGAAGAGGCACCGCGGGCTACGCGAAGGGCGTCCGCGGTGGTCAGCTGGCGGTTGCCGTTTGCAGCCGGCTCGGCCAGCCCCAGGAGCGGGTCACGGTTACAGACCTGGGCGGGTTGGCCGGCGGAGCGTGGGACCCGTTGTCAGTGGTGCTGCTCCTGCCGAGCGAAGCGCTCGAGGCGCACCGTACCCCCGCCGTCGTCTGGAGCACAGCCAGCCGGGCGTGGCTGGGCGGGGTCAGCTTCGGGAGAGACTCCGGCGCCTTCCTGCACAGAGACGCCATGGCGAACCAGCCCGAAGTTAGGGCCGTCGTCCTATCGAAGCTCGACCTGCCTCTGGTTGGGGTGCTGTGGACAGTCGGGGCGGGCGTCGCCAGTCTGGCGATCGAAGCGGCCTTGCTGGCGCCCGGGCTCGACGTCCATGCGGTGGAGGAGGACCCGCGGGCGGCCACTCAGGCCCGCACGAACGCAAACCGGCAGTCGGCCGCGGTCAAAGTGCACAATGTCCACGCCCCCGAGGGTCTGGCCGGGCTTCCCAGACCGGACCGCATATTCGTCCGGGCCAGTGGTAGCGATGTGCTGGAGGCCTGTCTCGAGTACCTGGCGCCCGGAGGCCGGCTGGTGGCCGCATCGACGGCGCTGGCAGGCGCGTTGACGGCGGCGGAACGGCTCGGCGCATTGGTCCAGGTCAACGTGGCCGGGAGCGAACGAGGACCCGAAGGAGACTGGCGCCTCGCCGGCGATGATCCCATTTTCATCGCTTGGGGACCGGCGGCGCCGTAAACCGTCGGCTAAACCGATTTGAAAACGGCAAACTCGACAGCGGCGAATGTCCTCGCCACGTACGCCGGCTCTGCTCCCCCCGATTTCCCGCCAGGGCTTGTTGCTACTTGAACCTGTAAGTGATACGGCCTCGCTTGAGGTCGTAAGGGCTGATCTCGACCTGGACACGATCGCCAGGTAGGACACGAATGCGGTGCATCCTCATCTTGCCGGAATTGTGGGCCAGAACCTCATGGCCGTTGTCAGTCTTTACGCGGAACGTCGCGTTTTTGAGGGACTCGACAACGGTTCCCTCCAGCAGGATGGCCTGCTCCTTGGCGTTGGTGTTCGACAGTGTGTTCTTCCTCCTTATTTGGCACGGTACCCGGGGCTCGGACGCCACGTTGAGCACGCCCACGCTATCAACCCTGGTCTCGGGTAGCACCCAGTGTACCTGTTCAGGAGGGCCGTTACCGGGCTGCGGGGCCGGGTCAACGACCAGCCGGCTGCGACCCACATTCTTCCCGCAGCACGTCTCGGCTGGCCTTGTCCGGGCGGAGCCGCACGAAGCTGGGGTGACGGAGGCGGCCATCGCGAGTCCAGTTGCTGAATGCCACCTCCACCACCAGTTCCGGTTCGACCCAGCGAGCCCCCCTTTCGACCACTGCGGCAGAGAAAGGGCTAGTCGGCCTCTCGAGCCCCGCCATGGCGCCGTACAGTTCGTGCAAGGTTGCCCGGGTGAAACCGGTGCCCACCTTGCCCGCGTAGACGAGAGCCTTCCCCTCCCAGTAACCGAGCAAAAGGGCGCCAAAGCTGTCCCTCGTCCCCTGGGGCTGGGTAAAGCCACCGATCACCAACTCTTGGCGACATTCGCATTTGAGTTTTCGCCAGTCGGACGAACGCCCGTGCCTGTAAAGGGAACCGGCCCGTTTGGCCACCAAGCCCTCCCACCCCTGCTGGCACGCGGCCGCAAAGAGGTCTACAGCGTCGCCCGGCAGAGACGGGACCACTCTTACTACGCCCCCGTCGGGCACAGCCTTGGCCAAAAGGCCTTTGCGCTCCTCGATCGGCAGGTGACGAAGATCCTGCCCCAGGAGCCACGGCATGTCGAAGACCCAGTACTCGATGTCCGCCGCGCTGCCATGCTGCAAGGCGCCGAAATCCGGTCGCCGGTCGATCATCCCGACCAATTCGCCATCGAGGACGAAATTGGTGGCCGGAAGGGCCTTCACGGCGCTCACGACCGTGGGGAAGCGCTCGCTAAACGAGAGTTCGTTGCGAGAAAAGAGGGACACGTCGCTACCATTACGCACGGCGATACAACGCAAGCCGTCCAATTTCGGTTCGAAAAACCACTCACCCGCCGAGCCAGCGAGCGGGCCCCGCCCGTTGGAGTTGCCGACCGGATCGGCCTGGGCCAACATGGGCTGACAAAACCTGGCTGGCACAAACTGCCCACCATCCCCACCGGCCCCGCTCCCTCCCTCTGCCGGGTTACGCCGGTTCGAATACCACGTCTCAGCCGATGGGTCCCGGCCCACTTCTTCGACGGTGTGCCCACTTTTTACCGAAGCTGGCGCGTCACGGGTAACGTCCTTCGTCGGGTCCGCATATTCGTCCTTACGCTTGACCAGAGCCCATGAGGTGGAGCCTTCGCCAAAGCGGGTGAGCGACCAGCCGCCGCTGAGCTTTTGTCCTTCCAACCAAACCGATACGTGGCCTGTGGCCACCGCTTCGGTCACCCCGACAGGCTTCGACCGTCGCTCGGTGAGGTTGCGGTACGTACCTTCATCCCAGACAATTACCGAACCGGCGCCGTAATTGTCATGCGGGATAACCCCTTCGAACTCGCGGTAATCGATTGGATGGTCTTCCACTTTAACCGCCAGGCGCTTGACGGTGGGGTCATACGAAGGCCCTTTGGGCACGGCCCAGGAAATGAGTACGCCACCCGCTTCGAGCCTGAAGTCATAATGCATCCGCCGCGCTGCGTGCTGCTGTACCACCCACCTATTGAAATGCTGAGTTGCTTCGGCTTCGCCTGGCTGCGGTGCCTCACCCGTAGGTTCGGGCGTGGCGTCGAAATTGCGTTTGGCGCGGTAATCGGTTAGTGCCGGTTCGGCCATTTGCGCACCTTATCTCGATTTCGCCGACCTGCGATCGGGCGTCCCGTTGTCACCGATATCGGTGAACATGGCTATATGCGGCCCAATGAAAGGCTCTTCCCATGGTTCCCCGGTCGCCGTCATGGCGGCCCGCTCGTAGAATGGCACGGCCCGGAGACGGGCGTTGCACCACAAGAGGCCGCCGCCTGACGCGGACACGTGAGCGACGATAGCGGCCAAGACGGCGGACCCGGCCCCCCGGCCTCGCCATTCGCTGGCCGTCGCCATACCCCGTACGTGCCAAGCGCGCTGGACCTCGGCTGGCCACGGGGGCGCTTCTCTCAAGAGGGAACCCACGCTTACGACCCGGCCGGCCTCGTTTTCAGCGCAGAAGTGGGCCGTTTCCGGGGCGGCGTCGGCTGAGTAACGTGCCTCTTCGGTGCTCAGGTGCGGCCGGAGCACGGACTGGCGCAGGACGATAACGTCGTCGGGGCCACAGCGCCCTACCCGCCACTCGTCTGCGCGCTTCGCCATACCGACCAGCGTAGGTCCGACCAGCGTAAGCCCAGCCGAGCCGGGGCCAGTCAGCCTCGGGGGCCAGTCAGCTCGGGACCAGTCAGCCTCGGGGGCCAGTCAGCCTCGGGGGCCAGTCAGCCTCGGGGGCCAGTCAGCCTCGGGGCCGGTCAGCCTCGGGGCCGGTCAAGTCCGGGGCCAGCCGGGGAAGGGGACAGTCAGCCTGGGCGCGGTGCGGCCCGCTGACGGACGAGGGCGGCCAGCGTTGTCGCCCGCCCGACGAGGTCCGGCCCCAGGTGCTCGAGCTGAGAACGGCAACTGAAGCCGTCAACCACCAGGTGGGCCTCACCGGCGCCGGCCTTGTCGGCCTGCAAACCCGCCGCTCTCCGCCGGCCGCTCGAGTGCCGGCCGACAGGGCGGCGCGAACTTTGGGCAACCAGAGGTCCTCGCCGATCTGACGGGAGAGCGGCCTCGTGGTGGGCGTCGAAGCCGAACGACCCGGCCAACCCACAGCAACCGGCGTCTAGGACGTCCACGGCAAAGCCGGCGGCCCGGAGCACGGCCTGGTCGGCACTCGTACCCACGACCGAACGCTGGTGGCAGTGAGGGTGCAGGACGCTCTCGCACGGGCCCGTCCTCTTCGGGCGGGCCTCGTCGGGCCGGGCCAAGGCGCTCAGCTGGCCACCAGGCCCGAGCTGACAAGGTGCTCCGCCGGGCTGCGAGCCAGGGAGGCGAGCCGGGCGGCGCGGGGGTTACCAGGGAGGAGGGCAGGCAGCTCGTCGCGGAAGGCGGCCAGACAGCTCGGTTCAGGCACGACCACGGGGATGCCGGCGGCGGCCCAGGGGTTGAGGACGTCGACCAGCCTGAGCAGTGACCTCTTCGCCAGGTCGAGCATGCCGAAGTCGTACAGCGTGCGCCCACAACACGCCCATCGGGACGGCACCGCCACCCTCTCGCCCAGGGCCTCGAACGTCTCGACGACGTCGCGCCCCGCGCCCGGGTTGAAGGCATCCGTGAACGTATCCGGCCACACGACGACCGAAGTGCCCGACGGCGCCCGGTCCCGCAGTCCGGTGAGTTCACGCCGGGCCCAGGCCCGAAACCCTCCTGACGGGTCGAAGCGCGGCGCCGGGCGACGAGTAGTAACGCCGGCCAGGCGCTTAAGTGGAGGGCCCAGGACGGCGGAGCTCAGGGAGCCATTGACGAGGCGGGCGGCGGCCGGCGACCAGGCGGCGGCCCGGGCGGCCAGTGGGAACAGGCCCATGGCGTACATCGAGGGCGGCCTCAGGCGGCCCTTGTAGTAATGCGCCAGGAACTCCGACTTGTAGGTAGCCATGTCGACATGGGTGGGGCAGTCCGACGCGCACGCCTTACAAGAAAGGCACAGCTCGAGCGCTTCTCGCACCTCCTCATTGCGCCACGAGGACACGGCGTTGTCGGTCTGGAACATCTCGCCCAGAACCTTGGCCCGGCCCCGCGTCGAGTGGACTTCGTCGCGAGTAGCTCTGTAAGACGGGCACATGGTGGCCGCGTCATCGCGACGGCACCGGCCGACCCCGACGCAACGTAAGGCGGCGTTCATGAGAGAGCCCGAGTCCTTGTCGAAGGCATAGCCGGTCGGGCGCAGCTGGACAGGCTCGTGCAAGCTCGAATAACGGATATTGGCGTCCAGCGGGTAAGGATCAACCACCTTGCCGGGGTTCATCAAACCCTCGGGGTCCCAGATGTGCTTGAAGGCACCGAACGCTTCGACCAGTTCGGTCCCGAACATCACCGTGAGAAGCTCGCCCCGGCTCTGACCGTCGCCATGTTCGCCCGAAAGAGAACCTCCCAGCGATACCACCAGGTCAGCTGCGGCTGAAACATATGAGCGGTACTGACGCAACCCCTCGCTGGTGCGCAGGTCGAAATTGTTGCGAGTGTGGACGCAGCCCTGGCCGAAATGCCCATACCACGCACCGGAATAGCCGTGCTCGGCCCATAGAGCGGTAATACCGCGCAAGTACTCGGCCAGCCGGGCGGGCGGGACGGCCCCGTCTTCCCAGCCTTCGTAGTTGTGGTGGCCGTCAATCCTGATGGCCGTGGCCCCAAGGCCTGATTCGCGCACAGCCCACAGCTGGCGTTGGGTCGCAGCGTCGCTGACCAGGCGGGCGCTGACCCCATGAGGAATCGAGGCCACCAGCTCTGCGGCCATGGAGCTTGCCTCTTCCTCAGTCTCTCCGCCCAATTCGGCCAGCAGCCAGCCGCGGCCGGGCGGCAAGAGCGAGACACCCTCGGCGTTGAGGCCGTGCGCTTCCATCTGGTCGACCAGAGTGCGGTCAAAGCCTTCCAGTGCAAGGAGAGGGTGCACCAATAGCTCGGGCACGGCCTCGGCGGCCGCAAAGACGTCTTGGTAACCCAGGGCGACGAGGCAGCGGGCGGGTGGGCTCGTCACCAACTTGAGCGTCGCCTCGGCAGTGAAGGCGCAAGTCGACTCCGTGCCCACCAGAGAACGGGCGACGTTGAAGCCGCGCTCAGGCGCCAGTTCGTCCAGGTTGTAGCCGCTTACCCGGCGCGGGAGGCTCGGGAACCGTTCTTTGACCAGCGCTCCGTACCGTCGGTCCAGATCCTGCAAGCCGGCCAGCAGTTGGCCGAGCCGGCCGCCGGCGGTCACGGCCTCCCTCAAGGCGTCGGGCTCGTATGCTCCAACTTCGAGCTCGTCCCCGCCGGCTAGGACCACCCGCAGGCTCTCGACATTGTCAGACGTCTTGCCGGCGTAGAGGCCGTGGGTACCACAGGAATTATTGCCGATCATCCCGCCCAGGGTGCACCAGGCGTGGGTCGCCGGGTCCGGGCCAAAGGTGAGCCCATGGCGCTCCGTGGCTCGGCGCAGGTCGTCGAGGACGACGCCAGGTTGGACTCTGGCCAGTCGACGGCTCGGGTCGATCTCAAACACACGCGTCATGTGCCTCGACATGTCGACGACGACGGCCTCATTGCACGCCTGGCCGGCCAGGCTCGTCCCGGCGCCCCGCGCCATGAGGGCCACCCCCGCTTCGGCGCCTAGCCGGGCGACAGCCTGGACATCGGGCTCGTCGACAGGGAAGACGACGCCGACCGGGACCAGCCTGTAGTTCGAGGAATCGCTCGCATAGGCCGCTCGGGTGGTGGCGTCGAAGCGGACTTCCCCCCTCATAGCGTCGGCCAGCGCCCGCCGAAGGGCCTCCTGTTGAGCTTCTCCTAACTTCGCGGGCCGCTTTGACATCGGTGATCTGGAGCGAGCCTACTGTGCTCGTCTGAAAGGCTGGGAAGGGTGCTTACAAGGACCGAACGATGTCGGCCATTACCTCTCCGGCTTCGGTGGGGTTGAGCGCGACCTTGACGCCGGCGTCGGCCAAGGCCTCCATTTTCGCTTGGGCCGTACCTTTGCTGCCCGAGATGATGGCCCCAGCGTGTCCCATCCGTCGCCCGGGCGGCGCCGTCACCCCCGCGATGTACGAAACGACCGGCTTGCTCATATTTTCCGCTATGTAGTCCGCCGCCTTTTCCTCCTCGATGCCGCCGATCTCACCGATGAGCATGACCGCTTTGGTGTCCGGGTCGGCCTCGAACGCGGCGAGGCAATCGACAAAGGTGGTGCCCGGGACGGGGTCGCCGCCTATGCCGACGCACGTCGTAACGCCGATACCCATTTGTTTCAACTCGTACAGGGCCTGGTAGGTGAGCGTCCCGCTGCGGCTGACGATCCCCACCGGGCCGCCGGCCAGGGCGATCTCGCCCGCCGTTATACCGATATTGCATTTTCCCGGGCTGATTATGCCCGGGCAGTTCGGGCCGATCAGGCGCGATGACGGGTAAAGGTGTCGCAATTCGCTGTAGACGCGCGCCTCGTCCTGCGCCGGGATCCACTCCGTTATGCAGACGATGATCTCCATCCCGGCCGCGGCCGCTTCGAGGATGGAACTGGGCGCGACCTTGGCCGGGACAGCCACAAAACTGGCATTGGCTCCGGTCGCTTCCCTCGCCTCGGCCGCGGTGGCAAAAATCGGTATCCCCTCGACGTCCTGGCCGCCTTTGGCCGGGTTGACGCCGGCCACCACTTTTGTCCCGTAGTCCCGGTTGCGGAGCCCGTGGAAACGGGCCTGCCCGCCGGTCAAACCGTGGACAACCACTTTGGTTGTTTCATCGACGAATACGCTCATTTTCCCTCACCCGCCAGCTCGACGGCTAGGCGCGCCGCGCTGATCATGTCCGGCGAACTGATCACCGTGCCCGACTCGACGGACCGAAGTATCTCCCTGCCTTGTTCGGCGTTCGTGCCGTCGAGGCGGATCACCATTGGGACTTTGATATCGACCCGCCCCAGTGCGGCGACGATCCCGTTGGCCACTTCTTCGCCCCGGGTGATGCCACCAAAAATATTTACGAAAATGGACCGAACGTTCGCGTCCGAATTGATCACCTCCAGAGCATTCGACATGACCTCGGCGCTGGCACCGCCTCCAATGTCGAGGAAATTGGCAGGGCGGCCGCCGACCTGGTTGACGACGTCGCAGGTGCTCATGGCCAGGCCGGCACCGTTGGCGATTATCCCGATGAAGCCGTCGAGGCCGACATATTGCAAGCCGAAGTCGTGGGCGCGGCGTTCTCGGTCGTCGAGTTCGGCCGTGCCCGCAAACTCGTCCCACTCCGGGTGACGAAAGGCGGCGTTGTCGTCCAGGGTCACTTTGGCGTCCAAGGCGTGCACACGGCCGTCTGTCGTGAGGATGAGCGGGTTCACCTCTACAAGGTCGGCGTCGCCTTCGACGAAACAGCGGTAGAGGCTGACCAGCACCTCCACCGTCCCCCTTTTGGCCTCCTCGTCGATGCCGGCCTCGTCGACCAACTGGCGGGCCATGCCCTCGTCGAAGCCGTAAAAGGGGTCGACGTGGAGCCGGGCGATGGCGCCGGGGTCTTCCGCAGCCACCTCTTCGATCTCGACGCCACCTTTGGCTGAGACCATGGCGAGGTGAGCCTTGGCCCCGCGATCAAGAGTGAAGCTGGCGTAGTACTCCCTGGCGATGTCCGAGGCCTGCTCGACCCATAGTCGGCGTACGACGTGGCCGCGGATGTCCATCCCCAGGATCGCCCGGGCGTACGTACTTGCCTCCTCGGCGTTGGAGGCGAGCTTGATCCCACCCGCTTTTCCTCGCCCGCCCACCTGGACCTGGGCTTTCAAGACAACTGGGTACCCGACGCTTTCCGCCAGCTCGACGGC
Organism: uncultured Acidimicrobiaceae bacterium; assembly: GCA_963750465.1. Classification (GTDB taxonomy): domain Bacteria; phylum Actinomycetota; class Acidimicrobiia; order Acidimicrobiales; family Palsa-688; genus Fen-671. Next base: position 550,050 of record CAVVRE010000037.1, read on the forward strand.
CTCCGCCGGCGTGACGGCGAGACCGCCCGGCGACACGGGGATGCCATAACGGGCGAAGTACTGCTTGCCCTGGTACTCGTACAAGTCCACTGGCTCTCCTTAGTACCCGTCGGGCGGGATCGCGGACCGCACAACACTAGTTGGCAGTGCAGGGACCTGGAAAAGCCGGCTCGCGCCCGCCTCCACCTGCCCCGGTCCGCCAGAACCGGTCCGCCAGAACTGGTCCGCCCGAACTGGTCCGCCAGCCCTATCCGGTGGCGCGGCCCGTAACGGGGCGTGTGCCGGGGACAGGCGAAATAGTCCGAGGCGGTGTCCGTAGGCGGTGGCCAGAGGCGGTGGCCAGAGGCGGTGGCCAGAGGCGGTAGCCAGAGCGTGGCGTAGCGTAGGTTGTGTAGGCGGTGGCCGTAGGCGGTGGCCGTAGGCGGTGGCCGTAGGCGGTGGCCGTAGGCGGTGGCCAGAGGCGGTGGCCAGAGGCGGTGGCCAGAGGCGGTGGCCGTAGGCGGTGGCCAGAGGCGGTGGCCGTAGGCGGTGCGGGGTTGAGTAACCGGCGGGGTCGGCGGGGCGCCAGGGCCCGTGGCCGCGGACAGCCCTTTTGGGCGCGTTTCGGGCAATTGGTCGTGCTAGAGAACAAGATTCGCGTCAAAACGCAACCGGAACCAGTTTCTGCACCCAGATCGCTATCAACGGGTGCTCATCCTGTCGTCATGCGCCTCCCGAACTGGAAGGGCTTGAACCGGGAGGGCCCGAACTGGACGGGCCCGGCACGCCGCCCATGTTCGGGCAAACGTGCGTCGGGGCCGTGGTCGGTGTGCCGGACGACGAGGACGACCGGTTATTGCTGGTGCTGCCGGTCGTCGCCGCACTGGCGATTGTGTACCCGATCCCCATGCTGAGCCCGAAGGCACCGCCGGCCATAGCCAGGGTGGCAAGCGGTTTTCTGAGTCCCATCATTGGCTCCTTTCTTTTGATGCTCATTTCGCTCAGCTGACCGGGCCAACCTTGGAGGTTGCTCAGACCGCACTGGGAGATTGGCTAGTGTGCCGGGCATCGCACCGGTGCTGATGAAGGCGGGGGCTGTGGGGGAGCCTGGGCCCCTTGACGATCACCCGCTCGTCGAAGTAACCCGCCCTGCCCCTCAACCAGGGCCGGGCCCGGTAGGGACAATGGTCGAGACCCGACGTGTCCGCCGCACCCACTTGTGCTTGACCCCCACGTTCACAGGCTTGGCCGTCGATGAGGGCGTCCGGCTTATCCCACTACCTCTAATCCGAATAGCGAGGAAATGACCGGGCGGGCCTGGCCGATATTGCCGACGCTGCAAGGCTACAAGGCGTCGTGGCTGGCGACGGACGCCATTGCCGGTTTGACGCTGGTGGCGATCGCCATCCCGGAACAAATGGCTACGGCCCACCTCGCCGGGATGCCAGAAATCACGGGTTTTTACGCCTTCGTGGCCGGTTCTTTGCTCTTTGCCCTTTTTGGGCGGCACTCCCTGATGTCTGTCGGTGCCGACTCAACGATCGCTCCGGTTTTCGCTGCCGGAGTGGCGACGCTGGCGGTGGTGGGCTCCTCCTCATACAGCCACCTGGTGAGCGCAACCGCCTTGATGGCCGGCGGGCTCTTAGTAGTTGCCGGTCTCCTCAGGCTTGGTTGGATCGCCGACTTCTTCCCCGTCCCCGTCCTGACCGGGCTGCTCGCCGGCATCGGCGTGGGGATATTCCTCAAGCAATTACCTACCGTCCTTGGCTTACCGGGCGGAGGGACCACGACCGTCGGCCGGCTGCGGACGTTTGTGGACCAGCTCGGCAACATCAACGGCTGGTCGTTGGCGATCGCCCTTGGTGTCCTCGTCATCATCGTGATATGCGACAGGGTCGATCGCCGGATCCCAGGCGCTTTACTTGCCATTGTGGGCGCCACCGCGCTGGTCAACATAGCCGGCCTCACGAGCCACGGCGTGGAAGTCGTAGGCCCCGTGCAGGCCGAGATGCCTCACCTCGGGTTACCCGGCGCCAGTCTGCACCAACTCGGGCAACTGGTGGTGACGGCGGTGACGGTCGCCTTCCTGTGCACGGTGCAGACTTCGGCCACTGTTCGATCGCCTGCCACCGGCCCAGCAGGCTCCGGCGCAGCTGGCGCGGGCTCCGCCGGCACGGGCGCAGCCGGCACGGGCGCAGCCGGCAACGCTGCAAGTGAAACGTCGCCGGAGGGATTCAACATCGACCTGGCCGCCGTGGGGGCGGGTAGCCTCCTGGCCGGGCTGGCCGGTTCCTTCGCCGTCGACGCCAGCCCGCCCCGGACAGCCGTCATTGCGTCGGCCGGGGGCAGGAGCCAGGTCGCCAGCCTCACGGCCGTGGGTGCCGTCGTCCTCGTCCTCATCGTGGCCACCGGCCTGCTGAAAGACCTTCCCGAAGCAGCGCTCGGTGCGGTACTCATGTTCGTAGCCTCGAAGCTGTTCCGGTTCGGTGTCCTTCGCTCCATTTTCAGGTTCAATTCGGTTGAGTTCGCCCTGGCCGTTATCACCCTGGCCGTGGTGGTCTTCGTCGGCATAGAACAGGGAGTAGTCGCCGCCGCTCTGCTTGCGCTGGCCCAGCGGACCCGTTTGGCCGCTCGGCCACGCGACGCCGTCCTCGGGCGTGTACCGGGCACCGACCACTGGATCCAGACCGACATCGGCCAGCCCACCGAACGAGTCCCCGGTGTCGTTGTGTACCTCCTCTACGCGCCGCTGTGGTACGGCAATGCCACTCACGTCGTCGACCGGATCCGCCAAATCATCGCTTCGGCGCCCGAACCCGTCAACACCCTCGTCCTGGATGGCGACGCCATGCCCGACATTGATTACACGGGGGCCAAGGCCCTGGGCGAACTCCTGGCTCAACTTCAGAAGGAGGGCATCGCCGTCGCCGTGGCGCGGGCATCTGAAATTGCACATCGCGACCTCAGGCGTTCCGGGCTCCTCGATGCCATTGGCACCGACCGGGTCTTTACCAACGTGGACGCCGCGGTACGTTCGCTGTCCCAGCCCCGGCCCGGTCACCGTGACTAACACGGCCGCAGCGACCGCCACTGTCACAGCGACCGACACTGTCACAGCGACCGACGCTCTCACAGCGACCGACACTCTCACAGCGACCAAGCCAAATCGGCATCAGGGCAGGTAGCACCGGGCAAAGCCCGCACCGCCGAGCGGCGCCGCCAGGGGGCGGGCGCGGGGCGGAAGACCGGCGTGGGCTTGCCCCGCGGCTACCCGTAGGGCAATGCTGGTTGGATGCCGACAGCCCTGATCACAGGTATCACAGGACAGGACGGCTCGTACCTGGCCGAGCTACTGCTAACCAAGGGTTACGACGTGGTGGGTGCCCACCGCCGCAGCAGCACCGTCACCTTCGAACGCATAGCCCACATCGCTGACAAGATAACCCTGGTCGCGGCCGACCTCCTGGACGAGTCCTCGCTCATACGGGTTCTCCGTGACCACAAACCGTCCGAGGTGTACAACCTCGCCGCGCAGTCGTTCGTCATGACGTCGTGGGCCCAGCCTGTTCTGACCGGCGAGGTCACCGCCCTCGGGGTCATCCGGTTGCTGGACGCCCTTTTGATGGTTGACCCCTCTATCCGCTTTTACCAGGCCAGCTCTTCGGAGATGTTCGGCAAAGTGGTCGAGAGCCCTCAAACCGAGCGGACCCCGTTTTACCCTCGCAGCCCTTACGGAGTGGCCAAGGTCTACGGGCACTGGGCCACGGTCAACTACCGTGAGAGCTACCAGTTGCACGCCAGTTCCGGGATACTTTTCAACCACGAGAGCCCCCGCCGGGGCCTGGAGTTCGTGACCCGTAAGATCACCGACGCTGTCGCTCGCATCAAGCTCGGCTTGGCCGACCACGTGGCGCTCGGGAACCTCGACTCGCAGCGCGACTGGGGTTACGCACCCGACTACGTGAGAGCTATGTGGTTGATGCTGCAGCAGCCAGGGCCGGCAGACTACGTGATATCGACGGGCGAGACCCATTCGGTGCGGGAATTTTGCGAGATCGCGTTCGGGCACGTCGGGCTGGACTGGGAACGCCATGTCCGAGTGGAGGACCGCTACTTTCGCCCGGCCGAGGTGGACCTGCTGATCGGCGACGCCACCCGTGCCCACGAGGTGTTGGGCTGGAAACCCGAGGTGAGCTTCGCTGACCTCGTCCGCATGATGGTTGACGCGGACATGGGCCGGTTGGAGAACGCGTCCCTGCATTAGCACCACCGGGCGGCCACATCGGGGGCGGCCACATCGGGGGCGGCCACATCGGGGGCGGCCCCGTCCGGGCATACGGTCCGGGCGTGCGGTCCGTTTGTGCGGTCCGGGCGTGCGGTCTGGGGCCGATCGCATCCGTTCGAAGGAGGTCCCCGATCCGGGGCGGCGACGGATGCCCGGAGTTTCGAGCCAACCCTATCCCGGCAGGCGATATCCCACGATGGCGACGGCCCCGGCCAGGCTCAACCCCGCCCCCTCGAGCTGGCGCGCCGGGGTGGCCGCCCCGAAGGCAAAAACTCTCCCGTTCGTGGCCACCACGTAGTAACCCCGCCCGTTGTTGGTCGGGGTTACGGCCGCCACCTTGGCCGCAATCTGCTTGCCGGGAAGAGACCCGAGGAACCGGGCGTCGCCAAACGCGAACACACCGCCGTCCTTACCCACCAAGAAATAGCCGCGCCCGTCTGCGCTCGGGACGATGCCGACAATCTTTTTCTTGAGATGGATGGTGTCGGAGGATCCGTAAAAACGGGCGTCTCCGAAAGCAAAAATGCCGCCATCGCTAGACACCAACCAGTAGCCGTGCCCGTCCGGCGTGGCCGCGATGTTGACGATTGGCTTTTGCAGCGCCTCCCCTCCAGTAGAACCGTAAAAGTGAGCGTTCCCGTAGGCGAAAATCCCACCGTCGCTCGCCACCAACCAGTAGCCGCGACCGTTCGGCGTCGGTGCCATCCCGATAACCCGCTTGGCCAGGTGAAGCTTGCTGGCGGACCCGTACCAACTGGCGTCGCCGAAGGCAAGGACACCGCCGTTGCTGCCTAGCAACCAGTAGCCCCTGTTGTCCGGCGTCGCCGCCATGGAGGTGACGATGCCCTCCAAAGAAGTGCCAGCCGCCGTGCCGTAGGAGGTTGCGGCCCCGAAAGCGGCCACGTTGCCGTTGGAATTGACCACCCAGTAACCGTTCCCCAGCCGGGGCGGCGACCCGCCGATGGGCGAGGACTTCTGCTTTCCCCCGCTCGTGCTCGTGGCCGTGCCGGTCCCGTTCGTCGCGGTCCCGTTCGTCGCGGCCCCGTTCGTCGCCGTGGTCGGGCGGGTCATCGTGCCCGTCATCGTGGTCGTGATCGACGTCGTAGAGGCGGGCTGGCGCTCCCGCGACGGCGAACCAATCACTGTAAAGGTTGAAATCGGCGGCGAACTGGTCTCCGGTCAGGTTGACGGCCCCGGCGTCGCCGACGACCTTCAATTCGTCGACTCGTCCGCCGATCTGGCCGAGCCCGTTGCGCTGCGTGACTTCCACCTGTTCCACCGCCCCGACGGAAGGGAACGTCGCCTCGAGCTTGTCGAGCGGGATCAGCGCGCTCCACGTGTGCACCGGGTTGGTGCTGACCGAGTCCCCCAAATCCGTCACCGCCGGGAAGGCACCTCCGGCCGAGTAGCCACCGGTCGACGAGGAGTACTCCGTCACTGCGACGCTGCCCGCCGGCCCGCAGGAGCTGCCCGCCTCGCAGTAAAGGACCTCTCCCGCCGTCGCCCTAACGGCGCCGTCGGCGGTCATCCCGTACTGGTCAGGGAGCCCCTTGTACACCTGGCATGACGTCGTGTCGCAGATAGCACCCGACGCGGCGACGAGGGCTACCGCCACGCTGCGGGCCGCCACCGCCTGCGCCTCGAGGGCGGCCTCTCCACCCATGTCGGCCCAGACCGGGGGGGACTCAGCCGCCACCACGCCGTCGACGTAGTCCTCCAGGGGCAGGACATTTTCCGTCTGCCCCGCCAGCCCGACGACCAGGTCGCCCTGGTAGACCCGCTGGCCGGTCCCCGGTAAGCAGGCCGCCAGCTCAGAGCCCGCAAGGCCGGCCGCTGGCGGCGTGGCAGAGGAGCCGTCCGCCGGGCTGGCGCCAAGGCTGGTGGCAGGGCCGGCGGGCCCGCGCTGGCTACCGTGACCGAGCCGGTGATGGTAGCGACCGCTCGCCATGGGCCTGCGCACCCGGGCCAGATGAAACGACCAGCGCGCCGCCAGAGCGGGTTACCTCGACAGCCGAGGCCGACAACGCTCCTCCGCCTGGCCAGGTAACGACGAGTTGACGTCCGGGCAGTGCCGATGCGATGGGGCTGCGATTATCGAGCTCGGTCAGGTTGACGGTGACGGGAGGTTCCGGGGACGGAAGCGGGCCGAGCCGGGTGCCTCCGTAATAATGCGCGAGGATTTGCTGATAGCCCCAGCCGTACACCGAGGCGTAGCCATACGCACCCCACTGCCCCATGCCGTGGCCGTGCCCGAAGCCGAAACCGGTGAGCGCGATCGTCGAAGAGGTCGGACCAATTACCCCTTTTCCTTTGGCCGCCGGTACCTGGGCGCCAAGCGGGCCGGCCGTGGCCACCGTCTGGGCCAGGCCAGCCGTCGTGACCACCGCGACGACCAAAAAAACGGTCCTGGCGCCTCGGGCCGGACGGTGGACGATTTTGGGTAACAATGCCTCTCCGTGCCGATACAAAGCCCCGGTCCCCGCCCAGTCGTCCTTTATCCTAATTAGTCGGCTGGCCCGACGCAAAATTAAGGAACGGTTCCCTCAGGAGACGATGGCCACGATGGAAACCGAAGATAGCTTCCCGCCCGAAGCGATCTCGTACGGCGCCGACCCGAAAGCCAGGACCTGCCCGCCCGCTTCGGCCAGCCAGTAACCCAGGCCGAAGGGGCTGACAGCCATACCGATAATGGGCCGGGCCACCGCCTTGCTCGCTTCCGAACCATAAAACGTCGCGTCACCGAAGGCAAAGACCCCCCCGTCTTTGGCTACCAGCCAATAACCCTTGCCGTCAGGAGTGGCGGCCATGCCGGCCACGGCGTGGACGAAGTGCATGGTGGTGGGTGGACCATAAAAGTGGGCATCCCCGAAAGCGAACACTCGGCCATTCCCGGCCACGAGCCAGTACCCCTTGCCGTCAGGCGTGGCCGCCAAATCCACTATCGGCCCCACGGGGACCCATCTTGGTGGCCGAACCGTAGAAGTGGGCGTCACCGAAGGCAAAAAGACCGCCGTCCTTGGCGACGAGCCAGTAACCCTTGCCATCTGGCGTGGCCGCCATCTCTACAATCGGGTGGGTGAGGTGCATGTTCCCGGCCGGCCCATAAAAGTGGGCGTCACCGAAGGCAAAAACACCGCCATTGCCCGCGACGAGCCAATAGCCCAGCCCGTCCGGCATCTCCGCTCCGCCCACCACAGGTTGGGCTAGGCGCTGACCCGCCATTGACCCCCGGGCCACGGCCACCCCCGAGCTATACACACCGCCGTTCGAGCCGACGAGCTGGTAACCGTCAAGTGTCGCCGGCAGAGCCCTGGCGGCGGCCGCCTTTACCGCAGCCCCCACATCCAGCAGGCCCCCGTCGAGGGAAGCGCTGCCTGGCGCCAGTGGAGCCGCAGTTTGGCGCAACAGCGTGGCCACTTGGGGGCCCGACAAGGCCGGGTCCGCCGCCATGACGAGCGCGGCCGCGGCTGACACGTGGGGTGCGGCCATGGAAGTGCCGCTCTCCTCGGCATAGTTCCCGTCGAACCAGGTGGACAACACGTTGACCCCGGGGGCGGCGATATTGGCCGCATCGCCGTACTCCGAAAAATCGAGGTAAGGGCCGCCGTTTACCGGATCCACGGAACCCTGGTCCGTACTGGCCGCCACCGAGAGCACACCCGGGTAGTCAGCCGGGTAGATGGGGTCCTGCGAATCGTAATTGCCGGCCGCGGCCACCACTACCACACCGTGCGCGATGGCGTACTCCACCGCCGACTCTTCGTCCGTATTCGGGCCGCAGTCATTGGGGTCCTTACTGCAGGGCTCGGACTCCAGGGACAGGTTGATGACCTTGGCACCGGCGGACACGGCATCGTAGATGCCCGTCGCTTCGTCCATGCTGTTGCCGCTGCCGGTGTCGTCGAGCACCTTGATGTCGATGACTTTGGTATTCCACCCGAGACCTGCGATACCGATGCCGTCGTTGGTGGTCGCGGCGATTATGCCGGTCACGAACGTGCCATGCCCGTTTTTGTCGTAGGGCGACGAACACAACGGCCGGTCGTCGGCGCACACGTCTGGCCCGATGATCACCTTTCCCTTGAGCTGAGGCTGGTTCGGGTCGACGCCGGTGTCCAGGACGGCGACCAGGTCGTTGGGGCTACCGGTAGTGATGCTCCAGGCTGCGGCGGCGTGGACAGCGGAAAGGTCGGTTTGGCCGTTCGGGTGGACGATGGTCGCCCCCGGTCCAGCGAAGGGGTTCTCCACCGTGACCGGCTTGGTCGGGCCGCACGTCTGGTTGTAACAGGGGTTGTTGGGGACCAGGTCCGCCGCTTGGACCTGCTGTACCGGTGAGACGTAATTGACACCCGGTCTCCCCGACAACTCGGTTTCGACGTAGGCAGCTTCAGCGTCCGGCAGGTCGGTGGACCACCGTTGTCCCGGCAAGATCTGGGGTACAGCTCCCGGCAGGGCTCCAAGGAGCGAAGCCGGGTCTCTCACTCCCGATTGGCCGAGTTGCACCACGAGCTGCTCCGTCGCCGCCCTGTACGGAGTGGCTCCAGCCGGTGCCGGCGACGCGAAGAGGGCGACTCCAGCCAGCACAGTAGGCCCCACGAGCCTGCAGCGCGGCGCCCGCCGGCTCAGGACCATCGGCAATAGACCACCTTTCGCAGGGCTTCTCGGGCCAACCATGCGGGACCGTCGAAGCGGAGCTTGGCTAGTCTGCCTACTTTTGCGACCAAGGTGAAGCGCGCCCCCACGCCCGCTCCGAGAGCAGGCCCGTTCGTCAGTGCCCTCTTAGCCGCTTCAACATCAGCGACCGCTGGGACCGGGCCCTGGCGCGGGCCCTATCTGCCACGGTCGTGGTGGGCTGCTGGACGACGGTAAGCCCGGCGCCGCCGCCGGGCCGGTACAAGCCGGTGGCGCCGGGCTCGACGCCGTCGGGGAACATCGGGTAAGGCTCGACCGTCTCCACCGCTACGGCCGCCGGCTTGAGCCGGTACCGCTCTACCAGCCAGTCTGCCTCCTCGGGCGTGGCCACGATGAAGCGGTCCACCGCGCCAGCCAGGATGCGAAAGCACGCCGGCAGTACTTCGGGGTCCTCACCGACTAACAAAGTGGCGCGCCGGAAGCGGCGCATAGCCGCCGCCAGGCCGGCCGCCGTCGCCATCTGTTGGGACGGGCGGGGGTCAGAGAACGGCACCCCTCGCTGCAAGCCGAGCACTACCTCGGAGGGGCTGTCGAAATGCTTGCGGACATGGTCAAGGCGCCACCCGGCCAGAGGCCCGGTAACAGGGACGGCTATCTCGGCCGCCCCCGTCCGATACGAGACGACGCGGACGTCCGAGCCCGCCTCCCAGGCTCTGCGCACGGCGGCAAGCGTGGCCGCCGTGGCCGGCCCCGGCAACGGGGGGTAGCTACCGATGACGACCACATCGCATACCGCCACTTCGCGAACTTAGCAGGCACGCTGCGAACTCATCATTCCGCTGGGGCTCATCATTCCGGCTGGGGCTCATCATCCGGCTGGGGCTCATCATCCCGCTGCGGGCTCGCCGGGCCGGGCGGTACCCCACGGTAGGCTCGGACGCCGTGGCGCGGACCAAGACAGAGGCGCGTGAGGGTGTCATCTTCGACCTGGTGGCGGCCCAGAGCCCCAGTTACAAGGGCCGTGGTATAGCTCGCTACAGCATCGAGTTGGTCCGTGCGATAGTGAAGCGGCACCCCGAGATCGTCAGTTCCATCGTGGTCCATCCGGAGCTCGACCCACCCGAGGGCATCGACGACCTGGCCGACTGGGTGACAACGGAACCGGATTGGGCCAAGGCGTCAGTTGTCCACTTGAGCTCGGCCTTCGAACCAGAGGTGCCTGTGCGGCTGTACTGGCCCCGAGAAGCGGCTTCTCACCGGCTCCTCATGTCGGTGACGCTATACGACCTTATCCCCGACGTTTTCCCCGGTTGGTACCTGGAGGACCCGGGGCTGCGGAGGCGCTGGCGGTGCTGCCGGGAGGTGATCCGTACCGCTGACGCCGTACTGACGCTGTCTGAATCGGCCAAGGCAGACGCCATCGGGCTGCTCGGCGTACCCGAACAGCGGGTCGCCGTGATCGGCAGCGGGACGGCGCCGGCCTTTCGGCCGCCCGAGTCTCGCCAGCGTGCCTTCGCGCTGGCCCGAAAAGGAGTGAAGGGGCTGAAGAGGGCCTTCATCGTCTACAACGGCGCCTTCAACCCCCGCAAGGGCGTCGACAACCTGCTCGAGGGCTACGCCTCGCTTCCCTCGGAATTGGTACAGCGCTACCAGCTCGTGATCGTCTGCGAAGCGCCACCCTTGACTCGCAACCACTACCTGGTGATGGCCAAGCGGCTCGGGGTGGAGGACCGCCTCCTTATACCCGGCTACGTGCCAGAGGAGGTGCTGGTGAGCCTGTACCAGTGCGCAGAGCTGGCCATCTTCCCTTCCCTTTACGAGGGTTACGGCTTGCCCGTCGAAGAGTCGATGGCCTGTGGCGCCCCCACCATGGCCGGCGACAACTCCTCGCTACAGGAAATCCTGCCCCGGGATGCCCGGTTCCAGCCGTCCGACCCCGGTGCTATCGCCGAGGCCATCGCCAGGGGGCTGACCGACAAGCCGTTCCGGGACCGTCTATTGGCCCTGGCCAACCAACCGCCTCCGACCTGGGGCGCGGTAGCGGACAAAGCGGTGGCCGTGTTCGAGGAACTGTCCCACAAGGCTGGGCGCTTCCGTCCAGGATGGCGACGGCGCCCCCAACTCGCGCTGGTGGGGGTCCCCGACGAATTGGCCGACGCCATCTCCGCTTACGCCAGCGTCGACCGGTATGTGAACCATGCCCCCTGCACCGGCGACGAGGCCCCCGCCGACGACGGGGCGCTCCCCCTGACCGCCCTGCGTAAACTCGACCCCTGGCGGGGCGGCTACGACGCCATCATTGGCTGGCTACCAGGGACGGAGGGGCCGGGCGCAGACGTCGTAGAGCAACTGGCCGCCGAATGGCCGGGCCGGGTCGTTGCCCTCCTCGACCAGGAGCACGCCGGCGCGGAGAGGAAGCCCTTTTCAACCCCAGGCGTTAGCACCATCGCCGTTTCCAGCGAGCCTTCGAGCTGGGGGGAAACCGCCCGCCGGGTCGCGGAGGCGGCCCAGGGCAAAGCCAGGTGAGGACCAGCGTCGTCGTCGTCTCCTACCGACCAGGCGAGTGGCTGACCGCGTGCCTCGGCTCGGTTGTTCATCAAGCCGACCAGGTGGTACTGGTCGACAATGGGTCCGAGGGCTCGAGAGCGTCTCGCCTCGGCGAGCGAGCGGGGGTAACGGTGCTCCGGCTCCCTTCCAACACCGGGTTCGCCCCGGCCGTGAACCTGGCCGTGCGGGCCTGCTCGGGCGACATTGTGGGTTTTCTGAACGACGACGCCACCGCCGGGTCGGGGTGGTTGAGCGCCGCGGCGGAGGCCCTGCGGGACGAGTCGGTGGCGGCGGTCGGCCCGAAAGTGGTCCTGACCACCCGGTACCGCGAAGTCCTCTACCCGGACAAGGAGTGGTACGCACCGGGCGACAAGCGCCCGCTCGGTCGTCAGTTGCGGTCGGTAGTCGTCGGTGGCGCAGAACTGCTGGAGGTCGCCACCGGCCCCGGCCTGTACCGGGCGGAGGGAAATCCCGGTGGCGGGCGCTGGCGCTGGACGGCGGGAGAGCGTCCCTGGTACGTGCCGCTGCCGGCGGCCGACCCGGGGGCGGACGTCCTGGTCAACGGCGAGCCCGCCCCGCCCGGTCGCGTTGTGAGCTTGATCAACAGCGCCGGCGCCTTTCTCGACGACCGGGGCTATGGCGGCGACATCGGCGCTGACACCCCCGACGATGGCCAGTTCGACCAGGCGGCAGACCGGTTCGCCATCTCGGGGAGCGCGTTCGTGACCCGGAAAGAGACCTGGTCAGAATTAGGCCCCTTCGCCGGCCGCTTCTTTGCCTATTACGAGGACATCGACTGGTGCTGGCGAGCGCAGCTGGGCGGCCGGCGTATTCTCTACGACCCGGCGGCTACCGTCGAGCACCGGCGCTCGGCCAGTTCGGGCGGTGAGCACAGGCCATGGGTGCGGGTCGTGTCCGAGCGCAACCGGACACTGACTATGGTCCGTAACGGCCCCCGCCCCCTGGTCGCCAAAGCCCTGCGAGACCGCTTCCACTCCGGGCCCGACGGTGGGGTCCGAGCCGGCATCGCCCGCCTGCTGCCGTGGGCTTTGGCCAGCCGCGCCCAGATGGAACGGCACTGGTCAGCCACCCCCGAAAGGATCTGGGAGCGGTGGGCCGGCGTTGACGCCGCCGAACCCCAACACCCTTGAGGGCGGGCTGGCCAAATGCGGGCGCCGGCCCGGTGGGGCCGAGCTACTCCACCACGGGGCGTTTTGCCGTTGCTGGCCCCGGCGCGGCCGCGCTGGCCATTGGAGGCCGGGCGTTTTGCGAACCTCATGATGTCCTGCTCGATCCGGTCAAGCACCTGCGACCACTGGTAGTTCTCCATCACGTAGGCGCGGCCCCGCGCCCCATCTGGTTGGCCGTCTCCGGGTTCGACTGGAACCGGGCCAGGTGCTTCCCCAGCTCCACCGAGTTGGCGAACGACAGGCCGCCGTCGCAACGCGAACAGTGCCACTCGACGACTTCGCTCCCCCGGCGGACTAACAACGGCCGACCTGCGAGCCAGGACTCCATCGAGGTCCGGGAATAGCTTTCCATCAGGCTGGGCTGCACGTAGGCCAGGGCCGCAGCCAGCGCACTGTTACGTTGCTCGGTGGTGAGGTAGCCAATGTCGATGACTCGGCCGCGCAGCCGTGGCGGGACGTCAGGGTGGCCGGCGCCGGCGCTCACCAATTTGACCCGGGTCTTGGTCGAAGCAAAAACATCGACCAGCCAGGGCCAGCCCTTGTCGGCCTCGCGCCGGCCCAGGTACAGGATGAAAGGCTCATCGATGCCGTACTCGGCCCGGAACTCGTCGGGTTCGTACCGCTTCGGGACGTCCATGCCCGAACCTATGACGCTGTGCTGCGGCGTGACCGGCCCGAGCCTGTGAGCCAGGTCGTGCTCAGGACCGGACAGGAACCAGACAGAGGCGGGCAGCGACAGGACGTGGCGCATCGCGTCGAGATGGGCGTAGGCCTCGTCATGCAAGCACGGCATAACCACGGCGCGGTCGGCGACGATGGGCATGCAGACGGTCGTGCTCCAGAAGAGGTACGGGGCAAAAACGACAGCATCGAAGCTATCTCGCTCCCTGAGCAGCGCCTGGAACAGCCCGGGCGTCCGGAACAAGGCGTTTAGCCAGGTCACCTGCTCGTCAAGCGTTGTCGGCTGGCCGTAATAAATGTTCCCGTGTACCCGGTGTTCTTCGCTGGCCGAGGTGGCCAATATGTTGGCAAAACGGCGGACCAGGAGACCGCTGTCCTCCTGTGAGCCCTCAGGCAGTTCGTTGGCCCACGTGTAGGGGTTTACGGCACAGGTGGTAAGGACCTCGACTTCCCAACCGCGTTCGGCCAAGCCAAGCGCGGTATCCCGGGCGACGGCTTCGGCCCCCCCGACGATTTCGGCGCCAAAGCGAGGCGTCACGAACGCGATGCGCCGCTTCATTGTCCACCGAGACGTCTCATCGTCTCGCACTTCCGGGCGTCCCTCAAGCCTGGGTATCACGGGCGGTAGCATAGCTGGCGGTGCCTGCTAGCCGCCTCGATGGGACTTCAGGCGACTCGCCTTCCCGGCCCGACGGGCTACAGAAAACAGCCAACCAGCTACTCCTCAAATCTTACCTGGCCATCGAGCGAGCGTTGGACGCGGCTGCAGTGGGCTGGGCGGCCCGGCGCCCTCGCGGTGAGGCGCCCGATCCCGGTCCAGCAACGTCGGGGCAAGCAGCTCGCCCGGCCACTTTTGGCGATGTCATCGCCTGTTACCGGTTGTTCCTCGGCCGCCCACCGGACCCTGAGGGCCTGGCCCACTACCGACAGCGCCTGGGAAGGGGCCGGTCAGCCTGGACGAGCTTGTGGGGGAGTTCCTCGGTAGCGTCGAGTTCGTCCGCAGGCAAGCCGAACGTCCGGCCGGAGAGGGGTTCACGGGCGAGACCGTAAGTTCCTGCGAGGGCTTTCTCATCCGCGTCGACCCAACTGATTATGCCGTGGGCCACACGGTGGCGCGGACCGGCAGCTACGAGCCAGAGGTCTCCGCCAAGCTGCGGGAGCTGCTGCCGAGCGGCGGAACGTTCGTCGACATCGGGGCGAACATCGGGTGGTTCAGCCTGTTGGCGGCATCACTGGCAGGCCCCACTGGTCGCGTCATCGCCGTAGAACCGAACCCCCGCAACGTCGCCTTGCTCAGGCAGAGCGCCAAAGACAATGGTTTCGACAATATCGACGTCGTCGCCGTAGCTCTCGGGGAGCGCCCGGGGGCGGCCGCTCTGGAAACGGACGGCAGCAACGGACGCCTGATCCCGATCGACGGGCCACCGTTGCAGGCGGTGGAAGCGAGCTTCGTCGTCGCCACCTTCCCGCTCGATACCGTCCTCAATGAGGTCGGGGTCACCCGGGTCGACGTGGTCAAAATCGACGTCGAAGGGGCCGAGCCCCTGGTCATTCGCGGTGCGACCAGAACGATCTCGGAGAGCCGGCCATTGCTGATCAGCGAGTTCTACCCCTTGGCCCTGGACAGCTCGCCCTGGGGAAATGCCCGGCACTACCTGGCTATGCTTCGCGCTCTTGGCTACCAATTGTCGGTCATCGGGAACGAGGTCGTCCACGACGACGAGGGGATTCTCTCCATGACGAGCAAGCCCGGCCTGGGTCACGTCGACCTGCTGGGCCGGCCCACCTGACGCATTCGATGTTCGTTTACGACCCGGCGATGGCCGAAGCGGTCTTTGGTTATTGCCGCGAAAGGCTGTCCCTTGACCCGGTCCCGCTCGACCACCCGGTGCCAAAGTCGGACCTCGAAGCCGCCCTGGCGGGACTGGTTACCCCTGGAGGCAAAGATGCCGTCGAAATATTGGCGCTTTTTGCCGAACGGATCGTCACGTCGGTCATCTCGTGCGACAGCCCGCGCTTCCTGGCCTTCGTACCGGCGGCGCCCACAAAGGCGTCACTGCTCTTCGACATGGTCGTGTCGGCGTCTTCGCTGCAAGGCACTTCGTGGCTCGAAGCGGGCGGTGCGGTCATGGCCGAGAACCAGGCCCTCCGCTTCCTGGCCGATACACGCCGGAATGCCGGAACAGGCCGGCGGCTGCTTCGTGTCCGGTGGTTCGGCGGCCAACTTGTCGGCCCTCGTCGTCGCCCGCGACTGCGGCCGGGCTCGCGCCGGGAGACAGGACGTGCGCGTCGCCGTCAGCCAGGACGCCCATTCTTCTATAGGCAAAGCGCTGCACCTCATGGGCGCGGGCGTACTGACGGTGGACAGCCCCGACCACCGCCTGACCGGTGAGCGGCTCGAGCTGGCTCTGCGAGCGGACCCCGACCCCTCCGGCGTCGTGGCGGTAGTGGCTACGGCCGGGACGACAAACGCTGGGATTGTCGATGACCTCAGCGGCGTGGCTGAGGTTTGCCGGCGCCGAGGGCTGTGGTTCCATGTCGACGCGGCCTACGGCGGGGCCGCCCTTCTATCGAAATCCGAGAAAGTAACTGCACTTTTCCGGGGATCTGAGCACGCCGACTCGTTCGTAGTGGACCCCCACAAGTGGCTCTTCGCCCCGTTCGATTGCGCCGGCCTGTTGTACCGGGAGCCGGCGCTGGCCAAGGCTGTCCACGCCCAACACGCTTCTTACCTCGACCCCATCCATACTGGCGCCGGGGACGAGTGGAACCCGAGCGATTACGCCTACCACCTGACCCGCCGCGCCCGGGGCCTGCCCCTGTGGTACTCGCTGGTGGTGAACGGCACACAGGCCTACTCCCGGGCCGTGGACGCCGCCCTTTCCATGGCGGGCGTGACCGCGCGGCTCATCACCGAGGAACCGCGGCTGGAACTGGTGCGCGACCCGGGCCTGTCCATCGTGCTGTTCCGCCGGAAAGGGTGGGAAGCGCTCGACTATGCCAGGTGGTCGGCCCAGTTGCTCGACGACCAGATAGCGTTTGTGACCCCTACCAAATGGGAAGGCGAGACGGTGGCCCGGCTGATCTTCCTGCACCCCGGCACGACGGAGGAAATTGTGCGTGAGGTGCTGGCGACAATCGCCTGATCTCCAAAGCGCCTGATCTCCAAGCGCCACAAGCGCCCTGATATCCAAAGAGCACGGTAACCTCGCCGGGATGAGGTTGGGAAACATGTACGGCCCCGATGCGACCTTCGCCGGTGTGCCGCCCGCCGACTTCGACGACCCGGCCAGCTTGAGCGGCGGTGCCGCCGTCATTGTGGGTGCGCCGTTCGACGGCGGCACCTCGCACCGTCCCGGCGCCCGGTTCGGGCCGCAGGCCATCCGGCTGACCGACTACCTCGCCCAGGACGGCATGCGGCCCCACCTCGCGCTGGGCGTCGATCCTTTGACCGAACTACCTGTAGTCGACGCCGGCGACGTCGAAATGCTCCCGGGTGAAATAGAGAAATCGTTGGAGCGCCTGGAGCAGGCCGTAACCGCAGTCGCTCAGGCCGGGTGCGTGCCGGTGGTGCTGGGAGGCGACCACACGATCACTTTCCCCGACGCCACGGGCGTGGCCCACCGCGTTGGCTGGGGGCGCCTGGCGCTGGTCCACTTCGACGCACATGCGGACACCGCCAACACCCAGTTCGGTTCGCTCTATGGGCACGGGACACCAATGCGCCGGTTGATCGAGTCAGGGGCGGTACGCGGCGAACGGTTCTTTCAGATCGGTTTGCGGGGTTACTGGCCCGACCCCGCCACGCTCGACTGGATGGCAACCCAGGGCATGCGTAGCTACGAAATGGCCGAGGTGGGCCACCGCGGTCTCGGCCCGTGCCTGGACGAGGTCTTCGCTCTGGCCATGGACGGCTGCGACGCCGTTTTCCTCTCCGTCGACATCGACGTCGTGGACCCTGGCATGGCTCCAGGGACGGGGACGCCCGAGCCAGGCGGCCTGAGCGCTCGTGAGCTACTCGACGCGGTGCGGAGGTGCGCCATGGAACTACCGCTGGCTGGCCTTGACATTGTCGAAGTTTCCCCGCCCTACGACCACGCCCAGGTCACCGCCTACCTGGCGAACCGGGTCGTCCTGGAGGCGCTGTCAGGGATGGCCTGGCGCCGGCGAAAGATGGAAGACCAGGAAGGCGCGGGCGCCGAGGGTCGGACCGAGGCGCGGACCGATCCGGCGTCAACGGCCGCGCCCGGGAGCCGACCGCGCCCCTTCTGGAAGGACGGGGCAAGCCCGGCGGTCCCCACGCCGCTCGGCTCCTAACTGAAGAACTTCGCCAGCCGGGCCATGCCTTCGGCCAGATCTTCGTCGGCCAGGGCGTAGGAAAACCGGCCGCACCCGGGCGCTCCGAACGCCTCACCGGGCACGAAGGCCACCTTGGCCTCATCAAGCACCATCTCGGCCAGTTCCAGCGTGGTGGCGGGGGCGCGGCGGCTCGGGCCGAGCGGCTGGCCAAGCGCTCCGGCAAAGCTCGGGAAGGCGTAGAACGCACCCTCGGGCTCGGGGCACACGACGCCCGGCAGCTCTGACAAGGCGGCGACGATCGCCCGCCGGCGGCGGTCGTACACCGCTCGCATCCTGGCCACGTCGTCCAGGGGCCCGAAACCGCCGCCAGCGCCGCCCGCTGGGCGACATTGCATACATTCGAGGTGGCGTGGCTCTGGAGATTGGCCGCCGCCTTGGCCACATCTCGGGGCGCGATAAGCCAACCTACGCGCCATCCCGTCATGGCATACGTCTTGGCCACACCGTTTACGACCACGCAGCGGTCGGCCAGCTCAGGTACGAGCACCGGCATCGAGTACATGCGGGCCGAGCCGTAAACCAGGTGCTCGTAAATCTCGTCTGTGATAACCCACAAACCGTGTTCGTCCGCCCAGGCGCCAATGGCCGCCGTTTCCAATTCGTCGTACACCGCTCCCGTCGGGTTGGACGGGGATACGAAAAGGAGCACCTTGGTCTGGGGGGTGAGGGCGCCTTCGAGCTGAGCCAGGGAGACCTTGTAACCGCTTTCGGGCGTGGTGGGGACCTCGACGGGCACCCCGCCGGCCAAACGGATCGACTCGGGGTATGTGGTCCAATACGGCGCCGGCATCAGCACCTCGTCGCCCGGGTCAAGGAGCGTCGCAAAGGCCTCCAGGACGGCCTGCTTGCCGCCGTTGGTGACGATCACCTGGGCCGCCTCGACCTCTAGGCCAGTGTCGCGCACCGTCTTGTCGGCGATCGCCTGCCTCAGCTCGGGTAGGCCAGGAGCGGGCGAGTACCGGTGGTTCTTCGGGTCGCGACAGGCGGCGACGGCCGCCTCGACGATGTGGGCGGGCGTGGCGAAGTCCGGCTCTCCGACGCCAAAACCGACCACGTCTTCGCCCGCCGCCTGCAGGGCCTTGGCTTTGGCGTCGATAGCGAGCGTGGCCGATTCAGCCACCGCCGCGATCCGGGCCGAAACGCGTGGGGCCGAGTGCCCCTGGGAAGGTGCCATCGAGCCATGGTCGCGCGTGGGCCGCACGGTGCGCACTCCATATAGCGGCGGGGCACGGCAGCCCATTGCGAAGGTGGTTCACTGGCGCTGCTGGCCGCTTCCACTAACCTCGGGCGATCGTTACCGGTAGCCGTCTTCCCTATCGCGCGGTGCGGCCAGCGTGGGCGTGCCACCCCTTCGGCCCGCCGCCCTGGCTCGCGTCGCTCCCAGGTAGATCAGCGGGCATCCCTGTTCACACGGGCGGCCCGGCGCGTCACGACCTACCTCACGGTGCTCTTCCTGCTCGTCTCGCTCAGCGCCGGCGGAGGAATGGCAGGCGTAGCTGCGGCCGGAACGCCTTGGCATAACGAAGCTCTGCTCACGGCCGCCGTGCCCAAAACGACGCCGACCAGCGGGCGTACGACCGGCAACGGGCCGACCAGTAGCTGGCCGACAAGCAACGAGCCCAAGCCAACGGCCCGACCGGCGACGGTGGCGGTGCCACAAGCCAGGTCCTACGTGCTCGTTGACGTGGGCACCGGAAGTGTCCTGGCCGGCTACCAGGAACGGCTCAGGGTGTCGCCGGCCAGCCTGACCAAAGTCTTAACGGCGCTCATCGCCATCGGCTACTTATCACCAGGCGCTGATGTAGCCGGCACCACCGTTTCGGAGAACGTGTACCCAAACCGCGTCGGCATGGAAAAGGGCGTGCCCTGGCCCCTACCCGAAGTGCTGCAATCGCTTTTGGTGTTTTCGGCCAATGACGCCGCATATGCGATCGCGGATCGCGTGAGCGGGACGCTGACCGGCTTCGCGCCGGTCATGGAGCGTTCTGCTGAACAGATAGGGATGACTGACGATCCCCTCTTTAAGGACCCGGCGGGGCTGGACGGGCCACTGGGCTTCGACGGAGGCAACCTGGTGAGCGCTCGCGATATGGCTATCGCCGGACGGGATCTGTTGGCAGTACCCGAGCTGGCGCAAATTGTCAAGGAAAAGAATTACCATTTTCTCGACCCTAAGGGAAAGGTCCACTGGCTGCCGAGCATGAACTTCGCCTTCCTCGACACCTATCCGGACGCCGTCGGTATAAAAACCGGCTTTACCGACCGAGCCGGCGATTGCATCATGGCCGCAGCCACGCGTGACAACAGGACCATGCTGGCCGTGGTCATGAACGGCTATAACCCGACAGAGAGTGCGATCGACTTGCTCAACCAGGGTTTTGCCACCCCTGTAAGTGCGGAGCCCACGTACGACCAGCTGCCGGCGAAAACGTTGCCTGGGCCCGTAAAAGTGGTCCACGCGCAACCTAAAAAGGTCGCCAAAATCACAATATTTTCTCAGAAGCCGGAGCCGCTGGTCAGGTACACAAGAGCCGCTGGACCACGGCTGGCCCAAAGTGACCCGAGGTCTCCAGCACCACCGTACACGTCGCCCCGGCCTGCCTGACCTCTCCTCTGTATTGACCGCGCAGGTCGCAGATGGTGGCCCCCCGGGCCGGGCCGGGGCTCGTGTTCACCACCACGCCGACCGTCACCGCTCGCTCGGGAACGACGTCCCCCACGGCGATGGCGGCGGCCAGGACGTCGTGGCAGGCACAGCACCGGCGCCCGAAGACCGAGGTGTAGTAGTCCATGTAGTGGTCGAGGATCCCCGCCGCGAAGCGGGCGACCGGGTCGGGCGACTCGGCCAGTAAGACGCGCTGGTCCTCGGTCAGTACTTCCTTCATGGTGGCGTCGAGCGGGACCATGGTTATATCCCATGGCGCCGACAGGACGGCCTGAGCCGCCTCGGGGTCGTGCCAGATGTTGGCTTCGGCCGCCGGTGTTACGTTGCCCGGGGCCAACGCCGCGCCGCCCATGATGGTGATGCCACCCACCAATCGGGTCAGCTCCGGCTCGAGGCGCAGCGCGACGGCCAGGTTCGTAAGCGGGCCCGTGGCCAGCAGGTGCACCTCGCCTGGCCGTTCACGAGCGGTACTGACTATCAGCTCGGCCGCGTTCTCTTCGGCGAGGGTACCGGCCGGCTGGCCCACCTCGGTCCCGCCGAGGCCCTCGCCCCCGTGAACATGACCCGCCCGATGGGTCTCCTCACCGACCAGCGTGACCTCGGAACCTTTGGCCACCGGGATCTTCCCCGTGCGGCCAGCGACGTCGAGCACCCAGAGCGTGTTGCGAGCCGCCGCGGCGGCGGAGATGTTGCCGAAAACGGTGGTTATGGCGCATATCTCGACCGCGGGATCGGCCAGCAGGTAGAGGAGCGCCATTGCGTCATCGATCCCGGTATCGCAATCGACGAGCAAGGTCTTCTTGTACGGAGCGGGCATAGAGCGACCCTAGATGGCTCCACGCCTGCGTTCGGCCCTTTTGGGACGGAGTGGTAGCGGCGGCGCCGACGAGCGTGCCGACCGTACGCTCGACCAATGAAAGCAGTCGTGTTCTCCAGTGGCGAAGTCACCTGGGCCGATCGGCCCGACCCCGAACCCGGGCCTCGAGACATCCTGGTCAGGGTGGAGGCGGCCGGCCTGAACCGGGCCGACCTGCTGCAAAGGGCTGGCCATTATCCTCCGCCCCATGGGATCCCGGACGACCAGCCCGGGCTCGAGTGCGCCGGCGTGGTCGAGGCCGCCGGGAAGGGCGTCGAGCGTTTCAGGCCGGGGGACCGGGTGATGGGTCTGCTGGCCGGCGCCGGCCAGGCCGAGCTGGCGCTCTTCGACGAGCGCGTGGCCATGCCGGTCCCCGACGCCTGCTCGCCCGTCGAAGCCGGAGGCTTCCCGGAAGCGTTCGCCACCGCCTATGACGCCCTGTTCTCTCAGGCGGGCCTGACCGTCGGGGACCGGGTCTTGGTGACCGGGGCCGGCGGGGGGGTCGGGATGGCGGGGGCTCAGCTGGCGGTGGCCGGCGGCGCCACCGTTGTGGCCAGCGTCCGGCACGGCGAAGTCCGGGCCGGCGTGGCTCGGCTGGGGACGACGTCTATGGCGCCGGACGAGGCATTTGCCCTTGGCCCGTTCGACATTGTGCTCGAACTCGTCGGCGGTCCCAGTGTGCCCGAGGCGCTCGCCGCGTTGGCGCCGCGGGGGCGTATCGTCGTCATTGGCGTCGGGGGCGGTGCGAGTGCCCAGCTGGACCTTGGATTGCTCATGCACCGAAGGGCGACGGTGCGGGGCTCGACCCTGCGTACCCGCTCGCTGGAGGAAAAGGCCGTCCTGGCCCGCCAGCTCGAGAACCACGTCCTACCTCTACTCGGCGGCGGGAAGCTGCGCGTCGTGGTCGAGACGACTTACCCTTTCGAGAAGGTGGCGGAGGCATACGAGCGCTTCGAGACAGGGCACAAGTTCGGAAAGATCGTGTTGACGAGGACCTAGCGCGGGGGTCGGGCGGGGTTGGCCGGCGGGCGGGGTATTGGCTCTCGGTGGCCGTTTGTGGGTTTATTGGGTGCAGAAAATGGTTCCGGTCGCGCTTCGACGCAGATTCTGCGCTCAAGCGCTACCAATTGCGTGCAACGCGCCCAAAACCGCTCCCTCTCTAGGCCATGCCGACTCTCAGCGACCGGCGCTCGGAAGGCAGTTCTGGGTGCAGAAATTGGTTCCGGTCGCGCTTTGACGCGAATATTGGTCTCAAGCGCGACCAATTGCGTGCAGCGCGCCCAAAAAGAGCCACCCGGCCCCACACCGCCGGCGAGAAGCCACAATCAGCCGAGGCGGAGCTCCCTGATTGCTCAATACTCCCGGGGATATTGCGTGTCTTTTACACGTGCGACCGTCCTCCCGGTAGCTGGTCGGACTAAATCACAGGCCCGGACCAGTTATCTGACCCGCTTGCGTTGAAGTTTGGCTCGGCGCTCCTGTGTTATACAACCACCACCGACCTGCGAACGTCATTGCCGCTCGGTCGGCCTCGAACTGGGAACGCTCCCTAAGGAGGCGCACCACCAGTTCCTCGCCGCCGACCCGGTACGCTACGCCGACGACCACGCGCCGCCCCGAGCCGCTCGACGTCCGCCACATCCGACGGCCCGGGGAGCCGCGGCCGGGCAACTGCAGCTCGGGCACCTGCCGCTCGAGCGGCTCCCTCCTCGGCCCCAGTCAGGTCGGCGCCGGGCAGACCGGTCAAGGGGGCCAGTCAAGGACGGCCGGTCAAGGGGGCCAGTCAAGGACGGCCGGTCAAGGACGGCCGGTCAAGGACGGCCGGTCAAGGGGGCCAGTCAAGGACGGCCAGTCAAGGACGGCCGGTCAAGGACGGCCGGTCAAGGACGGCCGGTCAAGGACGGCCGGTCAAGGGGGCCGGTCAAGGGGGCCAGTCAAGGGGGCCAGTCAAGGACGGCCGGTCAAGGACGGGCCGAGCACTATCCGCTCCGCCTTAACTACCTCGTCGGCGTTGCTCGCGGCCACCCTGATCGTCCTTTGCCTGTTAACCTCGTCTGCGATCGCTCGGCGATCGCTCGGCGACAACGATGGTACAAGTCGGGTCCCGGCCGGACTATGGCAGTTGCGGCGCCACAACAGTTCGACGAGCAAGCTTGGCGTGTGGAAGGCGGCTGCGTTGGGCCACTTCCGGCTCGGCGCCGGGTCGATCGGGGCACAAATCGCATTGCTGCGCTAGACGTGGCTCTTTGAGGCGCTAACATACGGCCTGAACCGGATCTGAGAATGGGGGATCTTGGGGAACGGAGATCGTCTGGCCACTCTACGAGCGCCGAGTGCTGCACGGCCGTACGAACATCGCCTCTATCTCAGCGGTTTTATATGGCTGAAAGGAGCCAATTTATGCGCAAGATACTTGCCAGTTTAGCCGCTGGCAGTCTCGTATTCCCGTTCGCCGTGGTGGCCGACAATGCTGCGACCGCCTCTGCCTCGGCCTCGCAAGTCGCATCAACAAGTGTTTCCGGTGACACATTTGCCTTGATCAATGGCGACAACGCCGACCCATTTTTTCTGACCATATGGAAGGGGGCCCTGGCCGAGGCAAAAAAGTACGGGGTACATTTGGTGGAGCAAGCCCCGCCAACCTTCGATGCGCCTACTCAAGTGTCGTACATGACCGACGAAGTGGCCAAGAAGGTCAATGGCGTCATACTTTCGCCCGATGCAGATGAGGGCTTCAGTACGGTGCTCGCGGCGGCTAAGAAGGCTGCTATCCCTGTCGTCCTCGTCAACTCGGACAGCACGTACAACAACAACCCGGACAAAATCTCTGCCTTTACGAGCTCTCAGATCCTGCTCGGGGATCTGGCCGCAAAGGCGATGGGGAACCTATTGCACGGGACAGGCACGGTGGCGGTGATCAACTCGGTCGCCGGCTCACTCGGGGACGAGCAACGCGGTAGCTCCTTCGTCTCGACGATGAAGGCCGACTTCCCCAAGATCAAGGTCCTTCCGGAGCAGTACGACCGGGACGACCGCGCTACTGCTGACAGCATGGCGACCGACGAAATGGAGGCTCATCCCAGCCTGAGCGGCATCTATGGCGTCGACTCGTTCACAGGGCAGGGTGTCGGGTCGGCTATCCAAGCGGCGCACAAGGCGGGCAAAATCAAGGTTGTGGCCATCGACGCCGAACCACAAGAAGTCACCCTGCTTCGGTCCGGCGTGATCCAGGCGTTGGTCGCCCAGGCCCCGTACAACATGGGCATCGGCGCGGTCCAGGACCTCGTGTACGACCTGCAGGGCAACATGGGGGGCATCAAGGCCCTGAACGTGCTCCCTCCGCAGGAGGTCACCCCGCAGAATATCAACACGCCTGCGATCGAGAAGTGGGTCTACGCTTCAAAACCATGACATCAGTGGCTGCTAGCTCAACCGCCTGCTAGCTCAATGGGCTGCCAGGTCAATGGGCAGCTAACGTTGCTGCGTGCGAAAAACTGGCCTCGGGAAGTGAGAAGGAGGCGACGAATGTTTAAGTCCCAGATCGGGTTGGTACCGCTGCAGAGCGGGTGGACGACAGCATCCGGCGCCTCCTTCTCCACGTCAAGTTGGTTTGCCTCGGGCGCCCAGGGGCGTCATCGGCGCCGTTAGCACCGCATGAGGCCACCCGCGACCGAGTTGGCTTCTGGGCGGCGAAGTTCTCAGGAGTCGGAATGACGCCCTGGCAGTTGACCTCCCGGGCAGCTCCCGAGGGGTAAGGGAACGATAGCTGAGCAAGGTAGAGGTCATGGCCGGGCAAATGTGCTGGTCGCTCTGGAGGGGACGGATATGAGCGCTACGGCGAAGGGGTTGGCAGGCACTGACAAAGAGCCACAAGCCGCACATCAGATGCGCCTCGAAAACGTGGGCAAGGCATACGGCGGGGTCCGCGCTTTGAAACCGACCACGATGACATTCCGCCAGGGCCTGACCGGGATAGTGGGCGACAACGGCGCCGGGAAGTCCACGCTGATGAAGATCCTCTCCGGCGTGATAGCCCCGGACGAAGGCGACATTTGGCTGAACGATAAAAAGGTCCAGTTCAGCTCGCCCATTGCCGCAAAGCGGGCGGGCGTCGAATCCCTTTATCAGGAGCTTGCCCTGGCCGACACGCTGGACGTCACCAGTAACATCTTCCTCGGGCGAGAGCTCACCCGTAGCTTGCTGGGCGTTCGCATCCTCAAGCACCGGGATATGGCCGCATCGGCTCGAGTGACGCTGCAGCAGGTGCAGATCAATATCCCGGACGTGACAGCCATGGTCCGGTCGCTTTCTGGAGGCCAACGCCAAGCAGTCGCGCTCAGCGCGGGCGATCCATTTCAACGCCCCGGTCGTGTTGTTGGACGAACCCACCGCCGCGCTCGGCCCCCGTGAGACGGCCTCCGTGAACGGGATCATCGAGCACCTGGTGGAACAAGGCAAGTTGGTCATCATGGTGACTCACAACATCCCCCAGATCATCACCATGGCGACGCAAATTGTCGTGATGCGGGCTGGAAGGATCGTGTGGGAGGTTGACCCGCGCCAGACGTCGGAGGAGGAGCTCATGTCGTACATGGTCGGCACGAGGACCCGCACCAATGGCTGAGACCGGCCAAACCGTCATGCCCGTTAGCCCGCCGGGGCTCGCCGACGACGCGCTACCGGTCTCCCTGCGCCGTCAAATGATGATTGGGTGGGTCCTACGGTTCAGCAGCCTTGGTGTGCTTGTGCTGCTGATTATCCTTTTCTCGGTAGGCGCGTCTGGCTTCCTAACGGCGTTGACGCTGACGAACATCCTGGCGTCAACTGCGGTTTTTCTCCTTCTTTCGTTGGGTGAGACGTTTGTTATGATCGCGGGCGCCATTGACATCTCCGTAGGCTCGATGCTGGGGCTTGGGGGCGTCGCGGGCGCGCTGTACATGTCGAACAATTACCACGGAGGTAATGGTTTCACGACGGCCGCGGGCAGCGGGGGGACGGGGCTCCTTATTGTCGGCACACTGATCTCGCTCGCGGTAGGCCTCGGAGGCGGCCTTTTGAACGGCACTCTTGTTGCTTACCTGAAGATCAATTCACTGATCGTGACACTGGCGACATATGGTGCGTTCCTTGGTTTTGCAGACTTGCTATCTAACGGGGTCCCCGTCGTAAACCTGCCACCGGCGTCGGTGACGGTCGGTACGGGCGAAGTGTGGAACATCCCTTATATCGTTTTTATCGCCGCCGCCATAGCGTTAGTACTTTCCTGGGTAGCGAAGAACACCCGGTTCGGCCTTTACACTTACGCGGTCGGGGCCAGTCGAGAAGCGGTGCGACGGTCAGGCGTAAACGTCAAGCGCCACACCCTGATGCTCTTCGGGCTGGCGGGTACTCTGGCCGGGTTGGCCGGGATGATCAACGCATGCCACTTCCAGACGGCGTCTAGTACGTCCGGCGCCAACGATCTACTGGTGGCAATCGCGGCCGTGGTCATAGGCGGGACACCCCTGACCGGCGGAGAAGGAAGGATCTGGGGGACGGTGGTCGGAGCCCTCATTTACACCCTGCTCGAGAACGGTTTCGTATTGATGAACGTGCCATCGTTCTGGCAGCTACCGGTTATTGGCCTGCTCATTATCGTCGCCGTATCGCTGGACCAGTACCAGCGACGCGTCCGGGCCGAGCTCAGCGCCTACCGGAGCCTGGAAGGCATCACGGCAGACAGCTTGGATAATGAGGATGACCAAGGCGGGGCCGCGGCAAGGGCCGCGGCCGAAAAGGCCAAAGCCGAACAACCCAGCGCTGCCATGCTGTTGAAGCGACAGATGTGACCCCTCCAAAAGGGTCGCCCGCGATGTTGGCCGCGGTCGTAACGGGAGCCGCCAGCGGGATTGGCAGAGCTGTCGCGTGCTCCCTGGCAGAAGATGGTCTTCCTGTTTGGGCCACAGACATAAACGGTGCTGAGCTCGAACGGCTAGCGGCAGAGGGCAGCACTAAGGGGTGGGCGCTGTCGCGCCGGACCGTGGACGTGAGCGATCCGCAGGCAGTTACGCAGGTCTTGGCGGAACTCGAGGCCAGTGGCGACCAGCTGGGGGCCTTCGTCCATTGTGCCGGCATAACCTGGCGGGGCTCATTGCTGGACATGCCGCTGCCTGACTACGAAAGGATCGTCTCTACCAACCTGACCGGGAGCTTTATCTGCCTTACCGCGGCGGCCCGGCTGATGGTGCAGCAAGGTTCCGGTGGTTCGATTGTGGCGATCACGTCGGTAAACGTATTGAGACCGCTCGTCGGACAGGCTGTGTACTCCGCGACCAAAGCCGCCGTGGATGTGCTGGTCCGCACGCTAGCAGTTGAGGTCGGGAGCGCCGGAGTGCGCGTCAACGCGGTTGCTGCGGGCGGGGTCGACACGCCCATGAACCCTCGCGACCGGAGAGATGATTTCGCTAAGCGGCTACCACTGGGCCGCATTGGTCAGGCTCAGGACATCGCCGACGCAGTGCGGTTCCTGGTGAGCGAGAAGGCGAGCTACATCACCGGGGCCTCTGTCCTGGTCGACGGGGGCCTAGCCCAGATGAGACCAGGTTGAGTCGGCTTTAACTAGCCCTAAACGACCCAGCCGGCGCCGTCCCGAGCCATATCCCTCCTGGTCCTGCGCCCGGCAACGAGCAGCCAGCGCACGGCATCTTCGGCGTCGGAGAGACTGGACGTGGACCTCGTAACTGGGCTCGAAGATCGTGTCGCCCCTGGGCGCCACCACATATGCACACGGACCAGGCCACGACAGTGGCCTCTTTTGGTATCCCGAGACCGCGCCAGCTGCGTTCCGGCCCTCGGGGAACTTCTAGACCAAGCAAGGACCCCATTAGGCCGTTGACCTGCCCAAACACACACCAAGCATGTATTCGGCAAGATCGTACTGACGAGGGCTTGGTCCGCTTTGTGGCCATCGGCGGCATCGCGGGTCGCCGACCGGGCCCGCAGTCTTCGCACTATGCCAACTTTCGGCGACGGACTTTCGGAACGCCGTTTTGGGTGCAGAAAATGGTTCCGGTCGCGCTTTGACGCGAATATTGCTCTCGAGCGCGACCAATTGCGTGGAGCGCGACCAAAAAGAGCCGCCCCGGCCGCACGCCGCCGCCGAGAATCCACATCAGCCGAGGCGGAGCTCCCCGGCCGCCCCGGCCGGCACTACCGGCCATCTCGCCTCCACCACCGGTACCGCTCTCCCCGCTTTGGGCCCGCCGCCACCGCCAGCAGCGCCACTGGCGCCGGACGAGCCGAGGGGCGGCCTGGGGTCGGGCTCACCTTTGTTAGGCCAGTACGAAAAGGCTCGTTCCGCCAAAGCCGTGATCGTGAGAGCCGGGTTGGCGCCCGGGTTGGCCGGCATGGCCGAGCCGTCCACGACGTGCAAGCCCGGGTAGGAGTAAACCCTGTGCCACCGGTCGATAACGCCTTCCGAAGCAGACGCCCCGATTACGCAGCCGCCCAGGAAATGCGCCGTCATCGGCATCCCGAATATCTCGCCCCAGGTACCGCCCGGGTGCCCGGCAACGATGCCCGCTAACCGGCGGACGACCTCGTGGCCGACGGGTAACCAGGTCGGGTTAGGCTGCCCGTGCCCCTGTCGGCTCACGAGCTTGGTGTGGCCAAGAGAGCCTCGTTTCGCCGATATTGTCAACGAATTGTCCTGGGCCTGCATTACGAGCGCAATAACCGTGCGTTCGGACCACGCCCGAAGGTCCAGCGCCCGCAGGAAAGCGCGCGGCTGATAGGCCACGGCCGAAACGAGCGCCCGCCAGCTCGGGCCGGTCACACCTGTGCCGTCACCCTTGCGCTCGTCGTCGCCGACCATGATGGTCCCGAAAAGCCCCATCATGTTCGAACCGTGACCGTACCTGACCGGCTCCACGTGAGTTCCGGGTTCGGGGTAGAAAGACGACGTTATAGCCACGCCCCGGCTGAAATCCGGGTGGGGGGCGTCATGGGGGACGACCGCCGCCAATAGCGATTCGGAGTTGGTGCGCGTCAGCTGTCCCAAGCGGGACGAAAGGGCCGGCAGCTTGCCCTCCAGCACCGTCGCCTGTAGCAGCCTTTGCGTGCCAAAAGCACCGGCGGCGAGGACGACTTGCCCGGCCCTAAGTGAGCGGTGCCGGCCCCGCTGCCCCGGCGGCCCACCGCCGAGGCGAGCCGTCCGGACCGTGCTCACCAACCACCCGCCACCGGGCCTGGGCTCTAGGGACCGGACCGTCGTCAGCGGTACGACGACCGCCCCGGCTCGCTCGGCCAGATGGAGGTAGTTGGTCATGAGCGTGTTCTTGGCCCCGTGCCGGCAGCCCGTCATGCACTCGCCGCATTGCAGGCAGGCGCGCCTCGCTGGCCCCGCGCCCCCGAAGTACGGATCGGCGAAAGCAGCGCCGGGCCGAGCCCCGGGCGGCCCGAAGAACACCCCGACTGGTGCCGGCCGGAACGTGCCGGCGACGCCCATATCGGAGGCGACTTTGCGCATGGCCTCGTCGGCTGGTGTCGTCGTGGGATTGTCCACCACCCCGAGCACCCGTTTTGCCTGGCCGAAATAAGGGGCCAGCTCGGCTCGCCAATCGAGATCAGCCGGCCATTGCGGGTCGTCATAAAAGGCAGGTTGCGGCTCGTATAGAGTGTTGGCGTAGTTGAGAGATCCACCGCCCACGCCGGCCCCGGCCAACACGAGCACATGCCGCAGGAAATGGACGCGCTGGATCCCGTAGCAGCCGATCACGGGCGCCCACAAAAACCGGCGCACATCCCAGGAGGTCCGGGGCAGGTTGGTCGGACCGAAACGCTGGCCAGCCTCGAGGACGGCCACGCGGTAACCCTTTTCGGCCAGGCGGAGGGCCGCTACCGACCCACCAAAGCCAGAACCAACCACGATGACGTCAAAATCCGATGACTCTCCGTCATCCTCATTGCTGTTGTTCCCATTGTGCAGCGGCCTACGGGCCACGACTGGTTAGCCCCCCGAAACGTCCTGCGGGCGAGGTCCTCCAGAGGAGAGGAAGGGCATCATGGCCCGAAGCTCTGCCCCCACCTTCTCGATCGGGTGCTCGGCGCCCTCTTTCTGGAGCCGGTGGTAATTGGGGAGCCCATTGCGGTTCTCCTCCACCCACTCCGAAGCAAACTCTCCAGACTGGATGTCCGCCAAAATTCTCTTCATCTCGGCCCGGACCGCCTCGTTGATGACCCGGGGCCCGCGCGTCATATCGCCGTACTCGGCCGTGGTCGAGATCGAGTAACGCATGCCGGTGATCCCGTGCTCATAGATGAGGTCGACGATCAATTTCACCTCGTGCAGGCACTCGAAATAGGCGGACTCGGGCTGGTAGCCAGCCTCCACGAGGGTGTCGAAGCCCGCCTTGATGAGCGAGGTGAGGCCACCGCAGAGGACGACTTGCTCGCCGAAGAGGTCTGTCTCGGTCTCCTCCTTGAAGGTGGTCTCGAGCACACCGGCGCGCGTGGAACCAAGGGCCCAGGCGTACGAAAGCCCCAGAGTTTTGGCCTTGCCGCTGGGATCCCTTTCGACGGCCAGCAGACTGGGGACGCCGCCGCCGCCCTCGTACGTGCGTCGAACCAGGTGCCCAGGGCCCTTGGGGGCCACCATGGCGACGTCGATACCCTGAGGCGGGTCGATCAAGCCGAACCGGATGTTGAACCCATGAGCGAACATGAGCACGTCTCCCGGCCGCAGGTTGGCCTCGATCGACTCTATGTAGATCTCTTGCTGGGCCGTGTCCGGGGCGAGGACCATGATGACGTCGGCTTCCGACGCGGCCGTCGCCGGGTCCGTGACCCGGAGCCCGGCCGCCGCCGCCTTCTCCACGGACGAGGAACCCGTACGTAGCCCGACCCTCACATCCACACCCGAGTCGCGCAAATTGAGGGCGTGCGCGTGCCCCTGTGACCCATAGCCGATTATCGCCACTTTACGCGACGTAATGAGAGAAGGGTCAGCGTCGCGGTCGTAGTAGATGGTGGCCATTTACCTTGCCTTTCGGTTCAATTTGTCCGTCTGCCTACCCGGAGGCCCGGCCTCCGGGCTCCTCCCTCCGGGCGGGGACCTCATGAGCCGGGGCCCTCGACCCACGGGCCCGGCCTCGCCGGAGCAGTGTAATTGCGACTTTGTGGCATCGAGCCGCTAATAGCGGCTCGTGCCGCGGCGGGCCGGGGGGCGCTCGAGTTTAGGCAGGGCCACCCGTCCCGTCCGCTGGATCTCGATGATCCCGTATGGTTTCAAGAGCTCTTCGAAATCGTCGAGTACCGCCGGCTGGGCAGCCAGCATGACCGTGAGCGCTTCCTGGCCGACGTCGACGATGGTGCCGCCGAAGATGCGCACGAGGTCTCCGACCTCGCCTCGGGACGGGCCCGGGCCTCCGGGCGGAGCGCACCGTACGGACAGGAGCGCCAGTTCTCGCTCGATGGCCTCCCCGGGCGTAAGTTCGGTGATCTTCACGACATTGACGAGCTTGAAGAGCTGCTTCGTGAGCTGTTCCACCGAGGTCTCCTCGAGGTCCACCACGACGGTTACGCGGCTGAAGGCGTCGTCGTCCGTGGGAGCCACCGCCAGCGAAATGATGTTGAAGCCTCGGCGGGCAAACAGGGCCGAGATCCGGGCCAATACGCCGGCGCGGTTCTCGACGATTATGGAGATGGTCTGATGGTGCAGGCGCCCGCTACCTGAGACCCACGTCGTGACCGGGCTGGCGACTGACATTATTGCACCACCTTTTCCCCGCCGGGGCGAAGACCGGGGTGAACGATAACGTCACTATTGGACAGCCCGGCGGGCACCATCGGGAACACTTTTTCCCGCGAATCAGTGCGAAAGTCGATGACCACCGGCCGGTCGTCTATGGCGTTGGCCTTGTCGACGACATTGGCGACATCAGCGGCATGTTCGACGCGAAAGGCGACGCACCCCATGGACTCTGCCCATTTCACGTAATCCGGTAAGTCGGGCGATAAGTAGACCTCGGAGTACCGTTCCTCGTAGAAAAGTTCCTGCCATTGGCGGACCATCCCGAGGTAGGCATTGTTGAGGATGGCCACCTTTATGGGGATGCGCTCGCTCGAGGCCGTCACCAGCTCTTGTGCGGTCATCTGGAAGCAACCATCGCCGTCTATGGCCCACACCGTGCGGTCGGGCCGGCCCACTTTGGCCCCGATGGCCGCCGGCACCGCAAAGCCCATCGTGCCCAGCCCTCCAGAATTGACCCACGTGTAGGGGTGCTCGAAGCGCCAATACTGGCTGGCCCACATCTGGTGCTGGCCCACCCCGGACACGACGGTGGTGTCGTCGGGGCTGGCGTCCCGGATGGCCTCGATGACGGCCTGGGGCTTTAGCAGTTCTCCGTCCGCCTGCGGTTCGTAATAAAGCGGGAAGCGCGCCTGCCACTCGCGTATCTGTGCCCACCACACGGACCGGTCCGGCTGAGGCTCCCCGCTGGCGATGAGGACACGGGCTAATTCTTCTGTCACCAGACGGCAATCGCCCACGATCGGCACCTCGGGCCGGCGGATCTTGCCCAGCTCGGCCGGGTCGATGTCGACGTGCACGATTTTGGCCCCGGGGGCAAACGAACTCACCTGCCCGGTGACCCTGTCGTCGAACCGAGTACCTAGGGCGATCAACAAGTCGGCGTCCTGCATCGCCATGATGGCGGCATAATTCCCGTGCATCCCCGGCATCCCGAGGCACAACGGATGGCTGTCGGGGAACGCACCCCTGGCCATGAGCGTCGTGACCACCGGCGCCCCCGTGAGTTCGGCCAATTTGCGCAGTGCTTCGCTGGCCCGTGCTTTCAGTATCCCCCCACCCGCATAAATCACCGGCCGCACGGATCCCGTTATCAACCTCACCGCTTCGCGCACCATGCGGGGGTGACCCTTGGTGGTCGGCTTGTACCCCGGAAGAGAAGCGGAGACCTCCTCGTCGTCCGGCCAGTGCCACTCGAAGTGGGCCGTAAGGACATCCTTGGGCACGTCGAGCAGCACCGGGCCCGGTCGTCCCGTGGTCGCCAGCAGGAACGCCTGGCGCACCGACAGGGCAATGTCCTCCGGCTTCATGATCAGCTCGTTGTGCTTCGTGACTGACCGCGTGATCCCGATCGTGTCGGCTTCCTGGAACGAGTCGGTCCCGATAACGGCCCGGCTCACTTGCCCCGTAATGGCCACTACCGGAACGGAGTCCATATAGGCGTCACACAACGGAGTTACGAGGTTCGTAGCCCCTGGGCCGCTTGTCACCATGACCACGCCCGGCCGCCCCGCCACCTGGGCGTAGCCCTCGGCCATATGGCCCGCGCCCTGTTCGTGACGGACGAGGACATGGCGTATGGGCGAGTCGAGTATGGGGTCGTAGGCCGGCAAGATGGCGCCGCCGGGAAGGCCGAAGATGACCTCCGTGTGCTCCATCTCCAAGCTCTTTATTAGGGCTTGCGCCCCGCTCAGTTGCATCGACGCCTCGCTGTCGTCACGTTGGGCTCTATCTGTGTTCGGGATCTGCGTTTAGGGCTGAGAAACAAAACGACCTCCCCAAGGGGAGGTCGTTCGACGCGCACGTTGTTTGGACGTGCGCGTCAAGTAATTACTACGAGGCCCAAAAAGGCCGCGTCGGGAGCAGCCCAGGGTATAGCCGTGCCCTTAGGTGCCGCTGCCACCCCCCAATAGTGCCACAGGCGCCCGTACCTCGCAAACTGTTGTTGCGTCTGACCTGGGCTGGCGCTGAACCTGGGCTGCCGTTGAACTGCGCTACCTATGACGTGGGCTGGCGCTGACGTGGGCTGGCGCTGACGTGGGCTGGCGCTGACGTGGGCTGGCGCTGACGTGGGCTGGCGCTGACGTGGGCTGGCGCTGACGTGGGCTGGCGCTGACGTGGGCTGGCGCTGACGTGGGCTGGCGCTGAAGTGGGCTGGCGCTGAACTGGGCTGCCGCTGAACTGGGCCAGCGGATGCCGGCCGGCTATGCCGACCTATACGATGCCACGGTGGCTCACGACCTTCAGCCCGTGCCCGGGCGTCCCGTGGACGACGGCTTTGACTATTTGGACGAGGCGTGGCTCCGTTCCAAGCCCGGGGTCAAGTGGGCCAAAGCCGGCGACGGGGTGATCCCCTGTTGGGTGGCCGACATGGATTTCCCCACCCCCCGACCGGTCCGGGAGGCACTTGCGGACCTGGCGGCCGAGGGCGACCTCGGGTACTCGAGCGGCGACGAGAATGGCCTCCTGGAAGAAAGATGGGCAGCCCGGATGGCAGCCAGGTTCGGCTGGGCCCCTGATGGTGGCCAGTTCCGGCTGTTCGCCGACGTGGTCCAGGCCGTTCAGGTCGGGATCGACCTCATCACCTCGCCCGGTGACGGGATCCTGCTGCTGACGCCGTCGTACCCGCCGTTGTGGCGGGCCATCGAAGACTCGGGCCGTCAGCTACTGGCGGTGCCGGCCCTCGAGACCCGCGATGGGTGGGCCTTCGACCTGGGCGTGGCCGAGGAACTGGCCACCCAGGCCAAGCTCTTGTTGCTGTGCAACCCTCACAACCCGACGGGGCGGGTGCTTTCAATGGAGGAGCTCACTCGAATTGGTGACCTGGTGGAGCGCCACGGCCTGATCGTCATCTCAGACGAGGTGCACGCCGACCTGGTGCTCAACGGCCGCCCTCACGTGCCCTTCGCCTCGCTGTCTCAGGACCTAGCGGCCCGGACCGTCACGCTCTATTCGGCCAGCAAGTCGTACAACCTCGGCGGTATGCGCTGCGCCGTAGGTTACGTTGGGGCCGCTGAGGTAGAGCGCCGGCTGGCAGCCCTGCCGTCCGAAATGCTCGGGCGGGTGAGTGTGGCCGCCATTGCCAGCACTCTGGCCTCCTGGAGCGACCCTGCCGATGCCTGGTTGGAGCGGTGCCTCGCCCGCCTGCGGGCCAACCGGGACATCATCGGCCAGTGGTTGGCGGGGGCCGGAGCCGAGGCCGGTGTCCGGGGTTTCGTGTCTGACGGGACGTACCTCACCTGGCTCGACTTCAGT
This sequence comes from uncultured Acidimicrobiaceae bacterium, assembly GCA_963750465.1. GTDB lineage: Bacteria > Actinomycetota > Acidimicrobiia > Acidimicrobiales > Palsa-688 > Fen-671. The sequence continues at coordinate 585,285 of CAVVRE010000037.1, forward strand.
GAAGCCGGTCTTGGCGACGACCCTGGGACCTGGCTCCTGGAACACGCGAAAGTGATGCTGAGCGGGGGGACCCATTTCGGTCCGGGCGGCGCCGGATTTGCCCGGCTCAATTTTGCCACCGCTCCCGGGGTCCTCGAGGAGGCCCTGTCCCGGGTGGCCCGAGCTCTGGGTCAGCGCGCCGGCCATGGGGAGCGCAGGAGCCAGGCCAAAACAGCCCCGAGTGACAGGGTCAGCTAGACCCGGCCAGCTAGGTCAGGGCCAGCTAGGTCAGGGCCAGCTAGGTCAGGGCCAGCTAGGTCAGGGCCAGCGAGAACAGGGCCAGCTAGAACAGGGCCAGCTAGATCAGGGCCAGCTAGATCAGGACACCCCTGGAGACGAGTTCTTCCCGGAAGGGTGCCGCGCCACTGAAAACTACGGCGGGCAAACCGAGCCTGTTTGCGGCGACCACGTTTTCCGTCTTGTCGTCGGTGAACAGCGTCTCCTCCGGGAGCAGCCCGTAGCGCTCCAGAGCCAGCTTGAAGAAGTGTGGGTCCGGCTTGCTGACCCCCTCCAGGGCAGACACAAAATACCCGTCGAACAACTCGAAGAACTCGTACAGCCGAAGGCGGCGCTCGAAAGCCTCCCTCTCCATATTGGTAAGGGCGTAACAGCGGACGCCGGTCCCCACGACCTCCGATAGCAAACTGACGCTGGGCTCGATCGGGCCTCTGACCATCTCTTCGTTACGGTCGGCCCAGGCCCGGATCAAGGCTGCCTGTCCGGGGTGCTCGGCCGCCAGCTCGGTGCAGGCCTGGTCTATGGGCTTGCCCAGGTCTTGTTCGTCGTGCCAAGCCGGCGTGCACACGTTGGCCAGGAAATCTTCCATCCCGGCGACGTCATCGCCGAACAGCTTGCGGTACAGGTTGCGGGGGTTCCAGTCCAGGAAGACCCCACCTATATCCCACAGGACCGCTCTCACCCCGCCAGCGGCGCGCTCCGGGGGTGGGCTCGCGGGATCTGGGCTCGCGGGATCTGTGCCCGCGGGATCTGGGCTCGCGGGATCTGGGTCCGCCATGGAAAAAACCCTAGCGAAGTGGGAAGCTTGGAAATTGATGACTGATACGACAGGTACCAACGGTCCCACCCCAGCACAAGCGCCCGCTGGCACGAGCGGAGAACAGGCTCGCCAGGCGGCAGAGTCGGCCAGGGAGAAGGAGTGGGCCAAGCCCAGTTTCGCCAAGGAGTTGTTCCTGGGCCGGCTGCGCCTCGACCTCGTCCATCCACACCCGCGGCCCACTGCGGAGCAAGTGGCTAAGGGCGAGGAGTTCCTGGCCAAGCTGGAGGGGTTCATCCGCGCCAACGTCGACCCCCTGGAGATCGAGCACGACGCCAAGATCCCTGACCACGTTCTGAAGGGACTGTGCGACATCGGCGCCCTCGGGATGAAGATCGACGAGAAATATGGGGGGCTCGGTTTGAGCCACCTCTATTACATCCGGGCCCTGGCCTTGGCCGGGACAGCCAGCGGGGCGATCAGCACACTGCTGTCGGCCCACCAGTCGATCGGGGCGCCCCAACCGCTGAAGCTCTTCGGGACCGAGGAACAAAAGCAAAAGTTCCTGCCCCGCCTGGCTCGGGACGAGGTGAGCGCCTTCCTGCTGACCGAACCGGACGTGGGCAGCGACCCGGCCCGTATGACAACGTCCGCCACCCCGGTCGACGACGGCGCCGCCTACCTCGTCAACGGGACCAAACTCTGGGCCACGAACGGCACCGTGGCCAGCCTGCTGGTTGTCATGGCCGTCGTGCCCCCGAGCGGCGACAAGCGCGGAGGGATAACGGCCTTCGTGATGGAAGCGCGTTCGCCCGGGGTGACCGTGCTCACCCGCAACAGCTTCATGGGCCTGCGGGGCATCGAAAACGGTCTGATCCGTTTCGAAAACGTGCGCGTCCCGGCCGGGAACATGGTGGGTGGCGTCGGCCGCGGCCTGAAAGTGGCCCTCACCACTCTCAATACCGGACGTTTATCACTGCCGGCACTTTGCGCCGCTTCGGCCAAGCTTTCCCTGAAGATTGCCCGTGAATGGTCCAACGAACGGGTGCAGTGGGGGGTGCCGATCGGCAAACACGAGGCCGTGGCCCACAAGCTGGCGTTCATCGCCGCCAACACGTTCGCCATGGAAGCAGTGGTCGAGCTGTCGAGCATGCTGGCCGACGAAGAGCGCAACGACATCCGGCTGGAGGCGGCCCTGGCCAAGCTTTTCTGTTCGGAGGTGGCGTGGCAGGTGGCGGACGAGATGGTGCAGATCCGGGGCGGCCGGGGCTACGAAACCGCAGAATCCCTGCGCAACCGGGGCGAGCGTCCGGTACCGGCGGAGCAGATCCTGAGGGACCTGCGCATCTCGCGGATCTTCGAGGGGTCGTCCGAGATCATGAAGCTGCTCATCGCCCGGGAAGCCGTCGACCAGCACCTGGCTGTGGCCGGCGCCCTCGTCGACCCGAAGACGACGCCGGCCGAAAAAGCGGAAAGTGCCAAGGCGGCCGCCGGCTTCTACGCCAAATGGCTGCCACACCTGGTCTACGGGCCGGGGTTGAAGCCGGGCGCCTACGACAATGTGGGAGAGCCTCTGGCCTCGGAACTGCGGTTCGTCGAACGCTCGTGCCGCAAATTGGCCCGCTCCACGTTTTACGGCATGTCGCGTTGGCAGGCCGCCCTGGAAAAGAAGCAGGGCTTCCTGGGGCGGCTGGTCGACATCGGAGCCGAGCTGTTCGCCATGACGGCGGTGTGTGTCAGGGCCAAAATGTTGCTCGACCAAGGCCAGGCCGAGGGAGAGGGGGCGGTGGAACTGGCACTGCTGTTCTGTCGCGGCTCACGCCGTCGGGTCGACCATCTGTTCTCCCAGCTGTGGCATAACGACGACGTGGCCAATTACGAAGCGGCCCAGAAGGTACTTTCGGGGACCTACGAGTGGGCCGAAGCCGGCATCATCGACCCCTCGCTGATGAGCGCCCTGGTGTTGAGCGGCGAAACGATGAGCGAACCCGGCCTATAGCCCGACTGTCTGCCAGAGGGCTGGCTGAGAGGGCCGGCTCAGAGCCTCAAGGCTCGGTGACCGCTCCTTTTTCTGCGCCCGTCACCAGCCGGGCGTACTTGGCCAACACTCCGTGGCGATAGCGGGGCTCGGGAACTTTCAAGTTGGCCCGCCTCGTGGCCAACTCCGCCGCGCCCACGTCCAGGTCAAGGCTGACGCCTGGCCACGTCCACGGTTATCGCGTCCCCATCGGCCACGAGGGCGATCGGGCCGCCGTCGACGGCCTCGGGCGCGACGTGGCCGATGCACAGGCCGCGGGTGCCACCGCTAAAGCGGCCATCGGTGACCAAAGCGCAGTCTGCCCCCCGGCCGGCGCCCGTCATGGCGCCCGTGACGGCCAGCATCTCCCTCATGCCCGGCCCGCCTTTAGGCCCCTCGTAGCGGATCACCACGACGCTCCCTGGCGCGATGGAACCGGCCAGGATGGCCTCCAACGCTGCCTGCTCGCCATCGAAGACCCGGGCCGTCCCCTCGAAACGGTCGAAGTCGATCCCGGCCACCTTGACGACGGCCCCGGAAGGCGCCAGCGAACCGCGCAGGATGGCGATGCCCCCGTCGGCGTGTATGGGGTTGGCCAGGGCGTGGACGACGTCGCCGTCGGGGCTGGGGGGATCTAGAGCGGCGATGTTCTCGGCCAGAGTGTGGCCGGTAATCGTCAGGCAGTCGCCGTGCAGCAGGCCCGCCTCCAGGAGCTGCTTCAAGACGACGGGAAGGCCACCGATGCGGTCGAGGTCGACCATATGGAAACGTCCATGTGGCTTCATGTCCGCCACGTGAGGCACCGCCTTACCTATGCGGTCGAAATCTTCCAGGGACAGGTCGACCTCCGCCTCGTGGGCGATGGCCAACAGATGGAGAACGGCATTCGTCGAGCCTCCCAGGGCCATCACGACGGCGATGGCATTTTCAAACGCCTCTTTCGTCATGATCTGGCGGGGCCTGATGCCCGCTTCCAGCAGCTTCACCACGGCTCTACCCGACTCGTAGGCGTAGTCGTCCCGGCGGCGGTCGACAGCCGGAGCACTCGAGCTGGTAGGCAGCGCCATACCGAGCGCCTCAGCCGCTGACGCCATCGTGTTCGCGGTGAACATCCCGGCGCAGCTCCCTTCGGTGGGACAGGCCCTCCGTTCTATGAGGGAAAGTTCCTCGTCAGTGAGCTTCCCGGCCGCCCTGGCGCCCACCGCTTCGAAGACACTTACGATGTCCAGGGCCTCGCCGTGGGCACCCCGGCCTGGCAGTATGGTCCCCCCATACAGGAAGACCGACGGCAGGTTGAGACGAGCGGCGGCCATGAGCATCCCCGGCAGGGACTTGTCACAGCCAGCCAGAGTCACGAGCCCGTCGAAGCGTTCGGCATGCATCATCGCCTCCACCGAATCGGCGATGATCTCGCGGCTGACGAGCGAGGCCCGCATGCCTTCAGTCCCCATCGAGATGCCGTCCGAGACGGCGATCGTCACGAATTCGAGCGGGAAGCCCCCGGCGTCACGGACGCCTTGTTTGGCCCGCTTGGCTAAGCGGTCGAGGGGCATATTGCAGGGGGTGACCTCGTTCCATGAAGACGCCACTCCGACCTGGGGTTTGTCCCAATCGGCGTCCGTCATGCCCACGGCCCGCAGCATCGCCCGGGCCGGAGCCCGCTCCGGTCCGTCGGTGACTTCGCGGCTACGGGGCTTCATGTCGCTGGGCATATGGATACCTTAGGGCACCCCCGAGCGCTGGCCCGGCCCCGGTGACCGTCGCCGGGGCGGGGTCACCGGCCCTGTTCGCCGCGCTGTGCCTGGCCCTACAGGGCCACCGGCCGCGGCTAGGACGAAGCCCGCTGGCGGCGGCGGAGGAGGTCGGCGGCGGCCCGTAGGTCGGCATTGCCACCCGTGGCCGCCTTGATTTTCCCTATGAAAAAGCCGGCCAATTTGTCGTCGCCCCCCGCGTAGCGCTGCCACTCGGCCGGGTTGGCGGCGACGACCTGGTCCACGACCTCCTCGAGCACACCGGCGGACATCGCCTGGAAACCGAGGTCAGCCGCGATAGCTTCGGGGTCGCCGCCGTCGGCGACCAGTACCTTCAGCACCGTCCGGGCCTGGGCCGGCGTCAGCTCCCCGCGTTGCTCGAGCGCCACCAGCCGCAGGAAGCCGTCAGGGTCGATCTCACTACCGGTCCGCCCGTTGTCATCCGCCAGTTCGCCGGCGACCTCGTTGGCCAGCCGGCGCAGAGCCAGCCCCGGGTCGACTTTCGCGACGACGGCGGCCGTGACGAGGTCGTCCAAACCGAGGCGTACGACCGTGGCCACCGCCTCCGATGAAGCCTCGACCCCGGCGGCGGCGGCCACCCGAGCCCTTCTCTGGGCCGGTAGCTCGGGCAATGACGCCTTCACGGCATCGATCCACTCGGGGCCGGGGTCGAGGGCCACCAGGTCGGGTTCGGGGAAATAGCGGTAGTCGAACGCCTCTTCTTTAGAACGCATCGAATGCGTCCGCCCGTCCGCTTCGTCCCAGTGGCGGGTCTCCTGGGCCACTACACCACCGCTGGATATCAACTCCACCTGGCGGCCCGCCTCGTACGTGATGGCCCGGACGAGGCTGCGCAACGAGTTCATGTTTTTTATCTCGCAGCGCGTCCCCAAGGTGGTCGAGCCCTCCGGGCGGACCGACACGTTGCAGTCGACGCGGAGCGACCCCTCCTCCATTTTCCCGTCCGAGGCCCCCGTGGCCACAAGGATGGCCCGCAGTTCCTCGACATATTCACGAGCTTCCTCGGCGCCCCGCATATCGGGGGCGGACACGATTTCCACCAGCGGCACCCCGGCCCGGTTGTAATCGACCAGGGAGTGCGCCGCTTCGTGGATCCGCCCGCCGCCGCCTATGTGAGTGGTCTTACCGGTGTCTTCCTCGATGTGCGCCCGGATTATGCCCACTCTCCCTCCACTTGGGAGGTCCAGCCAGCCGTCCGTATTTATCGGAACGTCGTACTGGCTTATCTGGTAGTCCTTGGGCATGTCCGGGTAGAAGTAGTTCTTCCGGTGGAACAGCGACGGCTGCACCCGGCAATTCAGCGCCGTGCCGATCCGGATGGCATAGTCGACGGCCTGCCGGTTGAGCACGGGCAACGAGCCCGGGAGCCCGAGGCAAACCGGGCAGACATTGGTGTTGGGCTCGTCGCCAAAGACGTTTGGGCACCAGCAAAATAGCTTGGTCGCTGTGCGCAGTTCGCAATGGACCTCGAGCCCAATCACCGTTTCCCAACCGGCCAGTGGCCCCGGCCCGACTCATTTTTGACCTCGCCCGGCTGGGGCCAGCGCTTCGAGCACCCGGGCCACCTGGAACATGATGGGCTCGCCCAGGGCCGGCGCCAGGACCTGGACGCCGACCGGAAGGCCGTCGTCGCCCGTCCCGAACGGGACGCTCACGGCCGGGTGGCCAGCCAGGTTGGAAGGGATCGTGCATACATCGCTCAGGTACATCGTGAGCGGGTCTGAGGTCCTGGCCCCGAGCGGGAACGCCGTCGTCGGCGACGTCGGCGAAAGCAACACGTCAAAGGACCGATAGGCCTCTTCGAAATCTCGGATTATCAGGGTCCGCACTTTTTGCGCTTTGCCGTAATAGGCGTCGTAATAACCCGCAGACAAGGCATATGTCCCTAGCATTATCCGCCGCTTTACCTCGGGCCCGAAACCGGCCTCCCGGGTGGCCATATACATCTCGGTAATATCCGCCCCCGGTACCCGAAGTCCGTAGCGGACGCCGTCATAGCGAGCGAGGTTGGAAGAGGCTTCCGCGGGAGCGATCATGTAATACGCAGACAGGCCGTAGCGGACCGCGGGCACACTTATTTCTTCGACTTTGGCCCCGGCCCCGGCCAGTGCGTCCGCCGCTTCACTTACGCGGGCGGCCACGTCAGCGCCGATGCCGTCGGTCTTCGCCAGTTCGGCGATCACCCCCACCCGCAACCCTTCGGCCCCCCGGCCGAGGTGGGACGAGCGCGGGCGGGTGGTGGCCAGGCAGGCTGGTCGAGTCCAGCGCGTCGTGACCAGAGATGCAATCCAGGAGCAGAGCGGCGTCGGCCACGGTGGTGGCAATCGGGCCGATCTGGTCGAGCGAGCTGGCGAAGGCGATCAACCCGTAACGCGAGACCAGCCCGTACGTAGGCTTGGCCCCCACTACCCCGCACAGCGCGGCCGGCTGGCGGATCGACCCACCGGTATCACTGCCCAGGGCCAGCGGGGCGAAACCGGCGGCCACGGCGGCTGCGCTCCCACCCGAGGAGCCTCCCGGCACCCGGCTGAGGTCATGAGGGTTCCGAGTGGGGCCGAAGGCGGAATGCTCCGTCGATGAGCCCATCGCGAACTCGTCCATGTTGGACTTCCCGACAAAAACGGCGCCGGCCTCCGACAGCCGCGTGACTACCGTGGCGTCGTACGGCGGCAACCAGCCCTCGAGGATCCGCGACGAGCACGTCGTCGGCACTCCCCGGGTACACAGCAGATCCTTCAGGGCCACCGGAACGCCGGCCAGAGGTCCGGGGTCCCCACCCGCGGCTACGAGCCGGTCGATCTCGGCCGCCCGGGCGCGGGCGTGGTCCTCCATGACGAAGTTGAAGGCGTGGACGTCGCCCTCCCGCTCGGCGATACGGTCCAGGTGCTCCTCCAGCACCCCAACAGCCGAAAGCTCGCCACCGCGGATCCCAGCAGCTATGTCGATCGCGGTGGACTCCCGGGCTGCGTCCTCCGTCATGGGGCCTCGCCCATGATCCGCGGGATCCGGAAACGGTTGGCTTCCACGTCGGGCGCCTGGGACAGGACCTCGTCCCGGTTTAGGCAGGGCCCACGATGTCCTCTCGGAACACGTTGGCCAGCGGGAAGGGGTGCGCCGTTGGGGGTACCCCCTCAATATCGAGGGCTGCGATGTCCGCGGCGTGCTCGAGCACGGCGGCCAGCTGGGTCGTATAGCGCTCCAACTCCTCTTGGGAGAGGCCGAGGCGGGCCAGACGAGCGACGTGAGCGACGTCGCTCTCCGAGATCGGCTGCGTCCCTCGGTCTTGGGCCATCCGGTCATCGTAACGACACACAGGGACGGCGGAGGCGCTACTTTCAGAGAGCGCACCTGACGATCAGGTGGGCCACGAGACCGGGACTACGAGGTCAGACGACGAGCATGCCGAAGTACGCGTTTTTGAGCGACGAGTGGGTGGGCGAAGCCAAGCGGATATATGCCGAGGGCGGAGCGGGAGAGGTAGCCGGAGGTGCCGGCCTGGCCCCGGTGCGGGTCAACCTGGTCGTGACCGAGGTCCCGTTCTCAGAGTTCCCGGTCGATGCCCACGTCGATACCTCGGGTGGGCGGTTCGACATTGACGTGGGCCACGTGGCCGAACCCGACGTCACGATCTCGCTCGGCCTACGACACGGCCCGGTCCCTGTTCGTGCAGGGCGACGTTCAGGCTGTCCTGCAAGCGTTCCTGGGCGGCCGGATCAAGGTAGACGGCGACCTGAGCAAATTATTGGACCCCCGCAGTGGCATCTGGCCGGGTGGGCCGTCCGCCCCCGCTCCACCCGGGCCGGCGGTCGCCCCCCAGGGCCTGGCCGGCGGGGGGGCTCCCGGTCCTGGCCCGGCCAACCAGAGCGGGGCCGCCGGGGCCCCGTGGGTCAGCAAGGTTTCGGCTTCGGTGGGCCGGAGGCGGTGAGAGTGGCGGCCCGGCTACAGGAGATAACGGAGTGAACGAGGTTACTGAAGCGGACGCCCCCGCTTCGGCCGGCGACCGCAGCAGCCTCCCCGGTGCGCGCGTCGACAAGTGGCTTTGGGCCGTGCGTGTGTTCAAGACCCGCACCCTCTCCACCGACGCCTGCCGGGCCGGTCACGTGAAGGTGAACCGGGCCGGGGCCAAGCCGGCGACCGTGGTGCGGCCCGGTGACACGGTCGAGGCCAATTGCGATGGCCGGGAGCGCGTCCTGGAAGTCACCGGCATCATCGAAAAGCGTGTGGGCGCGTCCGTGGCCGCGGCTTGCTACGTGGACCACAGCCCTCCCCCTCCGCCGGCCAACACCCAACCACCGAACTTCGCCCGCGACCGGGGGGCCGGCCGGCCCACCAAAAGGGACCGGCGCCAGCTCGACCGGGCGCGCCGCAAGTAGCGGCCGCCACTCTGGCCCTTCCAGTCGGGCCCGCCATTGGCCCGCCATTTGGGCCGGGCACTGGCCCATTTGGGGACGGCATTTGGGGCCCGGCATTTGGGCAGCTTCAACATTTTTTCGGGCGTTCCGGGTGCAGAAAACGGAAATGGTCGCGTTCTGATGCAACTTTGGTGCTGGGACGCAACCAGAAGTGGCCGCTGCACCCAAAACCACCGTGAATATGCGAAAACGGGGGCAATTGTGAGCGCCAGTGGCGGGTGACGCCCGCCTCAACTCAGCTCGCCCGTCTCCAGCAGCCGCTCGAAGGTGTCTTCGTCAATCTGGGGGATCCCGAGGTCGGTCGCCTTGGCCAGCTTGGCCCCCCCGGGGTCACTGCCTACGACCACGGCGGTCGTCTTCTGGGAGACGCTCCCGGGCGCCTTGCCGCCGCGTGCCTTTATAGCGGCCTCGGCATCTTCGCGCGACCAGCGCTCCAACGTCCCGGTTACGACCACAGACATCCCGGCCAGCGTTTGCATGAGGGCCGGCGCCCCCGGGCCCTCGAAATTGAGCCCCGCCTCCCGTAAACGGTCGATGACCTGCCGGTTGCGGGGCAAGGAAAAAAAGCTGGTGATGCTGGCCGCGATGACCGGGCCGATCCCTTCGATGGCCGCCATCTGCTCCTCCGGCGCGGCCATGATCCGGTCCAGGTTGCCCATGGCCCGGGCCAGCACCTGGCTGCCGTTGGAACCGAGATGCCTAATGGACAGGCCCACCAACAGGTTGGCCAACGGGCGGGACTTCGACGCCGTTATGGCTGCGGACAGGTTGGCTACAGAAAGCGGGCCGAAACCCTCGTAGTTCTGCACGCGGTCGAAATCGAGCGAATAAATGTCGGCGACATCGGCCAGCAATCCTTCCTGGCAAAACAGCGAAACGGTACGCTCACCGAGGCCTTCGATGTCCATCGCCCCGCGTGAAGCAAAATGCGATATGCGCTGTACCTGCTGGCCCGGGCAATCCACATTTATGCAATATGTGTCCGCTTCCCCCTCGAGCCGTTGGAGCGGCGTCCCGCATATGGGGCAAGTCGTCGGGAACGACCAAGCGGGAAGGTCGTTGGGCCGCAACGGAAGCACGGGGCCCCTGACTTCGGGGATCACGTCGCCGGCCCGTCTCACCACGACGGTGTCGCCCGGGCGTACGTCCTTGGCCCGGACCTGGTCCTCGTTGTGAAGCGTGGCCAAGCCCACACGCGCCCCGCCGACGACCACCGGCTCGAGCATGGCAAACGGCGTTGCTTTCCCGGTCCGGCCGATCGAGACCATTATGTCCTTCAGGAGCGTGGTCTTTTCCTCCGGGGGGAATTTGTAAGCGATGGCCCAGCGGGGGGCGTGCGAGGTGGCCCCGAGCTCGCGCCGCTGCGCCAGGTCGTCCACCTTCACGACCACCCCGTCGATCTCGAAGTCGATGCTGTGGCGGTTGTGGAGCCATTTCTGGCAGTACTCGTCAACCTCCTCGAGGCTGCCCAGCGTCTGCACGTACGGGCTGTTCGGGAAGCCCAGCTCCGTCAACCATTCGAGGGTCTCGTGGTGGTACTTGAACGCAGGCCCGCCAATGACCTCACCGAGCTGGTAGGCCGTAAACGACAACTCCCGCGACGCCGTCACCTCGGGGTCTTTTTGGCGCAATGAGCCGGCCGCCGCATTACGGGGGTTGATAAAGGTACGGCCGCCGGATTCCGCCTGGCGCCGGTTGAGTTCTTCAAAGGCCCGTACGGTCATGTAGATCTCACCCCGCACTTCGAGGCTGTCGGGAGCGCCGGGCCCCAATTGCTTCGGAACCGCTCCGATGGTGGCCACATTGGGGGTTACATCCTCGCCAACCTCGCCATTTCCCCTGGTGGCCGCCGTGACCAGCCGACCCGCCGCGTAAAGTAGCGACATGGCCAGGCCGTCGATCTTCAGCTCACAATTGAACGCCACCTCGCCCGATATGTAACGCTCCATCCGCTTGCCCCAGGCCAGCAGTTCTTCGTAGCTCACCGTTTTGTCGAGCGACATCATCGGGGTACGGTGGCGCACCTCCGTAAAGAGGCCGACGGGTGCTCCACCTACCTGTTGCAAGGGTGACTCGCCCGTGACCACCTCAGGGTGGTCGCGCTCGAGCTTGGCCAGCTCACGGACCAGCTCGTCGTACTCGGCATCGCTGATCTCGGGGTCGTCGAGTTCGAAATACCGACGGTTGTGGTGGGCGATGAGCTCCGCCAGCTCGTCGGCTCGTTGGGCGAAGTGTTCCTCGGCCATGGTCCACAAGGCTACCGAGGTGCGGGGACCATCCCGCCGCTCAGCGGCCCCGCGCCCCAACGAAACAGCGGCCGAGCGGCCCGAACGCCCGAACAGCCAGCCGCCCTTCAGCCGAGTCGAGCGGCCGCCCTTCAGCCGCCGACCAAGGTTTGCCCACCGCCGATGCCTACTTTTGCCCGAATTCCGGGCAAAAGTGGCCACGGCGCGGCTCGCGGGTCGAAAAGTGGCTCCGGCGGGCCTCTTGCCGGCCGGGCTGTGTCCACTTATCCACGCCGGGCGGGCCCACCGAGGGAAAGGGCCCACAGCGGGCCGCTTGCCGACCGGGCTGTGCCCAGTTATCTACGCCCCGAGGTCCACCGAGCCAGAGCGCCCCGCCGGCCGAGAACGAGAAGGCTAGAGGGTCAGAGGGCGGTGCCGCCCCCGAGCACGAGGTCGGCCCCGTCCACCCCGGGGTCGTACAGTACGACCGCCTGACCAGGAGCAACCCGCCGCGTGGGCTCGTCGAAGGTGACTACGCCCGATCGGGCGTCACCCTCCCATCGCGCCGGGAGAGGCCGGCCGTGGGCGCTCAGCTGCGCCTCGACGACGGTGCCGGACGGAGGAGGGGTGCCGGCCGACCACGAGACGTCGGCCACCTCCGTCCTCGTCACCAGGAGGTCCTCCAGGGTGCCGACCGTCGCCGTCCGGCTCTCCAGGTCGACATCGACCACGTAACGGCGTTCGGGGAGCGAGCGCGCCTGGAGGCCGAGGCCGCGGCGCTGGCCGATAGTGAGGATTTCGAGCGCCTGGACAGGGCCGATATCGTCGCCCGCGGTCGTGACCAGACGCCCGCTCCCGATCGGCATGCGCTCGGAGAGAAAGCCCCCTCTACCTGCATCCTTCGATATGAAGCAGACGTCCTGGCTATCCGGTTTCGTCGCCGTACGCAGGCCCAGCTCGTCCGCCAGCCGACGAACCGTTTCCTTGGTCATCTCCCCGATCGGCAACCGCAGGCGGGAGCAGTTCGGTCTGGCCCAACATGTACAGGACGTAGGACTGGTCCTTGGCCGCATCGCGGCCGCGGCGCAACTGCCAGGCCGACCCGGGGCCAGAGGTCACCACCCGCGCATGGTGGCCGGTAGCAATGGCGTCGAAGCCCAGCAGGGCCGCCCGCTCCAGGAACCGGTCGAACTTCAAGTGAGCGTTGCACGCGATACAGGGGTTCGGCGTCCGGCCGCTCTCGTGACCGGAAACGTAGGGCCGGACTACGTCACGTTCGAATTCCCCCGTGAAGTTGAACACGTGGTGGGCGATGCCGAGCTGCTGCGCTACGCGGCGGGCGTCCTCGACGTCGGCCACCGAGCAGCAGCCCGAGTCCGAGGGGCCTCCCCAGAGCTTCATCGTGGCCCCGACGACCTCATGGCCTTCTCGCCGCATCAAAGCGGCAGCGACGGACGAGTCCACCCCTCCGGACATGGCGACCAGGACGCGCACTAGCGGCCCTTCGTCGAGGCGGCGGCAAGGGGCGCCGACTCCGCCGGCTGAGCCCAACCTCGGTTACCCGACCCCTGCAAACGGGCCACCGCCGCCGGCACCGCCTGAAGGGCCAGGTCTACGTCCGCTTCGGTCGTGGTGTGCCCGAGCGTCAGGCGCAATGCCCCGAGTGCCTGCGACGGCGAGTAGCCCATGGCCAAGAGGACGTGGCTCGGCTCCATGGCGCCGCTGGCACACGCCGAGCCGGCGGACGCGGCCACGCCGAGCTCGTCGAGAACGACGAGAAGGGCCTCGCTTTCGACCCCGTCGATCACGAGGTGGCAATGGCCAGGGGCGCGTTCGTGGCCAGCAGCGGTCTCGTGCGCGCCGGGCGTGCTGGCGAGCAGGCCGTCAGCCAGCCGCTGGCGCAGCCCGCCGACGCGCGTGCGGGCTGCGGCCCTGTGGGCGGCCGTCGCTGCCAGGGCGGCGGCCATGCCGACTATGCCGGCGACGTTGTGGGTGCCGGCCCGTCGTTCCCTTTCCTGCGGGCCGCCGTAGACGAGTGGCTCCAACCTGATAGGGCGCCGGAAGGCGAGGGCGCCGACGCCCTGCGGGCCGCCGAACTTGTGCCCGCTGACGCTGACCATGTCGGCGGCGGCGGCGCGCTCGGCCACGTCGAACCACGGCACGGCTTGAACGGCGTCCGTATGGAGCACCGCAGCATGAGCGCGCCGGTGGACGAGCCGGGCCACGTCGGCCAGGGGCTGGACCGAACCCACCTCGCTGTTGACCAGCTGGACGGACACGACGCTGACGGTCTCGTCGAGGGCTCCGGCCAGAGCGTCGAGGTCAACGACGCCATCACTTCCGACTCCAACAATTCGAACTGAGGTCCCGAGCGAGCGCTCCGCCGCTTGGGCGGCGTGGAGCACGGCGTGGTGTTCGACAGCACTGACCACCACCGTTCCCCCCGCCGCTCGCGCCCGGCCGATAACGGCGAGGTTGGCCGCCTCCGTGCCGCTGGCGGTGAAAACGACGTCACCGGGAGCCGTGCCGAGGACGGCGGCCACCTTGTCCCGCGCTTCATCGACGGCCTGGCGGGCCGCTCTAGCCACCGAGTGCGAGCCGGAAGGGTTCCCGAAGCGGCCCGCCAGCCAGGGCTCCATAGCCTCGAAGGCTTCGGGGCAAAGGGGCGTGGTGGCCGCGTGGTCCAGGTATGCCGGCATATCCTGCAAGCTAGTGGCACGGGGCTCTGAGCCTTGAGCGGCCCCCCGGGACTCGGGCGGCACACGTCGCGGCCCGGGCGACCGCGCTAGGACCCGAGCCACCCTGCGCCGGTTTGGCTGCCGCCGTCCTTAGGTCGGGGCGCCCGGTGGCGGCGGAGTAGTCGTGGTCGGTATGGTAGTCACCGACGTCGTGAGCTGCGTGACGTTGGCCGGCGTCCACGTCACGCTCGAGGGGCCGAACGACCAGTCCATCACGCCATGGTCGCCCATGACAGCCGGCCTGGGACCACCAAGGACCTGGACGAGGTCCCCTACCCTGCTCAGGTGGAAGAAGACGTCGGCCCGGTCCGGGCTCAGGTTGACGCAGCCATGAGACACGTTTTGAAAGCCCTGGGACCCGACGCTCCACGGGGCGGCGTGGACGTACTCGCCACTATCGGAGATATGGACATCCCAGTAGACCTTCTCGTTGTAGGCACCGGGAGAACCCTGGGGGATGCCGACAGTGGCCGAGTTCATGTCGACTTCCGATTGCCTGTCCATGACGATATGAGTGCCGTTCATGGTGGGGTATTGCGTGGACCCGCCACTTATCGGCCAGCTGTAGAGGACTTTGCCGTCCTGTGTCACCGTCATCTCGTGCGTGGCCAGGTTGACCGTGGAGACGCGGCTCTCACCGATGATGAACGACGTCGACAACGTTCCGGCTCCCCATTGGCCGCCGCCCACATCCCAATCGTTGAGGTTGCCCGAGACGTTCACACCGTCGCCGACGGGCCAGTAATGCGTAGGCCGGAAATGCAATTCGACGGAGCTGAACCAGTGCCATCCGCCGGCGACCGGCTTGCTCATCGAGATATGGAGGTGAGACAGGACAGCCTGCTGGGCCGCATAAGTGTCGACGGGTTGAGAGAACATGAAAATGATCGGCTCGCCGATCCCGACCGATATGCCCGGGGTTGGGAACACATTTGCCGAAATGGTTTCCGCTGGCGAGGGCGCCGGAGTCGCGAAGGTCCTTGACCCTTCGGCGGTCAGGCCGGTGGCCGTCCCCACACGTCCCGCGACCACATAAGCGACCGTGTACGTGGTGCTCGGGAACAGGGTCCCGGTCGAGTGCCATACGCCCGTGTACGGGTCGAGAGCACCCGCCAGGACGTGAGTGCCGGGGCCACCCGTGATGTGTACCCTCTCGACCTTGGCGCCGGTCGCACGCACGCTGACAGGCACGCTCAGGCTCCAGTGGGGAGCCCCGTTGGCTGGGGCGACGACCACCCGCGACCGCAATACGGCGAGCGCCGCCGCCCGGCTCGTCGTGGTAGTCACTCGCTGCGTAGTAGTAGTTACGCGCTCGAGTAGTCACAGGCGCGGCGGCCGTGGTGGGCGCGACCGTCTGCCCGGAATTGGCATCGGCATTGGCGCCGGTATTGGCGGCGGCGTTGTTCTTGCTGGCGGCCAGGCCCCCCATAACGGCGACCGCGACGAGGGCGCCAACCACGAGACAACCGATCATCAGGATCGCTGTCCCACCGACGCCAAACCCGCGACGCCCCGCTCGGCCCTGGCGACCTTCTCGGCGCCCCGTCGAATTTCTGCTCACTGCTTAAAGGTTACGCCAGAAGGCCCACCGCGGGTTCCATTTGCCCCCGGGCGCAACGGTCTGGCGCCCCGTCATGATAAGGGTGCGGGTGCCAGCCACAACACGCCTAGAGGGGGCACAACTAATTCGGCCGAATTGGCAAACCCGTGCCAGCCGACATCCTCGGCCGTGACCTCGCCCATGTTCCCGAGCCCACTTCCGCCCCACTCCTGGGCATCCGTGTTGAGCAACTCGAGCCAGCGACCTGGCCTCGGCAACCCCAGCCGGTAGCCGACTTGAGGCACGGGTGAGAAGTTGGCCACGCACGCCACGACGTCGCTGGCGGGGACGTTGGGCCACGAAACCTCGATTTCGTAATGCGGTGAGCTGCCATCCGGCGCACCGTGCTCCCCGCTGCTGCGCGTACGCCAGAAGGAAAGAACGTTATGGTCGGCGTCGGTCGCATCTATCCAGCGGAACCCGTCGGGGTTGTAATCCTGTTCCCATAGCGCCGGCTGGGCCCGATAGAGCTTGTTGAGCTCGGCCACCAGGCGCCGCAACTTCTCGTGGTCGGTCCACTGGTCGAGCATCCACCAGTCGAGGGGCCTATCGTTGTCCCACTCCCGCTCTTCGCCCAGCTCGCTGCCCATAAAAATTAGCTTCTTGCCCGGGTGGGCCCACATCCAGGCATAAAGCGCCCTCAGGTTGGCGAGTTGGCGCCAGCGGTCGCCGGGCATCTTGGACAGCATCGACCGCTTGCCGTGCACGACCTCGTCGTGGGAGAAAGGCAGGATGAAGTTCTCGTGCCAGGCATATAGGAGCCCGAAAGTCAGGTCGTTCTGGTGGAACCGGCGGTAAAGAGGGTCGGTCTCGAAATACCTGAGGGTGTCGTGCATCCACCCCAGGTTCCACTTGAACCCAAAACCAAGCCCACCCAGGTAAGTAGGCCGGGAAACGCCCGGCCACGCCGTCGATTCCTCGGCGATGGTGGTGGCCCCGGGGCACACCGAAAAGACCGCTTCGTTCAGATCTTTCAAGAAGGCGACGGCTTCGAGGTTCTCGTTCCCGCCAAATTCGTTCGGCACCCATTCCCCCGGTTTTCGGGAGTAATTGAGGTAGAGCATCGATGCCACTGCATCGACCCTAAGCGCGTCCACGTGGAACTCTTTCAGCCAAAAAATGGCATTTGCCACCAGGAAATTGCTGACTTCATGACGACCCAGGTTGAACACCAGGGTCCCCCAGTCGGGGTGCGAACCCATGGGGCCGGCGTGCTCGTAAAGCGCGGTCCCGTCGAACCGGGCCAGAGCGAACTCGTCACGAGGAAAATGGGCCGGGACCCAGTCCACGATCACCCCGATGCCGCTGCGGTGCAAGGCATCCACGAGCGTCCTGAAGTCGTCGGGCGAGCCGAAGCGAGCGGTCGGGGCGTAGTAGGCGCTCACCTGATATCCCCAACTGCCGCCGAACGGGTGCTCGGCCACGGGCAGGAACTCCACATGAGTAAAGCCCATTTCGGCCACGTACCTGGGCAGCTGCTCGGCCAGCTCCAGGTATGACAGAGGCCGGCCGCCGCCGCCGGCGTCGCCGGTCGCCCAGCGCCAGGAGCCCAGGTGGACCTCGTAGATGGTCATCGGCTTGGCCAGCGGGTCGCCCTCGGCCCGTTTGGCCATCCAGGGCCCATCGTCCCAGGCATGAGCGGGCGGCTCGGCGACCACCGACGCCGTCCCTGGAGGGATCTCCGTTGCATAGGCGAAGGGGTCCGCCTTCAAGATCAGCCGTTCGTCCGCCGTGACCAGCTCGAACTTGTAGCGGGCGCCGGGCTGGGCGCCCGGTATGAACAGCTCCCAGACCCCCGAATGACCGAGCGCCCGCATTTGGTGCAGACGACCGTCCCAGAAGTTCCAGTCCCCTACCACCCGGACCGCTTTGGCATTGGGCGCCCAGACGGCGAACGCCGTCCCGGTGACACCCTCGTGAGTGCGGGGGTGGGCGCCGAGCACCTCCCAGAGACGATGGTGCCGGCCCTCGTTGAAAAGGTGCAGGTCCAGGTCGCCCAGGGTCGGCCACAGGCGGTATGGGTCTTCGAACACGAAGCCAGGTGCGCCGGCCGAACCGTAAATGGCCTCCAAGCGGTAGCCGGGGGCACTCAGGTCGAGCGCGCCTTCCCACAACCCGGCGGGGTGGATCTCGTGCATAGCGGTCCGTTGCAAGATCGGCCGCTCCGGGCCGGCGCCGGTGGCGATTAGGAACATCTCGGTCGCAGCCGGGCGGAAGGCCCGCACTACTCCGCCGTGCCGGCCGAGCAGGGAGTGGGGGTCGTAGTGGCGGCCCTGCACCAGGAGTTCGACCTGGTGAGGGTCGGGGACGATCTGTTTCTCGACGTCGCCCGTCTTCGGTGCTGGCTGGCCCTTGGACGGTCCGGTGCCGCGCACGGCAGTGTTGGTCATAGTTTGGTTATCTCCTCAAAACCCGGGCGCCTCACTTCCGCCAACCTCATCGACCGGTTCGAACGACCCGGCCAGGAGCTCCTCGACCGGGTGGGACAGCAGTCGCCGGAGAGCGGCGAGGGGGATCGGCACCCAGTCTGGCCTGTAGGCCTCCTCATAAGCCACCTCATAGAGCGCCTTGTCCAGCTCGAACGCCACCCGCACGGCGGCGCGGTCGGCCCCGTCGGCTGGTAACAGGTCCTCGATCCCCTTGGTGTCGTAGTAGGCCCGCAAGAAGGCCGCTCCGTTGCGGTCCTCCCACGCCCGGGCGAGCTGCTCGAGGAGGGCGGGGTCGTTCTCGGCCCGTTCTCTGAGGGCGAAGCGGGAGGCGTATTGGAGCGACCGCAGCATGCCCGCTACGTCTTTCAGGACCGAAGTCGGCCGTTGGCGTTCTGGCAGCGGACGGTTCGGCTCCCCCTCGAAGTCCAGGACGTACCAGCCGTTGTCGGAGCGCATCACCTGGCCCAGGTGGTAGTCGCCGTGGGCACGGACGGCTGGCCCCGGGTCATGTACCTCGGCCAGACGTCTGAGCAACGGCCTGGCCGAGCTCATCAGCTCCGGCCCCTGCCCCTCGAGGCGTTCGTCGATCGAGGCGACCAACGCCGGCCAATAGTCAGCCAAACCATTGGTAGAGAGGCCAAAGGCCTCGGCCATGGCGAGGTGCATGTCAGCGGTCATCTGGCCCAACCGGGATACTTCGCCCGCGAAATCGCCGCCAGACATGGCCGGGCTGGTGGGGTCCTCGGCGCTGGCCCCGTAGAAATCGCGCAGCGAGGTAAGCGCCAGCGCCCAGCCGTCAGTGCCTCCAACCAGGTACTGCTGCCCGAGAGCCAGGTCGTGGCCATCGCGCTGCCAGCGGACAAGGGGAAGAGCGATGTGGCTGAAGCCGGTGTGGGCCAGCGCCTCGGTCACTTCCACGTCAGGGTTGGCGCCGGCGAGAGCCGGCGGAACAGCTTCAAGATCAGGCGGTCGTCATAGACGAGCGACGTGTTGGACTGCTCAGCGACGATCGGGCGCGCCCGTTCGGCCTCCTCTAGCCCGCCGCTCGCCGCCCGCAAGAGGGCCACGGCCATCTCGCTGTCGATGCTGGCGCCGTAGTACATCCGGTCACCTATAGTGCCTATCAGCGCGTTTTCGTGACCCTGCAGGTGCCCGGCGCCGTCGGCCGTAGGCCGCTCGGCGATCACCAGTTGGTAGAGAGCGCCGTCCGCCTCGACCAGGGCCCACAACAGCCGAGCGGAGCCCCTCAACTCCGCCAGGCAGCCGGAGTCGACCACGCTCAGTGATCTCGGCGGCGCGTCCTTCGCATACCAGCGCCGGTTGGCGAGGTAGCCACCGACGTTCAGCAGCAATTCGGGAGGGGGTGCCCACGGCAACAACGGCTCTTGGTCCATCATCCATCTCCAGTCGGGCTCGACGCCCCCGGCACCAGACCGAACCAATAGAACCCGTACGGCGGCAGCGTCACGAAATACGGCAGCTCACCGATGGGCGGGAACGGGGTACGCCCTAAAAGCTCTATCGGTGTCATACCCTCCCAGCGTTGGAGAGGTAACTGGGCGGGCTGAGCAAAACGGGAAAGGTTGCTCACACAGAGCACGGTGTCACCCGGCCCGGCGGTACCTTCCGGGCTCGGCTCGCTCGAGGCCCGCCTGGTGGTGCGGGGCTTGCGGGCCTCCCCTTCGCCTCCGGTTGCGACCCGGATGTAGGCGAGCACAGATGGGTTGTCGGTAGATACGATCTCTATACTGCCCGTTCCGAAGACCGGGTGTTGGCGTCGCACCTCGAGCATCCGGCGCATCCAATGCAGCAGCGAGCTGGGGTTGCGCATCTGGGCCTCGACGTTGACGGCCTGGTACCCATAGACAGGGTCCATAAGGGGCGGCAGGTACAACTGGGCGAAGTCGGCCCGTGAAAAGCCGCCATTGCGGTCGGGAGCCCATTGCATCGGTGTCCGCACACCGTCCCGGTCGCCGAGGTAGATGTTGTCGCCCATGCCGATCTCGTCCCCGTAGTAGAGCACGGGCGAGCCGGGCAGGCTGAACAAGAGGGAGTGGAGCAGTTCGGCCACCCTGCGGTCGTTGTCTACCAGCGTGGCCAGGCGCCGGCCGATGCCGATATTTCGCTTCATCCGCGGATCTTTGGCGTACTCCGAGTACATGTAGTCCCGCTCTTCGTCCGTGACCATTTCGAGGGTCAACTCGTCATGGTTGCGGAGGAAAATTCCCCAGCTGCAGCCCTCCGGTATCTCCGGTGTGCGAGCGAGGATCTCCGTGATGGGGTACCGCTGTTCCCGACGCACGGACATGAACATCCGCGGCATGAGGGGGAAATGAAAGCACATGTGGCACTCGTCGCCATCGCCGAAGTACTGGACCACATCTTCGGGCCACTGGTTGACCTCGGCCAAGAGCACTTTGCCCGGGTACAGCGAGTCGACCTCTTTGCGCAGCCTCCTCAGGTACTCATGCGTCTCGGGCAGGTTTTCACCGTCGGTCCCGTCGCGTTCGAAAAGATAGGGCACCGCGTCCAGACGGAACCCATCGAGGCCGACGTCGAGCCAATAACGGACCACATCGAGCATCGTGTCGGCCACGTCGGGGTTGTCATAGTTGAGGTCCGGCTGGTGAGAGAAAAAACGGTGCCAGAAATACTGCCCACGCTGCGGATCCCATTCCCAGTTCGATTTCTCGGTGTCGACGAAAATGACGCGGGCGTCGCGATAACGCTGGTCATCGTCGCTCCAGACGTACCAATCGGCCTTCGGGTTGGCCCGGTCCTGACGGGACTCACGGAACCAGGGGTGCTGATCGCTCGTGTGGTTCATAACGAGGTCGGCGATCACCCTTATGCCCCGACGGTGGGCATCGTCGACCAATTTAGCGACGTCGGCGACCTGGCCGTACTCGGGCAGGACCGTCCAATAATCGGAAATGTCGTACCCGCCGTCCCGCAACGGGGACTGATAAAACGGGAGCAGCCAGATGCAGTCGACGCCCAACCACTGGATATAGTCCAGCTTGCTGATCAACCCCGGGATGTCCCCCGTGCCGTCGTCGTTGGAGTCGAAGAAACCTCTGACCAGGACCTCGTAAAAAACGGCTCTCTGGTACCAGCGAACGTCCTTACTGGCCGTCCCCGAAACGGGCCTTACCTTGGCCAATGTGCGCCCCCCGTCGTCACTTTACAGTTAGCCCCGAACGTTCAGTACATGAGCGACGCGCCGCCAAGGGTCGAACCTCACGTATGGGTGCGCGCCCCAACTATAGGTCTCCCCCGAGAGCTCGTCGTAAACCTCGAACCAGGTCGGTACCCGATCGGCCAGGACCGACATGTCCAGGTGAAGCGTGGCCTCCTGGGTCGAATAAGGGTCCAGCGTGACGACGACAAGGACGGCGTCGCTGCCGTCGTCGGCCGTCTTCGAGAACACGAGTACATTCGGGTTGTCAGAGGCATGGAAATGGACCGTGCGCAGCGATGCGAAGGCCCGGTGCCGGCGGCGGATGGCGTTGATGGCGCCGAACAGGGGCGCCAGCGAGCCAGGGCGCCAGAAATCCCTATGTTTTATTTCGTACTTCTCGGAGTTGAGGTACTCCTCGTTATCAGCCGAAGCCGGCTGGTTCTCGCACAGCTCGTAACCGCTGTATACGCCGTATGAGGGGGAGAGGGTGGCGGCCAGGATGTAACGGAGGGCGAACGCGGAGGGTGGCCCGCCCCGCAGCGGCCCCGAGATGATATCCGGCGTGTTGGGCCAGAAGTTCGGCCGCATGTAGTCCACCAGCGGCGTGTGGGCGAGTTCTTCGACATAGGTGCGCAGGCCTTCGGGCCCGTACTGGCCGACACGCCACGTAAAATACGTGTAGCTCTGCGAGAAACCGACCTCGGCCAAATGGGCCATCTGCTTGGGCCTCGTAAACGCCTCGGCCAGGAAGACCAAATCCGGCCTTTCCTTTCGGAGCTCACCTATCATCCATTCCCAAAACGCGAATGGCTTCGTATGCGGGTTGTCCACCCGATAGATCCTGACGCCACGATCGGACCAGAAATCGATTATAGCCTTGCAAGCTTGCCACAAGGCCACCCGGTCGGCCTCTTTACTGGGCCAGAAATTGAGGGGGTAGATGTCCTGGTATTTTTTGGGCGGGTTTTCGGCGTAGGCAATAGAGCCGTCAGGGCGATGGTGGAACCATTCGGGGTGTTCCCTCACCCAGGGGTGGTCGGGGGAGCAGTTCAGGGCGTAGTCCATGGCCAGTTCCATCCCGTGCTCTTCGACGGACTGGACCAAGAAATCGAAGTCGTCGAAATTCCCGAGGGCGGGGTGGAGGGACGTGAACCCACCTTCCTCCGAGCCGATGGCCCACGGGCTACCTGGGTCTCCCTTCCCGGCGAGGAGCGAATTATTCTTTCCTTTGCGGAATGTGTGCCCAATCGGGTGAACGGGCGGGACGTATAGGACGTCGAAGCCGAGTTCGGCCAGCCGCGGGACTTCTCCAGCCGCCCCCCGCAAGCCTCCGAAGCTGCGGGGGAAAAGCTCGTACCAGGCCCCCACCGCCGCCCGGGGGCGGTCAACCCAGAGCGGCACCGGGGGCGCCGTAGTGAGGTCGGTGGCCGATCGGGGCCCGGCCAGAGCACGGCCCACCGACGCAGACAAAGCCACATTTATGCGGCTGGCGTCGTCGAGGTCGGGGCTGCTCAGCGCGGCCAGTGCTCTAGCCACGTGGTCACCGTCGTGGCTCATGGCGCCGGCAGGAGAGCCGCCTGGTGTTGAGCCAGGGCCAGAACCCCCAGGAACACCAGAACCCCCGGGAACACCAGAACCCCCGGGAACACCAGAACCCTCGGGAGCAGACGCTTCGGACAGGAGGGCCATGGCCTCCGCGACTTCCGTCGCTACGTCGTCACGGGCGGCGAGCTTGATCACGGCTTTGTGAGCCCAGGTCGCATAGCGGTCTGTCCAGGCCTCTATGACCAGTTCGTGGGCGCCCACCTCGAGAGGGGTTAACGGAGCCCGCCCATTCGTCGTTCCCCGTGTTCGTCATGGGACTACTCGCCATTACTTCCCCACCCCGGCGCAGTAGCGCCCTGGCCGCCAGGATGTCGTGGCCCTCCTTGAAGATGTTGGCCGTGACCGGGGTAAGTTCGCCGGCGACGGCTTTGGCTGGCCGGCCGTGGGGAGTAGAGGGCCGCACGTCCTGGACCACTATGCGCAGCAGTGGGACCTGCCTCGGCACGGTCGGGGGGCTTCGCCGTCACGGAGCGGGACCGCCGGGTCGTAGACGTGCGGACGTCGTCAGTCGTCACCCGCCCCAAGCTATAGGCATCGAGCTATCGGGGAGCCAAACAAGTGGCCATCACGGCTCAGTGAGGTATAGAGCGCGTCCAGCTTGGTACCTTTGCCGAAGATGAAAGCCTTCCGGAGCTTCACCGTCAGGGCCCGGCTGCCGGAGCCGTTGGCCCCCCTTCAAGAGCTGGCGTTCAACCTGAGCTGGTCCTGGGACGACAGGACCCGCGACGTCTTCCGCTGGGTGGACCCCTATTTGTGGGAACGCACCCAGCACGACCCGGTCCAGGTACTCTCGCTCGTGGCCCGGGAGAGGTTGGAGGCCCTGGCTAGGGACAACGCCTTCATGTCCTTCCTCGGCGAAATCCATGCGGACCTTCGCCGGTACATGAGCGTCCACCGCTGGTTCCAGGACCGCGGTCGTTCGGCACTCACCAAAGTGGCCTATTTTTCGCCCGAGTTCGGCATCGCGGAGGCGCTGCCGCAATACTCGGGCGGGCTCGGGATCCTGGCCGGAGACCATCTGAAAGCGGCCAGCAGCCTCGGGGTGCCGATGGTCGGAGTCGGCCTGCTATACCGGGAAGGCTATTTCCGCCAACGGCTAAATGCGGATGGGTGGCAAGAAGAGCGCTACCCCGTGATGGACCCCAATGCCATGGCCCTGACGCCGGTGAACGGCACCAGGATCACCGTTGACCTGGCCGGGCAGGCGCTCATCGCCCAGTTGTGGGTCGCCTACGTCGGACGGGTGAAACTGTACCTACTCGACGCGAATATCGACGAGAACCCCGACGACCTGCGGGCCGTGACGGACCGGCTCTACGGCGGGGGCACCGAGCACCGGCTGCGCCAGGAGATCCTCCTGGGTATCGGCGGGGTGCGGGCGCTGGAAGCTCTCCACGAGCGGCCGCAGATATTCCACTCCAACGAGGGTCACGCCGGTTTCCTGAGCCTGGAGAGAGTCCGCCAACTCGTGGTCGGACCATGGCCTGTCATTCCCGGAAGCGATCGAGGCCAACAGGGCCGGGACCATATTCACCACCCATACACCGGTACCGGCCGGGATCGACAGGTTCCCGGCTGAGCTCATCGAGAAATACTTTTCCGGATGGGCGCACGAGTGCGGGGTCGGCATCGACGACTTGATGGCACTTGGCCACGCGCCGGGAGAACCTACCAACGCGCCCTTCAACATGGCTGTCATGGGCCTGCGCCTGGCCAGCATGTCCAATGCCGTGTCCAAGCTTCACGGGCATACCAGCCGGCTGATGTTCCAGCAGCTCTTCCCGTCCGTGCCGGTGGAAGAGGTGCCGATCCAGTCCATCACCAACGGGGTGCACGGCCGGACATGGGTCTCGCCGGCGATGAGCGACCTGTTCACCAAGTACGTCAACCCCTCTTGGGAAGAGGCCGGCGGCGGCCGATTGGGCACGCATCTCCGAAGCGCGCGACGACGAACTGTGGCGAGCCCGAGAGCAGGGCAAAGAGGCCCTCGTGGGGTTTGTGCGGGCCCGCCTGAAGGCATCCCTCCTCGAAAAGGGCGTGTCCCCCATCGATGCGGCCTGGGCGGACGAGGCCCTCGACCCCACCCTGCTAACGATCGGTTTTGCTCGCCGCTTCGCTTCGTACAAACGGGCGACCCTGCTCCTATCCCAACCTGAGCGGCTGACAGCTCTCCTCCTCGACCCCAAACGGCCCGCTCAGATCGTCTTCGCCGGTAAGGCCCACCCGGCCGACGACCTCGGCAAAGAAATGATCCGTCAGCTGCTGCAGTTCACGGCCGAGCCGGCATTGCGGCACCGGACGGCTTTCATCGAGGACTACGACATCGCCGTGGCCCGCATGCTCCTGCAGGGCTGCGACGTGTGGTTGAACAACCCCCGCCGCCCTATGGAGGCGAGCGGCACCAGCGGCCAGAAGGCGGCCCTCAACGGGGCGCTCAACCTTTCGGTGCTCGACGGCTGGTGGGACGAGATGTTCGACGGCAAGAACGGCTGGCAGATCGCGTCGGCCGAGTCTTATGGCGACGTCCAGCGGCGAGACGAGGTGGAGGCCAACAGCCTGTTCGAAATCCTCGAGCGCCAGGTCGTCCCCCTGTACTACGACCGCGGCGGCGACCGCTTCCCGCGCCAGTGGGTGGTCCGTATAAAGGACTCGCTCAGCACGCTCGGGCCACGCGTGCAGGCCTCGCGCATGGTCCGGGACTACGTCACACAAATGTACGAGCCGATGGCCAAAAGCGCTGACACATTGAGCGCCCGTAGCTACGCCAAGGCCAAGGACCTGGCCGCCTGGAAGAGGCGCGTGCATGAAGCGTGGGGAACGGTGGCGGTGGTGTCTGTCGATGTCGACTCGACCGCACTCGTGACTGATCTGGGGGCGACCCGGAGCGCCACCGCCGAGGTGGCCCTGGGGGACCTGGGCCCAGGCGAAGTTTCTGTGGAGCTGCTCCAGGGGCCCGTGACCGCTAACGACGACCTCGCCGATTGGCAGGTGGTGCGCATGGAACTGGCCGGACAGAGCGAAACGCCAGGTGTGGACCTCTGGAAAGGCAGCTTCGTCTGCGACGTCGCCGGCCGTCACGGGTTCACGGTCCGCGTCCTGCCCTGCCACAGTGACCTCCCGGTGCCAACAGAGCTGGGCCTGGTGGCCTGGGCCAAGTCTTCCTAAGGCGGTTCCCGCCGCGTGCTTGGCTGCGGGTTGGGCTGCCGGGTTGGGTGCCCGGCCGGGTTTACCCCTGCCCGCCCTAGCTGCCCGGCCGGCTGAGCCGCCCCGGCGGCCAGTAGTCTCGGTCCCGTGCGGGATTACGTCGACTCCGGCAAACTAACCGAACTGGCTCGGGCATTGGTAGCGATCGATACCTCGAACCCTCCTGGCCACGAAGCGGCGGCCGAGGACGTCCTTCGAGAAGCATTGGCGCCGTGGCAACCGGTATGGGAGAGGGTCGAGCCCGCCCCGGGACGGTTGTCTCTCATAGCCCGGTTGCCACCCCATCCCGCAGCGGCCGGGCAGGACCAGCCGGCCGCCGCCGCCCGCCGGCCCACCCTCATGGTCAATGGCCACACCGACGTCGTACCGGTGGTGGCCAGCCGCTGGCTCACGGCCCGTTCGACCCGAAGGTCGTCGACGACCGTCTCTACGGTCGCGGCAGCGCGGACATGAAAGGGGGGATAGCGGCCGCCATCTGTGCTCTCGGCACGCTCGAGTCCGCCGGTTACCAGCCGGAGTGCGACATCGTTTTCCAGTTCGTGGCGGACGAGGAGCGGGGCGGGAGCCTCGGTACCCGGGTCCTGATGGAGTCCGGGCTGCTACAGGGCGACGCCTGCCTCGTCCCGGAACCGACCGGCCTCGCCGTTTCCGTGGCGGAACGGGGCCTGCTCCAGGGCGAGATCATCATCAAGGGCCGACCCGGGCATGGCAGCCGGCCGCGTGAAGGTGTCTCCGCCGTCGAGCACGCCGCCCAGATCGTGCTGGCTCTCCACGCGGCGGACTTCGGAGACCCAGAGCACCCTTTGCTCGGTGCCCCGACCGCGAACATTGGGACGGTCCGCGGCGGCAGCGCCGTCAACATAGTGGCCGAAGAAGCTCGCGTCGGCTTCGATCGCCGTCTTTTACCGGGTATGAGCCTCGATGAGGCGATCGGGGGCCTGCGCCGCCGCCTCAAGGCGGCCGGGCTCGAGGGGATCGAGTACGAGATCGAGGTATTTGACTACGGCGAGGGCAGCGAGATGAGCCCCGACCACCCCTTCGCCGAGTTGGTCAGGCAGTCCATCTTGTCTGTTACAGGGACCACGCCGGCCACCATCGGGATGACCTTCACCACGGATGCCAGGTTCGTGCGCAACCAGGCCCGTATCCCGGCCGTGGTTTGCGGGCCGGGCAACATCGCTCAGGCGCACGGGATCGACGAATGGGTGAGCATCAGCCAGCTCGTCGACGCCACGGCTGCATACGCGGAGCTCTACCGGTCGTTCGGGCCCAGATCGGTGTCGCCGCTGCTGGCGCCTTCATCCGGCTGAGCGCGCTGAGCCGGCGCGGCGCCTGAAATGGCCCGGGTGAACACCGAGGTCGTCGTGACCGGCGGCTCGGCGGCGGCGGCGCTCATGTCCCCTCGTGATGGGTTAGTGCTCGAGGCCGTCGACGGCACGGCCAGCGACGGGACGTTTGCGTCCTTCCGTCAGGCTGAAGGGCCCCTGGCCTCGTACCGGCGGACCGTCGAAGTCGAGCCCCTCGGAGGCGACAAGTACAGGGCCCGTCAGGTAGTGGAACTCACGGTCGGCCTGCCCTGGTGGTCGTGGCTGCTCGCCCTGCCGCTGCGCCACTCGCTCGGGAAGGCCCGGGTGAGAACCCCAACGGATGGAGCCCCAACGGATGGGGCCCCATTGCGGGAAGCCCAAACGGGGGGAACCCAAACGGGGGGAACCCAAACCGGGGGAACCCAAACCGGGGGAACCCAAACCGGGGGAACCCAAACCGGGGGAACGCGGCACGAAGTGAGATTGCCCTGGTGGGCCCCCCCGCAGCGCCTCGATAGACGCCAGGCCACCGTGATAGCCACGCTGGCTGCGCTCGTAAGCGTGCAGGGTTTCCTGGCCACTCTCTTGCCGGAAACCCTCACGTACGCGGCCAGCGAGATGCACGTCCGCACGTTCGGCCAGGGAGTGGTGTTCGCGTCGGTCGAGCTTTCGGCGCTACCTGCGCTCCTGGCCCTTGTCCTGGCCGATCGGCGGGGCCGCCGTTCGGTAGTGCTGTGGGCCACGGGAGCCGCCGCCGTGCTGAGTGAGCTGGGCGGTTTCACACCCTCGATCGGCTGGCTGACCGCGACGCAGGTAGCTGCCGGCGCCCTTCTGGCCGGGGCGGGAATAGCCGCCGTCGTGGTGGCCGTGGAGGAGGTGCCCCGCGGCTGTCGCGCCTGGGCGGTGGGCGTGCTCGGCATGGCCGCCGGCTTTGGCGGGGGCGTGGCGCTGCTGCTCCTCCCGTTGGCCGGGACCAGCCCGGGAGGGTGGCGGTGGCTCTACTGGTTGAGCCTCCTGAGCCTGCCGGTAGTCGGCGTCTGCGCTCACCAGTTGCCGGAGAGCCGGCGCTGGGTGGCAGCAGAAGCGGCTGAGCATCGGGCGGGAACCTCGCGAGGGCCGGGAAGGCCGTCGGGCACCGGGCGTTCTTACGTGCAGCCGGCGCCATCGGAGCCCGCCGAGCCCGCGCTATGGGCTGACCATGGGCCGGTGGCCGGCCCGGAACGACGGAGGTGGGAACCGGGTCGCTCCTCGGCTGGGCACGCGGCAGTCTGGGCCCGCGTCTCCAATCGCCGGCCGGCCGCCTGGTCCTCGTGTGCACCGGCGCGGTGCTGTTTGCCCTCTTCGCCTCGCCGGCGTCCCAGTTCCAGACCGAGTTCTTGCGCCATCAGCGTCACTACAGCGCTCTCGACATTTCCGTGCTCCAGCAGGTCGCCGGCACGATCGGCGCATTCGGCGTGCTCGTCGGGGGCCGCCTGGCGGACACGCACGGACGGCGGCCCGTCGCCGTCGTTTGTGTCACGGGTGCGACCGCCGCGACGCTTTGGTCCTACCTGGCGCACGGCTGGCTCATGTGGATGGCCACCACGTGCGGCCAGTTTTTCCTATACGCGACCGCTCCCGTGCTCGCCGTCTACGGGGCCGAGCTGTTCGCCACCACGTCCCGGGCACGGTCGGCCGGCCTGGTGGCGGCCTCGTCAGCCGTAGGCGGAGTCTCGGGGCTGCTGGCCGTAGGGGCGCTGGCCGGGCATTTCGGTACGCTCGGCCCGGCCCTCGGAGCCCTGGCCGTCGGCCCTCTGTTGCTGGTGGTCTTGCTGGTGATCGCCTACCCCGAGACAGCTGGCGTCACCCTCGAGGACCTGGCGCCGTCCCCTCGTGGAGTGGACGGCGGCGCTCCGGTCCGGCGGGCCGTGCCTGCTCAAGGCCGGTCCGGGTAGACGTCCGTCCTCGGACGACACCTGGCGTAGGATCGGCACCGGTGATACGGCTCTCCCCGTCCTTACTCGCCGCCGACTTCGGGGCACTGGCGGAATCGGTGGCCCAAGTGGCCTCCGAAAGTGACTGGCTGCACGTGGACATCATGGATGCCCATTTCGTGCCGAACCTGACCATCGGGCCGCCGGTCGTCGAATCGCTTCGAAAACATACCGGCGTTTTCTTCGACTGTCACTTGATGATGACCAACCCGGGCGATTACCTCGAGGCGTTCCGAAAAGCGGGCGCCAACGGCTGCACCGTGCACGTCGAAGTCGGCGATTCATCCGAACTTCTGGCCGAGGCGAGAAAGCTGGGCCTGCACGCTGGCCTGGCCATCAACCCTGAGACGCCATACGACGCCATCGACCCGTTCCTGGACCGGGCGGACCTCGTCCTGGTCATGACCGTGCACCCCGGCTTTGGCGGCCAGGGCTTCATAGAAGAGGTGGTTCCTAAAATTGCCCGTGTCCGTCGCGAACTCGACCAGCGCGGGCTGGCGGCGAATCTCGAGGTGGACGGTGGGATCGACGAGGAAACCGCGCCCATCGTCGTCCGGGCGGGGGCGCGGGTGCTGGTGGCTGGCTCGGCCATCTTCGGCGCGCCTAAGCCATGGGAAGCCGCCCGCAGGATCCGTGAGGCTGGAGAAGCGGCGCTTCCTGGGGGCGGTCCCTAGCGTATTTTGCTCGTGCCGAGGACTGCTTCGGGTGCAGCTCGGGGAGGGCGGGCGGCCCGAGGTCAGCTCCTGGCCACGTTTTGCTCGTGCCGAGGGGTGTTTTGGGTGCAGCTTAAGCTTCCGGTCGCGATCGGGGGCATTTCTCGCGCCGTAGCGCAACCAATTGCGGGCGCCGCGCCCAAAAAGCGCCCTTTCTCCCTAAAAAGTGGCCCTTTCTCCCTAAAAAAGTGCCTAGCTCCCGAAAAGGCCCTCGCTCCCCGCCAGTAGGGCCGTTACTGCGGCCGTCACTTGAAGATATTGACCGCCCGGGCGATCACGAGCCCTAAGACCAGGAGCGAGGCCACCGACTGGAGGCCCATAGCGAGCTTTGCCCAGTGCTTCAACGGCATGACGTCGGTGGGGCTGAAGGCCAGGTTATTTGTAAGCCCCAGATAGAGGTAATCGATAAAGGTCGGGTACCAATCGGGCCGGGCGATCCCCGGGCTCATATCCTGAGGGAAGGCGAGGTCGGGGTACTGCCGCTCCGTGTGTGCGCGTTCTCCCGGCCCCCCCAGGTCGAGCTCCCAGTAAAGGAACCCAAACGTAATTAGCAGCGCGAGCCAAACCAGTGCTCCGGTTCGAAGTAATTCCGATGCCGAGTTGGTGATGGCGGCGGAACCGTGTACCAACGCGACCGTCAGGGCGACCGTCGCGTACGACGTCCCGAGGGCGAGCACCAAAACGATAGCGATCCGCAACCAGTGGAGGTGCACGCTCCGTCGGTCGATCCGGCCCGGGTCGAGGACGAGCATGATGACCAGCAGCACGAAGACAATGCTCGGGGCCAGCCAGCGCGTGGACAGCACCAGGGCATCAGGCATCAACACAGGGATCACCATGGCCACGAGCAGCGTCAGGACGACAGGAAGCCTGGGTTCTCCATGTGGCGAAGGAATGGTCGTCCCGTCGGGCCCCGCGGGGCCTTTAGGGTTGCGACTGTCGATGTCACCCATAGTCGCCTGCCGAAAGGTTGTGAGCGCTCTTACTCAGGGCCGAACGGGCCCGGACCGAGGCTGCAGTTACTCCTCAGCCCGCTTGAAATAATAAGTCAGTGAGCTGTCGCTTCCCGGCAGGACGGCGGCTAGTTCCCATCCCTCCTCGCCACATTTCGCCAGGACGTCAGCGTCCCTGGCGTGCTCACTGAACTGCAATCCCGGTGTCACCGCGCCCATGACGCCCCAGGTGTTGTCGGCGTTCCGTCTTACCATCAAGTAAACCCAGGCAGCCATGGGCCCTCATTTCTGAGCTCGCTCGGACCACTAAGACGTTACGCGCAACGGGTCGCCTCGGGCCACGTGGCTACAACAGCCCCCGCGAGACAGCGATCGTTACGGCGTCGCCTCGAGAGCCGGCCCCCATCTTGCGGTAGATCGATTTCAGATGTGACTTCACCGTGTTGGGAGAAATGTAAATGCGGGAAGCGATATCGGGCACAGTGAGGTGCGAAGGCAGGTAACCGAGCACTTCTCTTTCCCGTGTGGTGAGCGGCTCGAGCATGGTGCCCGGGCCGTTCGCAGCGGCAGTCGGCACGACCCGCTCGGCGTGATCGATCAGCTGGGTCAAGTACGGATCCGGCCGGGTGGCGCAAACAACCCTTAGCAACGGCAGGATTTGGGCCGCTTCCTCCACGAACGGGCGTATGTAACCTTCCGGCCGGCCTAGGTCGATGGCCCGGCAAAGGGCTTCATCGGCCCGCAGCGTGCGGCCATGCTGCATCTCGGCACAGGCCAGCAGCACGAACCGACGGACCTCGGTGCCCAGGGAGAGGGACCGGCTACCACTGAGCCGGGCCAGGGCGCGGTCAGGGCGGCCCGAAGCAAGGTCGATCCGGGCCAGAGTTTCACACGAGATCGCCCCGGCGTGGATGGAGCGCGCCACCATCAGGGCGCCCTCGAGGTCGCCGAGGGCGAGGCGGCAGTCGACCTCGACGTGGTTCAGCTTTTCCAATAGCTGATTGGGCGGCGGGTTCCGGAGCCCGACCTGTCGCAGTTGCCCAATACGGTTGAGAGCTTCGTGATGACGTTGCTGGCCAATCATCACCCGGACCAGATCAACCTCGACAGCCCAGCTCCAATGGGTCGTTTCTTCTGAGGGCAACAAGGTCAAGGCGGCCTCGAGTTGGCCCTGGGCAGCGTCGAGCTCGTCGTGCTCCAGGAGGACGGCGGCGAGAGCCAGGCGGGCGTCGAGGGAGACGCGGTCCCAGTCCTTGCCTTGCCCGTCGGCCTGCTCGAGGGCGGCCCTCCCGAGCCGGTACGCGTCCCTAAGGTGACCTCGGAGCCAGGCGATCATGGCGAGCGCCGCCGGCTGGAGCAGCTCGGCCTCGGGTCCAGGCGGCCACTGGGCCGACAGGACGGTTTCCGCTTCGTCAGGGTGCCCGAGCGAGATGTGCGCTCGGGCCGCCAGGACCGGCAACTGCGCCGCAATAAAGGCGTCGGTCGACTCGCTCCATGAAGCCGGACCCTCGGGCAAGGGGACGGTGCCGCTTTGCCTTTCCGGCGTCGACTTCATGAGCTGTTCGGCCGCGTTACAACGATCGAGCACCGAGACAGCATCACCCAGGCGGTCCGCATGGACGGCCCACAAGAACTCGGCCCGTCCGCGCCAGGTCTGCCCTTCTTGGCCGTCGACGGCCACGGCATCGAGCCGCAAAAGGGCCCGGGCCGCCTCGGTCACCCGGCGAGCGCCGATAAGGGCGGCGGCTTCCATGTACATCCGGTCGGGCCGTCCACGATGCCGGCCTTGGCCTGCCTTGGCGGGGGATCACCAGCAGTCTCTGATGAAATGTCGCCGTTCAACCGCATCACAGGGCTCGAGAAAATGGAAAAGAACGCATGCTCATAGTCGTCGGCCTCAACGAAGTGGTGGGCGGCGGAACAGGGGTCGCCGGCCCGCTCGAACCAATACCCGGCCTGGAGATTGGCATTGCGGGTCAGAGCCGGCTGTCCCTCACCGCGGCGCCCTCGCAAAAGATCGGCCAGGAGACGGTGATAGCGGTAACCCGGTGCTCCTGAGCGGGCAGGGACCACGAAAAGGCTACGACTGCTCAGCGAGGCGAGGATCTCGTCAGCGTCGTTCCGACCGCTAACTGCACAGCAGAGGTCGGGGGTGAGGAACCCCAACACGGATGTCTGGAGCATGAACTTCACGACTTCGGCGGGTTGGCGCAGCAGCACTTCGTTTTCGATGTACTCGGCCACCGGCCCGAAGGCGCCAGAAAAGCGACGGACGAACTGGGACGGGTCCGCCTCGTCCCGCAATGCACGTGCGGCCAAGTGGAGCCCGGTGGCCCAGCCCTCGCTCCGTTCGGTCAGAGCCTCCAGGTCGCTCAAGGGGATGAACTTATGCGCCACCTGAGCGACCAGCGCGGCGCACTCGTCGAGCGTGAACCGGAGGTCGTCCGCCCCGACCACGGCCGCTTCCCCCGTCAAGACGAGACGCTGAAGGGCGAAGCCCGGGGCTTCCTGCCCGGCTATGACAAGCCGAACATGCGACGGAAGACGGTGGGTGAGGCGGGCTACAGACCTCACGATGGTCTCGTCAGAGACAAGGTGGAAGCCGTCCACAATTAGTACGAGAGGTTGGCTCGCCGTCGCTTGGCGCAAAGTGCGGTCAACTATTTGGCACCCGTCGGACGAGCCCCAATAGTCCAGTGCGACATCGTTGCTCGGACCACCAAGCCGGAGGGCGGCGGCCATACTCCGCCAGAATTGCCCGGGGTCGTTGTCCCCCTCGTCGACCGACAGCCAGGCCACGGTGCCGCCGGCGTAGCTGTGCGCCCAGTCAGAAAGGAGAACGGTCTTGCCGGCGCCTGGCGGGGCCGTCATCAGCGTCAGGGGGTGCTGGATGGCCAGCGACACCAGCCGGTCGAGGCGGTCTCGCCTGACCCATTCGCGGGACAAGGGCGGAGTGAGGAACTTGGTGGAGGTGTCAACCTGGCCATCACCCCACGTTTGGACCTGCTGGAGCGCGCTCATCTGGAGCCCACGGAGCCCCGCCCGCGGGGCTTCTCGCTGCGCTCAATAACAACCGCGTACTGCAAAGCCCGGCTCGACGTTGGCGTCTTGCTCGATGGGCCGGCCCATTTCCAGTGCCACCACAGGACTCCAACCGTCGTACCCAGCATGGCCAGCAACAGCGGCCAGGTACCCGAAAATGCCATGATTGCCTCCTGATTTCCTGAGGGCGCTGGAGTTCCCCTGGTAGTGCCTTTTCCAGTGATTACCGTAAAAGGCATCTGAACAGACCGTCGTCACCCTGGACGGGGTGAACAGTTGGTGAGCCACAACGGCCCGCCGGTGAGAATTGGGACAATTAGGGTGAAGCGGCCTCTGCGCAAATGCTGTCGTGTGACTGGGCCCGAGTGGTTGGGATCGTCACTCCCCTGGCCACACTTCGAGCCGTTCCAAGGCCGAGAGGTTTTACGCGGTCGATAGGGGCCATGAAGGCGGCCGGGTTGGACGGTAGAGCACAGAGCGTAGTGCTGCCAGCACCCGGGACTACATCGAGGTAATCGAGGTCATGGAAGCCATCCCCAGCGGCGGGCACGGCGTCGCCGGCAAACGTGATCTCATACGTCCTGGTCATCTTGCGTTCATCAAGCTGTAAGCGGAACGTCGCTTATATTGTTCGGTACTCTTCTCATATTGCTCGCGGCTCAGAGCTCCGTCATCACCCTCGACAGGGTGAGAACGGCCCGAGGCCGACATGCAGTTGTTTTTCAACCAATCGGGCTGCCTCATCGGAGTGCCTCATACGGGTAACAGTGGGCCGGTCCCCCGGGGCCACGCTCGCGGCAATTTCGCCTAATTGCGTTCCCAGGACGACCCGGGCTCAGTATGACGCCGACCCCAGCATGTCGCCGGCCACGATGAGCTTGCAGCCCATCGCCGGGCCTCAGTAGCCTGGTTTGGGCCTACCCGGGTGTCGCCGGTGGAACCCGTAGTGCACGAAACCGGGCCGGCGGTGTAGAAGGTGACCACGACATGGGAACAAAGCCGGAAAAAGAACCTTGCGTCGGCATCGACATCGGCGGTACCGGGATCAAGGGTGCGCTCGTCGACCTCAAGGCGGGAAAGTTAGCCAAGGACCGTGTCCGTTTGAGCACCCCGCACCCGGCCACCCCTCAGGCCGTGGCGGCGACCGTTGGCGATGTCCTCGATCAGATCGACGCGGACGGTCCTGTCGGCCTTACCCTTCCGGCCGTGGTCCGGGGCGGCACCGTCGAAACCGCCTCAAACATCGACCAGTCCTGGATCGGTGTCGACGCCGTCGACCTGTTTTCGCGGGCTACGGGACGTCTGGTAGGGGTGGTAAATGATGCTGACGCGGCCGGGCTGGCCGAGGTCCGCTTCGGCGCCGGGCGCAGCGTGGAGGGCGTTATCGCGCTCATAACTCTGGGAACGGGCATCGGCAGCGCCGTCCTGGTCGATGGGCAGCTCGTACCCAACACCGAATTAGGTCATCTGCCGCTACACCACGGGGATGCCGAAGGCTGGGCGGCGGAGTCGATTCGCGAACACGACGAGCTTTCGTGGAAGGAATACGCCCGCCGTCTACAGGCTTATCTCGAGCTGGTCCAGCGCCTGCTGTGGCCGCAATTGATCATTATCGGGGGTGGCGTCAGCGCCAGCGCCCATAAGTACCTACCCAAAATCGAGCTGCGGACGCCGATCGTCCCCGCCCAGCTCCTTAACGACGCTGGCATCATCGGGGCGGCCATGTTCGCATCGACCGTCGAGTTCGCCACCAAGACCTAGAGGTACTTCGCGGATCGCCGGTCGTCTTCACGTCTGATCACCGTCTGAACCAAGGCCAAACCCAATCGGGGAGGGTGCTTATGAGCACGACGACGACGACCGACCTTGACAGCCTCGGCATCAATACGATCCGCAACCCGTGCGTGGGCGCCGGCCAGAAGGAAAACTCCGGCCGCCCCGGGCCGACCATCGGAGTGGCCCCCGGCGCCGACACGTTCTGGCCGCGGTCCCTTCGCTTCGACCCGAGCGACCCGCTCTGGCCCAACCGGGGCATCGCCTTCACCGGGCCGGCATTAGCTGCGACACAGGAAGATCGTCCGCTCCGCCAACTAACAGCAGATCTGGGCAGAAAGGAGAACCCGTGAAGGCGACCGAGATCCTCCACGAGCGGGGCCAGAGCCTCTGGCTGGACAACATCACCCGCACTTTGCTCGACGACGGCACGGTCCAGCGGTACATCAACTCGTACTCGGTGACCGGGCTGACTTCGAACCCATCCATATTCGACAAGGCCATCGGGTCGGGCGCATACGACGATGCCATACGCGAAAAGTCCGCCCGGGGCCTCTCGGGCGAAGACCTGTTCTTCGAGCTGGCCATCGAGGACCTGCGCCGGGCCGCCGACCTGTTCCAGCCCATCTACGCCCGGACTGATGGGGTAGACGGCTGGGTGTCACTCGAAGTGTCGCCCAAGCTCGCCTATGACACGGCCAAAACCGTGGAAGCGGCAAAATCCCTTCATGAACGGGCGGGGCGGCGCAACCTGTTCATAAAGATCCCCGGGACCACCGAGGGATTGCCGGCTATCACAGAGGTGATCGCGGCGGGTGTGCCTGTCAACGTGACCCTGCTCTTCTCCGCCGACCAATACGTTGCCGCGGCCGAGGCGTACTTGAAGGGCGTCGAGCGCCGCATCGCCGCTGGCTTCGACCCGGCCGTCGGTTCTGTCGCCTCGGTGTTCATGTCCAGGTGGGACGTGGCCGTGGCCAAGGAGGTGGCGCCCGACCTGCGGGACAAACTGGCGCTGGCCGTCGGCCTCGACGTCTACCGCGCCTACCGCCGGCTCATGAGCTCCGACCGCTTCCAGGTCCTGGAGAACAGCGGGGCCCGGACGCAGCGCCTTTTGTGGGCCAGCACCAGCACCAAAGACCCGGACGCACCTGACACGCTATACGTCCACGGTCTGGCCGCTCCCTTCACCGTGAACACCATGCCCAACGAAACGCTCGAGGCCTTCTACGACCACGGTGACGTCGGCGCTGCGCTCCCACCCGACGGTGGCAACGCAGACGAGCTCCTCGGCCTGTTCGCCAACGCGGGCATAAATACGAATGATCTGGCCGCCCAGCTACAGCGAGACGGCGCCACATCCTTCGTCAGCGCGTGGGACGACCTCATAGACCGAATCAAGGCGCAGTGCGCCTCCGTCGCCTGACGTCCCCAGGTCCCTGATCGCCCGAGAAAGGAGAGACGAGTGTCGACTTACCAGGTTCCGACTACGCGGCTGCGGGAGCTGCCGGCCTACGAGGCGCTCGCGAAACATTATTCAGAAATAGAGGGCCGCCATATGCGTGAGCTCTTCGCCGAGGACCCCGCCCGGGGCGAACGGCTTTGCGCGGAAGCAGTCGGGCTCTACCTCGATTATTCGAAGAACCGGGTCACAGACGAAACGATGGGCCTACTTCTAGAGCTGGCCCAGCAGTCGGGACTGGAGCGGCACCGGGACGCCATGTTCGCCGGCGAAAAGATCAACGTCTCCGAAAACCGTTCGGTGCTCCATGTCGCGTTACGGATGCCGAGAGGGACTTCGTTGGTCGTCGACGGTGTCGACGTCGTGGCGGAGGTACACAAAGTCCTTGACAAGATGAGCGCTTTCGCGAACAGGGTCCGCTCAGGAGAGTGGAGGGGGCACACCGGCAAACGGGTCCGCAACATCATCAATATCGGGATCGGAGGCTCCGACCTGGGCCCGGTGATGGCCTACGAGGCTCTGCGCCATTACACGCGGCGAGACCTGACCTTCCGCTTTGTGTCGAACGTCGACTCGACCGATTTCGTCGAAGCCACCAGGGACCTGTCCGCCGACGAAACACTTTTTATCGTGTCGTCGAAGACCTTCGGGACGCTCGAGACCCTGACCAACGCCACATCGGCGCGCGACTGGGTGCTGGCTCAGCTGGGGGACAAGTCGGCCATCGCCAAGCATTTCGTAGCCGTTTCCACGAACGCCCAACGGGTGGAAGAGTTCGGCATCGATACTGACAACATGTTCGGCTTTTGGGACTGGGTGGGCGGGCGTTACTCGATGGACTCCGCCATCGGCCTGTCCACGATGGTCGCCCTGGGACCGGACCAGTTCATGGAGATGCTCGCCGGCTTCCACGAGATGGACGAGCACTTCCGCATGGCCCCGCTGGACCGGAACCTCCCTGTGCTCATGGGCCTGCTGGCCGTATGGTACTCCGACTTCTTCGGGTGCCAGACGATGGGCGTGATGCCGTACGAGCAGTACCTGAAGCGGTTCCCTGCCTATCTCCAGCAGCTCACGATGGAATCGAACGGGAAGCACGTCACCCTGGACGGCCGGGTGGTCGACTACGACACCGGCGCGGTCTACTGGGGTGAGCCCGGCACGAACGGGCAACACAGCTTCTACCAGCTCATCCACCAGGGCACCCGGCTGATCCCGGTCGACCTCATCGGCTTCGGCGAGGCCATCAACCCCCTCCGCGACCACCACGACATCCTCTCTTCGAACGTGTTCGCCCAGGCCCAGGCGCTCGCCTTCGGCAAGACCGAGCAAGAGGTGCGGGCCGAAGGGACGCCTGACGCGGTGGTGCCGCACCGGGTGATGCAGGGCAACCGCCCCACCAATGTCCTGCTGGCCGGGAAGTTGACCCCCCACATCCTTGGGGTGCTCGTCGCCCTCTACGAACACAGCGTCTTCACGCAGGGGACGATCTGGGACATCGACTCGTTCGACCAGTGGGGGGTAGAGCTGGGCAAGATGCTGGCCGTGGCCATTATCCCCGAGCTCGAGATCCGTCACCGAGCCCGAGCTAAAACACGACTCATCGACCAATGCGCTCATCCGACGCTACCGGTCACTGAAAAGTTAGGAGGCAGGACATGGCAACTGACAAGCCGATGCAGCTCGGGATGGTCGGGCTGGGCCGGATGGGGGCTAACCTCGTCCGGCGGCTGATGCGCGACGGGCACAGGTGTGTCGTCTACGACGTGAACACCCAGGTCGTGCAGCAGCTGGCGGGCGAAGGGGCGACGGGCTCCAGCTCGCTCGAGGACTTTGTGGCGAAGCTGGAAAAACCGCGCGCCATCTGGCTCATGCTGCCGGCGGCCATCGTCGACTCGACACTGGACCGGCTCGTCCCTCTGCTGGACGGGGACGATGCCGTGATAGACGGGGGAACTCCTACTACCGCGACGACATCACGCGCGCTAAGGCGCTGGCGCCCAAGGGCATCCACTACCTCGACTGCGGGACGAGCGGCGGGGTGTGGGGACTAGACCGCGGTTACTGCCTCATGATCGGCGGGGAGACCGACGTCGTGCACGCGGCTCGACGCCATCTTCAAGACGATTGCCCCGGGGAAGGGCAGTGCGGAACCCACCCCGAGCCGGGGCGACCGCCCTGGCACCGCCCCCGACGGCTACCTGCACTGCGGCCCGAACGGTGCGGGCCACTTCGTGAAGATGGTCCACAACGGGATCGAGTACGGGATGATGGCCTCCATCGCCGAGGGTCTTTCCATCGTCAAGCACGCCAACGCCGGCAAGGGGAACCAGGTCGTCGACGCCGAGACCACGCCCCTTCGGGATCCCGAAGCGTACATGTACGACATCGACGTAGGAGAAGTGGCCGAGCTGTGGCGGCGGGGTTCCGTCATCGGGTCATGGTTGATGGACCTCACTGCGGACGCTTTCGCCAGGTCGCCAAACCTCGACGACTTCGAAGGGCGGGTCTCGGATTCGGGCGAAGGTCGGTGGACCGTGTTGGCCGCCGTGGACGAGGGCGTCCCGGCCGCCGTCATCACGGCATCGCTGTTCGAGCGGTTCGAGTCGCGAGGCCTCGGCCTGTTCACCGACAAAGTCCTCTCGGCCATGCGCAGCGAGTTCGGCGGTCACAACGAGAAAAAACAATGACGGGCCAGAACGACGCAGGTAGCCAGAACGAAGGGCGCACGAGTCATGCACCATGAGCTCGAGACCCTGGCCGACCCGGACGCGGTCGCCCGCGCCGGAGCAGCCTTCGTGGCTGACCGCGCCCGCGCCGCTGTGGCCGCCAGGGGTAGCTTCTCGTTCGCCGTCAGCGGAGGGCACACGCCATGGGAGATGTTCGCCGAGCTCGGATCAGAAACGGTCCCGTGGGAAAAGGTCGTGATCTACCAGGTAGACGAGCGCGTCGCGTCCTCCGGACGACCCCGACCGGAACCTGGTCCACTTGACGAAGGCGCTCGGCTCGGCGCCGGCGCAAGTACGGCCTATGCCCGTCAACGACCCGGATCTGGACGCGGCCGCGGCAAAGTACGGGGCCGCCCTGCCCGATCACTTCGACTTGGTCCACCTGGGCCTTGGCCCCGACGGCCATACGGCGTCGCTGGTACCGGGGGACCCTGTACTGTCCGTCACCGACCGGCTAGTGGCACTGACTCAGCCGTACCAGGGACGGGTCAGGATGACGCTCACCTACCCGGCTCTAGCGCGCGCCTCGCAGATCCTTTGGCTGGTCACGGGCGAAGACAAGAAAGAGGCGTTGGCCAAGCTCTTAGCAGGCGACACGTCGATCCCGGAGGCCGCGTCGAGGCGGCGGCGTCACGGGTGATGGCTGACCGAGCGGCGGTCTGACAACTGACTTTACGACATGGCAGGCCGGGTTATACCCCAAAATCTGATGCCCCCAAGATCAATTCGGAGGAACCGTGGCTAGCAAACCAATTCGATTGCTCCTCGCCGACGTCGACGGCACGCTCGTCACTAATGACAAAGTCCTGACCGATCGGGCTATCGCTGCGGTCAAGAAACTGAAGGAAGCAAACATACTTTTCGCCATCACCAGTGGACGGCCGCCCCGCGGTATGTCGATGCTGATCGAGCCGCTCGGGTTAACGACGCCGATAGCCGCGTTCAACGGTGGTGTCTTCGTTCGCCCCGACATGTCGGTGATCGAGCAGCACACAATTCCGGACGAGGTAACACCGGCCGCGATCGAGCTGCTAGAGGGTCAGGGGGTCGATGTGTGGGTGTACCGGGGGGCGGACTGGTTCATCCGTGACAAGAACGCGCCCCATGTTTCCCGCGAGGCGTGGACGGTAAAGTTCGAGCCGACTGTGGTGGCCGATTTTGCTGCGGTCTCGGAGAAAGTGGCCAAGATCGTGGCCGTGAGCGACGACTACGACAAGGTCCAGGCTGCCGTCGACGCCGTTCGGGCCAAATTTGGCGACCACGTCTCGGCCGCCAGGTCTCAGCCCTATTACGGCGACATCACCAACCCCGACGCCAACAAGGGGGGTGTGGTCAAATACCTGACGAAGACCTTCGGGATCCCAGCCGAGGAAATAGCCACGATCGGCGACCAGCCCAACGACGTGCTCATGTTCGCCCACTCCGGGCTCAGCATCGCCATGGGCAACGCCAGCCACGAGGTCCAGGAGGCAGCCCGTCGGGTCACAACCTCCAATGAGGACGAGGGTTTCGCCAATGCAGTAGAGAAATTCATCCTCACATGACGGCCACCTGAGAAGGGAACGAAAATGACTGCTCAAGCCAACGCGCCGGCGGACGTCCTGGTCATCTTCGGTATTACTGGCGATCTGGCCAAAAAAATGACCTTCCGCGCCCTTTACCGTCTCGAGCGGCGCAAAATGCTCGACTGCCCCATTGTGGGCGTGGCCCGCGACCAATGGTCGGCGGCGGCCCTGCGGGACCACGCCCGCCACGCCATCGAGGACAGCGGCGAGATGGTCGACGAGGAGGTCTTCCAACGCTTCGCGGAACGCCTCTCGATGGTCTCGGGAGATTACACCGACCCCCACACTTACGACCTTCTGGCCCGGGCCCTCGTGGGCCGGCATGTCCCCGTGTTCTACCTCGAAATCCCCCCGTCGCTGTTCGGGCGCGTGGTCGAAGGCCTCGCCGGCGCCAACCTCACGGCCAATGCCAGGGTGGTCGTGGAAAAGCCATTCGGCCACGACCTGGCCTCGGCCCGGGCCTTGAACGCCGAGCTGCGCAAATTGTTGGAGGAGTGGCAAATCCTGCGCATCGACCACTTCCTGGGTAAAGAGCCCGCCATGGACATCTTGTTCCTGCGCTTCGCCAACTCCATATTCGAACCGCTATGGAACCGGGACCGGATCCAGTGCGTGCAGGTCACCATGGCCGAGGACTTCGGGGTCGAAGACCGGGGCAGTTTCTATGACCCGGTGGGAGCGCTGCGTGACGTCGTGCAGAACCATTTGCTGCAGCTCATTGGCCTGTTCGCCTCCGAAGTGCCGGTCACCATCGACGCCGACGGCATGCGCGACAAGCGGGTCGAGGTCTTCAAATCGATGCCGTCGGCCGACCCTCTTCACTACGTCCGCGGCCAGTACGACGGGTACCTGTCAGTGCCCGGGGTAAAGCCCGGCTCGCAAACAGAGACCTACTGCGCCCTGAAGTTAGAGATCGACAACTGGCGCTGGTCGGGTGTCCCGTTCTTCGTCCGGGCCGGGAAAGCACTCGCCGCCCGGGCGACCGAGATGAGGATCGTGTTCAAGCCCGCCCCCCACTTTTGCTTCTCCCCCCATGCCAAGCCTTATCCCGACGAACTAATCCTGCGCATCGACCCCAACCCGGGCGCCGACCTGGTCGTGCAAGCCAAGAAGCCGGGGGCGCAAACGACGCGGACGGTGGACCTGTCCCTGATCTTCTCCGAGGAGCTCGGGGACGCGCCCGAACCCTACGAACGGCTCCTCGGCGACGCTTTGCGGGGCGACTCCAGCTTGTTCACCCGGGAGGACAGCGTGGAGGAAACCTGGCGCATCGTGCAACCGCTGCTGGACTCGCCGCCTCCGGTCGAGACTTATGCGCCAGGGTCGTGGGGGCCGGCCAGCGCCGACAAACTGCTGGCGGGCTACCCCCATTGGCGCCAGCCGTGGTTACATTCTCACGCAATGCGTTAAGGTTCGGTTTTCTGGGCGCGATCGGCACAATTGGGCGCGATCCAACACAAAACCCGCGTGCGAACGCGACCAATTCGATTTTCCGCGCCCAAAAGCGGCGAACTTC
This sequence comes from uncultured Acidimicrobiaceae bacterium, assembly GCA_963750465.1. Taxonomy (GTDB): domain Bacteria; phylum Actinomycetota; class Acidimicrobiia; order Acidimicrobiales; family Palsa-688; genus Fen-671. The sequence goes on from CAVVRE010000037.1 coordinate 628,531, forward strand.
CGCCAGCCGACTCAAAAAGGGAGGAATCCCCCAGCCCGTGGCGGCAGTCCAGCCCGATGCCGACGGTCCCGGCCGTCCCGGTTCACCTATCAGTTAGTTGCCGGCGAGAGGGCTACCAACTTTTCGGCCAGCCAGGCGACCACGACCGTCGCCACCTCGTCGTCCCGGCCCCGCAGGCCATGGTCGCCGCCCTCAACCCAATGAAAGCTCACGGGACCGGGTATGAGCGCCGCGGCAGCCTCGAGTTCGGCCGGCGTGGCAAAAGCGTCCCGGGTACCAGAGACGAAGAGGCACGGTAAAGCGAGGCGGCCGAGGTGCTCGGTCCGCAGGCGGTCGGGCCGGCCCGGAGGGTGCAGGGGGTAGCTCACCAACACGAGCCCGGCCGCGGGCAAGCCTTCGGCGACGGCCATGGAACAGAATCCGCCCTCCCATGGAACGGCCGCCGGAGAAAACCCGGTCCGGCCGCAACCGAGCCTCTTCAGCGAACGCCGCCGCCTCCTCGACGACCGCACCCACCAGGACCTCGGGCTTGTCGGGGACGCGCTTTCCAGCCACCCGGTACGGGAAGTCCATCCGCCGCACCTTCCCCCCGGCGGCACTCACAGCGCGGTCGATGGCTACGAGCGCGCTCTGGTCCTTGCTGGCACTGGCCCCCGGCGCCAGCAGCAGCCCGAATGCTTTCTTTCCCGCCCGGGCCCGCACCACCGGGCTCGTCCCCCGAGCGGGGGCCTTATCTCCGCCGGCCGCCCCTCCGCCGGCCGCCCCTCCGCCGGCGGCCCCATCCGTACCGGGGACCGGCTTCGCTTCACCGGCTGGCCGGGGCGTCGGCGCCACCTGAACGCTTCCGGTCAGACCATTTCGTGGAGCATCTCGGCCAGCAGCGCCGCCTCCCGAGAAATCTCGTCCTTGCGGGAGCCGTGCTCAATGGCTGCCACCAGCGCGTGACCCTGGCTGCGTACCCGCCACCAGTAGCCGTCATCCACGCCCACTGGCGTGGGCAACTCGACGACGCCCACGGTCTCGAGCAGGGCGCGCTCGGCGGTCCTCATCGCCGGGGTCGTTCGCCAGACGACCGACCGCGCCGAACAACTCCTCGATCGAGTGGTACCGGGCTTCGTCGTCCTCATCGACCGTCCCGTGGACCTGCTCGAACAGGCCGTCCACCTCGTCCTCGTGCTCCTCCGCCACCGTGAGGTCGGAGGCGTCCCAGTTGTAGGGGATGCCCGCCGACTCGAGCAGCATCGACAGCTCGACTCGCTGTTCGGGCAGCCATTCGGCCAGTTCGTAAACGAGTTCGCCGCTGTCTTCGACTTCGTCGCCCTCTTCGTCCTCGAACTCCTCATCGGCGAACTCGTCGACGTCCGCCTCGACGGCCACAGCGTCTTCCTCGACGGCGACGGCCTCTTCCTCGACGTCACCGGCACCGGCCTCACTGAGGTCGACCGCGGCGAGCTGATCACCATCGAGCTGGTCCTGGTCGGCTGCGAGGGTAAGTGCCCCCGAACCGGCTCCATCGCCGTCCGGCGCTGCGTTTACGGGACTGGCGGCCTCAGCGGTAGCCTCCCCCTCGCCGGTGCTCAGGTCGGCGGCGCTCAGGTCGGCGGCCCCCATCTCTCCGCCGGGCGTGACGTCGGACTGCGGCAACGCCACAATGCGCCCCTTCTCGGCTGCACCGACCTCGAGGCGGGCCAGGGCGCGCGCTTCCTGCTCGGCCTCCTGAGTTCCCCCGGCGCTGGGAGCTATCAGGCGGCAGAGCACTTCAGCCTGGTGACGGATGTCGTCTTCAAGAGCTTCGTCGGCGCCCAGTGCCCCGAGCAACCGACGGGTGACGCGCCCGACCGCGGCCAGATGATCCTCGTCCATGCCCGGTATGTAGTCGAGGGCGAACACGGCCACGGATGCCTCACTCAAGGCGGCGTCGGCTGTCATGTCTGTGGGATCGTCACTGAGCCTCTTGGCCGCGTCATAGAGCTGGCCGGCCACGACCGCTCCGTCCTCATCGGCGCCCTCGCCGCCCTCGGCGCTCTCCTCCTCATCTCCATCCTCATAACCCTCGTACCTGTTGTCGGACACAGCGCCGGTGACGCGGGCCACCAACTGGTCGACTTCGGCCTCGTCTACGGCCAGGATGACGAGCTCCTCTTCCTCGAAGCGGTGGCGCACGCCGGCGTTGATGAGGGCTTCGATTAGACGCGCCCTCGTCGGGTCGTCCCACATGTCGAGCCGGTAGCCGACTTCGTCGTCGTCCGGGCCGGACTCGAGCTCGGGCAAAGGCGACGCCACCAGGCGTTCTCCGCAGCTGTGGCACCTTCCGCGGCTCGCTACCTCGTAACCGCAGTTGCCGCAGTACCAAACCTTGGTCGCCAATGTTGCTCCTACCTTTGCCTCTTCGGGAGCACGGGCGCAGCTCGGCCGGACTTTCCGTCCGAGGGAGCCCCGCCTTCAGTGGGCTTCATTTGTTCGTGGTACTCCTCTTCCACGTTGACCGACCATACGTCATGGGAGGCCCCCATGAGGTTCTCGACTGTCAACATGGCGGTGTACATCGAATGGTCCTGGTTGTTGTAATGATGCATGCCGTTGCGGCCCACGGGGTGAACGTTGGCCACGTTGACCTCCAGCCACTTACGCAACGTCTCGACGTTACGCGCGTAGTCTGCATCGTAGTAAGGGTAGGCCTTCGCCATCCTGACGACGTAGCCGGCCTCGATGGCTTGGGGGTCAACCAGCCCCAAGCGGCCGAGTTCGTCCTTACCCAGCTCGACGAGATCCTCGTCGAGCATCGACCACATTTCATCACCCTCGAACACGAAGTACTCGAGGCCCAGGCAGGTAGCGCCATCCTTGACCATGTAAGGCGACCACCGGCCAAAGTTCTGGATCCGCCCCATCTTCACTGAGGGGTCGTGCACGTAGACCCAGTTGTCAGGGAAGCCGGCGCTTTCGGGGACGACGAGCGCGACCGTGATGTGGTCCCGGTAGTGCAGGTCGTCCGCGGCGGCGAGCACCTCGTCAGGTGCCGGCGGGTCGAGCGCCCTGATCAACGCCGACAGTGGCATTGACGAGATGACTGCGCTGCAACGGTGCTCGGTGACCGCCCCGTCGGTGACAGATTCGACTGCTACCGCCCTCCCGCTCTCCCAGCGCAAGCGGGTCACGAGCGCCTTCATCAACACCTTCGAACCGGACGCTTCCACCATCTCGCAACAACGTTCCCACATCATCCCGGGGCCGAGGCGGGGGTATTCGAACTGGTCGATCAGCGTCGTAATCTCCCGCTGGCCTTTCTTGGCAAAAAGGGCGTTAGTGACGGCGTTCAAAAGGTTGAGGTTCTTTATCCGCTGCGCCGCCCAATCCGCTTGCAGTTCGGATCCGGGATATCCCCAGACTTTCTCGGTGTAGGTCTTGAAGAAATGTTGGTACAGGCGCCAACCGAAACGAGCGGCGACCCATCCCTCGAAAGTGTTCTGGTCTTCCGGGGGGTGCACGCGTGCCCACGCATAGGAGGCGGCGCAACGCAGGGATTCGACAAGTCCGAGATTGCGGAGCGCGTTTATTGGCTTCAGCGGGTACTCGTAATACTTTCCCTGGTAGTAGATCCGGCTCATTCGGGGCCTGAGCATGAACTCGTCGCCGGGGAGGATTTCGTGCCAGAGAATCCTCGACCGCCTTCACTTTGGTGAAGAAGCGGTGGCCGCCGACGTCGAAGCGCCAACCGTCTCTCTCCACTGTGCGTGAGATGCCCCCCACCGTGTCGTCGGCTTCGAGCACGGTGCACGTCTTTGCCTGGCGGGCCAGCTCGTAGGCCGCAGTTAAGCCCGCCGGGCCAGCTCCGATGATGACGACGTCGTCGGCGTCTGCGCCCGGCTGGGCATCCGAGCCCCCTGTTGGGTGCTGGGCTGTCTCCGGGTAACCGGGGCTGGCACTATCGGCTTTCACGGGCACAAATATGCTCCTGGCGGAGGTGGGACGATGGACCGTCGAGGCCGTCAGCCTCTCCGACGACTCATTCTGCCGCTTTTAGTGCTGCCCAGGCCAGGCAAGGCCCGCGCACTTACGAAGCTCTCAGGTTGGGCGCCCCCTCAGGTTGAGGCTCTCGGGTGGGGCCTCTCAGGCGCGATGGCGGGATCGAGCCTCAGGTTGGGAACTTCGTGAGGTTCTCGTATTCGTAATAAGAGTTGTCCTGGGTAATAAGCGTCTGACCGCCGGGGCTCAGCAACTGAAGCCAACTTTCCAGGTTGCCGCAGCTGCTACCGAACCCCTGGTAGCCGTTACGCCAGACGAGCCAGAGCGTGCCACCGGGGCTGACGCGGTCCCATACCTCGCGGGCAAACGTCCCGACCTGGGTGTTCTTTATGACCGAGACATAGTCGACCCAGTCGATCCGGGCCGGGCCGATCTGACGAGGAAAAGTGAGCTGCGTGACGCCGGGGACCGCGAGCAGCCGGCTCACGGCCGGTCCGAGCTGGTCGGGGCAATAGACAACTACGTCGCCCGGCTGGGCCTGGGCGTTGAGGTCGGCGGCGACCTGTACGGCCTGCGCCCTAGGCTGCGAGTTCTGCCCCTGGGCCGTGTAGAGGCCGGCGGCGCAGGCCACGGCCAACATCGCTGCAGCGACGTTGCGAGAGCTGAAAGTGGTCACGCCCAGTGCACAGAGCACGATGAACAATGGGAAGACCACGGCCACGTACCGGTTGTCGAAGGCGGCGCCCGTCAGCATTCCCGCCACCACCGCCACGGTCAGGGGGCCGACGACCAGTAAGGCGACGAACCGGGCCCGCGGCTGGGCCCGCACTTCCATAACCACGCTGGCCCCATTTGGCCCTGGCTTGGCCAATAGGCCCAGCCCGACCAGGCTGAAGAGCACGAACGTGAGCAGTTCGCCCGACGGGCCTGAGCCAGCGAAGAAACCGAACACAGACAACAGGTCCTCCGGTCCCGGCGGGGTGGTCCAGGGCGTGCCGGTGTGCAGCACCTGGAACAGGAAGACCGGTGACCAGGGCAGAAATATGGCCCAGCCGACGACCATGGCCCAGAGCACTCGGCGGGCGGCGCCCGGTTGCGCGTAGGGCACGTGAAACCCTGTTCGGCTCTCTGTCCAGGTCCGCCACAACGCCCACAGCCCTCCCACGGCGACCAGGTAGAGGTCCCAGTAATGGGTGTACATCAACGCTGAGGTCACCGCCGCCACGCACACCAGCCGGCCCCGGCTCGGAAGCTCGAGCGCCCGGCGAACGGCCAGGTACCACAGGATGGCCTCGAGGGCCATGAGCGAGTACATGCGAGTGTCCGTGGCGTAGAAAATGGCCCACGGCGAGCTGGCCCCGAGCAACAGCGCGGCCCAGGCCACGCGGCGCCCGCCGGCACGCTGGCCCGCCGCCCACAGGAAAGGCAGCGTCGCCGTCGAGATGACCCCGGAAAAAGCGCGGACGGCGAAGTCGCTTTGCCCTAGGGCGAGCATCCAGTAGTGGAGGACCAGGTAGTAAAGGGGCGGCGAACCATCCTGGACGAGTGCCCCAGGTACCTGTGGCAATGGCAGTCTGGCGATATTGACCGAGAGGGCTTCGTCCAGCCACAGGCCGCCGGGCGCCAGGAACCGGCCCACAACTCCGGCCACGATGACCAACCAGGCCAGAAGTATGACGATCCGCGCCAGCGCTCCCTGGGGGAGCCGGCCCGCGACGTTCCGCCAGACAGGCGTGCGCCTCTCACCCTGTAGTGCACCGGGACGCGGCGTTACTGCGGTCGCCACCGCCCTAACACTACCGGGAGTTGCGACGGGCTAGCCGCGGGAGCGCTGGTAGCCGGCCCGCGTACGGTTCCCCGGGAGACACTGGCCTCCTGGGCGTTACTGGCCTCCTGGGCGTCACTGGCCTCCGGGGTCATGGGGCGGCTCGGGACGTCCGGGAACGGCGGCGTTCATTCTCCGAACGAGCGGAACTCACGGACCCATGGGCTGGCGTTCCTAAAGAACTCTTCCGGGCCATAGCCTTGCACCCCGCCCGTGGCCCAACCCCGCCTGGCCACGCTGAGTTCTAATGCCGTGACCAGAGCCCGCCCCACACCCTGGCGGCGCGACCCGGCTTCGACCAGCACGGTCACGTTCACGGCCTCGCCCACGCGTCCGGCCTGCCACGCGGCTGCGACCCCGGTCAGCTGGCCCTGCCTGCGCCCCGTAAGCACGATGCTTTCGATGGCCGGGCTTTCGATGGCCGGGCCTTCGATGGCCGGGCCTTCACGGAAGGCCGAGAGGATGGCAGCCATCCCGGATTGGTCGCCCACGTCGTCTAAGTCGGCATGCTGGCTTTCGGCCATGGCCAGGACGTCGGGCCCCAGCATCCGCCCTTCGCTGATCTCCAGCTCCAGTCCTCCACGCCCCACCACCGCCGGCGGCCCAAAACAGGAGTCGGCGAGGGGGTGCCATTGGCGACCCCGTTCCTCGAGGAGGACGACCCGGTCGAAGCGGGCCGGGGATCGGTAATGGCCCAGTGCGGTCAAGGCGGCGGCGGCTTCCTCCGCCGACGACTGGTCGGCGAGGGTCACGTGAGGCACCCAAGGCCACCGTCCGGGACGCAGCAACGGTCCGGACAGGACGCCGGCCCTCAGCCGTTCCAGGGGGCCCAGGTCGGTTCCTCCGACAGCCAGGTACACGACGGGACTGGCCGGGATGAAGGTGGCCACCGGCCCGAGCTCGAGCCAAAGAGGCTCGTCGAGGCGGGCAGCGGCCCGTCTTATTACGGACAGAGCTTCGGACAGGTCACCGGTCCGTACATTGACGGGTGGCACCAGGGTCAGGTGCGGAGCAACGTGGCCAAGGGCGTTATCCCCGAGGGCCCGGCGAAGCCCGTCAGCCTCCAGAGATACCGGTGGGTCGAGCAACAAAGCCACGCCGAGCCGGCGCCTTGGGCTCACCGACGTCAGGCGCTGGCGCGCCGATCAAGACCTACGCCCGTTCGGCGGAGTCGCAGAGGAGTATGACGCGGTTGTGGCTTACTTCGACGAAACCACCGCCCACTTCGAACCGCAGCTCGTCACCTCCAGCTCCCTCGGGGTGGACGATACGCAGCGGGTAGGGCTCGAGCGTGCCGATGTAGGGCATATGGTTGGCCAGGAAGGCTATGTCGCCGCCGCCGGAACGACAGACGACCATTTCCGCCTGGCCCGAAAAGAGCGTGCCGGTGGGGGTCACCAGCTCGACCTGGGTGGAGGCCATCGCCGCGCTCAGGCCCCTTTTTCGAGCTCGCGCGCTTTGGCCATGGCGCTCTCCGCTCCGCCCACATTTAGGAAGGCTTGCTCCGGAAGGTGGTCCAGGTCCCCGTTCACCAGAGCCTCGAACGACTCCACCGTTTCGGATACGGGGGTGTAAATACCCTTGATGCCGGTGAAGACTTCGGCCACGAACAACGGCTGCGACAGGAAACGCTGGATCCGGCGGGCCCGCAGGACGGTGGTCCGGTCTTCCTCAGAGAGCTCGTCCATTCCGAGAATGGCAATGATGTCCTGCAGTTCCCGGTTGCGCTGCAGCACCTGCTGGACCCGGCGGGCCACCGAATAATGCCGGTCGCCTACGACTTCCGGCGTCAAGATATTCGATGTGGACGCCAGCGGGTCGACCGCTGGGTAAATGCCAATGGCGGCTATCTCGCGGGCCAGCTGGGTGGTGGCGTCGAGGTGGGTGAAGGTGGTGAACGGAGCTGGGTCCGTGTAGTCGTCTGCGGGCACGTAGACGGCCTGTACGGAAGTGATCGAGTGGCCCCGAGTCGAGGTGATCCTCTCTTGCAGCTCGCCCATCTCGTCGGCCAGGGTGGGCTGGTAACCGACCGCTGACGGCATGCGCCCGAGCAGGGTCGACACCTCCGAGCCGGCCTGCACGAAACGGAAGATGTTGTCGATGAAAAGGAGCACGTCCTGGTTACGGACATCGCGGAAGTACTCGGCCATCGTCAGCGCCGACAGCCCCACCCGCAGCCGCACGCCAGGAGGCTCGTCCATCTGGCCGTAGACCAGAGCGGTTCGTTTGAGGACACCCGACTCTTTCATTTCCAGCCACAGGTCGTTGCCCTCACGGGTACGTTCGCCGACGCCGCCGAAGATGGAGACCCCGCCGTGCTGTTCGGCCACCCGTTGGATCATTTCCAGGATGAGGACCGTCTTGCCCACGCCGGCTCCTCCGAAGAGGCCGATCTTGCCGCCCTGGACAAAGGGTTCCAGCAGGTCGATAACCTTGATCCCGGTCTCGAACATCTGGGACCTCGGCTCCAGGGTGTCGAAATCCGGCGGCGGGCGGTGGATTTCCCAGCGGTCTTCGACTTTGCCCAGCGGGTCCGAGTCGAGCACGTCGCCGACGACGTTGAACACGTGGCCCAACACTTCATCGCCCACCGGCACGGTTATGCCATGGCCCAGGTTACGGACTGGTGTCCCCCGGCGCAGCCCGTCGGTCTGTTTGAGGCAGATGCAGCGGACCCGGCCTTCCCCGATCTGGAGCGCCACTTCGGCCATCACCGTGGTCTTCTCACCCGCGAGGTCGATATCCATCTCGACGGCGTAGTTGATGTCGGGCAGCGAGTCGGGCGGGAACTCGACGTCGACAACTGGTCCCGTGATGGCGACGACCCGACCGTCACGGAGGGCCGGCTCGGGAGAGGCGCTCGACGTGCCGGCTGTCCCGGCCGTTGCGGTACCCGTATCAGGGGTGCCCGCATCGGGGGTGCCCGCAGCGGGGGTGCCGGTATCAGGGGTGCCGGTATCAGGCGTGCCCATACCGGCTGTGCTCGTACTGCTCACTTTTGCTCCATTCAACTTGCCTGGGGGAAGACGTATATATCCGGGCGGCCCTCGGCCTCTTCGCTCAGCCCGGCCTGACGAAGGGCCTCGGCGCCCCCGACTATTTCCATTATCTCTGTCGTTATCGAGTCCTGACGGGCACGGTTCATCTGGCGGCGCAACGTCTTGATGAGGTCATCTGCGTTGTCGGTGGCCGCCTTCATGGCTCTTTGCTGGGCCACGAAAAAGCCTGCTGCCGATTCCAGCAGGCCCAAGTACACCTCTGCCTCGAGCCATCGTGGCAGTAACTGGTCCAGTATCTCTGCTGGCTCGGGCTCGAAGTCGAAAATCGTCGTCGCGTTCCCTTCCTGCGCAGGCAGGTCGAGGGGCACGAGGCGGCGGGTTACGACCTTCTGCGAACCCAGGTTCAAAAAGTGTGTATAGACAAGGAAAATCTGGCCTATGTCACCACTTTCTAGCTCCCGCGCCATCGCCTGCACGACCCCCTGGGCGTCCTCGAAACGGGGCCGGTCGCTAATACCTTCCACGCTTTCGGCCAGCGCTCTGCCCCGGAAAGTGAAATAAGCCCTGACCTTGCGGCCAACTCCTATTACTACAGGCGGGGGACCTTTCGTCTCGAGGTCGCGCAGGAGCTCATCGGCGGCCCGGTGGACGGAGATGTTGAAACCTCCGCCTAGCCCGCGGTCTGACCCCAACACGACAACCAGAGAACGTTGTCCGCCCCCGGCAAAGATCCAATGGTCCTTGGCCTCCGGCGCTTTGGCGATCTCGGCGACGACGTCCTCCATGCGCTCCGTATAGGGCCGGGCCGCCACGATCGCCTGCTGGGCGCGCACGATCCGTGAAGCAGCGATCAGTTCCAACGCCCGGGTTATCTTCTGGGTCGACTCGATGCTGCGTATGCGGTGACGCAGGATGCGTTCTTCGCCAGCGGGCATTTGACTACGAGCTCCCCGCGGCCTTGGCGCCGGCGTCCACGGCCTCCGGTGCTGGCGTCGCGGCGGCACTGGGGCCGGCCCTCGGTCGTCGTGTCGTCTTCTGTCGTGGCGTCTCGTGACCCGGCCGCCTCGACCGGCGCCCCGCCATCCTGAGGCTTGGCTCCGCCGCTGTCGATGGTGTCGAAGCCCTTTTTCACACTGCGGATGGCCTCGTCGAGGGCTTCGGTCGAGGGGAGGTCCTTCGTGGTGCGGATGTGCTCCAGGAGGTCGGCACGGTCCGTCCTCAGGTACTGCAACAGGGCGGTCTCGAACGGGCTGACATCCTCTACCGTGAGGTCGTCCAGGAAGCCCTTGGTCCCGGTGTAGATGGAGACGACTTGCTCCTCGACCGGCATGGGCGAGCTCTGCGGCTGTTTCAGCACCTCGGTTAGCCGGGCGCCCCGGTCGAGCTGGTGGCGCGAAACGCGGTCCAGTTCGGACCCGAACGTGGCGAACGCCTGCAGCTCCCGGAACTGGGCCAGATCGATCTTCAAACTGCCGGAAACGGTCTTCATGGCCTTGATCTGCGCCGCCCCGCCCACCCTGGAGACCGACTGCCCGACGTTGATGGCGGGCCGGATACCAGCGTAGAAGAGGTCCGTTTCCAGGTAGATCTGGCCGTCGGTAATAGAGATCACATTCGTGGGGATATAGGCCGAAATATCGCCGGCCTTTGTCTCGACTATGGGCAGCGCCGTAAGCGAGCCGGCTCCCAGCGCGTCGGAGAGCTTGGCCGCCCGCTCGAGCAAACGGCTGTGCAGGTAGAAGACATCGCCCGGGTAGGCCTCCCGCCCTGGCGGCCGCCTCAGCAACAACGACAGGGTACGGTATGCCTCCGCTTGCTTGGAGAGGTCGTCGTAGATGATCAAGGCGTCCTCACCGTGGTCCATCCAGTGCTGGCCCATGGCGCAACCGCTATACGGCGCCAGGTACTTGTATGGAGCCGGGTCAGAGGCAGGCGAGTTGACCACCACGGTGTACTCCATGGCCCCGTGTTCGCGCAGCGTGTCGACCGTCTGGGCCACGGTCGAGCCCTTTTGGCCTATCGCCACATAGATGCATTTCACGCCCTGCCCGCGCTGGTTGATCACGGTATCTATAGCGATTGAGGTTTTGCCAGTTTTTCGGTCCCCGATTATGAGCTCTCGTTGGCCGCGGCCGATCGGCGTCATGGCGTCGATGGCTTTTATCCCGGTCTGCAGAGGTTGCTTCACGGGCTGGCGGTCAACGATCCCGGGGGCCTGGATCTCCACCCGCCTCTCCTCGAAATTGCTGAGAGGCCCCAGCCCGTCGATCGGCCGGCCCAGCGGGTCGACCACTCGGCCCAAAAGCCCGTCCCCAACCGGCACCGACAGGATGTTCCCGGTCGCCCGCACCAGTTGGCCTTCTTCGAGCCCGGACACTTCGCCCAGCACGACGGCTCCGATGGACTCCTCTTCGAGGTTGAGGGCGAGCCCGTTTACGCCGCCTTCGAACTCCAGGAGCTCGTTCACGGCCACGTTCGGGAGGCCGGTTACATGGGCGATCCCGTCCCCAATATCGCGGATGCGCCCCACTTCTTCGCCGGTGACGCCCGGGCTATAGCCCTCCAGGTTGCGCCGGAGGACATCGGCGATCTCGGTGGCATTGATACTCAGTTCGGTCATCTGCTTACAAGAGCCTTTCGCTCAACAAAACCTTCGCCCGATCGGTCCGGGGACACAACTGGTCCCAACCGTTCCCTTGACCGGGCCGATAACGCGGCGGTGCCCGCGACCGGGCCACAACGGCCTCATGGCCCCGTTTTCCCTTCCTCGCCGGCTACGGTCTCGCCGTTAGCGCCCGAATTGGCCGGTGAGGGTCTCTTTGGTGCAGCAGGCGCCCGGTGCAACAGGGACTCCCTCGCCTGCTCGACGCGATGACGCAGGCTCGTGTCGATCACCAGGTCCCCGATAGTGGCAACAAACCCTCCCAGCAGGCCGGGCTCGGGGGTAACCCTGACGTCGACCGGGTACCCGGTGAACTTCGTAAGGGCGTCCACCAGGCCGGCCCTTTGCTTTGCCGTCAGCTCAACCGCCGAGCGGACATCGGCCATGCGCCGGTTGGTCTCCTTGGCCACCAGCTGGACAAGGGCGTCTAGGAGGACCGGGAGATCTCGGGGCCGTCCGATCCGGCTGGCATAAGAGGCCATACGTGCCGAGTCCGGCCGGGCGTGGGCCTCGAGGAGCTCCCGGATGATGCTGGCCCTGGCGTCTGAGGCCAGCTGACCCGTGGTGAGGGCCACCCTGAGCTGGTCGTTGCCTTCCACGATGCGCACGAACCGGAACAGTTCGTCCTCGATTTCGCCCAGAGCCCGCTCGCCCCGGACTGCGGCCAGGACGGCAGTCGCGTAACCATCGAGACGGGCGGTCGCACCGACCCGTCCCAGCGGTCCTTCGTCGAGGAGGACCATCCCGTCCCGCCTGGCCCGGGCGGCCACCTCAAGCCCGGTCACGTCTTCCGCAAAGTCGTCGCCGCCGCCGTCTTGCAGCGTGAACATGAGCAGGTCGAGCACCGGCGTCGATACCTTCTTGGCCAGGAGCTGCTGGATCACGGCCCGCTTGGCCGGCAGGGGCGTGGCCGGCGTGGCCAGGGCCCAGTGCAGATCTGTGGAACTAGCCAGCAGGTCAGAAAAGCCCTTTAGCTCACCGGCAATGGTAGCCACCTGGTCCGGCGACGTCTCCAGGACTGCGTCGGCATAGCCCCTTAGACGCTCTCGCACTAGGTCGCTCCCGTCTTTACGGGCCCTTCTGAAAGCGTCCCCGGCGGAGCGTCATCAGCGAGTTCACCCTGGCGCTCGATCTCAACGATCGCTCGCTGGACCAGCTGGTCCTGGTCGGACAGGGTAATACCCTCGCCCAGGACCCTCTCGACGACGTCCATGACCAGCCCGGCGACCTGCGTGCGCAGCTCCTCGGCGGCCCGCCGGGTGGAGGCGACGATGTCCTGGTTTGCCCGCTCCAGCAAGCGCCGGTACTCCTCCTCGCCCTGCTCGCGTAGCTCGGCCCGCAACTGTTCGCCGATCTTGGCGGCCTCGTCCTTGAGAGCCCGCGCCTCGACCCGCCCCTGTTCGAGGGTCTTTTGGTACTGGGCCTCCAGCTCCAGCGCCTTGGCCTTGGCTTCCTCTGCATCGCTTATGTTGCGCTCGATCTTCTCCATCCGAACGTCCATAGCGCGGTTGATGGGAGGGATGACCCACTTCGCCAGCACCCCGATAAGTAACAGGAAGATGACGAGCTCGACGACGAACGTGGCATTGGGGACCAGGAAGTTGGTGGTGGCGAGATACACCTGTCAATACCTCTCAGCTATTGCTAGCCAGTAGCGAGCACGAAGACGAACAAGGCCGTAAAGGCCAGGTTGATGAAGTACATGGCCTCAACCAGCCCGACGATGAGGAACATCGTCGAGTAGAGGCGTCCCTGTACCTCGGGTTGACGGGCAATCCCGGCTATGGTCTGGCTGCCGGCCAGGCCGTCGCCGACAGCCGCACCCACGGCACCGCCGCCGAGCGCCAGACCACCGCCGATGAAGGCGCCGGCTAGCTCGATCGACTTCTCCAATGATGCCGACATTTAGCTCTCCTATCCTCTCCTGTATTTGACTGGCTTATTGCCATCTTCGCCCACCGTGAGCAGCACTAATGCGCCTCTTCGGTCACTGCGAACTGGTAATAAAGAATGGTCAGCAAAGAAAAAATGAACGCCTGGATCACGCCGATGAACATATCGAAGAGCTTCCAGGCCAGGCTGAAGGCGATCGTCGCCGGGAAAAAATAGATCGGAATGGCCAAGAGCAGGGCGATCATGATGCCGCCAGAGAAAATGTTCCCGAAAAGCCGGAGCGACAACGTGATGGGCTTCATCAGCTCTTCCAGGATCCGGATCGGGGCCAGCCATCGCGGCTTAGCTACCAACGCTCTGGTGTAGCCTCCGAGGCCTTTGGCCCGGATGCCGGCCGCGTTGGTTACGACGAAAACGGTGCCGCCAAGGGCGTAACAGAGGTTGACATCCGCGCTCGGTGAAGGAAGCCAGTCGGTGTTGCGAAAGAGGCCCGGGAAAAGCTCGACCCAGTTTGCCGCCAGGACCAGCAAAAAAATAGTGACGGCAATCGGAACGACATGGCGGTATTTCGGCCCCATGCCACCCAGGACCTGTTCGGTGACCCAGCCCACGATAACTTCCCAAACCAACTGGACTTTGTTGGGTACGGCCGAAGTTATCCTGTGCCTCACGTAGAAGCCGAGCACCAAAATGGCGCCGCAGGCGATCAGCGTGCCCCAGATCGTATCGAGGTTGAAGGTGAGCCCACCGGCGGTCGTAGTGACGTGGTCGCCCACCGGGATCGGCGGTACGGCTAGCAAATGGGCGCTAAGCATCGGCATCCCCTTCGCTATGGCCCGGGAAGGCAAAACCGTCGGCTGGTGCCACCGGTCCCGGGACCTGGCCCTGCCTGCCGCCTTCGCCCCCGCTGGCTTCGGCAGTGTGCGTCGGGGCCAGACCAGCGAGCTGCAGCCGCTGATAGCGCCAGAGGGCGCCCAGCGCGTTGGCCATCAACAGCACCTGGAAGGCGACGAGCCCGGCGATCATCCCGAACCCCATCGGGCGCACGAAAAAAAGCAGCGCAAAAGCAACAATGGTGATGGCCCCGAGGCGCCCGGCGACACTACCGGCGTAGGGCCTGCGTTCGATATGGCCATCGCCGCTGCTGTAACGCACCGTGGAGACCTGGAAAAGCCGGTGGTTGACTGTGGCCGCGGCTAAGCCTAGTAACACTCCCACGCCCGCCAAAGGCTGGCCGAGAATTATGCCAGCGGGAACGGCCAGCACACCGAGCACCACGCACGAGGCAATCGTGCGCTTCACTATCAGGTCGACATAAAGGACGGGGAAATCTGCGAGCATTAGATTACGATCTTTATCGCCCGCAGGTCACTCGAACTCTGGGGACAGTCAGGTGCATTTGCAAGGCCAGAGCATGCTAGCAGACGTGTCAACCCTGTCGGCCGTACCGCCGCAACTCGGCTCGAGTGGCAATGACGCCCAGAGCCGCACCGGCCAGAAGCCCGAGAAGCAAGAACAGCGGCAACGTCCCGAGCGCCTGATCGGCCAGCCAACCGAGCACGCCCCCCAGGATAAGGCAAATGGCGTTGAGCATACCGATGCCGGCATAAGCCATGGGCCCCGGGTAACGTTCCGGGCCGGGGCCGGACCATCGTCTTTGCCAGAGCCGGTACTGCTCACAATGAACCGGTCGAGGTGTAGCGGTCTCCTCGCACGTCAGCAGCACCTGAGCGCTCGCGACCACGGCGACCAGGCTACGAAACACGCATGTAACACTGCAACTCCGCTCGACCGTGCCGATTTCACCCTGAGCCTCAGGTCTTGGGCGCCCGGAGGAACGGCTGGCCCGTGGGGGTGGTCAGTTGCAGGGGCACGGTGGCATCCGGATCACCGTTGCCCCCGCCCACCTCCGTGACAGCGACGGGCTTGGTAACGACGGGCGTGGCGCTGGCGGGCACCGTATTGGCTGGACTGATGGGCGCTGGACTGATGGGCGCTGGACTGATGGCGCGCTGGACTGATGGGCGCCGTACTGGCGGGCACCGTATTGGCGGGCACCGTACTTACGGGCGCGACCGCAGGCACAGTGACCTGACTAACCGAAGCCCGGCTGAGGCCGTTGGTCCCGGCCGGGGCTCTGGCGCTCCCCGACGCCGAGGCGGCGGCGTTCGCCACTTGGCCGTTGGGCACCACCTGGCCATTGGGTGCGGGGGCGGCGTGGCGGGCCCCGTTGCGCGAGACCTCGGACCGCCCTTCGTCAGGGTGGCTTTCGCCGTTGGCCAACGATGTGCGGCCCCTGGGAGCGAACAGCGTGTAAAGCAAGATCGATAATCCGCCCACTGCTATCGGGGGGATCTCGTTGTGCGAGTTCGTAATGCCCGGCCACAGCACGATGCCCGAAAGTAGCGCCGTCCACGCCCACAGTATGAGCACGGCCGGCCGGTGACCATGACCAAGCCTCATGAGACGGTGGTGAAGGTGGTTGAGGTCGGCGACAGCGGGGCTCGTCCTCGACCCCGCCCGCCGAACAATGGCAAAAGCCGTGTCGAGGAGCGGGATCCCGAGGATGAAGAACGGGATAAGGATCGGAGCGAAGAAAAAGTAGGTGCGCCCGCTGAACTCGTAGCTGTCCTGGCCTACGACGGCCAGCGTCGACGCCGCGACGAGAACCCCGAGGAGCATAGCCCCGGCGTCACCCATGAAGATTTTTGCCGGGTAGAAATTGTGAGGCAAAAACCCAAGGCACACGCCGACCGCCACCACAGCGATCAACGGACCGGCATTGCTGGTGCCAATGTTGCCGACCACGTTGAGCTGGTGTGAGTAGACGAAAAAGGCACCGGCGGCGATGGCGACTACGCCGGCGGCCAGACCGTCGAGCCCATCAATGAAATTCACAGAGTTCGCCATTACCGCTACCCACAGCACTGTGGCCAGCGCGGCCAGGTCAGGGCTCAGCACGAGCGTGGTCTGGGCCAGCGGGACATGGAAAAAGAGCATGTTCACGCCGAAGAAATAGAGCACAGTGCCGGCCAGGACCTGGCCGGCCAACTTGGCCGGCGGTGACATTTCACGTACGTCGTCCGCCATGCCGACGGCGAAGATGACCGTGGCTGCCAGCACTACACCGAGAGGGGCCGAACTGCCACGGAAAACAGGGGCAAACGCCTGGAGTTGTGACGCAACGGCGATGGCGGCCAGCATCCCCAGGTACATCCCGGCCCCGCCCCCAGTAGGCGTGGGCCGCTCATGGACCCGGCGGTCGTCCGGGACTACCACGAGCGACTGACGCTTGGCCAGCACCCTGACGGCGAACGTCACCAGCCAGGTGGTGACAATAGCCACCCCAAAGACGATGAGGTACTCCCGGAAGCGGATCAACTGATGCGTCACTCTGGCAATGGGGCGAAGGCGGCTTCGGGCTTGTTTACCTCAGGCATCAGGGGCCTGGGTACCAGCTCACGGGTAAGGGACGAACTTTGAGCAAAGGGTCGCCACCTCCTCCCGCACGGCCTTTCGCTCCCCGTCGTCGTCGGGGGAGGCGAGGGCCCGGCGCATGAGCTGAGCTATCTCGGCCATCTCACGCTCACGCATGCCTGTAGTCGTTACGGCGGCCGTGCCGACCCGGAGACCGCTGGTTATGAACGGCGACCTCGGGTCACCCGGGATCTGATTGCGGTTAAGCGTGATCCCCGCCTTGTCCAGCGCCTCTTGCGCCACCTTGCCGGTCAGGTCAGGGTCGAAACTACGCAGGTCGACCAGCATCAGGTGATTGTCCGTGCCGCCTGACACGATGCGGAACCCCTCAACCGCCAACGCCTCCGCCAGAGCCCGGGCGTTACGGACGATCTGGGCCGCATATTCGGCGAACTCGGGCTGGGAAGCCTCGTAGAAGGCGACCGCCTTGGCCGCAATGACGTGTTCGAGCGGCCCACCCTGGAGGCCAGGGAACACGGCCTTGTCGATGGCCTGGGCGAAGGCTTGGGTGGAAAGGATGCACCCGCCGCGAGGTCCACGGAGAGTCTTGTGGGTGGTGAAGGTGACGATGTCCGAAAACGGCACCGGGTTCGGATGGGCGCCTCCCGCCACGAGGCCGGCTATATGAGCCGCGTCGAACATGAGCAATGCACCTACGGAATCGGCTATACGGCGGAGAGGCTCGGGGTCGATGATACGCGGATAGGCGGTGGCACCGGCGACGATGAGCTTGGGCCGGTGCTGTTCGGCCAGCTCCGCCAGAGCCTCGTAGTCGATCCGCTCATCAGTGGCGCTAACGCCGTAGCTAACGAAGTTGTACCACTGGCCGCTCACGTTCACCGGTGACCCGTGAGTTAGATGACCGCCCTGGTCCAGCCGCATTCCGAGCACCGTGTCGCCCGGCTCCAGGACGGCCAGGTAGACAGCCAGGTTGGCATTTGCGCCGGAATGTGGCTGCACGTTGGCATGTTCCGCCCCGAATAGCTCGCAAACGCGGCGCCGCGCCAGGTCTTCGGCTTGGTCGACTACGTAATTGCCCCCGTAGTAACGCTTGCCGGGGTAACCCTCCGAGTACTTGTTGGTGAGGACCGAACCAGTTGCCGCCAGCACGGCCCGGGAAGCAAAGTTTTCCGAGGCGATGAGCTGCAGCGTTGTGTTCTGGCGTTCTCTCTCAGCCTCGATTATGGCGAACAGTTCTGCATCGGGGAGCACTAACCCAGAGCATAGTGGTCATCGTCATCTTGGCTGAACAGAGGCCACGTCGCCCTCTGGTCCGGCTCAACCGGCGGCCGCCGTGATCTCCGCCGTCGAGAGGCGGCCCTCCCGCAGGACCTTGGGCGCTTCGCCCGTACAATCGACCACCGTAGAGGGGAGGCCGTCGCAAACTCCAGCGTCGAGCACGAGCACGAGCTCGGCGCCTAGGGATTCAGAGACGTCTTGGGCGGTTGTAAGCGCCGCCTCCTTGTGGCGGTTGGCGCTAGTGGTCGCGATAGGGCCGGTTTGCTCACAGACGGCGAGGGGCACCGGATGGGCCGGGCAACGGATGCCGATAGTGCCATCCTCCTCACCGAGGTCGGCTTCGAGATCGGGCCGGCGGGGCAGCACGATCGTCAGGGGCCCGGGCCAATACCGCCTCATCAGACGCCGGGCCGACGTTGGCACCGCAGTGCACAGGGCGAGCGCCTGGGCTTCGCTGCCGACCAGTACGGGCAGCTCGACGCTGCGGGGCCGGCCCTTCAGCCGGAACAGGCGGTCAGAAGCCCCGGTACGGAAAGGGTCGGCCGCCAGCCCGTACACGGTATCGGTCGGCAAACCGATGATGTCACCACCCTGGAGCGCCTTCACGGCCAGGGCGATCGCCTCTGCGGGCGGGCGCTCGCCGTACGCGGCGATCACCGACCGCACGGGAGGACGAAGGGTCACTAGCGACGCAGCTTAATTACTGCCCGCTTAATCTACTGGCCGCCCCGCCCGCTCAGCGCCGGCGCGCTACGAGCACTCGAGGTTGCCGGGCCAGGTCAGGACGGACGAGGGCTTCGCTCATGCCGGCCCGCAGGGCCATCGCCTTGGCCTGGTCGGCCTGGTGAGGTGCGATTTCGGCCACCAGGGCCGAACTTTCCGCTAACCAGGTCGATGCCCCCCCGACGACGGCCTCGAGTGCCTCCAGTCCGGTCGGCCCCGCCACCAGCGCCGCCGCCGGTTCCCAGCCGGAGACCTCCACAGGCAACTGGGCGAGCTCGCTCTCTGCCACGTACGGAGGGTTGGCCACAGCCAGGGTCACCGAACCCTTCAAGCGCTTTGGCAGTGCATCCCACCAGTTCCCGTGGACGAGCTGGACCCGGCCGACGGTTTGAACGCCGAGCCCGGCCAGGTTGGCCGAGGCCACGGCCAGGGCATCCTCCGAAATATCGGTGGCCCAAGCCAGGACCTGGCTCTGTTCGCTGGCCAGTGAAAGGGCGATGGCGCCCGAGCCCGTCCCGAGGTCGACCACGATCGGGGCCGCCGCCTCGAGCCGGGCCAACTCCTGGAGGGCGACCTCCACGACAACTTCGGTCTCGGGTCGCGGGATGAGCACCCGGCGGTCGACCATCAGGTCGAGCTTTCGAAAGGCCCAGTGGCCAAGTACGTACTGGACCGGCTCGCCGGCCTCCCGCCGTTCGACCATCGAAAGGAAAGCCTTCCCTGCCCGGGCTGGGACCGGCTTGTCCAGCACACCTGGCCAGGGCGTTCCGGCAGAGTCCTCCACGAACCAGCGCGCCGTCTGCGGATCACCGAGCCGATCGATGGCCTCGGCGTAAAGCTCACGCCACCTGAGCGGGACGAGGCCTTCCTCACCAGGGGCCGGAGCCTCAGGCAGCGCCCGCTCCCCCGAGCTGGCGGGCGCGCTCGTCCGCCAGCAGACCGTCGACTATTTCATCCAGCTCGCCCATCAGCACTCTGTCGAGCTTGTAAAGGGTCAGGCCAATACGGTGGTCGGTCACCCGGTTTTCCTTGTAGTTGTACGTCCTGATCTTCTCCGAGCGCCCCCCGCCGCCGACCTGGCTACGCCGGGCCTTCGAGAGCTCGGCGGCCTGACGGTCCTGCTCGGCCTTGAGCAAACGAGCTCGCAACACCTGCATGGCCTTGGCCCGGTTCTGTATCTGGCTCTTTTCGTCCTGCATGGCGACCACTATCCCGGTTGGTATATGGGTTATCCGCACGGCCGAGTCGGTCGTGTTCACCGATTGGCCACCCGGGCCGGTCGAGCGGTACACGTCGATGCGGAGGTCCTTTTCCTCGACCTGGACCTCGAGCTCCCGAGCCTCGGGAAGCACAGTGACAGTGGCCGAAGACGTATGGACCCGACCTTGCGACTCGGTTACCGGCACCCGTTGCACGCGGTGCGGGCCGCCTTCGTGTTTGAGGCGGGCCCAGGCATCCGAGCCTTTCACCGTCAGCATGACCTCGTTGAACCCCCCCATGGACGAAGGGTCGCTGGACAGGACCTCCACCTTCAGCCCGGCGCGCTCGGCGTAACGCAGGTACATCTCGTACAGGTCCCGAGCGAACAGGTTCGCTTCTTCGCCACCCTCGGCGCCGCGGATCTCCACGATGACGTTGCGGCCGTCGTTCGGGTCCCTCGGCAGGAGGAGGACCTTTAGCTCTTCCTCGAGCGCGGCCCTCCTCTTCTCCGCGGCCGTGATCTCTTCGGCCAGAAGCTCGCGGTCGCTGCCCTCCGCGCCGGCCAGCATTTCCTGAGCCAGCTCGAGGTCCGTATTCGTGTTCCGGTAGGCACGATAGGCGTCGACGACGGGCTCGAGTTCGTGGTGACGGCGCGACACGTCCCGTAACCGAGATAGGTCTGAAATTACCTCCGGGTCGTACAGCTGTCGAACGACGTCGTCATACTCGGCGACAAGCTCATCGAGCGACTCGAACACTTAGAACCTGGCAACTGGTGGGGCCAAATCCGATTTGGCCAGGCCCCTATCGGCCGCTGGCCGACCTCGCGGCCCGCCGGCCATAACGACGTTCGAAACGCTCGACGCGGCCACCGGTGTCGACAAGTTTCTGCTTGCCGGTAAAAAACGGGTGGCACTCGTTGCACAGTTCGGTGTGCAACTCCGGCTTAGTCGAGCGGGTCGTGAAGGTGTTGCCGCAGGAACAGGTGACCTTGGCCTCTATGTACTCGGGATGGGTGTCGGCTTTCATGGTCTCCTCCAAAATTATATAGCCGGGGCGGGAGTCTTGGCTATCTCCGCCAGGAACTGATCGTTGCTCCGAGTAGAACGGATCTTGTCGACCAGTAATTCCAGGCCCGCGGCCGCATTGCCATCAGTCGCCAGCGCGTTGAGCACCCTGCGCAGCTTCCAGACCTGCTGAAGCTGTTGGCGGTCGAAGAGCAGCTCTTCGTGGCGGGTAGAGGAGGCGTTGACGTCGAGCGCAGGGTAAATGCGCCGCTCAGCCAGTTTGCGGTCCAGCCGCAGTTCCATGTTGCCCGTGCCCTTGAACTCCTCGAAGATGACCTCGTCCATACGGCTTCCCGTTTCGACCAGGGCCGTGGCGAGGATCGTGAGCGAACCCCCCTCTTCGATGTTGCGGGCGCTGCCGAAGAACTTCTTCGGGGGGTACAAGGCGCCGGTGTCGATACCGCCAGACATGATGCGCCCCGTCGCCGGCTGGGCCAGGTTGTAGGCCCGGGCCAGACGGGTAATGCCGTCGAGCACGATTACAACGTCCCTGCCCACCTCGAGCAGCCGCTTGGCCCGCTCGATGGCCAGCTCGGCCACCTGCGTGTGCTCGTCGGACGGGCGGTCAAAGGTCGATGCGATGACCTCACCCTTGACGGAGCGGCGCCAGTCGGTAACCTCTTCCGGCCGCTCGTCGACAAGCAGGATCATCAAGTGGATCTCAGGGTTATTGGCCTCGATCGAGTGGGCGATCTGCTTGAGGATCGTGGTCTTACCGGCCTTGGGAGGTGACACGATAAGGCCGCGCTGGCCCTTGCCGATCGGCGACACCAGGTCGACGATGCGGGCGGTCACATTGGCAGGGTCGCCCGGGACTTCGAGGCTCAATTTCTCGTCCGGGAACAGTGGGGTGAGGTTCTCGAACTTCGGCCGGTTGCGGGCGTCGTCCGGAGGCCCCCCGGCGACAGCGTCCACCCTCACCAGAGCCGGGTATTTCTCATTGTTGGCCGCCGGCCGGAAGACTCCGTCGATCATGTCGCCCTTGCGCAGGCCGTACCGGCGCACCTGGGTTATCGAGACGTAGACGTCCGACGCACTGGCCAAATAACCGCTGGACCTGAGGAACCCGTAACCTTCCTCGCGCAGGTCCAGAAGACCCGAGCAGGGGACGAGCTCACCCGTGTAAGGAACCTCCGGGGCTTGGGCAGTGAATTCGCGCTCAGTGCCACGCGGTGGCTTCTCACGGTTGCGCCGGCGCCGGCGCCGGTTATTTCCGAGCCCCGCATCGAGGTCGTGGCGCTGGCGGCTGTCTCCGCGCTGGAAGGCCTGGGCACCGTCCCCATTTCTGGCGTCGCCGGCGCTCTGGACGAGCTTGTCGGCCTGAGACGTCGGGTCGGCCTGAGACGTCGGATCGACGGCCTCGGCCTCCTCTTTTGCGGGCTCTCTTGTGGTCGCCGCGGCGGGCGCACTGGCGACGGCCTCGTCGACCTGCTCGCTCGCGGTCGTTTGGGCGGCCGCTTGGGCGCCATTGCCGTTAGTGGCGGCCAGCTCCAACTGTTGGCTGCTCTCGGCTGGCGCCGGCTCGCTCGCGGCGGCCGGCGCAGAGGCCGCTCGTCGTGAACGAGAAGACCGTGGCTTCTCAGTGCTGGGCGGCGCCTCTTGCTCTACGCCCGTGACCTGGAGGATGTGCGAGACCAGGTCCGCCTTCTTGGTGCGCGCTGCTGGAGAAGTACCAAGGGCTAAGGCGATAGCGAAAAGCTCGTCCCGCTCCTTTGCTTCCAGCACCGAGCGCTCGAGCTGAAGGTCGCTCATTGACTACCCCTGTGATGGTGTGAATATCTGAATACTGCAAAATACGGCCGGAGCACCCAGGCGGCGTCTAAGAGAAGCCCCGATGAGGCCTGGTCGCCTGCGTTGGCGGACCCATGGACTACTGGTAACGCCCGGGAGTTCCCGCTCCGGATGAGAGCCCTGCTCGTGCATTGACCGAGCCGGGCAAGTTCATGATACCGCCTGCACGCGCCTTTCGCCAGGAACCCCCTTTGCAGGGCAACGCCAGGGGTACGTTCGCCCGGTTGCCGATGCGCCGCGTGGCTCCATACCCGGTCCCCAAGTGGCCACCGGGCGAGGGATCCTGGCGCAGCCCTTACAGGGCCAGCTCCTCCTTTACCGCGACGAGGTCGGCGTCGACCGCCCTGGGTACCGCGATCTGGCCGATGACCACGTCCGGGTCCTTCAAGGCCGTGGCCCGTGAGGGTGCAAACGACCTGACAGCCCGGAGGCGCACCTAGCTTGAGCAGCCCCGCTACCGACGCGGCCGACGCCGGCTCGCAGAAAACGGACTCCTCCCGGGCCAGGAACCGGTAGGCATCGAGGATGGCATCGTCGTCGACGGCGTCTATCAAGCCCCCGGACTCCGACGCGGCGGCGGTGGCGCCATACCAGGAAGCGGGGTTCCCGATCCGGATCGCCGTCGCGATCGTCTCGGGCTTTTCCACCGGGTGGCCAAGCACAATCGGGGCCGCCCCAGCGGCCTGGAAGCCGAACATTCTTGGCAACGAAGCGACCTTACCGGCGTCCTGGTACTCACGGTAGCCCTTCCAATACGCGGTGATGTTGCCCGCATTGCCTACCGGTATGCAATGGATATCAGGTGCGCCGCCTAAAGCGTCGACGATCTCGAAGGCACCCGTTTTCTGCCCCTCGATCCGGTAGGGGTTTATGGAGTTCACGACCGTAACCGGCTCCGTGGCCGCCAGTTCCCGCACGAGCTCCAGGGCGCGGTCGAAATTTCCCCTTACCTGGACGACCCTGGCGCCGTGGACCAGAGCCTGGGCCAGCTTGCCCAATGCGATGTAGCCGTCCGGGATCAACACCGCGCACGTCAGACCGGCCCTGGCCGCGTAAGCAGCGGCAGAAGCCGAGGTATTCCCGGTCGAGCCGCACACGACGGCCTTGGCGCCCTCTTCTAGAGCCTTCGAGATCGCCACGGTCATCCCCCGGTCCTTGAACGAACCCGTTGGGTTGGCCCCCTCGAGCTTCAGCCATACCTTCGCGCCGATCCGAGCCGACAGCCGGGGGGCGTCGATCAGCGGGGTACCGCCTTCGAGCAGCGTCACTACGGGGGTGGCACCATCGACCGGGAGGTAGTCGCGGTACTCTTCGATCACTCCCCGCCAGGTGAGACAAGGGCTCAACTGCCGACTACTCGGACCAGCCCGCCGATACGCCTGACGGCCTCGAGGTGGCGTATCTCGTGCAGGCAAGCTTGCATGTCCCGCTCGTAGGCGGGGTGGGTCACGAACACGAGATGAGCCTGCCCGGGTTCCCGTTCGTCCGCGGCGAGCCCGCCGGTGGCGCCGGGAATGGTCGTTTCTGGCTCGGGGGCGTCCTGTTCCATCGAACGGACCGAAACGTTATGACGGCCGAGTACCCCGGAGATGGTCGACAGGACGCCAGGGCGGTCGGCCACGAACAGGCTCAGGTAGTAGGCGCAGCGCAGGTCGTCGATGGGGCTGATCGCCACCGCATGCAGCTCCATCTTGCGAGCGACACCCTTGACCGAGAGGTTGTGCGCCGCGTCGACGAGGTCCCCCAGCACGGCGCTGGCGGTGGGCAGGCCACCCGCCCCCCTTCCGAACAGCATCAGCTGGCCGACGGCATCACCCTCGACGAAAACGGCATTGAACGAGTCCCTCACCGCGGCCAACGGGTGGTCCTGGGGGACCATGGCCGGGTGGACGCGGACACCCAACGACCCATCCGGACCGGCCTCGACCACGGCCAGCAGCCTGATGGCAAACCCGAGCCGCCTGGCCGCCTCGAAGTCCTGTCGGCTGAGGGCCGAGATGCCCTCACGGTAGACGTCGCCGGCGACGACCTTGGCCCCGAAGGCGACGTTGGCCAGGATGGCCGCCTTGGCGGCGGCATCGAAGCCCTCGACATCGGCCGTCGGGTCCCGTTCGGCGTACCCGAGGCTCTGCGCCTCGGACAGAGCGTCCTGGTAACTGGCCCCCGCCGCGGCCATCCGGGTCAGGATGTAGTTGGTCGTGCCGTTCACGATGCCCATCACGCGATGGATGCGTTCGCCGGCCAGCGACTCGCGCAGCGCCCTGATAAGCGGTATCCCCCCGGCCACCGAGGCCTCGAACAGCAGGTCCACACCGGCGGCGTTGGCCGTGTCCCAGAGTTCGGCCCCGTGGTTCGCCAGCAGCTCTTTGTTGGCCGTGACGACGGGCTTGCCGTTGCGCAAGGCCTGCAGCACGAGGTCACGGGTCGGGGAGATGCCCCCCATGACCTCGACCACGACATCGATCGTGGGGTCGGTAACGATGCCGACCGGGTCGGTCGTCACTAGCGCCTCGACGCCGGGGACGTCGCGTTCTTTGGTCGCCGAGCGGACGGCCACCTTCGCCAGCTCGAGCTGAACCCCGGTGCGCTCGGCGATCCGCTTGGCGTCCGTGAGCAGGAAGCGGGCCACCGCCGCCCCCACATTGCCGCAGCCCAGCAGGCCGACGCGGATCGTGGGCCGGTCGCCGTCGGTGAGGGTGCCGCCGACTTCGCCGGCGCCCTCAGGACCTACCGGCGGACGAGGCCCCTGGGTTGCACTCATGATTGCGAAGGCTACCTATCGTCGGGGAGCGGTTCCAGGGCGGTCCCTGCTCTCAGTGCCGCGTCTGTGCCACTTATCGCCGGAAAACGAGCAAAAATCGCGCTTAGCGCCGGCCCTTCGTCGAAAAGTGGACATGGCGAAGCCGTCCCGGGGCGCGCTGGTACGACTTTTCGATGGGCTTGCCGCGACAACGCTCGGGCCACTACGCGTCGAGCGCCAACAGGTCCTCGTACGTCTCCCGGCGCACTACGACCCGCCAGCGCCCATCCCTCACGAACACCACGGGCGGACGCGGGACCTTGTTGTAGGTCGACGCCATCGAATGCCCGTAGGCGCCCGTCACGGGCGTGGCCAGGATGTCGCCCACGGTCAAGTCGTCGGGCACACATGCATCGCGGACGACGACGTCGCCCGACTCGCAGTGTTTGCCGACGACAGTCACGACGGCCGGCCTGTGGGCGGCGGTTTCCCTGGGGAGGAAGGCCTCGTAACCCGAACCGTACAAAACCGGTCGCGGGTTGTCGCTCATACCGCCGTCGACGCTCACGTATGTGCGCAGGCCCGGCAAGGTCTTGATCGTGCCCACCGTGTAACAGGTGAGCGCCGCCGTCGCCACAACGGCTCGGCCCGGTTCGGCCGTGAGGGAGACATGGGGTGCCATCCCGGCTGCCTGCGCCGCTTTATGCAGGGCCTCAGCCCACTCCGTAATAGAGGGCGCCGATTCTCCGCTCACATACGGGACCCCGAGACCACCACCGATACACAGCTCTTCGAGGTCCACCTCGGAGAAAAAGGGGACCAGCAGCGTCAAAGCCCGCTCGAAGCTTTCCAGGGCGAAGATCTGCGAGCCGATGTGCGCGTGCACCCCGACCAGGCGGGCCCCGCTGGTCGGGTGCCGGAGCCTGAGAACGGCCTCTGCGGCGGCGCCGGACGCCAGCCCGAAGCCGAACTTCGAGTCGTCCTGGCCGGTCATCACGTACTCGTGGGTGTGGGCCTCGATCCCGGGCGTGACCCGAACGAGGACGTTGGGTAGCGGGCCGCCCGGGCCGCGACGTCCGGACAACTCGGCCAGGCGGTCTATCTCGTCGAACGAGTCGACGACGATCCTCCCCACGCCGGCATCCAATGCCGCCTCCAGCTCGGCCTCGGACTTGTTGTTACCGTGCAGCACTAACCGGTCTGCGGGCACCCCTCCGGCCAGCGCTACGGCCAGCTCCCCGCCCGTCGATACGTCTATGCAGCAGCCTTCCTCGTGGGCCAGCGCGGCCATCGCTTTACACAGGAAGGCCTTGGAGGCGTAGGCGGCTCTTGGTCCGAATGCCCGGCGTGTCTCCTGGCACCGCCGGCGGACGTGCTCCTCGTCGTAGACGAACACCGGGGTCCCGACCTCGCTCACGAGATCCAGGAGGTCCACACCCCCGATGCGGAGCCGGCCGGAGGCCTCGACCTCCGCCGTGTCGGGTAACAGGTACCCCGGTAGCGCGCCCCGCCCGCCTCCGACGCGGCGTCGCCGGGGCAGGGTAGACCCCGCCGGGCTGACGGGCGGGGTGGCGAGGGGGTCCTGGATCATGTGCACCTATGGTGGTAGTCGGGAAGCGCCAGCGTATGCTTAGCTGGCCCGCCCCCGTAGCTCAGGGGATAGAGCACCGGCCTCCGGAGCCGGGTGCGCAGGTTCGAATCCTGTCGGGGGCACCAGGTATGGAGCGCCTAGCCTAATGGGCGTCACGCTGCCTAAGGTCACGGCTGACGATGGGCGACCCTCCGTTCGCCTCCAGCGCTAGACCAAAAGCCAGGCTCCCGCGCTGGCCCAGAGTGGGCGAGACGGGCGCATCCGGGCTGTTGGCCCGAGGCGCGCTCCCGGGCCACAACGCGTGGCTCCACCGGTTACGACCGCGCGCTTTCGCCTGGTAGAGGGCCTTATCCGCCCTTCGCAGGGTCTCCTGGGCGTCCTCGTTGCCGCGGACGGCAACGCCGGCCGAAAACGTCGGCCGGTCCGGCTGCCGCCAATGGAACCGCAGTCGCTCCAGCAGGGCGTCGGACTGCTCGACCCCGGCGCTCGGCAGCACCAGCATGATCTCGTCCCCTCCGTAGCGGAGGGCCGTATCGGTTGAGCGCAGCACGCTGCGGACGCTGGACCCGAAGGTGGCGAGGATGTCGTCGCCCACCTGGTGGCCCATCGAGTCGTTGATGGCTTTGAACCCGTCGAGGTCGATGAGGACGACGGCGTCCCCGGCGGCGGTCCTCTCGAGGACGTGCACCAGCTCGCCCCGGCTGGCCAGCCCCGTCAGGGGATCCGTGGCCGCGGCGCGGAGGAGGCCCTTGACGCGAACTTCGTCCGACGCCTTCTTCCGGGCGATGCCGTGCCCGATCAGGCCCCAGATGCATAACGTGATGAGCATCTTGACGCCGACCTCGTCCGAGAGCCCTCCCTGGCAGACCAGCCAGAAGGGCAGCAGGAGCAGAAGCGTGACCAAGGTCAGGCGTTCGGATTGGGTGCTGGCCACATAGAAGACGGCCACGGTGAAGAAGCCCATATAAGCGGGGCTGATGCCGTCCGTAAAAAGGGCGACGCTGGTCATGGCCACCAGCCCGATAACGGGGAAGAGCATGAGCGCCTCGACCCGCAAGCGCCTCCAGGCCAACTTCGAGAGCCCGACAGCCACAACGAGGGCGCCCGTGGCCGCCGCCAGCGCCATCACGCGGTCGGGGGGCGACGCCGGCAGCCACCAAACTGTGGCAGCCACGAGCAACGAGCACGCGGCCACGACGAGCACCCCGAGCTTCGCCGCCTGCTCGCGATCGGTCGCCCGCCCGTCTGAGCCGAATGTCACATCTAGAAATGTCGGCAAGATGGCCGATTCCCTGAACCGCAGAGCCCCCTCGTCCAGGCCCTTTCTGCTCGGGCCTTAGCCGCCCCGTAGAAACGCAGGGCCGCCCTTGGGCGTCGGGCGGGCCGACTTCGACCGCCTATCGGGGACGACCTCACCGTCGAAAGGCTCGTGCGGCACAAATTCCCAGCCAGTCGCGGCTCGGGACCGGAAGAATGATGTTGTGCGGTTGAGCGCCGGAAAACCAGTCCCGGGGTTAGGACGGTTATGGTCGCTCGCCCATCGCCGGACGTTAGGGAGCACCAACTTCCTGGGATTGCCGGCCGAGCCCAGCGCGATGGACACCGCCGAGCTCGAGGCCATACTGGCGGCCATCGACGCCGACAAGCGCGATTTCGCTCTCCGCCTTTCGTCAAGATTGCACCCGCTTGTGCAGCGGGGTGTGCCACCGCGGGCCATCGAGGCGGCGCCGGCACGACGCGCCGCCCGGCTCCGGTTTGCGGACGGGACGACCGTCCTGGTGAAGGTGGCCACCCCCGGAGATCTCGGGGCTCTGGCCATAACCATGCGGCACGGATCGTTGAAACCGGCCGGGTGCACGACCGACGCGGACGGCACCGCGCATTTGGTGTTGATCTGCTCCGACGAACAACGCTGGCTGTCCCTGCACGTCGTCGGCCTAGACCAGCCGGACTGAATGTCCGGGGCCGCGACCGCCATCCCCGGTGAGCCCCGCCGGTGGCCAGCCCAGGTGCTGCTGCAGCGCATGGTCTTCGGCGCCATCGTGCTCATCATGGTCCAGGCCAGCGTCGGCGTGGCCGTGAACCTTTACGTAACCGTCCCTGCCCACCATCCGGGGGCGCACCCGGCCGATTACCTGAGCGGTTCGGTCAGCAGTGTCGCCTGGGCCATCGCCCACGGAGCGCCGGCGCTGGCTGTCCACACTGCGCTCGGGCTGGCGTTGGCGATAATGGTGATCAGCATCGCCGTTCGGGCGTTCAGGCTCAGGCGTCGCACAATTGCTGTTTGGTCGGTCCTCGCCGGGCTATTCGTTATCGGGGCGGGCTTCAACGGGGCGAGTTTCCTGGACTTCAGTAACGACGTCAGCTCGTTGATAATGGCGCTCCTGGCGTTCGCCGCCGTCGCTTGCTACGCGGTCACCCTTTTTCTTCTGGCGTAAGCGCCGACTGCTCCGGTCGGTAGGCGCTATTCTGGGACTTGTGCCAAGGTTTTACGCAGTCGCCACGACGACGCCGGCTTCGCCCGGCGTGGACGCGTAGCGACAGGCACGCGACATCGCCCGGGCCGCAGGCCCTGGGCGAGCTGGTCCTCCTCCGTGGCCGTGGGCCAAACGAGAGGAGACCATTGTGGAAGTCCCAAATCCAGACATTCCAAATCCAGACATTCCAGCTCCTGACATTCCGGATCTAGAAATTCCGGACCACCGCCGGCTCGGCCGCCAGCTCAGGATTTTTGCCACCGATGAAGCCTGCGGAGCAGGGTTGCCTTTGTGGCTTCCGGCGGGCGCCGTCGTGCGGGCCGAAATCGAACGTTTCATCGTTGATTTAGAGCGCCTTTACGGGTACCTGCACGTCTACACGCCGGAAATGGCCAAGCGCCAGTTGTACGAGCGTTCGGGCCACTGGGCCCACTACCACGACGACATGTACCCCCCAATGGAGATCGGCGCCGAGCAGGTTGTCCTGCGCCCCATGAACTGTCCACATCACATCCTCGTGTACGCCTCAGAACCACGCACCATCCGCGAGATGCCCTTCCGGTTGGCCGAGCTCGGGACCATGTTCCGGTACGAGCGGTCCGGTGTGGTCGGCGGGCTTTCCCGGGTCCGGCAAATGACCCTGAACGATGGCCACGTTTTCTGCGCCCCCGAGCACGTTCGGCCCGAGATCGCCTCGATCCTGGAACTTGTCGACCAGGCTTACGAGGCGCTGGCTCTGCCCGCCCCCAAACTACGCCTATCCCGGAGAGGAGACGGCCCGAAATACGCGGCTGACGTTTCGGCGTGGGAGCGAAGCGAGGAGCTCGTTCGCTCAGTCCTGGCCGACCTGGGCCTCGACTACACAGAGGCGAAAGGCGAGGCCGCCTTCTACGGGCCGAAGATCGATTTGCAGGTGGTCGACCCTCAGGGCCGGGAGGAAACGTTGTCGACCATCCAGCTCGATTTCCACTTGCCCGAACGCTTCGAATTGACATTCAAGCGAGGAGCCAACGAGGAACGGCCGATGATTGTCCATCGCTCGATCGTCTCGACCATGGAACGCATGGTCGCTCACTTGCTCGAGGTTCATAACGGCGCCCTTCCCGTCTGGTTGGCGCCGGCTCAGGTTGTGATCATGCCCGTCACGTCCGCCGCGGTGGCCTACAGCAGACAGGTGCAGCGGGCGTTCCTAACAGCCAGGCTTCGGGCCGAAGTCGACGATCGCGACGCCACCCTCGGCGCCCGAGTCCGCGACGCGCAGCAACGCCGCGCCCCTTATGTTGCGGTCGTCGGGCAGCAAGAGATGGGCAACGGCACCGTCGCGGTCCGCCTTCGCTCGGCCGAGAGACTGCCGTCCATGAGCGTCGAGCACTTCGTAAAACTGGTGAGCGCTGTCGTCGCCAGACGAGGGGCCGGTCTGCTCGCCGAACCCTGAGCCGATATCGGCGTGGCCCATATCGGCCTGGCCCATATCTGAGCGGCCCGTATCTGCGGGCCCTGGCTGACGAAGCGCTCGCCCAGTACCACGATTACCCGGTCACCAGGCCCAGTTACCAGGCCCAATTACCAGGCATAGTCTTCCGGCGCCGGCTTGTACGGCGGGAAGATCTTGTCCAAACGGCTGAGCGTTTCAGGGTCGAGCTCATCTGCCAGGCTGACGGCCCGAAGAGAGCCTTGTAGCTGGGCCATGTCGCGCGGGCCGATTATGGGAGCAGTCAGCTCCGGCCGGCTCAGGAGCCAGGCCAGCGCCACGTTGGCCGGCTCCTCGCCCATCTCCTTGCACAGAGCTTCGTACGCTTCGACCTGCTCGCGTTTGTCGCGCACGGTGTCCTTGGCCCGTCCGTCTTCGTAGCGCCGTCCGGTGCCGTCCACTTTGCCGAGGACACCGCCGAGTAGCCCGCCCTGGAGGGGAGACCAGGCGATGATACCCACGCCATAGTCCTGCGCGGCCGGGAGTACCTCGCGCTCGACGTCCCTTACGAAAAGGTTGTACAGCGACTGCTCACAGACGAGCCCCAGGAAATTGCGTCTGGCCGCCGCTTCTTGCGCCTTGGCAATATGCCAGCCAGCGAAGTTGGAGGAGCCGGCGTAGAGGATCTTGCCCTGGAACCGGAGCACTTCCATCGCCTCCCAGATTTCGTCCCAGGGAGTCGCCCGGTCGACGTGGTGCATTTGGTAGAGGTCGATGTAGTCCGTCTGAAGCCGGGCTAGCGATGCGTCGCACGCCCGGCGAATGTTGAGCGCAGACAACTTCTCATCATTGGGCCAATCGCCCATCGTCCCGTACACCTTGGTGGCGAGTACAGTGCGCTCCCGACGACCGCCGCCTTGAGCGAACCAACGCCCGAGAATCTTCTCCGTGAGGCCCTCGCCCCTAGCGCTGCCGTAGACGTTGGCCGTATCGAAGAAGTTGATCCCGAGGTCGTGCGACCGGTCCATTATGGCGAACGAGTCCGCTTCGTTGGTCTTCCAGGCGAAATTCATCGTACCGAGGCACAGGCGGCTAACCCTCAGGCCGCTTCGGCCCAGCTGAGTGAACTGCATGTCGGCTCCGTCTGCCATTTCAAAGGCCCTTTCTGTCGTGTTTTTCGTCGTCGCCGGCCGGGGGCGCACCCCTTTGCCGGCGGGCGCTCACCCAACCTAGCCACCGATGAGCCAGGCAGGGAGTTGGCGGGAGGCGCTCGGTTAGGATCGCGTTGCAAGATAGCAGTCGGACAGTGCCCTTCTCGACCCGGACCAGGAGGAACCACGATGTCTGCCGATCTCGACGAGCGGGGCTGTTGACTTCGTCCATGGTCTCACATCGGCCGGGCCGGCCCGAGGTCTTGACCGTCTTCATCGCCGGCCTGTTCCAGGGCCTTAGCCTGGTGGCGTTCCCGGCGGCGGCGACCATCCTCACCTCCAAGAGCGGTTACAACCTTTCCAGATCCCAGTACGGCCTGCTCTTTCTCCCGCAGGTGGCGATGGCCATAGCTGGGTCGCTGGCGCTGCCCAACCTGGCTCGGCGGGCGCGATTGAAGTCGATATTGCTGGCCGGTCTCGCCTTTAACACACTCTCCATGAGCCTGTTGGCGGGCAGCGTCCCCGTCAAGGCTGACGCCATCGCCTACCCGATGCTGTTGGTGGCAACGGGCGCCCTGGGCCTTGGCTTCGGGCTTACGCTCGGGTCGACCAGTACGTACGCGGGCGCTTTCATGCCCGATCGGAGGGCGGTGGCCCTCACCGCCCTTAACGTATTGCTGGGGCTGGGGACCGCTCTTTCCCCTTTTCTGATCTCGCTGTTCACCACGTTGGGCCAATGGTGGTACCTACCGCTCCTGGCCGCCGGCGGGCTCGTGGTGCTAATTGTCGTGGTCCGATCCCAACCCATGGGCCTCCCTGCACGGGGGGCGGAGAAGCCGATCGATGCGAAGGGAGGCCGCAGCCCGATCCCGAACCTGTTCTGGGTCTTCGCCGGCGCTCTGGTCATCTACGGCATCGCCGAAACTATGTTCGGCAACTGGGGGACCACATTGCTGGTTGACAAAGGCGTCGTAGCCACATCGGCCCAAAACGCGCTGGCCGTTTTCTGGGCGGCGGTAACCGTGGGCCGGTTCGTCATTGCCGTCGTGTCGAACCGGGTCCGCTCCACTTACATATACGTGGTGCTGCCATGGGCTATTGCCTTGGCGCTCGTCCTGGCGCCCCTGGCCCATAGCGCCGCCGCCGGGATCGGAGTATTCGCATTTGCAGGTCTGGCCTGTTCTGGTTTCTTCCCAATGACCATCGGTTACGGGGAATCGACGTTCCCGAACATCGTCGAGCTGGTAACTGGATGGCTCATCGCCGCTTACCAGGTGGGATATGGGCTGGCTGCTTTCGGGGCCGGCGCCCTCCAACGGGTGATGTCCCTTTCTGCCCTGTTCCGGTTGGCTGCGGTGGCCGTGGTGTTTATGGGCTTGCTCGCGCTGGTAGTGGCTCGTCAGCAACGGCCGTCCAGCGAACTGTCCGTTTCACAAGCCACCACGACCTGAACCACGCCCGAGACCCCCGAGACCCTGGAGAGTCCGGACACCCCGGAGCGTCGGAGCCTGGGCCGGACCAGGTGCCGTGGGCCCGAAGGCCTTGACCACTTGGGGCCTTGACCACTCGGCCTTAGCTCTGGGGGGCGTCTCCTTCAAGGGCGATACCGACTGGTCCTTCAAGGGCGACATTGGCCGGGCCCGATGACGGGGACGGGGGCGTATCGGACGGGGCGGACGGCCCCTTGACCCGAGCCCTGAAAACGTAGTAGCTCCAGGCCTGGTAGGCCAGGACCAACGGTGTGAATATGAGCGCCACCACGGTCATCACCGTCAAGGCGTAATGGGACGAAGCGGCGTTGGCCACGGTCAGGTTGTAGGCCGGGTTGGTGCTGGACACCATGACGTCTGGGTACAGGGAGACGAACAGGGATATGACGGTGGCGGCGATGGTGGCGGTGGTGGCGGCGAAGGCCCACCCGTGGAAGCCGTCGCGCACGGCCCAGGCCGCCCCCACGGCCAACAAGAAGGCGATGACCTGGACCGGGTTGGGCAGCACCCCCCGGCCCACCAGGACGTGGGTCCAGATGGAAAAGCCGAGCACGAACAGCACGGCCACCCAGGTGAACGGCCCGGCCAGGCGGTAGGCCCGCTGCTGCACCGTGCCCGTCGTCTTCAGGTTCAGGTAAATGGCCCCGTGGGCCAGCGAGAGGGAGAGCAGGGTGAGCCCGGTCCAGATGCCGTAGGGGGTCAGCAGGTCGAGGAAGGTGCCGGTGAAATTGCCGGCCTGGTCGATGGGCAACCCGTGCAGCAGGTCGCCCAGGGCAATGCCGAGCAGCACGGGCAGGGCCACGCTGCCGATGGTGAGCGTCCAGTCCCACGTGGCCCGCCACCGCCGGCTCATCGACTTGCCCCGGTACTCGAACGACACGCCCCTGATGATGAGGGCCAGCAGGACCAGCATCATGGCCAGGTACAGGGCCGAGAACATGCTGGCGTACCAGAGGGGGAAGGCGGCGAACGTGCCCGCCCCGGCCACGATGAGCCAGACCTCGTTGCCGTCCCAGAACGGGCCGATGCTGTTTATGGCCACCCGGCGCTCCAGGTCGGTCTTGCCCACCACCATGTGCAGGGCGCCCACGCCCATGTCGAAGCCCTCGAGGATGAAAAAGCCGGTCCAGAAGAAGGCGATGACGATGAACCAGAAGACCTGTAAGCCCATCTCGTCCTCCTAGTAGGTAAGCACGGGGCTAGTAGGTAAGCACGGGGGTGTCGTCGGGGGCCGGGACCGACCCCGTCAGGGACCGGCCCGGCCGGGACTGACCCCTCAGGGACGGGCCCGGCCGGCTCGCCCTCGCCCGCGGACAGGTCCCGGCGCCCGTAGCGGACCATGAGGACCCCGTCGACGACCCCGAAGACCCCGTAGACCAGGACGAACACCACCAAGGTGATGACCACCCAGGTCGAGCTCAGCGTGGACACGCCGTCCTTGGTCAGCATGAGGCCCTGGACGATCCAGGGCTGGCGCCCGTTCTCGGTCAGCAGCCAGCCGGCCGTGTTCATGAAGAACGGGGCGATGGCGGCCCAGGGGGCGACCAATAAGAACCACCGGGCCCGCTCCAGCCGGTGGCGCCACATGGCCCACGCCCCCCACAGCCCGAGCAGGAGCACCAGGGCGGCGATGTAGGCCATGACCCGCATGGACCAGTACTGGATGAACACGTTGGGCACGTAGTCGCCCGGGCCGTACTGCTTTTGGTACTGGGCATTGACGTTGTTCAGCCCCTCCACGGCCCCGTCCCAGGAGTTGGTGGCCAGCAGGGACAACAGGTGGGGGACCTCGATGATCTGGGTGGGCGTCTCGTCGTTGTTGCCCCCGCCCACCTGGAACAGCGAGAACGAGCACGGCTGGCAGTCGGTCCACTGGGCCTCGGCGGCGGCGATCTTCATGGGCTGGTACTTGGCTTCCACCACCCCGAGCTCGCTGCCCACGAACATGCCCAGGATGATGGCGGGCAGCAGGACCACGAGCGAGATCTGGGCCGTGTGGCCAAAGGCGGCCACCGACTTCTGTTGGCGCAGGTGCCAGGCGGACACGGCCAGCATTATGAGCGCCCCGGTGACGGCCGAGGCCAGCAGGACGTGGGCAAAACCCCAGAGGAACACCGGGTTGGTGAACAGGGCGCCGATGTTGTTGAGCTCGGCCCGGCCCGTCTTAGCGTTGATGGTGTAGCCGACCGGGTGCTGCATCCAGGAGTTGGCGGCCATGATGAAGGCGGCCGAGAGCACCGTGCCGGCGGCCACCACCCAGATACAGGCCAGGTGGATACGTCTTGGCAGCCGGTCCCAGCCAAAGACCCACAGCCCGAGGAAGGTCGACTCCAAGAAGAAGGCGGCCAGGCCCTCCATGGCCAACGGGGCGCCGAAGACGTCGCCCACGAAGCGGGAGTAGGCCGACCAGTTCATGCCGAACTCGAACTCCTGCACCAGCCCCGTCACCACCCCGATGGCCACGTTTATGAGCAGCAAGGTGCCGAAAAAGCGGGTGAGACGGCGCATCTCGGCGTCGCCGGTGCGGTGCCACACGGTGTGCAGGATGGCCACCAGGAAAGCCAGGCCAATGGTTATGGGCACGAACAGGAAGTGGTACACCGTGGTGGCCGCGAACTGCGCCCGGGACAGGTCGACGGTCGTCATGGCCTCAGCACCCTTTCTGGTCTGACTTCTAGCGTTTCTGGGCCAACTTCCAGCGTTTCTGGGCCAACTTCAGCGTTTCTGGGCCGACTCTCTAGCCTTTGTCCGCCTGCGCCGGGACGGCACTCCCGCTGCCATTGCCTGGAGTAGAAGCCGTCGGCGGCGATCAATTGGGAATGAGTACCGCGTTGGACGACCCGGCCGCCGTCCAGCACGAGGATCTCGTCCATCGCTTCCAACGCCGCCACCCGGTGCGTGATCATCACGGTCGTCTGGCCTCGAGTCGCATCAATCAAGTCCTCCACCAGTGCGCTGGCCGTGGCGGCATCCAGGTGCTCCTCTGGCTCGTCCAGGACGAGAACCGGGAAACCGGCGAGGAAGACGCGAGCCATGCCTACGCGCTGACGCTGGCCTCCCGACATCCGGGCGCCGTGTTCGCCCACCTTTGTGTCGAGCCCGGCGGGAAGTTCGGCTACCCAGTCGAGGAGACGGGCTCTCCCTACGGCCAGCCTCACGGCCTCGCTCGTGGCGTCCCGCTGGGCCAGGAGCAGATTTTGCCGCAGCGTGGTGTCGAAAATATGAGTGTCTTGAGCCGCGAGCCCGACTACTCGCCGAATGTCCTCACCGGACAGCTCGGCTAGTTCGGTGCCGTCAAGGGTGGTCGAACCCTCGTAGGGCAAGAACCGCGTCAGAACCGCCGCCAGTGTCGATTTACCGGCGCCGCTCGGCCCGACGACGCCAACCCGACGCCCCGGGGACAGATCGAGATCCACCCCGTCAAGCGCCCATCCCCGGTCCGGGCCGTACCTGGCGCGCAGCCCGCGCACACTGAGGGAGTGAGGGGCGGGGGCAACTGGCTTCGGGGCCTCAGGGTCAAGCACAGGCGGGGGGGTCGCGGTCACGGCGAAGACTCTGGCCGCGCTCTGGCGTACCCGTTCCAGGCACTGAGCGGCAGCGGGCAACCCGGTCACCAACTCGAAGGCCGCCAGCGGAGTGAGAGCAATAACGGCCAGCAGCGGGCCCTGGAGCCGACCGGAGTGAACAGACGGGACGCCCACCAGCAATATGCCCCACACGGCCAGACCCGTGAGGAGCGTAATCAAGCCCGAACCCACGCCCGCGGTTCGCGACGTGGCGGTGGCAATACGGGTCAGCTCGGCGTCGGCCGCCGAGACCTTGGCCAACTGCGCATCGACAGCCCCGAAAGCAAGCAGTTCCTGCGCCCCTTCGAGCAGTTCCACTACATGGCTGCTCAGCTCGCCCCGGGCTGCGGCTTGCCTACTCTCGCCCCGGCGAGCCAGGGCGAGCGACAACCAGGGCACAAGGGTGACGCTGGCGAGAAGAGCGAGTGCGAGGACGACGCCGGCCTGAGGCAGGAAATACCACACAAACCCCACAGTCGGGATGCCCACGACCAAGGCGATGCCGTACGGGGGGACCACCCGGAGCATGAAGTCCTGGAGCGAGTCGACATCCCCCACAAGGCGAGCGAGGAGGTCCCCGCTCCGGAATTCGGACAGCCCCGTGGGGGCCAGTAATTCCAGACGTTCGTAGACCCGTGCTCGGACATCGGCCATGACGCGGAGGGCCGCATCGTGCCCGACGAGGCGCTCCTTGTAGCGGAACAGAGCGCGCGACAACGAGAAGAACTGCACGCCCACGATCGCCACTCCGAGGGCGACGACGGACGGGTGCTGGGCCGCTCGCGAGATCAGCCACGCGGACGTGGCCAAGAGGGCGATGCCGGACCCGGCCGCGCCGGCACCGAGCAGAGTGGCATAAGCGAGCGGCCGGCGGGCGGGCCGGACCAAACTGAGCAGCCGACCCACTGGTGCTCGCCGCTGACCGCCACCGCTTTTCCGCGAACCACCCAGCACGAGGCCGGTCATACGGCCGCCTCGACCAGAGATAGGTCGACCACCCGGTCAGCCAGAGCGAGCAGGGCCGGGCGATGAGCGACCATCACGACCGTGCGTCCGCCGGCCAACCTGCCGACGGCCTCGAGCACCTCCGCTTCTGTGCGGCCATCGAGGTTGGCCGTAGGTTCGTCGAGCAGTAACAGCGGTGCGTCCCGTAGGAAAGCGCGCGCCAGCGCCACCCGCTGGCGCTCGCCGGCGGACAGACCGGTCCCCCGCTCGCCCAGGACAGTGCCAAGACCTTCGGGCAGAGCAGCCACAAGGTCGGACAAGCCCGCGGCTTCGAGGGCTCTGTGGACCTCATCGGGGTGCACCTCATCGGGGCCCACTGCATCGGGCGTCGAGCCGGGCCGGCCGAGGAGTACGTTGTCGGCGATGGTACCGGCGAAGAGGTGGGGGCGCTGGGGGACCCAGGCAACCCGCTTCCGCCATGCGTCAGGGTCGAGCGTCGTCAAGTCGACCCCGCCCACGAGCACGGACCCGTCGTCTGGCTTGAGGAAGCCAAGCAGCATGGCCAGCAATGTCGATTTCCCGCAGCCACTAGGCCCGGTTATGGCCACCAGCTCTCCGGGGTGGGCCACGAACGTGGCGCCGTCCACAGCCGGCTGGTCACGCCCCGGGTACGTGAAACGGACGCCATCAACGACCAGCGCGGCAGCGGCCGGGTCGGGCACTTCAGTGCGCCGCCCGCGGTCCGGCGCGGGCCGGTCCAGGACTTCGAACACCTGCTGAGCCGCGCTGAGCCCTTCGGCGCTGGCGTGGAACTCGGCCCCCAACTGGCGAAGCGGCAAATAGGCCTCCGGAGCGAGCACGAGGACGAAGAGCGATGTTTGCAGGCTCAGGTGCCCGGCCAAGAGGCGGAGGCCGATCGCTACTGCGACGAGAGCCACCGAGACGCTGGCCAAAAGCTCGAGCACGAGCGATGAAAGGAAGGTCACGCGCAGCGCCTTCATCATCCTCAACCGGTAACTGTCGGCGACCTCCCGGATGGTACGGAGCTGTGCCTTCGACCGGCCGAAGATCTTCAATGTCGTCAGCCCGCTGACGACATCGAGGAAGTGCCCGGACAAGAGTTGCAAGGCTCGTAGTTGCCGGTCGGTGCGGGCCTGGGTCTCCATTCCGACCAGGGCCATAAATATGGGCACTAACGGGAGCGTCACGAGCATGATGGCCCCCGAAACCCAGTCCGCACTGAACACCGCGACTAGGACCGCTATCGGGACCACGGCGGCCAGCACGACTTGCGGGAGGTACCGGGCGTAGTAGCCATCGAGGGCGTCGACCCCCCGGACGGCCAGGGTCGCGATGTCACCGGAGCGCCCCGTCACCGTTCCGTCTGGCCCGAGCACGACAGCCCGCTGGAGAAGGGCGGCCCGCAACATTGACTTCACCTTGGCTGAGCAATGGTTGGCCGCCAGCTCCTGGGACCAGGCGACGAGGGCGCGTAGCAAAAAGACGACCAGCAACAACTCGATGGGCGACCTCAGCTGGGCGAGGTCCTTCCCATCGATGAATGCTCCGGCAATCACAGTGGCCAGCAACCAGGCCTGGGATATCAGCAGGATCCCCTTGACCATACCGAGGAGGACTGATGTTGCCAGGTAGATCTTGGCTGGACGGGCACACTTCAACAGCCGCTGATCAACAGCGGGCACAGTAAACCACCGCCGGCAAACCTATCGCTGGCCGCCCACCCGGCCAAATCCTCCAGATCGGGTGAACGGCCCTCTCGACGTGAGGTTTATGATTCGTGCTAGGAACGCTCGGGCGCGGAAATCAGGGACCCGGTGGCCCCAGGAGACAGGAGAGGACCATGTCGCTCAAAGGTAAGGTCGCCATCGTAACGGGTGGTAACTCCGGCATCGGAAAGGCCATAACGTTGGCCCTGGCTGGAGCCGGAGCGAACGTGGTCATCGACTATGTGGCCAACGAAGAGGCCACCGAAGAACTGGAGAGGCAGATCACCGCTCTCGGTGACCAGTCCATCGGAGTCAATGCTGACGTAAGCAAAGTCTCCGATCTGCAAATGCTCATCGACCGCACTGTCAAAGAAATGGGACGGCTTGACGTCATGGTCAATAATGCCGGCATCGAGACGCGGACCTCGATACTGGAGACGACCGAGGCTCAGTACGAGAAGGTCATGGACATCAATCTCAAGAGCGCCTTCTTCGGTACCCAGCTGGCCGCCAAGCAGATGATCGACCAAGGTGGCGGCGGGCGGATCATCAACATCAGCTCCGTACATGAAGACTGGCCCATGCCCGGGAACGCTCCGTACTGCCTGTCCAAAGGGGGCATGCGGATGCTGACTCGGCAGGCCGGGCTCGAGCTCGGCCCGCACAACATTACGGTCGTTGGCGTCGGCCCGGGCGCAGTAGCCACACCGATCAACACGTCGACGCTGGAGGACCCGGAAAAGCTGAAGATCCTTGACGCCGCCATCCCCCTCGGCCGGCTGGCCCAGCCCGAGGAGATCGCCAGTGTGGTGGCCTTCCTGGCCAGCGACGGCGCCAGCTACCTCAATGCCACCACCGTCTTCGTGGACGCCGGCCTGATGCACAGCAGTCCTGGTTTATAGCGATTAACCCTTTATGTTTGTCAATACGAGCTTTTTCCCGAGCATCGGTGCCGTCAACCCGGCCTTGACCGCAAGGGTGACCGCCGTCCGGGTGGGCGAGCACCTGGAGGGGCGCCTCGGGTGAAACCCCTGGGGAGCCGACCCCCAGTGAGCCGCAAGAACCACCCGCCCCGCCAGTCCGCATTAGCGCTACGGCCCAGCCCCAGGAGGTAAAGCATTGAAACCATTTGCGCTGAGGGAACCATTTGCGCTGAGGGAAGAGGTCCACTTCGAGCAGGGACCGTTCCTTATTGCGTCCGTCCTGGTGGGCGTCGGAGCTTTGCTCGCTTTCCTGGGCGTGGTGATCGGGGGCCTGCACTCGATGAACCAGGGGATCCGTTGGGTCCGGAGCACGGACCAGAGCCCGGGCGACCTGGCGAAGACGAAATGGTCGCAGTTGCAGGCGGCGAGCAACGCGGGCGCAAATGCCTGGAAAGACTCGACACCGCCGGAGACCGCGCACGATGGGAACGAATAAGCAAAGTGCCTGACCCGCCCGGGCCCGGTCCTGACATAGTTGCGCTCCTCCGGTCGCGCAACTACCTGGTCCTGCTCGTCATTGTCTCCGTCCTCGGGGTAGTCATCTCGGCTGCCGCCTATTGGTTCCTGTACCTGACCGGCGACTTGCAAAAGTGGATCTTCAACCCCGCCTATTTACCGAAGGCGCTCGGTTTTCACGGAGAACCGATCTGGTGGCCCTTGCCCATGGTCACACTGGCCGGCGTTTTGGTTGGCCTGGCCATCCAGTACCTGCCGGGACGGGGCGGGCACTCGCCGGCCGACGGCTTTGCGATGCACGGGCCGCCAACGCGCGCCCAGCTCCCCGGCGTCGTCCTGGCCGCCCTGGCCGGCCTCGCCCTAGGAGCGGTGATCGGTCCCGAGGCACCCCTCATAGCTATAGGCAGCGGGTTGGCCCTCGCTTTGGTGGGCCTGGTGAAACGAAACCTGCCGCAACAAACCTCCCAGGTAATCGGCGCATCGGGGAGTTTCGCCGCCATCAGCGCCCTGTTCGGGTCTCCCCTCAGCGCGGCGTTCCTGCTGATGGAGGCCTCAGGGCTGGGCGGGCCTCTCCTCGGGTTGGTGATGGTGCCGGGCCTTTTGGCTTCCGGTATCGGGTACCTGGTTTTTATTGGCTTCGGTTCCTGGACCGGGCACGGGACGTTCTCGCTCACAATTCCTGGTCTGCCGCACTTCGGCTACCCCGACGGCGCCGAATTCGGATGGGCGATCCTGATCGGCGTGGGCGCCGTAGTGCTGGGCGGCCTCATCCGCTGGATGGCGCTGTACCTGAAACCTCATGTCGAGCGGCGGATCACGATCATGGCCCCTGTAGTCGGCTTGGCGGTGGGGGCGCTGGCCGTGGCGTTTGCCCAGGGGAGCGGAAAGTCATCCTCCCTCGTGCTCTTCTCGGGCCAATCGTCGCTCCCGACACTGGCGACCAACAGCGCGACATACTCGGTCGGTGCGCTCCTTCTGCTTATCGCGTGCAAAGGGCTCGCCTATGGAGCATCACTGAGCGGTTTCCGGGGCGGGCCGACTTTC
Source organism: uncultured Acidimicrobiaceae bacterium (assembly GCA_963750465.1). Lineage (GTDB taxonomy): Bacteria > Actinomycetota > Acidimicrobiia > Acidimicrobiales > Palsa-688 > Fen-671. Next base: position 670,954 of record CAVVRE010000037.1, read on the forward strand.
CCCGGGATGTTCATCGGGGCGGCCGCCGGTATCGCCCTGTCTCACCTGCCCGGGCTGCCCGAGGTCGCCGGCCTGGCCATGGGCATCGGTGCCATGCTGTGCTCGATGCTGGGCCTGCCTCTCACGTCCGTCCTGATTACCGCCATCGTCCTGGGGACGCCCGGGATCGACACCATGCCTCTGGTAATCGTTTCGGTAGTGGTCGCTTACGTCGGCCGGGCCCATTTCTCGCCCCGGCCCCGCCCCGACCCCGACGAAGCGGCGGCCGCCCAGTCGGCTACCACACCACCCGCTCGAGCCTCGGCGCAACCGGCCTAGACCCTCTGGGCCCTCCGGTCCGGGTAGGATTGCGGGCGCGGCTGGCCCGGGCGGCGCTCGGCGCGGCTGGCGCACGCGGGGGCCCCCAACCTGTGGTTTGTGGCTGGCTGCGCTCTGCCCGTGCACAGCGCCCTTCTCGCGTCGAAAAAGTCGGTTTTTGGGCGCGTTCAGCGCTTCTGGTCATGTTTCGATGAAATTCCTGCTCCGAAACGCGACCAATTGCGTGGTCTGCACCCAAAACACCGAATCGACACAGTGGGAAGCCCCCTCGGTCCGTCTCAGGGCCGGCGGGCGGACGTCTGCCGGCCCGCGCGCCACCCGACGCGGCAAGCGAGCGCCTCCAGACGGCGTCCGCGCGCGTCTGCCCCATCAGGATGGGCTGGCGCGGAGATCCGGCCGACCCGCTGCGCTACTTTGGCTGTTGTCCGAGGCAGGCCCGGTACGGTGCGCATTCCACCGTCGGCTCCCCGAGCAGGCCCGCTACCCACTTTGGTGCCATAGATAAGAACCATTGACAAGAAAGGATCAGCGAATGGGGCCCTCTAACTCGCTACCGGAGCGAGCCAACGCTGCCCCGGCGTTCGCGCCCAGACGTACGTGGGCTGGGAGGCGGCAAGTCGCGACCTGCATTCTCGCTCTGACCTTCACGGGCACCTCTTTCACCCTGGCCGTTACGACCACGCCGGCGTGGGCCTCGGTGACAACGCTCTACGCCTACGCTCACGGGCAAGCCACGTCGCCCACCAACTGCCCCAAAACAAGCAGTCCCTCGCGCCAATGCACGCTGGGCGAGGCGCTATCCATGTCGGTCGCCGGCAGCACCCTCGAACTTGCCACTCCCTCTCGAGCCGGGGACTACGTCGGCAACTGGGTAGTGAGCACTCCCGGCACGACATCCTCGGCGCCGCTCACGATCAAGGCCGCCGCCGGTACCACGGGGCCGACCCTGGACGGCAACCACGGGGACAGCGCGCACTGTTCCACCCAGACCTGTGACGGGCCGGTGCTCACGATCGGCCGTTCGGTGCACCTCGATCTCGACGCCGTCACGGTCCAAAATGCCGACAACACCACCATCGGGCTGGGCGGCGCCATAGAGAACATCCACGGCGGCGTCGTTCGCGTGTCGCACGCCAAGTTCCTGCGCAACTACGCCAACGCCGACGGCGGTGCCATCGACAACGCCGACAACAGCGGCACAGGGACCCTAACGGTCCTGGCCTCCACGTTTTCGGAGAATTACGCCGTCAACGGCGACGGAGGGGCCATCGCCAACGCCGATGTTAGCGGCAAAGGCGCGGTGGTCGTTTCGGGTTCCACTTTCTCCACCAATAGTGCTATCAACGGCAATGGTGGCGCCATCGATAATGGGGACACCCGCGGCAAAGGCAGCCTGATGGTGTCAGGTTCCACTTTCTCGGGTAACGTCGCCGGTCGGGCTGGAGCCATTGACAATGGCGACAACGCGGTCGGCACCCTGAATGTGTCAACTTCGACATTCTCGAACAACGTCGCCGCCCTCGATGATGGCGGCGCCATCGACAACGCCGGCTGGGGCGGTACGGGCACCGCCGCCGTGTCAGCTTCGACGTTCAGAGAGAACAAGACAATTGGCGACGGCGGTGCCATCGACAGCGCCGACAACATCGCTAACGGCCGCGGGACTCTCGTCGTATCGACGTCCACATTCTTTGGGAATATCGCTGACGTTCACGGCGGAGCGATCGACAACGCCGACGGTGGCCAAGGCACCCTCAGCCTGTCGGCTTCCACGTTCTCAGCGAACAACGCCAACAACATATATAGCCCGGGTACCCCAGGTGGCGGCGCTGTTAACGGCGGTAGCCATGGTGCCGTGTGGGTCGTGGCGGACATATTCAACGGTCCCTGCAGTTGGGCCGGTGCCACCTGGAACGACGAAGGTTACAACATTGGGCGCAACGCGAGCTGCTTGAACGGTGGGAAGGGCGACGTCGGCCATGGGGCCAGCATGCTCAGCCGGATCGGCTACCACGGCGGGCCGACTCAGACCATCGTGCCGCTGAAGGGTAACCCAGCCATAGGCGCCATCCCTTACAAGACCACGGTCGGCCTCGAGCGCCGGGCGCTCAAGCTGTGCCCCAGCGTCGACCAGCGGAAGGCCCAGAACCGTTCGAGCGGGGACTGCAACGCCGGCGCCGTCCAGTCGGGGGGGTAGCACCGTTCTCCTCCCCGGAGAATGCGTCGACCCGGCTCAGTGGCCGTCGATGGCCTCAGGGTCGCGAAAGCCCCTGGCTAGACGTTGACGAGGTCGGCGGTGTTAGGGGCGTAGGCGTCGTGAAGCACCAACGAGGCGGCGCCGAGCGCAGCCCCGTCGTTAGCCATGTCCGAGATTTCCACCCGCATTGTGTGCGTTTTGCGGGCCAGAGGACGAGATCCCAGGAACTCGCTAATTTTGTCTTTGTAGATCTCGGCGACATGTGTCACCGCTTTACCACCTATAACCAGTAAATCGACATCGAGGGCGTTGGCGATCGTCACAGCGCAATCACCCAGGTATTCCGCTACCCTGTCGACCACCCGCCCGGCGACGTCATCCTTATCGACAGCCGCCAGACATATAGCCGCGTGGTCCACTGATTCGGGGTCCTCACGGTACAGGGCGGCAAGATCACTTATCCGCCCCGTGGCTAGCTCGGCATGGACATCTCTCACGATGGCGGCCGGGCTGCACATCGCCTCCAAACACCCCCGATTGCCGCAATAACATGGGGCACCGTTGGGCTCGACAACGATGTGCCCGAACTCCCCGGCGTTCAGTGAGACACCCCGGTAAAGATGATTGGACAGGAACATTGCGCCTCCGATGCCTGTCCCCATATACAAAAACGCGAAGTCTGATGTATTGCGCCCGTGGCCCGACCACCGCTCGCCGATGGCGGCCGCATTTGCGTCGTTATCGATAATGACGTCGAAGCCAATATATTGCTTAAGGAGCCGTTTGATAGGCACTTCGGTCCAGCGGTCTCGCCGCGGCGGGGATATGACGAGCCCTTGGCTCTGGTCGATGGGACCGGGGCAGGCGGCACCGACTCCCAGGACCCGTTCGTCAGGTATTTCCAGCTCGGCCAAGTGCTTGTGAGCAACTTGGGCAGCCTCCGCAATAAACGCCTCGGGTTCGAACCCAGGTGGGATGGCGTGGCGCGAGTGCGCCAGTTTCTGGCCCATCATGTCCACGACCACAACCGACACCTCGATCGGGTCGAAATGGATGCCCACGGCGTAGGCGGCCGTCGGGTTGATGCGCAGAGTCGTCCTTGGCTTGCCCCCCGCCGACGGTAGTGAACCGCTTTCCTGCACGATCCCCTGCTCGATCAGCCGGCGGACGATGACCGAAACGGTCTGCGCGGTGAGGCCGGTCTGCTTGGCGATCTCGACCCGGCTGATCCCATCAGCAGCCTGGACCGAGTTGAGCACGACGTTGATGTTGTAGTTGCCTACCTTCGGCAAGTTGGTACCGCTGAACATTGATCCGAACCTCTGAGGGGTCTTGACGTGCCCTTCTCATCTTAGTAACTCATCATGATGTTCAAACCTCGCTGCGCGGTCTAGCGAAGGCGAGGTAGCCCGGTCGGCGCCCGTACGTCTGCACCCCGTCAGGTCCCTTGAACCGACTCTGACCTGCCCGAACGCCCCCAAGTCACGCCCTAAGCAAGGTTCGATGCCGATTTTTGGCCCGGCATGCCTTGACACCTAAATCAGGTTCTTTTAGTATCCTGCCAACCGGGCCGGGGGCAATCACGGCATACTACTGAGAAGCACGGTCCAGAAGCACGGTCCAAAGGAGGAACGCAATGCATCGAAGAAGGGTCATATCCGGATTAGCCACGGTGGCAGTCGCCACCGGAGGAGTGTTGACCGCGGTGAGCCCGGCATCCGCCAGTGGGGGCACCATCAGCGTGGTCTATCAGGTCCAAGGTGGGAGCAACGCCCTGACGACTCTCGTCAACACCGCGAAAACCGAGTTCCAGAAGCAGTACCCGGGCTGGACGGTCAACCTTGAACCGATCACTAACCCGGCTGAGAACGCGTACTACACCAAGCTCGACCTCATGAACCAGTCGTCGTCCACTGCGCCCGACGTCATGTACGAAGACACCTTCCTGGTCAACAGCGACGTCGCCGCCGGCTATCTCGCCCCTCTGAACTCGTACCTGGCCAACTGGTCAGGTTGGAAAGAGTTCTCCCCCGCCGCCCAGGCCGCCGCCCGCGGTGCCAACGGCAAGGTCTACGGCGTGTCCATGGGTACAGACACCCGTGGCCTCTACTACAACAAGCAGGTGTTCGCCAAGGCCGGCCTACCGGTCCCGTGGCAGCCCAAGAGCTGGAATGACGTACTCGCTGCGGCCGAGAAGATCAAGGCGACCGAGCCTGGCGTCACCCCCATCAACGTCTACGGTGGAGAGGGCCAGGGTGAAGGATCGACCATGCAGGGCTTCGAAATGTTCCTGTACGGTACGAACAACTGGCTCTGGGACAGCACCCATGCCAAATGGGAAATGGCTGGAGCCGGCTTCAAGTCCGCGCTCGGCGTCTACCAGCAGATCTACCAGAAGGACAACCTCGGGCCCAGCGTGCAGACTGCGCTCAGCAGCCAGACCTGGCAGACCGTGCAACAGGGCCTGATGCCCGGAGGCAAACTGGGGATCGACCTCGACGGGAGCTGGGTCACCAGCACCTACCTGCCCACCGGTCCCAAACCCTGGCCGCAGTACAGCAAGGCGCTCGGCGTCGCCGCCATGCCGACGCAAAACGGGCAGGGGCCTGGACATGTGAGCTTGTCCGGGGGATGGCTGCTGTCAGTGGGCTCGCACGCCACTAACAAGCAGATGGCGTTCAACTTCGTCACGATCGCCCTCAACCAGAAGAACTCGCTGTGGTACGACATCCACGGTGGCCAGATCGCCACCCGTGCCGATGTGGCTTCGGCGCCCTCCTACAAGGCGCAGGGCCCGTTGGTGGCCACGTTCTCCTCGTTCGTGCCCTTCACGCACTTCCGCCCGGCCTTTTCCGATTACCCGAAGCTGTCTACTGAGATACAGGAGATCACCGGGGAAGTCATGACCGGACAGCAGACACCGGCCCAGGCTGCGTCGGCCTATAACAAGTACCTCATCGCGACGGTCGGGGCGAGTAACGTCGAGCCCGCGCCGGCAGCATAACTTTCGGGCTCTCGCCTACAGGCCCTCGTTCGCCAGAGCAAGGGCCCGGCAAGGCCCCAAGCAACCATGTACCTGTTGAACTACGACCAAGCCCTCCGCTCCGGGGGGCTTGGTTGCTTTCTGGAGGGTTAGATTGGCTCTCAGACTGACCGCTCATAAGAGGCTGCCGATCTGGCAATGGCTTGGGCCTCTGGCTCCCGCCCTCGCCATTTTGGCCCTGTTCTTTGCCGGCCCGATCATCTGGGCCGTCTACATCGCCTTCACCAACAAGGCGCTAACGGGGGTGGGCGCCGCCCATCCAAAATGGGTCGGCTTCGACAATTTCGTCCATATGTTCAACGACCCGTTGTTCATCCACTCCCTTATCCTCACGGTCCTGTTTGTCGTCGGCTCGGCTGTCATCGGGCAGAACACTCTCGGGTTCCTCATAGCTCTCCTCGAAAGAGGCCGGAACGCTTTTGTAACCTCGGCTCTCAACACCTTTGTCATCGCCGCCTGGGTCATGCCCGAGATCGTGGCCGGCTTCGCTTGGTACGCATACCTCTACCAGGGCGGGACACTGGACAGCTTCTTGAACCACTTCGGGCTCAGCCAGGATTGGCTGTACACGACGCCGATGTTGGCGGTCATAATCGCCAATGTCTGGCGGGGCACCGCATTTTCCATGCTCGTGTACTCAGCCGCTATGTCCGACTTGCCGCCCGACCTGCTGGAGGCCGCCCAGGTCGACGGGGCCAGTCCGTTCGCGCTTCTCCGTCGGGTCATCCTGCCGCTACTGCGCCGCCCCATAGTGACCAACCTGATGCTCATAACCCTGCAAACACTGTCCAGCTTCACGCTCATATTCGTGATGACGGCGGGTGGTCCCGGAGAGGCGAGCCAGACGACCCCGCTGTACATCTACCAGCAAGCTCTTGAGCTGTACAACATAAGCTACGGGACCGCCATGTGCATCGTCCTGCTGATAATAGGTGCCCTGTTTTCTCTGATTTATCTCAAGCTGATCCACGTGGAGGAAATAGCGTGAGCAGCACAATAACTTTGGGCGAAGGGGTAAAGACGGGCGAGGTTGAGTCAGCTCGCGCCGCTCAAGTCCGACGAGGCCGCTTCAGTATCACGTCGCCCCGGAAGACGATGGCCAGCATTTGCGTATACGGCGTCCTGGGCCTGATCGCGATCTTCTTCATCGCCCCGCTTCTCTGGCTCGTCCTGGCTGCGTTCGAACCGGCGGCGAGCGTGGGGTCGAACGCCCCGTTGGTGCTCTCGTTCAGCAACTTCGCCAAGGTCCTCAACTGGAACACAACGTTTAAGCCGCTCATAAACTCGTCGATCTTGGCTGGGGCGACGTCGATCATAACTGTTGCCATTTCGCTCTTCGCCGCTTACCCGCTATCGCGCTATCAAATGCGCTTCCGCAAACCGTTCCTGTACACCATCGTGTTCTCCACCGGGCTGCCGATCACGGCCATCCTGGTGCCGGTCTACGCCATGTTCGCCCGGTTCAACTTGGTCGACAAGATCCCGGCGGTGATCCTTTTCCTGGCCGCCACTTCGCTGCCATTTGGGATCTGGCTCATGAAGGGCTTCATGGACGGGGTGCCTCTCGACTTGGAGCAGGCAGCGTGGGTTGATGGGGCCACATGGCTGGGCTCGTTGCGGCGGATAGTGGCACCGTTGATGCTGCCCGGCATCATGGTCATCACCATCTTTACGTTCGTCAGCATATGGGGCAATTTTTTCGTCCCGTTTATCCTCTTGCAAAGCCAGAGCAAGTTCCCGGCCGCCGTCAGCATCTACACGTTCTTCTCGCAGTACGGCCAGGTCGACTACGGGCAGTTGGCCGCCTTCTCGATCCTGTACACGCTGCCTACGTTGGGGCTGTGGGTCGTGGCGGGACGGTTCCTGCGGGGCAAGTTCAGCTTCGCCGGCGCTGTTAAGGGCTAATGAGACCACCCGGGCGTACGGCAGCGCCTCCAGGTCCTAAACCTTGGGTTGTTGCCGGCGAGATGACTTGGTGGTTCGGGCTGGCTTTACCGGTCGACGTAGCGTTGTGACCCTGTGCGTGGCGTTGGATATCGGAGCCACCAAACTGGAGGCCGCACTTATTGGCCGCAATGGCGATATTTGGCGGAGCGAGGCTAGCCGAACACCGGCCGGCGACGATCCCGAACTTCTCTTTGTGGAAGTAGCCATGCTCGTAGACCAGGTTTTGACCGAGGGCCGGGCCGCCCCGGTGGCGCTGGGCGTCGGCAGCGCCGGCCCGTTGCACGACCATTCGGAGGTGAGCCCGCTAAACATCCCGGCCTGGCGGGGCTTTCCCCTTCGCCGCCGTCTCCAGGACCGCTTCGGGCTGCCCACTTTCCTGGAAGTGGACACCAAGGCGCTGGCGCTCGCCGAAGGGTGGAGAGGGGCGGCCCAGGGGAGCCAAAACTATCTGGCCATGGTGGTCTCATCAGGGATCGGAGGCGGCCTGGTGCTGGATGGCCGGCTGATCGAGGGCCGCACCGGCAACGCCGGTCATGTGGGCCACGTGATCGTGGAGCCCGGGGGCCGGCCGTGCTCGTGCGGCGGCCGTGGGTGCCTGGAGGCCGAAGCCTCTGGATGGGCGATTGCCGCCATCACCGGGCGGCCCCCGTCCGAGGCCAGCCCAGAAATTATCGAACGCACTGGTCGGGTGGTGGGTGAGGCCCTCGCCTCAGTGGCCAACCTGTGCGACCTCGACCTGGTGGTAGTCGCAGGTTCCGTGGCCCTCGGGTACGGAGGGCCTTTCTTTCAGGCAGCCAACAAGGCACTGCAAAAGAGCGCTATGCAGTCGTATGCCAAAAAAACCCGAATAGTCCCGGCCGGGTTGGGCAGAAAGGCCCCCCTGGTCGGTGCGGCCGCCGTGGCCTGGAGGGGCCTCGGCGAAGAGTTACTGGCTGAGGCCGAAGACGCTCGAAGCTAGCCGGCGATCCGAGCCTGTCTAAATACCGGCCCAATACCGGCGTGGTCCGAGCATTGGTGGACCGGCCGTGGGCGGGAGTAACGGTCCTCTCCCGCCCCGACCAGGATCACCGTGACAATCGCAATGTGACCACCTGGAAGGGCCTCAGTTGCAGCGGCACGGTGTTGCCCGGGCCGACCTCCACTTCGGTCACGGTCCGCTCCAGAAGGTCGGTCACCGCCGCCGAGCGAACCGGGAAGTTCGCCTGGAGCAGAGCCGTCGCCCGGCCCCCCAGGGACTCGTAACAGCGAACGACCACGTCGCCCGAGCGGTCATCGGCCGCCTTCACCGCCTCCACCACGACCGCCTCGTTATCCAGTTGCAGCAAGGGCTGAACCTCACGATCGGAGGAAGCCATCCGCACCGGGAGGTTGTAGTGGTAACCGTGGCGGATGGCGTCGGCGACCGTCGCTCCGGGGACAATCCCGTAGTGGAAGCGGTGCGTCCCTTTCTCAGCCCGGTGGTCCGGGAAGCGAGGGCCGTGTATGACCGTAAGCCTGACCATGGTGGCTCTTCCCCCACCGGGTTTCCCGAGAGCCGTCACCTCGTGGCCGTACGTGCCCCGGTTGACGACGGCAACACCGAAACCGGGTTCTCCAACATGTAGAAACCGGTGGGCGACGTACTCGAACCGGGCCACGTCCCACGAAGTGTTGGTATGAGTTGGCCTCTCCACATGACCGAACTGGATCTCCGCCGTTGACCGGTCGGCGTGCACATCTACCGGTAGCGCCACCTTCAGCAGGCGCTCGTGCTCGCGCCAGTCGAGCTCCAGATCGACATCGAGGACGCGACTACCAGCGGCCAGGCTCAGCGTTTGTACCGCGCTTGACGCCTCGAAGGCATATTCGACCCGGATGGCGGCCTCGTCGGGGCCGCTCTTCACGACGCTAATTCGTTGCGGGCTGCCAATGTCGCGGTGGGTGTGGCGATAGAAACGGTCGATGTCCCAAGCCGGCCAGTTATTCGGGAAATCCGGGTGAAGCTGCAGGACATTGCCCAACAGCCCGGGAGGGATTACCTCGCGCCCGGTGGAAAGGTCGAGGAGCGACACAATGTGGCCGTCGCCGTTGAGCTCCGCCCTCACCAGGTCGTTCTCGAGTACGGACTCCCGGCTGACCCGGGCCGCCCCCGAAGGCGTCGCCCGCTTGCGAGCGCCGAAGGCCGGCACGCCATTTTGCTCGTGAGGAGCGGCGTTGAAGGCCACCGGGACCGGCCCGGTGCTGGACGCGCTACCCACACTCCCCGCTCCGGCACTCCCCGCTCCGGCACTCCCCGCTCCGGCACTCCCCGCTCCGGCACTCCCCGCTCCGGCACTCCCAACCGCCTCTGGCGTCGACGTCAGAGCGGCGATGGCCCCGCCGATGAGGCTTTCGAGCCGGGCCGCGCTTTCGGCATGGCTGGCGATGGCATCGTCGTTTACCATTGCGATCGACGAACCAGGCAAAATGTCGTGGAATTGATTGAGAAGAACGTCCCGCCAGATTTCTTCCAACTCGTCGTACGGATATGGCGACCGACCTGCCACCAGCGCCGTGGTTGACCAAAGCTCGGCTTCCCGCAGGAGGTTTTCGCAGCGGCGGTTCCCCTGCTTTATCTCCACCTGGCTGGTCAAAGTCCCTCTGTGAAGCTCGAGGTACAGCTCCCCCGACCACACCGGCGCGTCCGGGTACTCGGCTTGGGCCGCGGCGAAGAACTTCGCGGGCGGTTCCACTTTCACGCGCGAGGAACCATCCAGGTCGGCCAGGCGTCGCGCCCGTTCCATCATTTCTCGGGTTGGGCCGCCACCGCCATCGCCGTAACCGAACGGCGCCAAGGAGCGGGTGCCGAAACCCTGCTCGGCGTAATTGCGGGCGGCGTGGGCCAGCTCCGATGGCAACATTTCGGCGTTGTACGTGTCAACGGGCGGGAAGTGGGTAAAAACCCGGCTGCCGTCGATGCCTTCCCACCAGAAGGTGTGATGCGGGAACTTGTTGGTGTCGTTCCAGGAAATCTTCTGGGTGAGGAACCAGCGAGATCCCGACAGGAGTATGAGCTGGGGTAGCGTCGGCGAATAACCGAAGCAGTCTGGTAGCCATACCTCCTCTGTCTCCACCCCGAGCTCTGAAAGAAAGAACCGCTTACCGAACACCAGCTGACGGACCAGCGATTCACCGCCAGTGACGTTGGTGTCGCACTCGACCCACAGCCCACCAACCGGAACGACCTGGCCGCGGCTAACTTGCTCCTTCATCCGGGCGAAGACGGTCGGGTATTTCTCCTTCATCCACCACCACTGTTGGGCCTGAGAACAGGCGAAGACGAGCTCTGGGTAAAGCTCACCGAGGGCGGCCACGTTGGAAAAGGTACGGGCGCACTTGCGAATTGTCTCCCGTACCGGCCACAGCCACGCAGAGTCGATGTGGGCGTGGCCGACAGCTGAAATGCGGTGCGCGGTACGAGCGGCCGGCGCGGCCATGACCTCCTTGAGGACGTCACGGGCCAACTGGGGCTCTCCGTCGAGATCGTAAGTGTCGAGACAACGTTCTAGGCCGCGGAGGATCTCGTGACGGCGAGGGTCGGTGGCGTCCAGCTCCTCCATCACGCCGAACAACACCTCCGCGTCCGTGGCCAATCCGAGGGCGTCCTCGTCGATCACCACGAGCTGGGCCCCTCGAAGGCATAGAGCGGCTCGGTCCCCATCGTCGCCCGGTCGCCCAGCAGAGCCGAGGGCGACGCTTCGCGCCTGACCATGAAACTCGGCATGGCCACCGCTTCGACGAAACAGGACCACATTCCGTCCCTTTCCGCCACCGGCACCCAGTTGTTCTTGGGCTGGACGGCCTTGACCGGAGTTCCGTCCGGAGTGAAGACCAAACCTTCAGCCTGAAATCCCGGACTGCGGTCGCTGAAGCCGATGTCGATGGCGGCCTCGACCCTCATGCCGTTCCAATGCGAAGGCACCCGTCCGGAAATCTGGAACCAGGTCGTTGACCACGGGGCGCCCCAGCGCTGCCCCGCCTCGACGGGGGTGTAGGTGGCTGACAAGGCCACGTCCACTGGCACAGGTTCGCCGCACACAAAGGCCGAGACAGAGCAGTTCTCCCGGTCGCTCACTACCCTCGGTCGTAGCCGTTGGGCTAGCGCGTTCCTGATCCGTCCCTCGGTTTTCGCTACATCGTCGTGCATTGGGACCCTCCGTCAAACTTGGACACCGGCGCGTTGGACACCGGCGCATCGGACACCGGCACTGACGAAGTTAGCCCGAGGAAACTACTAACCCCGGACGACGGCCTCCGCCTCGATCTCCACTTTCCAGCGAGGGTCGAGCAGGCCGGCAACTACGACCATGGTTGTCGCCGGCCGAGTACCGCCGAGGAGTTCTCCGTGGACGGTGCCGACGGCCTCGGCGTCACCGGCCCATGTGATGAACATGCGTGTCCGTACGATGTCGGGCAGTTTGGCGTCGACCTCGGACAGGGCGGCCTGGATGATCTCGAAACAACGCCGGGCCTGAACGGCGGCGTCCTCTGGACAGGTACCGTCAGGCCACACCGGAGCGGTCCCCGAAACGATGACGCGGTCGCCCACCGCGTGGCCCGGCTGTAGCCGAAAGGCTCCTCGAACGGGGAACCGGATGACACCCATTTCCGCTCAGACATCCCTGAAGTATGCCCCTGTCCAGGGCAAGTAGGCGAGGAATATCAGGAGATGTGGGGGGGGCAGGCACCCGGTCTGGGCTCACCCGGACTGGGCTCCCCCGGACTGGGCTGCCTTCTCAGTCTCCGGCTCCCCCGGACTGGGCTGCCTTCTCAGTCTCCGGCCCCCACGGCCAGCGCCCACGCGCGGGCGATGACGGAGTCGAGCATTCCCTCCGTAAGCCGGCCGGTGAACGTGTTCTGCTGGCTCGGGTGATATGAGCAAATCAGAGCCCGGCCCCCGGTCAGGGGTACTTCCACACCGTGCCCGAATGGTGGCCGTCGGCGCACGCCAAGGAGACGGCAACACGCCTCGTAGGCAAACCCACCGAGGGCGAGGAACGCCTTCACGCTGGGCAACAGTTCGACCTCACGCTCGATGTAAGCAAGGCAGTTGTCGCGTTCCTGCGGGGTGGGCCGGTTCTGGGGCGGCGCACACTTCACCGTGGCCGTCACCCAGACGCCGAGCGCACGGAGCCCGTCGTCGCTGGAGACGCTTTCGGGCTGGCTAGCCAAGCCGGCCCGCCAGAGCGCCGCCCACATCCAGTCGCCCGAACGGTCCCCGGTGAAGACCCGCCCCGTTCGGTTGCCGCCGTGCGCCGCCGGGGCCAGGCCAATGATGGCCAAGCGGGCCGACGGGTCCCCGAACCCGGGAACAGGTTTACCCCAGTACTGCTGCGTCGCGTAAGCGGCCCGGCGCTCCCCCGCCACCTTCTCTCGCCAGGCGACCAGCCGAGGGCAGCGCCTGCAGGCCACAACCTCGCCGCACAACGCGTCCAGATTCTCTCCGATCACGCTCAGAGGCTATAAGAGCGCAGGAAACGGGCCCAGCTCGCCTTCCCACGCCTGTCCACGGCCCCGGGGCGCCCTTTGCGCCTGGCACGGGCTAGCTTTGGCAAGAAATGCCACGTCGCCCCAAACCTGCTCCCGCCACCACCTTGCTCCTTGTCAGGCACGGTGAGACGCCTTCCACCGGCCGCGATATGCCCGAACCCGGCGCCGGCCCCGGCCTGACCGACGCGGGTAAAAGGCAGGCCGAAGAGGCCGCCCAGTACATCTCCGAATGGCGAGCGGCCTTGCCCGCACTCACTGCCATCTACGCCTCCCCTCTTACGCGCGCCAGGGAGACGGCCGGCATTCTCGGCAAGGTCCTCGATTTGGCGCCCGTCGAGCGAGCTGACCTGGTCGATTGCAACGCCGGTGAGTGGGCCGGCGCCCACCTGAAAGACCTGTTCAAGAAGCCGGAATGGCCCACGGTGGTGCATTACCCGAGCGGTTTCCGGTTCCCTGGGGGAGAGTCGATCAGAGAGATGAGCGACCGGATGGTCGGTGCGGCCCGGGAGCTCGTAGGCCAACACCCGGGGCAGAGCCTGATTATCGTTTCTCACGCCGACCCGATAAAGGCCGTCGTGACCGACGCGCTGGGCCTCCATCTCGACCTTTTCCAGCGCGTCGTCATCGCCCCCGCTTCCGTCAGCGCCATCTCCTACGGGGAGGGGTCGCCGGGCGTGATGCTGGTCAACTGGACCGGTCCGTCGGGCCACCTGCCCAAGCCGGCGAGCCGGCCGCCGGCCACGACAGGGAGCCCTAACTGAGCGCTTCGTTCGACCTGGAGAGCCCGACAAGGGTCACGGTAGGCGCCGTCGGCCCGCCGGGCAAGCGTGTCTTCTACCTGCAGGCCCGGCAGGAGGACCAGCTTGTGTCGCTCAAGCTGGAAAAGGAACAGGTGTTGTTCCTTGCTGGCGGGCTGACCGAGGTGATGGCCGATTTGGCCGCGCCGTCAGGCGTCCCGTCCGAAAGCGAGCTCGAACTTGAGCAGCCGGTGCTGGCCGAGTGGGCCGTCGGATCAATGCAACTGGCCTATGACCCTGTTTCGGACAGGGTGTTGCTGGTCGCCAAAGAGGTGGCTCCAGATGAGGACGACGCTGAGGAACCCGGGGCAGAAGGTGCGGGCGAGACGGTCGAGGAGGGATCGGCCTTCCCGCTGAGCAGCGCCTCCTCGGAGCTGGAAGACCAAGAAGCCGGCCTGGCCGACACCGCTGTGGCGCGCGTCGCCTTGACACGGGAGCAGGCGGCCGGGGTTATAGAGCACGGCAAGAGGCTGCTGCGCGGGGGTCGCCCGCCGTGCCCACTGTGCGGCTTCCCGATGAGCGACGACCACTCGTGTCCCAAGACGAACGGGCACCGAGCACCGACGCTGTGAGCAGGCGGCATGCCAAACAAGCAAAAGACACCAAACAAGCAAAAGGCGTGAGTGCGCTGATGATGGGCTTGCAGCTGCCCGAGGACTCTGACGCGGTCCGTACCGTGCTGGCGCACGGAGAGATCGAAGTGAAAGGGCGGCTGCGTTGGAGCTCAAATGCAACTTTCCTGGTAGCCGTGCATGCACCGGATGAGAATTCCACCGGGAAAACAAAATCGCACACGGGTTCGGCCAAAGCCGCTCCCCATGACGACGCCGGCGGGCGGGGCGTGCTGGCAATATACAAACCGACCAAGGGCGAACGGCCCTTATGGGACTTCCCGCGCGGCCTCTGGAAACGCGAGGTGGCGGCGTATGAACTGGGTTCGGCGCTGGGTTGGGATCTGGTCCCACCAACCGCCGTCCGCCTCGACGCCCCCCTGGGCCCGGGTCGCTGCAGTACTGCGTGGACGCAGTGGTGGAGGAGCACTATTTCAGCCTTCTCGAGGAGCCCCGCCACCATGACGCCCTCCGTCGCGTCGCCGTTTTTGACTTGATCGCCAATAATGCAGACCGAAAGAGCGGTCACTGCCTGCTCGACCAGCAAGGCCACATATGGGCCATTGACCACGGGCTGTGTTTCCATACAGAACCGAAACTGCGGACCGTAATATGGGACTTCGCCGGCGACAAGATCGAGCACGAACTGCTGGCCTGCCTCGAGCCCCTGTCGAGAGCGGAAGTCCCCCGGACGATGACGAGCCTCCTCGACGACGACGAAATTGCAGCCATGTCAGCTCGAGCGGCTGAAGTCTTGTCTGTGGGTCGGTTCCCTGAACCATCCGGGGACTTCCCGTACCCTTGGCCCCTGGTCTGACGGAGAGGGCGGAAGACCGCTAACGTGGGCAGTCACTGCCGGGGCGCACGGCCGGGGTGGCAGCATGGAGGCGTCAATCCGTGCGAGCGCGAGAGGAGCCACTCTTAGTGGGCAGCGAGGACGAGGTGCGATTGGCGGTCCCAGCCAGGCCGGAATTCTTGGGCTTGGTCAGGGTCACGGCCGCCGGCCTTGCTAGCCGGCTTGGTTTCACCTTCGACCAGGTCGAGGATCTGAGATTGGCGATCGACGAGATATCGTTCGGGATGACCGGCAGTAAAGGTAGGGACGGCATCCTGGAAGTGCGTTTCTTCCTCAGCCCGGAAGGCCTGGCGGTGCGGGGAGAGGGGCATTTTTCCGCGCCTGGCCACGCGCAGCTATCCGAATTGTCAGAGGTCATCCTCAATGCTCTGGTGGACGAGCATTCTATGAGCGATGGCGCCACCGGGCCGCGCTTCGTCTTGGTAAAAAAGCGCCTGCCAAAAAATGGTGGGGGCGAGGGCAATTTATCAGGGGGAGGGCAGTGAGCCTTGACCCCGACCGGCGGCAGGTACTAAGAGAGCAATTTGCGACGTACGCGCAGACCCGGGATGGGGCTTTGCGCGACGAACTGGTTTCGGCCCACCTTGGCCTGGCGGAATACCTCGCCCGTCGCTTCGCCAATCGGGGGGAGCCCCTGGACGACCTGGTGCAAGTGGCGTCGCTCGGGCTGCTAAAAGCGCTGGACCGTTTCGACCCGGAGCGGGGCGTCGAATTTTCCACTTATGCCACTCACACCATCGTGGGAGAATTGAAGCGTCATTTCCGGGACAAGGGATGGTCGATCAGGGCGCCCCGGAGAATGCAAGAGCTCTACCTCCGGCTGGGCAAAGTCGTCGCCGTGATGGGCCAGGAACTGGGGCGCTCTCCCACCATCGCCGAGATGGCGATGGAAGTGAAGGTTTCGGAGGAAGAGGTGCTGGAAGCGCTCGAAGCGGGTCAGGCTTATCGTTCCACCTCCCTCGACGTGGCCACCGAGGAAGGTGAGCCCCTGGCGATGCGCCTCGGCGCAGAAGACCCTTCGCTCGAGGATGCAGAACGCAGAGCCACCCTTTCCCCGCTGTTGGCGCAACTGACCCCGCGCGAACGTCTAATCCTCCAGCTCCGTTTCTTCGACGGCCTGACACAGTCAGAAATAGCCAGCCGCTTGACGATCTCGCAAATGCATGTATCCCGTCTGCTGGCCCGGAGCCTGGCCCAGCTACGCTCCGCCTCGGACGCCACCGCCGGCTAAGTGCGGCGAAAATGCGGGTCCTTTTAATCGTGAACACATCGGCCTCGTTTGTCACGGCCAGGGCTCGAGTCGTGATACACAAGGCGCTCTCGGCCGACCACGAAGTCATCCTGAAGGAGACGAACCGACGCGGACATGCGGCGCGGCTGGCCCAGGGAGCAGCGGCTGATGGGCTCGACGCCGCCATAGTCCTGGGGGGCGACGGGACCCTGAACGAGGCCGCTAACGGGCTGGCCGGCTCCTCGACGGCGCTCGGCGTGCTCCCGGGTGGGTCCACCAACGTCTTTGCCCGCACCATGGGCATGGCCAACGACCCGATCGAGGCCACCAGCCAGCTCCTGGGCGCTCTGGCTGCAGGTTCCATCGCCCGGATCGGGTTGGGCCGGGCCAACTCGCGCTACTTCTTGTTCCATGCCGGTATCGGCTTCGACGCTGCGGTCGTGCGCCGGGTCGAGGAGATGGCCTCGCTCAAGCGCTACTTCGGCCCGGCGCTGTTCGTGGTGGCGACGCTGGTGACGTGGGTGAAGGGGTACGACCGGCACCGGCCCGCCTTCTCGCTACGCGTCGGCGAGACCATGATCGACGACGGCTATTTCAGCGTCTGTCTCAATACCGACCCGTACACCTTCCTCGGGAGCCGGCCCCTGCACCTCGCACCCGGGACGTCGGTGGACGGCGAACTGAGCGTGGTCACGTTCGAAAGCCTGGCGCTCAGGACAATGCTGCCAGTCCTGGCATCGGCACTGGGCGAGGGGGCCAACCCGAGCCAACACCGACACGTGTCGCTCATCCGTGACGCCCGCTCGGCCACCGTGAAGGGCCATCGACCCGTCCCCTACCAGCTCGACGGAGATTTCGTGGGAGAATCCGACCAGATTGAGCTGAATTGGGACGCGCAGGTACTGTCGGTAGTCGTACCGGTCGTCCCCGCGGGGCCGCCGCCAGCCAACTTGGGGGGCAGGGGTGACTGACAGCCCAAGTTCTAAGAAAAGCTGCCTGATAGGGTCTTGCGCGGCGCATAAACGGGGCTATACTGCCTCTACGCACGAGTTATGACCTGTTATTCTCAGTGGATTGACACGTGAACAATTTCACAAGCGACACGCGGCCCGCCTTGCGGACTCCTGACCGGTGCCACGGTCATCGCGTAAACAACTCACGCTAGGAGGGAAGCTGAGTGGCCTTAACTTGGACGCGGAGCATCGAGTGGGATGTCGAGGACTGGCGGGAGCGGTCTGCTTGCCGTGACACCGACCCCGACTTGTTCTTCCCGGTGGGGAGCACAGGCCCGGCGGTCGAACAGATCATGGCGGCCAAGGCCGTGTGTGCCACCTGCGATGCTCGCGACAGCTGCCTCGAGTTTGCCTTGGCGACGAACCAGGAGTCGGGCATCTGGGGCGGGACCACCGAGGAGGAGAGGCGAAAGCTCCGGAAGCTCTGGCTAGCGAGGCAACGACGGGCGGGCTGAAGCCTCGGGGCCGGCGGCGGGTCGGTGGCGGTTCAGATCCGGGCTAGGTCGCTGGTCTCGGCCCGGCTCACCGGGATGACCAGTTCGACAGTCGTCCCGTCCGAGTTGTACATCTCGATCTTCCCGCCGAGCTGACTGTTTATCAGGCCGCGGACGATCGACAGGCCGAGGCTGGTGGTGGCGTCGATCGAGAACCCCGGGGGCAACCCGGTCCCGTTGTCCTTCACCTGTACGAACAGCTCGTCACCGCGCCGCCTGAACGTGATGTGCACCTGGGGCGGGGCGCTCCCATCAGCCTGCCCGGGCCCGCTGTCGGTGTCCACCGTCGTGCCCGGGAGACCCGGTTTGGGGGCCGACTTGGCCAGCTCGTAGGGCAGTTCTCCCATTTGCCGGGCAGGAGGGGCAAAAGCATGCTCGACCGCATTTTGCACCAATTCGTTGAGCGCCACGGCCAGCGGCGTCGCCACCTGGGCCCCCATTTCCCCGGCCTCGCCTGACCACGTCACCCTGACCGGGGCAAAAGCGCCCGAAAAGTCTTCTGCCATCCGGACGAGGGACGGCAGGATGTCGTTGAAGTCGACCTCGTCAGCCGTATCTCGAGAAAGGATCTCGTGGACTACGGCAATACTGCGCACGCGCCGCTCAGCCTCCTCGAGGGCGTGACGGGCTTCCCCTTTTGGCAGCCGCCTCGATTGCAGGCGCAAGAGTGAGGAGATCGTCTGCAGGTTGTTCTTCACCCTGTGATGGACTTCGCGGATCGCTACGTCCTTACCCATCAGGAGACGGTCTCTGCGCCTCAGGTCGGTCACATCCCGGACGAGCACCACGGCGCCGGTAGTCCGCCCCTGGTCAAGGAGCGGGATGCAACGGATGAAGACGGCGACGTCCCCCAACTCGAGTTCCTCTGACACCGGGATCTGACCGGCGTAGGCCGATGGCACCGGGTTACCCCTCACGCCCAGCTCGTTGAGGCTCGCTCCCAGGATGGCTCGGTAGACGCCCAGGCGGTGCATGGCATTGACGGCATTGGGCGAGGCGAACTCCACACGGGCGGCCGCGTCCAGGGTCATCACGCCGTCGCCGACCCGGGGGGCCTCGCTCGAGAGCGGCTCGTCCACGGGGAAGGGGAACGTCCCCGCCGTTACCATCCGGGCGAACCGGTCGAAGACGCCGACGTAGACGCGCTCGAGCTCGCCCGCTCGCCGGCCGACTATTAGCGGAGCCTCGCGGGTCAGCACCGCCACGACCGCTCCTCCGAAACGAACGGGTATGCACACCACCCGGGCGCGCTCGTACCTGGCTTCGACGGGCACCTCACCCTCGACGACGCTCCCGAGCGACCAGGCCCGGGCCAACAGCGGGCGCTCGCTATCGGTCACCTCGCGGCCGAGCAGGTCCTCCAGATGGAGTGTCTGGCTGGTGGTCGGCCGCACCTGGCCGACTATTACAAAACTACCTTGAGGCACAGCCGAGGCACTAGGAGTGGCCGCGAAGCCATCGCCTTCCTCCGGCTCCTGGTGTATTGCTCGAATGGCAGGCATGCCTTCCTGGGCCGGGCCCTCAAGGCCCACGGCGGGCACAAAGAGCAAAAGGTCGGAAAAGGACAGGTCGGAAAGGATGGCCCAAGATCCGACCAGACGTTGCAGGTGCTCAACCGTGGGCCGCGACAACAGCGCGGTCCCGGAGCAGTTCGGCCAGTGTCGCCACCCGTTACCTCCGGCCAGTGCGGGACAACTCTGATGGCCTGTCCCAGGACCAGATGTGACGACCTATTTCTAACACTCCAGCCAAATCGTGAACATCTTCTTCGAGCTCGGGGACACTGGCGACCACACCAGGGGACCACGATAGCTCGGACCGCTGGCTGGCTTCCCTCATGGCCACCACGCTCATATTAATAAAGTTCGTACCCACTTCCTTGAGCACGCGTTCCACCAGGCGGGGGTCGAAGCCCTCGAGCGGGCCGGCGCAAAGCGAGCTCGCCAGCCGGCCCGCCTTGTTGCCCAGCCGGGCCGCTCGATCTCCGGAGCCGCCATCTAACAAGTAAGTGGGCAGCACGCGGTTCAACACCAGGGCGCCCAGATGAAAACCCTTGACGGGCAACAGGTCCATGAAGGCCTCCGCCTCTCGCACGGGCATCGCCTCCAGCGTGCCGACCACTATAAAGGTTGTGCGCCGGTCGGCTAGAAGGCGCTCGACTTCCTGCGCCCGAGCCACAAAACCCTCGGACAAGGTCTGGAACAGTATGAAAAACTCCGCCAAATCCTCGAGGAGCTGCGAGCCGACCACTCTATCGGCCACATAGTAAAACGGCTTCGAAGCAACGTCGGCGAGCCGGCTCTTGTACGGCACCGTCAACAGGCGCAGCAACCTCGAGCTGAAAAAATCGGCCGTACGTTCGGGAGCCAGCAGAAAGTCCAGAGCATTGCGAGTGGGCGGCGTATCGACAACGATCAGGTCGTAGTTGCCCTCGGAATGCAACTCGTACAGCCGCTCGACGGCAATGTAATCGTGGCTCTGGACGAAACGCGATGAAATATCCTGATAAAGGGGATTGCCCAGGATCCGCTTGGCAGTGGCGGGATCCGGGGCATGTCGTCGGACCAGGGTATCCCAGCTCTGTTTCGTGTCCAGCATTTCCGCCCACAGCTCGCCGCGAGCAGCGACCCCAGCGCTGGCGAAGGCGCTGGCCCGGACCCGCTCGACCCCGCCGCCTTGGCGCAGGCCGAGCGCGTGGTACAAGCGCCGAGCCGGGTCTACCGTGACCACGAGCACCTTCCCGCCCTGATGAGCGGCGGCCATCGCGGCTGCGGCCGCAGCAATGGTGGTCTTACCTACACCTCCGGGCCCGCATACGACCGCAATTTCCTTGGCCGCCAGCAGGGCTTCGATGGTGGCCGGTGGTTCGGTCTGGTCCGTCAAATGTCGAGCTCCGCGGCGAGCGCCAACGCAACCTGGCGAGTAGAACGCAAGCCATAAGAACGAAGGAACATAAACGGCACATAGGAAAGCTCAACGACGGCACCCGGTGAGCTCCGGCCGACGGCCTCTCGCAGGCGGTCCAGATGAACGGTACGAGCCCGGCGCATCTTTACCATGAGGCGCGCCGCCTCGAGCAACGGCTCCGCCTGACCGCCGAGCCCGGCGCTGAGCTGCTCACTGGCCAGAGGCCCGGACAAAGCCTCGAACACCTGCTCTTCTCTCGTTCCAAAGAGCTCCGGCAGCACCCGGTTGACGACGACCCCGGCCAGGCCCACAGTCGTCTCGGTACCCAGGCGCTCTATCAGTTCGATGGTCTCACTGACCGGCATCTCCTCTGGAGTCGTAACGGCCAGTACTCCCGTGGTTCTTCTGTCGGAGAGGATGTCCAGCATCCAGTCGGTCTGCTGGCGAATGAGCCCGACCTGAACGAGGCGGTTGATGGCCTGGGGGGCGGCGAGCTGGCTGATGATATGCCCGCTGGCGACGGCATCTACTACGACTATGTCGTAATGACGTTCGCGGACCTCCCAACACAGCTTTCCGACCGTCACTATCTCACGGACACCAGGCGCGGCCGAAGCGACGAAATCGAACATCTTGGCCAACGGCCCGATGTACGCCGCCCTCCCGAACCTGAGTTGCAGGGACAAGTACTGGCGCAGCGACGCCTCCGTGTCCATGGACATGACCCAGAGGTTGGGCACCACCTCACGCTCCTCGAACCTCGTCGGCGAGGTTTCGAAACTAGAAGCCACGTCGCCTTTGGCATCCATTTCGCACAGCAGCGTGCGCTTACCCTTGCTGGCGGCCAGCAACCCCAGGGCGGCCCCGATCGTCGTCTTCCCGACCCCACCCTTGCCAGTGACGAAAATGAGCTTGCGGTCGAGCAGGTCAGTCACGGTTGCCGCGGGAGCTGAGCCCCGGAGGACTGCTCAGACGGCCGCTCCGAAACCGACCCGGCGCGTCTCAGTCGCGGTGTCCAGCTCTATGTAGGCCAGCTTGGCTGCGGGGACACCAATGTGCCTTCCGCGCTTGTCCGTGAGCCAGAGCATGCCGGCGGATTTGTCGACGGCGGCGTCGATTTTTGCGATCAATGCATCTGCGGTGATGTTGTCGGCCAGCTCGACTTCGATCTCCCTGGGCGCCTGGGTAATCCCGATGCGGACGTCCACTTCGCTCTTCTCCTGTCTCGCGGGCTGATAGCCCAGCTAGCTTATAGGCGATCGTCACGGTCACCTTGGCTGGGTACCGTAGAGGTATGGAAACGGCCCAGGTGGTGGCGGCGGCGACGGGCGAGGTTGTCCTGGCCCATGGGCCCTCATCGGCCCACGTGTCGGAGCCAACCTGGTACCAAGACAAGCCCGCGAGGACGCCGAGCAACTGTTGCTCGCCCCCGGCGCCACCCGCTCCACCGGCGCAGGGCATAGGGCCCTGGCGGAGGATCCGGACCCGCTGCGTACCTGTTTCGAGCGAGACCGCGACCGGATCCTGCATTCGAGCGCCTTTCGGCGGCTGGCGGGCAAGACCCAGGTGTTTGTGTTCCCTCGTGACCACCAGCGCACCCGGCTGACCCACGCCCTCGAGGTGGCGCAGGTGGCCAACGCCGTCGCCCGGGCCACCGGGCTCAACGTGGCCCTGACCGAAGCCATAGCTCTCGGACACGATTGCGGGCACGGGCCCGGCGGCCACGCCAGTGAGGACGCGTTCGCCCCTTACCTGCCCGGCGGCTATAACCACGCCATCTGGGGGGCGGACGTCACCCTGGCCCCGCTCAACCTGTGCGAGGAGACGCTCGACGGCGTGCGCCACCACAGCTGGGCCCTCCCGAGCCCGGTCACGCCGGAGGGAGCCCTGGTCAGCTGGGCCGACCGTTGCGCCTATTGCGCTCACGACCTGGAGGACGCCGCTGACGTCGGGATAATCGACGTCGATGACCTGCCCAAGACCGTGACGGAGGTCGCCGGCCGTACTCGGGCCTCCCAGTTGAGTTGTTTCATCGAGGCCCTGGTTGGCTGCATAACAGAGACAGGCGAGATCGGGATGCGCCAGCCGCACGCGGGCGCCCTGGCTGCGCTGCGGGAGTTCAACTACGACCGCATTTACACGCGACCGGGTTCCATCGCCCAGGGCCAAGCCGTAGTGGCCGTCTTGCGCAGCCTCGTCGAATACTTTGCCCTCCACCCGGACAGGGTGCCGGCGGGCCTAAACCGGGCCTCGGCCGAGCCGGACGGTGAAGGTGGTCCTGACGGTGACGGTGACGGTGGCGGTGGCGGTGGTCCTGACGGTGGCGGTGATGCGGGGGCGTACGGCGACACGAGCACCGACAGCGAGCGGGCGACCCGGCACGCCATTACGTACGTAAGCGGCATGACTGACCGGTTCGCGTTTGCTACGGCGGTAGAACTGCTCGGCTGGCGTCTGGACCGGCTGCCCCGGGGCGTCGACGCGCCGGCCAGCCCTCTTCTACTGGCCTAGCCGGGTCCCCCCGTCGTCTCTTATTAACTAACGGGTGCGCATATTGGCCGCGCCCAGCTTGCTGGTACGACCCCAAGGGCGTTTTGGGCGCGCTTCAAGCTTCTGGTCGCAGTACAAGACGAGAAATGCGGAAAATCGCGACCGAAAGCGCTTCCTGCACCCAAAAGTCCCTTCCCCAACGCCCCAGCCGCCATTGACCCTCATTCTTCATCCAGCGGTGGCGTCGTAATTCGTCGGCCCGATTGGTGGCTGTGCAAGGGACTAATTGGGTGCCGGTTGGACTTGCTCAGGACTTTTGGGCGCCACCGCCCCTTTCGGAACCAGATCCCGGACGCTTATGCCTCCTCACGTCGTATCGCCACGTTGTACGGATAATGAAGCGCTCCGACTAATGAGGCAATAGGCCAAACTGTTTTCTGGAGGCGGGGCTAAGTAACCCTGAGCTCTTCCTTGAAGATCCGCGCCCGGCCGAGTTTCACGATCTCCTGCGCGATCGACTTGAACGCCTCGGCCGCTTGCGAAGACGGGTCGGAGACCACGATCGGCCGTCCGATATCACCACTTTCCCGGACGGCCGGCGCCAGCGGGATCTGGCCGAGCAGCGGTATTCCCAGTTCTTCGGCCAGTTGGGCGCCTCCTCCGTTCCCGAAGATCTCGCTCCGGCTACCGTCCGGCCCGATGAACCAGCTCATGTTCTCGATCACGCCGCGCAATGGAAGGTTCAACTTTCGGGCCATGTAAGCGCTCCGTTGCGCCACCCTTTTGGCCGCCACCTGGGGCGTCGTGACCACGTAAACCTCGCCCGCCGGCAAGTACTGCGACATTGAAAGGGCGACATCGCCTGTCCCCGGAGGCATGTCCACGAGCAAGAAATCGGGCTGACCCCAGTCCACGTCGGCCAGGAATTGTTCGAGCGCTTTGTGGAGCATCGGGCCACGCCAAATGACGGGCTGGCTGTCATTGACGAAAAAGCCCATGGACATCAGGCTCACCCCGAAGGCAACCATGGGGGCCACCCCGCTCTGGGTCATCGCCGGCCCTTCGCCCGGCGCAGCGGCGCCAGAGAGGCCCATCATGGCCGGGACGGAGAAGCCGTAGACATCGGCATCGAGCAGCCCCACGGAGTGCCCCGCTCCGGCCAGGGCCACAGCGAGGTTGACGGTGGCAGTGGATTTGCCCACCCCACCCTTGCCGGAGCTCACAGCCACGACGCGAGTCGGCCCCGTCCCGCTGGCGAAGGGGTTCGTCTTACCTTGTTCATGGCCCAGTGTCGGCATCGGGCCATGCTATTTGAGCCCTGCCGCTAGCCTTGCCGCTCCACTGGCTGACCACATTGGCCGGCCGGGTAAGCGGGGCCCAAAACCGGCCCCAGTCGACCGGCCCCAGTGGACCGGGATTTGCAACGTTTTGGCCGCTCTGGGTCCAAAAACTTCCCTCCCAGGCACGTTTTTGGCCCCAGAGCGGGAAATTCCCAGCAACGCCAGTTCCCCGCGACGCCAGTCCCCCGCCACGCCAGTCCCGCCACGCCCGTCCCCCGCCACGTCTGCGTCGCTCAACGCCTGGCTAGCGGCACGTCTGCCCGCGTACCGCCCGCCGACGGCCGCCCGGGCCAGTACGATGACGACAATGGTGCAGCTTGAGGCTGAGCCTGAGGCCTCAGACAGGAAACGCCTCACCGGTAGCGAGTTCTCGGCCGTAGTCGCCGCTGTGACGTCTGCTTTCGGCGACCCCACCCGCAGGCAGGTCTATCTCTACGTAAGGGACTCAGTCGCAGGCGCGACCGCCTCACAGGTGGCTCGGCATTTCTCATTGCACCCGAACGTCGCCCGCCATCACCTCGACAAGCTCGCCGCTGGCGGCTACCTGGAGGTCTTCAGTTCTAGGCCCAGGTCTCGGGGGCGGGCCGGCCGTCGAAGTGCTACCGAACGAGCGGGCCGGCTCCCGTACTCGAGACCTCGAGGCCGGGCGAGGAGCTGCTGCTGGCCCTGCTCGGAGGGGCACTGGCCCTCCTGCCCCGGCCCGAGGCCGAGCAGATGGCCGAACAGGTAGGTTTCGCGTACGGTTCCAAGCTGGCTGCATCGATGGCTGTTGGCGAGGGTCAGCGGTCTTTTCGCTCCGCACTGCGGGCCGTGGCCGACGCCTTGACCGCCCATGGCTTCGCCGCCCACGCCGAGGCCAGAGGTGGATCGCTCACCCTGGTGAAAGAGGCTTGCCCCTTCTTCGACGCCGCCGTGCAGCACCCCGTCATATGCGCCGTCGACAGGGGAATGGTCAGGGGGATGCTGGACGCCCTTTATGGCCGGTCGACCGGGCCGGCCGAGTCGTCGTCCCGGGCGATGGGGGACGAGACCTGCTCCACCTGCCTACCGGTGGGTGTCTGAACTGGCGACCCGCCGTTTGTGACAAGATCGGGCTGTGCCAGGACGAGCGAGACCCATCGCAGGGAGACATAGTGGGGCCTGAAGTCGGCGGCCCGCTCGAAACCGGTGTCCGAGTCAGCCTGGAGCTCCCTGAAGCCGGGACCTGCGTCGGCGTCGTCTCCTCACAAGGGCAAACGTCGCTCACCCTGGATCTCCTGGACGACCTGCCTGAGGGCGAACTGGAGCCGGGTTCGATGCTTGATCTTTTTATGCCTCGGCCCGAGGGGATCTACCACTGGCTCTGCTCTCTCAATTCGCTGCCGTTCGGCCAGCAGGCCGAGCTCGAGCTACTCGGCTCACCCATGCTGGTCCAGCGCCGGGCGCGCCTCCGAGTCGACGCTGCGTTACAGGCAGAGGTCCGCCGGATCCGCTCGGCCGGGCGCGGGCCGGCCCACGAAATGACGGTGGCAGACCTGTCGCACGGGGGCATGAAGCTGGAGGGCGCGTTTCAGGTCAGCACCGGCGACACGATCGAGGTTACGGTCGACCTGGGTCTCACGCCGGTACAAATAGTCGGGCGCGCGGTCATGGCGTACCCCACCGCCAACGGCACCTGGACGGCCCATGTCAGCTTCGTCGAGGGTCAGCGAGAAGCGCTCGACGTGGTGGACGGCTTCCTGGCCTATCGTCTGCGCGGACTTCCTTAACGCTCACGACGCAGCCGGGCCAGGTCCTTTCAGTGGCCGTGCCTTTGCGCCGATAAACCCCGAAGTGCGCTCCAACGAAATACTTGTGCGAACACCGGGCGGAGGGGCATGACCTCGATGGCCGGCTGCGCCGGCCCCCTGGAACCAGGGGCTCAGGTTGGCCTGCAATTGCCGACGGCCCCGGCCGCACGGACGCCCACATCTGCTTCCTCGACGGCCAACGGGAGGCGATCGAGGCTGTCGACCGCGTCGTGGCGCAACAGCTCAAGTGCCGCGCCGCTGTTCATGCTGTGTAACCCGCCTGGCGTTTGATCGAACCCGGAGGGTGTCCTCCAACCTTTACGCGCTCACCAGCGCTGGAGGCTCATTCCGCTGCTGCGGACCACGCCCGAGTGGCGTTCGGGCTTTTCGAAGATGGACCTCACCGCCACCCTCCCCGGCCCTTCCAGCCGCAGCCAGATCGTCCGGTAGTCGTAACTGCCCCAACGAGTACCGCCGCTGGAGGGGTATTCGGCGTGCAGCCCGAAAGTCACCGATGTGTCGGCGTAGACCCAGGCACCGGGCTGGACCAGGATGGCCTGGCCTGGGACCAGGTCGCGGACGAACATGTTCCCCCGGGCATGCAGCAGAAGCAGGCCGGGGCGCCCCGTACGGGCCACGAAGAGGTCGATATACGGGCCGATCGGGTACTCGTACTCCGTATCGTCGCCACTCCGCGTCTGGAGCCAGACGGGCGTGTTTTGCCACGTGTAATCGACGTTGTCGCTGGTGGCCAGGAAGGCGTGCTCCCGAACGTAAAAGCCGACGCCCGCAGGTATCGGCAGTACCACCACCTCGCCCGGATGGTCCTCCGAGAGGGCAACGTGGCCCGGGCCGCTTGCGCGCATGAGCACCAGAGGCATCCCGGCGTAGGTGCGGTTGAAGAACGAGCCCTGCGACCACGCCTCCAGATGCGTGTCCGGTTGAGCCCAGAGCAGGGAGTGGTGCGAGAAGATGACCCCGTCCCCCGGCGCCAGGGCAAAGTCCGCCGTGGGGACGAGTGTGCCCTCGATCTGACAGAAGGACTGGCCGAACTGGATCTTCGCCATGTCCCGGACAGCGGGCTGCTCGACCCAGCCGGAGTCGGAGACGGCCGCACGGACGTCCACCGGTGCTCCGCAGTTGGGACAGGCCGTGCCACTTGTGTTCGATGGCAAGCGGCAGTATCGACAGACGTAGGCGGTGCCCGGTTCGGCGCCCGTTACCGGCGTGGTTGTCATCGCCTCACTCGCTGGCGTGATGGTGGTACATCGACTGGATCCCCACGCGGCCGGGCCCGTCATTTCGGCCATGTACATCCCGCGACTGAACAGCCCGGTCCGCACATTGAGCTGCACCGCCTGCATTTTCACGCTCGAGTCCTTGTAGAGGTATCCGCCCGGCTCGACGAGGATCTTTTCGCCGTCGCCCAGCGAACGCTCGAAGACATTCCCGTAACCGTGGAGGAGGACGATGCCGGGTTCGCCCGACGTGACGAAACGGTCGAGGTACATCCCGCTCCCGCCGTGGAGGACGTTCGACAGGCCCTTGATCCTCTCGAAGCTATAACGCACAGAGTGAGAGGCGGCCAGGAACGCATGCTCGCGGGCGTCGAGCTCCATGCCTGGGTGCAGGACGAGAGTGACGATCTCGCCGGCGGCGTCACGGGAGAAGGCGATACGGCCCGGCCCGCCGGCCTGAGTGACGACATAAGGCATGCCGCCGAGCGAGCGCTTCAGCCCGCCGCCCAGGGGGTAAACGCCCACCGGGACGCTCTCGTCCTTCCAGAGCATGGTGTGGTGCTCGAAGATCACACCGTCGCCGGGGCTCAGGTTGATCTCCGCCACCGGGACCAACTCACCTTCGACCTGGCAGGTGCTGTTGGAAAACTGGAACTTGGCCATGTCCCGCAGGCGGGGTGCTTCCCGCCAGCCGGAGTCCGACACGAGGTTGGCCTGGTCCAGAGGAGCCCCGCACGTCTCGCAGGACTTGGCTTCGGGTGGGTTCTGAGCGTGGCACCATTGGCACTCGATCCGCTCCATCTCTCCTCCTCTTGCTGGACACTGCCGAACAGGATCATGGGGATCATTGCAGCACCAGCCCGCCCGCGCCAGAATCGCGAGGGTGCCGGCGCCCTCCAATCCGGCTCGAGACCCGGTGGCGGACACGATCTCAGTGCAGGAGCGGCCGTACGTCGCTGCGCCACGGCGTTTTCGGACGGCTTCACAACGAGATCGCTGGGCGGCACGTTGATCGGCACGCGGCGCCCGCAGGCTATAGACCTGTTCGCCGGGGCCGGGGGTCTGTCGCTCGGTCTAGAAGACGCCGGGTTCGCCCCCGTAGCGGCGGTGGAATGGTGCCCCGACGCCTCAGCCACCTACCGAGCGCTCCACCCCGGGTCGAGGGTGGTGGAAGGCGACATCGCGGCCCTCGATTTCAGTGCCGAACGCGGACGTTTCGCGCTTGTCGCAGGCGGGCCCCCGTGCCAGCCCTTTTCCGTCGGCGGCAAACGGTTGGCCGCCGACGACCCTCGCAACGGCATCCCCCAGTTCTTACGGGCCATCGCCCAATTGCAACCCGCGGCCTTCGTCATGGAGAACGTGGCTGGGCTGGCCGTATCGACCAAATGGCCATATTTCCGTAGCGTCCTGGCCCAGATCGAGCGGCTCGGTTATGCAGCCAGCTGGAGCGTGATCGAGGCCGCGGACTTCGGTGTACCGCAGAAGCGCCGGCGACTGTTTGTCGTGGGGACCAGAGGATGCAGCTTTTCCTTCCCCGGGCCGACTCATGGTCCCGCCGAGCCACGTTCCCACGTACTGGCCGGCTCGGTCGTCGACCCACACCACCCCCGGGGCGAGGCGAACACCGCCATAGTCACATACGCGCTGCGGCCGTCGCTCCGGCCCGGGGCCTACCACGGCCACGTCTACAACGGGGGCGGCCGGCCCATCGAGCTCAGCCGCCCGGCACCGACCCTGCTGGCCAGCATGGGCGGCAACAAGACGCCCTGGTTGGACACCCTGGGCCTCGTCCCCGAGTACCACGCCCACCTGCTGGCCGGCGGCTCGCCACGACGAGGACGGGTACCCGGCGCCAGGCGGATCACGGTCGAAGAAGCCGCCCTGCTCCAGGGATTCCCGGCGGGGGCAACCTTCGCCGGCCGACGGTCGAGCCAGTACCGCCAGGTCGGCAACGCCGTCCCGCCCGCCCTCGGCCGGCACATCGGGCTGGCACTGCGCTGCCAGATATTTGACTAAGCCAGTACGGCACACCGGCGACCCCAAACTGGGCAACCCGAACTTGGGGCCGCTGAATTGCTAGAGGTTCGCCTCCGCCTGCGCCAGCGCTGTTTTCGCCGTCTTTGTCATGGTTGGGTCCGGGCCATGCGCCAGGTACCACCTGAGTTCCTTTATGGCTGCCGCCGGCTGGCGTTGGTCCTCCAGCAGCACGAGGCCGCGGTAGAAATGAGGCGGGTCGTAGGTCGGGTCCGCCGTTTCGGCTTTCTGAAGCAGGCTTTCACCTCTGGTTACGTACCCGGCTTCTGCGTAAATCCACCCCTCCGCGCTCAGGGCCACCGCCTGGTTGGGATCATTAGCCAGAATTCCGTCATAGATGGCCAACGCCGCTGAGGGGTCGTTAACGGCCAGGCTAGAGGCTTGCTGTAGTTGCTCGTCTATCCCAGTGACGCCGCCGGTGACGGTGCCCCCGGGCAACCGTTGGCTCGAAGACCGGTCCACCAGCCACAGGGCGCCGGCCAGGACGATCAGCACGGCGCCAAGGCCGGGGGCAATGCGCCGGTAGAGCGGTCGGGCCGGAAACTTAGGGCCGTCCGGTTGGGGTTCTAGGGGCGCAAGCTCGTCGTCGCTGACGTCGAACAGCCGCTCCTGGACAGGTGCCGACGCCGAAAAGCTGGCCCCGGCAACGCCAGATCGCCCGGCCCCGGCCAGATCGGCCCCGCCCAGATCGGCCAGGACCGGCTCGTCGGCTGCCGCCATCGGTCCGGTGTTGGCCCTCCGCCAGCGGGCAAAGCCAAACCCCAACCCGAGGATGCCCAGCGCCGCAGCCACCGCAGGCAGCGCCCAAACGAGGGTATTGAGACCAGACGCCGGCGGTTTCTCCAGGATGGAGGTCCCGTAGTCGCTTACCAGGAACCTGCGGATCTGGGCCTGGCTGTCGCCCTTCTTCAACCATCCCTGGATGAGCGATCTGATCTCAACAGCCTCCGCGGCATCGGAAACGGCGGCGGACTCGCTGGCGCAGACCGGGCAACGGTACTGTCCGGCCACTTCCAAAGTGCGCTGGTAGAGGGAAACCGGCTGGCCGTGGCCCGGGCTGAAGGCACCCGCACCGACGGCGAGGGCGAGGCCGGCCACGACCACGACGGCAGCCCACAGCGCGGCACCTCGCCAGCGCCTGGGAGCGGCCATGACCGGTCCTAAGCCCGGCCCAAGCCCTTGGCCGCGCCCTGGCGCAACCAGTTGTTGAGAGCGTTCGCCTCCACTTGCCCGACCACGTAGGCGTACACGATCCCATTCGGGGCCACGAGGAAGGACGACGGCAGGCCCGTCACGCCGTAAGACACGGACGCCGAAGGGTCGTCCACCGCCGGCCAACGCGCGCCGCGGGCGGCCAGAAAAGTCTTCAGTTGCGACACATTTGTGGGGTCGTAGACGACGCTCAGCACCACGGCGTCAGCGGTCTTAGCGTGTTGTTTGGCGAACTTCACCAGTTGGGGCATCTCTTGTTGGCACGGCTCGCACCACGTCGCCATGAAGTTCACCAGCACCCACTGGTTGTGGAACTGCGCCAACGAGTAGTGCCCACCGGCCAGGCCGGGGCCGGCGATGGGCGGCGCATTGCTCCCGAGCAGCGGGCTTCTGGCCGTCACCTGGGATGAGGGCTGGGCCGAAGCGATCACGGCGATGAGCACCGCCGTCACCGCCGCCACGCCCACTGAGGCCCAGAGCACGGTCCGGCGGCGTTTTCCGGTCCGCTTCGAGCCGTCCGGCCCAATTCCCACCACCCCAATTCCACCCCCAATTCCGTCCGGCCCAATTCCGTCCGGCCCAATTCCGTCTGGCCCAATTCCTTCTGGGCCGGTCCCGCCCGGCGCACTCTCCTCCGGGCCGCTCATTCTGTCGTGCTCATATTTCGCCCGCTCACACTGCGCCCACTTACACTGCGCCCACTTACACCGTGCCCGCTCACACTGCGCCCGCTCATACTGGGGCGCCGACACCGGCCTCCGCCGGCTCCTTATCGACCAGAGGAGCGCCACTCTCACCCGCTCGCGCCTCCTCCGGCTCCTCCTCGAGAACGACCGGGCGACGGCGGCTCGAAGGCCACAGGGTCAAGAACGCGCCGATGACGATCACCAGCCCTCCGACCCACAGCCACAGGACCAGGGGCTCGACTATGACCCCGATGGCCGCCGGGGCCTTGCCGGCGCTTGGCACGCTGGCCAGGGTCAAGTAGACATCCTTGGTGGGAGTCGAACGCACGGCCGGGCTGGGCACGGCGTCGTTGGACAGAGCGAACTGTTCGACGGCCGGGTAGTAAGCCCGGCCGTCCAGATCCACTGTGGCGACAAGTGACGTACGGCCGGGAGCGTTGACTGTTTTTATCCCCCGGAACACGAACGTCTGGCCTTCGAAGCTGGCCGGTTTGCCGACCGCCAAAGTGAGCTGGGTCTGGTGCTCGTAGGCATGACTGGCGGCAAAGGCCACGGCGATGAGGACCACCCCGAGGTGCACGACCATCCCGCCTCCGGAGCGCCCGGTGAAACCGCGCAGGCCGAAGCGACCGACCAGCAATACCAGTTGGCGAAGGGCCGACGCCCCGGCAAAGGCGGCCAGCGTGAAGACGACCAGCGGCCACAAACCACGCAGGCCGGCGGCGACGCAGGCCGCCAGTACGACAACGGCGGCCACCGCCGGCCAGAGCAACCGCTGGAGCAGCACCTCGCCCGAAGCTCGCCGCCAGGGTAACACCGGTGCCACCGCCATCAGGAACAGCAGGCACAGGACGATGGGCAACGTCATTGTGTCGAAGAACGGCCCCCCAACGGTTATCGACGAACCATTAACGGCTTCGACGAACAGCGGAAAGACCGTGCCCAGCAAAATGACGAAAGCGAAGATGGCAAACAGCAGGTTGTTGGCCAGGAAAGCACCCTCTCGGGAGACGGGTGTCTCGATCGTCCCGGGGCTGTGGAGCCGGTCACCCCGCCAGGCCAGGAGGCCAATCGAAACGCTCACCACGATCCCGAAAAAGATGAGCAGGGCCGGCCCTACCACGCCGTCGTCGGTGAACGAATGGACCGACACGAGCACCCCCGAGCGAGTGAAGAACGTCCCGAGGATGGTGAGGCTGAACGTGGCCAGGAGGAGGGCAAGGTTCCAGACCCGCAACATCGCCCGCCTCTGCTGCACCATGGCCGAATGCAAGAACGCCGTCGCCGTCAACCAGGGCAGCAGAGCGGAGTTTTCGACCGGGTCCCACGACCAGTAGCCACCCCACCCGAGGACCTGGTAGCTCCACCAGGCGCCCAAGACGAGGCCGGCCGTCAGGCAGGCCCAGGCGAAGATGGCCCAGCGGCGCGCTTCAGGGAGCCAGGCATCCCCCACTCTGCCAGTGACCAGCCCGGCTATCGCCAGGCAGAACGGCACCGTGAAACCGACCAGGCCGAGGTACAGGAGGGGAGGGTGGAACGCCACCAACGCTCTGTCCTGGAGCAGCGGGTCCGGGCCGGCCTGGTTGGGTATGGCCCCGTGGACCCGGGCGAACGGGTTGGAAGCCGTCAGCATGAGCGCGAAGAAAAACGTCGCTATCAGGTAACCGACGACTTTGGCCCACACCACGAACGGTTCGTTGCGGCGGTCGCCGGAAGCGGAACCACATCGCCGCCAGGTAACCAGAGAGGATCAGCGCCCACAGCAGGATCGAGCCGGCCAGGTCCGACCACATGGCTGTCACCCGGTACAGGAGAGGTGTGAAAGTGCTGTCGTTGTTGTCTACGTAGACGAGCGTGAAGTCGTGCGTGATCAGCGCCCTCTGCATCGCCACGGTGGCCAACACCGCGCCCGCCACTACGAGCCATATGTACGTCTGGCCGGCCCGCAGTAGCGAGGCGCGCCCGGTGGCCAGGCCGGCCAGCAACGTCCCCGCACCGGCCACGGCACCGAGGAGGGCGAGCAGCAGGGCGCTCTGGCCCAGCGCGATGTTCACGTGCCGTGCGTCCCGCTCTTCGCCTTGCCTGAGTGGGCTTCGACGTAGCTGGAGCCGTGCTGCACCATTATCTGGAAGCTCGAAAACACATCGCCCTGCCAGTGCCCGTCGAGCACGACGGGCAATCCCACCCGGAACAGTTGTGGCGGGGAACCCGTGCTCACCACGTTGACGTCCACGTTCTTGGACGTGATCACGAAGTGGAGCGTCGTGCCGACCTGATGGATCCCGGGCTGGACCCGCCCCTGGATCCGGAAGTCCGACCCCTTCAACTCGGCCCGTTGAGCCACAGCCTGGTTGGCGGTCAGGTAGTAGTTCATGGCGTTGGCCAGGCCCCTGGCCACCAGGAAGCCGA
Organism: uncultured Acidimicrobiaceae bacterium; assembly: GCA_963750465.1. Taxonomy (GTDB): domain Bacteria; phylum Actinomycetota; class Acidimicrobiia; order Acidimicrobiales; family Palsa-688; genus Fen-671. The sequence continues at coordinate 705,054 of CAVVRE010000037.1, forward strand.
GGGCCCCCACGATGATTATGGCGGCCACGATCTTCTGCTTGCGGCTGCCAAGAGACCTCCGGCGCCGCGGCCCGGCCAGAGCTACGGGAGGGGGAGGGCCATTGCGACCCGAGCCACCCCCGTCTACCCGCGACCGCTGCAAGTCGGTGGCCACCGTCCCGGGTCGGGTGCTCAGGTCCATGTACCTGGTTCCCCCGCAGCAATGGCTCCCGCTTGGGTAGCCCCCGGCCCGGACGTGGCGACAGCCGGTCCGGACGAGGGCGCCATGGGACGCTGGGGCGCCACGAAGGCCCCTGGCGCCAGCGAACGCCGTAACGACCGCTCCCGGCGCACCATCCGCACCGTGTAAGCGAGGAGGATGACCGCGCAACATATCCAGGCGGCAACGACGTAGTTCATCCGGCCGGCACCTCGACCTGGGGCTGGTGGACGCTGTCGTCGGCCCGCAAGCCGCCGGCGCGTGGCCCCGGCGGTTACGACCGGGCCTGGCACCTCAGCCCGCCGAGCCTCCAGGGCAAGAGAGAAACCCTCCTGGTCGTAGCGTTCTTCGAGCACCTCGAGGCGGTAGCGATGGATGAGCATCCAGGCAAATGCGAGGCCAAAGGCCAGGAAAGACAGCAGCATCGTCGCCAATTGCCAGCCGTGGACGGTGGGGTCAGGCTGCAGCAGGGTCGTGCCCTGGTGCAGGGTGTTCCACCAGGACGTTGCGTAGTGGTCAATGACCACCGTGAGGGCCATCAGCAGAGCCACCATCGAAGACGCCAGCGCCCGCGAGTGCGGGTTGTCGATCGCCCGGCGCAGAGCGAGGTAACCGAGTGATAGGGCGAAGAGGATGGCGGTCAATGTGAGCCGGGCGTCCCACGTCCACCACACTCCCCATGAGGCCCGGCCCCAGATCGAGCCCGTTACCAGCGTGGCCAGGCAGAACACCGCGCCGACTTCGGCGCCCGCCACGGCCAAGCGGTCCCATCGAGGGCTGCGCAACCGGGGCCACAGCCACGCCACACTGGCCAGAGCGCAGATGCCGAAGCCGACGTAGCACATGGTGGCCACCGCCGGGTGCACGTAAAGCATGCGGACGAACTGGCCCTGCACGACGTCCGGAGGGCTGACCCAGAGACCCCACCACGTGGTGAGGGCAAGCGTCGCCAGCGCGGACAAACCGAGCACACGCGTGAGCCGGGACGAAGAAGGTGCTTGTTGATACCTCACGTCTCCTCCATCAAAGTCCCAAAGCTGAGCACTCCGCCAGCCAGGTAGATGGCAGCGAAGCAAGCCAATAGCCCGAGCCAGCGCCAGCCCTCGGAACTCGGGCCAGCCGAAAGGCCCAGGGCGGCCCGCCACGCCTCCGTAGCGGCAAGGACAACCGGCGCCAGCACCGGCGCCAACAGGAGCGGTAGCAATGTCTCGCGTACCCGGAGGCCCATCGACAGCGCCCCGTAGGCAATGCCGGACGCCGCCACGCCGGCGGTCGACAACACGGCACTGGCCGCCAGCAGGCCCGCCCCGGCCAGCTTGGTATGGAACAGCACCACAATGCCCCCGGCCAGCAGGGCTTCGAGGATGATGAGCTCGAGCGCAACGGCGGCGGCTTTCCCGAGGAAGACGCCCGCGGGTTCGAGCCCTGACATGCGCAAGCCATCCACGGCCCCGTCAGCCGTCTCGATGGCAAAACTGCGCTGTACTGCGAGCAGGCCGGAGAAGAGCACCGCCAGCCAGAAAAGGCCGGGGGCGGCCTGGACCAGCAATGGCCGGTCCTGGTCAAAGGCGAAGCCGAACAACAGAAGGACGACCAGGGAGTACGGGACCACCTGGTTGAGGGCCACCTTGGCTCGGCCCTCGATACGGAGGTCCTTTCCCGCGACGACCAAAGCGTCACGCCACACTGGGGACCTCCTCGGGGAACGGGCCGACGAGGTCGCCCAGGGCGGCGCCCGGCTCGAGCGCATTTTCGCTCTCGTCCGGGCCCGGAAGAACACCGTCGAGGACGGTCCCGCCCGACATGGTCGCCACCCGGTCGGCCAGGACTTCGCTGGTCCGGTCTTCATGCGAGGCGGCGATTACTGTCGCACCGGCCCGCGTGACCTCCTTCAACAGCCCGTCCAGTAGCTCGCGGTGCTCGGCGTCAAGGCCGGCATGGGGCTCGTCCAGCAACCACAGTTGCGGCCGGCGGGCCAATAGCGCGGCCAAGGCCACCCGCCGACGTTGGCCGGCCGACAACCTCCCGGCCGGCAGGGACAGGAGCCGGTCCCGTATGCCCAGGCGCGCGAGCGCCTCAGGGGCGGCGTCCTTTGTCAGGCGGGCCGCCCGGGCCGCGAAGCGCACGTTCTCTTCCGCCGAGAGATCGTCGTAGAGCCCGTTGGTGTGCCCGAGGAGCCCCACCTGACGGCGCAGCGTGCGGGTATCGGACGTCGGGTCCAGGCCAAGAACAGTCGCCTGTCCGGCCGACAAGGGGAGTAGTCCGGCCACGGCTCGCAAGAGGCTGGTCTTGCCCGCGCCGTTGGCCCCTTTCAAGACGAGGATCTCGCCGACGCGCACGTCGAGGTCGGCGCCGGCCAGGAGCGGGTACCGGCCGGCAAGAGCAACCGCGTAACGAAGCTGGACGGCCAGCTGATTTCCCATAGCCGCCGACCAACTCTAGCGAGGCACCCTGCCGCGCCGCCAAAGAGCCCCGCTCGAACGTCTGAAAGTTTCAGCCGGTAGCCAGGCCCCCCAGGCCGATGTGCTGAAGGAAGCTGGATGACCACGAAGAGATGGTGCCGACCTCGCCGGTGATAATGAGCAGCCCCAACGCCGCCAACAGGGCGCCGGATGCGACGCTGATCGCCCTCGAGTGGCGCCTGGCGAAAAGGAGCGCGCCTGACAGCCGCCCGAAGGCCAGGCCCGTCAAAACGAACGGGACCCCTAGGCCGAAAGAGTACGCCACCAGCATCTCTTCGCCCCGGACAAGTGTGCCCCCGCTCGACGCCAGGCCGAGCACGGCCGCCAATACGGGGGTGATACACGGCGTCCAGCCGAAAGCGAACGTCATGCCCATGACCGGGGCTACCCACGGCCCGAGCCGGGACGGCTGGACCGCCATGCGGCGTTCGCGTTGTAGCCACGGAAGCTGGACTGCGATTAGCACCCCCATGGCGACAATCAGGCTGCCGGCGATGTCCCCGAGGATCGGCTTGTGGCTCTGCAAGGGATGGAACACAGCACTGGCCGTGGCCTCCAGCAGGGCAAAGACGAAACTGAAACCGGCGACGAACAACAACGTGGACCAGAGCAACCGTCTCCGGTCGGCAGCCACCACACCAGAACCAGGCCCGCCAGAAACAGGCCCGCCAGAACCAGGCCCGCCAGAACCAGCCCGGCCGGAGCCAGCCCCGCCGGCGACAGCGGCTACACCGACGCCAGACATCATCGAAAGGTACGAAGGCACGAGCGGCAGGACGCAGGGGGAAGCGAAGGAAATGATGCCCGCCCCGAAGGCAACTACGAAGCCAAGGGGCGAATGCTGCACCAGCGACCCGGCGCCTCCGCTCAACGCGACGAGCGCCTGGCCGTCAAACCCGGGGCCGAGCGTGCCGGAACTCATCCAAACGAGATTGTTTCAGATTCTGGGGTGCTCCTAAGAAGCCGAACCTCAAAGGGACCGGTTCAAGGCATGCAACACGGCGCGAGCGGCGGCGTCTGCCGGCGTATGCCCGTTTGCCACCCCGCGGCGAAGCTCTCCTGTCCGGGTGTCCCTTAGCACCGCGAGCAACCCCGAGCCCCAGTCCGGGGGCAGGGCATGCAAACCCACGACGTCGAAACTGGCAATGGCCCCAAGTCCCTTCAGCGATTCGAGGACGGCCCGCCCCACCGCCAGTGTGTCGCCCGCCACAGCCCGGCTGGCGACACGCTGACCGCCGCGTGACAACTGGACCTCAACGGCGGCGTCCCCCTCTCCCGGCGGGACCAGGAGGAGCCCCACCCGATCGCCTTGCAGCGGCGTGGCCGGGTCCTCCGGGGGGGCCAGGACCCTGATCTCAGCCGGTCCATCCAGGTGGTTAACCGCGGCCCGGGCGGCCTCGTCGCGCACCCGGGCGTGTTCGCTGAGGGGCGTCGCAACGAGCTCTATGCGCGTAGCGCCCTCGACCTCGGAAAACGAGACGAACAGCACGCCTGGAAGCTGGCGCAGCTCGAGTTCGAGTGCTTCGTTCACGGCTGGGGGTATCCCATCGCGGCCTTGGCCGAATAGAGCCGAGCGTCAGCCAGGCCAGTGAGCGCGTTCGGGTCATCGGTGTCCGAAGGGAAGCACGCCACCCCCACGGAAAACGAGACGTTCGTGTCGGGCACGGAGCGCTCGAGCGCCTCTTTCAACCGGCCGAGCAGAGGGGACAGGGAGGCGACGTTGTCCACCCCGACGACGAGCAAGGCGAACTCGTCCCCACCGAGACGGGCCGCCACATCGCCGCTGCGGAGGGAGGCCCGGAGCTCCCCGCCGACAGCCTGGAGGGCCGTGTCCCCGGCCGCGTGGCCGTAGCGGTCATTGACCACCTTGAAGTTGTCGAGGTCCAACAGCACCAGGGCAAAGGGCCATCCGTAGCGGCGGGCCCGGCTTACGGCCTGGCGGAGTAAGAGCTCGTAGCTCCGGCGGTTGAGCAGCCCGGTCAGGGCGTCGTGGCTGGCGTCGTGCACGAGGAGGTCCAACCGCAACGCCAACTCGACCAGGCTGGTCACACAGGCGGCCGCGGTCGGCCCGACGACCGGAGGGTCAGCGTAAAGACCTTCCCGCCCCGTGAGGGCGGCGCCGAGGTAAGCAGGCAGTGGCCCCCGCTCGGCTCCGAGGGGCGCCCTCCCCAGGCGGAACATCTGGGGCTTGTCCTGGCGGGCCACGACCACGACGAGGTCGCGCAGACGGTACCTGGCGGCCACGAGGTCGAGCGTCTTGTAGATGAACTCGAGGCCGCTGGCCGAGCGGGCCAGCAAGCTCGCCAGCTCCCCGAGCGCCCCATCGGTGTCATCGGGCAGCTCGGGCAGTTCGGGCCACCCGTCATAGGAGTTTCGCGCTCCGCGTGAGGCTTCGTGCAGTCTAGGAAGGCTCGAGCCTGGGCCTTGGGGGACCACCGTTCGCTCGTTCAGCCCGGCTGAAGGCGCCCCTGCGAGGGGCGATCGGACGACCTGCGGTTCGGGCTGGCTCTCCGTCGTCGGGTTGTAGAAATCGTTCACCACTTGCACCTCTCTACTCAGCTCTACTCAGCGGCCGGTGGCTGAGCACCTGAGGAGGGGTTCCGGACCGGGCAGTCGACCGGTCTGAAACCCAAAAGGGACCCATAGCATGGCACGATAATCAGGCCGTGTCGACGCGGTCCGACGCGATGACCAAAAACCCACGCACTGTGGTCGTCGCCGTGCGCTGGAGTGTTACTGATTGATATGCCGCCAAGCGGTCCCGGGGTGTGCTGCGGGCGAGAAGGCGCTTACCTGCTGGCGCGCCTCATCCCTAGGCCCCCGGGGACCTTCCCGTTGTCCGCGGCGCTGACGGGAAGGCAACCGAACGGGCCGCCTCAGGCCAAAGTCGAAAGTACGGCTTCGGCCGAGCTGACGTCCAGGCCGGTGGCCTCCTCGAGCATGAGCCCGGTGACGATGCCGTCCTCGATCACCGCCGCGTACCGCTTGTTCCGCGTACCGAGCCCACCGCGCGAAAGATCGATCTCGACGCCCATGGCCCGGGCTAGATCCCCGTTGCCGTCCGCCAGCAGGGTCACTTTGTCACCTACGCCCTGAGAGCGGGCCCAAGCCGCCATCACGTAAGGGTCGTTCACCGATACACAGAAGATGCGGTCGACCCCGCGGCCCAATATCTCGTCGGCGTGGGAGACGAAGCCGGGCAGGTGCACGTCAGAACAGGTGGGGCTGAACGCGGCCGGCACCCCGAACAGTACGACCCGGCCTTTGCCCAGCACATCGGCGGCACTGACGGTCTCGATCCCGTGGTCGGTGATCATCTTCAGCTGTACGTCCGGGACCTTGTCACCTACTGCGATGGTCATCGCGTCTCCTTCTATCGATTGCGTTAAGGTCCGATCCTAAGCGGCCAGGAACGAACCGAGCCAAGAGGGAACCGACTATGCCCAGGTCAGTGGCATTAATGCAATATAGGAAGCCAGGTGCGGGACGCTAGTCTGACGAGGTGACATCGGTGGGTTCGGGCCGCAGCGAGCCCGGCCTCCGTGGCAACGGCGAGTCCGGCCTCCGTGGCAACGGCGAGGCCGGCCTCCGTGGCAACGGCGAGACCGGTCTCCGTGGCAAGTCGGCGAGGCCGGCCTCCGTGGCAACGGCGGCGGTGGCGACGCGGTGATATCCGTGTCTGGCCTTACGAAGCGCTATGGAGACCTCGAGGCCGTACGCGGGATCAACTTCGAAGTGCGGCGAGGAGAAACGTTCGGCTTCCTGGGGCCCAACGGGGCCGGCAAGAGCACGACCATCAAGATCCTGTGCACGCTGGCCAAGGCGACCTCCGGCCGCGCCACCGTGGCAGGGCACGATACGTCCACAGAACAAGACAAAGTCCGGCGCATGATCGGCCTTGTCTTCCAGGACCCCACCCTGGACACCTACCTGACAGCCGAACAAAACCTGCGGTTCCATGCCGCCCTCTACGCCGTACCCGCGGCCTCGGTCGAACCAAGGATGCGCCAGGTGCTGGACATGGTCGGGCTGTGGGACCGAAAGGACGGGTTGGTCAGCACCTTTTCGGGCGGGATGCAGCGCCGCCTGGAAATAGCCCGTGGTCTGTTGCACGCGCCCCACGTCTTGTTCCTCGACGAGCCGACGGTCGGTCTCGACCCGCAGACGCGTTCGTCCATATGGGCGTACATAAACGACCTCAAAACCCGTGAGGACATAACGATCTTCCTGACTACGCACTACATGGACGAGGCCGAAAACTGCGACAGGATCGCCATTATCGACCACGGCAAGATCGTCGCCATCGACACTCCGGCGGAGCTGAAAGCCAGCGTCGGCAAAGACCGGGTACAGATCCACACTGCGGATGACGCGGCCGCTATCGCCGCCCTGGCTGACCGGTTCGGGATCGACGCCGCCATGCACGAGGGCGCGGTCACCTTTTCCGTTTCATCAGGTGAGGAGTTCGTGCCCCGGCTGTTCTCGGAACTTTCTGTCCCCATCAGTTCCGTGAGCGTGGCCCGTCCGTCCCTGGACGACGTTTTCATGTCGTATACCGGCAGTACTATTCGGGACGCTGAGGCGTCGAGCACAGATGGAATGCGCCAAATGGCGCAACGCTTTCGGGCGGGGAGGCGATAGAGATGGCGACCCAAGTCACCGAAGCCCCCCGGGCGCCGCAACAGAAGCAGAGCTCGTCACCGAGATCAGGGTGGCCCTGCCCGAGCACGGCCTGCGCCACGACGTCAGGGCCGCGTCGATCGTTTGGCAGCGGGAGTGGATCCGGTTCCGCAGCGACCGTCTGCGGGCCGCCACTTCCCTCGTCCAGCCGTTCCTTTTCTTGTTCGTCCTCGGTACAGGGCTGTCGACGTTGGCCGGGCACGGCTTGCCTTCGGACGTGGACTTCAAAACCTTCATTTACCCCGGCGTATTGGCCATGTCGGTACTGTTCACGGCCATTTTCTCGGCCGCCTCGATCGTGTGGGACCGTGAGTTCGGCTTCCTTCGGGAGATGCTGGTGGCCCCCGTGAGCCGCGGTTCCCTCGTAGTAGGCAAGTGCCTGGGCGGCGCCACCATCGCTACGTTGCAGGGCTTCGTTTTCCTGGCGTTGGCCGGGTTCGCGCACGTGCCCTACAACGCGGTGCTGTTCCTCACGCTCATAGGCGAGCTGTTGTTGTTGGCCTTTACGTTGACCGCCTTCGGGGTGATGATGGCGGCCAGGATCAAGCAGTTTCAGGCGTTCATGGCCCTCACCCAGATGCTCGTCCTGCCCCTGTTCTTCCTATCCGGCGCGCTCTACCCGCTCAACGGGCTGCCTTCGTGGTTGAGCGTCCTGACCAGGATCGACCCGCTCACCTATGTAGTCGGGCCGATGCGCCACGCCGTCTTCAGCCACCTGGGGCTCCCCCCGGAAGTAGTCGACAAGCTGGCGCCCGGGGTCACGTGGGGCAGTTGGCCCGTCCCGGTCGGCCTCTCGCTGGGCATCGTCGCCGTTATGGGCCTCACGATGATGGGCGTGGCCATCGCCGAGTTTTCGAAGACCGAATGAAAGATCGACAGGGCACAGCTCGCGCCGGGCACGCGCTTTTGTGCGCCCGCGTACTCATCGGAGGGTGAGGCCCGCCTGCATAACGGACGGATCGCACTTGCCGGTAGACTTGACCTTGAAAAGAATCGGAGGTCGTCAGAATGAGCGAAGAGCATCTGCGAACTCACCTCCAGCTGGGCGAGCTTAACCAACGGACCTCATCGGGCGCTTCGGCGCTGCTGCATAAGACGACCGGTCCACAGCCGCCCGACCTTCGCCACTTCGCCCTCGCCCGAAAGCTTCTGGTGACGTCGGCCCTGGCTGTGCTGGGGTTCCTGATCGGTGCTGTGCTGCTCGTGTCGGTCCTGGCCAGCGGGGCATTACCGTGGGTTGTCGGCACCATCCTGGTCCTGGCCACCGTGGGCGTTATCGTCCTCGGGCTCCATGCCGGCGGCCACGGCTGGTTCGTCCCTATCCCGGTACTTATCCTGGCCGTAGCGTGGGCGCTCACTGCGTCGGCGGGCGGTTGGGCTTCTGCTGGCGCATGGGCGCTGGCCGCGCTGGCGTTGGCTTGCGCAGTGGTGGCGGCCATCCTCGTGGTCCCGGCCATCGCCTACCGTCACGCTCCTCTAAAGCCGGTCGGGACCCAAGCGCTGGTCGGGGCCAGCGGCACAACTTTGAGCCCTCTAGCGCCGACAGGCACAGCGAGGGTCAACAACGAGATCTGGACCGCGCAGTCCCTGAGCGGCCCACTGCCCGCAGGCGTACCCATCCACGTTGTGAAAGTGGAGGGGGTTCGGCTGTTGGTTTGGTCAGAAGCCGGGGACGTCCTGGGGCTAGAAACCTTGGGCTCGACAAAACAAGAAAAGGAGGAGCGGTGACCGCCCTCATAGTGGCCATAGTCGCCGTCGTGGTCGTACTGCTCGTACTCGTGCCGGCCCTTTCCATCAAGATCGTGCGTGAGTACCAGCGAGTCGTCCTGTTCCGTTTGGGCCGTGCCAGCGGGGCACGTGGTCCCGGCTTGATCCTCATCAACCCGGTGACCGACCGGATCTCGTGGGTGGACCTGCGAGAGCAGTACCTGGAGATCCCGCACCAGACGGCCATCACCCAGGACAATGCGGCCATAGCCATCGACTTCATAATTTTCTACAAGGTGCTCGACCCCCTGACCTCGGTCCTCGCCGTCCAGGACTTCAAAGGCGCAGCTACCAATATCGCCTCCACTACGTTGCGTTCGGTGGTGGGCGACATGTCCCTGGACGACGTCCTGTCCAAGCGCGAACAAATGAACGACGTGCTCAGGATAAAGCTGGACGACGTGACCGAGCGCTGGGGCGTGAAGGTGACCAACGTGGAGGTAAGGGAGATCAAGCCGCCTCCCGCCGTACTCGAGGCCATGACCCGCCAAATGGGCGCTGAGCGCGGACGCCGCGCTGCGGTCCTCGAGGCCGACGGCCAGAAGCAGGCCTTGATCACCGTGGCCGAAGGTCAGAAACAGTCTTCGATCCTGCAGGCTGAAGGTGAGCGCCAGAGCGCAGAGCTTCGTGCCCAGGGTTTCTCTGCCGCCCTGAGCCGGATCCTCGAAGTCGCCCCCAACGTGGACAAGACCACAATGACCCTTCAGTACCTGGAGACCCTCAAACAAATAGGGAGCTCGCCGTCCACCAAGTTCGTCATACCGGTCGAACTGACGAACCTTCTCGCTGGCGTGGTCAACATGAGCACCAACAGTGCGACAAACGGTGCCACCCCCAGCTCCGCCCTCCCGGGCGCGTCAAAGCAATAAATAGCGATACTGGGGATTCCCGGGACCGGTCCACGGGCCGGTCCCGGGGCCTCTGAGCGGAGTTTCGCGTCTGAGCGGAGTTTCCCGGCTTGGGCCGGCCGTGTATGTGCACCGGGTGCTCCAGCCTCCTCAGGCGAGCCTAGGTTTCGCGGCGAACGAGTGTGCCGCTGGCGCCATCTTCGACGATGTAGCCCATGGCCTGCAGTTCGGAGCGTATGGAGTCGGCGGTAGCCCAATCCCCTCTGGCCCGGGCCGCGTCCCGCCTGGCCACCAGATCGGCCGTTTCTTTCTCGAGAGCCTCGTCCTCGTCGGCAGGCAGCCGCAGGCCGAGGGCCCCTTCACTTAGCTCCCGTACGGCGGCGGCCAGGGCCGGCGCCCGGGAGGGGTCGGCCCGGGCATCCCGCACTGCTCCAAAAATGACCGCCAGAGCCCCCGGCGTGTCAAAGTCGTCGTCCATCCTCCACTTGAAGCGCGCCACTGTGGCTGGGTCCGGGTTCGCCGCCGGAAGGTCCTTCGTCTCCCGGGCGAAGTTGTCGAGGCGGCTGAGCGCCCCCTGAGCGTGGTCAAGCGCTTCGGCGGTCACGCTCATGGGTGAGCGGTAGTGGGCCTGCAAGACGAGGGCTCGCAGTACCCGGCCCTCGTACCGTTCGAGCAACTCCGGGAGCGAGGTGATGTTGCCCACGGACTTGCTCATCTTCTCGCCTCGTTCGTCGACCACCATGCCGTTGTGAGCCCAGCGGCGGGCGAAGCCCTTCCCGTCGGCCACGGCTTGCGCCCGCTCGTTCTCGTGGTGGGGGAACAGCAGGTCCAGGCCGCCCAGGTGCAAGTCGAAGCCCTCGCCCAGCAGGTCCAGCGACATGACGACGCACTCCGTGTGCCAACCCGGGCGCCCTGGCCCCCAGGGGGAAGGCCAGGCCGGCTCACCGGGCTTGGACAGCTTCCAAACCGCGAAATCGAGCGGAGATCGTTTGCCGGACTCTTCGCCCGCTTCCACCCTGGCGCCCGTACGGAGGGCGTCGACGTCCTGGTGGGCGAGCAGGCCGTAGTCGGGCACGGACTCGGTCGAAAAATAGACGCCGTCGCCACCCACGTAGGCCCGGCCCCGGGCGACCAGGTCGCTCACGAGTTCGACCATGTCGGCCACGTAGGAGGTCGCATGCGGCGTGGCGTCCGGCCGCCGGACGTTGAGCTCCTCCATGAGCTCCCACCACAGTGCTTCGTAGCGGGCGGCCACATCCTCCGTCGTCGTGTGCTCCTCGGCCGCCCGAGCGATGATCTTGTCCTCGATGTCGGTGATGTTGGATACGAAACGAACGTCCACGCCGCTCCACTGAAGGTATCGGCGCAAGGCGTCCCACACGATGGAATACCGGCCGTGACCGAGGTGGAACAGCCCGGAGACGGTCGGGCCGCACAGGTAGATCGACAGCCGGCCGGGGTGGCGCGGCTCGAGCGGCGCCACCTTCCCGGTCGCCGTGTCCAAAAGAGCCAGCACAGGAAGTACGGTAGCGGGATAATGTCCAACGAGCTGTCGATTAGCACCGAGACGCCCGGGTTGCGGGGCGCCCCTCAGCGCCCCAAGTTGGAGGGCCTCGAGGCGACATGGGCCAGACGCTGGGCCGAGGACGGCACTCATGACTTCGACCCGACTGCTCCCCGCCAACGGGTCTACTCGATAGACACACCGCCGCCGACTGTGAGCGGGGAGCTGCACATCGGCCACGTCTTTTCGTTCACGCATACCGACACGATCGCTCGCTACAAACGGATGCAGGGATACTCCGTGTGGTACCCGATGGGATGGGACGACAATGGCCTGCCCACCGAGCGACGCGTCCAGAACTATTACGGCGTGCGCTGTGACCCATCGCTCCCATACGAACCTGGTTTCGTGCCCCCGACGGAGGGCGGCCTGGTGAAGGGGCAGCCACCGGTCGCCATCAGCCGGCCGAACTTCGTCGAACTTTGCGAGCGTCTCACGGCCGAAGACGAGCGTGCCTTCGAAGATTTGTGGCGGTACCTCGGCCTTTCGGTCGACTGGCGCTCGCTCTACACGACGATCGGGGAAAAGGCCCGCCGCGCCTCGCAGAAGTCGTTCCTGCGCCTCTTGCATCGTGGCGAGGCTTATGCCGCTGAAGCACCGACGCTGTGGGACATAGATTTTCGTACCGCCGTCGCCCAGGCGGAACTGGTGGAACGCGAACGTCCAGGGACCTACCACACTCTCGTTTTCCATCGCCCGTCCGGTGACGACCTGCTCATAGATACGACGAGACCCGAGCTCCTGGCGGCCTGCGTCGCCGTCGTCGTCCACCCGGCCGACGACCGTTACGCGTCCCTCGTCGGGGCGGTGGTGACCACTCCGCTTTTCGGGGCCACCGTGCCCGTCGTGTCTCATGCGCTGGCGCAACCCGACAAGGGGACCGGCGCGGCCATGGTGTGCACCTTCGGCGACGTCACCGACGTGGTCTGGTGGCGCGAGCTGAGCCTGCCCGTGCGGACGATCGTCGGGCGCGACGGTCGCTTACTGCCGGCCCCGCCGGCCGGCCTGAGCGAAGCGGGCGCTTCCCTTTATGTGGTCGAGTTGGCCGGGAAAACGGTGGCCGCGGCGCAACGGCGCATCGTTGAGCTCCTGCACGAATCGGGCGAGGCCCGTGGGGTGGGGCGGCCCATAACCCACGCGGTCAAGTTCTACGAAAGAGGCGACCGGCCTCTCGAAATAGTCACCAGCCGCCAATGGTGGATCCGAACACTGGCGCACCGGGACGCCCTCCTGGAACTGGGCCGCCAGCTGCGGTGGCACCCGCCTTTCATGCGAGCGCGTTATGAGGACTGGGTGGCCGGGCTCAACAGCGACTGGTTGGTCAGCAGGCAGCGTTTCTTCGGTATCCCCTTCCCGATCTGGTACCGCCTCGGCCCGGACGGCGAGCCGGACCGCTCGGAGCTCATCCTCCCGGAAGAGGACGACCTCCCGATCGACCCCACGACCGACGTTCCTCGGGGCTACTCGCCAGATCAGCGCGACGTTCCCGGCGGTTTCAGGGCCGAAATGGACGTCATGGACACATGGGCGACTTCGTCGTTGACGCCCCAGATCGCGGGAGGATGGGAGGATCCGACGGCCGGTGACCGCTTCGAGCGCATCTTCCCTATGGACCTCCGGCCCCAAGCGCACGACATAATCAGGACCTGGCTTTTTTCGACGGTCGTGCGGTCGTACCTGGAGGAGGGTGTGCTGCCGTGGTCCAACGCAGCCATATCGGGATGGATCCTCGACCCCGACCGGAAAAAAATGTCCAAGTCCGTCGGCAACGTCATAACCCCGCGGGCGCTGCTGGAAAAGCACGGATCTGACGGCGTTCGTTATTGGGCGTCGTCGGGGCGCCCGGGCACGGACACCGCCTTCGTCGAGAGCCAAATGGAAGTGGGCCGAAAGCTGGCCCTCAAAGTCCTCAACGCGTCAAAGTTCGTCCTCAGCCCCAAATTGTGGCTGGGCGAAGACGGGGGGGCGGGCGACTTCCATGCCGTCGAGGCGGCCAGCCTGGCGATGGCCGTCTCGGACGAACCACACATGGCCGTCGAACCGGTCGATGTCGCCTTACTGGACAGCCTCGGAACGCTGGTGGCGGCGGCGACGGCCGCTTTCGAAGCCTACGACTACGCCCGTGCCCTGGAACGCACGGAGACGTGGTTCTGGGACTTTTGCGACAATTACCTCGAACTGGTGAAGGCGCGCGCGTACGGCGAAATGGGGCCCGAGCGGGCCAGGTCGGCCCGGACCACGTTGGCCGTCAGCCTCTCGGCTCTGCTGCGGCTGTTTGCCCCCTTTATGCCATATGTGACCGAAGAAGTTTGGTCGTGGTGGCACGAAGGCTCCGTCCACCGGGCGGCCTGGCCGGAGGCGCCATCGGAGGTGTCGTCCTCGCGTGAGGTGACGGTCTATGCGAGCGCTGTGGGCCTGCTGGCCGCTGTCCGTCGAGCGAAGTCAGAGGCGAAGGTGAGCCCCCGCACGGAAGTCGAACGGGTCACTTTTTCCGGCCCCAGTGAGGAGGTTTCCGCTCTCCGCCTGGTCGAAGCGGACCTGCGCGCCGCTCAAAATATCGCGCAGTTGGTGCTGGTGAATGCCGGCGCTGGCGTGCCCGCCACAGTCGACGTAAAACTGGCGTAGCGCGGGCCCGGGCGTCGGCGGGTCTGGGCGTCGGCGGGTCCGGGCGCCGGCCGCCGGCGGAGTCTTGCGCCGGCAGACCTTCGGCGGGCGCGCGACCGTTTCAGGCGGACAGCGGCCGCCGCCGAAGGTCCGCCGGCTAATTCGAATAAATTCGGATAAAACACGCGCTTAGCCCCGTTGTTCGAGACCCCGCCGTGTCCATTTTTCGACGCGCCGTCGTCGCCGTGACCACTTTTATTCGTTTTTCGGATAAAAGTCGCGCTCGGCGCCCGCCGTCAGGGCTCGGGCCGGACCGATAGGCCGACCGGCGTCCGCCGGCGGCTAACATCTGGCGCAATGAACTGGTCCGGCTTCTACGCCCTGGCCCTCTTCGCAGCTGTCTATCCGGTCATGTTGGCCATTGTGGCCTTGATGTTGACCCGTCCGCGTCCCACCGTGCTGCTGGCGGGGCTGTTAACGGGTGCCTTCCTGACCACGCTGGTGTTCGGCATCATTGTCGTCTCGGTGGTTGGTAGTACCGACGCCCTGACCGGGTCGAATAAACAGACAGTAAGGGCATGGGTAAACATCGCCATTGCCATCGTCCTTCTGGTTGGAGCGGCCACAATTTTCCTGGGCCCCGCGACCGGAAGTTGTCCCGCCGCAAGCACGATAAGACATCAGCGGCCGAAAAACAGGAGAAACCGTCCGGATGGGCGGCGCGCGCCGGCAAAGCAGACTCCTTTTGGGCCGCGGCCGTCATCGGCGTAGCCATCGACCTGCCCAGTGTCTGGTTCCTCGCCGCCCTCAAGTACCTGATCGACGCCAAGTTCTCTGCCGGCGTGGTTTTCTTGCTGCTGATCTCCTACGCCCTTATTGCCTATATCTCGATCGAGCTTTCGCTGCTGTTCAGCATCAAATGGCCGGTACAGACGCAACGCGTGGTCCAGTCCGCCGACGACTGGTTGAAGGGGCATCAGCGTGTAATTGCCGGCGGGATAGCGGCCGCTATCGGGATCTGGCAACTCTCGACGGGGATTGCCAAACTCTCGTAGCGGGCCGCCGCTTAGAAATAAGCGGGTTCGTCCCCCGGGAACCGTCCGGCCGCTACCATCACGTTCTCAGTCGCGTACAGGACGGCGCCGGGTTGTCGCGCCACGAGAGCGATGGCATCCGACGGCCGGCAGGCCAGAGAAAAGGACTCCTCCCCTCGCTCCAGGTCTACTGAGGCAAAGAAATGCCGCGCCTCTTCGACCCGGTCGATGACGGCCCGGTCCAGCCGGGCGCCCAATAGCGCCACGGTGGACAGGTAGAGATCCCATGTCGACGGGCGCGGCGGGCGCTCGCCTCGCTGGCCGGCCTGGATGGCCCGGGCCTCCGCCTGTCCTATGTAGATGTACAGCGAGCGGAATGGTTCGGCTAGCTCAGCCAGGACTGCGAGGCCCGCTTCTTGCCCGATCCTCATGGCTACAGCGGCCCGCACCTCGGATATGGCCAGCTCGACCAGGGGTTCGGACATGGTCACGACAATACGACCGCCGCGCCCACCAACATGGCCGGACCTCGGAGCATCCGTTTAATGAGGCCGCCAACGCGCCCGGGCCAGAACCACGGCGGCGACCTCTTCGGCGCCGGAATGTCGCAAAGTTCGGGCCACGGTCAGCAGCGTGTACCCCGAAGCGCAGACGTCGTCTACCAGAAGGATGCGGCGCCCCTCCACGGCGCCCGGATCGGTTACCGCGAATGCTTTGCGCAGAGACCGCTTGGCCAGGTCACGACGGGCGAGGCCCCCCTTGGAGCTCATCACGTCGGTCTCGAACACCTTGGTCACGAGGGGCTCGACCGGCCAGCCCCCGTCGGCGAGCCGGCTCACTTCGGCGCACATGAGGGCCACGTGGCCCCAGGGCCGGCGCGCTCCGGGCCCATGAACTGTGGCACCGGGCAAATGACGGCGTACTCCTCGAACCACGTCGCCCGCCGGGTCAAAAACCGGTACAGAAGGCCGCCAAAGGTACGCGCCCAGCGCAGGTCCCACCGGTACTTGTACGCCACTATCGCCTTCCGCAATGCGCCTTCGTAGTTGCCCACCGCGAAAACCGCCCCCAGCGCCCGGTCCGGTGCCGCACACCAAAGGTTGCGGCAATGCCGCGCCACCGGGGTGACGCTCGCAGCTGAGGGCTCTGCCCCGGCCGCGACCTGCCCGCCGGCCGCCTCCTGTCCGCAGGCACTGCACACCCATGCGCGCTTGACCGGCACCCGAACGCCTCCCCTCTGCTGTCGGTGGTATCTCCGCCCTCAGCAACAGGCACGGCACCGGGCGCCGGCAAACCCTCTCCCCGCTCAGCGTCCCACGAGCGTGTGACCGAAACTGCCAGTCGAGGGCGGAGAGCCTTCAAACAGCGGCCAACAACTGACCCACCTGAGCCGCCGTCGGCAGGCTGGGGAGCGCCCCCATCACCGTGGTGGCCAGTGCGCCGGCGGCGCACCCGTAGCGGACGCCTTCGTAGAGGTTCTCGCCGGCAGCCAATGCGGCGGCCAGGGCGCCGCAAAAGGCGTCGCCGGCGGCTGTCGTGTCGATCGCCTCCACGCGGTGAGAGGGCACGACAACCACCCTCTCCCCGGGCCGGGCCACGAGGGCCCCCTGCTCGCCAAGAGTCACGACCACCGAACCACAACCCCGCTCGAGCAACCAGCTGGCCGCCCGGTCAGGGGTGCGCTGGCCGCTAATGGCCAGGGCTTCGGTTTCGTTGGGCAGGAGCACGTCGACCAGGGACAGCAGGTCCGGCCGGAGGTGGTCCGGCGCCGGGGCCGGGTTGAGAAGAGTCGTGGCCCCGCGAGACCGGGCCATGGAAAAGGCGGCCTGCACGGCCTCCATCGGCACCTCCAGTTGGGCCAACGTCACCGTGCCGGGACGGAGGCCCGCCCCGGCCGGCCCCAGGTCCTCAGCCCGGAGCTCGTGGTTGGCACCGGGAGCGACGACGATGGTGTTCGCCCCTCCCGACGCCACCGTGATCAGAGCTGTCCCGCTCGGAACGCCGGCCACCGTGCGAGAGGACGTTGCTGAAATACCCTCGTCGGACAGCACCTGGAGCAGGCGTTGACCCGAAGTGTCGTCGCCGACGCACCCGACCATGGCCACCTCAGCCCCCTGGCGGGCGGCCGTTACCGCCTGGTTGAGGCCTTTGCCTCCGGGAACGGCGAGGTACCCGTGCCCGCTGACCGTCTCCCCCGGCCGTGGCAGCCGCCCCACGGATATGACGTGGTCGAAATTGAGGCTGCCAACTATCACCACCTGCCCCGATCGCCTCTGGCTGGACGGCATCCTCCCAGGTCTACCATGTGGTGATGGACGTAGAAGTGGTGGTCGAAATCCCCAAGGGCACGCGCAACAAGTACGAGGCCGATCATGAGACCGGCCAGATCTGGCTGGACCGGATGCTGTTCACCTCCACCCGCTACCCCGAGGACTACGGCTACGTCCCGGGGACCCTGGCCGCCGACGGCGACCCTCTGGACGCCCTCGTGGTGCTCGAAGAACCAACCTTTCCTGGTTGCCACGTCAGGGCGCGTCCGGTGGGCGTTTTCTTGATGAGCGACGAGCACGGGGACGACGCCAAATTGCTGTGCGTCACCGCCAGTGACCCCCGTCAGGCCGACGTGCAGGAACTGAGCGACCTACCTGCTCACGAGCTCGATGAGATTGCCCACTTCTTCGCCATCTACAAATCGCTGGAGCCCGGCAAGAAAACCACCCTCGAGGGGTGGCGTGACCGCAAGGCGGCGGAACGGGTCCTGGTCGATGCCCGCCAGCGCCTCCTGGACCAGAAAACGACCTGACTACCCGCCGCCCTTCTCAGGGGTTCAGACGCCGACCAGCTCCGCGACAATGTCGAACGCCTGGCCCACGGTGCTCAGCTTGCTCGGGTCGACGTCCGGGAGGCGGATGGAAAACGCGTCGTTGAGGGCGAGCGTGATCTCCACCACCGCCAAACTGTCAGCGTCCAGGTCTTCGGCCCACCGCGCTTCGGGCTTTACCTGGTCGGGGTCAACGTCAAGCACCTCGGCCACACAGCCCTGAAAAGTCGCGAATGCCTCATCTCGGCCCATCTTCTTCCCCTCCATCACAATAAAAGATAGCCGAGCCGATCCGTGGCTGAGGAATCTCCTGCGTGCGGGCCGTGGCCGCCCTCGACCGGGGGCCCAGACCAACCCTCAACGGGAACCGCTGGCCAACCATCAACGGGGAGCCGGTGACCAAGTTTCGACGAAGAATAACGGCGGTACCGGCGGTCCCCAGAATCCGCCCGTGTCGCCGACGACCACTAGCGACAGAGCTCTGCTGAGACACTCCAGCGAACAAAACGGGCCGATCGTGCCTTTTCGCGGCATTTGCGCAGGTCATAGCGCTGAGGTCGGACCGGACGGTGCCTTGTTCGAGCGCGGGCCCATTGCGAACGTCGGTAGATCGGCGTTGGCCGCTAACGTTGCGCTCCGTGCCGGCACTTCTCGAAGGCAAGCGCATCCTGGTCACCGGCGTGCTGACAGACGATTCGATCGCGTACTCGGTGGCCGAGTTGGCCCAACAGGAGGGCGCCGAGCTGGTCCTCAGCAGCTTCGGCCGGGCCATGTCGCTCACCAGGAGGGTAGCCAAGCACCTTCCGGTGCCGCCTGACGTGCTCGAACTGGACGTGGCGGTCCCCGACCACATCGAAGGGGTAGCCGCTGAGCTACAGCGACGATGGGGGCGCCTCGATGGCTTGCTCCACTCGATCGGGTTTGCGCCCCCCTCCTGTCTGGGCGGGGGCTTCCTGGAGGCTCCCTGGGAAGATGTAGCCGTAGCTTTGCACGTCTCGGCCTACTCGCTGAAGGCGCTGACGGCCGGCCTGCTGCCCCTGTTCAAGGCGGCTGGGGGCGGAGCCGTCGTTGGCCTCGACTTCGACGCTACGGTCGCATGGCCGGGCTACGACTGGATGGGGGTGGCCAAGGCCACCCTCGAGTCCACCGCTCGCTATCTGGCTCGCGATCTCGGCCCCCAGCGGGTCCGGGTCAACCTGGTGGCGGCGGGCCCGCTGCGTACGATTGCCGCCCGCGCCATACCGGGGATCGAACGGTTCGAGAAAGTCTGGAGCGAGCGGGCTCCGCTCGGTTGGGATACGAGCGATTCGAGCGCGGTGGCCAAGGCGTGCGTGGCGCTGCTCTCAGACCTTTTTCCCCTCACCACCGGCGAGGTGGTCCACGTGGACGGCGGCTACCACGCCATGGGGGTATAGGGCAATGGGGTATAGGGCCATGGGGTATAGGGCGATGGGGGTATAGGTGGGCGACGAGCCCGGCCGCGTGGTGCTAGTGACAGGCGGCAACCGCGGGATAGGGCGAGCGATTGCCTCGACCTTTGCGGCCGGAGGGGACCGGGTGGCCGTGACTACACGGTCAGGCCCCGTAGCAGGTCTTTTCAGTGTGCCCTGCGACGTCACAGACACCGGATCGGTCGATGAAGCCGTCGGCAAGGTCGAAAATGAGCTCGGTCCCATAGAAGTGCTGGTCGCCAACGCCGGAGTCAACGAGGACAAGCTCCTGTTGCAAATGGACGAGGAATCGTTCGGGCGGGTCATCGACACCAACCTGGTGGGCTCGTTCCGGGTCGTAAAACGAGCCCTGCCCAAGATGCTCCGGGCCCGCAAAGGCCGGGTCATACTCATCTCGTCGGTCGTGGCCCTTTCTGGCTCAGCCGGTCAAGCGAACTACGCCGCCTCCAAAGCCGGACTGATCGGTTTCGCCCGCAGCCTGGCCAGAGAGATCGGAGGACGCAACATAACCGTCAACATCGTCGCCCCGGGCTTCATCGAAACCGACATGACGGCGGCCATGGGCGAGGAGCGTCGAGGCGACGTGCTCGCGGCGGTGCCCTTGCGCCGTTTCGGCTCCCCCGGCGACGTGGCTGCCGTGGTTCAGTGGCTTTCGTCGGCGGGCGCCGGCTACGTGACCGGTGCGGTGGTACCGGTCGATGGCGGTTTGGGGATGGGCCATTGAGCGGGGGCGGCGGCGAAAGCCAGCTCCCGCAGCCGGCAGCCGTGCTCCCCCATCGCCCGCCGTTCCTTTTCGTGGACGAGGTGACCGCCATAGATCCAGGGCGTAGCGCCAGCGGCCTGTGGCGGCTAACAGGAGAGGAGCCTTTCTTCGCAGGTCATTTCCCCGGCCGGCCCACTCTGCCTGGAGTGCTCATGGTCGAGGCCATGGCCCAGCTGGGAGGGATCGCCTTGCTCAGCGAACCCCGCTTCAGCGGCTGCGTGCCGCTCTTTGGCGGGATTGACAAGGCGCGTTTTCGCAGGCAGGTCACGCCCGGGGACACCCTCGAGATGACGGTGGAACTGGACCAGCTCGGCTCGACGGCCGGGAAGGGCCACGGCACGGCCACCGTCGGGGGCAAGATAGCAGCCACGGCCTCGATGCTGTTCGTGATGGCCCGCCCCTGAGCACCGGGAACGCCAGCACTGAAGAACGCCAGCACTGAAGAACGCCAGCACTGAAGAGCGGAAGTGGAGCCTCTGAAATTACGTCGCCCCAGGCTTTCATCGCCCTGTCACCGAGAGTTAACCGAAATGTTGGAAATTCGTCACCTGGCCGGCCGACACTGTGGAAATCAGCACTAAGCAGCAGGTATATCGCGCGGGAACTACAACCCCGGTCGGAGGGCGGGGAGAGCGTAGCGAAGCCCAGGCCGACGGGCCGCGGCCGAAGGTGGGCACCGCGGTGCTGGTGGCGCACGCCCTGGGGGCTGGGGCCGTACCTGCTGACCTGGAAGGGGCTGGCTTCGAGGTCGTGGTCGCCACCGACGGGGAGACCGCTTTTAGTGCGGTGCGCGGCGGTAGGGCGGATATAGCGATAGTTGACGGCCGTTTCGAAGCGGACGGCCTCGCCTTCTGCGAGCAATTGTGGTCCGAGCACGCTGGCTTCCCCGTGCTCCTGATCGGCCCCAACGACGAGAACCTCGTCACCAAGGCGCTCACGTCGGGAGCCGACGACTACCTGGCACTGCCGTTGCGGCCCGCAGAGCTGGTGGCGCGCGTGCGGGCGGTCCTGCGCCGGGCACCCCATTGGGTCGGCGATGGAGGCCACCACGAACCCGCCATCCGGGTGGGGGACGTACGCCTCGACCCCGAGAGCCACGAGGTGACGTTGCGGTCAGTGCGCCTGCACCTACCGCTCCGCGAGTTCGAGCTACTGCGGCTCCTCATGGAGAACGCCGGCATCGTCCTGCCCCGCGCCACTCTGTTGAACCGCCTATGGGGCCCGTCGATGCCGCTGGAAAGCACGAGCCTCGAGGTCCATATCAGGCGGCTGCGCGCCAAACTCGAGGACGACCCGGCCGGCCCCAGGCGCATAGTAACCGTGCGCGGTATCGGCTACCGTTATCAATCCGACCGTTGATCCTTCACCAGAGTTCATCGCCTACTGGGTTAGTTGTTGCTTTGTGTTCACCTTTCGTTCAACTGATTGGCCTAATCTTCTTCGGCTGTGGGCCGAGCGCACCGCCGTCTGATAATTGTGTATTGAACCGACGACAACTGCGACTCCCGATTCGGCGCCCTCCGAAAATATTCTGACGGTCGATGCTGACAAAACCACGGTCGATGTTGATAAAACCACCGTCGGTGTTGACAAAGTGGCGGCGGCAATGCAAGCGCGCCAACTGGCGTTGGGTTTTGGCTCGGCCACTGTCCTCGCCGATATAAACGTCGACATAGCCAAGGGAGAGATCACCGCGTTGATAGGCCCGACGGGATCGGGCAAGACCACCTTCCTTCGCTCTCTCAACCGGATGAACGACAGGGTCTCCAAACATTGGCACAAAGGCGAGGTCCTGCTCGACGGCTCCAGCATTTATGCCCCGGGAGTCCAACTCATGACGCTGCGCCGGCGGGTCGGCATGATGTTCCAGCGGCCGAACCCTTTCCCGATGTCGATCGGAGAAAACGTGCTTTCGGGGGTTAAAGGCGCACCGGATCGCCTCCAAGCAGCACTACAAGCAGATCGTCGAGACCAGGTTGCGCGAAGTGGGGCTGTACGACGCGGTCGCCAACCGGTTTGGAGCATCACCGTTTTCCCTTTCCGGTGGCCAGCAACAGTTGTTGTGCCTGGCGCGCGCCCTCGCGGTGGGGCCCGACATCCTGCTCCTGGACGAGCCCACTTCATCGCTCGACCCCATTTCGACGGAGAATATTGAGGAATTGGTCCGAAGCCTGGTGCCCGCGTTGACGATCATCATCGTTACGCATAACCTGGCCCAGGCGTCCCGGGTTTCCGACCGCACCATATTCTTCTATCAGGGCAAACTGGTGGAGACGGGCCCAACCAGCCAGATCTTCGGAGATCCAAAGGAGCCAGAGACCGCTCGTTACGTCAGCGGTCGTATGGGTTAGAGAACTGCCCGGGTTACGGCGCCGGGTAGCAATTCAGAGCGGGTGACGCCGCACCCGCTTGCCAAAAACTCCCCTTTAGAAGCGCGCGGCTTCGAAGAGGATCAACGGAAAGCGGGAACCGCCGCTTACAAGCTGCGTAACCAGCGAAAGCATTTTCCTAACAAGCCAGGAGGAAGATCCACCAAATGTTCAATGCAAGCAGTTCCAAGCCCAGCCGAAAGGCCGTGCGTGGTGCGGCCCTCGCCGCCGGGTTGCTGGCTGCGTTCACCACCACGGCTGCGACGGTCGTGCCCGCATCGGCTGCCACCCGCCAGGCATCCGCCACCGTCAACGAGACGCCGCCTAAAGGGTCCGTCAACATTTTCGAGACCGGTAGCACCCTGCTGTACCCGCTGTTCCAACTCTGGTCCAGCGCCTACCACAAGCAGTACTCCAACATAAAGGTCACCCCCTCGGGTACGGGCTCCGGCGCCGGTATCTCCGATGCGGCCGATGGCATCGTCAACATCGGTGCTTCGGACGCGTACCTGTCGGGCACGCAGGTCTCGCAGAACCCGGGCCTCAAAAACATCGCCCTGGCTATTTCTGCACAGCAGATCAACTACAACGTGCCCGGCCTCAACAAGGTCCACCTGAAACTGAGTGGATCCGTGTTGTCGGCGATCTACCAGGGCAAGATCACCACCTGGAACGACCAGGCCATCTCCGCGCTCAACCCCGGTGTCACCCTGCCGGCGGACAAGATCATCGCCCTCCACCGCAGCGACTCGAGCGGCGACACGTTCCTGTTCAGCTCGTTCCTGTCGGCCGCGGATTCGCGCGGCTGGGGCCAGGGCATCGGGTACGGCACCAGCATCGGCTTCCCGTCCATCTCGAACGCCCTGGGCGAAACGGGTAACGGCGGCATGGTGACCGGGTGCGCCGCCACCCCCGGCTGCATCGCTTATATCGGCATCAGCTACCTGGGCAAGACCCAGGCCGACGGGCTGGGCGAGGCCCAGCTGCAAAACGCCTCCGGCAAGTTCCTACTGCCCACCCCGGCCAGCATGACGGCTGAGGCCAAGCAGCTGGAGGCCAAGACGCCGGCTAATGAGACCCTTTCGATGATCTTCGACAAGGCGGCCGGCGGTTACCCGATCGTCAACTACGAGTACGCCATCATCCCCGCGAAAGAGCTCAACAACAAGATGGCCCAGGCTGTGCGGGCCTTCCTGTACTGGGCCGTCGACCCGACGCACGGGGCCAACAGCAGCTTCCTGAGCCAGGTCGACTTCCAGCCGCTCACCCCGGCCGTTGTTTCCCTCTCTAACGCGCAGATAGCGCAAATCACGGGCTAGCGACACCACCCGATCGCAAGGAACGAGGACTACCAATGGCTGTGGCCACCCCAGGCCAGGTCCCGTCCGTCCCGACTGAGCCGCCCGCGCTGTCCCTCAACGAGGGGCGGCACGGGCGGTGGCCGTCGTGGTTGCAGCCAACCGTAAGGCGGGTCAGCAACGACGGGCTGCGCTGGTGGACCGGCTTCGCCGCCCTCATCCCCGTGGCCGCTCTTATCGCTATTATCGTGGTTCTGGCGGTGAAGGCTCTGCCCGCCATCAAGTACAACGGTGTCGGCTTCTTGTCCCGCAGCACATGGCGGCCAGGCAACACATATGCCAACGCCGTCACGACCAATGGAGTACTGCACCCCGTCGGCGTCAGTTACGGTGCCTGGCCGCTCATTGTCGGTACGGTCGAAAGTTCGGCCATCGCCGTGGCCGTGGCCGTCCCCCTTTCGGTCTGTGCGGCTTTGGCCGTCGTCGAAAAACTTCCCCGGCGCCTGTCCAACGCTTTCGGCGTATTTCTCGAAGTCCTGGCCGGCATCCCCAGCGTGGTGTTCGGTCTCTGGGGTTTCGTGACCTTCGGCCCCATCATCGCCCGCGACGTTGCGCCCTTTTTCGCTCACCACCTGCCCGATGTCCCGGTGCTCGATTTCTTCCGGGGCGACACCGGCTCCGGGGAGGGCTTGCTCACCGCCAGCCTGGTTTTGTCCATCATGATCGTGCCGATCGTGGCGGCTACGTCCCGCGACCTGCTCCGCCAGGTCCCTCGCTTGCCCAAGGAAGGCGCCATGGCGCTCGGGATGAACGATTGGGAGGTGGTGAGGAAGGTCAGCCTGCCCTGGGTCCGAGCCGGGATAATCGGGGCTTCTGTCCTCGGGCTGGCGAGAGCGCTCGGCGAAACGATCGCCGTGGCCATGGTCTCGGGCGCCGTCTTGGGGACCGTCCCGACCAACCTCTACCTGCCCTTCGGCACCATCGCCGCCACCATTGTCAGCCAGTTGGACG
Source organism: uncultured Acidimicrobiaceae bacterium (assembly GCA_963750465.1). Taxonomy (GTDB): domain Bacteria; phylum Actinomycetota; class Acidimicrobiia; order Acidimicrobiales; family Palsa-688; genus Fen-671. The sequence continues at coordinate 729,925 of CAVVRE010000037.1, forward strand.
GTGCCCTCTCTGACGGCACCGGGTTTGCCGTCGAGACCCTGGCCGAATTCGCCCTCGTGCTGGCCGTAATTACGTTGGGGGCCAACATCGGGGCGCGCATGCTCGTCCGCAGGGTGGCGGGGACGGCCCTGCCTGTAGGCCGGGGAGTGTAGCGCCATGAGCGTCGCCGCCGTCCCCGGCGTCCCCCGAGTCCCCGCTGGCTCTGAGGCTCTCGACCTTTATGGGCGGCCCTCAATTGTCCGGCGGATGTCGAGCTGGGTTGGATGGGGGATCTGCATGTTGGCGGTGTTGACCATCGCTGCTCCCCTTGTCTGGCTCCTTTATGGAGTCATCAGCAGAGCTCTCCCCGTCTGGCGCTGGAGCGTGCTCACCGAAGTGGGGACCGGTACGGGAGGCGGGCTGGCCAACGAGTTAGTCGGCACCCTGGTCATCGTGGCCGGGGTCGGGATCATCGCCGGCATAGTCGGCGTTTCGTCGGGGATCTACCTGGCCGAGTACGCCCATGGCCGTCTCGGTTCGGTGCTTCGGGCCGGCTCGGAGGTGCTGGCCGGCATCCCCTCGATCGTGCTCGGGTATGTGGGTTTCATCGCTTTGGCCGTCGCCCTTCACTGGCAGTTCTCCTTAGCGGGCGCCCTCATCGTGCTGTCGGCATTGACCGTCCCGTACATTGCCAAAGCCACTGAATCGGCGCTGCGCCAGGTCCCCACCTCCTACCGGGAAGGGGCTGAGGCGCTCGGGATGAGCCCGCCTTACGCCATGCGCCGGATCACGCTGAAGGCCGCCCTCCCGGGTATTACGACGGGGTGGCTGGTGGCCATGGCCATCGCCATTGGCGAGACGGCGCCGCTGCTCTATACCGCCGGCTTCAGCAACAGCATGCCCAGCTTGGCCCTCACGCACTCGCCTGTCAGCTACCTTACGTACGCGGTCTGGGCGTTCTATAACTACCCGTCCAATACTTTCGTTCACCTCTCCTACGACGCCGCTCTTATCCTGGTGGTGCTCGTCCTGTTGCTGATTATCACGGCCCGCTTGATCGTCTCGTTCACGCAGAGGTACACGGAGAAAAACTGAAAGCGGCCGACTAATAGTTGCTGGCCGAGCTAGCTTTCTTCGGCCAGCTCGGCCACGTGGTCAAAGCCTGGAGGAAGTTCCCGTCGGGCAATAACGTGGACATCGATCCCGAGATCGCCCGCCCTTCGAATGGTCTTCCGGACGATCGGGCCACCCCCGGTCATCTCCTGCCACCGGCTCCTCTGGCTCGAACCAAGCACTATTTGCGTAATTTGATTTTCCTTGGCGAAATCGGTAATCGCTTGCGCCGGGTCCGAGTTCGAGATTTCGTACCAGCGGGCGCCGAGGTCGCTTACCAGTTTGCGCATCGACTCGAACTTCACCTTGTCTTTCGCAGGGGCGGCGTCGGACGCTATTACGTGAAGGACGCTGAGCTCGCCTTTGGCCCGAGCTGTTAATCGGGCCGCCCGCCTTAGAAGTACGTCGGTACCGGGCGCCCCGGTCACCGCGACCAGGATGCGCTCTCTCGTCTCCCACAGACGTTTTTCACTGTGGCGACGGAGGTGCTCGAGGAGTTCCTCTTCGGTTTCGTCAGCCAAATAGCGCAGCGCCAGTTCTCGGAGGGCGATCAGGTTGTCGGTTTGGAAGAAGTGGGAAAGAGCGTAAGGGATTTTCTCGGCCGGGTAGATGTTGCCGTGGAGCATCCGTCGTCGCAGCTGCTCAGGTGACGAGTCCACCAGCTCGGTCTGGTCGGCCTTGCGGACGACCCAATCAGGCACGCGCTCACGTACGGGGCCCCGGTCATCTGTTCGACGGCGTCGGCCAGGCTTTCCACGTGCTGGATGTTGAGCGTCGTTATGACGTCGATGCCGGCATCGAGCAGCTCGATGACGTCCTCCCAACGTTTTGCGTTACGACCTGAGCCCGGGACGTTCGTATGCGCCAGCTCGTCGACCAGGGCGACCTTCGGGTGGCGGGCGAGGACCGCGTCCAGGTCCATTTCCTCGAACTGTGCCCCGCGGTACTCCACCACCTTGCGGGGAACGACTTCGAAACCCTCAAGAAGCGCTTCGGTCAGAGGGCGTTTGTGGGGCTCCACGAAGCCGACGACGACATCTGTCCCCCGTTCCAAGCGCCGCTTACCCTCGTTGAGCATGTCGTAGGTCTTGCCCACCCCGGCCACGGCACCGAGGTAGATGCGGAAATGGCCAGCCGCCTCGACCACCGAAGCGGTGTCGTCTTCAGCAGCCAATAAAACGGGTGCCCGTTGTGGGGGGGACGCTACCGAAGCCGTCGCAGCCGGACCGCCCGCCCTCGTCTCCGGGCCTGGCTGGGCCTCTTCGAGCACCTCGCCGGCCTCGCTCAATATCCCTCTCCCCATCTTCGGTGGAACCCCATCTCCGGTGGACACGGTATAGGTCAACTACCAGCTAGCAGCCTATTACGGGGTACACCGGCAGGCTCGGCGATGCCCGTCGAGCGGGGGGCCCGTCAACGAACCTCTGGCGAACGGCTCGGGTCGGTCCCGTCACTCAGTGTCAGGACGTAACCGATACCGGGCGCCGTCTTTATGGCCACGCCCGCACCCGTACCCAGTTTCTGGCGCAGCCGGTGCACGTACGCATGCAAGTACTGCGCCTCTTTGGAGTAGGCCCGGCCCCACACCTCGGCCAGGATCATCTGGTGCGTACAAGTCTTGCCGGCGTGGCGGGCCAGGAAGGAAAGCAGCTCGAACTCCTTGGCCGTGAGCTCGAGCGGGTCGCTCTCGAGCCGGGCTTCGCGATGCACCAGATCCAGCTCGAGTGGGCCCGCCGTCACGACCGTGGACGATGTCGCTTGCGGGGATGACGTGTGATGGCGGATGGCCGTACGGATCCGAGCTTCCAGTTCGGCCAGGCCGAAGGGCTTGGTCATATAGTCGTCGGCCCCCTCGTCGAGCGCCGCCACCTTGCGGTCCTCGGACCCGATGGCGGAAAGTACGACGATCGGCACGTCGTCCCACTCGCGGATACGCCGGCATACCTTCAGGCCGTCGATGTCGGGTAGGCCGAGGTCGAGCACAATTACGTCGGGAGAGGCCAGCGCGGCCTGAGAAATCCCTTGCTCGCCCGTGGCCGCGGTCAAGACCTCATGGCCCTTGAGATTGAGGCTCACGCGCAAAGCGCGGAGCAAAGCCGGGTCGTCGTCGACGACGAGTACGCGGGCCATGGTTCACGCCCCCAGTTCGGCGCGCAGTTCTTCGCGCACAGCGACAGGCAAAGTGAAGCTGAAGCGAGCGCCGCCTCCCGGCGCGCCATCTACCCATATACGGTCGCCGTGGGCTACGACAAACGCTTTCGCAATAGCCAGACCTAGACCGGAACGTCCCCCGGTGTCGAACCGCACAAACTTCTCGAATATCTCCTCGCGCTCGGCCACCGGCACCCCAGGCCCCTGATCGCGGACAGAAACCCTCACGCGATCGAGCCCCGGCATGCTCGCCGACACGCTGATCGCCGTCCCCGGAGGGCCGTGCCTGTTGGCGTTGTCGACCAGGTTGGCCAGCACCTGCGCAATCAACAGCGGGTCAACGTCGACGCAGGGGAGCTCCTCAGGGATAACAACGTCAATACGGCGGCCGACCAGGGAAGAGTGCAGTTCGGCGAGCGCCTCGTCGACGATGTCACGCAACGACCAGGGCCTACGCTGGACCTCCAGCGTCCCGGACTGGATGCGCGTCATGTCGAGCAGGCTATTCACCAGGCGCGTTAGGCGGTCGGCCTGTAAGTCGATAAGGCTGTGGAGTTCATCGGCGTCGTCTGGCGACAGGTCGGTCGTGCGGTCCAAGAACGTCGATGATGCCACCTTGATCGTGGCCAGCGGCGTCCGCAGGTCGTGCGAGACGGCTCCGATGAGGGAGTGCCGCAGGCGGTCTATCTCTTCGAGGACCTCGGCGTGGAGGATCCGTTCGCGGAGTTGAGCCCGCTCCAGAGCGATGGCGAGGTGGTTGCCGACAATCGGCAGGAGCTCTCGCACCGTCCGCTCGGGCGGTATGTCGCGCATTACCAGCAGCCCGACGGGGCGCCCGGACGAGGCCAGCGCCAGGGTCTGGACCACGTCGTGGGAGGTGACCGTGCTGAGCGCCACCGGCAACCCGGCCTCGGGCTGCAGACGGCTGAGCTCGTCTCGAGAGATCTCGGTGCCCGACGAGGCGACCACCTCGAGCCGATCGTCGACTGACAGCAAGAGAGCCACGCCTTGCAGCCCGAGGACGTCGTGGGCCCACTTGACCACTGCTTCAGCGAGCTCAGGCACCGGCTTGTCGACGAGCAGGAGCTCAGATAGGTCGAGAAGGTGGCCCGCATTGGCTTCGCGCCACTGCGACGCTTCCCGAGCCCGTTCGAGGCTGACAACCACCCCGGCCACGAGCACCATGACGACCACATAAACGGCGAGCGCCACCCAGTCCTGCAATCTGCTTACGCGCAACGTCCCGTAAGGGGGCACGAAAACCAAGTCGTAGACGAGGAACCCTGCGCCCACGCTCACCAGGCCGGCCAGCCACCCACCGGCTACTACCCCGGCCACGCATGGGACAACGAGCACCACGGCCGCCGTGGCCGTCGCCAGGTGGGCTCTGGCGGGCAGCATGGCGGCACCGAGGGCGATGGACGTGACCACCCCGACGGCGGAGCCGATCAGCCACTTGCGCATGTCACCATTGTCGCTCTAATGGCGAAGTAGCACATCGACGCCGCGTTTAGATTTTTTTCAGGATTTCCAGAGCCTGTTGAGATCCCGTTCAGAGCACCGCCGCCAGGATCGGGGTCATGGCTGATTTTCTCTCCATCCTTGGCATCGTCGTCTTCACGGTGGTCATGCTCGCCCTCATCAAAGGTTTTGAGCGGGTATGACCGCGTCCGACGCCATCCTCCTGGTCGTCTCGATCCTCGTATTTCTTTACGTGGGCGTGGCGCTGTTCAAGCCGGAGTGGTTCTGAATGGGTTTCTTCTGGACCATCCTGACACTCATCGTCGCCCTGGGCCTCGCCTGGCGCTATCTGGGCTCATACATGGCGGCCGTATTCGATGGCCGCGTGCACTTCCTGGCCTGGGCGGAGCGGCCGATCTACTCGTTGCTGGGGACAAGCCCGGACAACGAGCAGTCCTGGCAGCGCTACGCCGGCTCGATGATCATCTTTTCGGGCATCTCTTTACTGTTCACCTATGTCATCTTGCGGATCCAGGGCTCACTGCCGCTCAACCCTCAACACCTTGGCCAGGTGACGCCGGCGCTCGGTTTCAATACGGCATCGTCGTTCGTGACCAACACCAACTGGCAGAACTACGGCGGCGAGACGACGATGTCGTACTTCTCCCAGATCGGCTCCCTCACGGTGCAGCAGTTCGTAAGCCCGGCCGTCGGGATCGCCGTTGCCATTGCGTTGGTCCGGGGCTTCTCCCGCCGCAACTCGCCAACCATCGGGAACTTCTGGGTCGACATGACCCGCTGCATCATGTACATCCTGGCCCCGATCGCCTTTGTGGCCGGGATAATCTTCGTGGCCGAGGGCGGCGTCCAGACCCTGGCCGGGCCGGTCACCGTCCACAATGAGCTCAACGGGGTCGTACAGACCATCGCCCGCGGGCCGATCGCGTTCATGGAGGCGATCAAGCAACTGGGCACAAACGGCGGCGGCTTCCTGAACGCCAACTCCGCCACCACGTTCGAGAACCCCACCGGGCTCACCAATTGGCTCTCGATCTTCCTCCTGCTCGCGATCCCCTTCGCCTTGACTTATACCTTCGGCAAGATGGTGGGCAGCATCCGCCACGGCGCCGCCCTCCTCGGGGCCATGGTGCTCGTGTTCGGCACCTGGGTCGGGTACACGAGTTATTCGGAACACCAGCCGAACCCGGCCGTGGCTGCGGCCGGCGTGGTCCAGACCACCGGCAACACGGTGGGCAAGGAGGTGCGCTTCGGCGACACGGGCACTGCCCTTTTTGGCGTCGCTTCCACAAACACATCGACCGGCTCGGCCGACGCCTCCTACGACTCGTTCACCCCGATCGGCGGCCTCGGCCTCATGAGCGGGATGATGCTGGGGGAGGTGACGCCGGGCGGCACCGGTAGCGGGTTGTACACGATCTTGATCTATGCGGTCATCGCCGTTTTCATAGGCGGCCTCATGATCGGGCGAACACCGGAGTACCTGGGGAAGAAGATCCAGGCCAGAGAGGTGAAACTGGCGGGGTTCGCCGCCCTGGTAATGCCGGTCATCGTGCTCGTCCTGAGCGGCATCGCGGTGTCGACCACGGCCGGGCGGGCGGGACCATTAAACGCGGGCCCACACGGTTTCAGCGAGATCCTGTACGCCTTGACGTCGCAAGGGAACAACAACGGCTCGGCCTTCGGGGGTCTTACCGGGAACACGGCCTTCTATAACATCATCGGCGGGATCGATATGTTGATCGGCCGGTTCGGGATCATGATCCCGGCGCTTGCCCTGGGCGGTGCGCTGGCGGCCAAGAACGTCGTACCGGTATCGCTCGGCACTTTTCGCACTGACAACCCGATGTTCATAGGCCTGACCATCGGCGTGATAATCATTATTGGCGGCCTCACCTTCTTCCCCGCCGTTTCCCTTGGCCCGATCGTCGAAGAGCTGAGCCACGGGAAGTTCTGGCCGATGGGCTCGATCGGGCTGGTTTTCCAGCACTTGATGAGCCTCGGGAGGTTCGTCTGATGGCACAACGCGAAGTCGACGTAAAAAACGGGGCCGGGGCCGGGGCCGGTCCGCAGGGTGCTCCGCCCAGCACCACCTCGCCCAGCACCACCCCGCCTGGTACGCCTCCCACGGCGCACGGGGTGGCCCAGGCGAGGAGCCTGTTCGACCGCCAGATCCTGGGCCGGGCGCTGATCGACTCGTTCTGGAAGCTCGACCCGCGGGTTCAGATCAAGAACCCGGTGATGTTCGTCGTACTCGTCGGCACGGTGGTGACTTTCATCGAGTCCATCGCCCACCCGAGCCTCTTTGACTGGAGCATCACGGCCTGGCTGTTGCTGACAGTGATCTTCGCCAATTTCGCCGAGGCCATGGCGGAGGGGCGCGGGAAAGCTCAGGCCGAGACGCTCAGGCGGATGCGCTCGGAAACCGAGGCGCGGCGTCTTCGCCCCGACGGGACCGAAGAGCGGGTCCCGGCGTCCGCCCTCAGCAAGGGAGACCTGGTCGTATGCGAAGCCGGTGACGTAATCCCCTCCGACGGCGAAATAGTTGAAGGGATCGCGTCGGTGGACGAGTCGGCTATCACCGGCGAATCCGCGCCAGTGATCCGGGAATCGGGCGGTGACCGCTCCGCGGTTACCGGCGGGACAAAGGTCCTTTCGGACCGGATCGTGGTCCGGATCACGGCGGAACGCGGCCAGACCTTCCTCGACCGCATGATCGGCCTCGTCGAGGGGGCCAACCGGCAAAAGACGCCCAACGAAATTGCGCTCACGATCCTGCTGGCGGTGCTCACCATCGTGTTCCTGCCGGTAGTCGTCGTCTTGCAACCGTTCGGCAAGTTCGCCGGGGCCCCGGTATCGGTCGTAATCCTGGTATCGCTGCTGGTGTGCTTGATCCCGACCACGATTGGCGCACTGCTCTCGGCCATCGGCATTGCCGGGATGGACCGCTTGGTGCAACGCAACGTACTGGCCATGAGCGGACGGGCCGTCGAGGCCGCCGGCGACGTGCAGACTCTGCTGCTTGACAAGACCGGGACGATAACCCTGGGTAACCGGGCCGCTTCTGCTTTCATCCCGGTCGGCGGCCACAGCGAGGAGGAGGTGGCGGCCACCGCCCAGATGGCGTCGCTGGCCGACGAGACGCCCGAGGGCCGCTCGATCGTCGTACTGGCCAAGGAACGTTTCAATATCCGGGAACGGGACCTGGGGGCAGCGCCGACCTTCGTACCGTTCTCGGCGACGACCCGCATGTCGGGGCTCGACGTTGACGGTCACCAGATCCGCAAGGGGGCGGCCGAATCGGTGAAGCGCTGGGTAACGGAGAGGGGCGGTACGGTCCCGAGCGACCTCGACCCGATCGTCGAAGGCATTTCCCGCTCGGGCGGGACACCGCTGGTGGTGGCCGACGGGAAGGAAATCGTCGGCGTCATCGAGCTGAAAGACGTGGTGAAGCAGGGTATTCGCGAGAAATTCGACGAAATGCGCCAGATGGGCATCCGCACCGTCATGATCACCGGCGACAACCCGCTCACAGCGGCGGCCATTGCGCAAGAGGCGGGGGTCGACGACTTCCTGGCCGAAGCCACTCCTGAAGCGAAAATGGACTTGATCAAGGCCGAGCAGGAGGGCGGGAAACTCGTGGCCATGACGGGCGACGGGACCAACGACGCCCCGGCCCTGGCTCAGGCCGACGTCGGGGTGGCCATGAACACCGGCACGACGGCGGCCAAGGAGGCCGGCAACATGGTCGACCTCGACTCCAACCCGACCAAGCTCATCGATGTCGTCGAGATCGGCAAACAGCTGCTGATCACCCGAGGATCTCTTACCACCTTCTCGATCGCCAACGACGTGGCGAAATACTTCGCCATCATCCCTGCGCTCTTCGTCGTCACCTACCCTCAGCTCAACGCGCTCAACATCATGGACCTCCACGGCCCCCAAGACGCCGTTCTCTCGGCCGTCATTTTCAACGCGTTGGTGATCATCGCCCTGATCCCGCTGGCCCTGCGAGGGGTAAAATTCCGCCCCGCCTCGTCCGCAGCTATCTTGCGCCGCAACGTATGGATCTATGGCGTGGGCGGGATCATCGTCCCCTTCATCTTCATAAAGCTCATTGACCTGATCCTCGTCGCGATCCACTGGTACTAGAGAGGCCCGCTGATGCTGCTCAACCTTCGTCGTTCACTGATTTTCGCGATTATCGCGGTCGGCCTGACCTTCGCCTACGCCTACCTCGGCACCGGCCTCTCCCAAATAGCGTTCAAGAGCACGGCCAACGGCTCGGTCACCGCCAGCGGCTCGACGCTCATCGGACAAAACTGGTCGAGCCCCAGGTGGTTCCACGGTCGTCCCGACGATACCGGGCCCTACCACTCGGACCCCAAGGAGGACGTGGCCGGCGGTGACAACCCGCTCATGGCCAATGGCGTCCCGGGCGAGTCCGGGGCCAGCAACCTCGGGCCACGTTCGAGCGTGCTGGTCGACAACACCAGAGAACTCGTGCAATTTTGGCACAAACTCGGCGTCAACCCTACGCCCGACCTCGTGACCACGTCCGGCAGCGGGTACGACCCTGACATCGCCCCCGAGGACGCCATCGTCCAGATCCCTATGGTGTCGAGGGCGACCGGGATTGCCCCGTCGGTCCTGCGCCAACTGATAACCAAGCAAACCCACGGCGAACAATGGGGATTTCTCGGGAGCAGCTACATAGTCGTGCTCCAGCTCAACGAGGCGTTGGCGAAACTCAAGTAAGGCTGGCCGCCTGCGCTCTGGCTTCATGCCGGGCTTTCGGCTGCGCCGACTTTGCGGAAGACTGCGTCGCGTTATGACGGTTTATATGCAGAAACCGTCATAAACCGTCCAAAGCGCGTTAACGGGTGGCGGCTGGGCGGTAACCGATGGCGGTTGGGTTAACGGGTGGCGGTTGGGCAGCCCCGGTGGCAGCTGGAGTTAGCTGTAGGCGCTGACCCGTCCGTACGAGACGAGGGTGCGCAAGGCGCCCAGGGTCACGATGCCGCGCCACTCCAGGAGCGCCGCTTCAGTCGGGGGTTCCCAACTAAGCGGCCATCCGCCATCGGCTTGCTGGTCACGCTGCACTCGGTCGAGGTGGGCCGCCAGTACGTCCTCGCTGAACAGGCTGCGCCACCGACTTTCGGCCAACGGGGCGATATTGAGCGGAGACAACCCGTAGTTGGGATCGTCGGGGTCGGCTCTCCACGAGGAGGCGCCGGTCAGGCCGTCGACCACTTTCAACGCGGCGCGCCCGCCGCGTTCGCGGTCGGGGACGTTTTCGAGGAAAACGAAGACCTCGCTCAAGGTGTGGGCCTCACCGGGCAAATCAGGGCGGTCCAGCTGTGCCCAGCAATAAGCCGTCGCTTCCTCCACCCAGGGATGCTCCACCTCCAGGCGGTTGAGCAAACCGACCAAGCCCGCCGTCGGGTTGAGGCCCGGTGTGTACGTCCAGTCGCTCCAGTGCGCCGCCCTCGGGAAGTTTTCGATAACGGGGAAGGCGGGAGGGACGGCGCCATCGCACTCGGCGCCGGCCGCCACCTTGGCCAGGTAGTCGCACGCCCCCAGGACCAGGGCGCGGTCGCTGGCCTTCGCCGTCACGAGGGCCTGCAGAGCGACCTCGACGTCGATAGGCAGGCTGGCCGGGCAGCGCTTGTCAGGCTCCAGGCCGTGACCAAAACCCCCGTCATCGTTGCGGAAGCCTCGGACGGCGTCAACGACGCCCGTCGGAGCGGCATTTTCGAAACAAGTAGCAAACAGCCGGCGCTCCAGGAGCCGGCCCTGGCCGAGGATGAAATCCCGGCCCGCGGCAAATTGATCGTCCATGGGAACGACGTTAAGAGGCGGCGGGCAATGTTGTCTTGAACAGATCGGACGGTGTCGTGCCGGCCAACCGCCGGGACTCCCTGGACATATGGGCCTGGTCCGCGTACCCGGCCCGGGCGGCCAGTAAAGCCAAGGAGGTGGCCTGGCGGCCGAGCCGTAACGCCCGTTGGAAACGAAGAACGCGCTCGAGAGTTTTCGGCCCATAGCCGACACTGCGACAACAGCGCCTGTACAACCGCCGCTCTCCCACCGATAGTGCGTTGCTGGCGCTCTGGACCGCCCCCATCGCCGTCGGCTCGTGTCGCAGCAGGTCGACAAGGGCATCGACCATCGCATCTGATGGGCTGGCTCCCCCCGCCCGCTCCGCCACGGCCCGATCGAGGACATGGGCGGCAGCCTCGGGGCCCGTCAGCCCCGGCCAGTTCTTCGGCCAGGCGGGCCGAGGCCGCCTCACCCCAGAGGTCCGCCAGGTCGATGCGCCGGTCCAGCAGCTCCGAAGCAGGCGGCCCCAGGAAACTCGGCCCTTTTCCCGGCCGGAACCGAACACCGGCAAATGCCGTCCCGGGGCTTGCCTTTACGGGAACCGGGCCAGTGTCCGGGCCGGCGACGAACAGCGAGGCGCCGTCCCAGATGATGTCCATACAGGCGTCGGGCAGGACCCGGTTGTCAGTGCCGTCCCCTGGTCGTGAGACCCACACGCAGGCGACGCTCTCGACCGGGCTGAGCCGGGCGGGCCACTCGACGTACCCGGGTTCGGTCCCCACGCCCTCAATTCTCGCGCCATTAGCCCGGAGGGCACACCCGGAAAAGCTCCTCGGCCCGGGCCAGTCGGCCATGTCAGTCGGCCCGTGTCAGTCGGCCCTTGCCAGGCGGGCCCGCCGTGGCAGGCAGGTTTTACTCCGACACCGCCCCTGGTGGTCGGCCCGAAAGCACGTACACGAACAGGTCGAGGACCAGGTCATCCGGAAGCCGCAGCTCAGCGGTACCGACGCGATCCCACCCCAGGGCCTCGTACATGCTCACGGCCGACTGGTGCTGGCGGACGACCTCCAACACCGGGAGGAGGCCACGGGCGGTCGCTTCGGTCGTCGCGGCGCGAAGGAGTAGCGCGGCCGATGCCCCGCCGTCGGGTGGCCGGCGAAACCAGGAGCCGAGCCACGGCGGCCAAGTCCTCTTCCTTCAGCCCGGTGGCCCGGCAAGCCACCTCGAGGCTGGGCCGCGAACAGTGGGCGTGCAGCGCCACGTGCCCCACCACCTGGCCCTCCGCCTCGGCTACCCAGGCCGCCAACTCGTCCGGTCCGACCAGGAATGCCCGCAAGTCGGGGGGAGGCGGACAGGATAACCGTCGACTTCGTGGGTTGCCCGGGCTAGAGCGTCAATGCTGTCGAGGTCGGCCTCGGTGCGGCCCCGGACGAGCATCAGTGCATGATGGCACAGAGGCCGGCGCCGATGGGCGGCGGTTAGGGCCGGAGCACGGTGAGTTGGTTCGGGGCCATGGAGGTGGCCGTGAACGGAGGTGGCCGCTGGCGGCGGCGGCGCCAGCGGCAAGGCTCCTACCTGCTTGTGGGCGTTACTACGCTCCCGGAGTCGTCCCGGCCGGAGTGCCGGCGGTGGACGGCCCCATCCACATCCCGCCAGGGGCCACGTCTGCGACCAGTAGCGAGCGCACCGCGTCCTCGGAGTCCGCGGACACCAGTACCAGGACCTCGTCCCCGGGTTCCAGGACCGTGTCGCCCCTTGGTACCACGACATGGGCTCGGCGCACGACCGCCACCACCGTTGCTTCGCGGGGCATGCCGAGACGAGCCAGCTCCGTCCCTGCCGCGGGTGAACCCGGGGCCAGCGTCACCTCTACCAACCGGGCCCCGGAGGACTCCAGTTGCATCAAACGGACCAGCGAGCCGACCGAGACAGCCTCCTCGACCAGGGCCGCGAGCAGGTGGGGAGTGGAGACGGCGACGTCGACGCCCCAGGCCTGGTTGAAGAGCCAGTGGTTCTTCGGGTGGTTGACCCGGGCCACCACTCGGGGCACGGCGAACTCCTGCTTGGCCAATAGCGAAATGACCAGGTTGTCCTCGTCGTCGCCGGTTGCCGCCACCACCACGTCCGCGGTGGCCAGCCCGGCCGTGTCAAGGGCCGACACCTCGCAGGCGTCTCTTACCAGCCATTCGACCCCGAGCGCGGCCCCCCGGGCGGCGACGGCCGCGTCCATCTCTATGAGCAAGACTTCGTGGCCGGCCTCGTGGAGGTCAGCGGCCAGGTAGGTGCCGACGTTGCCCGCCCCGGCGATGACGACCTTCATGGTTTGGTCTTCACGATCTGGGCCTTCACCGACTGGGCCTTCACGACGGGCCCACGACTGGGCCTTCACCGACTGGGCCTTCACGACTGGCTCGTCACGACCGGGGGCCTTTTTCGAGCCGTTGCTCCAGGTCATCGACGCCCCCTCGGTGACCGAGAAGTACAGGACATCCCCCTCCTGGCCCACGGCCCCGGGCTTGACCAGGAAGGACCGCCCGGCTCGGGAGAGGGCCGTGAGCTTGACCTGCCCCAACACGTCGAGGTCGTCCAGCCGGTAGCCGACCCAGGCGCCCGGGAGGGAGCGAGCGATCATTACGATCTCGCCCTGAGGGCTGGCCCATTCGGTTACCGTCCGTTCGGGCAGCAGCCGGCGGAGCACCTGGTCAACGGTCCAGGTCACCGTGGCCACCGTCGGTATGCCCAGGCGACGGTAGATACAGGCCGCGACGGGGGTCGTAGATCCGGGCGACGACGTTTGGGACGAGGTAAGTCTCCTTGGCAATCCGCGCCGTCAGGATGTTGGAGTTGTCGCCGTTCGTGACTGCGGCCAGCGCCTGCGCATCGACGATGCCCGCCTGCTCCAACGTTTCGCGGTCGAAGCCGAAACCGACCACGCCTTTGCCGCCCCAGTCCATGGCCAGGCGCTGGAGAGCTTTCGGGTTTTTGTCGATCACGGCCACTTCGTTGCCTTCACGGGAAAGCATCGTGGCAAGCTCGGAACCGACTCTCCCGCAGCCCACCACCACCACGCGCATGCAGAACCATGCAACACGCTGCGGCCACGTGGCACAACTCGCTCTGGGCGGGCCAGCTACGCTCTGACAGCGGGGTGCTGGCGGTGTCGGGCCCCACGAGTTCAACGTCGCCACTACGTGCGGGAGAGAAGGCAGCGGCGAAATGCCAGACGAGTGCCCAAGCCAGTTGCCCGTGAACTGCGTCAGGCGGACGCCGATTGTTCGGCGCGGTCGCCTCCTCGTCCGGGCTTGTTCCCGCCGCCCGCGCGCGGCGGATAAGGGCGCCCGGCCCGGCCGCGGGGTGGGCGGGGCGCCATGAGCACGGTCGTCACCACGGACGAGGGTCAAGTGGCGAAGGCGGCGCCGGCAACCATCGACCTACCCGAAACCCTGGGTTACAGGATCAAGAACCGCCTGCTTGGCCCGCCGTTGGTGAGCGAACAGCTGGAAACCGAGCGGCTGGGCACCTTCGTGGGTATGGGGGTGCTAACCCCTGACGCTATCTCGTCCTCCGCCTACGGCACCGAAGAGATGCTGGTCGAGTTGGTGCCCTACGTGGGCTTGGCCGCCTTCGCGCTGGTCATACCAGTCACTTTCACCCTCTTACTGGTCCTATTTTTCGTAACGCTCTCTTACCGCCAAGTCGTAATGGTTTATACGCGCGCCGGCGGGTCTTACGTGGTGGCGAGAGAGAACTTCGGTCCCACTGTGGCCCAGGTTGCCGCGGTGGCCCTGCTCATCGATTACACCGTCACGGTTGCAGTACAAACGGCCGCCGGCACGGATGCTCTCGTGTCCGCCTTCCCGGCTCTACTTCCGTACACAGTCCCGATCAGCGTGACCGTTGTCGTACTTCTGGCGTTCGGCAACCTGCGCGGCATACGTGAAGCTGGCCGCGTCTTTGCCTTCCCAACTTACTTTTTCATTTTTTGCCTGGGGAGCGTGATCGTCACCGGCATCATCCGCGAGGCCCTTGGGGACCTGCCGCAATACTCCATTCATCGAGAAGGCCTTTACCACTTCGGCCACCCCGGCAGTGGCATCCTCATGGGGGCGACGATATTTGTGGTCATGCGGTCGTTCGCCAATGGCGGTTCCTCCTTGACGGGCGTCGAAGCGATCTCCAACGGCGTCAGCGCGTTCAAGCCGCCCGAGGGTCTGCGTGCCCGGAAGGTGTACGTGCTGATGAGCGTGACACTCGGTGTTTTGGTGCTCGGGACTTCGTTCTTGGCCCGCTGGACGCACGCCGCGCCGTTCGTCTCGGGTGCGCCGACCGTCATCGCCCAGGAGGCGCAGGCAGTATTCGGCTCGAGCCCCCTCGGGCACGCCCTCTTTTACATCGTCCAACTCGCTACCCTTATGATCCTCTATACAGGCGGGAACACAAGCTTCAACGGGTTCCCGTTCCTGGCCAGTTTTGTCGCCGGTGACCGTTTCCTCCCCCGCCAACTGACACGACGTGGCCACCGCCTTACGTTTTCCAACGGGATCATCGTCCTGGCGACCATTGGCATCGCCCTTCTCGTCGTCACCGAGTCCAACGTCACCGCGCTCGTCGCCGTATACGCCATCGGCGTCTTTACGGGCTTTACCTTGGCCGGGGCGGGGATGACCAAATACCACCTGAAACACCGCAGCCGGGGTTGGAGACGGAAGCTGGCTATCAACCTGGGCGCCGCCATCCTGTCCGGGATCGTGGTGGGGATCCTCGTGGTGGCGAAGTTTGGCCAGGGGGCGTGGACGATCGTGGTCCTTTTCCCTCTCCTCACCCTGGTGCTGATCCGGCTGAACCGGCAGTACCGTTCCGAGCAACACCAGCTCGAACAGGGCGCGCTAGAAGCGTCGGAAATGCCCGTCCTGCGCCGCCACGTGGTCCTGGTGTTGGTGGACCGGCTGGACTTGGCCACGGCCCGCGCCATCCAGTACGCCCGCAGCCTGGCCCCGGACGAAGTACGGGCCGTCCATTTCTTCCTGGACAACCAGGTGGCCAAGCTCCTGAAGGAAAACTGGGAGCGCCTAATGATCCGTCGCCTCCCGTTGGAGATCAGGGAGTGCCGCGACCGCCGGATCGGTCGGGCCGCGGTGGACCTCGTGGCCGGCATCCTGGCCGGCGGGGACACCGAGGTCACGGTCTTGTTGCCCCGACGCATTTATGGGTGGGGCTGGAGCCACCTGCTGCACGACCGGACGGCCGACGAGTTGGCGGCGATCCTGGGCCGGCTTCCGCACGCCACCGCCACCGTGGTGCCGTTCCAGGTAGGCAAGGGCCGCTTAACCCGCAAGACCACGGAGCAGCAGGAGAAGGCCCGCCGGGATAGAGCGGAAAGGAAGCGTCGCCGCGACCAGGAAATGGACGACGGCGCCGCCCCGGTCGAGGGCACCGTCCCCATCGCCGACATCGCGTGGCGCCAAAAAGCAAGGATCGCCGGGCGTATTACGTCGGTCGAGGTGCAACCCTGGCAAGGGGCTCAAGTGCTGAGCTGTACGCTGGCGGACCGGACCGGGTCCATGACGCTCGTCTTTACCCGCCGGGATGTCCCGGGAGTGGAAACCGGCGCCCAGATGGTGGCGGAGGGCACCGTGGGCCAGCACGAGGGCCGGCTGGCGATGCTCAACCCCCTCCACGAGGTCCTCAAGCGGACTCCATTGGACCCGATCCGGGGCTAAGCGTGCCCTGGCGCGGTCCCGGTGGGAAAACGTCGCACTGATCATACTTTTTCCACTCAACCGGCGCGCGTGGCCGTGGCGGCCGGGAGAGATCTAAGCGGAAGGAGCTGGGGCCGGGACGATGGCGTCGACCTCCTGGACCTCTTGGTCGCTCAGGGCCCAGTCGGCGGCCTTGGCGTTGGCCCGGATCTGCTCGGGCTTGGTCGCACCGGCGATAACAGATGCTACGGCTGGTTTGGCGGCCAACCACGCGATGGCCAGCTCGAGGATGGTATGGCCGCGATCGGCCGCGAAACGCTCCAGTGCCTCGATTACATCGAACCGGCTATCGGACAGCAGTTCCCGTTGCCGTTCGGGCCCCGTCCCGGCAATCCGCGTCCCGGGGGAGGGCGGCTCGCCGCGGCGGTACTTCCCGGATAGCAGTCCGGACATGAGCGGGAAATAAGGAATGAAGGCGATCCCCAGCTTCTGGCACTCTTCCAGGACACCCAGCTCCGGCTCACGATGCAGGAGGCTGTACTCGTTCTGGACACTGACGAAGCGCGGAGCGCCCTCAGCCGCGGCCGTTTCGGCCTCCTCGAGCTGGGCGACAGAAAAGTTCGAGCAACCGATCTCGCGCACCTTCCCCTCTTTCACCAGGTCTGAAAGGGCGCCAAGGGTATCAGCTATCGGGGTGGCGTGGTCGGGCCAGTGGAGCTGGTACAGATCGACGTAGTCGGTGCCGAGCCGGCGCAGGCTGTCCTCCAACGCTTCTTTTACGTAGGCCGGCGCTGCCCCCTTTTTGTGGTCGTCCAGGGCGCTGCCGAACTTGGTGGCCACGACGACTTCTGACCGGCGTTTGCCGAGCGCCCGGCCCAGGTACTCCTCGCTGCGGGTGCCTCCGTAGACGTCGGCCGTGTCAAAGAAGTTGATGCCGGCATCGAGCGCGGCAACAACTACCTCCGCACTACGAGGCTCGTCCAGTCGACCCCCAAAGTTGTTACAGCCGAGGCCCACCAAAGAGACGTCGAGCGACCCGATCTGGCGTATTGGCATGACGGTACCCATGGCGGAAAACTACCAGCCGGCGGGTGGGGGGAGGGTAGTTGCCGGCCAACGCCCCTCTCCGCACGGCAAAACGGGCTAGGAGCGTCGGCCTTTCGTGCCCGAGCGCCCTGCCGACCCCGGCCATGTGCCTTTACCGCCGCCCGCGCCGGTCCCGGTCCCTCCACTTGGGTCGTTATCACCACTCTCCGACGAGGCGTCAGACCGGAGCCAGTCCTCGAGCTGGCCCAGCATGCGTTCGACGCCGCCGGCCGTGACTTGAAGGATGTTCAAGAACCGCTCGCGGTAGTGCAGCGTGGCCGCATCCAGCTCTCGAGGCAGAGGAGGCTCCTGGCCCCGCCGCACGTAGTTGCCGGCCCGGATCCGGTCATAGCTGCCATCGCTGACCCAGGTCATCAGCTCCCGTGCCCGTTTCACGGCAATGGGATGGTCGAGGCTGGCTTCGAACCAGGCCCGGGACCACCGCGTCAACAGGCTCTCCTCGTCGGAATAGCGCGCCGCCTGAGCAAGAAAAGCGTCCAGGCTCATCCCGTCCAGGGCGCCGCCCGCGATCCGCATCAGCATCTGGCAGGTCAGGAGCGGGTCCCCGACGACCAAAGCACTGGCCCGGTCGGCCGAGAGTTCCGCGGCCCGGAACCATTCCAGCAGGACAAGGTAGACAGCCCTGATCGGGATCCCCGGCAGAAAACCAGGCACACCGGTGCTCGTATGAATTATTCGCCGCAGGAATTCCAGGGCGGTCTGATAATAATTATGTTCGGAATGTACGTGGCCCATTTCATGGGCGAGCACGACATCCAGTTCGCTGCCGGCGTAATCGCGCACCAATCCAGATCTGATCACGACCATGGGCTGTTTCGCGCCGATCGTAAACGCGTTGGCTTCCGGAGTTTGCGTGACGTAGAGGGCAGGTATGCGTTCGACATCCAATACAGAAGCCGCGTGGACGTGCCTGGCCCAGAGCAACGGCACCTGTCTGTCCGAGATCTGTACTGCATTTCCCACGTGGAATTCGCGGACGAGACGCTCTATGCCGAAGCCCGAGAGGAACTTCACCGTCTTGTCCAACATCGGGATCGAGCGCATGGCGGCGGTGGCTGCCCTGTCGGCCGGGTGTTCGTAAGCTTTGGCGCTTATCTGCTCGTAACGGATGGCTTCCTGCAGCGACATGTCGCCAGCCTACCGTCGAGTGCTCGCCGACCTATCCCCGGGACGGGGCCATTCTCAGGTGGACTTCTTCACCCTGCTGCCTGACCCTGTGACTTGGGCGCCTGAGACCTTCTCGCCTGAGACCTTCTCGCCTGAGACCTTCTCGCCCGAGACCTTGGCGCCCGAGACCTTGGCGCCCGAGACCTTGGCGCCCGAGACCTTGGCGCCGGGCTTCTTGCTGGGCTTCTTCACCTTGGCCGGTAGGCTGGCCGCACCGGCAAACGCCTTAGCCACCCAGACTTCGGCCTCCGCCAAATCTGAACGCCAGGTAGCCGGTAACGAGACGTAGCCGGCCATACGGTGCCCCTCAGGGCCGAACGGCCCGGCGCCTTTCTGGGCGAGGAGGGTGGCCTGTTCGGCATTGTCCAACTTCACGCCCACGTCGGCGCCGAAAAGCCCCATGAACATGTTGCCATTTACGAAGGCGCCCAGATTGCCGAACATCGGTTTTACCTCGACGAGTGGATCGGCAGGCAGAAGGCTGCAGAAGTAGGCCTTGTCTTGTGTTGTGGGCTTCGGGATCTCCATCACTAATCGCGATCGGTCAGGTCCGGCCACGCAATGTGCTCAACCCCTCGCCAGCCAGGTCGTCGAGGGCCGGCTTGCGGCCGGCGATCATCAGAACGAGGGAAAGCATCGGGCCCTCCACTTCGGCCCAGCTCCGCTTGACCAGTCCATGTCGGTGGCCCGCAGGGAGACACCGGCGACACGCTTCTTGCCTCCGATGAGCAAGTTCGAGCCTTTGAAGAAGTCCGCTACCGTTTTCAGCGATTCATCCGGGTATTTCCGGGTCATGCCGAGGGGCCGGCGGATGTCCTCGCCATGCACCACCTGCTCCCCGAGCATTGCTGTCAATGGCCCCGGCGGATGGGTCGTGCGGTCGAGGACGGCGTTGAAGTGCTCCAACGTATCGGCGCCCGAGCTGCCCTTTTCTTTGGCAATGTCGCGGGCGCTCATTGCGTTGAAGCGGAACCCCGATGAGGCCAGGCCGCTAAAAAACTTGGCCGGCGTCATCTTGGCCGTTGCCACCATGTGTGCGAGGACATCCTCCACGGTCCAGCCCGCGCATAAAGAATGCGTGGACCACCGATCGGGACCGAGACCGGCAACATCGTTCGCCAGCGCCTGCCGCTCCTCATGGACCGAAGACCACGTCTTGTCCACGGCCGCTAAGCCATCGGCAGTGTTTCGTAGACTTCGACGGTGCCGCCGGCGTTAATGAGAGGGCAACCCGCGGCCATCTTGGTGGCTTGCTCGGCGTCACTAGCTTCGAGGATGGAATAACCGCTGATGCCCATCGAGGCACCCGCGGATACGGTGCCGCCGGGCTTGATGGTCACGCTCGGCGCCAGTGGGCTACCGCCATCAACTAGCGCGTTGCCTATCTCACCGAACCAAGCCATCCACTGCTCCATGACCTTTTGTTGCTCAGCCGGGGCTTCGGGCATTGAACCGCCCGAGTACGCCAAAAGGTACTTGCCCATCGAGGGCCTCCTAACTTGCTAGGTTTATTTTGTCGATTACTAAATTAGGTGGTTGCCTAACAATATGCAAGAGGCAAAAGAAGGGTCGGAGGTCCAAGGAGTTCTAGAAGCTCTTGCTTCCCCGGTGCGGCGTGAGATTCTGCGGCTCATATGGGACCAGGAGCTGCCGGCCGGTGAGATAGCGGCAGCGTTCGCGCTGACCAAACCGACAATTTCGCAGCACCTGGGGGTATTGCGCCGGTCAGGGCTCGTGACGATGACGGCTACAGGTACTTTCCGGCGCTACCGCGCTCGCCAAGAGGTGCTACGGCGCCTTAACGGGGCCGTGGTCAACGCAATGAAATGGACCACTGCCGACGACCTGCCGGAGCGTGACCTGTCGGAGGCAAGCACAAAATTGGTGGTCCTGGCGACCGTCGAGGTAGATACTGACCAGGAGACGACGTTCAAGGCGTTCGTCGACCCTGAGGTCTACTCGAGGTGGCTGGGTGTGCCGGTCACCATCGAAAACGGCCGCTTCGCCTGCACCTTGGAGTGGGGTACCAGTGTCCGGGGTCGGTACGAGCTGGTTTGCCCCCCGGAGCTCGTAATAATGCGCTGGGATTTCGAGGACGACAACGTCCCGGTCCCGGGAGGCGAGATGACGGGCTACCTCCGGTTGAGGCCGGCGGGCTCGGGCAGAGGCACTCACGTCGAGGTCCACCAGCTCGTCGAAAGCCAGGAGCAGGCTGAGTTCATGGAGGTAGCCTGGCGCATGGTGCTCGGCCGCCTCAGCGAGGGCGTGGTGGCGGCTACCGGCCATGGGACGACGAGCGCTTCGCCCGAACCGGCCGAAGCGCCGGCGGCCTCAACCCTGACCGAAGCCCCGCTTGGGAGCACCTGGACGGCGCTGCCCCTTCTGTGGACACCAGGCGGGGCTTATGTGGGCCCACCGCGCGCCGATGTTCAAGTCGATGGGATCTGACCAACCGTCCTGCCCCGGGTGCTCGGGCCCCTCCTGGTCGGGCAGGTAGACGGCTCCCGCCGCTACGTGTGCGACGGCTGCGGGGGCATCGTCGTTGGCATCGCCGTCCTCCGCCAACTGTCAGGGGCCGTGGGACAGCAGATCTGGACGGCCGAGCCCGCTCCCCCGCCACCGACCGGTGCCGCCCGGTGCCCGTTTTGCGCCACGAACATGGGACCGAAGACCGTGCCTATGGGAAGTCAGCCCGATCAGAAGTCAGCCCGATCAGGACTCAGAAGGAGGGCAGTACGAGGCGGCGCCACGCCGCGATACGTTCGAGGACCGAGTCGTCACGTGGGAGTGGCGGAAGTAGCGCCCCCTGGCGGCCGTCCCAGCTCTTGGCCACGTCGCCCAGCGGCGCACCAGTGAGGACGGCAGTGGCCTGGACCGCCGCCCCGTAAGCGACCAGCTCGCCCAGTTCGACCACGAGCACCGGGCGTCCCGATAGGCGGCGCACCGTGTCTTGCCACGCTCCGCCCCGGGCGCCGCCCCCTAAAAGGAGCAGTGGCGCATCAAGGCTCTGGGGCGCCCACTGGTCGAGGAAAGCCGTCGCTTCCAGCAGCGTCGCCACCAGGCCCTCGTACGCCGCTTGCAAAATGGCGCGTTTATCGGTCTCGTAACGTAGCCCGGTCATCGTCCCTGTGGCGCCGGGAGCGTTGGGCGTGCGCTCGCCCCCAAGCCACGGCAGGAACACGACTCCCTCCGACGGCGCCACGTCCTCCCGGGCCAGCCCGAGCCACTCGGTGGCCCGGTCGATAGCGACGGTGGCGTTCAGCGTGCACGCTAAAGGCAAATACCTGCCGTCTGCGCTGGCAAAACCGGCCACGGTGCCAGTCGGGTCGGCGCTCGGCACGGCTGCGGGAGCGTAAACCGTCCCGGAGGTCCCAAGAGACAGAGCGGCTTCGCCCGGGCCGAAACCCAACGCCAACGCCGCCGCCGCATTGTCCCCCGCCCCGCAGGCCACCGTTGTACCCGCGCCAAGACCGAACTGTTCGGCCGCGTCCTTGGTGACCGGGCCGGCTGCACCATCGGGCGCCAGCACCTCTGGCAACAACGTCGGGTCGAGCCTCACGGCGTCGAGCGCCAGCACCTCGGGCACGTACATCTCCTGGGCCGGGCTCCACCAGCCGGTCCCGGAAGCATCGCTGCGGTCGGTTGTGGCTACGCCCGTAAGGCAGAAGTTGAGGTAGTCGTGGGGCAGCATGGCCCGCCGGGTGGCCGCCGCAATTTCGGGTTCGGTCCGGCGCAGCCAGGCCCAGTGCGTCACGGTGAAAGAGGGCGTTAGCACCGAGCCCACCCGCTCGGCGCACGCCTCCGGACCACCGAGATTTTGGACCAGTTCCCGGGCATCAGGAGCACTGCGGGTGTCGTTCCAGAGGGGGGCTTTGCGCAACGGCCGACCCGAGCCGTCGAGCACTACCAGGCCGTGCTGCTGCCCTCCGACGGATATGGCCGCGATATCAGCCGCCCTTCCGGTCTGGGCCAGCGCCGTCGCCAACGAAAGCGCCCACGCCTTAGGGTCGGTTTCCCGGGCGGCCCCGTCGCCGTCGACCGGGTTGGCGGATGAACCGGTGGCCACGACTCGGCCGTTATCGGCGTCGACGACCAAGACCTTTGTCGATTGGGTGGAACAGTCCACCCCGGCCACGAGCGCCATGTCGGCCGCCTATGGCCTTATGTGGGTCTTGACGACCCGGCCGGGCTTTTCTACGACCATGGCTCGCACGCGAACACGCTTGCAGTCCGCTGGGTAACCCCGCAACTATTGGCCAGGTGAACATCCGACCTGAAGTATTGGCTTTCGGCCCCAAAGCGAACGACTACGAAAAAGGGCGGCCCGACTACCCGCCGAGGGCCATCGGCTGGCTTATAGAGGCGCTCGGTATAGGCAGCAGTTCCACCGTCATCGACGTGGCCGCCGGCACCGGGAAGTTGACCCGTCTCCTCCTCCCCACCGGGGCGCGGGTAATCGCCATCGAGCCGGTGGCAGGGATGAGAGACGTGCTCAGTTCGGTGGTCCCCGGAGCTGAGGTGCTCGAGGGTACGGCGGAACAGATGCCGCTACCGGATGCCTCGGCCGACGCTGTCACCGTCGCCCAAGCTTTTCACTGGTTCCGGCCCGAGGAAGCCCAGGCCGAGATCCACCGCGTGCTCAAACCGGGAGGAAGGTTGGGGCTCATCTGGAACCGCCGGGACCTGGACCAGCCTGTCCAGGCTGAACTAGCCAGGGTGATGGAGAGCCATCGCGGCTCTACGCCGTCACACGACAACGGCGCGTGGACGGCCGCTTTTCGTGAGACCCGCTTATTCGGCCCGCTGGCGCAGGAGGATTTCCCCATGGAACAGGTCGTCGACCGGGAACAGCTGGTGGCGCGGGTCCTGTCGGTGAGCTTCATGGCCGCGCTACCCACAGACCAGCAAGCCGCCGTCGCGGACGAGGTGGCCGAGATCGCCAACCGTTACGGCGAACCGGTCACCCTCAGCTACACAACCAGGGCCTACTGGTGCGAGGCGCTGGTCTAGACGGACCGGCCCAAGCGGGCGGCGCGGCCCTAGACGGTCGGGCGCCCCCGCCCCGGCCTGGGCCGGAGCGGGGCCACCTCGATGATCAGGTTTTCAGGCGGAGGTCTTGTAGTAGTACTTGCTGACGCCGGGGTTGCTGGCGTTGGCAGTAGTGGCCACGACGTTGGGCAGCAAGACCGACTTCTTGATGGCGGACTTGTTCCCCGTCAGGTAGTCGTAGGCGTACTGGACGGCGAGGGAGCCTTCTTGCGCTGGGTTCTGGATCACCAAGATGTTGATGACGCCCTGCTTCAAAAGGTTTACCTCGAGTGGTTCGGCGTCATAACCGGCCACGAACACTTTGCCCTTGTCGCCGGCGGCGTCGACGCCCTTGCCCGCTCCCTGGGCGGAATAGAGGTTCGTCCCGAAAATGCCGACCAGGCCGGGGTGGGCCAGGATGATGCTCCTGGCCTCCGACTCAGCAGTGGTGGGCGAGTCCTGGTCATAGACGTGGGCGACCACCTTCATGTTGGGGTACTTGTTCTTCATTTCGGCCAGGAACCCGGCCTGGCGAAGATCGGTAGTGGACACGTTCGGCATTACGTTGATGACCGCTACTTGCCCCTTGTCATGGGCCAAGGAAGCGATGGTGTCGGCCGCTTTCTCACCACCCTGATAATTGTCTGAGCTGATAGCCGAAGTCAGGATCGAGGTGTTGGCCAGCGTGGTGTCGACCGCGATAACCGGAATGCCGGCCTTCACGTAGGCGTCCATCGGTGAGAACAAGGCGTGCGTGTCGGTTGGCGCGATGAGCAGCGCACTCGGCTTGCTGGCCAGTATCGAATTGACCACAGGGATCTGTGTGGTGGGTGAGAAGGTCGTCGCCCCGGCCCACTTGAGCGTGACCCCGAGCTTGGCTGCCTCTTGCTCAGCCCCATAGTGCATGGTGATGTAGAAGGGATCCACGGTAAGGCCCGGGATGAGCTCGATCGTGTACTTGGTCGAGGCGCTAGCCGCTGGGAGACTCACCCCGGCCGCCACCCCGAACAGCGCTCCGGACACCAGGCCCAGGGCCGCTCCGGTTGACGTTACCCGGGAACGCCAACCCCCTCTGCGGGAGCTATTTATCTTGATCATTGGTCCGTTTCCTTTCTTTAGATGTACGGGCCGAAGGGTCCCCCTCGAGCCCCTCTGGTTGGGAACTTCCTGGCCCTTCAGCGGCGCACGAGGGCAGGGTCGGTAGGCGGTCAGGGTGATTGGGCGCTCGGCCGCCGCCGGGTCCAGTCGGCTTTGCCTCATCTCTCGGCCAAACGGAGGCGGACCTGGTCGAGGGCCACGGCGGCAACGATAATGATCCCGGTGGCGACCTGTTCCCAGCTGCCGTTCACGCCAACCAGCACCAGTCCGGTGACCAGCAGGGAAATGATGAACGTACCAACGACCGTCCCGAGCATCGTGCCCCGGCCGCCGAAGAGGCTGGCGCCTCCTATGACGACGGCGGCGATGGCGCTCAGCTCGTCGTTCTGGCCGGCGACCGGCGTGGCGGTGTCGAAGTTCGCCATCACCATCATGCCGGCCAGGCCGGCCAGGAAGCCGGACACGGTATAGACAAGGACCAGGTGGCGGTTGACGTTGATACCGGCGCGGCGAGCACCGAGGTTGTTGCTGCCAATGGCGAAGGTGCGCAAACCGTAGCGAGTGCGGTGGAGGGCGAGGCCCATGATGAGGCACGCCGCCGCAGCCACCAGCACGGTGACGTAGATCCATCCTCCTAAGACCTTGGTGGTGCCGAGGGTGCCGATCTGGGGCGGGAGGTTCACGATCTCGTTGCCGCCGTTCACCAGGCTGGGTGCGGCGCCGACGGCCGTGAGGGTGCCCAACGTGACTATGAAGGGCGGGAGCTTGAGACGGGTTATGAGATAGCCGTTGACGAACCCGATAAACGCGCCCAGCACCGAGCGCGACGACAAAGCCCACAATGGTCGTGAGCAGGGTGCTGTCATGCGAGCTCAGCATGCTCTGCATGACCACGCCCGACACCATCCCGGTGAAGCCGAGCACCGCCCCATCTGAGAGATCGATGCCCCCGGTAATGATAACGAAGGTTTGGCCGATGGCCAGGAGCAGGAACTCGACCGCGTACTGAGAGGTATTGAGCCAGCTGGCCCGCGTGAACAGGTCGGGAGCGAGGATCCCGAACACCAGGATCATCAGCCCAAGCACGCCGACGATCCAGAAGTCGCCTATCCGGTCGACCAGTTCTAGCCAGACGGAGCGAGTCGCATCCGGTTCGCCTTCCGGGCCAGCACCGGGTGGGACCGTGCCCGAAGGCGTCAAGGCCGAGGGAAGCCTTATGGGCACAGCGCTCTTTCGCCCAGGGACCTCGAATTAGCGGAGCTAAAGTTAAAGGCCACTGCGAGTTCCCCCCATGGCGGCCCCCGTTACCCAGGCCACAATGTCGTCCACGGAGGACTCGGCTGGGCGCAGGTTGGCGACCACTCGGCCTTGGAACAGCACGACCACCCTGTCACAGATTTTGTGCACCTGAGGCAGGTTGTGGCTGATGAAAAGTGCCGGCACGCCGTTTTCGCAAACAGAGCGGACCAACTCGCCGACCCGTCCCTGCTGCTCTACACCGAGCGCCGCCGTCGGCTCGTCCATCAGGATCACCTTGGACCCCCAGGCCACCGCCCGTCCCACGGCGATGGCTTGGCGCTGGCCACCCGAAAGCCGTCCTGCCAACGAACTCACCGAGCCGATGCGGATGCGGGTACGTTCCAGGTCCACCTCGGCGGAGCGAGCCATGGCCCGGCGGTCGAGCCAGCCGAACACCCGCAGCGGTCCCTTGACCGTCTGTTCTCGCCCGAGGAACATGTTGGCCCACACACTGAGGTCCGGAGCAAGTGAAAGGTCCTGATAGACCGTCTCGATCCCCAGCCGGCGAGCCTCGAGCGAGGACCCGAACGTGACCGACGTGCCATCGACCAAGATGCTCCCTGTATTGGGCTGGAGGGCGCCTGACAGGATGTTCACGAGGGTGGACTTGCCGGCGCCATTGTCGCCGACGAGGCCCACCACCTCGCCGGCGCGCACCTCGAGATCCACCCCCCGAAGGGCCTGTATGCTGCCGAAATGCTTGGTGATCCCCTGAACAGCGATCACCGGTACCTCGCTGTCGGTAGCCAGCCCACCCCCCTTCTCACCCTCGTGGCCGGCCCCGTCGGGCTCTCGAGGCCTCTGGCTGTCTCCGGAACCGGCTTTGCCCCCTACCAACGCGGTTCTTTCCGTGGGTGGCCCGCCAGCGGGCGCCTTTGCGTCGGGCGCGGGGCCGGCTCCCTGCATCGGTTCATAGTCAGTACAGGCTTCCGGGTCGAGCCAACCTTGTCAAGGTGTTGAGCGATGTCCGGGCCACTTGAGCTCCTGGTGGGCGTAGACGTCGGCACCACGATGACAAAGGCGGCAGTGGTATCTGCTGACGGGCGGGAGGTCTCGTGGGGCAGCGTCGCCACCCCGTGGCGCCCGGTGCCGACGGGCGCCGAGCTGGCCCCGTTCGCGATCCTCGACGCCGTCGCCCGGGCGGTGAGCACGGCCCTCGAGCTGGCCCCTGCGGGGCCCGTGGTCGGCCTGGCCGTCACGAGCATGGCTGAGACGGTGGCACTTCTGGGGCGGGACGGGCAGCCGGTCGCGCCGGCCATCGCCTGGCACGACACTCGCGGTGCGGAGGAAGCGGCCGACCTCGTCCGCGCCTTTGGTGCGCCGACATTCTCAGGACACACCGGCCTTGCCCCCTCCCCGACCTGCACGCTGGTCAAGCTGGCGTGGCGCTCCCGCCACCAAGGTAGTGCCGCCACACGCGCCCTCAGTGTCGCCGACTGGGTCGTCCATGCCCTGGGAGGAGAGCAGGTGGCAGAGGCCTCGCTGGCGTCGCGCACCGGTGCGCTCCTGCTGGCCGAGCGGAAGTGGTGGCTGGAAGGGCTCGAATGGGCCGCCGTACCCGGGGACCTGTTCCCACCGGTCGTTCAGGCCGGCCAGCTCGTAGGGCACGTGACCGGTACGGCGTTGCAAGCCTTTGCTGCCGGCACCCCGGGAGCGGCCCAATCGCTGGAGCGGCTACGGGGCTCGGCGCTGGCGTCGGCGGGCCATGACCACATCTGCGTGGCCGCCGGAACCGCCGCCGTTGGCGCCGGTGCGCTGCTTGACTCGTGCGGTTCGGCAGAGGCGCTGGTCAGGACGGTAGCACCGCTGGACGAAGACGGGTTACGGCGGATTGTTGCGTCCGGCCTCACCGCCGGTTGGCACACCGTGCCCGAGCGTTTTTCCCTCGTCGGCGGCCAGTCTCTGGGCCTCATGCTCGGGCCGGTCCTCCGGTTGCTGGGCGTAGACGACTCCGCGCTGGCCACCTTCGACAGTGCGGCAACTGGGGCAATTGCGAGCTCGTTGCGGGTCGTGCGGCAGGGGCCTTACTCGAACCCCTCGGTCACCTGCGTGGGACCTGATGCTTCGCCAGCGGCGTTGTGGAATGCGGCACTGGACGAAGTTTCTGAAGGTGCGGCCCGCATCGTGAAGGCCACGGAGGTGGAGGCGGGGCCGGCGGACGAGCTCGTGCTCACGGGCGGATGGTCGCACCTGGCCGGGTTGCGGTCACGCAAACGTCGTCTCCTGCGCCAGGCGCGGTGGCCGGACGTCGTAGAGGCCGGTGCCCGGGGTGCCGCCCTGTTCGGCGGCTGTGCGGCCGGGCTGTTCAGCGGTCCAGGTGCCTTCCCGAAGCCGCACGACTTAGCCTGGGCCGAGCCCGGGCCGACGACGCCGTAAACAAAAGACAGGGGAGCGAACATGCCTATGCAGAAGATCATCAACGAGCCAAAGGCCTTCGTGGACGAGATGCTCGAGGGCATCCTCCTCGCTCACCCGGAGAGTTTGCGAGCCCCCGCCAAGCGCGTGCTGGTACGGGCCGGTGCACCTTCCGAAGGCAAGGTCGGGATAGTTACGGGCGGTGGTTCCGGGCACCTGCCGCTGTTCCTGGGTTACGTCGGGTACGGCCTGGCGGACGGTGTGGCCGTGGGCGATGTCTTCGCCTCACCCAGTTCGGAGCAGGTACTGGAAGCGACGAAGGCCGTCGACGGCGGGGCCGGGGTGCTGTACCTGTACGGCAATTACGGGGGCGACGTCATGAACTTCGACCTCGCCGCCGAACTCGCATCGGCCGAAGGGATCGAGACCTCCACCGTTTTGGGCGCGGACGACGTGGCTTCGGCTCCGGCCGGGTCCGAGAGCCGCCGGCGAGGTGTGGCCGGCATAACTCTTCTCTACAAAGTGGCCGGCGCCCGGGCGGAAGAAGGCGCCCCCCTGGACGAAGTTGTGGCCGTTGTGGAGCGGGCTGCCTCTGGCTTGCGGTCAATGGGTGTCGCCCTGTCGCCGTGTGTCGTGCCCGCCGCGGGACAGCCGACGTTCGACTTACCGGCCGGGGAAATGGAGATCGGGATGGGTATCCACGGCGAACCCGGCGTGCGGCGCGGCCCTCTCGAGCCGGCCGAACAGATCGCAGAGCAGCTGGTCGGCCACATCGTTGCCGACCTGCCCTATAAGCCGGGGGACGAAGTGGCCGTGCTGGTGAACGGCCTCGGCGCCACGCCACGAGAGGAGCTGTACGTCCTATTCCGCTCGGTGCACGCTCGGCTGGCGTCCTCCGGGATCGCGGTCCAGCGGACCTGGATCGGGGAATACGCCACCTCTCTGGAGATGGCGGGTGCCTCGGTGTCAGTCCTAAGGCTGGACGACGAGCTCCTGAGGCTCCTGGACGCGCCCTGTGAGTCACCTTTCCTGGTGAGGCGGTAGAGGGCGTGGCCGCCAAGCGTCTCGTCGTTTCCCTTTCCGCGGCCGCCGACGCGGTCGAAGGATGCGCTTCGGACCTCAACCGGCTCGATGGCTACGCCGGCGACGGCGACCTCGGCATCACAATGTCGCAGGCGGCGCAGGCGCTGAGAGAGGTGCTCGCTCAGAGCGATGACATGAGTGTGGGGCAGTTGCTCTCGAGCTGCGGGGCGGCCATCGCCCGCAGTGCGCCCTCCACCAGCGGGACGCTGGTCGCCACCGGCTTCTTACGAGCGGCCAAGGCGCTGGCTGATCCCCCGCCTAACGACGTGGAGGCCCTGGTGCGAGCGTTCCGGGCGGCGTTGGAGGGCATCCAGGCTCGCGGTAAGGCGGCGGTGGGGGACAGAACTCTGGTAGATGGCCTGGACGCCGTCTGCAACAGCCTGCAGTTGTCCCTCTTCTCGGACCTCACCACAGAAGAGGCGCTCGACCAGGCCGCTCGCGCCGCCGCGGCCGCCGCCGACGCCACCGCCGAAATGGAACCCAAGGCAGGGCGAGCCAGCTGGGTCCCCGAACGGGCCAAAGGTCACCCCGACGCCGGTTGCACGATGCTAGCCATAGCCCTCGAAGGGGCGGCGGCCAGCGTAAGGCCGAGCTAAGCCCAGAAAACGGGCCGGGCCGTGGTTAGACGGATACGCCTCCGGAGTGCACGACGGCGTACAGCTTCTCCAGGAGGCTGGCCGCCTCGTCAAGGGGCCGCTGCCACACCCGGCGGCCGATGACGATGCCGTTGGCACCTGCTCTCATGGCGTCGGCCACCATGGAGACGAGGTCTCCGGCCGTACCTCCTTGAGGACCACCGAGCATGACGATCGGGAGGTGGAGCTCGGCCCGCCACGACGCCAACGTGCCCACGTCTCCGGGGTAGGCCACCTTAAGGATGTCGACGCCCAGCTCCATTGCTACCCGGCAGCCGTCGGCTTCGATCTTCACTGCTTCTGACCCGCGTTCCATTTCGAAGGCGATGGGCTCGGCCATTACGGGGATGCCGAGCGGCGCCGCCGCCTCGACGACGGAAGAAAGCATGCTCACCGTGGCGGCCCGCACGGGCGCCGGAGTGTTCCAGGGCATGAGGATCTTCACGGCATCAGCGCCCAGCGCCGCCGCAGTGGAAACGCTGGTGATCATGGCCGTCGTCCCCCCCTCCCCGCGTTCCAGTACGAATCGATGGTGATCAGCCGAGCGGGAGCGGTCCGATTGGCGAACAGAGTGGAAGTGCGTGACGCCAGGCCGGGCCCGAGTAGGAAACCGTCACAGCTCAGGGGCACGAAGGCCTCGAGCGCTCGAACCGGGTCTTCGAGGCCCGGTACTCGACCGAGCATGGTGCCATGGTCGAGCGGGAGCACAACCGTCTTCCCGTCCGGCCCAAAATCCGGCCCATCCGGTAGGCCTTGCCGGATTGCGAGGGAGACAGGGGCTGCTGGTTCTGGTTCATCAGGTTTACCTTTCGTGGCGGAGACGGCGCCGCTACAGGGTAACGCTTGAGCTGGACCTCACCGCGTTTCGGCCCATGTGAGCCGCGGCAGATAGTTGTCGGAACCGGTCGAAACATTTCGACGGGTCGGTTATGATCAGCACGCATGCGCGGCCGGGTAACGATAGCTCAGATCGCGGAGGCGGCCGGGGTCTCCGTTTCGACGGTCTCGAAGGTCCTCAACGGGAACAGCGACGTGTCCGCGGCCACCCGCCAGCGCGTTCAGGCCCTTTTGATGGACAGGCACTACGAGCGCCGCGCCTCCACCCGGGCCGGCGCACCGCCCCTGGTCGACCTGGTATTTGCCGAGCTAGAAAGCCCCTGGGCGATGGAGATCGTGCGGGGCGCAGTGGCGGCAGCATCAGAGGCCGGCCTTACCGTCGCCCTCACATCGCTTTCCGACGGCATCGAGAACCAGTCCTGGCTCGACCACATAAGCGCCAGGGGCACCCGCGGCATCATTCTGCTCTTGGCCCGCCTCGGGCATCGGGACCAGGCCGAGCTGCGGGCGCGGGGCCTGCCCTTCGCGGTCGTGGACCCGCGCGGGGAACCCGACCCGAGCGTGACCACCGTCGGCGCCACGAACTGGTCAGGTGGGTTCACCGCCACGCGTCACTTGATCGAGCTGGGCCACCACCGGGTCGGCGTGATCTCGGGCCCTCGGATCTGCTCTGCAGCCGGGCGCGCATGGACGGCTACAGGTCGGCCATGGAAGCGGCCGGGCTCCCGTTGGACCCAGAGCTCATGCAATGGGGTGACTTCCATGTCGACGGGGGTTTCAAGGAGGCGATGGCCATGCTGGCCCTGCCCGAGCCGCCAACGGCCATCTTCGCGGGCAGCGACATTCAGGCCCTGGGTGTGCTCGAAGCCGCTCGCGTACAGCACGTACGCGTGCCCACCCATCTGAGCCTCGTGGGCTTCGACGACCTTCCCCTTTCCCGCTGGACCTCACCCCCGCTGACTACCGTGCGGCAGCCCTTGGCCGAGATGGCCGCCACCGCGGTGCGCCTGGTGCTGGCCCAGGGCCGGGGCGAGGCCTCTGAAGGCCGCAGCATCGAGCTGGCCACCAGTCTGGTGACCCGGGAGACGACCTCGCCCTACCCGTGAGGGGTAGCGGTGGTGGGGCGCGCGGGCGACCCGTCGACCCCCATTAGCGGGCCACCCATCACCGACGTCCACAGTTCGGGCGGCGGGCGCCCGGCGGATTAGCGAACGCCGAAAATGTGGTCCAGGGCCAGCTGGTCGAGGCGCTCGATGTTGACCTCGCGGATCCCAGCGGCGGCGGGGTCGAAGTCCTCGTAGGCCGATCGGTCGGCCAGCAGGTCGTTCAGGCTCTCGCCCGCGCCGAGGGTGGGCGTGGCCAGTGACGGCCAGCCGGCGGCCGCCATTGCCTCCTGCACCTCGGCGTCGGCCCGGAAGGCGTGGGCTTTCTCCCTCAATATGAGGTAATTGCGCATACAACCGGCGGCCGAGACCCAGACCCCCTCAGGCCCCTCGGCTCGCGGCGGCTTGAAGTCAAAGTGGCGAGGCCCCTCGTACCCGGCGCTCTCGAGCAGGTCGACGAGGAAGAACGCGCCCTTCACGTCTGCGGAAGCAAACCGGAGGTCCTGGTCGTAGCGCGGCCCATGTTGGCCGTTGAGGTCGATATGGAACAGCTTGCCCGCCCACAGCGCCTGCGCCACGCCGTGGACCATGTTGAGGCAGGCCATGTTCTCGTGGCCCACCTCGGGGTTCAGCCCGACCATGTCCGGGTGCTCCAGCCGGTAGATGAAAGACAACGCGTGCCCGATGGAGGGCAGAAGGATGTCGCCGCGCGGTTCATTTGGCTTGGGCTCGATGGCGAAGCGCAGGTCGTACTGCTGCGAAAGCACGTATTCACAAAGGAGGTCGACGGCCTCCTTGTACCGGTCGAGCGCGACGCGGACGTCCTTGGCGGCGTCGGACTCGGCGCCCTCGCGCCCTCCCCACATGACGAAAGTCTGGGCCCCCATCTCGGCCGCCAAGTCCAGGTTGCGCAGCGTCTTGCGCAGGGCG
Source organism: uncultured Acidimicrobiaceae bacterium (assembly GCA_963750465.1). Taxonomy (GTDB): domain Bacteria; phylum Actinomycetota; class Acidimicrobiia; order Acidimicrobiales; family Palsa-688; genus Fen-671. The sequence goes on from CAVVRE010000037.1 coordinate 762,811, forward strand.
AAGCGCCTTACGGACCGGTCGTTGGCGGTGAACGCCGCCCTCTTTGAACACCGGGTGGGAGAAGAGGTTGGTCGTGATCATGGGGACGACGATCCCGGTCTCGTCCAGGGCGGAACGGAAGCGCTTGATGCTGGCCTCCCTCGACACGTCGTCGCTCCCGAACGCGACCAGGTCGTCGTCGTGGAAAGTCACTCCCCAGGCGCCCAGCGCGGCCAGGTGCTGGACGGCGTCTACGGGGTCGAGCGGCGGCCTCGTAGCGTCGCCGAAGAGGTCCTTGCCGCCCCAGCCCACAGTCCATAGGCCGAAGCTGAAGTGGTCCGCCTTGGTCGGGGTGAAACGATCACTCATGGGGTTCTCCTCGCTCCTCGCTCCTGCTCGCGGCGTCCATTGCTCGTGGACGTTCTCACCCTAGCGCGCTCGGCCGCTCCGATAATTTTCGGTAAAAGGGCGAAACTAGAGAGCCCGTCGGGTCCCACTCGCTCGGCCCAACGGGCCGTCGGATAACCACCGGATTGAAGCTAAAGGCCCGAACTTGCAGGGCGATTGCCGCGATACGTCCAACCACAACCTGCAACAAGCGCCAACAAATGGCCCGCAACTTTCTGTCTCCGGCTCAAGGTCACAGGGCGAGCTCCAACCTGGCCGACTGACGACCGCCCACATCGGGGGGCCGGTCTCGAGCTCAAAGGGTCACTCTCGACCCCGGAGCACGACGACGAGCCCGCTGCGCCGCTCGAGCCAGCTCGGCGTCCGGCAGCACCCGGACGAGCGGGAAGGACCGGGCGACCAGGTGGCGCATTTCGGGCCGGTCCCCGACTTGGCCCGCACTGCGCAGTTGGGCAAGGAGGTTGCCGATGGCAGAAGCCTCTGTTGGCCCAGCCACCACTTCGAGCTCGCTGCCCGCCGCCAGCAGGGAGAGGAAGAGCTGGTTGGCCGAACCGCCGCCAACGACATGAAGAACGCGCACGCGCTTGCCCGTGCAACTCTGCGCCTCTTCGAGCACCGAACAGACGGCGAGAGCCATGCTGTCGAGCACGCAACGCACGAGTTCGGCGTCGCTCTCGGGCACCGGTTCTCCACTGGCGGCACAGGCCGCCCGCACACGCGCCGGCATGTCGCCCGGTACGGCGAACGCAGGGTCGGTTGTGTCCACCAACGAACGGAACGGCTCGCACCGCTCGGCCTGACCGAAAAGCTCAGCGAGGCCGGTGGCCCGGCCCTGACGGGCCCAGCACCTCTCGGCTTCCTGAAGCATCCAGTAACCCATCACGTTCTTCAAGAACCGGACCGTGCCCCCGTAGCCGAGCTCGTTCGAGAAATTGGCCCGCCGGCTTGCTTCGGAAATGACCGGGGCGGCGAGCTCGAGGCCGACGAGTGACCACGTCCCGCTGGAGACATAAGCGAAATCGTCAGTCACGGCAGGCACGGCCAGAACGGCCGACGCCGTGTCGTGGGAGGCTACGGCCACCACAGACGGGGGCGGTGTCATCCCGACGCTGGCGGCAACGGCGGGGAGAACCTCGCTGTAGGGCTCACCCGGCTCGATCGCCGCTCCAAATATGTCGCGGCGCAGGCCGAGCCGGGGGAACAACCACTCGACGAACCCCCCCGTACGGGCATCGACCAGCTGGGTGGTGGACGCTATGGTGCGTTCGAGCCGGCGCTGCCCCGTGAGCAAATAGGCCAGGAGGTCGGGGACCATCAGAAGGTGCGAGGCGGCCCCGTACGCAGTGCTGCCCCGCTCGGCCAGGAGCTGGCCTATCGTATTGAAAGCCATCGCCTGGGTCCCCGTCGCGTCGTAAAGCGGGCCGAGCCCGACGACCCGGTCGAGTTCTTCGAGTCGGCCCACCGTCCTGTCGTCCCGGTAGTGGAACGGTGGCCCGAGTAGCCGTCCGGCCGCGTCGATGAGCCCGTAGTCGACACCCCAAGAATCGATCCCGACCGACAGCGCGCCGTCAGCCAGCTCTCGATGGAGACGTCCGAGTGCTTCCAGCATGCCCTGGTGGATCCCGAGTAGATCCCAGTGGATCCCGTCAGGAAGCTGGACGGGACCGTTTGGCAGACGGGCCACTTCTCTCACCACCAGGCGGTCGCCTTCGAGGCGTCCCGCGGACATTCGGGCGCTGGAGGCGCCGAGGTCGATAGCGGCAAAGAGGCTCGGGGCGACCACGAAGCGTTACTCCTTCTTTATCGCCTGTCCACCCCCGCCGGCGGCCATGACGAGCTCACCTCAGGAACGCCGCCGCCACCCCGGCATCTACGGGGACTATCAAGCCGGTCGTGCGGGCGAGATGGCCGGCGGTCAGGACGAATACGGCGTCGGCCACATGTTCCGGGAGCACCTCGAGTTTCAGCAGCGTGCGCGAAGCATAATACTCGCCCAGTTTTTCCTCGGGCACGCCATAAACGGCAGCTCGTTGCGCCCCCCACCCGCTGGCGAAAATCCCCGAACCGCGAACCACCGCGTCGGGGTTGACGCCGTTCACGCGGATACTGCGGTCGCCGAGCTCGGCGGCCAGCAGCCGGACCTGGTGTTCCTGATCGGCTTTGGCGGCACCGTAGGCCACGTTATTAGGGCCGGCAAACACGGCGTTCTTGCTGGCGATGTACACGATGTCGCCGCCCATTCCCTGGACCGTCATCACCCGGGCTGCTTCCCGAGCGACCAGGAACGAACCCTCGGCCATCACAGAATGCTGAAGCCGCCAGTCCTCCACGGTGGTGTCCAACAGGCTTTTGGAAATGGAAAGCCCGGCGTTGTTGACCACCAGGTCGACGCCGCCGAAGGCGAGCACGGCCCGGGTCAGCGTGGCCGCCACTTCCTCTTCGGAGCTGACATCTGTACGGCAGGACACCACGGCGTCGGGGCCACCGATCTCTTTGGCCACCGAGGCGGCGCGCTGCTCGTCGAGATCGGCCACCACTACACAGGCGCCCTCGTGGGCCAGGCGACGGGCCGTGGCGGCTCCGATCCCGGACCCGGCCCCCGTCACCAGTGCAATGCGAGCCGAGAGGGGCCGGGGTGGCGGCATGCGCCGCAATTTCTGTTCTTCGAGTTCCCAATACTCGATCCTGAATTTCTCGCTCTCGGGTATCGGTTCGTAACTCGAAAGAGATTCTGCGCCGCGCATCACGTTGATGGCGTTGACGTAAAACTCGCCGGCGACGCGCGCCATTTGCTTATCGCGCCCAAAACTGAACATGCCGACCCCGGGCACGAGGACGATGGCCGGGTCGGCGCCCCGCATAGGCGGCGAGGCTGGGGTCGCATATCGTTCGTAGTAGGAGCGGTAGTCGGCCCGGTATTCTTCGTGCAGCTCGTGCAACCGGGCCACGGCCTCGTCGAGGGGTGCGTCTGCGGGCAGGTCCAGCACGAGCGGCCGTACCTTGGTCCGCAGGAAATGGTCCGGGCAGGAGGTGCCCTTCATGGCGAGCTGATAATGGCGCTCGCTGGCCAAGAAGTCGAGCACCGTGTCGCTATCCGTGTAATGGCCTACTTGACGGCTGTCGCAACTGGCCAGCCCCCGCAGGACCGGGAAGAGGGCGGCCGCCCGGGCCCGGCGGTCAGGGCCCGGCGGGGGAACGAGAGCGGCGACCTCAGAGCCAAATGGGTTCGGCCGGCCGTTGGCATCTATGTATGCCTGGGCGGTGCGGATGATCTCGAGCGAGCGGGCCTCGCACTCGGCACTCGTGGTCCCCCAGGCCGTGACCCCGTGGCCGCCCAAGATAACCCCTATGGCCTCCGGGTGCTCGTCGGCCACCTCCGCAATGTCGAGGCCAAGTTGAAAACCAGGGCGGCGCCACGGCACCCACCGGACCCGGTCGCCGAAGCACGCCCGGGTGAGGGCCTCGCCGTCGACCGCTGTGGCCAGTGCGATCCCTGCATCGGGGTGGAGATGGTCGACGTTGGCCGCTCCGACCAGAGCATGCATGGCCGTGTCGATCGACGGTGCGGCGCCGCCTTTGCCGTGAAGGCAGTAGTCGAAGCCGGCCACCATGTCGTCCTCGTGCTCGGGCCCGGTGTAGACGCCGCCCAGCGCCCGGAGCCGGTCCAGCCTGAGCACGGCCAGCCCCGCTTCGGTCAGCGTTCCGAGGTCGCCACCCGAACCTTTGACGTACAACAGCTCGGTCGGTGCCCCGGTGACCGGGTCATCAACGAAGGTTTTGCACGAAGTGTTGCCCCCGGCATAGTTGGTGTTCTTCGGGTCGCTCCCGAGGCGGTGCGACCGCTCCAGCAGGTCCAGGACGGCCGGAGGAGCAGCAGGTGCTGACGCCCCCAACGCGTCAGCCCCCCCACCCGACGGCGGTGCCCCCGGCCCGCTCGGAGCGGGCCCGTTCGGCGTACCCGGAGCGGTCGTAGGCCGCCACAGGGTCGGGGTCCAGGCCCATGTCCTGGCGCAGTTCGGCCAACATAGGGCGGACGTCGGTGTTGAAGGCGTCGTTCAGCACCCCGTGGGCGCCGAGCACGTCGCCTGCGGCCTGAGCCGCGGCCAGGGCGGGGCGGTCCACCAGCAGGGCCTTGGCCGTGGCTTCCTGCACGTTCATGACCGAACGGACCTCGGCCTTCACCTTGTCCTCGATGTTGTGGCACTGGTCGAGCATGAACGCCACCCCCGAACCGGGGCGGTGGGCCCCGGCCGCCACCACCTCGGACAGGGCCCGGAACAACTGGTAGGGGTCGGCCGCCCCCACCAACAGGTCGTCGTCGGCGTAGAAGCGGCTGTTGAAGTGGAACCCGCCCAGGCGGCCCAGGCGCAGCAGGCAGGCCACGATGAACTCGATGTTGGTGCCTGGGGCGTGGTGGCCGGTGTCCACCAGCACGTTGGCCTTGGGCCCCAGGGCCAGGCAGTGCGACAGCGAGGTGCCCCAGTCGGGCACGTCCATGGTGTAAAAGCCGGGCTCGAACAGCTTGTACTCGAGCAGCATAGAAACGCCCTCGGGTAGGGCGGCGTAGGTTTCTTGGAGGGCGGCGGCCAGGCGGTCCTGGCGGGCCCGGGTGTCGTCCTGGCCCGGGTAGTTGGTGCCGTCGGCGAACCACAGGCTCACGGCCGGCGAACCCACCTCGGCCGCGATCTCGACGCACTCGAGCAGGTGGTCGGTGGCCCGGCGCCGGACCCGGGGGTCGGGGTTGCACACGCTGCCCAGGCGGTAATCGTCCTCTTGGAACACGTTCGGGTTGATGGCCCCGATGCGCAGGCCGACCTCGGCCGCGTGCTTGGCCAGCTCGGTGTAGTCGTCGACCCGGTCCCAGGGGATATGCAGCGCCACCGACGGGGCCACCCCGGTCAGGCGGTGCACGAAGGCGGCGTCGTCGACCTTTTCGTAGGCGTCGCGGGCGGCGGCCGGGTTGCGGAACACCTTGAAGCGTGTCCCGGTGTTGCCGTACGCCCATGAGGGCGTCTCGATCCACTGCCGGCGTAGTTCCTGCTTGACCTCACTGTTCGACGCCACCTTCTGGCTCCTTTCTGGTCCGTGCCCTCAACCGCTATGGCCCGCGGTCGCCCCTAATCGAGGTGGAAGACCAGCGGGACCGGCCGCATTTGCTCGTCGGGGTTCCCCTCGTCTTCGAAGAAGCCCGCCATTTCCGACTGCCATCTCTCGTTCACCGGGCGTTGCGCCATGGCGGTGCGCACCTGCTCGAAATCATCACACTCGAGGTAGCCCGTGAGCAACCCGTTCTCGCTCAAGAACAGGGAGTAGTTCCTCCATCCCGTCTCGCGCAATGCCTCCAACATCTCCGGCCAGACCTGACGATGGCGGTCCTTGTACTCGGCCATCCGCTCGGGCCGCACGCGAAGATGAAAACAGACCCTCTGCATCGAGATTTACCTTACGTGAAACTGCGACATGCCCTCCCCACCCACTTTGCCGGGCGCAACAGCCACTAGTAGCCTGGCTCCGACCACCTGACCTGCCTAAATGAAGAAGGCCATGTTCAAGACGATCCTGGTTGCTGCCGATGACTCCGAAACGGCCTCTCGTGCGGTGCGAACAGCGGTCGAGCTGGTTAAGGCGCTCGGCGGCAACCTGCACGTCATGACCGCCTACCGCCCCGAGGCTGTGAAGACCGAGAAATTGCCCGATGAGTACCTCGACCGGGTGACGGACCCCGCCGACCTGCTCCTCGACAGACTTCGCAACGAGATAAGCAACGAGGGAGTGGAAGCGAAATACCACCCTGCGGCCGGCAATGCGGCCGATGCCATCGTGAAGGTGGCCGACCATGTCGGCGCCGACCTCATCGTCGTCGGCAACCGGGGCATGAAAGGGGTGCGGCGCGTGCTCGGCAGCGTGCCCAACTCGGTGGCTCACTCGGCCAACTGTTCGGTGCTCATCGTCGACACCGTCAGCTAAACCTGAGCTGGCCGCTCACTACTCCCTTCGTTCAGCTGCGGCACAAACCGTGACTAGCAGTCCTGGTGTCCCCCCTGACAACAACGGGCCGTTCGCCGTCGTCCTCCAGCACCTGCGCCAAACGGTGTGGTCGCTGGCCGACGAAGTGGAAAACGTCGGCCCCGGATGGCTGGCCCGGACCCCGTCGCTCCCCGACGTTTGGGCGCTCAACCAGGTCCACATCACCCGTCCTGCTCCGCCAGGTGAAGTCATCGCCCTAGCCGAGGAGAGCCAGGCCGACCTCCCCTTCCGCCACCTCAGGGTGGAGCCGGAAGGAACGGCGCTCGAACTGGCGGCCACGTTGAACAGCGCCGGCTGGAGGGTCGACCGGGAGGTGCTCATGCATCTGGCGGCGCCACCGGCACGGGCCGCGAACACTGAACCAGTGGTCGAGTTGAGCGACCCGCAAATGGAAGCGCTCATGCGCCGGTGGCTGAGCGAGGATTTTCCCGATGTCGAAACCTCTCGCCTTGACCAGGTGGGCGAGTACGCCCGCCGGGAAGGCAAATTGTGGGGCGAGCGGTGCTTCGGCGTCCTGGGCGCCGACGGCGCGCCGGCAGCCATCACGAAGCTCCGCTCCCGCCAAGGCGTGGCCTGGGTCGAGGATGTCTACACCGTGCCGGAAGAGCGCAACAAAGGCTTTGCCCGAGCCCTGGTCACTCACGCCGCCGGTCTGGCCTGGCGTGAAGACCACGAGCTCACGTTCATCATCGCCGACGACAACGACTGGCCCAAGCACCTGTACGAAGAGACCGGCTTCCGGGCGATGGGGCTGACCTGGACGTTCCACCGGGCCATCGCCTCATAGTTAAACGCTGACAGGAGGGGACAGGCGGTCGACGGTGTTGAGGAAACTGTTGTAAAAGCTAGGGTTCCCACCCTCGAAGGCACCGATCCGGCCGTTGTCGAGGGTTTGACAGCCGCTGGCGCGGTACCAGAGCCCAGTATCCGGCCGCCCCGCGTACGAAAACCCGATCACGGCCACGACACCGAAATCAGCCGGGCAGGACGATACCCCGGCAGGCGGCTTCAGGTCGAGCTGCCGGACCGTGGCGGCCAGGAGGCTGGCCTGACCGGGGCCAAGCCGGGTTTGCCGCTCCAGCCGGGCCGGCCTCGGGGTAGCCGTGGAGGGCCCGTACCGGCAAATGAGCCCGCTTTTCGGGCTGGCGGGCACCATCGGCGGCCCCGGAAAGGTGTTGACGACATCCTGGTAGGCCGCCACTGACGCAGGGCAGCCGGCGGCCACGTCGAGGCGCAGCTTGGGGGCATGGGAGACGTACCAGACCCGCTCAGTCGCGCCGGCCCCAGTCGCGCCGGCCCCAGTCGCGCCGGCCCCAGTCGCGCCGGCCCCAGTCGCGCCGGCCCCAGTCGCGCCGGCCGGCACCAGTCCAAGAGCAGCCATGGCGGCGACAGCGGCCAGGGCGGGCGCGGCCAGGGGTTTCGCGGCCAGGGCTCTAGGCGTCGGTCTGTTCACGGGTGCCCGTCGAGCCTCTCGGCGGCGCTCGAACGCACCCCTCCCTTTTAGCGCTGTCATCGAGCAGTTAGTGCCGTCTCGTCGGGCCGAACAACCGGACCAAAATAATGGCCGGGCCGAGCCCGACCGGACGCCTCCTGTCAGTTTGACGGCCCGACCAGGGGGCACGCCGCCACCCGTTGAGGTCCGGGCCAAAGGCCGGCGCCCATTTGTTGTTAGCCCTCCGCCTTCTGAGGTGACAGACTTCGTACGTGCCGTTCAGCCGTGTCGCCATTCAGTACCCCCGTCTGGCCAATAAGCTCTCGCAGCTCCCGGAAAGCGATCTCGAGGGCGCCGTCCAGAGCATGGTCGAAAGAGCGTTGGCTGCCACGGGCGTGCAGCTGACCAGCAGGAACGCCAGCGATGTCGAGCGGGTCGTCTGGTCACTGGACGATGCCGTCTGGGCCCTCCAGGAGAAAGCCGAGCAAGACCCGAGCTCCCAGCTCCCCTACCTCCAGGCCTACCGGCGGGCGAGGGCGGCCAGCGGGTTGCTGGACCTGGTCGAGGGCCGCTACGACTCCGCCGTGTACGAGGCGATGCATGCGCTCGGCGCGAACGAAGACACTGAGATCGAGCTGCTGGGATAGAGAGGTCCTGATGGTTGCTACTTATGACGACGCCAACCTCATCGTCCAGCTCGTGCGATGGGGCACGGAGATGGGCCTTGATGAAGCGGCCCAGGCCCTGTTCGCCGAGGGATTCGACCCCTCCTCGGCCTCGGCCGACGACGTTCCTGTCCGCAAGATGCTGAATTTCGGTGAAGTGGTCGGCACGCTGGTCAAGCAGGGGGTCCTCAACCGCGACCTCGTGGTGGACCTCTGGTGGGTGACCGGCTTGTGGGCACGAGTACAACCGGCCGCGGAGCGCCAGCGAGAACGGCTTGGTGAAAGAAGGCTCTACGAGAACTTCGAAGCCCTCGCCGGCAACGTAAACACGTAATTTTCCGGCGCTACCGGTGCCGTTTGGCCCGCGGTGCGTCATTCGAGAAATTGGCTTGCCGCTATGGCCGTCATCTGCTGTAGTCGCGCTGACCGCCCGGTCGGGCTTTCAAGCCGGGTCGAACCCCAGGAGAGGCAAATGCGCCCAGCGTTCATGTTCACCCAGAAAGGACTTGCCACCTATCAGGAGGACATGACGTTTGGCGCGACGACTGAACCTGGGGATCCTGGCGCACGTAGACGCCGGTAAGACCACCCTCACCGAGAGGCTGCTATACGCGGCCGGGGTCATCTCTGAGCCCGGCAGAGTAGACGAAGGCACTACCCAGACCGACCATCTGGCGCTGGAGCGCCAGCGCGGTATAACCATCAAATCCGCCGTGGTGTCGTTCGAGGCCCACGGGACCACGATTAACCTCATCGACACCCCCGGACACCCGGACTTCATCGCCGAAGTCGAACGGGTGCTCGGTGTGCTCGACGGAGCCGTGATGGTCATATCGGCAGTGGAGGGCGTGCAACCTCAGACGCGTATATTGATGCGCGCCCTCCAGCGGCTCAGTATCCCGGCGCTCATATTCGTCAATAAAATCGACCGCGTCGGTGCGGGTTATGACCGCTTGTTGCGGGCGATACCCGACAAGCTGCGCCTGGCCACCGTGACCATGGGTGCGACCGAAAACCTCGGTTCCAAACAAGCCGACTTCCTGCCTTACGGGGCGGCCGACCCGGCGTTCGCCGCCTCGTTGGCCGAAGTATTGACCGACCATGACGACGAACTCCTGTCGGCGTACCTCGACGCGGCCGGCGCCGTCCCGTTCAGCCAACTCTGGGGATCGCTCGAGCGCCAGGCCAGGAGTGCGCTCGTGTACCCCGTTCTCTTCGGTTCAGCGATGACCGGGGCCGGCGTCGAAGCGTTGCTGGACGCCATCACGGAACTGCTACCGACAACCTGTGGCGGCGGCGGCGGCGAACCGGCGTCCGGCACAGTGTTCAAGGTTGAGCGCGGGCCGGCCGGGGAAAAGATCGCCTATCTCCGGATGTTCTCCGGCCTCGTGCGGGCCCGGGAATGGGCGAAGATAGACAACGAACGGTGGCAGAAGGTAACAGCCATAAGGGTTTTCGAAAACGGCTCGACCGCGCCACGACCTTCCATGTCCGCGGGCCAGATCGGCAAGGTGTGGGGGCTCGGTGACGTCCGCGTGGGGGCCGCGCTGGGCAAAGGGCACGGGACCGGCGGCCACCGGCAGTTCGCGCCGCCGTCGCTCGAGGCCGTCATCGTCCCCTCAAACCCAGGTGACAGAGGTGCGCTCCGCGCCGCCTTGGCCCGGCTGGCCGAACAAGACCCTCTCATCAACATTCGCCAGGACGACCTTCGGCAGGAAATTTACCTTTCTCTCTACGGGGAAGTTCAAAAGGAGGTGGTGCAAGAAACGCTGCGCGCCGAATTCGGTATCCAGGTCGAGTTCCGAGACACGACGCCTATTTGCATCGAGCGCCTGCTGGGCGCGGGCCACGCCGTTGAGTTCAATGGCCAAGTACCTAACCCCTTTCTGGCCACCGTCGGCCTGAAGCTCGAACCGGCCTCCATTGGCACCGGCGTGCGGTACCGGTTGGGCGTCGAACCTGGCGCCATGCCATTGGCCTTCTTCAGAGCGGTCGAAGACACGGTGAGGCGGACGCTGCAGCAAGGCCTGTTCGGGTGGCCGGTCACTGATTGCGCCGTAACCATGACACATTCCGGTTACTCGCCTCGCCAGAGCCATGCCCACCAGGGCTTTTCGAAAGGTATGTCGAGCACGGGCGCGGACTTCCGGGGCCTAACCCCTCTCGTCGTCATGAACGCCCTCAGACAGGCCGGCACGATGGTCTGCGAGCCGGTACACCGGTTCCACCTCGAGGTGCCCGGGGACGTGCTCGGCCCGTTGATGCCAGTCTTGTCGCGATTGGATGCCGTGCCGGGCCGGCCCGCCCAACGTGGGCCAACCGCCCTGTTGGAAGGCGACATCCCGGCCGCCAACGTCCACAAGTTACAGCTCGAGCTACCGGAGCTGACGGGCGGCGAAGGCTTCTTCGAGTCGGATTTCGACCACTTCCGCCCCGTGGCCCGGGCCGTCCCCGTCCGGGAACGGACCGACGATAACCCGCTCGACCGCAAGGAATACCTGCTTCACGTTTTGCGTCGGATCTAAGCCGCCCTGTACGCAGCCCGCCCCTTGGATCTCTAGTTCACGTGCCCAACCTGCCGGGCACCTCTAGTTGGGACCGGGTGGTGGACACATGAGCAAACTGATCGAACAGGAGCGGCCTCTCGGCCAGTCAGCCCGCCAGTCAGCGCGCCAATCAGCGCGCCAGTGCCCGCACCCACTGGCCATTGACAAGTTCGAGGGGATCTTTGGATCGCAACTGCGGCGCCTGTTGTGCCTGGTGTGCGGCCATGGGTGGTGGGAGAGCGACGGCGCCGTAATCGGCTCGACGGGTGCCGTGGGAGCAGTGGCCAAATTGGCCCATGACCCCAGGCCGACAGGCTGGGCCGCGGTCGAGGCGGAATGGCGCAGACTTGAAGATGAAGGCCTGGCCCCTGTGCGCCCCGAGCTTGTGCTCTAGGCCCTGAGCCTCTTCGCGGCCACCCGCGACCGGCCGATCCGTTACGACATCGTGAGGACGGCCTTGCCCATTATCTTGCCGGCCTCGAGGTCGCGATGTGCGTCTGCCGCTTGCTCGAGAGGGTACGTCGCCCCCACGTGGACGCGAAGATCGCCAGCGTCGAAGTTTGCGGCCGCCTGCTCAAGGATGCCCCGCTGGCGTTCTCGCTGTTGTGGCCAGCCGAACACCGACGGTGAGGGCATCCACGTGAACGAGACGCGGAGGTTGCGGTCGTGCATTGCCTTGAGGGCCTCGTCCTCCCAGGGGCTCTCGACGTTGGTGACGAGGTCGCCGTAGGGACGGACGAGCGAAAAACAGGCTGAAAACGTCTTGCCCCCGACGGTGTCGTGGACGATGTCTGCACCGTCCATCCCGCTCCAGGCCCGTACCTTCGCCCCGACGTCCTCATTCCGGTAGTCGATGCACAGTTCCGCGCCGAGCGACGACGCCAGCTCGGTCTTAGGCCCCGATGTCACGGTCGTCGCCACCCGGGCGCCGGCCAAACGGGCGATTTGCACCGACATGTGACCTACGCCGCCGGCGCCGGCCTGCACGAGCACGAACTGGCTCTCACTGAGCCGGGCTCGTCCGTGGAGAGCTTCCCACGCCGTAATGGTTACGAGTGGCGCAGCCGCAGCCTCGACGAAACTCAATTTCCGCGGCTTTTTGGCCAGGTAGTTCTCATTGACCACTTTGAGTTCTTCGTACGTCCCCGGCGTCGGCCCGAACCCGCCGTCGCAGAAATAGACCTCGTCTCCGGGGCGTACCCGCGTTACCGCCGGCCCGGTGCGCTCGACCACCCCGGACCCGTCCCAACCCAGCACGGCCGGCAATGATCCCCCGAGTGTCCCCCTTTTGCGCAACTTGTAGTCGACCGGGTTGATGCCCGCGGCCCGCAGTCGCACCAAAACGTCGTTGTCGCCTTCGAGCTCGGGGGTGGGCAGCTCGACGAGTTTGAGGACCTCCGGTCCCCCGACAGCCGTCATTACCACAGCACGCATTGGGTCGGCTCCCGTTCTCCCGGCGGCACTCTGGGCCCAGCGCCCCGAGTCTCGCCTTGTCGAATCTCGAGTGTCAACCGCGGCTCGTTCCCCGGCCGTTTCAACGTGACGGCCGTTTTCAAAGTGGCAGCCGTTTCAAAAGTGGCAGCCGTTTCAAAAGTGGCAGCCGTTTTCAAAGTGGCAGCCGTTTTCAAAGTGGCCATGAGATGTCCTCTTTGAGTGCGACGATGAAAGCATGACAATCGACCGGGAAAACGAGAACGCCGAGCGCGCCGACATCCTCGAGACACTGGCCAAGCACCGTGGTTTCCTGCGCTACACGGTCGAGGGCCTCGACGACGAGCAGGCTACGAGGCGCACGACGGCCAGTGAACTGTGTCTGGCCGGCATCATCAAGCATGTGACCGCGGCCGAGCAAGGTTGGGACCAGTTCATCGAGCACGGGCCCGTAGACAGCCCCCAGGAAGACATGGCTGTCAGGCTGGAAGTTCATCTGGCGGGCTTCCGCGTGGCCGAAGGCGAAACGCTCGCCCTCCTTCTCGACCGCTACGAAAAGGCAGCCGCCCAGACCGACGAGCTGGTAGCCGAGCTACCGTCGCTGGACGCCTCTCAACCCCTGCCCGCCGCTCCGTGGAACGAGCCGGGGAAAAGGTGGTCGGCTCGCCGGGTGTTCTTACATCTCATCGCTGAAACGGCCCAGCATGCGGGCCACGCGGACATCATCCGGGAGTCGCTGGACGGCGCCAAGACCATGGGCTGACTTTCCCGCACCCATTAGCCAAGCCCTTTAGTGGACAGTAAATAGGCCGACTGCATGAGCAGCGCTTCATGCTGGCTGATCCGGTGCCGACGCCTTACCCGAAATCCTCGATGAAAGCACGCACAAGAGAGTCGACATCCGGATCCTGGGGAAGACCGAGCGTGGCGGCCTTGGGCGCGCTTGTCCGCGCCGCCCAAGCCTCGACAATGCTGGTGACTTTCGGGTCGGGCTCAACCGACACGTTGCCCAAGGGACGATCACCGGCCAGCCGGCCGAGGCTGGCTACAAGTTCTCCCGCTGAGACCGAAAGGCTCGGGAGTTCGACGGCCCGGTCCGGTCCCAGCGCCGACCCGTCCGCCTCGTGCAGGGCCACCAGGCATTCCACCACGGTCCGGTAGCCGATGACGGCCATCGTGGTCGAGAGTGGCACCGGAATTACTACGTCCTCTCCGTGCAAGGGCTCACGGACCACGCTGCTGATAAACGAAGATGCAGCCGCGTTGGGGGAGCCAGGACGCACGATTACGGTCGGCAAACGAGCCACCCGCCCGTCCAGGAAGCCCTTCCGCGAGTAGTCGTTGACGAGCAGTTCAACGATGGCCTTCGTAGCTCCGTACGTGGTTTGAGGTGATTGTTTCGTCGAGTCCCCCACTATGCCTTTGGCCAGGTCACCTCCGAAAACCGCCACCGAGCTGGTGAAGACCAGACGCGGGCAACCGGCACGGGCGCGAAGAGCCTCGAGGACGTTCCGGCTGCCGTCGACGTTTACGCCTAGAGCGTGGTCGAAGCTTTCCTCGCCGCCTCCGCTCATCACCGACGCCATATGGAACACCGACAAGTCGTCGCGGTCGCACAACGAAAAGATCGTGGCCCGGTCGGTTATGTCCCCGATCACCACCTCGACCCGATCGTCGTCCGGCGCGGGACTGCTAGGCGCGACGGCGTCAAAGAGGACAAGATCGGTGATTTCGTCTTGGTCGCCTGACGGGCCCGTAAGCGAACCGCGGCGCAGCAGCGACCCGGCCAATTGCTGCCCTAAGAACCCACAACCACCGGTGATGACGACTTTCACTTCCCTGCCTCCTTCGCTGGCGTCAACAGTACGTGATGGCCGACCATCTACAATTCACCGATGGCGATCGCGTGTAACCCACCCGCCCTGCCGGCGTAGCGCTTTGCCTGTGCGACCACGATTTCTCTCTTTGCTGGGTGCGGCCGTGGCGTCGGCAACGCTCGGTATTTTGCCGGCACACCCAGCTCTGGCATACCCGGCTTTGGCACACCCAGGCTCGGCACACTCGGCCTCGCCCACGCCCGCAGAGTACACGCTGCTCACAGAACCCACGGGTGGCCTGGCTCCTGTCTACAACCTGATCACTTCGGCCCAACGCACGCTCGACATGACGATGTACGAGTTGAACGACCGGACGGCTGAAACCGACCTGGTCGCGGACGCGAGACGGGGCGTAAAGGTACGAGTAGTTCTCGACCAGAACCTGGCCAGGTCGGCCAACACAGCGGCCTACGAGTACTTGAGTTCTCATGGCGTCGCCGTTCACTGGGCGCCAAGGTCCTACGACGTCACCCACCAGAAGACGATCACCGTCGACAGAGAAGTTTCGGCCGTAATGACCCTCAACCTGACGAGCGAGTATTACTCGACCACGCGGGATTTTGCCATTGTCGACCGGGACCCCGCCGATGTCTCGGCCATCGAGGCCGTTTTTGCCCACGACTTCGCCGGTAATCCATCTTCGCCCGAGCCAGCCGGGCCCGACCTGGTGTGGAGCCCCGGCGCGGACGCCAGGCTCGTGAGCGTCATCGGCTCGGCCAGGCATACCTTGTACGTCGAGAACGAGGAGATGAGCGAGTACACGATCGTCGACGCCCTCTGCGCCGCCGCCGGCCGGGGGGTGCAGGTCGACGTGGTGATGACGTACGACTCGTCCTGGAGGCACAACTTCGACAAACTCGTGGCTGCGGGCGTGCACGTTCGCACGTACGCGGCGAACGCGGCCTTGTACATCCACGCCAAGGCGATCGACGTCGACCCCGGGTACCCTGACGAACAGCTGGAACTTGGCTCACAGAACTTTTCCTGGGCCAGCCTCGAATACAACCGCGAGCTCGGGCTCGACCTGGGGCCGGCCCAGGCCGGCATCATCAAGAGCGTCGCCACCACGGTGCGTTCCGACTTCGCCGGCGCGGCGCCGTGGGCCAGCTGATTGTTTTCCTGATCTGGGGCCAAAAACGTGCCTCGCAGGCATGTTTTAGGACCCAGATCGGCCATAGGCATGCGTGCCGCCCACCCCATTTTCTCTTATTCCGATGATTCGCTGAACCTTGTTCATCGAGAAGCGGGGGCCTATGGACGCGCCGCCGAAGGCCAATTAGGAGAACGCTTTTCGACGAACGCCCGGATCCCTTCGGCACGATCAGACGAAGTAGCGGCCGTCCGCCACGCGGCATCTTCGACATCGAGGCCGGTAGCGAGGTCGACGCCGGCGCCGAGACGGATGGCTCGCTTGGCCGCGCGCACGGCCACGGGCGAGTTGCCGGCGATCGCAGCCGCCAGCTGGAGAGCGGTGGTCCGGGCCGCGCCCTGCTCGACGACCCGGTCGACGAGGCCCATCCCCGACGCCTCGTAGGCGGGGACGCGGCGAGCCGTAAAGATGAGGTCAGCGGCAGCGCCTGGCCCGGCCCGGCGAGTGAGCAGCTGCGTCCCGCCCCCGCCAGGTACGAGGCCCACGGCGGTCTCCGGCAAGGCCACCTCCGCCGTCTCGTCCGCCACGATCAGGTCGCACGAGAGGGCAAGCTCGAAGCCTCCGCCCAGGGCGTACCCGGCGACCGCGGCAATGACCGGCATCTCGAGGGCGCGGACGGCGTCAAAAGCGGCCCGGAACAGTGGTCGTTGCGCGGCGAGTTCCGCCTCCGTGAACCGGGCGCGTTCCTTCAGGTCCGCGCCCACGCAAAAAGCGCGATCGCTACTGGAAGATAGGACGACTGCCCCGACCGCCGGCTGCCGGGCCAGTTCGTCACAGGCGGTCGCCAACTGGACGGCCATGGAGCTCGAGAGGGCGTTCAGCGCCTGGGGGCGATCGAGGACGATCTCAGCGACCGCGCCTCGGTCGACGAGCCGGACGAACCGTCCGGGGCCCATCCGCAACGGCGAGCCTGCAGGCCGGTTGTCGTTTTCGAGCTGGTTGTTGTTCTCCGGCCGGTTGTCGTTCTCCGGCTGGCGAGGGTCGTCATGGACGCTCGGGGCCAGACCGCTGAGGGCCAGTGAATGCAATAAAACACGCATCTGTTGACCGTCGAGCCGGCCGCTGAACGGCGTCGAGTTCACCAAGCCGAACGTGGCGTGGGCGGCGGCGATGGCGTCCTCGCGTCGTGCCACCCGCCCGGTCTGGAGTATGGCGCCGGCCCAAAACTCGACGTAGCTCCTCTGCAGGCGACGCACCCTCTGCTGGTCCTCGGGCGCCAGAGACGAAAGCTCGCGCGCCTGGACGGTTATGAGCGCCGGGTTCGCCACGGCGAAGTCGACGTGAAAGTCAACGAGGGCCACAAGGGCCTCGACCGGGTTGGTGAACGAGCTGACACGTTCCTTGGCGTTGGACAACAAGTGCTGGCTGACGTCGACCAGCAGTTCCCCGAGGAGGCTTTCTTTGCTTTTGAAATGGCGGTAGACGGCCGGGCCGGAAATACCGACGGCGCCGCCGATGTCGTCGAGAGTGACCGTGCGGTAACCCCGTTCGGCGAACAACGCGGCCGCCGCGTCCAGGAGCTTCTCCCGCGTCGTCCACGGGCGCGGCCCATCCCTGGTGGCGGGCTTGCGCCTGGTGCCACCATCCGGTCGACCCCCTCTGGCCCCGGCCTCGGCACTCATGACAAAACCGCCATGTTAGCGATCATTAACTGGTGATGTTACTGTGGATTAACGAACGTGGCGCGGGCCAAGAGTGAGGACTGACATGGCTCAGGCAGATTTCTCCTCTGGAGCAGGTTTACCCCCCGGAGAAGGTGACGGGAGCGAAGGAGATGGGTCTCTGCCATCCTCCGCGGCGGCGGCCCCGGGCGCCAGCCTGACGATGACCCAGCTGGTAGCCGAGCTGAGGGAGCGCTTAGCCCTTGTCCGCCAGGGCGGCGACGAACGGGCCCGCCAGCGCCACCTCCAGCGGGGCAAGCTACTGGTACGCGACCGGGTCGACCGTCTGCTCGACCCGGGGTCCGCCTTCCTCGAGCTGTCGCCTCTGGCGGCCTGGGACCTGTACGGAGAGCGGGTGCCGTCGGCCGGGATCGTGACCGGCATCGGCAGGATCGCCGGCCGCTGCTGCATGGTCGTGGCCAATGACGCTACCGTCAAGGGTGGCACCTATTTCCCGGTCACAGTGAAAAAGCATCTCCGTGCCCAGGAAATCGCCGCCGCCCACCGGTTGCCGTGCTGTTATCTGGTCGATTCGGGCGGGGCTTACCTGCCTCTCCAGGACGAGGTGTTCCCCGACCGCGACCATTTCGGGCGAATTTTCTTCAATCAGGCCCGGATGTCGGAAGCCGGCATCCCCCAACTGTCGGCGGTCCTGGGCTCGAGCACGGCCGGAGGCGCATATGTGCCGGCCATGAGCGACGAGACGGTCATAGTGCGCAACCAGGGGACCATCTTCCTGGGCGGTCCGCCCTTGGTGAGGGCGGCCACCGGGGAAGTAGTCACGGCCGAGGAGCTCGGCGGTGGCGACGTGCACGCCCGCCAGTCCGGTGTCGTCGACCACCTGGCCGACAACGACGTCCACGCCCTCGAGATCATGAGGTCGATGGTCGCCACGCTCGGCCCGACGGTGCCCGCCGAAGAACCGGATAGAGCCGAGCCGGAAGACCCGGCCGAGGATCCGGCCGGGATATACGACGTAGTCCCGACGGACGTGCGCCGGCCTTACGACGTACGCGAGGTAATCCGCAGGATCGTAGACGGCTCCCGTCTGCACGAGTTCAAAGCCGCGTACGGGGAGACCCTGGTCTGCGGCTTTGCCCGACTTTCCGGGTACCGGGTCGGGATCGTGGCCAACAACGGCATCCTTTTCAGCGAGTCCGCATTGAAAGGGGCGCACTTCGTCCAATTGTGCAACCAGCGGGGCACCCCGATCGTTTTCCTGCAGAACATCAGTGGGTTCATGGTGGGACGGGAATACGAGCGCCGCGGCATAGCCAAGGACGGCGCCAAACTGGTTACCGCCGTCGCCTGTTCGGCTGTGGCCAAGTTGACGGTGATCATCGGAGGGTCATTCGGAGCCGGCAATTACGGCATGTGCGGGCGAGCGTTCGACCCGCGATTTTTGTTCATGTGGCCGAACGCGCGCATCTCGGTGATGGGGGGCGATCAGGCCGCCGCCGTACTCGCCCTGGTCGGTGACCGCGATAGCGATGAGGTCCCCGAAGAGGAACGCAAGGCGAAGATCCGCGAGCTGTACGCCACCCAGGGTTCGCCCTACTACTCGACGGCCCGGCTGTGGGACGACGGCGTGATCGACCCCATAGAGACCCGCCGCGTGCTGGCCATGGGCCTGGCCCTGTCCGCCTCGTCGTCAGCTCCGACGACGGCGCCAACGCGCTACGGCGTGTTCAGGATGTAGGGGCCGTCGTTGGCTATCGAGACGCTCCTGGTGGCTAACCGGGGTGAGGTCGCTGTGCGCATCCTGCGAGCAGCGCGCCACCTCGGGCTGCGCACGGTGGCCGTCTACTCCGACGCCGACCGCCATGCGCCCCACGTCGCCGAGGCCGATCGAGCGGTCAGGATCGGACCGCCTCCCCCCGTCAGTTCATACCTGTCCATAGACGCCATCTTGGGCGCCGCCGAGCAGGAGGGCGCCGACGCCGTCCACCCTGGCTACGGGTTCCTGGCCGAGAGCGCGGCGTTTGCCCGGGCCTGCGAGGCCACCGGATTGGTCTTCGTCGGCCCTCAGCCGGACGTGATCGAGCTGATGAGCCGCAAGGACCGGGCCCGGCAAGTCGCCCTCGAGGCGGGCGTCCCGGTGCTGCCGGCGGTAGAAGGAAGGGACATCGCCCTGGTGGCGTCCCGGGTGGCCAACGACATCGGGTTCCCGGCCCTGGTAAAGGCGGTCGCTGGCGGTGGCGGCAAGGGCATGCGGGTCGTGTCCGAGGCCGAAGAACTGCTGACGGCCCTGGCCAGCGCGGGCCGGGAGGCGTTGGCCGCCTTTGGTGATGGCTCGCTGTTGGTCGAGCGGTACCTGCCCGGTGGCCGCCACCTGGAGGTCCAGATCGTCGGGGACGGGACCGGACCGGTGCTGCACCTTTTCGACCGCGATTGTTCCGTGCAGCGCCGCCACCAAAAGATCGTCGAGGAGGCCCCGGCATCCGTCGACTCTGCGCTCGCCCGGGCGCGAGCCTGTGAGGCGGCGGTGCGGATCGGCGCCCATGTTTCTTATAGGGGCCTTGGCACAGTTGAGTTCCTGGCCGTAGGAGACGACGTTTTCTTCCTCGAGGTGAACACCCGGCTCCAGGTGGAGCACCCGGTGACCGAGGCAGTCACCGGGATCGACCTGGTCGAGTTGCAACTGCAGCTGGCCGGCGGCGAGCCGTTGCGCCTGTCCCAGGCCGACGTCGCCGTGAAGGGGCACGCCATCGAAGTCCGGGTCTACGCCGAGGACCCCGAGAAGGGTTTCCTACCTCAGGCTGGCCGGGTGCGGTACGTGCGTTGGCCCAGGGGTGTGCGGGTAGATGCCGCCCTCGAGGTGGGCCAGGAAGTCGGCACCTTTTACGACCCGATGCTGGCCAAACTGATCGCCAGTGGGGCGAGCCGGGAAGCAGCCAGGCTCAAGATGGTCGATGCCCTCGACGACACCGCCGTCCTGGGGCTGACGACGAACCTCGGGTTCCTCCGGCGGCTGCTGGCGTCGGAGCCGTTTGCGGCCGGGGCCATCCATACCAGCTGGCTCGACCATCACGCCTCGGAACTTCCCGCCGCCGACACCCGGAACCCACTTGTCGCCGCCGCCCTCTTCCTGGTTGAAAGCGCACGGCGGCGGGGCGAAAATGACCCCTTCGGGCCGGACGGTTGGCGTCCGGCCGGCCCCTCGGCCCCGACGCACCTGGCGCTCGGTGCTGGCGGGGAACGCCACGATATTGTCGTGGCCGCCGACAAAGGCGTCGGGACCAGGACCATCCAAATAGACGGGGCCGCGCCACTGGTCGAGGTCCGTGGGGCGCGGCTGGAACATGGCGAACTGACGGCCGAGGTGGACGGAAGACGGGAACGGTTTGCCGTCCTGGCCGAAGCCGGAGCGGTGCTCGTAAGCCACCGAGGTGCGTCGTACCGGTTCGAGTTCGGCGATGCCGGCGGGCGCCGGCCGGAGAGCGAAGACGACGCCATTGTGGCTCCCCTGCCCGGCCTCCTGGTCGCGGTGTCTGTTGGCCCCGGTGACCCCGTGCTTCCAGGAGATGTGCTGGGGGTGCTCGAGTCGATGAAGATGGAGTACTCGTTGACGGCCGCCGTCGCCGCCACGGTTGAGCGGGTGGGGTTTGCGGCCGGGTCCCAGGTCGCCCGGGGCGACGTGCTCTTCCAACTGGTGCCCCTCCGCCCTGGTCAGTCGAGCCCGAGCCCAAACGCTCCGGTGAAGACGGGGGAGCCGAAAGCGCATGAGGCCAACGAAAGGGGAAAATTATGAACACAGGGGCAGGCGCCAGCCTTTTTCTGACCGGCGCACACGAGAAACTGCGGGCCACGGTGGAGCAATTCGCGCGCGAAGAGGTGGCCCCGGTTATCGGAGAGCTATACGAAAGAGAGGAGTTCCCCTATGCAATTGTGGCCAAAATGGGCAAGCTGGGACTGTTCGGCCTCCCCTTCCCCGAGGTATACGGGGGCGCCGGTAGCGACCACATTGGCCTCTGCCTGGCCATCGAAGAGCTGGCCCGGGTCGACTCGTCGGTCGCCATCACGCTCTCGGCGGCCGTCGCTCTCGGTACGACCCCGATCTACCGCTTCGGGACCGAGGAGCAAAAGCGGCGCTGGCTGCCGCACCTATGTAGCGGGGAACAGCTGGCCGCTTTCGGGCTCACCGAGACGAGCGGCGGTTCTGATGCGGCCGCCGTCCGGACCACTGCCCGGCGCGAAGGTGACCAGTGGGTCATCGACGGTACCAAGGCGTTCATCACGAACTCAGGGACGGAGATCACGGGGGTCGTCACCGTCGCGGCGGTCACCGGAGAACCTGTTGACGGGCGGCGGCGGATATCGGCCATTATGGTGCCGGCGGGCACACCGGGGTTCCAGGTGTCCAAGAGGTACTCCAAGGTGGGCTGGTCGGCGTCGGACACCAACGAGCTATCGTTCTCGGCCTGCCGCGTCCCCGCCGGCCACCTGCTGGGCGAGGAAGGGCGCGGCTATGCGCAGTTCCTCGAGGTCCTCGACGAGGGCCGGATCGCGGTGGCAGCTCTGTCAGTGGGTTTGGCTCAAGGCTGCATCGATGAGTGCTTGACCTACATGGCCGAGCGCGAGGTATCCGGGCGCAAAATCGGGGAATACCAGGCGCTGCAATTCAAAGTGGCAGACATGGAGGCACGGGTTCACTCGGCCCGGCTCACCTGGTATGACGCCGCCATGCGCCTGGTGACCGGGCGCCCGTTCAAAAAGGAGGCCGCCATTGCGAAACTGGTGGCCTCAGATGCCGCCATGCTAAACGCCCGGGAAGCTACTCAGATTTTTGGGGGCCACGGTTTTATGAACACGACACCCGTCGGCCGTTTCTACCGCGACGCCAAAATCCTCGAGATCGGGGAGGGGACTTCGGAAATCCAGCGCATGATCATCGCTCGCCAGTTGGGCCTGCCTCGCCTCTAACGCGCTCCTGGCTCAACGCCACGAACAACTCCAGGCTCTCGGGGTTGGCCACTGACGTGAGGGCCAAGACATCAGGAAGAGCGGCTCCTGACAGAAGCCGCTTGACCGGGACCTCCAATTTCTTACCCGACAAGGTCCGGGGAACGGCGGCCACCCGGACGACGCGGTCCGGGACGTGACGGGGAGAAAGGTCTCGGCGAAGGGCGGCCCGGATTTTCTCTTCCAGCACCTCGGGTTGGCCAGTATTGTCGCTCTCCACGACGAACAGCCACAACTCGCCCGGGCCGCCGGCGGGGTCGTCGAGGTGGACGACGAGGCTGTCAGACACCTCGGTAAAGCCTTCGACGACCGAGTAGAACTCGGCCGTGCCCATCCGGACCCCGCCCCGGTTGAGAGTGCCGTCGGATCTGCCGGTGATAACGACCGTCCCCCGGTCAGTGAGAACGGCGCGATCGCCATGAGCCCAGACGCCAGGGAAACGGTCGAAGTAGGCCAAGCGGTAGCGGGTACCGTTGTCGCCCCAGAAGCCAACGGGCATGGACGGCAACGGGCCAGTGAGGACCAGCTCGCCTTCCCGTTCCCTGACGGAGTGACCTCCGTCGTCAAAGACCTCCACCTTGGCCCCGAGGCAGCGGCAGGAGATCTCCCCCGCCCACACGGGGTGAAGAGGGCTCGTGCCAACGAACCCGGTGCAGACGTCCGTCCCACCACTGAACGACGCCAGCATCACGTCGTCACTGACCGCCTCGTACACCCATGCGGCCGCCGCGGCCGGGAGAGGCGAGCCGGTCGCACCCAGGGTCTTCAAAGACTTCAAGTCATGAAGAGCCGACGGCCATAGTCCGGCCTTCATATTCGCCACCAGATAGCTGGAGCCAACACCTGCGCAGGTGGTGCCGGTAGGTTCGATGAGCTCCCAAAGAGCGCCCGGGCCTGGCCAATTCGGGTCGCCGTCGAACAAGACTACGGCCGAACCGGCCAGGAGCCCCGAAACGCAGAAGTTCCACATCATCCAGCCGGTCGTGCTGAACCAGAAGAACCGGTCGTCTGGCCCCAGGTCGAAGTGGAGCCGGAGGACTTTGGCGTGCTCGAGGAGGATCCCGCCGTGACCGTGGACAATTGGTTTGGGTTTGCCTGTCGTCCCCGACGAAAAGAGGATGTAGAGCGGGTGGTCGAAATCGAGCGCTGCGAACTCGAGCGGCCCCGGGGCAGAAACAAAATCGGCCCATTCATCCCAACCCGCCGGCGCCGGGCTCTCGGACTCAAGGTACGGGAGCCACACCGCCGTGCGCACCGTTGGGAGCCGGGCGCGAACGGCTTGCGCTTCGTCCCTCCGGTCCACGACCAGTCGGCCGTACCGATAGCCGTCGACGCTGAGCAGTGCGGCCGGCTCGACCTGCGACAGCCGGTCCAGGACGCCGGTGACCCCCATTTCCGGGGAGCAACAAGTCCAGATGGCGCCCACGCTGGCGCACGCCAACATGACGGCCAGAGTTTCGGGGATGTTGGGAAGATAGCCGGCGACACGATCGCTCAGGCCGATGCCGGCGCGGAGGAGCCCTGAGCGCACCCGAGCCACCAGGTCCGAGAGCTCGGCCCACGTCAGCTCGCTTCCAGGGCGAGTTTGCGAACAGCCGACTACGGCCACAGAACCGGGCCCGTTCGGCGGCCCCCGGAGGGCTCTCTCGGCATAGTTGAGCTGGCCAGCCCGGAACCAGCGGTACCCCGTCACTGTTTCGGGCGCCGGCTCCAGGTCCGCCACCGGCGGGTTACGCCAAGAAATACGGCAATACTCGGCTATTTCTCGCCAAAATTCGCCAGCGGTGGTGGAGTCGACCGACCACTCCCACGCTTCGTCGTAAGAACCAAAGCCCCGCTCGTCACACCAACGGGACAGGTTCGACGCCGCTGTCCGCCCGGCCGACGGTACCCAGAGCGGCGAGACCGACGGCTTCACCAATCCGATACCGACCCGTCCTCCCGTCGGAGAATGTTCAGCCCCGGTAGCTGGAAGGGCAACGCCTGGGCGGCGTCCTCGTCGAGCTCCACCCCTAAACCGGGCGAGCCGCCGGAGTAAAGGTTGCCGCCGTCGAGACGCATGTCGGTACGCACCACTCCGTCGAGGACCCCGGGCCGCCAGGTGAGCTCCTGGACGGCGAACAGCGGGGTCGAAAGGTCGAAATGAAGGCAGGCGGCCGTGGAGACCGGTCCAAGCGGGTTATGTGGGACCTGTTCGATGTAGTGCGTCTCACACCAGCCCGCGATCTTGCGGCTCTCCGTCAACCCTCCGCAGATGCAGAGGTCGACCCGGCAATAATCGATCAGATCCTTTTCGATCAGGACCTGCCACTCCCATTTGCTCGCCAGCTGCTCGCCCGTGGCGATCGGTACCGATATCTGCGACCGGAGATGGGCAAATTCAGCGGCGTTTTCAGCGCGCAAGGGGTCCTCGATGAAAAAAGGCCGCATCGGGGCGAGCTCACCGGCGAGTTGGACGGCGTAGACGGGAGTGGTCCGCTGGTGAAAATCGACGCATATTTCGACCTCGGGGCCGAGCGCGTCGCGCAGCGCACCGAAGGCCGCCACCGTCCAGCGCAGTGCCGCGGACTGCTCGTACACGCCATCGTCCACCTCGGCTCTGCCTTCCCCGGCGCCAAACCGGACGAACCGCCACCCCGCGGCCACCTGGGCCTTTGCATAAGCGACCATTTCATCGATCCCGTCCCGCCGGGTATCGCGGTCATGGGGGCGCTGGACGTGGCAGTAGCAGCGGGCATAGTCCCGCGTCCTGCCCCCTAAAAGGTCGTACACCGGTACTCCCAGCGCCTTGCCCTTTAGGTCCCAAAGGGCGAGGTCGATGGCCGCCACCGTGGCAGAATGGACGTGACCGCCGCGGAAGAACTGCCCCCGCCACAGGGTTTGCCAGATGTGCTCGATACGGGCCGGGTCCATCCCGATGAGGATGGGGCGGTAAGTATCAATGAGCCCCTGGACGGCGAGCTCCTTACCATTGATGCCAGCCTCGCCGAGGCCAGTGAGCCCCTCGTCGGTATAGATCTTCACGAACGTGTAGTTCCGCTTCGGCCGCTCCCGGTCGTGCACCAGGAAGGTCTTTACATCGGTGATCTTCATGTCAGACCCCAACTCCTTAGCCTCGCTCGCTTCAACGGAGATGTCCGGACCGGCTTATGGCGCGATACGTGAAGGGCCACTAGATACCCTCGTAGCCGCGTTCTCCATCGAACCAGCCAGAGGGTGCGTTGGGCGCCGCCAACATGGCGTCCGTGGTGCGCCGGCTCGGGGTACACCACTGGACGGCATTGGCGATCACACGGGTTACGGCTTCGTTGTGGTAGACGGGGTATTCCTGGTCGCCCGGTGAGAAATAGAAGATCCGGCCTCGACCACGGGTGAAGCAGCATCCGCTCCGGAACACCTCACCGCCGGTAAACGAACTGATGAACACGAGCTCGTCCGGTTGCGGGATGTCAAAGAACTCGCCGTACATTTCCTGGCGCGGGATAACGATCGGGATGGGCACACCTTCGCATATAGGGTGGCCCGGGTTGACCGACCAAACGAGCTCCCGGTCTTCGGCGTTGCGCCAACGCAGCCCGCACCCGGTACCCATGAGCCGCTTGAAAACCTTCGAGTAATGGGCCGAGTGCATGGGGACCAGGCCCATACCTTGCAATACCTGTTTAGCGACCCGGTCGACGACCTCGTCGGAAACCTGGTCGTGGGCACAATGGCCCCACCAAGTCAGGACATCGGTCTCCTCCAGCACCTCGTCGGTGAGACCATGCTCGGGTTGGTCGAGGGTGGCATACCGGACGCTGACGGCATCCCCCAGGTAACGCTCGAGCGCGGCTCCTACCACTCTGTGCATTCCGTCGGGGTAAATAGCGCGCACCGATTCGTCCTTGCGCTCGTGGACGAACTCGTTCCACACGGTCACCCTGGTCACCTGGCCGTTACTTTCAGCCTGCGGTTCGGGCATCTCGGCTCTCCTTTTGATGGTTTGCGATCGAACGGTTGTGGGCCGCACGGTGTTGGCCGCACTGTTGGGGCCGCGCTGTTGGGGCGGCACCCGGCCCGCACCCCGGGGCCGAAGCCCGGACAGTTAGTCGGCGACCACGTTGGGAACGGCGACCGGCTCCCGGGCCATAGAAGACTCAACCGCGGCGTAAGCGAAGGCCAGGCTCCCGAGGTTCTCCCTCCCCGAGCTCTCTGGTTCCGTACCATTCGAGACGGCCGTGATGAAGGCATCGAGGGCGCCCGCGCGATCTACATGTTTTAGGTGCGGCAAGGCCACGGCACTTCGTTGGGCGTGGTGGTCGTAGAGCCAGGCCTCATCTTGCAGGTCGGACTGAAGGTCCCCCCGGCTCGTCCACCAGAGCTCCCCCTCTTCGAACTCCATGCGCCATTCGCCGGCCCATAGCGTCTTCGGGCCGGGATGGAGCCAACTACCCCGATAATTCACAGTTATGTCGTTGGCGAAATCGATAGAAGCAGTTCCCTCCGGGGGGTCCTTGAACCCGGCCCAGGCCGGGTTGTGAGTCCGGCAGTACACCGAGGTCGGCTCGGTACCGGTGACCGCACGCAGTAGGTCGAAGTGATGGATGGACATGTCCATGAGCAGCGGTTGGTCCCAGTCGCGATGACCGCGCGACCTCGTCGGGCTGGGGGGCGAGTAACGGCGGAAGTCAAGGTCGATGTGCAGGAGCTGGCCCAGGCGCCCTTCGCTCATAAGATGCTGCACCGCCCGCACGGCAGGAAAGAAACGGTAATTCTGGCTGACCATCAAAGTTAGGCCGAGGCTGTCGGCCAGGTCGACCGCTTCGCGCGCCTCGGGTACCGACGCCGCAAAGGGCTTCTCGACCAGGACGTGCTTACCGGCCTTGAGTGCGGCCTTGACCATAGCTAGGTGGGAGGGGAGGTCGGTCGTGACGAGGACAGCCCTCGCGTCCACCCGGTCAAGCGCGGCTTCGAGAGAGGTGAAGTACCGGTCGTCGTCCACCAGCCCGAGTTTCTTCGCCTCGGCCAAGGCTGCCGCCCGCGAGTCGACACAACCGGTCAACCGGGCGTTCGGGACGGCCGGGAAAACCCGGGTCGCCCAGTCCTGGCCCCACATTCCCATACCTACCTGGACTATGCCGAACACAGCTCGATCTCTTCCCCTGTCAAGCAGCCCGGACGCCCCGGGTCACGCCATAACGGGCCACAATACGCTGAGGGTCGGTCGTCAGGCTAACTAGGGCCGTTCCGCCGTTCGGGCCATCACGGTGCCCCTTCCATTTGTGCCGCCTCCATCCGTCCGGCGCGCCAGTCGTCCAGGCTGGCCACCCGCTCGGGATGTGCCCGGCTCCTGGCCAGAAAACCGGCCCCGTGCTGCGGCATGGGGTCCTGGTCCGCCGGCTGGTACCGCAGGTCCACGCTCCAGCGGACATGCTTCGATAGGTTGGGCCCGGAGGAATGGATGAACCGGTCATTGAAAATGATGGCCGACCCGACATCCACGGGAAGGGCCCGAGCCCGGCCCTTCAGCGGGCCGACCTGCTCATCGTCCAGCTCTCGGTACGCCGTGCCGGAGTAGGTCTCGAAGTGAAACCCGCCCACCGCCTCGCTCTGCGTCCGGGGAATTATACGAAGGCAACCGTTCTCCAAGGTGGCATCTACCAGGGCGATCCAGACGGTTATCACCGGGTTGCTCATCGCCCCCGGCCAGTACGACTTGTCCTGGTGCCAGGGGACTTCGCCGGCGGCCACCCGTGGGACCTTGGGCCGCACATTGTAAACCGGGTTGGCAAAGATTTCAGGCCCGATCAAACTCTCCACCACGTCAAGGACCTTGGTATTGCTCAAAAGTTGGAAGTAGCCAGGCAGGCGGTCACGCCAGCTCTGTCCGGTAAAGGCGACAAAATCCTCGCCGCTCAACGACTCGAACAGCGTGGCCAACCTGGTCTCGAATGGTTCATCGGCCAGAAGGTCCCCGATGAGACCGGCCTCGAAAAGGGCGTGGGCGACCTGGTCGACTTTCTCCATCATGGCGCCTCGGGCGGGGGCGAGGTCCTGCTCGCTCAGTAGGCCGGGTAGCACGAGGTAACCCTGCTCGTCGTACTGGCCGACCTGGTCAGTTGACAGTGAGCCGCCGTTACCTCTTCTTAGCTGGGCGTCGCTTATGGCGTATTCACGGTACATGGCGTCTGGGCCCAATCTAGATCCAGAAGATCCCGAGGTCCCGTTGGGAGCTACTCCCGGCCCAGCTGAGGAGGACGGGTCAGACCGAGGCCCGCTTGATCCGGACGTCACCACTGACAGTGCGCGCTCTCACTTCAGCGTGCGGCCCGGCCTGCTCGTCAGGTACCGCGCCATCCGGCTCGTCGGTCGAAAGCTCGATTTCAGAGCTAAGGGCCCCGCTCAATGACTCGGCGTCGATCGTTACCGCTGTCCCTCTGGCCACCGCGATAGTCATGCTGCCGCTTACCGTTTTGAACTCAGCCTCGCCGGCCACGAGGCGGCGGACGCGCTGATCGCCTGAGACGGTCTTCATGTCACAGCCGTCCTCCAACTCACCCGCACTGACATCACCCGACGACGTCTCGATCGTCACGCGAGCTTCAGTCGAGGCGACGTCGATGTCCCCCGAAACCGTTCTGACAGTGCCCGCTTTTTTCAGGGCCCTGCAGCGAACCGAGCCCGACGCCGTCGCCACCTGAGTGCCACCAGTGACGGACTCGACGGTGACATCTCCACTTACGCTGTGGACGACGACGTCCCCGTCCACGGAACCCAGCGAAACGTTCCCGGACGTGGTGCTCACTTTCGCTCCGCCCAGGTAGCCCTTTCCGGACACCTTTCCCGAGATCGTCTCTACGTCTATCAAGGCACCCTCGGGCAGACGGACCGTAACGGTGACCGCGACCGAATTATGGCGCAGGAAGCCGAGCTCGTACGGGACCTCGACTACGACCCTTTGTTTCCCATCGAAACCCTCGTGCTCGACCCGGACGTCTTCGACCACCTGGTCTCCCCGGACGCCATCAGCTCTCAGGTCGACCTCGGTGGTCGGAGAGGCGTGGGTACTCAACCGCACGTCGCCCAATTTGTTGTCAACCAGCACCTCGACCTGGCCAGGCGTCTCGAACTTTTCCTGCCTCACTACGGGCCTCCTTCCACTGTCTCGGCTCCCACTGTCTCGGCTCGCACTGTCTCGGCTCCGACTGTCTCGGCTCCCACTGTTCTCGAACATGCGCAGCGTTTCAGCTGCGGCCATAGCCACTCAGACGGCGCCCGACCTTGGTCCCTCGTTCGGGCCGAGCCTGCTGGTTGAGGGCGCGCACGATGTACGTGTTGACCGACATCCCCTCCCGAGCAGAAGCGGCCTCGACCCTCGCTTTCAGCTGGGCCGACAGCCGCAGAGTGATGCGAGCGTCGGCGTCACCCTCCAGGTCCGGCTGGCCTCGGCCGGCCATGTCAACCACGATCTCGGCGTCGTCGCCGACCAGACGCACCTCGACCGTGTGCTCGGGCAGCGACTCTCCGAGCTCCACAGCCAGTTGGCCGAGGATCTCGAGGACCCTGGCTGTAATCGGGCCTTGCATGGCCATGGCGAGCAGGCGAGCAGCTTTGGCCGTCGTCTCATCACCCAGGGCGCCCAGAGCCTCCAGGTCCTTAGCCAGTCCTGCCGCGACAACAGAGATCCGCAGGCCAGTCCCCTACAGTTCCGCCTGCACTCGGGCCACCACTGCCGGCCGGGCCAAGCGGCACCCGATGCCTATCATCCTGTACCCGGCCCACTCCGAGATGCGCTGCCATCTCCGCGTGCTTCGTTCGTCCCTACGCGGTTCGACCCTGTGTCGTTGGACCATATTCCGTTCGACCCTATTCCGTTCGACCATGCGCGCTGCCATCCCACGATGCGCGCCACCGTAGCGGCCATGACGCGACGACTCTGCCCGCAGGTAAACCAGCCTTTGCTCGGCCATCACGCTCGTCGTCCATGGACCCACAATGTCACCTCCTCACCTTTCTGACATCATTATGACATCATGCGGGCGTCAATGTCAACCCCTGGGTAAGGCGACGGCGCGGAAGGCCGGCGGCCAGCCGCGTCCCGGCTCGGCGCCACCGTGCTGACCTGCCTCGGTCCGACTTGATGCCGTACTGGTTGAACGGCTTGTCCAAACCGGGTGGCTGGCACTAGGAACCACGCTCGTCAAGCCGGCAGGCCGCCGCCGGCGTCGGCGAGGTTCTCGGCTAACAACAAAGACCCCTTTTCGGGGCTCCCTTTATATTAGAAAAGAGATGGCCCGGCATTAATAAACGGAAGGGCCCTGATGCACCGGGCCCGGGCCGGGCGTGTCATTTGGGTACCGGCAGAGCGATGAACGGCCACGAGCGCCGGGAGTCGAACAGATAGGGCGACTGCCGCTCCTCCTCGGGCACTTGTTGAATGAGGTACGACTCTGACAGGGACGGAAGGTGATCTGACGGGGCCGCAGACAAGGCCTCGCCGGTCTGGCGGGGTTCTAGGCCATCGCTGAGCATTTGGCTACAGTCGTCATTGGCGGGCCGAGAAGAACCTACTTGACAGAAGGAGGGGCTAGCCCTTAGCTCGGTGGAGATGTTCGAGCTCAGCAGGGCTAACCCAAGACCGACGGGTGGATTGTACAAATTCAGGATTCGCACAAATTAAGACCAATTTAGGAGAGGAAAAAACTCCATGAGCCTCCCCGGGACCGCGCGTAGTAGCCCACGAAACCTTGTTCTGGCCGCGATGATCTTCGCCGTTGCCATGACGTTCATCGACCAAACGATCGTGTCAATCGCGGTACCAGAGATCCAAAAGGAACTCGGGCTTACCAGCACAGGTGTGCAGTGGGCGGTCAATGCCTACCTACTTTCATTGGCCGCGCTATTCGCCTTCGGCGGCCGGCTGGCCGATACGAAGGGGCACACGAAGATGGTGGTCATCGGCGTGATCGTCTTCGCCGGGGCGTCGGCGTTGTGCGGCCTGACCCCCAAGGGGAGCCTGGCCGAGGCTTGGATCGTTACCTTCCGGGCCGTCCAGGGCGCCGGTGGCGCCCTGATGTTCCCGGCCGCGCTGGCCATCGTCGTTCAAACGTTCGACATCCGCGAGCGAGGAAAAGCGCTGGCCATTTTCTTCGGCCTGGCCGGAGGACTAACGGCAATAGGCCCGGTCCTCGGCGGCTACCTGACTGAGTGGACGTGGCGGGCGATCTTCTGGGTCAACATCCCCGTCGCGCTGATCGCCCTCTTCCTGATTGCCCTGGCCAAACCCGTGACCGAGCACCGGCCGGCTCCGGTCGACTACAGAGGCCTGGTCCTCATTGCGGGCGGTGTGGCCCTGAGCGTGTTCGGGTTCCAACAATCGGCGTTCTGGGGGTGGGGGAACCCGTTGATCGGGCTGTCCATCGCTATTGGCTTGGGGATGTTGGTGGCCTTCTACTTCGTCGAATACCGCACGGAGGCCCCGCTTATGCAGGTGCGGATCTTCAGGGTCCGGCCCTTCCTGGTGGAGAACCTGGTGCTCGGCATCTCCATGTTGACCTTCGTACCCCTGTTCTTCTTCTCCAGCGAGTACGCCCAGATCGCATTGGACAAGACGGCCCAGCAGGCGGGGCTCTTCCTGCTGTACTTCTTCCTCGGTTTCGTCGTGGCCTCCCAAATGGGAGGGAGGATTCTCGACCGTCGCGGCGCCAAGTTCCCCGTCGTGGCCGGGTGCGCCGTGGCCGCCGTCGGTTACGGGCTGTGGGCCAGCAAGATGACTGACCTCAATTTCTCGTCCCAGATCATCTACGTCATAATTGCCGGCGCCGGCATGGGCTTCATGCTCACTCCGGCGAGCACTGACGCCGTCAACCGGGCCTCCCGGCTGTCGTATGGCGAAGCGACTGGCATCACCCAGACGGTCCGGAACTATGCCGCCAGCCTCGGGCTCGCCATCCTGGGGACGGTCCTGGTCGACCAGTTTCGCTCGCAGGTCAACTCATCGTTGGTCTCACAGGGGGTCCCGCCTGACCGAGCGGCCAGCCAAGCTTCCAAAATCTCCCAGTCCCAGGGAGGCCACGTCGGCCCCATCCCCCACTTCGTCAGGCTTGACTTCGCCTACGCGACCCGCACCGTCTTCTTTGTCATGGCGGGCATCATGGCCGTCGCCGCCATCGTGGCCCGGCTCGGCCTACAACGCGGCGTGCAGGAGCAGGTAGTGACGACGGAGGAATACGCCAGCGAGGAACCTGACCGAACGCCGGACCTATCCACCTAACGGTGAATCAAGCGGGCGGATGGCGTCCTCAGCGACGCCCTGTTCGAGGGCCGGGGCTCACGACGATGGCGTGGCCGCCACTTCCCCGCAGGACGTGGGCGAATGCCTCCTTGGCCGACCCCAGAGGGTAAGCCGCTCCTACCGGGAGCTCGAGGGCGCCCGTCGCCTGCATGGCGGTTAGCCTTTTGCAGCCGTGCTCCGTCGGGCGCCACATGGATTTCGTGCACCCCTACGCCGCGCTGCTCCGGCGGCGGGTCAGAAGTGATGAATGGCTAACCGGCCGCCATCCCTGACGAGGTCGAGCACCGAGGCCGCTCCATTTGGCACCGCGTTTATGGCCGCGTCAAAACTTCGGTCGCCCACGTGGGCTCGGGCCTGGTCACCCCATGCCGGCGAGCGACCGTCCACGAGCTGTTCCGACCACGCGCCTTGGTCCCGCAGCGGTGCCGAGTGCGCCACGACCCGGTCCCCCGGCTTGAAGCTGACCGGGCCCTCCCCGACGGCGAGGACCACTCCAGCTGCCTCTACTCCTAACGCCATCGGCGGACGCCGGCCAAGATCCCAGCCCCCGAGCCTGGCGATATCATCCCCAGTGCCCAACGCCAGCAGCGTGGACTTCGTCCAGCAGTTCGTCGGGCCGGAGGTCCCGTGGAGCCGGGAGATCGAGCAATTCGACCTCGCTTTCGACCTCGCTTTCGACCTCGCGCACCCAGGCTCCCCACACCCTACGCAACGTGCAATCCCCGCCCCGTCAAGCTCCACCTGGATTGACAATTTTCCTTGCGGGCGCGTCGACCGGCGACTGGTTGCTGGGTGCAGTATGACAATTTGGCTGGCGGTGGGCCGACCCGCGACCGGTTTCTGGGTGCAGTAGAGACTTCTGGTCGCGTTCGCGTGAAAACTTTGCGCCCGATCGCGACCGAAAGCATCTGCCGCGCCCAAATCGGCCCCATCCGTCCCAATATCCAGCTCTTTTGCGCCAAATATCCAGCCCTTCGGCGCCTGAATTGTCTATCCCGCAGGTGCGGCGACCGCTTTACCGTCACGGTGGTTAGTCGGTGGGCGCCTTCACCTCAAAGTAACTCCAGACGTGCACTGCGCAGCTTCAACCTGGCCCAACGGCCGCCGAATTGGAATCGTCCACCCGGGCGCCCAGGGACTTCACGCATCGATCACAAACTGCTCAATGAGCCCTCACAGTTTGATCAAGGAGAAATTACCAAATCGTGGGAAAGCTCCTAAGTAGGAGTACCGGACTACACCTGGGAGACATAATGACCAACGGACGGCAATACCCACATTCCTGGCGCGCTGGGGCCGGGCTGGCGCTGGGGGCAGGGGCAGCGGTCGTGGCGGCCTTCCTGGCCCCCTCCATCCCGACCGCTTTTGCCCAGCGCGTCAACGAACCTCCTGCGGCCACCACGGCCTCGAGCAATTACAACTGCGCGGCCAGCGTGGACGGCACGGCCCTCGGCCGCGACGGCTGGGTGGGCAGTACCAATGCCCACCCAAGCAAGGAAGATGCCCCGGCCCATGCCTTCGATGGCAACTCGGCCACGCGCTTCAGCACGGGCGAGTTGCAGTCCGCTGGCCTTTACTTCCGCGTCGACCTTGGCTCGGACAAGACGTTCAACGAGCTGTCGATGAACGTGCCTGGCTCCCCTACTGACTACGCCCGCGCCTTCGTAGTAGAGGTTTCTGGCAACGGGACCTCGTGGTCCACGGTCGCCCGCTGCGCGGGTTCCGGGCACGACGAAACGGTCAGCTTCCCCGACCACACGGCGCGCTACGTCCAGATCGTCCTCACCACGGGCGTCAACTACTGGTGGTCGATCGACGAGCTCAACCTTTACACCACTGATTGCTACGCGCCGGTCACCGGCACCGCTCTCGACCGCGCTGGCTGGGCCGCCAGCAGCAACACCGTGTACGAGGCCAGCGACGCCCCGGCGCTGGCGCTCGACGGCAACCTGTCAACGCGGTTCAGCAGCAACAAGGACCAGGCGGCAGGCATGGTGTTCAAACTGGACATGGGCGCACCACAGTCGTTCGACGAACTGGTCATGGCCACCCCGAACTCGCCCAATGACTATGCCCGCGTGTTCAACGTGGGGGTTTCCAACAACGGCACCTCGTGGTCTGCGGTGGCCACCTGCAAGGGGACCAGCGCCTCACAGGTAGTGAGGTTCCCGGCGCAGACCGCCCGTTATCTGAGAGTGGTGCTCGACCAGGGCACCACGGCCAACTATTGGTGGTCGATCGACGAGCTCAACGTGTACACCAGCGGTCCCGTGCCGCCGGCCACGACCACAACGTCGACCACCACTACAACCGTGCCCCCCCGGACCACGCCTACCGTTTCGGTCTCGCCGTCGGCCAACCCGGTAACCGTGGGCAGCACTGTGACTTATACGGCGAGCGTGGCTCCCGTACCTGAGGGGGGGACGGTCACCTTCTTCAGCAACGGTCAACCGATCAGCGGGTGCACCAATGTTGGCCTCGACGTCCACGCCGGGAACGCCACCTGCTCGACCACTTTCTTCTCGGCCGGGCCCCGCTCGGTACAGACCTATTACTCAGGCTTCGGCAATTTCAACGCCGCCGCTTCGCAGACCTACTCCGAATCCGTGCAACTGC
The DNA here is from genome assembly GCA_963750465.1 of uncultured Acidimicrobiaceae bacterium. Classification (GTDB taxonomy): domain Bacteria; phylum Actinomycetota; class Acidimicrobiia; order Acidimicrobiales; family Palsa-688; genus Fen-671. The sequence goes on from CAVVRE010000037.1 coordinate 797,838, forward strand.
CGGCGCCGGGCTACTGGCTCGTCACCCGCAATGGCCAGGTCTTCGGATCCGGCGGGGCGCAGGCGCTCGGTAACGCCGGCACCTCCTCCAGTACCGGCCCCGTGGTCGGCATCGCGTCCAGCCTCACCGCCCACGGTTACTGGGTGGTCACCGCTAATGGCACGGTCATGGCGTTCGGTGACGCCAAGTTCTATGGCGACCTGCCCGACATCAACTTGCACGTATCGGACATTGTGGCCATTGCGCCCACAACGGACGGCCGGGGTTACTACCTGGTCGGGGCGGACGGAGGGTTCTTCACCTTCGGCGACGCCAAGTTCCACGGCTCGATACCGGGGATCCACCTCCACGTGAAGGACATTGTGGGCATGGTCTCCACCCCAGGTGGAGGCGGCTACCTGCTGGTGGGCGCCGATGGTGGCGTGTTCACGTTCGGCCAGAGCCGGTTCTATGGCTCGCTGCCAGGCCTACACAAGCATGTGCAAGACATCATGGCCATCCTGCCTTCGTCCACGGGGACGGGCTACGTCCTCGTCGGTGGTGACGGCGGCGCCTTCGTCTTCGGGACCGGGGTCCGGTTCTACGGGTCCCTACCGGGCCAGGGTGTCAGGGTCAGCAATGTCGTTGGCATAGCGCTGACCCCGGATAACGGCGGTTACTTCATGGCCGGCGCCGACGGGAACGTCTATGGCTTCGGAGACGCCCACGCCGGGGGCATCCCGGCCGGGCTGAGCGCCAACCTCCCCGTTGCGGCTATCGCAGGTACGTAACAACCACCCCCTGTCGCCGGGGGAAAAGGGAGCGCCGGTACCTGCCGTCGTGATGGCAGTGCGCCGGCGCTCTACGGGTGGCGGCCAGGCCTCGAGGTCATCCAATCACCCAGTGTTGACCGGCCGGAGGTAGGCGCAACCCGGGGAGGTCGCGTCCCCAGCCGGCGAAAGCCGGGGGCAGGTCCAGACGAGCGGGTTCAACCCCGACGGCAAGCTGACCGGTTGCGTTGGGGCGCCGGCGGGCCTTAAGGACCGCACTCGGCCCAGTACCCAGGGGGAGCTCTGAGCTCCGCTCAGATTTTCAGGCTTCTATTGTTTGCATCTAAGGAACCTGGTCGAACATCTATTAAACGGAGGACAAAAGTGACCAGGCAAGAGATAGAAGACGCACTTTTCAGGGAAGCCATGGCGGCGGACGCTTTCGCGGCCGAGCCCTCGCCGGCCAACAGGAGATTGTGGGACGCAGCCCGCAGAGTCGTCGACCGCGCCATAGAAGAAGTGTCCTAGGGCCGGTGCGACGAACCACTTCTCGATGTACCCGCTCCTACCCGGCCTAACGCTATCTCTCGGTAGTCACGGTCCGCCGCAGGCCGTCACGGCCGGCGGTGGTTTGCCCGCCGAAACCCTGACTGGCGCGCTCTTTCCACTCAACATCAGTTATGGCGTCCCGTTCAGCCGGCAGGTAGTGGTTGAGGATGAGCTCTCGCGCCCGTGCCCGTTCGGCGACGCCTCCCACCTTGGTGACATCGGTGTGCAGCGCGGCCAACCGCTCGAGGGCGGCATCCCGGAAGCCTTGCCGCTCGAGGTAGCCAAGGTCGGCCACCGAGTGCACGAGGATGTCGGTACCCTGCGCCAGGGTATTCAGAGCGTCGTTCACCGTAGTGTCGCCAGAAAAAACGACGGAGCCATCGGGGGTGTCGAAGCGGTAAGCGAGAGCCGGTGTGGCCCGGCCGTGCATCACAGCCACGGTTGTGACCCGGACAACTCCATCGTCGAGGACCACACCCGGGACCTGAGCGGCGCCTTCAGCACATGGGGGGACGGAAATGTCGATCCCCCGGACGAGCGCGCCCGGGTCCGGCATGTGGCAATCCAGCGGCATGACGTTCAGGTGGTACGCGAAGCTGGCGAGGATGTTGGCGACCAAGTCCGCCGTTCCGGGGAACGGCAGCTCCGCGTTTATCGTCGTCTCGCGATGGAAAGTGTGATCACCTCTGGGCACTGTCTCGGGTCGCGACGGCCCGTAGACGCGGATCGGAGCGAGCGGGCCGTCGTCGCCCTCGCGGATCCCCCACGGGTAGAGGAGCATGCCCGGTAGGTCACCGGCATGGTCGACATGGAGGTGGGTGAGGAACACCGCCTCCAGCCGGGAAAAGTCAAGCCCCGCATCCACGAAGGCCGATGGCGACCCGCGGCCACAGTCGATGACGAAGACTCGGTCGTCGACTATGAGCGCAGACGAGATCCCGGCCCGGCCGGCGACCGGCATTGGTGCGCCGGCCGTTCCAAGGAGTACCAGTTCAGTTGTCATGCTCGTCTCTTTTCGACCTGGCACATAGCAGAGCTATTCGGCGCTAATGTCCCTCAGGTTGGTCTTGGCCAGTTCCACGATCTCGTCGCCTCGGCCGCTAAGGACCGTTCGGGCGGCGTAGAGCGTGAAACCCTTGATCTGCTCGAGCGTGATCTTCGGCGGCAGTGACAATTCCTCCCGAGACGTGGCCACGTCGACGACGGCAGGGCCAGGATGGTCGAATGCGTCCCGGAGAGCGGCGCCCAGGTCGTCCGGTTTTTCCACCCGTACGCCATACAATCCAATGGATTGGGCCAAAGCGGCGAAGTCCGGGTTGTTGAGATCTGTGCCGAAGTTCACGATGCCCGCCGCCTTCATTTCCAGCTCGACGAACGCCAGAGCGCCGTAGTTGAATATGACCACCTTGACCGGCAGCTGCTGCTGGTGCAACGTAATGAGCTCTCCTAGAAGCATGCCCACGCCACCGTCGCCGGAGAGCGTAATGACCTGGCGGCTCGGCTGGCTCGCCTGCACGCCGATAGCCTGCGGCAACGCGTTGGCCATACTCCCGTGGTTGAACGAACCGAGCAGGCGCCGCCGTCCGTTCATGGTGAGGTAGCGGGCCGCCCAGACCGTAAGGGACCCTACATCGGCGAGGAAGACGGCATCGTCGCTCGCCATTCGGTCGATTGCGGCCGCCACAAGCTGCGGATGGACTGGGGTCGTGTGCCGGCGCTGATCCGCAAGGGCATCAAGGCGTTTGCGAGCTCTTGAATAGTGCCCGCGCATTCGGTCGAGGTGGTCGGTGTCGGGCTTTGAGGTGACAAGAGGCAGCAGCGCTTTGACGGTGTCCTTCACCGCGCCGACCAGGGGTACATCGACAGCTCGCCGTCGCCCCAGGTGCTCGCCCCGAAGGTCGACCTGGATTACCGGCACGCCGGCTGGCGGGTAGAACTGCCGATAGGGGAAGTCCGTCCCCAGCATTAGCAGGGCGTCGCAGTGCTCCATCGCCCTATAGCCGGAGCTAAAGCCGAGCAAGCCCGTCATGCCCACGTCATAGGGGTTGTCGTATTCCAGGAATTCCTTACCGCGCAAGGAGTGCACGATGGGAGCCTTCAGCGCACCAGCAAGAGCGACGACTTCCTCGTGGGCGCCCTGGCAGCCGGCGCCGGCCAGGATGGTGACGCTCTTGGCCGAATTGAGCACCGCCGCAGCCGCGGCCAGTGAAGTCGCGTCAGGACAGACCACTGACGAAGTGGACCGGACCGAGATGGGTGACGTGTCACCGTGTGCCTCGTCCAGGAAGACCTCGCCCGGCACCACCACCACACCCACGCCGCGCAATGTCAGCGCGGCGCGCATCGCCATCTGCAGCAACCGCGGCAATTGCTCGGGGATGCTGACAAGTTCGCAGTAGACGCTGCATTCCCGGAACAGCTCCTGAGGGTGGGTCTCCTGGAAATAAGCCCCGCCGATCTCGACCCGGGGGATGTGGGCGGCGATGGCCAACACCGGCACCCGGCTTCGCTGAGCGTCGAAAAGCCCATTTATTAAGTGCAGGTTGCCGGGCCCGCAACTAGCGGCGCATACGGCTAGTTCGCCTGTCATGGCGGCCTCGCCGGAGGCTGCGAAAGCGGCTGCCTCCTCGTGGCGTACGTGCTGCCATGAGATCTCACCATCCCGGCGAAGGGCATCGGTGAAACCGTTCACGAGTCGCCCGGCAGTCCGTACACCCGCCGAACGCCCGATGCCCTTAATGTCGCTACAACAACGTCAGCAACAGTACGTGCCATCGTCACTCCTTAGGATAAGAAACACAGGACAACGCCGTCGACCGGGCGTCTGCACCAAATTACGCCGACCGTCGGGCCCCGTTCCTGATCGGTGGGTCGTTGAAGGCGCAAGTTGTGACACGGACATGTCGGACCGCTGCATATCGTACGGGTCATTGCGGGGGGTCCTGGCCATTGACGAGGACAGCCGCCCCGTCGAAAAGGCCGGCCTTGAGGTCCTGTAGCGCCCGTTGTGCTTGTGACATGGGGTACACATGAGTGGTGGCCCGGACGTGGTACTGGATGGCGAGGTCGAGGAACTCCCGGCCGTCGTGCCTGGTGTTCGAGGTAACGCTGCGGAGTTCCTTCTCGTAAAACAGCTCGTGCTCATAGTTCAGCGGCGGTGTGTCGCTCAGATGGATCCCGGCGACGGCGAGGACTCCGCCCCGGCGCAGGGCCCGCAACGCGACCGGTACGAGGTCGCCGACCGGCGCGAACAGGATGGCGCTGTCGAGGGGTTCCGGCGGGGCGTCGTATGCGTCCCCGGCCGACGCCGCGCCTAGCTCGAGGGCGAGCCGCTGGGACGCCTCGCCACGGGTGAGGGCATGGACAGTGGCACCTTGGGCCAGTGCTAACTGGGCGACCAGGTGGGCGCTGTCACCGAACCCGTACAACCCGAGCTTGCCCCGTTCCGGCAGCGATGCGCGCAGCAACGCCCGGTAGCCGATGATCCCGGCGCACAGCAGCGGCGCCAGCTCGACGTCAGCGACGCCGACGGGCAGCCGGTAGGCGAACGCCACCGGCACGGTGGTGTACTCGGCGTAACCGCCGTCGGCGTCCCAGCCCGTGTAGAGCGAGTTAGGGCAGAGGTTCTCGTTGCCACGGCGGCAATAGGCGCAGGTCCCGTCGGTGTACCGCAGCCAAGCCACACCGACCCGACCCCCTATCGCGTACTCCGTAACGCCCTCGCCCAACGCCGCTACCAGGCCCACAACCATGTGACCAGGCGTGACATGCTCACGGTGGACCGGCAGGTCACCCTCGCTGACGTGGAGGTCCGTGCGGCAGACGGCGCAGGCCAAGACCTGGACCAGCAGTTCGCCAGGACCTGGCGCCGGCACCGGTTTCTCCACGTACCTGAGCGGGCTGGTCTCGATCGGTCCGGGCCGGCTCACCACCCACGCCTGCATCGTTTTCGGGGTGCTAACAGTCATACCCCACTCCTATCACGATGGTCCGGGCGGACCATTACGAGCAGGCTCACCGAGCCAAGAAATGAGTTCGTCAACATCTAGAGCGCGGCCTAAATGGGTCGCACCTCACGACCTTCGCCGGCACTGGGCCGCCATCCTCCAGAGCATGCCTTTATTGCAAAGTCGGCCGGGTACCGGTACGCTCCACCTGGCTCGCGCCGACGAACGGAAGAGGGAACCTATAAGTTCATCGCGCCGGACATCGCCCGCCGCGCTGGGAATGGCGTTGGCCGCAGCCGAGCGCACCATCGTCGACGGTAGAGCAAGAAGTCGGAGACACCTGGCCCACCGGATGAGTGTGAAGTACCGGACCACAGATCAAAGGAGCCCGTATGCCGCACAAAACCTATTCCATCTTTGGAGCGGGCCCGGCCGGCTTGTACACGGCCTGGCGGCTTCTCGGTGGCGGGACCGCACGGACTGCCAAGGCCAACGACAAACAGCTCAACCGGGGCGACACCCTCGAGCTCTACGACTGGGGAAACTACGATTTCTCCGACGCCCATCCCGGAGATCGGCAACCAGGCGGGCGCATCTGCACCTGGTTCTATGGAGACGACAAGACCCACTCCTATGTCGAAATGGGCGGAATGCGTTACGCGCCCTGGGATCCCGGCGACCTCGACAAGCCTGACTACACGGCCCCCGGTCACCGCTTGGTCACGACGGTGATCGAAAGAACCGGGCTCGACGGGTACTCCGTCCCCTTCAACATCACGTCGAATACCCTCCTGTACCTGAGGTCCAAGAACATTTACGCCGATGACATCACCTCGGCCTCGCCGGTGCCCTACAACGCCGATGGCTACGGATCCACGGGAGCGCCCTCGTCAGGCGAGGGCATCGTCGAAGATCTGGCCGTGCAGAAGAACAAGACCCGAGCGGAATGGAACAAGTTCTACGAGAACGGCACGATCGACGTCGATCCCGGTGAAGGGGCCGTGTTCACCAAGGGCGCACTGCTCAAGGGCATCGGCTATTGGAACCTGATGTACGACAAACTCGGCTCGGAAGGGTACGACTACGCCGCTGACGCCGGCGGGTACACGTCGAACGTGATCAACGCCCACGCCGCCTACTCCATTTTGAACAACGATGATTTCGACCCGGCCAGCCGATATGCGACGCTTGCCATCGGGTATTCAGGAATGTTCGGCGCACTGTTTGCGGCCATCGTCGACCTGGCCGCGGCAACGGGCGTGAAAATTGACTATCGATCGAACACCCGTCTGCACTCCATCTTGGTAAAGGGGGGAACGGGTATCGAGTACGCGTATGCCACGCGCCAGGATCCCTGGGCCCCCGCTGGACGTAGTCGAACGGATGCGGCCTGGTTGGCGATGCCTCGCTACTCCGTCGAACTGGTAGCGCAAGGCAGCCGCTACGCCAAAGTGGAAGACAGCGATACGGACGTGCTCAACGACACCAAGGTCAGGTTGTACCTCGAGTCGGTCATTATGCAGCCGTCATACAAGATCGGTATGTTCTTCGACTCACCGTGGTGGTCCGAGGCCACTCAACCCCCGCCCCCATACCCGGCCCTACTAACCGGGTACGTGGTCACCAAGGACGTGGTGGGTGCCTTGGGCGACGGGGGATTTCCAATGCCGTACTGTGATGCTTTGTGCAAATCGAACGTGTACAACTCTCAATACCAGTCCACGACGGCCTTCGTCAAAGACGTAGAATCCGTTGTTCAAAATCGCCTCACCGTCGTGGAAGAAGCGCTTTTGTTGAGATGCGCGACGCGCAACACCATGGGGCCCAGTATCAGCGACACACCTATACGGATGGCCGTGTACTTCGGAGATAACGCAACTTCGGACCACGAAACGGCCGTATACGGCATGCTGGCCAGCTACGACGACGAGCAGTACGTCGACTTCTGGAAGACCATGGAGCTGGAACCCGACCAGGACCGGGCCATCCCGATGGCGGACGACGTCCAGCCGCTCGAAGGCCCCCGAACGGTTCCTGAAAGAATGGAACGGATGCTGCGGAAGCAGCTAGCCGAGTTGCATTTCGGACCGAACTCCACGTACGACATGGTGCCGAAACCATTGGAGTCGCGCTTTATGGACTGGTCGTACCCACCTTTCGGCGCCGGGTACCACGTGTGGGCGGCCCACTGTAACATGGGAGATGTTCAACGGAAGATCCGCAAGCCCACCCAGCTTGTCGACGATTTCGGCGTAGATGCTGACATCTTCATAGTTGGATCGGCGTATTCCGACGATCAGGCTTGGGTCGAAGGCGCCTTCTGCACCGCCGAATCCGTCCTGAATGACTTCTTTGGCATAGACCCGATTATCGACAACACCAACTACCCATTCATCAGCACGTCGGAATGAGGCCGGGCCGGCCCAGGTACCCACTTGAGATCAGGCTTCGACCAGCTGCTGGCCGCCGTCGATGTCGAAGGTCGCACCGGTCACCGCGGTGTTCACCATCAGGTCGACTGCGAGGGCACCGACATCCTCGGGCTGCACGACGCGTCGAATTGGCAGGGTGGCGCGGAGCTGCTCGCGGCGGGCGTCCAACTCCTTCCCGAGGATTGCGGCGGACAGCGGGGTATCGACAAATCCGGGTGCGAGCAGGTTCACGCGAACCGGCGCAAGCTCGAAGGCGAGGCTGCGAGCGAGCGCAGGCATGGCGGCGGTGACCGCACAAATGAGTGGCCCGGCGGAGGCCCGCCTGCCGTTGGTGCCACCGATCAACAGGAGGCTTCCTCGGGGCCGCAACGCGTCCCGCGCCAGGCGGGCAATCTGAACCGATAAGACGATCCGCTCGACACCTTGACGAATCGCGACGGTGTCGAGCTCCGAGAAGGGTACGTAGTGAGGGCCGCTCCCCGAAACGAGCACGTGGTCGACGGGTCCCGGCAGGTCGGTGAAGAACCGCATGAGACCGTCGCCGTCATTGACGTCGAAGGCCGCGGTGGCAGCTCCCAGCTCGAGACCGACGCGATGAAGCCGATCGGGGTCGCGGGCCGTCAGGATCACCTCAGCGCCCTCCTCTCGAGCGCGTCGAGCCGTCTCCAGACCGATCCCGGAGCTGCCTCCGATCACCACGACCGTCTGGCCGGCAAGTCTGGTTTCCCTGCTCATGGCGCGGCGCTCGCCCTCATGGGGTTCCCGTCGCCCAGCTCACCGACCATTCGCGCCAGGTCCAGTTCGGCGTCCCGAGTCTGAAAGCCCCGTCGCATCGCCGTCTGGATCAGGCGCTGCGTTTCGGCGCTGTGGACCTCCTCGGCAAAAAGATCGGAATCGCGACGAAAGTCGTCCGATGGCGCGAGGGTGATCCCGTTGATGCGGTCCTTGATAGCGGTCTGGCCGCCTGACGGGAACCTTGCGATCCGGTAGGCGAGCGCTTGGACGAAATCGCCGAGCGCGCTAGCCGGCAAGGCTCGGTTGATCCAGCCGTACCGTTCGGCAAGCTCCGCGCCGTAGTCGTTGGCGCTGAGCAACACCTCCAGCGCCCGGGCGCGGCCCATTACACGCGTGAGGTACTGGGTGGCGCCACCGCCAGGGATTTGACCGAAGGCGGATTCGAACTGTGCGAAAATCGCCGTCTCGCGGGCGGCGAAGCGCATATCGCACGACAGCACGAACTCGCTCCCGGCCCCCCGTACGCGTCCCTCGATCTGTGCGATTGTGACCAACCGGCTTGTACTCAGGTGACGGAACAAGCTGGCGATCGAGGCTTCGCCGGTCAGTAATGCCGCTTCGGCTCGGTATTCCGCAACACGGTTCAGGTCGACGTGCGAGATGAAGTAGTCGGGGTCTGCACTCCTGAACACCACGACCTTGAGGGAGTCGTCTGCTTCAGCAGACCGGATGAGCGTCACCAGGTCACGCACCAGCTCGGGGCCGAGAAGGTTCATCGGCGGCGCCAGGATCGCCGCAAACAACACCGCTCCTTCGCGGCTCGTCGCGATGGTGGTGATGGGACGAGCGTCTGGTTCTTGTTCTGTGGCCATCGGGTCAACCTCCAAGTCGAACGTGGCTGGAGTCCTCTTCGCGGGCTGGCTGTAATTACCGAGACCACGGCGAGGAGGTAGGGGTTCACTCAGCGCCTACCGTCACCGCCTCGGCGTTGGCGCGGCGCAAGCCGCGGCGGAACCACCACGACGAGAGCACTATGCCGGCCACAGTGAGCGCCCACGACAGGCCCGTCTTGGCTGGCAGGAACGTAGCGATGGGCACGTTGAGCAGCAATGCGATCGTGCCGGCTGCGTTGGTAAGGCTCACTAGTGCCCACAGCAGGCTGATCCGTATGAACAGCTGGCGCACCTTCGGCCGCTTGAAGAACGAAGGCGGCAAGGGCACGAAGTCGTGCGCCAGCTTCTCGGCCAATGGGCAGCCGAGGGGAACAGAAACCAAGAACGCACCACCCAACAGCGCCGTGCCTAGGGAGGGCTGCAAGAAGTACACGAAGAGGCTGCTCGAGCTCACGAGCGCCACGACGGAACGGGCGGTCAGGCCGACCGTGCCGAGCAGGAGCACACCAGGCAGGCGTTCGCGCCGCCACAGCCGGCGCAGAAGGGCGGCGAAGTTCCAGGCCAAAGCGGTACAGATGGCACCTTTCGGCCCTAGCACCGAGAGGGCGGCGTAGAACAGGCCGAGGGGGACGAGGATCGCCTCTAGGATCTGCGGTACCGCCCGTCTGAATAGGTCGCGGGACCGTGGCAGCTCGAAATGGTGACCCCCCGCCATCTCCGGTCTGATCGACGGGTTGTCAGGCATGTCCGGCCTCTGTTCGGTTGGGGGGGACAGGCGGTGCCAGCCCATAGACCCGATGACCATTTTTCGTACACGCTGACCCTCGTTGCGGGGAACGACGCTGACCGCGGCCGGAGGAAGTCCCGCGCTCGCGCCAGGTCGACCAGAGACGGTAAAGAAAGAAGGCCCGAACGGGGCCATGGCGTTCTCCTACTCGAGCGCTGCGAAGATCGCGTTACCAGGGTCTGGAGTACCGCCCCAGCCGGCCTGCGCTGGCTCAACACGTTAGGGAATTTGTCGTGCCACCAATGATTCTACCACCCTTTGGAGCCGCACATCCTCGGTATACCGGCTGTGACAAGGCTGTGTGGCAGAAGTAAGTCACAGCTATCACAGAGAGCCCACGAGCCTCGGCAGCCGCTCACCACCGATAGAAGTGATGCCTGCCCGCGCTCTCCCCGCGTCCCAGAGCGAACCCGACGAGCCAGATGAAAAAGAAAATGACGGCGGCGATCCACAGTAAATGCACGGCGAACCCAATTCCCACGAAAAGCAGGACAACTAACAGTGCCAGCAGGATGATCATCTTCGTACTTCTTTCTTATCTGTGTGGAACTTGTCCCAATGTCGAACGAGCTTTGGCCTTTTCGCCGCTCCACCGCGGCGCCGTCGACGGCCCGCGCTCCTTCGACGGTCAAAGTGCAGACAAAGGGGCGACCTCTGAAAGGTCGCCCCTTTGGCCTTCAGTGCTTCTTTGTGTGGCCCGTCATCGTCCCGGTACCGGTCTCACCGGGGAGACCCACCTCGTCTCAGGCGTGCGCTTCGGCGCAGGCTGGACATGGGGCCGGTCTAGTCGGGGGACTGGTACTGATGACGGCCGGCAGTGGGCCCGGGCGATGACCAATTTTCATGGTCCGGTCCCGGGCCCGTTTCAGCCGGGCGGCCCAACCAACATGGGCGAACCGTTCGACGTTTCGCCCTCCGGTCTGATGGCGCTCGACGCGGCCTCAACAGCCTGGGCCACACTTCCTACGTGCGTGACCTCGATCTTGTGAGGTTTGGCCTGCTCGGCCACGGGGATAGTGACCGTGAGCACGCCGTCGTGATAGATGGCGCCAATGTGGTCAAGGTCCAGGCTCTTGCCGAGGAACAATTGCCGGCCGAACTGGCCGTAGGCGCGCTCCTCCACTTGTATTTCATCAGTCTTGGCCCAGAACGCCGTGCGTGTCGCCTTCACGCTTAGGAGGTCGTTCTCGACGGTCAGCTCGATCGAGCCGGGGTCGGCGCCGGGCAGGTCGAGCTCGACCTTCAGCTCGTCGCCTCGCCGGTAGGCATCAACTGCGACGGGGCGGGCCCGGCGTTGGCTGACCATCTCCTCGGCTTGGCGGTCGAGGTCGCGGTACGGTTGGAACGGCATCAACATGGGTGCTTCCTTTGATCGACGCTCGAACAGCTGGCGATCTGTGACCGTCTTCACCTCGGACGTCTGCCATCAGCATACCCTGGTTCACGAGTACTAGTAATTTATTTCTGGAATTATTTAGTAAAGACGAGCCTGCCCGCACGACATCGCCGCGACGGCGGGGATCACCGACCGAAGCGCCTACGCCATCGTCACGTAGCCGGCCGCGGCCGGCTACGTGGTCAAGGACAAGGACTAGATGTCGTAGTACAGGTAGAACTCCCACGGGTGCGGGCGCAAACGGACAGGGTCAATCTCATGCTCACGCTTATAGGAGATCCACGTTTCTATGAGGTCGTCAGTGAAGACGCCCCCCGCTTGCAGGAAGTCGTGGTCGGTCTCTAGGGCGGCGAGCGACTCCTCCAGCGACCCAGGCACCTGGGGGACGAGAGCCAACTCTTCGGGTGGTAGATCGTAGAGGTCCTTGTCCACTGGGTCGGGCGGCTCCGTTTTATTGAGGACGCCATCGAGGCCGGCCATCAAAATAGCCGAGAAGGCGAGGTAGGGGTTACAAGAAGGATCGGGGCACCGGAACTCGACCCGCTTTGCCTTCGGGCTCTTCGAATAAAGAGGAATGCGGCAGGCGGCAGACCGATTTCGCTGAGAATAAACCAGGTTGACCGGCGCTTCGTACCCCGGTACCAGGCGCTTGTAGCTATTTGTGGTGGGCGCAGCAAAGGCGAGGATGGCGGGGGCGTGCTTTAGCAAACCGCCGATATACCAACGGGCCATGTCTGAAAGGCCGGCGTAACCAAGCTCCGAAGCGAAGAGCGGGTCACCTCCACTCCAGAGCGAGCTGTGCACATGCATGCCTGAACCGTTGTCGCCATAGAGCGGCTTCGGCATGAACGTCGCCGTGAAGTTGGCGTTGCGGGCCACGCTCTTTACGACATATTTGTACAGCATCAGCTTGTCGCCCATAGCGAGCAACGTGTCGAAGCGCATGTCGATCTCGGCTTGGCCGGCCGTGCCCACTTCGTGATGCTGCACTTCGATTTCGACGCCCATGTTCTCCAGGGTGAGGATCATTTCCGAGCGCAGGTCCTGGAGATGGTCCATCGGCGGGATCGGGAAATACCCTTCTTTGTGCCTGGGCTTGAAGCCGAGGTTGGGCCCCTCGTCCCTGCCCGTGTTCCAGATGCCCTCCACAGAGTCGATGAAGTAATAACCCTCGTGGGCGTTCTGGTCGAAGCGAATGTCGTTGAAGATAAAGAACTCGGCTTCAGGCCCGAAGTAGGCCGTGTCCGCCAAACCAGTGGAGAGCAGGTAGTCCTCCGCCTTCTTGGCCACGAAGCGTGGGTCGCGTGTATACGACTCCCCGGTGACCGGGTCGCGGACGAAGCAGTTGATGTTCAAGGTCTTGTGTTGGCGGAACGGGTCGATGACGGCAGTGTCGGGGTCGGGCATGAGGAGCATGTCCGACTCCTGGATCTCCTGGAAGCCACGGATCGACGAACCGTCGAACCCGTGACCGTCCTCGAAGGAGCCGTCGGTCAGTTCGTGAGCCGGTACTGAGAAGTGCTGCATGAGCCCAGGCAAGTCACAGAAGCGGAAGTCGACTATGTCGACACCCTCCTGCTGGACCATCGCCAGGACCTCCTCGGGCGTACGCCTCGTGAAGGCCAAGGTAGGTTCCCCTTTCTAGTTTTGTAGCGACGACAACCCCGGTCAGGCACAACCGCGCCAGCCCACCGTCGCATGGCCGTATGGCCGTTACGTTGCTCCTTTGTGAACTCTGTGTGAACGTCGCGAGATGCCGGCAGGTCAGAGCCGGCCAGCACCCTGCTCGGGACCTATCGTGGCATAGGGAACGGGCCCGGCGCACGAAGAGCTCGAACCAAGGCGCCGGCATGAGGAGATGTCATGGACTCGCAAAAGGATTACGTGCTACGGACCGTCGAGGAGCGGGGCATCCGCTTCGTCCAGCTCTGGTTCACGGACGTACTCGGCATCCCCAAAGCGTTCAGCATCACCCCGGCCGAGCTGGAGAACGCCCTGGACGAGGGCATGACGTTCGATGGTTCGGCCATCGACGGGTTCTCCCGGGTGCAGGAGAGCGACGTGCTGGCCGTACCCGACCCGAAGACGTTCCAACTGCTGCCCTACTTGTCTGGCGAAGCCCCCGTGGCGCGCGTCGTATGCGACATCTACAACCTCGATGGGACGGCATTTGAAGGCGACCCCCGCTACGTGCTGCGTCGTGCCTTGGACCTGGCTCGCGACCAGGGCTTTTCCTTCTACGCGGCGCCCGAGCTCGAGTATTTCTACTTCGCCCAACCAGAGGCGGAAGACGGCCTACCACCGGTACCTCTGGACAAGGGCTCTTATTTCGAATTGATGGGCAACAACGAGGCGACTGCACTCCGGCGAGAGACGGTCATGATGCTCGAAGAAATGGGCATCCCCGTCGAGTACAGCCAGCACGAGGACGCGCCCAGCCAGCACGAGATAGACCTGCGGTACACGGATGCCATGACGATGGCGGACACCGTGATGCTGGTTCGCGTCGTCGTAAAAGAAATGGCGGCCCGCAAGGGGATACTGGCGTCGTTCATGCCCAAACCGCTCGGCGGCGTGCAGGGTTCGGGAATGCACACTCATGTATCGCTGTTCGACGGCGATACCAACGCTTTCTACGACGATTCTGACGAGTACCACCTGTCCAAGGTGGCGAGGCAGTTCATTTCCGGCGTGCTGGTCCACGCCAGTGAAATAACGGCCATCACTAACCAGTGGGTCAACTCGTACAAGCGGCTGATCATTTCGCAGGAAGACCAACCACTTATCGAAGCCCCCGTTTACATCTCGTGGGCGCAGAACAACCGGTCCGCCTTGGTGAGGGTGCCACCAACCAAAAAGGGCAAGCGGGATTCGACCCGCATCGAGTACCGGTCTCCCGACCCGGGGACCAACCCTTACCTGGCGTGGGCGGTCATCCTGGCCGCCGGCCTGGCCGGGATCAAGGGCCGCTACGAGCTGCCCAGGGAAGCTTCGGCCAACATCTACCAGATGTCCACCCAGGAGCGGCTAGCCGAAGGGATCAAACCGCTGCCCGCCTCTCTGGCTGAAGCGCTCGACGCCATGGAGACTTCTGAGCTCGTAGCCGAGACCCTCGGAGAACATGTCTTCGAATGGTTCCTGCGCAACAAGCGGGCGGAATGGGCCGCTTACAAGGCGGAGGTCACGCCGTTCGAGCTGCGCCGCTACCTCTCGTCGCTCTGATGCAGCGGCGTTCGGGGCCACCGCTCCCAGTGCCGCGTCCTCTTGGGCCTTGCGCCGCCCTAGAGTTGGCGACGAGCAAAGGCAGGTAAGACGTGGAACCTCTCATGGTCTTCCCCGACCCGGCGCCGGGGGCTCTGGCCCAGGCGCTGGCGCTGGCGAGTTACTCGTGGAAGGCGGTCAGTTCGCTCGATGATGCGGTGGCCGGCGAGCCCGAAGACGGCTGGTCAGGTGGTGTCATCAGCGCTGATGAGCAGCCCGACGCCGCCTTCGCCCTGTGCCGGTCCCTGCGCAAGCGGGAGATCCCCTTCACCCCCTTGTTGCTGCTCCTCTCCGCCCAACAGCTGGGCGCCCTCGAGCTTCGAGAAGACCTGTTCGACGACTTCTGCATCACACCTTGCGACCCGCGCGAGCTCGAGACCCGACTGTCGCACCTTTTCTGGCGCACCGGGCGGGGGTTGCGGCCCGAGCTGGTGGAGTACGGGCCGTTGGTCCTCAACCTGGAGACCTACCAGGCTTCGGCCGCCGGCCGTCCGCTGTCCCTGACTTTCATGGAGTACGAGCTGCTCAAGTTCCTGGCCACGCACCCTGGCAAGGTGTTCACGCGAGAAACACTGTTGTCGAGAGTTTGGGGCTACGAATACTACGGGGGTGCCCGCACGGTCGACGTTCACGTCCGCCGGCTCCGGGCCAAGCTCGGTGAGGAGCACGCCAACCTGATATCGACGGTGCGATCGGTGGGTTACCGGTTCGGCCAGAGTCGCTGGGCGCTCTGATCGGTAGCCGGCCATACGGCACGCCTGGCCATCGGAGCCTGGCCGCTCACCGCCCGCTGACTACGGTGCGCCAGAGCCACTCCGGGATGGTGCCAGGCTGCAGCTCCGGCGCCGTGACCAGTTATATATCAAAAAGCGAATAAAAGTGGACACGACGCCGGTCCGCCGACGAAAAATGGTCATAACGGCCGCTCTGCGACCGGGGCTGACTACCACTTTTATACGCTTATCACTTTACTGACGACCCGTCACCGCTTGACTGGCCACCCCTCACCCTTTTACCCGGCAACCCGTCTACCCGGCAACGAATCACCTAGGTGCACCATTTCGCTCCCAGATAGACGCACCAGCAGGCGCCCAGATGGAGCCGCCCAGATGGAGCCGCCCAGATGGAGCCGCCCAGATGGAGCCGCCCAGGTCGACCAGGTACCTTCGGGCACCGGTACGCCGTTTTGACACCATCGAGGCATTAGCAGAGTGCGCAAGCTGACCCGCGCGCGACCACCCGATACGGAAGTGCTAAAGCTCGGCTGAGAAGTGACTGACTAGCTGAAGGACTGGCCGCAGCCGCAGGTGCGGGTGGCGTTGGGGTTGTTGATCGAGAACCCGGCGCCCTGCAAGCCGTCCTTGTAATCAAGTGTCGAACCCGTCAACAGCGTGGCGCTGGCCGGGTCGACGACT
The DNA here is from genome assembly GCA_963750465.1 of uncultured Acidimicrobiaceae bacterium. Taxonomy (GTDB): domain Bacteria; phylum Actinomycetota; class Acidimicrobiia; order Acidimicrobiales; family Palsa-688; genus Fen-671. The sequence continues at coordinate 814,002 of CAVVRE010000037.1, forward strand.
ACCCTCAGACCGGCCGTGCTGGACTGGATGTCGTCGTCCGCCAAATCGCTATCGAAGAACATCTCATAGGAGAACCCCGAACAGCCCCCAGGCCGGACGGCAACGCGAAGGAACAGCTCCGGGTTGCCCTCTTCTTCGAGGAGCTCCCCCACCTTGCTCGCCGCGACGTCGGTCACGACCAACGTCTCGATGGAACTCGAAGTCGAAGTTGTGCTCACGAAGCCTCCTGCGCCCAATTGCCTTGTGGATCATCGTACAGGCTCCGGGCGTGTCGAGGCGTTCGACGTCGAGCAGAGCCACGGGCCGTACGATGTTGTCGTGGAGCACCTTCCGGCCGATCACACTCCAGCCGTGGACGTTGACGCATCGGTCACCGAAGCGTCCGTGCGCGATGCCCTACGCGCGGTGGTCGACCCCGAACTGGGCGACAACATCGTCGAGCTCAAGATGGTGGACAAGATCGAGCTCAAGGCGGACGGGGTAGTCCTCGTCCGGGTCGCCCTCACCACACCGTCCTGCCCGCTGAGAGGCCAGATCACGGCCGAGGTCACCGGCCGGGTTGGCGCCTTGCCCGGGGTTAGCTCGGTGCTGGTCGAGACCAGCGAAATGGGCCGCGAGCAAAAGGCGGCGTTAATGGCCCGAGCTCGTTGGAAGGCACGCGAACAGGCGCCCCGGACCACGGTCCCACCGAGGGCGCGCGTGCTGGCCATTTCCTCGGGCAAAGGCGGCGTGGGCAAATCGTCTGTCTCTGTCAACCTGGCGGCGGGGCTGGCCGCCAGGGGGTATACGGTCGGGGTCCTCGACGCCGATATAGCCGGGTTCTCGGTCCCCCGTATGCTCGGGGTGAGCGGCCAGCTCGTGGCCAGCCGGGACCCCGGTGACCCCAGCCGCAACCTGATCCAGCCGCTGGTACAGCCGATCGGCGAGGGTGAGCTCAGGGTCGTTTCCATGGGCTTTCTCTCCGGAGAGGACGAGGCTGTCATGTGGCGAGGATTGATGCTCAATCGAGCCGTCCAGCACTTCCTTGAGGAGGTGGCGTGGGGCGACATCGACTACCTGGTCGTAGACATGCCGCCGGGCACGGGTGACATCCAGATGGGCCTGGCCCGCATGCTCCCGAGCGCGGAGGTCCTGGTGGTTACGACCCCGGCCCACGCCGCCCAGAAGGTCGCGGCACGCGCCGCCAGCATGGCTCGCAAGAGCTATCTCCGAGTCATCGGAGTAGTCGAGAACATGAGCGCCTTCAACTGTGCCCATGGGGAGCGCTACGAGGTTTTCGGCAGCGGTGGCGGCCAACGTCTGGCGGCCGAGATCGGCGCGCCGTTGTTGGCCAGCATCCCCCTCGAGCCTGCCGTAGCCAGTGGCGGCGACCGTGGTGAACCGGCCGCCCTCGACCAAAGCACACCGGCCGGGAAGGCGTTTACGGGGTTGGTCGACGCGGTGGTCGGGCTCTGCCCCGTCCTTGAGATGACGACTTGCACGGCCCGCTTGCTCGAGGCCGTAGAGGCGGCCACCCGCCCGGCCGCACCGGCTGGCTTGAGTTAGGTAGAGCACCGTCCCGGCCGCTAACCCGGCCCAGGGCCACATCGGATCCCGGGAAAGAGGTCGTGGCCCGGTTGTTCGGACATCTTTGTCTCCAAAGAACGCGTCGCATGCACAGAGCGCGCGCCTGTACCGTCTAAGGGCGCGACGTCAATGAAGTTTTAGGGGGTAGGTGTGCGCCGGCCCACTCGCGCGTGACATTGTTAGCCCAGGCTTTCGGCAGTTATGACGCGCCAGCCGCCCAAAAGCGGCTCGGGGCCACGTCGGTGAGCCACAGGGAGCGACCGGGAACTAGAGCGCAAGGTAACGATTGGAGCCGGAGGGTGAACCCAGGCCATCAACAGCAGAAGTCCGACGTCTCGGTGGTCCAATTAGCCGAAGCGTTGATCCAGGGCGACGTGCTGATAGCTCTTCAAGAGCGGGGAGAGGCGGCCCCTGCTTGGGGTTACCTGAATTTGCTGGCGCACAGTGACCGCAGCGCCTGCGACGGGTGCGGGATTTCAACCAGTCCCGCCGGCCCCTCTCGGGCTGGGGCACGGTGGTGTTCGACCTGATCGTCGACGTCCTCAACTCCACCTCGACGGACGAAGAGCTGAGGCTCCTCCAGCGCAAAGCCCTGGTCCCGCTGGAGCTGAAGATTTGGGACGGCCGCGAGGTGCTCACCTCGCCGCAAGACCTCGACATCCTCGTCCGGAGCGCTCTCTACCGGTATATGGGCCAGCTCTAGGTGCGACTGACTACCTGACCAGCGAACGTCGTGGCGCCGGGCCGGATGCCGTTGGCGCACGCAAAAAGCTCACGACCCGTGGCTACCGACAGGAAGCTCCACAGTCACGTTGGTCGCCTTCACTGACGCCACCGCAGCCACACCCGGGGCCAAGCCCAAGTCGTCGGCTGCCTCCCGGCTCATGAGCGAGACCAGGCGGAACGGGCCGGCCTGCATCTCGACTTGGGCCATGACCAGGTCTTTGGTGACCTTGGTCACGATCCCGGAGAACCGGTTACGGGCGGAATGCCCTCCCGTCGGCCCCACCTGAGCGGTTGGCGATCGACCGAGCTGAGCAGCCAGGTCGGCCAGGGCCGCTCCCTCGATCACCCTGCGCCCGCTGACGTCCCGTCTCGAAGCCAGCTTGCCCGAGTCGGACCAACGCCGCACCGTATCGGCGCTCACGCCGAGCAGTTCGGCCGCCTCGGCCACACGGTATACCCGCGGTGATACGGCCTCAGGCGCTCCTTGTGACCCGGCCGCTGAAGGGCGTAGTGCCGGCATCAAGGACGCCTCGCCGCCCGGTACTGGCGGATCAGCCAGTTGGTCGAGCTGTCGTGGTCGAGGGCCGGCTCGGCCTCGGAAGTCAGCTCGGGCACGATCCGAAGGGCGAGGGATTTTCCAAGCTCGACGCCCCACTGGTCGAAGCTGTTGATACCCCAGATCACGCCCTGCGTCAGGACCTTGTGCTCGTAGATGGCCACCAGTTCGCCGAGCACGCTAGGGCTCAGTTCGGGGGCCAGGATCGTATTTGTGGGCCGGTTGCCCGGGAAACTGCGATGCGGGATAAGGCGCTCCGGGATCCCCTCAGCGCGCGCTTCCTCGGCCGTCTTGCCGAAGGCCAGCGCTTCGGTCTGAGCGAAGAAATTGGCCATCAGCAGGTCGTGGTGGCCGCCCACTCTGTGCGAAGGGCGCATGAAACCTGATGAAATCCGCCGGCACCAGACGGGTCCCCTGGTGCAATAACTGGTAGTACGCGTGCTGGCCGTTCGTGCCCGGCGTCCCCCAGACGACGGGACCGGTCGGAAGGTCGACGGCCTGGCCGTCCAGGGTGACCGACTTGCCGTTGCTCTCCATATCCAGCTGCTGCAGATAGCTCGGGAACTTGGCCAGGTAGTGGTTGTAGGGGAGCACGGCCTGGGTCTGAGCGTCGAAGAAGTCGTTGTACCAGATCCCGATGAGGCCGAGCAGTACCGGGAGGTTGCGGTCGAAAGGCGCGTCCCTGAAATGGTCATCGATCGACCTGAAACCACCCAGCATTTCCCCGAACGGCCCCGGCCCTATAGAGATCATGAGCGACAACCCGATGGCGGAGTCGTACGAGTAGCGTCCGCCCACCCAGTCCCAGAATTCGAACATGTTGGCCGGGTCGATGCCGAACTGAGCCACCTCGTCGGCGTTGGTCGAGACAGCCACAAAGTGCTTGCGCACGGCGGCGACGTCGCCCAGGCTGGCCAGCAGCCACTCCCTGGCGCTTTTGGCGTTGTCGATAGTCTCCAGCGTCGTGAACGTTTTCGAGCTCACCACGAAAAGGGTCTCGGCGGCGTCAATATCGGCCGTCGCTTCCCATATGTCCGCCCCGTCGACATTGGACACGAACCGGAGGGTTAGCACCCGGTCCGAGTACGGCAAAAGGGCCTCGTAGGCCATGGCCGGTCCGAGGTCAGACCCGCCGATGCCGATATTGACAATGTTCTTTATACGTTTGCCCGTAAAGCCGCGCCATCTCCCCGCTCGCACGGCCTCGGCGAAATCGGCCATTTTCTCGAGGACCTTGTGCACCTCGGGCACGACGTTGTGGCCGCCGTCGTCGATCTCTGTGCCTTCGGGAGCACGCAGCGCAACGTGAAGCACGGCCCGGTCCTCGGTCACGTTTATGTGTTCACCCGCGAACATCGCCTCGATGCGGTCACGCAGGCCGGCCCGTTCCGCCAGCGCCACCAGCAGCCGGATGGTCTCCGGTGTGAGGCGGTTCTTCGAGTAGTCGAGGACAAGGTCCGCCGCCTCGACATTCATCTCCTCGCCCCGACGTGGGCTCTCGGCGAACAGTTCACGCAGGTTGACATCGCGCAACTTGGCAAAATGACCGACGAGAGCGTCCCACTCCGGTGTGCCACGGACGCGAACAGGAGTGATGGGCATGGGGGCAGTCTCTCACCGCTCGGCCCCTGATCGGCAATCTGTGGGGCTTTCTTGTTGGTCAGGTCTTCTTGGTTAGGGTCGGGCTGTGGCCGCCAAACGCTTGCTCCTGTTCGACATCGACGGGACCCTGGTGCGGGCCGGTCCGATAGGGGCAGCCGTGTTCAACCGGGCCATCGAAGCCGTCCTCGGGGAGGTACCCACCGAACGCGTCAGCATGAGCGGGAAGACCGACCCTCAAATCGTTCGCGAGTACCTCGCCCTGGTCGAATCGGAAGACCCGGCGCACCTGCCCGCCGTGCTCGCCCACCTGGAGCGGGAGCTGGCGAGCGCAGCGGCTCAGATCGCCACTGACGGCGAGACCTGTCCGGGTGTGCCCGAGCTGCTGTCGGCCCTGGCTGACGACGACCGGCTCCACGTCTCTGTCCTCACCGGGAACATCGCGCCGAACGCCGTGGTAAAACTGGCTGCTTTCGGGCTCGAGAAGTGGCTCGACCTGGAGTCGGGCGCCTACGGGAGCGACAGTGAGGACAGGAGGGCGCTGGTGCCCGTGGCCCTGGGCCGTCTGGCCTCGCTCAGAGGCATCGACCTGACGCCCGACGAGACGTGGGTAATCGGGGACACGCCGCGCGACTACGAATGCGCTGACGCCGGGGGCGCCCATTGCCTGCTCGTCGCCACCGGCGGTTACACCTTTGACCAGCTCGCCCCCCTGGGGGCCGATGCCCTGCTGCCCGACCTGTCAGACACCGCTGGGGTGGTCGGCCTGCTCAGCGAGGGCCTCTAGGCGCGGGACGGTCGTCGTCGAGGAGCCAGCTGCCGGTGTCCTCGCCAAAACGAGGGGGCAGCTCAGGCGTACCTACGGCCACGAGCTGTTCGGGCACGGTGGGCAGGACCTCCTCGAAGTACGAGCGGGCCGCCACCGTCGTACCCACGTCCCGTCCGGCCAGCTCAGACAGGAACCATCGGTGCTCGAGCACCTCATGGAACACCTCGGCTGGGGACAGGCGGTCGGCTAGTTGGCGCGGCATCAGCCTCATCACCTTGTCGTACACATCCCGCAACCATCGGCTGGCAGCCACCGTCGTCGTGACCTTCTTGCCCTCCCTTTCCTCGAGATAGCCGCGGTAGGCGGCGATATCGTTGAGCAACCGGCGGGCCTGGTTCTCCTGTACGTCCAGCCCGGTGAGCATGCGCAGGCTGTGGCGGTGGTGGCCCGGTTCGGCCACGCGGGTGCGGATGCGCAGGCGGAACCCCTGTCCGGCGCTGACCAGCTCGACCTCGTCGGCGTCGAAACCGAGGTCGTTGAGCCGGTTCAGCCGCTCGGTTATGCGGTACCGCTGCTCCTCGGGGCGGATGATCACGTCCGCCGTGAGCGTGTCCCAGAGCTGCCTGTACCGCCTGGGGATCTCCTCGGCCAGCTCGACCGGCTCGACGTCGGGCGGCAGCAGCCCGGCCGCGGCCAGGTCCAGCAGTTCCCCTCCCACCCGCTCGCTGGCCAGCTCGACGTCGTAGCCCCGCTGGCCGTCCGTGAGCGAAGGGTGCAGCTCACTCGTTTCGGCGTCCACGAATATGGCCTGCAGGGCGCCGGCGTCCAGGCGGAACAGGGTGTTCGACAGGGAGCAATCACCCCAGAAGAACCCGGCCAGGTGGAGCCGCACCAGCAACTCGACCAGAGCATCCAGTAACCGGTCGGTGGGGCGGAGCCGGTGCGGGTCGGAGTACAACGTGCGGTAGGTGGTGGAGTACTCGAGGAAACACGTGCACAGCACGGCATCCAGCGGGAGCCCGTCGAAGGTGTCGCGGTCGACCACAATGCCGAGGGGTTCTACGGCCGGGATCCCGAGCTCGGAAAGCCGGCGCAAGAGCCGGTACTCCCGACGCGCCAGTCGCTCGTTAATCTCCTTCAGCGCGTAGAGGCGGCCCTGCTCGCTGACGAACCGCACCACGTGGCGAGAGGTGCCACGGTGGCGGATCTCGACCAACCTTTCGTCCTGCCATTCCTCGAGCGGGAGCTGCCAGGGCAGAGTGAGCAGGCCGGCGGCGACATCGGCCGGAGGTCGGAACACATAGCGCATGACGCCAGTTTCCACGACAGGGGAGCCCTTGCGAACCGCTTCCGCCCGCGCATTTGTATCGTTGTGGGGTTATGGCGATGCCACCCCGGTCGACTAAAGGCCGCGGGGGGTCGCAGCGCTGGCTGGTCGTCCCCTTGGTCCTTACCCTCGTGGTCCTGCTGGTCGACGCGTCGATGCACGCGCGTTCGACGCGGCCGGCGGCCACGCTCAACAACCAAGCGTGGGTGGACAAGGTCCTCCCTCAGATCGCCCTGTCGAGCGCTCAAGGCAGTGAGTTAGCCCAGGTCAGCTCTGGTCTCGTGGCTGCCGGCGGGTCATCGGCGGTCGCCGTCGAGCTGTCCAGGATCGCCGGGGCGTCGGCGTCCACCTACAAGGCGGTGGTCGCCGACGCGGCCCCTTCAGGGGTGGCGCCCGCCGCCGGCCTGCTGCAGGCGTGCCTGGCCGCTCGCCGCGAAGGGGCAGACGCGATGGCGTCCGCTGTCCAACACCTGCTGGGGGGGACGGCCCTCCCTCCGCCGTGACCCAGATGACGTCAGCGGTGGCGGACTTCAAGGTCGGTGACAACGCCTACCAGCTCTTCACCACGGACCTGCCGAAGCTCGGGGTGAGGATGCCGCCGTCGGCCTGGCTGACCAGCGCGGCCGTCTACCAGCCTCAGGCCCTGGCCGCGTTCGCCACGAAGCTGCTGGCCGACGCGGTGAGGTCTCAGCCGCACAAACTCCATATAGACGCCATCACCACCAACCCGCCCGCGCTGCGGGTACAGGGCAACCTTCAGATCCTGGCGCCGGCCAGTACCGTCTCCGTAACGGCCGTCGTAGCCAACCTGGGCCAGCTAGCCGAAAACGGGGTGAAAGTGACAGCGACGATTACTCCGGCTGCGGGTGTCGCCAGCCAGCAAGTGACCGTTTCGGTCGACCTTTCTCCAGGGCAGGCAGACGCGGTACAGCTGACCGGGCTTCGCTTGGCCCCTTCAACGCCGACGAACCTCGAGGTCGGCGCGCTGGCACCAAACAGCGAACCGGGGAGCGCCTACGAATCGGTAACGGTCGAAGTCCCGGGACAAAACTTCGGCGGGGTCACGACCACGACTACCACTCCTGGCACGACGACCACCACTTAGCGGCTGCATATGACGACGGCGTGGGTGCTCCGCGGTGGCGCTAGTTTCGGCGCCGCGCAGGTGGGAATGGCAAGAGCCCTGATTGAGGCTGGTCACCACCCTGACATGCTCTACGGGACCTCAGCGGGCGCCCTCAATGCGGCCTGGTTGGCGACCGACCCGACGGTGCTGGGGACAGCATCGCTGGCCAGGTTGTGGACAACCGTGAAACGCCGCGACGTCTTCCCTATTCGTCCTGTTACCGCTGTGCGTGGACTGGCCGGCCTGAGGGATAGCACGTTCACCGCCAATGCCCTGGCCAAATGGCTCCGGGCGACGACGACCATACGCCGGTTGGAGGACGGGGTTTTGCCCCTGACCGTGGTCGCCACCGACCTGGAGACAGGTGAGGAAGTGATGCTGGACAACGGGCCGGCCGTCCCCGCCCTGCTGGCCTCGTCGGCCATGCCGGGCATCTTTCCTCCGGTACGCGTTGGCCAGCGCTGGATGGTGGACGGCAGCGTAGCCTCCGACACGCCCATAGGGCCCGCCGTCATGGCCGGTGCCGACCGGGTGTGGGTATTGCCCAGCGTTCCCACGATGCCTATGGCCCGCCCCCGGGCGGCGCTGGACGTCCTGCTCCGGTCCATCTCGATCACATTGGCCCGCCATACAGCGAGCATCGTGGCCACATGGGCCGCTAGTTGTGAGCTCTTTGTGCTCCCGGCGCCATTCGTCGCTGGCGTTTCACCCTTCAACTTCGACCGGAGCCGTCAGCTAATTGATGCGGCCTATGGCCTCACGGTGGCGGCCTTGCAGGACGCCAGGCCCATCGACCCCGCCACGCACGAGCTCGGGCGCGACAACGGTTAGCTATTTGAGCCTTCCAATTTGAGGCGTCCCATTTGAGGCATCAGGATATGGAAGTGGACAAAGTTGTAACTTTTGGGTGTTAGGTCTCTGTCCGTAGCAAAGCTCCTGATGGCAGTGGTGGGGTGAGAGGATAACGATGGCGTCCAATGCCCGGCCGGTTGGCTCGCCCAGCGCTCCCGCCGGGCCACCTACCCGCGGCCCGACTGCACCTGAGCCGGACGTGGACCTGAACGGGGACGACCCTACCCAACCCATCCCGACCTCCGGCCCAGCCGCGGTCGGAACAGAACCCGACCACGACCAGCACAAACAGCCGAGCACCGACGACTACCGTCACGACAGCGACGGTCCCAGCCCGCCGGCCGTGTGGCCGGCGCCCGCACCAGCGGTACGAGCCGACGGGTGGGACGCTGACAGCACGGCGGCATGGGATCCGGGCTCAGCGTGGGAGGCAGAGGACACTCACAGGACCGACGACCCGAGCGCCCTTTGGGACGAAGCCCCCGAGTGGGAAGGCGAGACCGTCACCTGGGAGGGGCAGCCAGAGGCGTCGTTGCCCGCTCCCCTGTTGGGCAGCGAGTTGACGGGTGCACCCACGTACCCACCCGGTTACGCGCCCGAGTACCTCCCTGCCCACCTGAGCTCCCCGGAAGACGCCCTCGCTGTTTATACCGGTCACGGCGCGCCGCCGGCCACCGCCGGTCGGATCGCGTATGACCAAAAAGGGCGCCACCTGGGCAGGCGAGAAAAGGGGCCGTGGCGAGAGTTGGTGATAATCACCGCGGTGGCTGTGATCCTTTCGGCCGTGATCCTGGCCGTGACCACCGCCGAAAAAAACAACATCGCCGGCGTGGACAACATTTTTGGCTCTCCTTCCACGACGTCTCGGGTGGTTTCGACCTCATCGCCCGCTTTTACGGCCGGCGCCGGCGCGCCCGCCGCGGCGAAACTTTCGCCGAGCTCGCCAAATGCCACGTCTGCCTCGAGCGCCGCCTCCCAAAACGCCACGCCCTCTACCCTGAGCCAGCAGGCGAAGTCACTACCGGTCACCGCCGGAGTGGCTCAGTCACTGGTGAAGTCCTGGCTGGCCACAAACCCCGGGGGGTACGGGATCAGCCCGGCCGACGTGGCCGGCACGGTGCCACACGGGGTTTATTACGCCGTTCAACCGGCGACCGGTACTTACTGGGCGCTGGCCGCCTTCAAGCCGTCGGCCGCACTTTTGGCGCAGTCCTCGACGCAGACGGGACAGGAGAAGTTGGCCCAGTTCCACGACAGCGTCTACGCTTTCTCATGGCAAGCTGGTCCGGTGTGGACCCTGCTCGGTGAGTTCAGCACCGGGAACTGCCCGGAGGTCTGGGTACCAAGGTCCGTTCTCGCAGCTTGGGGGCTGTGCGGGCTATAACAATCCGCAAACACCTGCCCAATTACCGCTATTCTCGTCGGGGTGCCTGGGCGTGCCACCATGTCAAAAAAGGACGGAAGGACTGGGGCAAATTGGGACACTGTGATTCGCGGCTCGGCGGAACCGCTTGCAGGTACTGAGCGTTGAGTTTGGCGTGGACCTGCGCTGTTTAAACGTGTTCGTCCACGAAAGGTCGATTTCTAGCGTAGGGCGGTGTCGCCCTCGCCAGGCCGGTCGTAATTGGGGAGCACATGCCTGAGCCCCTCGGACGAGGGCAACGCTACATGCCCGGGCTTGACGGGCTGCGGGCAATTGCGGTCGCGGCTGTAATCGCGTTCCACCTTGGGTTGTCATGGGCGCCCGGCGGCTTGCTCGGGGTAGGAGTCTTCTTCACCCTAAGTGGCTATTTGATAACCGACCTCCTCCTCGGGAGTTGGGAGTCGAGCGGGGGTCTAAAACTCCGCGACTTTTGGCCCGTCGGGCCCGTCGGCTGCTGCCGGCGCTGTTCGTAATGCTGGCCGCCGTCACGGTCTGGGTGGCCATCGCCAGCCCGTCCCAGTTGGGGGCGCTGAGAGGTGACGTGGGAGCGGCATCCCTCTACATCAGCAATTGGTGGCTGTCTTTCCAGCACGTGTCGTATTTCGCCCGGTTCGGGCCGCCCTCGCCGCTCGGCCACCTTTGGTCGCTCGCCGTCGAAGAGCAGTTCTACATCGTCTGGCCGTGGGTTCTTTGGATCGGTTTGATCTGGTTTGTCCGCCGGCAGCGTCGGGCCCCCAAGCGGGTACCGACGTCGGTGGCCGTCGCCGCCGGCAACGGCGCTCACCTGAACGGCAGTGACGGCCACGGCAGTGACGGCAACGGCAACGGCAACGGCAATGGCAATGGCAATGGCCCCACGATGCGCTCGGCCCCGGTCGGTTACGCCCCCTCGGACGAAGCCCTCTCCGCCCAGGCCAGCTATGGCACCACGTTGGTCCAACGGCGGGCCCCGCATCCGTGGCCGCCCGGTCGGACGTCAGGTTCGTCCGTCGAGAGATGTGGCCCTTGGCCGGCGCCACCGTCATCCTGGCTGTGCTATCGGCCACCGAGATGGGTGTGCTTTACCACCCGAGCTTCGACCCCTCCCGCATCTACGACGGCACGGACACGAGAGCCTTTGGGCTTCTCTTCGGGGCGGCGCTGGCGATGGTATGGCCCAGCAAGGGCTTGAGAGCCGACGTGAGCCCGGCCGCTCGTCGGTTCATCGATGGCATGGGAGCGGTCGGGCTGTTGGGCATAGCCCTCCTCATCTGGCGCACCAACGAGTACTCGGCCTTCATGTACCGGGGCGGGATGGTCCTGCTCTCGCTGGCCACGGTTCTGGTCGTCGCCGCGGTGGCCCATCCCGGAGGGCGGATCGGCAAGGTGCTGGGGATTAGGCCGCTGCGCTGGACCGGCGTGCGCTCCTACGGGATTTACCTTTGGCACTACCCGGTGATCGTTCTCACGACGGCCACCGTCGTGGCTGGCACAGACCTCACGCGTGATTTTTTCCAGGTCGTGGCCACCGTGATCATCGCGGACCTCTCGTGGCGGTTCATCGAAACGCCGGTCCGCAAGGGGGCTCTGGGCCGGCTCGTGGCCAAGATGCGGTCATTGCAGTGGCGCTTCGACACCCTCCCCCGGGCCAACCGGATCGCGCTCGGGTGCGTGCCCGCCGGCCTGTTGGTCGTCACCTTGTGCTTCGCCGGCGTGATGCCATCGGCGCCGTCAGGGGTGCTGGCTGTGGCAGGCTCGTCGCCCTCCCCTCAGCTGGTCACCGCCACTACCGAGCTAGTCGGCACCTCCGCCGCGACCACCACCCCGGGCACGTCCACTTCGGTCGGGACCACGCCACCATCCTCGAGCGCAGCCGGTGCGAAGAGCGGGGGCGGCGCAAGCCCGTCGTCCCGGTCGAGCATCACCACGGTGCCTACCGCGGTACCGCCGAGAACGCCGGCCGGCGTGACGGCCAATACCGCGGGGCCGTTGCATACCAGCTGTTCCGAAGTGGCCCATCTCGGGGACTCGACGTCGGAGAGCCTCATCTCGGCCACGTACCTGCCCGTCGCCTCCCAGCGACTGGACGCACAGTACGCCCGGGTCGGGGTGGGCCGCTCCCTGATGGAGATCGTAGGGGCGAACTCGATAGTGGAGACCCTCCCGGGGGACCAGAACGGCTACCAGATAGCGCAGGGCCTGATAGCCCAGGGCTACCACGGGTGCTGGGTGATTGCGTTAGGCACCAATGACACTGCCGATGTCTACGTCGGCTCCAACGTCACCCTGGCCGCCCGGATACGGCGGATGATGTCGGTGATCGGGAACCAGCCAGTGATGTGGGTGAACGTAAAGACGCTGCTCAGCAGCGGCCCATACTCAGAGACGGACATGCAGAACTGGGACAACGCCCTGCTCGGCGCCTGCTCTGCATACCCCAACATGCGGGTGTTCAACTGGGCGGCCATGGCTCAGTCGCAGTGGTTCATATCCGACGGCATCCACTACACGTCCGCTGGCTCGGCGGCCCGGTCCGCCGCCATTGCGGATGCCCTGGCTACGGCCTTCCCGGCGGTTACCCCGAGCAACGTGCAGGCCAGAGGAGCCGCCGCCAGGCACAAGGCCACGGCTTCGAGCTGTGTCGTGAATGGGAGCCCTAGCTGGCACCTCCCGGCCTTGCAGCTGTAGACCGGGTAAACGGCCGCTAGACGTCGCCGCCAGGGGCGTTGGGCCTGATCCGCCGTTGGGCCGCTTAACCGCTTACCGCTCTCGCCCCGTAGCCCTCACAACCGTTCATGGCTTTCCCAGGGGCTGAGCCCACTTCTTCAAAGCTTGGCCGTCGCCAAAGGCACCCGCGGACGCGATCTGGGGCCTATTCTGTGCCTCCTAGGCACGTTTTAGGACCCAGTCCGCGTTGTCGGGCGCGGGCTGCGCCGACAAGATCGTCGGCTGCCCGACGTGGTGCTGCCCGACGTGGTGCTGCCTGGCGTGAGCTGCCCGCCGTGGGCGACCTCCCCGGGTTGCATCTACGCCCTGGCTGCTCGGCGAAGGGCCTCGAGCGATAGACGGACATCGCCCTCGTCCGTCGACCAGTTGCTCACAGAGATCCGCAGCACATCGCGGCCGCGCCAGCGGGACCCGGACATCCACGTCGTACCGTCGGCGATCAAGCGTTGAGTTACTGCACGGGTTCGTTCGTCGTCCTCGAAGGCCACACAGACCTGGGTGAAGGCGACGTCGTTGACAACATCGGCGCCTTCGATGCCGGCCACGCCCTCAGCTATGGCGCGGGCGCAGCGGGCCATCCTCTCGACCAGCTCCGCAACGCCGTCCCGGCCCAGCGAGCGCAGCACCGCCCAGGTCGGGACCCCGCGGGCCCGGCGGGAGAACTCAGGCCCTCTCTCGGCCGGGTCTCCCGGACCGCCCTTGTCTGCGATGAGATAGTCAGCCTGGACGCCGAACGCGGACCGCATCGCTAAGGGAGACGCCACAATGGCGATACCGCAGTCGTAAGGGACGTTCAGGGTCTTGTGGGCATCGGTGGCCCAGGAATCAGCGCCATCCAGGCCGGCAACGAGCCGGCGCAGGGCGGGGGCGGCCGCCGCCCAGAGCCCGAAGGCTCCATCGACGTGCACCCACCCGCCCCTTTCGTGCACGAGGGCTATGGCCTCTGCGAAGGGATCGAAAGCGCCCGAGTGGAGGTTGCCAGCCTGAAGGCACAGCACCAGGGGCTCGCCGTCGGGCACTCGGGCCAGTTCGTCGGCCAGGGCGTCGACGCGGATACGCCCCTGGTCGTCAGCCGCCACAATGGCCGGGCGGCCCAAGCCGAGGTAGCGCAGGGCGAGGTCTATGGTGACGTGCCGGTCCGCCCCCACCAGCACGTTAAGCTTCGGTGCCCCGTTGAGCCCGTCTGCGTGGACATCCCAGCCCACCTGATCCAGGACCGAGTGGCGGGCCGCAGCCAGCCCGGTGAAGTTGGCCATCGTGGCGCCGGTAACGAAGCCAACATCGGCACCGGCGGGCAAGCCCAATAACTCGAGCAACCAGCCGCCTGCCACCTCTTCTATAGCCGCAGTAGCCGGCGTGGCGTAGCGCAAGCCGGTGTTCTGGTCCCAGGCGCTTACGAGCCAGTCGGCCGCAAGGCCGGCCGGCAACGTCCCGCCCATCACCCAACCGAAGAACCGGCCCGAGCCGATCGCCATTAGGCCCGGTTCGGCCCCCGCGGCCAGCAGGTCGACCACCTCGGCGGCGTCGCAACCGCTCGCCGGCAACGGTCCTCCGAATACCGCCAGGATCTCGTCGGCTACCGCCGCCGGTGCCACCCGGCGCTGACCGACCGTCCCGAGCCACGCCTTGGCGTGGGCCACAGCCTGGTCGAGCGCCCGGTCGTAGTCGTCCTCTCTTATCGTCATCGTCGACCAGTTTGTCACCGCACCCGGCCGGCCTCCCGTGGTCGCAACCGGGCTTTGGAGCGCACCGGTCGGTTGAAGCAGGGATTCGCGAACGTGCGGTTAACGCTCCAAGGCCTGAGATCCGCCAGGCAGCTGCCAAAAAGCCTTTCCTCGAGCGTCACGGGCTCGACGGGTCAGGCGAGGTACTGCAGTTGCCCGAGCTTCCGTGCGTGAATATGTAGTAATTCTGGGTGGCCGTGCCCGCCGTATTTGTCGCCGTTACCGACACTTCAACTTCACCGTCGTATTTCACAGGCCCGGTCGCGCCACTGGAATTCGTCGTAGCGGCCCCTACCGTACCGTTGGCTCCGCTTGACGAAAAGGTCAAGTAACTGCTGTTCCCACCTCCCCCAGAACTCAGCACCGTTAGCGTGGCACTGAGTATCGGGGTTGGGGTACCCGTAGCACCGACATCAAGGGGGTTTGCTCCGTAGCACTTAGGGCGTCGCTGGCCTCGTTGGTGTAGGCCTAGAGCTGGCTCCCGAGAACGTCGCAGTAGTCGGTCTGAGCCGACAAGGTCGGCTTCGTGGCCGCGATCGTGGTCGTCGTCGTCGCCCTCGTCGTCGTGGTAGTGGCGTGAGTCGTCGTTGTCGTCGTTGTCGTCGTCGGCACGGTTGTGGTCGTCGAACTCGAGGTTGTCGACGAGGGGTTCGTCGTTGCCGTAGAGGTTGTGCCGGTAGGTAGCGTCGTGGTGGTCGTGAGCCCGGTGGGGGGCACAGTGTACGACGGAGCCGTCGGGGTGGGCGTGGCCGCCCCAGTCGGGACAGCTTCAGTGTTGGCCGTGACCGGGTTGACCTGGCCGCTCACCTCGGACCAGGTGTCCTCGTTTCAGGAAAAGAGGTCGGGCGGCAAAAAACTGGGCGGAGTCATCGTGGCCAGCCGGGGATCGTAAATGTACTGCTTCCCGTAGCCGCTACCGGTCGAAGTACCAGCCAGACGGCCGCGGTAGGCCTCGCTCTCCGACCCGAACAATGTGATCGTGCCCATATTCGGCACCGAAAGAGTAGTTCTCCGCTGTGTACTCGCCGTTGAACGCAAAGATAGCGGCAGCGATCTGATTGACGTCACAGTCCGCCGCGGTGGCAGAGCTCCCGTAAGTCCAAGTCGTCGCCTGGCTCGATGGGCACGAACTTGAAAAATCGTTGTTGGCGGCGGTGCCGTTGGCAGCTCCACAATCGATGCCGCCCGGGCTCGTGTCCCAGGTCGGGCAGTCAACCGGATGGTACACAACAACGTCATTTGTGGGCTCAAGCCCGAGGACATCTGGTCCGTCCGGATGTAACTGATGGCGGCGATGTGTTCACGTTGTAATTCGTGTTCGCATACGTCAGGTTCTGGTAGACGACAACATTATTGGCCGCCCCCACAGTGGTACTCCCGTTCACGACGCCGCCGACCCACGCGTCACCATTATTACAGGCAAACGCACGAGTATCGGTGGCCGGAGAATACCCCGTAGCGTTTCCGTACTTCCACTGGCTCAATGCGCCACCGGAATCGGAATAGGCGATTTCACCAGTATAATAATCATTGCTCTGCACCAAACCGCCGAAGTTGTAATCACTGCCTTTGGTGTCGAGGCACCCCGTCGTGCTGCTGGCTTGCTCGACGTAAAGCACAGAGTGGGAGCTCAAGACCACATCCCCGTTGGCGCTGCACCCGGAGTTCAACGAGAACGTACCCGCAGCGACGGCTGCCGCTGTGCCTGGACTATAGATGTACACGCTCCCATTGTTGAGGAAATCGAAATAGGTCATGCCCTCATATAGACACCCATCCGCGGCAGCATCCGTTTCGAGGCTGGGGTTGTCGGGTGGCAAGTCCACTGGCGAAGCGTACAAGGGGGCCTGTGAAAAATTCGGGGTAATCGGCGACCCGGAAAGGATGTTGTGAGCATCGACCCAGTAGACGCCGTCGCCGTCCGCATTCGCTGCGTCGGGCGTGTAGGAACTCCCTTGACCGAGAAACGCCCGTCGGGCAAGTGCTCTTCGAGGCAGCTGGATCAGCCGAAGTCAGCATATTGCAGGGCGTTCCCACGACGACCGGCCCGTAAAAATTGGTGCTCCCGTCGATGAAGAACACGTCATTGGTCCGAACCGGTCCGTAGAAAAGTGTCACCCGCCTCCCACTTAGTGAGGGTGCAAATATTGTTGAGGGTGTAACCGCTACTTTGTTCGCTGTGTATGGAACGGGGATCGCTCGATATCGCGACTCCAGCGGCGGAAGCTTGTGACGTCTCGTCCGGCGCCGGGTTCCCTTCGAACCAGTAGTTTTGACAGTAGTCCAGGGCGGCGTCATAGGCGTTTTCTGGCTGGCTCGTCTGAGTGGACGCTCCGCCCCACGCCGTGACCCCGCTCCCCCATCCGGGCCCGAACTCAGGCCACCCCGGATAGTTTGGGTCCAGGTCGTACTGCTGAGGATCCTGGCTCTCGACGTTGGTGAAATAGCCGTAGTTGAGAAAGGTGCTCCGGGAAAGGACGACCCGTATCGTCCGCGTGAAGGTCTGCCCACCTGAGGTGTCGACCCGCCCGGCCACGTCGAAAACGAGCAAGCTCGTCCCCGTGGCTCCCACCGTCGTGGCGGCGCCGTTCGGTACGGGCGGATGGTTCGACGGGACGTCGTACTCGTACTTCATGGTGCGACTTTGCGTTTGACCACAGTCGTGTCCTTTATGCTGAGGGGTCGTCCAAGACGGCGGCGAGCCGTACGGTCTGAGTGAGCACTACGGGCGAGATTTGGGACGAGTTCTGCTGCGGCATAAGGGCGAAGCCGATGGTCACTTCTCCCACCTGGGCCGGCGTGGTGGCCGCGGTGGTCTCGTTGGGGTAGCGCTCCCAGTAGCTGAAAATGGTTGCGCCCGGGCTGCCCGCTGCGCACGGCGAACCAGAGCAGAGCGGCTCGATGTCCCTCACCAGCGGGGCCGAGCCCGCCGCCCCGGGCCAGGTGCACACGCCGTTCGTCAAAGTGGGAGTCCTCTGAGCCTGAACGAGATTACTCGACGAGAGAGACATTGTTATTTGGTTGGCACACCCCGTGGTAAAGCTGCCGCCATTTGCATCGACAATTCCGGCGCCATCATTTTTGATGATCTCGTTAGCCGCCAGGAATTCGAGTTGGGTGGCACCCATCGTCACGATGTCGGCATCACCGCCGTCAGTCATTTGTACAGAATTGTCATAAGAGTTGGACAGCTCACGTACTTCCTCGGCCACCTCGTTCAGCGCCAACATCCCGGATTGGGTCAATTCCTGGATCGTGAGGTTATTGGTCGTCTGGTCCTGGACGTTGAGAAGAGTGGCGCAGACCGTCGCCAGCAACAAGGAAAAAATAGCGAGGGCGGTCATCAGTTCCACGAGTGTGAAGCCAACGTCCGCCTCGTTTTGGCCCCGGCGGTTCACAGTGCCAGCCCTCCAGTGCTGGACGGGGGGACCACGACATTGGCGACTGGCGACCCACCTGTGCGCTGGAACGTCCATTGGGTACTGGCCGGAAGGGCCAGCGCCATCGTCGTATCGCCGGCCGGGAGCGAGGAAGGCACCGAGTACGTATAGGTCTCGCCATTTGTGCAGCTGGAGTCACTGCTATGGGTAACGGTAACGGTGTCCCCGTAACTGGACGACGTCAGGGGTTGGGCAAAAAGGGTGGCGACCGGCTTACCGGGCCAGATCAGTGCGTTCTCGCTCGGGTTACTTGTCAGTCCCTCGACGAAATCTGCCGCCGGTTGCGCGTCAGCGCACGTCCCCGCCCACCCCTCGTAGTTCCGGTGTAGTAAGGGAAACCGGTCGCGGAAGCGTCATGTGCGGGACTGGCGCCAGGATTTGCCCCCGAAATTACGCGGTCCGACGGATGGCCGGCGGGCACGAATACCACCGGGACAGGGTCGGCTGCTGAGCCCGAGCACGGCGACGCGCCGGCGGTGCACGCCGTTGGGTAGACGACATCGGTGGTTGCCGGGCACGACCCGTAAGTGTCGCTAGGCGACGTGCTGAGCGGGCAATCTGTCTGCACGGGGGCCGTGAGCGTGGTGGCGAAATCCCAAGTGATGCCCGTCGTTTGCTCATATGTTTCGTCCAGGGAGAGGACCGGAGTGGTAACGCTGGCAGGTCGCTGGTTGGCATTTACATAACCCGTCGCAGTGAGGGTGTACGCCTGTCCAGCGCTCAGGTACGGGAAGGCTGCGCACCCGTCGTTGTCGGTCGTGACGGTCTGCGAGGGCGTCGTGTTTATCGTGACCGGGATGCCTCCGGCAGGGTTGCCGTCAGCGGAAAAAAGCTCGAGTATCACCTCCGCGTCTCCGCTGGCAATGACCGCTGCTGGCGTCGCCAGCAAGGTCCGGCCCAACGCGGGCGTGGCGCCAGTCTGCGGCCAGGCAACAGACACCGACACGAGCAAATAGTCGGCGCTGCCATTGTCGTTCGTCGACGACCCGCAGACATCCGTGCTCTGCTCGGGGGGAGGGATGGGCTTGACCGTCTGCGAGATGGTGAACGTGGTGCTGTTTACGGACTGAGTACTCGTGGTCGTCCCCGTCGATACGTCCCCAAAGGGAAGGGAGCGCACGTTATCCAGTCTCTGCGAGAGAAGGTCGGACGCCACCACGCGGTCTTTGTCAGCGGCCGTGATGCTGAAGGCGCCCACGAGCGCCTAGGTGATGGGCGGGATGGCAATGAAAAAGACGAGGATCCCCACCATCAGCTCGATGAGCGTGAAACCGCCATCGTCATGTTGGCCGCGCCGAAGCCGTGAGATAACGCCATCCAAAGCTCGATCCATTGCCCCGTCTCGGCAGAACGAACTCAGCGGTTGACCACCACAGCGCCGGAAGGGGACCGTTCTTCTCGGATCTCGCGATACGTTGTGACGTTCCGCGCAATTGCGGTAAGGCCCCGTCCCTTTACGGGCCGGGCCGCAGTGGGCCCGCCTGCGTCATCGGCCTTACCCCGAACGTCGCCCACGGCGGCTGGCTTTAACGTGTAAGCGCGGCAGAAGTGAGTGCGGCGGCGACCGATGTCGGCCGGGCCCGGGCCCAGTCGTCGGCACACCCAGCAGCGGACTGGAGGTCGGCTGGGGGTGACCACAGCCGCGATCGCCTGAATGCTTGGTGCCCTCTCTTGCCCCGGACGTTTGCGGAAAAGGACGTCGCTCAGGTTGGCAAGCCGTGGCAAAGTTGCCACTGCCGGTAACGGCGCGTCTTCTCAGTTCCGACCAAGTCCGTTCCAATGGTTCTCCCGCCAGGAAGCGTTCCATTCTCGGAATTATGCTCATCAGCCCAGCTCTCAGGAGGAGACACATGAAGGTCAGGAAAAGGCACTTGACGAGCGCCATTACCCTCGTAACGGCCATTAGCGCCGTTATCGTCCCTGCATCGGTAGCGTCGGCCGCCACCGCCGCGCCCGTTCACGGTGCCGTCCAGGTTTGGGTCAACCCGAGCAACGGAGGTGCTGGCACGGTGAACCTAACCGGAGCCATCGGAGACGCCGGCATCGCGGCCCCCGCCAATTCCCTCGGTCATGTAGTTCATGGGCCAAACGACCCGAACTATCGCCTCTTGGAGCTCACCAAAGGCTGGATCTTGCTCAACCTCACGCAGTTCAACAAGGTGTTCAACAACCCCAACGCCGCTCCCACTGTCTTCAACAAGTCGAATTGCTCCATTGTTTTCTCCGGAAAAGCTCCCGTCCAGTTCGTGCGGGGTACTGGTGAATATGTCGGTATCTCCGGGACGGCCGAGCTGACTTACACAGTTGCCGGCACGGCGGCAACCAAGACCCCAAAGGGCACCTGCAACCTGAACGGGAAACCCCTCGGGCCCGGTGGTGGCTACAGCGCCATCTACGGGTCTGGTACCGTCACGCTGCCGTAGCAATAGCGCCGGGCCGGCTCCCCAGCACCCCCCCCCGACCCCTCGGCTCACCGTACCCTGGAACGGAGCCGGAAGGCTCCGCTCGCAGCGGAGCTGACCCGGCTCCGAGCGGCGCTACGGGATGGTCGGTTGCCGCAGTACTGGGACGGTACGGGTCCCACGACCGAGACGGAGGTGGCAGACGGCTTATGAGCGGGGCCCAACCCTCTCAGGTGCACGCCTGGAGGACCTCGACCTCTCAAGTGCACGCTTGCACGCGCCCAACTTCGAGGGGGCCAAGATAACTGACGCGTGGTTCTACAACGCCGACATCTCAGGGGACCTCGAAGGTCTCCGTCTGAACGGGGTGGAAGTGGCCCCGTTGGTGATGGCAGAACTGGAACGGCGGTCGCCAGCGCGAGCCAAACTTCGGGCCGCCGACCCAGCGGGTTTGGCCGACGCGTGGGTCATGGTCGAGGACCTCTGGCAGTCGACCATTGCTCGCGCCCGCAAGCTACCGGAGCCGCTGCTCTACGAGCGGGTCGACGACGAGTGGAGCTTCGTTGAAACCCTCCGCCACCTCGTCCTGGCCACGGACTGTTGGTTGCGGCGCATGGTGAAAGGCATGGACCACCCTTACCACCCGTGGGGGCTTGCAGGCTCGTGGCTCACCGACCCAGCCAGTTGGGGGATGGACCCCCTGGCGAGCGCGTCCCTCCAAGATGTCCTCGAGCTTCGACGGGACCGTATGGACGAGGTCCGACGGACGATCGGCGCTGTCACGGCTGAGGAACTCGACAGGGTCTGTGCCCCGCCAACTTCTCCAGGTCACCCGAACAGCGACCACACCGTTTGGGCGTGCCTGCACGTGATCCTCAACGAGGAGTGGGAGCACAACCGTTACGCCAGGCGCGACCTCGACATCCTCGACGGCCGATGAACCGCCGCCCATCAGCCAGGACGAGGCTTTCCCAACGCCATGGCCGGTCTTCAGGACGGCGGGCCGCTGCTACCTTTACACCTCCAAGAATTTCGATCGGCAAGCCGCCTAGCTGCGGCTGGGCTCTTGCAGGCGACGGCCAAGTGGGGGCAACCGCCCTTGACCTAGACTGCTGGCTGTGGGGTTACGCAACAACGTTGGATGGTGCCGGAGGCCTTCTCAGAAGGCCTGGTGTGCAATTTGGAGGGTAGCCGCCCTCCAAGCACCTCGTACCCACCTCGTTGGGGTGTAACGCCGCAGGCCAAGACGACAAGCGCTCGTAGCTCAATGGACTAGAGCATCTGACTACGGATCAGAAGGTTGGGGGTTCGAATCCCTTCGAGCGCGCTGAGCAGCACTTTTACAGATTCCGAGTGTCGTACGTCGGCTCGACAGTGCGCTAACACTCGTCGAAACTGCTAACGTCAGTCAGACGCTCTTTCACAAGAAAGAGCAGATGAGAGGGTCGGGCACTGCGTCAACAGCCCCGACCCGACGAGCACCTACATAGGAGGTACCCGCATGACTGACGTTACAGCCACAGCCCCCGACGTCGGGGAGCTGAGCATCGAAGACTTGCTCGACTCGTGGGCACGATCGTTGCGAGCACGCAACCGGTCGCCGCGCACGGTCCAGAGCTACCGCGAGTCCGCCGAACAGCTCATCGGCTACCTGCGCCGCACCGGCATGCCCACGGCGGCGACAAGGGTCACCAGAGAGCATGTCGAATCCTTCCTGGTCGACCTGCAGGACAGAGTGAAGCCGTCCAGCGTGGCCGTGCGCTATCGCAGCCTGCAGCAGCTCTTCCGCTGGCTGCTCGACGAGCGAGAGATCGAGCACGACCCGATGGCGAACATGAAGCCGCCGCACGTGCCCGATCAGCCCGTGCCCGTCATCCCTCCGGACGTCGTGCGACGACTGCTCGATACGTGCAGCGGGCCGAAATTTGAGGACCGCAGGGACGCC
Organism: uncultured Acidimicrobiaceae bacterium; assembly: GCA_963750465.1. Classification (GTDB taxonomy): domain Bacteria; phylum Actinomycetota; class Acidimicrobiia; order Acidimicrobiales; family Palsa-688; genus Fen-671. The sequence goes on from CAVVRE010000037.1 coordinate 836,163, forward strand.
GCCATCTTGTCTGTCTTGCTCGACACCGGCATACGTCGAGCTGAGCTGGCCGGGATCAGCATGACCGACGTCGACTTCGACCACTCGACGATCCTCGTCACTGGCAAAGGCAACCGGCAGCGCCTCGTCGCTGTGGGAGCGACCGCCATGCAAGCGATCGACCGTTACCTGCGTGTACGTCGCCGCCATGCGAAAGTCGCCAGCACCGCGCTCTGGCTCGGCCCGAAAGGCCCGCTATCTGATTCGGGCGTGGCGCAACTACTAGAGCGGCGAGCGGCGCGGGCAGGGATCCCCAAAGTCCACGCCCATCAATTTCGCCATACATTTGCTCACGAGTGGATAGCGTCAGGCGGGACAGAGGGCGACTTGATGCAGCTCGGCGGCTGGAAGTCCCGCCAAATGCTTGACCGTTACGGGCGCAGCGCGGCAGCAGAACGCGCCCGCAACGCACATCGTAAGCTCTCGCCGGCTGATCGTCTGTTAGGCGAACGGTGATGATGTACGACCAGCTCGCCGTGCAGGCGCTCGATGTCTTGCACGAGTTTGGCGAATGTTGGATCGTTCACGTGGCGGACACCGACGGTCTGCGTCAAGCGGTACGTCGAGAGGCCCGACGTCGCAAAGTGAAGATCATAAGCAGAGGGCGGGACGACTATGTGGTCGTGGTCGCCACAGAAAAAAGCGTTCTGGCCCAGGCGTATAACGCAGCCACCGAGGGGGTCCTACCCGACATGATGGAGGAACAATTTAAAGCCGCCCGTGATGACCGACCGCCCGAGCGTCTTATCGACGCCTCAGCTCGCTTCATCGATGCTGATGAAGTGACTTGAGGCTACGACCGACGTTCTTCTTGACACGCGTGTAGTTCCTGATGTTGAATTCCATCTAAGTAGTTTCCCGGTGCTCAGTAACGACTGACAGAGGCTCACGACCTCAGCACCGACTTAGAGGCTGACTAACCGGACCTATTGAGCAGACCCACGTCCGCGGAAATGGACGGCGCTCTCCGGCTCCCCCAAACCCGACGGGGGTAAGGACCAATGCGACGGGGATCGACCTACTCGATTCTGACGTTGGAGGTTCCCCTCGATGCCCCGGCAGGGACTCGGCCCTAAGCTCACGCCTGCCCAGCGCAAGCTGCGAGCGCAGATAGCAGTAAACACGAGCTGGGCTAACACAACCGATCGCAAAGCTCGTACCGCTCCCGGCAACGAAGCGTCGATGAAGCGCTTCGAGCGTGAGGTCGACCCCGATGGCGTACTGCCCGAGCGCGAGCGTCTGCTACGAGCTGACGCGGCCAAGCGGGCGTACTTCGCCCGGCTGTCGTTCTTGGCGTCGAAGTCACGCGCCGGGAAGGCGACGGCGGCGAGAGGTACATCACGTACACGAAACCGGAGGACTGCCTAAGAAATGACCAACGCCCGGCAGGCGGACCGGGCGCTGGGGTACGAGTGTTTGGATGTCGGTTCCAGCCACAGAGTACCCGAGCGCCGGGACAGTACCACGGAGATACGCGACGCCTTACGTCGCGCTCGTCGGGCCGGCATTTACACCGGTACACGCCAGCTGAGAACAGGGCCGGTCCCCCGCCCGAGAATCGAGGGACCGAGACGGTGCTTCACCTTGACCCGTTTACGCCCACCACCGAAGGAGATGGCAGTGCAAAGAGTAGCTGATGATCAAGACGACGCGGGCCAAGTGTGGCTCTCTTGGGACGTGCTCGTCGACGCCGAGCCTCGTCTGGCCGACCTGGAGGCCGACGTCATAGCGGAGACGCCAGACGTGTACGGCGATTATTGCGCCAACGCTGCTTGGTTGGGGCGAGGCGGGTTCAAAGCCCGTTATGTGCGCCTAGTGGGGTGGCATCGCGATAAGCCCGCTCGCGTGCCCGACCCGTACGAGCAATTCCAGGCGACCGGCAAGGGGTTGCGAGTGGTGCAGCTCTCGACGGTAAAGCCTGACATTACGTACAGGGCCAGGCGAGCGGCCGATGGGGCGGCAGGTCTGGGTTGGCTGTGGTCACGAGAGGCGTACGACGTCGGCTACCGCTATTTGTACGGCCTCCTGCCCGGCTGCTGCGACTGCTGTTGTATATCCCCGGCCCTGCTATTGGAGCGGTCATGAGCATGGACGACGACCCGTTCCTGGCCGGCGCACGCCAGCAAGCGCAGGACGACTCCGACAAGAGGCTGGCCGTGTGGCTGGGACAGCACTCCCACACCGGCGGTCAGTGGGTCTTCGCCGCCGCACCAGGGGTGCGCCCGATATGGGGGCAGGGCGAAGACGTGCTGTGGGCTATGGGCCAGCCGCTCATGGTGGCGGGCAACATCGGCGCCGGCAAGACGACGGTGGCGGGCCAGCTTGTGTTAGGGCGCATCGGGATTATCAACGAAGTGCTCGGCTCCCCTATTACCGGGGGCGGGCGTGTGCTCGATATCGTGGCCGACAGGCCCGAGCAGATACGCCAGTCACTTCGCCGCCAGGTGCGCGATGAGGACCGGGAGGAACTGGACCTGGCGCTGACGGTTGTACATGGGCCGCTCTACGACGACCTGGCCAGGTGCCCGGAGCTGTTGTTAGTGCTGGCTGAGCAAACTGACGTCGATACGGTGGTGCTCGACTCGCTCAAGGACGTGGCGCTCAAGCTGAGCGACGACGAGGTAGGTGCGGCTGTCAATAAGAGCTGGCAGCTCTGCGTAGCGAACGGCGTAGAAGTGCTGGTCCTGCACCACCCGAAAAAGCCCGTCTCTGGGCAAGGCCCACCGTCGATAGACCAAATTTACGGCTCTACCTGGCTCACGGCAGGCTGTGGCTCGGTGCTCCTGCTGAGCGGGGCTGCTGGTGACTCAATCGTGCGCATGCATCACCTAAAGCCTCCCGCTTCCGAAGTCGGGCCGCTCGACCTGCTGCACCAGCACGACACCGGTCACACAGAGGTCTATAAGCCGACGAGCGTCGACCCTATGCGGTTGGTTACCTTCTGCGGGACGAAAGGGCTGCTAGTGGCAGACCTGGCGAGGGCGCTCTTTTCGGGGGACAAAGACCCGACCCACAACCAGGTCGAGAAGGCTCGCCGGCGGTTAGAGAAGCTGTACGCAGACGGCAAAGTGGTGCGCAAGGCCGAGGGCACGGAGGGGCCCAATACCCGGTGGCGTTACATAGCCCGAGAGCACTGGACCGAGCCGGGATGACGCACTCACGCACTGCTATCGCCAGCAAGGGCCAGCGTGAGTGGCTCACAAGAAGTCACGCCTCATTCACTCTTATTCACGTTCCCTACTCTCGCCACTCACGTTCCCCACTCACTCACTCGCCCTATTACTTAAAAGGTAAGGGCGTGAGTGGGGGAAGACGGTTTCAGAAGAAATCCGCCCGCAGCTCTGCACCGTCTACGCCACGAGATGAGAGCGTCCGTCGTGACTGACGAACCCGACGACGCCTTCTTTGACGGCTTCTGGCCTGTCGAGCCGTCTCAGCCTCGTCGAGCCGACCCCGCCTGGGTCACTGCCTGTCGGGACCAGCTCTATGCAGGGGTAAGGGAACTGACAAGCGGCGAGGCGTTGGCCGTGCTGTACGCCATCGCTGGCAGGCTGTACGAACGCGGCAATGTCGAGGCGGCAACGGCTCTGCGCCAGGTGGTCATAACGCTCGACGGGTGGGCTTTCGAGTTGGCGTTCCGCGACGTCTTCGGTGACGGGACAGCGGCGTGATGGATTGCGCTTGCTATCCCTGCGTTATCTGCGGAGGGCATCACTACACCTGCCGTGAGTCCCTTGGGGACTTGAGGCCCACCGTCTACGAGTGGCCGACTGATTGGGGCGACGGCCCGGTGCATGACTCCTGCCGGGTGCTTGCTTGGTCACCATTAGAGGCGCTGTGGCGGCGAAGTGACGGGGCGGCGTAAGTGGACCCTCGTCGCTGTGAAGGGTGCTTCGCTATCATCACTGACGGTCGCGCCGACTGGCTTTACCACGACGACGCCTGCAGGCAGAGGGCATACAGACAGCGGGCCAGCCGTAACGGAACCAAAGGGAAAACCGTTACAGCTAAAGGCCCGGTGCGTTCAATAGTGCGAGGCACCAATGGCGTAGTAATTGCCCAGGCGGCACGGCTGGGCTACTTGGGTGGCCCTGATGACGACGTGCTCGACATGACCTATGGGCGCGGGTTGTGGTGGACCCGATATCGGCCCAAGCGTCTCATCGCCCACGACCTCAAGCTCGATGGGCGGGACTTCACGCAGTTACCTGAGGCCGACAACTCCATGGCGGTCACCTGCTTCGACCCGACGTACGTCACCACGGGTGGCGACGAAACCTCGACCACAGCAGACTTCCGTGACCGCTTCGCTATGGGCGTACAGGGCTGGAGTAACGGGCGAGACATCATGGCCGGCGGCTTGAAAGAGGCCGCTCGTGTAACCAGGCCAGGCGGTTTCGTGCTGGTCAAGTGCATGGACTACACAGAGAGCGGGCACAAGGTCTGGAACCTTGTGTGGCTGGTGCAGACGGCTGAGGGCCTGGGGTTAGAGCTGCACGACCGCTTCATTCACCACAGCGGCGGTGGCCCGCGGCCCAAGACGAACCGTGACGGCTCACCGCGACAGCAGAAGCATGCGTGGGAGGTTGCATCGTTCCTCTGCGTCTTCGTCAAGCGCTGACGACGACGGCGGCTTTACATTTGCTGCCGTCAGGGGAGGTCGTGGACACCTGCTGGTCAGCGGGGGTTTTTAGGCACAGCGGGCTCTCTCGCATCACGTCGTAGTTTTTTTGCACGAGGCCAGAAAACGAACCGGCCCAAAGTGAAACGCTGCGGCTCAGACGTAAACGGGCCTATTGCGCCAAGTACGCCACGATTGCCGCTGATTAGCTCAGTCGCTCGACGAGGGCACCAGCCTGCACGCTTACGACGAGTTAGAAGTGTTCAGCAAACTGAACACTTCCGTTCTGACCTGGACAGCGATGGTAAATGGAGCCTCAGCCTCGCCATAGAAGAGCGGCTATTCAACGCGTTGAACAATCCTCGCTTGACTTGGAAGATGCTTGACGTAGCCCGCCACGAGGACGAATGTGGCTCTATGCCCACACACCACCGCCAGACCCGAGCTACGCCCATCCCCGCCGCCTGGAAGCGTGAACCAGTAGTGACGATCGAGAGCGCCTTCGGTGTCAACAGCCCTATCGTCGCCAGTCCTGAGGAAGTCGCAGAGCAAGAGCGACTTCACAGCGAACGTCTCGCCCGAGACATCGCCGTCCTCGACAATGCGCTCGTGTCGATGTGGAGCTGTCGAGCTTGTGGTGTCGGTAATGCAATGGGCAGCTCGTCAGGTTTATGCGGCCCCTGCACCAGCGTCGCCGCCGTTATCAGAGCTGAGCAACGGGCCGGCGACGACATCGGCGGCCGCAGCCGCAGAGAACTAGTGCTCGACTTTTTGACGAGACAGTCGTGACGCCGGGATATGTCGTCTGGGGTGGCAGGGTCTTGCTCATGCCGCCACCGTCTCCGCCAAAAAGTGGCCAAGGGTCAACACCTTTGCAAAAGTTTGCAAACCGCAGCCCCTATCGCCAAGTCCTCGAAGCGTTGCGGGCATTGCCCGCCAGCGAAAGGGTCGACTTTTACGAGGCAAACTCAGCGTTGTGCAGGAGTGCTGACCTTGACGGTGCCGATGGGCTGTTGAGCCTGCGGAATGCTTATTGCCGTGGCAGCTCTGCGTTAGATAGAGCCCTGACGTTGGAATGGCGGCGTCAATTCGTTAGCCCTCGTCTCGCCCATCCCGTCGAGCGTGACTTCCCGCAATCAGCGTGAGCACAAGCGCCGTTCACCCCTGCGACAACGAGCTTGTGGAGATGGCGCTTACGCGCAGCGAGGTGCTCAAAGCCCGCGGCCTAAACAGCATTGCTCTCGTCGAAAGCACGGCGCCCGTGCTCATGCCCGAACCAGAAGCGCTGCTGTGCGCTGTATGCCATAGCGTTATCTCGCCCGAGCGTCTTGTCCGCTTCCCTAATTGCTGCACGTGTGGCGATGGCTGCTCAAAGCAACGCCTGCGCGAACGGCAAAAGCGTTATGACGCCCGTTGGCGTCGCTCCGACAGAAAGGCAGCGACCGTGACAGTCCTCAATGGCAGCTCCGAGACGTCTGCCCCTGTTGCAAATGCAACACTGGAACGCACTTCTACGCCTCCACCTCTTGCAAATGCAACACCGAGCCTCGTGGCCGTCGTGCAGCAGCTCGCCTCAAGTGGGCTACGCGTCGCCATGACCGTCGAGGGCACCGAGCTAGAGGTTACGCAGCGCTAGAAATCTGGCAGCATTTCGCTGACGCAGTCGACACAGACGAGGCCACTCATACCTTCAATGGGCACGAAGGCATTGTCGGGCAAGCCAGTACGGCTGCAGTAGTCGCAAGCTCCTGGGGTACTGGTACGGACCGGGCGCTTCCTTGAGTCCTTACGTGCGACCAGCATTATCTCCTCTACACGCTGGCGGTCAGCTTTGCGCTGGTCGGTAACCGGCTCTTGTGGACCTTTGATGCTACGGGCGATAGCACCTGGCGCTTTGAACAGGCCATAGATGGCCAGGATGGCTAGGCGGAACACTACCCCTAGCACAGTCAGCACAATAGGAACGATAAAGAAGAGCGCTAACAAGCTCATTGGTTTTACTCTCTATTCAGTGATGGTGCGCGCTAGGTGCGTACCGCGGAACGGCTATCTATCTGAAGTACCAGAAGCCTTGGTTGTGGCAGACGTCGACCAGGTAACTCACGTCCTGCTGCAAGCTGGTCGCGTCCCCCACGGCCTCGTCCTGCCCCAGCTGGTCGGCGTACTGTGCGGACGTTCCATTGTCGTTGATGGAGTCCAGGTCCTTCTCCAATGTGTCCAGTGCCGCCTGCCCGGTCCGGGCATCATTACCGGACGCCATGGCTTCGGCCTCCTCGCACATCAGGCCCATCTGTTGCTTTACCGTCAAGCCGCTGCCGCACCCGGCCACGACGCCAGCCGCGACAAACAGTGCGGCGGCCGTAATGACGAGGCGCTTCATCAGCACTTCACCACCTTCAGCCGCCCGCCGCCTAGGGCGTGCTGCAACTGCCGGGCGGTGCCAACGGTCTGGGGGCTGACGGTCACGTTGGCTTCCTGCACCCAAGCGACAGTCGTAATGCCGAACGCCTTGGCGTAGTCGCAGCCGATGCCGTGGAACATGCCGAGGTTGACGGCCACCTGCTCCGCGTTGGCGTACTGGTCAATGGTGACGTCCTCGCCGTTCACGGAGCAGTCCAGCTCCGCTCGGGGCGAGATGAAGCCCATGTCCATGGTGGGCGACTGCGGGGTGGCATGGCACCCCAAGCGGAGTAGGCGGGCGGCTACCTGCTTGGCCGTAAAGTGAGGCGTCGACGCTAACGCCGTAGCGGTGCCTGCAAACGTGCCGAGGCCGAGGCTGATGGCAGCCATCGCGCCCAGTAACAGTGGTTTGACCTTCCCCATTACGTGAGCCGGTCGTTTACGACATCAAGCATGCCGCTACCCCCCAAAACCAGGGCGAGCTTGACCTCTGACTCGTGGGCGACGTTGACAGTAAATGACCGTAGGCCGCCCGGGGTTACATCCGCCTCCAGTACAAGCTTGCCCTGGTAGGTCAGGGGCAAATAGGTCCCTGTGCTGTCAAGAACAACGATGCCCTGTTCACTGCCCTGCTCAGGGAACTGGTCCACCCCGAGCTGGAAGGACAGTGTCGTGTACCTCCCGTGCAGTTGCCAGACGAGGGCGTCGGTGCTTGAACTTGCCGCCCATTGAAACCCGTTCGGGTAGAGCGTGTTACCGACATAGAGATGGGCACCCTGGTAAGCCGCCCGGTATGGGAGCTTCGATGCTGGTCCCTCGATCTGGGGCTGACCGAGAGCTTCCAGCGTCGTCGGAGGGGGAGCCGTCAGGAGCGCTTCGACCGGGGCGATCGCGGGGCCTAGTGCGGCCACCGCTGCCCGAACTTGTGACGCGGTCGTGGAAGGCCCGAGCGCCTTGAGAGCAGCTTCCACTTTGGAAATCTGCCTCCCGGCTGGAGCCAGGGCCGATAGGTACTTCTGGGCGAGCTGCGTAGCCGGGGTCGGCGCGGGCGAAGCGAGTGCGGGTGTGGTGCTGGCGACGAGAGCAGCAAGCCCGAGGGGTGCGGCAGCGAGTAGGGCTTTGAGGCGGGTCAACGGGGCTGTCTCCTTTGCTCTGCGAGCCCAGTAGGTGTCTGTCCCTGTTGTCGGAGCCGCCACCGGTTCTCCTGAGAGCGACTAGCAAAGTCTCAGCAGTCTTTTAGACTCGGGGTGCGCCGCTGCTGCCATCTGAGAACAAAGTTGCGTGCCGCCCAACGTCTCGCCAGAGCACGCTAGAAGCTCGTCTGAGCGGCGCGAAGAGCTGAGAGCGACGACGAGCAGCCCGACGAGCTGAGAGCATCTAATAGTGAATTAGATGCTTTGCCCTGCTCTGCGAGCAGGCACACTCTGGAGCGTCAAATCCACAGCATCTGACTATCACGAACTGAGTCAACACGACCACAGCGCTGAGCAGCGCTTATGTCACGTAGAACGTCGATCTAAGCTCGATTGCTACGGATCAGAAGGTTGGGGGTTCGAATCCCTTCGAGCGCGCAAAAAGGCAGGTCAAGGGCTAAGTATCTTGGTATCCCTTCCTAGGTGAACCCAATACTCTCCCGGTCGAACCGGGTGTTTTGCCTGGCGGCGTCAGGTCAGAAGTATCTGCACAGCGCTTAGGGACCATCTGAGCGGAGATGGTCCTTCCCCGAGATGAGCATGGCAAACTCCCAGAGGAGACAACACCAACTGTCGGGCCATGAAGCTGGCCGACGCCGTCTGGTACTCACCTCTCCTGGTTGGCAGTGTTAGCTTCGTGCGGCCAACAAGCGCCCTAGGAGAAGCGCTCCTACGGCCACAGCGCCCAATAGCTCGGCGCCTGACGACCTTGGTTGCCAAGCGTAGTCTTGCTGTGGTGACTCTGCTTGATCGGTGGTGGAGACGGCCGCTAGTACGCTGGGGACGTGAGCAGCAGCGTTCTGACAGTAGACGCGCTCAGGACACGTCGCGACGAAATACTGGCCACTGCCCGCCGCCGTCGTGCTTCGAACGTGCGGGTCTTCGGTTCGGTTTCCCGAGGCGACGCCGGTCCTAGCAGCGACCTCGACCTGCTTGTCGATTTCGATGACGACGCTTCACTTCTGGACCAGGTGGGATTGGCCCAAGACTTGGAACAACTCTTGGGCGTTACGGTTGACGTCGTCTCTTCTGGCGGCCTTCGGCCCTATCACGAGGTGATCCGGCAAGAAGCTGTCGAGTTGTGAACCAACGGTCAACCGAGGCGCTCCTCGGCGATCTAGCCGAGGCAATCGATGCGGCCGCGGAGCTCGTGGCACTGGGCAAGGCCCGTTGGGACTCCGAGCGTCCACTCCGCCTAGCGGGCGAGGCAGTTATTGGCCGGATCGGCGATGTGGCGACGAAGTTGCCGGCCGAGCTGGTTGCTGGCACCGCTGAGCTCCCATGGGCAGAGGTCAAAGGTATGCGCATCGTCGTTGACCACGCCTACCACAGCATCGACTATGAGCGCGTTTGGCGGACGTTGCGCGATGACGTTCCTGGGCTCGGCCGTGTGGTGGGGCGGTGGGCCCAACGAGAGTTCGGTCGCGACTTCGGCATGAGTACTGAAGCCCGCGTCGAACGCGAACGAGCTCAAGTACGCGACACAGGGCTCGGCCTCTAAGCGAAAACGATTCGGGTCGCGAATGTACCACCGGGCAGCAGCCGAGGGTACTGAGTCAGTGTGACCGGACCCCTTGAGTGGTCCCAGGCGAAGCTGGGCAGTCGGCTCGAGTATTACGGGCGCAGACACCCCGCGCTCAGCGTGAACTCGACGTCGACACCCAAGAGACAGAGTGGCAGTGACCCGCGCATAGACCCGTGGGGCTCAACGTGCCGGAGCACCGTTGATACGAGGGGAGCGCCGTCGCGTCAACGTTTGGCGTTACGCCTCACCCCTTGTCAAGAGGACTGGTTGGCCACCCCACGCCTCAGCCGACACCCCTGGCGTGCCATGAACTACGACGAAATCGAGCACTCGTCTGTCCCTCGCTCCTCCTTTCCTTTCGTCCGCCCTCAGGCACCGACGGAACGCAGTGAGAGGCAAGCGAGCTCGCCCTCCAGGTCGCACGCCGTGCGCGACTCGTAGGCTGAAGAGCCGCGTACCAGGTACCCACAAGTTAACCCACCTGAAATCCACAACTTTAACCCACCTTAATCCTTGCTAGCAGGGCCAATGCGAGCTAGGGTCCGTCATTGCTGTGAATGCGCTCCCAGGATGACGGGCCACGCCGAGGTCCGGTCCTAGAGGCAATGCCAGAAAGGAGATACCGCCCGCATGGCTGACACGTTGACAGTAGCGAGCGTGAGCCACGACCCTCGAGCCGAGGCCTTGTTCGGGCAATGGAACATAGCCTTCGAACTAAGGGAAATCCTGATCGACGAGGTGCGCCTGCTCGACGGCGCCCAGGTCCGCGATGTCGCCAACATCGCCCCGAGCGAGGGCGTGGAAGAATATGCCACTCAAATGCGCTCAGGGGCCAATTTCCCACCTGTGGTGCTTATGAAACCGAACATCCTGATCGACGGGAACACTCGGCTGGAGGCGGCCCGCCGCAACGGGCGCAGCCTGTTCCCGGCTTATGTGGTCGAGGTCCCAACAGTCGACTTCGCCAAAGCCGTAGCCGGTGGGCTCAACCAGTTGAACGGCCGGCGCCTCACCCCCGCGGAGGCGCAGCGCGTGGCCCTCACCATGGTCGAGCAACTGCACTGGAACGACGAGCAGGTGGCTGCCTACGTAGGGCGGACGTCACAGATGGTCCGCACCTGGCGTCGTCAGGCCGAGACCGAGATAAAAGCGAAGCGCTTGGGCCTGGGTGACCAGGTCGGGCACATCAGCAAGAACCAACAGGACGTGATCGCCGGCGTCGTCCATGACGCCCCCTTCGCCGAACTGGTCAAGCTGGCCGCCGATGTCAAGGTGCCGAGGAAAGAGTTGAGCCGCATCGTCAAGGAGATCGGCAAGGCCCCCTCGGAGGCCGACGAGATCCAAGTCGTCACCTCGGCGCGGACCCAAATGGTCCCGGTTGGGCCGCCACCGCGCCGAGCTCAGCGCAACCTGGCCGCCCATCGCGCTCGCATGGTCATCCCTCAGCTGCTGAACCTGAAGCCCCTTGAGGTGCTGGAGCCTGCTCGCTTCGAAGAGGACCACAAGCTCTGGCACGCCTTGCGCGACCATGTCGACGCCGTCCTCGTCGCCTTCGACGAGCACCCACCCCAAGAACCTTTCCTGTGAGCCCTCGCCCGAGAGGCCAGAAAAAAGCCGAAGCCAGCCGAATGACCGTCAACATATGGGACGTTTGCCGGCGCGCCGACAAGCCGCTCACCGTCGAGGAGATCGCCGACCAGCTACGAGGCCGGGGCCTCGACATGAACGCTGACGCCCTCATGTTCTATAAGAAAAGAGAACTGGCCAAGCTTGACGATGTCTTAGCCAAACAGTTCGAGGACGCCTGGTCTAATGAGGCCCCCCCACCCGAGGTGATCGACCGAGCGTGGTCGCTCTTTGTTTCTCATTGCGCACAGGTCAGTTGCCAGGCGAAAGTACTAGCTGTGACGACGACCGAAGGCGTTGACCCTCGTAACCGCAACGTAGAGCGGAGTTACTCCGCCAATTTGGACAACCCCCCGATGGTCACCCAGTACTTTGTTACAACCGAGCAGAGGCTGGTGCCCTACGACCCTGAACAACGTGACCAGCTCAACGAAGGCCACACCGCCGGTATGGAGTTCCTACGGCGCAAGGCCGAGCTCGGGACCCGGAGCCCCAAGCCGGCGGAGGCGCGAGAACTGCTGGACCTCGCGGAGACAGCGATCCGGGCAAAGGTGTAAGTGGCTGGCGTCAAGAAGGTTTCGCCAGCGCTGCCATATGGCTTGGTCCGGTCAGTGCTAGTGCAAAAGGCAGGCCGTTGCGGCAACCCCAACTTGGCCCAGCCCGATGCCGCCTCGGCGACGCATGGAACGACCTCATATGAGCGTATTTGGCCTCCCGTAAAAAACCACCGCCGAAGCGCCTCTTGGCAGTGCCAGTCTGCCAACCAGCAACAACCCCCTGATAGCTCGCTCCACGTCGTGGCCGACGGTACCGCTCCGCTCCCGCACTTGAGCTTCCAAGAGCCCGGACCTTGGTCTCGCGACAGCGTTAGACGCGAGACCTTCTCGCACACCATCTAAGTGGACGCCTTTCGCTCACGAGTGACCAGCGCCTTCGCAGGCGTGCACAACGCACGGAGCTTAATAACTACGGATCAGAAGGTTGGGGGTTCGAATCCCTTCGAGCGCGCTGGATACAGGCAGGTCAGGTGCGGCTGCAGCGCTTACGGTACTTGATCTGGGCGGGGGATGGCAGCGTCTACCGGACCGACGATGGCCGCTGGCGCAGCGTCGTCGATCTCGGTTTTGTGGACGGCAAGCGCAAGCGCAAGTACGTCAGCCGCCCAACCCAGGCCGAGGCGCTGGGCAAGCTGCGTCACGCACAGCGGGAAGCGGACGCTGGTGTCGTCTCCGATGATCGCATGTCTGTCGGCCATTTCCTGGCGCCGTGGTCGACGGTGAACCTGCCGGGGCAGGTCTCAGGCACCACCCTTGACGACTACACGCACACGATCCGCCTCCACCTCGAACCGGCGCTGGGGCACAAGCGGCTGGCCCGGCTCACCGTGGGCGACGTAGACAAGCGGTGGGCGGCCAAACGGGACGCCGGCTACAAGCCGAACACCGTCAGGATCATGCGAGCCGTGCTCCGCCGGGCACTAGCCCAGGCAGAGAGGGAGGGGCTTGTGACGCGCAACGTTGCGGCCTGTCGCAGCCCGCCCGGCTCGGACAGCCGAACAGTCGGGCCCTCACCATCGAGCGGGCCCACGCTCTATTGAACGCGGCCAAGGGCGACCGGTTCGAAGCGGCCTTTCTGCTGATGCTCTCGTACTGTCTGCGCCGTGGCGAGGCGCTCGGGCTGGCCTGGGCCGATCTCGACCGCCGCCGCCACACTCTGGAGGTTCGTCAAGGGGTGCGCCGGCGGAAGTCATCGAGAGGAGAGGAGGGCACCTACCTCGGCGGAGTGGAGAGCCGTGTTGAACTGGCTGAGCTCAAGACACGCCGCAGCCGGCGGGTGTTGTTCCTGACCGACGAAGCGCTCGAAGCGCTCGACTTTCATCGAGGGTGCCAGGATCAGGACCGGCGAGCGGCCAGGGAGCTGTGGGTCGATAAGGGGCTGACCTTCACGTCGCTGGTCGGGACTCCGGTCGACCCGGACAACTTCGCCAAAGCTTTCGTGCGGCTGTGCAAGAAGGCCGGGCTGGGACACTGGCACCCGCATGAGGCACGCCATTCGGCAGCCAGCTTCATGCTGGCTCAGGGCACGCCGCTCGAGGTGGTGTCTGAGGTTCTCGGCCCCTCGTCCATCTCGATCACCAAGGACGTTTACGGCCACCTCGCTGAAGGCATGAAGCGGGACGCCGCGGAGAGGATGGCCGACGTGCTTCACCGCAAGCCGAAGGGTTTCAGGCCAGTTCCTCGGCCAAGAAGCGCTCCAGCTCCACAACGGGGATGAGTCGGCGCGGGCCGAGCTTGACAGAGCGGAGCCGACCCTCGCCAAGAAGCCGGTAGATGGCATCGTGCCCGACATCGAGGTAGCGGGCGGCCACCCGGGGGGAGACCGCCAGCGGGCGCACGGGCAGGCTTGCCGTGGTAGTCACGCTGACTCCTTTTGGATTAGAGGGTCGCGACAAAGGAAAAGCCGGCATCCGGGGTCCATGCGTGCAGCGCTGCCAGGTGGGTGGCCCAGGCCATGAGCCCGCTGGGCGCAATCGACATAAGTCGAGCGGGGGTCAGAACCGGTCTTGTCGACCACGCCGACTGACCAAGGCCCGATGTGCAGCACCCGCTCATCGAGACGCCCGTCGGCCCTGAACAGGTGCAAAGGGTTAGCTATGATTAGCTCTTCTCAAGCATTACCCCGTATCGATGATGTTAGGGCATCTTACAGCGCTCCTTCAAGAGTTAGCTGTAATTAGTTTTTAGGCACGCTCCTAGGTACAGATGGCGCCAAGTGGACTACCGACCTGAACTGTCGGCGGACCTGGGGCCACGAGCCCGCTGCGCCCGCCCGGGGCCAGGGGCTGTCCCGCTCTCGGCCGGCGGCGGCCTGGCAGGTCTCGGCCTCGGCATCGCCTTTCCCGTTCTGCCAACCGTCGTCGTGCAGTTCGTCCCGATGGCAAACGTCGGAAAAACAACGGGCATGAACGCCCTCGTCAGAATGCTTGGCGGCGCCGTCGGAACTCAGATCGTCGCCGTCTTGATCACCAGTAACTCTCTTTATGGACTACCGACTCTGGATGGATTTACCGACGCCTTTGTCGCGCTGGGAGCATTCGTGCTCATTGCGGCCTTCGCGGCCCGGGCTGTCGCGGTGCAAAGCGCAGCCCGCACAACGAACTAACTACCAGTCACGCCCTCCATGGTCGAGTGGTCGTCGAGATCCCCGACGACCACATCCGCGCCTGCGACCGTCAGTACCGCCGCTTTCTCTGGGTTCCGGACGAGCACCCTTACCGGCAGGCTGCGCCCGGCGAGGAGGCGCGGTGCTCCCGGGCCGGCTTCTCCGGCCGTGATGATGACGACCAGGGCTAGACCGCTACGCGTCCGCCGTCGGCGGGCAGGATGGCGCCGTAGACAAAGCTGGCGTCGTCGGAGGCCAGGAACGCCACGGTGGCCGCGATCTCGTCTGGAGATGCACCTCGGCCTGCGGGCGTAGTCGCTGCCAGCACGTCGAACATCTCGCCCATCGCCGCGCTGGCTGGCGTCCTTGTCGGCCCGGGCGCGACGACGTTCACGCGTACGCCTGCGGCCCGTACTCGGCCGTCCACGCCTTGGTGAGGGACTCGATCGCCGCCTTGGAGGCGCCGTAGGCGGACAGGCCGTTCATGCCGATCGTGGCGGCCATCGTCGAGATGCTGATGATCGACCCACCGCCCTTGGCGGCCATCTTCGGCGCGATGGTCGCGGTCAGGAAGAAGGGGGCCTTGACGTTCACAGCGATCGTGGCGTCGAAGTCGGCTTCGCTCAACTGGTCGGTTGGGCCGCCTGGGAAGATCCCGGCGTTGTTCACCAGGACGTCGACAGCTCCGGCTCCTTCGCCGAGACGCCTCACGTCCTCGAAGCTCGCCAGGTCAGCCGCGACGAACCTGGCCTTGCCGCCGGTCGACTCGATCGCGGTCACCACCTCACTGCCACGAGCACGGTCGCGTCCGCTGACGATGACCTCAGCGCCCTCCCGGGCCAGCCGTTCGGCGACCGCCCGGCCGATGCCGGAGGTGCCTCCCGTGACGAGCGCTGTCTTGTCTTGAAGTCTCATGTCTTTCTCGGTCCTCTCGTAGGAGCTGGGGGTGCCGGTGCGACCGGGCACATGCGCTGTAACTGGATTGCGTGTTCCAACTGGTGGCCAGCATAACACCTAAGTGGAACGCACGATCCAATTCTGGCTAGACTGGGGGTATGACGGTCCGGTCCCAACCTGCGGCCCGTGGCCTGACGCGTAGGGGCAGAGAGACCCGCGAACGGATCGTCAAAACCGCTGCCGAGTTGATCTTCGAACAGGGCATCGACCGCACCACGATCGACGACGTGCGGACCGCGGCGAACGTCAGCAGCTCCCAGCTCTACCACTACTTCGATGACAAGCCGGCCCTGGTGCGGGCCGTGATCGAGTACCAGGCCGACACGATCGTCGGCGGCCAGGAGCACTTCGACCTGAGCAGCCTGCGCGGCTGGCGCGACTGGCGCGAGTTCGTGGTCGGCCACGAGCGTTCGCTCAACTGCCGGGGCGGCTGCCCGATCGGGTCGCTCGGCAGCCAGGTATCAGAGACCGAGCCCGATGCTCGAGAGGCCGTCGCCGCCGGGTTCAAGCGCTGGGAGGGCACCATCCGCACAGGGCTCCGGAAGATGCACCAGCTCGGCAGGCTCGCCCCCGAGGCCGATCCCGACCAGCTTGCGCTCGCCGCCCTCGCCGCCCTGCAAGGCGGCCTGCTGCTGGCTCAGATCGAGCGCGACACCAAGCCGCTCGAAGCCGCGCTCGACGCCATGATCGCATTGATCGGCAGCTATAGCGGCGAAGCCGTCTAGACGGCAGTGACTCGGAGAAATTGGTCGCGAAGTTGCAGCGCAAGGGTGCGCGAGGTCTCGACCACCTCGGGGTCGTTCCCGCCGACGGCGGTCCTGCAGGGCGTCAAAGAGCTGTTCCGGGTAGCGAGGCCGGTAGCGGTCATAGGCGACCGCTTGGGTGTCGAACTCGGCCCGGCGCGCCGCCGCCAACTCCCACACTTCGGTCATCGGACCAGTCTGCCGGACACCGGCTGGAAGAATCCGCTGGTCCTCCAGTCGACCTCGAAGTCTGCTGGCCGTGGCGGCCACCGGCGGATACGTCGTGCCGGCTCGGCAAATAATCCCGCTTCGGGCGCGATCAATCCTCATCCCTTCCCCGGGTTTCGCAGGCGCACATAGCGTCAGTGTCGACGTTGGTCGGCAGGCGCACGAAATCGGCGATCTCGGATTCCTCGCCTAGACACACACTTTTTGGCTCGATTGTCTGCATAATGTACCGAGGCTCAGGGAAATCGGGTCGTTTGTTATGTACGGGCTTATCAGGTTAAATGGCTCGTGGAGAGCAAGCCCGAGCCGTCGATCGGTGCGCGTAGCCACGTTGGAGACCTCAAACAGACGCGACGCCGTAAGGCCGCATTGTGTAGCAGGAAAGGCTGACGACCTCCCCGACATCGAAAGCTTACCGTGCCGGAAAACCTCGCTTTGGCTGGTGGGCGGGGGTTGTCCGGCGTAGTCTTCCTGCAGTCGGTTGTAGAAGAGCTGGCGAACTTATTGCGTCCAATCCGGCGTTCGGTCCGTCGAAGGGCGTCACCTCGGTCCGGGCCGGCAGCCTTATCGCCGACGCCGAGACCGGTGCGCATCCCTTGGGTATCGGTCGTCTGCGGTGCCACCACCTTACCCTTTCGCCCAGATGTACATCACGGGCGATGCGAACTCGTCCTTGTCGTAATTGTCCTTTTCGGACTTCGGTACGAAGTAATCGCTCGGCTTCGTCAGCGAAGTCGCGCTCCTCGGCATGTCTTGCTTAACCTCCACCAGCACGGTGTGGCCCGGGATGTCGAAGATGTAGTTCGCCTTCTTTAGCGCGACATGTGCGGGCAGATCCTGCCACTCCGAATTACCGGAGAAAATAAGGTTGTACCCCCATTCTTTCATGACCTGACGGCGCGTCGAGGAATCGTCAAACTGCACAGCCTTCGCCAGGTAATAGTCGTTCAATGCCTGGACAGCAGGCTGAAGGGCGTTCGGCTGTTTACCTGTAAGGCGTTTTACCGTCCCGTAGCCATCGGCTTTGACGAGCGCAATGATCACGCACATGTACTCCCAGTAAGTGGCGCCCAGCGGGTCCTTCGGGATCTTGAGGCGTACGCTGACGCCTTCGCCACCGAGGTCCGGTGGGGACGGAATGAAGTCCTTCGGCAACATCACCAGACTGATCGCGGGTTCGTCAATGTTTTGGTACTTGGTGCCAGGGGAATGGCGGATGAGCTGGTGAGGATCGACAACGACGGACCGAAGTTGCGCGGCGAGGGCGGGTTCGGCATCGTTCGCCGCCAGTTTGGCTCCGTTAGCCGCGAGGCTGCTGTCAGCCACCGGTGTGATCTTGTCCAGCCCCTCGTAGTTCTTGATGTCCAGCCCGTTCATGAGGTGCTTCTTGACGGCCAGGTCCTTTGTCGCCAAGGCGGCCAGCGTCGGGTCACTCTGCCTCACCGCCCGTTCCTCGAGGTAGTTTTCTCCGTCCCAAGGAAGCTGTTGGTCCCCGTAGCTCTTTGGGACAACGAGGTTTTGGTTCTTGGTGCTGTACAACAGCCGCTGGACTACGGCCCGGTTCCCCGCAGCACGCTGAAGCGCCAGGACCGAGGCCGCATCTGTCATGCGCCCGGTCAGGGCGGTGGCAGCATTCCGCCGGCGGTCATCGTGGTCCGGGCGCGCTTCAACTGGTTGGCGCCGCACAGACCGGCCGCGCGAAAGCACAACAAACAGTACCACGCGCGCCACGAAACGACCCTCTCTCAGCGAAGGCTAAGCCCGAGCCAGCATGAGCCCCGAGGAGTGGGTGGCGGCGAGGGGCAACCTTGCCGTTGACGGCTCTCATGGACCCGATCCCGTGGCTCCTCGATCCGTTTCACCGCTGCGCCGCCAGCCGGTCCAGCGACCCCGATGGGCTGGTCTTTGGGCTGTCCGTCGTCGCCGCCATCGCGCACGCCCACCGGGCGACCTTCACGGTCCGAGCGCAACCTCGCCGTGGCCTCGACTACGCGTAACTCACCCCTCAGCCAGGCCGGTGCGAGAACCTGGCCTACGCCGGCGATCAGGCCGCTCTGGACGAGCCAGGCCGGGCACGGCCTTGGACGGGCACGGCTGGCACCCACCTCCTGATAACCCGACCCCACGGCGTCTGGCGACGGAGGCCCCGGCGAAACGAGGGAGCCCACGATTAGAGGTTGTCCAAGGAATATAACTCGGAAGGGCTAATGCTGCCTCGGCGAGCGCGCGGCCTTCCCCGCGTCCGCATCGGTCCGGCTCAAGGTCGGTGCTCAACTCGTGCAGCCCAGCGACCCCCCGTCCGAGGACCACCACAGCAGACCGTGTGGGGTCGTCCAAACCGTACACATCCAGGTCGTCCCTGAAATTGGCCGCGTGCCTCACCCTCGGGTGGTCGAGTAGGTCGTGTCGTGGCACGAGGGCGCCGCGGCCGCCGCCCCCCCGGCCACGGGCCACGAACAGAAGGTCGATGCAACCGATGTGCGAACCAGGCTCAGCGATGGCGGTGATGAGCCGAGGGTCGTGGGCGCCTCCGTACCCGTTCGCGCCGAGCTCCCGCAGCCTGTCGTCAGTGATGTCGTCGCCAAGACAGAACACGCCGTGCGCCGTGAAACCGGTGACGGCCTCGAGACCTGAGCGCCACATGGGGGAGCGGCTCCAACCGCCGTCGGGTTTGGGGAACCGTCCCCGCTCGGCATCCTCGAGGACCGTGGCGAGCGGGTGCACCGGGCCCATACGGGGCATGGTACTGAGCGGACGAGGAAGGACGCCTGGCCCGTCTCTCATCACAGGCGCCAATACTCGAACGGGCCGCCCGAACACCGGATCCACCTCGGGGCTGGGGCGTACCAATGACGGCTACGGGCGCTCTAACTTGGGCCAACTTCGCTTGTCCTACAATGCAGATCCAGGGGCCATATCGTTCCCGGGCGCCCGGCGTTCTGTAACCATATCGAGTGAACTGGCGTTCGCAGGTTCCTTTCCGTTAACGCCGACCATGTGCTCTGCCCTCGAACACCGAAACCGGGCGTGCCGCCGTCGGGCGCCGGGGTTATCGTGTGCAGTTGTTGGGCTATGGCCACCCTGAGACGTTTGGCGCTCTTCCTCCCCGTGCGAGACCTCGGCGCTTCGATGGCGCTCTACCGGCGCATCGGGTTCGCGACGCGGGCCTACGAACCAGGTGGCTACGGGTTCGCTACTCGAAACGCCATAGAGACCACTTGGGCGTCGTGGACGACACCGGCTCGAGCAAAAGTTCGGACTACCACGTCTCGCCGGTTCCTTAGGCGATGACCGACCGGGCCGGCGCGTGGGCCACCTAGCAGGCGGGCGGACTCGCGGCTAAACTTGGCGGCAGCGGCCGTGACTCCGGGGTGCCAGCATTGCATGCTCGACGTCGCCCGGTACAGTAATCCACTCAGCAGGCACCGGGTAATGATCCTTGACGAGGTGGTCCCATATCCGCAGTATCGGATGTGTCACTCCCGTGCTGTCAGTGCCCCGCCCTGGGCCGTGTGGGACGAACTGTGCCGAGTGACCATGGTGGCACTTCCCCTGGGGTATGCGCTTGAAGCCCTCCGTCTCCTGCCTGCCCGGCTCGCCGGTAAGACGCATCCACCCCTAGCGGGACAGACCTTTCTCGACGTCACGCCAATTCCGGTCCTGTTCTCCGAGAAGCCGCGGGTCGTCATCTCAGCAGGCCTCAGCCAGGCTTGGCGGCTACTCGGAGGCTCGACCCCGGCCCATCTGGACGCCAAGGGCCTGCGAGACTGGTCGCAACCGGGCTGGCTGAAAGTCGCCACGGAATTCCGCCTCGAATGTACCTCGGCGGGCACTCGGTTGAGCACCGAGACACGCATCCTCGCGACGGACCCGAGGACACACCAGTCCTTCGCGGCCTACTGGTTCCTTATCCGCCCGTTCAGTGGCCTAATTCGCCGCGAGCTATTGAGAACTGTTGCGCGCCGCGCAGAGTTGAACCGCCGGTGAGCACTCGCCTGCGCTACATCTTTTCGAAAAGCTCGGCGTCAAGTCCGGGATTGGTCTAACGAGGTTTGCCGAGAGCCAACAGGCTAGATTTGTCGGCTAAATACGAACGGCATCCATCGCACCACCTCGACGAGCGGCTGCTCGATGCCGCAAATGGACCCTCCTGAATAGGAATTGCGAGGAGCGGAGGATTTGGCCCCGATCGAGCGATGACGCTTGCAAGGCGTAAGAGGAGGGCTGGGATTGTGGTGTCGCCTCTGGGCCAGCGGCACGAGAGCCGTCGTATGGGCCTTCTCGACCACGAACCACAGGACGCCTTTCGGTCTGCTACCCAGGTCCGATGTTGGTGAACCACGGCGCGTCCAAAGCGCCGGGAACACCCGCTCCATTGGGACACCCAAGTCGAGTTACCAGCAACCCGGTCGCCCACTTCCGACCTGTCTTTCCACACTGGCAAGTGTGATTGTCAGCGAACCCCAGTCCCCGTGTTCGGCAGTGGTTCGTTCTTCTCGAGTGGCGGGCCGCCTCGAAGATGTGTGCAGGCCCCGTTATAGCCCGCTCCTCTCATCGTCAAGGGCCGCTCGCGCCCGCTCGATCCCGGCGCAGCGCCAGACGCCGAGCCCCCGCCCGTGCGGCCGGTTCAGCCTCAGTCGGCTTGGACGATCGGAAAGCAGGTGAAGGCTTCCGAATCGACTCTCCAGTACGGCACGTACCGGTACCCGGGGTGGCCTGCGAGCTCGAACTCCAGCGGCCGTCCCGCCACGGCCTGCAGGTGGTGCGGTAGATCCACGGGAGACATCGCAAAACGCGGGACACCCGAAGGGCCGTCGAGCTCACCGCACAGCGCCATCAGCACCGGTCCGTAGGTGAGGGCGTAACGGTCGAGGTTGCCCTCCACCTGGTCGAGGCCGCGGTAGCGCTCGAGCGACGCCGCCATCGGCAGCGTGAATCGAAGGACATCGCCCGGCGACCACTTGCGGGTGAGCACGAGATACGTACCGGGCGCCCCCCTCACCTCGTCGTCGCCGTTAACGGTCACGACGACGTCTGATGCTGCCCAGCGTGGGATGCGCAAACGGATCGGGAACGGCGCCTCCACAGACGCCGTCACCTCGATCTCGACCTCCGGCCGGAGCGGGAACGTCGTCGCCATCCTGAGCGACACCTCGCCGCCGCCGAAGTCGTGCCGAATGGCCGAGGCGGCGAACAGGTTGACCGAGAACCCGTCCCTGTCGAGCGAGTAGATCAGCTCGGGCATCCGACCGATGAGGCCGGCTGCAGACACCTCGCAACAGGTGTTCCCGAGGTGCCCGTGCTCCTTGGTCCCGTGCAGCCGATTGTGGTAGCGGATCGTGCCGCTCCCGGTCTGCGCCGCAGCGATGACGTTGAGCAATGACTCTTCGATCTCGCTCGCATACGTCTCGTTCCCGGGATCGAGCTCGAGCAACTTGCTGTTGATCGTGATCCAGAACACGCTGCCGCACGTCTCGCCGGTGTGCCCGGTGGTGAGGTAGAAGGACTTGGGCCAGTACGGGCCGTCGTGTTCGCAGATGGCGACCGGGCCACCGATGTGCTTGTAGCTCTCACGGAACACTTCCCACCCACCGCGCGCAGCCGAGAGGTATCGCTCCTCTCCGGTTGCGAGGTACTCGTCGATGAAGGCCTCGAGTCCCAGCAGGTCGTAGCAGTGCGGGCGCTCGCCGGGGTAATGGCTGAAGGAGAGTTGGTCGCGCTCGCTCAGGGCGTGGATCCAGTAGTCCTGGTCGTAATACCTTTGGGTGACGGTCAGATCACTTGCCGTACCGACGGGCGAGCGGTGCACGAGCGGCCCCCCGGGCAGGCCGTTGGTGGCGTTGCTCCCGTCCAGCAGATCGGAGAGAAACGGCGACGCGTTGAACCAATCGTACATCCGTCGGAGCAGGTCGTAGGCTGTCGGCTCGCCCGACAGCCCGGCAGCGAGCATCCCCCGCGTCCAGAACACGCGGTCATAGTTCTTGCGTTCGCTGTGCAGACCTGATGTCTCGCGATAGGCACTGTCGTCGTAATAGTTGAAGTACCCGTCCTCGCGCATCCGGGCTGCGACGTCGCCCACGACCGTCGTGACGATGGCACGGAGGTCGTCGCGCTCCCCCCACCTCAGGCTGTGTCCTGCGCCGGCGAGGAGCCGTCCCTCGTTCGACGCAGGTAGCCACCGGCTCCAGCCGGGCCCGCCGTCCGAGGGGGCGGGGTGCGCCGGGTCGCAGTACTTGGGCAGCGTGAAGCTCCGCTTCAAGTAGGCGATGTTCCGTTCGAAGACGTCGCTCAACAAGCCCGGGTGGAGCACCACGCCCTCGAGGGGCACATGGGCGCGGGGTTCGACCGGACGCCACGTGTCGGGCGTGCCGACTCGCGTACCACCATGTCGGATGTCGTCGTATTCAGCATCCCGTGCGGCCTGCAGCGCGCCGGGGTGATCGATCGGCTCGGCCGACTCGAAGCGTTCGACGAATTGGAAGCAGTCGCTGGCGCGCGGATGCCGCTCCTTCCTGACGACGATCCTCATCAGGTGGATCGCATCCGGGGGCAGACCACTTCGCGCGAATCGGACCGCTCCGAGCTGCACGCCGTCGCTGAATCCGTCGACGGTGCACTCGAGTTGCTCATCGATGTAGATGTCCGCCAAGCCCTGCCGTTCATCGGTCGGCCCGATCCACCGTACGGCCGGACCGCGGAAGCTGAACAGGCAGGCGTTGTCCTGTGTGTTGGATCCGTGGCAGGAAATGCCCCCGATCGCTTCCTCGCGCCATCGTCCCAGGTAGTGCACGCGGGCATCGCTGCTCGGGACCGTCGTCATGCGGTCAGGCGGTTGCGTAATGCTGGCTCGACGTCCACGTCAGCCAGCTTCGCGCAACCTGGCGCCAGGCGGGCTGCCCGGTCGCTCGCCCTGGCGCAGAATGTGGCGGACCGAGAGCAGCGACCCCCCGGCCGCCGTGCTTCGATTCGCCCGCTTCTCGGTGCTGCGTGGTCATATCGGCACCACATGACAGGCAGATGACGCCCTCTACGTGGCCCTCGTCGAGCAGCTTTCGGCAGCTTTCCTAACCGACGACCACAACCTGGTCGAAGCGCCGACATTCCCAAGGACGATCAAAGTGCTCCAACTCCCGTCCCGGCCTTAGGTCTCTTCCAAGTCTTCCATCCCGCGTATCCCGCGGACGCCTCAGATCGTGGGCGGTCGCCCGGAGCCACGGAATGCCCGTGACCTGCTAGAACACGCCGCGCCCAGGCCCGCAAGGTCATGTGAGGGGACCTTTCACGGCGGCGGGCACGACGGCGGCCGGTCGTGTGACTGGCACAACCGCCGGGACCGAGATCACAATGGTGGCCGTCACTAACAGCGGCTCGTACCCGACGAGGTCGACGAGGCCCACGGCGATAGAGGCGGTCTGACTGACGAGGAGGACCATGTTCGAGCTCGCTGAGGCCCCGTCCTACGAGCGACGACGGGTGACGCGCTGGTTGGCGGTAGCGACCATTACTGACCACGGCTAAACAGTGACGAGGCCAAACGGCAACCATCTGACCCGGAGTCAGATTCTCGGGACCAAGGAGAGCCGGTCTCCCAGATGTCGCCGCAGTGGCAGCCAAGTTGGCAGCCAAGACCCTCGACACTCGCCGACATCGATAGACTACAGTCGAGTATTCCCGCAGGTCAGCGCCCTTCTGCGACATCGATCGACACCCGGAGTCGGACTACGGATCAGAAGGTTGGGGGTTCGAATCCCTTCGAGCGCGCTAGATAGAATCCCTGTTCAGGGGTCATTTCCTGGCTAACCTGAGCCTGTTCGGCGGCATCGCTGGAGGCCGCTGACAGGCTATTTGACAGCCTGGGGATCTCGGAGGTCTCGAAGAGCCCTCTCATCCGGTTCATCAGTTCGCGCTGGAGCACGGGCACTCCGTGACCGTACAGGTCTGAGGTCACTGCGATGCTTGAGTGACCGAGGATCTCCTTGATGTCGTGGAGATCAGCCCCGCCATAGGCCCGCAGCAGGGTCGCCGCCGTGTGGCGAAGGTTGTGTACCCGCTCATGGCCGATCCCAGCCCGCTTGGTCACGGTAGTGAACAGGCGATTGACGCCGCTGGGCTCTATCGGGCGACCGGTGCAGGTAGTGAACACCAACCCATGGTCCAGCCAGTTGGTCGCGGCACGCGCACGTTCCAGCTCCTGGGCGGCCCAGTGGACCTGCAGGGCGGCGAAGACAATAGGGGGAATGAAAGAGTCTCGCCTGGAGTAATCGCTCTTGGTCGGGCCGAAGTTCAGTTGGCTCTGGCCCTTCACTCGGCTTACGGTCCTCCGCACCTGCATCGTCCCGGTGGTCATGTCGATGTCGCTCCACCTCAGGGCGAGTGCTTCACCCTTGCGCAACCCCATCAGGACGAGGACAAGCCAAAGGGCGTAGAGCCGAGAACCCGCTGCCGCCGGACCTTCGCGGTGGGGGTGGACACATCAAGCCTCGGCGCCTTCGCCGTTCCGAACCCCACCGAAGGATCATCGCGAGGCTCCGGCCGCTCTGGGGAGACCCAGTTCGAGTTCTTCCCGATAACGGGTCAGACACTTCCTATGACCTGGGAGCAGATGAAAGCGCCGCCTCACCCTCGGTAGGGCCATTATTTATAGTGGGGCCTGAGCGCGTGATGCGAAAAAGCCAAGGTTTGGCTTCCGATCCGTCACCAGCCGGTGCACGGGGGCGTCGCCTGGCCGAGGGTGGTCCGACCAGCAGAAGCGGCGGTGGTTATTGTGGTGCGTACCTTCAGCCTGATTGGCTTCGTGGTGCGCGTCGTGTCGTGCGGGTCCATTGTTTCATGGCGGCCATGTCCGGGTTGATCGGTGCAGAAGTGAGAGGTCGGCAGGCTGGTGTGGGCATTGTCGGCGTGTGGTATGACCCTGGGGGTATGACCATGATGGTGGGGGCAAAGAGCGTCGCTGAGGCTGATAGGAGTCGGACAAGTATTGGAACGGTTTACGTTTTGGACGGATTTGAGCGGACTGTCTGAGACCACTCGGCGTCCGCGGTCTGGGCGTAATCGGACCGGGTCAGTGCTGAGAAGCCGGCCCGGTCGCAACCTCGGGATCGTCGTCCTCGTGGTTGCCTCGCTCGCGGCATTTGGGAACGGACCACGCCCTTCGGGGTCGGCAGCACCAACACTGTTGGGGTCATGGCCGTACCCCAATGCCAACTTGGCAAATACGCGCCAGGCGCCAAACTCGACGATCTCGTCGGTCAACGTCGCCAGCCTCAAGGAAGACTGGACGTTCAAGATCACCGGGCCGGCGGCGAAGGGCGTCTCCGCCTTCGGTTCGTTGGCCACCACCCCCATCGTCGAGAACGGGGTTGTCTACCTCCAGGACCTCTATGCCAACGTGTACGCGCTGTCGCTGGCCACCGGCAAGTTCCTATGGGAGTACCCCGTCAACTCGCCGCTGACCGTCAGCGAGGGGCCCGACGGGGTGGCGCTGGCAGGCGGCGTCGTCTACGGGGACTCGCCGAGCACCGTGTTCGCCTTGGCGGCGGCCAGCGGCAAGCCGATCTGGGTTGACCGCCATCTGCTCGAGAAAGACCAGGGGCCATTCGGCATCCAGCCCCAAGTGGCGGCGGGCCGCGTCTACCTGGCGAGCGCGGTGGGGACCGGTCCACGCGGCGCCGTCCTCCTCGCACTTCGTGCGTCGAATGGAGCAGTCCTGTGGAAGTTCGACACTCTGCTCAGCACCCACCCGGGGGTGGTGGCGGCTGGCGGCGCCTGGGAGACGCCTCTGGTCGGGACCGACGGTTCGGTGACGTACGGGACGGGCAACCCCTACCAGTCGGCCGAGTCCGCCATCGAGCATCCCTCGACGCTCGCCTACAACGACAGCGACGTGAACCTGACCGCGTCCAAGGGGACGCTGCGTTGGTACTACCAAGGGGTCCCCGACGACTTCAAAGACTATGACATGCAGACGTCGCCCATCGCGGCGACAATCGGCGGCAGGGCGGCGGTTATCGGTGCAGGCAAGATGGGGGAGGTCTACGCCATGAAGGCCTCGACAGGCGCGCTGATGTGGAAGACGCCGGTGGGCCAGCACAACGGCCACGACGACGACTCCCTCCGGGCGCTCGATCACGAGAGCACGTTGACGGCGCCCTTCACGTTCCTCCCCGGCGAACTGGGCGGGGTCTTGACCAACCTGGCAGTGGCGGGCGGGAGCGTCTACGTGGCGACCGTGAACCTCCCCTTCCGGTTCACCGCCCTTACTCAGATTGGTGGGATCAACGTGGGTACGCCGGCCGGCGCCACCCCGACCGGCGAGGTCGAGGCGCTCAACCTGGAGACCGGCAAGGTCGAGTGGGACACGAAGTTCTCGCAGATGCCCCTGGGGGGTGCCACCGTCTCCAACGACCTCGTCTTCACCACGCTCTACGACGGCGAACTCGTGGCCCTCGACAGGAGCAGCGGAGCGGTCATCTATGAGCACCGGTTGCCCACCTCCGCGAACTCGACCATCGCCATCGCCGGCAACATGGTGCTGGTCCCGGCGGGGGGCCCCGAAACGGGCTCGGGTGGCCGTGGCAATCCGCAGCTCGTGGCTTACTCCGTACCTTAGGGCTCGGAACAGCAGAGGAGAAAGCCGTCGCCGACGCGGGGCGCGGCCGGGTTCGGACGGGAATAGGCCGCCCGACCTGCCACCGGATCTGACCTTGAATGCCTCCACGGGTTGGTGAGGTCTCTCGGAATTGTGCAGAAGTTCCAATATGTTCCTTGACGTGACGGAGCGCTACCGACCGCAGGCCGTGCGCTTCCACTCACCGCCCGTATGAGCGCTACCGGCCAGGACCCTTGTCAAACGCGGTCCTAGCGACGTCATCCGTCGAATATATAGATTTATGCATCTTGGTTGCCGCGGAGGCCTAGATGCGCTCCCAAGGCTGTCAGCTTGGCTATTCGGGCACACGTGTACAACGTCGCGCAAGCGACGGTCCTGCCCGCCGTCATGATCGGAATCGTTTGGTGGATCGGCAACTCCTAGGCGAAGGCCATCGGGCTGATTTAGCTCCCCATATCGGCATGGACGGGTTACTGGCTTTCGGCCTCAAATAAGACGACCACTTCCAGCACACGCATCTGAGCGGTCCGCACCACGTCGGCGCGTTGTAGTGCAAGGCAATACCTGTCAACTCTGCAGAACGAGCAGCAGACCCGAAAGGAACACTGCAATAGCAACCAACTCCCCGAGCATCGAGGTCCGAGGATTGACGAAGCGCTTCGGCAAGACCGTCGCTGTCGACAGTCTGAGCTTCGAGTTTCGTCCCGGCTTTGTGACCCAGTTCCTCGGACCGAACGGCGCCGGCAAGTCGCCGGCACACCGTCGCGCCCGAGCCTGCAAAGTTGCGAGCTGATTGTGACCCAGAGAATAGAAATGGGAACCTGAAGTGTTCGACTAGTTACCCATGTACCGGGCAGCTCTGACACGCGAGTTGGCCTTTGCTCGCTGCCTCGAACGCCCACCTCCCAGCGATGTGAACGTGCCGCCCACCAGTGCCCTGGCATTGCGGCGCCGTCAGGTTCCGGTCAAGAGCTTCTGGCCCGCGGGGCCAACCACTGTCTCCAGCGTCGACTGGGCCAGCGATGCGACGTTGGGCGGCAAGGGGACGTAAAAGTTGGCGCCGGCGATCACCTGACCGGCATGGGTCAGGTAATCGACCAGTTCGACCACGGCCGACCCGATTGTGGTGTTCGTTTGTTTGGCGTAGAGAAGCACCCAGCTGTAGCCCGAGATCGGGTAACTGTCAGGCCCGGGTTCGTTCACAATTGAGAAGTTGGCCGCACTCACGTCCGTCTTGGCGGCGGCTGCAGCGGCGACATCACCGGTCATGGGCCCGACGAACGCCCCGGCGGCGTTCTGGACCAAGCAGTATGCGAGCGAGTTGGCCTCGGCGTAGGACAGCTCGAAATAGCCGATCGAGCCTGGCTTCGCCTGGACCACGGCCGCTACCCCAGCACTACGTTTCGCGCCCACGCCGACCGGCCATTTGACCGACGTACCAGTACCGGGGCCGCCGGCCCACTGGGGCGAGATCGTCGAGAGATAGTTGG
Source organism: uncultured Acidimicrobiaceae bacterium (assembly GCA_963750465.1). Taxonomy (GTDB): domain Bacteria; phylum Actinomycetota; class Acidimicrobiia; order Acidimicrobiales; family Palsa-688; genus Fen-671. Next base: position 864,756 of record CAVVRE010000037.1, read on the forward strand.
TGAAGATGTACGTCGTCCCGCTGCCATCGGAGCGGTGGACGACCGTGATCTTCTCATTTGGGAGCTCGTCGGCCGGGTTGAGCGAGGTAATAGCGGGATCGTCCCAGTTGGTTATCTGGCCGAGGTAAATGCGAGCGAGCACCGCGCCGGTGAGACGTAACGGCTCGAGCAGCGGGGTTTCGCGCAGGTTGTAGCTCACCACCACGGCACCCAGGTCGACCGGGACCTGCACAACGCGGCCACGGCTGGCGTGCGCCTCCTGCGTTGCGTCCATGGGCACGTCTGACGCACCGAAGTCGATCACCCCAGAGGACAGCTGGTCGATACCTTGGCTGCTACCGACGGCCGCATAACTGACGGTGACGCCAGGGTTTAGCTTCTCGTACCGGCTGAACGCGGCCGAGAAGAACGGCGCGTCAAAGGTTGACCCCGCCCCGGTCAGGCGGACCGTCGCCGCCGCTGAAGGCTCTGCGGCCGCCGGCGCCACGGCCTCGCAAATGACCGAGACAGTTGCGAGCATTCCAAGCGCTGAGGCGACTGCTGCCAGATGCTTGCCGCTTGCCCTCCTGTGCTGTACTTGTCGGGCGGTGTCGGTCGCCAAGGCACCTTCGGACCAACGTTGGTCGTTGCGAGCGCTCTGCCGAGACGCTCCTCTAACGGCCACATCGTCTGTCCCGGTCATTTCTGGTCCCCTTTGGTCGTTCGCAAGGCCAGTGGCCCGGCGCTGAATAGTTGGCTCGGCCGCTCAGACCCCGCTCAGCGCACTTCTCTGCGCGGCGAGCTCGTGCTCTCGCACCCAGGCCTGGGCCGCCATTTGGACCGCGTCCCAGGGCGACCCAAGCGGCGGGCTGTAGGAAAGGTCGAGCTTGTTCATGTCGTCGACGGTCATGTCGTTGAAGATGGCGGTGGCGAAGATGTCGACGCGTTTTGACACTTCTGTGCCCCGCCGCCCGACCAGCTGGGCGCCCAGCAACATGCCCGACGCCGTGTCCCCCGTAACCCGGGTCGTTATTGGGTGAGCAGTTGGGTAGTAGGCCTTATGGTCGTCGGGCGAGCTCTGGGTTGTGGCCGGTGTAAAGCCGGCGGCCACGGCCTCGTGGTCGCGCAGACCCGTGCGGGCCGCCACGACATCGAACACCTTCACCACCTGGGTCCCGATGCTCCCCATGAAGGTGGCCTCTCCCCCCACGGCGTTCTCACCTGCCACCCGCCCCTGTTTGTGAGCGGTGGTGCCGAGCGGTAGGTACGTCACGCCCAGGAGCCGGTGATGGGTCACAACGCAGTCCCCGGCGGCGTAGACGTCGGGTAGCCCGGTGCGCATCTGCTCGTCGACGACCACCGCCCCCCGCACGCCGGTCTTGGCGCCGGCGGCAACCAGGAGCTCCGTATCGGGCCGGACCCCGACCGAGACGAGGACCAGGTCGGCCGAGCGGCTAACGCTGCGCTCGCCCTGGTCAGTTCCTTCGACCACCAGCCGGCCCGCGCTCCCCTCGGGAGCACGGGCCACGCTCCCGACGGTGGTCGAAGTCGATACGTCTACGCCGTGGGCGAGCAGCTCAGCCCGCACGAGTGTCCCGAGCTCGGGGTCAACGGTGGGCAGGACCTCGGGCAGCGCCTCGACCTGGGCCACCTTGAGCCCCCGCATGACCAGGCCTTCGGCCATCTCCAGGCCGACATAACCGGCCCCGACGATGAGCGCGGTGGCCGGACGTTGCTCGTCCAGGGTGCGTTGTAGGGAGAAAGTGTCGCCCATGGTGTGCAGCAGGTGGACGCCGTCGGGCTCGCCAAGCGCTCCCGGGCCGGTTACGCCGTCGATGGGCGGCCGCACCGGGACCGCCCCGGTGCCGACGACCAGACGGTCGTAGGCCAGCGGCTCCTCCCCGCCGCCGGCGTTCCGCAACCATACCTGGTGGCTATCGACGTCGATGCGGGTCGCCGTGGTGCCCAATCGCAACTGCATCCCCGCCGCCTCTAGGTCGGCATAGGTGCGGTGGGCCAGGTTCTGCCATCGGGCCACCTCGCCCGAGATGTAGTAGGGGATGCCGCAGATGGAGAAGTTCGGGTAGGCGTCGGCAACCACCACCGTCACATCTGCGTTCGGGTCAAGCTCCCGGGCGCGGAGGGCCGCCGATATACCCGCATCGCTGCCTCCGATAGCGACCACGTGCATGTTGCCTCCTGAATTGCTTGGTTGGGTCTACTGGCTGGTTGGACCGGTTTGCGACGGGCCCGTCGGAGCGAGCGCAGCCTTGTCGGCGGCCCCGTCGAGCGAAGCGTGCGGGACCACCACCTCGGCCGCTTCCTCCGCGGTTATGTTCGGGTACAGCACTTTGATGGCCCCGATGGCGACGATGCCGCCTACGACCTGGGCGCCGATGAACGACGGGGCGGACGACGGCGCGATCCCGGCGAAGGTGTCGGAGAACATCCGGCCGACGGTTATGGCCGGGTTGGCGAAACTGGTCGAACTGGTGAAGAAATAGGCGGCCCCGATGTACGCCCCCACAGCCGCCGCGGCCATACGGCCCCTACCAGTGCGGGCCAAGGCAAAGATGACCAGCAGCAGCCCGAGGGTGGCCACTATCTCCGAAAAGAAATGGCCCCCCGAAGCGCGGTGCTTGCTGGAAATGGAAACTGCGGCCAAGGAGAACATGAGGTTGGCCACCACGGCGCCGCCTACGCACCCCGCCACCTGGGCCGGGAGGTAAGCGGCCGCGTCCCCCCAGCGCAGGCCGCCAAAGGCCGCGTCGACGAACGACACCACGGGGTTGAAATGCCCGCCGGATATGGGCCCGAACATCAAGATGATGGCGAAGAGGCCGGTGGCCGTGGCAGCGGCGTTCTCGAACAGCTCGAGCCCGATGGTGCCCGTTGAGAGCTGCTGGGCCGCGATCCCTGAGCCGATGACAACGGCAGCCAGGAAGGCGCTGCCAAGGAACTCGGCCAGGAGACGCCTCCACAGAGGTGGCCCGCTCATCTGGTGGCGCAGTGCCCTTGTGCTCGCACTAGCAGCAGGCTGGGGAGCGGCTGCCCGCCTCGTCAAAGGGGGCTGCGCAACAGGACGCCTGGCTGTCGTCGTCAGCGCGGAGGCGGCCCTCGGGCGTATCGGCGTCGGCCAGCACGGTGTAGAACTCCCATTTGGCGCCGCCTGGCCCCATAGCCCACACCTTGTCCTGCAAGGCGTAGCAGCAGGCGACGTGGTCCTCGACCTCGGTGGCGACGCCGGCGCCTTCGAGCCGGGCCCGGGCTGAGGAAACCTCGTCGGTGCTCGGCACCTCTACGCCCAGGTGGTTGAGCGAGCCCGCGGCCTTGGTGGCGTCTTCGATCAGGACCAGTTTCAGCGGCGGGTCAGCGACGACAAAATTGGCATACCCGGGGCGGACTTTGGCCGGCTCAGTGTCGAAAAGCTTGGTATAGAAATCGACCGATTCCTCGAGGTTGGCGACGTTCAGCGCCAGCTGCACACGGGACACGGCGGGTACCTCCTGGGCATCGACGGCTGTCAATGTCCACAGTAACCCCCAACATCGACCGCTGTCAATGTGCCAGGATGGAGCCGTGGTAACGGGCAGGGCCAAGCCGACCCAGGGCTGTCTGGCTAACGACCTGTGCTGTCCCTCCTTGATCGACACCCCCCTTGCGGAAGACGAGGCAGAGGAACTCGGCCGGGTCCTCAGGGCACTGGGGGACCCGGTCAGGCTGCGGCTTATCTCGCTCGTGGCCTCCAAGCCCGAGGTCTGCTCCTGCGACCTCGAACGTCCTCTGGGCAAAAGCCAACCGACGATCTCGCACCACACCAAGGTCCTCGCTGAAGCTGGGCTCCTCGTGGGCGAAAAGCGGGGCCACTGGATGTGGTGGCGCGTGGACGAGACCCGTTTCGCCGCCATCCGCAAAGTGCTCGGCGGCTGACCCGCCCACCTGGTCCCCCGCGGCTGCGCCTCTTCCAGCCCCCCAGGTGAAAGCAAAATCTTTCGAGTCGCATCGCGCTAACTGCGATTCACCTACTATCGTCGATAGACGATGATCATTGATCGAGACCGGGCTGAGATGTTCGCCGGTTGGTTCCGCTGCCTGGCTGACCCGACTCGGCTGCAGATCCTCAGCCTGCTGGCCAGTGAAAGGCGGGAGATGACGGTGGGCGAGATCGTGGTGGCCATGGAAGTAAGCCAGTCGACCGTCTCAGAACACCTGCGCCGGTTGGCTGAGACGTGCTTCGTCCTGGTCGAACACCGGGGCACGAGCAGCTTTTTCCGGGTCAACGAGAGTTGCATCGAGTGCTTCCCGTCGGCGGCCGAGCTCGTTATGGGCACCGTAGGCACCGGTGTACTGCCAGCGCCACGGCCCGGGGCCACCAGCCGGCGCGCCCAACGTGACGCCCGCCGCCAGGTCGTCCCGGCCTAAAGGAAACGAAGCCGAACAAAAAGAGAAAGGACACCACGATGGCCCTCACTCCAGTCAACCCCGAAGACATACGCGAAAGCGTCCGCAGCCACTATTCGAAGTCGGCGCTCGCGGTGATGGCCGGCGCGGCGGCCTGTTGCGGACCGGCAGGCATCGACGACGCCACCGTAGAAAGCGGCGCCGGGTTCTACGAAACTGCCGAGCGAGAGGGTTTGCCCGAGACGGCCGTGCTGGCGTCGCTGGGCTGTGGCAACCCGACGGCCGTCGCTGAGCTCCGGGAGGGCGAGACCGTGCTCGACCTCGGCTCAGGCGGCGGCATCGATGTCATCTTGTCAGCCAAGCGGGTGGGGCCATCGGGCAAGGTCTACGGCCTCGACATGACCGACGAGATGCTCGCTCTGGCCCGGGCCAACGCGGCCGAGGCCGGGGCAGCAAATGTTGAGTTCCTAAAAGGGGTAATCGAAAACGTCCCGCTCCCCCCCGGCTCTGTAGACGTCGTCATCTCCAACTGCGTCATCAATCTGTCCACCGACAAAGCGGCTGTGTTCGCTCAGATAGCGCGTGTCCTCAAGCCTGGCGGCCGCCTCGGGGTGAGCGACATCGTGGCCGAGGACCACCTGAGCGCGGCCGAGCGAGCCGAGCGAGGCTCTTACGCTGGCTGCATCGCCGGCGCGCTCTCAAAGACGGAGTACATTGAGGGCCTTAGGGCGGCCGGTTTCGAGGACGTCAGTGTTCGCTTTACTCACGAAGCGGTCGACGGGATCCACGGCGCCATCGTGCAGGCAACCAGAGGAACGGGCCAGCCGGCGTGACGATCTCTGTCTCTGCATCGAGTCAGCGCAGTAGACAATGACGACGACGATATCCACTTGTCACACCACGGAACTCCGCCCCGAGCACCGGGCCGACGTAGCCCGGATTTATGCCGAAGGGATCGCAACTGGCAATGCGACGTTCGAGACCGATGTCCCGAACTGAGACCGATGGGACTCTTCGCACCTGCCGACTCATAGGTTTGTCGCCCTGTCCGACGGCGAAGTAAAAGGTTGGGTGGCGACAAGCCCTGTTTCCGACCGGTGCGTCTATGCAGGTGTCGTCGAGGACACCATTTACGTTGGCGCGCCTTCACGGGGGAAGGGCGTTGGGAAAGCGCTGATGGACCGGTTGGTGACGTCCACGAAATCAGCCCGGATGTGGACGATCCAGACCGGCATTTTCCCTGAGAACGAGCCCAGCCTACGCCTCCACGAAGGCGCTGGCTTTCGTGTACTTGGCCACAGAGAGAGGATCGGCTGCGTCAGAGGGACTTGGGGAGATGTACTTCTCCTCCAGCGGCGTAGCCGGACCGTTGGGTGAATTCACCGCTCCAGAGAGTGTCGGGGATAATTGGTTCATTGATGATCACCGATGCATCAACAGTTGCCGTTGGGAGACGAGGTGCCTCGACCAAAAGCCATCGTGGAGCTGACCGCCGGGATGGACTGTTGCCCCTCCTCTTCTCCGGCGTCTTGGCCACTGGCGAAGCCTCCCGGCTCGCTCTCGGCTTCAACGCGCTCGGTGACCCAGTCCGAGTCCGCCTCCTGTCCATGCTCGCAACTGCGCCCGAGCGCGAGCTGTGTGTATGCGACCTAATCGAGCCGCTCGGCAAGAGCCAAGGCACCATGTCTCACCACCTCAGGATCCTGTGCGAGGCCGGGCTGGCCCACGGCGACAGTCGGGGCAAGTGGGTCTGGTATTCGCTCGACCGCGAACGCCTCGCCAGGCTAAAAAAGGCGCTCGACACCTGAAGCCCGCGGCGTGGGAGCCGGCTTGGCGACGCCCGATGTGATCCTCAGACGCTGCCTTTCGCGGCGACCTTGTGTCGCAGCTTGGCGGCAAGGCCTTTAGGCTTACGACGCGGGCGTCACGGTCAAGGCACGACATAGGGGTCGCCAAACGTCTCGCTCGAGATGCGCTCGTCAGTCCGGGGCAACTGAACGGGGGGCTCGCATGCTGGTGCGGACCCGGCGTCAAAGTTGCGCGGGCCACCTTTGGCGAGGTCGAGCAACGACTCGATCTTTCCACGCTGAGCCGAGCTGTTGAGCCCGTCGCACTAAGCGGATGATGCGCACGGCATCCTATCCATAGGCGCGGTACCCCGAACCCAGGCGTTCACGCTCGGGCAGGATCCCCCGTCGTTCGTAGTAACCGGAGCGTCTGGACGTTCACTCCAGCCTTCTCGGCCAACTCTGTGCTGCGCATGAACTGATGGCAAACCCTGTACTCAGGTATAGGGCCAAAAGGCGTTCCCATCCGACCGGCGGCGCGGGCTAATGCCTCCGCCATGGGATCGGGCCGCTTGACCGGCGTCCTGGCTCCTGGTCCCGGTTCCCTGGCGGCCAGAGGGATCGAGGATGGACCCGACCTTGTGACCGTCGGGCCGCGTTCGGTGACCGCCGCGATACTGTCCTGATGTCGACTGGGTCATCCTGGGGCCGACCGACGCGTCTGGCCGTAGTCCTGGGACTGAACCTCGCTCTCGTTGGCGCCCTCGTGGCCGCCGGCATCACGGCGCACTCGCTCGGTGTGTTCGCCGAGGGCGCAGACTACCTGGCCGATGCGGCCGCCATCGGGGCCTCACTTCTGGCTATCTGGTTCTCCAAGCGGCCTCCGACACCGGTACGCCCGCACGGCTACCCGAAAGCGACCGCTTGGGCCGCCCTGGTCAATGGCGGGTGGCTTCTTCTGCTGACCGCGCTCGTGACCGCGGCGGCAGTCAACCGGCTGGTGTCAGGGGCTGGACAAGTTCGCGGCCTGCGCGTGCTGCTGGTGAGCAGTGTCGCCGGGCTGGTCATGGTCGTGGGTGCGCTCATCCTGAGGGGCGACACTGATCTCGACGATGACCAAGGCGGGAAACTGAACATGCGGGCGGTGCTGCTCGACACGACAGCAGACGCCGCTGCCGCAATCGGCGTGGCGCTTAGCGGTGCCATCATTCTCACCACAGGCGGCAACTACTGGCTCGACCCCGCCGTCGCCCTGGCCGTGTCCTTAGTCATCGCCTACCACGCCATCAAGCTCCTGCACCGGGTAATCGTGACCCTGCGCTCGTAACTGGACGATCCGCTCGCAGAGGCCCGACAAAGAAAGCCAAACCGGAGCAGCGCCGATTCGGCAGGATTTGCATCCCACACAAACGAGTGTTTGGCTTTGATGCACATAATATTGCCGAGCCTTAACGATTGCAATCATTCGGTACTGAGCTAACAAGTGAAATCCGCGGAATTAGCCGTGCCGGGTCACTCTCATTACGCGTCGAGCGCTGGATCTGGCCAAAGCCGAACATCGACGCAATAAAGGGTATTCTGTGGCGGCGGGCGTTGCCGGTGTGCCCCCTAGCCCTGTGCCTTGGCGATGGTCGGGTACCTGGATGGAGTCACGGCGGCACCGGGCCATTTGCTGGACTCTTCCGATGGCCTCTCTCCGTCGTTTCTGGTTGGCACCGAGCGTTTGTTTGTGTGGGGCGTTGAGGGCGACCGCCGTCCCAACAGGTCATCTCCGGGCAAATCCTGCTGGCCGCCAACAGCTCTCGGTCGCGTAGGGGGAAAGACCTTCCCGAAGCAAAGGACGGTTAGGTGGCGCAGATTGGCTTCGCCGGTTTGGAGGTAGTCATGAGCGACGCAAAACATTGTGGCGGCAACTGGGGGAAGTGGTGCTCGGTACTGAAGGTGGACTGCTCCCGGTGCCGGTCACGCTCCCCGGCCAGGGACTGGTCCTGGCCTCGGCCGAGCGGGCCGACCTGCTGATCGACTTCTCCGACATCACCCCCGGGGACGAGCTCACGATGTGGAACACCGCTCCTGCGCCGTTCGACGGCAAGTGGGCTGACCCCGCTCACGCACCCGAGGCGGACCTCGACGGTCTACTGCCCTACCCGGAGGTGCTCCGCTTCCGCATCGTCGATGGGACCCGCCAGCGGCGGTCGCTGCCCGCCCAGCTCACCGGCGACTACCCCCGCATCGACCGGGCCTCGCTGCACGGTGGTGTTCATCGATCCGTCGCGCTCGTCGAGCTCCACACCGTCGACGACGCGCCGTCCATGCTCACCCTACGCGAGCTGGTCGAGGACCCCGACGGGACCGGACCCGCAATAACCGTTACCGAACTCGACGACGACCGACAGTCGACGTCGCGGTGGCGAACCGTGGCCACCCGGTTCGAGGATCGGGCCACGTTCCTCCCCACGCTCGGCGAGGCCGAGGTCTGGCGGTTCATCAACCTCACCAACGACACCCACCCGATCCACGTCCATCTCGACGCCTTCGAGCTCCTCGCCCGGCAGCCGGCCACCATCGAGGTTGACGACAAGGCCACCGACGCGCGGGACACGGCTGCGACTGTTCGCGTTGGCCAAGTTCCCGATGACGGCATTCCCCATACGATCGACGACAACGAGTGCGGCTTCAAGGACACCGTGCGGGTAAACCCCCACGAGGTCGTCGACATCGCCGTTCGCTTCGACACCTACGCCGGGCGGTACATGTACCACTGCCACATCCTCGAACACGAGGACCGCGACATGATGCGCCCATTCATTGTCACTCCCCCCGAGCTCATTCCGTTCATGGACATGGGCTCATCACCAAACACGAGCTCGATGATGTAGTTGGCGCCGGCCAAGACAGCACGGAAATTGGGCATCGCCAGCGGCGTGACCCATGCGCGCGTCAGCGCCGTTCATGGCCGCCAAATCGGTGCAACGGCGGGCCTAGTCGGTCCGTCCTGAAGCCCCGTCCAGAGTGCACGGCGGTCCCTCGCGACAGCCGGCGTGCCTCATTTGAAACACAGGTGACTTCTAGTGTCGAGGTCAGGACCGTGACGGGCGAGGCCGCGTCCGCGATGGCCACGGCAGCGGCGTGTAACCACGTGTGGACCAGCTACCCCAACTCCTCAGCGCGAGAGAGCTGTTGGCCCTCCCCTTTCTGCGGGCGGACGGCATCACGAGGCCGCCTGCGACGCAATGTCCCCGGTGCGCTCATCCCGAACGTGGACACCCGCGAGGAGCTCTGCGACTCGACGCATCGATGAGGCGAGCGGGCGATGACTGGGGGTCCTGCGCAGCGGCACGCTCGCAGTGGAGGCACCACCAGAAGACCGCAGCCGGCCGTAGCTGCGATCTAAAGGCGAGCTTGTCGGTGGCCCAGCGCAGGCCCGGCGCCGCGCGCTCCGGCAAGCCACCGAGGCGCCGCGTCGTTGTCGTCAGCTTCGGGCAAGGCGAGCCCCACCGTCCCGCGCGCACAGCGACGCAGAAGCGGGCGGACAATCCATGAGCCACCGCCCTGAAAAGGGCACTTAGATAGACCGGAATGTTTCCGGCTATTACGGCGCGTATAAGCGATAATCAAGTCTGTCGTGAGAACCGATGTGAGAACCAAAAATTCGGTAACCGTTGTCAGTTACGGTCATTATCGGTCAGGAAATGTGATTTTCCGGACGAGCATCGGCCCAGTTCAGACGCACTATCAGGCAGTTGCGGTAACATCGGCAATTACGCGACATAAGAGGCCTTTAGAACTACGGATCAGAAGGTTGGGGGTTCGAATCTCTTCGAGCGCGTCTTCGAGCGCGCTATGTGGCCTTATCGGGGTAACCAGGACTCCGTCGACACGATCCCCGGGCCGGAGATTACGCCGATTGCTGCTTGCGGACGCGGAAGCGAAGGATGGTGACGGCTCCCGACCGCGTGCTGCCGAGCGGTTCCAGGTCTATCCTGCCAAGGCCCGGAGACGAGAAGCGGATACCATCGCCGAGCAGTACAGGCAGTACATACACCAGGATCTCGTCGACGAGGCCCCGCTGCAGGCACTGGCCGGCCACGTCAGCGCCGAGGATCTCCAGGTTCTTTCCGCCCGCAGCGTGCAGTGCCGTGGCGACCGCTTCTCCGATGTCACCGGTGAGGTAGGTGACATCCGGGTCCGGCGAGTGTGGCGGTCTGTGGGTGAGGACGAATGTGGGCCCGGAAAAGGGGTAGCCTTTGCCGCTCGATGCTGACCCCCGCTCTTTGTTGGCGTCCATCCTGCTACCTACCTCTTCCGTCCGCCGGCCCACGAGCATGGCGCCGGTGGCCGCCGCGATCTCCGGGAACTCATCTGGCGCCACGAAGTCAAAGATCCAGTCCATCGCGTCAGCGGGACCTGCTATGAAGCCGTCCAGCGACATCGACCTGTTCACGACCACCTTGCCGCTCATCTCAGGACCGCCCAACCGCCGAACTCGATTGCCACAGCCGCGCCTCCTTCCTCCGTCGCGGGCTCGTCCCCGCGGTCCGCAGTGATGACGTTACGGGCGCCCGGATCACACCAGCAAGCGAGGCCGGAACCGTGGCCAACACTGCTGCCAGGCCTCCAGCCAACGACTGACGCGCGGCAACAGATACCCCGGACATCTCTCCTAAACCCCAACGAATGTAGGCACAGAGGTCTCGTTTTGCTGGGCAGAGCTACCTTTTGGCGTGTCCAGAAAACCCAACTACGCGTGTCGACGGCATAGGGCCGGAAGCTCACATGTCCAGTTCGTCGTCAGTAGTGAGCGGCCGGCCCGTCAGCCCGTAAGTCCAATCAACGGTGAAGCCGTGACGGAGGACAAGGTCAACAACGATGTCTTCCCGCTCAACGAAGACCCAACTTTGAGCCCGGAAAGCATCGGTGGAGAAGAATGCGATGTTGACGGACCTCGTCGGCGTGGGGGGCGAACGGTAGATGATCGCGTCAAGGTCATCCCACGAGGCCCCCGCTGCGTCCACGAGCCGGTGGCAAGTGTCCCATACCGCCGGATGCTGGCCGGTGCTGATCTGGTCGTCCAGGTCCAATACATCCAGGTTCTGCTGGGCTCGCAAGTCGAAAGCGCACAGATCCCGCTTGGGGACGAGTGGCACCAGATGGCCGTTGACAATGGTGGCAAGCGTGGTCTGGGGGGACAAAGAGCCCGCTAGCCCGGTAGCGCTCGCGCGCTGCACCGACCAAGCTGCGCTCGGCGTGGCGGGCCCGAAAACTTCCCGACGCCGGGTCAAACCTATAGCGGGGGACAGGGGAAGCCCTCTCAACTCCAGCTCGCGGGCGCGGCCACGTCGATCCGCCACAGTTCTGTTCCGACGCCGAGGTGGCGGCGATGCAACCCTACTGGCCTTCGTGCGGGGAACGGGTAGAGGGACCCCGAGAGGAGGTCAGGCACCGAGGGCGGCGAGCAGCCGCCATGCGTCCTCTTCCAGCGCCCGGCTGGCGAAGCGCCTCGACGATTGACAGGCCGTCCAAGTCGTCCTGAGCGAGCCGCATAACCCGGTCCGCAGCCAACGGGTCGCGACTGAAGCGGCCGATGAACTCCAGGACACGGGGAAGGTCCGCCCATATGCGGTCGCTTTCGAACTGCCAGGCCGGAAACCAGGTCTGGTTCCCTACCGCCGCACCGATGAGCTTGCCGCGGCTACGCAGCCGGTGGCAAGCAAGGCCCCGTAGGACCGCGGGGGCGCATTAGCAGCCAGTAGCTGCCTGGAGGGTGACGCATGCCTTCGCCATGCGCGCTGCCGAGAGTGTTGAGATCCTCCGTCGGAAGCTCTCTTTGGCGATGCTGTGGATGTTGTCGAAATTGACAACACATTCCGTCGGAACACCGTCCTCGGCGGGAGTGAGTTCGAGCTCTGACACAAGGTGACGTCGGGTCCGAGTCAACGCGGCGACGACTACCGCACCCATCCGGTCGGCAACTGGATCCCGGGTCAGAACCAGAACGGGACGGTCGCCTCCCGGCGTCGCTACAAACCAGATTTCACCTCGTTGCATCGGCCCAGTCCGACCAATCCTCGGCAGGGCCCCAATCGGCGATCTCGGTCAGCACCTGCTCGCCCGGGTCGAGCGGGTGCTCGGTCCAGGTGACCGCATCGTTCTCGCTCGCCAAGCGGAGGAGGTGGCGATGAAGGGCCTCGCGAAGTAGTTCGGAACGGTCGATGCCGAGCTGCTGCGACCAGAATTGAGCCTGCGCCGCTTCACTGTCGTCCACGCGAAAACTCAACATCGTCATACGAAGAGCCTACAGTGTATGACGAATAGGTGGATCAAAGGTCCGGGGTTCGATTCCCTTCGAGCGAGCTAGCAAGCCCTGGTGTCGCGGTCGACCACCTCGATGACCCGCTCCCAATCGCGGGCGTCCAAGATGCTTTCTGCAGTTCGCCGGCCTCTCGTGGTCAAGACCGCAGCTGTCGACGCCCAAGTCTTTCCGACAAGCGAACGAGGGCGTCGGCGGCGCGCTGCTCATGGCTGCGCTCTTCCTCGTGCGCTGTGCCGATCGCGTCTGCATCCTCGCCGAGCAACTCGGCCTCGACCCGCATAAGCGCCCGGCGTAACGGGTTGCCTCGATCCGGCTCCAGCTGTCCCTGCGCGTGGAACAAGCCGTCTGATTCGAGCTTCATGTCGTTCGCGATGGCGAGTAGTCCGGGCACGAGCGCCTCAACACATTCTCCATATACGAGTTCATTGAGTTTCATGGCCTCTGATCGTAACGACAAGTGGTGACCGCTATTGGAGTGTATGGGCTAAGATAGGCCCATACGTTTACACATAGCGCTGGATGACGAACTCGTGGCCGACCTTGACCGTCGTGTAGGACGGCGACAACGAAGCGCCTTCATCGCCGAACTCATTCGTCGCGGCCTGGAAGACGAACGACGGTGGGACGACATCGAATCGGCCCTGAGTGGGATCCCGGACACGGGCCACGATTGGGACGACGATCCCTCGAACTGGGTCCGCGCACAACGCCGGGGAGACGCGAGACGGGCCGGATAGGCGGGCCGGATAGGCGGGCCGGATAGGTGGCTCGGTTACTGCTCGACTCGACGGTCCTGATCGACGCGCTCAGGGGCCGCCGGGCGGCGGGGCGAGTGGCCGGCCTCAAACGGCTGGGGACAGAACCATGGGTGTGTGCCATCTCCATCGAGGAGATCTGGCGCGGGCTGCGTCATACTGAGGAGCCGGTAGCACGGCGCCTGTTCAACGGCCTTCGGCTAGCACCGATAGGCGCCGCCGAGGGGATCCGCGCCGGCACGTGGCGACGCGAGTTCGCCGACCAAGGGATGACCCTCCATCAGGCCGACTGTTTGATCGCGGCTGCCGCGCTGGGAGTTGGCGCTTCTATCGCCACGGCCAATATCGACGATTTCCCTATGGAGGAGATCATTGTCGACCACTGGCCGGCAGGCATTTGACGCCCGAAACCCAATATTTCATTCGACACACGGGTCACGTAATGGCGCACGGTGTCGCACCTTGCGCGGCCCGGCGAGCTGACACGTCTTTCCGACGGCTAATAGCGCGTCATACGGCGGGTCTCCTGACTCACCACGCCAACGCCCAACCATCCCTGACGGGGGTCTGACCCGGCAAGCAACGTATCGCCGTCAACTCTTATGATCTCCACGCTGCAAGGGCCCTCAAGATCGCCGACGATGTCGACCGGGTGGCCCCGCCGGGCGAGCTCTCGCCGCACTTCCTCAGGAAAACGGCGCTCCATGCTCAGTACGTCAGGGCCGTCATGCGGGAAGTCGGCATATTGGCCCGGCACCATCGAGGACCAGCGCGGCATTTCGGCAGCCTGTTGCGGGTCGAGGTCGAAATCGATCATGGCGGTGGCGACCTGAAAATTGACCTGCACCTGGTGGTCGGCACCCGGCGTCCCGAAGAGGGCCCACAGTTGGCCGTCTTTCAGGACGAGCGGCGGGTTCATCGTGTGGCGCACCCGCCGGCCGGGTCGAAGATAATTCGGGTGACCCGGTTCGAGGTGCCAATAGGCCATCCGGTTGTTGAGAAGTATGCCGGTACGGCCAGCGGTCACACCCGACCCCCAGTAGCTATTGATGCTCTGGATGCCGGAAACGCCGTTGCCACGCTCGTCGGCGGTGCAGAAATACGTCGTCTCGCCGCCGGCCTCGGAGACCGGCTCGGTCGGGCCCGGAGTGGTCAGCACCGCGTGCTTCATGTCTATCTGCGCCGCCAAACGGGCACAGTACTCTGCGGAAAGTAACTCCCCGAATGGAGCCTCTACCGTGCGTGGGTCGCTGCCCCAGCGCTCCCGATCGGCAAAGGCGAGCTTTTTGGCTTCGACCATAACGTGTACGAGATCGGCTGAACCCAGCCCCATCCGCGCAATGTCGAAGTTTTCGAGTATTTTCAGTTCTTCAAGGAGGACAAACCCGGTCGAGTTGGGCGGTGCCTCTAGGATCCGCAAACCGTGGTAATCGATCCCTAAAGGCTCTTGTACCTCGGCCTCGAACTCCGCCAGGTCGGCTTCCGTAATCAGCGCGCCGCACTCCTTCAGCGCTGTGGCCAGCTGGCGAGCCAGTGCCCCGCGGTAGAAGGTCTCGGCCCCGCCTGCGGCGATGTCCTCCAGACTGCGGGCGAGCTGAGGTTGGGTAATAATTGTCCCGACCCGAGCTGCCCGACCACCTCTAAGGAACAACGTCGCACTGCGGTCATCGGCCTCAAGGACGCCGATATGGTCGGCGCTGAAGTTCCGGTAATGCGCCGTCGCGCCAAAACCCTCGCGGGCCAATCGCACCGCCTCAGTACAGAGTCGCGCCCAGGGCAGGGTGCCATAGTGGCGGTGCATCTTCTCGAGCCCGGCGAGCATTCCGGGCACTGAAACCGAAAGAGGCCCGGTGCGCGGTATATCGTTGCCGTAGAATTCAGGAGACGCGGCGCGTGGGGCTGGGCCAGTGCCGTTGAACACCACCGTTTTCCTGGTCTTTGCGTCGAACACGTGGTAGAAACCGTCACCCCCCAGCCCGGACATCATCGGCTCGACCACGGCCAGCGCCAGTGACGTCGCTACCGCGGCATCGACCGCGTTGCCGCCATCACGCAGGACCAAAAGGCCGGCTTGTGCGGCCAGGGGGTGGTTCGCCGCAACCGCACCGTGGTTACCGATAATCAATGGCCGATAGCACCGGATTTGGCCGGGGGCTGGCGCGGTGACGAGCATGGCCACGATTCTGGCACGCGCCGGACGCCTCAGGTTTAGGCTCGGCTCCGTCTGCAGGTGGTGGCCCCGCTACGCTTGCCGAACACCACCCGGCGGGCTTCGCCGGCTCTAAGGCTGACTCCAGTTGAGACTGGCCACACTCACGTAGCGAGCCGTTATGAAACGATGATCAGCCGGTCGACGACGTTCGTGACCCCGGGAGCCCCCCAAGCCGTGTCAACTGCCTCCTCCTCTGCCTTCCACGAGCCGACCTCGCCGTCCAGGTAGACCGTAGGGCCGTTGGTGGTGACGCTGACCCGAGAATCGTCGACGATGGCATTTCTTCGAAACGCCCTTTTAATTCTGTCTGCTACATCGGTCGGTACTGGCTGGGAGGTGATCGTGATCTTGTTCGAAATGCCAAGCACTCCTCTGACTCGGGCGACAGCGAGTTCTGCGGCCTGGCGCTCGTAATGATGCCCTACGTCCCCTCGGAGGGTTACCTGGCCATCTTGTACGTCCAAGGTGATGGCGCCCTTTGGGACAAACCTGTCGGCATCCAAGGCAGCCGCACACCGGGAGGCAAGGTCCGCATCGGCGATGTCCTCACCGATCGGGCCGACCAGGAGGTCATTGTCCACTGCTTTGACGCCGCTCACGCTGCGGGCGTCTTGTGCTGCCCGCGTCGCCTCGTAGTAGGTCGGCACCCCGCCGCTAAGCGTCACTCGTCCTTCCTGGACGCTTACGTCAATCTGACTGTCGTCGAGCATCTGGTCCCAATCGAGCTCCTCCTCGATGTCGGACTTCAAGGAGTTGTCAGGCTTGTCCATGATGGTCCTTTCGCTACGGACTATGGCCCCGAGGTCGTCCCCAGGTGAGTTGTATGACTAGATCTTGGAGGCTGGCCGGCTTCGACGGCATCACGCAGGCGCGTATCGCACTCCTACCATCCTGGCCGGGAGCACCGCGCCCAAAAGCGGAGCAGCCGCCGCGACTGGCCGCCTCACACACGGCGGGGGAAATGCCGCCGGACGCGTACGAGCATCCTGACCAGCTCTTCGCCGAACTCGTTCGATGAGGGACGCGGTTTGTTTACACCACGTACTCCTTTGCCAACAGGGTGGCCAATAGTCGAGCAGCGCTACCCTCGGCCGGGGAGACGACGTCGCACCGGCCCCCCAGCTGCTGGAAGGCAAGCATCCCGATGGCCTTTTCGCCGAGTGTGCGGCCGTCCCCGGACGCTTAAGGTCACTGTCCCGTTCACGGTCTGAACGGTGGTCACCTCCGCGTTCGTCGGCTTCGGCTTCGGCGTCGACTGGCGCAGTCGAGACATAGTCTTCTACCTGATGCTGGCCACGATGACGATCCCCACCTGGTCCACGATCGTCCCGCTCTACATCCTCTTTACCAAGATCGGCTGGGGTCAACTCGTTCAAGCCGCTCGTCGTCCCCGCTTTCTTCTGTGACCTCGCTTCCATCTTCGTGCTGAGACAGATCGCGTTCCAGGGGCTCAAAGGGTGACTACGACCAAGAACGATGTCGAGGTCCGGGCCATCCAACGCGGTGAACAAGACGCCGCCTACGCCTTGATGACGGATATTTTCATGCCGGACACTGACAAGCCGACGACGGCCGCGGCTTGGCGCGCGTTCGTCGAGAGCGCCCCCGACCAGCCGTCCGACCGGGCCAGAGCGGCTTTTTTGGAAGACCAATGCGTCGGTGTTTACCTCATTGACGAAAGGGAACTCTGTCTGGCGGGGACGAAGGTACCGGCCGCCTTCGTGGGTTTGGTGGGCGTTGTGCGGCCGCTGCGGGGGCATGGCATCGGGACGGCCATGATGAACGATAGTTTTGCGTACGCGCGCCAGCGGGGGCGGGCGCTTATGGTGCTCCACGGAGCCCCCCACTACTACACACCTTTTGGCTACGTAGACGTTTTCGATACGTCGGAGGTCAGCTTTAGGCGCACGGATGTGGCGGAGCTCCGCGTCCCCTCTCTCCTGGTGCGCTCAGCTACCGCTGAAGATGCAGGAGCGATCGCAGGCCTGTACGAGGAAGCGCACGGGCGTTATTCAGGCTGGTCCATGCGTTCAGCGGCACAGGAGGAGCACTGGCTTCGATTTGCCGGACAGCCGAGGCAGGAACTCGGAGAACTGTTCGAGACGACGGGGCCGGTGGTCGCGGTGGACAAGCACGGAGGGGTACGGGGTTACCTCCGCCAAGGCTGGGGACCGATGCGAAACTTCGGTTGCGAAGTAGCGGCGGTGGGCGTGGAGGAGGTACTGAGCTTGGCTGCCTACCATTCCGAGTTGCGCGGCCCTCTGGGAAGGGGGGATGAATCGCTCACCTGGTCACTCCCGCCAGGTTCTTTGACAGCGGAGTTGCTCGGCGACCACGTGCCGGTCACCATCCGCTCCACTCACCAGCCCGCCGAGGGATGGATGGCGGCCGTGGTCGACAAAGCCATGTTGACCGACTGCGTGGCTGAGTCCTGGTCGCGGTCGAGCCCGGCGGATAGCGGCTTCCTGTTACGGGTGGGTGACGTGCGGCGCTCCGTTGGTCGGCCGGGAGGAGAACCCCTCGAACTGGCCCTCGACGAGGCTACCTTCGTGCCGCTGCTGTTCGGTTTCAGGCAGCCCGGTTGGGCGCGGTTGCAACCAGGCTGCGTTGTCCCCGAAGACCCCGCAGTCGAAGCGCTACTTACTAACCGGGCGTGGATCCCACCAAGCAATGGGTGGTAGAGGAGTTCCACTCTCCGCAGCCGGTCACGGCCCACACGAGGCCCTGGACGTAGCGGGGTCGACGTCGCTGGGCCATGTGGTGGCGACGCTGTCTTCAATCTTCGTCCACCGAAACGAGCACCCGCCCCAGTGCGGGGCAGGGGCGGAAGGGCGGTTCTGGGTGCGCTAGCCACTTTCGGTCGCGCTGGAAGGCAGAATTCGCTCCTGAACATAACCAAAAGCGGGTACCGCACCCAGAACCGGTCGTTTCGCGTGGGTCTGTTCCTGCCAGCCCGGTCCACCGGGCCCCAGTCTGGGCGGCAATGCGGCCGTCGGAGTTCTCCGCTGGGGCTGTGGGGGCGATCGCGGGGCCGCGCCTTCGGCTCACCTCCGCTTAACCCCGCCCGGCCCCGGCCAGTCGCCGGCGCGCGCCGCCTCCACCGGCCTAGCGGCCGCCAACCGCGCCGCCGTGACCATCTTTCGCCGCTATGTGTCTAAAAGTCGTACCCAGCGCCCCGTCGCCGTCGACAACTGGACACGACGACCACTCGATGACGGGGGCTACGTACGCCTTTTGCCCGTAACCGGCGTGCTGGCTCCCCGCCTCTTGCCTGCAGGTCGACCAGTCGCGCGCACAATGCGGGACAAGTCGGAGGTCACATCAAGGATCAGCTGGTTCTCAGCGTCCCGGCAGGACCAATTCAGGTCCGCGCCCGATGGCATAGAGGTGAATAGGACGTCGTCTCCACCTTGCCCGTCCCTTTCGACAGGGAGGTGCTGTGCCACTCGGCCCCCAACGGCCGCTCTTGTTAGACGACGGTCCATCGGAGGTAATCCCAGTTGAGACGTTTATCAGTGCTCTCATTACCGGGGGCATTCGCCACCGGCACCAGCCGGGCAGTACCTATGGACCAGGACGGCAACGATAACGGGCCGGGATCGTCCTACGACGCGGGCACGTTCAACTTCCGGGTTTGGGCTAACTGCAACTGGGCTCCGAGGGTTATCAAGTGAGGCGCGTGTCTGTTCTCGTAATGGTCGTGCTCGCCATCGCCGTGCCGGCGGCCACGGCTGGCGCTTCGACCGTCAGCGCCACCGTAGTTCCGGCGCCGTCCGTACTGGCGGTAAGCGCCACCCCATCGGCGCTTAGCTTTCACGGCGGCACTGTGACGGTGAACGGCCGCTTGCGGAACGCCACCACGTGCCAGCAACAGCTCATGTCACATCAGGGTTTCGCGGTTGTCTACGGCCACGGTTCCCGCCGCTGTTCATCGACGTTCTCTGCTCGAGTAACCATCGGTGCCAACCCCACGACGGTGCCTCGTACGGTCACGTTTGCGCTAATAGCTCACAACGGTAAAAAGAGCTCCGCTCGTCGCTTCTTTATCAGGCTGGCACCCCACGTGGCGCCCAAGCCTTTACGGCACGGCACCCAGGCCGCGCTTAGGTCATCGAGTGGCGCCATTAGGGGTCAGGACACCTTCGCCAGAGCGAACGGGAACCTCGGGCCAGAGTGGACCGACATGACGGTCGGCGGGCTAGCCATCGTCAACCAGCAGGTACGGGGGACCAATACAGGGGGCAAGTCAGGTGACATCCGCACGGGTGAGGCCTACGATAGCGACCAGTACTCCGAGGTCCAGGTGACGTCGACGCAGCTGAGCGATAGCCAGTGGGTCGGTCCCGCCGTGAGGGCCCAGGCCGGGGGCCAGGACCTCTATGTCGGTATCTACTTCTGGAACAACGGTAGCCCCGAACTGATGCTGTTCTTATCGGACAATGGCAATTGGTCCGAGCTCGGCGGCATAAGAACGGGCCCATTGACGGCCGGCACGATCTTGACGTTGACGGCCGTGGGGTCCTCTCTCGCCTTCGCCGTGAACGGCACGGTCGTAATCTCGGCCAGTGACAGCACGCTGACCGGCGGCGCACCGGGCATAATGGCGAACGACTTGGCGACGACCGGCAACTGGTCGGGTGGCAACTCTGGTTTCCAGGTGGACTATCAGAGCACCGCCAACGGTATCCAAACGTACAACGTCATTTCCCCCGAGAACGGCCACGGTGTTCAGACCCTCCGGGTTTTAGGCCCAAAGCACCCGGCGGCGGGGGTGGCACACAATTTCCTCTTCGTGCTCCCGGTCGAGGCGGGCCTTGGGAACAGCTACGGTGACGGCCTCACCACCCTGCAGTCTCTCGACGTCGAGGATCAGTATAACTTGACCATCGTCGAGCCCACTTTCGCTTACCAGCCCTGGTACGCAAACAGCGTCAGTGACCCAGACCTCCAGTACGAGTCGTTCATGGCTACAGAGCTGGTGCCGTGGGTGGACCAGAACCTGGCCACTACTGGCGCTGAGCAAAACTGGCTGATCGGGTTCTCCAAGTCAGGCTACGGAGCGCAGGACCTACTCCTCAAGTACCCAAATCTATTTACTGTCGCGGCTTCCTGGGATTTTCCTGCAGATATGTCGTCATATAACCAATTAGGTTCCATCCCGGCCGCTAACTACGGTACGGAAGCCAATTTTGCCGCGAACTATCAGCTCACACCGGCCTTTGTGGCCGCCCATAAGACGCCTTTCCTGACCCGGCCCCGGATCTGGATCGGGGGTTACAGCGTATTGGGAAAAGACGTCTTAGATTACGGCGCGCTATTGACGTCACAGGGAATCCCTTATACACCGGGCCCTTCTCAGTACCGGGCCCACCGCTGGGACAGCGGCTGGATGCCCGCCGCGGCGGCAGCTCTGTACCAGGACAGCCTTAACCTGCCGGCGGGGCCGTAGTCACACCGAGCTACCATCCCCGACGTCAAAAGGGTCCGCCCAAGCGCCTCGCCCAACTGGCGCTCGACGTTCTGGAGGACGGGTCGAGGTGCTATCGGCCGGTTCGGAGCCCGCCAACGAGCTCAACCCATCGGTGGTGGCCGCGCTGCTAGAGCGCGGCCACCACCCCTCCCGGGAGTTCCCGAGAGCGCTCACTGACGAAGCGGGCAGGCGGCCGACGTTGTGGTCACCATGGGGTGCGGCGACACGTGCCCTACTACCCGGGCAAGACCTACATCGACTGGGACCTCCCAGATCCTGCCGGGCAGCCCATTGAGGCCGTCCGCCACATTCTCGACGAAATTGACCGAAGAGTCCGGTCGCTCCTGGCCTACCTCGGCACGAGCGCTGCTACATAACCACGGAACTGACCATGGAACCTTCCTTAGTTGTGCGGCCCACGCTTAGGAACTCGCACGGGCATCGGCATCGACCTCTGACGAAATTTCGGAATTTCGATTGACCATACGGCGCAGCCTGGACCTCTGTCCTGCCGCTTAGTCCAACCAATCCGGCTCCCCGCTCGTTTCTCGATGGGGATCCCAAGGCTCAACAGCGAATGTCGTAGTGGACGCCCCTCTAACGACCTGCAATTGCACGCTTCGGCCGCCGGCGGGTCTACCCGCCGCCAGTTGGCGGAATTGCACGACGTTGCTGAGGGGGGTCCCGTCCACCTCTGTGATCACGTCTCCAGCGACTAGGCCGGCTCTCTCGCCAGGCGTTCTGGGCATCACTGCGGCGACGATCACACCGCTAGTGGGCGTCGAACCAAAGGCGCTGCGCAAAGCGGGCGTAAGGGTCACGCCGGCGATCCCGAGGACCGTGGTCCCGCCAGTTGCGGTGCCCCCTTGGCGAAGCCGGCCGAGCCAGGCCCGGGCACGGTCGATAGGGATCGCGAAACCGGCACCGGGGGGGGTGCCGCCCACCGCAGTGTTGATGCCGATCACCTGCGCGGCGGTGTCGAGCAGAGGCCCACCGGAGTTTCCCGGGTCAATCAATGCGTCGGTCTGGAACATGTCGCCGAGGGTGACGGTGCGACCGTCGCGAGTCGCGGTCGTCACGGAGCGGCCCTGGGCTGAGACGATGCCCTCGGTGGCGGTGGGCGTACCCGCGGCACGGCCAAGGGCGTCACCCACCGCCACGACTGTGGCCCCGACCGGGACGTGGGCGGAAGTGCCGAGGTTGAGGGTAGGTAGCTCACTGGCCCCATCGATCCTCAGGAGGGCGAGGTCGTCGTCCGGAGCAGCTCCTACGGCGCGGGCCGGCCAGCCCCGGCTCGTGCCGTAGGGCGTCACTGTGATCGAGGTGGCGCCGGCCACCACATGGTCGTTCGTCAGTACCTCGCCCTTTTGACTGATTACCATCCCCGTGCCGGTTAGCCGCCTACCATCCGGCAGGCGTGCCTCGATAGCGACCACACCAGGGAGCACCTTGCTTAAGAGCGTGGGAATGGAATACTTAGCGGTAGCGGCCTCATAATGACCGGTTTTAGGGGGCGGCGAGGGCGAGGAGCGGTCAAAGGCGATGACGACGCCCGCCACTGTCGCCGCTGAGGCCAGGCCAGCGGTCAGCACGAGCAGTAAAAGGTGGCGCTGGGCCGCGTCCCGGACCGGGCGACGTGGGGTTGAAGCGCTGCCCATAGGCGCTTGCTCACCAGGTAGAGGGGCGGTTTCGATGGCCGCTGGCGGGACAGGGGTCACAGCCCGCGCACCGGGTTCCTGCCACACGGTCGTCCTCCTGCACAATGCCCCGGCGGGGAACTCTCGCCGGTCTCCTGTGGATAATGGACCTCATCGCGGCACAGCTCGAATGCGGGCCCGGTGGAGGCGAAGTAGAGAAAGAAGTAAAGGTAGAACCAGAGATAGCGGCGCAGCCCGAGCCGGGACGAGATGAAGCTTGCGTTCACGTGCCGCGTGCGGCCCTTAAGGTTTACGGGCCCCTGTGCTGGAAGGGAGCAAGACGATAAAACGGGCCCCGCCAAGGGGCGGGCTCTCGACCCGCACTTGACCACCATGGGCCTCTACGAGGTCCTTCACCACGGCGAGGCCAATCCCGCTCCCACCCGCCTTTCGGCCCGCACTTCCCCGGAAGAACCGCTCGAAAACCTGGTCAAGCTCTTCAGGCTGGATCCCCGGGCCGGTGTCCGTCACCTCTAGGCGAGCCCCGTGCCTGCACGTGTCGACAAACAGCGTGACGGTCCCGCCCGACGGAGTGAACTTGGCCGCGTTCATGAGGAGGTTTGTCAGAACCTGCCGAATGCGGGCCGGGTCAGCCCAGACCGGCGCCGGAAAAAGGCCCGCTCCAGGCGTACCCCGCTAGAGGAGAACCGGCTTTCCAGGGAGCCAGCGGACTGAGCTGCTACCGCGGCAAGGTCCACCCAGGAACGCTCGAGGCGTAACCCGGCTGCGTCGGCCGAAGCGAGCGTCTGCAGGTCCTCCACCATTCGCCCGAGGCGGAGCGACTCGTCGTGCAAGGAGACCACGGACTCGGGCGTGAATGCGCTCATCCCGTCTAACAGCGCCTCGGTCTCGGCTTGGAGGACGGCAACTGGTGTACGCAGTTCGTGGGCGACGTCGGCCACCAGGGCATTGCGAAGCTGCTCGTGGCGTTCGAGGGAGGCGGCCATTGAGTCGAAGGCCCGCGCCAACTCACCAAGTTCGCCCGGTCCCCTTGGCTCTCCGGTCCGCGCCCCGCTTACCCCCGACCCGAGAGCCTGCGCGGCCGCAGAGAGGCGTCGGATAGGCCTGACGAGGCCTCTGGCGGCGAACAGGGCAACAGCTAGGGCCACGGCTGTGGCGATAGCGGCGCTCAGCCCTACAGCGCGCCACAAAGCTGAACGCAACCTCTGCTCGGCCGGGCTGAGCCCTCCGGCTGGGAAAGCAAGGCGCAGGGTGCCGATTACCTGCCTGTCCGTGCTCAAAGAGCGACGGACCAGGACCCCTTGATCGTTGCCGAGCAAGGCCGTGCGCCCGCTGCGCAGCAAGGCGGCACCCTCCGGGGAATCAAGGGCCAGCCCGCCCCCCGAGACGTCGACGAGAGCGACGGCGGGTTGCAGGTCTGCCCCCGTCCAGCCGTCGCTGGCCCGGTAGGCGTTGTCAAGGGCTGAGATGACTGCTCCGGTAGTCTCGGATCGCTGGGCGGTGGCCAAGCTGGCGACGTCCGAACGCTCTGTCACCACGCTCACCGACACAAATGCGGCTTCAGCCATTAGCGCCACCGCTACGAAGCTAAGGGCCAGGCGGGTGCCGATCTGCCCGAGGCCCCAATCGGCCACCAGTTCAGCGGTCGCGGCTCAGGCCGAGACGGTACCCGCTGCCTAAAACGGTCTCGATGATCCGGGGATTACCGGCCTCGACCTCGACTTTGTGCCGCAAGTTCTTGACGTGCGAGTTCACTGTGCGTTCGTAACCTTCGAACTCATAGCCTCTTACGAGGTTGATCAGCTCGTAGCGGGAATAGACGCGACCGGGGACCCGAGCCAGTGCGGTGACGATGCCCCATTCTGTGGGGGTCAGCTCCACCGGCGCGCCCCGGACGAGCACTCGATGGCGCTCGTCGTCGATGATCAGCTCGCCGCTGCCGAAGGAGGAGACAGGCGCCTCTTCACCGGGGGAGCGTCCCCTCCGTAGGACCGCCAGGGATTTCAGGACCAGCTCGCGGGGGCTGAAAGGTTTGGTCACGTAGTCATCGGCGCCGAGCTCGAGCCCGGCGATGCGGTCACGTTCTTCGCTCTTGGCGGTGAGCATGATGATGGGCACGTCCGAGCCGGCCCGTAATTCGCGGGCGACTTCCTCCCCCGGGACGTCTGGTAGTCCGAGGTCGAGCACGACCAAGTCAAGCGGGCTGTGGCGTCCGACTTGCAGCGCTTCGGCGCCCGAACCGGTCGAGTAGACCACCAGGTCCTCGTGCTCCAGGTAAGCGCGCACCAGCTCGCGCAGTTTGTTCTCGTCCTCGACCACCAACACCGTCGAGCTCAACTTTCTACCTCCTGTGCCCACTATTGGGCCGACCGGCGTATGGCGCCCGGGACCTTTTGGTCCTTGTGAAACAGGACCTTCCGCCCAAACAGACCACTCGTCGTCAACCGACTACGACCAGTCTGGGCTGGCGCCGTAACAAGTGGCCCAGGCTCCACAGAGCCTTCACTGGGCCTCCACGTTGGCGGCGCATCACCGCCCTTGTATCGGGTCGTAGAACGGAAATCGTGCGGTGAGGGAGATGAATGGTCGTGCCTGAGGGTGCTACCTATCCAGTCCGGGTGGACGCCACGCTTGATTCGAGCCAGGTGGCGGCACCGCCGGTGGCGAGCAGTCCGACCAAGACCGGAGCCAGCAGCGACCCAGCGACGACGGACTCCACCCCTTTTTCACCCGCCCTAGGCCCAAGTTGTACCGCCCCAGGATCGGATGGTCATTATCCCGAAAATTGACAGGAGGGCAAGATGGCTGCCGGCGGCTCACCGTATGTGGTCGAGTGGCAACTTCCTAATGATGAGGACGAGCGAGCGAGGCCGCTCTACTGGCCCGGCGACGCAATCGCCATGGCCTCTCGCCACCAGCTTGAGCGATTGGCCGACTTTTCCGGCGTCCTGGCCGACGCCGATGCCGCAGCCGTCGTCGCTTGTTGCCCAACCGGTATTGCTATTGAGGCTGCCAGTCTCAGCGCTCCGCGCCTGCACCCGGGCGCCATAATCCCGTTGCACCCGTCTCTCGCTTATGGCGGTAACGGAGCAATTGGGCTGCTCTTGTCAGGGCGGCAGCGGTGGTGCCGCTCTTCACCTCCCCCGGGCTTTGGCGTGGCCGCGTTGGTTAGGGCTCCGTTGCTCGCCCTTTCCGGGCAGCTGCTGTTGCTCGCCAATCGCGAACGCTCTCTTACTGAGTTGAATTTGCGTTTGGTGGCTTCTTACCTGGCGTCCTTGCGCCCGGCACCGACGGCCGCGGACGTCCGCCCTACCACGGCCGGCACGCACCCTGACGGGCACGCCCGAGCACCCCTCGTCTTACACGCGTAATCAGAGAAAGAGATAGGCGCATGCGCACAAGAAAAAACAATTTCGTACGTTTATCCTCAGCCGCTGTGGTCGCTTCGGCCATTGTCGGCACTCTCGTCGCCACCGTTCTCGACACGGGCTCAGGCGACGCGGCCGCTACGACAACGACCGCTGACCCAGGACTTGCCCTGCAGGCTGACTTCGAACGTGCCGTAACGACTGTGCGGCCATCGGTTGTCGAGATTTCAACTCCCAATGGTCTCGGTTCGGGAGTGGTCTACGACAACAAGGGTGACATCGTGACAAATGCGCACGTTGTCGGGGCCGACACAAGTTTCACGGTTTCGTTGTCGAACGGAAAGACCGTCGCCGGCCATCTCGTTGGTACCTACGTCCCTGACGACCTCGCGGTGATCAGCGTGGCGTCGTCCAAAGGGCTCACACCCGCTCGTTTCGGCAATTCATCTTCGCTGCAGATCGGCGACATTGTCCTCGCCATCGGCAATCCGCTCGGGCTGTCGAGCTCTGTGACCGACGGCATCGTGAGCTTCAACGGAAGGGCGGTGAGCGAAGGCAACGGGGTCGTCCTCCCGGACCTCATCCAAACGAGCGCCGCCATTAACCCGGGCAACAGCGGAGGCGCGTTGGTCGACCTCTCCGGCCAGGTGGTCGGCATCCCGACACTGGCGGCTACGAACGGCGACGCTGCTGCACCGGGGCTTGGCTTCGCCGTTCCCTCCCGGACCGTCTCTCTCATCGCTCCCCAACTGATTGCTAAGGGAACGGTGACGGCCGCAGGGCGCGCTGCGCTCGGGATAAGCGCTACGGACGCCTTCAGCCTTGGGGGCGAACGAATCGGTGTGCTCGTGAAAGCCGTGCAAGGCAATGGGCCAGCGGCCAAGGCCGGCATATCACCCGGCGAACTGATCACTGACATCAACGGCTCCCCGACGAAGCAGGTCACCGCACTCCAGACGGTGCTCGCGGGACTGAAACCTGGTGCCCAAGCTGCTGTGTCTGTCACCAGCGCGAGCGGGCAAGAACGGTCTGTGCGGGTCGTGCTCACGGACCTCGCCCAACTCTGACCCGACACCGTCGCCATTAGGAGCTAGCTCGCGCTTGACAGCGCGCTCCCAATCAATAACTATGAGTGATAGGTTATCTATCAGCAATAGTTCTGGGAGCAGATGTGACCACCAGCGAAACGGGCCACCAGGTTGATCGACGAGGGCGCCGTCGGGACGCGAAGCGGGCGACCATCTTGGCCGAGGCCTGGGCCCTGGCTCATCGTGACGGCCTGGCCGCCATCTCTCTGCATGACCTGGCGGAGCGCGTCGACCTGCGGCAACCGTCCCTCTACGCCTATTTCGACTCGAAGCTCGGCCTGTACGATTTGATGTTCGCCGACGGCAATCGGCAGCTCCTCGCCCTGGCGAGGTCCCTTCCCGAGAACGGCGGCCCACGCGAAGCGCTGGTCGAGTTCGTCGCCGCGCTGGTGCGGTTCTCCACCGAGGACGTCGTGCGCCACCAGCTGTTGTTTCAGCGAACGATCCCCGGCTTCGAACCTTCCCCGATGTCCTACGCCCTCGCTCTCGAGTTCTACGAGATCGCCCGCCAAAAGCTCGCCGCCACAGGCGCGTCGGAACCCGGAGACGTCGACGTCTTCAGCGCACTGGTAACCGGCCTCGCCCATCAGCAGGTGGCAAACGACCCCGGCGGCCACCGCTGGGTACGCCTGTCTGCACGGGCGGTGGACATGTTCCTGGCCGACGTCGATCGACGCCGGCCAGCAAACGCTCAGAAAGGAGCACGACAATGACCCAGGCCACTGCCCACGACGTGAGGACAATCCCGAGGATCGCCCACGACGAGGCGATGCGCGTCGCCGTGATGGAGAACGCCAAGTTCGCCGGCCTGCTCCGCAGCTTCGAGCCCAGCGACTGGACCAAGGGAACCGACTGCGCGCTCTGGGACGTCCGAGCTCTCGTCGCTCACGTCGTGGGGTCCGCCGCCGGCCAAGCTTCGCCTCGGGAGTTCGTCCGTCAAGTGAGGAAAGGGCGCCCGCTGGTAGCCGAGATCGGGGGCAAGTTCTGGTGGGACGGGATGAACGAGGTCCAAGTTCGGGAGCGAACCGGCGTCAGTACCGAACAGCTCATCGCCGAGTGGGACATCGTCTCTACCAGGGCCGTCCGCGCTCGCACCGGGCTCCCGCGCCCAATTGCCGGGCTTCCGCTGCTCAATCTCCCCGCTCCAGTTGGCCGACAGCCGCTGTCCTACCTCTTCGACGTCGGCTTCACCCGCGACGTTTGGATGCACCGCATCGACCTGGCTCGGGCCACAGCCAAGAGGCTCGATGTCGATCCCGACCACGATGGCCGGATCGTGGCCGACCTCGTCGCCGAATGGGCGGGCACCCACGGGGAGCCCTTCACCCTCGCGCTTGGCGGCCCAGCCGGAGGGCATTTCCAAGCCGGGACCGGCGGCGAGCACGTCGACATAGACGCCATCGAGTTTTGCCGGATCCTGGCCGAACGAGGTCACGGCCCCGGGGTACTACGTCACCACCTTCCCCTCTAGACCGACCAATCCAACCAAAAAGGAAACATGCAATGGACACGCAAATCAGCGAGATCGCCGAGCACATCTACCGGTTCTCGACCTTCGTCCCCGACGTCGGTCCGACTGGCTTCACGTTCAACCAGTACCTCATCGACGACGACCAGCCCCTGCTCTTCCACACGGGCCATCGAGCCGCCTTCCCGCTCCTTGCCCAGGCCATCGCCACGATCACCCCGGTCGAGCGACTTCGCTGGATCACGTTCGGCCACGTCGAAGCGGACGAGTGCGGCGCCATGAACGAACTGCTGGCCGCAGCCCCCCAGGCCGAGGTGGCGCACGGGGCGCTCGGCTGCATGGTGTCACTGAACGACTTGGCCGACCGGGCGCCCGTGGCGCTCGCCGACGGCCAGGTCATCGAGCTGGGGCGGCACCGTGTCCGCCACATCGACACCCCGCATGTCCCACACGGATGGGAGGCCCGGGTCCTTTTCGAAGAGACCACAAAGACGCTGCTGTGCGGAGACCTGTTCACCCAGCTTGGCCACGGCCCGGCGCTGACGACCGAAGACATCATCGGGGCCGCGGTCCAGGCCGAAGACGTCTTCGGAGCTACCTGCCTCACGCCGAACACCGCCCCCACCATCCGGCGATTGGCCGATCTCGGCCCGAGCACACTGGCCGTCATGCACGGATCCTGCTACGCCGGCGACGGGTCGACGGCGCTCCTGGCCCTCGCAGACGACTACGACCGGCGTCTCTCCAGCTACGACCGGCGTCTCTCCAGCGCCCGCTCCTGAAGTTCTTCTTCGGCTCAGAACAGCGGCGGGATGATCCGGTCCGCCGTGATCGTCAGGATCACGCGGACCTGCTCACGACCACCGAACCGAGGTCGTCGGGGAGCGCCATGGTCCGATCCTCCTTGTTAGACCGATCGGAGCCTAATAGCGGCAGGCCTGCTTTCGGTTGAAGGTCTGATCGAGTGAGCGCGTAAATGGGCGATGCCCGGAAGATCCGGCGTCGGGGCCGCGTGCGATCTTGTATCGTGCGGAGATCGATCCGGTGCCCGAGGGGCCACCGGCGGTAGCCGGGCCGAGGATGGCGCAGTCGCCGTCGATAGTGCGTATCTTTCCTGATGGCGACGAACTCCTATGACCAGGATCCGTCGTCTACCAATGGAGGAGCCGACGCGGGTCTGAATTCGGCTTCCGTCGGCCAACGGCGCTATGCGCAATTGGAGGCCAAAGGGATCAGGAGTTGCATGTGCAGACCATGGACACAACTGGCCTGGCGGAGCCAGGGGGCCCAGGTCCGGGGGAGCGGCTCGGTGAGGGCATCGCTCGGGGCGCGGCCATCGTCGCCAGCCTCACGATACTGTCCCGGGTTCTCGGCCTGGTCCGTACGCTGGTGTTCTCGCAGACGGTCGGGGCCACTTGCCTCGGCACGGCCTACGTCACCGCCAACCAGGTCCCCAACCTCCTCTACGAGCTGATCCTGGGCGGCGCCCTCACCGCCGCCATGATCCCGGTCCTGGCCCGCTCGGCAGAGCTGGCGTCGCGTGACCCGGCTGAAAAGGCTCGGGTCAGCGATATCACGTCGGCGCTGCTGACCTGGTCGCTCATCATCGTCGTACCGCTCGTCCTAGTTATCGTGGTGGCTGCCGGGCCGATCGCTTCACTGCTCAACCCCACCAACGCCAACGCGCATTGCGTGCGGGCCGACATGGTTAGCACTACCGGGAACATGCTGCGCGTGTTCGCCCCCCAGGCCGTGTTCTACGGGCTTTCGGTCGTTCTCTTCGGCCTGCTGCAGTCGTACCGCCGGTTCGCCGCGCCGTCCATCGGCCCCGGTATCTCCAGCCTGGTGCTCATCGCCTGCTACCTCATCTTCGTGCCCCTGGACAAGGGGCGTCCGCTGGCCCAGCTCCCCCTCTCAGCCGAGCTCGTCCTGTCGGTGGGGACCACGTTGGGCATCGCTGCCCTGGTCGTAGTGGCCATACCGCCCACCTGGCGGCTGCACCTTCGGCTCCGGCCTGTCCTTCGCTTCCCGAGTGGGGTGGCGCGCCGGGCCGGCGGCCTGGCGCTCGTCGGCGTGGTCGAGCTCATCGCCATCGACGTGGCCAACGTCGTGGCCATTGCGCTGGCCAACGGGCACGGGACGACCGGGGCGATCGTCCTGTTCAACTACTCCTCGCAGGTGTTCAACTCCATAGCCGCCATCCTGGCCCTGTCCATCGTGATCAGCGCCTTCCCCGTGATGTCCGCCCGCGAGGGGCCGGAATTCGACCGGACCAGTTCAGGATCGACACGCGCCGTCCTACTTATGTCGTTGCTGGGCACGGCCGTGATCGCGGCGATCGCCGTTCCCGCCGCTCATGTCCTGGCCAACCAGCCTGACCAGGTCCCGGAGCTGATCGAGGCCTTCGCCCTGTTCGCTCCGGGCATCGCCGGCGTTGCCGTGATCGCGAACCTGTCGCGGGTGATGTTCGTCATCGGGCGGCTCAAGGTCGCCGCCGCCGCACTGGCCGGAAGTTGGTTGCTCGTTGTGGTCGCCGACCTGGTGCTGGTCCAACTGGTCCCGCCCCGCCTGGTGGTCGCCGCTCTCGCCCTCGGCACCACCATCGGGCAGACCGCAGTGGCCATCCCGTTGGTGATCGTCACCAGGCGGATCTGTGGCAACGACCGCCCTGCTGGGTCTAGGCCACGCCGGGTTGGCTGGTCTGGCCGCCTGCGCGGCGGGCGCCGCGGTGGGAGTGGCCGTCAGCCTGGCGGTGCCCATACATCACAAGCTGGTGGCTTTCGCTCTCGCCATACCCGCAGCCGGCGGCGCCATCGTCGTGTTCGGCGTCGTCGCCTATCTGCTCGATCAGGGTGACCTGAGGGCCGTCTTGGCGTGGGTACGGCGCGTAGGCAATATCGCTTCGCGGCGCCGCCCCTCCCGGGACCGGGACGGCGAAGAGGCCCGCCACAGCTGACAACGGCCACCCTTTCACCAGGTTCGCCTGGCTCCGATGCCATTGCGATTTGCGTTGAGTTAGTGCCGTCCACTGCACAGGACGCACACTCTTCCGGCGCGCCAGACTCCACGACATCAAGCTTCCGGTCTGGGCAGTTGCGCAACGCGTGGCCAAGAGCAGCCCCCTCGGCCGGGCTGCCAATAGGATTTCGCTGCGGTCCACGACGACGTTGCTCGGCGCACCGTTCGTATGTTGGCCCGACAAGCCGGCCTAGCGTCAAGCGAGGAACCACGACCCTGGGCAGCCCATTTCGGCGCCCGAAGGACTATTTAAGCCACTAATGGCGGCCCCTGTGGCCGGCCTGTTGCTGGCGCCTGGGGGGCCCGCCTAGTGGTGGTGCGATTCCCCCTCGGTCAAGTGCCGGATGGCCCACTCAGCAGCAACAGACATGACGATGCTGATCGCCGCGAGTACCAATGCAACGCGAACTTGCTTACTCATCGTTGAGCCCTCCATCCTCGTGGGTGGCCTCTTGCGGTCGCCCCTTGGCGATAACCACACACCTACCTAAGCGCCCACCCTAACGGATGGCGCTGACTTTACTTCCTGCGCCCGGCGGCCCAACGTTCCAGTAACCCGCGCATCCACCAGTGATACTGGAGCACAGAGCTCCAGCCACTGGCCGCACAGACGGATCGGATTGACGTGTCCCAACATTTCGGTTACGCCATCGACAAACGCTACCTGCCGGTTCTCATACCCTTCGGGCTGCGACCCTCGAGAGACGGGGTCACGCTCACCGACGAAGGCTCCTTCGCGGCCACGTTCGGTTTCTTCAAGCTGGCGACGCCGCTCGCCAACATCACCGGCGCGCACATCACTCGGCACTACCGCTGGTGGACAGCGTTCGGTGTCCGGGGTTCGATGGCTGACGACGGTTTGAGTTTCGGGACCAACCATGACGCAGGCGTCTGTGTTCATTTCGCCGCCAAGGTGCCGTCGCCGCTTCGGCGAAGCGGTCACTCGGCCCTCACGGTGACCGTTGCCGACCTGGACGGACTGACGGCGGCATTGGGCACTGACCAGGAACCGCCCGCGGCACCGTCTACCTGAGCCAAAGATTGGCAGCACCCTTCACCGAACACGGCGGCGGGACGATCCCTGCTGTGGACGTTCTTACCAGCGTGGCTCTCTGGTCACGAACTGGGTCCAAAAACGTGCCTCGCAGGCATGTTTTGCGACCCAGTCGGGTCCAAGTCGCGTCCAAGGCGCGTCCTCTTTGGGTAGACCTGCCCCATTACTGGCCCGGGGGCGAGACCGGCCTGTTCAGTTTGTCAAGAGAGGCACTGGCACCGTCTTGTTTAGACGACCCGGCTAGACGACGTTTGTCGGCACCGACAGGCCGATATCCCGGGAGCGACGGGCCTGAAATGCGGCGATGAGCGCCAGCCGCACCTCTTCGACGACCGCCGTGGGGCTGCCGGGGGCGAGCGCCCCTTCGGCGGCGGCGATGTCGGCGCCGAGTTGTTGGTCGTGGAAGACCCCAACGACCCAACGGGAAAAGTCGTGGCCGGGGCAATGATGGCGGAGCACGCCCCGGTCACAGCGGGCGAGTTCTGCTTCTAGCTCGGCCAGGTTGCCAGCAACCGCCCCCGTCGGGTTGTCCGGCTCGGTCCTGAAATAAAACCGGCGAGCCGGTTCGACCCCGGAGATGTCGTACTTGTGTTCGTGGCGAAGATGGGGAGTGGCCCGCGGCCCGAGGGTGAACGGGACGGCCTGGTGGGGGTGCGCTCGCCAGGCCAGGACCGCCCGGCCGACCGGCCCTTGGAGCAGGCGGGCGACCTCAGCCCGAGGCAGTTCGGCCACCGCCGCCGTGAGATCGACAAGCGGATCCGGTGGCTCCGGCGAGCCGAGGGCGATAACCACGTCGAGGCCGGCTAGCGCCTGAGCCGATAGTTCCTCGGGCTGCCACGTGACCAACAGGTAGCCCTTGTCCGCGGGGTCGAACATCCCGAGGCCAGGGCCGGCCCGGCCGACGGGCCGCTGGGCCTCGTCGACGACCACCCACTGGGGGAGGCCAGTGAGGGCGCGCGGGGCCTCGAGCTCCGCCCCTAACGCGTAAGCATCCTGGCTGGCAGCGTCGAGTTGCGACAGGTCGACGACGACCGTGGCGCAGCGCCGATGCAGGAAGCGCACGACCTGAGCCGGGTCGGCCAGAGGGCGGTTGTCGCCGCCGGTGACCAGGACTCCGCGAAGCTCTCCCAGACCGACGTGGTCTCCTTCGGGGTCGAACACAACGAGCGAGTAGCAAAGCCCTATCAGTTGTTCGCAGATCAGCCCGGCCAGGTACGACTTGCCCGTCCCGGTCCCGCCGCACACGGCCACGTTGATCTGCGACGCCGGGAGGGTCACCGCCTGGCCAGCCTGGTCGACACCAAGCGCGATGTGCCAGCGGCGGGGGTGGACACGGCCGGCCGGCGAGGAGCTGCCCCCGAAGCAGCTCGGCCACTCCTTGCCCGTCGGGCGAGCCAAGCGTCACATCGGCGTGGGCCTTGATGGAGTCCACCGCGTTGGCCACGGCCACGCCGATCTCGCATACATCAAGAAGGCTGTGGTCGTTTTCCGCGTCGCCCACGCCGATGGTGTTGTGTGCCGAGAGCCCAAGGTCGTCGAGCGCCTCGAGTACGCCGCCGCCCTTGGTCACACCGGCGGGCAATATCATCAGTTCGGTCCGGTTCCGGACCAGCTGGCAGTCGAGGCCCAACACACGGACCACCTCCAGCGCGGCCGGTTCGTCGGCCGCGGCGCAAGCAATCAGCACCTGCCCGTCGCGGTGAGGGACGCCCCGCTCGGTAAGGGCCAGGCTCACCGCCCGGTTTATTGGGGTAGCCAGTAGACGGACACCAACCGGAGTGACCATGATGGCGCCGTTCTCAGCGACAACGGCATCGACGTGCGCCTCGACCTGAGGGAAAACGGCGCGCAACTCGTCCATGATCCGGCCGGTGGCCAATATCACCCGTATGCCGCGGGACCGGGCCTGGTCCAGGGCGGCCAACGTTTCGGGCGCCACAGCGCCGTCAGCCAAAGTGCCATCGAAGTCGAGCGCCACCGCTCGGAAGTAGGTCCGCTCCCCCTCTATTGTTCCCTCGACCAGGAGACGGTACGGCCGGTAGCTGCTACTGAACGTCAGCGTGTCCTCGCCGGTATCGATGGCTCTGTCGTCAAACCCAGCGGCCCGGATGGCTCGCAAGATGTTCCGCGCCTCGTCGAGTTGCCGGCGCAAATCTTCGACCGACTCTCCGGGTGTCTCGAGCTCAGGGTCACCCGTCGTCACAGCGACGCGCGCTCTAGCTGTCGAATTTCGCTTCGACGACCAAGCCCTGGGCGCAGGAACGGCCGGGTCTTCAGGGCTCCCGACGCAGGTTTGGCACTCCTCACCGAGGGTTACGCTACCGTGACCGAGTACCAACTCGCGGGCTGACCGGGCAGGTGACGCTACCGCTCCGCAGAGCCGAGATCGGCCCGTAGCTTTGACACCAGGCCAGCAAACAGTGGGTAAACGGCGGCCCCGTATGTGGCGTCCAGCACCGGCTTCCACATTTCCCAGCGAGCGATAAGGGTACGGCCAAGGAGCATCTTGACCAGCTCGAAGTCGAAAGCTCCTCGACGCTCGAGGGCAGCCAACTGCTCGAAGTAGTCGAGTTCGCGGTAAAACACGTACGCCTCCGGTGCCTGCTCGACCACGCATCGCCGAAACGTCTCGAGGAGCTCTTGGACGGCGGCGAGACGATCGACAAGCTGACGCGTCTCTACCAGGGCGGGATCGTCCCAGCGACGGAAGAACTCGGCCGCCATTTGCGCCTGGGTGCTGCGCCGCGACTCCCGAACTTGTTGACCGGCGAACATCACCGCTCCGAAGGCACCGACCAAACCGAGCGCTCCGACCGAGGTGGCGATGGCGGTTACCTGTTCGGCCCAGTTAGGCATGACCCAGCGTACGGTCGGAGGCGCTCGACGACGGCACGGCGCAGTGGCGTCGCGTGCCTGAGGGTCACACTCTCGCGCCGGCTTTGGGCGCCTCGGCCAGGGTGCGGTTGGCGGTCGATTTGGTCGGTGCCCTAGGGCGGGCCGACCGGACATACACTCTCGCGTGAGGAAACGGAGGAACCTTAAACCGTGACTGATGCGCTGACGACCGGGCCCGTACTGTTCTGTTACGACGGCTCCCAGGGCTCACGTAACGCCATGAAAGCGGCGGGGGACCTTATAGGACGGCCCGTGGACGTCGTCGTGCTCACGGTGTGGGAAACGATCGCCACGCGCTTGGCTCTGGCCGGTGCTTTCACCGCCGGCCTAACCACCGGAGGGGCCGACCTGAACGAGGAAGAAGCGACTTCCGCTCGGGCGGTGGCGGAAGAAGGGGCGCGCCGTGCCAACGATCACGGCTACGCCGCCTCAGCGCTGACCAAGGAGTCCTTCGAAGGCATTGCCAATACGATCCTGGAGGTGGCGGACACCATCTCCGCCCGCCTTATCGTCTGCGGCCAGCGAGGTCGAGGACCGCTCCGCACCGCCCTGCTCGGCAGTGTCTCCCACCGGCTGGCCTCACACGCCAGACGTCCTGTCCTGATCGCCCCCGAACGCGAGGAATAACTAGAACTCGCAGTGCGCGCCGGCCAGCCGGGCGGCGGCACATTTGGGGAGCAGGTGGTGGAGGCACTTGACAACGTAGTGAGTGGTCACTCATAATGTGATGATGGTATCGAGCCGACAGACAGCAGAAGAGCGTCGCTCTTCGGTGCTAGCTGCGGCAATCACCGAGTTCGCTCGCTCGGGTTACACCGGGACGTCCACGGAGGCCATCGCCGCCCGAGCCGGCATCTCCCAGCCCTACTTGTTCCGTCTGTTCGGTACGAAAAAGGACCTTTTCGTGGCGACATATGACCTGGTCGCGTCGCGCATCATTGACGAGTTGACCAGGGCGGGCGAGGGTCTCGACGGGGAAGAGGCCAAGGCGGCCATGGGCGCGGCGTACCTCGAGTTGATGCAGGACCCCGAGATGTTGCAGGTCCATCTCCACGGGTTCGCCGCCGCCCCAGCGGACCCCGACATCGCCCGCAGCTGCCGGCGCACCTTCGAAGTGCTCGCCGGCGTCTTCTACGAGAAGACCCACCTATCCGACCAGGATCTCTGGAACTTCTTCGCCATGGGGATGCTGATCAACGTGGTGTGCGCCATCGACCTCTTGTCCTTTCCAGACACGTGGGCCCAGGGCCTGTGCCAGTCGCCCGAGAAAGCAAGTGCCATCAAGGCCGCTAGTCAAGCCCTGGCCGACCATCACCGTGGCGACCAGGCAGCCAAGAAGGAGGTAGTCGCATGAATGAGCCCGCTACAGGGACATTTTTTTTGGACCGTATAGATAGTGATCAATCACAACCTGACCGGGCGCGGGCTCGCTCGGGCCCTCTAGGGCAGAGGCAAGGGCCGACAACTCACACCTCCCCGTTGCCGATGACATCGCCGGGAACCCCCACAGGACCAGGTCCCGCGCCATCTGGGCCGTGATCATCACGGGCATGGCCCTTTTCATGGCTTCATTGGACAACCTGGTGGTGACGACGGCCCTGCCGGTGATCCGCGAACACCTCCATGCCGGGCTGTCCGGGCTCCAGTGGACGGTGAACGCCTACACCCTGACCTTCGCCGTACTGCTGTTGTCGGCGGCGGCACTGGGTGAGCGCTTCGGACGACGGCGCATCTTCGTACTGGGCATCGCCGTGTTTACTGCCGCTTCGGCGATAGCCGCCCTGGCTCCGAGCATCGCCGTGTTGGTCGCGGCTCGGGCGGTCCAGGGCGCCGGTGGGGCCATGATCATGCCACTCTCGCTGACCCTGCTGAGCGCGGCGGTGCCACCGGCGCGCCGCAATGTTGCCCTTGGGATTCTGGGGTGCCATCGGCGGCGCTGCGGTCGCTATCGGCCCCCTGGTGGGAGGGGCGATCACGAGCGGATGGTCGTGGCAGTACATCTTCTGGCTCAACGTGCCTATCGGCCTGGTGTTGGTCCCGCTCGCTTGGTGGAAGTTGTCCGAGTCTTACGGCGCCCGGGCGCGCTTGGACCTCGTGGGCGTAGCCGCCGTCAGCATCGGCCTACTGGGGGTAGTCCTCGGTCTGGTCGAGGGCAACAGCCACGGTTGGACCAGCAACCTGGTGTTGACCTCGTTCGCTGGTGGGGTACTCGCCCTGGTGGGGTTCGTGACGTGGGAACTCCGGTCAGCGCATCCCATGTTGGACATCCGGCTGTTCCGCGACCGCGGGTTCACGTCGGTCAACGTCACGGCCATGCTGTTCAGCTTCGGCATGTTCGGGGCCATCTTCTTCCTGGTCCAGTTCCTCCAGACCGTCCAGGGTCTGTCCCCGTTGGCCGCCGGTGTGCGGGTGCTGCCCTGGACGGCCATGCCCGTGCTGTTGGCCCCGATCGTGGGCCAGTTGGCCGAGCGGTGGGGCGGCAAGCCCCTCGTGGTCACGGGACTGGGCCTGCAGGCCATCGGGTTGGCCTGGCTGGCCACCGTGACCACGCCGACCACCCCGTACGCCGACCTGGTGGCCCCCTTCGTGGTCTGTGGCGTCGGGATGACGCTGTTCTTCATCCCGCTGGCCTCCCTGGTGCTGGGGGCCGTGCCCCGGGCCCTGGAGGGGGTGGCCTCGGGGGCCAACGCCGCCTTCCGGGAACTGGGTGGAGTGCTGGGCATCGCCGTGCTCGGCGTCATCTTCACGGCGCACGGCAGCTACGCCTCCGGTCAGGACTACGTGAACGGCATGACCGCGGCCGTCTATGTCGCGGCAGCCGTCGTGGCCGTGGGTGCTCTCGCTGCCATGGTGGTCCCGAACCGGCGGGCCCGTTCGGCCGAGGCTGACGGGGCGGCACCAGAGCGCGAACCCGACCTCGCGCTGGCGGACGACGTCCTGGTGTCGCGCTGACCGCACCGGCCCTGAGGCCCACTGCGCCGGCGATCACACCTGAGCCGGGTCTGGCGCCACCGCCGGCCCGGCCTCGGGTCGGCTAGCCGCAACCGACACGCCCGCGTTAGGTCGCACTTGGGTGCGCTGATCGTCGCCGGCTCAGAAGTCGCCCGCTTTTCGGGCCGCGTCTTCCAGACGGTGGCGGTAGGCCTCCCACCAGGCCCGGTCGCCCTGGGCCATGTTGTCGTGGCCAGCGCGTAGCCCGACGGAGCCGTCGATTAGCTCCCGGACAATGTCGGCATGCCCGGCGTGGCGGTCCGTCTCGGCCACAACGTGGACCAGCACCTGGTGCAGGGTCACCTCCCGCCGGTCCGGTGGCCACCACGGCACCTGGCCGGTGGCGTCGAGCGCCAGAATGTTGATGGTTAGGTCCGAGTGCGCCCACACTCGGCGGTACAGGCCTACCACCTGGTCCCGAGGCTCTTCGGCCGTGGCCCACATGTCTGCATTGGGCTCGGCACCGTCGTCGTACCAGGGCAGGGGCTCGCTGAAGGGCCGTCCGAACGTGGCCCCGAGGTAGCCCGCCTCGACGCTGGCCACATGCTTCACCAGGCCCAATAGGTTGGTCCCGGTCGGCACCAGCGGGCGACGCACGTCGTATTCGGAGAGGCCTTCGAGTTTCCATATCAAGGCGTCGCGGCCAGCCTGCAGATAGCGGTGAAGGTCCGCCTTGGCGCCAGTTAGTGCCATTCGTGCATTGTGCCACTGAGTTCCGAGGTCGTTGTAGGGGCTCACCCGAGAATGCCCTTGACGCCCGCTTACCTAGCTGGTACATTAGTCAAGTAATTAACCAACGAACAGTCCAAACGGTAGACAGCACCCCGGGAGACGCCCGTGCTTGATGACAGTGCGCCGATCTTCTCCCAGATCGCCGAGCGCCTGGCCGAAGAGATCGCCGTGGGGGCGCTCATCGAGGGCGAACAGGTGCCGTCGACCACCGAGCTGGCCGCCTACTACCAGATCAACCCGGCCACCGCGGCCAAAGGCATCAACGTGCTAACAGACGACGGGCTGGTGGAGAAGCGACGGGGTATAGGCATGTTCGTCGCTGCCGGCGCCCGTGAGCGCCTGCTCGACGCTCGTCGCAAAGGCTTCGTGGAACGCTATGTCGAGCCGATGGTCGCCGAGGCCAGCCGGCTCGGGATCGAGGCCGATGCGTTGGTGGCGATGGTCCGAGAGTCGAGCCACGCACAAGAAGGGATGAAGGTATGACGACGACGATCTCCATAACCGGCCTCACCCGCCGTTACCGAGACCAGCTCGCCCTTGACGAGGTGACGCTCGACTTCCAAGGCCCCTCGGTCACGGGGCTACTGGGCCGCAACGGCGCGGGTAAGAGCACCCTGATGCGCATCGTCGCGGCTCAGGAGTTCCCTTCGAGGGGCACCGTCCGGGTGTTCGGCGCCAGCCCGATCGAAAATGATGCGGTCCTGCGCCGGATGGTGCTCGTCCGAGAAGACCAGGTATACCCCGACATCAAGGTGCGCCAGGTCCTACAGGTGGCGTCGTGGTTCTATCCCAACTGGAACGGCGACCTGGCCGAGGATCTGCTCGCCGAGTTCGAACTCCCGGCTAACCGGGCGATCAAGAAGCTCTCGCGCGGGATGCGCTCGGCCCTGGGCATAGTCGTCGGCTTAGCGGCCCGGGCCGAAGTGACGCTGTTCGACGAGCCGTACGCCGGCCTGGACGCGGTAGCCCGTCAACTCTTCTACGAACGACTGCTCGCTGACTACGCAGAGTGCCCCCGGACGGTGGTGCTCTCCACGCACCTGATCGACGAAGTCGCCGACCTGTTGGAGCGGGTGGTGATCATCGACCACGGGCGGATCGTGCTCGACGCCCAGGCAGACGATGTCCGTGGGACCGTAACGACGGTGAGCGGCCGCATGGCTGCCGTGGAGGAGTTCACCTCCGGCCGTCGTACCTGGGACCGGCGCCAAGTGGCGTCACAGGAGTCGGTGGTGGTCGCCGGGGCGCTGGACGACAAGGACCGGCCCGGCCCGGGAGCTGAACCTCAGGCTGGACCCCCTGTCACTCCAGCAGATGATGGTCTTCGCCGCAGACCGAGCCACCGAAGAACTGAAGGAGAGGACCAACGCATGAGCACCTGGATCAATGTGTCCCGCTACCACCTCGTGCAACGAGTCAACTTTGTGGCGTTGCCATGGGCCATCTTGGCCTTTGCCTTCGCCGCGGACCTGGTCATCTTGGCTCTCGTTCCGGCCGGGCACAGCTCGCATCGCTACGTCGGCGGTCTCGCCGCCATCTTCATCATGGTGTTCCTCCTCGGCCTGCAGACCGTCGCCCGGGCACTTCCGTTCGGGCTCTCTCTTGGTTTGAGCCGAGCCTCCTACTACCTCGGGACGGTCGGCCTCGCCGTCAGCCTCTCCGCCGTCTACGGACTGATCCTCGCCGTTGGGCAGGTCATCGAGCGGGCCACCGGCGGTTGGGGCATAAAAATGGGCTTCTTCCGGGTGCCGTACGTCCTCGCCGGGCCGTGGTACCTCACCTGGCTGACGTCGTTCGTGGTGTTGGCCCTGCTGTTCGTCTATGGCATGTGGTTCGGGCTCGTCTACCGGCGCTGGAGCCTGATCGGCCTGGTGGCCTTCATTGCCGGCCAAGTCTCTGTGATCCTCGTTGGGGCCATCGTCGCGACAACGGCCAATGCCTGGTCCAACGTCGGCCACTTCTTCACCGCCCTGAGCGCAGCTGGGCTTACTGGCCTGATGGCCGCCTTTGCGGCTGTACTCGTCGTCGGCGGGCTCGCCACCATCCGTCGTATGAGTGTTTAGAGGAGGGTTTCAAGACGCCGGGCGACATCTCGGTAGCGGTGCACAGGGATGAGGTGCACCCCATCGAAGGCGCCCGAGTCGCGGATCCTGCACACCATCTCGCAGGCGAACTCGACCCCTGCTCCCTTTTCCTGCTCGACCCGCTCGACCAACCAGTCAGGCACGGCCAGCTGGGGGAACTCGGCGCTCAGTTTTCCAGCCATCTGAGCACTGGCGACCACAAGGACGCCGGCGTAGACAGGACCGGCAAAGTCGACCGACGAGCGCCAGCGGAGTAGTTGGTCGACGGAAAACCCGACCTGAGCAAACAGAAAGTCGGCGTCACGCTTCCAGGCCGGCAGCGGCGCGAGGGCCGCCGCCACCCCGAGGCGGAACCGAGACGCGAGGCGGTCCTCGAAGCGGCGAGCCTCTTCGATCATGGCCCGCACAGTGAGATCGTCCGACCGCCGGCCCGACTCGGGCCGGTCGCCGTAGACGAACAGGAACTCGTCCACTCCGTAGGCGGCGGCCGTCAGCAGGTCACGACGGAAGCCGAGGGTATTGCGGTCCCGGGCGTTCAGGCAGGCGATGGCTCGCCCGCCCATGTCGATGACCTCGTGGGCTACAGCGATGCTCGAGACAGTGGCTCGGCCAATGTGGTTGTCAGGGATGAGGAAGACCGAGGAAACGGCGCTCAGCACACCGATCTGGAGCCGGACCCGTCGTAGGTCGGGCCCAGTGGCCGGTTCGATCTCGCAGATGACGTCAAAAACTCCACCAGCCATGACCGAATGCTACCGGACACCCGTCTGACCTGCTCTTCCTCGCTGAGCTGTCCCAACCGTCCAACGGGCACCGAGGTTCCACGGGGACACGAGGACCGGGTAGCTCGGCGGTCGTTACCCTCGTGAACACCCGGCCGGCGGGAGCTACGCCACGTAAGGTAACGGTGCGGTTAGGCCGGGTAGCTGCGCCGGCCAAACGCAGGCGGGTGCTCCGGGGGAGCGGCGACTTCTGGCTCCCCGGGCACCGGCTGGACCTTCGATCAAACGCTTCCGAACACGGGCCCTAGAGCGACCTTATGCCAGCCACGACATGCAGGGCCTGAGGCAGGGTGAGCAGGGAAGTGTCGATGAACATTTGAGTCTGCTTCTTCGGGGAGGTCCCGAATTTGTACGGCTGCGCCCACTGGAGCACGTAGCCGTTCTTGACGCCTGATGCGGTAGTGCAGCTCTTGAACTGGGTCTCGTCGCAATAAACGGAGACGCGGACTTTGACGGTCCCGCTCGGGATCCCCACCGTCCAGACCCCGACCTGCTTGGCGATGCCCGGGTTGGCACAAATGAACGGGTAGCCCTCGGCCAGCGAGAAACCCACGGTCTTGCCGTAGTTCGAGGGGGGAGTGTAAGCCGTCCCGAAGGTCGCGAAGATCGATTCGTCCTGGCCAGTACCGCATGAGAGCAGCTTGAAGCTGGACTGGGGGATGGCAAGGACCGTCTTGGGCTGATAAACGGGGTAGTTCAGGCCAACCTGTGCGCCCTCCCAAGGGTTCGGGCTGCCCGACGCGGCGGCGGGCAGAGCGAGAGCGGCCACCAATGCCCCGGTGCCGGCTCCGGCCGCGAGGGCACGGGTCAGAATCGTGCCGCGTCCGACCCGCCGACCGGCGTGTCGTGGTCGATCAGTCATCGCTGAGCTCTGCGCCGTCGCGAGGCGGCCACTGTCCTTCTGATGGTCGAAATCGTTCTCGTGCGTGGAACCGAACATTTCGTTCTGCCTTTCTGTCGTTGTCTCTGTCGTTGTCGTCGAGTGCCATGTCGGGCCCCGATCAGTCGTGCCGGTGCCCAGTGGGCGAGCGCGGCCCCGCTGTTTCGCCGCAGCGGGGCCTGACCTTCGACGTCCACTTGCACCCTCGTTTGAGGGATTGGTCGTGGCCCATAGGAGCCGTCTGGGCCACAACTGCGGGGGGAACGTCAAGGTGCTCACACTTCTAGTGTCAGTCATCGAGGCGCCGAGCACCCTAGGGAAAAACCCTAATCCCACCAATCCCGCCTCGGGCGTCGCCGCCCCGATGGTCTCGAGGCGCAACACTCACGCTAGTGGCCGTGCTCCTCGCCGGACGCTCACCCTCCTGTGTCGACCGGCGGCTGTGGCACCTGCCCACAGCCGACCGCCCCGGTCAGTCCTGACGGCATGAGGCGCGGCTGCCGGCGGGACTGGCGGACGCGGAACAAGACGTCTCGGCCGATCGCCGCCTGGCATCGACCGACAGGAGCAACTACGACGCGTCACCTGGCGATGCCGGCAAAACCGAGCCCCTCCATGAGCTGGCGCTGGACGAAGATAAAGAACACTACGACAGGGATGACCAATATGGACAGGCCGGCAAAGATCGCACCGACGGGACCGCTCAGGTAGGCGTTCTGAAGCGTGACGAGGCCAAGAGGCGCGACCATCCGCGTGGGGCTCGTAATGTAGAGGTTAGGCCAGAAAAAATCGTTCCATATGTACTGGGCCGTGATTATGGCCACGGCGCTGATGGCTGGCCATGACAGGGGGACGATGACCATGCGAAGGATTTGCAGCTCGCCGGCACCTTCTATGCGAGCGGCCTCCTCTAGTTCTCGGGGGATGGTCTTGAAGTGTTCACGCAGGAGAAAGATGCCAAATACCTGGATTAGCGCCGGGATAATCAGGCTCAGTTGGGAATTGAGCAAGCCCAGGTATCTGATCTCGACGAATTCCGGGACCGCAGCGATCTGAACGGGGAGCATCAACCCGGACAGGAGCGCGACA
Organism: uncultured Acidimicrobiaceae bacterium; assembly: GCA_963750465.1. Taxonomy (GTDB): domain Bacteria; phylum Actinomycetota; class Acidimicrobiia; order Acidimicrobiales; family Palsa-688; genus Fen-671. The sequence continues at coordinate 908,780 of CAVVRE010000037.1, forward strand.
AACAGGACATCTCGGCCCCAAAACTCGAGCCGGGCGAAAGCGTACGCAGCCAGCACGCTTACCAAGGTCGACCCGACAACGACGGCGACGGTGACGCCGACACTGTTGGCGAGCTGTATGAGAAAGGGGATCAGGTCGAACAACTGCCGATAACTCGCCAGGGTCCAGTGCGTAGTGAACCAGACGGGAGGAAGATTGAACTGCATGCTCGACGGCAGGAACGAATTGACCAAGACCCAGAGTTCTGGCAACAGCATCAGGCACCCGCCGATGACGAGCGCGGCTGCCACCAGCCGTCGGCGCAGCCTGACGCGGCGGGCGGTCCGGCCGAGGGCGACCCGTCCCGTAATCGGGATGGCGCTAGACACGCTCATAGTGCACCCAGCGCCGGGCCAGCGCAAAGCCGAACGAGACAAGGGTCACAAGTACCACCAGATTTACGATCGACACGGCGGCCCCGTAGCCCAACTGAAGGTTCCTGAAGGCAACACGGTAGATGTAGACCATTATCGTGAGGGTGGCATTGCCCGGCCCGCCGTTAGTTATCACGTATGGCCAGGTGAAGATCTCGAAGGCACCGATGAAGGCGGTGACCGACGCCACGAGCGTCGCCGGCGACAGCATCGGGAACGTGACGTACCGGAACCGCTGGAACGGGCCGACGCCGTCGATGGCGGCTGCCTCATAGAGGACCGACGGGATGGTTTGCAGCCCGACCAGGAAGATGATGAACGTGATCCCAACCGTCTGCCACAGGTCGACGCCAACCAGGCTCGGCAGAGCCCAGGTGCCGGATGCCAACCAGTCCGGCGGGTTCGTACCGAGCCGTTCGAGGTAATAGTTGAGTGGCCCGGTGCTGCCCGAGAGGATATAGCTCCACATGACCGCCACCGCGCCCGCAGACATCAGGAACGGGACTACGAAAGCCGTCCGCGCCCAGTACCGGACTGTTCGCGAGGTCACACTGGTCACGGCGATGGCGAGCGTCATGCCGACGATGATGTGCAGTGTCGTGGTCATGACGTCGAAGAGAAGGCTGTTGAAGAGCGCCTGCCCTAATTCGGGGTCATGGGCCAGCATGCGGAAATTGGACACACCTGCGAACTTCGGCGGCGTCAGCAGGTCCCACTGCAGGAACGAGAAGACAACTATCCCGGCCACCGGAATAGCGATAAAGGCGAGGAACAGAACCATCGCCGGGCTAACGAACAAATAGGCCTTCAGGTTGCGCCTGCGGCGTGCCGGTGAACCACGCCCACGGCGCAGGGAGCGACGGTTGGTCATGAAGGCTAGTCTGCCCCCCTGGCCCGTCGAATCGTCCCTCTTGCTACCGTCCTGACGACCCACTCCGTATTCGGGCCCGTCGGGCCGAACAGTCCCCGGGGCGGGGACTGCGGCTACTTCGTTCAGCGTCTTGTGGGTGAGCGGAGCCCCACCGCGTTGGCGCATTCAGCTGGCGTTTAGCTCGCCGTTTGCCTTGGCCTCCAGGTGTGCCAGGCCTGCTGCCGGCGATATCGACCCAGCCAGTATCTGCTGCCAGGTGGCGTCGATATCACCTTCTACGGCCGAAGCGTTGGTGACCCCGACTACGGGGTTTGCGTACTCGAGCGCGGCACTGAAGTACTCGGCCCCGGGCGGCAGGGTTTTCAGGAACGACGCGCTCTTCGCAATGGAAGCCCGCATCGGCATGCCACCTTCGATAGGCACCGCTTCGTTGGCTTGAAAGCTCTCGGAGATCGAGTACTTCACAAACTCCCACGCCTCGTCCTTGCTCTTCGAAGCGTCGAGGATAGGAAAGGCGGCCAGGCCCACAGGAGAGCCTTGTTGTACTTTCTTCGGCCACGGGACGATGGCTAGATTGCTACCACCACCGTTTTCGACGTAGTAGTTCCAGGGCCAGATGCCAGCACCCATCATGGCCAGATGTCCCTGGCCCAGGGCGTTGAACTGGTTGAAAGTCCCGCCCGGCGACGGAGCCAACTTCTTGGCCACCAGGCTCCTGGCAAAGGCACAGGCTTCAACGGCGGCGGGATTGTTGATCACGCAGCGTGTCCAGGTATTATTGAGGACCTGCCCGCCGTTGGTAAAGATCCATGGCTCAATACCCTGGAACACGTCGATCGTCAGGTTCATCCCCCAGTTTTGCGGAGCCTTGGTGAGAGCCGTAGCGGCGGCCAGGAAGTCGTCCCAGGTCCAGTCGGGGGTCGGCTCGGTCACATTGCCGTTCTTGAAGGTGGCACGGTTGTACCAGATACCCATGGTGTTGTAGCCCCACGGGACGTAATAAGTGTGCCCGTCGATCTGAGCATGTTGGCGGAACTGGCTAAGGGTGCGCTGGTTCATATCAGCGTAGAATGCGTTGACAGTCGCCTTGTCCTTGGCGATGTAACCGTCAAGCGGGGCCAGGACTCCCTTGCTGGCGAACAACCTGAAGCCTTCGGTGGCGAGGTTCATCGTGTCGATTTCGACACCCGCTATGAGGCGGGTCTCTATCTGTTCAAAAAAGTCAACCCAGGTCGGGACGTTTATGAAGAGAGGCTTCGTCGTGATGCCGGTCTGCTTCTGAAATGCCTGGAATGCTTTGAGGGCGACGGTGTTGGAGGCAGCATTGCCGAGGATCGCCACCGTCAGTGTCCCAGTGCTCTTGATGTTCCTAACCAAGGACGGCGCCCGTTGAGCGGAGGCTCGTCCTTCGAGCAGTGAGAGAACCGCGGGAGCGGCGCCGAGCGCAGCGGCCGCTTTTAGCCCACCTCCTAGCATCGAACGCCGCGAGACCTTCTTGTCCATATAGTTTTCCATCTTGATCTCCCTCCTTAATCTTGTGTACTTGGCGTGTTTGTTCGGGACATTTGCCGCTACGGCACAGGATCAACCAGCAACAAAGCAGATAGCAGATCTGGTCATGAGCGGAGCGCTTTGGTCAGCGAATTGATTTGGTCAGCTATAGCCCGCTGGGAGATTTGTGCGAACGGCGCTATGTAATCGAAGGCGTGATAGGTTTCGGCGTAGAGGTGCATCTCAACGGACACCTTTGCCGCCAGAAGCGCGACTGCGTACTCGAGGGCTTCATCCCGCAACGGGTCGAACTCGGCCACAGCCAACATGGCCGGGGGAAGCTCTTCGAAAGACTCGGCTAGGGCCGGGGAAGCATAAGAGGGCGGGTAGTCGGAATCGGCCAGATAGTACTCCCACATGATCCGGTTGCTTAGCGAGTCCCACAGTGGCGTGTCGGTGAACCTCGTCATCGAGGCGGTTTGCAACCGGGAATCCAGCGTCGGGAACAAGAGCAGTTGTAGGACCAGGCCGGGGCCCTTTTCGTCACGGGCGCGATGAGCAACTGAGGCAGCCAGCCCACCTCCGGAACTTATCCCCCCTACCGCTATCCTCCGGTCGTCGACCCCGAGACGGCCTCCCTCTTCGGCGACCCAACAGAGCGTCCGATAGCAGTCATCGAGGGCGGCCGGGAATGGGTATTCAGGAGCGAGACGGTACTCCGGGCTGACGACGACACAATTAACCTTGTTGGCGAAGTGGATGCAGCGGAGCTGTTCATTGTCAAGGTTGCCCAAGACGTACCCCCCGCCGTGGAAGAACACCAGGGCACCAAGCTGATTTACGCGGCGGGCCGGAGTATAGGTACGGACGGTGAGCTCGTATGTGCCATCCGCGCCGGAGAGAACATGGTCTTCGACCAGGACATTGGGATCCTCTGGCAATTCGGCCCGTGCCCGCAGTCGCTCGGCCATGCCCTCGGCTTCCACTCGCCTCGCTTCAACGATATTGTCAAACGGGATTTTGACGTTAAATGGAAGTACGGCGGCTAGTTCAGCGTCATAGCAATAGTCTGAAGGGTTCCCAATAGCTCCCGAATAAGAGCTGTAATCAACTGCATTTCCGACTTCGGGTGCCATAGTGGTGAAGACTAGCGGGGCTCGCTTTGCCGTTTCAACCGCCGAGTGTAGATTCTCGGGGCTTATTTATGCACCATCTGGCGGTCGGAGGTCAGGAGCGTGGGACAGCTGCCACAGAGTCAGCGCCATCCGCGCCCGGAAGGCGCCATCAGGCGAGTCCACGGGGTACCCGAGGAGTGAACTAATGTGGCCAATGCGGGCCGCTACCGAAGTGTGATGGAGGAACAGCTCAGCCGCCGTCCTCCGGAGCGACCCGGCCCGGCAGAACGCATCGAGGGTATGAATGTGCTCACCACTCGGGTCGTTGGCGGCAATAGTTGCTATGGCCCCAACATCTGGGATCGCGCTAATTTCGTCAGTCGGAAGGTGCGCCAATGCAATGAGCGGACCGAGGTCCTCGACAAATACCATGCAGGGGCGTTTCAAACCGGGCAAGCTCACCGTAAACCGAAGCGCCGACCTGGCGCCGGCCCAGGAAGTGGGCGCTCTCAGCGGGTCGACCTTGGGGCCAACACCGGCCCGAATTGTGGCCGGAAGCTCCTTGGTCACCTCTTCGGCCGTGGTAATAGCGGCGAAGACCTCACCGACCTTGGCGAGTTGAACTATCTCACCTGCGGCCCGGATCTCCGACGTCAGCGTTTCCAGCGCTTGCGCCATCACGTCAGGCTGAACCTCGTTGCATACGAAGGCAACGACGCGGATTGTGCGCGACTCGGCGAACCCGAGCAGTCGTGCGCACCGGGCACGGTCCAGATCGGAGACCTGTTCGCTCAACAGGAGCTCGACCGCCGCGGGGTCGGCGGCGTACAAGGACGTACCGAACATCCGGTCGAGGATGATGGCGGCCGCGGCCGCCATGCGCTCCGCGACGATGGCGTCTAGCGGTCCAGGGCCTCCGCTGCGTTCGAGCCACACCTCCGCGCCACTACCATCGTCGACCTTTACAAGCGTGCTCGTCGGTGGCGGCGCTCCGTGTTGAGCACTCCGTCCGTCGGATGCGACCGAGATGAAGACACCACGCAGCGGGTCGTGAATGCCCGCGGTGCACTCGGCCAGGCCGGCCGCGGCGCGGACCAAAGCACCGATATCTGCCCTATGGGCGACGAGTTGGTCAAAGGCGGCGATGACGCGGACGGCCGCTTCGGCCTCGGCGTCAATGCCTGACAAACGAAGTAAAAGCCCGTGCACGTCGTCACCCCCTGACACGCACACTACCCACCTGCTGAGGGGCGCGGGGCGCGAGGCGGCCTGAGGTGGCCGGCGGGGAGGTCAGACGTCCTTCGACCGACCCCGTCGACCGCTCCCGACGCGGATGAGCGCCAGCGCTGGGGACCTGCCCCGGCGGACCGCCCGCTATCTGTCGTGTCCCGTTGGCAGGCCTCGTCATCGCGGTCGGCCCCGACCGACGCGGCCGAGTTCTTGGCCGTCACCGTCGCCCTGAGGGGTGCGTCGCTGGCGTGGCAACCCCAATGGCGGCGCAAATTCATCGCTCAGTTCTGGCCCCGGCCGGGGTTTCAACCTTCGTAGTCCTCGAAGAACGTCCAGAAGGAGCTGAGATGGCTTTGTTAGATAGCCAGGACGAGAACGCCGAGCGAGTGGGCCGAACCATCGCGGAGCGCAACGATGACCACAAGGGTCGGACCGCCCTAGCACTCGCCCTACGCTCCCGGCCCTCTCGCCTCATGACGGGACGGCCCAGACGCCGGCTCGGCGCTGGCGCGCCTTCGCACTGCTGGCCGTCGTTCGTGACCGTCGTTAACCGCACGATCGTCAACGTGGCGCGGCCGACCATCGGCCGTAAGCTCCACTCCCCCGGATCAGACCTGCAGTGGTCGTGACCACGTACGGCCTCACGTTCGGTGGTTTCCCCCTGCTGGCGGGCGGGCCGGTGATCCGGCGGGCCGCTGATCCGGCGGGCCGAGATGGCCCGAGCCGTGGCCAGCTCGCAGCTGGAGATGTCGGGGACAAGCGCAGGCGATTGAAGCGTCCGGCCACTTGGACCGACTTCCCATACAAATTGTCCATGACCAAAAGTTCCGGATAACGAAGCCCAACAACCAGACAGGAGAAACAGAAATGACAGTTCGGGATTTATCAGGTTCCACCGCTGTTGTCACCGGGGCCAGTCGCGGCTTCGGACGGGCCACCGCTATCGCTCTGGCCGCCCAGGGTGCCCACGTTGTGGGCGTCGCTCGCAGCGACAGCGCTCTGAAAGAACTCGCCGTACAAATAGGGGGTTCGTTTACCCCCGAGGTTGCTGATGTCGTCGATCCCGACCTCGCGTCGCGGCTTTTCGCCTTGTACCGCCCGAGCACCGTGGTCCTGAACGCCGGCGCCTCACCGGTCATCGGCCCGCTGCAAAGGCAGACCTGGCAAACCTTCCGCACAAACTGGGATACCGACGTCCAGCAAGTATTCAACTTCGTGCGCGAAGCCCTCGTCGCACCGCTGAGCCCTGGAGGGGTCGTGGTGAGCATCTCAAGTGGCGCCGCCATGCGCGGGTCGCCCATGAGCGGCGGGTACGCCGGAGCCAAAGCAACTGTCAAGTTCCTGAGCTCCTATGCCGGATCCGAATCCGACCGCAACTCGCTCGACCTTCGGTTCGTCTCGGTCCTGCCGCAATTGACGCCGGCTACGGATCTTGGTCGCGTGGGGGTCAAAGCCTACGCAGAGCGGGCCGGCCTAACGGTGGACGCCTTTGTCGAGCAGCTCGGCCCGACGCTCACTCTGGACCAGGTCGCCGGGTCCATTGTCCACATCGCCCGGGACGACGAGTATTCCGCGCCGGCGTACCTATTGGCGGCGCAGGGTCTCAAGCCCCTCGAGTAATTCATTTTCCCGAGCGCCCCGGCGGGGCCCTTTTTGGCCGTCGCTAAACCCGTTTTTGGGTGCACTCCGGTATTCCGGTTGCGGTTCGAAGCAGGATTTGCGCCAGACCGCGCCCGGTTCCGTGGAGCGCACCCAAAACCGGCCGGCGGCGGCCGGTCCCCGGCTGTGGCAGCACCGCCCGAGCAGCCGGTGCCCGAACAGCAGGTGCCCGAACAGCAGGTGCCCGAACAGCCGGTGCCCGAACAGCCGGTGCCCGAGCGGCCGGGGGCCGGGCGGCCCGTGCACGAGCAACGCGCCCGGAGCCCGACGGCAACCCCCCGTGGCCGACTGGCAAGCAGGACAAAATTCACGTGACGCCGACGCGGGACATTGATAATGTCGACACTCCCCCGTTCCAGCCTGTTACAGCTCGCACTTCGACATGTCTTCACTCACCGAGCCCACTGCCGCGCGCACCGCCGACCTCCAGGCCGAACAAGCGCTGGTTGATGCCGCCTACGAGCACCTGGGCCGCATGAGGCTGAAGGCAGAGCGGCTCCTGGCCGAGATGAAGGGCGCCGACCCCGACCTCGAGTGGTCCCTTGCGCGCCGGGCCAGGCGCTCAGCAGCACGACCAGGGCGTTGTGCTTTGGGCGCACAGACTCGACGGACGGGACAACCTGGTACATCGGCAGACGCCATGTCGATGACGAGGTCGGCGAACCTGTCGTGGTCGAGTGGCGCGCTCCGGTCGCCCTCCCCTTTTACCGGGCCAGCTGGTCGGACCCGATGGGCCTGGCCCGGAGGCGTCAGTTTGTTGTCGATGGCCGGGAGATCCTCTCGATCGGCGACGACACCTTCGGTGCCGTGGTGCCGTCCGAGAACGACTTCAGAGGGGCGGACGCGCTGTTGGTCGAACTGGAGCGGGCGCGCAGCGGTGAGATGCTGGACATCGTCGCCACGATCCAGCCCGAGCAGGACGAGGTGATCCGGGCACCGGCGGCGGGCGTGCTGGCCGTACAAGGCGGCCCGGGTTCGGGAAAAACGGCGGTCGGGCTCCATCGGGCCGCCTTCCTCCTGTACGCCGACGACGCTATGGCACGGGCCAATGTACTGGTGGTCGGTCCCAACCGCACGTTCCTCCGTTATATAGCGCAGGTACTGCCCTCCCTCGGCGAACATGCCGTGGTGCAGACTACGTTTTCTGACCTGGTGCCAGAGGTTGTCCCCGCGCCCGGGACGGCCGAGGGCTCAGATGCCGAACGCGTGAAGGGCGACAGCCGTATGGCCGAGGTCCTGGCCCGGGCGGTAGAACTTCGCTTCCACCACGACGAAGCCGACATCGAAGTGACCCTCGGCCTCCGCCGCCTCGTGGTCCCGGCCGCCGCCGCCAACGCGGCCGTCGATACCACCGCATCGAAGCGCCTCCCGTACGTGCGAGCTCGCGATTTTCTGAGAGAGACCTTCGTGGGTGCCCTTTATGAGCGCTACGTGGACCTGGCCGGGCTACCGGCGGACGGTTCCCAGCTCGGCCGGGCTCTGCGCACCGCCCCCGGGCTCAAGACGGCGCTGGACCGGCGTTGTCCGACGGTGGCCCCGGCCACGTTGGTGTCGGAACTGGTGAGCCGGGCCAAGTTGCTGTCTGCTGCGGCCGACGGCCTACTGACCGAAGCGGAGCAGCGTCTCATTTTGCGCCGGCGCGGCCGAGCCTGGACGGCCGCTGACGGCCCGCTGGTCGACGAAGCCAAGGAGCTCATACACGGCCGATCCCGCACCTACGGTTACGCCATCGTGGACGAAGCCCAGGACCTTTCCCCCATGGAGCTCAGGATGCTGGCGCGACGGTGCCCCGCAGGGTCGCTGACCCTGCTCGGTGACATTGCCCAGGCCATCGGGCCATGGGGCCTGCGGACATGGGAAGACCTGGCTGCGAGCGTCGAGACCAAGAAGGGCCTAGAGGTTGTGGAGCTCCGCCACGGATACCGTTCCACCGCCCAGGTCCTCGACCTCGCGGCCCGGCTGCTCCCCGAGGCCGCGCCCCAGGTCAGGCCGGTCACGGCCGTGAGGCCCGGGAGGCGCCCCCCTACGGTCCGGTTGGTCGGTCGAGAAGACCTGGTGAAGGCCATCGTGACCGAGACGACGGCCCTGTCCGGCGAGTACGAGATGGTCGGGGTGATCGTGCCCCTGGTCCTGCTGGACGAGGTAGTGGCCTCCGCCACGGCGGTACTGCCGCGTGTCGGTGAAGCTACCCGCGACGGGCTCGGGCGGCCGGTGACCGTCCTGGCCGCCGAGAGCGCCAAGGGCCTCGAGTTCGATGCGGTGGTCGTGGCCGAGCCCTCATCGATAGTCGCCGAGCGGGCCGATCCTGCTGCGGGCCTGCGCTTGCTATACGTGGCCTTGACCCGCCCTACGCAGCACCTGGCCATCGTGTACTCGTCGCCGCTGCCCGGCGCGTTGGGCCTTTGACCACGCCCGGGGCGCTCGCCACGACCTCGACCTGAGCGCCCGCACTACCAAGTATTGGCCTGCCCCGGGAACCGCAATACACATCGGGTCATCGAAACGGCTTACGCGGCTGTGCGGTGGCGGAAGAGCCACGAGCCTGCCCCTGCTGATACGGCTAGAACAACCAGACACCAGGCCGCGGCAACCCACGCCTCGTGGCCGACGGCAGCGCCGGTCGAGGCGCGGGCGGCGCGGCCTCGCCGGCGTGGACTTTTGATGCGCTTGTACGAGAACTCGTTGATGAGCGGACCTATCCTCGGCTCTACCACATTGCCTGGACCGAGCCAGACGAAGACCTGTCGAGCGAAAAGGAAGAGTTCCTGTTCGGCGTGGACCGGGTGCTCGACGGCGTCCAAGCACTGATCGACCGGCAGCGAGGTTGACGGGAGTGCACCCCGTTACGGGCCGAACCCGGCGGGCACTAACAACGGGGCCCTTCGCTTTGTGCCGGCTCGGCCCCCGGACCGAGACGCTGGCTCGCCCGGCCTAGTCGGCCAGGCGGAAGGCGAGCTGAGTCAGCCACTTGTTCATGTCAGCCTCCTGGTTGGGGTCGGTGAGATAGAACTCGACGCGACTTCCCCACTGCTCGCCTCGGTCACCGGTAGTCATGTCCCATTTCAGGCCCTCTCGGCCCGCCCAGTCCAGCATCTCTCCAGTGGCCTGGGCGAGATCCTTGGGGTGGCCAACATGAGTGACGGTGACATAACGCCCGGCCGGCAGCACCCCGGCCACGACGGGACCATCTCCGTGCATTGGCGCGGCCACCGGCACGCCTGCTTCCATATCGAGTTCACGCGCCATGTCTATGGCGTTGTACTTGAAAAACGGCGGCCCTGCAGGCGCGGCGCCGTGGGCCCCAGCCATCCGAACACCTCCCCAAAGCGGGCGGCCAGCCCGCCCAGCTCGGCCATGGTGACTTGCGCCCTGATCGCCACGTAAGGCTGCTCGGCGCGTGTCGCTATTTCGGGTGTTCCTGACATTTCATCCTCCAGTCACAAAGATTGGTTGTTGCAGTTCGGTAACCCAGTCGTCGGGGTCAGGGGACCACTCGACCGTGACTTCGCGGGCGTAGCCTGTCGACCCGTACCCGTTGGCGTCGATCCAGCGGGCCAGGGCCTGGTCGGTGGCCAAGACGTCGTCCATGGTGCCGTGGTGGATTATGACCGCTGCACTTTCAACCTCCGCCAGGTCTACGACCCGGAAACCAAGGCCCGCTTCGGCTCCGACGGCCAGGGGCACTGAGGCGTGGACGACGATGCTCCCGTCCCCAGCCGCCGCATCGTCGTAATAGGCCAAGGCCGGGCCGGCGGGATCGACGCCGGCAGTGGCCATGAGCTGCCACAGTTCGCGATAGAGCGGTTGGATAACCGGCGTAATGGCCTCCGGCTTGTACCCCGCAGCCTGGCCGGTCAGCTCACCCACCCGCACTGGTGCCAGGGCCTTGACGACGACGCCGTCGAGGGGCACGCGCTCTTCGTCTTCGATCGTCCGCAAGCGGGCTTCAATTCGGGTCAACCGCGAAGTGTCCGCCTCGATCTGGGCATAGATCTCTGCTCGGCGGAGCTTGAGCATCCCGCGGAGTTCGGCCGCGCTCACCCTTTCGTCGAGGACCGCCCGTACCTGTTGCAAGGTAAAACCGAGGTCCTTCAGCGCGATAACGCGGTTCAATTCGGCGAGTTGGCTGGCGTGATAGAAGCGGTACCCGCTGCCGCCATCCACGCAGGCGGGCCGAAGCAGCCCGATCGCGTCGTAGTGGCGGAGCATCCGGACCGAAACTCGGCCGTGCCGGGCGAACTCACCGATACTGAACGTGACCCCAGGTCTACAGCCTGACACAGTGTCAGGGTCAAGCAACCGCTACGAATTCCGCCTTGACCTGGGAATACGTCGACCTCCCCATTGGCTGGGAACCGCCGGTCAAGACCTTAAGCGGCCGCCGCCAGCCTTACGACGGCGTGCTCTACGACGGTGTGGGCTGCGACCGGCGTGTGCTACGAGCGCCCGCGCTTCGGTCGCCCGGCGGCCGCCGACCGACCATAGTCCTCCGCTATGAGAAGGCTGATGAGAGCGTCGGCCAACCATTGTTGGTAGCGCTGTTGGCTCCATTGCCGCTCAACCACCAGGCGCTGGTACACGGCCGGGTCATTGAACAACCACAAGATGTCGGCCGCCTCCGTTGCTGATAGGTGGGACTTGAGGGCGCCGCGGTCAGCCAGGACCTGAGCGAGGAATTTCATGCCTTCCAGGCGTTGCTGCTTGCCTTGCTCAGCCAATGCGCGGACCCCCGGTTCGAGCCCCGAGGCCTCCTGGACGACCGCCGCAAGAGGGGCGATACGCGAGTGGATCACCCGTACGTCAGCTGCGTAAGCCGTCAGGATGCGGCGCGCATCCGGCTCCACCAGACCGGCCTGGACGTGAGGCCGCTGGAGCAGCGGGACCGCCTCGTCGTCGCCAACTATGGCCCAGTCGATGGCCAGCTTGAGTGCGTCGACTTTGCCCCCCACCGATGTGAAAACGGTTTTTCGGCTCACTCCGGCCGCCTCGGCGATGGCGTCAACCGTCGTTGGCCCGTACCCCCGCTCGAGGAACAAACGGGCCGCTGCGTCCACGATGGTCCTCCGGGTGGCCCGAGCCTGCGCCAATCGGAGGGGTGAGCTATACGGCCTCTTGACAGGTTCAGGCACGCTCTTGACAGGTTTAGGCACTTCGAGTTACTATAAGTGTAGTGAACACACTCACAGTGTAGCACGAGGTCAGGGAGGCGCGATGCGCACAATTGTGGTCGGGGCCGGCCCGGTCGGGCTGTTTTGCGGGCTGAGCCTGGCCAGGAGCGGCCACCAGGTAGTCGTGATCGACCGCGACCCGCCCGAATCATCCACAGGTAATTGGCCCCGCCGAAGCGTTATGCAGTTCAACCTCCCGCATTTCTTTCGCTCCATCGTCCGCGAAGTCCTTCTCGGCTCGCTGCCGGACGTGTGGGAGGCACTGTTGGCGGCCGGGGGGATCCCAGTTCTGCCCGACGGGTTCCCGGAAGAACTGACTGCGCTTCAATGCCGGCGGGCCACCTTCGAGCGTGCGACCTGGTCCGTGGCGGCACGCGAGCCCGCGCTCCAAATGCGCAGGGGCCACGCCGAACGGGTGGTCACCAGCGGCGGCCGGGTCACGGGTCTGGTAGTCGAGGGTGCCGAACTCGAGGCAGACGTCGTGATCGTGGCCGCGGGCCGCGCCAGCCGCCTGGGCGACGAGTTCCGAGCGCCGGGTGAGGGTGGCGCCTGTGGTTTCTCATATGCGGCCCGCATGTACCGGGCTCGGGACGGCGTCGACCCGCCGGCCAGCCCCATGCCGATGGGCGCCGTGTACCGGGGCTACCAGGCGATGGTATTTCCTCAAGACGACCGCACCTTGTCCGCTCTCGTGGTGCGGCCCACGTCCGCACCGGAACTCGCCCCGCTGCGCCACAACGAATGCTTCGCAGCTGCTACCCAACGGATCCCGCTGCTGGCCCCGTGGACGGGCGCTGAGCGGTTCGACCCGATAACCGACGTCCTGGCTGGCAGCGGGTTGTCCAACACCTACCGGGGTCAAGTGGACGAGCGGGCCGGAGCCGTCGGGCTGTTCTTCGTAGGTGACGCCGTCTGCACCACCAACCCGGCCGCTGGTCGCGGGGTTTCTCTCGGGCTGCGGCAGGCGGCCGAGTTGGTCTCGCTGCTAAAAAACGACCGTGGCGACTATGGGAGCGCCTCAGGGCACTTTGGCTCGTGGTGCGCTGAGCAAATACGGCCCTGGTACGAGGACCACGTTTATTGGGACGCCGCCCTGTTGGCCCGGTTCCGAGGACAGGACATCGATGTGGACGCCCCGCTATCCTCCGACGTGATCTGTGCCGCAGCCAAGGAAGACCCCACCATCTGGCGGGTGGCAGGCCCGTTCCTGACCATGCAAGCCCTACCAACGAGCCTGAAGGCGGTCGAGGAGGACGCCCGGGCCGTGCTTCGAAGGGGTTGGCGGCCAGCCTACGAGCCGGCCGAGCACCGAAGATCTGGCCGATGGCCTCGCCCAGAAAAGCAACGTCAATAGGTACGAGACCATATGAAAGCGCTGAAATTTTGTAACGAAGGGTTCAGGTCCAGTGTGAAATAGCGTTCTTGATGGCCTCCCACCCAGGCAACGGTTCAGGCGTCGGGTTGCGACGGTCGACGATGGCGGCGGTGCGCATCCTTATGCGGTCCAGCCACGCCTCGTCGTCGTGGGGGAGGACGTAGAACTGGCCGGAGCGGATGGCCGCGAGGACCTTGTCCGCCACCTCATCGGGGCCCATGCCGGCGTCGATGACGTGTTGCATCGTCGCCCGTACCTCTTCATCGATAGCGGCGGGAGGGCCGGCCGAGGAGGGCCGGTTCCGGTCCGATTCGTTTATCCGCGTCCGCACCCACGCCGGGCACAACACCGATACGCCGACGGGGACGCCGGCTGTTTGGAGCTGGATGTAGAGGCTCTCCGAAAGAGCCACCACACCGAATTTGGCCACCGCATAAGGCGGTGACGTATAGAGGCCGAGCAGGCCGGCCATCGATGCCGTATTTACCACATGCCCCTGGCCCGCCCTCAATATCCTCGGGACGAACGATCGCACCCCGTGGATCACACCCCACAGGTCGACCCCGAGCACCCACTCCCACTCACCGAGCGAAATATCCCAGGCGGTGCCGCCGACAGCGACGCCGGCATTGTTGCAAATGACATTTACACCGCCGTAGTGAGCGACGGTCTTCTCTGCCAGTGCCTCCACCTGGTCGGCTTGGCTCACGTCGGTGACCACGTCGAGCACGTCGGCCCCCTCGGAACGCAATCGTCCGGCCGCCTCGGCCAAGGCGGGAGGTTCGATGTCGGCGACCACAACTTTCATCCCTTCGGCGCAGAACCGGCGAGCCAGCGCGAAACCGATCCCGCTCGCGCCTCCCGTGACGACCGCCACCTTCCCCCGCAGTTCCTTCATATGGGCGCTCCTCCCCACGTGAGTATGGGCCGTAAACCTGTGATGGTATGGGCCGTAACCGAGGGGAGACAAAGCTCACACGCGGAGCGGGCGGCGGGTCCCCCTATCCGAAGGTCAGGCAACCATCGTCGAGGTCGGCGGCGGGTAGGTCGTCCTTCTCGTGCCAGTAATCCTGCGTGTGCTGCCACTCAGGCCTGTCGAGCCGCTTTGGGAGCAGGTCGGCACTTCGCATCAAGTAACCAGGGTTCAGGTCCTCGGGGTCGAACCAAGGCAGTCGGGGCTCGTCGACCTCCTCGGGGCGAAGGGTCGGAGTGACCCGCTGGGCGCCCAATGCGTCCATATGCCGCAGTGTGCGGCACACGAAGTCGCCGACCAGGTCGACCCGTAAGGTCCAGCTCACGCGAAAGTACCCGAACACCCACGCCAGGTTGGGTACACCGGTGAACATCATCCCCCGATAGGTGACCGTACGGGCCAGGTCGAGCGGCCTACCGTCGATGACGAAAGGGATATCTCCGAGGATGCTCAGGTTGAAACCCGTGGCGGTGATAACGATATCGGCGGTCAGTTCGTCACCCGACTGCAGCAGGATCCCCTTTTCGGTGAACGCTTCGATCTCGTCGGTCACGAAAGACACCTGGCCGGCGGCGATTGCTCGGAACAGGTCGCCCTCGGGCACCAGGGCCAGGCGTTGCTGCCACGGACGGTATCGAGGCGTGAAGTGCTTGGCCACGTCGAAATCGTCCCCGAGGAACTGCCGCACGCCATTGATCAGTTCGGTCTTTATGAACTCCGGTTCGTCTTTGGCCAGGCGGGCCAGGATCTCCTGGTCATGAAGGAACTTCTTGCGCATGATGGTGTGGATCCAATCTGCGGGTACGTCGATCTCGCGCAGAGTGTCCGCCAGCTGGTCGCGGTTGGTAGCCGGTAGAAAATAAGTGGGCGAACGCTGTAGCACCGTGATGTGCCCGCAATCGGAAGCGATGGCGGGCACGATAGTGGCCATGGTCGCCCCGGAGCCCACGACCACGACCCGTTTGCCGACGTAATCGACGTCTGCCGGCCAGGTCTGGGGGTGGACAACCCGGCCCCGGTAGCCGTCCATTCCCGGCCATGGCGGTGTGTAGCCGCGGCCATGACGGTAATAACCCTGGCACATCCACAAGAAACCGGCGGTAAAACGCAAATGTTCGCCCGTGTCCGTCCGGGTGACCTCGATATCCCAGGCGTTGGCCTCACTGGACCAGCTGGCGCTGGTAATGCGGTGACGGTAACGGATGTGCCGGGCGAGATCGTTTTCTTGTACCACCTCGCCCATGTACCTCAAGATCTCGTCGCCGGTGGCCATGGGCGCA
Organism: uncultured Acidimicrobiaceae bacterium; assembly: GCA_963750465.1. GTDB lineage: Bacteria > Actinomycetota > Acidimicrobiia > Acidimicrobiales > Palsa-688 > Fen-671. The sequence continues at coordinate 924,355 of CAVVRE010000037.1, forward strand.
GTTGTCCACGGCTTAAACCGGTACCCGAACGTGTACAGGTCGCTATCAGAACGGATCCCGGGGAATTTGTGGACGAGCCAGGTCCCGCCGAAGCTTTCCAACGCCTCGAGGACGACGAAACTCTTCTCGGGACATTGGTGCGAAAGGTGATAAGCCGAACCAACACCTGAAATGCCGGCTCCAACGATCACCACGTCGAAGTGTTCCCTCGGCGATGAGGCCGGCCCGTCGTTACCCACGAGCGCCGGCCTCAGCGGGGCCGGCGCCCCATATGTCGGCGATCGTAAAGCCCTCCGGGAAGGGGTCCTTTGGGTCCAGCACATAGCGGGCGTAACCGGTAACCCACGCACTTCCCGAGATAGTCGGCACGACCGCGGGACGGCCCATTACATGCGTCTCGGCCACCAGCCGCCCCGTAAAAACGGTCCCGAGCACACCTTCGTTGCGAAAGTCCACGCCGAGTGGCAGTTGCCGGCGGGCATGGAGGACCGCCATGCGGGCACAGGTGGCGGTGCCGCAAGGTGAGCGGTCGAGCGCCCCCGTCCAGGTCTCCGGCCGGCCCCAATCGAGCGAACCGGTGGACACGACGACGGCGTTGCGCTGGTCGGCGTGAGGCCCACTCGGAGGACCGACGAGGCAAACAATCGTCGGGCCCAGCACTTCGGGATGTTCGGGGTGGGCTTGCGGTACCTGCTCGCGGGAGGCGGCCTTTATGCACTCACCCACCCGCACGATGTCGCCCGCCTCGTCGGGTGTGAGGCGAAGCCCGAGGGCGCCGGCGTCGGCGATGGCATAGATCATGCCGCCATAGGCCAGATCGACGCACACGGTACCCAGGTCGGGTACTTCGATGGAGGCGTCCAGTTGCATGGCAAAGGCGGGGACATTTTCGAACGTGACCCGCCGGGCGCGGCCCTTTTCCACTTCGGCCTCGACCGCCACGAACCCCGCCGGCGTCTCCAGTACGAACCTCGTTACCGGCTCGCTGGCCGTCACCGTTCCCGTCTCGATGAGCACCGTCGCCACACAAATAGTGTTGCTACCGGACATGGGAGGGTACTCGACCTGCTCCATGATGATAAAGCCGGCCGCGGCGGTGGGGCTCGCCGGTGGCAGCACCAGGTTGCAGTTCGCCGCCGGGTACCCACGCGGCTCGCGCAGCATCCGGCGGCGAAGGTCGTCGTGAAAGGTGGAGAGGTGGCGCATTTTGTCGAACATGGTGGCTCCCGGCAAGTCACCGACCCCTCCGATGATGACCCTTCCAGGTTCGCCCGCGGCGTGGGCGTCGACGGCCACGATCTCGTCGTACGGCTTCGGGCAACCCGCTAGAAGGCAGGGTGGCGGACGAAGGGGGTCGGGGCCTAGCGGTGTTACCACCCTCGCGCCCATCTGGTCTCGGCCCAGTCCTCCGGGACGCACACGTGACTTGTCGTCATGACGACAAGTCTGCCCACCTCTGGCGGCCTGCGAGCGCAACCCGCCCATTTTCGTCGCCAATAGGTTTCCGCCGCCTTTCTGCAGGACTGGGTCGAAAAACATGCCCCCCAGGCACGTTATTGGCCCCAGTCACGAAGAAAACGCCATCTGTTGCGCACCGATGGGCCGCCGCGGCCTAAACGGCTATACCTACCACCCTTACGTGCGCCGCTCTCCCGCCCAGCGACCCGAAAAAGCCGGCATTGCCGAACCCGAACACGCCGCCGTCGGCCGCCACCATCCAGTAGCCGCGCCCGTTAGCCGTCGCCGCGATCCCGACTATCGGCTGGTTCAGTCGCTTGGAACCCATCGAACCGTAATAAGTGGCGTCCCCGAAGGCGAAGATGCCACCGTCCGCCGCCACCAGCCAGTAACCGCGGCCGTCCCTGGTGGCCGCGATGCCCACTATCGTCTCGTTGAGGTGCCGAGACCCCATCGACCCGTAAAAACGGGCGTCCCCGAAGGCGAAGATGCCACCGTCCGCCGCCACCAGCCAGTAACCCCGGCCGTCGGGGGTCGAGGCGATGCCCACGATCGGCTGGTTGAGGGGTCGGGCTCCCAAGGAGCCGTAGTAACGGGCGTCCCCGAAGGCGAAGATGCCACCGTCCGCCGCCACCAGCCAGTAACCCCGGCCGTCGAGGGTGGCGGCCACCCCGGCGATCCGCGAATTTAGGTGCTTCTGGCCCACTGACCCGTAGGAGCGAGCATCGCCCGCCCTCAACACGCCACCGTTCCTCAGGACCAGCCAGTAGCCCCGGCCGTCGGGGGTGGCGGCCACGCCGGCCACAGGTGACGCCGGGTGTGGGGACGGGAGTTTGGGCAGCTGGCCGAGGGCGAACACCTGGCCGTTGGAAGCCGCCACCCGGTACCCGGGCGGGGTCGGGGCGGCGGCGACCTGGGCCGAGGGCACCCCTTCGCCCGATACGTCGACCGCCGTCACCTCGAAGTAATACGTCGTCCCGTCCCGGAGGCCGGTAGCCGTATATCCCGTGGTCGTAACCGCCGCGAGCCTGTTGCCCTGCGACCCCGGCGTGGTCGAAAGATACACGTTGTACGAACTGACCGGCGCCCCGCCGTTGGCCGCCGGCGGCGCCCATGAAAGTGATACTTGGCCATCGCCGGCGGTGGCCAGGAGACCCCCTGGAGCACCGGGCGTCCGGGTCGAGGCGGGCGGAACCGAGGTCGTCGCTGTGGCGGTGACCTGGACCGATGGCGGGCCTTCGCCGGCGGCGTTCACGGCCGTGACTTCGAAGAAATAAGTAGTGCTGGCCTGAAGTCCGGCGGCTGTGTAACTAGTGCCGGGTACCTGGGCGATCTTCGTCCCCTGGAGCCCACCTGTCGTCGACAGGTAGATGTTGTACGAGCTGACGGCCGCCCCTCCGTTGGTTGCGGGCGGCGCCCATGACAGTGATACCTGGGCCGTCCCGGCGGTGGCGAAGACACTGACGGGGGCACCGGGTGGAGCGGCCGGGACGGCGCTCGCTTCCGCGGCGGGGGCACCCTCACCCGCCGGGTTGAGCGCCGTCACTTCGAAGTAGTACCTGGTCCCGTTGGTCAAGCCGGTGACGGCGTAGCCGGTGCTCGTTACGGGCGTGGCCCCATTAACCGGTGTGCTCAGCTCGTGGCCGGGAGCCGTACCCTCATAAATGTTGTAGCCGGAGGGCGGGGCCCCGCCGGTTCCGGCGGGGGGCGACCACGACAACAACACCTCGGTGTTGGCACCCCTGGCCGAGACGGCCGCGGGCGTCACGCGGCCCAGGTTGGGCAGGACAGAGCTCGCCCCGCTCAGCCCCGGGTCGTGGTGGAACATGGGCCAAGACCCGGCCCCGACTGCGAGGGCGCCATTGGAACCGGGGATCTCGTAGTGCTGGACCACGCCCCGGTTGGCGCCGTTGTACCCGGCGATGGTGATCCCGATGGTGCCGTTGGGGTCATCGGTGACGAGGGGTGAGTTCTGGAACCCCAGGCTGGCGCCAAGCACGGCCACCTTGGCGCCAGTGCGGCCGTCGAGCACCTCGACCCCGTGAACGGTGGGCACCAGAAGATCCTGGTAACCAGCACCCGTGAGGTCGGCGGCGACAACCGAGCCGATCACGCGACCCACCACGGGCTGGTGCCACACGGTGGCGCCGTTGGCCCCGTTCAATACCCAGACCGAGCCCGAATTGGCCGTGCCGGTGCCCTCGACCACATCGAGCTGGGTACCGCCCTGGACGGCCGCCAGGGCGGGGCTCGAGTTCGTAAGCCCGTCGAGGGTTTCGGACCACACGAGCCCCAGTCGAGCCGTAAAGGCTTTTATCGTGTCGGTGTCACTGGCGCCGGCGTAAAAAGAGCCGGTCCCGACGACGATACCGGTCGCCCCGCCGGCCAGGAAGCCCCCGATCGCCGGTGACGAGTCGATCTCTTGCGTGGTGTCGTAGTCGTAGATTTGAGCCCCTTGCGAGTTGAGGACCCGCACGTGGCCGCCCTGGGAGTAGCTCAGGCCGAGCGCAGAGCCAGCGCTCGAGGCCCCACCCATTACCAGTTCTTGCTGTCCGGTCCCGTAGAGGTCTCCAGCGGCGGCGGTGGAAAAGACGCTGTCGGCACTGAAAAAGGGCCAACCCGGGAGTAGAGACCCGTTCGACGCGTTGAGAGCGTAAGACTCCTGGTCCAGGGAGCCGGCAAAAACGTCCGTGTTCCCTTGTAAGTTGGCTACGGTTAGGGATGCCTGCACCGCCGCGGCTGGGTGATTGTCGCTGGCCGGGTCGGTGACGGACGTGTGCCACAACGGCTGGCCGTTCGGCCCGTACGCCACATACCCGCCGATGTCCGGGCGCTGGGCGTTGCCCGTCCCGACGAACACAGAGTCCAGCGTGGTACCACCCAGGGGGGCCACTGACGGGGTCGAGTCGATCGGTGGACCACCGTCGAAAACCGGCCAACCTTGTACGAGGGACCCGTCGGCCAGGTGGTAAGCGTACAGGTAGCCGGTCCTGTCCCCGACCACCACGGCTGGCCCCACAGCGTCGAGGTTGGCGACCACGGGCGAGGATTCGGCGACGGGGTTGCCGGAGTCCTGCGTCAGTGGCCCGGCCGTCCAGCGCAGGGCGAAGCTGGCGCTGGACAGCGCTGTCTGTGCGGCTACTGTCTGTGCGGCTACTGTCTGTGCGGCCACTCTCTGTGCGGCCACCCTGGCGAGTGGTCCGAGCGGAGCAAAGGCGGGCAACACGCTCGCACTCAAACCCACGAGCGCGACGACGCAGCCGGTTCTGAGCGACTTGGGCAAGGTCCGGGCAGTCAGTCCGTAGCCCGGCGGGCCGCAGAATCCTGTGCTCTGGGCAGCCATGCCGAGCGCCCGGTGGCCGCTCAAACCAAACCAAGAGAGGGTCAAACCAGCCCAAAGAGTGTTCGGAAGCGACCCGTTTGCCTGAGGTCGCACCGGCTAACGGTGGGCCGCGAGGGCCGCCACCAGCCTGGCGTCCAGAGCTTCACCCGTACCAACCTGGCAGGGTGGGGTTGACAAGGCAAGTCACCGTGCTGACGACCACGTCAGCTCTGCCCGTACAGCGCCAGAGCGGCTGCCGCTGCGGTCAAGGACGCCGGGACGGAGCGAGGCCTTATCGTGGACCTGGCACGCCCCGGCCAGTTGGCCGCTCGGGACGCGCTGGAGACGCTGGAAGCCCTGGACGACGGACATGAACAAATCACGGGTCGAAGCTTTCAGTGACGGGGTATTCGCGTTTGCCATCACGCTCCTCGTCGTCACCATCGCAGAACCAGACGACTACAGCCACCTCGCCCACGACCTGGCTCAGCGCTGGCCTTCTCTTGCCGCGTACATCGTCAGCTTCGCCGTGATCGGGATCATGTGGCTCAACCATCACTCGGTTTTCGGCTATTTCAGCGGGGTAGATCGTGGGCTCGTTTACCTGAACTTGTTCCTCCTTATGACCGTTGCCTTCCTTCCGTTCCCGACCGGGGTCCTGGGCCAGGCACTGGCGAGAGGACAGGGCGAGCGGACGGCCGCGGTCGTTTACGGCATTTCCATGACCGCAAACGGGTGCGCGTGGGCCGCGCTGTGGCTCTACGCGTCGCACCACCGGCGCCTGCTGCGCAGCGATTTCCCCGAGTCGGAGCGGCGGGTATCGACGCTCTTGTTCACGATGGGAGGCCTCATCTACGCGGCCTCAGTCGGCGTGGCCTTCCTTAATGCTTTCGCTTTCCTGGCCCTGCAGGCCGCCCTGGCCGTGTACTACGCGTTCGACCCGTTGTCGAGGCGGGCCGGGCTAGCCCCTGCCGCTCCCACCGAGCCGGACGAGGCCCAACCGGACGCCGTCCTGGACGAACGGGGCCATCCCGACAGCCAGGGCGGTGAGCGGCCCACCCTTCGTCCCTAACCCAGACGCTCCGTGCCCGGACGATCTGTGCCCGGACGATCTGTTCCGGACGATCTGTGCCCGGACGATCTGCCCGGACGGTACGTAATCGCCGGGGGCATAAGCTCTGGCCGTCGATAAGGAGGCCCGAGCGAACGGTTCACGGGCTCGGGTACTGAGGGAGCGGAAAGGTAGGGACGATGATGACGAGGACCCTGGTTCGAGGTGGTTCCATCTTCGATGGCACGGGCGCTCCGCCGTCTACCGCGGACGTCGTGATCGAGAACGGGACCATCGTCGACGTGGGCGTCGGCCTCGACGGCGATGAAGACGTCGAACTGGGTGGCCGAACGCTGCTGCCGGGCCTGTTCGACACCCATGTCCACTTCACCATGAGCGGTGAGCTCGACCCGGTGAAACTCATGATGCGCCCGTTTTCCTTGAGGTATTTCGAGGCGGCGGCAAATATGGAGGCGACGCTGCGAGCGGGCATCACGTCAGTGCGCGAGGCCGGCGGGTCAGACCTGGGCGTGAAAATGGCGGTGGCGAAAGGGTTAGCTCGCGGACCGCGCATGCAGATCTCGATAGCGATGCTGAGCCAAACCGGCGGGCACGGCGACGACACACTGCCGTCCGGAGGTTGCCTTTCCTGGATGGGCGCATTGCCTGGCAACCCCAAGTGGGTGGTGGACGGCCCGGACGAGATGCGCAGACAGGTACGTGAACTCGTCCGGGAAGGCGCGGACGTGATCAAGGTCGCCACTTCTGGCGGCGTCCTGTCCCCCAGGGACGACCCTCGCCACGGTCACTTTCGCGACGACGAGCTGTCCGTGTTAGTGGCGGAGGCAGCGGCCGCCGGACTACACGTAATGGCCCATGCGCAGGCTACGGAGGGCATAAAGGCGGCCATTCGCAACGGCATCCGTTCTATCGAGCACGGCGTTTACCTCGACGACGAGGCCATTTCGATGATGCTCGACCGTGGCACATGGCTGGTACCGACTTTGTCCGCCCCGCGAGCTGTCATCGCCGCGGCCGAGGCGGGCACCCGCATGGAGGAGTCGACGTTACGCAAGGCGTACCAGGTCATAGAAGTCCACAAGGAGTCCTTTCGCAGGGCTGTCGAGGCTGGGGTCAAAATCGCCATGGGGACTGACAGCGGTGTCGGCCCCCACGGCCGCAACCTCGAAGAACTGGGCTTGATGGCCGACTACAGCTCGATGACCCCGCTCGATACCTGGGTGGCGGCCACCTCCAGTGCGGCCGCTCTCTGCGGAGTGGACGGACGTTTGGGCACCATCACGCCAGGCAAGCTGGCCGACTTCACGGTCATCGAGGGTGACCCACGCGACCTCGACAAGCTGGCCGAGCGGGTGTGGGGAGTGTGGAAAGACGGGACCCGAGTCGTCTAACCAGGCGCAGTGGTTATGACCGCCCAGAGAGGGTGAGCACCGCCAAGGCGGCCGCCATCGCTAGTGGCCCCGCCACCAAGCCGAGGCGAGCGGACCGTGACAGCGAGGGTCGCGCGTGTGCGGTGCGAGCTGCTCGCCACCACAGTGCCCAGGCGAGAGAACCGGTGACGAACAGGTTTGGCCCGATATTCAGGCCTACAAGCAAGGCGAAAGGCTTCGGAGGGGCGCGGGAAGCCAACAAGGAGGCGGCAGGAAGGTTGTTCACAAGCACGCTGAGGAAGGCGGCGACGGCGGCCGTCGCCCACGTCCCGAGATGGGACAGCAGGTCCGCCGGCCCCGACCAGACGCGCCCGAGCGTGCCGAGGGCCACCGCCACACCGAATAGAGCGACGAGAATGGGGAGCCCGAGCACCTCGCGGGCACGGCTGCCCTGCCCCGGCCAGGAACGAGACTTGAGGAGTACGGCTACCACCGCCACTGCGGCCACCGGCAAAGCGGGCGCCGGAAGCACCAGGACGAAGGTCGTCGCGGCCATGATCGCCAGCAAACCGGCCCCGAATATGGGACGCTCGGGCCCATCTGTGACCGTAACGGAAGTGCGGAGCGCCCGACGGTGGACCACGCCGACTACGGCGGCGGTTACGAGAATGGCCGCCACTCCGGCGGGGGCCATTTCCCGGAAGAACTGCCCCCCGGACAAGTGAAGGTGCCCGAGAACGATCAGGTTCGTGAGGTTAGACCCCGGCAGCAGGAGCGAGCCAGCGTTGGACAGAAGGATGCAACCATATAGAAGCGGAGCTTCTCCCTCGCCCCGGCTGCGGGCGGTGTAGACGAGTATGGGCGTCAGGAAGGCGACGGACGTATCCAGATTGAGAAGCGTCGTTACCGTTGCAATCAGGAGAACGGCCCCGGCGTACAGCGTGATGCCACTTCGCGCCACACGGGCCAACAGGTGACCGGCGGCGGCGAAGAGCCCGTCTTCTTCGGCCACCAACCCGACCAAAAGGAGCCCCGAAACTAAAACAAACGGGGGCCAGTCCTGTGCGGCGGCCGAACGGGCCTGATCTGGGTGCGTCACAGCGGCCACCACTGCGGCTGCGCACCCGACGGCGGCGGCCACCCCGGGCGTAGCCCGACTAAACCGGAACCGAACTGAAGGCGGGCGAACGGCTGAGGGCCCGCCGCCTTCGTTGTGCTGCTCCGGTTCGATCACGCCGTGAGGGCCGTCCTCGCCTGACCGACAGAAAGGCAGCCAGACCGCACCGGGTGATGTTACCCAAAGGCGCAGGAGGCAAACCATCCCGGTACTTGTTACTGAGTTTATCGGCGTGACTTTGGCCGTCGGCTACCTTGGCCTGCCCAACATTCCCTCGGTGGCGCTGGCCGGCGCAGTCGTGGTGGGCGCCGCCAGTACGGGAAGTTTCCGCCGTTTTGAAAGGGTGTGCTTGACGCTGGTGGCCGGGTCACTGCTGCTGGTCCCGGTCTACCTGGCCGTGCACCCGCCGGCGACCCAGATGGTCCACGATCTTGTCGTCCCGGGCTTGCCGCATGGCACGTCCCTATCCACTGTCATGCTCCTTATTATCGCGATAGTGGGTACGACGGTGGCGCCCTGGCAGCTGTTCTTCCAGCAGTCTTATGTAATCGACAAGCGCATCACGCCTCGGTTCATCAAGTACGAGCGCGTCGACCTGTGGATCGGCATAGTAATTGTCATCGTCGGAGCGGCGGCGATGTTCGGCTTTTCCGATGCCGTTTTCGCCGGCCGGCCCGGGTTCGGCCATTTCACGACGGCCGCCGGGGTCGCACACGAGCTCGGCCGGGATGTCTCGCGGACGATCGGCGACTTGTTCGCCATTGCTCTACTGGATGCCAGCATCATTGGGGCCGCCGCGGTCGGCCTGGCGACGGCGTATGCCGGCGCCGACGTCCTCGGGATCAACCACTCCCTGCACCGCCCGATTACCAGGGCAAAAGGGTTCTACGCGTGCTACGCCGGGCTCATGGTCGTTGCCGCCGCTCTGGTCTTGGCTCCTGGCGCCCCTCTCGGGCTATTGACGGAGGGAGTCCAGACCCTGGCCGGCGTCTTACTCCCGAGCGCCACCGTTTTCCTGCTCCTTCTGTGCAACGACAAGGACGTTCTCGGCCCGTGGGTCAACTCGAAGAAACTCAACGTTTTCACTGCCTCCGTTATCGGGGCCCTGATCGTTCTGTCCGTAATCCTTACGGCCAGCGTGCTCTTCCCGGGGATCTCGAGCGGACAGATCCTCACCGTGATAGTGGGTGGTGCCGCCGTCGGGCTTCTTGTGGGGCTCTACTTTTTCATTAAGAGCCGCCGGACGGTGGCATTGACAGTACCCGTCGAATGGCAGAAAAGGGGCACCTGGAGGATGCCGGCGCTGAACCGGCTGGCCCGGCCGGTGATGTCGGCCCAGCGCAAGGTCGGCCTGGCCACTCTTCGCGCCTACCTGCTGATCGCCTTTGCGCTGGTGGTCGTCAAAGTGGTAGAGGTGGCGGTCAAATAAGGGTTTTCGGCCACCGCCTCCTCCAAACCTACGGAGCGGACGCCACCTCGTGACCGAGAGAAACGAGGCGGTCACCCAGCTCTTCGAGGGGCACGTCCGCCAGCCGGCCGGCCAACGAGCAACCGGCGATGTTAAGGCGGAGCGCCCGTTCGATGGCCTCATCGACCTCTCCCCACGGGAACCACGGCTTGTACATGAGGAGCGAAGCCAGCCCGTGGGCACCGGCCCAGAGATGCAGGCCGAGCTGCATCGAGCCGGGACCGGCCGGGAAGATGCCGGCGTCGATGCACTCCTGGACCGTACCGAGCAATTGCGTGAAGCAGCTGTTGCTCAGGACATCGTCTACGTTCCTGGGCTCGCCCGAGACCATAAAGGCCAGCCGGTAGTGCTCCGGTTTGTCCAGAGCAAAGTGCACGTACGCCCGGCCCTGAGCGATGAGCCGCTCCAGAGGGCTGGCGCCCTGCGCCGCGGCCTCCGCCAGCGCTACCCCCAGCACTTCGAAGACCTCGGCGCAGACCGCGTCCAGCAGGTCATCTTTGTCCTTGAAATGGAGGTAAATCGACGGAGTAGTAACCCCGACGCGTTCGGCGACGGCTCGCACCGACACCGCCTCCTGGTCGCCCGTCTCCGCCAGCAGGTCGCGGGCGGCGGCGAGGATCTCTCCCCGCAGCGCCTCGCCCTGCCCGCGAGCGGCCCTATGCCGACGGGAACTCGTACTCGGGGCTATTGACATTGAACCTGGGCTTGCTCCGCGCCCGCAGGGGCAACCAGCGCGGCGTCCACCAGTTGGCCCGACCAGCCAGGCGCATGAACGAGGGGACCAAGATCCCGCGCACCAAGGTGGCGTCCATCAGGACAGCCAGCGCCATGCCCACGCCGAACAACTTGATGAAACTGATCTGAGAAGTAGCGATGGCTATGAAGACTATCGAGATCAGAGCCGCCGCGGCCGTCACTATCCGGCCGGTGCGTTCCAGTCCCGTGGCCACTGCGGCCGTGTTGGCGGCGACTGAGCGGTCAGAACGGTCCCATTCCTCCTTGATGCGAGAGAGCAGGAACACCTCGTAGTCCATCGATAGTCCGAAGGCGATGCAGAACATGAGTATCGGCATGCTGGCGTTCAGGTAGCCGGTGGCCCCCACCCCTCCGAGCAGGCCGGACAGGTGGCCTTCCTGGAAGATCCACACCATGGCCCCGAAGGTGGCTGACAGCGACAATACGTTCAGCACCAGGGCTTTGACCGGGATGAGCAGGCTTCGCGTGAACGAGAACAGGACCACCAGGGTCGACAACGCGATCAGGCCCAGGGCCAGCGGCAACACGCCACCGAGCGCGTTCAGCGAGTCGAGGTTCCTGGCCGCCAGGCCGGTTACGAGAGCTTCGGTTGGCGCCGGTACGGCCCGGACCGACTTCACCAGGTTCTGCCCATCGCTCGAGTACGGGTTGACGTTGTTCTGGACCGTGAGGTACGCGCTGTGACCGACCACAGGGGTCGAGGAGGCCTCGATGCGCTTCCCCGAAACGAACGTGCCTGCAGGCGAAACCACACTGCCCGCACCCTTTTCGAGCGACAACCGGGCGGCGTAGCCGGAGAGTTGACCCGACGCCGTGGAGCCGACGTCTGGCAGCACGACGGTCAAGGCGTTGGCACTGTTCTGGTCGAACTCGGTGCGCAGGACGTTCCCCACCTGGTGGCTGCTCGCCGAAGCAGGTAGGACCCGGTCGTCTGGCAGCCCGAAGCGCACCGAGAGGAACGGGGCGCCCAGCAACAGCAGGACGGCCACCACCGCCAGGCCGAAAGCCCAGGGACGCCGCATGACGGCCAGCGCCAGCCGGCGCCAGAAACCGCCTTCCCTTGACCCTTCGACTCGGGTTGGCCAGCGCACCCAACGCCTCAGCGTGGGACGGACGTCCCAGGCATTGACCCGTCGCCCGAGTGTGATCAGCAGCGCCGGAAGGACGACCACGGCGCCGAGCGCGGCGATAGCGACCACGGCCAGGCCGGCATAGGCGAACGAACGCAGGAAATAGAACGGGAAGACGAGCATGGCCGCCATGGACAGGCCCACGGTCACGGAGGAAAAGAGCACAGTACGGCCGGCGGACCGGACTGCGACCTGGACGGCGTCGGGCACAGTCTTTCCCTGGCCCAGTTCCTCCCGGTAACGGCTGACGATGAACAGGCTGTAGTCGATAGCGAGCCCGAGGCCGAGGGCGGTGGTCAGGTTGAGGGCATAGACCGAAACCGGCACGAACAGGGCGAGCAACCTGAGGGCGGCCAGCGTCCCCACGATGGCGATCCCGCCCACAGCCAGTGGCAAAAGGGCGGCCACGAAGCTGCCGAAGACGAACACCAACGCCACCAGCGTGAGCGGGATAGCCACCGACTCGGCCAGCGAGAGGTCGTGCGAGATCTGATTGCTGATCTGGTCATTCGTCACGGTGAGGCCACCGGCGCTCACGGTCACGCCATCCCGGGTGCCATCGAAGCGGTCGGCCAGGGCCGCCCCTCGCTTGGGGGTCACGTTGTCACTGCCCAGGACGTGCGCCGTCACCAGGGCGGAGAGGCCGTCCCTGCTGACGAAGCCGGAGCGCTCCGCCGCGGAGGCGGTCCAGTAGGAGGCGACGCCCTTCACGTTCGGCTGGCGGGCCAGGTCAGCCGTGAGGTCGGTCCCCACGGTGCGAGCCGTAGGGCTGTTCACACCTGAATGGGTTTGCAACAGGAACACGAGGTTGGGATCCCCTTGGTGGAACCGTTCCGAAAGCAGTGCATCAGCCCTGGTGGACGGGGAGCTCGAGTCGGTGAAACCCCCTGAGGAAAGGTGCGACACGGCGGAGCTCCCGTAGGCGCCCGCCGCGAGGACGATGAACAGGGCCAGGAGCAGCACCTGGCGTGAATGTGACGTAACGAACCGGGCCAGCCTGTTGAGCATGGAAAACACCACCCTGTATGTCGAAGTCTCTGGTTACCCCGGTTACGTTAGTGATGCTAACCTAACGGCGTCAAGCGATTTACGGCCACCTCCCGGCCCCAGCGACGAAGCTCGGCCGGGGCGTTAGTGTCCTCGTATGGCAACCCCGATCTACGAGCTGTGCGACGCGTACGTCGAACGACTGGCCGAGCTGGACCCGGTATCGGCAACGGCCCGCGGGATCGTGGGCTACGACGACAAGATGACGGACTACTCGCCGGAAGGGATCGCGGCCCGTACCGATCTCGACCGGACGACGCTGACCGAGCTCGGTGGGCTGAAAGCGGAGAACGACCGAGACCGCATCGCCGCCGCCCTATTTTCCGAGAGGCTTCAGGCCAGTTTGGCCCTCGACGACGCCGGGGAAACGATGCGGGCGCTGCGCATAATTGGCAGCCCGTTCCAAGGTGTCCGCAACGTTTTCGACCTCATGCCCCGGAATAGCGAACATGACTGGCAGATAATCGCGGCGCGCCTCGAGCTCGTACCCGCCGGCCTGGATGGGGTCAAGGCTTCCCTATCGGAAACGACGAGCCGCGGACGGCCCCCGGCTCGCCGCCAGGTCCTGGCGTGCGCCGAACAAGGGGCCACGTGGACGGGGTTGCGCCAGTACCAGCCGTATTTCGTCAGTCTGGTCGGTAATTATACGGGCGGCGACGAGGCCTTAAGAACCCGTCTCGTCGACGCCGCTGAGGCCGCCACCCGGGCCTACGGGTCGATGAGCACATGGTTACAAAACGACCTCGCCTCGTCGGCAAACCATCGTGACGCGGTCGGCCGAGAACGCTACGCTCTGGCCAGCGCGCAAACCCTCGGGGCGACGGTCGACCCGGAGGAGGCATACGAGTGGGGCTGGGCCGAACTCCATAGGCTCGAGGCCGAAATGGCCGCTGTAGCCGACCGGGTCGTGGCCGGCGCCACGGTAACGGAGGCCATCGCCTTCCTCGAGTCGGCTCCGGAGCGGGCCCTGCACGGCGAAGATCGGCTGCGTTCGTTCCTGCAGGAACTGATGGACCGGACGATCGATGAGCTCGACGGCACGCATTTCGATATCCCGGGCCCGCTAAAGAAGGTCGAGGCCATGATCGCGCCGCCGGGGGGCGCGGCGGCCATGTACTACACGGGGCCGGCAGAAGATTTCAGCCGTCCGGGGCGCACCTGGTACCCGACACTCGGCAAAACGACCTTTCCGCTGTGGGGCGAAGTCTCGATCTGCTACCACGAGGGCGTGCCCGGCCATCACCTGCAGATCGGACAGGTGCGGTACCTGAAGGACGAGCTATCGCGCTTTCAGCGCATGACCGCCCTGAGCGGGCACGCGGAGGGCTGGGCGCTGTACGCCGAACGCCTGATGGACGAGCTGGGCTACTTCGAGAACCCCGATTACCGGCTCGGCTTTTTGCGGGCTCAGGTGATGCGGGCTGTGCGGGTCGTGGTGGACATCGGGATGCACCTGGAGCTCAATATCCCGGGCGACGAGAAGTTCCACCCCGGCGAACGATGGGACCCTGCGCTGGGAGAGACATTCCTGTTCGAAAGAAGCTGTTTCCCTCGGGATTTCATGGCCAGCGAACTGGACCGCTACCTCGGCTGGCCGTCCCAGGCGACGTGCTACAAGTTGGGTGAGAGGGTCTGGCTTGGCGCTCGCGACAACGTCAAGGGTCGTCTCGGGGATACTTTCGACCAGAAGGCCTTCCACGCCCATTCGCTCGGCCTCGGGCCCCTGGGCCTCGACCAGCTCGCCACTGAGCTATCCGCCTTCGCCGAGCAGACAGACGGTTAGAGGATGGACCGGGAGGAGCTGGCCCGCCGTTTGCGGAGTACCTGCGGGTTGACGGGCCATTTCGTACTGCGTTCCGGTGCTGTGTCGGATTTCTATTTCGACAAGTACCTCTTCGAATCCGACCCTCGCCTCTTGCAAGCGGTGGCCGAGCACTCTGCGCCCCTCATCCCGCAAGGTACCGAGATCCTGGCCGGTCTGGAGTTGGGGGGGGTGCCGTTGTCCACTGCGCTATCCCTTCTGACGGGTATCCCGCAAGTCATGGTCCGCAAAGAGGCAAAGGCTTATGGCACCGCCAAGCTGGCCGAAGGGCCGGACATTTCGGGCCGGCGGCTCACGGTTATTGAAGACGTGATCACCAGCGGCGGCCAGGTCGTCCTTTCCACCGAAGAGCTGCGCTCGGGCGGGGCCCAGGTCGACATGGTGGTGTGTGTCGTCGACCGGAGGCCAAGTGGAGGCCGGGCGCCAGACAAATTGGCGGAAGCCGGACTTTCGATGCACCCCCTGTTCACCCTGGACGAGATCCTCGGGACTGACCGGCCCGATCGGGCCTAGACGGGGACGCGGGAGGGTCGAGCCGGGCGGCATTACCGGACGACGCCGGGGAATGCGGCTTTACCGGGACGATCACGACAGCGGCGGCGGCGGCTTTACCCGGGCACGGGGCCGGCACCCCAGGAATATGGCGGCTGTGACCACTTTTATCCGGAAAACGAATAAAAGTCGTACAACGCTCCCGCTCGGCGTCGAAAAATGGACGCGACGACCCTGAAACCCGCTGGGGTTTGACCACTTTTCCACGCTCGGCAGCTCATATCGCCCGATGGACGGGCTAAATAGTGGATAGGACTAATTCGCAACGCCACCATCGACCCCGGGGACGTCGATCAGGTCGGTCGGAGTGCGGGAGGTGTGGGAGGTGTGGGAGGTGCGAGGTCCTCGGGGCCAGGACTAAGGTGCAGCGGGCTTCAGTAAGTTCGTCGCGAAGGAGGACTCATGTGACCTGGCTCCCGGATAGCAAGCGTTACGACACGATGGTGTACCGCCGGAGTGGGCGCAGCGGGCTGCTGTTGCCGGCGATATCGCTTGGCCTCTGGCAGAATTTCGGCGGCACCCGGCCACTCGAAAACTCACGGGCGATCCTTCGCCGCGCCTTCGACCTGGGGATCACGCACTTCGACCTGGCTAACAACTATGGACCTCCGTTCGGCTCCGCAGAGGAGTCGTTCGGGAAGATTTTTGCCAGCGATTTCCGTAACCTCCGGGACGAGGTCGTCATTTCGACCAAGGCCGGGTACGACATGTGGCCGGGGCCGTACGGAGAATGGGGGTCGCGCAAGTACTTGCTCGCCAGCCTCGACCAGAGCCTGCACAGGATGGGCCTGGACTACGTAGATATCTTCTACTCGCACCGGTTCGACCCGAACACGCCGCTCGAGGAGACGATGGGCGCCCTCGACAGCGCGGTACGCCAGGGAAAAGCTCTTTACGCGGGCATCTCCTCTTATTCGGCCGCCCGCACCCGCGAGGCGGCCGGCATCCTGCGGGAGATGGGCACGCGCCTCCTTATCCACCAGCCGTCCTATTCCATCTTCAACCGGTGGATCGAACCGGACCTGCTCGACGTCCTGGGGGAGGAAGGTATCGGTTGCATTGCCTTCTCGCCCCTGGCCCAGGGCCTGCTGACCGATAGGTACCTCAATGGCGTTCCCGAGGGTTCTCGAGCGAGCGAAAAGGGTTCCCTCGGCCCCGACATGTTGAGCGAGGACAACCTGGCCAAGGTGCGGGCGCTGGCGGCCATCGCCGCCCGCCGAGGCCAGGAGCTTTCTCAGTTGGCGCTGGTTTGGGTCCTCCGGGACGCCCGGGTGACGTCGGCCCTCATCGGCGTGAGCAGCATGGCGCAACTCGAGTCCAACGTGAAGGCGTTGCAGCGCCTCGACTTCGCTGACGACGAGCTGGCCGAGATCGACCGCTACGCAGCCGGGGTCGGTATCAACCTCTGGGAACGCTCAAGCGCCGAATGAAGTCAATGAGCTCAATGAGCCCAATCAGCACAGTGGGCTCCGCACGGGGGACAGCCCGAGGAGGTCGAAAAGGCCGAGGACGCCCATGGCGGCCGCAGCCGCGTTACGCGGCGACCAGCTGGCCGTAACAGATACACATCCCGAACGCGTCTATCAGCAGAAAACCGGCAATAATCATCCACACGACAGGCACCCGCCAATGGTGGACACGCCGGGCCATCACCGGCGGCATGTACCAGGCCGGCAGAAAGCTGCCGTCCTGATCCCCGTACAGGTCCAGCGGGACGGCGTCAGAGCTCAACGGCTCATCCGCATCAGCGGCGAGAGCTAAAGCGGTCAGTTCCTCATCAGAGATGTCAACGTCTTCGAGGTTCGTCACATCGACCAGGCCCGCTACGTCCATCGCAAGCGCCATCTGCAGTCCCTTCTCGGCTAGGAAAACTCCAACCTCCCCTCAAACTACCTCTATATCGGCCGGTAATCGACCGCGGCCCGCGGCGCGCGACATACTGGTGCCCGCGAACCGGGATAGGGAGGGGAACGACGATGGTGCAGGTGGTGCTCACGGGCGGCAGCGGGAAGCTGGGGCGGGTCTGTCTGGCCGACCTGCTGGACCACGGGTATTCGGTGACCAATGTCGACCTGGCCCGGCCCCCAGACGACCGGTCCCCGTTCGTGCGGGCTGACCTCACGGACATGGGTCAGACCATGGAAGCCCTCCACCAGGTCGACGACCGCCATGCCGGCGTCGACGCCGTGGTCCACCTGGCCGCCGTGCCGGCGCCGGGGTTGACGCCGGGGTCGGAGCTGTTCCGGAACAACACGGTCAGTACGTACAACATTTTCGCGGCGGCCCGGCACCTCGGCATCCGCAACGTCGTATCCGCCTCCAGTGAGACGGTCCTCGGGTTGCCGTTCAATGTCCCACCGCCGTATGTACCCGTGGACGAGGAGTACGCACCCCGCCCGGAGTCCACCTACGCGCTGTCCAAGACCATGGGCGAGGAGATGGCGAGGCACTTCTGCCGCTGGGATCCCGACGCCAAAATAGTCAGCCTCCGCTTTTCGAACGTCATGCTCGCGAGCGAGTACGCCGCCTTCCCCTCGTTCGAGGACGACCCGGCCGGCCGCAAATGGAACCTGTGGTCCTACATAGATGCCCGCGACGGAGCCCAAGCCGTCCGCAAGGCACTGGAAGCGCCCATAAAGGGGGCCGAGGTCTTCATCATCGCCAACGCGGACACGGTCATGACCACCCCGATCACCGAGCTGGTGAACCGGTTTTACCCTGGCGTCCCGTGGCGACGTGAAGTGGGCCCGCTCGAGTCGGTGTTCTCCATCGACAAGGCCCGTCGCCTGCTCGGGTACGAGCCGCAGCACAGCTGGAGGACCGAGGTGGCTGGGCTCAGCGCGGCTGCTCACTGAGGTAGAAAAGAGCAGCCTGCTCCGGGCACAGGAACGGCGCCGGGACACCCGCGCTCATCAGCAACGACCCCGGGATGATGGCGTCGTCCACCTCGGGCCGGGACCGGTCGTCGCTTGGCGCATGAGGTCCCTCTCCAGGGAGTCGCAGCCGCTTCAGCAAATAGCGGGCCGAAGGGCTCAGGCCGTCCAGTCGTAACGGGGCCGTCTCGGACTCGGGGGAAGCGTACGCCCTAACCAGGGCGAACAAGGCCTCGGACCGGTCCTCAGCGACCACGCCGAAAAGGGCGGTGCCGGGATCGCTCGGGCGCTCGATGCGAACGAGCTCGCCGCCATAAAGCAGCGGTCGGAACGACTTGGCCAGGGCCGCCCATTCGCTCAGCCCGCGGCGCTCTTGGGAAGTAGTCGTCGTAATATCCCATTCGATGCCCTGATGCCCGAACAAGGCCACGATGAGGCGCACCGCCAGGTCGTGGCGGCGCCCTGTCGTCTTGGACCGTTCCGAGGCGACGTGAGCACCGATGAGCTCGAGAGGCAACAAGGTGGCCAACCCCATGACGATCCGCGCCCGGTCTATCGGGTCGATATTGTCGCTGGCCCACACGCGGTCGGTCCTCTCCAGGACACCAAGGTCCACCCGCGACCCTCCAGACGAGCACGATTCGATCTCCAGCGCGGGGTGGCGCCGGCGTAGCTCGTCCATAATCCGGTACGTGGCCAGGGTCTGGTCCCGGACAGCAGGCCGGCCCGCCCTAGGCCCGGCCCGGTGTACCGGGTCAGCCAGGTCGCGGTTGTGGTCCCATTTGATGAAGTCGATGGCGTACTCGCTCACCAACGAGTCGAGGCGCTCAAGGATATAGGCGTACGCTTCGGGGTTGGAGATGTCCAGCACTTGCTGGTTCCGCCAGCTATGAGGCATCCGGCCCGGGGTACCCATGACCCAGTCCGGATGGGCGCGAGCCACGTCTGAGTCCAGGTTCACCATTTCGGGCTCGAACCACAACCCGAAGTCCATGCCCAGAGAGCGGACGCGGTCGACGATCGGGCCGAGGCCGCGCGGCCACACATCTTTGGCGACGTACCAGTCGCCGAGGCCGGCTCTGTCGTCGCGGCGACTGCCGAACCAGCCGTCGTCGATCACGAAGCGCTCCACTCCCACCTCTGCGGCCACGTCCGCCAGTTCGGCTAATTTCTCATAGGACTGGTCGAAAAAGACGGCTTCCCAGGTGTTCAGAAGGAGCGGGCGCGACTTCGAAGGGTGCCCCTGGCGCCGGCGCAACATTGAGTGCAGGCGGGCTGAGGCCCCGTCCAGGCCGCAAGGCGAATAGACGGCGTACACCCACGGAGTGGTCACCGACTCACCCGGGCCCAGGACCACTTCACCCGCGGCCAGGATCTCCCCCGCCGCTATGACGACCATCCCGGTGTTCAGCCGCTGCACCAGGTAGCGCTGGTCCCCCGACCATCCCAGGTGTATGCCCCACAGCTCACCGTGGCGGAAGCCGAAACCTCGACTGCCCGCGCACACCAGGAGCGGAGTGTCCGGCCCTGTCCGCCCCCGGCGCTGCTCGCGCAACCAGAATCCCCTGGCTGATTTGATGCCGCTGGAGCTGGGCCTCGTTGCCCCACCGGCCGGCATAGTCAGCCACTTCGACGGTGTCTTCGCCAACGGGCAGGAGGCTCAACAGGTCCTGCACCTCATAATCGGCCTCCGCCGCAGAAGCAGTGCTCGTTAGGGTCTGGCGGTGTTTGAGCACTCCCTCGCTCGTTAGCTCCAAAAATCCGTCCAGAACCAGCTGGGCGGCGCCGTCCACCCCGTGGTACTGGACAAGGTCACCCGCCCCGTGAGATTCGACCGTGACCCCCTCGAGACCAAACAGCGGCTGGCTGGCCGAACCGCGACGGTGCCCGGTCAGGCCGGGCCACCCGGGCCACCCTTGGGCCCGTGTCGGCAAAAGCGTTACGGGGGCTCCTTTATCTGCGGGACGATGACCGCGGATTTGCTCGCCAGCCAGCGGCAGAGCGGATATGTCGTCGTCAGACAGTTCGCCAAGGTCGCCGCCCCAATACACGACCCGCGGCAAGAAGGGCCCGCCGACGTCCAGCACCACCATCACACCGGCGCGCTGCAAACACAACCAGCGAGAGCTGGTGCCATCGAGTCGAGGTTCCACAGCGGTCATATCTCTATTGCACCTTTGCTCTTTTGCGTTTTCTGCCGGACATGGAACCCACAGACTATGTGGGACCTGGAGCCCCGAGCTTTAGGCCGGTTCGCGCCATCGCGGGGAAGTCGTCTTAGGCGGGAACAGCGAGGCCTCACAAACGACCAATCGCGGCTCACCAGAACTCAGGGCCTGACGAAGCGCCCGCTCGAGCGGGGCACCGACTTCGCCCACACGGGTAGCCCCGATACCAAAGGCGCCGGCCAGCTCGACGAAGTCGGGCGTCACCAGGTCAGTGCCGGGGACCCCTTCATTCGAAGGCTGGTGGCCGAACCGCAGCATGCCGTACCCTCCATCGTCTACGACCAGCACCGTGACAGCCAACTGTTCCTGCGCCATCGTCGCCAGCTCCCCAACCGCGAACATGAACCCTCCATCGCCGCAAACCGCTAGAACCGGGAGGTCACCGGCAAAAGCAGCTCCTATTGAGGCGGGGAGCGCATAGCCGAGAGTGCCCCAACCAACCGGGTACTGGACGGCCCGGCTCGCGTGTGGGCAATAGTAGTTCCCCAGCCAGTACCCGGGGATCGACATATCGTTGACTACCACAGCCTTCCCGACCGCGGCACGCTCGACAGAGGCGACAAATGCCGCCGCTTCGCTTGTGCGCGGGTCGGACCGCAGCCTGGCCCAGACCCGCTCTTTCAGTTCCGGCAAACGAGAGGTCAGGCCCTCCTGCCGTCTCTGGGTCATTGGGAGCAAGCCGGCGATGGCCGCCTTGGCATCCCCGTGGACCACGGTCACGCCGCTGTACCCGAAGCTTGTCCGGTCGGGGTCGACGTTGACATCGACTATGGCGGGAGGCAGCCGAAGAGTGGCGTTCTTCGTCATCATCCCGTCAAAGTCGGTGCCAATGGCCAGCAGCACGTCGGCACCCGACAACAGATCCTCGACCTCAGGTTCATGTGGTGGCAGTACCACGTTGGAGGGGTCGGTCGGGCTGAGAGCTCCCCTGGAGCTGAAAGTGGTGATTACCGGGGCCTGCAGGTGGGCGGCGAGGGAGGACAATAGGCCGGTCGCACCGGCCTCGATTACCCCGCCGCCGACCCAGATCGCAACAGAGCCGGCCCCGTCAATTAGTTCCGAGGCCGTTTCGAGGGCAGCCTCATCGACGGAGCGGGACGGCAGTTCCGTTGGCCACACCTCAGCGCTGGCCGCGCCGCGCAGGATATCGGCCGGCACATCAATATAAACCGCCCCTTGGGGTGGCGTTAGAGCGGTGGCGATAGCACTTGCGAGGTCGCGTGCCACTGCTGACGTGGAGCGGGGAGTGAAAGTGGCCTTGCCGAGCGACCTGAACATGCTGGCCTGATCTTTGGATTGGTGCAACGTCCTGTTCATGCCGGCTTCTACGACGCTGCGGGGCACCTCGCTGGCGACCAAGACCAGTGGGGAACCAGACATGGCCGCTTCGCCGAAGGCAGCCAGCGTATTCGCCGCTCCTGGACCGGTGGTGACAACGGCGGCGCCAAGGCGGCCGGCGGCGCGCGCCCATCCGTCGGCCGCATAAACCGCGGTTTGCTCGTGCCGCACGTTGACCAACCGGGGCAGGGCTTGTTCAGGAGCTCGATCCCAAAAGGCGAGGTTGTGTGTGCCGGGTAGACCGAACACAGCGCTCGACCCGGCCGCCCCCAATGCGCGAAGGATGGTAGCCGCTACCGTCGCCTCGGCACCGGGGCTCTCGGTCACGCTCTCGCAGGCGAAACGGTAACCGTTTGTGACCAGGTGTAGAAGTCCCTGGCCGCTTTTCCTTGTTCGCGGGGGCCGTAGCTCGAGCCCTTGACGCCGCCGAAGGGAGCGTAGAAATCGACGCCCGAAGTGGGCGCATTTACTCGCACCATGCCGGCCTGGAGCCGACCGGAAACAGCCAGAGCGCGGTCCAGGTCGGTCGTGAAGACCGCCGCCGCCAGGCCGAAGGAAACGCCATTCGCGATCGCCACCGCTTCGTCTATGTCGGTAGCTGGCAGAAGCACGGCGATCGGGCCGAAGACCTCGTTTTGAGCCAGTTCGGCTTCCGGCGAGATGCCCTCGACCAGAGTTGGCTGCACGAACCATCCTCGGCCGTCGGCAGCCGCCCCCCCGGCCACGACCCGGCCACCCGCGCCCACGGCGCCGTTGGCCGCGTCGAGCACGGCCTGGCGTGCCCCTTCGTCGATCACCGGGCCGACGACGGTCGAGGCCTCAGCGGGGTCCCCGAACGGGAGCTTCTCGATGGCGGCAACAAGGGCGTCTGTGAAGTTCGATCCGTCGCCCACGACGATAACCCTGGACGTGGCCGTGCATTTTTGGCCGGCGTAACTCATGGCCGCAATGGCCACGGCGTCGGCGGCCCGGCCGACATCCGCGTCTCCGAGGACTATGGAGGGGTTCTGCCCACCCATCTCGGCCTGTACCGGCACACCATGGCTCGTCGCCTCGGCGATCACGTGTTGGCCGACCTCGACCGAACCCGTGAAGGAAACGGCGTCGGCCGAGGCGATAAGCACGTCCGCGGCGGAACCATCTCCAGCCAGGACCTGAAAGAGCCCGTCGGGTAGTTCCTGCGAGACCAGTTGTCCGACTCGAAGCGCCGTCGCCAGCGCTTGGCGCGCCGGCTTGAGGACGACCCCGTTCCCGTAAGCCAGAGCCGGAGCGACCTTCCACAGCGGGATGGCCACTGGGAAGTTCCAGGGGGTAATGAGCCCGGCCACCCCATGGGGCTTGCGTCTGGCCATGAGCAGGGAGCGGCCATCCGACGAGGGGAAGGTCGAGCCGTCAGGGTCCAGGACCTGCTGAGCGTAGTAGCGCAATATGGCCACCCCACGCGCCACTTCGGCCGCCATCTCCGTCTTCGGCTTTCCCACTTCCCGGATGCCGAGCTCGGTCAGCTCAGCCGTCGCTTGCTCGACGTTTTGGGCGGCGCGGTTGAGGGCGTTGGCTCTGGCCGGCGCGGCCAAGGCGGACCACTCCCCTTGCGCCCGCCTCGCCCGCGTGACGAGCGTCGGCACCCCGGCCGGATCCACCAGTTCCGCCGCCACCAGCACGTCGTCGGGGTCCTGGGGTGAACGGCTCTCGTACACCTTGGTCGCCACGGCTACTCCTTTATCCCTTTATTCGGCAGGTTCGATCAACAGGGCGGTCAGCCTAATGGGGATGTCTAAGCGGCCGGTGACCCGTTAGTGGTCAGGCCCCGGGCGTCGAGGGATCGACCCACCATCGGTGCCTCGGCTCCCACGGTCGTGCTGGGGCCGTGACCGGTATGGACCTCGGTTGCACCTGGGAGGGTCAGCAGCCGCCGGGCGATCGAGCGGAGGATCGTGGGCTCATCGCTGTAGCTACGCCCCGTCGCGCCCGGCCCCCCCGAGAACAATGTGTCGCCCGTGAACACCACAGGGACGACCGGAGGAGCCGGGGAGGTGAGGTAGAAGCAACAAGAGCCCGGAGAATGGCCAGGCGTGTGGAGAACGGCCAACCGGGCGCCGGCCACCTCGAGGCCGTCGCCGTCGGCGAGCTGGCGGTCGGGAGCGTCCTCCGGGTAAACGGCGTCCCAGAGCATCCGGTCGGCCGGGTGGAGGTACACGGGGGCATCGACGTGTTCCCGCAATGCCACGGCCGCGTTGATGTGGTCGTTGTGGCCGTGGGTGAGGACGATGGCCCTGACGCGCCGCCCACCCACGGCCTCGACGACCGGCCGGTGGTCGTGGGCCGCGTCGATAACGAGCACCTCACGGTCGTCTCCGACCAGCCAGATATTGTTGGTGACTTCCCACGTCCCTCCGTCGAGCTCGAACCGCCCGTCCGTCCTGACCAGGTCGATAGCGGGGACGGCGGCCGTCACAGCACCACCACGCTACGGAGCACCTCTCCTTTTGCCATCCTGGAGAAGGCCCCTTCGACGTCTTCGATGCCGATCGTCTCGCTGACGAAGAAGTCAAGGTCGAGGCGGCCCTCCCGGTACAGGTCGATCAGTAGCGGGAAGTCCCGGCTCGGTAGGCAATCCCCGTACCACGACGGTTTGAGTGCCCCACCCCGCCCGAAGAACTCGATCATGGGCAAGTCCGGGAATTTCATCTGGGGGGTTGGTACGCCGACCTGGACCACGGTGCCGGCCAGGTCACGAGCGAAAAAGGCCTGTTCGAGGACCTCGGGACGGCCGACCGCCTCGACCGCGACGTCAGCTCCGAAGGTATTGGTGGCGGCCCGCACGGCCTCTACCGGGTCCTCACGACTGCTGTTGACCACGTGCGTGGCGCCCAGCGACCGGGCCCAATCGAGCTTGCGGTCGTCGATGTCCACGGCGACGATCGTGGTGGCCCCGGCCAGGCGCGCCCCTGCGATGGCCCCGGCCCCGACTCCGCCGCAACCGAAGACAGCCACGCTGTCACCTGGCCCCACGTTGCCGGTGTGCATTACGGCGCCGATCCCGGCCATGACCCCGCAACCGAGGAGCCCGGCGGCCTCGGGCCTGACCCGCTGGACTTCGGTGCACTGTCCGGCCGCCACCAGAGTCAGCTCGGTGAAGGCGCCGATCCCGAGGGCCGGCGACAACGGCGTCCCGTTTTCCAGGGTCATCGGCTGGGTGGCGTTGAAAGTGGCGAAGCAGTATTGAGGCTTGCCTTTCCGGCAGGACCGGCATGTCCCGCACACGGCCCGCCAGTTGAGGATCACGAAGGCCCCGGGCTCGAGCCCGCGGACGTCCGGACCGATAGCCACCACTTCGCCGGCTGCCTCATGGCCCAAAAGGAACGGAAAATTGTCCGAAATCCCCCCCTCCCGGTAGTGCAGGTCGGTGTGGCAGACACCGCAGGCTTGGACGTGGACCAGGGCTTCACCGGGCCCCGGATCAGGGACGAGGATCGTCTCTAGCGACACCGGGCGGCCCTGTTCGAGGGCGACCACTCCCTTGGCTTTGTGGCTCATATCCCAGCTCCTTGCCGGTTCGTTGCGTTGCGGAAAGTTAATGCGGCCAACGACGTCCTCGACGGCCCTCGCCTATGGACACCTCACTGGTTCGTAGCCGTCAAGAGAAGGCCCCGACCAAAGGAGGCCACTGTTAAAGGAGGCCACTGTTAAAGGAGGCCACTGTGCGGTGAGCGTTTCACGCGCACGTCCTCTCCGGCCAGGACCAGCTCGCGGATTTCACGCATGGCCCGTTTGCGCTCGTCCCGGTCGAGCCGGTCGATGAACAGGACACCGTCGAGATGATCTGTCTCGTGGGCCAAGCAGCGCGCTAAGCGCTCCGTGCCCTCGATACGGACGGTCTCACCGTACATGTCCGAGCCCTCGGCGACGACTCGCCGGGACCGGGCCAATTCGTACTCGAGCCCAGGTATGGAAAGGCAACCTTCGATATCGGTCACCTCGTCGGGTGATTGCTCAACCAGGACGGGGTTGACAATGTGCCCCATCGAGCCATATTCCGGCATCTCCGTGTCTAACACAACGTAAGTGAAAACCCGCAGGTTGACCCCGATCTGCGGGGCGGCCAAGCCGGCCCCCCCGGCGTCGGCCAGCGTCTCTGCTAGGTCGCTGACAACCCTGCGCAGGCCGCGGTCGAAGTCCGATACGGGCATGCACTTTGTTCTCAACAAGGGGTCGCCAAAAAGGCGGATGGGGCGGACCGCCATCAGCAGATGCTGCCACAAACGGGGCGACGTGGGCACAGCCGCCAGTTGGGGTGGCAGGTCGGGTGGCTGAGGGCATATTGGTCCATTGGCGCCTCCTGGGTAGCTGCAAAGTGCGCCGCTCAGCCTAATCGGGCCGCTCGCGCTGCTACTTTGACGGGCGGAGGGCCAGGACCTCGTCGCCAAGCTCGAAGCGGCCCTGACGGCGGGAAAATAGAGAGGGGAGATTAGACGTGGCCGGAGAACAACTGCTGGCGTCCTGGCGCGATACGCCGACGCGGAAGGCGATCGTGGACTTCGTCCAGGCCGTCAGCACGGAGGGCGGGCCGAGCTATGCCCCCCCGGTAGAGAGAGTGGCGGTTTTCGACAATGACGGCACCCTCTGGAGCGAAAAGCCGATCCCGGTCCAGCTGGACTTCACGTTGTTCCGGCTGGCCCAGCTGGCCGAACGCGACGCGACACTAAAGGAGCGACAACCCTACAAGGCCGCGGTCGAACGTGACTACCACTGGCTCGGCGAAGCCATGCTCAAGCACTACCACGGCGACGACTCCGACCTGACCCTGCTGGAACGGGCCGTCGAATCAGCGTTCGAAGGTATGGGGGTCGAGGCCTTCGCCACCGAAGCGCTGACCTGGCTCGGCGCCGCTTCTCACCCGACTCTGCGCCGGCCGTACCTTTCCTTTTCCTTCGTGCCCATGGTCGAGCTGCTCCGATTCCTGGAAGCGAACGGTTTCACCACCTATATCGCATCCGGCGGTGACCGTGACTTCATGAGGCCGTTCGCTCAGGACCTCTATGGCATCCCACCGGAGAGGGTGATCGGCAGTTCGCTGGGGCTCGATTTCAAGGGCGAAAGCGACGACACCCAGCTGCTCTACAAATCGAAAATCGAGTTCTTCGACGACGGCCCCGAAAAGCCCGTGCGCATCTGGAGCAGGACCGGCCGGCGCCCTTTAGTGGCCGGAGGCAACTCCAACGGTGACATCCCGATGCTCCGGTTCGCCCGCACCCCCGAGCGAAACGGGCTGAAGCTCCTGCTCCTACACGACGACGACCACCGCGAGTTTGCGTACACAGCTGGCGCCGAAGAGGCCCTCGAGCGGGCCAAGACCGACGGCTGGACGGTCATCAGCATGAAAGACGACTGGGCCGCCGTCTTCGCGAACAGCTAGACGTCAGCACGGGTTCGCCGGGCCCGATGACTGATCGTCGTTCGGTCCCGGCGGCCAACCGCCGCTATTGGCACTACAGCCGCGTCCTCTCAGCGAGCGGGTTCCCTCTCACCATAAGCCGCCAGCGCGTAGATAACGAACATGGCGATGATGATGTAAGTAAACGACCAGATCGGGTAGTAGGGCATCCACCAAATCGCACTAATAGCAGCAAGTGCAGCGGCGGCGATACCAAACCAGCGGGCAAACTGCGATCGCACTATGACTCCCAGACCAGCCGCGAACAGGATGATGGCTACTACCAGCCACACCCAGCCGTACGTGGTCAGGCTGTGCCCGAGCAAGGCGGACTGAAGGTTGCCAGATACCGGCCCGTTGTAAGTCCACGCCCAGATCGCATCGAAAAGCCGCATGACACCGGCGACCATCAAGACGAGGCCGGCGAAGAACAGCCAACCTTCACCTCTGCTTCGATCATCCATCCCTAACCCCTCCTTGTACGGGTACCTGGCTTATGCTATTGCGCGAGACGCTGAGCTAGGTGGATGCGCCGGTGGCCGCGGTTGCGGTTGGCGGGATCCGCTGTCGGCGTGCCGGTCAGGTGCCCTGTCCGGCCCACTCAACGGCGCTGGCCAGGTTGGGGAACACGTGGTCGCGGCCGATTTTTTCCAGCAGCCCCGTCGATTCGAGCATCTTTTCAGCCGGCTTGTGCAAGTGGACCACGGTAACGGCGACGTCTCGACCAATAAGGCTCTCAGTAAGCTTCTCCAACTGTTCGGCACTCGTTATGTCGAGGTCGTCATTGGCATCAAGGTCCAGGACCACCGCATGCACCGGGCTGTCCGAGGCGGTGACCGCTGATTCGACCGAGTCCCGGACGGACTCCGCGTTGGCGTAAAACAGCGGTGCATCGGGCCGGACAATTATCATCCCGGACGGAGGCGCGGCGTCGGGGTGGCGCTGAAGATCCTCGAACGCGCCGGGGTGCGCGGGTCAGCCCCGAGCATCGAAACTCGGGGCCGGCCGGCTCTGTAGACGAGCACTGCGATGGAGAAGACGACGCCGATAATGAGGGCGGGCAGCACGTCAAGAGTAATCACGGCGACGAGGGTAGCGATCGCCAACCAGAACTCCGGGCGCTTGAGGCGATAGAACTCCCGCATCTCGGCCACTTTCATGATGTGCGACACGGCGTGGATGATCAGTGCCGCCAGGACCGCTTCTGGAAGATCGGTAAAAAGGGGGGTAAGAGCGATGACCGTCACGAGGCTGAGGACGGCGGCCACCAGCGGTGAAACCTCGGACCGGGCACCGGCCCCGTCGTTGACGGCACTCTGCGACAGACTGCCTCCGGCGGCCAGCCCGCCGAATAGCCCCGAAAGCAGGTTGGCCAGGCCGAGGGCGATCATCTCCTGGTCGGAGTCGAGGCGATAACCGTGCTTGTCAGCGAAGGTCTGCCCGGCCCCCAGAGCTTCACTGAAGATTACCAACATCATTCCTATGGAACTCGGGATCAGCACCCACAGCTCGTTGACGCTCAGATGCGGCCACGCCACTGATGGCAGACCGGTCGGTATCTTGCCGACGGTGGCCACGCCGTGGTGAGAAAGGTTGAGCGCAGCGCTTATGGCAATGCCGAGGACGAGTACCACAAGTCCGCCGGGTACGCGGGGTATGTACCTCTCGAAGCCGAACAGCAGCACGAGGGCGAGGGCACCGATGGTGAACGTCGTGAGGCTGGCATCGCCGAGGTGCAGGATCAGGTGAGCGAGCTGGCGGATGCTGTCCCCGGTCCCCTTTTCGAGCCCGAAGATTTTCGGGAGCTGGCTTATCGTCACGAAGATGGCCAGGCCGAAAACGAAGCCCTCTCTCACCGGACGAGAAATGAAAGAGGTAATGAAACCGAACTTGAACAACCCCGCCAGTATGAAGAAGAGGCCGGTAATTATTATCATGCCGGCGGCCAAGGTGGCGTACTTAGCTGGGTTCGCGGGCCCTGAGCGCGGTTACCGCCGAATAAATGAGGACCGCGGATGCCGAGGTGGCGGCCACAACCAGGTGTCGGGAAGTGCCAAAGAAGGCATAGGCGGCGAGCGACCCCAACAAGGTGTACAGGCCGGCCTGAGGGGGGAGGCCCGCCAAACTGGCATAAGCGATCATTTCGGGGATGAGCAGTCCCCAAATTGTGAAGCCTGCGATGGCGTCGTGGCTCAACCAGGAGAGTTTGTAATCAGGCAGCCAAGCGGTGATCGGCACGGCCCGCGCCAGCCAACCCGGGACCTTCGATGGCCGCACCGATGCGTTGTTCACCCGTGCGGTCCCGACCGGCTTACAGACAAGCAGATCACCCCAGTGCGTGTGTTCGTAACTGCAAATCAGCAGGTACCGGCCATGAACCTAACGTCGATCACCCTAGCAAGACGGGGGCAGTGCGAATGCGTTCGCCAGCGCCAGCGGAGGAGGACTAGAAAGACTGTCATGAACGAAGAGCAGTTCAACAAGATGAAGCTCGGCCGGGGCTTCATTGCCGCCCTGGACCAGAGCGGCGGCAGCACACCAAAGGCTCTGATGCTCTATGGCATCCCGGAAGACGCGTACTCGGACGACGACGAGATGTTCGCCCTTGTACACCAGATGCGGACGCGGATCATAACCAGCCCCGGTTTCAACGGCGACCGTATCCTCGGGGCCATCCTGTTCGAGGACACCCTCGACCGCGAGATCGAAGGCCGGGGTTCGGCCGACTACCTGTGGAATGTCAAAAGTGTGGTCCCGTTCTTGAAAGTAGACAAAGGCCTGGCCAACGAGGCGGACGGTGCTCAGGTCATGAAGCCGATACCCGACCTCGGTACCGTTTTGACCGGGGCGGTCGAAAAAGGTGTATTCGGCACCAAGATGCGCTCCTTCATCAAGCTGGCGAATGACGCGGGAGTCAAGGCCGTAGTCGACCAGCAGTTCGATCTGGCCCACCAGATCCTGGCCACCGGCCTGGTGCCCATCATCGAGCCCGAAATCGACATCCACAGCCCCCAAAAGGGGGAGGCGGAGTCGATGCTTAAGGGGGCCATCTTCGAGCACCTGGGCGACGTGGCCAGCGGCCAGTACGTGATGATCAAGGTGTCGCTGCCGGAAGTGCCCGACTTTTACGCCGACCTCATGCGCCACCCCAACGTGCTGCGCGTGGTCGCGCTTTCGGGGGGCTACAGCCGAGAAGAAGCCGATACCCGTCTGAGAGCCAACCACGGCATGATCGCCAGCTTCTCGCGCGCGCTGACGGAGGGCCTCTCGGTCAACCAGAGCGACGCCGAGTTCAATGCAGCTCTCAACGACTCCATCGAGTCCATTTACGAGGCCTCGCTTACCTGAGGCTCGATCACCTGAGGCTCGATCACCTGAGGGCCGGATTACCTGAGGCTCGATTACCTGAGGGGCGCGAAGGACACTGAGGACGTCGGCGGCTTCGCGATCAGACGCCTCGCCTCACGACAGGCACCACCGACCCGTCCTGCTCATGGCGGCGCTCAGGAAGGCTCGGTGGGCGGTTCGGTAGGCGGGGCGTCGAGGCCATGGAGGCTCGGAGGCACATCAACGGCGTGCTCCTCGAGCGCGGTCCGGGGCACTATCTCGAGCGCCGCCTCGTTCGTCGATGCCAGTATGACGAAACACGCCGCTCCGTCCCGATAGGCGCGCATCCAGTTGGCCGCCGTCACGCACCAGCGATCGCCCGGGACGAGCCCGGGAAAGCGGTACTCGGGTACGGGCGTGACCAGGTCGTTACCGATCCGTTGCTGGTGCTCGAGGAACTCGGCGGTAACTACCGCACATACGGTGTGAGAGCCGAGGTCGTCGGGACCGAAAGTGCAACAGCCGTCGCGGTAAAAACCGGTCATCGGCTCGACGCCGCACGGCTCCAGTTCGCTTCCGAGCACGTTTCGCTGTGCCACGCTCCCAGTATCCATTAGTTCACGGGTCGCCCGAGGCGTTTAGGACGGGGGAACCTGTTACGCGCCGATGAACTCGGCCTTCCCCGGTCCCCGCTCGAGGAACGAACGCACCCCGATTTCAGCGTCGCTTGTGGCGAACGTCCTGGCGAAGAGCTCGCGCTCGAGGGCCAAGCCGTCAGCCAACGGCAGACCCAAGCCATCGTCGATGGCCTGCTTGGCCAGCCCCTGGGCGACGACGGCACCCGCTGCTAGACGGGATGCGAACTCCATGGCGTCGGCCACCAGGTTTTCGGCTTCCACTACCCGGTCTGCCAACCCGATCTCCAGGGCTTCTTCCGCGTTCAGGAAGCGCCCGGTGAACACGAGGTCCTTGGCCCGCGCCGGCCCCACCAGGCGGGCCAGGCGCTGCGTCCCACCTCCGCCGGGGATGATGCCGAGCAGGATCTCGGGTTGGCCGAGCCGCGCCCCACTGGCCACGACCCGAAAGTCGCAGGCGAGCGCCAACTCGAGCCCACCGCCGAAGGCGCCTCCAGCGATGGCCGCGACAGTGGCGCGCGGCAAGGCGGCGAGGGCGTCCAGGACCTCTCCAAACGCCCCGGCGACCTCGCGGGCGCGCGCCCCGCCGCCGAACTCGGTGACGTCTGCGCCGGCCGAGAAGATACGGTCCATGCCCCTGATCAAGACGGCCCCGGGCAGGTTGGTGGCGAGTGCCTCAACCGCCTCGCCGAGCTCGGCCAGCAACGCTCGCGATAGGGCGTTCACCGGGGGGCGGTCCAACCGAATGACCGCCACCTTGCCGACCCGCTCGGTGATGACGACGGCGCTCATGCGCCCAGCGAGCGCAGTACGAGGGCGTCGCCCTGGCCTCCACCCCCGCATAGCGCCGCCACTCCTGTCCCGCCGCGGTGGGATAGCTCGTAGCTGAGCGTTAGGGCCAGTCGCGCTCCCGACATGCCGAGTGGATGGCCGAGGGCGATGGCGCCGCCGTTCGGGTTCAGGATGTCGTCGGGAATGGAAAGGTCCAGCGCCGACGCTACGACGACGGCCGCAAACGCCTCGTTGACTTCGACCACCTCGAGGTCGCTGACCGTGAGGCCTCCACGTTGGAGGGCGCAAGCGATAGCGCGTGACGGCTGGGTGAGGAGCGACGTGCCCGGGCCGGCGACCTGGCCGTAGGAGACAACTTCGGCCAGCGGGCTCACCCCGAGCCTCGCCGCCGCGGCCGGCGCCGCCACCACGAGCGCAGCCGCTCCGTCGGAAATCTGGCTGGCGTTGCCGGCCGTTATCGTGCCCCCGTCGGAAAAGGCCGACCGGAGCCCAGCCAGCTGCTCCTGCGTGGTCCCGGGCCGAATGCCCTCGTCCTCCAGGACAAGGATCGGGTCTCCCCGGCGTCTGGCCACACTCACCGGGACTATCTCCTCGGCGAGGCGGCCCGCTTTGGTGGCGGCGGCGGCCCGATCGTGGGAACGGACAGCTACGGCGTCCTGCTCTTGGCGTGTAATGCTCGCCGCGGCCGCGTCCCGGTCCGTAGCGCATCCCATCGTGAGCTGGTCGAAAGCGCAGCTAAGACCGTCCGCCACAATGTCGTCGCGCAACCCTGTGTCGCCGAAGCCAAGACCGGCGCGCGCCCCATCCAGCAGGTACGGAGCCTGCGACATCGACTCCATGCCGCCGGCTATGACCACCTCCGCCTCGCCGGCGGCGATCATCAGGTCAGCCAGGTAGAGCGCGTTGAGGCTGGACAAGCAGACCTTATTGACGGTCATGGCCGGCACGTCCATGGGGACACCGGCTCCTACAGCGGCCTGGCGGGCCGGGTTCTGACCCTGGCCGGCCTGTAAGACGTGGCCCATGATCACGTAGTCCACCGTCCCGGGTAGGACCCCGCCCCGTCTGAGCGCCTCGGTAATGGCCAGCGCGCCCAGATCCACAGGACTGACAGAACCGAGCGCACCGCCGAGCTTGCCGATCGGGGTTCGAGCTCCAGACACCACTACAGATCCAGGCATCTCCCTGCCTCCGCTTGCTTCAGGCGGTCCGACGGCCGCCGTGATGGACCGACGCTACTGAATGCACGATCGGGCCGGGCCGACCATTACTCCGGTATTGGACTATTGTACTTCCTATGACCGTCGGCGTGACCGCCGCTGTCGACCCACAGGCGCCGCTCTACGTGCCGACTTACCCGGTGCGCTTCATAACCGCGGCCAGCTTGTTCGACGGGCACGACGCCGCCATCAATATCATCCGCCGGCTGCTCCAGGCGCAGGGAGCCGAGGTCGTCCACCTCGGGCACAACCGGTCCGTCGACGAGGTGGTAACGGCCGCCATTGCGGAGGACGTCCAGGGTGTGGCGGTCAGTTCTTATCAGGGTGGCCACGTCGAGTACTTCAAGTACCTCGTGGACCGGGTCCGGGCCGAGGGCCGGCCGGACGTAAAGGTGTACGGCGGTGGCGGAGGAGTCATCGTGGCGCGGGAGATCGCCGAGCTCGAGGCGTACGGCGTCCGCCATATTTTCTCCCCGGCCGATGGCCAGCGCCTCGGTTTGGCGCGCATGGTCAATGTGCTGATCGAGGACTGTGACATCAATCTGGCGACCAACGTCCCCGCATCTCTGGACGGCCTCATGGCCGGTGACGCGAGTGCCCTCGCTCGGGTCGTTACCGCCCTCGAGGCCGGGACGCTGCCGGAACGACAACGGCTGGAGATCGAGGCGAATGTTCCGGCCCACGTCCCCGTGCTCGGGATCACCGGGACGGGGGGTTCCGGCAAGTCCTGCCTGACGGACGAGGTGGTCAGGAGGTTCCGGCTCGATTTCGGTGACCGGTTGCGCATAGCGGTCCTCGCCATCGACCCCACCCGCCGCCGCGGTGGGGGTGCCCTGCTCGGCGATCGCATCAGGATGAACGCCATCGACTCGCCCCGGATCTTCTTTCGCTCTCTGGCCACCCGGGGGGCGCAGTCCGAGGTACCGCCCCCGGTCCCGCTCGTGGTCGACGCCTGCCGGTCGGCCGGGTTCGACCTCGTCATCGTTGAAACTCCTGGCATCGGGCAAGGAGGTTCGGCGGTAACGGATATTGCCGACGTTTCGATTTACGTTATGACGCCCGAGTTCGGCGCGCCCTCGCAACTCGAGAAAATAGACATGCTGGACCTGGCCGACATTGTCGCCATCAACAAGTTCGACCGGCGCGGGGCCAGAGACGCGCTCCGCGACGTCCGCCGCCAGTGGGCCCGCGGCCACGAGGCTTTTTCCACCGCACCCGAAGGCCTCCCGGTGTTCGGGACTATCGCTTCTCGGTTGAACGATAACGGGGTCACGGCCCTGTACCAACACGTCCGCAGTGCCCTCACGGGGTACGGCCTTTCCCTCGACGACGGGTCCCTCCCGCCCGTAGCGGGCAAGGTCTCAGATGGCGCCTCGGTCATGGTCCCCAACGCCCGTGACCGTTATCTGGCCGAAATAGCCGAAACGGTCCGTGCGTACCACGAGCGAACGAGCGACCAGGTGGCAACTGTAAAGCGCTCGGAGGCGGTAGCTGAGACGATGGCCTTCGCATTGGAACGCGGCGTCGAGGTGGCCGGGCTCGACAAATTGAACCGGGAGGCGTCGGCCGCGGTCGACCTCGAAGCTCGCCGCATGCTCGAGAACTGGCCCCAGACCGTGCGCGACTACTCCGGCGCCGAGATCGAGCTGAGCGCAAACGGGGCCATACGCACCAGAGCACTCGCCCAGATCTCGCCCTCGGGGACACGCGTGCCGCACGTCGCCCTACCCCGCTACACCGGCCGGGCCGAGCTGCTGCGATGGCTACGTTCCGAGAACCTGCCCGGGAGGTTCCCTTTCACCGCTGGCGTTTTCCCGTTCAAACGCGAAGAAGAGCAGCCCACCCGGATGTTCGCCGGCGAGGGCGACCCCTTCCGGACCAACCGGCGCTTTCACTTGCTCGCCCGCGATCAACCGACGACGCGGCTTTCCACGGCCTTCGACCCCGTCACCCTTTATGGTTTCGACCCCGACGAACGGCCGGATATCTACGGGAAGATCGGTACGTCGGGCGTATCCGTGGCGACGCTGGACGACATGAAAGCCCTTTTCGACGGCTTCGACCTCTGTGACCCATCGACGTCGGTATCGATGACGATCAATGGGCCCGCGCCGGCGATCCTGGCCATGTTCCTGAACACCGCCATCGACCAGCGGCTCGAGCGGTTCGCCGATGAGCATGGGCGGCCGCCCAGCGCCGAAGAGGCAGCGGAGGTGCGTGCTTTTGTCCTGACGAACGTGCGCGGCACCGTCCAGGCGGACATATTGAAAGAGGACCAGGGTCAGAACACCTGCATCTTCTCAACCGAGTTTTCGCTGCGGGTGATGGGTGATATCCAGGAGTACTTCGTTCACAACTGCGTCCGCAATTTCTACTCCGTCTCCATTTCTGGGTACCACATCGCCGAGGCCGGCGCCAACCCCATTACCCAGCTGGCCTTCACGTTGGCCAATGCTTTTACCTATGTCGAGGCTTATCTCGCCCGAGGCATGCAAATAGATGATTTTGCGCCGAACCTTTCGTTCTTCTTCTCCAACGGGATGGACCCCGAGTACAGCGTGATCGGTCGCGTCGCCCGGCGCATATGGGCCATAGCCATGCGAGACCGTTATCGGGGGAACGAGCGGTCCCAGAAGTTGAAGTACCACATCCAGACGTCAGGGCGATCGCTGCACGCCCAGGAAATGGCGTTCAACGACATAAGGACGACATTGCAGGCGCTCTGTGCCGTTTACGACAACGCCAACAGCTTGCACACGAATGCGTTCGACGAGGCGGTGACGACGCCGACGCCTGGTTCGGTCCGGCGCGCCCTGGCCATCCAGCTGGTGATTAACCGCGAGTGGGGCCTGGCCGCCAACGAAAACCCGTTGCAGGGCAGCTTCGTCATCGAAGAACTCACCGCCCTGGTGGAGGAAGCCGTCCTCTCAGAACTCGAACGGCTCTCCGAACGTGGCGGCGTTCTCGGCGCGATGGAAACCGGCTACCAGCGCGGCCGCATCCAGGATGATTCGATGCTCTACGAACAGCGCAAGCACGACGGGACGCTGCCGATCATCGGCGTCAACACCTTCGTCAACCCTGCGGGGAGCGATCCTGCGGACCACCTCGAGCTCGCCCGCTCGAGCGAAGAGGAAAAATGCGGGCAACTCCGCCGCCTCCGCGAGTTCCAGGGTCGTCATAGTTCCGAGCGGCCGGCCGCCCTGGCCGCCCTTCAGCGGAGCGTGCTTTCGAGCGGGAACGTCTTCGAGGAGTTGATGAAGACCGTCCGCTGCGCCTCGCTGGGCCAGATCAGCGCCGCGTTGTTCGAGGTCGGAGGCTCTTACCGGCGTACTGTATAACGCACCGTAAAGCGGTGGCTTCGAGTGGGCAAATACTCCTTCGGCGGTCGCTCAGCTAGTTTCGCGAACCTCGGTTAGGCAGCGAAAGGAGCAGTCTGATGTGGTCGTACCGCGTGGTGGCGCCCGGCTTTGTACAGCGCGTCGAGGTCCCGGAAGACTCCGGCGAGTTGCAAGAAGGGCTGGTCCGCCTGCGTGTGCTCGTCGCTGGCCTGTGCGGTAGCGACATGCCGAGGTTGAACGGCGCAATGGGGAAGTCAAGTAACGGCGACTTCGGGGGCGCGCCCGTGCACGAAGTCGTAGGTGAAGTAATCGAAACCGCCAGCCCGCTCTTCAAAACCTCTCAGCGGGTGGTCGGTACGCTCGGCCCCGCGGCAACACTGTCGGAGGTGGTGACGTGCTCTGCCACCTCGATCATTGCGGTACCCGATGGGTTCGACGATGCAGAGGCGGTGGCGATCCAGCCCGTCGGCACCGTCCTCCGCGCCGCCGGGCAGTTCCCCGACATCCAGGGCCGCACCGCGGCCGTTATCGGCGTCGGGCCGTGCGGGCTCTCGTTCTGTCACATTTTGAGGAACCGAGGGGTGGCAAACCTCAGCGCCATCGACCCGGTGGAGCGGTCTGAGACGGCCGCCGCTTACGGCGCAGACGCATTTTTTGCCACTACGAGCCGCGATTGGCTGAGCCGTCTAGGGAACGACTCCCGTCCCGAGGTGGTGGTGGAGGTCGTGGGGCACCAGAACGAGACGATCGTCGACGCCATCCAGGCGACAGCCGTGGGAGGGTTTGTGTTCGGGTTCGGCGAAGTAGTCGACCCCGCCTATGTCATCCCGTGCCGCCAGATATACGAAAAGGTCCTGACCTATGCCTCGGGCCGGACTACGGGCGGTTGGCCCCGGGTCCTCGAGGACGGAGCTACGTACCTGGCCAAGCACAAGAAGGACTTCGGCAGCTACGTATCTCATGTTGTCCCGGTGGCTGATGCGCAAAGGGCCTATTCGCTGTACGCCCGTCCCCAGACCGGCCGATTGAAGGTGGCGATCGTAACTTCATGAGAGCCTGACGTCATGACCACCTAACCTCATGAGCAAGGGGGTCGGGGTGGTGCGGCCCTGGCTTCGCCCCCCAGCCCGCAATGGCGCCGCGAGGCAATACGCTCCATGTGTAACCAACCGAAGAGGAGGGACCGTGCCCAACCACCCCCGTGCCGGACAGCCTGCCGCTCCCTCCGACCTCGTTGACGTCCCCAACCTGATAACGGCGTACTACAGCGAGCACCCCGATCCCGGCCTCCCGGACCAGCGGGTGTCTTTTGGGACTTCCGGGCACAGGGGTTCCAGCCTCCGTCTGAGCTTCAACGACGACCATATTGCCGTCATAACCCAGGCGATCTGCGAATACCGAGCGCGCGCCGGCATCGACGGTCCACTTTTCCTGGCCCGTGACACTCACGCCCTGTCGGAGCCAGCGTGGGTGACAGCGCTGGAGGTGTTGGCCGCCAACGATACGACTGTGCTCATCGACGCACGCGACGGGTATACACCGACGCCCGCGCTCTCGCATGCAGTACTGGTCCACAATCGGTCCGCAGAAGGGGGCCGGGCCGACGGGATCGTGGTCACTCCTTCTCACAACCCGCCGCCAGACGGTGGCTTCAAGTACAACCCGCCTGACGGCGGGCCGGCGCCTACGGATGTAACGGCGGTGATCCAGGACCGCGCCAACGCCTTGCTCTCTGGCGGCCTGCGGGAGGTCCGCCGGGCCTCGATCCGTTCCGCCCGGACGGCCAGCACGACGAAGCGGTACGACTTCCTTGATTCCTACGTTTCAGACCTCGCCTCCGCCATCGACCTATCAGCCGTAGCGGCGGCCGGCGTCCGAATTGGCGCCGACCCGCTCGGAGGGGCGAGCGTCGGTTACTGGGGGGCCATCGGCGAGCGCTACGGCCTCGACCTGACGGTAGTCAACAAGGAAGTCGACCCGACGTGGCGCTTCATGACCCTGGATTGGGACGGGAAGATCCGTACGGACTGCTCGTCACCGTATGCAATGGCCTCTCTGATCGAGCGACGCACGGAGTTCGGGGTGGCCACCGGCAACGACGCCGACGCCGACCGTTTCGGCGTGGTCACGCCCGACGGGGGGCTAATGACCCCTAACCATTTCCTCGCCGTCGCTATCGAGTACCTTTTCACGCACCGGCCGGATTGGGCGGCCGGGGTCTCGGTCGGCAAGACGCTCGTCTCGTCGAGCATGATCGACCGGGTCACCGCCAGCCTCGGGCGCCACCTCTATGAAGTACCCGTCGGGTTCAAGTGGTTCGTCGACGGACTTATCGACGGGACCATCGGGTTCGGGGGAGAGGAGAGTGCAGGGGCGTCGTTCTTACGCCGGGACGGAGGCGTGTGGACGACCGACAAGGACGGGATCCTGTTGTGCCTTCTGGCATCAGAGATCACGGCTACCACGGGGCAAACCCCGAGCGAGTGCTACCGCGCCCTGGCCGAGCGCTTCGGCGACCCCGCCTACGCCCGTGTCGACGCGCCGGCAACCAGGGAGGAAAAGGCAGCTCTGGCCCAGCTCCAGCCCGAAGATGTGACGGCCACCGAATTGGCCGGCGAGCCGATCACCGCCAAACTGACGACCGCGCCGGGCAACGGAGCCGCAATTGGCGGACTGAAGGTGGAGACAAAGTCAGGGTGGTTCGCGGCCCGCCCGTCTGGCACCGAGGACGTGTACAAGATTTACGCGGAGTCCTTCAAGGGCCAAGAACACCTGGGTGCCATCCAGGAGGAGGCCCGTGTCGTGGTCGCCGCCGCCCTGCAGGGGGCACAGGTAGCAGCCCGCTAGTCCTCATCCCGGGTGAGCGGCGGGAAGCTCACCCGAGGTCGACCATGGCGTCCCGCACCGCCTCGATGGCGGTGTTGATGTCTTCATCGTTTATGTCGAGGTGGGTTACGAAGCGTATTCGGTCCCGCCCGGCCAGGCTTCCTCGGACACCGTGCTTTTCGAGCAGAAGGCCGAGGAAAGAAGCGGCGCCGCCGGCGCAATCAACGCCGAAGATCACGATGTTCGTCTCCACCTGGGCGGCGTCGAGCTCGATGCCGTCCATCTCGGCCATAGCGTTGGCCAGCTGGCGGGCGCGTATGTGGTCGTCGGCCAGCCGCTCGACGTGATGGGCCAGGGCGTAACTGGCGGCCGCGGCCAGAACCCCCGCCTGCCGCATGGACCCGCCGAGCCGCTGCTTGAGCCGCCACGCGTCGTCGATGAAGTCTTCGCCGCCGGCCAGTGCAGCACCGACGGGTGCCCCGAGGCCCTTGGAGAAATCGATCCATACGCTGTCGAACGGCGCCGCCACGGACGACGGCGGCTCGCCCGTCACGACTGTGGCATTGAACAGCCGCGCTCCGTCGAGGTGGG
This sequence comes from uncultured Acidimicrobiaceae bacterium, assembly GCA_963750465.1. Classification (GTDB taxonomy): domain Bacteria; phylum Actinomycetota; class Acidimicrobiia; order Acidimicrobiales; family Palsa-688; genus Fen-671. Next base: position 964,074 of record CAVVRE010000037.1, read on the forward strand.
TAAGGAGCCGCTGCGCCCTGGCCACGTCGGTCACAGCCGAGATGTCGTCGCGCCGCCAGATGGTGCCGCCGGCCAGGTTGGCGGTCTGCTCGACCCACACCAGCCGTGGCTCCGGCGCATACCTGGACAATGGCGACAACGCGGAAGCCAGCTGTTCAGCCGTGTAGACCCCCCGCTCACCGTCGATAGCGCACGCCTGGGCGCCGGCGAGGGCAGCGGGGCCGCCTGCTTCCGCGTGGAGGGGGTGGGCCGTGCGGTCACAGTAGAACTCGTCGCCCGGCCGACAGTGAAGAGCCAGAGCGATCTGATTGCACATCGTCCCTGACGGCAGGAACACCGCCGCCGGTTTGCCGAGCAGTTCGGCCACCGTTTCCACCAGTTGGTTCACGCTCGGGTCTTCGCCCAGCTGTTCGTCCCCGACCCGCGCATCGAATATCGCCCGGCGCATGGCCTCGGTGGGCCGAGTCACCGTGTCGCTGCGAAGGTCGACGCGAATGGGCCATGGCGTGGGCTGTGGACTGAACTTTGGCTTCACTTGTGAATCATCGCGCGCCGGGCCCGGGCCTGGCCCGCCCACGGACCAGGGAACGGCTTACCTCTGCGCTTCGAAGCCATCTCGACCGCACCTCCCTCGATTTTGCCGCTCGAGCGCGCAAGTTTCCTGAGGTCGCGACCTAGGATGGCGTCGAACGGGCTCGGTTGCCCCGGCGGGCCAGCCCTGCGGGCGGCGACCGTCCTCCAAGAACGGAGTCTCATATGACCTCTTCGCCCGCGACCGGTACGGGCGACCCCCGAGCACTCATCATCGTGGACGTCCAGAACGACTTCACCGAGGGAGGCGCGCTCGAGGTGGCGGGAGGGGACGACGTGGCGTACCGGATTGGGACCTACGTCAGCGAATCACGGGACCGGTACGCCTTTGTCGTTACCACGCAGGACTGGCATATAGAGCCCGAGGATGACCACTTCATCACGTACCCCGTCCACTGTCTGGCCGAATCGCGAGGGGCCGAACTCGACCCGGAACTGTCTCGTGGGGCGGGCCGCCAGATCACCGAGCTCCTGGATGCGCAGGTGCACAAGGGTCAGTACGCCGGGGACCTCTCAGGCTTTAGAGGCGTAGACGAGTCGGGCCGGCCGCTCGGGAAGCTCCTTGGCGAACAAGGAATCCACGCCGTCGACGTTTGCGGTTTAGCTGAGGACGTGTGTGTTTCGGCCACGATCCGGGACGCCCTCGGCGCCCGCCTGCACGCCCGTCTGCTCAGCGACCTCTCCGCGGCCACGTCAACAGAAGCGGCTCAGGCCACCGAATTCGACCTCGCTTCGAACGGAGTTGTCGTAATCGACTCTTCGGCCGCCTGGCAATAAACGCCAATCTCGACCGGGTGGTTTGACGTCTTTGTAGCAGCACTCTTCTAAATCTGTAGCGTAAAGGCCATGGCAACCGGAAGTTACAGCAACCTGTTTGTCGTCATAGCCACATCCGCCGCCACTCTGATCGGCTTGTTGTTCGTAGCTCTATCGGTTTCCGAGAGCCGCTCGGGGGCGCGCCCAAGAGTGGTCCGCCAGTTCAGGGCGGCGGCCTCGTTTTTGGCCTTCATCAACGCCCTCACCGTGACTCTCTTCGGGCTTGTGCCGGGCACTAACGTCGGCTATCCCGCCCTCGTCCTCGGGGTCACGGGGGTCCTATTTACCGCCGCCGGTATTCGGCAAACGCTCAAGGCCACGTCCGGTCAAGATCTGGGGTCACAACAACCCGTACTGGTGACACTCCTGTTATTGGTGTTCGGGTTCGAGCTGGCGTTCGGGATCATCCTGATTGGCAACATCCACAACACATCCGCCATAGCCAACATCGGCTACATCCTCATCTCCTCCTTATTGATCGGTATTGCCAGGGCGTGGGAACTGGTAGGTGATTGGAACACCAGCATCCTGTCATCGATCATGTTGCTCGTCGGGCCTTCCCCCGGAGGCGGCGCGGACGCCGCGCCTGGACTGCCGGACGAACCCTCAGCCGGAGATCTACATAAGGCGCGTGACGACCAGCCCGAATAGGATGACGCGCCATGAGCAGCTTGACCGGGAAGGTAGTCGTCGTCACCGGTGGCGGTCGCGGCCTCGGGGCTGCAACCGTACGCCGATTGGCCAGCCTAGGAGCCAGGGTGGTCGCCGGGGACATCCGCAAGGACTGGCTCGACACTGCCTGCGAAGAGGCCAGATCGACTGGCGGCGAGGTCGTCGGGGTCGAGGTGGATGTCACAGACGAGGGCGCCGTTGACAATCTGTTCGACATGGCCACCGCCCAGTTTGGCGACATCTACGGTTTGGTGAACGCGGCCGCAGTGCTCAGAGCCGTGCGCCTGGAGGACCTCGAATTGGCGGAGTGGGAGCGTACCCTGAGAGTCAACGTTACGGGAGTTTTTCTGTGCTGTCGCCGAGCCGTTCGCCAGTTCCGCCAGCGAGGCACCGCCGGGGCGATCGTGAACATCGGGTCGATATCCGCCATCGTGGGCCTGCCTGAGCAGCCCGCCTACTGCGCCTCCAAAGGGGCCGTCCTCCAGTTAAGCAGGCAGATCGCCACTGACTATGCGCCGTACGGGATACGGTGCAACGTGGTCGGCCCGGGCTCCATAGCCGGAGAGTTCCTGGACAGCTACTTGAGTGATCAAACCGACCCGGCGGCGGCTAAAAACGCCATTCTGGCCGCCCACCCGATCGGGCGCTTTGCCTCCGCCGCCGATATCGCGGCTCCGGTTGTTTTCCTCCTATCGGAGGAGGCCGCGTTTATAACCGGGGCCAACCTGCAGGCCGATGGAGGGTACACCGCCATCTGACGGCCGAGTCAGCGCGGGCGATGAGCGTCTGATCTCGACCGGTACCGGGCAGCAATTCGCTTTTGTCGACTACCTGGTCTCCCGGGTAGGAATATTAAGGAACCTACAAGACGGAGTGTCATCAATGGCCAGGATTTCTATACAGATGTGGACGGTCCGGCGAGAAGTCGAGCAGTCTCTAAACGATACGCTGGCGAAGTTGAGCAGAATTGGTTACAAAGCGGTGGAGACAGCCGGACTATATGGGCTGTCGCCAGCCAGGATGCGGGCCGACCTGGCGGACGCTGGCCTCGAGCTGTCGAGTGCCCACACGCCGCTCCCGGACAAGGACGCGGCTGAAGCGACGTTCACCGAACTCACGGAACTGGGGGCACCATCGGTGTTCCCGAGCTTGCGGCCTGAGTTTTTTGCCGACGACGACGCCATTGGCCGGGCCGCCGACGCGTTCAACGCCGTAGCGCCGGTGGCCAAGTCGTACGGGATCGAGCTCGGGTACCACAACCATTGGTGGGAATTTGCTCGTGGCCAGGATGGCGAGCTGGCCTACGACAAGTTCGTCGAACGCCTGGACCCGGAGGTCACCATGGAGGTCGACACGTACTGGGCGCAAGTGGGAGGAGTCGATGCCGCCGACCTGGTACGCTCCCTCGGCCCACGCGTGCACTACTTGCACATCAAAGATGGCCCGATCGACAGGGGTGCGGACAATCATCTTGCCGTCGGCGACGGGAAAATGGATGTCGACCGAGTGCTCGGGGCGAACAGTGCCGTCCGCTGGGACATCGTCGAGCTCGATGGATGCGAAGGAGACATCTGGGAGAAGGTGCGCCGCAGCTACGAGTACCTATCCGGGCGGGGCCTGACTTAGGCCAATGGCCTGAGATAATGGGCCCGGCCGCCCGCTAGAGTCGAGCGCATGCCCAACAGCGACGGCCGAACCGTGGAACTCCGGGGCGGCGGCAAGATGCCGCTCCTTGGCTTCGGGACGTTTCAGGTCGACGCCCGAGACGCCCGCCAGGTGGTGCGGACGGCGCTCGATGTCGGCTATCGCCACATCGATACGGCCACCGGTTACTCCAACGAAGCCGAGGTCGGGGCGGCCGTACGGGATAGCGGTATTGAACGGCGGGAGATATTTATCACCACAAAATGCCCGCCCCAGAACGCTGGGCGCGAGCGGGAGACGATAGAGGCCAGCCTGCGGGACCTCGGGACCGAGTACGTCGATCTATGGCTCGTCCACTGGCCACCGAACGGTGAGGCCTGGCCACAGACGTGGAAAGCGTTCGTCGAAGTCGCGGACGCCGGCAAGGCTGCAGCCATCGGCGTCAGCAATTACAGCACTGGACAGATCGATGAACTTATAGAGGCCACGGGCGTTACCCCCGCGGTCAACCAGATTCCCTGGAGCCCGTCGCTTTACGACCCCCGTCGTGTGGCCGAGCTGGCCGAGCGCGGTGTCGTCCTCGAGGGGTACAGCGGGTTGAAACGAAGTCGGCTCACGTCGCCGGTATTGGTTGAGGTGGCGGAAGCACACGGGGTGACAGCCGCTCAAGTGGTGTTGCGTTGGCACCTGGAGCACGGGTTCGTCGTCATACCAAAATCCGTTCATCGTGAACGGATGGAGGAGAACTTCAACCTGGACGGGTTCGAGCTGAACGACGACGAGCTGGCCAAGATCGACGACCTCGGTCATTTCGGTTAAAGCGAGAAGGAACCCTACAGCAGGGCGAGCGGGTTGACGGGCGAACCTGTTCCACCGGGCACGACCAGTGGGGCGACAACGAGAAGGAACTCGAAGGTTCCCGCCTGCGCGCACGCCTCGCTCAAGCCTTCCAGGTCGAGGTTGTCGAGCAGGCACATCCCCATGGCGGCGACGGACAACACGTGGATGGGGCCACCCACGCCCTCCACCGGGCTTGGTCTGGCGTCGCTGTCACCGTCCCCGCCGAGGAGAGAGATCTCATGTTGGGCCAGCCACTCCAGGCCTGAGGCGGCTAACCCGGCGTCCGCCAGGTCAGGGTCCCACGGCCCAAGAGTACGGCGCCGGCGCATGTGCCCGGTCCGCAGGAGCACAGCATCTCCCCGGCGCACTTCGACACCCAGGGTGCGGGCGATAGCTTCGAGGTCCTCGGCTCCCAGCGCGCAGGGTGCGTCGAGCCAGTCCACCTGGCGGGCACGAGCAGCGTCCAGGAGGACGCCCCTGGCCACCACTCCCCCGGCCAAGCGGGAGACCGGGGCGAAGGACGACCCTTTCGAGCCAACGACGTCCGCCGCCCGCTTGCCGTTATAAAGCATGCCCTTATAGGCAACGTGCGGTAGGGCATCGATATGGCTGGCCGACTTGCCGTGGAAGTCGACCCCGATGAAGTCCATGTAGTACGTCGACTCATCCTCGCCCTTGTCGCCCATCCGGGTCATGTAGTGTAATGCCGGCCGTAGATTGTCTGGCCCGGCGACGGTGTCTATCACCCTGGCGAGTGAAACTCGCCGGCCCGTCTTGACCAATCGCGCCGCCTCAGCCACCTCTTTGTCGCCGAGAAAGTTGAGCGTCCCCAATTCGTCGTCCGCCCCCCAACGCCCCCAGTTTTTCAGTTTCTCGAAGAGACGGTCGAAGTCACTATTAGAGAGGGTGAACTGTTGAGCGGTCATCACAGTCGTTTAGCGCCTGAGCCCGGTCGTTGTCAACCGCGCTGTCAGCCGCGTTGTCAGCCGCGTTGTCAGCCGCGTTGTCAACGGCCGCCGCCCGAAGCGTTCAGCTAAAGGACCATCGAGAAACCCGAGGGCCGGCCGCCAGAATTCGGCCGGCCGAATTCTGGGCGGCCGAATTCCTTCCGGCCGAATTCCTTCCGACCGTGCTTTGGCGGCCGATTACCCCGTTTGGGACCTCGTTAGTTCGGGCCTATACCGAACCATTGCTCCCGGTGCGGAAAGAGGAAGCGCTCGGCCATTACGCCCAGGATGCGCCGGGCATCGTTGAAGCGTTCCGGCATCTCGCCGATGACGGCGACGTTGGCCGGGACGGGCCCACCAGCAGTCGGAACGCCCCGTGGTACCAGCGCCGGCCAAGCTGACCGAGCAAGGTCACGGCGTCCTCGTCCTCGCCCGCTACCGGCCTCCCGCTGGCTGCCCCGGCCCGGCGCGGCGGGCCCACCCCAACCCTGCTGGCCCGCAGAAGGCGGCCCTGGTCCACGGGGCCAAAACCGCGACGGGCGACGTAGTCCGGGAAAACGCCGGTCAAAAACAGAGCCAGGTCCCCGAGCCGCCGCAGCACACCCGGCCGTTCGACATCGGGGACCACCTCGAGCAGGCCAGCCAGGTGGACCGGGTCCAGTTCTGAGAACCGCTGGCGGCGCACCCCGCGGCGCGTGGCCACCAGGACCGACCCGCTGGCCACGCGCGTATACGAGGCCAACAGCTCAGCCAAGAAGAAACGACGCCAAGGGGAGGCCATGAACTCCAGCAATCTGGGCACGTCAAACACTGGCGTGCGCCGGCCCACCCCGGTCCATTCCGGCACGTAGGTGGTCGAACTCAGTTCTTGCCCGGTGTGTTGCACCGCGACAGCGAAGGCGAGGAACGGCGTGGCTTGAACCACCGGGCCTGGGCCTCGATCGGGGACAAAGAGCGCTTCGAACACGTCGCGACCACTTAGAAGGCCTTCGACGCCCCCGCGCCGGCCGCGCACGAAGCGCCTGTAGTCGCTGCTCGCCGCCCCACTGCCATAGGGGTCACACAACAAGGCAAGATCGTCGTCGGTGAGATGTTCCAGGTAGCAAGTTGTGACGGCCAACTCGTCAGAAGCCATACCTGAAGTAGATTACGCCCCGGGTCCGCCAATTGTGATTGAAGGCCCGGCTGGCCCGGAACTGCTTCACTGTGAACGTGAGCAAGCCGGGCGGGTCGAGAGGTCTCTTGAGGGTCGCCTATTCGTGGTGGGACTCGTCCACCTCGCGCCGAGGGCTAATCGTCATGATGATCATCGGCGCGGTGGCGGCCGGCGTCAGCGGCGGGCTCGGAGCCTGGGTCTATGCGCCGCTCATCGGCTGGGACGCGGCCGCCGCTACCTTCTCGTTCATGACATGGGTAGGTGTCGCACCGATGGACGCCAGCGCGACCGCCGAACACGCCCAGCGGGAGGACCCCACTCGGGCGACAACTGACGCTCTCCTCCTGGCCGCCAGCCTGGCCAGCCTGATCGCAGTCGGGGTGGTCCTGGTGGCGGCCAACTCGGCCAAATCAGAGACCCGGGGGCTGCTGGCCGGGCTGGCAGTGGCCAGCGTGGCCTTGTCATGGCAGCTCGTCCACACGCTCTTTACCCTTCGCTACGCCCGGCTCTATCACGCCGCTGGAGGCGGAGTGGACTTCAATCAGGACGCCCCGCCCCGGTACCTCGACTTCGCCTATCTGGCCTTCACTATCGGGATGACTTACCAAGTATCGGACACCGATCTGAAGACGACCACGATCCGGGCCGCCGCCCTCAGGCATGCATTGATTTCTTTCCTTCTTGGCGCAGTCATACTCGCCACGACGATCAACTTCGTCGTCGGCCTGTCATGAGATGGCGATTGGCACCGAGCCCGAACTTCGCCAGGCCTACCGCACGAGACCTACCGCACGAGACCTACCGCACTGCGACGAATTGAATGGCGAGGATAAGTTCGAACAGGAAGTCCGAAGCGCGCGAAGCGCTATCGTCGAACAGCTCGTGGGTGATAAACGTCGACGACAGGGCGTTGAATGCGGAAATGGCGTCCGAGAAGAGCAAGTAGCCGACGACCTGCCGTCGCTCAGGCGTGGTCTGCGTACGCAGGACGGTAACGCGACTGCTCCGGCCCGGTTGAGCAACGCGCCGTCAGCCGGTCATTCGTGCGCCTGGCGAGCCGAGCTACCAGTATTCGATAGTGAGCTCAGGTCAGCTACTCGTCATTCTCTGCCTCGCGTCGGTAACTCTGCTGGCGGTCGCCGTTCTACGCCAGGTGGGGATCCCGGCGCCGGTAGTGCTGGTCGTCGCCGGGCTAGTCATCGGGTTCCTGCCGTTCGTGCCGGACGTCTCCCTCGAGCCGGACGTGGTCCTGCTCGGCCTGCTCCCGCTGCTCGTTTTCGACGCCGCGGTCACCTCGTCTCCCACGGGGTTTTACCGTGATGCCCGCTCCATAGGCGCGCTCGCCGTCCTGTTAGTAGTAGCGACCGCGTTCGGGGTGGCGGCCGTGGCTCATTGGGTCGGCCATCTGTCATGGCCGATCTCGTTCGTGCTGGGCACGGCGGTGGGGCCTACCGATGCGGCGGCGGCCACGGCCGTGGCCAGGAGGGTCGGCCTACCCAGGCGTCTACTCACCATCCTGGAGGGCGAAGCCCTTTTCAACGACGCCACTGCGCTCGTCCTCTACGCGGCGGCGGTCACGGCCGCTACGACGGGCCAGTTCTCTGTTCTGCACACGGCCGGGAGCATCGTCTACTCGGTGGTCATCGGCATCGGCATCGGCTTGGCCGTCGGCATTGTCGGCCGTTGGCTCCGCAACCGCATTGACGACCCCCCGGTAGAGATCGCCGGCTCGATCCTCCTGGCGTACGTCGCCTACCTGCCGGCAGAGGCGGCGCACGCATCGGGAGTTCTGGCGGCCGTCAGCGCCGGGCTCTACCTGGGATGGCACAGCAGTAGTGGGGCGTTTTCGGCCCGGAGCCGGCTGGTGTCCAACGCCTTCTGGGAGACCCTTGTGTTCCTCATCAATGCTGCCCTGTTCACACTGGTCGGCCTCGAGTTCCACACTTTCAGGGTGGAAGCCCGGGGACCGCTGGGGCGCTTGGTCCTGACCGGCGTGGTCGTCGTGGCCGCGGTGATCATGGTCCGGTTGGCGTGGATGTGGGGTTCAGGTTGGATCGCCCGAGTGTGGCGTACCGCCCGGAGCGGGCCCAGCGGTGGCGGGTGGCGCGAGCGCTTTGTGCTCGGGTGGGCGGGCATGCGCGGTGCCATTACCCTCGCCGCCCTTCTCGCTGTGCCCAAAACGACTAAGGCGGGAGCTCCGCTGGCCGGTCGTAACGACATTATCTACCTCGGTTTTGCTGTGATCATGGCCACCTTGGTGGGGCAAGGCATGACTCTTCCCTGGATCGTCCGGCGCGTCCGCCTCCCCGAAAGCCCGTCGGTGGCGGAGGCCGAACGCCGGGCCCGGATCGAACTGGCGCAGGTTGCTTTGGACCGCATCGGCGGGGCCTGCAAGAGCGGCGAGCTTCCGGAGGAGCTCACTGACGGTTTGCGGGCTCAGTACCTCGGTCGCCTGCGCACCCTTCAAACCTCACGCGACAACGAAGATCTCGAGGCCGACGTCGTTGCGACGGCTGCCACCCAGACTGCCCTTCGTCGCGACCTGATCACCTTGCAGCGTCAGACCCTATTATCACTGCGCGACCAGGGCCGCATCGGGGTGACGACCCTGCGCACCATCGAACACGACCTGGACCTGGAGGAAGCACGGCTCTCCTCGGCTTGATGGCATGGCGCCCGACCCGGGGCCGCGCTGGGCTGATGGCGTGGGACCTCATTGCAGGGTGAATTGTGAGCCACACCTACGTTCGATGCATCAGGACGCCGTCGAGTTGCATCAATACATTGGAGCGTGTGAGACGAGCCGTCGGCTCCGGATCCTCATGCGCAGCGGCACCAGGCGAAGGAGGCACTTCGAATGAGGAGCTGGGGTGGCAGCGCCATTAGCCGAATCGTCTGGTACGTGGTTGCAGGCGTCGCATTGATAGGTCTTCTGGGGTTTGGCGGCTACGACCTCATGAGTAAGGGCGGCGGCGCCCCGCCGGCCGCACTAGCAGCACCAACGAGCACGTCCCTCGCTTCTACAACTACGAGTCCATCAGCGACCATCACCCCTAACACGGAGTCGCCACTACCCTCGACGGCGCCAACCACGTCGAGCGCGCCTTCCACAACAACATCGCACTCGAAAGAAACTCTCTCCTCTCACGGGAAGAGGCCTACCAGCCGGATTTCAACTACGCGACGTGGCGAGCGGAAGCCGCTCCGCTTGAAGTCACCCCGACGCACCACAACGACAGCCGCCGGAACGCCGACGACCGTCCGGACGAAAGGCCGGCGCCAGAGCGGGTTTGCGCGGGCTCGTACCCCGTTAGCCACCACCTCGACGACGGCTCAGCCCTTCGCGACTGTAACGGTGGCGGCGTCGACGACGACATGGCCCCGCTCCAGGAAGAGCAGCGATCCGGTCACGTCCACCTCGTTCAAGAAGACGTCCCACACGACCAGGTACCGCACCACCAAGTACCGCAGCGGCAGGAGGCCGGTTCTCCGCACCACCGGCACCCCATCATCCACCGGCACCCCATCATCCACCGGCACCCCATCGTCCACCGGCACCCCATCGTCCACCGGCACAACCAGGTTGACCCGCTCCCCCACGACGACACCCGGCATCAAGCGAGGCCTCACCGGTACCGGCCGCCGCCTCCGCACAGGCAGGACTCGGGATGTGACCAGCACTACTGGCCTGTCGGGGACTACGAGCACAACACCCGCGGGCACCAGCACGACGCGGAGGGCGGTGACCAGTACCACAAGTCGCGCCGTCACCACGACGACGGGAAGGAAGATCGCAAGGCGCTCCGCGCCGACGACAACGAATAGGCCCACGACCACTGCCAGGTATGTGACTACCAGTACGCATCCGCCTCGACGTACGACTACGACGCATGCCGAGACATCGACGACGGGCGCACCGCGGTCATCGACGACGGCCACAAGCAGGGCCGCGACGCCGACGACGCAGTCCCGTACTACGAACACGACGACCGGGCCGCCTCATATGACGACGACCGTCCCCGCTCCCACCACGACTGCTCGCCAGGCCACTAGCACGACGGCTCAATCGGTGACCACAACGACCGCAGCACCGACAACGACCTCGACGGCGCCGGTTACAACCACCACGCAACCGTTGACCACCACGACTAAGGCGACCACCACGACAACAGCGCCGGCCACGACGACGACAACCAAGGCCACCACCACGACGCGGCCGACGACGTCCACGACCAAGGCCACCACCACAACCACGCGGCCGACGACAACCACGCGGCCGACGACAACCACGACCAAGGCGACCACCACGACAACAGCGCCGGCCACCACGACAACGGCGCCGGCCACGACGACGACTAAGGCCACTACCACAACGCGGCCGACGACAACGACGACCAAGGCGACCACGACAACAGCGCCGGCCACCACGACAACAGCGCCGGCCACGACGACAACGGCGCCCGCTACGACGACGACCCAACCCGTGACGACCACAGCCACCACGGCCAGTTACTAGACGACAAGATGGCCAGCGCCGAGGGCGGGCGCCGCCTAACGTACTCAGCCCGAAATGGTGTCGCCAGAGGCAGTAAGAAGGTCCGACCACCAGGCCCGAAGGTCCTTAAGGCCCCGTTTGTGACCAAGCCCGACCATCAGGGCGATGGCCGCCTTCTCGGCAGTAAGGTCCCCGGCGTACAGAACGCCGTCGCCAGCGGCCGGGCTGCGGTCAACGTCGCGGCACCGGCTGGCGAGGACAACCGGGACCCCACCGGCCAGCAGGTCTTCGATGATCGGGTGGTACTCGCTGGGCACGTGGGCTGCGCCCATGCCCTCGAGGACCACACCGGCGACGGCGTCCGGGACCGCCGGCCGGGCGAGGGGACCGACCTTCAATAGCGCGACATTTTGGTCGATGGCCGGCCCGGGCTCGGGAGGCCGGTGCGCCCCAGCTTGTCTCGCGCCGCTCTCAAAAGGGTTCAATGCGGCGGCGTCGACCTTTCGAGCCCATCGCGCCCCGTGCAATTGCCCGCGCCATGCCACGTGGACGCCCCGACCAGCGGCACCGTGCTCGCGACCGGCGCGCAACGCCCAGGCCACGTTGGCAGGGCCGTCGGCATCAGGATGGTCGGCGAAACGCATAGCCCCCGTGAACAGGACGGCTGCGTGCTCACGTGCTTGAGCCCCCAGAGACAGCTCAGTCAACCACGCGCTCTCCTCCATCGTGTCAGTACCGTGCAGCACGACGACGGCCTCAGAGCCTGCCTCGACCGCGGACCGCACGCATCGCGCGATCTCGACCATGTTGCCAACGGACATATCCCATGACGGCATCGGCTGCAGGTCGATGACCCGGTCTGCCGTCTCACCGGCGGCATTCAGCAGTTCCACGCCACTGAGCATTCTCTGATCACTGGCGTCCCACGCGATCGTCCCTCCCGTCGCTATTACTGTCGTTCGCATCGTCTCAGTGTGGGAGCCTCGGGACGCCCCCGCAAACTGGACCACATAGGTCGCGGGGGCAGAGAAACGCTCCCGACCAGGCCGTTCGGGACAACCTCGCTCTCCGCGCCACGGATCTTGTAACAAGGCGTCTCGCTTAGTCCCGCGGTGAACGCCCGTCGTCAGGGGGCCGGGGAGACTAGAGATCATCGTTACCCGCGAGTTGGGTCGAATTGCGAGCCTTGCAGGGATGCTCTGGTACCCAAGCCACCTGTAGGCACGACTTAGCGTCACCGCTGTGGCGCAGGCAAACCATGCCCTGGCCCTGTTACGGGAGCGTTAACCCTGCTCCCCGGCTTGACGCCGGCCCATCTTGGATGAAAGATCCTTGCGGGAGTAGGCACGTCATTCATATATGTGAACGAGACGGCCTCAGTCGCTGGATAGGAGCGTCATGAGCCAAGGGAAAACGCTGCGCAAAGCCGCAGCCGCAGTGCTGGGAACCGCACTGACGACACTACTTACGGTTGGCGTCCTCGGGACTTCGGGGGCCGGCGCGTCGTCGCTGGTCTCTGTGTCAATGGGGACCGAACCCTGGATCGGCTACGCGCCGTGGTACATCGCTCAACAGGAGGGTTACTTCACGAAGTACGGCCTCAAGGTCAACATCGTCAACTTCGAGCAAGACGCCGACCGCAACGCAGCACTGGTGGCCGGGAAGACGGATGTTTCCAACATCGACACGGGCAGGACAGTCCAGTTCGCCAACATCGGCGCGCCGGCCGTCCCCCTCTTGCTCGTGGACGACTCGAACGGGGCCGACGCCATAATGTCCAACAAGTCCATCACTACGCCGGCGCAGTTGAAGAGCCAGACCGTCGCGTATGAGTACGGGACCACGAGCGACTTGTTGCTCCATTACTACTTGCTGCAGCACCATCTGCCCTTCAGTGCCGTCAAATCCGTCAACGTGCCTGCGGCCGACGCCGGGACCCTCCTCATCGCCGGGAAGGACAAGGTCGTCGTCACATATCAGCCGTACATTGCCGAGGCCACCAGTAACCCGAACGGAGTCCAACGTCCATGTGTTCTTCTCCAGCGCGCAGTCACCCGGCTTGATAAGTGACTTCCTCGTGGCCAACAAGGGTTGGCTGGCCGGTCATGCGAAGGAGGCACGCGAACTGGTCGAGGCGTGGAGCGACTCGATAACGTATTTCCACACCCACCACCAACAGGCGGTGGCTATTATGGCCAAGGGTATCGGCGCCACGCCGAGCTCATTGGCTTCGACACTGGCGGGCGTGATCCTTTACTCAGTGGCCAATAATCAGCAACTCGTATCGTCCGGCAAACTGGCCTCCGAATACATGGATATAGGCAAGACACTGCAGGCGATGGGCGAGGTCAAGCACCCCGTCGCTCTGAGCTCAGTAGCAAACTTCAGCTTCCTGAAGTGAGCCTGCCGGGGTTAGCGAAACGTACTGCGCTTGGAAAGCCGAGCCGCCGATCGCGCCCCGAGGCAATTCTCAGATGAAGCATTACGCGCGAAGGCACGATTGGCCGCTCTCTTCTCGGCCCGTCCCCCCACCAACCGCTGGGGGGACCGGTCAGGAGTCAGGAGCGCTCACCGTCACGGCGGGCGCTCCTAGAGCGGCACCCCTCCGGCGCCGTCGGCTCGTCCTCTACGAGCCGGTACAAAGGCGTACTTACTGGGCTTTTTCCATCCTCTCGCTTTGCCTGGTGTTCGGTCTCTGGGCCGCCCTCAGTTATACGGGTACGGTTCAAAATCTCTTCCTCCCTACTCCGAGCCAGGTCTGGCAGGCGGCTGTAACCGAGTCCAACACCGGCATACTTTGGCCGGACATTGGGGCGAGCGTGCTGCGGATCGTCCTGGGCTTTGTCATAAGCTCAGCCGTCGCTATACCTGTGGGCCTCCTCATGGGGTCCTACAAGGTTTTCGAGGCCGCCCTCGAGCCGCCGATCGACTTCATGCGTTACACGCCTGCGGTTGCCTTCATCCCGCTCACTCTGATCTGGTTCGGGACCTCGACCACCCAAAAGCTCGTGATCCTTTTCATCGCCATCTTTTTTCAAGAGGTCCTCCTGGTGATGGACAATGTGAAAAACGTGCCGATGCAGTTCATCGACATGGCGTACACTCTTGGCCTTTCTCCCCCGCAAATCCTTAGAAGAGTGATATTCCGCGCTTCCATGCCCGGGATCGTCGATACGCTGCGTATCTCGATGGGTTGGGGCTGGACTTACCTCGTGGTCGTCGAACTGGTCGGTGCTACCAATGGCCTCGGTTTCCAGATACAACAAGCTCAGCGCTACCTCAATACGCCCGAGATCATCTTGGGCATCATTATCATCGGGATCCTCGGGATTATGTTCGATTTCTCCTTCAAGTTGATCTATACGAAGGCCTTCCCCTATATGTCCAGAGCGAGGCGTTAGCGGTGCCCGCCCGCTTGGTACTCATTGGCGTCGAGAAGACCTTCGAAAGCCGCAGGGGTACGGTCCAGGCCCTGCACGACATCAACCTCACCCTCGACGATGGCGAGTTCGTCTCTGTGGTGGGAGCATCCGGGTGTGGCAAGTCGACGCTGCTGCGCATTGTTGCCGGCCTCGAACCAGCCAGCGCCGGGCGAACTGAGCCTGGACCACGAGCCCCTCCGGGGGCCGGGCCGGGACAGGGGCATGGTTTTCCAGCAGTACACGCTCTACCCGTGGCTGTCGGCATTGGAGAACGTCGAGTTCGGGCTGCGCCATCTGCCCAAGCGACAGCGAGCCGACGTAGCTCGTCGCTTCCTCGACGTGGTCGGCTTGTCCGACTTCGCGGCCAGCTACCCCCTTCAGCTCTCCGGCGGGATGCAGCAACGGGTCGCCATCGCCCGGGCGCTGGCGTTGCGCCCGAGCATCCTGTTGATGGACGAGCCCTTCGGCGCCCTCGATGCCCAGACCCGCAGCTTGATGCAAGAACTGCTGTTATCAATTTGGGAGCGCGACCGGTTGTCAGTCCTGTTCGTCACCCACGACATCGACGAAGCGATCTTTCTTGCCGACCGGATTTGCGTTATGTCGACCAAGCCGGGGCGCATCCGGGAGCTCATCGATGTACCCCTGCCCCGCCCCCGCGATTTCTCTCAGCAAATGGGGACCGACTTCCTCGAGCTGAAGCAGCACGTTCGCGGGCTCATCCATGACGAGGCGGCGCGCAACACCGGGTTCGCTTCGGTCCTGCGATGACCGCCGTCAACCCCGGCCCGGCGGCCGGGCCGCGAGCCGAACAGCGCAGTGGGCCGGCCGTCAACAGGTCGGTCACCCGGGCGCTCTCCATCCTCGACCTGCTCAGCCACGGCGAAGCGGCGATGACCCTCGGAGAGGTGGCGACGCGGCTAAAGCTTCCGAAAAGCAGCACTCTTTCTATTCTGCGGGCCCTGGTGGCAGGGGAGTTCTGCGTGACTGACGAAAAGGGCGGCTACGCCCTCGGCGTCCATGCTTTCGAGGTCGGTGCCGGTTATCTCCGGTCGATGACGCCCGTGCGGTCAGTGGCCCCGGAACTCGAATGGCTCACCGAGGTCCTCGGGATGACGTCTCACTTTGCGGTGCTGGATGGGGACGAAGTCATATACCTCGCCAAGCACGACCCTCCGGGACTTGGGCTGAAACTGGCAAGTTCACTGGGCGCCCGCCTGCCCGCCGCCATGACAGCTGTAGGCAAGGCGCAGCTTTCTTATCGTGGTAGTCCTGAGGTTTTGGCCACCCTGTCGACGGGTGACAACGGTCGGGCACCCGCAGGCGGGACCGAGCTGGGCCTCGAACTGGAAAGAGTCCGGAAGCGGGGCTATGCCGTCGACGAGGGCCAGACGGCGCTCGGGATCCGGTGCGTGGCCGCGCCGTTGTTCAATGACGGCGGTTGCTGCGGGGCGGTCGGCGTCAGCTATCTCATGGGCGGAGGCATTGCCGCACTTGAAGTGGCCCAAGCGGTTATGGAGGCGGCCGGGCGAGCGTCGGGCCGTCTCGGCGGCCACGGCCCAGACGCCCAACCCGGTAAACGTGACCGGATAAGCCCAACCCGACCAACCCCAACCCGACCAACCCCAACCCGACCAACCCCAACCCGAGGGACACAGTGAACGCCGCCGATCGACAGGCGACCGCTGGCGACGGGCCGGGTCCCGGTGGCCTGCTCGCAACTGGGAGAACCACCCGGGGCGTAACTACGGACGCGCTCTTGTTGGACAAGCACCTCACGCTCACGATGGGGAGGCGAAAGCTCGCTTCTCCCCTGATTGGCGAGGCCTTGATCAGGGTGGCGTGGGCCGGCGTTTGTGGTTCGGACCTCCATGTCATGAGGACGGGCGAATGGGTCGCCTACTGGCCCGCCACCTTGGGCCACGAAGTGGTAGGCGTCGTGCAGGACTGCCCGGGACGCGAGATCCCGCCTGGGACGGCTGTCGTCGTCGACTCCCGCCTCCCGTGCCGGAAATGCGAGGCTTGCCAACAGGCCGCCTATCTGTGCGAGAACATGTCGTGGCTCGGCGAAGCTGTGCCGGGTGGCTTCGCTCGCCACCTCGTCGTCCCTGTGACCAGCCTCGTCCCCTGTCCGCCGCAGCTAGAACCGGCTATCGCCGTCCTGGCTGAGCCGTTGGCCGTAGCTATGCACGCCGTTTCCAGTTTGGCTCGTAGGCCGGACAACGTCCTCGTTCTCGGCTACGGCCCTATCGGGGCGCTCGTGCACCTGGAGCTGGCCCGGCGTTGGCCCGGCCTACCGGTTTCCGTGTCGGAGATCTTCGAACCGCGGCGCCAGCTGGCCCTGGCCCTGGGCGCCCGCCTGATGGCGTCGCCCTCCGGACCGGAGGACGGCGTCAACGACACCGCCAGCGGTAGGCCGCTCTTTTCCCTCGTAGTGGACACCGCCGGCTACCCACAGTCTCTTCTGGACGCATGCCGGGGGGCCGCAAATGGGGGCACTGTCCTGGTTGTGGCGCTATCTTTCGATGCCGTATCGATGGTCCCGGCCGATCTGGTCCAACGGGCGCTTACAATCTCGGGCTCCGTTGGCTTTGACAATGAACTCGAAGACGCGTTGGTCGTGTTGGCTTCGAGCCCGGACCGTTACCGGCCGTTGATAACCGAGGCTGTGGTTTTGGAGGAAGCAGTCGAACGCCTGGCGGCTCTCAAGTAGTGAACCCTCGGCCGGGAAGGTGCTGTTACGCCCGTGGGAGGAGTAATGGAGCGCGCCGCGGCGCGTGTTCGAGACGTACCCCTCTACCGGCCGGGCCGGGCCAGCCCGGGCCCTGAAGCCGGGAAACTTTCCTCCAACGAAGCGCCGCTCGGCCCGGCGCCCGAGATCCAGGCCGCCATCATGTCGTCTTTGGGCCGGGTAAACCGGTACCCGGAACCCGCTCAGGCCCTTGAGGCCCTGGCCCGTTACGCAGGGACCTCGCCCGACCGCCTCATACTGACCAACGGCAGCGACGAGTTGTGCTACCTGGTGGCGACGCTGTTCCTCGGCCCCGGGCGCGTCGCCGTAGTCGGTGACCCCTGTTACCAGATCGACGCCACCGCCTCTTTGGTCTCGGGCGCCTCGGTGAGACGGGTGCCGCTGCGCGACGGGGCCCACGACCTAGCGGCTATGGCCGAAGCGGCGACCGGGGCTTCGGTCATCTGGCTGCCTTCCCCCCATAACCCGACCGGGGTGGCGTGCGACCCCGAAGAGCTGAGCGCTTTCCTGTCCGAGGTCCCGGAGGACTGCATTGTCGTCCTCGACGAGGCATATCGGGCCTTCGCCGACCCGGAGGTCAGGCCCGATGTGGACGACCTTCTCGCCCGTCATCCCAACTTGCTGGTCCAGCGCACGTTGTCGAAGGACTTCGCGCTGGCTGGCCTGCGCGTCGGCTACGGGTTCGCTTCCGCCCCCCTCATCCAGGCCCTGACGCGCGCCCGGCCCCCGTTTAGCGTCAACGTGCTGGCCCTGGCCGCGATCGAGGCCGGTGTAGCGAGCGAGTCCTGGCGGGCCATGTCCGTGGACCGCGTGCGCCACGAGCGCGGCCGGTTGGAGCAGACCCTAGGCGGGCTCGGGGTGGAGTACTTCCCGAGCCAGGCTAACTTTGTCACGGCCAGGTTCGACCTCGGCGCACTCACCCCGGCCCTGGCGGCGGCGGGGACAGTGGTCCGGTCGGGCGCCGACTTGGGCTTGCCCGGCTGGGCCGGATCTCTATTGGCTGGGCTCCGCAGATGGCGGTCCTGCGCGGCGTTCTGGGCGCCCGCCTCGGCAGGACCGCCACCGAACTCTCGAGGAAGGAAGTGTGATGTCGAGCACCAACGGTCCCGTACGGCTGATCGGACGCTGGAGCAAGCTCAGTGAGAAGGAGCGTGAGGCCGTTGTGACGCGCGGCCTCGACCAGATATTCGACCCCGGGCTGCGCCACGAAATAGCTGAGCTCATCGAAGATGTCCGCCTCAATGGTGACCTGGCGGTGGCCCGGGCGCTCAAGCGCTTTGACGGTTGCGAAGTCGACCCCGCCCACCTGCACGTGAGCGAGCAAGAGTTCGTCACGGCTCGCGAGACCGTCTCCCATGAACTGCTGCGAGCGATCCGCGACGGTATCGCCCACGTGCGGCTCTTCAACGAACAACTCGTTTCGCGCGGGGACTGGAGCTTCGAAAGTGAACCGGGTCTGACGGTGGGCGAGAAGGTCACACCCATTGCTAGCGCCGGGTTGTTCGTCCCCAGCGGCAAAGGTTCGTACCCCTCGGTGTTGGTGCAGTTGGGCACCCCGGCCGTCGTGGCCGGCGTCCCCGACATTGCGGTGGTCGTGCCACCGGTGCCGGGCTCGGCCGGTGAAGTCGACCCCGCCGTCCTGGTTGTGGCCCAAGAGCTCGGCATCTACCAGGTCTTCCGGGCCAACGGCCCGGCCGGCGTCGCCGCCCTGGCGTTTGGGACCGAGACCATCCCGAAAGTGCGCAAAGTGGTACGGCCCGGGTAGCCCGGCCGTCGCTTGTGCCCAGGTCGAGGTGCAGCGTTACGGGACGGTGACGACAATGCTGCTCGGTCCCAGCGAAAGCCTCGTCCTGGCGGACGACAGCGCCGACCCCCGGTTGCTGGCCGCTGATCTTTTGAACGAGGCCGAGCATGGGCCCGACTCTTCGAGCCTGCTCGTCACCGACAGCGAAGGCTTGTTGGCGGCCGCCCAAGAAGAGGTGACCCGCCAGCTGGCCCAGCTGCCCGAACCCCGACGGGGCTACGCCGCCGCCGCCCTGGGTACCAACGGTGGGGCCATCCTGGTCCACGACATGGTCGAGGGCGCCGAAGTGGCCAATGCCTACGCTCCGGAGCACATGATGATCGCCGTCCGCGACGAGGCCGGTGTGCTGTCCAGGCTGACCGACGCCGGCGAGATCCTGGTCGGCCAGTGGACGCCGGTCTCGGCGGCCAATTTCATAATCGGGTGCCCGGCCTCGCTCCCCACGAGTGGTTTTGCCAAGGTAAGCAGCGGTATAACGGCCGAAACGTTCAGGAAACGTACGGCCGTGGCCCGGGCCGACGAGCGGGCGCTGGCCCGGATGAGGGGCTCCATTACCGCCTTCACACAACACGAGGGCTTTCCTGCCCATGAAGCCGCTGTGACCATCAGGTTCTCTTGAACGCCAGCTCGGCTCTGATCCCGGCCCTCCTGAGAAAGGGTGACCACGAGGCGGCCACGCGCGAGGCCATCGCCGCCTTGCGGGAGACGTTCGACCTCGAGGTCAATACCGTCCATTTCACCCAGGACGAGTACAGCCTGAACTCGGTCAGCGGGCGGGCGGCCTTATCCGACGGGACGGTCTTTTTTTTCAAGTTCCACCAGGAGGAAGGGGAGGAGGACAACGTCGCCGAGTACTACCGGGCTCAGCTGCTCGTCGATGCGGGCCTGCCCGTGGAGGCACCTGTGGCTGCATCGACTACCCCCGGGGCGCAGATGGTCCTCTACCCGTGGCACAGCGAACCCCGGATGGCAGACATCTGCGCCGACCTCGAAAGAGCCCATGGGCCGGCGGCGGGGCTCGGGGCCGAGCTGCTCGAAGCCAGGCGGGCCATGGACGCCCGCATCGGGAACGTCCTCCTGGAGAGCCTGGCCCCACCGGTGGCCACGTCGGCGGCGGGCGCGGTCCACCAGCTCTTCTATCACCGTCTGGCTGACACCTCGGGCCGGTTCCCGGGCGCCCGTTACCTGAGTTATTACCATTCCGACCCCGTTTTTGCCGAAGTGGCGGGAAAGCAGTGGCGGGTCAACGGCGTCGAGTACCAATCGTCCCTGGCTCAATTAGCGGCGCTCGCCGCGGAGCTACTTGCTCCTGGCCGGCTGGCGGAATTGGCGGTGGTAACGGCGCACGGCGACGACCACCACGGGAACATCTGGGTTATGGACGGAGGATCTCTTGCGGCCCGGTGCTGCGCCTCTTCGACCCCGCCTTCGCCGCCACCGACATCCCGGCCCTGATCGCTCCCGTAAAAGCGACCTACCACAATGCGCTGGCCCACCCCTTCTGGCTGTACCACCCGGAGGAGGCGGCGGAGCGGTTCAGCATTGAGACCGCGGTGGCGGGCGAGGTTGTCGAGGTTTGGCACGATGCGGAGCTGCCGCGGTTGCGCCAGGAGGTGCTGGCCAGTGTGGCTGAGCTCGTATGGCGACCGCTCTTGTGCGAGCTGGCCGAGCGCTCGTGGTTGCCAGGCAACTGGCGCCAAATCGTGCGGTCGGCGCTGTTTTGTTGCCCGATGCTCGTGACCAACCTCCTGGCGGGCTACCGGCCGGCGAGTACCCGCATGCTCGGCCTGGCCCAGGCTGTGGTGGCCGGCAGCGAGCCAGTTGGCGGTGGCCGGGACCAGATCTCGGACTTTCTCGACGGGGTGGCGCCGTGAGGCTGACTGAGGCCAGAGAGCTGGTCCGCCTCCAGCCGCCGGAGCTGGACCCGGTAAAGAGGGTGATCGCCCGATGTCACTCCGTGGAGGACCTGCGCCAGGCTGCCCGGCGCAGGCTGCCGAGGGCCGTGTTCGACTACGTAGACGGCGGTGCGGACGCCGAGAGAACCCTTATGGCGAACCGGACCGCCCTGCAGCGGTGGGCCTTCCAGCCCCAGATCCTGCATGACGTCTCCGCCCCGGACCTCTCGATCGAGTTGTTCGGACGACGGCTAATGGCCCCGTTAGGGCTGGCCCCCACGGGTTATACGCGCATGGTCAACCCGGCGGGCGAGACCGCCGTGGCTACGGCGAGTGCGCCGACCGGTTTACCGTACGGCCTTTCAACCGTCGGCTCCACGTCGATCGAGGACCTCGCCGCCACTGGGCACCCGCGGCTGTGGTTCCAGCTGTACACGCTGCGAGACCGGGGGTTCACGAGGTCGCTACTGGAGCGCGCTGGCCGCGCCGGCTACGAGGTCCTGGAGGTGTCCGTCGACACCCACGTGGCCGGGTACCGGGCTCGGGACGTGCGGAACGGGCTAACCATCCCGCCTCAGCTACGAGTGCGGACAGTGATGGACATCGGCCGCCACCTGGGTTACTGGACCACCATGCTGCGCAGCCCGATGCTCACATTTCCGAATATGAGGCCGGTCGGAGGAGGAGCGGTCGCAGGAGGAGGTGAAAACGGCAGGGGTAGCAGCCATCGAGGCGAGTCGGTGGCCGATATCAGCTCGAGGTTCGACCCCTCCCTCGACTGGGACGATCTTCATCAACTTCGCCAATGGTGGCCTGGTCCGTTGCTGCTCAAGGGGCCCGTTGGTCCCAACGATGCGTCGCGGGCCATCGAGGCGGGCGTGGACGGGCTCCACCTGTCCAATCACGGTGGCCGTCAGCTTGACGGCACGGTGGCCACCATCGATCTCGTGCGCCCCGTCCGCGATGCGGTCGGGGACCGGGCCGTGATCGTCATGGACTCAGGGGTGCGCCACGGTGGAGACATTGCCGTCGCCCTCGCCCGCGGAGCGGACTTGTGCATGATCGGGCGCCCATACCTGTACGGTCTGGCCGCCGCCGGCCCCGCCGGCGTGCGCCGCGCTATCGACCTGCTGGTCGACCAGTTCCGGAGGACGTTGCAGTTGCTAGGGGTGGCTTCAGTGGCCGAGCTGCGCCAGCACGCCGACCAGCTCGTGGTGGAAAGGTCACCAGCCCGCCCCGTCTGGGCGGACCGAGACGAGATGGCGCGATGACCAGCCAGCCCGCGTCGTCCGAGCGCCGCCCCGGGCTCACCGCCAGCCGGTCCCCGATACGGGCCCTCATATCGGGAGGCACCAGCGGGATCGGGTACGCCTGCGCTCAATACCTGGCGTCCCAGGGCGATCAGGTCTGGGTGCTCGGCTCCAGCCCCGACGGTGTGAAGGCGGCCCGGGAGGAGATCAGCCTGGCCGGCGCATCCATATGTGATGTCTCAATCGAGAGTGAAGTGCAAGCGGCGGTGGACACGGCCCGCGAGGCAATGGGCGGGATCGACGGGGTCTTCGTCAATGCTGGTATCGACGGCCAAGCCCTCCCGGCGGCGGAGCTCGACGTGGGACACTTCCGCCGGGTACTGGATGTGAACGTGATCGGCGCCTTCCTGGTGGCCCGGACCGCGTTGCGGGCCAGCCCGCCACCGTCGTCAATCGTGTTCAACGCCTCGGTGAACGCCTTGAGGCCGGAGCTCAACTTCCTCGATTACAACGCCAGCAAGGCGGCCGTTGTCAGCATGGCCAAGTCAATGGCCTTGGAGGTGAGCGGAAAAGGTACCGCCGTGACGGCTCTTTGCCCGGGCTACTTCCCCACCCGGATGACGAGGCCGTACCTCGACGACACGGCCACGAGGGACGAGCTGCTGGGTCGCATCCCGGCCGGGCGCTTCGGCCACCTGGAGGAGGTCGCCGCCCTGGTGGAGTTCTTGCTCAGCCCACAGGCGGCCTTTATGACGGGCAGCGTCGTAAGCATCGACGGCGGAACGAGCATTTGACCCGGGGCCAGCGCAGCGGTCCCGGGCGCGTCGTCCTTCACTCGCGAGGCATCACGGCGGCCGAGGTGATCGCCGTCGCGCGTGAAGGGGCGCCGGTCGAGCTCTCCGCAGAGGCGGTGGCGGAGATGGAGGCTTCGCGCCGGGTCGTGGAGGCTCTGGCCGAGGCACCGACGCCGGCCTACGGCATTTCGACCGGCTTTGGCGCCCTCGCCACCCGTCACATCCGTCCTGACCTGCGGGCCAAGCTCCAGGCCGGCCTCATCCGCTCCCACGCGGCCGGCCTCGGCGAACCGGTCGAGGGCGAAGTCGTACGGGCCCTCATGCTGCTTCGGCTGAGGACGCTGGCCAGCGGCCGGACCGGGGCCCGTCCGGTCCTGGCCCGGAACCTGGCCGCAATGCTCAACTCCGGCATTACCCCGGTCGTCCCGGTATACGGCTCCCTGGGCTGTAGCGGCGACCTGGCCCCGCTCGCTCACTGCGCCCTGGTCCTCATGGGCGAGGGGGAGGTGGTGGGGCCCGACGGTGGGCGCGCCCCGGGAGCAGACGCCCTCGCCTCGGCCGGGATCACCCCCGTCCAGTTCGAAGTCAAAGAAGGGCTTGCTCTTATCAATGGCACAGATGGCATGCTGGCCATGCTCTTGTTGGCGTGCGAGGACCTGGCCGGGCTGTGCACCGTAGCGGACGTCGTCGCCGCCATGAGCGTCGAGGCGCTGCTGGGGACCGACCAGGTCTTCCTGCCCGAGTTGCAGGCCCTGCGGCCTCACCCGGGCCAGGCGGCCAGCGCCGCGAACATGCTCCGCATCTTGGCCGGTTCCGAGATCGTCGCCTCCCACCGGGACGGAGATACGCGCGTGCAGGACGCGTATTCCTTGCGATGCGCGCCCCAGGTCACCGGGGCTGTGCGCGACACCCTCGCCCACGCCGAGACCGTCGCAGACCGCGAGCTCGCCGCGGCCATCGACAACCCGGTGGTCTTGGAGGATGGCAGGGTCAGGTCGAACGGCAACTTCCACGGGGCCCCGCTGGCGTACGTGCTCGATTTCCTCGCTATCGCTGTCGCCGACCTGGCCTCGATCTCGGAGCGCCGGACCGACCGGCTGCTTGACCCGGCCCGCTCTCACGGTCTGCCCGCCTTCCTGGCCGAAGATCCCGGTGTCGACTCCGGGCTCATGCTGGCCCAGTACACCCAGGCCTCGCTTGTCTCACAGTCCAAGCGGCTGGCCGTGCCGGCCAGCGTCGATTCAATACCGACCTCGGCCATGCAAGAGGACCATGTTTCGATGGGGTGGGACGCAGGCCGGAAGCTCCGGCTCGCATTGCGTCACCTGTCATCTGTCCTCGCCGTGGAGCTCGTCGCCGCCGCCCGGGGGCTAGAACTTCGCGCCCCCTTGCGCCCCGCTCCCGCTACAAGTGCCGCCGTCGCCACGTTGCGTCAGGTCGTCCCTGGCCCCGGAGCTGACCGGTTCGTGTCCCCTGAGCTCATGGCGGCCGGCGAGCTCGTGCGCTCGGGACGGCTGGCCGAAGCGGTTGAGGGGACCACCGGCGCCCTCCAATGAACCGCGCCTTCGAATGAACCTCGCGTCAGCCAACCGCGAGCAGGCCATGCCGGTGAACCATGGGGACTGGGTGTTAAATCGGCCCAATCCGACAGGAGGATGAGAGTGCACGGAACACGACGTAACAAATTTGCCGCCATCTCTGTTGCCGCGGCGACCTCGGCGATCGGGCTCAGTGCCATGGTGGGCACAGCTGACGCCTCGTCGTCCACGGTCACGTTCACGTACTGGACGAGCTTTTTCAAGTCGTCCTGGATCGCCGCCATCGACAAGGCGTTCGACGCTTCGCACCCCGGCTACAAGGCGCAAGGACAGTACATCTCGACATCAGACGAGTTCCTGCCGAAGGTGATCACAGCGCTAAAGACCGGGACCCAGCCAACGGTGCTCACAGACGGGCAAGCTTCCGACCTGCCCGAGATCGAGCAGAGCGGCAAGCTCATCCCGCTCGGCGGCCAGCTGAGCGCGCTCACTGACCAGCTCTACCCGGGGATCAGGGCCTCGCTTTTCTACCGGGGCAAGCAGCTCGGCATGGCCCTGGGCGGCGTCGGCGACATTGCCCTCTTCTACAACAAGTCCGACTTTGCTCAGGCCGGCATCTCCTCACCTCCCAAAACCTGGGCGCAGGTGGCCGCCGATGCCGCCAAGCTCACCGTCCCCTCGGCGCACCGATATGGCTTTTATGTACCAACCGGTGACGCGGAGTGGATCTCCTATGACTGGGAGCCAGTGCTTTGGGGTGATGGCGGAAGCTTGCTCAACGCAGATGAGACCAAAGCCACCTTCGACAGCACAGCCGGGATCAAGGCGCTCTCGACGTGGGTCAACATGGTGCGAACCCAAAAGGTGGCCCCCACGGCCAGCTACGCCGCGGATGGCAACTTTGACGGCCCCACCGCGTTCGCCTCCAACGCCGTGGCCATGATCACCGATGGGGTATGGCTAGAGGGAGAGGTGCCCAAAGGCCTGGACTACGGGGTGGCGCCGTACCCGGCTGGCACCAAGGGGCAGTCGTCGAACATCGGCATCGAGGTCGCCGCGCTGTTGAAGACCACGAGTGCGGAGGACAAGGCCGGTATGGCCTTCATCAAGTTCATGGCCAGCCCGGCCGAAGGCGCCTACCTGGCCGCGCAGTCGGGCGGCCTACCGTCCAGCCCGGACCAGCTCGGCCAACCACTGCTGAAGCAGGCTGAGTCGACGAAGTTCTACAGTGTGTTCGCCAACGACTTGAAGTACGGCCAGCTCCGTCCGCTCAACCCCGAGTGGAACGCCGCCTCGCAGTACCTCTGGACGGCGGTAAACGCGGCGATCGCCGGGAAGGCCACGCCGTCGCAGGCGCTCGCCACGGCCCAGCATCAAGTGGACCAGGCCCTGGCGCAGAGCTAGCGCGTTGGGAGCCCGGTCGATCGGTGGGCCAATGAGTCGGTGCGCCAATCCGTCGGTGGCAGGCTCAACCGGTGGGGTCTGTCGGAGTTTCGGCCTCGGAAATGGCCCAGGCCGCGTTGACGAGCCCGATATGGCTGAAGGCTTGGGGGAAATTGCCCAAGAGCTCTCCGCTGACGGGATCGACCTCCTCGGCCAGCAGGCCGACATCGTTGACGAAGGCGGCGGCCCGTTCGAAGACGGTGCGGGCCCGAGCCGGCTGTCCGGCTCGGGCCAGGGCCTGGGCCAGCCAAAAGGTGCACAGCAAGAACGTGCCTTCCTCGCCCTCGAGCCCGTCGCGGGACCGGTAGCGGTACACCAGGCCCCGATCATCAGTCAGGCGTTCTTCGGTGGCGTTAATCGTGGCCAGCACTCTGGGATCGTCGGCGGGAAGGAAGCTCACCAAGGGCAGCATCAGGCTCGAGGCGTCAAGCTCGTCGGAACCGAAGGACTGGGTGAAGGCGTTGGCCCGGTCGCTCCAGCCTTTGGTCAGGATCGCCTCACGGATCTGCTCCTGGGTTTGCTTCCACTCCCCGACCCGGTCGGAAGCATCGAGACGGTCGGCTAAGGCCACCGCCCGGTCAAGGGCCACCCAGCACATCAGCTTGGAGTACAAGAAGTGGCGAGGCTCGCCCCGGACCTCCCAAATCCCCTGGTCTTTTTCCTGCCAGCGCCGGGCGGCGGTGTCGGCCAGTTGGACGAAGAACCGCAGTGTGGCTGGGGCCAGATCGGGGGGCGCACCCCACTTGTCAGGGGCGGCCATTGGCCCCACCCGTCGGGAGGCGGTGTCGAACAGGTGGTCGGAGAGGCGGTACACGGCGCCGAGCAACTCCCCGTAGACGTCAAGCTGGCGCTGGTTCCAGGCACCGTTGCCGACCCGAACGGGAACAGAGTGTCGCCAGCCCTCCATCCGCGGCAGCTCCCGCTCGGTCAGGTCCCGTTCTCCGCCGATACCAAACATGATCTGGAGGTCGCCGCCACGGTCGAGCGAGCCGGCCGCGGAGGTGGAGATATAGTCAAAAAACTGGTTCGCCTCGTCAGGGCAGGCGGCCACCCAAAGGGCCTGGATCGTGAAGGAAGCGTCCCGCACCCAGGCGTAGCGGTAGTCCCAGTTCCGGGTGCCGCCCACGGTCTCCGGCAGGGAAGTGGTGGCCGCCGCGCAGATCGCACCGGTGGGCGCAAAGGACAGTGCCTCGAGCACCCGTCCGCTGTGGTGCACCAGGTCTTTCCATGGGCCCACGTAGGCCTGGTGAAGCTCCGACCACGACTCCCACGCCGACACCGTGTCTTCTAGCCGGGCGCCTATTTCGGATTGGCTCCAGACCTTGGCTGTGCCCGTTTCGGCCCGCTTGGCGTGGTGGAGGGCGAAGCCCGCGCTCTCGCCCTGCTGCAGCTGGAGTTGGCCTGAGACGGCCGACTGGTCGATCGTCAGGGCCATGGGAGAAGAAAGGACCAGCACGTCGGAGCCCCCGAACGCGGTCACGCCGCCGTCGACGGCATCGAGCAGGGGATGGACCAGCCCGTACTCGGGGCGGGGGACATACTCCAGGGACAACTCGACTTCTCCGTCCACGCACGTCGCCCGCCGGAGCAAAAGATGCGGCGCACCCTTGCCGAGGCCATGCCCCCGGTTGGCGTCGCCCATGGCCAGGGCGTCGGTGATGGCGACCGTACCCGTCGGCGTGCGGAAGGTGGTCTCCAACACCATGGTGCGCTCGAGGTAGCGGCGAGTCACCTGTGTGGCGGCCGGGGCCCGGATCGACCAGTGGCCAGCTTCGTCACCGAGAAGGCGACCGAAGATCGACGGGCTGTCGAAGCGCGGGAAGCACAACCAGTCGATCGACCCGCCCCTGCTCACCAGCGCAGCGCTGTGCCGATCCGAAAGGAGCGCATATTCGGCTATGGGGGTCGTACTCATGTGAGCTCCTTCGCCCGTACATGCGCGGGACCGGTAATTGGCCGCGCCGGTGAAGCGTCCGGCCCCGCCCATTGTGGTCGGAGATCCGGGTTATCAGCTGGAGATATTCAGTCTTTCCTCACCCTGACATGGTGAGGGGCAAAGTGTGCTGGGATAGTCAGACTTCGAGCCGTGGCGGCATTGAGTCACTCCTCTACCGAGCCGGGAAGCGGGGGGAAAGACAGGAGATGACGGGGCGGCCGCGATAGATAACCTTGTGACGGCAAGCTTGCCCGTCCCGGGGCGGGCCGGGCTCGATCCCACCGAGAGGGTCGGGCGGTTGAGGCGACGAAAGAGGCGGTGGTCCATGCGATCCGACATCAAACCCGGCGGCACCTTCCCCGACTATGCCCTGCCGGACCACACCGATACGGTGCGCAAGCTCAGCGAGCTCCAAGGCGACGACCCGTTGGTCCTCACACTGGCGCGGGGCAATTACTGTCCGAAGGAGCACCATCAGCACCTGGAGCTGGCGGCGAATTATCCGAAGGTCGCCGTCGCCTACACCCAGATCGCCACGATCTCGACCGACGACCACCACACGACACAGGAGTTCCGCGCCTCGGTCGGCGCCCAATGGACCTTCCTCTCCGACCCCGCTCGAACGGTCCAGAAGGACCTCGACATCCAGGAGTACACCGACCCCGAGCACGACCCGATGATCCCTCACACGCTGGTGCTGAAGCCGGGACTGGTGGTTCACAGTATCTACAACGGGTATTGGTTCTGGGGACGCCCGTCGTTCTACGACCTATGGCGCGACTTGCGGGCGGCGTCGAGCGAGATACGCCCCGACTGGGACCTGAGCAAGCCCGGACTGCGCGAGGCCTGGGAGGCGGGCGACCACTCGAAGTTTCACGGATGGGACAAGGAGGCTCCTCAGCCGGCGCCGTCCTCATAGCTAAATGTGGAATAGATGTCGTCGCCGCGCCTTCTGGACTGTTTGGTCGAGGGTGCCCGGCTTCTTGGTGCCTGGCTTCATACTGATTAGGTCCGCTGCCCGTGGTCGGCCGCCGGCCGAGGCGCGGCCGCTGGGTGGTTAGTAGGTGGCGGGACGGTGCCCCGAGCGCCCCGACGATCGGAGACGGCGAAGTAGACCACTGAAGCGCCAATGAGGATGGCTCCGATACCGGTGGTGCCGGTCGGCTTCTCACCGAGGAGAAGGACGGCGCCCAAGAGGCCGAAGGCTGGAATGAGGTTCAGGACGACAGCCGCCCATCCGGCGTCGACTCGAGTGATGACCGCGTTGTAGAGGAGGAAGCTCATGGCGAAGCCGCCGATCCCGACAGCGATGGCTGCCGCCCAGTACCTGGGGGGCAGCGCCACCACCGGGTGGCCGCTATCCGTTGACCATCTCACTACGACGATCGGCAGCGACAGTACCGACGCCGCCGAGAACTGCCATGTCGTGAGCGAAAGCGTGTCGGAGCCGTCGTCGAAGCGTTTGGCCACAATGGTGTAGAGGCTGGCGCTCAGGATTCCGCCGGCGACGTACAGGTCACCGATGCTGGCCGAGTGGCTATGCCCGGCGCCGGCCAGCACTGCCAGCCCGCCGAGGGCCAGAACAACCGCCAGAACGACGGGGCCGGTGATGATCTCGCCGAGCAGGAAGGCGGCCAGCACGACCACGAGCGCCGGCTCGAGCCCGGAGAGGATCGACCCGTCGACAGCGGTGGTCCGCGACAATCCGCTGGTGTCACCCAGGTAAGCCAGCGCCGGCTCGAGCAGCCCGAGCAGGACTGGGAGCCGCCACGATTTCGGGGGCCGGTAGCCACGGACCAGGAGGACGGCCCAGAGGGCGCCGGTGGCGGCCGTGAGTTCTACGCAGAGCAAGGTGGTCGGATCGAAGCCGCGGAGAGCGTATTTGGTCCCAGTGACGGCTCCGCCCCATAGAGCAGCGGCCGCCACGAGCGCGAATAGCGGACGACGGTGGAGGGCCTGCAAGTTCCGGCAGGGCTCTCGTCAGTGAACCATGACGTTACGGAACTGCCACGGGTCGGTCTCGTCGATGTCGTCGGGGAACAGCGGAGAGCGCGCCGAGAGAGGCGTCCAGTCCGTGAAGTGCCCTTCTACTGGGCCGAGGTAGGGCCGTTGGACCTCGAGGCAGCGCCGAAAATCAATGTCGTCAGCTTCGACGATGCCCGCTTCGGGATGCTCGATCGCCCACACCATGGCGGCCAGCACCGCCGATGTGACCTGCAGGCCCGTAGCGTTTTGGTAGGGGGCGAGGGACCGGGTCTCCTCGATCGCGAGCCGTGACCCGTACCAGTAGGCGTTCGCTTGGTGCCCGTAGAGAAGGACGCCGAGCTCATCGACGCCGTCCACGATCTCTGTTTCATCAAGAAGGTGATGTTGCTGCGGTGGCTGCCCGGCGCTCCCTAACAGCTCGAACCAGGAAAGTACGGCGTCGTCGGCGGGATGGTACGCATAGTGGCACGTCGGGCGGTATTCGACCATGGCGCCGTCACGCACTGTGAAGTAGTCCGGGATCGAGATGGACTCGTTGTGTGTCACGCACAGGCCGTACTGCGGGCCGGCGGTAGGGCACCAGGTTCGGACCCGGGTATCGGCGCCCGGTCGGGCCAGGAAGATGGAGGGCGCATCGGGGTTAGCGTGGTGGCCGGCCGACGGCGGTAGCCATCGTTCATGGGTGCCCCATCCGATCTCGGAGGGCTGCAGCCCTTCTGAGATGAACCCGTCGACCGACCAGGTATTGACGAAGGTGCCAATGGGCTTTGGCCGGCAGCTGCGTTGGGTGTCGCGTTCCGCGATGTGGATCCCGGTCACCCCGCTGGCTCGCATCAGCTCTGCCCACTCGGCCCGCGTGGTTGGCTCCGAATGATGGAGCCCCACTTTGACAGCGACGTCGAGTAGCGCCTGCTTGACGAACCAGGACACCATCCCGGGGTTGGCCCCGCACGCGGACACCGCGGTCGGCCCGTCGGGGTGCGCAGCCCGCTCGGCAAGGAGGGTCTGGCGTAGTGCGTAGTTGGTGCGCGCTTCGAGTGGGGCGGCCGGGTCGTCGTAGAAGCCCGGCCAAGGTTCGATCACGGTGTCGACGTACAGCGCGCCGAGTTGGCGACAAAGCGAGAGGATCGCCACCGAAGATGTGTCGACAGAAAGGTTGACGCAAAACGGCTGGCCTTGATCGCTACGCAGCAGCGGCGTGAGCAAAGCTCGGTAGTTGTCTGCGGTTAGCGCGACCGTGAGCTTGCGTACGCCGATTTGCTCGAGCAGTGCATCGTTGGCAGTGTCGGGTGCCACCACCACGATGTCGGCTGGTTGGACGTCGAAGTGCCGGAGGACCAGTGGGAGGGCGCCCCGGCCAATGGAGCCGAAGCCGATTATGACCACGGGGCCGGGCAGGCGCCCGTACGTCGGGTACTCGTTCATGGCGACACCACCGCGTCTTTGTCTGAGGACACAAAGAAGGTGCGCAGCGGCTCGAAGCCGTTGAACCACACCGACGAGTAAGAAGAGGTGTAGGCACCGGTTGACATCAGATGGATGCGGTCACCGATGCACAGATCAGACGGGAGCTGGTAGCCGCACTTGTCGTAGAGGACGTCGGCGCTGTCACACGATGGGCCAGCCAAGACCACCGGCTCCAACCGCCCAGTCCTGCCCGGCGTCCTGATGCGGTACCGGATCGCCTCTTCGAGTGTCTCGGTAAGTCCGTTGAACATGCCGATATCCAGGTAGACCCAGCGTCGCTCGTTATCGGCCGAGCGGCGCGAAATCAGTACGACCTCGGCCTCGATCAGCCCGGCTTCGCCGACCAGGTAACGCCCGGGTTCGACCAGGATCTGCCCGGAGAAACAACGGCCCAGGTGCGCGTCCAACGAACGTTGGATCGCTTGGCCGTACGCTGCGATATCGGCCACAGGGTCCAGGTACTGGCAGGGCAGCCCACCGCCCAAGTTGACGCCAGCGGCCTCGAAGCCGTCCCTGGCCATTTGTCCGTATAGCGAGGCGACGGTCGCCAGCGGCTGGTCCCACGCCGTGATATCCCGCTGTTGGGAACCGACGTGGAATGACACGCCAAAGCCGAGCCCGGCGTAGGCCGCCTTGTGGAGGAGCGACAGCGCTTCGTCCGGGCTGCACCCGAACTTCCGGGACAGGGGCCAGTCGGCCCCTCGGCCGTCGGTAGTGATGCGCACGTACACTGTGCTGCCCGGTGCTTGACGAATCACCTTGTCGAGCTCGGCCTCGGCATCCACGGTAAAGACGGACACACCGCACCGGGCGCCGTAGGCGATGTCCTTCTCTTTCTTTATCGTGTTGCCGAAGGCAAGGCGCTCCGGGCCAATGCCGAGGTCGAGGCACCGTTCGAGCTCGCCCGGGCTGGCCACGTCAAAGCTGGACCCGATGTCAGCCAACCGTTGGAGCACCTCTGGCGCCGGATTGGCCTTCACCGCGAAAAGGACCTGAGAGGTGGGCAGAACGTCGATCAGCCTCAGGTAGCGGGCCTCGATCAGATCGAGGTCGACGACCAGAAAGGGCGTGGGCAGACCGGGGTTATCCTGCAGGAACCGACCGATCGTCTCGGTGGGCCCGGTTGCGTCCAACCGACCGTGAACATCCGTTGCACTCATACGACCGCGCCCCTTTCCAAATGCATCGCGTTAGCCCGAACGCCACTCAACACTGCGGGTTCGCTGAGAGCCTCTCGACACTCAGCGAGCCGGGACCGGATGGCGTTGTCGGACCGAGGCCTTGGCCACGGTCCATGCTCAGACGATCTGCGGCCGCCAGAAATACAATGGGAGACACAATTCGGCTCCCGACGAAGCCGTCGGCTTGGGCATTTGCACCGGACGCTCGGCGACAGTTTCTCGCTCGCAATCGGCCGTCTGGCGCATCGAGGCTCGGCCTGCCGCGCGCTAGCTCATCTCAGTAGGAAGCCTCCTTGCGGGCGCGGGTAGACAGCGTCAGGCGCCCGCTGTGGGGCCCGCTTTTGCCCGGTTCGGGCCGCCTGTGCCCCGGCCCCCTCGATGGCACGAATGCGGTTCTCCGCACGCCGTCCGGCCAAAGAGACGGGGCGGCCCGAAGAGACGGGGCGGCCTGTTCGGTTGCCGGCGCCGGCCCCGTCCCTTGTCGTACTCAGCTATTCAGTTTCCAGTCGCTCCCTAAAGAGCAGCTCCGCCTCAGGTCTGATAACCGTTCATTATTGATGCGAACTGCTTCGGCGTCTCCGATAGCTCGAAGACCTTGGCCAGGTTGGCCAGCATTGGCACTGCCTTTGTGGGCCCCAACGCCTGGTCCCAGGAGTACTGGAAGTACGGAGCATGGACGACCGATTGGTAAATGCGCACTAGATAGTTCTTGAGCGGGGAGGCGTTGAGGAGACCAGCCGACCCGGCGATCACCGGGATATTGCCGGCAGCCACTTCAGCTTTGGCGAAAGACTGGGCCGTAAAGGCGTAGTCGGCGAACTGCTCAGAGACATAAGTGGCAGCCGGGCTGATATGGGCGGCTAAGCCTACGTAGCCAGTTGTGTTGCCTTCCAGGTCCGCTGGGTTTCCTTTCCCGCCTGGCACAGTCGGGAAGGAGGCCACCCCGAGCTGATTGCTTTTGACGAAACTGGGGTTCTCGGTGAGCAAGCCGCTTAGGTCCCAGTCTCCCATTAACTGCATCGAAGCCACGGGCCGTCTCGGTGCTCGAACAACGGCGTGAAGTCCTGCCAAACGTTCTGGGCGGCGCTGCCCGAAAGGGCGACGTTTTGTGCGCTTCAATCTGTCCGCCAACCTGTGGCGGAGGGCGGCCGAGGTCGCTACGTTCGGCCGGTGGTAGCAGAGCCGGTACACGCAAAACGCCCGGCCGAGCCGACCAGGAGCCCCGGTGTGGAGGCCGCTCCAGGCCGGCCCGGGGCGATGCAACTAGGTGACGGCGGTGGGCCGGGTTCCCTCCCGGAGGGCGTGCTTACGGCCGGCTTCTTATCGGTCGGCGAGCTACTATCCGGGAGCATTTCGGCCGGAAACGTGGCAGCCGCTGCCGACGGTCGCAACGGTGCCGGACCGCCCAGTGCCGGGCCGCACGGTGCCGGGCCGCACGGTGCCGGACCGCACGGTGCACCTCGTCCCGCTATACCGCCCACCGCCACCGGCGTTGTGGGCCCCGCCTCGCCGCTCCCCGTTGGCGCCCCGCGGACGTCCTTTCCCTTCAACCCAGTCTTGGCAACGCCGCCGTGGCTGGGCTCGTCAACGGAACGGCCGGCTCTGACCGAGGCGCCATCTCCGCCTACCGCCAAGGGGGCGTGGCAGGTGCCCGCAATTGGCCCTGCCGGACGGGGGCGACAGCCCGGCTGTCCAGCGAGACGGCCCCACGCCCGCAGGCGGGCCAGCGCCTATCACATACCAGGGCCAGGTGCTCACCACCGACCCTGCGCAATTGCGAACGCTGCTCGAAAACCTGATCGCCACCCGAGGTCAGGCGGAGGCGGAGACATTTGCTTACGCCTTCCTGCGTATGGGCCCGGAAGAGAAAATCCGCCTCCAATTGAGCGGCGTAGACCCTCAGCAGTTGGCGAACGTCCAGCAGGCCTTCGAGCCGGTACTGAAGGCGCTACAGGATGAGCAGTCGCGGTACGTCCCCGCCTTCGGTCCTCAGATAGTTGAAGACACCACCGCGGTCCTGGCCAAGAGCAAGGAGCTGTTGCACCAGGAAGAGCTCAAGTACACAAGCACCTTCCCGGCGCAAAAGGAGCAGCCGGACCTGGACGGGCTCCGGACGGCGGCCACCGCGTTGGCCGCCAAACGAAAGTTGGCTGATGCGGCCGCGACCAAAGCACAGGCCGCCAACAGGGCCATGATCGACCAGGCGGCACCGAAAGCCGACTTCCCGTCGCCCTTCCCCCAACCGATCATGCCGTTCTTTCCCAACCCGGAACTGAAAAACCAGGCTGGCGAGGCCAACGAAGCGTGGTGGAAGCTCGAACAGGACTACGGCGCGCTCCGGAGCCGCACCGAGCAGCAGTTCCCTGTCCTGGCCATGTACAGCGACAACGAGGACGGTGGAGCAGCCGACAGGCTGGCGGACCTGCCGACGTCGGGTTGGTTTGCCGACTACCGCCTGAAGGACAAATTGGTAACAGAATGCCGGGAACGTATCGCCAACGTCGAACAGGCCCAGAGCCAATTGGACGAAAAGAAGGCGTGGCAGCTCTCACGCATGGTGGACGCCACGCTGAAACAGCGGGCGGCGACCCCTTACCAGCAGCGTTGGGTGCACGACAACGCGGCCAAACTGGCGGGCGAGGCGGCCGAGGCCCAGAAGCTTATTGCCGGGGTCGCGATCGCCGTAGTCGTGGTAACCGCAGTGGCAACGGGTGGTGCCGCCCTGGCGGCCGAAGGAACGCTGGCGGCCGGTGTTTTCAGTGCGGTCGGGGCGGTCGGGGCGGGTATGTCCGCAGGTATGAGTATCGCCACGGCGTACAACGACATACGCGATTACCAATTCCAAAAGGCGGCGGCGCACACTGACCTGGCAGACGCGAAATCAATATCTGCGGGCGAGCCGTCGTTGTTGTGGGTGGCTCTGGACCTGCTGGCGGCCGGGATGGACATCGCGGCGGCCGCCGCCGCGTTCAAGACTGCCGCCGCGGCGATCAAGTCGGTGCAGGCCGGGGAGGACGTGTTGGTCAGCCTCAAAGCGATCGAAGGAGCGGGGAAGGGAGCTTCGGGGACGATCATCCACGCGCGTGCTCGATGAGGCTGAGGCCAGTGGCGCGCTGCAAAGGGCCATCGAAGCGGCCGGCAAACAGTACGAACAAGCCGAGCTCGGGCGGATGAAGGACCTGATAGAGCAAGGGCTCGGGCGTACCTGGGGCGAGGAGTTCGAGGCCCTTAAATCGAGCAATCGGGTCCTGCCCTTTACCAAGGAGGGCCTGGAAGGTGCGCTGGGGCCGAGGACAGCAGCCAAGATCATGTCGGAAAAGGGCTTCGAACAAACAATCGGCATGTACCACCTGGACACTGGAAAGGCATTCGTGCGGCCGGCGGCGGAGGGCGACTTGGCCTCGGGCATGGTGCACGAGCTGACGCATGCCGTTCAGGGCCCACAACGCACTCAGTACGCTCCGTTCATCCGCGAGTTCGAGGCATATGCCGCGCAACGGCGCATGATGCTGCAGCTCAACGAGGCGTACGGCTGGCAGCCCAAGAGCAATGTGTGGCTTCTTACGGCGAACGACTGGGACGTGGCCAAGCACATTCGCCTGGAGTACGGTTTCGCGGTGCCTCCGTGGATATTGGAAGATCCTCTGGCCCCCGCCCAACTAGACAAGGCTTTCAGAGACCTGACCAAGCGCCTGGAACAGTGGCGCTAGAAAGAGCCGAGGTCCTCCCGTGATCAACGGAGCGCATGATTTCCCGTCGGAAGAGCGGGTGAGGCCTTAACATTCGGATGGTTCTGCAAATAAACTGATATTGCGCTCTCGCAATAGTTTGCGCCTTCGCGGGCTCAGAGGTAGCGCAATTGCACCGCCAGCTCGATGGCCTCGCCCAAAGTCGCACCCGCCAGCTGGTGGTCGCCCTGGTCCCAGGCCTCCCCGGCGGCCTCCACAGCCGCCTCCAGCTCGCCGGGAAGGCGTTGTTGAGGAGCCGGGAGCAACTGCCGGGCCGCTTCGACCGCCTCCGCCACCTGCCCCGCGCTCAAGCGAACTGCGATCAGAGGCCATAGGTAGATCCAGTGGAACGGTTGCCAACTGGTGACAGGCCACGACGCGAGGGCCTCCCGCGCTCTTTCTTCAACCTTGCCGGTTTGACCTGTCCGCCAAGCTAACCACGCCAAGCTCGCTTTGGCCATCGCCGCGTACTGAGGCCTCGAGGCCTCATTCGCGGCCTCGATGGCCTTAGGGGCAAGGACGGCGACGGCAGCGGGGTCCTGGCGCCGAAGTGCCAGCAGGTTGAGGTAAGACATGCTTATGGCGCGCTTGTTCGTGGCGCCAATGCGGTCGGCAATTTGAAGCGACTCGGTGAGCCTTGCCTCGGCGCCGTCTAGGTCGCCGTACCAGAGCAAACAAAAGCCCAGGTTGAAGATCGCAGAACAGATCATCAGCTGCGCGGAGGCTTCTTCAGCTGCCCTCAGGGCCTTTCTAGCGTTGTCAAGGATCTCCTCGTCGACACGGTGACGTCGTTCCGTAAGTTGCCACAGGAGGACCGACTGGTAGTAATCAGCCCGCTTTCGCCGCGGTACCCCCTTGCTCTCGATCACAGGACTGACCCTCCCCAGGACGGCCGCCATCCGGTCGGGTTCGTCCCGCCAGTAATACACCTCCCCGAGGCCCAGCTGGCTGTCGAGCCAGACTTCGAAGAGCCGTGGCTCCAAGTGCTCTGGTCGGGTGCCAAGCAGCGCTGTTGCTGATTCGAACGCGATGAGAGCGCGGTCATACTCGTGGACATCGAGTTCCACCCATCCCAACCGGCTCTGGAGGCAAGCCGCTAAGAGCTCATCGCTGTCGCCAACCAACCGCAAGCCCTGCAAGAGCGTGTCACGGGCCTCGGCGTAGCGCGCCATCGTCGAAAGGACCAAAGCGAGCTTGAGACGCAGCTCTGTCTCGGCCCTGACCGTCGTGTTGCTCACCGGCCCCGGTTTGTCGATGCCATCTCTCTCGATGAGGTCGAGGGCATAACGATACGAGGCGACCGCCTCGTCGTTGGCGAAGGCTGACGCGGCATGGTCGCCTGCCAGTTCCAGGTAATGGGCCGCCCGCCCGAGCTCCCCTGCCATAGCGAAATGATGGCCGAGCGTGCCCGCTACCTCTTCGAGCCGGCTGGCTGACTGGTCCTCCAAGCCCCAGGCGGCCCGGGCGTGAAGGCGCCGACGCTGGTCCCTGAGCAAGCCTCGATAAGTGGCCTCCTGGATGAGGGCGTGGCGGAAGCGGAAGGTGGGACGGGCCTGCTGGGGAACCTCGGTGAGCAGACCGCCCGAGCACAGCTCGCTGAGGGCCTCAGCGAGGCCCCCTTCGAGCGAGCTGACGGCGGCCAGCTCGGGGAGGGTGAACTCGACCCCGAGCACGCACGCGGCCACGACGGTGTCGCGGGGAGCTGGCGCCAGTCGGTCTATCCTGGAACGGACCAGGCGCTCTAAGGCTTCCGGCAGCTCACTGGCTATGCCCTGTTCGAGACGCCAGCCCTCCTGGTCTTTGACGAGGGCGCCGGTCTCCAACAGCGAGGTAAAGCGCTCCTCCAAGAACAAGGGGTTCCCGTCGGTGCCCGCTCGCACGGTCTCGATGACGGCCTCAGAGGCACGCTGCCCAACCAGTGAGCGGACCAGGGCCACTTCGGCGCGGGTGGGGAGGGGAGAAAGTAACACCTCGCGGGACCGGAGAGCGGGATCAGAACAAAGCGAGGACTCGAATGCCGAGACCCCCGGATCGGGCTCGAGGCGTCGCGTGGCCAGCAACAACAGGCGGTCGTCACGGGCTAGCGGAGCCAGAATCCTCCGTGAGCCGCAAGGAGGTTGGGTCGGCCCAGTGCAGGTCCTCCAGCACGAGCACGGTAGGCCCTTTTTCTACCAAGCGTGCTATCAAGGCGCGTACGGCAGCGAACGTCGCCGCGCTGCAGGTCCTCGGGGCTGACCCGGGCGAGGCGGGCGGCTTCTTCGCCAGCGGATAGCCCCATCATGTGGGCCAGAACGCCGACGTGGTCGGGTTGGTCCCCAAGGGTGGCCCTCATCGCCCGCTCCAGGGCGGCGCGGACCACGTCCTTACCCTCTTCGAAGGTGGCCCCGACCCAGGCGGACAGGAGCTGCTGGTAAAGGCCGTAAGGCGTCGAGGACGCGTAGGAAGCGCAGCGGCCTT
Source organism: uncultured Acidimicrobiaceae bacterium (assembly GCA_963750465.1). GTDB lineage: Bacteria > Actinomycetota > Acidimicrobiia > Acidimicrobiales > Palsa-688 > Fen-671. The sequence continues at coordinate 1,002,888 of CAVVRE010000037.1, forward strand.
CCAGCCACAGCGGCAGCCTGCCGGTGCCGGCACCGACCCAGGCCATAAAACGCTTACGGCATTCCTGCACCAGTCGGGTCTTGCCAAGGCCAGGCTCGCCGACCACGAATGTGACGGAGCCTTTCCCCGACGTCGCCTCCCGCAACGCGTCGTCGAGCACGTCCAGTTCGGCCTGACGGCCCACCAGGGGAGCGCGGCCCGCCAACCTGGCGTGACCTCGGTAGCCGGGCGATCGCGCCCTGGGCCGCTCGAGATAGGAAGCAACAAGCGGCTTGGCCCCCGGCGTGGGAGCCACTTCTTCGGTTGGGCCCCACTCAAAAATCCCTTCGGTAGCGGCGCGCGTCACCGGGCCTACGAGGAGGGAGCCCGCTCTGGCCGCCGACTGCATCGCCGCCGCGGCACCCACCACCTCTCCCAGCGCTCCGTAACCAGCTCCCGCCGCGATGGGCCCGACGACCGCCAGGCCGGTCTCGATACCAACGCGGGCCGAGAGCGCTCCTGGGCGGGAAAGCGGGCCGCCCGCGCCGATCGCTGCCAATATGCGCGACCCGGCCCGCACTGCGCGCTCGGGGTCGTCCTCATGGGCCGCGGGAGCGCCGAACAGTGCCGCCAGCCCGGCGCCCGAGACCGAGGTGACGGTCCCGCCGAGCCCCTCGACCTCAGCGATCACTCCCGCCAGCGCCCCACCTAGAACCTCGCGCACGTCCTCTGGGTCCGGCACCACGCCGACGCTCCCCGGCCCCGAGAGCTCGGCGAAGAGCACGCTCACCAGCCTTCGCTCTTCCTTGTTGAGGACGGCGGACCGGGGTACGGGGTCTTCGGGCCGTCGGAGAATGTCGGCGGAAGCAGTGGCGCCCGCATAGACCTCCTTCAAGGCCGGAGAGATGCGCAGCCCCAGCTCCTCCAGGGCAGACCGGCAGCGGTCGTAGGTGGCTTCCACAAGGGCGTGCCTTCTTTGCGCCCCGTACACCCCCATCAGCGCAGAGGCAGCCTCCTCGCACGTGGGGTCGTGCGCCAGGCAGCCTGCCCAGGCTTCGATAATCGCCTCTGGCCGTGACCGTCCCTTGCCCCTGGAGCGATCTCTGGCCAGAGCCAGGCGAGCTTCCAGACGATCCCATTCCAGCCGCTCCCGAGGGCGGACGGCCCACTCGGCAACGGGCTCGTCTTCGAGCAGGGCGCCCACGTCTGCCAGGCCCACCACCAGCTGGTTGTCGCGCTCCATGCCAGGCTCGGTCTTGAGAGCTGAGCGCAACCTCTCCTCCTGGGCCTCCCAGTCGACTTCCAGCGGGGTGCCCGGGTCGGCCCAGATATGCGCTCGGTCGGATCGGATCAACCCGGCCGCTTCTTTGCCCAAGGGTGCCAGGGCCGCCCGGGCCATAGATAACGCTTTGGAGAGCTCTCGGGCCGCCGCAGCCGGGCCGAGGTGGGGGAAGAGCGCCTCGCATGCCTCTTCCCGGCCGGTCCGCCGCCCCGGACTGATAAACAACAGCTCAAGGAGACGCTTGGCCGGAGGGCGGGGCCAACGCCCGACGGTCTTGGCCCCCACCGTGATGGAGAACGGTCCGAGCAGGCCAATACGTAGAGCGACCACACTTGGGGAGTTGGCGTCGCCAGCTGGCGAGGGCACAACCGCATTATCTCACCGTGCAGTCTGCCCGGCGCCGGAAAGAGGCCAGCCTCTTTGCCGGCCTCTCCGACGGTCTCTCGCTCAGGGCATGCACAGTTTTACAGCGTTAAGAGTTGTTGGGGGCCTTGGGGGCTCCGTCCCACCACACTGAGCCGTGCTCCGTGTGGTTGATCCAAGGGAAAGTGTTCTCGGCATTGGCAAAGGAGGTACCGCTGCCCTGTACGCCGGCGTAAGCGCCGGTGCCGCCGGTGATGACCCAGGTCGCCTCCGGACCAGTCGTCAAGGGCTGGACCTCGACGGTCGTCCCGTTCGCAAGTTTGACGGGTACGGGGCTATTCGTCATGTTGTAGGTGGCCCCGAAGCTGATATAGATGTCGCCCTTTTGGCCTGCGATCGTGTGTGTCGCATAAATGGTACTGAGCCCGCCCGGCGACCCGGGAGCCGCGGTGTACTGGGCGAACTGGTACTGGCCCGCTTCAGGCGGGGGCACCAGTATGAAGCCACCCGCGGGGACCTTGTCAGAGCATTCATGGCTTGCGGCTGAGATCGCGCCGGTCGTCATCGTGGTGGGCACGTAGTAAGAGGCATCGTCGGTCCAGGTAGGACCACCGCCTTGGTCGGTGATCGCCCCCGTGATTTTGAAACAATCCCAGATGGTGGCTGACATCACGTTCTCGCTCGGAACTGCATACAACCAGGACTGGATCGTGATGGCTCCTCGCTCGTCCTGTTCGTGTACATTGCTGCCTGCACTGGCGGTGACCTGCAACATGGTCAATGGCGCGAGCACTCCTAACGCGGTTGCGCCCAGCACTCTGCCGACGGTCCTCTTATTCATTTCGGCTCCTTTTTGCTCAAGGTCGGCTTACGGCCGACGTGAGATGTTCTAGGGATGCCCTGTTATCGGAGTGTTACCGGGCTGTCCTGCGACGCTTTCAGACCTCCGTCGACAGGTCACCAGCGGAGACGCGTCGTAGTACCTCTCTCTGGCCATTACGCGCGGTATCAGCTGATTACTGACGTGCCATGAGAAGGAGGCATTTCTCTATCTCGTGCCCCGACCTACCTGAGCGAATGGACCGATGTCCAACGCCCGACGAACGTGGCCTTCGACGCCGAGGGAGGGTCCATATCTCCGAGCTCTGGCGTCGTCCCGGGCACCAGTCGCTATGCCTCGGTCCCGCGCGGCACGACCATCCGGGGGCGAGTGAGCGTCTACGACCGGTCCGGCCGCGTGCTGGCCCGCTGGGGCGGGCCCGATTGCTGCGCACCGGGCAATTTCGTGGCCCCGCACGACGTCGCCGTGGACTCGAAGGGCAACGTCTATATCGCTGAGGTAACAGACGGGGTGTCCCGCGGCGAGGTACCGGAGGGAACCCACTCACTACAGAAGTTCGCTCCCGCCTTAGCCGCTGGCGCTCATCGCGCAGTTCCCGTCATCGCACCTCAAGCACGAGCTTTTCATGGGCCTTGCCGTTTTCCAGTAGCCGATGGGCCTCGGCGGCAGCACTCAGGGGGAGCTGGCGCTGGCGACGGAGCCGGAGGGCGCCGGAGGCGAGCAGTGGCATGGTCTGGTCGACGGCTTCGGGGGCGCGGTCCGGCGTGGGCGCCGAGAGCGCAACGCCCAGATCGGCTGCGTGCTCATCGGCCAAGGTCATCACCCTTGCGGGGCCTCCGGCCAGGTTGATGGCATCTTGGAGCTCGCCCTTGCCGGCGGCGTCCAGCGCGGCGTCCACCGATCGGCTGATCTCGCGAACGCGGGCGGTCAGACCAGCACCGTAGGTGACCGGGACACCGCCAAGGTCGCGGACGAGATCGTGGTCTCGAGGAGACGCGGCGCCGATGACCATCGCGCCCAGCGAGACGGCGAGTTGCGTGGCGATCATCCCGACCGACCCGGCCGCACCGAGAATGAGCAGGGTCTCGCCCTGTGAGACCCTGAGCTGCTTCAAGGTACCTACAGCCGCCTCTGCCGACGCGGGTAGGGCGGCAGCATCGCTCCAACTGACATTGGGCGGCTTCGGGGTCCAGGAGGCAGCGAGCGCATACTCCCCGTAGCCGCCAAGGCCGAGCAGGAGACTGGCGACCTCGTCCCCCTCCCGGACCCCCGAGACGGACGGCCCAAGGGCGTCGACTACACCGGCCGCCTCGAACCCGAGGACTGCGCCCGGTGGCAGCGGGAACACGGTCTCGAGGTCGCCGCGGCGGATCTTCGGGTCGGTGGGGCTGACCCCCGCGGCCTTGACCCGGATGCGTACCTGGCCAGGGCCTGGCTCAGGCATCGGTACGTCGCTCCAGACGAGCACGTCTGGGGGCCCGTACTGGGTGAGGAGGACGGCTTTGGGCATAGGACGCTCCTTCTAATGAGCTGCACGGTTGGGCGATGACGGCGGCCGGACCGGGTCGACCCGGCAGGATCGATCCGGTCCGTGTCGTTCGGACGGGCACCATTACGTGATCTGTCACTGAATATTATGTGATCTATCACGTAATGTCAAACCGCCACCTTCCTCGCCGTCCCCGGGGGCCCGTTCGCTTCCCTCACCGAAAGGTGAAACCGCGGCCGGCCCGGCCCCTGATCAGCGGCCGACGAAGACCTAGAGTCCACAAAGCCGAGCTGTCGGTCATGACGTGGCTCATCACTGACGATGGGCGGTCCCGTCTAAAGTCTGAGTGATATGTCACCTAAGGCCACACAAGGCCAGGCTGGGTCGGGAGTTTGGTTGCGTCGCAACGAACTCCGCGCCTGGCTCGCCTTCATGCGGGTCCAGCAACGGCTTGGGTACGAGATGAACCGTCAGCTGCAAGCAGACAGTCACCTGTCGCTGGCCGACTACGACGTCCTCAACGCCCTGAGCGAAGTGCCAGACGGCAGCATGCAAGTCAGCGCCCTGGCGGCCCAGATCGGTTGGGAGCGGAGCCGCGTGTCTCATCACGCCAGACGAATGGAAAGCCGCGGTCTGGTCCAGTGCAACCTCTCAACCCGGGACCGACGGGCGACCGAAATAAGGTTGACACCCGCCGGCCGGCGAGCGATCGTCGAAGCCGCCCCTGGCCACGTGGACCTCGTCCGACACCTTTTCTTCGGAGGTCTGCCCAAAGAGCTGCTCGGCCCACTGAGCAAGGCACTCGAAGCCACATACGAGCACATCGTCCGCAACGGGACGCTTCCGCCCCCGGCGTCCGAACCGTAACGAAAACGCCCTGCCAAGCTCACCATCAGCTCGCTGACATTTGGAACTAACTGGCGAGCCGGGCAGTGGACGTCGACTAGTTCGCGAAGAACTTCGCAATCGGATCCTGGTAAAAGCTCGGGTAGCCCTGGGAGAGGTGCTCGGTCCATTCGGCCGGGATGCCTGAGTGGTCGATCACGAGCCGGGTCCCCTGGCCGGTCGGCTCGAGCGTAAAACGAACCGTGGAGTAGACGCCTGGCTCCCAGGCCGAGGGGTGCGCGCTGCCAAAACGCCACGCCTGCACGACCCGTTGGCCCGGCACGAGCTCGATCTGCCGACCCTCCACTCGACCACCGAAGAGCGAGAAGCAATCACCCTCGCGATCTGTAATCTCGGCCGGTTGTCCAGTTGCCGCGCTGAACAGGCCGCCGCTGGTGAGCACCTCGAACACCTGCTGAGGCCGTGCGACGATGAGTGATTCCTGGTGGAGGGACATCTCAGGTCCGGGCGCTGGCGCCTCGCGGCGAGCTCTGTCTGCGGGGCTCCCGAACGGGCTTCCCCGGCCAACCTCGAGGTAGTCGCGCAGGCTCGTCATGTAGTGGTCCCAGCTACGAGTGCACATGTCGCTGCACTCCAATTCCTCGCTCAGTCCTTGGTGGCGGAAGTGGAGCTCGGACGTGCCGACGTCGACAAGGGTGATGGTGAACATGGGCCTGGTCCCGATCCAGTCGGGGAGGAAGGGGCAGTCGGTGACGGTCCAACGCACCGAGGTCGACCTGACCGCTTCGTCAACGCGGATCACTAGCGGTTCGGGGGCGTTCATGATGAACCTGAGCTGGCCGCCGGCCTCGCCGAACCCGGTGGCAGGGTTCCACCATGCCCCGAGCCCGGTGATGGTGGTAAGCGCCTCGAAGAGGGCGTCGGGCGAGGCTTTCACGAGAATGGTCGTCTGGTAGTCCGCAGCGGTTGCAGAAGTTGCAGAGGTTTGCTCTGTTCTTGTCATTGAGATTGTTCCTTTCATTCCGGTTCGCTATTTGTTTGGGGTTCGCTATTTGTTTGGGGTTCGCTCTTCGTTTGGGGTCCGCTCTTTGTTGGCGTGAGAACAGCGGCAGACCTGTCGAGGTGGTCCTTTAGTGCCTCGAGACGGTCGTCCCAGTCGTGAGCCAACGCAGCCAGGAATTGCTGGGCCACCTGCACGGGCCCGGAGTGGAGCCGGTGGCGCACCCGCCGCCGCTCGCCCGGTTCGGGGCTCACGAGACCCGCGTCGACCAGCAGGACGAGGTGCTTGGCGATCGCCTGGCGCGTAATCGGAAGCCGATCGGCCAGATCTGTGGCCGTGGCCGGGCCCTGTGCCGCCAGCGTGGCCAGGATCGCTCGCCGGGTGGGGTCGGCCAAGGCCGTGAAGACCTGCTCCGCGATCAACTCGACGTCAGTCGGCATCGAGGACGTCAGGCGGCATCCAGGTAGCCCGCCAGTTCGCCGAGCTCTCTGGCCCATCCCTCGGCGTGGCTGTCGTAGGTGTTGTGGCGGGCGTCGTCGGGCAACTGCGCGAAACCGGTCTCGACCACCTGCAACCGTGTGCCGGTGCCCACCGCTTCGAGGGTGAACTCGACATAAGTCCGGCGAGGATCGTCCTCGGGCAGGTCCGGGAGCCGCCAGGTGAAGCCGAACACCGCCGCCGCCTCGACCCGTTCGACCCTCATGTCGACCGTGAGCCCGCTCCCAAACGTCATCTGAGCGGCGCCTCCTGGGCGCAGGTCGATCGTCGCCTTGTCACCGAACCAGGCGGACAGACCTTCGGGCGTGGTCAGCGCGGCCCACACCGTCGCCCGCGGGTGGGCGAGTTCCACGCTCCGCTCTATCCGGTCAGGAAACCCCATCTCAGCCCTCCTGTGTATAGCAACCAATCGGTTGTGATAACTATATGGCAACCGATTGGTTGCGTCAAGACCCTAAAGGACCCAACGCGCCGGCCGTCGGGGCACACAGGGCCACGGCCCAACTCCCTTCAAGACATCGACCGGGCCGCGGCTACTCGTGCTGGTGGCGAGCACGCTGCGCGATAGCGATGGGGGCAGACGTGTGCTCGGCGATACGCGCATGGGCCGCACCCGGCTGACCAGTGGCCAGCTGGCCAGTGGGCCGCTGAACGGCGCCAACGTGAAGGCCGCGGACCAGAGAGCGGTACGGTCGCAGCAGATGTGCGCCAAGCCCTCGCGGCCAGCGAAAGCGCGGCTGCCCCCGCCCAGGCGGAAGCGTACCCTCGGGGCGCTGGCGGGCGGCGTGAAGGAGGTCGTGGCGGCGCTCTTCGGCGAGGCGCTCAGCGATGGGGGGCGGAGGAAAACCGAACATGGAGAGGCCTTTCTTTCGATCCTTCGGGTGATCTCCTCAACCGTGAACGTCGGCGGTCAGGGCACAGTAAAGCGGGGGTAAAGGCCGGCTGCACCCGTCGTCGGGACAAACACCCGCTGAGGCTGGGGCCGGGCCGCGTAATGTCGAGGCCGGTGCGTGTGGCGGTACTGGGGCCGTTGGAAGTGGACTCGGACCAGGGCCCTGTCGTCCTCAGCGCACCGAAGGAATGAGCGGTGCTCGAGATGCTGGCGCTAAGAGCGGGGCGACCGGTACCGGTCGAGTCGTTGCGTTCGGGCCTTTGGGGCGAGTCGCCGCCCCCGGCGGCCACCAAGGCCGTCCAGACGTACGTCTCGCATCTGCGCCGGGCGCTTCCGGCCGGCTGCGTCCTGACGGCAGGCGGCGGGTACCTGCTCCGGGTCGACCCGCAGTCGACCGACGCCGGCAGCTTCGAACGATCTGTGCAGGAGGCGGCCCGGGACAGGGAGGCGGGCGACCCGTCCTCGTCTGCGCTTACTCTCAGCGGGGCGCTGGCGCTGTGGCGGGGGCGGCCGTGCCCAGACCTGGACGAGCACTCGTGGGCGACGGCTGAGGTCGCCCGGCTCGAGGAGCTGCGCAGAACGGCACAGGAGGAGCTGGCCGAGGCGCGGCTGGAGGCGGGCGACCATCACGCCATGGTGGGTGACCTGGAAGCCGCGGCTACTGAAGAGCCCTTGCGAGAGCGTCGCTGGGCTCAGCTGATATTGGCGCTGTACCGCTGCGGCCGTCAGGCCGACGCACTCAGGTCGTTCGCACGGTTGCGGGCCACCCTGGCCGAGCAACCGGGGATCTCCTCAGGATCAAAAGCCTGCCCGATGTGGACTGGGTCTAATCACGCTCAGGGGATGGTCCGAGTCGGGCCGACGCCATCACGACCGGGGTGACCTGGCCGGGCCACGTCCCAGTGAGGACGTCCCCTCCGGCTAGGGCAATCGGAGCAGGGGAGGGACCGACCAGGCGGAGGACCCGGACCTCGAGCAGCCCGGCGTCGATAACGGTCGTCGTGGCGCCGTCCACAGGCCGGGGGTGGTCGACGTCCGGGACTTCTCGGCCGGGCGCGCCGCTCCCGCGCACCGTGGTCTTCGGCTCCCAGCGCTCGTAGCCGTCCCCCGCCACCACCTGCAGCTCCGCCTGGCTGCCGCCAGTCAGGATGGCGGTGGCCAGAGCCTGCACGTAGACGGGGTCGGCACACGCATCGTAGACCCAACGTTGGCCGAGCACCGAGTGCTCCGTAGTACCGATCAGCGCATCGTCCGCCCCATCCATTGGCGCACCGCGATATGTGACTGCCACCTGCAAGACCTGTCCGCCGGTTGTTTGGACGATCATCGTCTCGAGGCCGACCTCGCCACCCGGGTCGTCGAACCGGTACATGCCAAGCACGCTGAGTGGGCCGTCCCCCGTCCCGGCGGACCATGGCCGGGAGGGAACCCAGGCTGATAGGAGCTCGATCTTGGTTGGTGCCAGTGTCGCCCGGTGAAGGATGGCCACTTGCAGATGCTACAAGGCGGGGCCGCCATAACACTCTTGAGCTTGTGGTGGCGGGCGTCCAAGTAGGGCCCCTTGCGGACGAGCCGGTGAAACGCGCAGACCATCGGCTCGTGGCCACCTCCTCGCGGGAAAGCAGACGGCCTGATACGTCTGATTGAAAACCGCCCGATTTATGACCAGAATCCGCCCACAACTGCCCGGGGAGCGCCTGGAACACTCAGGAGCCCGACCGTAATGCTGGGACGGTCATTCTGAATCGACCGCACTTCCCCGTCCAGCTGCTGCGCTGCCCGCGTGGAAGGCAAGCCTGGAGACGCCCCTAGCGGGAGATAAAAACGACGATTTGGGGTTGCTTCTCCCGTAAGGCAAGATTCGCCACTTTTGCAGTCATCTTCACGCCTTCTTCCGACGCTGACCAGACAACGTGAGCAGCGCCCAGGCCGCCGTCGAACGCTTCTTTACAGCCTTCTACTCGGGCGATGCCGCCGCCACCCGCGAGACCATCACTGAGGACTTCAACTTGGTCGTGCCGTTCGCTACCGTGCACAGCGCCGACGAGTTGTTCGAGCTCGCCGGGGTAGGGCGGTCAGCCGTCTGTGTCCGTGGTTGTGGAGATCGAGAACATCTCCAGCGCTTGTTCCACGCCCATAACCTCGACAAGCGGGAGGCTGTCACGGCGCGACGACCACTCGTTGCGGCTCAGTTCGAAGTTGACGGAGACCTTAGGGCGACCTCTAGGCGCTTGCCGGTACGACCCGTTCTCGCGGTACCTCAGAGCCCGCGACACCCCGGCGGAGGCAGGGTTGTCGAGGAAGGCCCCCGAACTGGGGATCACTGCAGCGAGGCATTCGAATGCTAGGTGCAGCACCGCGGTGCGCATTTCCTTCCCAAAGCCGAGGCCTTGGTATGGGCGCGAAAGCCAGGAGCCCGTGGCCACTTCTCGCAACACGGGGAAGTCCTTGGCAAACAACTCTTGGATGCCAATCGGGCAGTCATTGGAGATGACCAGAAACTCAAGATGCCAATCGTTCGCTTTCCAATTAGCCCGGTTCGCCCACCAGTGTTGCACGGAGGCGCGCCTCAGCAAAGCGGGTTCGGCGTCTGTCCACGGTTGGAAGACGGCATTACCTCAGGGTCATGGATGCCAGCGTCGATCGCGTCGAGAAGGCCGGCGAAGTCGCTGTCGCACAGGGGCCGAAGGATGAGCCTTGGCGTCCCAAGCTTCAGGTCAAAGAGGGGCCAATAGGACACCATGGTCACCATCGTGACTTGCAGTACCGGCTAGCGCCTGCAATTTTCCCAGTCGGACGTGGACGGGCTCCTCGAGGCCGTGAAGGCCCCCGAGGCTTGAGCCCCTTCTCGGCTTCGCGAGGGCCCGTTCGCGAGCGCGGAGCCGGAAGCTCTCGGGGCGAGCCGCGGAAGTGGCGCAGTACCCGCCCGATGCCGCGCGGGCGACGGGCATCGCGCCCGAGGGGCGAGATTGACAATTGCGAGCGGCCTTGCTAAGCTTGCGCGCTTTATTGGGGTGGGACTTTAGCACTCCCTAACGGGAGAGCTCGAAGGGAGATGACGTAATATGAAGAGTCTTTCGCGGCTCGGCATGACGCTACTGGCGCTCGCCGGCGTGATTCTGGCCAGCGTGACGCCGGCATCGGCTGCCTCCTCCTCGGCTCGAAGGGCGTCATCGGCTCCTTCCGGGACCGTCACCTTTGCCCTGCCACCAGGATCCATCCCCACCTACATCTTTCCCTTCGTGAGCGGGCCGAACTCCAACAACATCGACCTCTTCCAATTCACCCCGTACTTGTGGCGGCCGTTGTATTGGTTTGGCTACGGCAAAACGCCGAACATCAACTTCTCACAGAGCGTCGGCCAGCCGCCCGTGTACTCCAACGGCGGCCGCACCGTCACGATCACGCTCAACCGGGACTACCGCTGGTCGGATGGCAAGCCGGTCACCAACCGCGACGTTGAGCTCTGGATGAACATCTTCAAGGTCGAGAAGCAGAACTACCTCGCCTACTCCGTCGGGAGCATTCCCGACGACGTCACGTCGATGAGCTTCCCGAGCAGCACGCCGTACACGTTCAGCATCACCTTCAACAAGGCCTACAGCCACCTCTGGCTGCTCTACAACCAGCTGAGCCAGATCACCCCCATCCCGCAGCACGTCTGGGACAAGACTTCGGCTTCCGGGCCTGTCGGGAATTACGACATGACTCCGTCCGGAGCCAAGAACGTCTACAAATTCCTCAATACGCAGTCGACCGACCAGTCGACCTACACCAGCAATCCGTTGTGGAAAGTCGTCGACGGGCCGTGGAACCTCTCGGCCTTCAGCCCTTCGACTGGCTACGCCGCCTTCGTTGCCAACCCCACCTACGGCGGCCCGGGCAAGCCCAAGATCGCCAAGGTCGAGGAACTCCCCTTCACGAGCGACATCGCCGAGTTCGACGCCTTGCGGTCGGGACAGCTCGACTACGGGTACCTTCCCTCCGAGGACATCAATCAGGCCAGGTCCTTGACGAGTCGTGGCTACACGATCGACAAGTGGACCGACTTCGGGTTCAACGACTTCTTCCTCAACTTCACCAACCCCCAAGTCGGACCGATCTTCAAGCAGCTCTACGTGCGCCAGGCGATGCAGCATTTGATCAATCAGCCGGAGATCGCCAACGACATCTTCCACGGGGCCGCCTATCCGGACTACGGCCCTGTACCGACCGTGCCCCCCAACCCGTACTCCACCCAGCAGATGAAGACCAATCCGTACCCCTACAGCGTCTCGGCGGCGAAATCGCTCCTGACCTCGCACGGATGGGCCGTACGCCCGGGTGGGGCCTCCACCTGCGCCCGACCTGGAACCGCCTCTAACGAGTGCGGGACCGGGATCGCCGCCGGCGCGAAGCTCAGCTTCAACGAGCTCGTCGCCACGGGGTCGGCCCCCTTCACGGCCGAGGTGGAGACGATGCAGTCCAGCTGGTCGCGTGCCGGAATCCAGGTGACGCTCCGCCAGGAGTCACCCGGGGCGATCTACTCGAGCCTCTCTCCGTGCAAGAACGGCAACTCCGGTTGCGTCTGGCAGATGGCCAACTTCGGCGCGCCGGGCGAGACGCCCACCTACTCGCCCGAGTACCTGCCGACTGGGGGACCGTGGTTCGCCACCGATGGCGCCAACAACGTGCAGGGGTACAGCAACCCGAAGATGGACGCCCTGATCGCGGCGACCGAGGTCAACTCCTCGAACTCTGCCGTCCAGGCCTTCGGCGCCTACGCCCAGGAGGCGTTGCCCAACCTGTGGCAGCCGGACTACTACTACCAGCTCTCGGTCATCTCCAATAAGCTGCACGGCGCCCTCCCGCAGGATCCGAACCTGAACCTGTACCCGCAGAACTGGAGAATTTCGGGCTAGCCGGCGGGTGGCATGACCGCATACCTGGTTCGGCGCGTCCTGCAGGCGATCGTCGTCCTGATCGGCGTCTCGCTGATCGTGTTCCTCCTGTTACAAGCGCTCCCCGGTGGCCCGGCGCGCGCCGCGCTCCAGCTCCGGGCCAATCCCGCGACGATCCATGCCTTCGACGTGCAGTATGGTTTGCTCAAGCCGCTGCCCGTGCAGTACCTCACCTGGCTCGGCCAGCTTCTACGCGGCAATCTCGGGTTCTCCTATAAGCAAAACCAGAGCGTGGACTCCTTGCTTAGAGAGGACCTCCCGAGGACGCTCCTACTCGTCGGGTCCTCGACGATCATCGCCTTACTCGTCGCCATCCCGATGGGCACGTACCAGGCCGTTCGTCGGAACAAACCGGACGACTACGTGCTCACCGGCATGTCGCTCGTCTTCTACTCGATGCCGAGCTTCTTCCTCGGGATCATCCTCATCATTGTGCTGAGCGACGTCCTGCCGCTTCTTCCCTCGACCGGGCCCACTTCCATCAACCCGCTCTGGGACCAGCTCCCCAACCTCGTGCTCCCCGTGCTTACCCTCGCCCTCGTCACGCTCGCGCTGTTCAGCCGCTACATGCGCTCGTCGGTGATCGAGAACCTCGTCCAGGACTATGTCCGCACGGCGCGGGCCAAGGGCGTGTCGAACCGAAGAGTGCTGTTCCTGCATGCCATGCCGAACGCGCTTCTGCCGATCATCACCCTGATCGGGCTGAGCCTGCCCGGCATCCTCTCCGGGGCCCTCGTGGTCGAGTCGTTGTTCAACTATCCCGGCATGGGGTTGATGTTCTGGAACGCGGCGCAGAACGACGACTTCCCGGTGATGCTGGGCACGACTATGGTCGTCGGCCTCGCGGTCGTCCTCGGCACCCTGCTCGCCGACGTGGCCTACGCGGTGGCCGACCCCCGGGTGCGCTACTCGTGAGCCGGCGCTCCCGGAGAGCGGTCGCCGAGAGGGTGCGCGGATGATCGGCGCCGGGGTCCCCTTCGAAGACGTATCGGCCATCGAGGTAGCTCGCCAGGGATCCGCCGGCGAGGAGCGCCCGGACCTTCTCAAGCCAACCATCGGCGTGTTCATGGAGAACCGGCTGGCGGTCGTCGGGGTCGGGATCGTCGTGTTCTTCGTGCTGTTCTGCTTCGTCGGCCCGCTCGTTTACCACACCAACCAGGTACAAACGAACGTGGCCATCTCGGACCGGGCTCCCAGCCTGCAGCACCTGCTCGGAACGGATGACGCCGGCTACGACATCGTCGGCCGGCTGATGGCGGGTGGCCAGGTTACGCTCATCGTGGCACTGGCCGTGGCGGTGCTCGCCACCAGCTTCGGCACGGTCTGGGGGGCGGTGGCCGGCTTCGCCGGCGGGATGGTCGACGGGGCCATGATGCGGATCGTCGACTCGATCCTCTCCATCCCGGCGCTGTTCCTTCTTCTGTTCGTAGCGCGGATCGCCACCCCGTCGGTCTTGCTGTTGATCGTCGTCATCTCCGGGGTGTCCTGGCTCGTGCCGTCGCGGCTGGTCCGTTCCGAGACCCTGGTGTTGCGCACCAGCCAGTATGTCGACGCATCGCGAGCTGCGGGCAGCCGCCCGACGGGGATCGTGTTCCGCCACATCATCCCTAATGTCTTCGGGACCGTCGTCGTCAACGCCACCTTCCAGATCGCCGACGCCATCCTCGCCATCGCCTACCTGAGCTTCCTCGGGCTCGGCCTCCCCCCTCCGGCGGCCAACTGGGGTGCCATGCTCTCGCAGGGCGTGAACTACGTGTTCGCCGGCTACTGGTGGGAGATCTGGCCGGCAGGCGTTTGCATCGTCGCTCTGGTGGTCGCCTTCAACTTCATCGGGGACGGCCTCCGCGACGCCGTCGAGGTCCGGCTGCAGCGACGGTAGCCGGGCGCTAAGCGCGGGCACAGGGCCCTCGTCGCGGGAGGGCGACGACGCGGTGCACCCGTCCCTGCAAGTATGTAGACCCAATGGTCACCGGGGGAAGGTCTGTGCTCGTGACGGGGGCATCGCGGGGGATCGGTGGCGCCACCGCTCGGGCGTTCGCCGAGGCTGGCGACCGGGTCGCCATTAACTACAGGTCGTCGCTGTCGTCAGCCGAGGAGGTCCTCCACTCGCTGCCCGGGCAGGGTCACGTCCTCGCCCCAGCCGACCTCGCCGACCCGGCGGCCGTCCGCGAGATGGTCGACCGCGTCGCTGCGGCCATGGACGGCATCGACGTCCTCGTGAACAATGCCGGCATCTACACCCGGCACGAGATCCTCGAGGTCTCCTACGAGCAGTGGCAGGAAGCCTGGTCCGAGACTCTGGCGGTCAACCTCGTCGGCGCGGCCAACGTGACATGGTGTGTGGTGCGGCACATGGGCAACGGGGGTCGGATCGTCAACGTCGGATCCCGGGGCGCCTTTCGGGGTGAGCCGCGTCATCCGGCCTACGGGGCGAGCAAGGCGGCACTAGTGGCGTTCGGACAGTCGCTCGCGCTGGCGCTCGGACCGAGACGCATCGCGGTGACCACCGTGGCCCCGGGATGGACTGAGACGGACATGTCCTCCGGTGCACTGGCCGGCCCCGACGGCGAGCGGCGGAAGCAGGAGAGCCCACTCGGGCGAGCCGCCTACCCAGAGGAACTGGCGAAAGCCATCGTCTACCTGGCGTCACCTGACGCCGAGTACGCCACCGGAGCCGTACTGGACTTCAACGGCGCCTCCTACCTACGAACTTGACCTGATGACGGCGCAGCCCCCGGTCCGCTGGGGCATCCTCGGCACAGCCAACATTGCCCGTCGCCAGTTCCTCCCTGCCCTGGCTGAGGTGGGCGGCGGCCGCGCCGTCCTCGTCGCCGGGCGCAACGGCGACCGTGCCGCCGAATGGGCATCCGAGGAGGGGGTCGAGGCCGGCGTCGCCGGCTACGAGGCGGTCGTCGGGTCGGGTGAGGTCGACGCGGTCTACATCGCCCTCCCCAACTCGTTGCACGCCGAGTGGACGGTGCGGGCCCTCGCCGCGGGCAAGGCCGTGCTCTGCGAGAAGATGCTCTGCCGCGACGCCGCCGAGCTCGGCCCGGTGCTCGAGGCCGCCCGGCGGCCTGGCGCGCTCTTGTGGGAGGCCTTCGCCTTCCCGTTCCAGCACCAGCACCAGCGCCTTTTGGAGCTGGCCGGGTCGGGGACGATCGGAGATCCCTGCGAGATCGTCAGCTGGTTCCACTTCCGGGTCAGTCAGCCGTCGAACATCCGGCTCAACGCCGAGCTCGGCGGCGGCGCGCTCGCCGATGTCGGCTGTTACCCGGTGCGCCTCGCCCAGGAACTGCTTGGCCCTCCACCCGACCCGGTCGAGATATGGTGCGAGGCGATCGACCACGGCCAGGACGTCGAGACCGACGCCGCGGCGATCGTCCGCTGGGGAGCTGCTCGGCTCATGCTTTCGGTGGGCTTCCACCGCAGCGTCGACACTTTCACCCGCGTCATCGGGACGACCGGGGAGCTGCGCCTGACCAATCCCTACCATCCAGGGCCGGACGACACCTTAACCGTCCTCGCCGACGGTGAGGAGCCGGTGGTCGAGCGCCCGACCACAGACGCCAGGTCATTCAGCGCCATGCTGCGCCACATCCAGCGCGCCCTCGCCGGCGACGAGGCGCCGCGTTATCTCGCCGTCGAGGTCTCGGCGCCGACAGCGACCGTGATCGATGCTCTACAGCAGGCGTGCCGGCACTGAGTCGCCGGAGGTCGTACTGCTCCCTGTTCTGATCTGCTCGTACCTCGAGCCGCCGCTCGTCGAGCTGATCGCAGCCACGCCGGGCGTCGAGGTGCTGAATGCCCCCGAGCTGCTACCGCAGCCGCGCTACGTCTGCGACCACACCGGCCGACGGCGCGATCTCGACGAGGCCGGTCTTCGCCGGTGGGGCGAGCTGCTCGCGACGGCCGAGGTCTGCTTCGACTTCGACTGGGACCAACCGGCCAGGCTGCCCGAGCGCGCATCGAAGCTGCGCTGGATCCAGGCCACGAGCGCCGGGATTGGCGGGTTCATGGACCGCACCGGGCTGTCCACCACTTCCATCACGGTGACGACCGCGGCCGGCGTGCATGCCGTTCCGCTCTCGGAATGGGCCCTCACCGGTGTGCTGCATTTCGTGAAGGACATCCCCGTGCTGCAGGCGCGACAGCGCGAGCACCGCTGGCAACGGACCGCGGTCGGCGCCCTCACTGGGCGGCGCGCCGTCGTGGTCGGGCTCGGCAATGTCGGGCGGCGCGTCGCCGAGGTGCTCGCCGCGCTCGGCGTCGAGGTATGGGGAGCCGGCAGGCCGGGGGGCAACTACGACGCGCCGGCGCTGGCCCGGGTCGGATCGACGACGGAGCTGGCCGGGATGCTCCCCGGATGCGACATCCTCGTACTCTGCTCCCCGCTCACCCCCGAGACCGAGGGGATTATCGGCCGAGCCGAGCTCGCCCTGCTGCCCGAACACGCGATCGTCGTCAACATCGGGCGCGGCCAACTCGTCGATGAGGAGGCGATGGTCGAGGCGCTCCGGGCGCGCCGGCTCGGCGCAGCGGTGCTCGACGTGGCGCGGGTCGAGCCCCTGCCGCAAGACTCACCGCTCTGGGACCTCGACAACGTGCTCATCTGCCCGCACTCCGCCTCGACCTTCGCCACCGAGAACGCCACGCTCGTCGAGCTGTTCCTCGAAAACCTACAACGGTTCCGCTCCGGCGCCCCGATGCTCAACCAGTACCGCGCCGACCGCGGTTACTGACGGTAATGCGCGCACACGCCCGCGTCGGGACAGCGCAGCGGTTTTGTAAGGACGCCACTTGCGGGTCCCCCAGGAACACTGCACGCAACCTCCGGGTGGGGTCGTCGAACAGCGGTGAACTTAATCGTTGATGGCCAAGGCAAGCCATGATTCCTCGGCCGTTTCCAGGGCGGCCTGGGCGTCGGCCAGGTCGTGGCCCAGCGTGGCCATATCCTTATAGTCAGACGCTGAAGCCAAAGCCTCGGTAATTCGGGTGACTTCGCCCTGCAACCGCGCCATTTCTCTTTCTGCGTCGCGGAGGAGCCGGCCCTGCCGCGAGGGGTTCACGCGTGCTCGCGTGCGTGCGCTTGGGCGGCCAACACCGCCGGTGCTTACGGCCGTGGACCTGGCAGGAACAACGCGTGAGCTTTTTATTTCGTTGAGCCGAGACTGCCCGCCCACCACCCGGTCAACCCAGCCGGCCACGCCTCCCGGGACTTCGGCAACGGCCCCCTCTGGCCCCACTTCCACCACACGGTCCGTGACCCGCTCCAGGAACGTGCGGTCATGGCTGACGACTACCAGCGCCCCCGGCCAATCCTCTAAGAAGTCTTCCAGGGCGCGCAGAGCGTCCAGGTCGAGGTCGTTGGTGGGCTCGTCCAGGAACAGGACATTGGGCTTGGCCGCAGTGAGGAGGAGGATTTGCAACCGGCGTCTTTCACCTCCGGACAACGACCCGACGCGGGCGAACGGTAGGTCGCCGCTGAAAAGGAACCGATTCATCAGGTTAATGTCCTCGGGTGACCCCGGCGGGCGGTACGGGCCGGCAACCAGGTCTCTCACTGTGGCATCAGCATCGAGGTCGGCCGTCAGCTGGTCGTGGTACCCCACCACGACGGTCGGCCCCGTCTCGACCACGCCTTCGCTCGGTTGGAGCCGCCCGGCCAGGAGCTGGAGCAGGGTCGTCTTGCCGGCACCGTTGGCGCCTACCATGCCGAGGCGCTCCCGCCGCCCGACGACCAGGTCGACGCCGGAGAGCACAAAGGGACCGTCCCCGTAACGGAAACCCGCTCCTATGCACTCCACGACCTTGTCGCCCAGCCGAGGGACGCCGAAGTTGCCTTGGAACTCAGCCGTCCCCACCCCGGGGGCCGGCCGTCGCTCGATCAAACGCAATGCCGCCTCGACCCGGGCGTGGGGTTTACGGGACCGGGCCTGGGCGCCCCGGCGCAGCCAAGCAAGCTCCCTGCGGGCCAGGTTGCGCCGAGTGGACTCAGCTGACGCGGCTTGAGCTTCGCGCTCCGCTCTGGCCGCCAAGTAGAGCTCGTACCCTCCGTCGTGAAAATAGGCGTGCCCTCGGTCCAGCTCCAACACCACCGTCGTGAGCCGGTTCAACAAGTGCCGGTCGTGGGTCACCAGCACGAGGCCGCCGCGGAAGGAGCTCAATTGGTCTTCCAACCAGGCCGCGGCGCCCAGGTCGAGGTGGTTGGTGGGCTCGTCGAGGACGAGGAGCTCGACGGGGTGAGCGAGGACCCGGGCCAGCGCCACACGTTTTTTCTGGCCGCCGGACAGGACCCTGGTGCTTATACCCATGTGAGGGCCGAGGCCTAAACGGCTCAGGGCGGCCTCGGCCTCCCACCCTTCGCCCACGGCTTCTTGTACCGTCCCGTCAGGCAGTTCAGGCTCCTGGTCCAGGAACCCGATCCGCGTACCTCGACCGCGGCGCACTGCCCCGGCGTCAGGGAGGCCCTTCCCGGCCAGGACTCTGAGGAGAGTGGACTTGCCTGTACCGTTCACGCCCACAACGCCCACCCGTTCACCGTCGGCAACAGTCATCGACAGCCCTTCAAAGAGCACGCGCCCCACTCGGCTGACGGCTACCTGCTCCATGTCCACGAGAACAGCCACGAGGGCATCAAGATACCCGCCGGGCCACTTCTCACAGAAGACCAGGCCAACGGACAGGGTTCCTGCTGTTCGGATCTCAAATCTGGGGTCCTGGGCGGGCCTAAGGCCGTTTAGGGCTTGGCCTTGGCGCGGCTGTATAGGTGAGGCGGTCCGCAGGGGTGACTGGAGATATGCCCCAGATCGACGAGATGGTTACGTCCACCGGACCAGGTCGCCCGGCAGGGACCGTTGCCTTTATTTCCGAGCTGTTGACCACGTCCCAACCAGGGGCAGCGGTTTTCCCGAAATAAACACCCGTAGCGTAACTAAGCCCCGTCCCGAAAATGAGGACACCGTCGCCACCTGCAGTCGGTGCCTTCGCCACGCTGAGCCTTCTGACGGTAGGAGATTGGTAGTAGGTGTACCGGTCGCGGACAGTACTAGGGCTGGTCCCCCCGGCGGTGCTGACGCGGACGTCCCTGGGCCGGAGCCGGCAGGCACGACGACGGTAAGGGTTTCGGGCGAAAGGTAGGTCGCCGACGGCGCCCGGGCGCCACCGAACCTGACTGTTGCCGAACGGTTGAACCCGGTCCCGCCGATGGTCACAGTGGTCCCGCCCTGCGCCCCGCCGGCGGCCGGGGACACAGAACTGACCGTTGGCACCAGCGCCGGCCGCTCCCCCGAACAGGACAGGACCAGCGTCAGCCCGACCTTGGGCGGGGGAATGGGGAAGACCGGGCTGGCGACGGTCGTTGCCCCGCTACCGGGGGCATGGCAGCCGGGCGCAGACGCCTGGACCTCGTAGTACCCAGCCGCCACGTCCCAGTGGAAACCGCCCGAGCGGTTGGCGACCTCGGGGTTTACCCGGGGCTCGATGCCGGGGCTATCGGCCTTGACTGCAGTGAACGGGCCGGTGGCAAAGGGCGATTCGAGAACGGTCACCGACGCGCCGGCGATGGCGTTGCCATTGGTGTCCACGACGTTGCCGCTCGGGTCTATCAATGCCCCGAAAAGGCCCGTGTGGCCAGACGCCAGTCCTAACGCGGCATCAGCCAGGAGGGCGCCGGCGACCAAAAAAGCCAGCGCCAGCGCCGCACCCGGCAGGAACACGCCGACCGCCGCTACTGTCGCTACGTCGCCGACGATGGAGGCGGCGATACCAAAACCCAAGGCGTTGGCAAGAATAAACGCTCCGGCGCCTCCTTCGATCACGCTCCCCCAGTTGAACGTGAGCTGGTGCGGTTCGTCGTACCAAGGCAGGGGGTTAGTGGAGGGCGCTTGGCCGGCGATGCCGGCGATCCTGCGAAACTCGACTTGACGGGAGGCCGGCCGGCTCTCGGCCGCCACCGGCCCCGGGCCCATAGCCTGAGCGGTCTGACCTCGCACCTCCGTCCGTCCGACGTAGGTGTAGCCGAGCCCGCTCAGGTCGGCGTCGTCCAGAGTCTCGCCTAGCTGCAAGGAGGTTATTACGACCTTGCCTGTCCCCGGCGGCGTGGTGGCGTCGATCTGGGAATTGGAAACGACCGTGTAGTCCGTCACCACCTTCGTACCAAACAAGAGGGTGCCGAGATGGCTGAAGCCGCTCCCTTTGATGACCAAGCGGGCCCCGCCCGCCGCCGGCCCCCGCGCCTGGCTGACCGAACTCAGGCCCACATAGGAATAATCGCTGCCTCGCCCTCCGGAGCTTTGGCCTTTGGGAGTGACGACTTTGACGGCCACCGTCCCAGACCCTGGCGGGGTGAAGGCCTCAATGGTGTGAGCGGACAGCACCGCGAACCTAACCGCGTGCCTGGCACCGAAGAACACGGCGGTAGCCCCCGTGAAGCCGGTCCCATTAATGAGGACCTTGGCCCCGCCCGCCGCCGGCCCCGCCTCGGGGAAGACCGCAGTTGGGCAGTAGAAGCTATACCCGACGGCCGCCGCCCCGTGCCCTGGTTCCAATGGGGGGATGTTCCCTTTGTAGGTGCCCGAACCAGGCGGCGACTCCCAAAGGAGGGCGACGACCCTCTTGTCTGCCCCCGTCTCGGAGTCCCGCAACGTGATGGAGACCTCACCGATCCCGCCTCGACAGTTGTGCACCGTTATGGGCGCAGGGTTATCCCAACGCCACGTCGGGACCCCGCTGTCCTGGCCGGCGATGTCGAAGCCATGCGGCAGGGGCGCCAGCGCCTTGACCGTTATGGTGCGCCGCACGGCTGTCGCCGCCGAACGGAGGTCGGCCGTACCCGGCGCCGTGGCCACGCTCAAGAACGGGGACTTCGGGTAGGCGGTCAGCGCGTAGGCGCCGAGCGGCACGAACAAGCTGAACAGGCCGGTTGCACCGATCGGGGCTGTGTAACAGGTCCGGCTCGTGCTCAGGCATGCCTGGACCAGGCCGCTCGGCACGACATTGTGCTCGCTGTCGATGACCCTACCTTCCAGGCTCCCCCCGGCCACCAGCGTGTAGGTGGCGCTGCCGCTGGCGTCGGTTGAGGTCGACACCCCTAAGCGGTGGGCCCCGGCCGCGCTCCCGTTGGTCACGCCGTCAAAGACCACCTGTACCTCGTCGCCACCGGCGACGGCGACTTGAGCGGTGAGGACCATAGTGGGCCCCGGCGAAGAACCGCCAGCGCAGGACTCGGTACTGCCATGGGAGGCCATATCAGTGACAAGGGCGCAGTTGGGCAGTTCTGTCCCCGGGGCGGCAGTCACCGTTATCGTTCCCGCCCCCGCCACCAGAGCCCCTGTGGCCGAGGCCCGGAACTTGATCATGTAGTCGACGCCCGAGGCGCGACGGGCCGGGTTGGTTACCGCCAGGGACACGGACGACACGGCGCCGGTGGGAGCCAACAACGCATAGTGGGTGATGGCGCCGGCGTCGGTAGATGTCGATACCCGTAGCTGGTGGGGCCCGACGACGCCCGAGTTGGTGGCACCGGCAAATACCACCTGCACCTCGTCGCCGTCTCCGACCGCCACCTGGCTCGTTATGGTCATGGTCGAGGCGGGAGCCACGTCCCCGGCGCACGAGTCTTCGCTGGCGTGGGTAACGAGGTCGGTGACGAGGGCGCAGCGAGGCAGCTTGGTCCCAGCGGCGGCCGACACCGTTATGGTGCCCGAGCTAGCCACCAGGGCCCCCGTGGCCGAGGCCTGGAAATTGATCGTGTACGCCGCGCCCGAAGCCCCGGCGACGTCGGGCGCCACCGATACCGACAGTTTGGACACGGCTCCACCCCGAGCCACCAGAGCGTACCTGGCGCTGCTGGCAGCGTCCGCAGAGGTAGAGACAGCCAGGACGTGGGGCCCGACGGTGGTGGCGTTGGTCACCCCGTCGAAGACCATCTGCACGCCGGCGCCGGCGCCGATGGCCACCTGGGTGGTGATGGTCATGGTGGCGGCCGGCGGGGCATCGCCGGCACACGAGTCCACGCTGCTATGAGTGACCAGGTCGGTCACGAGGGCGCAGTTGGAAAGCTTCGTCCCGGGCGCCGCCGTGACCGTTATGGTGCCAGAGTTATCCACCAAAGCCCCCGTGGCCGAGGCCTTGAAATTGATGGTGTACGCTGCTTCACTCACCCCGGCGACATCGGGCGTTACTGATACCGAAACGGCTGAGACCGACCCGCGGCCCGTCGCACTGGCGCTCTCGAGGGCCACGCCTGAAAGCGCTGAAGTCACCATCGCCAGCGCCAACAGCAAGGCCGTCTTCGAACGCCATCGGCGCCACTTCGAACTTGGAGTATTCGCCATTTCGCTATTCCTTTCAGCCCGACTGACGCAGTGACAGTGTCCCGACCGAACAACAATTGGCGCCGTTCGTCAAATGCATCGGCCAACCACCGTTGCGCCGGCCCGATGAGCGCCTTGAGCATCGCCCTTCTTGTCGACGGGCTGGGCCAGTTCCGGCTGTGGCTAGGACCATTTATTCGGTCGTGATAGCGGCCAATACGTCGAGCCGAGCAGCTCGACGGGCAGGCCGAAAGGGCCGCTTTGACGCGGCCGTCGGCGCCGCTTTCACCGTCCGTCCGAAGCAATACGGCCGCAGGCTGCTCGTTGAGGAAATGGGTGCCGAAATAATTGTTACTCACCAGGTAGTTGCCGATGAGCGCATTCGCCTGGTAAATGCCGCCGATGCGGACGGTCGTCCGGCCGGTAGCGGTGAACTTTACCGGGGCCAAGCTTCCCACCGACACGTGGTCAGACCGGGCGGTGGTCGAGGCGATCAGCATGTCGCCGCTCGCCAAAGCGGTAGTGCTGCCCGCCTCCATGTGCAGAGTGATCGTGTCGGACAGGTCGCGGCAGGCGCCGAGGTGAGAGTCTCGAGAGAGCTTTGAACTCGAACTGGGCCCGGTAGATAGAGGCGGCTGCCGTGACCCCCGACGTCGTCCATGTGGGGACGGCGAGCAAGTCATTGGCGCCCGGGTTGCGCCTCGCATGGCTTGAAGGCCTGCCCGTTGGATCAGGTGCTGGGCGTGAAGTTGGCCCGAGCGGCCGGAGCCGTCGAACCCCGGACGACCAACTCGGGCTCGAACAGCAGCCTCTCAGCGGTGGCCACAGTCCCGTCGATCTGGCTGGCCAGCAGCTTTACCGCGGCGCGCCCCATCGACTCGATGGGTTGGCGGATGGTCGTAAGCGGAGGATCGGTGCACATCATGAGCGTGGAGTCGTCGTAACCCACGATGGAAACATCCTCGGGGACACGCAGCCCGAGCCTGCGAACAGCCCGGATGGCTCCCAGGGCCAAGGGGTCGCTGGCGCAAATAATCCCTGTTATGCCCCGGCTTACCAGGCGAGCTCCGGCGGCGTGACCAGCTTCGAGCGAGAATGGGACGTGCTCGACGGGCGACGAGTCGACCCCGGTGCGGGCTCGGCGGGTGAGCGTCTCGAACGCTTCGAGACGGAGGCGGCTCGGCATGTGGTCCTCGGGCCAAGGATCATCCCTACCTCTTCGTGACCCAGGGTTTGAAGGTGGTTGAACGCCTGTTCAGTGGCGACGGCGTCATCGGTCGAGACCTGGGCGAAGGCCAGGTCGTCACTGGAGGCGTTAACCAGGACCACCGGCAACGCCCGATCGCGCAACAGCTGGTAGTGCACGTGGGATGAGTCGGCCTCGGCGAAGTTGCCACCGGCGAAGATCACGCCCGAAGCGTGCTGGTCCAGCAGCATGTTGACGTAGTCGGCTTCCGACAGGCCGTTCGGACCGCTCGCGCACAGCACCGGCGTGAAGCCCAATTGAGCCAGTGCACCGCCGACCACCTCGGCCAATGCCGGGAAGATGGGGTTCCCCAGCTCAGGAAGGACAAGGCCAACCAGCCTGGCGCGGCTGCCCCGCAATTTGGTGGGACGTTCGTAACCGAGGACGTCAAGCGCGGTGAGGACAGCGGTACGGGTAGCAGCGGAAACGCCAGGACGGCCATTGAGGACGCGACTGACGGTGGCTTCGCTTACCCCTACCTTTTCTGCCACCTCTGTGAGCCGCTGCACCATCGCCTCGCAAGTTTATGCCAGACGCTGTGGCGCTCTGCAATGTGTTGATGAAATTTCTCGACAAGTAGGTCCACATCCTCCGGCTGTGTGGCCTAGGTGGCCCCGCTATGCTAAAGCCCGCCCGTCAGCGCTCAGAGACGCGAACAAGCTGGTATGACCGCGTGCGTGCTCGCGCCGGTCGCATTTGCGCTGCGCAAAGGGCCTCAAACGGGGCTCGATCGGGTTCGCCTTGAGGCCAGCGTGACCGTAGAGTCTTGCGGTCGCTAAGTCACAAAAATGCGGCTTGATGTTTGAGTCTTGCATTCGTTTGTCGACTATGTCATTCTTGGCGCGATGGTGCAGACGGATACGCAGGTGGCTGCCGAGCTACCCCACTCTGAGCGTCCGGCCGAAAGGCCCTGGTGGCGTGATGCGGTCGTGTACCAGGTGTACATTCGGAGCTTTGCTGACGCCAATGGCGACGGCACGGGCGATCTGGCGGGAGTCCGGGCTCACCTGCCGTACCTCGCCGGGCTCGGCGTCGATGCGCTTTGGTTCAACCCGTGGTACCCATCGCCGCTGGCCGACACCGGCTACGACATCGTTGACTACCGCTCGATCGATCCCGCTTTCGGGACCCTCTGGGAGGCGGAGCAGCTGATCTCCGAGGCTCGTGCGCTCGGGATCCGCACGATCGTCGACATCGTTCCGAACCACGTCTCAAGCCAGCACCCGTGGTTCAGGGAGGCGCTGGTCGCGCCGGCTGGATCCGCCGCTCGTCAGCGCTTCTGGTTTCGGCCCGGCAAGGGCGCCCAGGGCGAGCGGCCTCCGAATGAGTGGCAGTCGATTTTCGGCGGCTCGGCTTGGACGCGCGTCGCCGACGGCGAGTGGTACCTCCACCTGTTTACCCCTCAGCAGCCCGATCTCAATTGGGAGCGCCCGGAGGTCTGGGAGGAGCACGAGGACATTCTGCGCTTCTGGTTTGACCGCGGCGTCGCCGGCGTGCGCATTGACTCGGCGGCTCTGCTGCAGAAGGATCCCGAGCTCCCAGAGGAGCTGGCAGACGCCGACCCCGGTGAGCACCCGTTCACCGACCGCGACGAGTTGCACGACGTCTACCGACGCTGGCGCGCCGTCGCCGACAGCTATGCGGAGCCGCGCGTGCTTGTCGGCGAGGTCTGGCTGCCCGACGCCGAACGACTGGCGCGTTATCTGCGGCCCGACGAACTCCACACCGCGTTCAACTTTGACTTCCTAGCGTGCCCGTGGGAACCCGGTCCGATGCGGACCTCGATTGAGTCGGCACTCGCCTCACACGCGTCTGTCGATGCGCCGGCTACCTGGGTGCTGTCGAACCACGATGTCACCCGTTCGGTCACGCGTTATGGGCGGGCCGACACCGGGTTCGCGTTTGGGACCAAGCGCGCCGGGACACCCACGGACCTTCTTCGCGGCCAGCGGCGCGCTCGAGCTGCCGCCCTCCTCGCGATGGCGCTGCCAGGCTCGATGTACATCTACCAGGGCGAAGAGCTGGGGCTGCCAGAGGCGGAGAGTATCCCGCCCGAGAAGCGCCAGGATCCGATGTGGCTGCGCTCCGGAGGCGTCAATCCCGGCCGCGACGGCTGCCGCATCGCGCTCCCGTGGTCTGGTGCGACGCCGCCATACGGCTTCAGCCCGAACCAGAACGTGCGGCTCTGGCTTGACCATCAGCCCGATGACTGGGCGCCGCTTTCGGTCGAGGCCCAGACCGCCGACCCGGCTTCAATGCTCAGCCTCTACCGAGCGGGGCTGCGTATCCGCCGCCAGGCGCCGTGGGGCGTCGAGAGCCAACTCCGCTGGCTGGACTATGGAGATGACGTCATCGCTTTCACGCGGGGGGAAGGCTTCCTCTGCATCGTCAACTTCGGCTCTCAGCCGCTTCCACTCCCCGCGGGCGCAGACGTCCTCATGGGGAGTGCAGACCTTGTCGGCGACAAGTTGTCGCAGGACACCACGGTCTGGCTTGTCCAGACCACAGACCGGGCTGCGTTCGACCCGGAGCAGACTCGGACGCAACACAGTTCCTAGTGAGGGAAGGGAGAAGGTAATGAGGTTCAAAACCAGGGCTAGGACGTCCATCCGCATGGGTGGGGCGGTCGTGGCCGGCGCAAGCTTGGTGGCTGTCGTTGCTGCCAGTTCGATTTCAACGGCCGCAGCCAGCGTGCCGACCGTCAAGATCAGCGTCGCTTCGTTGATCCCGGGCAGCACCGCGGCTGCGACGGCGGCGTTTAATAGCCAGGTCAAGCAGTTCGAGAAGGCCAACCCGGGCATCCAGGTCACGTCGGTTCAGTACCAGTGGCTCGGTTCGACATTCGCCGCGAAGTTGGCGGCGGGGACGCTGCCGACCGTGTTCACCGTCCCGTTCACCGACGGTCGTGCGCTGGGCGACAATGGGCAGCTCGCCAATCTGACGAAGTACGCCAAGGCGCTGCCGTACTTCAACAAGTTCAACCCGGCTGTCATTGCCGAAGGCATTGATGCCAAGGGTCAGGTCATCGCCATCCCAACGGCGTCCTACGCCCAGGCACTGAGCTACAACCGCCACCTCTTCAGTGAGGCGGGGCTCAACCCGAACGATCCGCCCACGACCTGGTCGCAGCTCGAGGCTGACGCGCAGCAGATCTCCGAGAAGACCGGCATGGCCGGTTACGCGGAGATGGGAGCGAACGACAACACCGCCGGCTGGATCCTGACCACACTCGATTACGCCCTTGGTGGCCGTATGGAGACTGGCATCGGCTCCAAGGCGAAAGCGACGTTTAACAACGCGCAGGCGGTTCAGGCCTTGAAGATGCTGAACACGATGCGCTGGCAGGACAACGCGATGGGCTCCGACTTCGGCTGGGGTTGGAGCGACATCAACCAGGCGTTTGCAGCCGGTCAGGTCGGCATGTTTATCAGTGGTTCTGACGTGTACACCAACATGGTGCAGTCCTACAACATCAACCCGACCATCTACGGCCTGGCGCCGATCCCGCTGGCGAACAACAAGAACGCCGGCGTACTCGGTGGCGGCACGCTCGCCGCGGTGAGCCCCAACGCGACACCGGCGCAGGTTGCGGCGTCGGTGAAATGGATCGACTACTACTACCTCCAGCGGTACGTCAATCAGCAGCAGGCGATCCGTTATTCCAGGACGCAGGCCGCCAGCGGGCAACCGGTCGGCACACCGGAGGTCCCGATCTTCAACCAGAAGCAAGAGAACCTCTACGACAGGTGGATCTTGCCCTTCGTCAACGTCCCGCTCAGCCAAATGGCGCCCTTCACCACGGCCATCTTCAACGAGCAGATAATCCCCGAGCCGGAGGCGGCCACCCAGGCCGTGTACGGCGACCTTGATTCGGTGGTCGAGGCTGTCTTGACCCAGCAGGGCTCGGACCCGTCGAGCCTGCTCGCTGGGGCCAACTCCGTTGGCCAGAGGTCAATTCAGCAAGGATCGTAAGAGCCCTAGCTGATCGGGCCCGGGTGGTCACGCTGGTATAGCGTGACCACCTGCCCCCCGGCCGCTGGCCCAGACGGCACGATGTCGACGACGATCATCCCCACCACACCGAACCGGGAGCAGACCGAGCCCGCGCCCGCAAAACGGGCTCCGTTTGTGGTGGCGGGACGCGGGTTCTTACCACGTAGGCTGCTGACCTGGGTCCGCCGGGGCGGGATATCCCGGCTCTTGTTCCTGCTGCCGATGCTGATCGTGTTCGGTGCCTTCTCCTGGTACCCGATCGTGCGCCTCGTGCTTATGTCCTTCCAGCACACGAACTTGGTGCAGCCGCCGACCTGGGTCGGGTTGCAGAACTTCAGTGACGTAATCCACGATCCGTTGTTCCCGATCGCCGTCAGGAACACCGCCGAGTTCGCCGGGCTGGCACTGATCTTTGGCTATCCGATCCCGCTGGTGGCCGCCGTGCTGATCAGTGAAGTCCGCCAGCGCCGGGGTCTTTACAGCGCGCTGGCGTACCTGCCGGTCGTGATCCCGCCGGTAGTCGCGGTGCTCCTTTGGAAATTTTTTTACGACGGCGGGCCGACCGGCGTCTTCAACACGATGCTGCACTGGATCGGGATCGGGCCACAGCCGTGGATCCAGTCCCAGCGGTGGGCGCTACCATCACTGGTGCTGGAGTCGACCTGGGCGAATGCCGGCGGCACCGTGATCATCTATCTCGCGGCGTTGACGGGCGTGAACGCGGAGCTCTACGAGGCGGCCTCGACCGATGGCGCCGGGCTCTGGAAGAAGATCTGGCACGTCACCCTGCCGCAGATGCGCACCATCCTGCTCGTCACGATGATCTTGCAGATCATCGGTACGGCGCAGGTCTTCCTGGAACCGTACCTGTTTACCTCGGGCGGCCCCAACAACGCCACGCTGACGGTCCTGCTGCTGATCTACAACTACGCGTTCGGCAACTCGCTCGGCGCCAGCTACGGAGAGGCCGCGGCTCTCAGTTTGTTGCTGGTCGCCTTCTTGGCCATCTTCTCGCTGATCTACCTCCGTGCCACGCGCTCCTGGAACAGCTCATGACGGCCCTGCAAACACGGCGCCAGCGCGACCAACGGCCTCACGAGACCCCGCAGGGCATCGTGTCCAACACCGACTGGAAACGGCCCAGCGTCAAGTACGGGCTCAAAACGGCGCACGTAATGCTGCTGGTGCTGCTCGTCGTCGTTGGCCTCGGCCCGATCCTGTGGCTCGCCAAAGCCGCCATCACGCCTACCCAGGACACGCTCATTCATCCGATGTCGCTCTTCCCGCACGGTTTTGCTTGGAGCAACCTTTCGGATGCGTGGACGCAAGTGGATATCGGGCTCTATCTGTGGAACACGATCGTCATCGCCTTCGGCTCGTTGATCTGTCAGCTCGTCGTCGCCAGCACCGGGGCATACGCACTCTCGGTACTCCGGCCCAAGTGGGGCGGGCTGATCACGGCCGCACTGCTGACGACGCTGTTCGTTCCTACGGTGGTCCTGCTGGTACCGCTTTACATAGAGATCGTGCACCCACCGTTGATCGGCGGCACGTATGTGAACAATTACGGGGCAATCTGGCTGCCCGAGGCGGCCGCCGCGTTCAACGTGCTGCTGATGAAGCGCTTCTTCGACAGGATCCCGCGCGAGATACTCGAGGCTGCCCGCATGGACGGCGCGGGCCCGTTTCGCCTGTTCGTATCGGTCGTCCTGCCGATGTCGAAGCCGATCCTCGGCGTCGTGTCCATCTTTGCCGTGCTCGCCTCGTGGAAGGACTTCCTCTGGCCACTGCTCGTCCTCACTGACGCCAGCAAGCAGCCACTGTCGGTTCGCCTACCGACGATCCAGGGTCAGACGGAACTCGGGGTGTTCCTCGCCGCCATGCTGATCGCCTGTCTCGTCCCGATCATCGGCTTCTTGTTCCTCCAACGCTGGTTCCTGCGCGGAACCGGGCTCAGCGGAGCGCTGAAGGGGTGATCAGCTGATGGCGGCTACCTGTTTTGACGGCATGTCAACAGGTCTACGCGACGACACTTGCACCACACACTTGGGTCAGCCCACAGTAGCGGCGGAGGGGTCACAATTACCTCGGCCCCGCCTGTTCTTCGCTGCTCATCGGTGTTACCGCTACGTCGAACCCGCAGAGCCCTAACTCCTCAACGAGGTCTGCTACGAGCCGAGAATCGGGCGCTCGACCAACACTGTCGGGCACATACCAATATTGCTGTCGCGTTGCTCCAGTGAAAGCCGGCGGACTTCACGATGGCCTGGTGCGGTCGGGGGTCGCCGAAGAGCCGGAGGCCCGTGTCAGGCGCGTAAGTGACTACGATCTTCGGCGCCTCTGGGCTCGTAGCCTCGGGCTCGGCTCTGAGGCTGATTGAAGTGAAGGTGCCTTCGCTTGAGCGGCGTTCGCGTGGAAGTGACTCCGTGCTTCGGCGACCGGTGCTGACCCACGTGGCGCGAAGCCGCGCCGCCGAATAGATGGCCTCGACTGTCCCTGCGTCGATCACCTCCGGCTGGGACCGCAACCAATCAACAATGCGTCGGCGAGCGCAAACGACGACATCTGCGGGTTGCTCCTTCACTTTGAGGTTGGCGGCTCCGACCACCGCGATCACCGGCGTCACTTCGACTTTGAAGCCGCATGCAGCGGTCAGCAGCCGCGCCACCTTCCTGCCCTCGGCCCGGCTCGCCCGAACGTAATCTTGACGCTGGCCGTTGACCAAGAACGTCCCGCCGGCCACCCAGACACCTGCGTCAGGGTGGTGTTTCGTGTTGATGGAGAAGACCCCACCCGGGCCGGTCACCAGGTGGTCGAGGTCGGTGCCTGTTTCTGACAACGGGATGGAATGACAGGCGTACCAAGACGACGGGAGCTCGTCCAATTGGTAGGCCACCAGCCGCTCCCCTTTGGCCCCGATCCTGAAGGCCCGCTCGTCGGTGTGAACACCAAGTACCCGCGCAAAGAAAGTACGTACCGGTGCTCTTTCCCTGAGTGCCTTGGCTTGAGTATCGACGAGCTCACCGGCATGGTTTACAACGAGGTCCTCAGGGTTCCTTTGCCGGGTTGGCTTGGGCATCTCGGTTGACACGGCGCCACCGAGCGTACCCCGCTGAGGTAGGCACCGGCGAGTTGGCGAAGAGAGCTTGGAGAGGATTCTATCGTCCATGCCCATCGGTGCCCAAGAAGCGGGGTGAGGAGCCAAACCCCGACGCTTCCAAGTACCCGAGGAGAGCATGGACCGAGTCTGACCACCTCCCGGTGGGGTGGCGGATGGTCCCGTCAACCCTCAATACGACGCTGATGCCACCACCACCGACCTGTTCGTCGACCATCGTTGCGACGATATTCGCCGCCGGCGCGCAAGGACGTGCCCGGTCGCGGCGGCATCAGACGTCGCCAATGGCGCATGACATCGCCGGGCTCGTGCGAGGCACGCACTTGCCGGAGCCAGGTTTCCACATGGAGCCTCCAGGCGACTGGCGTAATTGCCCGCTTCCGGCCCCCCGACAAGGCAACGTTCGAAATTGAAGAGATCGCGCTACCAGAGTGGGACGATGCGGCCAACGCGGCAACACGCTTACTGCTCGTTGACGCGTTCACTGGCATCAGAGCGCTACTCGAGGTCGACCCTATGACGGCGTTCCAGGTGGTCGAAGAAGTCTCACGCATCGACAGCGCAGCCGGGTGGAACCTGCAGCTCTCGTCCGGCATCGATGCGGTCGGAGCCTGGTTCTCGGATGACGGGGCGAAAGAGATCTACGGTGAGCCGGATACCAGCTTCGCCGGGTCGTTCTTCCCACCTCGTCGAGCCGTAGCTGTCGACGGTGGGTACCGTTTGGACGGGCGTACGCCGTTCGTCAGCGGCGCCCACCAAGCCCACTGGTTCCTCGGTTTGGCTCAGGTCTATGACGGCGACATGCAGCGGCTCAACGCCGACGGGACGCCGGTGACGCTGCTGACAATGTGCCCGGCGAGCGAGGCCGTGATCGTCGACAACTGGCGCACCTTGGGTATGCGCGGCACGGGCAGCCACGATGTGGTCATAACCGACGTGTTCGTGCCGTCGTCCCATACGGCCTTGCTCGCCCCCTACGAAAACCCAGGCCGTGCATACGAAGGGCCCCTGTACAAATTTACCGTCTGGACTTCTATATCGGTCCTGGCGCCGCCGGCACTCGGGATCGCCCGGGCCGCCATCGACGACCTGTTGGACTTCGCGGCGCGAAAAGCTCCGGCGTACCTGGCGACGCCACTGAGGGACCGAACCCCGGTTCAAGCGGCGATCGGCGAAGCAGAAGCCACGCTTGGAGCCGGGCGTGCATACCTCTACGAAGTGTTACGCGAAATCTGGGAAAAGGCACTTGAAGGCCGCTTGATCGACATGCCGGGCAAGCTGAAGCTGCAGCTTGCCGCGACTTACGCCGTAACCGCTGCGGTGAAAGTTGTCGACCTCGTGCACAAGGCCGTCGGCGCTACCGGGATCCGCGATGAGCACCGCTTCCAGCGCTACTTTCGCGACGTGCATACGATCGAGCAGCATGCCTACGTCTCGACTGCTCGATACGAGTCGGCCGGGCAATATTTTCTGGGCGTGCCGATCGAGTGGCCGTTCTACGGGCTGTAGCGTGACGACGCGCTGCCTGCGCGACCCGGCACTCAGGGCGACCCTGTTTAACCGCTCAACGTTTCCAAAACGCCAAATGGACGTCGAAACCCTCGAGCAGGAGCGGCGCGATATTGGTCGCGCACCCGCACGAGACGTGAACAATGGGCGCGAACCGAGGCTAAAGCGCTCGAGGTCGCGGATCTCGGCCTGCGCGTTGAGGTTCCGGAAATGCACCCGTTAATAGGGACCAGGCTCGTCAAGTTCTCCACGGCTATGCACTGCAGCAGCGAGTTGGGCCCGGCTACTCAGGCTCAATTTGGCGAAAACGCGGTTTAGGTGGCTCTTCACCGTGGTGGTGGACACGAACAAAAGCTCCGCGATCTCGGCGTTGCTCAAGTGCTGGCCCACCAGGTCGGCGACCCGTCGCTCCGATGGGGTGAGGCTTTCCCAGCCTGAGACGGTCCTGCTCCGGCGACCGCGGCCCCGACGGGCATAGGCGACCGCTCCTTCGAGGTCCAGGCCCAGGCCCTCCGACCGGGCCTGGTCGAACAGCTCCTTCCCAAGAACGGTCTCGATCTCTGCCAATACGGGCGCGAGTTCTTCACGAGCAGGGGCCCAGCGAACGTACTTAGTTTCTTCCCGCTGCTGCTCGGCCGCTCCGAGGAGGCGGGCGGCCGCGTCGAAGTGCTCGAGGTCCGCTAGCGTGACCGCCACCAGCTCCAACAGGTCGATGGTCCAGATCAGGTGACCACCACGGAACGCTGCACCCAGGCCCTCGCATGCCAACGCGTGCGAACCGTGAGGCTCGCCCTCTGCTAGAGCCAGCCTGGCCTCGGCCCGCAGGACGGGGACAGCCTCGGGCTCAGCCCTGGCCGGCACTTGACTTGAGGCTGCGTCCAGATGGAGCCGTGCTAAGGCCAGGTCCCCGCGCCGCAGGGCCACCTCGGCCAGTACCGCCCGGTCGTCAACGCATGCCCGGGACCGCCCCAGCGCGTCGAGACGAGCAATACCCCCCTCCAGGACCTTGTAGCCCTCGTCCTGCTGGCCGAGGGAGACCAAAAGCTGGCCCTGGAGGCACTGGAACTCTGCGGCGCGAGCTTCGTGGCCGAGGGTCTCAGCTTCGCAACTTGCCCTGGCGTAAGCGTCCAGTGCCCTTGCGTCACCGAGGTACATGTAGGCCGACCCGAAATGGGCTTGGCCCAGGTAGGCAAAGAGCCCCGGGAGCTGGGTGCTGCGCTCCAAGAGCATCCCGGCTTCCTCCAGCGAGCGGTCTAACCGGCCCGTAAACCTCGCCGCCCTGGAGACCGCCTGCCGTGCTCCAACTTCTGCCCAGAATAAGTCGACCTCCTGAGCGATACGCACTGCTTTCTCGGCGACCGCAAACGCCGCTTCCGGACGAGCCAACCAAATGTAAGCCCAGGCCTCATTGGCCAATGAATCTACGAGCGTGTGGTGCTGTCCGGTTGCCTGCGCCAGCCGCGCCGCCTCCTGAGCGATTCTTAGTCCCTCGTCAGGCTTGGTGAACGCCTGGATGTACGAGGCGAGGGACAAGCCGCGAGCTACGAGCCGGTCATCGTCGAGTGAGCGCCCAAGCTCGATCAGTTCCGATACGTAGCCCAGTGAGATCTCGGGGTCGGACTGGCTGGTATAGGACGAAGCCCAGTACAACACCTCGGCCCGGTGAGGAGCTTCGACTTCAACGGCCAAGAGCTGTTCGCACCGGGCCAAGAATTCCGAGTAAACGCCGATGAGGCGGAACAAGTTGCCGGCATAGCTCAGCAGACGGACGGCGGCGTCAAACTGCTTGGACTCGACCGCCCAGTCGACAGCGGTCCGCAGGTTATCCAGCTCCGAGGAGACCGTTGCCAATACGCCGAAGAGCTCGCTCGTCCACGACTTCGGTTCCATGCTCATGGCCAGGGTGCTGAAGTAATCGAGATGGCGGTTACGGACCGCCGGTGCGTCGCCGCAGGCTTCCAGGCCCGCAGCTGCGTAGGCGCGCATCGTCTCGTGCAACCGGAAACGGTCGGTTCCTGGCAGGGCTTGGACGAGCGACTTGTCGACCAGAGCCGTGAGCAACCCAAAGACGTCAGCCGGCGCGATCTCGCCACCCGCAGCAACGGCCTTGGCGGCGACGAGCGTGAAGCCCGAGGCGAAAACCGAAAGGCGGCTCAACAGGCTCAGCTGGCAGTCGGTGAGCAGGCCACAGCTCCACTCGATCGAGGCCAGCAACGTCTTGTGGCGCGCCGGGCCGGCGTGTTCGCTCCCCACCAGGAGGTGGAAGCGGTCCGAAAGTGCCTCGGCAATGGCACCGAGGCTCATCAGCCTGACCTGTGCCGCCGCCAGCTCGAGAGCGAAGGGGATGCCGTCGAGGCGCTCGCAAATGGTTGATAGGGCACCTGGGTCGTCGACAACAAAGTCCGCACGCGCCATGCTTGCTCTGTCGATGAACAACCTGCCTGCTTCTGAACGTTCGGCCCAGCCGTCGTCGTAGGCATAATCGCGCTCGGGCAGCTCTAAGCCGCCCACGGCCACTACTGCTTCGCCGGGGACCCCAAGGCGTTCGCGCGAGGTGGTCAGGAGTCGTGCCCCAGGGCAGCTGCGCGCCAGGGCGACCGCCAGCGCCGCGCATGCGCCCACGAGGTGCTCGCAGTTGTCAAGGAGGAGCAGTAGCTCGCGCTTGGACAATTGCGCCGAGAGCGTCTTCAGCGGGTCCTGGCCAGGCACCTCTCGTAACCCGAGGGCACGAGCTACGGCGCCAGGTACTAGTCCAGGGCCGGACAACCCCGAGAAATCCACGAACACGACGCAGCCTTGAGGACCCGTGGTTTGCCTGACGACCTCTATAGCCAGGCGCGTCTTGCCGCAACCTCCCGGGCCGACCAAGCTCACCAGTCGATGCTCGTCTAGCCGTTCTCTGACCAGTTCGATGGTCGAAGCCCGCCCGACGAAGCTTGTCAGCTGGGCCGGGAGGCTGTCCACTGGCCCAGTATGAGGCCGTCCGGGCAAGATGGCAATGGAGGGAGCACTTCGGGCCAACAAAATTCCAACTTTGGTTGGATGCTTTTGCCCCCTGACGGCCGCAACTATTGCAAATGCCGTGGAGCAATGCCGGGGTCGCTAGGCCGGCCGCTCAACAAACTCCGTGCCGACATTCCCCACGCACTGAAGGCAATAGGGGAGCTGACAATGCTTGGTGAGGCCAGTTACGTCCGTTGCGCCTGCGGTATCCGTCAAGCCGCTGGGCGGGCACGGCGTCCCGGAAGGGTCGCTGGAGCTGCTTTCGTCGCCGGGGTAGCGGCCACCATCGGCTTCGGGACTTCGCGGGCCACAGCTGTGCCTGAATCAAGCGCGTTCAGTGCTGACGGTCCCGTAGCCGGCACGATCTTTGTCGCCAATGCTGGCTTGATCCTCAGAAGTACGGGAGGGACAGGACCCGGCTCCATCACCGCGTACCGCCCCGGTGCGACTGGCGACGCAGGTCCAGAAATTGTCATCACAAAGGGCATTCACGGTCCCGGTGGCCTCGCCGTTGACTCCTCGGGCGACCTGTGGGTAGCAAACGAGGTTGGCAGTGTCGTCGAGTACAGCAGGGCTGACCTCGCGAAGCCTTCCCCCGCCCCCACCGTTACCATCTTTTACACCGCGGGCGGCCTCGCCTTTGACCCTTCGGGCGACTTATGGGCGATCAACGGGACCGACGTGGCCGAGTTTACCAAGGCCGAGATGGCCAAGTCGGGTTCCCCAAAACCGGTGTTCTCCCTCCCGGACAACTGCAGCGTCGTGTTCGACTCGTCCGGTGACCTGTGGGAAGGCAGCTCAGTCGACTGGGTGTTGGAGTTCACGAGGGCGCAGCTGGTGCAGCTGGCCAAGTCAACCTCGCGGTCGCCATCTCCCTATGTGATGATCACGTCGGACAGCCTAAACGGGCCGTGCAAGCCCGCTTTTGACGCCGCCGGCGGCCTCTGGGCCGGGAACTACGGGGGTGGCACCGTGGTCGAGTTCACCAAAGCGCAGCTGGCGAAGTCGGACTCGCGGGCCCCGAAAGTGACGCTTTCCTCACTGGCCATCGGTGTGGCCGGCGACGTGGCCATTGACCATCAAGGCGATCTATGGGTACCTAATGCGGCCAACAATGCGGTGATTGGCTTCACCAAGAACCAGCTGACCAAGTCGGGTTCCCAACCGCCCGTTTTCAACATCGCCGGGTCGGCTACGGGGCTCAATTGGCCCTGGGCCGTAGCCATCTGGCGCCCTACGGTGGCCCCGAAAGCTCAGTTGCGTGGGTAGTGGAGGCGCCGGACGTCCTGTATCCGATACGGGACCCACTCCCTCATAACTCCGGCGATTTCCGTGACGTTGGCGCTGAGGGTGTCACGCGGAATGTGGATCGTCTCACCCTTTGGTTCCGGAGGTCATCTCGCGTCCCCGTCAGTAAGGCGCGGCCAGTCTGATGCGCATGGGCTTCGCCGTCCGCTGGTCCCCGGCGTGGAAATTCCGCAGTCAGTCAGTTGTCGAGGTCGCGGAACTCAACCTAAAGCTCACGGGTGAGCCGGGTCGTTGCCCGCCGGGCTCATGTTGGCTGGGTCCCGAGGCAGCGGGCAGTCCGCGAACACTGGAGCGTTTGGTCGAGCGCGTCAAGGCACGGTCGGGGTGAGCTGTTTGCGCCGTAAACGGTTCCCCCGGTAGCCACCACGTCGGGATGGCGGCGGGTGGCTGGGGACGTGGGTTACGCCTCCGGTCACTCCACCTGGAATGACGGCTATACCGTCACGCAAAACGAACGCCCGGTACGCGGACTTGCCCACGGGACCAATGTCATCCTGTCTTGTGGGGCTCGCCGCATCACCTTCTCCGTCATCCGACGCGGAAGGCCGCGGCTTGCATGACCCATATCGCAGAACCGAGGGAGTTTTTTGCCGTCGCCGCGTAGGTACCGGGGGTGACCGCGGTCTCGTCGCCGGCAATGTCCCCGTCTTGGGTGATAAGCCGCGATGTGAAGCCGTCGGTACCACCCGTGAACACATTCGACGTGTAGCCGGCGCCAAAGACCAGTTCGTTCGCTGCAGATGTCGTGAGGTTGCCGCTGCTGGCAGCGGTGCCACTCCCGGCCGCCGAAGCGCTCGTGTCGAGCGGGTTGACCTGGTCGAGCCCGCTGTACTCCGCGACGCGCACATCGGCGAACGGAACTGTATGCGAGAACTGAACGGTGACGGAATTGTTGCCCGGGACAGCTGGCTTGACATTCTTGGCGTAGTAGATCGCCTGGCTCATTCCCGAACCCCTGGTCAGCGGCGCTGCGAGTTGGTACACGTTCCCAGCAGTGTCGGTCACCGAGGTGATCGTTGAAGTGGAATCACTGAAGCCGATAGCGACAACGTTGAGGTCGCCCGCGTCCTGGAGAAATGGCACGCTAACCGTGCTCTGATTAGTCTGAGGCGTCGCCGAGTTGACCTGTAGCAAATGGAGTGGCGCGGTCTGGTTCGTCGTCGTAAGAGCGTAAAGGTTGCCCGACATGTCGCCTTCGTACAACGTGTTGCCCGCGATGGAGGGTGGGCCCAGAACGGGCCCGTGCCAGTGAAGGTGTAGAGGGATGCTCCGCTCGTGGCTGAGAGGACTGCGATATTTTTGCCTTCGCCCACGGCGACCACGCCCCCGGAAGTCCCGGTCACTGCACCCATCACGAAGCCGCCGTCTGTGAAGCAATGCTGCCAAATGGTGGCGCCGGACGCCGGGTTCAACGCATTTACGGTTCCGGTGCACGTCGCCGTAGCATCACCGCCGACGTACAGCGTCGTACCGTCGAATGCCGCGGACGCGATATCGCCTGCTCCAACCGTCGGATCGGCGCCGCCCTCCGCTATGCGGGTGGTCCAGACAGGTCCAGCTGCGAGCGCGTCGCGCTTGAACGCGTAAAAGAGGCCGTTCTTGTTGATCACACCGACAAGGGGCTCTGACTGGCCTCCGATGATGCCGGTGAACAGCGTCGGTGTCGCCCCGAAGTCGGGGTCGCCGAGCTGCTGTGCCACCGGTATCGTCCACGAGCCCACCAGGCTCAGGTCAGAAGCGCGCACCTCGTAAACTGACGGGCCGCCGGGTGTGCTGGGACAGTTGTCGGCCGGGGTGCCGGTGTCGAAGTAGATGGTTCCGGCGGCTGCATCAAGCGTTGGCGAGTCCCATATGCCACCGCCGTCGCAACCATTGGGGACAACGTCGAACGTGTTCTGCAGCGCACCGGTGACGCGGTTGAGCTGAAGGAGTTGACCCTGGACCAGTGGGCAGTCACCGAACGAGGCGACACCAATATAGACACTGTTGCCGAACACAAGCGGCGAATCCCAGAGGAAAGTATTCGGGCTGTTCCCGACGTAATACGACCACAGGACCGCTCCGGTGGCCGCGTTCAATGCGTACAAGACTGAGTTGCCGCCGCCGACATACAGGACCGACGTCGCCGTCCCAACCGGGACGTCAGTTGTAACCGTGCCGGTGCTCGCGATGCCGGCGGAAGAGGGGTTAGTGCAGGCTGGAGGGCTCGAAGTGCCCAAGAACGTCTGCCACACGAGCTTCCCGGACGTATCTGTCGCTCGCTCGTAACCGTCGAACGATCCCCAGTACACCAATCCGTTCGACACAATCGGTTGCGAGAACACGCCGTGGGCCGGCCCGGCATCAGACGTCTTCCACGCAAGGCTCAGGTTCGGGGCGGACGTCTGGTTCAACTCGCTTCCAGCTGTGAAACCGGCCCGGTCACTGCCCTGCAGGTATGTCGTCCAGGCCGATGATGTCCCTGGAGTAGTGATGGTGAAGGACGCCGAGGTGACCCCGGTGAACGCAGGTGTGCTCGAGGCCGTCAGCGTGTAGCCGGTGCCGGGCGTGTTGATGGACAGGCCCGAGAAGGTGGCGATGCCCGCCTTCACCGTCAGGGCCGAACCTCCGCTGAGCGTCCCGGCGCCGGGGTTGGCCCCGAGGGCCAGGCTCACCTGGGTGGCGTTGTCAGAGGTCTCGACGTTGCCGCTGGCGTCCTCGACCGCCACCGTGACCGCCGGGGTCATGGCAGCACCAGCGGCGGTGGTGGACGGGCCCTGGACGAAGCCCAGCTTGGCCGATGGGCCGACACCGGTGATGTTGAAGGACGCCGAGGTGACCCCGGTGAACGCAGGTGTGCTCGAGGCCGTCAGCGTGTAGCCGGTGCCGGGCGTGTTGATGGACAGGCCCGAGAAGGTGGCGATGCCCGCCTTCACCGTCAGGGCCGAACCTCCGCTGAGCGTCCCGGCGCCGGGGTTGGCCCCGAGGGCCAGGCTCACCTGGGTGGCGTTGTCAGAGGTCTCGACGTTGCCGCTGGCGTCCTCGACCGCCACCGTGACCGCCGGGGTCATGGCAGCACCAGCGGCGGTGGTGGACGGGCCCTGGACGAAGCCCAGCTTGGCCGATGGGCCGACACCGGTGATGTTGAAGGACGCCGAGGTGACCCCGGTGAACGCAGGTGTGCTCGAGGCCGTCAGCGTGTAGCCGGTGCCGGGCGTGTTGATGGACAGGCCCGAGAAGGTGGCGATGCCCGCCTTCACCGTCAGGGCCGAACCTCCGCTGAGCGTCCCGGCGCCGGGGTTGGCCCCGAGGGCCAGGCTCACCTGGGTGGCGTTGTCAGAGGTCTCGACGTTGCCGCTGGCGTCCTCGACCGCCACCGTGACCGCCGGGGTCATGGCAGCACCAGCGGCGGTGGTGGACGGGCCCTGGACGAAGCCCAGCTTGGCCGATGGGCCGACACCGGTGATGTTGAAGGACGCCGAGGTGGCCCCGGTGAACGCAGGTGTGCTCGAGGCCGTCAGCGTGTAGCCGGTGCCGGGCGTGTTGATGGACAGGCCCGAGAAGGTGGCGATGCCCGCCTTCACCGTCAGGGCCGAACCTCCGCTGAGCGTCCCGGCGCCGGGGTTGGCCCCGAGGGCCAGGCTCACCTGGGTGGCGTTGTCAGAGGTCTCGACGTTGCCGCTGGCGTCCTCGACGGCCACCGTCACCGCCGGGGTCATGGCAGCACCGGCGGCGGTGGTGGACGGGCCCTGGACGAAGCCCAGCTTGGCCGATGGGCCAATAACACTAGAGGCGAGCCGGAAGGCAACGAGCTGCATGACCCAGGAGGAGCCGTTTTGGCTGCCGGTGGCCACATAAGACCCCGTCGTCGTAACGACACGGTCCTCCGTCAGGTTGCCGAAGCCGTTGAGACGCGTCGTAAAGCCGGTGGTCCCCGCGGTGACAGTGTTCGCGGACGCCCCGGCGGCAAATAGCAGGTCGTTGGCCTGGGTGGTCGTCGCCACTCCAGTGCTCATAGCCGTCGACGTGCCCGCAGCAGACGCACTGACGTCGACGGGAGTGGCCGTGGCGAGCCCCGAGTACTCATGCAGGTACACGAGTCCGAAGGAGGTGATCGCCTTACTAAAGGTCACCTTGACTGTGTTCGTCCCTCCGAGAATGCCTGAGGCGTAGAAGACCTGGGCGCTCCAGCTGCCCCCGAAGGACTGCTGCGCCGTAGCCGCCGTGTAGTTGTTGCCATTGGAGTCGGACACGGTCACCGTGCCGGTATTGTCCAAAACCACGTAAACCACGATCAGGTCACCGGCCGTGTTCGCTTTGCTAAACGCCAGGCTGGCCGTCGTACCCTTCGTCACCTGGGCGTTTCGGCCCTGCACGAAGGCTGCCGATGCTGCATACGCCCGAGGCGGGGACACCATGCTGAGGGTGGCTGTGGCAAGGACGAGGGCAATGCCGAGCACGACGTAGTAAGTGGTCCGAAGAAATCGCGTCTTCCCCCGACTCCCTCTCACCGAATTTGCCCCACTTGAGTGGCGAAACCCCTCCAAGATCACCGTACACCTCCGATTGTTTCAAGGCTCGGGGTGCAGTAGGGGTGCCGAGCCGCACCCCTACTGCCTTTCCGGCAAACCACGACGCCTTTGCTGTACAACTGAAGCGCTACACACTGAAGCGTAAAGGACCTTCGTGCGAGTTTCCGGCAGACCACTAGCCGTTGGGCCACGTGAGTAAATCTGAAACAGGAGCAACGCTGAGGAAGTGTGTACCAGGACTAGGCCACGGTCGCAAGCCGAAAATCACAATGAGAAGCCGGCGCGCCATTCTCAGTGCTGCTGCCGTTTCACCAAGCGCGAACGTCTCTGGACCTAAGTGGCACCATCTGGTCCGTTGCGGTTCGCTGCCCGAGACGCAGCGTCGCGGACGGGGGGCTTCAACACTCCTGCGTTCTGCAACTGCTTAGGGACCCTCACGAGCCTGCGTCCGACGT
The DNA here is from genome assembly GCA_963750465.1 of uncultured Acidimicrobiaceae bacterium. Taxonomy (GTDB): domain Bacteria; phylum Actinomycetota; class Acidimicrobiia; order Acidimicrobiales; family Palsa-688; genus Fen-671. The sequence continues at coordinate 1,044,474 of CAVVRE010000037.1, forward strand.
CGCGTCGGCTTGGGGAATGGTCACTGGTCGAGTCATGGGCGCTATGATCCTATGACCGCTCGAAAGTCGCCCTCAGATACCGGGACGCCTAGTCAGCGCTGCAGTCGCGTTGGCCATTTCCGCCCTTGACTCGCCATGGAACGGACACCATCGTCTCGCGTTTAGTGCGAGGTGCTCGGTTTGGGGCACAGGGACGTTGGGTACCCATCCTTGCGTCTCTTTGTTCGCTAGAGACCGACTTTATTGATGGTCGGAAGATCGTTTCCGATCGTCGGTATGACGAGAGTCCATGTACGCCAAAGCCACAAAACGGTGGCCCGGAGCAAACAGGAGAAGCATGAAACGAGTAGTCGGTAGCCTAGTTTTCGTCATCGCCCTGATCATCACCGGCTCAACTGCGGCGCTCGCTGCTGGTCGCCACCACGGTCGACCACCTAGCAGGACGACGACCACACAGGGTCCCGCTACCACCACGACCACGACAATTCCCAATGCTACGACCACGACCACCACCAGTACTACAACGACCACTACCCCTCCGTCGTCATCAGTTGGCTTCGTTCAGGACGGTGACACAGGCACCTTTACCGGGAACACCACCAGCATCGGTAGTGGCCAGTCCAACCAAGTGCTCGCTCACGACACCGGGATCGGCCACTCTGTCGTTCTCGTGATCCAGACTCTGACCGACCCCGGCACCCAGACGGATACCGTCACCAGTATTTCCTCAAATATCGGTACCTTCCATTTCGTCAACTCGTACAACGATGATGCCGACAACGAGATATGGGTTTGCACGAACACGACCGGCGCTGCCGATACAATCACGGTCAACACACCGACCAATGCTTGGAACGCCTTTGCCATAGAGTTTAACGCCCCCGCTACTGGCGTCGTAGACGGTGGTGGCCAGGTTTTCAACAACCTGCCCTACCTCAGCAATCAGAGTTGGACCGTCTCACCGGGTGCGGCTGGCAATGTTGCGGTTATAGCAGACGATACCCTTGACGCCTACGTGACCGGGCCTGCGTCACCCTGGACGTACTACAACTCAGGGTACTGGTCGTTCTTCAACGGAACTTCGGCAGCCTGGCAGGTAGCTCCGTCATCATCTCCCCTCACTGCCTCCTGGGTTACCGATGGAGGGCTAAGCAGTTCTCAGGGTGTAGTGCTTGAATATTAGGAGGCAGCTACATGAGAATGTGATGTCGCCCGACTTCGACGCGCAAAAGCCCCGGGTCGAAGCCCCGATCGCTAACGATGGACCCTCGCTTGCTGGCCTGTACGCTCCTTTCTGGACGGGTTTAGAGGCAGGGTTCGTGGATAGTGGATGATGCGGCGGCGCCCGCGTAGATGAAGTCACGCATATTCCCGCCTATCGACAACAACTGAGCGGAATAAGTCATGAAGGTCATGACTGGAGGTCAGATCGTCGCTCGAAGTCAACAGCCTAAGGTTCGCGTCACTGTGCTCATCAAAAAAACCCCCCCCTGTCTTGTTACGCCGTTGCCCCAGCCGATTGGTTAAAGATCGCGGTGGTGGGCTCGAGCGAAGTCAGTACCTCCTCCGTGGTGGCGAGTTCCGCGATTTTCGGGAAGATCACCCGGAGGCTGTTGAGGTGCGCGCCTTCATCGGGATCGGTGATGGCATCTGTCACAATCGTCAGTTCGTAGCCTCGTTCGTTGGCCTCTCGAGCAGTCGACTCGACGCCGATGCTGGTTGAGATCCCAGCGAGGACGATGCCCGTGATCTTGCGTCTGCGCAGTTCGAGATCGAGCTCAGTGCCGTACAAGGCGCTCCAGCCGTGCTTGGTGACCACTATGTCCCGGTCGGTCAGGCCCATCTCGGTATGGAGCTCGCCATAGTCCGGCACGACCTCGGGATCGCCTGGTCTTGTCGCAGTACGTGTCTTAATCACATCTCCGCCGTCGCGGGCAAAGGCCACCCTCGTGGCGGCCACGAGCTTGCCGTTGGCCCTGAACGCGTCGGCTAGTTGTGCGCACCGAGCAACTATCTCCTCCGAGGGGTGCGCGGTGGGCAGGGCCGTGATGCCGTGCTGGAGGTCGATCAAGACCAGGGCAGTGGACACATCAAGAGTTGTGGGCATTGGTGAACCTTCCTCAGTCAGTAACCGAGTCCCGTAAAAGCGAGGCCCAGTCGATGTCGCCTTCCACCTTGCGCGTCTCAGTCGAGCGGCGATTGCACTGCGGGTGTCAATAAGGCGGTCAGCTGGGCGATATCGTCGAGAGAATCAATGCCAAGGACAGCTTTCTCGATGGCCGCTTGACGCTCGGCCGAGATGGACCGGCGGGTCAGCTTGGCGTACTTGTCACGGATCTCGTCGTTCGTCAGGCTCCGGTCGCCGGTTCCGCGAGGGTGTACCACTTTGGCGGACTGAGTACTGCCATCGTTCAGAGTGAGGCGTACTTGGGTGGTGAGTTTCTCATCGACCGGAAGATGGTCGTAGGCCGTCTCGTGGTGTGTCAACGTCCGGTCGATCAAGTTCCATACGTCGTCGCGGTTGATCCGGCTCGGCGAGAACTGGTCGACTAGGACGTCGCCATCGAGGAGGGCCACCGCGACGACGTATGCGACATTCATCTGCGCCCCGATGACCTCGAGCGGGCGCTCCGCTTTCCACCCGCCGTGTGCGTATGCCGCTTCGGCCATGTCGATGTCGATCCGCTTGATCTGGCTGACGTTCACTTTCGATCGGAGCTTGAGGGCGGCGTCGATGGCGGCGTGCAGCAACCCCATGGCCGAGTACGGCTTAACGGCGATCCTCTCGGTCTCCCACAGGTTGCCCAAGCCCGCATAGATCTCTTCTGGGTAGGTACGGTGGCACTCACCAAACACGGCTAGCCATCCTCCGTAGGGACGCTCGAAGACTCTCTTGATACCGACGTAGCCCACTGCCGCGAGCGCGGCGGCGGTCAGGCCGTTGCGTGAGGCGAAACCGTGCTGCATGCGCTTGACCATCGATTCGAACATCGCTGACATCAGCCCGCAGGATTGGGTCGCCCCGATCCCGAAGGCGTCCTCGAAACCGGCGGCGTCCAGTCCATAGAGCGTTCCGGCGGCAGTCGCCGCGGGAATCGGACCGAAGACCACGCCCGAATGCCAGCCACGAGAGAGCATGTCCAAGCCGCCCAACGCTTGGCCGACTCGCGGGCCGGTCTCGTACCCCAAGATGGCGCCGAGCAGGAAGCGCTTGCCGGAGACCCTGCCCACGTGCGGTGCGGCAGCCAGCATCGCGGGGAGGATGATGGAGTTGCTGTGCAAGGGGGCCAGTGGGTGGTAGTCGTCGAGTTCGAACCCCTGAATGAAGCTGGAGTTCACCATGGCCGCCGACGTCGAGCTGGTGGTCCGCCCGTCCCAGCCGATCAGTTCCGCATTGCCGGCGTTATCGAGCGCGGTGACCCCCTCGACGCCGATGCGGGAGGCCGGCAGCTGGGCACCGACGATGGCACAGGCGATGCCATCGAGGATCAGGTGCTTGGCCCGCTCACGGACTGAGGTGGGAACGTCGTCGAGGGTGGTTTTCGCGACCCACGTTGCGAGACGGCCCGTGGGTCCCGCAGGATCGGTCGCTGGGCGGCCGCTGTTGCGGCCTGCGTCGGTCGCGCCCGAGGCCATGACCTCAGTAGACGGGGCCATGGTAGGGGCAGTGGTAGTGGTAGCAGAGGCACTCATGATCGTCTCCCGAGTAGTGGTTGCCGCCTTTAAGAGTTAGGCCTGGCGGTACGGGATCGCCTCAGTGACTCCCTAGTTGTGCCCCCTAGTCCCGGGGCATACCCTGAGGAGCGCCATGGGTCGCTCAGGTGTGGGCGGGAGTGAAACTGTGCTGCACGACCGCCGCAGAGAGTGCGCCGCCATCGACCGCCTGCTCGGGACGGCACGGACTGGTCAGAGCGGAGTACTCGTGGCGCGCGGCGAGGGGGGGGCTGGCAAGTCGGCGCTATTGGGGTATGCGAGCGAGACGGCTTCGGGGTTCCGGGTTGCCCGTGCGTGCGGCGTCGAGTCGGAGATGGAGCTCGCGTTCGCCGGGTTACAGCAGTTGTGCGCGCCGCTCCTGGACGGGCTGGAGCGGCTGCCGGCTCCTCAGCGAGATGCGATCGAGACAGCGTTCGCCCTGAGTCGCGGCTCGCCGCCGGATCGGTTCTTCATGGGGTTGGCGGTGCTAAGTATGCTTGCCGATGCGGCGCGGGAGCGTCCGCTTCTTTGCTTAATCGACGATGCGCAGTGGCTCGATGGTGTGTCAACGCAGGCCCTTGCGTTTGTAGCGCGCCGACTGCAGGCAGAATCCGTGCTCTTGGTCTTCGCCACGCGGAACACACTTGAGCGGGACGAGTTGAGCGGCCTGCCCGAGCTGACGGTCGAGGGACTGCCGGACACCGACGCGCGGATGCTGTTGGCAGCAACGATCCCGGGCCTACTGGACCAGCGGGTGACCGATCGCATAGTGGCCGAGACGCGGGGTAATCCGCTGGCACTTTTGGAATTGCCCCGTGGGTTGGCGCTCGTGGAGCTGGCAGGCGGCTTTGGGTTTCCGGACACACTGCCGCTATCGGGGCAAATCGAGGAGAGCTTCCGGCGACGGGTCGAGCGGCTCCCGAGCCAGACGCAGCAGCTGCTGTTGCTCGCGGTGGCAGAGCCGACCGGCGACGCAGCGCTGTTGTGGCGAGCGTCTGCCCACCTCGGCATCGGCGTCGGGGCTACGGCGCCCGCCGAGGCGGATGGCCTCCTGGAGGTTGGGGCCGACGTGCGCTTTCGGCATCCGCTGGTTCGCTCCGCCATCTACCGGACGGCATCCCTGGAAGACAGACGAAGCGCTCACCGCGCGCTGGCAGAGGCGACCGATGGGCAGGTTGATCCCGATCGCCGCGCCTGGCACCGAGCCCAAGCAACCCTCGAGCCTGACGACGAGGTCGCGGCGGAGCTCGAGCGCTCGGCCGGCAGGGCACAGGCGCGGGGGGAATGGCGGTGGCGGCGGCTTTCCTGGAACGTGCTACCGCGCTAACGGTCGATCCGGCGCTCCGGGGTGAGCGGGCGCTGGCCGCGGCCCAGGCCAAGCAGCAGGCCGGGGCACCCGAAACTGCGCTGCGACTGCTGGCCGTCGCCGAGCGGAGCCCGCTGGACGAACTGCAGCGCGCCCAAGTGGGCCTCCTGCGCGCCCAGATCACGTTTGCCGTTAGCCGCGGCAGTGACGCTCCGGCGCTGCTGCTACAAGCCGTCAAGCAGATAGAGCCACTCGACGTGAGACTGGCGCGCGACATCTACCTGGAAGCGCTCGCTGCAGCGCAGTTCGCCGGCCGCCTGGCCCGCGGCGGCGGTGTGCCGGAGGCGGCCAGGGCCGCACTTGCGGCCCCTCCGCCCGCGCAGCCGCCGCGCGCAACCGATCTCCTCCTGGACGGCTTGGCCGTGCTGCTGACCGAGGGGTACGCGGCTGGCGCGCCGATCTTAAAGCAGGCACTGGAGGCCTTTCGCAGCGAGGACATCTCGGATGACGAAGCGCTCCGCTGGACCTGGCTGGCCTGCCGCACCTCCATAGACCTGTGGGACTACGACACCTGGGACATTCTCTCCGTTCGCCTAGTCAAGATCACCCGTGACACGGGCGCGCTCGCCGCGCTCCCACTCGCCCTGACGTTACGCATGGGGTTGCACCTTTACGCCGGGGAGCTGAGCGCGGTCGCATCACTGAACGCGCAGGTGAAGGCGGTCACCGAGGCGACGGCGAGCCAGCTCGCGCCCTACGGCGCTCTGTTGCTGGCCGGCTGGCAGGGTCGGGAAGCCGAGGCATTCCAAGTCATCGAAGCCACTATCGAGGAGGTGGTACCCCGGGGCGAGGCACTCGGGCTGACCGCCACTCAATGGGCGACGGCGGTGCTCTACAACGGCCTCGGCCGCTACCAAGACGCGCTGGCGGCGGCGGAGCAGGCCAGCGAACGTGCGGAGGATCTGGGGTTCTCCAACTGGAGCCTGGTCGAGCTCGTCGAGGCGGCTGTTCGCAGCGGCGAGCCCGGGGCCGCTGCCGATGCCCTCGAACGTCTCACGCAGGTCACACGCCCCTGCGCCACTGATTGGGCGCTGGGGATCGAGGCCCGCTCGCGGGCGTTGTTGAGCGAGGGTGAGATCGCGGAGAACCTGTACCGTGAGGCGATCGACCGGCTCGACCGCGCCAGAGTCCGCGTGGAGCTCGCCCGCGCACGACTGCTCTACGGGGAATGGCTGCGCCGCGAGCACCGGCGGCTGGATGCGCGCGATCAGTTGCGCGCTGCCCACGAGATGTTCATGGATTCGGGTATCGAGGCCTTCGCCGACCGCGCAGCACGCGAACTGCTCGCGACTGGCGAGACCGCCCGCAAACGCAGCCCCGAGACCTGGGGTGACCTAACTGCCCAGGAAAATCAGATCGCGCGACTGGCCCGCGACGGCCTCTCCAATCCCGACATTGGCTGCCGCCTGTTCGTCAGCCCGAAAACCGTCGAATACCACCTTCACAAGGTCTTCACCAAACTCAGGATCAGCTCGCGCAACGAGCTCAGCCATGTGCAACTCGGCCAGATCCGCGAGGCGCAAAGCGGATAGCGGGTACACCGCGGCCCCGGTTCATCGTCTCCGTGAACCCGGGTTCCGTCCGCGGGATGGACGCGGGATAGATCGCCAACCCGTTGAAAAACCGAGTACCCCCAACGGGATTCGAACCCGTGCCGCCGCCTTGAAAGGGCGGTGTCCTAGGCCGCTAGACGATGGGGGCTGGGCTCCTACATCGTAGGCGGAGACGACCAGTTCCCGAGAACCGCTGCTACCGGCGAGCTACTGCTCCTGGGCCACCCTCAGGTGCCACTCCGTCCCCGCCTGTGTATCCCTCACTTCCACCCCCAGCGCTTCCAGGCGCTGCCTGATGCGATCGCCGTCCTCGTAACGGTTGTTGTGGCGGGCCTCCGCTCGCTCGGCCAGGAGGGGTTCGACCCAGGGGGCGAGGACGTCGCGCTGGTCGCGAAGCCCCGGCCCCGCCAGTTCTCCGAGCCGCACCACCATGCGCCTGAGCGCGGCCCGGGCGGTGTCGACCTCGTCAGACTGAAAAGTGTCGGCGGACCAGGAGTGCAGCGTCGCCTCCAGCTCGAGCGCAGCGGCGGTGGCTGCTTCTGCGTCCCGCTCGACCAGAGCGGCATCGAAGGCCGTGCTGAGCCGGCGCACCTCATCCAGCAGAGGGCTACGGGCAGCGCCGGCCGCCGGCTGTCCGCCATCGTCCTCCCCTCCGGCCGGCGCAGCCGCGCTGACCGAGCTCGAACGGGCCCGGGCCGGGCCGGGTGGCGACCCCCCGACGACTGACGGCTCGAGCTGGACCAGCTCGTCGATGGTCAAGGTCTTGCCGGACGGGATGGTTGCGGACCGTCCGTGGCGACGGACGGTCACAGTGCCGAGGCCGGTGACGGTGGCCGTCTCGGCGTCGAAGTCAAAGATGCACGCCGTGTGCTCATCCACCCCTAGTACCCAGCCGTCTGGCGGCAGCTGGGCCTCCATGACCCGTAGGCGCTCCTCACCGAGATAGCAATAACGGGTGTCGTGACTGCCGCCTTCGGCGTTGTCGAAATGAGGGATGACGGCGACGGTCATTCCCACCGCTGTCATCAGGTCGAGACCCTCGGTCCAAACCGGATCAGCGCCGACCTTGTATATCTCGTACACGGGGACGGTCCAACGACCGAGCGTCAACGCCGCGGCTGACGAAAAAACGATGCACCCTCCGTAGAGGACTTTTTCGGTCAGGAGCTTGGGCAGAATGGTTGGCCGCCATTGCCGAAGGGCGTAGGTCGGGCTACCGGGGCCACTGAAAACCCAGTGCGCTTCCGAAACACGGGCCAGAACGGCTTCAAGGGCAACGGTACCCGCTTCCGCGGCGCGCCCGAGGGAAGCGACTTCCACATGCCGGCGCACACTTTCGCGGAAATACGACACAGCGCGAGCCGAGATATCCCGGGCGTTGGCCTGGAAGCCATAAGGCGTGTCGAGCAAGACCGCGGGCACACTTCCAGGGCCCAGCCGGTCGAACAGTTGACGGTGGACCTTTACCATGGTCGGCGTCGTTTCGCCCGAACCCATTATCGCCAGTAGGCGAACTCCGTTGTTCAGGGCCATTGCCTCTTCAGGGTCATTGCCGGTTCAGGGTGATTGCCGGCGGTCCTTCGCGAGCCGTCCCATCGATTAACCAGCTACGTCTGGCCCGGCACTCTCAGGCCGTATCGCGATCACTACCCGCCCCTGCGCGACCATATCGCGCTCGAACTCGGCCCAATCAGGGTGCTCGCCCGCGACTTGAAGGTACGTAAACCGCAACAACGCCATGGCCTCAGGCATCGGCACAATTGCGGCCGTCCCATCGATCTGGGCCCATTTCCCGAAAAACGACTCGTTCAACGCGCAGATGGAGACCATTGGATCCCTGGTGATGTTGAGGACCTTCATGGCCCCCGAACGCGTTGAAATAAGGACCCGGCCATCATTTCCAACCGCCTGCACGACCGGCGACATTTGCAAACGCGCTTGCCGGCGGCGAGTGACGAGTACCGCCCGGTGGTTATGCCTGAAATGCTCGAGCGCTTCAGCTAATTCCATTATCCCTCTCCCGACAGTACGTCGATCACTATGGCCTGCAACGCCGTCAAGGCGTGATAGAGCATGTGCGGAGGATCTTCTGGTACCTCTTCTGACTCCTCCTCCTTGACATCCAGCAATGTCCCGAGCCACAAGCGTATGTCGTTGAGAGCGCGCAGCCAAGCTTCCAGTTCCGCTTCTGTTAGCTCCGTGGCGTCCGCGGTTTTGGCCATGGTCTCGAGCGCCATGGTCCGGTTCTCGTCCAGTTCCGGGCCGACAAGGTGGCGGTACTCTTGCTCGGCCTTGGGATCATTGGCGTAAGCGGGCGGGAAAAGCCGCCTGAAAGCATCATCTTTGGGGTTAGCCGCGATGGCATCGCGCAACTGAGCCGGCAACGCCCGCAGCACCTCACGGTCCTGGGTGCTCAGGGATATGTCATAGGACCCGCGGCGGTTGCGCCGCACGGGGGGCCGCCAGCGCGGGCTCAGCTGTCCTGCTCCATGGTCGCCCACAACCCGTGCTCGTGAAGCCGGAAAACGTCAAGTTCCGACTTTTCTCTTGCCCCGCTGGCGACGACGGCCTTGCCTTTGGTGTGGACATCCATCATGAGCTTGTGCGCTTTCTCTTTGCTGTAGCCAAATAACTTCTGAAGTACAAGGGTCACGTAGCTCATGAGGTTTATGGGATCGTTCCACACGATGACCTTCCACGGCCGGGCCAGATCGGTGACGTCGGAAGCCTCCGGCTCTTTTACCTCGACCGGGGCCGCTGTGCTCATCTGGCACCTCCGCTGATGTTGACCAGTTCGGGCGCGCCCTGGCCCTCCTCCTTTACAGTTTGCACCCGGGCTGCGGGTTCGCGTGCGTAAAGCCCCACGTTGAACGCCACCATCGCTATCACCACGGCCGTGGCTCCGGCGATATGGATCCCGACCAGCAATACCGGGTCACCGGTCAGGTATTGGCTGTAGCCGACGGCCGCCTGGGCCACGAGGACGGCCAGCAGCACCTCGCCGCGGCGGAGCACAACCGGCGCCACCCGTGCCCGCTGCATCGACCACAAAGTGGCCACGGTCAGGGCCAGCAAGACCTCCACCGAGGTCCCATGGAGCTGCGCCACCGCATGGAGCGAGAACCCGAACCGGGGGACGTCCGGAGCCCCTGCATGAGGCCCCGTCGACGTGACCACCGTCCCCAACACGACGACCACGCCCGTGACCGCCAGCATGCAACGGCTCGCCACTACGTGACCTCGCCTGACCAACCTCCGGGCTTCGACGAGGTGAGCCGTCCCGGCCGGCAGGCCATCTGGTTCCTCCGGTTGGCGGGAACGGTGGTACAGAAGGAGGGCGTCCACCAAGAGGAGCATGGCCAACAGGAAGTGGGCCATGACGTAGGGGGGCGCCAATTTGTGGAGCACCGTTTCCCCGCCGAGGACGACCTCTGCAAAGATCCCGGCCACCAGGGCCAAGGACAAGTACAAGAGGTCCCGCCGTCGGGGCCGGCGCCTGATGGCGGCGACGGCTACGAGCACGATGGCCACCGTGATGACCACATTGACCAGACGGTTCCCGAACTCCACCCAGGCGTGGTACTGGAGCGGCGCCACAATGCTCGTAGAGGTGCACGCCGGCCAGTCGCTGCAACCAAGCCCTGAGCCAGTCAAGCGAACGGCTCCCCCGCTCACAACGCCGATGGCCAGTGCTACGACGGAAAGCGCAGCGCTGCTCTGACAGAACCGCGGGCTCGCCGTCAGGGACCAGGCTCGTCGTAGGGCTGCTTGCACCGAGGACATCAGCGACGATGCTAGGACCCGGTGACTGTGGCGTCTACCAGCCTGCTTTGCCTGCCACATCGGCGCGCCCTAACGTGACTCGAGTGGCGAGCAACGCAGGCGCTCTTACGGCACGCCCTGCGCGCACAGTGCCAGGCGTTCTCGGCCGCCTCGGCGCACTGGTAGCTCTCACCAAGCCCCGGATCATCGAGCTCCTTCTGGTCACCACTGTCCCCACCATGGTGGTGGCAGCCGGCGGGTGGCCGTCGTTACGGCTAGTCGTGGCGACCCTGGTCGGGGGGACCCTCTCGGCCGGTGGGGCCAACGCCGCCAACATGTACATGGACCGCGATATAGACGCGCTCATGCGCCGTACTTCGCGGCGTCCCCTTGTAACGGGAGCAATAAGTGCCCCCGCCGCCCTCGCCTTCGCTGTGGCCCTCGAAGCCGTCGCCTTTTTGACCCTGTGGTTCGCCGTCAACGCTCTTTCTGCGGTACTGGCGCTTTCTGCCGCCCTCTTCTACATTTTCGTGTACACGGCGCTGCTGAAGCGCAAGTCGTCCCAAAATATCGTGATCGGCGGCGCCGCCGGAGCCGTCCCCGTCCTGGTCGGTTGGGCCGCCGTCCAGGGTTCGCTCGGTTGGGCTCCTCTGGTGCTCTTCGCGCTGGTTTTCCTATGGACCCCGCCGCACTTTTGGGCGCTTGCCATCCGCTACCGCGACGACTACGCCAACGCCAACGTGCCGATGATGCCAGTGGTCGTAAGCCTGGAACGCACGACCAGGCAGATCTTCTTGTACTCGGTGGCGACCGTAGCCGCTTCGGTCGTGTTCGGCGTGGTGGCTGATATGCGCTGGGTTTACTGGACGGTAGCGGTCATCGCCGGCGTCATATTCGTTGGGTTTTGCGCCCGGTTGCTGGTCGTCCGCAGTGCTCCGGCCGCTATGAAGGTGTTCCACTGGTCGATCAGCTACCTCAGCCTGGTGTTCGTGGCTATGGCGGTGGACGTACTAGTTCACTAGCCCGGCCAGGGTGGCCCGTCCGGGTGCGAGGATGTCATCCGGAGCTCCGATGGGAAATTGCGGCCGTCCGCCCACGCCAAGTGTTTTCTGGGACCGCCATGGGCCTGTGGGGCCACGGTTCTCCATCTTTTTGCCTCTTTCGCAGCTGCGAACCCGCTTTCTGGGCGCGCCAGCGGTTTCTGGTTGCGGTTGCACGCACTTCCGGCGCTCTATCGCGACCGGATGCGCGGATCGCACCCAGATCCGCCCCTGGAGAGCACAATCCGGCCCATTGACGGGGTCCTTCCATGCCGCAAAGCCCGAATAGACCGGGCCGCAGACACCGGCCCCGCCCAACCGGCCTCACAACCGGCCCTCACAACCGGCCCTCACAACCGGCCCCGGGTAACTGGCCCTTAGTGACTGGCCCACCTGGGCCGGCCCACTCCTGTTCCAGGCCCTCCACCTGTTAGCTTCGAGCAGGTGATCGACGTTCGCCGGCTCCGGGTAGAGCTCGACGCCACCAAGGCTGCGCTCGCCCGCAAGCGTGTCCCCGCGGCCGAGGTCGAACGGGCCGCCGACCTCGACGTCCAGCACCGCCGGCTGGCCCGCGACGCCGAGGATCTTCGAGGGCGGGTCAAGGCGCTCTCCAAACAGGTCGGCGACGCCATGCGCGCCGGCGAAACGGCCAAAGCTGAGGAGCTGCGGGAGGAAAGCCGGCAACTAGGCGACGAACTGACCGCCATCGAGCGCGAGGGGTCACAAACCGAGCGACAGCTTCGGGACGCCCTGTTGCGGCTCCCGAACCTCCCCGCACCGGAAGCGCCCGACGGCGCCTCGGAGGCGGACAATATCGTAGTGCGTACGGTCGGCTACGACCCCTCGCGTTACCGGCCTCACCAGCGGGTCCCCCACTGGGACATCGGCGCCGAACTGCAAATCCTCGATATGGAACGAGGGGCCAAGATCTCCGGTTCCATGTTCTCGCTTTTCGTGGGCCAGGGGGCCACGCTGGTGCGGGCTCTGTGCCAGTTGGCCCTGGACCGCAATTCAGACGCCTTCACTGAAGTCAGGCCTCCGAGCCTGGTGCGGACGCCGGCGATGGAAGCGGTCGGGCAACTGCCCAAGTTCGCCGACGACGCTTACCATCTGGAGCGGGACGACCTCTGGGCCATCCCCACGGCCGAGGTGCCGCTCACGTCGATGCGGGCGAACGAAATCCTGGCGGAGCAAGATCTCCCGGTGCGCGTTATGGCATACACGCCCTGCTACCGGCGGGAGGCCGGGGCCGCGGGCCGGGACACACGCGGTCTTCTCAGGGTGCACGAGTTCGACAAGGTCGAGATCCTGGCCATTTGTACACGCGCCCAGGCCGCTTCGATGCACGAGGAGCTACTGGAGCGGGCGGCCGGCTCGATCGCGGCGCTCGGGTTGCCTTACCGGATATTGGACATTTGCGCAGGGGATTTGGGTCAGTCACACGCTCGGCAATTCGACATCGAGGTATATGCGCCCGGCTCCGACATGTGGCTAGAAGCCTCGTCCGTCTCATGGTTCAGCGATTACCAGGCCCGCCGGGCCGCCATCCGGTACAGGCCAATTGGGGGAGGTCAAACACAAATCTGCGACACGCTCAACGGCTCCGCACTGGCCGTACCCCGGGTATGGGCGGCGCTCGTGGAGACCTACCGGCAACCAGACGGTTCCATCGAAATCCCCGATTGCCTGCTGCCTTATTTTCGAGGAAATACCTCCATCACTGGTAGCGTTGGGGGCTAGGCAACGAAAGGGCGGACTGTTTGATCGAAGTCCATAACCTTACGAAGCACTTCGGGCAGAAAGTGGCCGTCAACGACCTGAGCTTCGAGGTGCAGCCCGGGATGGTGACGGGCTTCCTGGGGCCGAACGGGGCCGGCAAGACGACCACGTTGCGGTTGATCCTGGGCCTGGCTCGGCCTGAAAAAGGCACCGCCACCATCAATGGCACCTCGTACCAGCAGTTACGTGCCCCGATGCGGGAAGTGGGCGCCCTGCTGGACGCTAAGGCCTACCACCCGGGCCGAAAGGCCCGGAACCACCTGCTGGCGCTGGCCCAGGCGGGCCGCATCCCCCGAAAGCGGGTCGACGAAGTCCTCGACTTCGTCGGGCTGAGCGACGTCGCCGGGAGGAAAGCGGGGACCTTTTCCCTCGGGATGGCGCAGCGCCTCGGTATTGCGGGGGCGTTGCTCGGGGACCCGGGAGTCCTGATGTTCGACGAGCCGGTCAACGGCCTCGACCCCGAGGGCATCCTGTGGGTGCGCACGCTCATGCAGTCGCTCGCGGCACAGGGGCGCACCGTGTTCGTATCGAGCCACCTGATGAGCGAGATGGCCGTCACCGCCTCCCACGTGATCGTCATCGGTCGGGGCCACCTGATCGCGGACTCCGGCGTCGAGGACCTGCTGAAGAAGAGCTCGGGTTCGTTCGTGCGGTTGCGCACCCCGAAGGACGAACTCGTAACCCCGCGGCTCGTAGCGGCCGGGGCCACTGTCCAGGCCGACGGCGATGGGTCCTTGATGGTGAGCGGCCTCGAGCCCGCGGCTATCGGGGATATCGCCTTCCAGGCCGGCGTGCCCGTGCACGAGCTGGCCCAGCAAGAGGCTTCCCTGGAGGAAGCGTTCATGGAGCTGACCCGCGATGACGTCGAGTTCCACGCTCACCAGCACACTGGAGCCACGCCATGACGCAAACGATGGCCGCGCCAGCGCCCCCGCCGGCGCCGGCCCCGGCCCCGGCCGCCGGGCGGCCTCCGCAGTTCTCGGACACCGTCCGGTCGGAGTGGACGAAGATGCGCACTTTGCGCTCGACGCCGATCACACTGGCCGTCACGGCCTTTATCGTGATCGGGTTGTCGGCGCTCATCACGCTGGCCGTCGTTTCGAACCCGGGCCACTCGGGGTCGGACGCCAGGCGTCATCCGCTCACCATCATCCAGTCGGGATGGGGCCTGGGCCTGCTGGCGTTCGAAGTACTTGGCGTGCTCATGGTCACCAACGAGTACTCGAGCGGCATGATCGCCGAGACACTGCTAGCCACCCCGAAAAGGTTGCGGGTGCTCCTGGCCAAGGTCCTCGTTTTTGTGGTCCTCGTCTTTGTGGTGGCTGAGGTTATGAGCTTCGCCAACTTCTTCGTTGGGCATGCCGTGATCGCGGCCTACCAACCATTCCCCAACGTCTCCCTCAGCGGCCACAACATATTGCGCGCCGTTGTCGGGGAGGGGATAGATGCCGCCCTGGTCGGCCTGATCGGCCTGTCGATCGGCGCCATCTTGCGCCACACCGCCGGCGCTATAACGGCAAGTGTCGCCGTCCTGTTCGTACTGCCCCTTGTGCTGATGGCTTTGCCGACTTCCTGGGAGCAGCCAGTAGAGGAGTACTGGCCCACGGAGGCCGGGTCCCAGTTGGAAGAGGTGACCCGGCAAGCGCATGCCCTGACGGCGTGGTGGGGCACGGGGGACCTGGCCCTGTTCGTACTGGTCCTGTTGGTGATCGCGGGCTATGCCCTCGTCAAGCGGGATTCCTGACAGGCCACAGATTGAGGCCTGGCCCCGGTCAGGCGTCGCTGTAGCCGATAATGGTCTGCCGTGCCTAGTCGTCGCCCACCCGATCGAGCCTGATGGCTCCTCCCCCTCCTGTCCTCTGGCTCGCTCGCCACGGCGAAACCGAATGGAGCGCTTCGGGTAGGCACACCGGCCGCACGGACCTCCCCCTAACGCCGAACGGCGAACACGAGGCCTTCGCCATCCGACAGCTGGTGGGAGCCGAGCCGTTCGAACTGGTCGAATCCAGCCCCCGCTTGCGGGCACTGCGGACGGCAGAGCTGGCGGGGTTCAAACCTGAGGTCAACGATGACCTCGTCGAGTGGGACTACGGCCACTTCGAGGGGCTGACCACCGACCAGATCCGCGTGAGCCACCCGGGTTGGACGGTGTGGGACGGCCCATGGCCTGGTGGCGAGACACCGGGTGAGGTGTCCGAGCGAGCCGACAGGGTCGTCGCCAGGGTCCTCGCCCTCCCGCCCGGTTCGGCCGCCCTCCTGTTCTCTCATCAGCACTTCCTGAGGGTCCTGACGGCCCGCTGGCTCCGTCAACCTCCCTCCATGGGCAGGCTCTTCGCCCTCGTCACCGGCACCGTGAGCGTGCTCGGATGGGAGCGCGACTCCCCGGTGGTCAAGCACTGGAGCGTCCCCCCGCCCAGCGCCCTCTCAGTCGGCCCGGGGTCATGACCGCCGTCGGTGGCGATGGCCCGGGCGACGGCGAAATCCAGTGGCCCAACACGCCCGCCAACTCACCGGGGTGGGGCGACAGGACGCCTCCGCCGCCCTCCCCGTGGCCGGCCCCATCGGAAGGGAACGGTCCCGCAGGCTCACCCCCAAGCCAGGGCAACACAGGCCAGGGCAACACAGGCCAGACCCCTATGAGCCCGGTGCCAGTCCCGGGGAGCACGGGCTCGGCCGGGGCCGAGCCCGAGGCTCTGGGCCCGAACACGCGTTGTTACGAGCACCCCGACCGACTGGCCAGCTCCATTTGCCGTTCTTGCAACCGGCCCATATGCACCGTTTGCATGGTGCAGGCCCCGGTCGGCTGGCATTGCCACCAATGCGTGCGGCGCGACGCCAAAAAATCACCCGTAGTGCGCTATCAACCGGGCGCCGCAGGCTTCCCGGCGGCCCGGCAAACGCCGGTGACCATAGCGCTCATCGTTATCAACTTGATCCTGTTCGCCGCGGCTGCCGCGTCCGACACGCTGACCGCAAACACCTGGGTGTACCCCGTCCTCATGCGGGACGGCGGCCAGTTGTACCGCCTGTTCACTTCGTTCTTCGTCACGAACAGCTTCCTCGACGTAGCGCTCAACATGTGGTGCCTGCTGATTATCGGCAGGCTCATCGAACCAGCCCTGGGCAAGTGGCGCTACCTAGCGCTCTACGTACTGTCAGGCCTGGGAGGGTCGGTGGCTTACTATTTGCTGGGCAACCCGCTAGAACCGGCGGCAGGGGCTTCGGGCGCTATTTTCGGGATTTTTGGGGCTTATTTCATCCTGGCCCGTCGCTCATCGGCAAATACGTCGGGCATCGTCGCCTTGATCGGGATCAACCTGGTCTTCAGCTTCGTCATACCGAACATCGCTTGGCAGGCCCATATCGGTGGCCTGATTACCGGCCTCGCCGTTGCCAGTGGGTTCGCCCTGGCTCGGGGCCGCCGCGATGAGCTCGTCGCCGACATCTTGGTCGTCGCTGCTGTGGGCGTGGCTCTCGGGCTTCTCATGTTCCTTCCGCCGGGTGTGGCCAACCTAGGATGAGCCCCACTCGGGGCCCGATCACGTGCCTTCATCAAGGCACGCTTTTCGCCCCAAGCCGGAAAAAACCGGGGCAAAGGGGGGCCGGCAAGCGCCCGTCGGAGGACGGCCCGTCAAATCACGGCCCGTCAAACCGCGTCCCTGTCAGCCCTCGATGTTCGCATTTCGCCGATGCCGCGCAGGGCCTCGTACCGTCCGGGCCGCTAGAGACAACGACCAGCCCCAAGGTAAACTTCGGCCCGCCGCCAGCCGGGGGCGTAGGTCAGTGGTAGACCGGCAGACTTTTAATCTCGCGCGCCGGGAGTTCGATCCTCCCCGCCCCCACGGCTCTGACCAGCATCTTTGCTGGCAGAGAACGCTCCGGTAACCCTCGGGGGGAGGGATCTAGGGAGCCATCTCGTCAGGGCGGCGGTGAGGACAACGCTCTGAACAGGCCTTTCGCGCTCGGCCAGCTCATGTCACATTGCCGCAAACCGAGGGCTTAGCATCGGTGGCGCCTATCGTCTTCATGCCCTCCAGATGGTAGGGTGCCGCGTAGAAAGGGGGTAGACATGGCAGACAAGTCTCCCCGAAAGGTGGCGTCGAAGAGGTCAGGCAAGACGCTCAAAGAGAAGCGCAAGGAGAAGAAGGAAAAGCACGAGGTCCGGAAGGGTCTCGGCATCTAAGGCTGCGGAGACGCCGTAACAGTTGTCGTGGGCGCTGGCACAGTGCTCCACCTCATTTCGGAGACTGCGGCCCACTCCGGTCACCTCGACGCGGCGCGCGAGTTGATCGACGGCAAGCAGCACCTCGTCCTCACCGAGTGACGACGCGCACGGGTGCGCCGAGTGACGGGACCACGCCGACGCGCAAGCCGGGCAAAGTCGGCATTCGCCTCCCCTGACGCTCGGGTGACGTACCGACGCCCCATCAATTGACCGGAACTGGTTCTGAAGACCAGCGGCCGAGAGTGCTGGGAACGATCACTCGATGGCCCGATGCTCCCCGCTACCCGCCCACCCTGGGCATCTCTGTTGGCAGGACGGGTACTCATGTATGCGCCCGCGCGGCCCTGGGTGAGAATGGGGCCATGAACGGCCACCTATTGACGTTGGACGGCAAGGAATTAGAGCCGAGCCAGAAGGAGGTTGAGAAACTACTCGCGTCTTCGGAACCGTTTTGGCTCGACCTCAGGATGAAAGGCGAAGATAGCCCGGAGTTTGCTCTGCTCCGGGACGCCTTCCATTTCCACCCCCTCGCCCTGGAGGACGCGGCCCAGTTCGGGCAGCGGTCAAAGCTCGACTCATACGACGATTTCGCCTTTCTGGTTGTATTCGGGCCCGGCCAGTCCGACCACCTCGTCGAGGTCCATTGTTTCAGCGCCCTGAACTTCCTCGTGACGGTCCATCGTCGGGCCTGCCCTTCGATGGACGAAGTCAGGCGCCGGATGCAGATAGCGACCACCCCGCTGACCAGCCACATCATGGTCCTGTACCGGGTGGTGGACATGCTGGTGGACGGCTATTTCCCCCTTTTGGCCGCCTTGGACGACCAGATCGACGAGCTCGAAGACGAAATCCTGCAAGCGCCGACGGACGAACAGCTCGGACGCCTCTTCGACATGAAACGGAATTTGATCGTCATGCGCAAGGTGGTTACCCCCGAACGAGACGTTTTCGCCACCCTGGTCAGCAGCGCCGATGTGATCCCCGGGATGACGCCTGATTACGAGCGGTACTTCCGAGACGTCTACGACCACCTCATCCGGGTCAGCGACCTCGTCGACAGCTACCGGGATCTCCTGAGCGGGGCCCTCGACACCCACCTGTCCACCGTGTCCAACCGCTTGAACGTAGTAATGAAACAGCTCACCATCATCGCCACCGTATTCTTGCCCCTGAGCTTCTTGACCGGTTTTTTCGGGCAGAACTTTGGCTGGATGATCGGTCGGATCACGAGCTTCTCGGCCTTCTGGTTCGCCGGCGTCGGCTCCCAGATAGTGGTCGCTACCGCGCTACTGATCATGTTCCGGCGCCGGGGCTGGCTGTCCTCGGACGGGACGGTGCCGGCCGCCGTCCCGGCACGCCGCACACGCCCGACAATGTCGCATATGCGCTGGCTGGCCTTACACCCGATCAAATCGATGTCCGCCGGAGGCCCTCCGGGCCCGGTGGCAGCAGCCACGGTCCCCGGCCCCCCGGCCAGCTGACTGGGCCAGCTCACCGGGCTCAGAGCGGGCTGTTGCCGTGCTTGCGGGCCACCAGGCGCTCTCGCTTGGTCTGCAAAGCGCTCAGGCACCGCACCATCGTTCGGCGCGTGTCCGCCGGGTCGATGACCAGGTCGACATAACCGCGCTCGGCCGCTATATAAGGGTTGAGGAACTTCTCCTGGTATTCGACGGCCAATCTCGCCTGGGTTTCCTCGTCCTCCCGGCGGTGGACGATCCGCACCGCTCCTTCGGCACCCATGACAGCTAGCTCGGCGCTCGGCCACGCTACACACAGGTCGTTGCCCATGGCTTTGGAGTCCATGACGATGTAGGCGCCGCCGTAAGCCTTTCTCACCACCAGGCAGATTCGGGGCACGGTGGCCTCGGCATAAGCAAAGACCAGCTCGGCACCGTGGCGGATCATTCCCCGCCACTCCAGGTCTCGGCCTGGCATGAACCCGGGAGTATCCACGACGGTAAGCAAGGGCAAATTGAACGAGTCGCAGAAGGTGACGAACCGCGCTCCCTTTTGCGAGGCGGCAATGTCCAGGGTGCCGGCCATGGCCTGCGGCTGATTGGCAAGGACGCCGACCGGTTGGCCACCGACGCGGACCAACGCAGTCACCATCTGAGGCGCCCACGATTCCCTCAGCTCGAACACCTCTCCCTCATCGGCGATGGCGGTGATCACCTCGCGGACGTCGTAGCTGCCGGTCGAACTGGCAGGCACGACGTCACGAAGCTGGGGCGTAGAACGTGACGGGGGGTCATCACAGTCCCTCACGGGCGGCAGCTCGTCGCAGTGGGCGGGAAGGAAGTCCAGGAGGCGGCAAACCGCATCGAGCACCCCGCCATCGTCGCTAACGATGAGAGTGGCCAGCCCCGAGCGACTGGCGTGGACGGACTGGCCTCCGAGATCGTTGGGACGGACCGAAAAGCCCGTAACCTCCGCCACGGCGGCCGGGCCCGAGAGGTACGACAGTGAACCGGGCGCCATTACCACGGCGTCGGCCATCCCGAGCAGGAGCGCAGGGCCCGACAGGACCGGCCCGTCCAGGACGGCCACGAGAGGCACCACTCCGGAACATCGAGCGAAGGCCCGCGCCACCCGCCCCCAGCCGTCCAGGACCGCCACCCCGCCGCTCAAATCCAGACCGGGTGAGGACAGCCAAGCCACCAGCGGGAGGCGCCGCTCCAGAGCGAGCCCGGCGGCGCCAGCCAGGGCAGCGGCTGCCTCCACGCTCAGCGCTCTTCCTCGCTCGACGTCCTGGACCTCGGCCGTCACCACCGGCCTCCCATCGAAGGCGAGTGGGCCGGTACGAACGGCGACGTCCCGAGCTTTCCCTGTCTGAGGGGAAGCCGCATGCGCTATGGCGGCGGTGGCCAGAAAACTCTCGGCCCGGGCGCTCTCGACTACCGCTATGCCAATCAGCCCCGCGTCAGGGGATCCTTCTTGGGCAGATGACGGCTCGTTAGGGACCTGTTCCTCTGCGGCTGGGCCGGCGGCGTCCGGAGGGCTAGCCGCGGCGGGGCGGGTACCGCCGTCCGGACTGTCCTCCGGGTCGCTGCGCCCCTCCGGGTCGCTGCGCCCCGTCGTGCCGCGGTTTGCCGGGGCAGCCCGACGGCCTCTCACGGGCTCGTGGAAGGCAGAAGGCCAGGTACGTCGTCTGGGTCCTCCACCCCACGGGCCATCAGGAAGCCGCGTGCCCGCTCGGCCAGGGGGTAGCGGTTGACGAGTTCCCAGAAGGCTTGGCCGTGCCCGCTGACATGGAGGTGGGCCAGCTCGTGCACGATCACGTAGTCGAGCACCCACGGCGGCTCTTTGGCCAACCGGGACGAAATACGGATGGTCCCGT
Source organism: uncultured Acidimicrobiaceae bacterium (assembly GCA_963750465.1). Taxonomy (GTDB): domain Bacteria; phylum Actinomycetota; class Acidimicrobiia; order Acidimicrobiales; family Palsa-688; genus Fen-671. The sequence continues at coordinate 1,065,229 of CAVVRE010000037.1, forward strand.
CGCTGGGCGTGCAGCTCCCCCAACGCAGGAGCTGGTTGTCGACCCAGCGGGTGCTGCTGGGGCTGGCGAAGCCGAACTTGCCCGCCAGAGCCCGGGTGCGCTCGTGCAGGTCCAGGCTGGTCAACTGCTGGCGCCGGCCGATGCGCCGCAACATCTCGTTTACCCACCGCTCTTCCTCGGCCCGGCTCATCGTGGCCGGCACGCTCACCCTGACGACGTCGCCGATCTGGCGGGCCTGGACCGTCTTGTGCCGGCGTCTACTACGAACTACCTCGACCTTCATATCGAGCGACAGGCTAGGCGTGACCAGTGACTGTTCCGGCGCCCAGCGCCAGCAGGTCGACTCGCTCCAGCGGGACCAGGTCGAGGTCGTCATGTGAGCCCTGGACCTCGAGCCACCAACCGCTCAGATTGGGGTGGCGGCTGCCCTTGGCGGAGACGCCAAGCGCCTTTTCAAGCGCGATTACGACCCCACCATGCGCCACGACGACGGCTACGTCGGCTCCACGACCAGCCAGGCGGCGCACCGCTCCCACCGAACGGCGGAAGAAATCGTCGCCCGGTTCTCCCCCGGGCACAGTCCCCAGTTGACCAGCCCGTCGCGCCCGGAACTGCTCGGGCCAACGGGTGGAAATCTCCTCGTTGGTCAGGCCGTTCCATTGGCCCAGGTCCTGCTCACGTAGATCAGGATCGATCACCAGCGGCCGTTCGTACCCGACCTCGAAGGCGATCAGCCCGGCGGTCACCCGGGCGCGGGCCAAGTCAGACGCGGCCACGAGTTCCGGTACGACGCCGGCCTCGGCCAGGGCCTCGCCGGCCAGCCTGGCCTGGTCCCGGCCGAGGTCAGAAAGGGGAGCATCCGACCAACCCTGCCAGCGGCCGGCGGCGTTCCAGACGGACTGTGCATGACGAATGACGAGAAGGCGACCCACGCAAACATCTTGGCAGACGGCATCCTGGCAGACCGATAACCTCCAATCCGATGAGCCCGATGGCGCCAACCCGATGAGCGAGCCAACCCGATGAGCGAGCCAACCCGATGAGCGAGCCAACCCGATGAGCGAGGAGGCCGCGGGACGGGCGGCGCGGCCGGCGTGGGGACGGGCATCGAGGGGCGCAGGTTGACACCCTCCCCCGAAAACGCCGCCGATGGTCGAGAAGAAGTCGACGAAGAAGGCCGGCTCCTGGGTAACGGTCCTCTTCTTTGCCGGGGCCAGAGAGGCCGCCGGCACTCGCCGGGCCAGGCTCCCGGCGGGCGGGCGTACCGTGGCTGAGCTGCTGGACGAGCTCCGTTCGACTTACGGCGCCGAGCTGAAAGCGGTCCTCGACGTCTGTGCCGTCTGGGTCAACGGGTCGCCCGTGGCCGGCACCACTGTGCTCGCCGCCGGCGACGAGGTCGCTGTCCTACCTCCTGTGTCGGGCGGTGCGGTACCCTCGGCCTTGATGTCTCTCAACGTCGACGAAGCCTTTGACCCCAGCTACCTGACGGACCTGGGAGGTCTTTCTCTTACCGAGCTGCGGGCCAAGCGTCAGGCCTGCGCCGAACTGGAAACCGACCTGTCCTACCTGCGGCGGCTGGCCCAGGCCCGGATCGACCTGATAGTGGCGGAGTCCGAGCGCCGCCGCCTCGGCCTGGCGGAGCCTGGCCCCGAGGCCCTCGTCGAACAACTGCCCCAAATTTTGTCCGACCACACTCACGCCGCCGGGCTCGGGCGCTTGCCCACCGTCTTCGCGCCGGCCGAGGGTAGCCAGCTCAGCCTGACGGCCCGGGTCGAGGCACTGCTCCCCCCCAACAAGGTCGGATCGCTCGGGACGCTCAGCTCGGCGGAACTGAGCGAATTGCTCACGAGCCTGTCCGACCTCGAGCGGGACGTCTCCGCCGAACGCCGTTCGCTGCACGACATCCAGGACCGTCTGCAAGAAGAGCTGGTGCGTCGCTATCGCAGCGGAGAAGCCAACGTAGACACCCTGCTGCACTGACGCTGACTCCCTAGGCGCTGACGCGCTACACTGACGCGGTGACACCCCTGGGCGGGGTGGCCAGCGGCGCGTTCGTCCGCGCCGGGCTCGGGCTGGCGCACCGGTACCTTTTGGGCAAAAAGCCCGATCTTTGGCTGAGGATTGCCCTCCGGTGCTGGGCTACGATTGGCACTGTCGTAGCCCGACGGAGACCTCGAATTTCGTTCGGGGAAGTGCGAAATTCCGGGCCCGGCGGGCTGCGGCACCGGCCCGGCGGGCGGCGGGCCCTGTGGGCCGTACTCCCGGGGGCCGTACTGTTCTGCCGCACTCCTGGGGGCCGGCACCTGTATCGCCGCTCTAGGGTTTGGCGATGGTGAAAGAGCTGCTGGTCATAGGTGGGGGCAAGATGGGTGAAGCCCTCGTAAGGGGGATGCTCGATGCCGGCTGGGCCAGCCCGGAACAGGTGGCGGTGGCGGAGGTCGCGCCGGCCCGGGTGGCGGAGCTAACAGGCGAGGTTGGCCTGGCCAGCCGCTACCCCGGGCTTCAGGTCGTCGGCCGGGAACTGCCCCCGGCCCAAGGTGCTGTCCTCGCCGTCAAGCCCGCGGACATAGAGGTCGCCTGCCGGAGCCTGGAAGGGGCCGGTGTCAGCCGGGCCCTGTCGATCGCGGCCGGGATCACCCTGGCCGACCTGGAATCCTTTTGCCCGGCTGGCTGCACCGTAGTGAGGGCCATGCCGAACATCGCCGCCCTGGTGAGAGCGGGCGCAACCGCCATCTCTCCGGGCTCTCTGGCCACCTCGGACGACCTGAAGTGGGCGGCCGGCATCATGCAGTCGGTGGGCCTGGTGGTAGAGGTCCCCGAGAAGTTGCTCGACGCCGTCACCGGGTTGTCCGGTTCGGGCCCGGCTTACGTGTTCTTGATGGTGGAGGCGATGACTGAGGCCGGCGTGCTCGTGGGCCTGCCCCGAACGGTCTCCCGCGACCTCGTGGTGCAGACGTTGCTCGGCTCGGCCCAGCTCCTATCGGCCACGGGCCAGAGCGCCGAGGAACTCCGGGCGGCCGTCACCTCCCCCGGCGGCACCACCGCCGCCGGGCTGCGCCGGCTCGAGGCCGAAGGGGCCCGTTCGGCCTTCATCGAGGCCGTGGCGGCGGCGACCGCCCGCAGCCGAGAGCTGGGCGCCAGCACCTCCAGCGGCTCCCGACCGTCCCGCGCGTAATGCACTTTCTCGGCCCACTAATTGCCGCCGTCTGGTTCGGCGAACTTCGTCGATATTTATGAAAAAGGCGACGGGATACCGAACAAGAACGCTCAGCGGCACCCAGAGGACTTACCGGGGGCGCCGGTCCACAGGATTAAACCCTCTTAGTAGCGACATAACTGCGGTCGGTGCGGACGGAGGCCAAGCGGCGATCGAGGTTCCTCCGACCGTATAAAAATGGACAAAGCCCGGGTGCCGACGGTGCCGTCCTGTCCATCTTTCGACTGCGCAAGCGCGCCGAGCCCTAGTTTTGTTCGTTTTCCGGGTAAAGGTGGTCACAGCGCGGGCCGTCGCCTTCAACGGCCGAGGAAGACGCCCGCAGGCCGGCGCCGGCGCTCCCCGGGTGCACAAGGCGCCCCCTTTCGCCTACCCTCGTAAGTGGAGAAGGGTGCAACATGGCCAAGCCGAACGAGGCCCGGGCCAGGTCGCGCTACGTCACAGTTGCGGAGGTAGCAGGCCAGCTCCGGGTGTCCAACATGACGGTCTACCGCCTGGTGCAATCCGGGCAGCTGCCGGCAGTACGAGTCGGGCGCTCGTACCGGATACGGGAAGAGGACGTGGACCGGTTCCTTGAAGCCCAGTACACGGCGGCCGGCTAAGGGTCCGCCAGGTAACGGGCCTCTTGGTGGTACAGACGCGCCCGGGGTTGTCAGCCTTCTAACGGACTACGGGCTGGCCGACGGCTTCGTCGGTGCCCTGCACAGCGTTCTCCGGGCCCGCTTGGCCCAGGTGCCGATCGTCGACATCACCCACGAGGTCGGGCCGCAGGACATCAGAGCCGGCAGCCTCGCCCTGAAGCGAGCGGCGCCGTACCTGGCCGCCGGTGTCGTGATCGCCGTCGTCGACCCCGGCGTGGGGACGGGCCGCCGGGCGGTGGCGGTGCGAGCTGCAGCTGCGGACATCGTGTTCGTCGGCCCCGACAACGGGCTCATGGTCGCGGCCGTCGACGCGCTGGGCGGGCCGGCGGTGGCGGTCGAGCTCGACAACCCTGAATACCAATTGCCGTCACCCGGCCCGACCTTCGCCGGGCGCGACGTCTTTGCCCCAGCTGGGGCGTACCTGGCCGCCGGCGGCGACTTGAGGAGGCTCGGCCCGCCCGTCGACGTCGGGACGTTGGTGCGGCTCCCGCTACCTATCTGCCGGGAAGGCGACGGTTCGCTCGAGGTGGAAGTGACCTGGGTCGACCGCTACGGCAACGTCCAGCTGGCTGGCGGCCCCATATCCCTCTCGAGGGTGGCTGGCCGGCGTCGGCGGCTTACCGTCGAGGCGGCTGGTCGTGTACGAGAGGCCGGCAGTGGACCAGACGGGCGGGCCCTTCGAGCTGACCACCCGGACGGAGATTGGCCGGACGGAGATTGGCCGGACGGAGATTGGCCGGCCCGCATCGTCCACACCTACGGAGACCTCGCCCCGGGGGAGCTCGGCGTCCTGGTCGATTCGTACGGCTGCCTGGCGCTGAGCCTCAACGGCACCAGCGCCGCGGCCCGCCTCGGTGCCCGCGAGCACGACGTCTTCGTGCTCAGGCCGACCGTGGTCAGGGGCGACCGGGCCCCGGCTCTGTCGCGGCGCCGCAAATACAAATAGCAGCCGCACAATAGAAGCAGCGGGCCACGCTCTGGCAAGGCTCGGTCATGGGCGGGCCGGGACCGGAGGAACGCCGGCTACCCTCGTCCTGCCGGCTTTGTCTGGCCGGCTTTGTCTGGCCGGCTTTGTCTGGCCGGCTTTGTCTGGCCGGCTTTGGGCCGGCCTCGCCGTACGATTGTGGCGATGCCAGCAGCTCCGACCGCGGCCCGCCCACTACCGGAAGCGACCTTGAGGCGCCTTCCCCTCTACCTGAGGGCTCTCGTCGAAGCCAGCGGGGAGCGGCTGATGATGCTCTCTTCCGAGGAACTGGCGGCGCGTGCCGGGGTAAATGCGGCCCAGGTCCGCAAGGACCTGTCCCAGCTCGGTTCGTATGGCACCCGCGGCGTCGGTTACGACACCGAGCTGTTGCGGCAGCAGATCAACCGCCAGCTGGGGCTCGACCGGGAGCACAATGTCGCTGTCATCGGGGCCGGCCACCTCGGCCAGGCCCTTGGGAACTACCGGGGCTTCTCGGAACGCGGTTTCACCGTGGTGGCCGCCTTCGACACCGACCCGGCCAAGTTCGGCAGCCGGCTGGGCACCGCCACTGTCTACCCCTTGGCCGACCTGGCCCGGGTGGTGCGGGAGAAGAAAATAACCATGGCGCTCATAACTACGCCCGCCCCTGTGGCCCAGGACATCGCCGACAGGTTGGTGGCTGCCGGCGTGAGCTCCGTCCTCAACTTCGCTCCGACGGTGTTAAACGTGGCCCCTCACGTTTCGGTCCGCAAGGTCGACCTGGCCGTCGAACTCCAAATCCTGGGCTACTACGAGCACCTGCGCGCGGACGACGGGGCCGCGCCCAAGGTCGCCACTTCCAACTATTAAGGAAAAAGGAGAAAATCTTGCCGGTCGAGGCCGCCGTATACCCCGTGGCGCTCCTGTTGCAGAACCGTTGGTGCCTGGTCGTAGGAGGTGGGGAGATAGCTGAACGTAAGGCTCGAGGCCTGCTCACCGCCGGGGCACGCGGTCCGCGTGGTCGCCAAAGAAGTCCTGCCCCCGATGCGCTCACTGGCTGGAACGGCCGGTGTCGAGAGCGTCGAGGAGCGCCCGTACCGGCGCGGTGAGGTGGCCGGGTACTGGCTCGCAATGGCGGCCACTGGAGACAGCGACGTCAACAGGGCCGTGTACGAGGACGGAGAAGCGGCCGGCGTCTGGGTGAACTCAGCCGACGACCCGGCTTCGTGCTCTTTCATCCTGCCGGCAGTGGCCCGACAGGGCCCGGTCAGCGTGGCCGTTTCGACCTCGGGGTACAGCCCGGCCCTGGCTTCGTGGCTGAAAAGTCATGCGGCCGAGCACATGGGCCCGGAACTAGCCGAGTTGGCAGAACTGCTCGCCGAAGCGCGCGCGAAACTTAAGGCGCAAGGCCGCAGCACAGAACAAGTCGATTGGCGACCGAGCCTGGATTGGGCCATGCTCGACCTGATCCGCTCGGGTCGCCGAGCAGAAGCGAAGGAGCGTCTCGAGGCTTGTCTATCGCCGTAGTCGGGATGAACCACCGGACGGTGCCTTTGGAAGCACTCGAGCCGATGATCGTCAGGCCCAGCGACCTGCCGAAGGCGCTGTCGGACCTGGGGTCGCGCCCTCACTTGGACGAGGTCGTGGTCGTGTCGACCTGCATGCGTACCGAGGTGTACGCCCTGGTCAACCGCTTCCACGGCGCTATGGCTGACATCAGGGAGTTCCTGTCCACGTGGAGCGGCGAACCGCCCGAAGAGTTCTCTGGCAGCCTGTACTCGTACTTCGACGAAGCGGCGGTCAACCATCTGTTCAGGGTCGCTTCCGGCCTGGACTCGGCCTCGCTGGGCGAGCCGGAAGTGCTGGGCCAGGTCCGCCATTCCTGGGAAGTAGCCCGCAAGGAAGGGGCCTGCGGGCCTGTGCTCAGTGGGGCTTTCCGCCACGCTCTCCAGGTCGGAAAGCGGGCCCGGACGGAGACGACGATCTCTCGCGGCACGACCTCACTGTCGTATGCGGCCGTCGAGATGGCCACCTCCGTCTTGGGCCAGATGACCGGCAAACAGGCGCTAGTCATCGGGGTGGGTGATATAGGAGAGAGCACGGCCCGGGCATTCGCTGGCGCGCCGGGAGCGCGGCCGGTACTGGTGGCCAACAGGACGAGGACCAAGGCCAGCCAGCTGGCCGAGTCGTTGGGCGGGCAGACGGCGTCGTGGTCGGACCTTCGGTGCCGCCCTCGTCCAGGCCGACGTGGTGGCGTGCTGCACGGCGGGAGAAGGCACCCTGCTCGGAACAGAGCTGGTCCAGGAGGCGCTGGCCTCCCGCCCGGAGCGGCCGCTGCTCCTGGTCGACCTGGCCGTCCCCCGCCACATCGACCCGGCCGTGGCCGGTCTGGCCGGCGTCACGCTGCTCAACATGGACGACGTCAGCAAGTTCATCAGTTCCCGCGTGCAGGAGCGGCGAGCCGAAGTACCCGCCGTCGAACAGATCGTCGTCGACGAGTTCGAGCGGTACACCGCCTCGCTGGCGGCCCGGTCGGTCGCGCCTCTGGTCAGCAGCCTGCATGACCGCGCCGAGGAGATAAGGCAGGCCGAACTGGCTCGTTTCGAGGGCCGCCTTCGCCACCTCGGCGCACCGGAACGTGAGGCCCTCGAGGCCATGACCAAGCGGGTGGTGGCCAAACTGCTACACACACCTACCGTCAACTTGAAGGCCGCCGCCGGTACGGCTCGGGGCGAGGGGCTCGCAGACGCGTTCCGGGACCTGTTCGACCTAGAAACCTGAGGTGGTCTTCCGGCTCGCGACCCGGGGGAGCCCGTTGGCCCTGTGGCAGGCCACCCATGTCGCTTCACTTCTGCGAGAGGCCCACCCCAGCCTCGAAGTCGAGCTCGTAACCGTCACGACCACCGGGGACCGCCGTTCAGAGGTGCCCGTGTGGGAAATAGGTGGCCAGGGCGTGTTCGTAGGCGAGGTGCAGTCGACCGTTCTCGCTGGCGACGCCGATGCCGCCGTCCATTCCGCCAAAGACCTACCTCCGGTGCCCGCCTCTGGCCTTTGCCTGGCGGCGGTACCGGAGCGGGGCGACCCCAGGGACGCGCTGGTCGGCCGCCGTCTGGCGGACCTCGCCCCCGGAGCGGCGGTCGCCACGGGCAGCCAACGCCGTCGGGCTCAGCTGGCCTGGCTGAGACCAGACCTGTCGTTCCACAGCCTTCGGGGCAACATCGCCACCCGGCTGTCACGGGTGCCGGAAGGAGGCGCAGTCGTAGTGGCTCAAGCCGCGCTCTTGCGGCTCGGGCTCTCCCCGGAGCCGATGGAGATCCTGGGCATCGACGTAATGCTCCCGCAGGTGGCGCAGGGGGCGCTGGCGGTCGAGTGCCGCGCCGACGACACACTCAGCCGCGAGCTGTTGGCGCCGCTCGAGCACGCCGTGTCGCGCCAAGCGGTCGACGCCGAAAGGGCGTTCTTGGCCACGATCGGGGGGGCCTGCGACCTGCCCGTGGCCGGGTACGCCAGGCAGACGGACAGCGGGGAGCTCTGCCTCGATGGCCTCCTCGCCGCGCCCGACGGGAGCGCCCTGGTCCGCTATGGCTTCTGCGGCCCCCCCGACGACGCCGACGCTCTCGGCCGGAAGGTGGCGGGGCTGGTCCTCGCCGGCGGGGGACAGGAACTGCTCGCTGCTCGCGCCGAGCAAGAGTGAGCCCCGGCGCGGACGGGCAAGACGGGCGGAACGAGCGGGACGGGCCCGCCGGGCGGCCCACCGCCGGGCCCCGAGGGCGGCATCGTCTACCTGGTTGGAGCGGGACCGGGAGACCCGGGCCTTCTAACCCTCCGGGGAGCAGAGGTGCTCAAGCGGGCCGACGTCGTCGTTCACGATCGGCTCACCGCCGCCAGCCTGCTCTCGCTGGCCCCTTCGGCATCGGAGAAGGTCGACGTGGGCAAGCAACCAGACGACCGGGGTGATCAGGGGGCCATCAATGCGCTGCTTATCGAGCGGGCCAAAGCCGGCTTAAAGGTCGTACGGCTAAAGGGTGGTGACCCGTTCGTCTTCGGGCGAGGGGGGGAAGAGGCGCTCGCCCTCATCGAGGCGGGAGTGGCGTTCGAGGTGGTCCCGGGCGTCACTTCAGCGGTGGCGGCACCCGCTTACGCCGGGGTGCCGGTTACTCACCGCGGGCTGGTCACCGCCTTCACGGTGGTGGCCGGCCACACCCGTTCCGTCGACCGCCAGCCTTCCGACGGGGGGACGAACTGGGAAGCCCTGGCCGCCGGCGGAGGGACGATCGTCGTGTTGATGGGGGCTGCCCACCGGCGCAAGATCGCGGAACGCCTGATGGCCGGCGGCCTGGCCTCCGAAACACCTGTGGCCGCCGTCCAGTGGGGAACGGGCCCGGGGCAGGTGACGGTGCGCACTACGCTCGGCCGGCTCGGAGACGAGCCGCTGGCTCCACCGGTCACGATCGTCATCGGCGAGGTAGCCGGGTTGAACCTCAGCTGGTACGAGGACCGCCTCCTTTTCGGCCAGACCATCGTCGTGACCCGTTCCACCCGTCAGGCCTCGGAGCTGACCGCCCGGTTGGAAAAGCTCGGGGCCCGGGTCGTCGAGGTCCCCGTCATCGGCCTGGCCCCACCCTCAGATGGTGGAGCTGCATTGAGGGCGAGTGCCGCCACGGTTGAACGCCGGCGAGTATTCGTGGGCCATCTTCACCTCCGCCAACGCAGTGCACCGGTTGTTCGAGCTCGTGCCCGACACCCGCTCGCTCGGGACGGTGCAGGTGGCGGCGGTCGGGCCGGCCACTGCCGAGGCCTTGCGGGCTTATCGCGTGGTGGCCGACCTCGTTCCCCACGACTACCGGAGCGAAGGCCTCCTGGACGTCTTCCCGCCCCCTCCGCCTCGGTTTCCCGCTCAGGCCCCCGATCAGGCCGCCGCCCAGGAGGGCGACCAGACCGCGGCGCCGGCTCCCGATAAGGCCGCCGGTCAGGCCGTCGCCCCGTCGGTCCTGCTCCCCCAGGCGGCCGGCGCTCGCCCCGATCTGCGCCTCGGGCTGGAGGCGCGCGGATGGGAAGTGGACGCCGTCGAGGCGTACAGGACGGCCCCGCAACCGGTCGGCCGCGACCTTCTGGAGGTCGCAGGACGGGCCGGTTCCATCTGCTTTGCCTCGTCATCAGCCGTCGACAGCTACATCAACCAGGCCCGCGCCGCCGGGGCTGACCTGCCCCCCCTCGTCGTTTGCATCGGCCCGGTCACGGCGGCAACAGCCCGGGCGCGGGGACTGACGGTGAGCGTTGAGGCCTCCGAGCACACCCTCGACGGGCTCGTCAGCGCGCTCGTCAGCGTCCTCGTCGGGGCCGGCGCTGATGCCGGCACACTCTCGAGGCCGGCCCGAGGAGGCCGTGAGCCGGCGGTCTAGAATGACCTGGACGGTCGCCTGCGGCGACCGCGGGATAGAACCCTCAGGAGGGTAAATAGCGTGTATTTCGTAGGTATTGGCGTCATTTACCTCGTCCTGATCGTGACTCTTGGCATCTTGACGATCCGCAAGGGGCATTGGGTCCTGTTCCTGATCGGCATAATCTTCCCCATCCTGTGGATCATCGGCGCCATCATGCCCCCCGTGGGGGGCCGCAGGGGGTAGCCGGCCTCCGGCTCCTCCGGCCCCGGCTCCTTCCGGCCCCGGCCGGGATAGCGTGTCGGCCATGGGCTTTCCCGAGACGAGGATGCGCCGGCTGCGCCGTTCCGCTGTCCTCCGCGAGATGCTGGCCGAGACCCGGGTCACCGCTAAGGATCTCGATTGCCCCGCTTTTCGTGAGGGAGGGCATCGAGGCCCCGAGGCCGATCGCTTCGCTCCCGGGCGTCGTCCAGCACACCGTCGAGTCGCTGGTTAAGGAGGCACGCCGGCTATGCAGCCTCGGCGTCCCGGCTGTGGTTGTTTTCGGGGTCCCGGCCACCAAGGACGCTGAGGGGGGCGAGGCGTGGGCGGCCGAGGGAATCGTCCAGGTGGCACTTTCTTCGCTGCGCCAGGAGCTCGGCCCAGACATGGTGCTCATCGCCGACCTCTGCCTCGACGAGTACACCGACCATGGCCATTGCGGCGTGCTCGATGCCCGCGGCGACGTAGCCAACGACCCCACCCTCGAGCTGTACGCACGGGTGGCCGTGGCCCAAGCCAGAGAGGGTGCGGACTTCGTGGCCCCGTCGGGGATGATGGACGGTCAAGTGGCGGCCATCCGGCGAGCTCTGGACGAAGAGGGTTATGGCGAGGTGGGCATCCTGGCCTACTCGGCCAAGTTCGCTTCGGCCCTCTACGGGCCGTTCCGAGACGCCGTCGACGTGACGATCACAGGGGGTGGGGACCGCAAGGGCTACCAGCAGGACCCCCGCAATTTGAGAGAGGCGGTACGCGAAGCCGAACTGGACGTGGCCGAGGGAGCCGACATGGTGATGGTCAAACCCGCTCTTCACTATCTCGACGTCATCGCCGCCGTCCGCCGGGCCGTCCCCGTGCCTCTGGCCGCCTACCACGTCAGCGGCGAGTACGCCATGGTGAAAGCGGCCGCTGAGCGGGGCTGGGTCGACGGTACGGCCGTCGCCCTGGAACAGCTGGTGGCCATCAAACGAGCCGGCGCCGACATGGTGCTCACGTACTTCGCCGGCGAGGTCGCCGAGCTACTCGGGGCTTGAAAGGTGAGCCCGAAGTGAGCGTCGTCCGCCATGAGGAGCCCGGGACAGGCGACACGAACGAGTCGCTGTTCGAGCGGGCGCTGCCGGGTAACGCCGGGCGGGGTCAATTCGCCGGTCCGAGCCTTCAAGGCAGTGGGCGGAACCCCATACTTCGTGGCCCGGGGCGAGGGGGCGTACGTCACCGACGTCGAAGGGGTTAGCTACATCGACTACGTCCAGTCCTACGGGGCCTCCATCCTCGGCCACGCCCATCCCAAGGTCGTCGAAGCGGTCCGGCAGGGCCGCTGGCGAAGGAACGACGTTCGGGGCGCCTACACCCGGCGAAGTGCTGCTTGGGCGAGGAAATCTGCGCCAGGGTGCCCGGGTGCGAGGAGGTCCGGCTCGTGAGCAGCGGGACCGAGGCGGCCATGTCGGCCGTCCGCTTGGCGCGCGGTGCGACGGGGCGTGAGCGGGTCGTGCTCTTTGCCGGTTGCTACCACGGTCACAGCGACGCCCTGTTGGCCGGGGGCGGGAGCGGGGTCGCCACCCTGGGCCTGCCCACTTCGGCCGGTGTGCCCAAAGCGGCGGTGGCTGAGACGGTGGTCGCCCCGTACAACGTCGTCCCCACCCTGGGCCACGATGTGGCCGCCGTCCTGGTCGAGCCGGTGGCGGCCAACATGGGCCTCGTCCCACCCAGCCCCGGCTTCCTCCGGGGGTTACGAGAGGCGTGCACGAGGGCGGGAGCACTCCTGATCTTCGACGAAGTGATCACCGGCTTCCGGGTGGCGAAAGGCGGCGCTTCCTCCCTCTTCGGCGTGGTGCCAGACCTCTGGTGCTTCGGGAAGGTTGTCGGCGGTGGTTTGCCGTTGGCCGCCTTCGGCGGCCAACGGGTAGTTATGGAGCAGCTCGCGCCCAACGGGCCCGTCTACCAGGCCGGGACCCTGGCCGGTAACCCGGTGGCGACGGCCGCAGGACTGGCTGTTCTTTCCCTCCTGGATGACACCGACTACAAGGAGCTCTCCGAATTCGCGGGCCGGCTGGGCGCCGGTCTGGCGGCGGGGGCCAAAGAAGCGGGGCTCGAGGTGCAGATCCCCGTCGCCGGACCGCTCGTGGGGATATTTTTCGGGGCCGGCCCAGTCCTGGACTACGAGGGTGCCCGTTCGTCGGCCGCGACCGGCCTCTACCCGCCGGTGATGCGGGGGCTGCTGGCCGAAGGTGTGGCCATCGCGCCCGGCCCCTACGAGGTGCTGTTCCCGAGCCTGGCCCACAGTCAGGCCGAGCTCGAACGAACGGTGACCGCGTTTGCAAAGGTAGCGAGGGCGGTGGCCGCGTCGGCTTGACAGCTACCTCAGGTCGAGGGCGCCTTCAGGTCGAGGGCGCTTTTCTCCTGGCTATGGCGGCCAGAGCCTTGTAGGCGGCCTCGGCCGGCCCTATCTCGTCAGGCCGGAGCATGTTCGACATGATGCGCAGTAGCCACTCCATGAGCGGGCGGCTGTACATCCCTGTGACCGTGCAGGCTCGCATCACTTCCGGACGGCCGATGGCCCGGACGAAAGCACGGGCCACCCGGTAGTAGAGCCCGTACTCGGCCTGCAGGCGTTGCTCGTATGTCGCCAGTGCACCCGGATCCTTGTTGGCGAGGACCTGGTGGAGAACCTCGGCAGCTATGCGGCCGGTCTCGTAACCGTAGGCAATGCCCTCGCCGTTGAAGGGGTTGATCATCCCACCGGCGTCGCCGACGACCAGGTGCGTCGGGCCCGACCGTGGCCCCACCGAAAACCCCATCGGCAAGCGGCCACCAGTGGCCGGGCCAAGGCAGGTCTCAGGCCGGATGTCCCACGGCTCTGGGGCCATCTTGCAAAAGGCCTCGAGCATCTGGGTGGTGTTCAGGCCCTTCCACAACGCTGAGGTAGTCAGGAGGCCGACGCCGACATTGACCCGACCGTCGCCCAGCGGGAATATCCACCCATACCCGGGCATGGAGTGACCCGCCAGGTCTTTCAGGTCGAGCCATGAATCGATCCAGGGCAGGTCATGGAGGGGGGAGGTCCAATACCCGCGCAGCGCCATCCCCTGGGGGTAAGAACGGTTGCGCTGGTTACCGATCGACCAACCGAAACGGGAGTTGGCCCCGTCAGCGATCACCACGTACCGGGCCGTCACCTGGCCGCTGCGGCCCCCCTCCCCCTTGGCGCTGAGGCGGGCGCCGCGGAGGGCATTGCCTTCCATTACGGCCTCGACCGCCTCCGTCTTCTCCCACAGCGTGGCGCCAGCCTTGGCCGCGTTCGCGGCGACCATGGCGTCCAGGTCCTTCCGGGTGATTATGTAGCCGTGACCAGGCATGCCCTTGACTTCGGGCCAAGGCATGGCAATGGTCCGTCCGAACCCGTGCGCCCGCAGGCCTTCGTAGCGATGCCACGCCGGCAGGTCCGAGCCGAGGCCCATGTCCTGAAGCTGGCGTACCGACCGCGGGGTCAGGCCGTCCCCGCAGGTCTTCTCCCGGGGGAAGGACTTGCGCTCCAGCACGACAACGTCATGGCCGGCGCTGGCCAACCAGTAGGCGCACGATGCCCCGGACGGGCCAGCGCCGATGACCAGGACGTCGCAGTGGTGATCGCCGGCGGGGATGCCATCGCGGGTGGTGGTCGTCGTCTACCTCTGCAGGGTCGCCTCCCATGCCCGGACGGCACGGCTGAGTGTGCCGATGCTACTGGGCCCCCGGAGGAGGGGGCCAGGTCGCACTCAGGACGGGCGGCCAGGATTGGCGGTCCAGCGGCTCACGGCCGGCCCGGGCTCAATGTGTGCTCAGTTCTCTGCTGGCGCTAGCCTGAGCGCTTGATGGACCAGTACCTGCCCATCCTTCTTCTGCTCGTCCTGGCGTTGGTGTTCGCCGTCGGCTCGTTCATGGCGTCGAGAATGCTCGGGCCCAACGGGCGCCTCGACCCGGCGAAACGGGGGCCTTACGAATCCGGCATCGCGCCGATATGGGAGCCGCCGCCCCGTTTCCATGTCCGCTTCTACTTGGTGGCGATGATCTTCATCATTTTTGACATCGAGGTCGTGTTCCTCTACCCGTTCGCCGTCATATTCCGCCAGCTCTACAAGTTCGGTTTCATCGAAATTGCCACGTTTGCCCTGGTCGTCTTCGTCGCTTTCGCCTACTTGGTATCGCAGGGTGGCCTCGACTGGGGCCCGGGCAAGCGGTTTGGTAGCCGCACCGGTGCGCCGGTCACCCGCACCATGAACTCGACCATCCGGCGGGTGAACCGCCCCGGGGTACCTATGCACCACAGCCAGGCCGGGAGCACGACCCCGGCGACGACCAGAAGCCCCACTCGTGAGAGCGAGCCCGTCAGTGCGGCCAAGGGAGGGCAGTGAGTGGGCCTCGAAGATCTGCACCATAATTTCCTGACCGGCACCCTCGAAGAGGTGGTCAAGTGGGCACGCGCTTCCAGTTCCTGGGGGGCGAACTTCGGTCTCGCTTGTTGCGCCATAGAAATGATGGCCACCGGGGCGGCCAATTTCGACCTGGCCCGCTTCGGGATGGAAGTCTTTCGCGCCTCGCCCCGCCAGGCTGACCTCATGATCGTTGCCGGCCGGGTCAGCCAGAAGATGGCCCCGGTGCTCCGCCAGGTATACGACCAGATGATGGTGCCCAAGTGGGTCATCTCGATGGGGGTGTGCGCCTCTACGGGAGGAATGTTCCACAACTACGCCATCGTCCAGGGCGTCGACCAGGTCGTCCCGGTGGACGTCTACGCGCCGGGGTGCCCCCCCGGGCCGGAGACTCTCCTCCACTCGATACTCACCCTCCACGAGCAGATCCGCCGGGGGGAGATAACCCGCCGCCGAGCCGTCACCGGGGCCGGTGCCGGGATCCATCTCGAAGAAGTACGTCCGCTTCGGTTGGCCCCTTCCGTCGGCGGGCCCGTGCGGTGAGCCGGTGAGTGAGGTAGGGCCGACCAGCAGATCCGGCCGAAGAGACGAACGCCGACGAGAGCTCGCCATCCCTGCACGGTTGCCCGGTCGCCGAGACGCACGGTCAGCGCACTGTACATACGGACCGGGCCCGCTACCTGGCCCTCATGGAGGCGCTCTACAAGGACGGCTTCGAGGTTTGCATCGGCGTGACGGGCGTGGACTACCTGACCCATCCAGGACGCCACCTGCCGGCCGGGGTCGAGGCAGAACGGTTCGAGGTCGTCGTCGAGCTCCTGTCCTTATCGCGGAAGGAGCGGCTCCGGGTGCGCTGCCAGGTACCGGACCACGAGCCTGTGGTGCCGAGCCTGTTCGACCTCTGGCCCGGCAGCGAGGCGCACGAGCGAGAGACCTTCGACATGTTCGGGATCCGCTTCAAGCGACCACCCCGACCTAACCCGCATCCTGATGCCCGAAGACTGGGAGGGCCACCCGTTGCGCAAGGACTACCCGGCGGGCAGCGTCCCGGTGCAGTTCAAGGAGGCACCCAGGTGAGCAGGCCCCTTCCAGGCACGACGAAGTGACGTGAGGCCATGGCCGACGTATCGCTGAACGACCTGCTCAAGGCGAAGACCTCAGAGGGCGCGCAGGAAATGCTGGCGCGCCAAGAGACCGACGTCAAGGAATTGCGAGCCGAGTACGGCGGCGTCCTTCGTCTGCCCGAAGGGGTGTCGCATCGACCCCGACGGATTACAACTACGAGTCGCCAGACGACGAGACGACGATCCTGAACCTCGGCCCGTCGCACCCTTCCACTCACGGGGTCCTGCGCGTGATGGTCGAAGTTCGCGGCGAGCAGGTGCTGCGGGCCAAACCCGTTATCGGTTACCTCCATACCGGTATGGAAAAAACCGGCGAAGAGCTGATGTACCACCAGGGCTCCACCAACGTGACCCGGATGGACTACCTCTCGCCCTTTTTCAACGAGCTGGCCTACTCGTTGTCGGTCGAAAAGTTGGCCGGAGTCGAAGTGCCGGTGCGCGCCACCTGGATCCGGATGATGATGTGCGAGCTAAACCGCATATCGCTCACATCTTTTGTGGCTGGCCACCAACGGCGCCGACCTCGGCGCCATCAACATGCTCGTTTACGGTTGGCGCGACCGTGAGCTCGTGCTGGCATTTTTCGAAAAAGTGACCGGCCTGCGGATGAACCACAATTACATCCGTCCGGGCGGCGTGGCGGCCGAACTGCCCGATGGTTGGCGCGACGACGTGAGGGCCATATGCGACGCAGTGCTGAAGCGCATGGACGAGTACGACAACCTGCTCACCGGACAGCCCCTGCTGCAGAACCGCATGGACGGGGTCGGGCCGCTCGACACTCCAACCGCCGTCGGGCTCGGGCTTACCGGGCCGCTGTTGCGCTCGACGGGCGTGGCCTACGACGTCCGCCGGGATTTTCCCTACCTGGCCTACGACGAGGTCAAGTTCGACGTGATCATTGGCACCTCGGGAGACTGCTGGGACCGTTTTGCCATCCGCGTCAACGAGATCCGCGAGTCCGTGCGCATCGTGCGCCAAGTGGCCGAGGCCATGCCGGGAGGGGACTACCGGACCCAGGACAAGAAGTTCACCCCGCCGCCCCGCAACCGCATCAGACGAGTCGATGGAAGCGCTCATCCACCACTTCAAGCTGTTCACCGAAGGCTTCCGGGTGGCTCCGGGCGACGCTTACGTCCCAGTCGAATCACCTCGCGGCGAGCTGGGCTGCTACATCGTCTCCGACGGGACTTCACGACCGTACCGGCTCCACGTCCGTACGCCCTCGTTCGCCAACTTGCAAGGCCTGGCGCCGATGGCGCGCGGTGGTTTCATCCCCGACGTTATCGCCGTCATCTCGAGCATCGACCCCGTTCTCGGGGACGTGGACCGCTGATCTCATCTAAACCGAGCCCCTAGGCCCTTTAGCCCGGGGATGGAGCTCCTGGGCACGCCGGGCAGAATTGGTCCCGCAGGGGGCACATCGGCAAAGATCAATAGGCGTGGCCCGGCTGAACGAGGAGAACCTTGTGCGAGCGCGAGGCCTAATCGCGCTTTACCCGCACAAACGTTCCGCTCTGATCCCGACGCTGCACGTGCTCCAGGAGCAGGACGGCTATCTCAGCCCTGAGGGGATCGAGCACGTAGCGGAGCTCATCGAGCTGACACCCGCAGAAGTGCGGGGCACAGCCAGCTTTTACGAAATGTTCCACCTGGCCCCCGTGGGCCGCTACCTCGTGGCCGTCTGCACGAATATCGCCTGCATGCTGGCCGGAGCGTACGAACTCCTCGAGCATATGGAGGAGCACCTCGGTGTCACGCTCGGAGGCACCACGCCTGACCGGATGTTCACCCTCGAAGACACCGAGTGCCTGGCGCTCTGCGGCAATGCGCCCTGCCTGGTCGTCAATTGGCGCTACTTCGGCGACATGACGCCCGAGCGCTGGGACGCCCTGTCAGATGACCTCTCCGACGGCCGCCTCGACGACGAAGTTCCCCCTCACGGCACCCTCTGCCGTGTCCGGCGCTCCGTTGGGTTGCCGGCGGCAGACGGCACGCGCCCAGAGGAGACGCGGCCAGAGGAGACGCGCGCAGAGGAGACGCGGCCGGCAACGTCGGCCCGCCCCAAGCGCGGCGCTCAAGCGCGCGGCACCCCGTCACCGGCCCCGTCATCAACCCCGGCACCGGCCCCCTCAGTGGCCGTCGACAGTGCAGGGCGCCAGGTGCAATTGGCCACCTCGCGCACGACCGCGGCGGTGGCCAGCACGCTTGACCCCGGCGGCGGCATCCCGGAGCCGGTGGATGACGCAGGAGACGGTTCGAAGTGACGGCGACCGAGCCGGCCGGCTCCCAGTTCGGGCCGAAGGTCATTACGGGCCGCTTCGGGCTCGAGCGGAGCTGGACACTGCAGTCTTACCTGGGCAACAACGGTTACGAGGGCCTGCGCAAAGCCCTCAGCGTGGCCCCCGAAGAAATCCGCCAGTCGACGTTGGCGGCCAGCATCCTGGGCCGGGGCGGGGCCGGGTTCGACACCGGCCGCAAGTGGTCGATGCTGCGCAAAGCGGAACCCGTCTACCTCGTTGTCAACGGCGACGAAAGCGAGCCGGCCACCTTCAAGGACCACGCTCTCATGGAGGGGGACCCCCACCAATTGATCGAGGGCGCTGCTCATTTGCGCCTACGCCATCGGCGCCGCCCAGGCGTTTATCTTCGTGCGCGGTGAGATGGCCCTGGCTCAGGAACGGATCCAGGCTGCCCTCAACGAGGCTTACGATTACGGCGCAGTTGGGGCCAAAATCCTCGGGTCGGATTTTTCGCTCGACGTCGTCGTCCACCCCAGCGCCGGCGCCTACATCGCCGGGGACGAAACGGGGTTGCTCGAAAGCCTCGAAGGCAAGCGGGCCTTCCCCCGGATCAAACCACCGAATTTCCCGGCCGCCATCGGTCTTTATGGGGCGCCCACCATCGTCAACAATGTGGAGACGCTCTCCAACCTGGCCTGGATAATGAGGAACGGGAGCGAGGCATTTCGCGATCTCGGCGAAGGCCCCTCCCGGGGCACGAAGTTAGTGTCCCTCTCGGGCCACGTGCGTCGTCCGGGGAACTACGAGCTCGAGTTCGCCAAAGTGACCTTCCGGGAGCTCATCTACGACCCCCGGCTGGGCGGAGGTATAAGGCACGACAGGCAGTTGAAGGCGATTATCCCCGGCGGTGCCTCATCCCCCTGGTTCGGTCCTCAACACCTGGACGTCTTACTGGCCAACGAAAAGATCGCCGAGGCCGGCTCCATGGCTGGCTCGGGTGCCATCACCGCAATGGATGAGACGTTCTGCCCCGTACGGGCGGGGTGGCGGATAACCCGCTTTTTCCACCGGGAGTCGTGCGGGCAGTGCACGCCGTGCCGGGAAGGCTCGGGTTGGCTCGAGAAAATTATGCGCCGCATCGAGGATGGCCAGGGCCGCGAAGCCGACCTCGACCTCCTGATGGACGTGTGTGACAACATCTCACCCGGGGTGCATTGGCCGCCGGCGCAGACGACAATTTGCCCTCTAGGGCCGTCGATCCCCAGCCCTATCGCTTCGGGCATCAGGATGTTCCGCGACGAGTACCTCGACCACGTCCGCACCGGGCGCTGCCCGTTCCCACCTGACCGGCTACCAGCGAGCCCTGCTTATGCCTGACCCGGCGTCATCGAGCAACCCGGCCCCGGCGTCTACGTCGCCCGCCGCCACCGGCTCGGGCGGCGCCGCTTCCCCTGCGCATGACGCGGTCGCGACACCCACGACCGACGGCGTCCATATCACCATCGACGGTCGGCAGGTAGAGGCGAAAAAGGGCGAGCTGCTCATAGCTGTGGCCGACCGCCTCGGGACGTACATCCCGCGTTTTTGTTACCACCCCCGGATGAAGCCAGTCGGGATGTGCCGGATGTGCCTCGTCGATGTGAAAGGCCCGCGCGGCTTCAGCCTTTCCCCCGCTTGCTTTTTGTCCGTCGCAGAGGGCATGGAAGCAGTTACCGACAGCCCGGCGGTGAAGAAAGCTCAGGATGGGATCCTGGAATTCCTGCTGGTAAACCACCCTCTCGATTGTCCCGTTTGCGACAAGGGAGGCGAGTGCCCTTTACAGGACCAGACCCTCGCCTACGGGCCCGGCGAGACGCGCTTCGTCGAAGAGAAACGGCACTGGGACAAGCCGATCCCGCTTTCGCCGCTGGTCCTGCTCGATCGCGAGCGCTGCATCCAGTGCGCCCGCTGCACCCGATTTGCCGACGAGGTGGCTGGCGATGCGGGCATCGACTTCGCCTCGAGAAGCGATACGACCGAGGTGGCTATTTACCCTCGCCAACCTTTTGTCTCCAATTTTAGCGGCAATGTCGTCCAGATTTGCCCTGTTGGTGCGCTCTTGGCCAAGCCTTACCGGTTCAAGGCCAGGCCCTGGGACCTCCAGCAGGTGGAAACCACGTGCACGTTCTGCGCCGTCGGCTGTCGGGTTGCCGCGCAATCGAGTTCCGACCAGGTGGTGCGTTTTCTCGGCGTCGACAGCGACCCCGTCAACTGGAGCTGGCTCTGCGACAAGGGCCGTTTCTGCTTCGAAGCACTCAACAGTTCCGAACGCCTTGCTCACCCGCTGGTCCGCCAGGGCTCAGGAGCCGCCGCGGCCGACAGCGAAATGACGGAAACAAGCTGGGCCGAGGCCTTCGGGGAAATTGTCAGCCGCCTCGACGGCGTGGCCGGGACCAGGATCGGGCTGATCGGTGGCGCTCGTCTCCCCAATGAAGATGCGTACGCGTGGTCCAAGTTGGCCCGCACTGTCCTGCACACCGACAACGTCGACGCCCAACTCGGTGACGGGCTACCCGGCGACGTGGTGGCCAGTCTGCCCCGGGCCACCATCGACCAGGTGTGCGACGCCTCGCTCGTAGTGATGATCGCGCCCGACATCAAAGAAGAGCTTCCGGTCCTGTACCTCCGGCTCCGCCACGCCGCCCTCGAAATGGGCACGCCCGTTATCGAGGTAAGCCCCGCCCCGACCGGAGCGTCGCCTTTCGCCGCCCAGTCCCTCCGGTACCGCCCGGGCGAATTGAGCGCCCTGGCAGATGCCTTGTGCGGTGAGCAGCCCGTAACGGCGCCGGTGGCGGGCGTGGGCGCTGATGAAGTCGAGCGCGCCCGAGCTGCCATCAGCGGTGCGGGCCTGACAGGGGGCAGCGCCCCCCGGGTCGCCGTCGTCATCGGGAGGCCGTCCCTGGCCGAGCCGTCGAGCGGGCCCGTGCAGGCGGCGCTGGCGTTCGCTCGCCTCCCGGGCGTGTCGTTCCTGCCCGCCTTGCGGCGCTCGAACATCCTCGGGGCTATTGACCTCGGGCTGGCACCGGGCCTGCTGCCCGGCCGGACCGGCCTCGAAGACGGCAGGGACTGGTACGAACACCAATGGGGCACGCCGTTGCCGAAGGACGGCGGTCTGGACACCCTCGGCATGCTCGCTCAGGCGGCCGACGGGAACATCGACGTCCTGTTCCTTGTCGGGGCAGACCCGATCTCGGACTGTCCCGACAAGGGCCTGGCCACCCGCGGCCTCGAGGGCGCCCGCTTCGTCGTGGCCATCGATGCCTTCTCGACGCCCAGCACCAACTACGCCGACGTCGTGCTCCCGGCCGCGGTTTACACGGAAAAGCGGGGGAGTTTCACGAATATCGAAGGGCGCGTGACATGGCTCGGGCAGAAGGTAACCGCGCCTGGCAGTGCCCGGCCGGACTGGATGATCGCCGTCGAGCTCGCATCGCGGCTCGGTGGCGACCTCGGTGCCACCACACTGGCGGAGCTGTTGGCCGAGATAGAAAAGGTGTCCCCCCTCCACCGGGGCGTCTCCCAGGCGCTGCTGGTATCGCGCCAGGCCCGTAACGGCATCGTTGTGCCGATGGGGCCAGAGACACCGGAACAGGAAACAGAGGACGTACCTGCACCGCTCGACCCGATGGCTGACCCCGGCATCGCTTCGGCCGAGCTCCATCCGCTCCCGCCGTTGCCTGTCCGGCTGCTGGCGGTGGACGGGTCGGTGTCGGCGGCCGGCAGTCCCGGGCTCTACCCACCCGCACGGCTGCAGCCAAAATCCCCGGCCGTGAACGCCGCCGGGTCGTCGGGATCGTCAGGGGAGGCAACGGGGGCTCCGGGTGCGCAGCCCGCCCTCCGCCTGGTGGCCAGCCGCCCGATGTGGGACGGCGGGGCTTTCGTCCAGCACTCCCCTTCGGTCGCGCCGTTGCACCCGGCGCTGCACCTTCGAGTCAACCCCGACGACCTGGCCCGGTTGGCCCTGGAGAATGCCAGCCAGGTGCGGGTCAGCGCTCAAAACGGAGAAGCCGGCCTGGTGGTAACGGCCATGGCCGACCCGGCTGTCCCCCCCGGGACCGCCGTACTGCCATTCAACCTTCCGGGGGGCGGCGCCGGAGAATTGATCTCTGCCCTGGCCCCTTCCACCGAGATCAGCGTGGAAAAGGTAGAGGGGCAATGATCGCCGCTACGACCGCCGTCCAGGGGGACCCGCTCTTTTCTCACGGGCTCACGTGGCAAGTCTGGGTCATCGTAATCGTGAAGGTCCTGGTGGTCTTCGTCCTCCTGATGATCTCCGTCCTTTTCATGGTCATGTACGAGCGCAAGGCCGTGGCCCGTCTGGGCAACCGTTGGGGACCGAACCGGGCGGGGCCGAATGGCTGGCTGCAGTCCCTGGCGGACGGCCTCAAGCTGTTCTTCAAGGAGGCGATGCTTCCTTCCCAGGGCGACAGGCTCGTCTACCGCATGGCTCCTGTGATCGTCCTCGTCCCCGCCTTCATCTCTTTTGCGATCGTGCCTGTGGGCGGCACGATAACGATCGGCGGGTATACGACCCTCCTTCAACTCGCTAACCCGCCGTGGGGGATCCTCCTCCTGCTGATGTGCTCGAGCGTGAGCGTTTATGGCGTTATCTTGGCGGGCTGGGCGTCGGGGTCCAAGTACCCCCTGATGGGGGCGGTGCGCTCGAGCGCCCAGATGGTGTCCTACGAGGCCGCTGTGGGGTTGACGGTAGCAACCGTCGTGCTGGTCACCGGGTCGTTGCTCACGCCGGTCATTGTGGCCGAGCAGCATGGGGGGTTCCTTTACCACTGGAACATCCTGCGTACTTTCGGTGCCCCCGCCGCCATCTTCTTCATCGCCATAACGGCCGAGATGACCCGTCCGCCTTTTGACCTCGTCGAGGCCGAGGAAGAACTCTCCGGCGGGTTCAACCTCGAGTACTCGTCGATCGGCTTTGCCCTTTTCTACCTGGCCGAGTACATGGCCCTGGTTGTCAATTCCGCCATCTTCACCACCCTTTTCCTCGGAGGCCCGGACGGCCCTCGCATCGCCAGCCACTCGATCGGCCCGCTCTGGTTCTCGATCAAGGTGCTGATCATCCTCTACGTTTACGTATGGATCCGGGCCACCTTGCCCCGCCTGCGCTATGACCAGCTCATGGACCTCGGTTGGAAGCGCCTCATCCCCGGTGCACTGGCTCTCCTCCTGATCGTGGCCGGAGCCCACATCAACGCCATCTGGGGGCTGGGTGCGCTGGTGGGCTGCTGCGCCGCCTTCCTGCTGCTCAGCCGGGCCATTGATGTCGGCCACTCCGTCGACGAAGACGGCGCTATGGTTTCCGAGCTGGAGGCCCCATGAGCTTCCTGGACCAGAACAGATTTGTCTCGTTTTTCAAGGGCTTCTTAGTCACCGGGAAACAGCCCGTCAAACCGAAGGTCACCAGCCTCTACCCGGAGGTAAAGCGGCCCAAGCCGGAACGGCAACACGGGCGCCATGTGCTCAACCGGTACGAGGACGGGATGGAGAAGTGCATCGGTTGTGAACTCTGTGCCGGTGTCTGCCCGGCCCGGTGCATCTACGTCCGGGGCGCGGACAACCCGCCCGACGCTCCCGTTTCACCCGGCGAGCGCTATGGCTTTGTGTACGAGATCAATTACTTGCGCTGCATCCACTGCGACCTCTGCGTGGAGGCGTGCCCGACAGAGGCGATCACAGAATCGAAGTTGTTCGAGTTCTCGTTCACAAATCGCGAGGACGCCATCTACACCAAGGCAGAGCTGTTAGTCGACGACGCCGGGAGGCCCAAGCAACTGCCCTGGGAAGACTGGAAGCCCGGCGACGACCGCAACACGTCGGCGTGGATGCGGGCCACATCGCCATCGGGCCGCGCCGACCTGGAGGGAGTACCGCTGTGGAGCGGTGAACTCGGCTACGGCGTACGGCCGCCCCAGGCCGGGCAGTCGGACCCGCAAGCTGCTGACGTGGCCGCCGATTTCGACACATCACTTCGCGAAGTTGAAGCAGCCGAGCTGAAAGGCGTCGGCATCAGCACCGTGAGGCCGGTAAGGCGACCCGGTTCGGGCCCAAAGCGGTTCGGGCCAAAGCGGTTCGGGCCAAAGCGGTTCGGGCCAAAGCGGTTCGGGCCAAAGCGGGGGCTCCCAGTAATGCTGATCGCCACCACCGCCCTCGCCAATGCTTCGGCTTGGGCCGTCTACGCAGTGGGCGCCGCTTTGGTGATCGGGGGTGCAGCCGGTGTCGTGATCGGCCGCAACCCGGTCCGCTGCGCCCTCGCACTGGTCACCACCATCTTCGGCATAGCCCTGCTCTTCATCAACGAAGGCGCGGATTTCCTCGCCGCCGTCCAGATAATTGTCTACGCCGGTGCCATCGTGATCCTTTTCCTCTTCGTGATCATGCTTCTC
This sequence comes from uncultured Acidimicrobiaceae bacterium, assembly GCA_963750465.1. GTDB lineage: Bacteria > Actinomycetota > Acidimicrobiia > Acidimicrobiales > Palsa-688 > Fen-671. Next base: position 1,089,882 of record CAVVRE010000037.1, read on the forward strand.
GGCGTCGACCGGAAGGAAACCCGGGAGCCGGAAAGGTGGCGGGCGTTGACCCCGGTGGCCGTCGTGGTCGGCGTCGTTGCTCTGGTCGAGCTATTGGTCCTGGCCCGTGTGCATTACTGGGCCACGGGAGCCAAGGAGGTCTCGGGCGCTTTGAACGGTCCCGGGACCAACGTGCAAAAGCTGGGCCAGAGCATATTCACGGGCTACCTGCTCCCCTTCGAAATGACATCTGCGCTCCTGGTGATCGCGGTTGTTGCGGCGGTTGTCCTCGTGCGCCGAGCCCAAATCGGCCCGAGAGGCCAGGGAGCTCAACGCAGGGCCCAAACGCCACCTGTGACCCCTGCTCGCCGGCCGGACGGCGGCCAGGCCGTCCCCTCCGGACGCGCACCAGCTACGCAAGAGAGCCGACAGCCAGGAGCAACGGGGCGATGACCGTTCCGGGGCCCTGGTACCTCGTCCTGGCCGCCTGCCTTTTCGGGATCGGCGCGGCAGGTCTCCTGGTGAGGCGCAACATCCTCGTCATGTACATGTGCATCGAGCTCATGTTGAACGCCGTCAACTTGACGTTCGTTACCTTTTCGCGGATGCTCAACGATGTTGGTGGCCAGGATGCGGTCTTTTTCGTCCTGGTCGTGGCGGCGGCCGAGGTTGTCGTGGGGCTCGGCATCATCGTGGCCCTTTACCGCCGGCGGAGTGGGGCGACCGTTGACGACATCAGTTCACTGAAGGGCTGAAGCGCCATGGTCAATGCCGCTTACGCCATAGTTGGGCTCCCGCTGCTCGGTTTCATCATCAACCTCTTGTGGGGCCGTCGCCTCGGAGAACCCCTCGCCGGATGGGTCGGCACGGCCGCCGCAGGTGGTTCGTTCGTCGCCGCCGTTATCGTGTGGATCCACATTCTCGGGCTACCTTCCGACCAGAGGTTCGCCACACTCAACATATTCACCTGGATCCCGGTCGCCGGCTTACACGTGAACGCGGCCCTGCTGGTGGACCCCCTCTCGGTCACCATGGCCCTCTTCGTTACCGGTGTCTCGACCTTGATCCACCTGTACTCGATCGGGTACATGCACAGGGATCCCGGCTTCGACAGGTTCTTCATCTACCTCAACCTGTTCCTCTTCTCCATGCTGGTACTCGTCCTGTCGGACAATTTCCTTTTCAACTTCCTGGGTTGGGAAGGCGTGGGTTTCTGTTCCTACGCTCTGGTCGGGTTCTGGTTCCAGCGCGATGTCGCGGCCGTCGCCGCCAAAAAAGCGTTCGTCACCAACCGTGTGGGCGATGTGGGTTTCCTGATCGCCATGTTCTTCATCTTCTTCCACTTCAGCTCGCTCAACTATTCGACTGTCCTTGGCACCGTGGTCAATGGCCACGCCACCGGGCTGCTGGCCGCCCAGCCGGGAGCGATCAGTGGGACGACGGCGACGGCCATAACACTGCTGCTGTTCATGGGGGCGGTGGGGAAGTCGGCCCAGATCCCGCTTTACATCTGGTTGCCTGACGCCATGGAAGGCCCGACGCCGATCTCGGCCCTTATACACGCTGCCACCATGGTCACGGCCGGTGTGTACTTGATGGCCCGGGTCGCGCCGATGTTGCACTACGCGCCGAGCACTTCCCTGGTAATAGCGTGCGTCGGCGCCGGGACGGCATTCCTGGCCGCCACCATCGCCTGCGCCCAGGATGACATCAAAAAGACGCTCGCCTACTCGACTATCTCCCAGCTCGGTTATATGTTCCTGGCTATTGGCGCGGGCGACTACGTGGCCGGGCTGTTCCACATGCTCACGCACGCCTTCTTCAAGGCGCTGCTGTTCCTGGCCGCCGGCGCCGTCATCCACGCCATGGCCGACAACCAGGACATGAAAAAAATGGGAGGCCTGGCCAAGTACCTCCCCCTTACGGCGATCACTTTCGCCATCGGCTGGCTGTCGATATCCGACATACCACCTTTCGCCGGTTTCTGGTCCAAGGACGCCATTTTGCAGGGTGCCTTCCAGTACAACAAGGCGTTATGGGCTGTCGGGGCGTTAACCGCAGGACTGACTGCGTACTACATGAGCCGACAGTTCTCGCTGGTCTTCAGGGGCGAGGCCCGGTGGGACGAAGCTCGCCCAGTCCCTGTGACAGCCGCGGTTTCCCCTTCGGCCGGCGAGCACGCCGGAGGCGCCGCTCACGGCCCTGGCGTTAGTGACGGGCACGAGGAAGGCGCCGGGCCGGGCCTGCCTGCACCGACCCACCGGGGGCTCCGTCCCAGTGACTCCTCGTGGCTCATGTCTGCTCCACTTGTCGTCCTGGCCATCGCCACCGTGTTTGGCGGCGGAATCGATTTCCCGTTCTGGAACTTCGATTTTCTGACCCGTTTCTTGAGCCCGCTTTTCCCGACGGCGGAAGTGATAACGCTGAGCTCCGGCACGAAATGGGCCCTGGCCCTGGGGACGCTGGCCATAGCCCTCATCGGCCTCGGGTTCGGACTGCGCGTGTGGGAGACGGCGGTCCACCCCCGGCTGGAGCCGAACTTCCTGCGTCGCGCTTGGCATTTCGATGACATCGTCTCCGCCACGGTCTCAGGGCCGCTAATGCGAGTGGCGACAGTGCTCGCCGTCGTCTTGGACAGTGAGGTGATCGACGGCTTCGTAAACGCCTGCGCGGCCGGCCTCGGGGTCAGCGGCCGGGCGCTGCGAAAGCTGCAGGACGGCTACCTGCGTAGCTACCTGCTTGGTTTCGGGGTCGGTATCGTCGTCGTCCTCGGCTACCTGAGCTTCCGGATCGTGATCTGACCATGAGCTTCCCCATCCTCGAGGTGATCATCTTCCTGCCCCTGGGGGCAGCCATCGTCGTCGCCCTCTTACCGCGGAGCGCAGCGAGTGCGGCCAAGTGGCTGGCGCTGAGTGCGGCGGGCCTGGAGTTCGCCTTCGCCATCTGGATGGTGGTCGCCTTCAAGACGGGGAACGCGCACGCGGGCTTCCAGTTCACGAGCCTGGAGTCGTGGTTCAAGGCGCTGAACATTTCCTGGTACCTGGGCGTCGACGGGATTTCGGTGTTCCTCGTGGCCATGACAGCCCTCCTTTTCCCGATCGCGATGGCGAGCCCTCCCGCCGGCCGCTCGCCGCGGGCGTACCTGGGGTGGATGTTGTTGCTCGAGGCCGCGTGCATGGCCACGTTCCTCTCGCTGGACGCCTTCTTGTTCTTCGTAGCCTTCGAGCTCACGCTGGTGCCGGGCTACTTCATCATCGTCAATGGCAATGGCCCCCAACGGGGCTACGCAGCCACGAAGTTCTTCCTCTACACGTTTGCCGGTTCGGCCTTCTTGTTCGTAGGCATCCTGGCTACGTACCTTCTGGTGGCCTCGCACGAGCCGAAGGGAACGATCGACACGTTCAACATCGTTCCTCTCGCTCGGGGAGCCATGAACCTCCCGATTGCCGACCAGACGTGGCTCCTGGTCGCGTTCGGCATCGCCTTCGCCGTCAAAATGCCACTGGTCCCGTTCCATACCTGGATGCCGGGCGCGTACACGCAGGCCCCCACCGGAGGGTCAATGGTGCTCGCCGGTATCCTCTTCAAGCTCGGGGCCTACGGGATCTTGCGTTGGGGGATATTCCTTTTCCCGGCGGCCGCGGTACGACTGGCCCCGGTGGCTTTGACCCTGGCGGCCATCGGCATTATCTGGGGCGCGGTCGTGGCCGCTGTGCAGCGCAATCTGAAACGGCTCGTCGCTTACGGCACCATTGCCGGCGTCGGTTTCATCGTCATCGGGTTGTTCGGCTTCACGGTTCAGGGCATCACCGGCGGGATCGTCGAGATGGTGAACCACGGCCTTTCTACGGGGGCGCTGTTCCTTCTGGTCGGCATGATCTGGGAACGCCGGCGCACGTTGGAATTCGCCGAGCTCGGCGGTCTTCAGACCGCCGCCCCCATCCTGGGCTGGGTCTTTATAGCCGCCATTATGAGCGACATAGGCCTGCCCGGGCTCAACGGCTTCATCGGCGAGTTCCTGGTACTAGTGGGGACGTTCGTTACCCACCGGTGGTGGGCCGTAGTGGCTGCAACCGGCGTGATTTTCGCGGCCGTTTACCTCCTCTGGGCTTACCAGCGAGTCTTCCAGGGGCCGGCCCGGGCAATTAACGCAGGCGTCCGTGACATGACTTGGGCGGAAAGGTTGGCCGTGGCCCCGCTGCTGGCCGGGATGATCTTTATCGGCGTTTACCCCCAGCCGCTCCTCATCCGGATACAGCCGGCGGTCAACCACCTGGTCCAGCACATTGAGTACGCAGATCCGAGCTTCAAGCTGCCGCCTTCAACGGTGGGGCACGGCGTGTACGCGGTGCCGTCCAACCAGGTCGTCGATTTACCCGGCCCGGGGACGAGCGCGTCGCGGGCCGCTAGTGCTGGAGGGGGCCGATGAGCGGGGCCGGGGAACTATTGGCTGGCCACTTGCTCGCCGCCAGCACGGGGTGCAGCGTAAGCACCCTCGGCAAAGTGACGGGGCTCTGCGTCACTAAAGGCTCTATTTCCATACCGGTCAGCTACCGGGCCATCCTCCCGCTGATCCTGCTTTTTGGTGGCGCACTGGTCGTCCTGGTACTGGTGGCGGTGCTGCCGAAACGGCGCTACCCGGGCCTTTGGGCCGGGGTCACGGTGCTCACCGGTCTGGCTACCATCATCGACGGCCTATTCCAGTGGGCCAACCTCGATAAGTCGGCCAATGTTTCCATAACGCTGGCCGGCCAGATTATCTACGACCACTTCAGCGCCTTTTTCGTGATCCTCTTCGGGTCAGCCACGGTCCTCGGCGCCCTGATCACCGACGGCTACTTGCACCGCGAAAACCTGGACGGCCCCGAACCGTACGTGCTCATGATGGTCTGTTCGGCCGGGGCCGTCCTGATGGCGCAGGCCGGCGGGCTGATAAGCCTTTTCCTGGGCCTCGAGGTGCTGTCCATCTCTCTCTACACGCTGTCCGGTTACAACCACCGTCGGGCCGCCTCTGGCGAAGCGGCGCTCAAGTACTTCATCCTCGGGTCGTTCTCGTCCGCCATCTTTATATATGGGGCGGCCCTCGTCTACGGCGCCACCGGCTCGACCGAGTACGCCGACATCTTCACCTTCCTGACCAGCAACGTCCTCATCCATAACGGGGTCCTGCTGGCTGGTATGGGGCTATTGATCGTGGGCCTGGGCTTCAAGGTCGCCTCTGTGCCGTTCCATTTCTGGGCGCCGGACGTATATCAGGGGGCGCCGACGCCCTTCGTCGGCTATATGGCGGCGGTGGCCAAGGCGGCCGGCTTCGCCGGCCTCGTCCGGGTCCTGATGCTGGCCTTCCCGACCGAGGTGTCCAACTGGCGACCGATTATCTGGGTAATGGCGACGGCTTCGGTGCTGCTCGGGGCGGTGCTGGCCCTTGTGCAATCAGACCTTAAACGGATGCTCGCCTATTCGTCGGTGAGCCAGGCCGGATATGTCTTGATCGGTCTTCAGGACGGCACTTCCGCCGGAGTGCAAGCGGTGTGCTTCTACGTGTTCACGTACGCGTTTATGGTCATCGGCACGTTCGCTATCGTCCAAATCCTGCAGGGCCGGGGCGAAGCCCGCAACGACCTCAGCGCCGCCAGGGGGTTGTCGGCGCGTAGCCCCTGGTTGGCCACGGCGATGCTCGTGCTCCTGTTGGGCCAGGCCGGCATACCGCTTACGAGTGGCTTCCTGGGCAAATGGCTGGTTATAGAAGCGGTGGTTTCCAAGGGGCAGTACACGCTGGGGATTATCGGTATGCTCGGGGCCGCCATCGCCGCCTTCCCTTACCTGCGGGTGGCGCTCCTCATGTACGTGGCCCCAGAAACCGGCCGGCAACCAGGAGAAGAGCTCAGCGCCGACGACGAGGCCAGTCTACAACCTTCCGACCTGCAGACCGTCATGGCCGCCGGCCTGGTGGGGCGCGACTCGGCCTTGGCGCTGCGGGCGGCCCCGACCACCAGGTTGCGCCAGCCGCCGGCCACCACGGCAGCCATCGCTATTTGCGCCGTGTTCACCATTTTTGCCGGCGTTTCGACGCCCTTGCTGTCGATGGCGCACTCGATCACGCTCCCCTGGTAATCGCGTCACGCCATCGCGGTCGAGCAGAGCGTCCTCCTGCGGGGCGAAAAACAAGGCCCGGCGCCCGGGTCAGCTGCCATCGCTTTGGACGGTTTATGTGCAAAAACCGTCAGAAACCGTTCCAAGCGCTCCGGCCAGAAGGCTCCAGCGAGAAGGCTCCGGCCGGAAGCGCTCCGGCGAGAAGCGCTCCGGCTCGAGGAGCGCTCGACGACCGGCCCCGCCTCTAGTGTGAGCGTATGAGGCGGGCGGCAGATGGCGAGACCATACCTGCGACAATCGAACAGATCGAGGTCGGCAGCGGTCGCTGGGCCTGGCACGGCGACCCCCTGACCGGAGCGGCGGTCGTGTTCGACCTCGATGGCGTGCTTTCCAACGCGGAGGCGCGCCAGCACTACATAAAAGCGCCTCGGCCCGACTGGGAGGCGTTCTTCTCGGCGTCGGCCGAGGACCCCCCGATCGACGAGGTCGCCACCCTGCTGGGACTGCTGTCCAAAGAGCTGGCGATAGTGCTGCTGACGGCCCGGCCCGCACGTACGGGAGCCCTCACCGTCGACTGGCTGGCGCGCTACGAGCTCCGCTGGGACCTCCTCGTCATGCGTCGCGAGCACGACTACCGTCCGGCCCGCGCCTTCAAGCAAGAGGCTGTCCGCGAAATGCGCTCCCGTGGCCTCGACTTGAAGCTCTGCGTCGAGGACGACCTGCGCAACGTCGAGATGTTCCGGGACGAGGGGCTCCCGGCCCTGTACATCCATTCCGGCTACTACGAATAGGGAGAGGCGCTCAGCGTTATCTCAGGTCCGTTATGTACCCTGGGTCACAAGAGGTGTGAGCATGAACCGCAACAACCTGAAGACCGTAGTCCTGCTGGGGCTCCTGGGAGGGCTGTGCCTCGGTATAGGCGCTTTTTGGGGAGAACAGGGCCTGATCATCGGTCTCGTCATAGGGATCGTGTTCGTCGGTGCCTCCTATTGGTTCTCTGACTCCGTCGCCATAAAGGCGGCCAGGGCGGTGCCGGTTTCGGAGGCGCAAATGCCTCAGTACTACGAGATCGTGAGGGACCTGACCACCCGAGCCGGCTTGCCGATGCCGCGCCTGTACGTCTCTCCGTCCGCCCAACCCAACGCCTTCGCCACCGGTCGCAACCCCAACCACGCCGCCGTCGCTGTGACTCAGGGCATCCTCCAGGTCTGCAGCTGGTCAGAGCTTCGTGGAGTGCTGGCCCACGAGATCAGCCATGTCCGCAACCGCGACATCTTGATCTCCTCGGTAGCGGCCTCGATCGCTCTCGGTATCACTTTCCTGGCCCGGATGGCCGCGTGGAGCGGTTTGTTTTTTGGGGGCGGGGGAGGGCGCTCGAGGGACGACGAGAACATCTTCGCCCTCCTGGCCATGGTGATCCTGGCCCCTCTGGCCGCGGCGATCTTGCAGATGGCCCTGTCCAGGAGCCGCGAGTACGAGGCTGACCGCGACGGGGCGCGCCTCATAGGCGACGGCGAGCCTTTGGCCGCCGCTCTGTCAAAGCTTGACGCCGCCTCCAGGCAGATCCCGATGCAGGTCCCGCGCGAAGTCGCCTGCCTGTTCATCGTCAACCCCCTGGCCGGCCGGCGGGTTAGCTTCGGCAACTGGTTCAGCGACCACCCGCCCACGGACAAGCGCATCGCCCGCCTCCGCTCACAGGAGTGGGCGGGCCGCTTCTAAGGGCACACGCTTACTGAGCGCGCTCCCGCTTCTAAGGGCGCAGCCCCCGACAGCGTAAACTCTCGCCAGCCTCGTCCCAGGCTGCGGCCGCCGTGACGAGGTGCGGGCCTCTTCAGTCCCTGAAGTTCTCAAACTGGAGCGGGAGGCCGAAGTCCTCCTCTTTCAACGCCGAGATCGTCGTCTGCAGCTCGTCGCGTTTCTTGGCCGAAACCCGCACCTGTTCACCCTGGGTAGACGACGATACGCCTTTGGGGGCCTTGTCCTTGATGAACTTGTTGATGGCCCGGGCCTGGTCGCTACTTATACCGGCCTTGATGGTGACCACCTGCCGGACCGTACCTTTGGCCGCCTCTTCGAGCTTCCCGAAGTCGAGGGCTTTCAGCGAGATCTTGCGCCTGACGAACTTCTCCTCCAGCACCTGGACGAGAGCTTTCAGACGGTCTTCCGTGGAAGACCGCAGCGTCAGCTCTTGGCCGGCGAGCTCGACGGTCGAACCGGTGCCCTTGAAGTCGAAACGGGTGGTCAATTCCCGCTCAGCCTGGTCCACGGCGTTGCGGACCTCCTGCATGTCCACCTGCGAGACCACGTCAAACGTTGGCATGCCCAACACGCTAGCCTTATGTCGCCTGAGGGCCTCACAATCCTCAAGGGTCGGTGCCCGAGCGGACAATGGGAGCAGACTGTAAATCTGCCGGCTGACGCCTACGGGGGTTCAAATCCCTCCCGGCCCACCAAGATTAACCAGGTCAGTGGCGCGAGACGTTGTCGTCACTGGCCGGGGCAAATCTCATCGGCGCATCCCAATTCGAGAACGGTTACTCGATCGGCCCGACTAGGTGAATCGAGTACGGGTGTGCCACGACGTCTGCGTTATCGTCGAGCGCGGCGGTTGTCTCCTCCAGCATGGGCGCCGGTCTCGTGACGTCAATTCGGAGGTTATGTCAGCTTCGCCGGCGGGTCGACGAACGTAACGAGGGCCTGACCCACTTCGACGATGTACGTGGAGAGCATTCGGCCCGTGTCGGGGCCGATGTCCAACGCGTTGTGCGCCAACCGGGGCGTTATGAGGAAGCCGTCACCGGCGTGGAGAGTGAGAGTGGGGTGGTCCTGGATCATCATCTGGACGGTCCCGGCCACGATGTAGCCGACCTCCTCACCGGGATGGATGTGCCAACCGGACTCCACGCCGCAGGGGATCTCGGTGAGCACTTGTACGATCTCCCGTCCGGGGATCGAGGACTCCTGGTGCTGGATCTCGGTGCGCTTGAGCTTGGCCGCCAGCGCGTCGGCCGGCTGCGAACCGGTTGTCGGGGACAAGATGGTTGGACCTCCGGGAGCGGTTGTGTTGTAAGCCGTTCGATTGCGGCGATGTGAGTTAGCTGACGGCCGCGATAGCGCTCAGGATCACGTCTGTGACGATCTGTGGCTGTGACATCATGATCACGTGGGAGCCCTCGGCTTCGGTGATCGCGGCCCCCGCCCGTGTGGCCATGGAACGGATGACATCGGCGCCGGCGGCCTTGTCGCCCGTGGCGACCACGGCCCACGAAGGCAGGGTCTTCCACGCGGGCCGAGCGGACGGCTCAGAGAAGGCCAGTTCGGCCACGGGGCGCTGGGTGGCCGCCATCACGGCGGTCTGCTGGGTGGGTAGGTCAGCGGCGAAGGCATCATGGAACTTGGCCGGGTTGATGGCGAACTCGACGGCGGTGTCCGGGCCCTGCCCATTCGGATAGTGAAGCGGGACCAACGCGGCATTTAGGACGCTATCCTTCGACGCGCTTTCGGCATCGATGAGACGCTCACCTTCTTCGGGCGCGAAGCCGGCAACATAGACCAGGCCCACGACGTTCTTTGCGTTGGTGGCGGCGTTGCTGATCACCGCCCCGCCGTAGGAGTGCCCGACGGCCAGGACCGGTCCGGGTATCTGCCCGAGCACGCTGGCGATGTAGGCGGAATCGATGGAGATGCCGCGCAGAGGGTTCGCGGGGGCGGTCACCTGCACGCCAGCCGCCTGCAGTCGCGCACACACGTCATTCCACCCTGATGCGTCGGCAAAAGCGCCGTGTACGAGGACGACGGTGAGAGGCGTAGCGGCCGTCGGGGTTGACTGAGACACGAGAGCTCCTTCGGTTGACTGTGACCGTACTTTGACCGAGCGGTCGCTTGGACGACTGGTGGGTTGGCTATACCTGGCCACCATCGAGGGGTGAACGACAACGTCTCTTTTGGCTCCCACGGCCGTGGCTTCTATGGACTCTATCGATATCGTGGGCTACATTGGTGCGTGACGAGCCTGAAGTAAACCACGCGTCTGTGACTCTTCGCACAGACCCGTATGAAGGAGGCACCATGGCACTGACGTTTGGGAACCAGGCACGAGGAGAGGCCGAGGCGGAGCCTCTGACCATCGCCCTCGGCGCCGAGGCTGACGGCATCGACCTCTCGACTGAGCTCCGCCAGGAGCTCGTCAGGGTTGTATGCGCACTGGCATCTATCGAGTAGGGCTCATGGCTTGACCGGGCTCCCGGATAATCATCCAGGCGCGGTGCGAGCCTGAGGCCCCCGTGATTGGGGACACGGGCACGACGCGAAGCGCCTTGAAGCCCGTCGCTGGCACCTCCCCGGCAACCGTCGGAGCCGCCTCTATAGCGGTTCAGCCGAACCGGTCCAACGCCTCGCCGAGATCTGCGAGCAGGTCATCGACGGTCTCGATGCCGACGGACAGTCGGAGCAGAGCCGGCTCAACGGCGAGCGGGGAGGCCGCCACCGAAGCGTGCGTCATGCGGTGCGGGTGCTCAATGAGCGATTCCACCGCGCCCAGTGACTCAGCGAGGGTGAACAACCGGGTGGCGCCGGCGACGGCTACGGCGGCGTCCTCGCCTCGGCGAAGCGTGAAAGAAACCATGCCACCAAAGGCGCGCATCTGGCGGGCGGCGATTTCGTGGCCGAGGTGAGTGGCCAGGCCCGGGTAGTACACGCGCTCGAACGGCCGGGTGAGAGACCAGGAGTTCTACGATCGCCTGGGCGTTGGCACAATGGCGTTCCATACGTACGGCCAGGGTTTTGACGCCCCGCAGCACCAGGAAACAATCGAACGGCCCGGGAACGGCCCCGGCCGCGTTCTGCACGAAAGCGAGCCGGCGGGCGAGATCTTCATCTGAGGTGGCGACGAAGCCGCCGATGACGTCGCTGTGCCCTCCCAGGTACTTCGTCGTCGAGTGGACGACGGCATCGGCGCCGAGCGCCAGAGGCTGTTGCAGGTAGGGGGTGGCGAAGGTGTTGTCCACCACCAAGATGGCACCGCGCCGGTGCGTTAGTTCAGCCACAGCGGCGATATCGACAACGCGCAGAAGGGGGTTAGAGGGAGTCTCCACCCACACCATCCGGGTCTGCGGGGTGAAGGCACCTTCCAGAACTCGCAGGTCGTGGGTGGCCACGGGTTGGTAGGCCAGGCCCGAGGGGGCGTGGACCCCGGACACGAGGCGATAGGTCCCGCCATAGGCGTCATCGGGTATCAATATTCGGTCGCCTGGGCGCAGCTGACGGAGCAGAGCGTCTATGGCGGCCATCCCGCTGGCGAAGGCCACACCGCGGGTGGCGCCTTCGAGGGCGGCCAGGCACTGCTCCAGGGCGGCGCGCGTCGGGTTGGCGGTACGGCTGTAGTCGTACCCCAAATGCTGTCCCACCCCCGACTGGGCGTACGTAGAGGTCTGGAACACGGGGACCACAACCGCGCCCGTACTGGGGTCGGGGGGTTGGCCGGCGTGGATGGCCAACGACTCAAAGCCCAACGGTCGAGGACCTGTACCGGGGACCACTGGCGGGCCCATCACTGGTGGGCCATCACTGGCTTGGGCCATCACTGGCGGACCAGGTAGGCGAGCAGGTCCGAGCGGGTGAGGATGCCCATAGGGTGCCCGCGGTCCAAGGCCAGAACGGCTGGGTGGTCTTGCAAGCGTGATGCGGCCAGGTCGATGGTCTCCCCGGTACCAATGGTGGGCAAAGGCCCGTCCATCACCGAGGACACGGGGTGATCGATCACGCCCGGGTCGCTGAGCGCCCGCTCCAGCAACGCCCGGTCGGTTACCGAGCCCACGACCTCGGCCAGAGACAGCGGAGGCTCGGCCTTGACCACGGGCACCTGCGAAATCTCGTACTCCCGCAATAAAGCGATGGCCGCCCGTACGGTCTCGTCGGGGTGCACATGGACAAGCGGGGGTATGGCCCCACCCTTGTCAGCCAGGACTCTGGCCACGGTGGGGCCGGCCGCTTGCAGGAACCCGTGGTCCGCCATCCAGGCATCGTTGTAGAGCTTGGACAGGTAGCCCCGCCCGGAATCGGGCAGCAGCACCACCACTACGGCCTCAGGGCCCAGGTCCCGGGCCACCTCGAGGGCGGCCCAAATCGCCGTCCCGCAGGAACCCCCGACGTGAAGGCCCTCCTCTTGGGTCACGCGCCGAGCGGTGGCGAACGAACTGGCGTCGGGCACAGCGATCACCCGGTCGACCACGTCGGGGTCGTAGGTCGTGGGCCAGAAGTCTTCCCCGATGCCTTCCACCAGATAGGGGCGTCCGCCTCCGCCGGAATAGACCGACCCCACCGGGTCGGCGCCGATCACCTGGATCTCGGGGCTCTGGTCTTTCAAGTAGCGGCCGACCCCGCTTATCGTGCCGCCGGTGCCAATGCTGGCCACCAGATGCGTCACGCGGTGCGCGGTCTGGCGCCAGATCTCAGGCCCGGTCGAACGGTAGTGAGCCGCCGGGTTCTCCGGGTTGCGGTACTGGTTGGGCTGGAACGCCCCCGGCGTAGAAGCAGTGACCCGGTCGGCCACCGAGTAGTAAGACTCCGGGTGCTCAGGCGCCACCGCCGTCGGGCAGACGATGACCTCCGCCCCGTACGCCCGCAGCAATTGCATCTTTTCGGCGGCGATCTTGTCCGGCATCGTAAATACGCAGTGGTAGCCGCGCAGGGCAGCCACCATGGCCAAGCCCACGCCGGTGTTGCCGGAGGTGGGCTCAACGATGGTGCCCCCCGGCAACAGCTTGCCGTCCCGCTCGGCCGCGGCGATCATGGCCACGGCGGGGCGGTCCTTGACGCTACCTCCGGGGTTGAGGTATTCGAGCTTGGCCAACAAATGGCAAGCAACGTCACGAGCGGTCCGATGCAGCGCCAGCAAAGGCGTCTCTCCCACCAGGTCCAAAAGGCTGTCGCTCGCTTCCATGGCGGGCCCGGGGTCTGTCGCCGGACGGACATCGATGCCCGAGGGAGCCTTCATAGTCGGATCGTCGCTGAGCAGCACGAGCGGGAGACCGGCGTCGTGGACCTGGGTGGCAACAGCGACAGCCGGGGCGCCATCACCGAAGACAACGACCAGTCGCGGGATCCGGGCGCGCAACTCGGCCAGGGTAGCCGGCGGCATGCTTCCTTCGGCCAACGGCACGATGCGCCTGGCCCGGGCCACCAGCCAGCGGGGGGCCTCCGCCGGCGGCACGGTTAGTAGTACATCAACATGAGCAATGGGCATCACCGACCATCCTCCCGCTTTCCGCGGCGCCAAAGTGGGACAACCCTGGCGCTCGCGGCGGGTGCGATCATGCCCGCCCGTGCCCGGCCAAATATCGCACCAGGTGATCGACCACGTCACGAGCGTCGTCCTCGATCCCGTGGATAAAAGTGGACTTGCGCCTGCGTAAGACGGGAAGTCCCAGCGCATACAGCCCGGGCTCGTCGACCACGCCCCCATCGTGACGTAGCTGGCCTTTCTGGTCGAGCACGGGAACGTCCAGCCACTGGTAATCGGGGCGGAAACCGGTCGCCCACACGATCGTGCGGATCTCACCGCTGCGCAGGTCAAGCTGCAACCGGGCCGCGCCTGGCACACGGGTCGGCGGTAAACGCTCGGGAGCTCCCACCTCGGCGTCGCGCCCCTGAGCCAGAGCCCATGCGTCGAAGGTGTCGAGCAGGCGCTGCACCTTGAGGTCGGCCAGCGTAAACATATTGCGCAGGCCGCCCGAAAAAAGGGCGCGGCCGTCACGGACGTCGGCCCAGCGGCCGACGAGCTCGGCACCCATGGCCGAGAGCGCGTTCAGGTCGAGCGTTTGTCGTTCTGAAGTCCCGACGAGCTGCGGAGAAGGGAGCCGTCTAGCCCGGGTCAGGTCATCGATCTCGTCGTAGCGCTGGTCCCATATGCCGGCGGCGTCCATCCACCACAGCACGTCACGCCCGCGGTAGGTCCGGGGCATCCGAACGTGCTCCCCTATCGAGAGGGTCACCGGACGTCCGGAGTGCTGCAGTTCGGCGGCCAGCTGTACGCCGGTGGCGGACGCTCCCACAACCAGGACGCCGCCATCGGCCAAGCGGTCTGGGTTGCGGTAGTCGAAGGGTGTCAGTTGCTCGATCGACGCCGGCACCGAGTTGGCGAACGCCGGCACCGTTGGCTGGTTACAAGCGCCGCTGGCGATGACCACGGCCCGGCAATGGAACTCGCCGAGGCTCGACACGACGTGGTAACCGTCGTGACGGGGACTAAGGGAGGTGACGTTCGACTCGGCCAGGACGGGGGCGGCCGTCACCTTGGCAAACTGATCGATGAACTCGACCACCTCTCCCATCTGCATGTAGCCGTCGGGATCGGGGCCTTCGTAACAGTGGCCAGGCAGCCGGCTCTGCCAGTTTGGGGTCAGCAGCCGTAGCGAGTCCCAGCGTTCCGTCCGCCACGAATTGGCCACCTTTCCCCGCTCGAGCACGACGTGGTCGACCGCCTGCTGGCTGAGGAAGTAGCTGGCGGCCAGGCCGGCATGGCCCGCGCCGATGACGACAGCGGCAGTGCGCTCGACGGCTCGGCCTCTCAGGCGACCTCGACGGTGACGTTCGTCGGGTTGGTCAGGGCATCGAACACCGCAGAGCGTTTCTGTGACTGCGCCACCAGCGCTTCGATCTCCTGCTTCGAGGCATCCGCATCGATCGTGAACGTCACTTTCACGTCATTGAAACCGTTGCGGACGTCGCTGTCCACACCGAGCATCCCGCGGATGTCATGGTTGCCCTCGACGGTCGCCTCAACCGAGCGCAACTGGATGCCGCGGTTTTGGGCCACGGAGGCCACCCCGGCGGTGAGGCAGCTGGCCAGCCCGACCAGGAGGTACTCAATCGGGGTGATGCCGTGGTCCTCGGCCGCGAAGATCTCCGGGTGGTCGGCATCGAACAGCGACTCCGCTTTATGGCTCTGCTCCTCCCCGAGGCCGAAGAAGCCTTCGACGGTCGTCTGGCTGTGCACGCCGTTCTGCCACCTGGACTTGGCCCGCCAGGCGAACTGAGCGGCCTCAGGCGCGCTCTTCAGCGCCTCGCGGGCGTCGAGCAGCGCTTGCACATTGACTCCGTTACTGACAGTGGTCATGTCGTGATTCCTTCTCTCTGACGTCGGATGCATAAATGGACAAGTTCTCTAGTGCCTCAATGGAGAGACTGTACAATACGTCGCGCCGAGAAGGCGCCGAGGGAAGACAGCCATGATTGCACCCATAGCGGCAGCCGCGAAGCAGTTGGCGGGATCTGTCGGCGTCGTAGAAACCAAGTACCTGGAGCTACCGCAGGCCGTGCCGCTCGATTGCGGACGGGAGCTGCAGTCGGTTCGTGTGGCCTATGAGACTTACGGCACCCTCAACCGGCGGCGAGACAACGTCATCCTGGTTTGCCACGCGCTCAGCGGCGACGCCCACGCCGCCGGCGTGTCAAAAACCTCGCCCGCGGAAGGGACGCGCGACGGGTTCGGCGCCCAGGCGCGTGACGGTCTGGCGGCCAAGGCGCTCGGCTGGTGGGACGGGATGATCGGCCCCGGAAAGGCATTCGACACCGACCACTATTTTCGTGGTGTCCACCAACCTCCTCGGCGGCTGCCGCGGGACCACGGGACCGTCGTCGCTCGACCCGGCCACCGGCAAGCCCTACGGCTCGGGGTTCCCCGTCATCACGGTGGCAGACATGGTCCGAGTCGAGCACGCCTTCCTGGAGCAACTGGGTATCCACCGGCTGGCGGCGGTAGCTGGAGGTTCGCTCGGTGGGATGCAGGCGCTTGAATGGGCCATATTGTTCCCTGACCAAGTTGATGCCGCGGTGGCCATCGCCAGCACTCATGCCATCCACCCCCAGGGCTTGGCCTGGAACGCCATCGCCCGGGAGGCCATCATGCGCGATCCCGCCTGGCAAGGTGGCCACTATTACGGCACTGGTCGCGCCCCCAACGCCGGGATGGGCGTGGCTCGGATGGTTGGCCACGTCACGTACCTCTCCGCGGAAGCGCTGGGCGATAAGTTCGGCCGGCGGCTGCAGTCCGCCGACGACATCCGCTACACGATCACCGAGCCGGAGTTCGAAATCGAGAGCTACCTCGACCATCAGGCCGATGCGTTCGTCAAGCGTTTCGACGCCAACACCTATCTGTACACCTCGCGGGCTTTGACGTATTTCGACCTGGCTCGCCAGTACGGCGGCGGGTCGTTGGCGCCGGCGCTCGAAAGCGTCTCGGCCCGAACGCTATTGATCGCGTTCAGCTCCGACTGGCTCTACCCGCCCGCCGGTTCCCGAGATATCGAAAGGGCGCTTCAGGCGCTCGGCAAGCCGGTCGAGTGCCACGTAATCGAGGCGCCTTACGGGCACGACTGTTTCTTGTTGGAGGAAGCACAGCAGACGCCCTACATCCGTCGCTTCCTGGCCGACGCCGGAGCCGGCAAGTGACCAACGGCGAGAAGCCATCCGTCACTGGTTCGCGGCCCGAGGCCGAGGAGGCCCACGCCTTCGGCTTCGAGACCCGCCAACTGCATGCCGGCCAACGGCCGGACCCCAACACGGGGGCTCGCGCCGTTCCGATCTTCCAAACGACAAGCTACGTATTTGAAGACCCGGAATCGGCGGCGGCCTATTTCAACCTGCAGGAGTACGGGAACACCTACTCACGGATCATGAACCCCACCGTCGCCGTGTTCGAGGAGCGCGTGGCGAGCCTCGAGGGTGGTTGCGGTGCGGTGGCGTTCTCGAGCGGCATTGCGGCCCAAGCGGCCGCCCTCTTCACGCTGCTGCAGCCGGGCGACCATATTGTTTCTTCTTCGGCTCTGTACGGCGGCACCATCAACCAGCTCAAGCATTTCCTCGGCAAGATGAGCGTGGAGCTCACATGGGTCGACCCCGACGACCCCGACGCCTGGCGGCAGGCCGTCCGCCCGAACACCAAGGCGTTCTTCGCTGAGACGATCGGCAACCCGGGCGGCAACGTACTCGACATCGAGGCCGTGTCGTCGGTCGCGCACGAGCACGATCTGCCGCTGATCGTCGACAACACGTTCGCGACACCGTACCTGTGCCGCCCGTTCGAATGGGGCGCCGACATCGTGGTGCACTCGGCCACCAAGTTCATCGGCGGCCATGGGACGAGCATCGGCGGCATCGTCGTGGATGCGGGCACGTTCAATTGGTCCAATGGGCGGTTCCCCGTAGTGGCGGGGGCATCGGCCGCCTACCACGGCCTGATGTTCCACGAGACGTTCGGGACCTATGGCTACCTGATGAAGCTACGAGCCGAAACGTTGCGCGACCTCGGCGGCGCGCTCTCGCCCTTCAACGCGTTCCTGTTCCTGCAAGGGCTCGAGACGTTGTCATTGCGGATGCAACGCCACGTCGAGAACGCCCTGGCCGTCGCCGAGTTCCTCGACGGGCGCGAACTGGCATCCAAGGTCACCTACCCGGGGCTCTCAACGAGCAAGTACCGGGCACTCGTCCAGAAGTACCTGCCCCGTGGCGCCGGCGCGGTGTTCTCGTTCGACTGTGCCGGCGGCCGAACGGGTGGACAAGAGCTCATCCGCGGTTTGACCCTGTGGTCTCACTTGGCCAACGTTGGCGACGCCAAGAGCCTGGTCATCCACCCGGCCAGCACCACGCACCGCCAGCTCAGCGACGATGAACTGCGGGCCGCCGGCGTCCGGCCCGGCACGGTGCGCCTATCGGTCGGTACCGAGTCGGTCGACGATTTGACCTGGGACCTGGAGCAGGGTCTCAAGCGCGTCGCCGCCGTGGCCTCAGGAGCAGCCTCGAAGTGACATTCCTAACGAGCTACCAGGACCCGCTGGTAATCCAACGCCTCCTCCACACGGCAAAGACGATTGCCATCGTGGGTTTGTCGAGCAACGAGCTACGAGCCAGCTACTTCGTCGGTTACTACCTCAAGCGCCACGGCTACCAGGTGGTACCCGTGAACCCGCGCGAGACCACCATCCTCGGCGAGACGTGCTACGCCCGGCTACAGGACGTGCCCGTGCCTGTGGACATCGTGAACGTCTTCCGGGCCCCGGACGCCCTGCCCGGGATCGCCCGGGACGCGGTAGCGATCCACGCCCGTGCCCTCTGGTGCCAGTTCGGCGTCATCAACGAGGAGGGCGCGAGGATCGCAGCAGATAGCGGCGTCACCGTCATCATGGACCGCTGCATCAAGGTCGAGCACGCCCGGTATATGGGCCGGATGCACTGGCTCGGCTTCAACACGCAACGGATCACGTCGGTGCGCTCCGGGCTGCAATAGCCGATTTCAAGCCCGGTAACCGGTACTCGTCCTCCTACGTTTGACCCCCTGGAGGGCTGTACCGACGCTCGTGGCCAGGAGCCGGGCGTTGCCCTCCCTTACGCGCGTACCACCCAGGTGTCCCGGGCCGTGTGCGAAGAGCGGGCCGCGTCCGTATAACCGGAGCAGGTCCGCAGGACCTCGAAGCCGCTCTCAGTCAGGGCGGCGTTCATTTCCTCATCCGTGAACCAGCGCTCAACGTGGTGCTCGGTCACCCTCCGGTACAGTTCCGCTTCGAGCAAGAAGAAGGTAAGCAATAAATGACAACGGCGACCCTTGGCGTCATAGCGGGCCCTTTCGACGTAAGCGAAGTCTCCAAGGTCGTCCCCGAAACTCCGGTCGCCGAAAAGCATCTCCAGCTTGTACTGGGTGTTTACATCGAAAATGAACAGAGATCCAGGCCGCAGCCCCTGCCTGATCTGGTTGAAAGCCCCTGCAAGCTGCCCATCCTCGACGAAGTAGTTCACGACGTCGAAGCAGCAAATAGCGGCGTCGTGAAGGCCGAAATCAGGCGCTTCCGCCTCGGGCAAGCGAGCCTGGACCAGCCGGGCTGAAGGGCCTAGTTTCTGACGTGCCCTTTCGAGCATGGCTGCGGACGCGTCCACCCCCGTGACCTCATAGCCCCGTTCGGAGAGCATTCTCGTCATCGAGCCGGTACCGCACCCGATCTCGAGGATGGTCCTGACCTCGCTGTCGTGATTTCGACACGCGGCATCGATGAAACCACACCATTGTTCATAAGGCGCTCCGTCGTGCGCCATCCATCGGTCATAGACCTGCGCCATGCGGTTATACGGGGGTACTTGGTCGCCGTCCGTCGCCGGCCCGAAGGCGGACAGGAGCCCAGGTGGGCCCGGCTCAGGGTGCGTCAGCAGCCGCTTTTACTTCTTGTTCCATCGCCTGATGGTCGGCTTTGATCTCTTTTGCGTGTACTTTCTGGGCGCGCTTCATGGCCGCCTGTACTTTCGCCTGCGTATCGGCCACAGCCACGACGACCAGGCCCGCCTGACCCTCGTCGAGGGCCTCTCCCAGATCCTTCAGGTCGCTCCGGCTCATGCCCGCAGACGCATGGCCGGCGATGACGCCCAAAATAGTCCCACCGGCAGTGGTCCCGACGAGGAGCCCGGCGCCGATCGCCGCTCCCGGGAAAAGGGCGATAACGAGCCCGGTCGCCAGCCCGATACCTCCACCCAATACGCCGCCGACCCGAGTGGGGGTTTCATGCTTCTTGACTATTTTGACCTTGCCGTTCTCCTTGTGCTCGATAACAGCAGCGTCATAGGCATCGATCAAGCCCAACTCGGTATGCATGAGCTTCACCGCTTCGTAGTCGTCGAGGGCGTCGTCGACGTTCGAGTAGATGCCCTCGTAAGAAAAGAACGTGTCAATCGCCACTTCGTGCCTCTCCTTGATGGTGCTCAGACGAGCGGTGCATGGCGATGGCTAATGCCGGCCACCGCTCATCAGTCGTTACGGTAGCGCCCGCAGGTAACCCCGGCAATTGTTAGCGCCCTCCTGGCCAGCCAACGCCCAGGACTAACCTGCGTGTAGTGCGCTCTCGCTGAACGATCTGAGCTCTCCTCAGCAACACGGTTTCGGCCGGGTTGGACCGCGCCCGGGCACCTCCTCAACTGGATCGCCAGTCAGCCGTACAACCCAATCCCAGCAGAGGAGAAAACGCGTGCTAACCCAACAAGAAATCGACCACTTCCGTACATTCGGCTTCGTTTTGCTACCCAAGGTCCTCAGCTCGGCCCGAGCAGAGGCCTTGCGGTCCGAGGTCGACACCGCCTTCCGCGACGCCTACGCCGCCACCTACCACGAGCGCGTCATTGATGGCATTAGCGGGCATTACCTGCCTATGACCTCGCTGCTCACCCCGGTGAGCACCTCTCTGGTCTGCGATGACCCCATCCTGATCGACATGGCTCAAGCGCTGCTCGGAGGCCCCGTTCTGCCTTCGCTGCCAGAAGGCGTCCTTTACTTCGCCGAGGCCGGCTGGCACAACGACGACGGTATCGGCGTCAAGGGCGTCAAGTTCGCCACCTACTTCGACCAACTCGGGGCCGGCAACGGGCCCTTCGCTTCGTGCCCTGTTCGCACCACGACGACGCCCGCCCCAGCCTGCGCGCCTACCAATTCGCCGGCTACAGGGAAGTCCCGGGCGTGGCCGTCGAGAGCCGCCCCGGGGACGTGATCGCCTTCGACCTGCACACCTTCCACGCCACCTTCGGTGGGCGAGACCGCCTGGCCTGGGCGATGGAATACCTCTCGACCCCCGGGGACGACGATGCCCGGACGAAAACGCTCCGCTGGTTTACCGATGCTCTTGAACAGAGTTTCCGCGGTTTCGACCGGGAGCGCTACCCGGCGTGGCGAGATTGGCTGGCTAACACGCCGGGAAACCAGCTCCGGGCCGCCGTAATCGAACGGCTACAGGCGACCGGGGTGCTGGACCTACCGGGCGCGGCACTCGGTTGGTAACCGCCCGCGCCGGCGTCGCCGGCGAACGTGAGCATGCAGGGTCGGCAAACCTATGCCAGCGGCCCAGGACTGGGGGTTTCCTGGATGCCATCGCGGCCGGCCGTCCTGAGAATGGTGAGTGCCCGCGCTGAAGGTTCAAGCTGGGCGGTTCGAGCGTCGTGACGACGAAGACAGGAGGATGTCGGCTATGAAAATCGCACTGACTGGGGCCACGGGCTTCATCGGGTCTCACGTACTTACCGAACTACAAGAACACGGCCACGAGGTGACGGCGCTCGTGCGCGACGACGCCCAGGCCGAAGCGGTCGCAGCCCGGGGCGCCACGCCCAACGTGGTCGAGCTACACGACCGCGCCGCCGTGGCGGCCCTTTTCGGTAGCGCAGACGGGGCCATCCACACGGCCAGCCCGGGCGACGCCACCAGTGCGGACCTCGACAACGCCGTCGTCGATGCGGCCATCGATGCCTTGGCCGGCACGGGCAAGCCATTCATCGAGATCAGTGGCCTGTGGGTGTACGGGGCGAACACTGCCATCAACGAGGAATCCCCCTTCAATGCGCCGCCGCTGGTGGCATGGAAGGAGCCGATCGAACGCCGGGTGCTCGGGGCGGCCGGCATGCGCGGCGCCGTGATCGTGTCGGGTGTCGCTTACGGTGACGGTGGAGGAGGGATCCCCGGGCTCCTCCTTGGCTCCCCCCGGGACAGTGCCGGCAACCTGACAATGGTGGGTACGGGGCAACAGCACTGGCCCACCGTGCACGCGGCGGACCTGGCCGACGTTTTCCGGCGCGTCCTGGAAAATGCGTCCGCTAAGGGCTACTACGTGGTCGCCAACGGGTTGAAGTCGACCGCGGCCGAGATAACGGAGGCAGCCGCGGTGGCGGCCGGCGCCCCAGGGGCGGTCCCCGGCTCCGACGCGGAGGCCCGGGCCCGGCTGGGCGACTATTTCGCGGAGGTCCTGCTGCTCGACCAGGCCACTGAGGCGACCAAGGCGCGGGCCGAGCTGGGCTGGTCCCCGACCCACCCATCGCTGATCGAGGAGTTCCGCCACGGCAGCTACCGCAAGTAATGGCCGGTTGAGTGATGTCCGGTTGACCACCGCCCTGCCATCGGGTCGGTTACCCGCCAACTCAGAGGACATCACGAGAGGAGACGAGCTGGTGGCCTACCAACCGATCGAGAGCTACGGCGTGATCGGCGACATGCACACCGCGGCCTTGGTCGGGACGACCGGGTCAATCGACTGGTTGTGCTTCCCGTACTTCGACTCGCCCAGCGTCTTTGGCGCCATCCTCGACGATGACAAGGGAGGACGGTTCCAGATCGCCCCGGCGGTCGGGGAGTACCGCTCCAAGCAGCTCTACTGGCCCGACAGCAACGTGTTGGTGACCCGGTTCCTGTGCCACTCCGGGGTGGCCGAGGTCACCGACTTCATGCCGGTCGGTACCCCGGCCGAGCGGCATGCACGACGATGTGTGGTCCGCCAGGTGAAGGGCGTCCGCGGCACCCTGGCGCTCAGAATGAGGTGCGTCCCCGCCCTCGACTTCGCCCGGGTGCCGCACCGGGCCGAGGTGGTCCCCGGCGGGGCCTGGTTCCGCTCTCCCCTTGTCGATCTGGCTCTGGGTAGCGACGTACCACTCCGGGTCGAGGGCGACGCGGTGGTGGCCGACTTCACTCTCAACGAGGGCGAAGAGGCGTCTTTTGCACTCGGCGAGCCCGACTCCAACGATGGCGACCTGGCCCTCCCGCTCCGCCTTCGGCACGAGCTGCTCAGGGCGACGGTCGACTATTGGCACCGCTGGCTGTCGAAGTGCACCTACCGGGGGCGGTGGCGCGAGATGGTGCACCGCTCGGCCCTGGTCCTCAAGCTACTGACCTTCGAACCGACCGGGGCCATCATCGCTGCTCCGACCTGTGCCCTGCCCGAGGAGGTGGGCGGCACCCGCAACTGGGACTACCGCTACACCTGGATGCGCGACGCCGCCTTCACGCTGTACGCACTGTTGCGCATCGGCTTTAGCGAAGAAGCATCTCACTTCATGACCTTCCTCGAAGCCAGGTGCCGCGAACTCAACCCCGACGGGTCACTTCATATCCTGTACCGGGCGGACGGCCGGCCCGCGCCTACCGAGGAACAGCTCGACAACCTGGACGGTTACCGGGGCTCGAGGCCGGTCCGGGTCGGTAATGCGGCCGTGGGCCAGCTCCAGCTCGACATCTACGGCGAGCTCATCGACGCGGTCTACTTGTACAACAAGTACGGCGCCCCGATCTCGTATGACCTGTGGGTACCGCTGCGTCGCCTCATCGACTGGGTCTGCGACAACTGGCAGCGCGATGACGACGGCATCTGGGAAACCCGCGGAGGCCGGCGTCAGTGGGTCTACTCGAAGCTCATGTGCTGGGTCGCCGTCGACCGAGGCCTGCGCATAGCCGACAAGCGGTCGTTCCCGGCCGACCGCGACCGCTGGCTGCAGGTGCGGGACCAGATCTATGTAGAGGTCATGGCCCGCGGTTGGAGCGACAAATACCGGGCCTTCATGCAGTCCTACGACAGCGACACCCTGGACGCCAGCAGCCTCATGATGCCCCTGGTTTTCTTCGTCGCACCGAGCGACCCCAAAATACTTGACACTATTGATGCCATCATGCGGTCACCCGACGAGGGGGGCCTGCTGGTAAACAACCTCGTATACCGCTACAACCGGGTCTCCAGCCCCGACGGGCTCCCGGGCGAGGAGGGCACGTTCAATGCGTGCACGTTCTGGTTGGTGGATGCTTTAACTCGGGCCGGAAGGGTCTACCCCTCCCGGTTGGACGAGGCCAGGATCATGTTCGAGAGCATGCTCAGCTATTCCAACCACCTGGGCCTGTTCGCCGAGGAGACGTCGATAACCGGTGAGCCCCTCGGCAACTTCCCCCAGGCCTTTACCCATCTCGCCCTCATCAGTGCGGCCGTCAACCTCGATGGCGCCCTCGGCGCCCAACAATGACGGAGTCGTGGACTTTACCGGGTGCTGTCCCTGCGTCGCCGCTCCACATTTCATCGCCGTCGCCATGCGACCCGGCCATCGCCCTGCCGGGCGTCATTTGAATCCCACCCCCGGCTAGGCGGTTTCCACACTCGACCCATTAGTCGGTTTCGTTGCGCACGCGATGCGCGACGGCGAAGACCCAGGGGATGGCGAGCAGAAGGACAAGGGCGAGGACGAGGACCAGGGGGGCCGGGCGGGCGGCGCCGACGCCAACACAGGCGACAGCCACGGCGGCACAGACAAAGCCGAGCGGGCGGTACAAGCCCCGGTCTTGGCGCCACGCTTGCAGGCTGACGGACAGCAGCATGGTGGCACACAACACGACGGCGGTACCGGCGGACAGAACCCATGCCGTAGCGGCCGGCGTGCGACCGTCGTGGGCGTGGGTTACGAGGGTGGCCATGGCGGCACCCATGGCTGCGACTGCGGCTGTGAGCGGCAGATGGGTGATCGTCCACTGCAGGCTGGCCAAACGGGTCGGTCTCGGCGGGCGGTTCCCGGCGAAGTCGAAGTACGTCCACCAGGCACCAAAGCCGACCACGACGGCGACGAGCCCGACACTGAGCGTAAGCCCGCTGATGGGCGCGTCGGTCAGGCCAAGGACGACACCGGTTATGGTCTCGCCGAGCACGATGAGGGTGAGCTGGTCGAACCGTTCAATGAGGGCGTCCGTGATGGTCAGTCCTGTCGCCGCTCCAGGGACGGCCGTAAGGATCACGGTTGCGAACCCGGCCAGATAAGCCACCTCGAGGACGCCCCAAGCCGGGATCCGAGCGCCAGCCGGCAGGAAGGCGGTGCCCACCAGCACAACAGCGCAGGCAACGGTCCCCGTGACGAACAACCGGCTCGATCGGCGGTACTCGGGACGGTCGGCGCGGGCGGCCAGCAGCCAGAGCACGGCCAGGACGGCGAACAACACCCCGGCGGCAACGGCGAACGCCGCGCCTCGGGCACCGCCTGCTTCAGGGATGAAGGCGGCCATCGCGGTGAGCACGAGGATTTGCAGAAGGAAAGTGCTGCGGGCGCGGGCGTCGTCGCGACCATGCAGCTCGTGGTGCAGGCTGCCGTTGGCCCACGCGATCCAGACCAGGCCAAATACCGTGGCAAACTCACCGAGCCCGCCCCATGTGAGATGCCCGGCCAACCGGCGGGCCGCCTGGGCGATGAGCACGACCACGACGAGGTCGTAGAACAGTTCGAGGGGGCCAACTACGCGCTCATGCGGTTGCTCGCCGTGAGGGCGAGGCGGTTGCCACAGGTACCGGCGCAACCGGGCCGAATGTCTTCGAGCCGTGCTTGGGGCGACGGCGGGCTTCGGTGGACGAGATGGCCGCGCCGGGTCGCCGACCCCGCCGCCCTGGTCTGCATTGAGGCCCATCGAGCGCGACTCCTTTTGCGCCGCTTCCGACGGCAGGCCCGGCCGTGGCCCGTGCTGGAGCCCTGGCTTGGTCCTCAGGACAAGGACGGCCGCGTCTCGGTCCAGTCCACCATCAGTCGCCGCTCGGCAAAAAGCCACTGGCCACCCTGCTTGACGAACTGGTCAAGATAGCGGATGGACGCGATCATGATGGTCCGCGGCCCGTCCTCGCTGATAGACAGGTGATGAGCCAGGCAGTAGCTCTCGCCTGTGGCCCGGTCGCCGTCCAGGGCGATGGTGCTCTGGCCGTTGAAGTGCGTGGTGACGGCGTAGGTGTTGAGGTTTTCGAACACCGGGGCGAGCGACTCGCGTCCGTACAGCTGTTGGGTCGGTTCCCCGGCAGTTGCGTCCATGTACACGACGAAGCGGGTGTCAGTCGTGAACAGGGCCATCTGGCCCTTGGCGTCGCGCCGGTCTGCGCAATGGGCGTAGGCGTCGACCAGCTCGCGGATGGCCAGGCGGTCGGCGGCTTCTTGGGTTGAGAAAGTCAAGTGGGATGCCATTGGCCAGCTCCTGCTCAAAGCTAAACTATTTGACACATGTATAAAAGCACCCCTGGCGCCGGAGTGCAAGTGGTGCGCATCCAGCCATGGGCCGAGCCTTCCCAGCAGGGAAGACCCGGCGCCCGTGGTCCGCTCGAGGGCGCATGGCCCTGTCCGCTCGAGGGCACATGGCTGTAGCCGAGCGCACTGACCCGCGCATCACCCGAACGACCCGAGCCTTCGAGCGAGCCATCGTCGAACTCGCCTCCCAACGGCCCGTCTCAGAGATCACCGTGGCCGAATTGGCCGAACACGCCGGGGTCACGCGCGCCACCTTCTACAACCGCTACAGCAGCCCCCTGGAGCTGCTCATCCGGGTGCTTTTCGCCGACCTGGAGCGCGGTCACCGTCTGGAGGAGGCGCGTCGCGCAGAAGGCGGGTACTCGGCCGAGCAGATGCTGCGCCTTGCCACGGGCGACGTCGCCGATCACATTGAGCGGTTCATGGCCGTGTACCGGCACGCCGCCCTCGGCCCAGCCGACGGGGGAGTGTACGAGGCACTGGTGCGTCACTTCACCGATTACGGCCTGGGGTTCATTGCCCGGTGTACCCATCCGGACCTGCCCCGGGCCAACCATCAGATCATCGCCCGGTTCGTCGCGAACGGGTTCGCCGGAGCCATCAAAGCGTGGCTCGAGGACGACTCGGTGACGAAAACGGACCTGGTCGAGGCGGCCGTCGCCTCGGCCCCCGTCTGGTGGAGCTAGGCGTCCCTGGCGTTGACGTCGCTGACGTCCTTGACGGCGTGGCCCGGCACATATCGCGTGTCAGCAGGTATTTTCTGTCGGGAAGGGGGGATTTGAACCCCCGGCCTCAGCGTCCCGAACGCTGCGCGCTAACCAAGCTGCGCTACTTCCCGTATCCGCTCCTCCATGCTAACCGACCCCCCCGTCGGGCGCCTCGCCAGCACATCATGGCCGAGGCCGAGGCCGAGGCCGAGGCCGGGGTCGGCCTTCGGCTGAACGCGCCTCGAGCCCTGGTTGGCGCTGAGCACCCGCGTCGTGACCAGTTATGCCCGGATTTCGGTATATAACTGGTCACGGCGGCGGGCTCACGTTGAAAAGTGGACAAAACGGGCCTAGCGCGAGGGACGCTTTGACCACTTGTCGACGGTCCGGCCTCCGGCCCGAGGCCCGGAGGGTCGGACTTGGTGCCGATCGTGGCGATCGGCCGGCGCAAAACGCGCTCTCGGTCACGTACGACACCGACCTAGGCCGGCGACACCTCCACCTCTTCGGGCGCAAATGTCTTGTCGTAGTACGTGGCCCCGGCTAATACGGCCGTCACCGCGGCTCGCACCCGCAGCGGGTCGAGGGGCTTGAGCACCCAGCCAGCCACGGCGGTCCGCTTAGCCAGGAACGTATCGGCCCGCCGGTCCAACAGAAGGACCACGGGCACTGGCTTCTCGAGCCGGCCGGCAGCGCCTTCGAGGGCCATCTGCATCGCTATCGCGAGCCCGCCCATTGAACCGATCTGCAGGTCTGAAACAACCAGGTCGGCGGCCTGTTCTTGCAGGGCAGGGAGCACGGCCCGCCCCGCACGCGCCCATCGGATAGTGGTGCCGGGCTCTTCGACGGCAGCACATACCTCGGCGTAGACAGCAGGGGAGTCGGTGGCGATAAGCAGGTCCGGCACAATCAGAGGCTAGCTCGGTACCACAGCGGGTAGCATCTTCGAAACGTCGTGCGGGACCAGGAGGTGGAGTGCTCACCATCGAGCAGGAGCAGACGGCCGAGGGTTACACCATCTGTCGTCCCATCGGAGAGCTCGACGCCTTCACCGTGAGCCAGTTCCGACAGGCCCTTGCCGAGCTGGCCTCGAAACCCCGTTTGATAATCGACATGAGCGGCGTCCCGTTCGTGGACTCGGCCGGCCTGGGGGCCCTGATAGGCGGCATCCGACGAGCCCGGGAGCTGGGCGGCGACGTGGTCGTGAGCTGCAACCGGCCCAGCCTCATCCGGACCCTGCGGACGACCGGCTTCGACCGAATAGTCACCATGACGGAGACGGTCGACGAGGCTAAGGCGGCCTTCGAAAAACCTCGAGAAGCGGGCAGCCCCGTAGAAAGCTAGGCCGGTCACCGGCTACCGCTAGGGCGGTCAACTCGCTAGGCCGGCCGACTCGCTAGGACAGGTAGCCCGCCACCTCTCCCAGGGCTCCCAGGTCGCTTACGTCTCGGGCCAGGAACGGTACCCGCACCAGCGTTGCCTCGGGTAGCGCCGAGGAAACCCGAGCCAGCTGCTCGTCCTCCTTGGCCACCAGCATGCCGAGCTGGCCGAGGTTGACGGCGAGGGGGGCCAACGCTGTACCGGCGAGGGCCGTGGCCGAGGCCGCCGAAAGCGGCGTAAAGCGCGGGTAGCAGCGGTTGACCACGACGGTCGACGCCTGGGCCCCCGAAGCGGAAATCTGTGAGACCAGGTAAAGAGCCTCTTCCACGGTGTCGCGTCGGGGCGAGCAGACGAGCGTGAACGAGGTCAAGTCCGAGTGCAGCAGCTCGTCGGCGCGCCGCGCCCGGGCCCGGAAGCCGTCCTCCATGCCTTCGAACTGGGTGAAGAACTGGATGGTTTCGGCCACGACCTCGCCGCCGGCGACCTTCGAGATCGTCCTCAGCATCAGCTGTGCCCCCAACTCGAAGGCCCGCAGTCCAGCCCTGGTCGGCACCATTAGAAGGCGGAAAACCCGGTTGTCGAGCAAACGGGCCAGGTGCTTGGGCGCCTCCAGGAAGTCGAGGGCGTGCTGGGCGGGCGGGGTGTCCACCACGATCAGGTCGAAGGCCCCGCTCTCCTGCAGCTCGTACAGCTTCTCCACGGCCATGTACTCCTGGGTGCCGGAGAGGGCGCCACTGATGTTGCGGTAGACGGGGTTGGAAAGAATGGCCTCCGCCTGTCCAGGGTTGGTCGCGTACCGGCCTACGAGGTCGTCGAAGGTCCCCTGAGCGTCGAGCATCACGGCCCATAACTCCCCGGGCCAGGGTGCTTCGTCTGCAGGGGGGTCCACCTTGTGGGGCTCGTTGCCGACACCGGTGATGCCGAGGGCGTCGGCCAACCGGCGCGCCGGGTCGATCGTGACCACGCACGCACGCCGACCCGCCCGAGCACCCCGCAAGGCGATGGCGGCGGCAGTAGTCGTCTTCCCGACGCCGCCTGGGCCGACACAGACGACGACTTCGGCGCCGGTCTCGCTCATCGGTTGGCCGAGACCAGGCCGGCGACGGCGCCCGAAAACGCGTCGGTCAGCTGCTCGAGCTCGATGGGCCCCAGCTCGGAGCTGAAGCAGAAGGGCAGTTCCAGCTGCACGAGCGGCAGCTCGACGGCCAGGCGGGCCACCTGAGCGGCCTGGGACTCCTGGCGCCGGCGGCGCAGCTCGCCGGCGGCGGTCAGGCTGGCCAGCTCCTTGGAACTCAGCCGGACACCGGCCGACTTCGAAAGCTTCCCGAGCTCTGCCGGTTCGATGACCGGTGGTAGCCCCAGGACCGGGAGCAGCCCGTTGACGACGACGCCGCCCTGTGTGGTGCCGGCCTTCTCCTCCAGGAGCTGTGCCGTTTCGATGGTCTCGCTGACCGGGGTCTCTTCTGGGGTAGTTACGAGCAGGACCTGGCAACGAGAGGGGTCGGACAACATTTCGACGACCTCTTGGGCCTGGGCCTGGACAGCTCCTCCGCTGGCGGCGTCCAGCAACCCGCGAGGGCTCTGGAGAAAGCGGATGGCGTGACCCGCGGCCGGCGCATCGAGGACGATCAGGTCCGCCGCCCCCGGCTGGCCGGTGGCGGCTGCTCTTTCCATCTGCTTGACCTTGCCGAGCACCAGCATGTCAGGCATGCCCGGAACGGCAGTGGCGACGACGTCCAGCGCGCCGCTGGCCACCAGGCGTCGCGATAAACGGCGCATACCGTGCAAGTGAAAGTACTCGACAAGGGCGGCGTCCGGGCGGATGGAGCGAGCCCGTACCTCGCCTCCCGAACTCGTGGTCAGAAGCACGATGCCTTCGTAGTCGACCGGCTCGTCTCGCCCGAACAACCTCGACAGGTGGGCCGCTTCCGGTTCTTCCTGTGCCCCCGGCGCGGTGATCTGAACCACGGTGGCGCGCAAGCCTTCCCGGGCCGCCAGGTTGGCTATTACCCCACTGACCGTGGTCTTACCCACCCCACCCTTGCCGGTAATGATAAGCAGCCTCGCTTGGGAAAAGAACGTCAAAGGGCCCAATCCAGCTCCTCTAGCAAGGCAGTCACGTGAAAGCGAAGGTTACCCGGGAACTGCTCCTGTCAGGGTGTACCGAGGCGCATGTTGAACCGGTTGGGGAACATTCCCTATTGTCAAAGCTCCCTGCTCAGGAGTACCTTCGGCATAGAGGTAAACAGAGTGACAGCGCTGTATGCACCTGAGGGCTGGCAGGCTAGAGCGGCTTGCCGAGGTCAGTCGGCGGCCATCTTTTTCGCGCCCACGCACTTCGAACGTAAAGAGGCGCGAGCGGCGCGCGAGCGGAAGGCCAAGGCGGTGTGCGGGACCTGCCCGGTGCGCAAGGAATGCCTCAGTTACGCCCTCCGGATCCGCGAGCCCCACGGAATTTGGGGCGGCCTGAGCGAAGTCGAGCGACGCGCCATAACGGGGTGACAGACCGGCCGTCCAGGGGGACGATGGGCCTGACCATTACCTCTACGCCTTCAAGTGCCGTTGCGAGCGCCTGGTTTCGTAGCCGGAGTTGTGGGCCGCTTCTGATGCCGTGCGCAGGGCGTCCATGGCCTTGGCATCGGGTAGTCGGCGTGAAGGTCTCTCAACCGCCCACTGGCTCACCGGTCTTTTCAAGGCCCCTCTGACCGAGAACACGCGACCGAGAGGGCTCGCCCCGACCCAGGCGACCATGGCCGACAATAGCCATGCGACCAAAGGCCAGAGAACGAGCACGACTACGGCGCCAAAAACCGCCCCTCCGGCCACGGCCGACGGGTAGTCGACTCCCACGTAGACACCGGCAAACAGGAGCAACAACCCGCCCACCAAGGCGACCAGCGCCAGTCGCCACCGGCCGGCCAACAGGAGGCCGCACACGACCGCGCCGGCCACGGCCGCTCGTCCACTGGGCAGTCCATAAACCGAAACGCGCGGGACAAGCACCTCGACGCCCTTCAAGACCTGGTAGGGCCGCGGTCTGGCCACTGCTCCGGCCAAGACCTGGCTGAGCCCTAGCGCCACCAGCGCGCCGAGAACGGTCCAGATGACGGCCGCCTCATGCTCGGGGTGACTGCGGGCGCTCCACCAACCGACGACTACGAGCAGGGCCAGGAACACCAAGCCCGCTCCTACCGGGGCGAGGAGACGTTGATAATAGGCGGTCATGAACCCGTGGGCCCACGGCGTGGACTTCGCCAACTGGTTTACATCCAAGTACCAGCGCTGGTCCACGGCGAACACCTCCCCCGTCCAGTTCGAGCTTAACGGCCGCCCGAACCCGGTGCCCTGATTCCTTCAAGTCATTTCCGGAATTCTGCCGCGCCCGCCCAATCTTTCCTAGGTTGCCGGGGGCCTCACTAAGCGAGCGCCGCCTTTTCTTGCATCAATTCCCAGAGCGCCTCCACATCTGCCCACTCTGTTGGCTCCGCCCCGATCGAGACCCGTACCATCCAGTGGCCGTCGAGAATCGCCGGCGTAATGTGGGCGAACCCTGAGGCATTGACCGCCTCGCACCATGACTGGGTGTGCTGGTCGAGTTGACCAACGGGATGGTCAAGCGGGGTATGCAGAACGCATACGGTTTGCAATTTGACCGGGGCCACAACGCTCCAGCCCGGCGCCGCTTCAACCAGAGAGGCGAAACGCCGGGCATTTTCCAGGTCCCTGCGCAGCCGGGCGCGGAGAGAGCCCGCGCCGTCGAGGCGCAATAGCGCCCAGAGCCTCAGAGCTCTGAACCGGCGCCCGAGCGGCAGTCCCCAGTCCCGGTATTGCACAACGCTCCCGTCAAGCGTCGACCGCAGGTAACTGGGGTCGGTGGCCATGACGGATACCAGGAGCTCGGGCTGGCGGACGTAAAAGAGGGAGGTTTCCAGCACCGATCCCAACCACTTGTGGGGGTTCCAGCTGATGGAACCAGCCCCTTCTATGCCCTCAAAGAGCTCCCGGCATTCGGTCAATAGCATCGCTGACCCGGCCATGGCCGCGTCGACGTGGACAAAAGCACCATAGGTGCCAGCCAGCTCGCACACATCGGCAATAGGGTCGAACGCCGTGGTGGCTGTGGTCCCGGCCGTGGCCACGACGGCTGCCGGCCGGCGGCCGGCGGCCGCGTCTCCAGCCATGAGAGAGGCCAGCTCCGTCATGTCCATCTCCCGGCCCGGCTTCTTGACCGGGACGAGGCGTAAGTTCTCAACCCCGAAGCCGGCCAGAAGTGCGGCTTTTGTGACAGACGAGTGCGCTTCAGC
The DNA here is from genome assembly GCA_963750465.1 of uncultured Acidimicrobiaceae bacterium. Taxonomy (GTDB): domain Bacteria; phylum Actinomycetota; class Acidimicrobiia; order Acidimicrobiales; family Palsa-688; genus Fen-671. Next base: position 1,122,169 of record CAVVRE010000037.1, read on the forward strand.
CGAACAGTAGACGGTGAGCGGGTGCTTTTCAGCCTGCAAGCCACCGGCTCGCTGGGAATTGCCACTGGCGTTTTCGCGGGCCACGAGCAAGGCGACAAGCGAAGCGGTAGAGGCGCCGTCATAGATCGTGCCCTTCCACTGGTCCGAAAGCCCGCAGAGCTGGCGCGTCCAGTCGCAGACCACCTGTTCCAGCTCCGTCAGAGCAGGGGCGGATTGCCAGGTTATGCCTAGCGCTCCGATGCCGGCGGCCACGATGTCACCGAGAACCGAAGAAAGTGATGCGTTTGAAGGGAACCACGCAAAGTTCCGTGGGTGCTGCGCGTGCGTGAGCCCCGGCACAATGACCCGGTCCAGGTCATCAATGAGAGCTTCCAGGGGCTCCGCCGCCTCAGGCGCGTTAGGCGGGAGGGCGGCCGCCACCTCTCCGGGCGTCACCCGGGAGCGCACGGGGAGGTCGGCGACCCTGTTGCGGTAGTCGGCGACCCAATCTACGAGCTCATGGCCGGCACGGCGAAATTCTTCAGGTCCCACCGGGAAAGTCTGGCACGACGGTCTGCGCCACTGCATTTTGGCCCTTTCCCGACCGGTGGCGGTTCCGTCCCTCGCTCCTCAACTGACGGTGTTCGGCCAGATCGGTTCTCTTCTCGTGAAACGTCTGACGGCGCGCCGGTCGCAGGCGCTTAGACTCTCAAGCGCTGGCCGGCTCTCCGGCGCGGAAGGCAACATGGGCGATTATGACCTGTTGGTGATCGGGTGCGGCCCCGGGGGGCAAAAGGCCGGCATCGCGGCGGCCAAGCTCGGACGTCGGGCGGCCGTGGTGGAGAGCCGGGACGTCGTCGGAGGCGTATGCGTCAATACCGGCACCATCCCGTCGAAGTCCCTTAGAGAAGCAGTCCTGTACCTGACGGGCATGGCGCAACGCGATCTCTACGGGCAGAGCTACCGGGTGAAAGAGAACATCACCATGGAAGACCTGTCACGGCGGACTCACCATGTCGTTGGGCGAGAGATCGAAGTGATCCGGGACCAACTGTCCAGGAACCGGGTAGCACTGCTCCCGGGCCGGGCCCGGTTCGTCGACGACCACACGATCGCGGTGCGCAACGAGACGGGCGAGCAGCGGGTGACGGCTGACAAGATCGTCATCGCCGTCGGTACATGCCCGGCCCGCCCGGACAGCGTCGCCTTTGATGACGTGAACATCTTCGATTCGGACGGGATCCTCGGGCTGCACGAGATCCCCCGAACGCTGGTGGTCGTCGGGGCCGGGGTGATCGGCATCGAGTACGCTTCTGTCTTCGCCGCCCTTGGCACCAAGGTCACCGTTATCGAGCAGCGGGACAGGATGCTCGAGTTCTGTGACGAAGAGATCGTCGAGGCTCTCCAGTTCCATCTGCGGAGCCTGGCTGTGACCTTCCGCTTCAGGGAGACGGTCGAGGCGGTCGAGCCACATGATGACGGCACGTTGACGCGCCTGGCGAGTGGGAAGGTCGTAGCGGGCGACGTCGTGTTGTACTCGGCTGGCCGTCAGGGCGCCACCGACGGGCTCGGCCTCGAAACCATCGGGATCATGCCGGACAGAAGAGGTCGTATTGCCGTCGATGAACATTTCCGGACCAATTTGGACGATATTTACGCCGTCGGCGATGTCGTAGGGTTCCCGGCGCTGGCTTCGACCTCAATGGAACAGGGCCGTCTGGCCGCCTACCACGCCTTCCAGGAGACCACCGGCACTCTCGGCCGGACGATGCCGATAGGCATCTACACGATCCCCGAAGTGAGCTACGTAGGCGAGACCGAGTCGCAGTTGACCGAGTCTTCGGTTCCTTACGAAGTCGGCGTCTCGCGCTACCGGGAGCTGGCCCGAGGGCAGATCTGCGGTGACTCCTACGGGATGCTGAAGCTGCTGGTGTCGCCGTTGGACCGCAAGGTCCTCGGCGTCCACTTGTTCGGGACCGGCGCCACCGAGATCGTCCACATTGGGCAGGCCGTCATGGGGTGCGGGGGGACCGTCGACTATTTGATGGAGGCGGTGTTCAACTACCCGACCTTGGCCGAGGCGTACAAAGTGGCGGCGCTCGACGTGACCAACAAAATGAGGGTAGTCGAGCGTCTCAGCCACTGACCTCGAGAGCCGGCCACTCGGAGGTCCCGGGCCTAGGGCTGCCCCCAGGTCCCCGGGCGGCCCTACTCGACCCGGTCGAGCGCCGGTTCGGGGTGCTCGCCGAGGTATTCGACCCATGCCCGTTTGACGCACGGGTAGTGCTTGGACGCCTCGACGAGGTCCATGAAATTGGTGATGTTCGTGTCAAACCTCTCACTTAGCTGGGGGTCCGCCAGCCGGCCCTTCTCGTCAAACGCGAGATGGGCTTGCGCAAGAGAGAACATGTCAGGGTACATCCGGGCGCCGAGGTGCTCGAAGGGGACACGGAGGGACCAGAGCCCCCGGTTGCCGCCGCCCATCGATGGCGATGCGGACATGAGCAGCCCGTGGCGCTCATTGAAGGGCTGTGGCTTGTAACGGGACACCCAGTCGATGGCGTTCTTCAATGCCCCCGGCATCGAGGCGTTGTACTCCGGGGCCGAAATGACGAAGGCGTCGCTGGCTATGAGCCGGGCCCGGAACCGCTCGGCACCGGAAGGGAAGCCCTCTGATTCCTGCACGTCAGCGTCGTAGGACCCCGCGTCGAAGTCGCTCATGGACGCTACATCGGTTTGGCCGCCGTGTGCCTCGATCACGTCCGCGGCCAGAAGGGCCAACCTCGTGTTCAACGAGCTGCTGCGCAGAGAGGCAGAAAAGACGAGGAACTTGACCGGCTGGCGAAGACCAGGCTGTTGAAGATCCGGCCGGCCAAGATCGGGCTGGCCAAGATCGGGCTGGCCAAGATGGCTGTTGCTCACAAGCCACCGGCTGAACGAGTCAGGCCACCAGCTGAACGAGACAGGCCACCGGCTGAACGAGTCAGGCCACCGGTTGAACGGGTCGGACCACCAGCGGCACGGGTTGGCCCCCCAGTTACATGGGTGGGGGCGCTCCGCGGAAAGCTCATGGACGACCCCGACGTGTTACGCATGGACGAGAGCCAGCCTAGTACCGAGGTCGCCGGGCAACGACTCCGCTGGTAAACGACGGTCTCTTCGTCCAACCCCACTCGGCCAGACCCCATTAGGGAGCCCGCCCCAGCACCACCCGCGGCCCCTGAGCGTTAGCACTCCATTAGCACGAGCCAAGACGCCATGCGGAGGCGGCGCGCGACCAAACCGCGAATATCACGAATGCCCTGGTCAGAGCCGGTGGGCGAGGGGGGACTTGAACCCCCACGTCCTTGCGGACACAGGAACCTGAATCCTGCGCGTCTGCCAAATTCCGCCACTCGCCCGAGTGGTCTTCTCAGGGTACATGAGTGAAGCTTCCCGCTGGGCCCCCCGAGCTAAAGTGGTAGGGAGGGCCCCTGGGCCTAGGGCTGTCCTGTGAGTGTGTCGCCTGGGCCCCTGGTAGCAGGCAGGTCCCCAGGTAGGGGTACTATGCGGCCGACAATGGGGTTACAGAGCTTCGAACGTCGCCTCGAACGTTTCGTCGAGGGAGCATTCGCGCGCGTCTTCCGCAGCGGGTTACAGCCCGTTGAGATAGGCCGGCGCCTCACGCGCGAAATGGACCTTCGCCGCACCGTCGCGCCGAGGGGCGTACTGGCACCCAACGACTTCAGCGTCCTGCTTTCTCAGTCCGACCGGTCTCGGTTTGCGCCGATCGAGGAGGAACTGGTCAAGGAACTCGTCGAGGTCGCCAAGGAGCACGCCAAGACGGAGAGTTACACGTTCCTGGGGCCGGTGACCGTGACCATAGGGACCGACGAGTCGTTGCGGCCCGGCACCATGCTCGTGGCCGGGGACATGGCCCCTGGACAGGGCACGGCAACGCTGACGCTGCCCGACGGGCGCCGGGTCATACTCGAACAGGACAAGGTCACGCTGGGCCGGATGCCGGAAAACGAGCTCGCCGTGGCCGATACGAACGTTAGCCGCCGGCACGCCGAAGTCCGCCGGGGCCCGGAGGGGAACTGGGTGGTTGCGGATCTCGGGAGCACCAACGGCACAAAGGTCAACGGCGTGAAGATCAGCGGGCCGCGCCAGTTGGAAGACGGAGATGAGATAACCGTCGGCTCCACGACTGTCCGCTTCGAGGCTAGTGGGGCTTAAGTGGCCGATCCGGCCCTCCGGTTTCTCGAGTACGTCTTCCTGGCGCTGCTCTACCTCTTCTTTCTGCGCGTCCTGCGGGCCGTATGGGTCGAGCTGCGTGAACCCCGGGTGGTCCCCGCTGAGGCCGAAGAGCCGGTGCACGCTCCGGCTGTGGCCGGCAACGGCGGGCGCAAAGGGCGCAGCCTCCCCCACCAACTCGCCGTCATGAGCGTAGACAACGGCACGGGGGAGTCGTTCGCGCTCGCGGACGAGCTCACGATCGGGCGTTCCACGGAGTGCGCCATCCCGCTACCCGGCGACAACTTCGTTTCCCAGGTGCACGCTCGAGTCTTCCGGCGGGAGAACGAGTACTGGGTGGAAGACCTGGGAAGCACCAATGGCACGTTGATGAATGGGCGAAGACTGGCGGGCCCGGCGCCGGTGCGCAAAGGAGACCGGCTCCAGGTGGGCCGAACCGTACTGGAGCTGCGTAAATGACCCGGCTGGTGGTCGGCTCGGCCACCGACATCGGCCTCGTCCGATCTAACAACCAGGACCAATTATTGGTCGCTGCGGGCCTTTACGCTGTGGCCGACGGGATGGGAGGTCACGCCGCCGGCGAGGTCGCCTCGCTCACAGCCATCAAGGCCCTAAACGCCGCCTTCGAGGCGAGCGGAGAGCGCACCGCCGCTGCCCTGGAGAGCGCGGCCAAGGCCGCCAACCGGGCCGTGTGGGAGAAGGCTCGCACCAACCGCGGCATGCTTGGCATGGGGACCACGCTGGTGGCGCTGGCGGTCGTCGAAAACGAGCACGGGACGAGCGGTCTGGCCGTGGCCCATATCGGCGACTCGCGGCTCTATCTCTACAGAGACAAATCGCTCAGCCAGGTCACCGTGGACCATAGCCTGGTCCAGGAACTCGTGGACGAAGGGCAAATAAGCCAGGCCCAAGCGGCCGTCCACCCCCAGCGTCACGTCCTGACCCGGGCGCTCGGGCGTCGAGCCGGCGGTCGAAGTCGACATCATCGAGATAACTCCCGAAAACGACGACAGGTACTTGCTGTGCAGCGACGGCCTACCTCGTGAAGCCTCCGATGACCAGATCGCGGCCATCCTGTCTCGCTTTCCGGACCCGAGCGAGGCCGCTAGCGAACTAGTGGAGCTGGCCAACTCGAGAGGCGGCAGTGACAACGTCACAGTAGTAGTGGTCGATGTCCTGGCCAACGATCAGAGCCCCGACACATTGATCGTCGTCCCCGGGCCAGCCAGCTCGACCACTTCCGAAAGCACCGGCCCCCAAGTCGTCGACCAGCGTCCGCCCGACGACGGGAACGGGTCCTCGGCCGGACCACTGGGAGAGGACTCCCAAAGCGACGGCGAGCCATCCGTCCTCGACCAGGAACGAATTCCCCAAAAGGGTGAACTTAAGAGTCGTGGGCTTTGTCGTCGCCATCTGCCTGGTGCTCGGCGCCGTTGTTGCCGGCGTGGCCTGGTACGCAAGATCGGCCTACTTCGTGGGCATTACGCAGGGCCACATTGCCATTTTCAAGGGACGTCCCGGTGGGGTCCTGTGGTTCAACCCCACCCTCAGCGACGTCACCCATTACTCGGCGTCGTCGGTCCTGGCTTACAACTTGCAAGCACTGAGGTCCGGCGCAGCTCGAGCCCTCCCTCGGCCAGGCTCACCAGTACGTGAACAACCTCGTGGCCGAAAAACGAGAGGCGGAGTTGGCTGACCGCCCGCCGCCGAGGGGTGGACCGCCCACCGCCGCCAACAGCACCACGACGACCGTGAGCACTGCGCCGACGACCCACACCCCGACGAGCGTCAACACCCCGACGAGCGTCCACACCGGCACGACGGCGCACACCGCGCACCAGCGGCGCACACCGGCACGACGGCGCACACCGGCACGACGGCGCACACCGCGCACGACGGCGCACACCGGCACGACGGCGCACACCGGCACCACGACAAGCGTCCACACCCCGACGAGCGTCCACACCGGCACGACGGCGCCACACCGGCACCACGACCAAGCGTCCACACCCCGACGAGCGTCCACACCGGCACGACGGCGCACACCGGCACGACGTACCCACGTCGTCCCGAGCACCCACGTCGTCCCGAGCACCCACCCCAAAACCTCTCCGCCGACGGCCCACGCCAAGGGCGCCACAACGACGACAGTCCACAAAGCAACAACGGCCTCATGACGGCGCCCTCGTGACAACGCCCTCATGACGGGGCCCTCATGACGGGCCCTCGTGGCAACGGCCGGCCCGCCGGCGCAGCGAACTCGGGATGATCATGCTCGTCCTCGTGCTGACCGGGCGGCTTGTACAGCCTCTCCAGCCTCGGGACGGCCGGCTCCTTGCCCGCTGACATAATCCCGTTCCTCGTCCTGGTCGCCGGCTTGATGCTCGTCGCCCACCTGGCCCTAAGGCGGTTGGCCCCTCAAGCCGACCCCGTCCTCCTACCGTTGGCGGCCTTGTTGAACGGTTTCGGCTACGTGTTCATCGCCGGTCTGAACAGTGCAGAAGCTTCTGCCCAGGCCACCTGGACGGCCGTGGCGGTTATCGCCTTTATCGCCACTCTGGTCCTTTTCCCGCGCGCCGTAACTCTGGAACGCTACCGGTACTCGTTCGCCTTCGTCGGCGTCACCCTCTTGGTCCTGCCACTCGTGCCCCACATAGGTGAAGACATCAACGGCGCCCGGCTGTGGGTACATTTGGCCCTTTGAACTTCCAGCCTGAGGAGTTCGCCAAACTGGCCCTCGCCATTTTCTTCGCTTCGGTGCTGGCCGAACGGGCGGACCTATTGGCTACGGGGACGCGCCGGATCGGCCGCTGGCTCGTGCTCGAACCGAGGTACATGGCCCCCCTGTTGGGCGCTTGGTGCGTGTCTTTGCTCATCCTCCTGGCCGAAAACGACCTTGGATCCTCATTTCTTTTCTTCGCCCTCTTCGTCGGCCTGCTGTGGGTGGCCACCGGGAAATGGGCCTACCTCGTGCTAGGTGGGGGGCTGTTCAGCGCCGGCGCTGTCATCGCTCTAGATTTCATCCACCACGCCCAAACGCGGGTCCAGGCCTGGCTCGACCCCTGGTCCCATTTTGCCACGTCCGGGTACCAGATAATCGAGGGTTGGTTTGCACTCGCTGACCGGCGGCTTGTCGGGCGTTGGACCGGGGCAGGGGAACCCCGGGGTCATACCCGAAGCTTCGACTGACTTCATTTTCGCGGCCATCGGTGAGGAAATAGGTCTAGTCGGGGTGACCGCGCTCCTGATCACTTACTTATTGATGGTAGGCTCTGGGCTCCGGGTTGCCGTACGGTCCCAACGGTCGTTCAGCAAGCTTCTCGCCACCGGGTTTTCAATACTTCTGGCAGTACAGGTGTTCGTTGTAGTGGGGGGCATAACCCGGATCATACCGATCACAGGCATTACTCTTCCCTTCGTTTCGTACGGCGGGTCGTCACTGGTTTCCAATTACATCTTGCTGGCCATCTTGTTGCGAATTTCTAACGATAATGCATCCGAACAGGCAATTGCCGGGGAGGCGGTGCCCGAAACCGTCTTTGCGCCGGCAATGGTCAATGGCTGGTCGGTCGTCGACACAGGAGCGGCGGGCCGGTGACCGGGGTCAACCGCCGGGTGCGGGCCGTGGGCATTGGGGCCGTCGTCCTGATCGTCACGCTCTTCGGCATGCTCAACTATCTCCAGATTTTCAATGCAAATGCCCTCGTGAGCAACCCTCACAACACCAGTGGGGTCATAACCGAATATGAGGAACCCCGGGGCGCCATCATCTCGGCGGACGGTGTGACGCTGGCCCAGTCCGTGCCGAGCAAGGACCAGTACAAATACCAGCGGGAGTACCCTGAGGGAGCACTTTTCGGTCAGCTGACAGGGTACTTTTCCCTGAATTACGGTTCGGACGGGCTCGAAAGCGAATACAACTCCGATCTGACGCAGGTCCAACACTCCGATAACACTGCCCAGAAATCTGGGGCAGTTGAAGAGGTTCTTTACCGTCCAGCCCGTCGCCCAACAATGTGCAGATCACTGTCCTGTCCAGCCTGCAAAAGGCTGGCCAAAACCGAGCTCGCCGGCCGCGACGGGGCCGTAGTGGCGCTCAACCCGAAAACGGGTGCCATCCTGGCGATGTACTCGAACCCGAGCTACGACCCCAACCCCGTGTCCAGCCACAACGTGGCCGTGGCCCAGAGCGCCTGGGAGGCTCTGAACACAGGCTCCGGGGACCCGCTGCTGGCAGCCGCGTACCGGCAGCGCTTTTTTCCCGGGTCCACCTTCAAGATGGTGACCGCCGCCGCTGTCTACGACCACAAGCCGGCGGCCGCCAACCGGAACTTCCCATATGTTTCGGGCTTTGTCCTGCCCGATACGGCCGGTCAGGTGCTGCACAACTTTGGCGGGGAGACGTGCGGTGGCAACCTCCTCGCCCTCTTCACGGTGTCGTGCGATACCGGGTTCGCCCAGCTCGGCTTGGCTGTCGGCGCCACAGGTATGGCGGACGAGGCGACCGCGTTCGGCTGGAACAGCACTCCTCCGCTGGACCTGCCCGGGGTAGCTCAGTCGTACTTCCCGCCGGCGTCGTCGTTCGACCAGAACCGGGCCGCACTGGCTAAGTCAGCCATAGGTCAGGAGAGCGTCCAAGCCACCCCTCTGACCGTTGCCCTCGACGCCGGTGCCATTGCCAACGGCGGCGTGATCATGACGCCGCACCTGTTGGACAGGGTGACGAATTCGCAGGGCCAGACGGTACAGGCCTACAGGCCAATCCCTGGCTCAGGGCCACCTCCTCGGCCACCGCCGACAACGTCACCAATCTGATGCTCTCGGTGGTGAACAGCCCTAACGGCACCGGGGTGGCGGCCCGCATCCCCGGCGTGCAGGTGGCGGGTAAAACGGGGACGGCCGAAACGGGCGGGCCGAACATCGAGACCTGGTTCGCAGCTTTCGCGCCCGTCCCGGACCCCCAGATCGCTGTGGCTGTACTTGGTCGAGAACCAGCCGAGGGGCAACGAGTTCCAGGGGGGCACGATCGCCGCGCCCATCGCCAAGGCCATCATCGAGAGCTACCTCCAACCCGGGGGCAAGCGACGCGCGAATGAGCAGGGTAACGAGCGCCCCGCGCCATCAATCACCGCCCTCTACCAGCCCTAGGCTATGGCCGACATGCCATCACCTGAGGTCTTCAGCGAGCGCTACGAGCTCGTGCGCCACATCGCCCGCGGTGGCATGGCGCAGGTCTACCTGGCTCAGGACCTGCTGCTCGTACGGCCCGTCGCCATCAAGGTGTTGTTCCCCGAACTTTCTTCGGACCCGTCCTTCGTCGAGCGGTTCCGGCGGGAAGCTCAGGCGGCAGCCAATCTTTCGCACGCCAACATCGTCTCGATATACGACTGGGGCCAAGGCGAGCACACCTACTTCATCGTGATGGAGTACATCGACGGGCAGACTCTCTCGTGGCGCATCCGGCAAGGCGCCCTCGCGCCCCACCAGGGCCGCCTCCATTGGCGCTGACGTCGCCAGTGCATTGCACTTTGCCCACCGCAGGGGTGTGATCCACCGGGACGTGAAGCCAGGCAACGTGCTGATCGACCACAACGGCCGGGTCAAAGTAGCGGATTTCGGCATTGCCCGAGCGGTGAGCCAGGCCGGGGAAGGCCTCACCCAAACCGGGGCCGTCATGGGCACGGCCAGCTACTTCTCTCCCGAACAGGCCCAGGGCCAGCCGGTGGATGCCCGAAGTGACGTCTACTCCCTCGGCGTCGTGCTGTACGAAATGGTTACGGGCCGGCCGCCATTCACAGGGGACAGCCCCGTCGCCATCGCTTACAAGCACGTCCGTGAGTACCCGGCGGTGCCCTCGAGCATCAACGCGGCGGTGCCGGCCGATTTCGAGGCGATCGTCATGACCGCGATGGCCAAGAACCCCGACGACCGTTACCAGAGCGCGGCCGAACTTCGTGACGACCTGACCCGATTTCACCAGGGCCGACCCGTCGCCGCCCTGCCCCCGGCCGGGGGGCCGCCCGCAACCCGGGCGGTGGCCGGCCCTCCCGCTTATCCGCCCGGCTACGACCTCACATATGCTCAACAGGACACCCGCCTGGTGGGCCAGACCGGGGCCACGTACGCTGCCACCGCGCCAGCTGACGAGCAGCGCTCCCGCGGTGGCTGGTGGGCGGCCCTCTTCGTTGTCCTCCTGGGCGTGCTCGGCGCCGTCGTGTTCTTCATCGGTCAGAACGCCAACTGGTGGGGCACGCCGGCAGCCATCAAGGTGCCGTACCTGAAGGGCGACCCGGAGAACCAAGCCCTCGCCATCTTGAAGGACCAGGGCTTCAGGCACGTCAGCTCCGAGGACGGAAAGAGCCCACTCGTGCCCAAAGGCCAAGTCATTGGCACCGCTCCGGCTGCCGGTGCCGTGGTACCGCCCAACCACGTGATCATGCTCAACGTGAGCACCGGTGCGCCGATGGTGCCGGTACCGAGCGGCTTACTCGGCAAGTCTTGCGGCAATGCCGCTACCACCCTGAACTCCAACGATTTCAAGGTCAAGAACGTCCCTCAAAACAGCAACTCGATCGCCTCCGGGCTCGTGATCTCCACGCAGCCAGGGGGCGGTCAGAAAGACCAGCAAGGCAATACGGTCACGGTCTACTGCTCCGCCGGCCAGCTTCAGACCGCCGTTCCGGACCTCCAGGGGCTAAGTGCTGCTGAGGCGGGCGCCAAGTTGCAAGCTGCTCACCTGAGAGTCGGCAACCAGGCCACCGTCGCGAGCGCCACGGTCAAGGCTGGGCTGGTGGCTTACACGGTGCCGGCCGCCGCCAGCCCCGAACCCTGGGGCAGTGTCGTCACCCTCTACATATCAGGGGGCCAGGAGATGGCCACTATCCCCTCAGACCTCGTGGGCGAGACGACTGAGCAGGCCCAGAAAGAACTAACCGCACTGCAGTTGTTCTCGACCGTGCACTTCCAGCCCGTGACCAACCCCTCCGAGGACGGGTACGTTACGGCCACCCACCCGAAGCCGGGCACGTCCATCAAACAGAATTCGACGGTTACCCTCTACATCGGCGAATACACGGGCCCGACGACAACCACGACTGTCGCCACTACGACCACAACGACCACTGCGCCAGCCACCACTACTACGGCCGCGACGACGACAACGGCGGCCACTACCACGACTGGAGCGACCACAACGACCGCCCCGGTGACGACGACGACGGCTCCCGCCGCCGCCACCACGACTACGGCGCCAGCTACCACCACGACGGCGGCGCGCGACGTCAGTCACGCCCGTGACCAGTAATACGGTCCCGTTCCCAGGTTTTTCGGGTGGACCGCGCCGGGGGCCAACGGCTAGAGCAAACCTTCTCCCGCCCGGGGCGCCGTGGGAGTTCGGCCTTCTTCAGGCCGTGCCCGGGACGGCGGCCAGGGGGCCAGCCACCAGGGGGCCGGCGGCCAGGGGCCCGGCGGGCACGGCCTCCAGAGCGGCGCCCAGCCCGCACGACGCCAGCCAGTTGGCCAACAGGCGATGCCCTCCAACGGTAAGGACCGCCTCAGGGTGGAACTGCACCCCCTCAACGGGCAGAGCCTTGTGGCGGATGCCCATGACAGTGCCGTCTTCGGCCCGTGCGCTCACCTCGAGGTCGCTACCCAGGGTGTCCCTTTCGACCACGAGTGAGTGATAACGGGTGGCCGTAAGGGGCGACGGCAGGCCTTCGAAGATCCCGCGGCCGTCGTGAGAGACCTGTGAGGTCTTGCCATGCAGCAGTTGAGCCGCTCGCCCCACGCTGGCCCCATAGGCATAGCCGACGGCCTGGTGGCCGAGGCAGACGCCAAGGATCGGGAATTGACCGGCAAACGTTTTGATCAAAGGCACGCTGATGCCGGCGTCTTCGGGCCGCCCGGGCCCAGGCGAGATCAAAGCGCCGCAGATGTCCAGCTCTGCCACCTCTTCAAGCTCCAATGCGTCATTGCGCCTGACGATTGGTTCGGCCCCGAGCTGGCCCAGGTACTGGACCAGGTTGTAGACGAACGAGTCGTAATTGTCGACAACGAGCACCCTGGCCGGCATGGAGCAGACGCTAGTTGCGGGGCGTCGGGGCGTCCGGCCATTAAATGGGGCCGACCATTAAATGGCGCCTGCCAAACGGCGCGGAGTGGTTTGGTCGCCGGTCACATATCCTCTATGTATGCCCCGTCGCACGAAAGAGGCCCCGGGGCGGGTGACGCCCAGAGCGGACGCCCGCCGGCAGGGGACGGACCTGCCTACCGTCAGTGGCCGCTATACCGCTCCCTTGCCGGCGGAGTACCGTCACAGCCCCTGGTGGGTGCCGGCGTTCATGCTGACGTTTTTCGGCGCCGGCATCTTGATGATCGTCCTTAACTACATCAGCCTCCTGCCCGCCGCACCGTCTAACTGGTACTTGCTCGGAGGCCTGGGGCTAATCGTCTGCGGTTTTGCCATATCGACCCAATACAGGTAGTCGGCATCGTCGCGGGAGCAGCGTCTTTGTGCCTCACGGCGGCCGGCCCTCGGCCCCGCGGCCATTATCTTCGGCCATAACCCCTTAAGCCCCACCAGGAGCGCGCTACCTTAGGAGGCGGATGGCGTCCCAGGGTTTCGGTTCGTGGCGTCATTTGGCGGGGCGCTTCTTTGGCGCCCTGTCTCCGGCGGGCCCTGCGCAGAGCGACGAAGCCTGGGCGGTCAGCTTTCTTTTGGACGGCGAGCGTGACCTCTGGCGGCAAATGTCCGGCCCTGACCGGCGCCATGCTGTCGATGTAGCCCGGGAAACGATCCGTCTCCTTAGCCCCGGCGAACCTTCCCGGGAGGTCGTCGCCGCTGCGCTGCTCCACGACGTCGGCAAAGTCGAGTCCGGGCTCGGGACCTTCGCCCGAGTGGGGGTGACGCTGGCGGCCATAGTCGGCGGCCGCTCCCGCCTGCTCGGTTGGTCAAACTCGTCGGTCCCGCGGCAACGTCCTACCTGGCGAGCTCGCGTCGGCATGTACCTCGCTCACGACCGCCTGGGTTCCGAGCTCCTACAGAACGCCGGCAGCAACGAGCTCACCTATACGTGGGCAAGAGAGCACCACCTCCCACCGTCCCGTTGGACCGTCGACGACACGGTGGGGACCGCCCTCAAGGAAGCCGACGGGGACTAGCCCCCGCTCGCCTGACCCTCCACCACTTCCACGGTTTCGGGCCGGGGGGCGATGTCGGTCGGCGCAGGTGATGGGCCCGCCGTGCCGTTAGAGAAGTGACCTCCCGATCGAGCGCGGGCTGCCTCTGAACGCTCCCGGGAGGTTTCTCTCTTGTAGGACCGATAACGGTGGGCCAGGAACACGGCCACAGCCAGTACTGCCAGGCCAATGAGCAGGTAGCCGGCATCGCTGAAGCCGTGCATGACCGATTTCCAGCTCGAACCGAGCTCGTACCCGATAATGGCCATCGCACTGCACCAGACCAGGCTGCCCGCGAATGTCAGCAAACCGAAGCGGACAAGAGGTACTTCGGCCACACCGGCAGGAACGGCCACAAAGTTGCGGATCACAGGCAGCAGGCGGCTCCCGAACACACCCCAGCGACTGTGGCGCTGGTACCACCCCTCAGCCCGGTCGAGATCTCGGTTGGTGAGCAACACATACCGGCCGTACCGCTGTACAAAAGGCCGTCCTCCGGCCCGGCCGATAAACCAGGCGATGTAAGCACCGACCACCTCTCCGGCCACGCCGGCGGCAATCACCCCGGGCAGGCTCAACTTCCCCTCGGCGGCGAGCACGCCGCCGAAACCCAAGGTCAGCTCCGAGGACGTCGGTATGCAGCAGGATTGCAGCACGGAAAGCAGGAAGATGGCCAGGTAGCCCCACGATGAGACAAAATTGGTGGGATCGAAAAAGGCGAGCAACGTTCAGCTCCTAGTGATTGGCGGCCGCTTGTGGGACCGGTCCCGGGCCCCGCATATAAACGAGGAGGACAATGGCACCGGAGATACGCCGGCGGGGCACGGAGGGCATATGTTCACCCACCGGTTACAGCGCTGCCGGGCCGGTAGCTGGGGGAAACGTACCCCGACAACGGGGCGCTTCCAGGGTCGGTGTCGGCCAGGTACTCATCAGCCCGGACCTCGACCACGCTGAAACCGGTGAGGTCGCCGTCACCGTTGACGGCCGTCGGCCCCCGGTCACCGGACTGGTAACCGATGACGATGGCCACGTGGACGGCAACCAGGTGGGCGATGTCGAGGCCATAAACAGCCACGTCGCCGGGCACGGGAACGTAACCCGAGCCCGCCGCGTGCCACGTCCCGTTGGACGCACCCCACTCGTAGAAGCTGGCCGCAGACGAATTGAGGTCGCCGTTCTTGTACTCATAAGTGACGGTCGCCCCCGCTTGGCGCCACACCCAGGCGGCGAAGTCCGCACACCATTGCTCGTCCAGGTTGCCATTGCCGCAGTCGTCCGCTCCTGAGTACCAGTAGGCGCTGTACTTATTGCAATATGTCCCCGATGGGTTGCTGGAATAGCCGATCTGGCTTTCGGCCAGAGAAACAATCTTCGCCCTAAGCGGCGAAAGGGACGAGAGGTCGGGGACCCGAACTGTCGCCCCGCGGCCGAGTTGGAGCAAGGTCCCGCCTCGGTCCCGGACGCCGTACAACGCGCCGCCGAGGGCGATGGCAACCAGGGCGACCAGCGCCAACACGCCCGAGTGGCGCCCACGACCTGGCTCCGGCCGCTTCGCGGCGCCCTTGGCCCGGGCGGTGGTAGCCCGGGCTTCAGCGGGCCGCGGCCCGTCGTTGCGACCGCGACGATCAGCCACTACGGGCATCCTCAGGTCGTCGCCGGGCCCATAGCGGCGTGGCCGGCCGGGCCGAAGGCGATCTCCTCAGTCGTGCCGTCCTCCTCTGGGTTCGCGACAACAAACGCACGACGATCGAAACGTGCCTCCTCTAAGAGGTAGAAACCTCTTACGGGGGCGCCAGCGTTCCTCGATGGACCAAGCCGTGTCATGTTTCCAGTGTCATCCAGAAGAGCAGGCAGGAGGGCGCGGGTGGCCCCGAGCATCGATAATGCTGGCCGCGCACTGGCTACACCGTACGGACAACGCCTTACAGGCACATGAACGCCGGGCCACGGCAGCCCGCTTGAGCGACATGCGGCCGTGCAGACGGCTAGTCTATTGACTGATATCAATGTTTTTGGCGCCACCATTTGTATGTGTGACTGGTGTTGGAGGCCCGTGACCGCCGAGAGAGCCGGGAAGAGGCAAATCATGGAGAAGGCCTCCTTTTGTTGCCCGTCCGTCGTTGAGGCCCCACTTGAGGAGGTTCACGCAACCGAGCTGGCCCAGCTTCTGGGCGCCCTGGCTGACCCGGTACGCCTTCGTCTGTTCTCCCTTGTGGCCGCCCAGGTCGAGGTCTGCTCGTGCGACCTTGAAGCTCCGCTAGGGAAGAGCCAACCGACCGTGTCGCACCACACGAAGGTCCTCGCCAACGCCGGCCTGCTCATAGGGGAGAAGCGCGGTCGGTGGGTTTGGTGGCGGGTCGAACCCGCCCGCCTGGAGGCTGTGCGCCGGGCGCTGGGCGCCTAGTAGTGCGGCTGAGCTGGTTGGGGACGCCGCCGTGACAGAACGGTGCCTTCATCCTGGCGCTCTTTCTCCAGAACCGCGTCGCGGGCCCGGAAGCGGTGCCAGACAACTTCCATATGGGCACCGCCACCGGGGGCATCGGCCACTCGCCACCTTCCCCCCGTCGAGCGCACAACCGCATCGGCGATGGCCAAGCCGAGCCCCGCTCCCTCCCCCCGTCATTGCCCCTTTGGAACCGGTCGAAAAGGACGGGCCTCTCCTCCATCGGGATCCCCGGACCGCTGTCCTCGATGACCAGGCTGACCGAGTTCCCGTGGCCGGCCACGACGACACGCACCCAACCTCCTTGCCCGGCGTAGCGGCAGGCGTTGTCGACCAGCACGCCACACAGCCGGTCGACCCACCCCGGCGGGGCTTCGATCAGAATGTCACCGCTCCCTTCGCGCCCGGCCGAAAGCTCAATGCCGCGGGCTTCGGCCACGGCCAGGAACCTTTGCGTACAAGCGTCCACCAGCGTGGGCAGGTCGACGGGCTCGTCATTGGGCGTGGGCGGCTTCGAGTCAAAACGAGCCAGGAAGAGAAGGTCCTCGACGATGTGGCGCAGCCGTTTGCCCTCCGTGCCAATCCTGCCGATCGTGCCCTGATAGCTCTCGCTGTCGCGGGGAGCGCTCAAGGCCAGGCCGACCTCGGCTTCGATAACGGTGAGAGGCGTTCGGAGCTCGTGGGACGCGTCGGCCGTGAACTCGAGCTGGCGCTGGCGAGCCTGTTCGATGGGCCGGGAGGCCATGAGGCCAATAGCAAGTGCTCCGAAGAACATGGCCAGCACGAGAAGGGGACCGGCAACTATTTCGGCCCGGTCGACGACCGCTTCGACGTGCTGGGTGGCGGCCAGGCTCTGGCCTCCTATAAGCCAGGAGGTACCCAGCCGGTCGCCTTGCAGCCTGAAGGTACCCTTCCCCAGCTCGGCGGTCGTCGGCTGCCGGGAGCCAGACCAGGCGCCAGCGGGCAAAGGCGGTGCTCCAAGCGTCAGCCCGACCGCATGGCCGTGGGTGGTAGCCAGCCAAACGACGACCGGCGCGTCGTCAACGTCCTTGTCGGCAGGCAAGAGGCGGCTGGCGTCCAGCGTCTTGAGACCTCCCTGGCTGGCGATTGACTCGAGCCTCTCGTTGACGCGCGCCATCGACTTGCGCCACAAGCTGCCGGGTGTCGACGGCGTCAAATGAGACCGTCGCCACTACGTAAAGGACCGCAATCAGCGACGCCACCGCGGCTGCCACCCGGGCGGCGTGCGCCCACCTGGGTTGCGACCGATGGTGCAGCCGGGTCACGCAGGTATCATCCGGTACCCCACGCCTCGTACAGTCTCGATTCGAACATGCGCTGCGGCCAGCTTGGCCCTTAAACGGGCGAGATGGACGTCTATCGTATTCGAGCCGACCGCCCCCGCCTCTTCAGCCCACACGTTCAACGCAATGGACTGCCGGTGGACCACCGTCGGCGAGCGGCGCATAAGGAGCTCGAGTATGGCCAGCTCCGTGGCGGTCAGAAGAGGTTCCGCAAGACCAGCCCGGACTTTCCGGGTGGAGGGGTCGAACTCTATGTCGCCCACCACGAGTTTCGGAGGCTGCAATGCCGGGGGCCGGCGCTGGAGGGCGCGCAGCCGGGCCAGGAGCTCCCCAAAATCGAACGGCTTGACCAGGTAGTCGTCCGCGCCTTCGTCGAGGCCCATGACCCTGTCCGAGACCGTGTCCCGCGCCGTGAGCATCAAGACTGGCAGCGCCGAGCGCCTTGCCCTCAACGCGCGGACGACGTCGAGCCCCGAAACCTTCGGCATCCTCCAATCGATGATGGCGACCTCGTACTCATAGGTACGCAGGAAACCGAGCGCCTCCTCCCCGTCGGCGACGGGGTCGACTACATACCCGTGTTCGTTGAGGCCGCGCTCGAGGACGGAACGAAGCGCGGCGTCGTCTTCGGCCACCAGGATTCGCATAACCGGATCTGTACACCTTCAGCATGAAGACCGGGTGAAGGGCCCCGGCAAAGGCCAGAGCGTGCTCAGTCAGAGCGTGCTCAGTCAGAGCGTGCTCAGTCAGAGCGTGCTCAGTCAGAGCGTGCTCAGTCAGCCACGAGCGCGTCTGTCAGGGCGTTGACGGCGGCCAGGTTGCCAGCCAGTTCTGGAGCCAGTTGGTACCGGGAAGCAAGAGCCTGAGGTGAAACATAGGAAACCTTCGTTTCGGGCCCGTCCGCCCAGACCAGGATCTTGAGCGGGAGGTCGAGGGCCGACAACGGTGAGGCCACCATAACCGGCGTTCCGGCGGCCGGACTGCCGAACAGGACCAGCGTTGTTTCGCGCAATTCGAGGCCGACCTGGCGGGCCTCAGCGCTCTGATCGATAACGGCAAAGAGCCTCAACCCCTTGGCCGCCAGCATCTCGGTGAAGCGAGCGGTGGTACCGCTCACAGACCGGGGACTGAGTTTGGTGACAATATCGCCGTCGTTATCGACGTCGTTCCCTCTCGGCACACTTGACATCCCGACCTCCTTACTAGCTCTGACCAACGGCGTGCCAGCTCTGACCGAGGTCGCCAGAACCCAAGGGCGTGGCGCGGCTTGAGGCCGATCACATGCCTACATGGACGTTATTTGCCCAAGCCGGGGGCGGCGGGCTACCGATGACGCGGCCGTCATGCTGGCCCCAAGCCGGGAGGGCAGCGCCTCGGCCCCGGCCAGATGCCCGACGACCCATTTTCCGCCGCGCACACGGCGAGCGCTGCGAGCAAAATCCGGGCCGAATCGAGCCAACCAGCTAATTACCGGGAAGTTACAACTGTGTGACACTCCCCAGGTTCGTCCACAGCTGTGGATTAATCAGACACATTCCAGCACGCAGGCGGTGCCGACGCCGGCGTCACCAGCGACTGACACGAGGGCGCGCCGCTGGCCCCGTTCTGATAGCCCGTCAACTGCGGCCGCAAAGAGACCCGCCCCCACTGCCCCGAGTGGAGCGGTCGTAGCCAGTGCTCCGCCGCCCGGGTTGACCTTATCGGGCGCCACGCCCATCTCAGCTCGCCACGCCAGCACCGCCGCCGCACTGCTTTCGTAGATCTCCCAGCGGTCAATGTCCTCAACGCCCAGGCCCGCTCGTTTCAAGGCTTCCCACGTCGCCGGCAGAGTAGCCATTGGCCAGATGTCAGGCGCTGTACCAGCGGTGGCGAAAGAAACGAACCGGGCCCGAGGTACGAGCGACAGGGTACGGGCACGGCCTGGGCTGGCTAGAAGCAACGCGCAGGCCCCATCTCCCTCAGCCGAAATGTTTGCCGCCGTAATCACGCCGCCGTCTTTGTAAGTGGGTAGCAAGGCTGCCATTTCGGCACGGCGATAGAGAGGCTCCGACCATCTCGTCCTTGGTTAACACGCCATGAGGTGGAGTCGGCACACTGCACATATACCGCGGACGTGGTTTCTGGGCACGCCGTGCCCTATCGCGGCTCGTGCGCGCCCAATCGTCCAGGATCGAGCGGCTGAGCGACCATCTGAGGGCCACTTCTTCGGCCACCAATCCCGGGGGTAGCAATCCACCTCCGTTCTTGTACCTCTCCTGAAGACGGTGGCCATAAGGTTTGCCGACGGCTGGCACGGCCAGGCTGGCCCCCAGAGGTACGGCGGTCATAACTTCGACACCGCCAGCGACGACCAGGCTCTGCGCGCCGGACATGATTGACTGGGCCGCCCAGTGAACGGCCTGGGCTGATGATGCGGCCTGCCGGTCTACCGTGGCACCCGGTACAGCCTCCGGCCAACCGGCGGCGAGGACGGCCCGGCGGGCAATGTTGCACGCTTGCGCCCCGACCTGCGACGTACAGCCCCAGACAACATCGTCGATGGCCCCGCCGTCTATGCCGTTGCGTGTGGCCAGCTGAGTGAGCAGCTCGGCTGACAGGTCGACCGGGTGCCACGATGAGAGTGCTCCCCCACGCCGACCATAAGGTGTCCGTACCACATCGACGACGACGACTTGGCCGCTCGAATTAGGCTCTTCGCCTGTCAAATCGGCCGCTGGGCCGGTCGGATTAGGGGCTCGTCGCATATGTGCTGGCTAACACCGGTGGCTAACACTGCCGCTGGTAGGCCGGATGTACCTCAGTGGAGCACACTGACGCCGATCAGCCGTCCGATCAGGTAGGTAAGACCGGCCGCGAGCATACTCACTGCCAGTTGACGGAAGGCGCTGCGCGCCGGGGACCGGCCAGTCGCTCGCGAGAGCACAAGACCAGCCAATATCGACGCTACGGCGACCAGGCTGACGGACGCGGCGACCGCCGGAGCCCCCGTCAAGAAAAACCAGGGCGCCAGAGGGATAGCCGCGCCCAACATGAAGCTGACTAGAGAAGTAAGGGCGGCCAAATAGGGAGACCCCAGGGTCGAGGGGTCGATCCCGATCTCTTCCCGAGCGTGCGCCTCCAGAGCCAACTCAGGAGTCCTCATCATCATTTGAGCCAGATAGGAAGCTGCCTCCGGCGGCAGGCCCCGCCTCTCGTACAGCTCCGCCAGCTCTCGGAACTCAGCCTCGGGGGCGTCAATAAGCGCGCGACGCTCCACCTCCAGCTCTCGCGCCAATAGTTCGCGCTGCGCCGACATGGAGACGTACTCCCCGGCCGCCATCGAAAAGGCCCCAGCCAGCAACCCGGCGAGGCCAGCCAACCGGATATAGCTGGCGCCCGGCTGCGCTCCGGCCACGCCCAAGATGAGCGAGACGTTGGTAACGAGCCCGTCGCTCACCCCGAACACCGCGGCTCGGGCCCACCCACGCTGGACGGTGCGATGGTGTCGCTCTTTGTCCTGGTGGAGCTCGACATCCTGGTGGGGCTGTGGATCCTGGTGGGGCTGTGGATCCTGGCGGGCCTGTGGATCCTGGCGGGCCTGTGGATCCTGTGCGAGCCGTGCATCCTGGCGGAGCTCTACGTCCCGGGCCGGCTCGCCGGGGATGCTCGCTAAACCCCCGACCGGTTCTGTGTCCTGTCTGCGAGCGGCGCCGTGTGGCGAGCTCATCGGCAGCTCACACCACGGAGGCCACGGCGATGAGGTTGAACAGGCAATGGGCGATCATCCCGGCCCCCAGCCGACCGGTCAACATCGCCGTATACCCCAGAATGACGCCCACGGTGAACATCGCCAGCACGACGGAAACATTGCCCAAGGCAGTCCCGGCCTCGCCAGCGTGGGCTAGCCCAAAAAACACCGCCTGTAACCAAACGGCACCGTGCCGGCCGAACCGATCCTGCAGCGCTGTCCGCAGGAAACCCCGGAAGAACAACTCCTCGAAAAAGGGGGCGCCGAGCGCGACTATCAGGGTGACAATGACGATCCCGGCCTCGTGACCCTTCTGTTGGGTGAGGATCTGATCGTTGCTGCCCGAGAACTTGCTGCCCGAAAAGACCAAAAGGACCAGCGCAGCAGAAAGAAACGCACATATGGCTGCGCAGACACCCCAAAGCGGGTCCTTGAGCTTGACCGCCAGCCCGAAATCGCGCTGCAAACTGGCCGTACCGTAGCGGCGCGATACGTACAGGACAGTGCCGAGCATGGCCGCCCACAGCCCGGCTTCTCCGAGGAAATCAGAAAGCGCGCTCGTCGAGCTGCCCGTGATGCTTTGGCCGATAGCAGCGCCGATCCCCGCAAGCAGGACGCCGATAGCAGCGCCGGGCAAAGCCACCACTGCGGCTCGAGCCGGTATCCGCCCAACGTAAGGCTTGGTAGCTCGCCCGTTGCCGTGCCCATTGGTGCTTGGCCCATTGGTGCTTGGCCCGTTGCCGCTTGGCCCATTGGTGCTTGGCCCATTGCCGTTTGGCCCGTTGCCGCTTGGCCCGAGATTGCTTGGGCGGGGACTACTCGCGCCCAAGGCGGCCTCAGGTGGACCGGGCCAGGGCATATCCCCCCACGGGCCGGGCTGCGACGACCCTCCGTTAGCGGGCACCTGGCCCCCGGGAACCTGTGATGCCCAACTACGTGGGTCCTGCGCGGCCACTCTTCGAAGGTACTCGGTCCCACCCACAAAAGGCGGTCCAACCCGCACGAAAAGGCCTGCTGGCGCGAACGGCAGTGGTCCCCTACGCTGGAGTGGAACGCCGTAGGCTGTTTGGCTAACGCGCACCGGCTGGACCGTTCCCCTGGCGAACCGGGCCAATAGCGGCCCGCCACGGCGGGGAGGGCTGAAGAGCAGCGTGTTGTTGCGCGATAACGGGTCTTACCTAGGAGGCAAAGAGTGAAACGCCCTTTCCAACCCCACAACCGACGTCGGGCCAGGCGGCACGGGTTCCGCCATCGCATGTCAACCAGGGCCGGGAGGGCAGTTCTGAAGGCGCGCCGCCTGAAGGGCCGGGATCGCCTGGCAGTTTGAGGTGAGCAACGAGGCGACAGCCTGTTTTCGAAAGGCTACGGCGGGCGACCACAACTCGCTCGGGGCCGCTTACGGTGTCCTGGATCCCGGGCCCGGCGGAAGGGCCTCCAACCCTCGCATTCGCGATAGGAAAGAGGGTCGGCAACGCCGTAGCACGCAACCGTCTTCGCCGGCGCCTACGCGAGGCAGCCCGGCAAATGCTGCTACCGAGCGGTACCTATCTGATTCGCGCCAATCCAGCGGCAGCCACCCTGAGCTTCCAAGACCTGTCGGCCCATCTCGCTCGCGCTACGAGGGGACTTCGACCCCCCAATCTGGCAGCTCCCAATCTGGAAGCTCCCAATCTGGAAGCTCCGGGCCAGCCAGCTCCGGGCCAGCCAGCTCCGGGCCAGCCAGCTCCGGGCCAGACAGCTCCGGGCCAGGCTCTGGCCCGAAAGCCGGTAGCCTCGAATCAGGAAAGCCCCACCTTGGAGGGGCCATGACATTGACCAGCGCTCCTGTTTCACGGCCCTCAATCGCCAGCAAGGCACTGAGGGGCATCATCCTTGCCTATCAGGCGGTGACCGCCGGCCGAAGCCCCGCATGCCGTTTTGTGCCCTCCTGCTCCGGCTACGCCGTGGAAGCCATCCAGCGTTTTGGTGTGAGGAGGGCGATGCCCATGGTCATTCGCCGCCTGGGCAGGTGCAGGCCCGGCGGCCCTTCGGGTTCGACCCGGTCCCGGACCCGGCCTCCCCGGTCGGGGCCACCGCTGAAGAGAACCCTGCATGACCGCGCTCAGCCAGCTTGTCGCATGGGTATTGGCCGCCTTTTACGCCCTAATACCCAACTACGGGATCGCGATCTTCCTGCTGGGGCTGACGTTCATGATCCTCGTCGTGCCGCTGACCCTTAAGTCGACGCGCTCGATGCTCGCCATGCAGAAGCTGCAACCGAAGATGAAGCAGCTTCAGCAACAGCACAAGAACGACAGGGTGGCCCTTAACCAGGCACTGACCGAACTGTACAAAGAAGAAGGGGTCAGCCCCTTCGGCAGTTGCATACCTACGTTGCTGCCCCTGCCGCTGTTCTACGTCCTTTACAGGGTGATAACCGGCCTCAGCGCCAAGGCCCGGCCGGTTGTAAGGGCGATGCCTGCCACGCCATGCCGCTCTACCTCAACCCGGGTACAGCGATGTACAAGGCGTTGGTCGCCAGCGCGCCGCCCGGCGAGGGCGCGCAGATGCACGCCTTTGGCATCAACCTGTCCCAGAGCGCCTGGACGGCTCTAACCAAGGGGCTCGGTTTCGGAGAGATCTTCGGCAGCCTGCTGCTGCTGCTGATCATGATCGGGGCCAACTACTACCAGCAGGTCCAGATAACCAACCTGAACCCGATGGTTCGCCAGAACCAGCAGATGAACTCGCAGATGCAGCTCATGAGGTTCTTCCCCGTGATCTTCGGCCTCATCTGCATCCGGCTGCCATCCGGCCTTGTCCTCTACTACGCCGTGTCAGCGTTGTTCAGAGTTGGTCAGCAATGGATGATGTACCACTACGACCCGAAGGTCATTGCCCTGGTGGCAAAGGACGATCGCGACATAGAGGTGATGGAAGCGCGCCTCGACGATACCGAGCGCAAGAAGACGAAACCGGGGGGGTCAAAGCCGCCGCGGGCGGGACCGCCGTCATCAAAGCCCGCCCCGTCCGGGCCTGCACAGTCGGGCCCGCGCAGTCGGGGCCAGGGCAGGCAAAGCCGTCCCAGGCCAAGATGCCGCAGGCTAAGGCCCCTCCCAAGTCACTTCCGCCCGGCGAAAACGGGGCGCCGAGCGATGGGAATACGAATGGGCAAGTTCCCAGCGGGAACCCGAGCTCGCAGGCCAGCGGCCAAAGGAACCGCAGCCGGCGCCGCAAGGGGCGTTAAGGATGGAGTGGGTCGAAACTACTGGCCGCACGGTTGAAGAGGCCAAGAAGGCGGCGCTGGAGCAGCTGGGCGTGGGTGAGGCCGATGCCGACTTGCAGGTCGTCTCGGAACCGAAGTTCGGTCTCTTCGGGCGCCTCAAGGAAGAAGCCCGGGTTCGAGCGCGGGTACAGCCGCGCTACCCGCGCTCGAAGGGCGAGAGAAGGGACCGCCGACGCGGCCGTGCCGCGGCCGACTCGGGCTCCGGCTCTCCTCCGCCGGTCACGGTGCCTCGACAGTCGGGCGTAAGCGGCGACGTCGATGAAAATGCTGGCGACGTTAAGGTGGGCGCAGGAGAGGCCCAAGGCGGCAATTCCCAGTCCGCCGGCCCGACACCGGGAGGTCGGCGGCGCAAGCGGACATCGACAACGGCTCCCGGTGCCACACCGGACCAGGAAGACGCTAACTTCAGCGAAGTGGGGACGGAATCGATGGAAGAACAGGTGCGGCTGGCCGAGGAGTTCTTGCGGGGGCTCCTGGCCCAACTAGGGTCCACGGCTACCGTCAGCTCGCACGACCTCGCCGAGGGAGTGGTCGAGCTCGAGATTGACGGAGAAAACTTGGGTACGCTCATCGGTCCCAGAGGGACTACGTTGCTTGCCCTGCAGGAGCTGACGCGAACTGTGCTGCAACACCGCGTGGGGTCGTCCGAATGCCGTGTCGTCGTTGACGTCAATGGCTACCGGAAACGGCGGCAGGATGCGTTAGCGCGGTTCGCCCAAGAGGTGGCTGCCGAAGTTCGTGAGAGCAACACGAGGCGCGCCCTCGAACCAATGCCGCCCGCAGACCGCAAGGTTGTGCACGACGCTGTCAACGCCGTACCCGGTGTGTCGACCACGTCCGAAGGTGAAGAGCCCTATCGCCGGGTGGTACTGCTCCCGACACCCCCCGAGGGGGCCGGCGAGCAGGAGGCACCCGACAGTAGCCAGCAACAGTCGGAGAGCGTCAGCTCCTAGTTACCTCGGGGTGGCCGCGCAGCCGAGCAGGCCCGCCGGATGTTTAATTCTTCCCGTTGTGAGTTGGTTCGAGCGAACCCTCTAATGCTGGCGCCGCAGTATGGCCACCATCTGGAGATCGTCCTCAACGACGCCCGCCGGCTCGGGTTCCTGGGCCCTGGCCCTGTTACGGACCAGATAGCGCGGAGTCTGGCGTTCGCCGAAGCAGTCGGAGACCCTCCTGAGGGGTTGGCCGTCGATCTGGGGAGCGGTGGGGGGCTGCCTGGGCTCGTGCTCGCTCTGCAGTGGCCCGAGACCAGGTGGCTTCTGGTCGACAGCAACACTCGCCGGGCCGCCTGGCTACGGGAAGCTGCTAAAGAGCTCGGCATTTCATCAAGGACGGGCGTTCGTTGTGAACGAGCCGAACTTACAGGTCGGAGTGAGTGGCGGGAGACAGCCGCGTTGGTCACGGCCAGGGGCTTCGGGCTACCAGCGGCGACGGCAGAATGTGCGGCGCCCCTCCTACGAGTCGGAGGGCGTTTGCTCGTGGCTGAGCCGCCCGAAAGGCAACTGGAACGCTGGCCTCGGGAAGGGCTGGCCGAGTTAGGCCTAGAACTGCTGTTCACCAAGGCGCTCACAACGACCATCGGGCCGGTATCAATCAGCGGGCTTCTTTCAACCGAGAGTTGCGGGCCGAGGTACCCACGACGCGTCGGGGTACCCTTTAAGCGGCCACTCTTCTAAGCCGCTCTCACGGACCCCGGACGTGCTGAGGGGGGCGAGGAGCTGAATGTTCCACGTGCTACCATACGGTGAAACACACGACAGTAGGACAAGGGGTCCGCCAGCGACGGGCTTCCCACGGCGGAAGGAGCGAGGGCCTGGCTACGGAGTTCGAAGAAGGCGTGATGATAGGTCTGCTGATCGGCGAAGGGCACTTCGGCGGGGACGGTCGCCAGCCTCAAATCACGTTGCGCATGCACGTACGCCATGCTCCACTGTTCCGCTGGATCGAGCGCACATTTCCTGGCGGAAAGCTTTACGGGCCGTACAACCACGACGGCAGGCACTACTTTCAGTGGATGGGGCGCGGTAGCTATCTCCGGGATGTGCTCGTGCCCCTGCTCGACCACCACCTCTCACCTCAACTGGATGCGAAGAGTGCCGAGCGCTATGCGGAGATGAAGGCGCGGTACCGGCAAAAGTTGACCCCGCCGGGTGCGACGATCTTGGCTGATCCACCAGCTGCCCATGACGAGACGGAGAGGGCACAAGCACAGAAACCGCAGAAAGAATTCAACTACAGGTCGAGGGCGGCCGAGGTCTTTGACCGCATTAGGCGGGAGCAGGCCATTTGAGCCCTGAGATGACTGATGCTTGCTGTAGCTGTTGTTGCGAGACAGGATGAGTGATGTAATGACGAACCCGCCATGGCCTGAAGCGCCACCAGACGCAGACGGCGCCCTCGATACGGCCCAAGCTCCACAGGTAGAAAGCGCGGCTAGCGAAGACCATCGGGTCGAGGCGCCGGACGGGCTCGAGCACCTGAAAACCGCCGGTGAAGACCTGGTGACGGCCCACAATTTCGCTCCCTCCTCGGCGGAGAAGCCGCCGCTACCGCGAGTGCTGGCCATCGCTAACCAAAAGGGCGGGGTCGGCAAGACCACCACCGCCATCAATCTCGGGGCCGCACTGGCCGAACTGGGTTATCGCGTTCTCGTGATTGACCTTGACCCTCAAGGCAACGCAACCACGGGTCTCGGCGTCAACGCTCGCAATCTGGATGGCTCCATCTATGACGTCATATTGCACGATGTCCCGATCGAGGACTGCATAGAGCCGACCAACCTGCGCAACCTTTTCCTGGTGCCGGCCACGATTGACCTGGCCGGGGCCGAGATCGAGCTCGTCCCCGCCTTCAGCCGGGAGCTCCGCCTCAAACGGGCGATGGGGAGCGTGCTGGGCGACTTCGACTTCTTGCTGATCGACTGCCCGCCGTCTCTCGGCCTCCTGACCGTGAATGCCCTGGCGGCGGCGCAAGAGGTGGCCGTCCCGATCCAATGCGAGTACTACGCGCTGGAGGGCCTCGGCCAACTACTCAACAACATCGAACGGGTGAGAGCCAACCTCAACCCCAGTTTGAGTGTGACCACCATAATTATGACTATGTACGACGCCCGGACGCGCTTGGCCGAACAAGTCGTCGACGAGGTGCGCCGCCACTTCGGAGACCGAGTATGCCGCAGCGTGGTGCCGCGGACCGTCCGGCTGTCGGAAGCTCCGTCATTCGGTCAACCTATTGTCGTGTTCGACCCGACTTCGAGAGGCGCGACGGCCTACCGGGAACTAGCCAAGGAGGTAAGTGGTGGCGCGCCGCAGCGGGTTGGGTAGAGGTTTGAGCGCCTTGATCCCTACCGAGACCCTTAGGGACAGAGGAGCACTCGTGGAGCTGGCGGTCAACGTCGTCAGCCCCAACCCCCGCCAACCGCGCGACCATTTCGACGAGGACGCCCTTGCCGCCTTAACGGCATCGGTGCGCGAGATCGGGATCTTGCAGCCAATCCTGGTGCGCCAGCTCGGCGAAAACGAGTACGAACTAATTGCCGGCGAACGACGTTGGCGGGCAGCGCGACGGGCCGGCCTGGACACCATCCCGGCCATCGTTCGTACTGCGTCCGAAGGTGAGAGCCTGCAACAGGCGCTGATCGAGAACCTCAACCGGGCGGAACTCAACCCGCTTGAAGAGGCCGCCGGTTACCAGCAGCTGATCGAGGACTTCGGGCTCACTCACGAACAGCTCTCGACCAGAGTGGGTAAGAGCCGGGTCGCTGTCACCAACGCTTTGCGGTTGTTCCAGCTGCCTCCGTCGGTCCAGCGGTTAGTCGCCGAGGACCGTCTAACGGCAGGCCACGCTCGCGCCCTGCTCGGGACGCCGGACCGAGCGTTCCAGGAGGCTTTCGGGCGGCGGGCAGCCAACGAACAACTCTCCGTCCGGGCGGTAGAGGACGCCGTCCGCCAGCACAATCAGCTCTCTGAGCCGGAAGAGACGTCGCGACCGCGCCCTGCCCCGGCGCGGCTCCGTCCGCCAGGCATCCTCGAGCTCGAGGAACTGCTGGCGGACCACTTGAGTACCAAGGTCCGAGTGGATATGGGAGCAAACCGGGGCAAGGTCATCATCGAATTCGCCACCCTCGAGGACCTCGAGCGCATTTACAGGGCGATGACAGAGCCGGACTAAACCTCTTTCAGACCGTTCGCTTCGTGGTCTAGGCGCCTGGCGACATCAGAAACCGACTCCCTGGCGGGCCGCGCCCTTACGCGGAGATGGGGAAACCCTGGCTTACCTGCTACATGAGGGTGGGCACACCTCGACCTCATCCACAGCTGTGAAAAAGCCTGTGGACGAGGTCGAGGCCGAACCCTAGGGCGTCTACGAAAGGTGCTTGTTCAGCTCTTGGAGAAGCTGTGCCTTACCTTTGGCCCCCACCAGGCGCAACTGCGGCACACCCTCCTTGAACAGGATCAGCGTGGGCACGCTCATCACCTCAAAACGGCGCACGATCTCCAGGTTGTCGTCCACGTTTACCTTTCCCACCCGCAGACGCCCTTCATTTTCCTTGGCAATCTCATCCAAAACGGACTCGATCTGCTTGCACGGGCCACACCACTCCGCCCAGAAGTCGACCAATACCGGCTCGGAAGCCGCCACTACCTCTTCGTCGAACGTCGCATCGGTGAGCGCGGTGGTCAACTCGGACATTTCGATAATTCACCCTTTCAAGAGCACCCGCACACAGTGCGGTTGCATTGGACCCTCAAGCTCCCATTACAACCCCTACCGGGACCACGACATTCCCTGGTCCGGGGCCGAGCCGGGGCTTGGAGGGCCCGGAGATCCTCAGAACCCTACCTGGCCGGCCCGCCGCTGCTTCAGGTCGTGGCGTGCTCTTCGAGCCAACGCTCGGCGTCGATGGCTGACATGCAGCCGCTGCCGGCGGCCGTAACCGCCTGACGGTACCGATGGTCGGCCACGTCTCCCGCCGCAAAGACCCCGTCTACGGTCGTAGCCGTTGTCCCTGGGGCCGTAATCACATAACCCATATCGTCCAACCCGAGCTGGTCTCGAACGATGTCGGTATTGGGTGCGTGCCCGATGGCGACGAACAGGCCCGTCACCGGGAGGACTTCTTCCTCGGAGGTGTGGACGTCACGAAGTTTCAGTCCTTCGACCTTGGTGTCGCCCAATACCTCGGTGACAACCTTGTTCCAGATGAAATGGACCTTTGGGTTGGCCTTGGCGCGGTCCTGCATGATCTTGGAGGCCCGCAGTTCTTCGCGCCTGTGGACAATCGTCACGGAGTCCGCAAACTTGGTCAGGAATATCGCTTCCTCGAGGGCGGAGTCACCGCCCCCGATTACAGCCAGGTGCTGACCGCGGAAGAAGAACCCGTCGCAGGTGGCGCACGTCGACACGCCGTAGCCCAGCAGCCGTCGTTCGGAGGGGACGTCCAGCAGAAGGGCACGGGCGCCCATGGCCACGATCAAGGCCTTGGCCTCGACTTGGAGTTCTTCACCGCTCGAAGGGTCCCTGTACCAGACTGTCTGCGGCCCAGCGTCCTGAAACTTGACGCGAACCGCCTTGGCCGCCACCAGGTCAGCCCCAAACCGCTCCGCTTGCGCTCTCATCTGGTCCATCAAGACCGGGCCGAGGATCCCATCGGGAAAACCCGGGTAGTTCTCGACTTCGGTCGTCAGCATCAGTTGGCCGCCCGGTTGATCGCCGGTTGAAGACGGCTCTCCCTCTAGTACCAGCGGCTTAAGGTTGGCCCGGGCCGTATACAGGGCGGCGGTCAAACCAGCCGGCCCAGAACCAAGGATCACTACTTCTCGCATGTCGCTATCCATTTCGCACCTACTCCTCAAGCGGCTTTAACTGATGGGGCCCCTTCGGTATTCCACGTCCGCCAACTACCAGCCGGCCGTTGGAGCGGCACGGTAATAAGCCTCTCCACCCGCGTCCAGGTCTTTCCCCCGGCCGAACCTGGGCGGTTCTACTCCTCCTCACCTCCCTTCCAGAACAGCAAAAACGCGCCAGCAATGAAGAACAATCCCCCGACCGTCACATAACCGAGCCATACCCGACGACCCAAGGGCTCTATCGGGACGTAAGCGTCCCAGATCCGCACGAGGGTGATGACCAAAAGCACAAACGCAGCGAGAAGCGCGACCACGACCACGACCCCGTAGACCACCGCCCGGAGGGCAGTCTGTGCCCTGGTGGTGGTCCTCGCCTTCAGCCATCCGACGCCCTGGACGACATAGTCGGCTAACTGGTCGGCCCATACGTCCAACTGGGTCTTGCCGGGCCGAGGAGCGGGCTGCCCCCCGGCCAGCCCAACCCCGTCTCCCTGGCTGTGGTCGCCGGAGGCGGGCGTCGAGAGGTCGTCGTTTTCGGGCGCCATGCGGGCAGATTAGCCGGCCCGGCTTCCCCGGCACAGGTTTGGGCCAGCACCCGTTCGGCCCGGCCAGGTTGGCCCTGGCGAGGAAAGGGGCCCAAGGGGTACGAACGTTATGCCCCTGAGTAACTAACGAACGGTGAGCTCGTCGATCTGAGCTTGACGGGTGGGGCCCGGGTCTGTCATCCATAGCAGCACCCAGTTGGCGGCCCGGTCGGCCAAGGAAAAGGTGGCGTTCCCGTCGATCGGGGAGCGTGTCGCCGTGGCCGTCCCCCATCCGCCAATCGTCGGAGCGTCGACGTTCGACGTAAACGTCTCAGCGCTCCATCCCTGCATGGACGTCGTTACGACCAGCTCGTGGACCGCGTGCCGCGACCCGAGCTTAAGGACCAGGCCGAACCCGCCGGAGCCACCGAAGTTAGGCGACGCGTACACATCGCCTTCCCATGAGGTAGCCCGGTTACCGTCGATGAGGTTGCCAAGTTGGCCGACGTTGTCCGTGGGGTGGTTGCCGTTCTGGGTCAGTTCGGACACCGAGAGCACGGTCAGCGGTGAGTAGCTATTTGGATGCAGGTTGAGCTGTGAGGTCGACGTTGACTGCGAAGCTTGCGCGCCGGGATTGTGGGCCCGCCAGAGGGCCAAGGAGGCGAGTGCACCGGCGACGACGA
Source organism: uncultured Acidimicrobiaceae bacterium (assembly GCA_963750465.1). GTDB lineage: Bacteria > Actinomycetota > Acidimicrobiia > Acidimicrobiales > Palsa-688 > Fen-671. The sequence goes on from CAVVRE010000037.1 coordinate 1,153,359, forward strand.
GCGACCCAACAATGATCGTAATTACAGGCCCCGGGCGCCGGCGGAAGCCCTCTCTGCGCCGCCGCTTACGGGACTTCGCAGAACCGTCACCATGAGAAGGCGCTCCCCCTCGACTGCCCTTTTCCGCCAGGGCCAGGGTCCCTCCAGCGGCCCGGTGGCCCGGCGCGGCTCCAGACGGGCTGTCCTGGACATCCGTGGCCTGGTCCTGCTCAGGACCGAGGCCCTCACCCGACCACAAGCCCGCTCCGCTCCCATCTAACGCAGCTGGCGCAGCCGGCGAAAGGGCGCCCAGGCCGATGTGCAGGTAGGCGCCGGGCTCGCTCTGGGCCCGCAATCCCATGCTCCTGCTGATGGCGGTGAGGGCTCCGCCCAGGACGAGAGCCGAGGGCACCCGCTTGTCGGGATCCTTTACGAGCAGTGCGTCTACCAGATCTCCGAGCCCGGGTGGCAAGCCGGGCCTGAGGCTGTCCAGATGAGGGGCGGGCTGCTGAACGTGGGCCAAGGCCGTGGCCATGTCTGTGGTGGCCTTGAACGGTGGACCGCCGGCGAGCATCTCGAACAGCACCACGCCAACTGAGTAAAGGTCGGCCCGCGCGTCGGGCTCATGGCCCTGGACCTGCTCTGGAGCAAGGTATTTCGGCGTCCCCAGCACGGTCCCGCTGGCGGTCAGGTCGGCGCCCGCGGCAGCCGCGGCCTTGGCTATCCCGAAGTCGGCGACCTTCACCCGCACCATGCCGCCACCTTCGTCGCGGAACAACACGTTCGCCGGCTTGATATCCCGGTGCACCAGACCCTGAGCATGCGCGTAGGCAAGCGCGTCCGTGACTTGGGCAATCAGAGCCACAGCCAGGTCGGGGGGGAGGGGGCAGGCCCGGGCGATCAGGTCGCGGAGCGTCTCGCCGGGCACGAGTTCCATAACTATGAAGGCGGTGCTTGTCGGAGCTGGCCAAGCCAATTCGAGGCTCTCGCTGTTGTCGCGTGACCAACCTCCCGAAAGGAGCGAGCCCGGGTTGGCGCCGCCCCCACCAAGAGGGGTTACGCCGGCGTCAAAAGTGGCGACAATCCCGGGGTGGACCAGCCGGGCCGCGGTAACGGCTTCTCGACGGAAGCGCTCTCTGAGATGAGGATCGGCGGCCAGGTGGGCCAGCAGCATCTTGACCGCGACCGGACGGCTCAGGACCTCATCGCGGCCCTCCCAAACCTCTGCCATGCCACCCTTTGCCAGCGGCCGCACCAGACGGTAACGCCCTGCCAAGGCCCGCGGCACGCCGGGCGCTACACCTGCCACGCCCAACTACGCTAGTGCCCCGGAGGACCACTCGGCCCCTCGCCCGCCCAGGAATGGCCAGTATTACTCGAAGCGCGGCCGCCCCGCCGTTCTTAGGGGGCGAGCGCAGGAACACCTCTTTCCCCTTTATGGCGCCTCACGAACCCACGCCACTCCTATCGCGCCGGGGCCAGCGTGGGTACCGATCACCGGGCCGATGTCCCCGATGATCCGCTCATGGCTGGAACGTACTCCGGCCATAAGGTCGAGGAAGGACGAAAAGTCCGTTGCATCGCCGCTCATAATGGCCAGGCGCTCGAGGGAGCCGGCCGATCTCGCCTTGTCGGCCAGGTAGTGAAGAGACTTACCCCGGGTCCGCTGCCTCGACTCCTGCTCGACGACGCCATCTCTCACTTCAATGACCGGCTTAATTGACAAGAGCGCTCCCAGAGTCGCCGCCGCGCCGCCGATCCGGCCACCTTTACGAAGGTTTTCCAAGGTGTCGATGGCGCCGAAGACCGATAAACGGGCCTTGGCCGACATGGCTGCGGCTACGACCTCGTCGATACTGGCGCCCGCGGCGGCGGCCTCTGCCGCTGCGAGCACCACCAGGCCCTCTCCCATGGTGACGCTGAACGAATCGACGACCTCAACCCGGTAGTCGGCGCTCAGCGCACGGGCGGCTTGGGCCGCCGCTTCGTTAGTAGCCGAAAGCTTGGATGAAAGGGTCACGCACACGACGCCGTCGGCTCCGTCCGCGGCCACCGATTCGAACGCCGTTTGGAAAGCGCCCGGCGACGGTGCCGCGGTCTCAGGCAGCTCACCTGAGGAGGCACAGCGTCGCCAGAATTCCTTTACGTCCAGTTGCACGCGGTCCAGTAGTTCCGTACTACCGAAGCGAATATGTAGCGGGACGAGCACAATGCCAAGCTCGTCGACCAGCTCACCAGGAAGGTCACACGCGGTGTCGGTCACCAGCCGTACGGTCACATGGCTCCTTAGCTCGTCCTACCTCGAACAATCTGCGTCTGGAAAGGCATTATTCGATATGCGCCCCGCCAGATCGTACTACTCGGGCGGCCAAACCTTACGTTGCTTTGGTGGCGGTCAGCGCACGGTACCGGGCGCGCAAGGCCGTCAGCTCGTCTATCCCTAGCGCCCTGGCCACAGCGACGAACACGCCGGCGCCAGCCACCGTGACCAGGACAAGGCGCGCCGCCGATAGCGTTATCGAATGTCCCTCCGGGACGACGTGCAAAAGGCCGGCGACGGCCACAGCCATAACGCCTGTGGCCACCGCCACGCGCGCCAGCCAAGTGGGCGACCAGACGATGGGGGCGCTCTTGCGTAAACGGTGCCACGCGAACGGGAGGGCGACGGTGTACGAGCCAATCCAAGCAGCGGCCAGCCCGCGCACCCCGAAAACCGGGTAGAGGGCCAGGGCGGCAACCACCGTCAGCCCGTTTTCTCCGATATACAACCAGAACATCGAGCGGGTGTCTTGCTTGGACTGGAAGGCTCGCATCAATAGCAGGTAAGCGCTGAAACCCGGCAGGCCCAGCGCAAAGACGCTGAGGACTGAACCGGTGAATTCCGCAGAGGCGGCCGAAAGGTGGCCGTGGGCCAGAGCAAGGACAGCCGCGGGCTGGGCCAGCAGAGCGTACCCGATGCCCGCTGGCAATAACAGCACGATCGTTACCCGTAGGGCGCGGCCAACGGTGCGGGCAAAAGCTTCAGTATTTCCGTCCGTCCATAGCTGCGCCAGGTCGGGCGCCACCGCGTAGGCTATAGACACTGCAATTATCGCGTACGGCAACTGCATAAAGGTGTAAGCGTACATAAATGACGAAAGATTGCCGCCGTTTGTGTTCGCCAGTACGGAAATCAATACGAACGATGCCTGATTTGCTACGACAGCTCCAATTGTCCAAGCTGATAAGCGCCCTATAGTGCGAAGCGCCGGGTGACGTGGGTTCCACCGCGGGCGCAATGGGATATCAGCTCGAAATAGGGCCGGCAATTGCGCTAAGAATTGTGCCAGGTACCCGGCGGTGGTACCCAACCCGACAATGAGGACGGCGGTCCGGTCAGCCTGATAAGCGTTGAGCGTGCTCTTGGTAACCAGTTGATTGGCGACAACCAGTGCGGCAATGGTGACCAGGTTGGCCAGGACCGGGCTGAAGGCGACCGAACCAAACCGTCTCCGGGCGTTCAGAAGGGCAGTCGTTATTGTGATCAGACCGATAAACAACAATTGCGGTGTGAAAAGCCTCAACCACGTGGTGGCCAGCGCTTGCTCCGCCGCCACCCCGGGCCCGGTGGCGCGAGACAGGAAAAAATGGATTATCTCGGGGGACGCCAACCAAAACACTCCGGTGGCGAGCACGAGTACGACCGTGAGGAACGTGATTACCGACGGGACCGTTTCCTCGTCCCGTTCGCCGGGGCGCCAGGTGAGGGACTGCATGAGAACAGGCAGCAGTGTCGCCGACAGCACGCCGCCGAGGAGCAAGTCGTAGACCGTGTTGGGCACCGTGTTCGCCTGGTTGTAGGCGTCGGCCAAGCGTTCCTGGCCTAGCACCCACGCGACGGCGAGCAACCGGGCGAAGCCCGACACCCGAGACAGAGATGTCCCGGCGGCCATGATGCCCGCATTGCGGGCCGACGAAACGGCGGCACGACCAGCAGGGCCGGACGGAGCGGCTTCTGCTGACGCGTCGTCGCGGTGGGCTTCGTCGACCTGGCGGGGACCGGTAGCCATGGCCCCGGGACGCGCGCTACCAACCGGCCCGACAGGGCGGGGCGGCAATACCGTCAGCGTCCCGGAGGTGCGGACCGCAGCGCGGGACAGGCGTGCCACGGGCGGCTTGGGGGCCGGCTGGTGGTCGGCGGGTTGCCTGTGTGCGGGTACGCGCGCCGGACTTGACGGGCGGGCCACCTCTGACGGTGAGAGCGGCGCTGGCGGTGAAGGTGGCGGGGGCTGGGGAAGCGGAATGGGTACCAGAGGCGGCGGGAGGGGCAGGACCGGGAGAGGCCCCGTCAGGGGGGCGAGGGGGGCGGAGGGGGCCGTAGGCGGCTCCGCCTGACCTTCCTTTTCCGTCCCCGGCTTGCTGTTTTCCGAAGTGGTCCGAAAGTGACCCCGCCGGGCCCGCTCGGGTTGACCATCTTCGTCAGCCGTCAACGGGGTGGCCGCACAGCGTGCTTGCCGGGCTGGCCGACCCGCCCGGTGCGTAGGGCAAAATGGGGCGCCGCCCCAACCGGGTCGGGTGCGCCGCGGCCCTCACTACCAGCACTCTTAACCCCGGCACTCTTAACCCCGGCACTCGTAGCACCGGCACTCGTAGCACTTGCACTCGTAGGACTTGCACTCGTAGCACTTGCACTCGTCGCACTGGGCCTCGGCCCACCCTTTCCGGCCAAAGTAGGCCCGCCGGTGGAGGCTGGGCTGGGCACGTCTGGGCTGGGTACGTCTGAGCTGAGATCATCCGGGCTGGGTACGTCTGGGCTGGGTACGTCTGAGCTGAGCTCGTCCGGTCTTAGATCGTCGGTCTTAGATCGTCTGGTCTGGCCTCGTCATCGGGACGCGGCACCAATCGATGGGCTCGCCGTCCGTGGCGGGCGTTGCGGACCCACCACACGGCCAGGAAGAGCGCGGCGCCGACCATTAGGAACCAGCCCACGTCGGAGATGGCCGTCGACGTCACGGAGTCGGTGCTGGTGCGCAGGACCTTGGCGCCGGACGGCGTTTCGACCTGGAGTGATAGGGGGAACGCTCCGGGTGCCCGTACTACCACCGGGACGCGCACGACCGTGGTCGGGCGGCTCAACGTGAGCTGGCAGTCTTCCGCACTTCTTTCGTCATTGACCGGTACGCAGGACCCCTCGGCGAAGGTCGTCGCCAGGAAGCTCAACTGTTCACTCGTCAGGATGAGACGGACCCGCACAGGCGACGCCGCCGTGGAGACCAGTGTTAGCGGCAGCCGGCCCTGTCGCGACGTAAGCGTTATCGAAAGCGACGGCGGAAGGCGGACTTTGCCCAGAGCGGTATCGGCGGCTCGCAAAACTCCAGCGATCATCGACGCTCGCTGCGACCCATCGAACGCCGACGAGAGGCTGACAAAAAGCCTCTGGTCCAATCCCGTTACGAGGGTCACGTGTTCCCCGTAAACCTCCCCTTCGGCGGCCACGTCGTTCAGCGCCTCTTGAAGCTGGCCAACACCCGGTAGTTGAGCCCCTGACTGGGACGTTCCATCGAGCTGGCGCAGCATGACGCCGCCACTGTCGGCCGAAGCGAGGGGTACCTGCCTGAGCAGCTGCTGGAGGGACACCCCTTGGACGAGGGGGTTGCCCTTGAGGCCGGCCAGCAAAACGGACAAGAAGACCGGGCTCACCGTCACGCCCGGAGAAGGGATCACGACCACGCCTCGCTCGTCGCTCGGCCTTTCGAGGTCGATCATGGCCAGCTCCGCCAGGAACTGATTGGCCACAAGGACAGCCGTGGCCGGCGCGGCTGCTTGTCCGACCCGGGCCGACAGCTCGCTGTCTGCCCCTACGGCAATTATGTCGGGGCTTTGGCCAGAGAGCTTTGTGGGTTGCGCAAAAGTGAACTCCTGGTCCGCCACCGGGAGCGTAGAGAGAGCCTGCTCGGGGACGGCCACGCCCGTTACCCCGAGCGCAGCTAGAGCGCTCATGCTCGCCGGGTCGATATCACCGGCGGAGGCCCAGGTCGTGAGGGGAGGCTGGACGCCAAGAAGCCGGCCCAGTGTGGCGTCGCCTAAGGAGAGCTGCCTGCTCAGGTCGTTTGTGAGCCCGGAACCGACCAATTCCTGGATGTCGAGAGGCAACGCCGTCGCCGGGAGGAGTTCGTCGCCGGCCCGGATCGCCCCCCGGAGGTCCACGAGCGCAGAGCGGTCGGCCGCGGTCCCGTCGGCCAGTGAGCGCACGGTGGGAGCGGTAGTGCGGATCGTCACCGGGACGTGCCACTGGGCCAGAGCGGCGGCGTCACCCTGGAGCGTGGCGGCCACGCCCGGAGGCAGCGGCCCCGGGGTGCCCAGCGGGCCGATCTGCACGTTGCCGACCATCGGCATCACGAAGGAGGCATCAAGGCGGAGCGGGCTGAGATCCCTTCCGGCGTAAACGATGAAGGTAGTGAGCGCTTTGCCCATCGGGACCCCGCCCTGCTGCTCCAGGAACACGTGGACGGGGTAGACGCCCGTCGCCGCGAGCTCTCCGCTCGATTGGTTGACCTGGATGTCCACGTCTACGCCGCCGTTAGGGTCGCGGGCCAGGTCGGTCAGCGGGACGGGGCCCCGCCGGGCTGGTAGTAGGAGCCGTAGAACTCACCGCCGAGAGCGCCCTGGAACTGAGACCTGGTAGTGAGCCCGGTGTAAACGTTCACAGCCAACATTTCGCTGGCCGGGTCCCGCGCCGTGACCTTCAGGTGGAGCTGGAACTGTGTCGAGTCAGGGTCGACCCACGGCGTTTGAGAGAGCAACTCCAAGCCGTCGGGCCCGGTGGCGACATCAGGCGGCGGGGCCGGCTTGTTACTTGTGACGGGGCCGGTGTGGCCGGCCGGGTAATTCGGCAGTGGCGCCGCGCTGACGCCGGCGGCAGAGGCAGCAGCCAGCACAAGGCCGGCCACTGAGAAGCTGGCCGCCAAGAGCACACAGGCAACCACTCGATGGGCCCTTGGGCACCGGGTAGAGCGTCCGGCGACAACATGGTGCCCTTGCGAGGGGACGCGCGTCGTTACCACACCCCCATCCCCCCTACGGACGCGACAGACCGGCTGAGAGGACCGAGAGCCCGGCCGGGTCATCCCGGAAGCCGACCTGACGGTACAAAGCCAACGCCGCTTCATTGCCGACCTGGGTGTTCACGACGATGTGATGGGCGTTTAGGCCACGCAACCAATGAAGGCCGTCCAGGAGCAACCTCTTCCCGATCCCGTGGCCCTGCGCTTCGGGGAGAACAGCAAGACGCTGGACAAACCCTCGCCCTCCCGACGCGCCACAGACCGCGTACCCCACAACCTTATGCCTCACACCTAGGACAACCCGTAAATGGCGCTGCTGGGTTGCCCCCATTGCATCTCGCAACCCGGCCCGGTCCAAACGCCAAAATGGAGCGAAGGCGGCCGCGTCAACCTTGAGCACGCCTCGCCGACGGAGGGCGCCGGCTCGGCGGATTCGCGGCCCGGGTGGTACGGGGGGCAGAGTGGTGGTCTTGTCGAGAATGAGCAGGTGAAGGTGCTCGTGGACACTGAAGCCGGCGTCGAGAAAACCGCGCTGCTCGTCAGGCGAGAGGGCGGCCGTAACCACGCTCTGGTAACCCTGCTCCGCCAGGAGGCTGAGGCACCGTCGCACGAACTCAGCCGACGCGGTGGCCCCGTCGGGCACCGGCACCAGGAACGCGACCGAACTGTCCGCGGGCCACGGGCCTGTGCGGGCGCATTCCTTACCCCAGCGGATCATGTTGCCTAAAGCGGGCATTTGTCCTCACGGTGAGGGCTCGAGCAGCCCGTCCACGGCCCCTGGAGTTTACTCTCCACTTCAAGCGGGCCAGAACTTCGCCCCCGGTCGGTGGCGGTGCTGGAGGCCACTCTCAAGCGGTGGAGGAAACCGGCCGATACCAATCCCGTGATCGATTTACCTGCCGTCCTCCAACATGTGGTCGAACAGGGCGCGTCTGACTTGCACATCAAAGTCGGTTCTCCACCGAGGGTGCGCGTCAATGGCGACCTGCGGATGACCCCGTTCCCGGCGGTCGGCCACGAGGAGTGCGAGGACCTGGTCCAGGTGATCCTGCCCGCGGACCGGCTCGAAGAGTACAAGGAAACGGGAGAGGCGGACTTTTCCCTGTCGGCCAGTGGCCTCGGACGGTTCCGGTGCAATGCCTTCCGCCAGAGAGGTTCGACGGGCCTGGTCTTGCGACGAGTGCTCCCGAGCGCGCTGTCAGCCTCCGAGCTCGGTTTGCCGCCGGTGGTTACGAGGTTGGCGGAGGAACAGCGGGGCCTCGTGCTGGTCACCGGCCCGACCGGGTCGGGCAAGACAACCACACTGGCAGCCATGGTCGACCACATAAATACCAACCGGGCCGCCAACATCATCAGCATCGAGGACCCCATCGAGGTCCTCCACCGGGACAAGATGTCGATCATCAGCCAGCGCGAGATCGGTTCGGATACGCGCGACTGGTCTCAGGCGATGAGGAGGGTCCTGCGCCAGGACCCCGACGTCATCCTCATCGGGGAGATGCGGGACGCCGAGACCGTGCAGGCCGGGCTTTCGGCCGGCGAAACCGGCCACCTGGTACTTTCGAGCCTCCACACCACGAACGCCACCGAGACGATCAACCGCATCGTCGACTTCTTCCCTCCCTACCAGCAGCGCCAGGTCCGCATCAGCCTGGCTTCAGTCCTGCGAGGGGTGGTCAGCCAACGCCTGGTAGCGCGCGCCGACGGTGTAGGGCGCGTCGTGGCCGTGGAGGCGATGGTGATGACGGGGCGCATCGCTGACCGCATCCTCGACCCCCTTAGCGGCAACGGTGAACGCATCGAAGACGTGATCGCCGACGGGGAGTACCACGGCATGGTGACCTTCGACCAGAGCCTCTTCAAGCTGTTCAAGGCGGGCGAGATCTCACTTCGGGCGGCCCTAGAGGCGGCCACCAACCCTCACGATTTCCGGATTGCGTTGCAAACGGCAGGTTTGTTGCCGTCCTTATAAAACCCCCCGAAGCCTGCGCAGATCTCTAGGCTCGCGGCTGTGGTACCCGAACGACTCCGCCCCGACCTCGATATTGCCATCGAACTGGCGGGTCTGTTCGAGGACGCCGGCGCCCGGCTTTATCTGGTCGGGGGTGTGGTCCGTGATGCTTTGCTCGACCAGCTCAACCCGGATAGCGACCTCGATTTCACCACGGACGCCCTGCCGTCGCTCACAGAGCAAGTCCTGTCCTCTTGGGCGGACAGCATCTGGACCCAGGGTAAGAGGTTCGGGACCATCGGTGCCGCCAAAGGGGGACGGCGGGTCGAGGTCACCACTCACCGGGCCGAAGAGTACGCGACTGGTTCACGAAAACCCGAGGTTGCCTTCTCGACCGCGCTGGAGGCCGACCTCTCGAGGCGCGACTTCACCGTCAACGCCATGGCACTGTCACTGCCCGACCTGCAGCTGGTCGACCCGTTCGACGGGGTGGCCGACCTCGCCGCCAGAAGACTGGCGACCCCACTGCCGGCAGACCTCTCGTTTACTGACGACCCGTTGCGGATGTTGCGGGCCGCCCGCTTCATAGCTGGCTATGGGCTACAGCCGGAGCCCGGACTACTCGAGGCGGTCACCCGGTTGCGGGGGCGACTGGACATCGTCTCCGACGAGCGGGTCCGTGACGAGCTCGACAAGTTGCTCGTGGTGCCCGACCCGTCCGCCGGCCTGTGGTTCCTCGTCAACACAGGGTTGGCGGAAGAGTTCGTCCCGGAGCTGCCGGCCTTGGCGCTGGAACAGGACCCGGTCCACCGGCACAAGGACGTCCTGGCTCACACCATCGCCGTCGTCCAGCGGGCGCGGCCCGGCCGCCTAGTCCGGCTCGCCGCTCTCTTCCATGACATCGGCAAGCCCAAGACCCGGTCCTTCGGCCCGGAGGGGCAGTGAGCTTTCATCATCACGAGCTGGTCGGAGCGAGGATGACGCGCGACAGGATGCGCGCCCTTCGGTACCCGGTGGAAGACATTGAGAAAGTGAGCAAGCTGGTCGAGCTGCACCTGCGCTTCCACACTTACGCCATGGGTTGGACCGACAGTGCCGTTCGGCGCTACGTCCGTGACGCCGGCGACTTGTTGGAGGACCTCAACGAGCTGACCCGCGCCGATTGCACCACCCGCAACCCTCAACGCGCGCAGGCGCTTTCTCGGCGGATGGACGAACTGGAAGCGCGCGTAGCCGAGCTCCGGGAAAGCGAAGAGCTCGCAGCTATCCGGCCGGACCTTGACGGGAGAGAGGTTATGGCCCACCTCGGGGTCGGACCGGGACCGGTGGTCGGCCGGGCGCTCTCCTATCTCCTGGAACAACGCCTCGACGACGGACCTCACTCCAGAGCGGACGCCATCCGCCTGCTCGACGACTGGTGGGCCAGGCAGCCCGAGTCAAACGGGGCGTGACGCGGCTGAGGCGGCTGACGTGCCCGACGCCGCTGACCACCGGCGGCGGCGCGCCGCGGAGGGACTGGCAACCCCGGCGCTGTGGCCACTTTTGCCCGGAAAACGAGTAAAAATCGTACAAAGCGGCGGTGTGGCGTAGACAAATGGTCACAGCCGTCCGGGGAGCCCGAGATATGGCCGCTTTCTCGGTTCGCGACTACGAGCCCGAACGGGCGATGAAGTCTTCCACCATCTGGCTGGCCAGGTCGTCGTGGTATTGAACGGGGGGAGATTTCATAAAGTACGCGGACGGCCCGATCAATGGTCCGCCTAAGTCCCGGTCAAGCGCCAGCTTGGCGCACCGGACCGCGTCTATTACGACGCCGGCTGAATTCGGAGAGTCCCACACCTCCATCTTCAACTCGATGCTCAGTGGGCACGTCCCCGAAATTTCGTCCTTCCAAGCGGATATAAGCCCATTTACGGTCGTCCAGCCAGTCCACATGGTCGGAAGGGCCAACGTGGATGTCGTGCGAGGATATCCCGCGTTCGATCTGGCTGGTTACCGATTGCGTCTTGGAAATTTTCTTCGACTCCAGACGCTCGCGCTCGAGCATGTTCTTGAAATCCATGTTGCCGCCGAAGTTCAACTGGTACGTGCGGTCGAGGACGAGCCCTCTATCCTCGAAAAGCCGAGCCAGCACCCTGTGAGCTATCGTAGAACCCAACTGGCTTTTGATGTCGTCGCCGACGATCGGGACACCGGCGGCGGTGAACTTGCTGGCCCAGACAGGGTCGCTGGCAATAAATACCGGGATGGCGTTGACAAAGGCAACCCTGGAGTCGAGGCACGCCTGGGCGTAATGCTTCTGCGCCGCCTCGGAGCCCACGGGAAGATAGGACACAAGCACATCGGCCTTCGTGCTGGCCAAAACGTCGGCCACGTCGACAACCGGGGAAGGGGACTCCTCTATCGTTTCCCGGTAATACTTGCCGAGCCCGTCCAACGTCGGGCCGCGCATAACCCGCACCCCGAGTTCGCCGACGTTGGCAAAACGGATCGTGTTGTTTTGACCCGCCCAGATTGCCTTACCAACGTCTTGACCGACTTTGCCGGCATCGACGTCAAAGGCGGCCACGACCTCAATATCACCCACGTGGTAGCCGCCCAGATCGACGTGCATAAGGCCCGGGACATGATCCGTTCGGTTCGCGTTGTGGTAGTACTCAAGACCCTGTACGAGCGAACTGGCGCAGTTCCCAACGCCGGCTATAGCCAATCGCAGTTTTCCCATTACGTGCCGTCCTTTGTGGGCTCGGGGCTAATACTTTCAGCGGGCGGCGGCTCCGGTGCGCGTGGCGCCGCCCGTTGCAACTGTGATGCGCTGGCCAGTGGGACGAGCCTCGCCGCCGGCGCGCCCGCTCTCCCCGGGGGCGCGTCCCTTCCCGCCGGATTGGCCAGGTTGGTAGGACTGGCCGAGTTCGTGGGACTGGCCGGGTTGGTAGGACTGGCCGAGTTGGTGGGGCTGGCCGAGTTGGTGGGGCTGGCCGGGTTGGCCGGGGCCCTACTGGCGGCGTTTCGGCGGAGCCCGTCCGCTCCTCCTCTATCAGACTGTCCAGCCAGGAGACATCGCGCGAAAGTGCCTCCTGTTGCCGGTCAGTCAGGATCCGCATGTAGCGGTCGTCGCGCCTGGCCCGGGCTCGGGCCGCCAACTGAGCCAGCCGCTCGCCGAGAACGGCCCGGCGCTGCTCGAGCAGGCCGAGCCGCCGTTCGGGCGGAAGATAGCGAGCGAAAGCGAGCCTCAGGTTGAAAGACCGCTCGTCTTCGTTGCCGCTCTGGATACCAGCCAACAGCTCCTCGAACATCTCGGCCCCTCGGGCCGTGATGCCGTAGACCTTCCGCCGGCGGCTCGCCCGCCGCTCCGCCAAAGTGGCACCGGAGTCAGCGGCCGGTTCCCTGCCTTCGGCTTTCACCACGTAGACGGCGCCGGCAGCCTCCAACCTGGCGAGGGCCGGATAAAGCGAGCCGAACGAAACCGCGCTAGCCAAGCCGAAGACGTCCGACAACCGCTTCTTCAGCTCGTAGCCGTGCATGTCCTGCTCCTTCAGCAGGCCGAGCACAGCCATTTCGAGCACGCTCACACAATAGCGTGCCGATGTATCGAACCGCTACATCGCACCGCGATCCGGCGTACCAGCTACACGCCTCTTTTCAACGAGCCGCTCAGACTCCGGAGAAGCCCGGCCTCTCCAGGTAACCTGGGGACCCGTGGTAGCGCTATGGCAATGAGGTTCTTGCCCGGAACAGCACTGACAGCTGGCTCTCCAGTCCGTGTGCTTGGCAACGTGGATTATCGCTTGGCCCGAAATGTCGTGGTGAGTGAGTACCGCAAGGGCCATTTGTCACGCCTGGACGTGTGCGATGCCCACCCTGAACTGCTCCGGGCCGCACTTGACGCCGGTGAAGAGTCTCCGGAGGACTGCCCCATATGTGAAGGGGTCAAGTTGCGGCTGGTCTCGTACGTTTTCGGTCAGAGGTTGCCAGCTTCGGGGCGGTGCGTGGCGTCCAAGAAGGAGCTCGCCAAACTGGCCCGCCCAGGACGGGACCTGGCGTGTTACGTGGTCGAGGTCTGCCCTAATTGTTCCTGGAACCACCTGGCTCAGGCCTTCTCCTTGACCGGGGCGATGTCTTCCAGTTGACCGAGCGGGACATAGGGACGAAACGGTAGATTTGCCTCAGGTGGCCGGAAGCCAAACGGCACTGGACCACCAAGGAGATGCAATGAGCTCGTCACCTGGGCGACCCCGAGCCGGGGAGCCAGAAACGTCGTCGCCGGAGCCGGGCCAATCTCAGCCGGGCCAATCTCAGCCGGGCCAATCTCAGCCGGGCCAATCTCAGCCGGGCCAGTCGCAGCCGGGCCAGTCGCAGCCGAGGGCCAGAAACTGGGTGTGCCGGCCATCCGCGAACACAAGCGCAGCCCTGAACCGCTGGTCATGGTCACTGCCTACGATGCCCCGAGCGCCCGGGCCGCCGGGGCCGCCGGGGTCGACATCATCCTCGTGGGCGATTCGCTCGGCATGGTCGTCCTCGGCTACGAGGACACCCTGCACGTGACCATGGACGACATGGTCAGCCACACGGCCGCGGTGGCCAGGGCGGGGCCGTCGCAACTTATCGTCGCCGACCTGCCGTGGACCAGCTATCACCAGGGCCAGGCCAAGGCGGTGGCCAACGCCGCCCGCCTCATCCGGGCCGGGGCCGGGGCCGTCAAACTCGAGGGCGGGGCGAAACGGCTCGAGGTGCTGCAGGCCATCCTCGACGCCGAGATCCCGGTCATGGGCCATCTGGGGCTGACCCCTCAGTCGGTGCATGCCATGGGCGGCTACCGCGTCCAGGGCCGCGGTCGCGATGAGGCGAAGGTGCTGGTGGAAGACGCCATTGCCATCGCCGACGCCGGCTGTTTTGCCATCGTCCTGGAGGGTATCCCCGAAGATCTGGCCGCTGAAGTCACACAGGCAGTGCCAGTGCCCACGATCGGGATCGGTGCCGGCGACGGGTGTGACGGGCAGGTACTGGTCTTCCACGACGTGGTCGGCCTCGGAGGACCGCGCCTGCCTCGCTTTGCCCGCCGCTATGCAGACCTCGAGAGCCTCGCCGCCCAAGCGCTGGCCGAGTGGGCCGCCGATGTCAGGGCACATCGCTTCCCCTCGGCCGGACGAGACCTACCACTGAACCCAATACCACTGGGCCCTGGTAGCACCGAACTTCGTCCCGGGGACGGGACACGCCAAGAGAGATAACCGTCACTGATCAATGTCACCCTTGTCTGCGATGGAACGATCGCGGACGTCGGCTACCATGGCACTCGCACAATTGCTACCGTGCCGCCCTCGCCCACCTTGGCTCGGGTGCCGATGTCGGACTAGCTGGCCCTGGATCCAGTCCCCGAGACGACACCCGAGCCAAGGTAAGCTGCGGCGAATCAGGCCCTGCTCCGGATGGCCCGGAGCCCAGATGACCGGTAGGACCCGGCCCTCTGGCCCACAGGGAAAGGTAGGTGAGCCGCCCAATGCGGCCCTATGAAGTCATGGTAATTTTCGACGCCAGCCTGGATGATGACGCCCTCCGGGCGCTGGTCGACCGCTTCACCAAGCAGCTGACGGCTGCAGGTGCCAAGTCGGTAACTACGGACATGTGGGGTAGACGCCGGTTGGCCTACCCGGTACGCCATCGCAACGAGGGCTATTACGTGGTCATCGACGCCACCGCCGAACCCGCTGCTCTGTCCGACCTCGACCGCCTGCTCACCCTCACCGATGAGGTCATAAGACACAAGGTAATGAGGGTTCCCGAGCGCCCCGCAGGCCGCTCGCGCCCGGCTGCTGCGTCCCACGGGACTACCACCGCAGTCGGCACCAATACGAACGGAGCATGAAAAATGGCACAAGACAATACGGTAAGCGTCGTCGGCAACCTCACCCGGGAGCCCGAACTGCGGTTCACGCCTAGCGGCCAGGCAACAGCCACCTTTGGCATTGCTGTCAACCGGTCCTGGACGGACCGCCAGAGCCAGGAACGGCGCGAATCGACTTCGTTCTTCGACGTCGTCTGCTGGGGGAGCCTGGCCGAAAACGCAGCCACCTCTTTGACGCGGGGCACCCGCGTAGTTGTCACCGGTCGGCTCGACCAGAGGTCGTGGGAAAGCCAAGAGGGAGAGCGCCGGTCAAAGGTGGAGATAACCGCCGACGAGATCGCGCCCAGCCTGCGTTGGGCCACGGTCCAGGTGACCAGGAACGAACGCCGAAGCCCAGAGAGCTCCAATGGCGACCCGCAGACGGCCCACGAGCCGTCCTATCAACGCCCCCGTGCTGATGCGGCACCAGCCGCCTACGGTACGGGCCACGAAGACGAGGAGCCGTTCTAGGCATCATGGCACGCACAAACGATCGCGACCGCAACCCGAAGAGGGCTCCGAAGGAAGCCCGGCCTCGCGGCAAACGCAAGGTCTGTGTCTTCTGCAAAGAACACTCCGACCGCGTGGACTACAAGGACGTAAACCTTCTCCGCCGGTTCATGAGCGAGCGGGGGAAGATCCGTTCACGGCGGGTCACCGGTAACTGCACCCAGCACCAGCGCGATGTCCAGGTGGCCATCAAGACGGCGCGGGAATTGGCCCTCCTTCCTTATGTACAGCGAACGGCGAGCGAACGCGGCCCGGGGCGGCCCCGTCCGCCAGCCGGACGCGAAGGTACCGTCGAACTTGAGGAAGGTAACGTGCCCGAGCCAGCTCTGGACTACGAGCTGGACGCAGACACAGAGCCGGACAGCGAGCCCGAACTTGCAGAAGTAGAGCCTTGATGGAAGTCGTACTGCGTTCAGACGTCCCCCATCTCGGCAAACGCGGTGATATCCGTGATGTCGCTGACGGCTACGCCCGCAATTTCCTCTTCCCGAAAGGTCATGCCATCCCGGCCAACTCCGGGATCGCTCAGCAAGCTGAGCGGATGCGCCGGGCCCGAGAGACCAGGGATGCCCATGACCGCCAAGCGGCGGAAGCAATCGCTCGCAGCCTGGTCCAGCACGTTATCCGCCTACCTATGCGGGCCGGGCCCGAGGGCAGGCTCTTCGGGTCTGTGACGTCGACGAACATCGCCGACGCCATAGCGGAGCAGGCAGGCGTAGAGATAGAGCGCCACCGGCTTCAATTGGACGAACCGATCAAGACGCTCGGGACCCACGAGGTACCGGTACGGCTTCATTCGGAAGTGCAGTTCCCCGTTACCGTCGAGGTCGTCAGGGCCTAATCCGCAGCGAGGGGCGGGGATTTTCTGTAGTCCCCGGCCCCTCGTGGCGCTTGCTGGCGTCGGGCTAACGCCTTGGCGCGTGCACTTCGCCGATCGATGTCTGAGGTAAAGCGGGTGCCGATTTGCGCCTTCTACACGCGCGCCATGTTGGCGAAACGGGTGAAGTGGTCAAGGAACGCGAGCTGGGACATGCCGGTCGGGCCGTTGCGGTGCTTGGCAATTATTATCTCGGCTGCGCCTTTGTCCGCCGAGTCCTTGTTGTAGACCTCGTCACGATAAATAAAAAGTACGACGTCAGCGTCCTGCTCGAGGCTGCCCGATTCACGCAGGTCCGCCAATACCGGCCGCTTGTCGGCGCGAGTCTCGAGGTTACGAGAGAGTTGGGAGAGGGCCACGACCGGTACGGCCAGCTCACGGGCCAAGATCTTCAGACCTCGACTTATTTCTGAGACTTCGACTTGACGGTTCTCGGCCGGCCCATGACCTGACATCAACTGCAGGTAGTCGACGACGATCAGCCCCAGGCCTTCCCTGCTTTTCAGACGACGTGCCTTCCCCCTGATCTCCATAACCGTCAAGTTTGGGTTGTCGTCTATGAAAAGTGGAGCTTCACCGAGCTTGCCGATGGCGTTTACCACCTTCGGCCAGTCCGACTCGTGTAACTTTCCGTTGCGCATCCGCGAGGAGTCGACCCGTGCTTCAGAGCACAGCAACCTCTGGGTCAGCTCGAGATGGCTCATTTCCAGTGAGAAGAAAAGTACGGGCAACCTCTTCTCTATGGCGGCGTGCGCGGCCACTCCGAGCGCAAAAGAGGTCTTCCCCATAGATGGGCGGGCACCAACGATGACCAACGCGCTCGACTGGAGCCCGGAGAGCCGCTCATCAAGGTCCGTAAAGCCCGTGGGTACGCCGGTAATGGTGTCCCCGCGGTTGTATAGAGCTTCGAGGTGGTCGAGGCTGGCAGCCAGCAACTCCCGCAACGGCTTCAGGGAATCCGTTACTCGTCGCTCAACGACCTCGAAGACCATGGCCTCGGCCCGGTCCATGGCCGCAGCCACGTCGTCCGGCAGTGAGTAGCCCATCTCGGCTATCTCACCAGCGACGCTTATCAGCCGGCGCAGAAGAGCATGTTCCTGAACTATGCGTGCATATCTGGCCGCGTTCGCGATCGCCGGCGTGTTGGCCTGCAAGCCGATAAGGTCGCCCGGGCCGCCGGCCGCCTCCAGGAGGTCGGCACGTTTTAGCTCGTCCGCCACAGTGATCGGGTCCGCCGGCTCGCCCTGCGCATAAAGCGAGCAAATTGCTTCAAAGATATGGCCGTGGGCAGGGCGATAGAAATCCGCCGTCCTGCAGCTTTCCACGGCCGACGCAATGGCATCGCGGGACAGGAGCATGGCGCCGAGCAGTGACTCTTCCGCCTGGAGATCGTTCGGCGGCACCCGCACCCCACGAGAGTTACCCCCCTGGCCTCGGTCCCGGATATCCCTGATCGGCTGGGCCACGGCCCCTACCCTTACCTCACGTACCTGTGTGTCGCTAGGGGGGAAAGGTAGCCGGGAGCGGGGGAAAACCTGTTGATTTCCCGTGGATAATGTCGGCTGCGCCTGCGACCAGGCACTCTGGCGAACCACATCATTTCGAGTATACCGAACTTATGTTCGACGCGGAAAATTACATGACTCCGGGCCTCGCAGCCCGCTCGACAGGGTGCTAGCGTCAACTCCCTACCAGCCGCCCACGGCAGTTGTAAGGACGAGGCACAACCAGTTTGAGAGACCGGCTCCTTCCCCCAAGGCTTGGCCAAACCGCTGGTAGCGGGACTGACCAAGGACTGGCTCGGCCTCCACAACTTGTGAACAGGATTGTGGGCCACACCAGGCTAGGGAGCGTGACGGGAATATGAGCGATCTTGCAGACGTATGGGCGACGTGTCGTGACCTGCTCCACAAACAGGTGCCAGACGCGACGTGGAACACGTGGTTTGCCGCCCTTGGCCCCCTTCAGGTATCGGGGTCGACGTTTGTGGTCGCAGCCCCGAGCTCCTTCATCCTCGAACGCGTGGTCGCCCGGTACCAGGGGATGATCGAGGAGGCCTTGGCCGAGGCGACGTGTAGTGACTCGGCCGTCGTGGACTTCGTCGTAGCGGCGGCCCCGGCCCAAGGGCGGCTGTTGGCAGACGAACTGGCCGACAAAACGGCCACGACGGACGGACGCCGGATAGACGAGGCACCCGGTGACGAGACAGCCGGTCATGAGGCACCCGGTTATGAGACAGCCAGTGATGAGACAGCCAGTGATGAGACACGGCCGGCGCCGGGAGCATCCAACGGCAAAGCCGAACAAAGATTTGCAGTACAACCCATGAACAACAGCTCACAACCTCGGATGTCTCAGGCGCCGGTCTCGGCGGGCTCTTCCAACCGCAACGAACGACGGGCCCATAGCATGCTCAACCCCCGGTATACCTTCGAAGCTTTCGTCATCGGCGCCTCGAACCGGTTCGCGCACGCAGCCGCGCAGCGAGTGGCAGAGGAACCAGCCAAGGCCTACAACCCGCTTTTTATCTACGGGGCTTCGGGCCTGGGCAAGACGCACATGCTGCACGCCATCGGTCACTACGATTACCAGAACTTCCCGCACCTCAACGTGTGTTACGTATCGACCGAAACGTTCCTCAACGAGTTTATCGACGCCATCCGCACACGCGGCCAGGCTGCGTTCAAACGTCGTTATCGCGCCTACGACGTCCTTCTCGTCGACGACATCCAGTTGCTGCAAGGCAAAAAGGAAACTCAGGAGGAGTTTTTCTATACTTTCAACTCCTTCTATGAAGCCGAGAAACAGATCGTAATCTCGTCGGACAGGCACCCGCGCTCGATAGCCACTCTCGAGGACCGCCTAAGGAGCCGTTTCGAGTCCGGGCTCATCACTGATATTCAGCCCCCTGAGCTCGAGACCCGCCTCGCCATCCTGCGCAAAAAATCCGAAGGTGAGGAAGAAGTCTCCGTCCCTGAGGACGTGCTAGAACTCATCGCCACCAACGTAAAAGACAACATTCGCGAGCTCGAGGGGGCGCTCATCAGGGTCTCGGCCTACGCCAGTATCCACCAGATCCCCGTAACCACCGAGATCGCTCAAGAGGTCCTCAAGGACATAATCGACGCCGGGCGCGCCTCGCCAGGTCACGGCCGATCAAATCCTGGAAGCAACGGCGAAGGCCTTCGACCTCCCTATCGAGCAAATCTGTGGCCCCAGCCGGCGCCGCCCCCTCGTGGCCGCCAGGCAGACCGCTATGTACCTCTTCCGAGCGCTTACCGACTACAGTTACCCGGCCATCGCCCACGTCTTCGGTGATCGCGACCACACCACGGTCATGCACGCCCACAAGAAGGTGGCCAAGCTCATGCGGGAGAAACGCCAGGTCTACGAGCAGGTCACCGATCTCATCCACCTCCTCACATCGGGCGAGTGAGCGGGCCGTCTTTCCCTTATGGACATCTTGTGCCGGGACGTTGTAACTCTCGGGGATATTGGCACCCGCCGTCCACAACCGACCTACCGGGGCGCCCACTGTACACTTTCGTTATCCACATACAGCGCGGCCTGACCAACGGCTCAGCCAGCGCAAAGTCTCAGCTGTCCACAATCCACAGGACCTACTACAACAGCCTTTAAGCTTTAAAAGATTCCTTAGTAGAGGAGCATCTCCACAGTGAAACTGCGATGTGAGCGTGACCACCTCCTTGACGCGTTGACGACAGCCGGGAGAGCTGGGTCGGGGCGTTCGGGCGGGTCCGCGGTTTTGCCCGGTATTCGGCTCAACCTCGTCGGCGAACGCCTCGAAGTCACGGGGACAGATCAGGACCTCACTATCTCGACCCAGGTGGCCGTGGCCGGCCTGGCCGATGGGACAGTGGTTGCACCAGGGAGGCTCTTGACCGACATCGTCCGGGCGCTGGAGCCGGGGGCCGTCCTCGTCCAGGGTGACGAGGAAGAGCTGCAGGTGTCGGCGGGCCGTTCGCAGTTCATGCTCCGGCCCTATGGGGCCGGTGATTTCCCGAACCTGCCCGCTTCAACCGGTCCCAGCGTGGCCCTGTCGACGGCCGGCCTGGCTGAGGCACTGCGCCAGGTTGTCAGAGCGGCGTCCTCGGAGGACACCCGGCCCGTTCTGACCGGCGTCCTGATCGCTTCAGAATCTGAAGGGCTACGCCTCGTGGCCACCGACTCGTACCGGCTGGCGGTCAAGGACTTGCCCGGGGCTAAGGAGGTCCTCTCGGAGGGCCAGAAGGTGTTGGTACCGTCGCGCGCTCTGGGTGAGTTGCAACGCCTGCTCGGCGGGCAGGCTGAAGCGGTGGAGCTTCACCTCGGTTCCCACGACGTCCGGTTCACCGTGGGGCAAGTGAAACTGTCGACCCGGCTCATCGAGGGAGAGTTCCCGCCTTATCGACAGCTGATACCGTTCAATTACCCCAACCGTCTGGTTATAAGCCGCGATGCTTTCCTGGACGCCGTCCGCCGGGTGAGGCTGGTGGCCCGGGACTCGACCACGCCGGTAAGGATCGCTCTGCGTTCAGGCACCGTGCAATTGAGCGTCGTAACCAATGACTGGGGCCAAGCCGTCGAAGAAGTGGACGCCAAGTACGAGGGGGCGGAGATGACGATCGCGTTCAACCCTCAGTACCTGGCCGAAGGAGTGGAGGCCGTGGTGGGCGACGAGGTCGTCCTCGAGACCATCGACGCCCTTAAACCAGCCACGCTGAAACCCACTGACAAAACGGACTATGTCTACCTCCTGATGCCCGTACGTGTGGCTTAGCGAGAGCGCTGGTCGTTTTCAACTGCGATCATCTCGGTGTACATAGAACAAATCAGCATCACTGATTTTCGCAATTTCGCCTCCGCCGAGATCGAGCCGGCGCCCCGCGGCATAACGCTATTTCAAGGAGACAATGGTTCAGGTAAGACCAACCTGCTCGAGGCGGTCGCCTACTGTGCCACGTTGAAGAGCTTTCGTGGTGCGCCAGCCACCTCCATGGTGCGTACCGGTGTACAGCAGGCCGTACTCCGGGCCAGAGCCCACCGGGAGGGGCGAAGCCTTCTCGTCGAGACCGAGCTCAACCTGATTGGCAGAGACAAGGTGAGGGTGAACCGTCAGCCACTGCGTCGCACAGATGACCTCCTCGGCCTTGTCCTCGTAACGGTTTTTTCCCCGGATGACATAGAGGTGGTAAAAGGCGGCCCCCAATTCAGGCGCCAGTACCTAGACGACTTGCTGGTCGTCCTGCAACCACGGTACAACGCCGCCTCTGCTGAGCTGGACCGGGTATTGAAGCAGCGCAACGCCTTATTGCGTTCGGCCAACGGAGCTCTGCGCGGGAGCATGGTGAGCACCCTGGACGTTTGGGACTCAAAACTGGCCAGCGTCGGTGAGGCAATTGTCGAGGCCCGCGAGGGGCTGGTCGTCCTATTGGAAAAAGAAACCGATAAGGCCTACCGTCAGCTGAGCGAACGACAAGGCAGCGACGACGACGGGGGCGGTTGTGACGGGGGCGGGGTGCGCCTGCGCTACGAGCGCAGTTGGCGGGGCCCGCTGCTGGCCGCGCTCGACGAAGCCAGGGCCGAAGACGTCCGCCGGGGGGTCACGAGCGTAGGCCCGCAGCGGGACGAAATGTACACGTCCATCAGAGGGTTGGCGGCTCGCACACAGGCCTCGCAAGGGGAGCAGAGGAGCCTGGCCTTGTCGCTGCGCCTGGGCGGGCACGCGTTGGTGAGCGACAGGCAGGGTTCGAGCCCCGTGCTGCTCCTCGATGACGTCTTTTCGGAGCTTGACCCCCGTCGCAGCGCCGCCCTGGCTTCGTGCTTACCGGAGGGCCAAGCACTGCTGACCACGGCCGGCCCCGTCCCATCGGGGTTGCCGGTGGCGCATTGGGCCCGGGTACACGATGGTGTGGTGGAACGAGGCGGTCCCGAACAGTAATGGGCTCTTCGGCCGGGCCACGAGAGCCGAAGCGAGTGGCAGCATCGCTATCCGAGGCTGCTCGTCGGATCGGTGCTCAGGGGGCCGTCGAGCTGGCAGCGGTGCGAGAAGCCTGGCCCGAGGTGGTAGGACCGCAGGCTGCGGGGCACGTCTGGCCGAAGTCGTTCGCTATGGGTGTGCTCACCGTGGCCGCCGACCACCACGCATGGGCCACCGAACTGCGCCTTGTTGCTTCTGAGCTGCTAGGACGCCTGCAGGTCCCCTGCCCGTCGGTACGGTCGATCGTGGTCGTGGTCAGCCCGAGAGAGGGGCTGAACTGGTAGAATGGAGTTCCTGGCAACTGGGTCGGTGATGAGCGCACACAACCCGGCCAAAACCCTGAACCCGTCTAGTGCGGCGGCCGTGTCACCGCGCCTCAGACGACCGGAACGAGAAGTACCCGAACTAGAAGTAAAGGCAGATTGATGAGCAAAGTCGAGCAGGAGCCGTTGGGTGCCCTCGACGGTATGTACACCGCCAAAGACATGGCCGTGCTGGAGGGCCTTGACCCGGTCCGAAAGCGCCCGGGCATGTTCATCGGGTCCACAGGGCCCTCAGGTTTGCACCACCTCGTCTGGGAGGTCGTCGACAACTCTGTCGACGAAGCGATGGCAGGTTACTGCGACCGCATCGACGTGACCCTTTTGGCTGACGGCGGGTGCCGGGTGGTCGACAACGGCCGCGGTATCCCGACCGACATCAACCCTCAGTACAACTTGTCCGGAGTGGAGATAGCACTGACCCGGCTTCACGGCGGGGGCAAGTTCGGGGGCAGTGGTTACAAGGTGTCGGGCGGTCTCCATGGAGTTGGTGTTTCGGTGGTGAACGCTTTGTCGCGACGGCTGATCGTCGAAGTCGACCTCAACGGGCAGCGGCAGCGAATGGAGTTCCGGGACGGAGGCAAACCCACTGGGAAATTGGAAGTGGTCGGTCCTTCCCCGCGCAACCGGCGCGGCACAGCCGTCACTTTTTGGCCGGATCCACTCATCTTCGACGAAGTTGGGCTCCGGGCGCAGACGGTGCTCGAACGGCTTCAGATGTATGCCTTTTTGAACGCAGGCCTCGAGATCGACTTCCGCGACGAGCGCGAAGGCGGCGCCGCCCCGGTCAGCTATTGCTACAAGGGTGGGATCATCGACTTCGTCAAACACCTCAACGCGACAAAGGACCCTCTGTTCAAGAGAGTGGCGCACTTCCGGGTGGCTGAAGACGACGGCGAGGTCGAGGTCGCGCTGCAATGGAACACGGGTTACAACGAGGGCTTGCACGGTTTTGCCAACGGCATCTCCACGATCGAGGGCGGAGCTCACGTAGAAGGCCTGAAAAAGGGCCTGACCAACGTGGTCAACAAGTACGCCCGTGCCCGTGGCCTGTTGAAAGAAAAAGAGGAGAACCTCCTGGGCGAGGACATCCGGGAAGGGATGTGCGCCATAGTCTCGGTCAAATTGGTCGACCCGCAGTTCGAGGGGCAGACCAAAGCCAAGCTGGGCAATACTTCCATGCGTTCGCTCGTGGAGCGGTCCACCAATGAGAAGTTGGCGGAGTGGCTGGAAGAAAGCCCGACCGAGGGGCGCCTCATTGTGACCAAGGCCATTCAGGCCTCCCGGGCGCGCGTTGCCGCCCGAGATGCCCGCGAGGCAACGAGGCGCAAGTCCCCTCTCGAAGGCGCCGGCATGCCCGGAAAGCTCACGGACTGCCGCACCCGGGATGCCCGGGAGGCCGAACTGTTCATAGTCGAGGGCGACTCCGCGGGCGGCTCAGCGGTCCGGGCCAGGAACCCCGAGAACCAGGCCATTCTGCCCATCCGCGGCAAGATCTTGAACGTCGAGCGGGCGCGAGTAGACAAGATGTTGAAGAACAACGAAATCCAGGCCCTCGTGGCCGCCATAGGGGCGGGAGTGGGCGAGGACTTCGACGTGTCGAAAATCCGCTACCACAAGGTCATCATCCTGGCTGACGCAGACGTCGACGGTAGCCATATCAGGACGTTGCTGCTGACATTCTTCTTCCGGCAGATGACACCGCTGGTCGAGGAGGGACACATTTATTGCGCCCAACCGCCGCTGTTTTCGACCACGATCGGAAAGGAGAAGGTGTACCTCAAGGACGAGGCCGCCAGGCAACGCTTCCTGGCGGAGCGCCAGGGCCATAAAGCCGAGTTCAACCGGCTCAAGGGGCTGGGCGAAATGGACTGGCACGAGCTCGGGGGCACCACCATGGCGGCGGCGCAGCGAACGCTGCTCCAGGTGGAGATCGAGGAGGCCGCGATTGCGGACGAGGCCTGCAGCGTTTTGATGGGTGACGATGTAGAACAGCGCAAGCAGTTCATCGTCGACAACGCCGGCGAAATCCGCTTCCTGGACATCTAAATGACAGACGTTTTGCTTCCTGGGGGCACAGGGGACGACGGCAACGGGCCGCCGCCGGGAGTCCAGCCCATCGAGATAAACGTCGAAATGGAGCGCTCGTTCCTCGAGTACGCCATGTCGGTGATCGTCCAGAGAGCGCTACCCGACGCTCGCGATGGGCTCAAGCCGGTGCACCGTCGCATCCTCTACACGATGCACATCCAGAACTATCGTCCGGACCGGCCGCACGTAAAATGCGCCAAGGTCACGGGCGAGACGATGGCCAAGTTCCACCCCCACGGGGACCTGGCCATCTACGACGCTCTGGTGCGGATGGCCCAACCGTTCAGCCTGAGAGACCCGCTGGTCGATTTCCACGGCAATTACGGTTCCCCGGATTTCCCGCCGGCGGCGTCGCGTTACACCGAATGCCGTCTTTCGCCGTTGGCGTTGCACATGTTGGAGGGCATCGACGAGGAAACCGTCGATACGACCCGCAACTACCTCAACGAGGACGACGAGCCGACGGTGCTGCCGTCGCGCTTCCCGAACTTGTTGGTAAACGGCAGCCAGGGGATAGCGGTAGGAATGGCCACGAACATCCCCCCGCACAACCTCGGTGAAGTTATCGATGCCACGACCTACCTGATCGATAATCCGGAGGCGAGCATCGAGGACCTGATGAGGTTCGTCAAAGGCCCGGACTTCCCGACCGGCGGGTTCATCCTCGGTCGCCAGGGGATAATTGACGCGTACCGCACGGGGCGGGGTTCGATCCGCATGAGGGCGAGGGCCACGATCGAAGAGACCCGTACCGGCTCCCAAATTGTGGTCACCGAGCTCCCTTACCAGGCCAGCCCGCGAACGATCCAGGAACGGATCGCCGAACTGGTCAACAGCCGGGAACTCGAGGGCATCCGGGACATACAGGACCTGTCGGCGGGCAATGACACCAAGATCGTCATCCCGCTCAAGCGGGACGCCAATGCCAACGTCGTACTGAACAACCTGTACAAACTGACGCCGCTGCAGACCAGTTTTGGGGTCAACATGGTGGCGCTGGTCAATGGTGGGCCGCGCACGCTCAACCTGAAGTCGGCGCTGGAGGCCTACGTTTCCCACCAGGTCGAGGTGGTAACCCGCCGGTCCGACTACCGGTTGCGCCGGGCGCGGGCCAGGGCCCACATCGTCGAAGGCCTGTTGAAGGCCCTCGACATGATCGACGCCATTATCACCGCGATCCGGGCGTCGGAGAGCAGGTCCGAAGCCCGCGAGAGGCTGATGGGGGCGCCGTTCGAGTTCAGCGACGTACAGGCCGAGCACATCCTCGACATGCAGCTGGCTCGGCTGACCCGATTGGGCCGAGCGGACCTCGAAGAAGAGATCGCCAAACTGCGCCAGACGATCGCCGACCTGGAGGCCATTCTCGGCAGCCGGGAGATGCTGAACGACGTCGTCAAGGGCGAGCTCAGCGAGATCCGGGAACGTTTCAACAGCCCGAGGCGGGCGGTCATCGCGCTGGACCCCGGCGAGATGGCGGCAGAGGACCTCATCGAGGACAGCGAGCTCGTTATCACCATGAGCCGGGCCGGTTACATCAAGGCGGTCCCGGCCTCGACGTACCGGACGCAGGGGCGGGGCACGCGGGGGATGCGTGGCACCAACCTCCGGGAGGCCGACATTGTGGCCAAGGTGATCCACACCACGGCCCACGCGTATTTGTTGTTCTTCTCCAACCTGGGACGTGTTTACCGTTTGCGGGCCTTCGAAGTACCGGTGCTGGAAAGGACCGCTCGGGGGTCGGCGATCGTCAACCTTTTGCCGCTGGTGCCCGGAGAACGGATCCAGGCCCTTATCGATACGCGCGAGTTCTCTTCGGATAGGTACCTGTTCTTTGCCACCAAACAGGGGCACGTCAAAAAGACGGCCTTTTCCGAGTACGACAAGAGCCGGCGCGATGGTCTAATTGCGGTGAACTTGCGCGACGGTGACGAGCTCGTGGCCGTTATCGTCACGGCCGGCGAGGATGACATCTTTATGGTGAGCCAGTCGGGGATGACGATCAGGTTCTCCGAGCAGGACGTCCGGGCGATGGGCCGAGATGCCGCGGGAGTGCGGGGCATGGCCATGCGCCGAGACGACGAAGTGGTGGCCGCCGACATGGCCCGCGACGACTCCAGCATCCTCATGGTCACGAGCGCCGGCTACGGCAAGCGCACGCAGCTGTACCACTTCAACCGCCAAAACCGGGGCGGGCTCGGCGTGCGGGGGATCAGGCTGCCGACAAGGCGTGGTCGGGTGGTGTCAGCGTTCACGGTCGGGATCGACGACGAGATCCTGGTCATCTCCTCGTCCGGAGTCGTCGTCCGCCTGGCGGCGAGGGAGATTTCAAGCCAGGGTAGAGACGCAACAGGAGTACGGGTGGTTAGCCTCGACGCCGGTCAGGAAGTCGCTTCGGTGGCGCCCGTCCTCGCCGTCGAGGAAGATTGATTGATGGCCGAGCCCGTCCCGCGGCAGCCGAGCCGCCCAGGCAGCGGTAGGCCGCCTCCCCAGGCGCCGCCAACCGCCCCCCCGCCGGCGACCACGGCCTGGGGTCAGCCGGGCTCGAGAGCGCCCCGCTACGCGGCGTCACCTGGTACCGCTTACTACCCTCCTGAGCAGCCTGTTTTACCACCTCCGGCCCGGCCCGCGACCCGCCCGCCGGTAACCCCTCCTGCCCAACGGCCTCGGCCTCCGGCCGGCCCGGTCCGCCACGACGGGCCCCAGGCGGGCGGGGCGGCCGCCGTGGCCGGGGTGACGGCGGCGACTGCGGCCATTGGGCCGGCCAAGCCAGGCAAGCGCAAGCCGGTGGTGGTCCGAGGGGTGCGCAGCCGGCGTCTGATCCGCCGGTTCGACGTCTGGAGCGTGTTCAAGGTCTCGGTCATCTTCTACCTGTGCGTCCTCGTCGTGATGCTCATCGCCGGCTCCGCCCTGTGGAACGTGGCTGCCGCCTTCGGGATAGTCGTTGACGGGGAAAAGCTGGTCCGTTCGCTCTTCGCCCTGACCACGTTCACGCTGCGCCCGATCACCGCCCTGGTGTGGGGGTCCGTGATCGGCGGCGCCGTCTGCTTCCTCGGGGTCCTGTTCAACGTGTTCGCCGCCGTGCTATACAACCTGATCAGCGACGTTATCGGCGGTATCCAGGTGATCGTCGTCAGCGACCAGCCCCACGAGGAGAGCGTGTAAACTCAGTCGGCTGGCGCGGAGGTGCCTTAGGCCAGGGGCTATAGCTCAGCCGGTTAGAGCGCAGCACTGATAATGCTGAGGTCGGTGGTTCGATTCCACCTAGCCCCACCGTAAAAGGCCTGGTCAGGGGCGGTGAGCGGCGGAGCGAAGATTCTGAGGTCGAGGAATCATCCCGCGTCCATCCCGCGGACCGATCCATTTCCATCCCGCGTTTATCCCGCGGGCGGAAGCCCGCCGGATGCTCGGGACGTCGTTTGCTTGACGACTTAGGTTGCTTAGGCGAGGGTCGCACCGAGCTGCTCGGCGATGCTCGCCACGAGCGGCAGCGAACCCCTGGCGGACAGGTCGCTCGACTCGACCAGTGGACTGTAGGCCTTCGCTTCTGTCGTGGTCAGCAGGTCCCCAAAGAGGACGAAGACCTCTTCGGAGGCACCCGGGAGGAGGTCTCCGAGCAGAGGAGAGTCGTGCCTCGCTAGCTCGGCGACCCGGGAACGCCAGAGCAAGCCGACCGTGGCAGCGGCACCCACTCGACGGCCGTGGAGCGCTGCTGCCCAGTCCGTTGTGCAGCGATAGTGGGCAGCTGGGCTGGTGACGAGCTGGCTGCGCTTCAACCCGAGCTTGTCCAGCACTGCGTCTCGAAGGTCGACCAGCACTAGGCGCTCGGCCACGTTGAGCCCGGCCAGGCCCCGCTGGTGGAGATCCAGGAAGGTTATGTTCCGAGAAGTCTTCTCGTGGACGTCGTGGAAGACCGTTTCCAAGAGCGCAGCTGTCCGCGTCCGGGCGCCGTACAGGGTCGGCACGACAGCACCCGTGGAGTTGACCAGTGGGGCGAAGCGGCTCCGGCCCTGGCCTGAGCTATTGAACAGCGTCGGCCAGTGACGAGCGGAGAACGCAGTGAAGAAGGGCTCGCCCGTTTCGAGAGCCACGGTGCGGAGGTGGCGCAGGTCGACCGAAGAGGGGCTCGGGACCGGGCACGACCTTGGGTCTGGGCAGTCACTTGCCGTCACGCGGCATTCGACGCCCGGTCTTGGGCTGCTCGAAGCACCGCCTCAGGGTTGCGCTCCAACTCCTCGGCGGGGACCTTGCCGTCCAGCCAGGACGTCGGGTGAACGAGCCAGGCCCACAGTCCCCAGCCGTCCTCGCCTGCCCCGGCCAGGGCCGCGATCACCGGTTGGAATGCTGGCCGGGGGAGCAGGTCGGCGTCCAGCAAGAAGGCCGGTACGAGCGTCTCGTTGTCGTACTCCACCGTGAACAGCTCGAAGCGGTCGCGCGCCCGGCGCACCCACTGACGCAGGTTAGCCGCCTTCATAAGGCGGCCGTCTGCCAGAGCCTTGTAGGTAAATGCGCCGCTAGCCAACAGCTCGGAACGCAGCTCAGCCCGCCTCTGGGCTTGAGCCACCATGGCTGCCGGCACGACGTCCGTCTCGGACAGTGAGGGCATCATCGCCGCGACGAGAGCGTCGAAGTTCGCGGCAACCCGTTCCTGATGTTGCAACCGGCCTCGGACCAGCCGGACGAGGCCTCGCTGGTGGTCGTCGTCGACGTCCTCGAAGAGGCCGACGAGCCATTCCTCACTTTCCGCGCCGCCGTACAGGACGATCGGTACCCACCCACCGTTGCCGACGGCATAACCCTGAGCGCGGGCCGGTTCTCGGGTCTCTGCCTGTGGTTCGCCACCGGGTGCAGTAGCTGTTACGGGGACGTGCAAGACAATCGAACGCCGAGTACCTGCGTCTTTGGGGGTACTTGCGGGTGCCTTCTTGACCATGTCACCAGAGTAGCGCAGCATCGACGATTGCTCAACGGTGACACACCGCGGCGAGTATCCCAGGCCATTGGGTGTGCGCCATAGCATCCGACCGACGGGCTGCTGTCAGGCCTGATTCGTCTAGGTTCCTGAACCGCGCTTGAAAAGATGGCTCTTAACAGAAGGCCAATGCGTGAGGGAGCCGCGACTGCCGTATCGCGGCCCGCACAGTCTCGGTGAATTCACCCGATGGCCACCGTTCGCGGGTTCCGGGTGGCCGACGCGATCTTCCGTGGCTTCGACGCTGCGTCGTTATCGCCGCAATGCGCGCTTACCCAGGGCAGTAACCGACCCAAGCCAAATTTCGCCGTTCGCACCCACTGAGAACTGAACGCATCCTTCAGTTTGAAGAGCCATCAAGGCCGCTTCGACGGTCCTTATGGGTACTCCGAAGGCCGATTCAGGCTCCATTATGTGACCCAAACCATTGTTCACACCATATGCCAAGATACGTAGCTTGAGATCATCCACGTCGACCCCTAGGGCCGCCTCAGCAGACAGCCAAACGCTTGGTGAGATCCCCAGTATCTGCCAGCTCACTCCATCAAGAAAAGCTCTTGCCTGGATGATTCCATTAGAGGCCAAGGCTTCGAAGCTTTCTCGGAACGCTTCGCTACCGATACCTTTTGCAGTCGCGAGCCTCTCTATGTAACCGGTGCCCATCACCAAGTTGAGCGGCCGCGGCCGGAGCTCAGTCATTACAAGGTCGAGAACAGTGTCATCTATAGCATTACCTGTGGCGTTGAAAATCCGAGTTTCCGTCAGGAATGAAGGCGGGACCCCAAGAGGTGGCTTCTCCCTTGCGTCGTATAGTGTCTGGATGATCTCCTCGACGACACCCTTTATGCCAAGCTCGTCGACGTGGAGCCATCTTAGGTGTCGCAGGGCCGTCGGAACGGAGACTTGTCCCAGCACTATGGGTATGAGCCGGCATCGGTCGTTGATCTTCCGCACAACGGCAGCGCTGAGTTCTTCTCGCACCCAAGGCTTGGTCACGCTAACTTCCGACAGGACGATGACGATGGCGTCTGCCTTCCCAATGCCCTCCTCGAAGATATGCTCTACGAGGGAGTCGCCCGGCGCTATCTCCCACTTGTCGAGCCAAGCGTCGATGCGATCTGCTCGGAGACGTTCGGCGAATTCAAGGACGAATTTCTCTTTGTCTTCGTGTGCGTGGCTTATGAAGACGATCGGCGGTCTGTTTGGTAAGCTCTCCTCGCTCACGACACAGGGTTCCCTTCCTCGATTGATCAAACTGGGCGCCTGGTCCCACTCCATAATACGGTTGTCTTTCTTCGCCTCGGATGTGCCCTCTCGGAAGGCCGGTCGGTTTCCGGGGGCAAGAGTCGCCTTCTTTTTGCGGTTCGATGTGGACCTGAGCTGACGCTATAGAGTGCCCGGATGGCGGCGCGGAGACCGCGACAGCCCCTCCGGCAGCTGGTTTCCGAGTCGCTAGCCGCTCCGGGTGTGGTGGTACTCCACCCGGTTAGACATTTGGGCTGCACCGGCCCTCGGTGATCGACAATAGGCTCGCTGTGCCGCGCCGCTAGCGACCGCTACCCCAACCTCCGCGTTGAGTTCCTACGGCTCAGCGACCCTTCACAAACCCACTCTAGGATCGCTCCCGTGGTCCCTCTGAAGCCAGGGGAGTTCTTTCGATTCGTTGTCGTCGATGATTCCGGCCTGAGTTCGTGTGTCTGGGCTCTGAAGACTTCACGTAATGCGGACGACGTGATGCTCTGGGAACGGACAACCGCAAGCGCGTTGAAGATCACCCTTCACAGGTGGCCCGCGCGGGATTCGAACCGGACTTCGAGGCCGTGGAGATTGGCGATGACATCAGAGCGGGCTGCAGCCGCCGGCGGCGCTCGGGTCGTGATCTGGGAAGGCGAAGTTCCGGTCGCAATGGATGGGGTCCTATTCGGCCCTCGTGTGGTTGTGTGTCGTCGCTACCTCCGCCCACCCTCGTGCCGACCCCCAAGCCCAACAGTAGCCACTAGGTCGCCCGTCGACGCCGAAGGTGTGGTGTTCCGAGTGATGCTGGCGGATGACGAAGAGGCCCTCGACGATGTCCTGGCGCAATACTCAGTCGTGGGTCGGATCAGACGTTGTGAGGGCGGCGAAGCCGCTGTTGGCGTGCGCCAGGTGAAACTCGAGAGCCAGTCATACGACACATTGGAGTATTTGATCGAAGAGGCTCGACGGAGCAACGACATGCGGGATGCTCCAGGCGACGCTCGGATCATCGGCGTCGTAACCATGGATGATGGGGGTTTCCCTCTCCACGCTGACCTACCCCTGCATTGAGTGCAATCGACCAACGCGGCTGGCGCCACGCCATCACGGTGGCATGCTCCTGCGGCGGGGTCACGAGGAATCCTCGCCCTTGGACGGATGCGAGCCGGTTCGGGTCTTCCGCCATCACGGCCGGTCGGAGCAGGGAACGATCACGGCCAACGAACTGCCAATGGCACGCGAGGCCCTATATACACGTGCCAGATTCGTGCCAGAGCGAACTGGCAAACCGCATATTGGGCTGGCACGAGCTGGCTGTATTTGTTGTGCTCAGACGCTGCGCAGATAACACCGCACCACAGGGAAGGGCTGCAGACGGCTCTTTCGAGGTGTCAACACGACGGGGACCAAGTCGTGGCCGATCGGTGCTGGTGGCATCTTCGTCGCACATTCGACTGGGGTTCGATGCGTTCACTCTCGTGCGTCGTCTTGGCCGTCCGGTACTTTTCGTGTCCCTGACGTTCACCAAATGGACTCGACCTCGCATGTACGCGGAAGCAAAATAACGCGACGGGCGCCTTGAACATGGTGGGGTGGTTTGGATGTGAGACAAGCCGCCCAACAATGCACCTAGAGACCCTAGGAGATATGACAAGACATAAGGTGCCGGTTCACGAACTCCGCTCGATCCTCTTGGTCAAAGTTAGGCCGCCGACGACCAACAACTCACATATCTCAATATGCGTGCCTGGTTTCCAATAATGCTCGGCCAATGCGGACATCTCCTGCCATGCCTTCGTGTAACCTTGTTCCGACGGAGGATCGGGCTGAAATATGGTAAACTGGCGCATATCGACGGCAGCCCACGGAACTCCATCGTCGACAATTCCTTCCCACACATCGTGAGGCGCGCCAGTTATCAGACCAAATTGCTGGGCCTCTTTCAGGTCCGCGAATGCATATACGCAGTCTGTCCTTTGTGGCATAGCCGGGGCTATGCGTTGGCGAGTGGTCTCATACGATAACTCGGCCCACACCTTGTTGATGCTAGGGTCACCTTCAGCGGAGAGGTGGGCAGCCGCTGCCGCGCTAACCTCTCTGCTCCCTGGGCGGATCAACTTCTTGAGTGCTGGTTGCCATAAAAGCCATTGTTGGGGCACCTGATGCATCGGCTGGCTGCCCGATGGAAGAGAACGATAGACGGTGAAATGCCCTGAGCCTATGAGTTGCGATGGTCGTCGAGGGGCGTTCGCGTCGAGATCGCTCATACCTACGCACACACTAGTCTAAGAGAGATCTTCGACAAGACGGTCATGTCCGTCGTTGATTGGCAACCTCCATTGGCGCCGGGACATGCACACCGTGGAATTCGTAGAGTGCAGGTACAAAACCTGTGATGTAGAGGAAATCGAGCTCGCCCATGGTAAAGTATATCCAGCACGAGAGGGTCGGGTGCATACTCAGGGGCAGACGTCGCACACGTGACAGTCGCCCTGGCCCGCGCCCGTCATCGCTTGTAACGGAGCCCTTGGAAGGTCTGAGTAGTGCCGTAATTCGCATCCATTGCATAGTTTTTTGACCAGGCGGACTAGCAGAGTATCAAGGATCCTCCGTGGAAGCCCTCCCATCCTAGAGAGGCCTTTCAAAGGTTGGCGGCGTCTACCGGAATTTCCGAGCTCAAGGATTCATCCCGCGTCCAACCCGCGGGCGGAAGCGTTGTCCGAGCCGCTCGGCGGCCTCTCGGTCCGCCTCCTTGGTCGCTTGGGCGTACACCGCGAGCGTCGTTCGCGGGTTGGCGTGACCGAGGCGCTCCTGGGCGGTCTTGATGTTCACGCCTTCCTCGAGGAGGGCAGTGCCAGCGGTGTGTTTCAGGTCGTGGAAGTTGAGCTCGGGGAGCCCGGCGGCCACACGAGCGGGTAACCACACGCGGCGCCGCCAGTTGGAGTAGTGCAGCCGACTGCCATCGGGTGAGACGAACACAAACGCGTCGGGAGTACTGACGGTTACGCTTTGCTCGGCCAAGACCGCGGCAAGCATCGACATCAGCCAGTCCGGTAACGCCAACGACGGCCGGTGCCCTGCCTTGGTCTTGGGGTCGCTCTCGATCATCTCACCGTGGAGACCCCGAGTCACCTGATGATCGATGACGACGGTCTGCCGCAGAAAGTCCAGCCGATCAACTCGTAATCCGGCGATTTCACCCCATCGCAAACCAAACGCGCCGAGGTAAGCCATCGGGCCGTACGAGCCCATGGCGTTTGCGAGCTTGGCAAGCCGGTCAGCGTCAAGGATGTCGGCAACGCGAGGTGAGATCGAGGAAGCCGGATCCGCCGGCACGGGCTTCGTGCGATGATCTCAGAATCCTCCGCGTAACTCATCAATGCCCGGAGCACGGCGTACATCCTGACGGTAGAGGCCGGCGCGTGTGAAGACGTCCACTCGTTAACTAGTCGTTGTACGTCGGCTCTGCTGACGGAACCAACTGCCTTTTGTCCGACGGCCGGAATGATGTGGTTGTCGAGGATGCTCCGGTCGCGCGCGATGGAGCCGGCCGTTTGGCCCCGTTGGCTCTCAGCCACCGGTCGGCGACGTCGACGACGCGAGTGGCTGCAAGTCGAGGGTCCACCCATACCCCCCGCAGGCGGGCGGCTCGTTCGGCAATTTCGAATGCCTCGGCTTCCTTTTTCGTGCGGAAAGTCTTCGAGTACTCCTTGCCGCTATGGTCACGTAGCCGGACGTCGTACACATACCGGCCATCCCTCCTCCGAAACCGGGCTTTGATCATCCGTGCTCCTTGCTGTCGAACACGAGGGCAGTCTTGCGCGAAGGTGTGACGTCAGTACTTTCTACTGGTCGCCTTCCTAGGAGGTCCGGCCGAAGTCTCGTACGCTTGATGCCAGGACAAGGCGCCGGCGCCCGATGGTGACGCTCGCTAATTGGCCCGTGGCGATCATCTGCTTTAGCTTCGTTGTACCCACACCGAGCTGCTCTGCTGCCTCCGAGACTGACAGCATGACCGGTTCACGAGTAGCCGGAGTTGGCAGCGATTGCAGAGCGGTCTTCACGGCGTGGTTGATAACAGCTTGCAGCGCGGCACCGAGAGACTGGTAGGGATCGTCCTGCTGGTCAGCGTGTCCATCGAGGTAGCCCACTTGCCACCGTGTTCCCGTCTTCGCCATCCCTATCGCCCTCCTATTGCAGGAAAGAACGCCCATACCGTCGACGGGCCGAGGATCCCCAGCCAGAAGTCCTCGACGTAAGACGAGCGGGGGTCGAAACCGAGCTTGTCGACGACGTCGTCTGACCAAGGCCGGATGTGCAGCACCAGCTCATCGAGGCGCCTGTCGACCCTGAACAGGTGCGGAGGGTTAGCCATGATTAGCTCCTCTCAATCATGCCTCGTACTGATGAGATTAGCGCATGTTATAGGCAGCCTTGTCAAGAGTTAGCTTTGATTAGCTTCAAGCACGTACTAATGGCGCACGTGGCGAGGAGGCCTGCCAGGCCCGAACTGCCCACGGAGCCCCGGGCCCGGAGCCCGCGGCGTCAGCGCCCGGAGCCCCGGGGCCGCTCGGCGCTCGGCCGGCGGCGCCCGGACAGCTCCACGTCCTGAGAGGGCGAGCTGGCTGGGCCGGCCACGGCCCTGGCCGGCCGAGGGCGCCGGCCCCCTCTGCACAGCCGTGGTCGTCGACAGTGCCGTCGGGGCGCTCCGCCACCCACTCGGCCATCTCGGCGTCGACAAAGCGGACCTGGGCCCGCTCCGGTACTTCCAAGAGCCCGTGCATGTGCACCAGCCGGTCGCGGGCCACGGCCAACTGTTTCGGCTCTTTGCCGAGCACCTTGGCCACTTCCTCTACCCCGGCGCCGCCGGTGCCGGCCAGGCTGGCCACGGCGGCCAGGTAGTCGCGCTCTTGGGGCCGCAGGCGGCCCCAGGTGACTTCGTACTGGCCCGCCAGCTCGGCTCGGGCCGAACGCTAAGCCCGGCTTTGGCGTGGGCGAGGGTGATCGTGGCTTCCCCCTGGGCCGCCTCCCAGGCGTGCCAGCCGAAGAGCTGCACGTAGTAGGGATGACCGCCCGAGCGGCGCACCAACAGGCCGAGGGCCTCGTCTTCCCAGGCCACGTGGCGGCGGGCCGCCGGCTCGACCAGGGCCAGGCGCGCCGCGCTCGGCTCCAGGTTGCCGAGCTCTTCGACCGGGAGGCGGCTGGCGTAGGTCCCAGCGCCGGCCAGGCGGTCCCTGAAGGTCTCGAGCCCGCCGAAGACGACGGCCACCGGTTGCAGGCGACGGGCCACCACCGTCTGGAGGGCGCGGGCGACCGCCGAGAGGTCCTCCTGGGGTGCCATTTGGGCCTCGTCGACCGTGACCAGCAGCCCGGTGCCGTGACCGGCGGCGAAGCTCCCGACGTGTCCCAGTGCGTCCTCGAAGGCAGCGGCGGCGCTCCCGGTGCCGGCGTTATGGCCTCGCTCGACGGTGGCGCGGGCCGAGCCCACGCCGACGTTGAGCTGCGCCTGGAGGTCCTTGGAACCCCGGCCAAAACGCTCCCAGGGCCGGACGGCCTCGGGTATGCGCTGTAGCAGGACGGCGACCAGGCTCTCTTCTTGCAGCGCTTGCACGTGCAGCACCGCCCAGCCCAGCTCCTTCGATGCGACCTCGCCGATCACGTCTAAGAGGACCGTCTTGCCGGTACCCCGGCTGCCGAGGAGCGCCCGGCAGAAGCGGGGGTGCTCGGGGCCGACCTCCAGCACCCGGGCCACGTCGTCTACCAGGGCATCGCGGCCGGCGACTACCGGCGGGCGGCGTCCGAAACCAGGGGTGTAGGGAGGAGCCGGCACTTGGTTAGCCATCGTTAGTCTTCTTCGTGCCCATGTGCCTTAGCGACAAAGTTACCCAAGCAACCCAGACAGATGCAGCAGTTAGTGCATCATCTCGGACCTGTGCCTGTCCCGTGGTCAGCGTTCAGCTTCAACGCTCGGACCCCAGGGCCTTTGCCCGGCCTCACCATCCGCTTCTGGCGTGATTTCGGGGAGACGGCCCGTTATGGCTGCATAGTATGTGCGGTCAGGACATGCCTCCTGAGCAGCCAGAACTCCTTGCCGGTTCGGCTCGGCTGAGCTCGCAGGTGCGGTATGTTCTTGCGCCGCGGTTCTGCACTGCTAGTAGTACCGGTGGTGCTACCATGCGCTTATGGCTGTAGTGAAGCGGTCCGTGTCGATTGACGCCGAAGTCGCCGCCGCCGCTGAAGAGGCCGCCGCCGAGGACGGAGTGTCATTTAGCGCTTGGCTTTCCGAAGCTGCTCATCGTCAACTTCTTGTGCGGGAGGGCCTTCGTGGAGTCGCCGAGTGGGAGGAGGCCGCTGGCGCTCTCACGCCTAATGAGCTGGCTGCCGGCGAGATCCTTCTCGACCGCCTCGTCTCGGGCGGTACCCGCAAACCGGCGCGCAGTGCGTGAGCACCGACGGCTTGACCTACGACACGGGAGCTTTGGTCGCCGCAGAACGGGATGACCGGGTCATGTGGTCGCTTCACCGGGCTGCTCTCCGGCGAGGGCTCCCCCCGACAGTGCCCGCGGGTGTGCTCGCTGAGGGTTGGCGCGGCGGGCCACAAGCGAACCTGTCGCGCTTGTTGAAGGGGTGCGACATCGAGGATCTCACCCAGGCCCAGGCCCGGGCGGTTGGGACATTGGCGGCTCGGGCTGGTCACGACGACATCGTTGACGTCTCGGTTGTCGAAGGGGCGGTCCGCCGAAACCATGCGGTGGTCACCTCGAACGCTGGCCACATCCGCAAAGTAGCCAGCGTGGCTGGAGCTGACATCACGGTCCACAGCGTGTAACGTTCGGCACTGGACACCGACACTGCGTCCGTCGCGGGTAGGGGTGGCGCTATCGCCGACTCGGTCGCCGATGGCTCTCCAGTGGAGTTGGGAGTCACCCGCTGTCGTTCTGTGGCGCAAAGGTGTCGCCCGCTTCTGGTGCAGGCCCGAAGCCAAGCGGATCCTCGGGATGTCCATCGACTTGTTCCAACCGACCGCGGCTGTCCCAGCCTGTCCGGAGCGAGCCCCTATGAACTGGCCTGGAATCGGTCGACTGCCCCGTACAGCGATGGAGCAACGAATCGAGGGGGTCGACTTCGCTCAACAGATGGGCGATGACGCAGCGCACGACACCCGCCTGGGCCCATCGTTCCATCGCGTCATGCATACGTCTCTATTTGCCGGGCTGCATCAACCAGGGGGCGCAGCAGGGAGCGCAGAGCGTTCGTCCAGCACACTTCTGCCACGCTCACCTCCCCACTTCCGAGGACCGTTTCGGCGGTGCCCGCCCGGTTGTCGTCCAATGGCGAACTGCTCTGGCCGCAGCGCACCTTTGCCCGCCCGTCGGCGCCGACGCCTCGCAGCCTCCTCCTGTCCGCGCCCGGCTTCCTCCTGGGCAGGCTCGACTACCGCGAGGAGCTCGGCCCGGAGCGCTTCCAGCGACCCGAGGCGCGCCCTCGCCTTCTCCAGGGCCTTCCGTGCCTCGTCGGCGAGGCGGCCAGCCTGCTCGGATTCCGAGCGCGCCAAGTGGGCATCGTGGACCGCCTGGGCCACCCGGAGCATCTCGGCCAAGAGAAGCCTCCAGGCGGCCGGCGTGTCCTCGTCGAGGTCCGCTTGGGCCATGAGGGCGGCCACCGACTTGATGGTGCCGCGCGGGACGCAGCGAGCTTTCGCTGGCCTTTGCCGAGGCCCTTGGGCCGATCGGGCGAGCAGGCCCGAGGCGTGGGCCAGTGGCCCGGGAACGCGCTCCAAGCGCCCCGATAAGACAGCCAGCGCCCCCGCCGCGTCGGAGGCGACCGCTCGCCAGGTGGTCACGTCCTCGGCGGGGACGGCGCCCAGCTCGCGCACCACTTCGCCCAGGCCTTCGCGTCGCTTCTCTCCACCCGGCCGGGGAGCGCCGGGTTGACACCCGGTGCTCTTCCCGGAGCGCCGACTTGCCCCAACGCTCTCAGGCCTCGGCCCAGCGGTAGGTGAGGTGCCGGCCGGCCCGAGGGGCCTCGTGCACGCCCGTCGCCGGGGCTCCGCCAGCCCACTCGGCGGCGGCCTCCTGTCTCTCGGCCTCGCCGGCGCGCCAGCGGTCCCGTAGGGCCGGGAGCGAGAGGTCCCTGGCCAGCTTCCCCCCACCGAAGAAGACCGCCACCCCTCCGTCGGAGGGCTCCTCGGCCACCGCGTAGCCGACCACACGATGCCCGCCGACGCGGTCGTAACGGGGCCTGGCCGCCAGCCCGGCGTCCCGGAGCAACCGCACGAACTCGGCTTCGCTGCCGGCGACAGTAGCCGCCGCCCGCACCACCCGGGCCAGCTCGGCCCGTTCCGTTTCGGCCCGTCCGGTGCGGCGCGCCTTTTCCGCCTCGGCCCGGGTGAGCCCGGGCATCGCCGTCTTCTTGGCCCGCCCCTCGACGGCACCGAGCCCGTAGCGGCCCTCCATGTCGGCGCAGAGCCGGGAGAGCTGCGGAAGTCGTTGGCCGTGCGAGGCGACTTTCCCGTCCTCGCGCACGAGGTCCACGACGACGTGGACGTGGTCGTTGCCGGCGCTGGAGCGGCCGTGGCGGACCGCCACCCAGCGGCACGCCGCCTGATGCCCGGAGGCTTCAAAACCGAGCCGGCTCATCGCCTCCTTGGCCACCTCGGCCCACTCTGCGTCTGACAGCTCGCGGTCCGTCCCGGCCTTGGTGGAGAGCGACAGGTGCCAGCAGGCGCCGCCGGGCACCTCCGTGCCGAACAACACGGCAGGGAGGTCCATAGCCGCCGCCAGCTCCTCGAGTTCGGGCTTGGTCGGCCGCAGGCCCGCCTCCACCCGGAGCGACGCCGAGGCCGCTACGACATGGGGGTCCTCGTGCTCGTTGTACCTCCCAGGGCCGAACAAGTAGCGCACCGCGCCCGAGGGCTCGCTGGCCCCGCGTCACTTTCGCGATCACGCCTCCGCCCCCTCGTGCCTCACGCCTCCGCCTCCCCCGGGGAGCCCCCTCCACGGGCGCTGAGGAGCGCCGCCAGTTCGACAATGCGCCTACCTCCCGCTCGCACTTCGGCCATGACCTCGTCGGCCCCGCTCGGCACATCGCGCCTCACATGGGCCAGGTGAGTGAGCTGGTTCAAGTTCACACAGGCCCCGTGAAGGTCTCTCGCCACCGCCAAGAACTCGCGGCAGAGGGCGCGCCGGGCGAGGAGGGAGGGACGGCCTTCGGGCAGCGCCGACTCGACCAGGAACCGTTGTACCGACAGGCCCTCGGCCGCCGCCCGGGGCACGATCCAAGCCTCTTCCTCGGGCGAGAGGCGCACACCGACTACGCGCTGGCGCCCACCCGGCCGACGCCGTAACCGGCCTCCGGGACGCGCCGTCGCGGTGGCCCCGGCCTTACCCAAGACAGGTTCGTCACGCCCCCCGTCCCCGCCCGGCTCCCCGGCCGGGCGCACCGTCCCCGGCACATCTCCCACCGTCCCAGCGTGGCATGCGCCGCCCCCCAGGGCAAGCATCCTCCGCGATCAGTTGTACTGATCGCATATCTTGCTCC
>CAVVRE010000038.1:0-104700 GCA_963750465.1 uncultured Acidimicrobiaceae bacterium
GAGACGGTCCGTCTCGGGCGCACGAGATCCCCAATTATGCGCTCAACTCGGTCATTTCAGCAGGACCCGTCGTGCCACAAGAGCGGGTGCCTCGGGCGGCCTGACACCCTCCGGCCTGCCCGCGATCTACTCGGCGGTCTTAGTTGCCCGCGTGGCTGACAACCGGTTCGAGGCCACATCAGCGTAACCTGACGACAACATGAAGGACAGTGACTCGGACGACCTTGTGTGGGTCGACGATTTCATCCTCGAAACGGGCGCATATGACGAGCGCGGCCAGCTCGACCACATCAACTACACGAGAGCTATCGGCGCTTTCATCCCTAGAGCGCTGCTTGAGCGCGAGCGCAACCCCGACCTCCTAGGCTGAGTCCACTCGGGGGCGAGCCATCCAGTGGTACTGCGGCAGGACCCGGCCTCTTTGGTACCCGTCCCGGAGGGAGCCTGAGGACCGGCGCCTAAGTGGTGGGGCCTTCGATTTCCTAAACAGGGCCCTTCTTTTAGCCCCATGCTCTGCGGGGTTGCAGACGAGCAGCTCGGCTGGCGCGGTGGCCAAGACTAGTGGAAGCGCCCGAGGGTAGGTTAGGGCCGTGCACGGGCCTTGATTGTACCTCGCAGCATTCTCCGCCCCACTAGCAGTCTCGACCGTGGCCAGTACGGCCGGGGTATCCGGGGCGGTGCAACTGCTGCCGTTCCAGGTATCTGTTCTCGGCACTCCCAGCCCCGGGGTTAGACCCACGAACCTCCTGTACAACGTGGTCGCCACAGCGGGTGCCCTTTACCGCTATTGGCGTCAGAGGCAGACAGGCGGTCGTCTCACAGCCCTGCTGCTGGCCGGCACGATCCCCGGTGTCGTGGCCGGGTCGGTCATCCGAGTGGAGCTTCTTCCGGGCGTCGCGGCTTGAGATGGTCATAGCCGTGTCGTCATCCGGTTAGGCGGTGGCTGGCCACGAACGCAAGACCTGACGATAAAGCGCTCTCCCAAGAAAGCGCCGCTCGCCCGCTCCGGACTCGTGACCGTGCCCACCCGCCCTCTCGGCTTGGCTCGAGGCGCATCACCCGCTCGCGAGCCTCGTCGGGGCCGTGCCGTACCAACCAGCAATCGGCACCAGGTTGCAGCCCCTGTCCTCCGTAGGCACAGCCCGGCCGCCCGCCAGCGACTGGTGGCCGTCACTCATCTTGCGCCGCGGACCACGCAAAGCGGCGGTCCCGGTTCTTCTCAGACCGGAGCTGGTCAACTTCGTTGACGGGGGTGGAATCGGGTGCTTAGGTGCGGGAAAACACCCAGAGGGGGTACGTCATGAAGTTCGAGAAACTGGCCAAAGTCGCGTGCGGCACGACCGTGGCACTCGTCGGCCTTTCGGTTACCGCTCCGCTCACCGCTTCTGCCACACCGACGAGAGCGTTCGTGCCCTGCGCCGGTACGAAAGGTGGGGCGACAGGTTTGGTGGATGCCATCGCAGCCGCCAATAGCGCCGGTGGTGGCACGGTCAACTTGGCCCCGGGCTGCACCTACACGCTCACGGCGGTCAACAATACGAGCTCCAACCCGAACCCGATGATCGGCGGGATCCTGGCCTCCAATGGCCTGCCGGTCGTAACCGCACCGGTGACGATAAATGGCGTGAATGCCACCATCGCCCGCAGCGCCAGCGCGCCCCAGTTCCGTCTATTGGAGGTCGACGGCCCGAGCGGCAACCTGACCCTGCAGGGCCTGACCCTGACCGGCGGTTCCAGCCCCGCGGGTGGCGCCCTCCTAAACAATGAGGGTACGGCCACCTTGAACGGGACTCGCGTCACGGGCAACACGGCCGTCATGGGCGGCGGTGGGCTCGCCAGCGGTATCGTGGCCTCGCCTCTAGGCCCCATCGGGGTCCTTAC
Organism: uncultured Acidimicrobiaceae bacterium; assembly: GCA_963750465.1. GTDB lineage: Bacteria > Actinomycetota > Acidimicrobiia > Acidimicrobiales > Palsa-688 > Fen-671. The sequence continues at coordinate 1,882 of CAVVRE010000038.1, forward strand.
CCTGAACGCCGCCCGGGTCGACCACAACACCGCCTTGGGCGGTGGTGGCGGGGGGATACTGAACCACGGGGGGACGCTCACGCTCAAGTTGAGCAGGGTGGACGACAACACCACTGGGGGCGGCGGGGGCGGCATCGCTAGCGGCACGACCAACGGCGGCGCCGCCGGGGGGGCCAACCTGGTGCTCGACTCGACCCGGGTGGACGACAACCTCTCGACCGGCGGCCCAGCCGACGGGGCCGGCGGTATCGCCAACGGTGGCACCATGACGCTCAACCTCACCCGGGTGGACCACAACAGCGCGCCCGGCTCCAGCGGGGGCGGGATCCTGAACCACGGCACCGCGACCCTCAACGCCAGCCAGGTGGACGACAACACGGCACCCACCGACTCCAGCGGGGACCTGGGCTTGGGCGGTGGCATCGCCAACCTCAACTTCGGTGCTGAGCTCGAGGCCGAGGGGGTCACAAACCCGCCCCCCAGCGGTGTGCTCACCTTGAACGCGACCGTGGTGACCAAGAACACGGCCTCAGGCTTCGGAGGCGGCATCGCTGACGTTGGGATCGACGCCAACTTCATGCCCACCCTGCCGGCGGGTTCTTTGGCCCTCAGCCTGTCCGCCGTCACCGCAAACAGCGCCGGGTCCGGCGGTGGGGGCATATTCAGCACCCCCGGTAGCCCGGTCTCGCTGAAGTTGACGGTGGTGGCCAGGAACATACCGGACAACTGCGTCCCGCCTGGGGCCATCGCCGGCTGCGTCGGCTAGTAGCTGGGTGCTTGGGAGGTGGCTTCCATCGGCCGCCTCCCGGAGCCGAATTTCAAGTACTTCTGCCGTACTGGTCAACAGTCCTCGGGCACTTGCTTTCGGCTCGGCGGTGACGTCGGTGGACGTCGTCTAGAGGAGCGTGCAGATTTAATCGGCCTCGCTGAACCGTATCGGCCGTGTGGCTGTCCGGCACCAACGAGCGAGCAAAGCGAGTGAAACTATAGCGAGACGCCGGAGGCGGCTCGTGCCTTTTTTGAAAGCATGCCGGCCTGACGGGCCGTCACTACCGCTCCGGCCCTGCGGGCCGGCTTGGTGGCGATGAAGGATGCCGGGCCGATCCCCGGTGACACCCCAACTTGTTGGGGTAGTAGTGAAATACGAGAGGCCCCAGAATCGGGACATGACCACGACAGAACAAAACAAGACCATTGTTAGCGAGTTCATCCAGGCATTGTTCACCAAGGGCGACCTCAACGCCGTCGACGATTACCTCGCGGAAGATTTCGTCAATAACGACCCACCGTTCGGCGCCAGCGCCGATCGTGAAGGGATGCGGAGCGCCGGAGCGCTGTTCCGGTCCGTGTTCCCGGACTGGCATAGTGACCTGGAGCTCCTGGTCGCCGAAGGTGACATCGTCGTCGAGCGGTTCACCGCGAAGGGGACCCATACCGGCGCCCCCATCATGGGCGTGGCCGCCTCGGGCGAGGCCGTCGCCATGGCGGGCGTGAACATCTTCCGCCTCCGCGACGGGCGCATCGTCGAACGTTGGGGCCGGCTCGACGACCTCGGTTTCCGCCGCCAACTCGGCTTGCCCGGCTAGCCCCGCTACCTCTAAAACGGCCGGGTCACCTGGGCGCTTGAGCGGGGGAGATGGGCCTAGGGTGGGGAGATGACCACGTCCAAGCCGAGCGCATCGTCCCGACGCCGCGCCGCTGACCAGATCGAAGGGTTGAGCGCTGGCGGCTTGGACTTGGGGTCGTTCCGCACTGAGGTTCTGCGAAGTTTGCGGTCTTCAGTGCCAACCGACGCCGCCTTCTTTGCCAGCGTCGACCCGACGACATTGCTCTTTACTTCGGCGCTGGCCGAGCCGCCATTGGCGGCGGTCACGGCACAGTTCCTAGACAATGAATATGGTCGCGAGGACGTGAACAAGTTCGCTCGGTTGGCTGCTTCGGCTGACAAGGTGGGTTCGCTGAAGCGGGCCACCAACGGCGACCTGAGCGCAAGCGCTCGTTACCGGGAGGTGCTCGCCCCCCTGGGGCTGGGTGACGAAATGCGGGTCGCGCTGGTGGTTGGCGGCCTTTGCTGGGGGGTGCTGTGCCTGCACCGGTCCGCGGCAGTCAACGGCTTCGCCGCCAAGGAGGTGGACTTCATGCGTCGCGTTGCCCCCAATCTCGCCCGCGGCCTACGCCACAGCGTGACGTTGTACCCCACCACCCCCAAGGCACCGACCGCCGGCGGCCCGGGGATAATCATCTTGGACGCTGAGTTAACTATCGTCTCGCTGAACCCCGCGGCCGAGGCGTTCCTGGCCGACATCGTCGACGCCGAGTGGCCGGCCCACCTCGCGCTCCCGGTGACCCTGTTCGCGGCCGCCGCTGCCCAACTGGCCGTCGATTACGCCGACGAGGGCACCGCACCGAGCGTGACCCGGCTCCGGCGCCGCGGCGGCGGCTGGGTCACCGTGCACGGCTCAGAGCTGAGAGCGGGAGCGAGCAGGCAGGTGGCGCTTGTCCTCGCCTCCGCCGACACCAGCTATGTAAGCTCGCTGGTGCTCGCCGCCCACGGCCTCACCGCTGCTCAGAGCCGAGTCGTCGAACTGGTCCTGCAAGGAAGGTCGACGCCCTCCATAGTCCAAGAGCTCCATATCTCGGCTAACACTCTCCAGGAACACCTCCACTCGGTGTTCGAAAAGCTCGGGATCGGCAGCCGTCGCGAGCTGGTCGCCGCCCTCTCGGCACGATCTCGTTGATTGCGGCCTGGCGTCCACTCCGGCCCCGACGACCCGGGCGAGAGCCGGTGTCGTCCCGGACAGCAGCGGCCGGCTGGTGCGCTCCCGACGGCGGCTCCCCCAGCAAAACGCCGACGGCTTACTGACCACAATGGTCCCGTTCAGAATGGGCGTCGCTCTGGCCGTCGCCCGCTCCGGGCAGCACCAACTACCCCCCCAAGAAAAGGAGCCACCAATGTTCCTCAGGATCGAGCACTCCGTCCCGGACTTCGACAGGTGGAAGCAGGCATTCGACAGCGACCCGGCTGACCGCAGGGGATCAGGCGTCCACACCTATAGGGTCCTTCGGTCGGTGAAGGACCCCAGCCTGGTGATGATAGACCTGGACTTCGACAGCCAGAGCGAGGCCGAGGGCCTGCTAGAGAAGATGAACCGGATCTGGGCCGGGCCGGGCCAGTCGATCATGCAGGACCCGCGCGCCCAGATCGCAGAGACCGTCGAAATGGTCGAGGTCAGCAGAGCAGGCGAGCGGTTGTGACCGTACCTAATCCCCCGACCCTGACCGTCATCCAACCCGGCGAAGGAGAAACGGGCGAGCTGGGCACCATCGGCGTGGAGTTCAAGCTATGGGGCCACGACACCGGCGGGGTGTTATCGGTGGTTGAACACCCGTTCCCGGTGGGCGCTCTCGTGCCGCCGCACCTGCACACCCGAGAAGACGAATACTCGATCGTCACACAGGGACAGATCGGCTTCCGGTCCGGCGACCGCGAAGTCGTCCTCGCCGCCGGCGGCTACATCACCAAGCCCCGGGGCGAGATGCACACCATGTGGAACGCGGGCACTGTCCCGGCCCGGATGATCGAGATCATCAGCCCTGCCGGCTTCGAGCACTTCTTCCGCGAACTGGCCAGCCTGATCTCGGCCGGCCCGCCGGCAGCCGGGCAGGTACCTGCATTGGCCGACCGGTACGGGCTGCAGTTCGGCGAGCCGGAGTGGTTGCCCGGTGTCATCTCCCGCTTCGCCTTGACACCCCCGCGCCAACGCCCGACGGCCTCCGAGCAGCCGAACTCGGCCGACCCCAATATCGGGTAACAGTACGCGGTCAGTTCCCTGCGGTGGGCTTGATCGCCAAGCGGCGACGAGCGAAATACGTCGTTGTTTCTTCTTATGTCAGCTGGCGTCTATTGGCGGAGTTGCTCGGCGTCACTCGGGTCCGGCGCAGCCGTGCCAAGGGTAGGGTGTGCCGGTGCACGGGGCTGTCCTGTACGTCGTCGCGTTCGCGGCGGCACTCGTCATATCGGCGGTGGCAAGCCCGGCTGGGGTTTCGGGGGCGGTGCTCTTGCTGCCGTTCCAGGTCTCGGTCCTCGGGACGCCGAGCCCGTCCGTCACCCCGACGAACCTCCTGTACAACGTGGTGGCTACTCCGGGCGCTCTGTTCAGGTACTGGCGGCAAGGCCAAACCGGGGGCCGGCTCACGGCCGTGCTGTTGGCGGGGACCATCCCCGGTGTCGTAGCCGGCTCCGTCATCCGAGTAGAACTGGTGCCGGGGCCGGAGGACTTCGAGGCCGTCATAGCCGCTGTGCTGGTCCCCCTCGGGTTATGGCTGGCGCTAAGTGCCACTCCCGCCAGCGGCTCCCCCCGGTTTTCCCTGCCAGCAGTTAGTACGGCGGCCCTGGCCGCTTTGGTGGGCGTCGTTGGCGGCATTTACGGCATCGGGGGAGGCTCCATCCTTGCCCCCCTTCTGGTCGCTGCCGGGCGGTCCCCCAGGACCGTGGCCCCGGCAACGTTGGCTTCAACCTTCGTCACGTCCGTCGTCGGAGTGGCCACATTCGCGGTTTTGTCCACGCGCCACCACGGCTCCATAGCTCCCGCTTGGGGTGTCGGTGTCGCCTTAGGCATGGGCGGCCTGGTGGGCGGCTACCTCGGTGCACGTGCTCAGCCGCACCTGCCTGACATCCTGATCCGCCGCGTGCTTGGAGTACTCGTTATGGCCATCGGTGCCCGTTATGCCTATCTCGCGGTAAGAAGCTAAAACCGGTACTGGGACAGAGAAAACGCGTGGCCGAAACCCCTCACGCACAGTCAAGCGGTCCTAGCCGTCCCCCGAATGGAAATTGGGCGAGCCTTCTTTGCCCGACCCAGCGTGGGGCGGACGCTCGGGCGGAGCGGGACGACCTACATCTTTACTAATTACCTATCAGCCATCTCGCATACCTGGGCGAGCGGCCCGGGCACCGGCACCGCGGTCAGCTGGCCCGTCGGGTTGGGGGCAAAGAAAAGCGCCGGCGTGGCGGCCATTGTGAAAATATTGCCAGGGTCCCTTGGTTATTTCGAGCTCTCCTACGCGGAGTCGAACCTGTTGCCGTACGCCGCCATCGAGAACGAAACGGGCGCCTTCGTCCCACCGTTCCCAGGTAACATCGCCGCGGCCGCAGCCATGAAGGCCGACCTGTCCGCGTCGAATTTCTCGATCGTCAATGAGCCCGGGCCTCAGAGTTACCCGATCTCGGGCTACAGCTGGTTGCTTATCTACATGAGGCAGTCCAGTGCAGCTTCGGGGGCCGCTCTAGTCCAGCTCGTCGACTGGATGACTCACGCCGGGCAGGCCATCGCAGAAGCGAACGACTACGTGCCATTACCGTCCGACGTGCAAGCACTGGCGAGTTCGGCCCTTCAACAGGTCGTTGGGCCATCGGGCCAGCGACTGCTCGGATGAGGTGGCCTACACGACTGACCACCACGACCAGGTCTGAGCAACCACCCCGAGTTCGAGGCTTTGTCATTATGCGATGGGCACAACCTCAGTGCTCACAGCTCAGCGCCCCGGTCCATAGAGAGCGACGCATCGGCCGTTGGCCGACTTAGTCCGCCGAACTACATCGACGGTGGCGTGCGCCCCAACGAAACGTCGACTTTGCCTCGGGCTACGCGAACGTCGTGGTTCTTTCGCCGTTCGGCGGACGGAGCCAGACACCACCGGAAGAGGCCAGTTCGAGGGCCTGCGCAGACCACCGGAATGGGGCACGGACCTGGCAAGCCAGGTCGCGGCCCTGAGCAAGCAGGGCAGCTACGTCGAGGTGACCACACCGGACGCCGACTCCCTAGCCGCAATGGGCACGAACCAGATTGATCCGGCGACCCGCATCCCCGCCGCCAGTGCCGGTTTCGCCCAAGGCAAGCAGGAAGCGACCCGCGTGACGTTCCTCTGACGATTGCACGCCGACGTCCAGCGCTACACCGTCATCAGTGAAGAGCCCATAATTGCCGTTTATGTGTGGCCAGAAAAAGGTGTTCTACTACAAGGAGAAAACTACAGATCGACGGCTATTCGTGCGCGCGGAGTGGGCGAATTCCAAACTCAGTCCGAACAGAATGCGCAAGCAGATTCTCGTTGAAGCTCGGGAACATTATGTATAGATGGGCCGCAATCTCGTGTGCATCGGCGAGGAATCCGTGATGGCCGAATCGGTGGCGACGCCCGGAGCGATACCGGACGGTGCGACTGCTGGCACGGGAGCGATGTCGCCGGCATTATCGACTAGCTAGTGCCAGTGGCTCGACCGATCATCTACTCGTCTCCACGATGATGATCAGGCGAGCTGAGAGGGCTGCGGGGTGCCGGCCGTCATAGCGTCGCGGCAAGATTGCGCCATGCTCGCCGGCAGGCCCTTCCTCGGGTGCGCTGGTGGGCCATTGCCATGACCAGAATCGAAGCTTCGACCTCTCCCCCTCCCTTGCCGCGCTGGTTCGGACCTAGAGCCAGCCCAGATGACCCGGCCGTCTCGGCCCTGATCGCCCGCGTCGCGCGAGGGGCCGGATGGGCAGACATTGGCGGTGGGTTCAACCTCAACGTGCGGATAGACGCTGAGCCGCCGGTTGTCCTCCGGGTTCATAGGCCCTGGGCCGCCGCGGCCGGGTAGCGGGACTGCGGCGCCTGCGGGAGCGGCTCCAGCGGACGCAAGTCCGCGTCGCTCGGCCGGTTCGGATTTCCGGCTGCGACCTCCTGAGGGTCGCTGATCGTTGGGCTGAGATCGAGGAGTTCATCGATCACGTCCAGCCACGGGCGGACGAGGGCTCCTACGTCCGCCTGTTCGAGGAGCTCGGACGCCTTCACACCGCGCTCAAAGCAGTCTGGGAGCCCGGGCCGCCCGAACCCCTCGACGACCACAGAACCTTCGGCCAACTGCGTTACTTGGTCGGCTTCACACGCCGCCGGCTCGGGCCCCGCAGCGAGCCGGTCGTGCATCGGATGCGCCAACTGACTGGCGAGCTCTCCAAGCTCCGGAAGGAGGTCGAACTGCCATGCACTCCGATTCATGGGGACTACAAATTGGCCAACGCGGGAGAACTGTCAGACGGTTCATGGGCCACCTTCGACCTGGATTTTGCGAGGGTCAGGGAGCGGCTGTACGACATCGCGGCCAGCCTGCACCACGTCGCACAGGGCGGCGAATTGCTCGAGCTGCGACGACTGCTCGACGCCTACGAAGGCACGGCTCCGGGACCGCTGACTCGCGACGAGCACCGTTGGCTCCCCGGGGCTCTAGCCCTTGTACCCTTGCACTGGGCTGCCACCGCAGGGCTCGTGGGCGACGGCATCCACGAGGCCGAGAGCGCAATGACCGCCGCCGAGGCCTGGTGGTCGCGCCGGGCTGAACTCTCGTCGTAGTCCGGCGGCCGCGCTCGGGGACTGGAGTTCTCGGCCGAGCTCGGTGCGAACGGCTACGGAGGCGCTCACGATCCCCGGCTCATCACCACCATCGCCAGGCCGGCGGCGCACATCGGCTCCCTCGATCTTCTGCTTCGTGGCTCGTGGCCGGGGAAACGCCCGCGGCGGGACGCTCGTCCCACGACCGGACCTCCTCAACCATCCGAGGGTGAAGTACGCGGCAAGCTTCAAGAACGACCTCGACGTGTTCGGTTTCGACGACGCTGCCCGGTCCGCCGTGGTAATCCTTGGACGGGGCGTCGCCAGGCTGTCTGAGTTGAGCATCGAGCTAGAAGCGGACCGACGAGGGCGCGGGGAAGGCAGCGCGCTCGCCGCTGCCGCCTTAGCCCAGCTCCCCCGTGGGTCCCTGGTAGTCGCATGCGTTGCCTCCTGCAACGCGGCGAGCGTACGAAGTTTCCTGCATGCGCGGTTCACGTCCATCGCCTCCTGCAGTTTCTGCAGCGCGAAGGCGCTTAATCCCGCTCGCCCCGAAAGCGCCGGGGCCCCGGGCGCTGACGCCGCGGGCTCCTGCCCCGGAGTCCGCGGACAGCTCAGGTCGGTAGTCGACCTTGGCGTCATGTGCACCACAGGAACGGGCTAAAAACTAATTACAGCTAACTCTTGAACCAGTGCCTTAACATGCGGTAACCTCAAGAGAACGAGGCAGAGATTGAGAGGAGCTAATCATGGCTAACCCTCCGCACCTGTTCAGGGCCGACGGGCGCCTCGATAAGCTGATGCCGCACATCCGGCCTTGGTCAGTCGACGTGGTCGACAAGGTCGGTTCCGACCCCCCGCTCGTCTTATGCCGAGGACTTCTCGCTGAGGATTTGGGCCCCCGCAGCCTGCACGCTGTCGGTCCAAGAAGAGGTGTCGGGGTGACCGCCCCGGCTATGGAGTTCGGTGCCGACGAGATCGCCGAGCCCGTCGCATCGCAGGCAAGCTGCAGGCGGTGGCTAGAAATGGTCGGCTCCACCGGCGGATGCGTAGAGTCCATCCACCTCATCGGGCGTTCCAGCGTCATCGACCAGGGCGGCAGCGAGATCCTCAGCAGGTACCATCTTCGAGAGGAAGGCGCATGAACTCGCAGGACGTTCCGACGACCGAGGAAAGCCAGCCGCAAAGACGGCAGGAGGGGCTTCCCGTCTCGGAGCGGCTGGCTTTGAGTGTCGAGAAACCGGCGCGCTGTTGGGCATTTCCCGAGATCTTGCTTATGACTTGGTGGCGAGGCGGGAACTTCCGTCGGTGCGACTGGGTCGCCGGCTGGTGGTGCCCCGTCGTGCGCTCGAGGATGCGCTAGCGCGGTTGACTGAGGCAGGCTGAAGTTCGGCGAGGGCGTCGCCCATGGCGATAGCTGCCTCCCTGTCGGCGACGTCGAGAAAGTGAGCGTAGGTCCTGAGTGTGATGCCCGGGTTGGCGTGGCCGAGGCGGCCGGCGATGGTCCTGATGCCGACCCCGCCAGCGGCCAGCGTGGTGGCGGTGAAGTGGCGCAGCGAGTGGAAGGTGACGTGGGACAGCTCGAGGCGGTCCCGGAGGGCTCGGAAGGCGCCGGTCACCCGGTCGGGTCGGTACGGGGTGGCGCCGTCGAGGTCCTGGGACCAGACGTAGGAGGTGGGCGAGAGGCCGATGTCGGCCATAGCAGCCCGTTGGTCGACTCGCTCCCGGTGGGCTCGAAGCACCTTGACGGTGGATGGGTCGAGGGCGATGCGGCGGGCCTGGTGGGTCTTGGTGTCCTTGACAGCGACGAGCTGGTTGGCGTCGGAGATGGACCGGGCAATCGTCAGCGTGGCAAGGTCGAGGTCGAGGTCGCTCCAGCGCAACCCGCACAGCTCGCCTCGCCGGGCGCCGGTGGTGGTGGCGACATTCGGTGTGCCGGCCTTCCTCCCGGTGGCCGCCCCGGTCGACTTCGGTGATCAGTTCGGCAGCGGCTCGTTGGGCGTCCCGCTTGGTGCCTTGGACGTACCGCCCGACGTAGCGCTAGCGGCCGGTCTCGGGGTCACGTCCGAGTGAGACCCGCACCTGCCAGCTGTTGGCACCGCGGCGTCGGATGTTGCCTTGCACAACGCTGACGATACCAGTTTCGGCTGACCAATTATGGCCAAATTATGGCCAACTGCCTCTTCTGACGGCTTCGTCCCAGAGCCAAGAAAGTGCCTCTGACCTGCGGAGGGAGTGGGATTTGAACCCACGGGGAGCTTGCACTCCCAAGGCTTTTCAAGAGCCTCGCATTCGGCCGCTCTGCCACCCCTCCATATTCCGGTCGCGATATTACAGGTCGCCTGGCTAGGCCCCAGAAAACGAGCCGTCTCGGCTGTAGGGCGGCGCCGAGTTCTTCTCAGTATGGGTCGAAAAGGTGGACAGCCCGTCCTCAGGGCAGGTGCCTCAGCCGAGGTCGGCTCAGCCCAGGTGGCTCCGCAGGTCGCCGATCCAGCTGTCCGCGGCCAACCACGCATCACTAGCGGCCTGCCGGCGCCGCTCGCCGTCCGCCCCGCCGGCCGGGTACGAGCCGAGGAACTTCACCGCCGGCAGCGTGGCATGCAGGTCTCGCAAACAATCCGCCACTACTTCGTCGGCGATGTGGCCCTCTATGTCGATTACAAAGCAGTACTCGCCGAGGGCCTTTTTTGTCGGCCGTGATTCGAGCTTCGTCAGGTTGAGGTTCCTCGCCGCAAACTGGCCGAGGATGTTGTGCAGGCTGCCCGGGTGGTTCGAGGACTGGAAACACACGATGCTCGTCTTGTCATGTCCCGTCGCCGGTGGGATGCCCCATTCCGGCCGAGCTACGACCACGAAACGGGTCGTATTGGAATCGTTGTCCTCGATCCCCGAGGCCAGCACTTCCAAACCGTATAGAGCGGCCGCCCGTCTCGTACCGATGGCGGCGACCCGGGGGTCCTGAGCCTCAGACACCCGGCGCACGGCGTCGGCCGTCGAAGGGCTGGCTTCCTCCTCGGCGCCGGGGAGTCGTCTCGAGAGCCATGTGCGGCACTGAGCGGTGGCCACCGGCATCGAGACGACCTTCTTCACCAACTCGAACCGTGCCCCGGCCAGGCCCACGAGGCATTGCGCCACCTCGAGCTGCAGTTCCCTCACGATCCAGAGATCGTGGGCAAAAATGAGCTGGTCGAGGGTAACGTTTACGGTGCCCTCGATCGAGTTTTCGAGGGCGACGAGACCGATGTCGGCCCTCGACTTGTCGACTGCGTCGAGGACGTCCGGGAAACTGGACAGGGGTAGCCGGTCGGCTTTAGCCAGGTCGGCCTGGGTGACCAAAGCTTCCTCGGTGAACGTGCCCTCAGGTCCCAAGTATGCGACTTTCGTGGCCGTCGAGACCTTCATCTGCCCAGCATACGGGTGGCCGTCGTCCCACCCCGGCGCAATAACGACACGTGCCCCCGGAACGCCGCGGCGCGCCGGGGGCAACGAGGTTCAGCTCAGGGCCAGAGCGGGTTCCTGAGCCGGCACGTCTCCGCGGCCTGCCCTCACGAGGCTCCCGGCCACGACCACCGCCACCACCAGGATGCTGGCGCTGACCGTGAAGCCGACCGTGTAACCATGCACGAGGGCCTGGGCTGAGAACGCCGGGTTCCCGTTGTGAGCCAACAGGTAACTGGCTGTAGCCGAGGCCGCCACTGTGTTGAGCAGTGCCGTTCCGAGCGACCCACCGATCTGTTGCGTGGCGTTGACCAGAGCGCTGGCGACGCCGGCATCGTGGGGCGCAACCCCGATCAGAGCGGTGCTGCTGAACGGGACGAAAGCGAACCCGAGGCCGATGCTGACGATCAGCTCAGCCGGGAGCACGTGCGTCACATAGGCCGTGTGCACCCCGATCTGGGTGAACAACGCCAGACCGAGCGCACCCAAGGCCAGGCCGAAGCACATCAGAGCTCTGGGACCGATCCGGGGGAGCAACGAACTGGCCAGCGTGGCGGAGAAGATGATGCCGGCCGAGAAGGGCAGGAAGGCGAACCCGGTCTTCAAGGCCGAATACCCCAGTACAGCCTGCATGTAGTACGTGAGGAACAAGAACGTCCCGAATAGGGCGATCCCGACCAGTAAGGACGCCAGGAACGATCCACCTCGGTTGCGGTCGAGGACGACACGAAGCGGGAGCAGGGGGATGGTCGAGCGCCGCTCGATCAGGACGAAGGCGACGAGTAGCACCAAGCCCGCACTCAAGAATGAGAGAGTGATCGGAGAGGCCCAACCGTCAGTTTCCGCCCGGGTGAAGCCGTAAACGAGGGATAGCAATCCCAACGTCGAAGTGAAAGCGCCCGGGATGTCATAGCGGCGTTGGCCCTCCACCTTGCTTTCGTTCACGAAGCGCGTGGCCGCCAGCGCCGCCAGGATGGCGATCGGGATATTAATCAGCAACGTCCAGCGCCAGGAGGCGTACTCCGTTAACAGCCCGCCCAGCACGAGGCCGATGGCTGCGCCTCCTCCAGCGATGGCTCCGTAAACGCCGAAGGCCCGGGCCGTTCCCTTGGTTCCGTGAACGTGACCGTTAGCAGCGAAAGTGAAGCTGGCGCCATGATGGCAGCGAAGGCACCCTGGAGGGCGCGTGCACCGAACAGCATGGCTGAATTTTGGGCCAGCCCTCCGAGCGCTGAGGCGGCGGCGAAGCCGAGCAGGCTGATTATGAACATCCTCTTGCGGCCCATGAAGTCCGCCACCCGACCGCCAATAAGGAGTAAACCGCCGAAGGCAAGGGTGTAAGCGGTAAGCGCCCACTGGCGGTTAGCGACCGAGATGTGGAGCGCCTTTTGAGCGGATGGCAGGGCAATCGTGACGACGGAGGCGTCGAGGACGATCATGAGCTGGGCGATCCCGATAACGCCCAGAGCCCGAAAGCGCTTGGGGTCCGGTTCGCCAGCGTCAGAACGAATTGTGCGTGCGGTGGGTTCAATTGAAGCGGTTGCCATTGGGACTTTCCTCCGAGGTCCTAACTGGGTTTTGCGTCGTTAGACCATGTTGACCGGGCAAACTGGTCACCCTGTGGCCTCATTACGTTCCCGAAGTTGTTCGTGTATGATGTGGAACGGAGCTTCCGTTTGCTAGTATACGGAGCGAACGTTCCGTTTGTCAAGGGAATTTCATGGCCACTGAAGCGACATCGACGACAGCGCTAACAGAGGGCCAGGGGGCGCAGGGCGATTTTTGCCCACTCGGCCGCGTCCTCCGCCCGCTGCGAGCTGACGCGCGCCGCAACCGGGCCAAGGTACTGGAAGCCGCCGAACAAGTCTTTGCTTCCGAGGGCTTGGCCGTGCCCATCGACGCGGTGGCCCGGCGCGCCGGTGTCGGCGTGGGGACGGTCTACCGGCACTTCCCGACCAAGGAAGCGCTCTTCGAAGCCATCGTGGTCGACCGCCTGGGGTCGCTGGTCGAGCGGGCCGAGGAACTGAGCACTGCCGACGACCCCGGGGCGGCCATGTTCACGTTCATTTCGGAGCTGGTCAATCTGGCTGTCAATAAAAAGGACCTCACCGATGAGTTGGCCCGGGCGGGGGTCGAGAGCGAACAGCTCATGGCCGGGGTCAAGGAACGCCTCGAAAACGCCTTCGAGGTACTGCTGAAACGGGCGCAAGCGGTGGGCGCCGTACGCGACGACATCAACCGGACCGATGTCACGGCCCTGGTGATGGGCACGTGTATGGCCGCTAGCCAGCATGGCTGTAGCGGCTCGACACAACGGCTGATCAGCGTCCTTTGCGATGGTTTCCGCGCTCGAGCTAATAGTTCAGGCCGGGTCGGCGCAGGTAGAAGCACCTCGAACTAAAGCCTGACCGACGCCGGCCAGCTCGGACGGGTCAGCTCGAGCACGAGGCGCAGCCTCGGACCGGCCGGCCAGACTCCGCGGTACTTGTTCACTCGAAAAGCGAGCGGGCGAAACCGTGGCAGCATGGGCAGGTATGGATGAAGCTTCTCTTTACCGTCTGCTCGCTGAGCTTCAGGACGGGTCCGTCAGCGCCGATGAGGTCGTACGCCGGCTCCGGCGGCTGCCGTACGCCGACCTCGGTTTTGCGCGCGTCGACCACCACAGGGCCTTGCGCCAGGGGCTACCCGAGGCTGTTTACGGCCCGGGCAAGTCCGTCCAACAGTGCGTCGAGATAGTCGGCGAGCTACTGGCTGAACCGGACGGAGGGCCGGTCGTCCTGAGCCGGGCCAGTACCGACCAGGCCGCCGCCGTACTCGACGTCCACCCGGGTGGTGAACACGTTCGGGTCGACCGTCTTCTGGCGCCCGGCGGCCCCCCGCCCCGAACAGGTAGCCATTTTCGCGGCCGGGACGGCCGACCTGACCGTGGCCGAGGAATGCACGGCCACGCTTCGAGCTCTTGGTTTCCAACCGGTGCATGTCACCGACTGCGGTGTGGCGGGCGTGCACCGGTTGCTCGAGCACACGGACTTGCTCGCCTCGGCTGACGCCGTTGTGGTCGTGGCCGGGATGGAAGGAGCTCTGGCCAGTCTCGTAGGCGGCCTGACGCCGGCGCCGGTGGTGGCCGTCCCCACCAGCACCGGGTACGGCGCCAGTCTCCAAGGAGTCACGGCCCTGTTGGCCATGTTGGCGAGCTGCGCTCCCGGTCTGTGTGTCGTCGGGATAGATAACGGTTTCGGCGCGGCGTGGGCGGTCGCTCGCATCGTCGGTCCGAACCGCAGGGAACAGGAAGGCCAACCTGTGCACCGGGACGACGCCATCCGCGGGCTGAGAGGGCCATCCCTCAGGCCGAGAGGGTCGTGGCGGGTTGACGGAAGTGCGCACCAATGACGCAGGTGGCCCAGTGACCCGGGTGGCATGGTGGCACTGTTTCTCCGGCATCGCCGGCGACATGGCCCTGGCCAGCCTGCTCGATGCGGGCGCCGACCTCGACGAGGTCATCGCCGGCCTGGAGAAGATCCCCATTTCCGGGTGGCACCTCGAGGCCAGCAAAACGTGGCGGGGCGGGCTGGCGGCGACCCAACTGCGAGTTGACACCGACCCCGCCGAGGAGGGGACCGAGCGAACGTGGGCGACCATCCGGACCACCCTCGACGCCGCTGACGGCCTCCCCGAGCGGGCCCGTTCGCGCGCTCAGGCGGTCTTTTCCCGGCTAGCCGTGGCCGAGGGCCGCTTACATGGCGTCCCGGCCGAGGATGTCCACTTCCACGAGGTAGGCGGGCTCGACGCTCTGGTAGACGTGGTCGGTACCTGCCTCGCCCTCGAGTCCCTCGACGTCGGCTCCGTCTGCTCGAGCCCGGTCGCCCTCGGCACCGGGACCGTGAACAGTGCACACGGGGTCTTGCCCGTGCCGGCTCCCGCGGTTGTCGAGCTCCTGCGCAACGTCCCGGTATACGGGTCGGGCCAGGCCGCCGAACTGACCACCCCCACGGGCGCGGCCCTGTTGGCCGTGCTGGCGGATTATTTCGGGCCGCTACCACCGGTGGTCATCACGGCCAGTGGCTACGGCGCGGGCACCCGTCAGCTCGATGGTGTGCCGAATGTGCTCCAGGTCGTGATCGGGGACCTTCAGACGGGCGTTTTGGGCGGTGCCGGGCTCGCGCCGGGAACTCGTCGTGGTCGAGGCCAACGTGGACGACGTGACCGGCGAGGTGATGGGCCACACCATCGAAGCGCTAATGAACGCAGGTGCTCTCGATGCCTGGCTCGTCCCGGTGGTGGCCAAGAAGGGACGCCCGGGCCACGTCGTTTCCTTCCTGGCCGAACCGGAAAAGACAGCCCCCCTCACAGACATCCTCGTCAGACAGACAGGGACGCTCGGCTACCGGGAACATCGAGTCGCCCGTTCCGCACTGGCCCGCGACGTATTGGAAGTGGACGTGAGGGGTTTTCACATCCGGGTCAAGGCCGGCCCCCACCGGCTCAAAGCCGAGTACGAGGACTGCGCGCGGGCCGCCGCCCCGCTCGGCCTCCCTGTCAGCGAGGTGGCCCGCCTGGCAGAGGAAGCGGCCGGGCCGCTCAGGTACCCCGTAGCCTAACGTTTGTCACTGACATGGGCACAGACCTTCAGCTGGCGATCGCCGCCGCCGACCTGGCGGACCGGATAACGCTTGGGGCCTTCCGCCACCCCTCCCTGGCGGTGGAGACGAAGGCCGACGAAACTCCCGTCAGCGAGGCCGACCGGGCCACAGAGGTTGCGCTCCGTCAACTGCTGGGCCAAGAACGGCCAGACGACTCCGTCCTCGGAGAAGAAATGGGCGGCGCCGGCGACAGCCTGCGCCGCTGGATAATCGACCCCATTGACGGAACGGCCAACTTTGTCCGCGGAATACCGGTTTGGGCCACGCTTATTGGCCTCGAGGTCGACGGCGTCGTCAACGTCGGCGTCGTTTCAGCGCCGGCGCTCGGACGGCGCTGGTGGGCGGAAAGAGGAAATGGCTCGTTCGCGGGACCGCCCGGCGCCGCTGGTGAGCGGATAAACGTCTCAGACATTTCGTTATTGGCGGAGGCCACAGTTTCCTCAGGCAGTATGGGTGATTTCCCCGAGCCGGAACGGCTCTTGCGGCTCACGGCCAGCGTAAAGCGAGACCGAGGCTTCGGTGATTTCTGGTCTCATATGCTCGTGGCCGAAGGCGCGTGCGAGGTCGGACTGGACCCGGTCGTCGCCGTCTGGGATATAGCTGCGCTCCAGGTCATCGTGGAAGAAGCGGGAGGAAAGTTCACCGACTTCTCTGGCCAACCCGGCCTCGATGGGAGCAGCGCTATATCCAGCAACGGCCTGGTCCATAGGGAAGTCATTACGTTGCTTTCCGGCGATTAGCGAGACGACCCGTGAGCGGCGCCGAATTAGCAACAGACGAAGGCTTTATGCGTACAGCGCTCGATTTGGCCCGCTCAGCGGGCGAAGCCGGCGAGGTCCCCGTAGGCGCCGTCGTCACCCACAACGGCGCCGTCGTGGGCCGGGGAGCAAACGCTCGCGAGGCAAGTGGTGACCCCACCGCGCACGCTGAGCTGCTAGCCCTCCGCCAGGCGGCGACGGCGCTCGGCACGTGGCGGCTAACCGGGACCACCATGTACGTCACCCTGGAGCCATGCCCGATGTGCGCCGGCGGCCTGGTGGCCGCCCGCGTGAGCCGCCTGGTTTTCGCCGCACCCGACCCGAAATCGGGCGCCTGCGGCTCGCTCTACAATCTCTGTGCCGACCCTCGCCTAAACCACGAGCTGGCGGTGGAGCGTTGGATCCTCGCGGACCACGCCCGCCAGCTACTGACGGAGTGGTTCGCGGCCAAGCGGCACTAGCTCTGGTCGACGACATCAGCGCCCGACAACCCGCACTGGGTCCAAAACCATGCCTTGGAGGCACGTTATTCGCCCCAGTTTGAGTCCTGCGTAGCTAAGTGGCCAAGCGGCGAGGAAGGCCCGGCGCAGATGGGCGCACCTGTCGGGCGCGGGTTACTCGGGGGGCCGCGGCCGGTCGCTCGGTTGAAGGCCCGGCGCCGGTCGCCGGCGGTGCAGGACCAAGAGCAGAGCGTAGGGATCGCCCTCGCTGTCCTCCCCGGCCAGGTACTCGTCGGGGCCGGGGTAGCCTTCGATCAGCTCACGGACGCGCCCAAGCAGTTCGGCGAGTTGGTCTGGCCGGAGCCGCATTGGCATCCTCACCCCCTCGATGACCGAGCCCGGCCCCGCCTCGTCGATCTCGGCCGCCACGGCTTCCAACACAGCCTGGAGGTTGGCGCCACCCGACATGGCGTCATCGAGCCGCCCAGACTTGCCGGTGGCGCGATAGGGCTTCTCCGTCGACCCTCGCGGGCCTCGGCGCCAAGCCTCCTCGGTCAGAAAGCCGGTGGCGACGAGGGTGCGCACGTGGTGCAGCACGGTGGCCGGCCGTTCGCCGAGCGCCGCCGCCAGCTCGTTGTTGGTGAGTGCGTGGTCCAGGCAGAGGCGAAGGATCCGGAGTCGCAAAGGGTGAGCCAGAGCCCGGCTCTCCTGCAGGGTGGGCGGCCGGCCGGACGCCGGGGCGTCCCCCACGGTCGGCGTCTTGTAAGGGAGAGGCGTGCTGGTCGGCCACCTGTCCAGCATAACTGGTTGACAAGTCCCAACTAGTTGGTAATACTCAATCGGTGACGCAAAATCAGCCAACAGCCGGAGTGAGCCACGCCGGAGGGCGGTTGCTGAGGCACGCCGGCTTCCGGCGGCTGTGGCTCGGACAAAGCGTCAGCGTCTTCGGCAGCCAGGTAACCGTGCTGGCCCTCCCCTTCACGGCCGTGGTGCTATTGCACGCTTCCACTCTCCAGGTGGGCTTGCTGACCACAGCCGAGTACGCGCCGTTCCTGTTCATCGGGTTGCCCACCGGGGTGTGGGTCGACCGGGTACGCCGGCGCCCGATAATGGTCGCCGCTGACGCCCTCCGGGCGCTCGTGCTGGCGTCGGTCCCGCTGGCATACGTTGTCGGGTTATTGAGCCTGGCTCAGCTCTATGTCGTCGCCGTAGCGCAAGGAGTCGGTACGGTGTTCTTCGACGTCGCCTACATGTCCTACCTGCCGGGGCTGGTAGGCCGGCAGCACCTGGTGGAGTCGAACGCAAAACTCCAGGTCAGCCAGTCCGTCGCCCAGGTCAGCGCGCCGACGGTCGGTGGCTTGCTCATAAGCCTCCTGTCCGCTCCAGTCGCCTTCGTCGTCGACGCCGCCAGCTTCGTCGTCTCCGCCTGCTCGCTACTCGGCATCCGCGAGCCGGAAGCCGCACCGACTTCCAACGGGGTGCCCAACCTGCGGGCAGAGATCGCCGAAGGCCTGCGCTACGTGGTTGCCCAGCCCGTCCTCCGCATGATCGCGGGCGCTACGGCCACCGGGAACCTGTTCGGGGCCGCCTTCTCTGCTATCAGCGTCGTCTTCTTGGTCCGCCAAGTCGGCTTGGGCGCGGCCACGATCGGGGTCATCACCTCAGCTGCGGCCGTCGGCGGGGTCGTGGGTGCGTTCAGCGCCACCTGGCTGCGACGCTCCCTCGGGCCTGCTCGGGTCATCTGGACCTCCCTTACGTTCACCGCCCCCTGCGCCATGCTTGTCCCCTTTACGTCACCGGGCCCGGGCCTGGCCTTCTACGCCGTGGGCCTGTTCATCACCAGCTTTGGCATCGTCGTCTACAACGTCAACCAGGCGTCGTACCGGCAACTCCTCTGCCCGCCCCACCTTCTGGGCCGCATGAACGCCACCATGCGCTTCCTGGTCTGGGGGACTTTGCCCCTCGGAGGTCTCATTGGCGGTGCGCTTGGGTCGTGGTTGGGTACCCGCTATGCCATCTGGGTAGCCGTAGGGGGCGAGGCTCTCACGCCCATTTGGCTCCTGGCCTCACCGCTCGTATCGAAGCCGGACTTAGCCCAGGACGAACCGGCAGATGCCCGATTGGCTCACAGATGAGAGCCGGCAGCCCGCTTCAACTAGCCGGGCCTGCCTAGAATGTTAGCGATCTCATCGCGCCGCACACCGGGGGGTAGCCTTTGATGAGGAGGCGCCAGGAAGGACCTTGTCAGGCTCGGTTATGCGTGTTCAGGCTCGGTCATCCCTGGACAGCCCGTGGTGACCGACCACAAAGAGCAAATATGAGCGGTCACAGGGAGCAGGTGCCGCTTCCCCGGTCCGGGCGCTGGGCGTCATTTCCCCGGTGGTCATACGCGGTGGCGGCACTAACGGTCACCGCCGCGTTGCTGGCCCCTGGTGGCGTAGCTACGCCCGCGAGTGCGTCTCCGGCACCGGCGAAGAGGGTCCCCGTACCCCGTTATGTCTTTATCCACGACCCGAGCATGACTAAAGAGGGAAGCACCTGGTACCTGTTCTCCACCGGTGACCCGCAGAGCTTGGTCAACGGAGGCAACATCCAGATCCGAGAGTCCACCAACCTCACGAATTGGCGCCTCGTCGGCACGGTCTTCCAGGACATGCCGACCTGGATCGGGGACAAACTGGGAGTGCCGGTACCGAACCTCTGGGCGCCGGACATCTCTTATTTTGCTGGCGCTTACCACCTCTATTACGCCGCATCGACGTTCGGGTCCAACACGTCCGTGATCGCCCTGGCCACGAACCCAACCCTCGACCCGTCCAGCCCCCGCTACCACTGGACCGACCGCGGAGAGGTCTTCTCGTCGGACGCCGCCAACGCCTACAACGCCATCGACCCCGCCCTTGTTTCGGGGTCGGGCGGCTCGAAGTGGCTGCTTTTCGGTTCGTTTTGGAGCGGGATAAAGCTGATGGCGCTGAACCCCACCACAGGCAAGCCCGCGGCAAACGCCAAGTTGTCCTCATTGTCCGAGACCACAACGCCGGATGCGGAGGAAGGCGCCTACATCGTCTCGCACGGCGGCTACTACTACCTGTTCGTTTCGGCCGGTGCCTGCTGCAAGGGGATCGGGAGCTCCTACCAAGTCATCGCCGGACGGTCGGCTCAGATAACTGGCCCTTACGTCGACCCCAACGGGACGCTTATGACCGACGGCGGTGGCATGGAACTGCTCGGGAGTGACGAGGGCATGATCGGTCCGGGCTCCCCCTCGGTCTATGCGAGCAGCAACGGCGACCTCATCGACTACCACTACTACGACGCCTGGGACGACGGGGACCCGTGGATCCAGGTCCGGGAACTCTCGTGGACCTCAGCGGGATGGCCGGTCACCGGGCCGCCGGTGGTGCCCGTGCCAGGAGCGCCGGTAGCCGCGCCAGCGCCCTGAAACCGCCACGAGCTCCAGTCCGGGCCGGATCGCCGGCCTAGACGGGGGCCGTGCTCCCCGACTGCTTGTTGCCGCCCGCCGTCGTACCCACCAGGTCGTCAGGCGCGTCGTCCCCCTCTTCGAGCTCTTCCAGCCACGCCGGCGCATGCCGGCGGGCCCAGGCCCGATTGATCCTGCCGAAGAGCATCGCCTTGAGCGCATCCCGGTCCGCCAGAGCCATCAGGACGTGCCCGGTGATAACGACCACGAACAAGAGGGCGAGCCAATTGTGGACGAAGGTGGCGCCTGCCCGCCACGTCAGCGGGAAAGGCCGGTACCAGCGCAAAAGCAACCCGCTGACCAGCATCACCAGCCCACCTCCGGCCGTGAAAGCAGCGTTGAGCTTCTGGCCGGCGTTGAACTTACCGGTCTTGAGCTGGGCCCGGGTATGGCGGCGGCGGGGCTGCTCCTGGAACATGACCCGCAGCCATTTCCGGTCTGCCGGGGTCCATCTGTTGAAGCGGCGGATGTCACGCCGGAGCGCATGGCCCCAGGAACCGGACAGAGCGAGGATGAGAGGCACGGGGAGGGCGATGCCGGCATAAAGGTGTATTCGTTCGACCAGCTCGCGGCGGCCTACGAGAGCAATCAGGGGCGTCAGGTAGAGAGCCGCACCGGTGAGGACGAGCACCGCAAAGAGGATGGCATTCGTCCAGTGGACCGCCCGCTCGACCCGGTCAAAGCGGGCCAGCAGGCCGCCACCATCACGCCTAGTAGTGGACGTCATTCGCCCCGCCGGATCTGGGGCGGGTGCCTGAACGAGGAGGGCGGGTGGCCGGCGATCCAGGCATTGACCGGGTAGCCGTTCAGCTCCCAGTAGCCCAGCTCGAGCTGGTCCGACAGCGTGATGCGAGAGAGCCACTTGATCGACTTGTAGCCGAACATGCCCGGGACGTAGAGGCGGACCGGACCGCCGTGCTCCCTCGTCACCGGGGCGCCGAGCATGGAGTACGCCACGATGGCCCCGCTCTGTTCAGCCTGGGCCATCGTAAGGCTTTCCGTGTAAAGGCCATCGAACGACGTGAACCAAAAGGCCGACGCTTTTGAAGTGGCCCCAGCGTGTCGGGCCAGGTCAGTGAGGCGGACCCCCACCCAGTGGACCTGGGGCACCTGCCAACCCGTCACGCACTGGAAGTTGTGGACCAGGCGGGTGGCCGGGAGCGCTTCCAGGTCCGCAACGCTGAGGCGCAGGGGATGGTCGACCAACCCGTCAACGGTCAGTTTGTAACCAGGGGGTGCGGCCGGGTACCCGCCCGTGATCGTGTAGATGACAAACCCCCCGCCGCCGGGCACGAGGTTGGCCAGACCGCTGCTGCGCAGGGGAGTGAGCAGAGAGGTAATCCCGTTTTGGACATTTTCCCCGTAGGCGATGCCCAGCGCGCCCAGCCCCAGGATGGCCAGTACCGCCCGGCGGCCAATGGGCTTGTCGCCCGCCTCAGTCGGCGTCTCTCGGGGCGATCGGGACGACGACCCCGCGGCAGCCGACCTGCCAGTTGACGTGCCAGTTCCGGGTGGTTCGTAGGGCTTCGGCTTACTGCGGCCCGGCCGCCCCCGGCTGCTCGGGGAACCTTCGTCGGCCGGCATCAGCCGGCGGTCTTCGCCGGCCGGCGCTTGACCCTAGCCGCCCAGCCCAATAGAACCAGTCCGAGGACGAGCGCGACAACACCCAAAACGGCGTACTGGCCGTGACCGGACATGGACGAACCGTGAATGACACCGGCGCCCTGGAGGATCCAAACCCCACCGAGGACGCACAGAACCAGCCCGGCAATCCCGCGAGCCCACATTGATGTACCTCCGGTCACCCGTATTGCCAGGATATCCACGCGTCCTGGCCTGTTGGTACCTACGGCCGGAAGAAGGGAAGGGATTGCCCATCAGCTGTCTGCGCCCTTCTCGACGACCGGCGGAGGCTCGCCGACGCGAAGGGACCTCAACTCCTCGAACATTGCCGTCAGTTCGGGCCCATAGGCTTCAAGCTTCACAGGGCCGATGCCTGGTATCGCCGCCAGAGAGGATTCGCTGGTGGGAAGGGCGGCAGCCAGAGCTCTCAAGGTCTTGTCGTCGAAGACGGTGTAGGCGGGCTTCCCGGATGATCGCGCCCGCTCCGACCGCCACATCCTCAATCTCTCGGCGGCCTCGGCCCCGGCTGGGTGCCCGAGCACGACGGCGGCACCGAGGCGGTCCACGCTCGACCCGAACTTCACCGTAGTGAACGCCCGCCCACCACAGACGACGGCCTTTACCCCGTCACCGCCAATATCGACTACCTCGTACTCGTGCCCCTGGCGGAAGAAACGGAGACCGACCGCGGCTGGAACCGTCTCCATAGCGGGCGACGGTCGGGCGGCCCGTGAGGTATCGGCCCCGGCCCGGCCCGGCCCGCCGAGCCGAGGGCCGGCCGCCCGCCCAATCGAGCCTCGCCCCGTCGGCGTTGTCCGCGGCCCGAACCGTACGCCCTTCTCCGGCGTCGCTTCTGTTCCCATCTCCGCCACGAAAGGCGACACCGGGTCGCCTGTCACAACGGTCACGCTCTCGACACAACGCGTAACCGCCACGTGGAAAACTCTGCGTTCCTCCTCCTCGTCCCCCGCCAGCCGGTGCGGCAGCAACCCCGCCGTCGCGTGGTGAACCACTACATGCGGCCACTCCCGTCCCTTGACCGCATGTACAGACGCCAAGGTCACGCCCGAGTCGTCGCCCGGAGCGGCGAGATGTTGGCTCAGCCACCCACTGAAACGAGCTGGGCCCGGCTCGAGTTCGGCCAGTTCGGTCAAGGCGGCCAGGTCATCGGCGTGAGCGGCTATTGCTCCACGGCCCCACCGGTCCAGGGCGTCGGCGCTGGCGTCCAGCCCTCCGTCGCCGATCCGGGACCGTACCACGGCCAATACCGAGGCGGTGGTGGCTTCGGCTCGAGCCGCCGCCTGCCGGACCGTGATGACATCGGTGGCGAGGTCGCGCACCTTGTCCGCTTCCCGTCGGCTGCCCTTGCTGTCGAGCCAGTCGGCGAGGTTCGAAAGACCTTCAACGGACCGGCGCCTCCCGACGAGGTCCAGAAGTGATTGGCTCATGCCCCGTTTCGGCCGGCGGGCCGCCTCCCGCATCGAGGAGCCGGCAACCGCCCCCGCCGGTGCCACCGCTACCGCCAACCAGGCCAGCGCGGCCCGTACCCCGCCTCGCTGCAGGAAGCGATCGTCTATCGCCCGGTTGACTGGCACGCCCGATTGTCGGAGGAGAACGTGCACCGGTATTAAGGACGCGTTGACCCGCGCCAGTACGGCGATGTCGGCTGGCTTGGCCCCAGCGCCCAATACCTCGACCACTCTCGCTACCGCCGCCGCAGCCGGCCGGTCACCGCCGGCGCGCACCTCGAGGGCACCGTCGCCGTCCACCTTCGACGCCCGGATCGTCTTGGCCACTCGCAGCGAATTGTGCGAAAGGAGGGTCCTGGCCGCGGTCACCACGGGCGCCGGGCAGCGGTAGTTGACTTCCAGAGGGTGGTCGGCCGAGCCGGGGAACCAATGCTCGAAGTCCACCAGCCACCTTGGCGTGGCGCCCGCATACCCGTAGATGGTCTGGTCGTCATCGCCGACTCCGAACACGGCGCCCGCCGGCCCGGAGAGCAGGCGGATCAAGAGCATGTGGGCCGGGGTGAGGTCCTGAAACTCGTCAACGAGCAGCACGCGGGCGAAACGTTGGCTGCGCCAGCGAAAGGGAGGGTCGGCGAGAAGGCGTTCGATCGCCGCGGTCACCTGTTCGTCGAAATCGGCGGCGTCGCCCGCTTTGAGCGTCTCGCGGTAGACGACGCGCCACGCGTTCGAGACCGGAGACGTCACCAACCTCGTCCTCCACTTCGTCTGGCTGGGCCAGCCCGAGCCTGACCCGGCTCAACGCTCCCAACCATGGCGCGAGGGGGTCGGTTTCCGCCCGGCGGGGAAGCTCGACCAAGCCACCCAGGATGCGTCGCACCTCCGGCTCGTCGATCGTCGCCCGCCGGCCGCAGAGCCTCAGGGAGAGAGCGTTGAGCGTTCGGATCCGAAGTGAAGGCAGGTCCAGCAACCGGGACCGCATCTCGTTGGCGGCGCGGACGTTGTAGGCCACCAGTGCCATGGCATCAGGCGGCAGGCCCCATCCCGATTGCAGGAGACGGGCCCGCTCGGTCAGCACCCGGGTCTTGCCCGACCCAGCCGGGGCGATCACCCGGGCCGCCGCCCGGGGTTCTCCGACGGCGGCGAGCTGGTCCGGTGCGAGCGGTACGCCACTCGGCGTAGTTGCACCGATAGGGGTCAGCGACCCGTGCTCCAAGCCAATGCGGTGCAGTGTCGCCACCCCGACCCGGCCGGCCACGGAGGCGTCAAGCGGACCGCCGTCGCAGATCGCCGGTCGCCCGTCGGGGAGGACAACGTCGGCCCGGCCCGATGTGTCAGTCCGCGCGCCCAGCGCCACCGCCTGGTCCGCCCAGTGGTACCGGGCCGCACCGTCTCGGGCGTCCACCGAGTTGGCCCACAGGGCATGGTGCAGCCTTTCGCTCACGAGGTCGAGATCGAACTCCCACTCCCACGGCTGGAGGCCCACAATTGGCTCGGCCGGCGGTGCATCCGGGCGGTCAAGCCCTAGGCCCGGCGCCAGTTCGACGACCAGGGGGGTTCGAGCCCGCCACGCCGCGCCGATGGCGTCCGCAGTAGCCACGTCCACCTTCCCTACCGCCAGCCGTTCGCACCCACCCCAGGCCGCCGGCGCGGGCTGGCCAGGGCGCACCACAACAAAACGCCCTAAAAGGTGTGGATCGGGCACCACACCATCTTCGTCGCCAGAGTGAGTCGTCGGCGTTATGTCGTCACATAGCCATGACGGACGGAGGCGTCAGCGAGGAACCTGCCCATGGGCCACACGTACGCCGCTCGCACGGTCACGATCACGGTCACGGCCTCGGTCGTTCCTTGACCCCATCGTTAAGAAGGCGGATCATCTCGGTGATGCGTTGGGCGCGAACGTCCGGCCGCCGCTTCGTCCCGTCGATCCACCGCAGGTAGCCGTTTCGGTAGAACTGAGCGAGCGAATCGAAGAACGCTCCAGCCGCGGGCTCCGCCGCCAGCGCCGCAAATACATCTGGAGCCAGGTCACCGCGCTCGGGGCCCTCCGGCGAGATGACGACCTCGACGACGTCGCCAGGGCCGAAACGGCAGCCCCTAAACCTGGAGGGACTGAGCGAGAAGCTCCACCCGGTGTCGTCCTGGGTAATGGTGACCCGCACCCGCATACCGGCGATAGTCCCGTTGACGTGGTGCTGGCGCTTAGCGCCCCACGCTTCGTCTGGGTCGAACGGCACGGGCACGCGGGCTTTGTCCCGGGGCAGCGGTTGGAGCGTGGTGGTGTACGCCCGGGTGCGATCGACCGACGGCACGGGGACGAGTCTCGCGCACGCACCGGGCGCAAAATCAACCACGCCACCCGACGGCCCCTGGCTCGGTGCCGTTGTGAGCTGCCACCGAGTTCTGGTGCCTCGATGCCAAGCGATAGTCCAATGGTTTAGGACTCCTAGCACCCCGCCTACTCGCCTCTTCTAACTCCGTGAAGCGAGATGCACGGATCGTCGCCACGCTCTTGACGGATTTCACACCATACGGGTGAGGCGGATGAACAGCATTGTCCTTAAAGTCTCCATACGAGGTCCCATGTGCAGGGACACGCCTCCGTAATACCGGAGGCACAACGACGGTACGTCTACTTACCCAGACCTGGAGGAGACGGGAAGCTCCCCTCTTGTCCAGCAATTAACCTCAGCTAGCTGTGAGGTCACCCACGGGGGCGATCGCAATCGGTCACCACGGAGATGGAGGGTTCAATAATGAGTAAACAGGTTCGTGCTGCATTGGTATTGGCGGCGTTAAGCCTCATCGCGTCTGTCGCTGCTGAGTGGGCTATCCGGCACCTGTCGGAGGCGGAACCGCACCAGCATTAAACTGACCAGCCCGGCGCCAGTCGGGTTGAACATCTCGCTGCGCTCGTACCCAGAGTGCGAGGGAGCAAAATAGTCCTGACAAGGACGCACTTCGCCGCGTCCGTGGTCTGCCTGCGGTACTGGAGCGTCAACTCGAACGAAGTCAAGAATCTCGGTACGGCAGGCGCAAGCATTGGCAAACGGCCTGCTGACGACCTTGGTGCCAGCCAGGCGGCAACGGGAGCTGCGAGCGCGCGAGCGGCTAGACGATCGACCGTAACAATTTGCCTGAACCTACGTGACCAACCCAATGTCGAGGTGTCCTTTGGGTGGCAAGGCGGCGCAGCCAATGCGGGCTCAGATAGGTGATGTCGCCAACGCAGCGCCGGTCCACTTTGCCCAAGGAGCCGAGGTGGCGCCTGTCGGCTCATCTTCACCCGATCAGAGTGGTCTCGGCGAAGAGCGGCGCTGCGATGCTGTTGCGATGAGGCGGTCCGATCCTCAATTGTTGAGGTCGGGGCGCCTAGCAGAGATCGACCCGGCGGGTACAGAAAGGGTGCTGAGGCCATGACGACCGTCGACCTGTCCCGGGCGCAGTTCGCGGCCACCACGGTGTACCACTTCCTGTTCGTGCCCATAACCATTGGCCTGGCTTTCCTGGTGGCCATCCTGCACACCGTGTGGCACCGCACCGGCGACGCCGAGATGCGCCGTCTCACCCGCTTTTTCGGCACCTTGCTGCTCATAAACGTGGCCATCGGGGTGGTGACGGGGCTGGTGCAGGAGTTCGAGTTCGGCATGAACTGGTCGGCCTACTCCCGCTTCGTGGGCGACGTCTTCGGCGCCCCGTTGGCCATGGAGGGCCTGGCCGCCTTCTTCTTGGAGTCGACCTTCCTCGGGCTGTGGGTCTTTGGCTGGGACCGGCTGCCAAGACGTATCCACCTGGCCTGTATCTGGGTGGTGGCCGCCGGCACGGTGCTCTCGGCCGCCTTCATCATGGCCGCCAACTCCTGGATGCAGCACCCGGTCGGCTACACCATCAACGCTAAGACGGGCCGGGCCGAGCTCAACAACATCGGCGCCCTGTTCACCAACCCGGTGTTCCTCTGGGGTTTTGCCCACGTCCTGCTGGCCTCGGCCGTCACCGGGGCGCTCATAATGCTGGCCGTGTCCGCCTGGCACCTGCGCCAACAGAAGTCGGTGGCCGCCTTTGGCCACACGGCCCAGATCTCGCTCGTGGTCCTGCTGCCCGCCATCATCCTGGGCATGTTCGTGGGCAGCGAGCTCGGGGTGGTGGAAGCCAAGTACCAGCCCATGAAGATCGCCGCCGCCGAGGCCCAGTGGACCGACTGCCAGCCGTGCTCGTTCTCGCTGTTCCAGGTGGGCGGGGGCAACAACGACGAGACGCCCACCCAGATCATCGAGGTCCCCCACCTGTTGTCCCTGCTGGCCACCAACTCCTGGGACGGGGCCGTGGAGGGGCTGAACAACGTCAATGCCCAGTACCAAAAGCAGTACGGCCCGGGCGACTACGTGCCCAACGTGTTCATCCAGTACTGGTCCATGCGGGTCATGGCCTACATCGCCGCCCTGGTGCTCCTGCTCGGGCTGTGGGGGGCGTGGGCCATGTGGCGCCACCGGCTGGAGCGGGCCCGGTGGTTCTTATTGGTCGCCCCCTGGGCCGCCATCGCCCCGTTCTTCATGAACACGGCCGGCTGGCTGCTGACCGAGAACGGGCGCCAGCCCTGGATCGTCCAGGGCCTCATGCTGACCAAGGACGGCGTGTCCACGCTGAGCTCGACCTGGGTGGTCATCACCTTGGTGGTGTTCGTCCTGGTCTACGGGGTCTTCGGGGTCGTCGACGGGGTCCTCATGGTCCGCTACGGGCGCCGGGACCTGTCCGCGGGCGAGGGCGAGCCGGCCGGGCCCGTCCCTGAGGGGTCAGTCCCGGCCGGGCCGGTCCCTGAGGGGGCGGTCCCGGCCCCCGACGACACCCCCGTGCTTACCTACTAGCCCCGTGCTTACCTACTAGCCCCGTGCTTACCTACTAGGAGGACGAGATGGGCTTACAGGTCTTCTGGTTCATCGTCATCGCCTTCTTCTGGACCGGCTTTTTCATCCTCGAGGGCTTCGACATGGGCGTGGGCGCCCTGCACATGGTGGTGGGCCAGACCGACCTGGAGCGCCGGGTGGCCATAAACAGCATCGGCCCGTTCTGGGACGGCAACGAGGTCTGGCTCATCGTGGCCGGGGCGGGCACGTTCGCCGCCTTCCCCCTCTGGTACGCCAGCATGTTCTCGGCCCTGTACCTGGCCATGATGCTGGTCCTGCTGGCCCTCATCATCAGGGGCGTGTCGTTCGAGTACCGGGGCAAGTCGATGAGCCGGCGGTGGCGGGCCACGTGGGACTGGACGCTCACCATCGGCAGCGTGGCCCTGCCCGTGCTGCTCGGCATTGCCCTGGGCGACCTGCTGCACGGGTTGCCCATCGACCAGGCCGGCAATTTCACCGGCACCTTCCTCGACCTGCTGACCCCCTACGGCATCTGGACCGGGCTCACCCTGCTCTCGCTCTCGCTGGCCCACGGGGCCATTTACCTGAACCTGAAGACGACGGGCACGGTGCAGCAGCGGGCCTACCGCCTGGCCGGGCCGTTCACCTGGGTGGCCGTGCTGTTCGTGCTCGGCTTTTCCATCTGGACCCACGTCCTGGTGGGCCGGGGGGTGCTGCCCAACCCGGTCCAGGTCATCGCCTTCTTGTTGGCCGTGGGGGCGGCCTGGGCCGTGCGCGACGGCTTCCACGGGTGGGCCTTCGCCGCCACCACCGCCACCATCGCCGCCACCGTCATATCCCTGTTCGTCTCCCTGTACCCAGACGTCATGGTGTCCAGCACCAACCCGGCCTACAACCTGACCGTGGCCAACGCCGCTTCGTCCCATTACGCCTTGACGGTGATGACCGTGGTGGCGCTCATATTCACACCGTTGGTCCTGGCCTACCAGGCCTGGAGCTACTACGTTTTCAGGGCTCGGGTCAAGGGGCCGTCCGCCCCGTCCGACCTGGTCCCTACGACGCCGCCGTCACCGTCATAGCGCCGGCTGCTCGCTGACGCCCGTGGAAATAGCGGGCCTGCGGCCTGAAAACAGTATTTGGAGCATTAGCTGAAATCGGCCGTAAACAGCTCGGCCGGCCTTCTACGGTATGACTTTGCCGCAAAGCTCAGCGTGCATCACGCATAACAGGCGGTAGCACCGTTCGCAATTGTGCCCCGGCGAATGTCGAAAGGCGAGCCGCTGCTTGTCGAACACGCGGGACGCTATGCCCGGCGGTGCCTCTCGGGGCCGCGGAGCACGACAATGGACCGAGGTCCAACGGCGACAGTACCCCCGGCTAAAAGGTGCGTCGGCGTCAGAAGCCTCACCGGCTCGAACGTGTCGATCTCGGCCTCCCACATCTGCCCCGCGCGGGTGGACGGGATGATGAAGTCGAGCGGTTCCCACCACGCGTTAACCATGAAAAGAAAATCGTCGTCGACAAGAAGGGCTCCGTCGGCAGCGCGGTCCGGGTCGTCGGAACCATCAAGGTAGAGGGCGAGGCTGCGGGCGTTAGGGTCGGCCCAGTCCTCTGCTGTCACGGGCTCGCCGGCCGGCGTGTACCAACACAGTTCGGATGCCTCCGCGCCAGCCAGGAACCTGCGCCTGCGGAACACGGGGTGGGCTCGTCGTAGAGCGACGACCCTCTTCGTGAAAACCTGCAGGTCAGAATCGACGCGGGACCAGTCGAACCACGTGATCGAGTTGTCCTGGCAGTAAGCGTTGTTGTTGCCCTGCTGGGTGCGCCCGAGCTCGTCGCCGCCCAGGAGGAGCGGCACGCCGAAGGAGAGCAGGAGTGTCGTAAAATCCCGGCGGCCGTCCCGGACGCGACCGCGAAATTGGTGCCGCCCGGCACCGGCGTAGCACCGAGGGGGAAGGCGTTGCCAGGGAGCGCTTGGCTGACTCGCTCAGCGACGCTCGTCATTGTCCCGCGGGTACTAGTTGTCGGCCCGACGCCCCTCGTCCTCGACGTTTCCCAAGAGTCTTAACCGGTCGTGATTCGACGCTCATCGCACGTCCCTCCGTCTCTGTAAAATAAACTCTTGGTAAACACAGAGTTAACGACAGTTGTCGCAAAACAGAGACCTCCAATGTCAACTTACCGTCGGACTAGCCCAAAGTCCTCATCCCGATCGGGTGGTTCGCGGTTCGACGGCGGCCACGTCGGCCTCCCAGAGGGAACGTTTAGGTAACCCGGACAGGGATGTCTGCGCCATTTTCAAAATTGCCACCAAACGACGGGACGAGGTGTGCTTGAGCTTCGTTGACGCTATTGGCGATGAACACGACCCGGCGTAGACCTACTATGTCGAACACCCTGCTAACCGACGGCCTGGCCGCGCAGACGACGGCATCACCGCCGTTGTCGCGAATACATCGTATCGTGCCAATGAGTGCGCCTAGGCCAGCAGAGTCTACGAAGGGGACCGCCGACAGCTCGAAGATCACCCGCTTCTTGTCGGCTAACGAGACGACACCCTCGCGGAACCGGGCGACTGTAAGATGCTCGAGGTTGCCCGCCAAGTAGCAGACGACGCCGGCGTCACTCTCGTCACATTTGACCCGTACACCTGGCCCGTTTTCTACTGGCTGCATAATGGCCACAGCGTCCTTTCAAGTAGATTTCACATTCAGCAATGCTTTCCCCAGCATTGCCAGTCGTCTGACGTCGTAATAGGTGACGATTTGGAAGTCGCCGCTTGCGAGGTGCTCGAGGAGGGTTGGGTTTAAAGGGCGTGGCGTTGAGAAACTGGTCCGGACCAGACATCCAGAAAATGCCCACGCGCCCAGTTACACGGTAATGCCTGCCGCTGCGGGCCCTCTTCACCCTTTTGGGGTGATAAGCCGGGGCGGCAGGCCCCGGTCCCCGGCGGTCCTTCGAAACCCCTTGGTGTCGTAGCCCCTAGCTCATTGTCCAGATTTCGCAAATTGCCCCGGAACGGGTGATGCCGCTGCAGGGCGGGCCCGAAGAGGATGGCTATCGTGCGTTGCGCCCCTCGGAAGGCTTCTGTTGCGCCATGGTGACTGGACGTACGACATTGGTAACTTCCTTAGTAATGATAAGCGAACCATATGAACGGGAGGAATAAAGGATGAATGAGCAAAGCAATGGCGAGGGCTGGCTGATCTTCGCCGGCACCGTGTTGATGGTGGCCGGCGTCATGCGGTTCTTCGACGCCATCTGGGCATGGACCTACAGCGGCGCCGTGCCCAGCAACCTGCAGAGCGCACTGCTCGGGCGTAGCCTTACAACGTACGGTTGGGTGTGGTTGTTCATCGCCATAATCCTGTTCGTGTCGGGCCTTGCGGTTATGGTGCGATCGCAGTTCGCGCGGTGGATCGGCATTTTTGCCGCCGCGATCGGTTCCATTAGTGCGATCTGGTGGATGCCTTACTACCCTGTCTGGTCACTCACCTACATCTTCATGGGCATGCTGGTCATCTATGGGCTGGCCGCTCATGGTCAAAGGGAACCGGCCCGGTGACAAGGGCCGCACAGGTGCCGCCCCCTCCCTAACAGACCTGGGGCAGATACTCATGGCCCAGCTCGTGCGCTGGTCCACCGTAGCCAGCACAATGCATTCGGGAAGCGCGCCCCCACCTGACGGACCGGGACGCGCCAAATCTACAAGCTGACGCCGGTCGTACGCTTCTCAGAGTGCTGGCCGCCGAGGGCCTTGTCGTCGCCACCAGCAAGGTGAGATACTTTTGGGCAGGACGTCGCGCCCGGGACTACCCACTTGCTGGGGGACAAGACCATCGCCGGCGCGGATGCCGCAAGAGGACGAGACTGACGATGACGGACAGCAAAGTGGACGCGGCCTTTGGTCTTCGTAGCCCTCGGTTCCCGTCGTCGAAGTTCTCGACCCCCAGGTCCGGGTCCCGCCTGGTACACCGCTCGAGGCTGTTCGCCGAGTTGGAGCGAGGAGAGCGGGCCGGTCTGACGTTAGTCGTGGGTTCGCCTGGGGCGGGCAAGACCGCTCTTCTCGCTGACTGGGCCGCAAGTGCGCCGGAGCGCACATTTGCGTGGCTCAGTTGTGACGTAGCTGACGCCGACCCGGTCCGGTTTGTGGCCGCCATCATCGAAAGCCTGCGACGCGCCTTCGCTCAACCCGACATTGGCGAAGACGCCCGTCAACTGCTGAGCCTCGATGGGGAGGTCTCCGCCGATGCGGTCGCCGCTCTAGCCGACGACCTGGAGCGAGTTGAGGGTGTGGGGGCGCTGGTGGTCGACGACTTCCACCTGACCGGGGCTGACGGAACCGATGCCTTAGCACTGCTAGTGGAGTACAGGCCCCGTTCGCTGCAGCTGGTAGTGGCCAGCCGGGTCGACCCCCAGCTGCGGCTCCACCGGATGCGGGCCAACGAAGAGCTGGTCGAGCTGCGGGACCAGGACCTGTCCTTCTCGGCCGAAGAGGCCAGGGCGTTCCTGTCCGGCTTCGGCGTCCGCCTCAGCGAACCGGACCTGGCAACGGTCCACCGCCGCAGCGAAGGCTGGGCGGTTGGCTTGCAGATGGCCGCCATCTCGATCCAAGGCTCGTCTGACCCTTCGGGGGCGGCCGGCCGGGTCGAGCTGCACCGCCACAGCGTGGCCGGCTACTTCTTGGACGAGGTCCTCTACCGCCAGACCCCAGAGGTGGTCGAGTTCATGTTGGCCACCTCGGTCCTCGACGAACTGTCGGCGCCTGCGTGTACCGCGTTGTGCGGTCGGGGGCGGACGCGCTGCTACGGCTGGTCTACCGGGCGCATATGTTCGTCACGGTCCTGGACAGCTGGTCGGGCACCTACCGTTACCACCATCTGGTCAAAGAGGTCCTCCAGGCCGAGCTCCACTCCCGCGACCCGGCCCGTGAGCGCCTGTTGCACACGAAGGCCGCGGACTACTTGGCCGGTTCGGGACAGGTCGGCCGGGCGGCACGGCACCTGCTGGACGCCGGGGACCCGACCGCCGCCTTCCGCCTTTTGAGTGACCGGGTCATACGCGATTTCTTGGCCAACCCGACCCTCGGCAGCGCCCTCGACTTGCCCGAGGTCCAACCCGATGTCTTCGCCGGTGCGCCCGAGATCCTGGTGCCTCTGGCGACCGAATTGCTGGTGCGAGGGGCGTTCGAGCGTGGTTCGCGGGCGTTTATCCTCGCTCAGAACGCAGTCGTCGACCCGACGCGACAACCCGAGCTGGCTGTGAAGCTGGCGCTCGTCAGTTCCCTCTATTACGCCCTCATCGGTCAACTGGACGAATCGTTGGCTCACCAACACCGGGTGCGGAGCTTGGCCGACCAGGTCGAGGGCCTCGACGAGTGGCAGATCGGCCAGGATATGCTGACCATGTACTGCTACACCTACCTGGGTGACTACAGCCAGGCCCGCCGGGTTGTGGGTGCCGTCGCCTCGGCTCCGTTGAGCCCTCGGCCGGTGACAGAGGTGCTCTGTCCCGGCGTCATCAGCCAGGTCGCGCTGGCCGAAGGGGCGCTCAACGAGGCGGGCACCTTGGCCAATGGCGCCCTCGCCTCGGCCCGCCGGCTCGGTCTCGACCCCAACTATTTCGCTTTTTGCGCTCTGCGTACAGCCTCCTTGCTCGCCCTGGAGCGGCGGGACCTGGGGAACGCCACGGACCTCAACGAACAGGTCCTGGGGATGTTAGGCGGCGGTCGCCCTATTTTCGACTATCTCGCCCAACTGGACCGGGCCCGGATATGGGTAACCGGCGGCAACGTCGACGAAGCTCTCACGTCACTACCGGCGGCGCGGAGTGCACTAAAGGGCCACCATTCCGTCCTGTTGGCCCAAGCCGACGAGCTCGAAGCCCGGTTCCGTCTCGCTCTCGGGGACCACGGGGGGGCCGGAGCGTCGCCGAGCGGCTGCCTGATGACCGTCGCATGGTGGTAGCGGCAGTCATCGCCGTCGCCATCGGGGACTCGGAAGGCGCGGCCCGAGCCCTCGCCAATGCCCACGGGTCAGGACCGACGATCCGCTCCGACCTGGAGCTGCGGTTGCTTCGGGCCAGCGTGGCGATCATGCGGTCCTCGTACCAGGCACCCCAACTGGTCCGAGAAGCTCTGGCTATCGCCGACCGCCACGGCTTCGTCCAAACTGTCTTGGACACCGCCCCCCCATTTGTCGACCACCTGGTTTCCGGCTCGACACCGTACGCGCGGACCGACAACCTCCAGGCGTTGATCGCGGCCGCCCTGCAAGTTCGCAAGCTCACGCCGTCCCGTCCCCCCGGCAAGCTTCCGGACCCGCTCACCGACGCCGAGGTACGCGTACTAGAGAAGCTCCCTCAGCATCTCACCTACGTCGAGATGGCATCCGACCTGCACCTCTCGCTTAATACAGTGAAGACCCACCTTCGCCATACCTACATGAAACTCGGCGCCACCTCGCGGGCCACGGCTGTCAAACGAGCGACCTCTTTGGGGCTTTTGTAGTCTGGCGTCACAGGACGCCCGGCGTCCTGATAATCACGACGGATAATCCGGACCGCCACTGACCGTTCGATCTGCTGCGGATGCCATCGGAGCCCAAAAGGCCCCAGAAAGGCTCCCATATCGCGAATCGTGGTGCTAGCCCTCGCCCCCTTGAGTGAGAGGGCTTCCAGCCGCTTCGGCCTTGCCGCCCGGGTGGGGCTCCGGATTGGGAATGAAGGCATCAAACGCCTTGGCCAAGCACTCGAGCATGACGTCCGGCTCTGCAATGGCATCGGAGTCAAGGGCAATCCCCACGTCCAGGCGGCCGTCGTTGCCGAAGGCACTGATGTTCATGGGACAGCCCAGCCGGGGCCCGAACGGATAGGTCCTTTGGATGAGCGCTCCGCAGACGTGGTGGTCTCCCCGGAAGCCCGGCAACGTGGTGGCGGCGAAATCTACGGTGTTGGCCTGCGCGCTAAGAGCGGACGTCAGCACCCGGGTGGGAAACCGTCCGAGCACGGCCGCCAACGCGGCAGACACGCTACGAGCGGGTTCGCTGCGCGCCCGGGCTAGACGTTCGGCGACTATCCCGAACTGGGGCCCGGGGTGTTCGACAGCCGTGGGGACCTCTACCCGTAACGGCGCATACCAGTTCCCGCCGATCCCGGCACCGTGGCGGAGGGTGGTAGGCGAGGCGACGCGTAGCTCTGGGCACGACCGGCCTAACAGGGCCTCATAAAGGCCGAAGCCACCAGCTGCCGCCGCCACCAGCAGGTCGTTGCGGCTGCCCCCGAGCGAAAGTGCCGCGGCCCGGGCCCCGTCCACCGATATGACCTCGAAACGGCTGCCCATCGAGCGCGTTGACGATAGCGACGACAACGAGCCGCCCGTAACAAGGGCCTGTCGCGATACAGAGCTGGCGACGTCGAGGCTGCGCTGGATGCCGCGCACGAGGACGTCGCCAGGGTCGACACTCAAGCTGGCGTTCAAGCCCGATCCCACTAGGCGAACGGCCGGTGCGAAGTCGATCGTCACCGTGTTGGGGCGCCGACCGGTGCTTGGGGGCGAGGTGACATCCCCCGACCGAGACGCGGTTGGCTGGCCCCGACAGTGTTCTGTCGACCTGTCTCGTCGTGGAGGAACCGGATGAGCGGGATCCCGCCCATGCCGTCGGTGAGAACGTGATGGGCTCGCAAGTAGAGGGCGGCTCCACCGTCCTCCAGCCCGTCGATCAAGGTCGCGTCCCACGGCGACCGGTCTCGCTCGAACGGGATCGGCTCGAGCAGTGCGATCAGGTCCAGCACTTGGTGCTGCTCACCTGGCAATGGGATCGTCATCGTCCGAACATGGTTGCGCACATCGAAGCGCCTGTCATCGACCCAGGTGAGGTACGGGCGGGGAAAGGTCCGACCTGGGTACTCGTGCAACCGCTGCGCCTCACCGGCCGCGGTTCCGAGGCGTTTGATCAGGTCGGCACGCGCCGGTGGCCGGTCCAGGAACATCAGGCTCCCGACCGTCATGCGCAGGAACGGCTCGTGCCCAACGTTCCACATAACTGCCTCAATTGAGCTCAAACGATCGCTCACTTAGACACACCTCCTCTTGGGTCCGGGACAGCGCACGGACACCCCGGGAGATGTCCAAGCCGCGCCAACTGGAGTGGATGCGTGCCCAGCACCCGACTCCTCATCGCCGCCCTCGCGCATTGGATCGGCCTCCCGGCTGAAGACCTCGCAAAGCGCAACCTGTCGCTATATCTCACGTCGTGCGCTCCCGCTTCTGGGGCCGGCTCTGGCACCTCGCTACCGTAGCTCACGCAGTCGGCCGTGAGAGAAATGGAATAGGATAATGCCGCGATGGCTGACAGCAAACGCAGGCGGGGGCCTGGTCCGCCGGCGCGTCAAAACCTGCTCGGCTCATTGGTGGAAGATGCGATCCAGTCCGTCGCCAACGACGTTGCGCCCGGTGTGGTTGGCGCGCTCGACATAGACGGCGTTGTCCGCCGGGTCGATATCCAAGGCGTCGTCGACCGGGTCGATATCCAGGAGGTCGTCGACCGGGTGGACATCCAGGCCGTCGTCGACCGGGTGGACATCCAGGCCGTCGTCGACCGTCTCGACCTCAACGCCGTACTCGATCGAGTGGATATCGACGCCCTCATCGCCCAGGTGGATATTGACGCCGTTCTCTCTCGCGCCGACATCGACAGTGTCCTGGCGCGCGTCGACCTCAACGCCCTTGTCGATGGCCTGGACATCGGCAAGCTCATCGACAAACTCGACCTCAACGCCATCTTGGAGCGAGTCGACCTCGACGCAATTGTCGAACAGACCCAGATCGGTCACCTCATCGCTCGGACTGGTGCCGGCATGGCCGGGAGAGCCCTTGACATCGCTCGCAGCCAAGGGGTGGGGTTCGACATGGTCATACAGCGGTGGGCCAACCGCTTGCTCAGGCGTAAGGAGACGCCCCTTCCAGGCGCGCCGCCACTACTGGTAACCGAGCCGGAGGATCTCAGGCAGTGAGCGAATTCATTGCGCCCGACCGCGACTTGGGATTGCAGGGCCACTACGCCGGCTTCAGTTCTCGATTTGCTAGTTTTGTCATCGACCTTCTGGCCGTCGTGTTCCTGTTCGACGTGGCCGGAAGGATGGTCGAATACATCGTGACCGACCTATCCGGGAAGCAGTTCACCATCTCCAAGTACCCCGTCCCAGCTGCGATAGCTCTGGCCGTGTTCGCCTTCGTGTATTGCGCTTACCCGCTGGCCCTGAATGGTCGGACTTTCGGCATGGCGGTAGCCGGGGTGCGGGTGGTCCGCCCTGACGGGTCGCCTCTGGACGCAAAACACGCCTTGCTTCGCGTGGTGGCATTTCCCCTGAGTTTCTTGACTTTGGGCGTTGGTTTCCTCATGATCCTGTCCAACCGTGACCGCCGCGCTCTGCACGACGTCGTGGCCAAGACCGCCGTCGTCTACGCCTGGGACGCGCAGTCCGCCCGCCTCCGGCTGCTGGCCAAAGGCGGCACCGAGTGATCGGCCCTGGTAGACGGTCCTACAGGTAGATCACCAAGCTGCCCGGCGCCTTCCCTGGCCGATGTCGTAGCCGTGAAGTGATGGCCGGGTCGCCCCAGCTCCGGATCGTCTCTCTTAGTGGGGGCGGTCATCGGCGGTGCGGTGGCGTCCAGGGAACGGTGCACCGTGAGAGCGGTGGTGCAACTCTGGTCTCATGAGCGACAAAAGAACATCAGACGAGCTGGATGAGCGCCGCCGTCCTGAAGTCGAGGACCCGACTGGTCGGCTGGGTGCCTACCTGAAAAGGACCCGAACCCCGCTCGACCTTCTGGCGTTACTCACCTTGTGGATAGTCGTGGTGCCGTACAACGACTTCGGGAGCAAGGACCATATCTCGACCATCGCGCTGATCGTTCGGATCGGCGTGTCGGTCATCTATGGCATCGACATGACAATCCGCGCCCATCTGGCCAAGCGGCATTTTTTTTACCTTTTGACTCATCCCGTCGGCGTCCTCTCCATCCCCTTCCCGCCGGTGCGCCTCATATTCAGCCTCCGCTTGCTCAGATCTGTTTTCAGGCGCGGCAACCTCTGGCGGTTCTTGCTGGCTGCGTCGGTCCTGGTCCTGAACGGCGCCATCATCGTCGACCTGTTCGAGCGACATGCGCCCGGGTCGAACATCCACACGTTCGGTGAATCGCTGTGGTGGTCGGTGGCGACGGTCACCACCGTCGGGTACGGCGACTTCGTCCCGGTCACCCGCCAAGGGCGCGTCACGGCCGTCTTTATCATGGCGATTGGCATCCTGACGCTGGCCGTCGTGACGGCCCAAGTGTCATCGAGCTTCGTCGAGCAGGCGGCGCGGCGGAGACAGGAAGACTCCGCGGCCAACCCGGCTACGACAGACATCATGTTGGCGGAGCTCGACAAGCGACTGGCCCGGATCGAGGAGCTTCTCACGGCGAGCGCCGGAACTCTCGAGACCGGATCTATCACGAACCGAGACGAGGTCGACGATGCCTGACCCAATTGGTTGCGAGGAGTGATTAAGCAAACTCCGTCCGTCCTGATTCACCGTTTCACCCTCCTGGGGTGATGGTGTTCAGCCCGGATGGTCTTATCGTCGAGCATCGGTCGCCCAACCGGAGGCAGACGGGCAGCACGCTACATGGGCTACAACGACGATTAGGCGGTCAGAGAAGACCCAGCGAGGTGGCTCGTTTGATGGCTGAGGACCTGGATGTGACGCCGAGCTTCATGTAGGTGTGGCGGAGGTGGGTTTTCACCGTGTTCAACGAGAGGTGCAGGTCGGACGCCATATCGACGTATGTCAGCCTCTGCGGCAACTTCTCCAGTATGCGTACCTCGGCGTCGGTGAGGGGGGCTGGCAGTCTGCCCTTTTGAGCACGGGATGGCGTGAGCTTGTGAGCCCGCAAACCTACGGCGATCAACGCCCTTAAGTTGTCGGTGCTGGGGAAGCCGGCCGAATCTGACACTAAGTGGTCCACAAAGGCCGGGGCGGTGTCCACAGGGCGCCCCTGTGGTCGCCCAGAGCGAAACGGAAGCGGGCCTCCGAGCTCGTCGGCTTCGGCCAGGAGGATGGAGCGGTCGCTCCTCAGGGCCGCCCGCGCCGCGGTGGGTCCACACGCGTGGCCACGACCAACTGCAGTGATGGCGCCCGGTACTCCAACAACAGTGCCAGGGCGTGGGCGGCGCCCGTCCCGGTCAAATGAAAGTCGTCGATCACCAGCACTCCCGCGTTCTCCGGCCGCGCCAAGTCATCGGCTAAGGCAGCGATGGCATTTCGGCCGAGACCTCACCGTCGAGGCTCCTCCGGCCCCTCCCGCCTGACAAGAGGCTGATCAGAAAGGGCGGACAAAGGGGACCCGACAGAGCCCACGGCGTTCTCCTACATCATGTGCGGCGAACATCTCGCTACCAGGGTCCGGGGTACCGCCCCAGCCAGTGCAAACTGGCCCAACACGTCTGGGATTTATCGTGTCGCCATCACGCTACACCGTCTCGGATGGCCTCTACCACCCCCGGGCCGCACGCACCGGAGAGGAGACCGCTCCGTCCTCCTCGCCGTGGCCGACGAGCTCGAAGCCCGCGGCCGTCCCACTCTCAGCGACCACACGAGGTGCCCCAAAGCTCACCGAGCGACTGCGTGCATTGGCAGGGCGTACCCAGCTCGTATGGCGAGGTCACGTTTTGCCAGGACCATTCTTCACCCAATCGAGTACCGCACCGGCTCTCGCGAAGCCGGCGCCGGCTGAACAGAGCCCGGCGAGGACACGCAGACCAACCGCCGCCGAAGTGTGCCAAACTCGCAACTGTCTGATACAGCAAAAACAGAGAGGCCTCAATACGCTAACCGCAGTCCCACCGAGGTGTGCTCGCGGGCGAAAGAAGAAAGAGGAGATAGTCGAATGTCCATGAGAACCAAAGGGTCGTCTGTGCGCAGGGCACTGCCAGTGACGGTTGCGGGCGCGCTGACCGCCGCGCTCGTCGTCACAGGGACCGGGGCGGCGTCGGCCGCCCCCGCCCCTGCCCCCGCCAAAATCGCGTCAGCGGCGGCGGTGAACCTGAACAACCCCACGAAGGCTCTATGCAAACTGAAGAATTACAAAATCGGCTATGACGTTTTCTCGGACAGTCAGCCGTTCGCCGTGTCACTGAGCGACGGATTGAAGTCGGCTGCCGCCAGCGTCGGTTGCGCGCAGATCGTGCAGACGGTTGACAATATGAGCGGGCCAACCGCTATCGCCAACCTCCACACCCTCATAAACGAGCAGATCAACGGGTTCGTCGACTTCCAGGTGCTAGCGGCGTACCAGCCAGCCATGGCGAAAGTCCTGAAATCGGCGAAGATACCAGCTGTGACTGTCGTAGGGGCAACGCTGCCCGGGTTCCCGCAAGTGGGCCTGGACCCCTTCCACACTGAGGAGCAGGGGGCGATTTATATGGCCCAGCAAGCCAAGAAGCGCTTCCCGGGCCAGGTACCGTACTTCCTTGGGGGCGCTGAGCCCGCATCTGGCGCGGCCGTCTTCGCCCGCTATCAAGGCGCCGTGGCCGGGGTGAAGACCGTCTACCCGGGCATTCCGAAGAGCCACATTATTGAGGTCATAACGAACGGCTTGGCACCGACGGCTTACAGCAACACGCTCTCAGCGCTCTCGGCCGTCCCGAAAAACGGCGTTGTCATGGTGCAAGCGGTCAACGACGAGGACACAGGGGGGATGTTCAAGGCTGTTCAAGCGCGCGGCTTCACGAACTATCTCGCCGAGGACTACGGTGGCGACTCGTACGGGCTGAAGCAGGTGTGCCTTTACCCGACACATTATGTGGGTTCGTGGTACCTCAACCCCGCGGGCTGGGGCCCGGTGCTCCTCTCCCTCGAGATGATGCAAATGAACGGCCAGAAAGTACCGGCCGTAACGAACATCGCGGGCCTCGAGGTAACTCACTCGAGCCCGATCGCCCACTGCAGTTAGTTACTTTTCTCATCTCAGGCCCGCGCCTGAGATGAGCACCGAGCGGTTGCTTCGGTCGTGCCGTCGGAGGCGCTCTTTGAGCGCCCCGGCGGCTAGGACGGTGCCAACTACCGGCTGGCGGCGGGACCCGGAGAACGAGGGCTTAGCCCGCTATCGTGCCCGCTATCGTGATTGTTCTTACAGCATGTAGGAGGGTCTCAAAATTGCCGACATCGCCACTGACACCGGCGGAAACGAGCCTTCCGGGTACGCTGACCGAAGCGGCGGAGGCGGCCCGCGAGCTCGAGGAGCAGAGCCAGGCCACCGAGCAGGAACGACGGCTGGCTCGGCGCCGCAGGCTTATCGAGCAGATACAGGGGGAAGGGCTGCTCCTCGTCCTGGGGATCGTCGTCGTCGTGATGTGGCTGAGCTCGCCCTATTTCATGACTACGGCGAACCTCCTCACGGCGGCCAGCGTTGTAAGCATCCTGGGCATCATGGCTGTCTTCGAGACATTGGTCATCATCGCCGGCGAGATCGACATCTCCATAGGCAGCGTGATGGCGGCGACGTCGGTGATCCTCGGGCTCCTGGTTACTGCCGGTGTGAACATCTGGCTTTCGACCGTGATCGCCTTGTTGTTCTCAGCCGCGGTCGGCGCGATCAACGCGATCATAACTGTCTACTTTAAAGTCAACTCTCTTGTTACCACCCTGGGTACGTACTCGATATTTCTCGGTATCGCCTATGTCCTTTCCAATACGATGACCGTGACCATCGCTGGCCAGGGTTTCGGAGCGCTGGGGAGCGGCCACATCGCATCGGTACCGGTCCCGGTGTTCTTCTTCGTGGGTGCGTGGTTGGTCGGGGCTGCTATTGCCCGCTTCACCGCTCTTGGCCGTCATATCTACGCCACCGGGGACAACGGCGAGGCGGCTATCCGCGCTGGTATCCAGGCTGACAGGATCCGCGTCGGCCTTTTCATTTCTATTGCGCTAAGCGCAGGTGTGGCGGGCATAATCGTCACGTCCGAGCTGGCTGCGGCTGCGCCCCAGATCGGCGACCCGTACCTGTTGGCGGTGGTAACGGCGGTCATCCTCGGTGGCGCCAGCCTGAAGGGGGGACGGGGGACGATGCTGGGCACGCTCATCGCCGTCGCCATCCTGGGCGTGCTTCAGAACGGGTTCGCACTGCTGCAGTTCTCGAGCTTTCTCGAAGATACCGTCCTCGGCTGTCTTCTGATCGTCGCCGTCCTAACCGACCGTCTTGTCCGGAGGGCAGAACGATGACCGAGCCCTCGATATCGGCAAGCCGTGTCCCGGTTCTCGAGGCACGCGGCATCTCTAAGAGCTACGGAGCTGTGACCGCACTGACAGATGTCAATTTCGATGTCCGGCCGGGAGAAGTGGTCGGATTGGTGGGTGACAACGGGGCCGGGAAATCGACGCTGTTAAAGATCCTGTGCGGCGCCGTCCAGCCGTCTT
This sequence comes from uncultured Acidimicrobiaceae bacterium, assembly GCA_963750465.1. Taxonomy (GTDB): domain Bacteria; phylum Actinomycetota; class Acidimicrobiia; order Acidimicrobiales; family Palsa-688; genus Fen-671. Next base: position 44,415 of record CAVVRE010000038.1, read on the forward strand.
CTGGCCAGCTTCTGGTTGATGGGACGGAGGTGTCGTTCCATTCGCCGAAGGATTCCCGCGAACGGGGCATCGAGGTTGTCTACCAGGACCTGGCCCTGGCGTCTGAGCTGTCCGTGACAGAGAACGTGTTCTTGGGCCGCGAGCGCCGCAAAGGTGGCTTCCTGGGGCGCCTTCGGGTGATCGACCGGCGCGCCATGGCGCGCGAGGCGGAGCGCACACTCACAACGCTCGGGATCGAACTGGCGGACGTAACTTCACGCTGCGGGTTGTTATCAGGTGGTCAGCGTCAGGCCGTCGCTGTGGCCCGGTCGGTCATGTGGGGGTCAAGGCTCCTCCTGTTGGACGAGCCCACGGCCGCGCTCGCAGTTATGGAGGCAGAGAAGATCGGCTCCCTCGTGCGTGAGGTCGCGAAGCAGGGGGTCGGGGTGGTGCTCGTCAGCCATAACATGCCCCAGGTCCATGATCTCTGCGATCGCATAATCGTGGTCCTTCGCGGTCGCGTCGTGGCAGAGCTCCGTCGTGGCGAGGTAACCGTAACGGACATCGTCATGTGGATCACCGGCGCCGCGCTCGTCCAGGGGTGACGAGCCGCCCATTGGCCAGCCCGCCGGCACGCCGGGCCCGGACGGCGCCTCCGGAGGAGGCCGTAAATCACATCAGTCGGGTGAGGACCTCATCGAACGTCACTGGCATCCTGGCTCGAGGTCCACAGGAGGTTGACCATGTCCGAGGGCACAGACCCGCTCCCAAGCTGGCGTGAGACGCCCACCAAACAGTCAATAGTCGGGTTCGTTGACGCCGTTAGCGATGAAGGTTCCGATGAACTTGTGCCCGAGGTAGACCGGGTGGCGGTCTTCGACAACGACGGCACTCTTTGGGCCGAGATGCCGATGTATGCTCAGCTGGCCTTCGCCCTTGACCGGGCGGCCGAACTGGGCCACCCAACTACGCCTGAGGAGCTGAAGGCGGGCGGGCTAGGAGCGGTGCTCGAACTGGTGAAGCTGACCCACGGCAACGTCACGACGGACGAGTTCCAGAGCGCGTGCCGGAAGTGGATGACGTCGGCTCGCCACCCCAGTAGCGGAGGTTCGTACCTTTCCTCGGTTTATCAACCGATGCTCGAACTGCTCAGCTTCCTGGCCGCCCGTGGTTTTTCCTGCTGGATATTTTCGGGCGGCGGGGCGGATTTCATACGGACATGGTCGAAGGAGCTTTACGGCCTGCCGCCGCACCGGGTTATCGGCAGCATCGGGACGACCGAGTTCAAGATCGGTGATAGCGGTCCGCAGCTGGTCAAAGGGACCGACCTGCAGATCCTCAACGACGGGCCACAAAAGCCGGTCTCGATCCACACCCACGTTGGGCAACGCCCGATCCTGGCCGCGGGGAACACTGACGGCGATCTACCGATGTTGGAGTGGACGGCGGCCAGCCCGTACCGCACGTTGGAACTGGCCGTCCACCACACCGACGCCGAGCGGGAGTACGCCTACGATTCGGACCCCCTTTTGGGAAGCGGAACAGGGCGGCTACTTGCGGCGGCCGAACGGGAGCACTGGATAGTGGTCGACATGGCGGCCGACTGGTCCACCATCTTTCCATCATCCTGAGCTGTCTCGTGGAGCGGGGTCAAGAACTATGACCCTGAGTAGGAGGACACAACGCCGAGCCCCCCGGTGCCGGGGACAGGCACGGCATCAGTGCCGCCATACCCATCACGGTCGAGTTGGGCCGTCGTCTTGAACAGGTAAAGCGCTCCCGAATAGGCGACGTACACCTTGCCCGGGGCGCTCAGCAACGTGCCGCTGGCGATGGCGGCACTCTTTAGGGCCGCCCCGACCGGGCCAGTGAGCACCTGGGCTTTGTCGCCCTTTTGCAGCATCCGCAGGCCAGCCGGCGAAGAGATGCCAAAGGCCCTCCCGCCGGCCAGGACGTAGAAAGTGCCCGAAGAGTCGACGATGGCGCCGTCGGCGCGGGTCGCCAGGGCGCTGGCGGCCGATCCTTCGGCGCCGGCGGCCGAACCGACCCTGAGGCTGCCCAAGCTTGGCACCGTCACCACCAACGCCGGGTCATACCCGTCGGAGGACAACTGGTGCCCCGTAGAGAACCCGTGCAACTCGCCGTCGGTCCCGGCGAAGTAAATCGTAGCGTTGCCATTTACGGCCCTGGTCGTGAGCAAGGTACCGGAGCGCGGCGCCGCTGAAGTGGGGGCACTTGTGCCCGCCGGGGCAGAGGTTACCTTGGCGGGATCGACCTTCTCGAGCGCCGTCAGTTGGCTGGCCGACCCCGGGAAGGCGCGCCCACCGGCGAAGACGTAATCGCGGCCAGCGAAGCTGACTATGGCCCCATTGGGGTAGCTCTGGTTGGAGTGCGGGAACGGCTTGGGCAGCGTCGGCGCGGTGGTCGTGGTGGTGGTCGTCGATGTGGCCACTACGGGCGGAGCCGCCGTACCCGGGAGGGTGGTGGTCGTACTGGTGAGGGTGGTGGTCGTATTGGGGGGTGCAGTGCTCACCACGAGCGTGCCCGTCGCCGGGGCCGAGGTGTAGCCGAGGTTGTCGGTGAGCGTGTAGCTGAAATTATCTGTACCCAGGAAGCCGGCCTCGGGGGTGTACGTGAACGACCCATCCGGGAAGACCACGACGGTGCCAACAGTGGCGGTGCCAGCGGTGGCGGTGGCGGTCAGCTCAGCCGTCCAGGAGCTGACGCCGGGGTTGAAGTCGACCACGCCGGACTGGAGCGTCCCGGCTGGTTCTGTGAGCTCGGTCCCCTCGGTCGTGGAAAACGACTGGGCCAGCGCCACCGGGACACCTTCTTGGACGGAGCCGGCGTCGCAGGCCTGGCCAGGCTCGCTCGCCACTCCGCGCTGGTCGGTGGTCGGGCAGAGGGTGGCCGAGGTGTCGTCCAGGTTGACGGACGTGGCGTTAGGGACGATGGACAGCGCGGGGTTGCCCGGCAGGGGCAGAGCCGTCTCGGTCGGGCCACCGTTGTTGGCCAGAGGCCCCAGCAGGCTGCCCAAGGCGGCCGCGGCGCTGTCGTTGTCCGTACTGGCGGGGGTGGCAGAGAAGCAGCTGGCGTCGGAGCCGACGCTGTAGCCCTCGTCATCCCATGTTCCTGCCCCCTCGATGCAGCTGCCGTTGAAGATGTCGGCTGCGGCCAATACGTTGGCGGCCCCGTTGAACTCGCCGCTCGCGATCGTCCCGCCCCCGAGCGGGGCGGTGTTGCCCGAGAAGGTGGAGGCGGTGGCGGTGAGCGCGCCGGTCGAGCCCGAGCCGTTGTCGATGGCCCCGCCGAAGTCGCTGGCCGAGTTGCCGACGAATGTGGAGTCACCGACAGTGGCAGCGCCGTTACCGTGGTTGTCGCCGTTGTCGATGGCCCCCCCATTGACCGTGCTGGCGTTGTTACCCGAGAAAGTGGAACCGGTGACGCTTAGGGTGCCGAGCCCGGCAAAGTCCCCGTTGTCGACCGCCCCGCCATCGTGGTTGGCCGTGTTGTCGGAGAAGGTAGACGTGGTCACGGCCACGGTGCTGGCGTGATTGCCGGGGCCGTTGTCGCCGTTGTCGATGGCGCCGCCGTCGCCGCCGTCGGTGCCGCTGCCACCTGAGCTGGTGTTGCCCGAAAAAGTCGAGGCACTGACGGTCAGGCTGCCCGTCCCGCCGAAGTCGCCATTGTTAACCGCGCCGCCGTCGCTCTTGACGCTATTGCCAGTGAAAGTGGAGCCACTGATGGTGACGGTGCCGTTCCCGCTGTCGTCCGCGCTATCGATGGCGCCGCCCCAGTCAGCTGTGTTGGCGGAGAAGGTGGTGTTGTCAACACTGAGAGTGGCGTTCCCCAAGTCGTCCCCACTGTCGATGGCGCCACCATCCGCTTTGGTCCCTGTGTTGCCCGAGAACGTGTCATCGGCCACGGTGAGAGTGCCGTTCCCGGCGTCGTCCCCGCTGTCGATGGCGCCGCCGTCGAAGACCGTTACGTTGTCCGAAAACGTGGAGCCGGTGACAGACAGCGTCCCAGTGCCCTGGTAGTCGCCGCTGTCGATGGCCCCGCCGTCGTCGCTAGTGGAGGTGTTCCCGGCGAAAGTGGAACTCGTGACCACGACTGTGCCCGTGCTGCCGACTCGCTCGCCGCTGACGATGGCGCCACCGTCCGCTGTGGCGGTGTTGCCTGAGAACGTCGAGCCACTCACGTTGAGGGTGCCAGAACCGGTATCACCATTGGCGATAGCTCCGCCGTCAACGGCAGTGTTGCCGGAAAAGGTGGCGCCGGTCAGGGTCAGGGTGCCGCCGGCGTCGTTTTGGATCCCGCCGCCATCGCCAGCACCCAAGGTGTCGTTCGCATTCTGGAAGGTCACCCCGTCGATGTCGACGAAGGCCTGGTTACTGATGGCCAGGACCGGTCCATCGCAGCCCAAGGTGGAACATGGGCTCGAGTTGCTGCCGCCGTTGCCGTCGAGGGTGGGGTCGGCGACGCCGCTGGCCGGCTCGATGGTGAGCGGTGCCGATGACGAGGTCCCGCTCGTACTCACCGTCCAGTTGCCGACATAGTCAGCCTCGCCCGTCCCGCTGCCACCCGGGTGTGGCCAGGAAGACGATGTCGCCCGCAGCTGCGGCCGACAGGGCTTCCATCAGGGTGCACTGGTCCGAGGTGGTAGTTGTCTGCGGGCACGTCGACGGCGTCCCGGTGGCGCCGCCGCCGGCATAGGCGTACCACGTAGCGCCAGCCGCCGAAGCCGGGGCGGCGACAACCGGGCTGAGCGCCATCACCGATAGGAGCACAAGTCCTGAGCCGGCGGCGGCCACCCGCCTGAGGCATCTGGAAACCCGAGGCGTAACAATCCCTCTGCCGCGCCCTAGCTGGCTAGCCCGGCTGCTGGCAGGCACGACCTGACCGTTACCGTTCATAGTTACTCCTTTAGTCACTACGTTTCCTCGGGTCGTTCCGGCGTACAGGGGGCTCGGCGGAGGCCGGCGAGGGTCGCTCGCCGGCCCCCGCCGCTTTAGACCCGCAATGCGTCAAACCTATTTGAAATGGCTAGCTGGCGCAGAGCGTGGCCACCACCGCCCCGGTGCCCGGATGGCTGGGATCGGGCTGGTAGCCGGCGTTGGTCTTGACGATCACGACCTGGGCCACGGTGCCCGAGACGGTGCCGCCCGATTGGGTGACCTTGCTGGGCACCACCACGGCCATATAGGCCGGCACGCTGGTAGGCAAGGCCGTGCCGGGGACGGTTGTCCCCGTCCAGGTCCCGCCGCAGACCGGGTCGGCCACGGGGCTCTGGCCGTTCGCGAACGTCTGGGCGAAGCCCTGGAAGGTGGGCGCCCCGCCCGAGGGCGGGTTCAACTTGGCCCACTTGCTGCCCCACCAGGTGAGCGTGGTGGCCGGCGTGGCGCTCTGCACGGCCTGGCTGCCCAGGGCGAAGCCGCCCCCGCCGGCCAGGTAGCTGAACACGAGGCTCTGCTGAGTGCTGTCGGAGGAGGCGGTGTAGTAGTTGTCGCCGGCAAAGCTGGCCGACACGGGCTGGTAACCCAGGGGCTGGTCGACCCGAGCGATCTGGCAGCTCACGGTGCCGTCGGCCTCGGTCTGGCCCTGGCAGGTCTGCGCCCTGGCGGCGGTGCCCAGGGTGAGGGTGACGCTCTGGCCGGCCGGCACGGGCGGGCTGCCCCCGTCGTCGTGCAGGACGGCGCTCAGCGTGGCCGGGCGGTCAGTGGCGACGAGCGCGGGGCCGGTGAAGGCCAGCGTCGAGCCCGCCCGGGCCACGGTGATGGTCATGGCCTGGGCCGTGGTGCTGACGCCGTCGCCGGCCGTGACGATGACCGGGTAGGTTCCCGCCGCGGCGCTGACCGTGCCCGACACCGTGCCCGTGCCGGCGCCGTTGTCTGTGAGGGCCAGCCCGGCGGGCAGGCCGACGGCCAACAGGGTGAGGACGGCGCCCGGCTGGGGGTCGGTGGCCGAGACCGGGAAGCTAAGGGCCTCGTGGTAGGTGACGTTCTCGGTCGCCGGGCAGGCTCAGGCTGGGCGGCACGTCCTGGACGCCGAAGATGGTGCCGCCCACCTGGCTCAGGCTGGGGGTGGTGGCAGGGCCGAGGGTGAAGGTGACGCAACCGGTGCCGGCGTCGTAGCTCTGGCCCGGGACCTGGGCCCAGCCGGTGGTGGTGGGGTCGTAGTAGTAGACCACGCTGCCACCGGCCAGGTCGCAGTCCGTCACCTGGGCGTTGGTGAAGCTGGCGCCGGCGGGCACGACCACGTTGAAGTAGGCGTTCACGGCCGTGGGCGGGGTGGTCGCCACCGGGTCCCCGCTGAACTGGGCCACGGCCACCGTGCCCGCCCCGCTGGCGGCGGCGCTGAGGCTGCCGGCCGTGCCCGCCCCGCTCCCGCCCACCGAGGCCGTGGCGCGTGCCCGTGGCGCTCGTGCTGGTGGCAGGTCGGCGGCGGCGACGGAACTCTGCGCCGGGACGACGTAGAAGACCTGCGGGCCGGACGTCCCGCCGCCGGGCGCCGCATTGACGACGGTGACCGTGCCCGCCGTGGCGCCGGCCGTGTCGGTGGCCGGGAGCTGGGCCGTCAATTTCGTGGCCGAGACGTAGGTCGTGGTTAGGGCGGTGCCGTCCCACTCCACGGTCGAGCCGGGGACGAAGCCGACGCCGCTGACCGTTATCGTGGGGCTGCTGCCGACGGGCGTGGACGTCGGGGTCAGGCCGGTCGTGGTGGGCGCCGGGTTGGTGACCGTCTCCACGGCCGTGAAGCTGGCCGTCGCCCCGCTCTGGTCGGTGACCGTGACTGTGGCGTAGTAGGTCCCGGCGCTGGCGTACGTGTGCGTGTCGGAGATCCCGATGTGGGTGCTACTTGCATCGGGCGTCAGCGTGAGGGCCGTGGGGTTGAACAGGCCGTTGATGGAGCCGGGAACGGCCGAGCCCGGGTTGCAGTCGCCGCCTCCAGGTAAGGCGACGAGGCCGCAGAACCCGCTGTCCACGCTGCTGCCGTCCCCCCAGTCCACGTATACGTTGTCGATGTCCTGGGTGCCGGTGTGGGTGACCGTCCCAGCGAGGTCAGTGGTGGTGCCGACCGGCGTCGTTCGGGCGTCGCACTGGGTGGCCGGGCAGTCCGGGTTGAGCGCCAGCGTGGGCGGCACCCCGGCCACCTGGATGCTGAAATCAACTACCGCCTGGTCGCCGTTTGTCGAGTCGGTGGCGGTCAGTTGGACCGCGTAAGTGCCGCTGGTCGGGAAGGTGTAATCGGTCAGGCCGTTGCTGTGGATCGGCGCCGTGAAGTCGGGCCCACCCACGTTTACCTGCAAGCAGCCCAGGTTGCACACGTTCTGCTGGAACTGCCACGTGTAGGTCATGTTCCCAATGAGCTGCCCGTCGGCGTTGAAAGCACTTAGCGGCCCGAAAGTGTTAGCGAAGAACTCTACCGGGCTTCCCTCGACCGCGGACTCCCACAAGGGGACGCCTGTGGGGTTGTCGCCCGATTCCGTCCCAACGACGTGCCCGGTACCAGGGGCCTGTACCTCGGCCGAGTAGTCGTTGCCGTCACTGCCTACGTAGTCGATGGAGGGGCTGCTCCAGCACGTACCGTCGGCGAGGCAGGTCGAGGGGTTGAGAGGCGTGCTCGTACCCGCCGTGACGTCGTAGCCGACGAAATGAAAACCGGTGCCCGGGCTGCCCACCAGCCAGGCGAGCTGGTTGTCGCCGTTCCAGTCCGTATAGGGGATGCTAAGTGTTTGCGCCGCATCTGACCCGTTCGCCTGCATGACGAACCAGTTCCCGCTCAACCGCGCCGTCTGGGTCGTGCCGAGAGCTGTAAAAGAGATCGAGGATGTCGTGCTGCTGACCGTGCCCCCCTTCTGGTGCACGACGAACTGGGGGTCGGTGCTGGCGGCCGGCGGGATGACGGTGGGGTTCAGGCAGGCGGGGAAGGACCCTGGGACGAAAGTGAAGCCGGTAACGGTGACTCCCGGCGGGATGCCGACCGAGTTGTCACACGTCTGGTCTGTCGGCGTGGGCAGGGTGGCGCCGACGAACAGGCTGTAGAGGCTAGAGCCGCCGTTCGTACCGCTCAGGAGCGACGCCGGGTCGGGGGCGGTCGTGCGGGCGTTGACGATGAGCGTCGCCAATTTGCCGGGTAAGGCGGCGGCGTTGGCGACATTGATCCCCTCGATGACGGCGGTGGTGATCGCAAAGATGACAATCGATACGATGGAACCCGCAGCCGACGCGATTTCCCCGACGGCAGCTGCCTCAGCCAGTGCCTCAGAAGCTTCAGTGGCCGCAGCGGCGGCCTCAGCCGCTGCATCAGATGCGTCAATACCTGCGTCAGCAGCTGCTTGCGCTATTTCTTCATCAGTCGCCGAAGCCGCCGCGTAGAACGCCCTGGTCGCGTACGGAAAGATGGCCACCTGCAGGGCCGAGCCGACGAGAGCGGAGGCCAAGCCGCTACTGATTGCGAAACCAGCCACGCCGGCGCCCACAAAGGCAGCGCCGAAGTCCAGACCAGCCGCGATTTCGGCGCCAGCCTGCACGTCCTGGGTGGAGGACTGCAACGACGCGTCCGCGTCCGCCTCGCCCCATTTGGTGAACTGGTCGTAACTGGGCGGCGTCGGGCCGCCGCCGAACAGCCCGCCGATGCCGCCGGCGCCAAAACAGGTCGGCGGGGCGGTGTTTTTGTCTGCGGATGTGAAGATGTTGCCGGTGTACTCCGACTGGTACGGCGTCGGCGACTGGTAGACGCAATAGCCGCCCTCAGTACTGGCTGAGGGGTTGTTTATGGATGCTCCATCGGTGTACGGCTCCGGCGCGCCCGAGAGGAACGCCTGAAGGTCGCTCTCGGTGGCATTGTTGGCAATGTCCGACAAGTACGTGCCCTGGTCAAGGCCGGCCCACTTGACGTACTCGCTCCCCGCATCCTGAGCCGCCTGTTCGGCCTCGGCCTGCTCGATCCCCTGTACCCAGTCGACCGCGTTCTGCTGGTCCGTGGTGCGCGACGTAGCGGAGGTGTTGATGGCCTGCACGATCAGCGCGAACAGCTCGGCCTCGGCATCACTGCGTCCCCAGCTCAGCACGGCGTTGGCGTCGGTGCTGGCCAGGCCATGGTCCGCGATGGTGTTGGCAACAGCCTGGGTCTCGAGGTTCTGGAGCGAGTCGACCTGGTCCGGGGTGGCGGCGTAGAGCCCCGAGAAGGTGAGGAGGTCAGGGGGCAAGCAGCCTGGGTTGAAGGAGCTCGTGTTGAGGAACGAACAGCCGGGATTAGTAATGCCAGTGGTATCCGCATGGGCGGGCTGACCCCCGGAGATGGCCGCCATCAGCACGGCGCCGACGACGGACAGGTGTAGCAAGGGGCGGCGCCGGGTCCTACCTACACGAAGTACACGGTGCGCTGGGGGCCAGTTCATCGCTGATTCCTCCTTGGAAGGCCACGGCTCGGAGTGGGGTACTCCGAGGGTGGCGTTGCGGTCGGTGCGGTCCCATGGCGGCAGCACCGCCCTGTCGAGGTCCGGGGCGGCAATGCCCCCGCGACCAGGGTAAACTCTTATGCCTCCGAGAACCAGAAGTTAGTTGCGGCAAAGTTGCGGCGTTATTGCGGCAAAGTTGCGGCGAGCGAACATATCAGCTTGTTGGCCGGGGCGGCCCTGGGCGGAGGGGGAGGTTAATGCGAGACCTGGTTGCTTTTCGGCAGGCACTGCGGGAACGACTGCGGGTCGTTGGGCACACCCAGCAGCAACTGGCCAGGGCCATCGGCTTGCACCCCCATGTGCTGAGCCACAAGCTCCACGAGCGGGACGGGGCGGCGCTGACTACGCCCGAAGTCATTTCCATCGTGGCCACCATGGCGGGCTGGGGAGGGGTCAGCTCCAAAGCTGATGTCCTGGCACTGCTTGCTCTGATGGGCCTACCCCCGGAGGTCATCCCGGCCGAAACCTGGGCCGCCAAGCCATTGGCCCGCCTCCCCGAGGGCTCGCGGCCGGAGGTGGGTCCGGAGGACGGGCGCCTCCGGACGCAGCCGGCCGGACCGTCAACGCGGCGCCCCGAGTACCGTCTCCGGTGCAGGGGGAACGCCCGTTGGCTCCGGCAGTTTTGCCCGTGCCCCTCACGGCGCTGGGGGGGAGGGAGGCTCAGCTCGCGACCAGCCCGCCAGGCCGCCCTCTTATCGGCCGGGAAAGGGAAGAGAAGGCGGTGGAGGCTTTGCTCGGCAAAGAAGGGGCGCGGGTGCTGACACTGACCGGGCCTGGCGGCGTCGGTAAAACCAGCCTGGCCCGCCGAGTGGCGGCCACGGTAGCCGAGCAGTACGCCGATGGGGTCGTCTTTGTCGACCTTGCCCCCCTCCTGGACGCCGAACTCGTCGCTGCCTGTATAGCCCAGGCCCTGGGGCTGACCGAGCAGGGCACCAGGCCGCTCCTGGACACGCTGGTCGACCACCTTTATGAGCGGCGTGTGCTGCTCCTGCTCGACAACTTCGAGCAGGTGTTGAGTGCGGCAGAACTGGTGGCAGAGCTGTACGGGTCTTGTCCGCGCCTAAAGGTCCTGGTAACCAGCCGCATGCCACTGCGATTACTTGACGAGCAGGTCTACCCCGTTGCGCCTCTGGCCCTCCCCAAGCCGGGCGACATGGTCGAGCCCGAGCTCCTCGGCCGTGTCCCGGCGGTGGCATTGTTCCTCCAGCGCGCCCGGGCGCGGCGGCCCGATTTCGCCCTCACGAGTGCCAACGCAGCGGCGGTCTCGTCCTTATGCGCCCGCCTCGACGGTCTTCCTCTCGCCATCGAGCTGGCTGCCGCCAGGGTGGCGGTGCTAACCCCGGCTGCTCTCCTGGCCCGCGTGAGTGCGTCGCTCAGCGTGCTGAGCGAGGGCCCGCGCGACCTGCCGGCGCGCCAACGCACGATGCGGGACGTCATCGCGTGGAGCAGCGGCCTCCTGGCACAGGAAACCCAAGCTGTTTTCAGGCGGCTGGCGATCTTTGCCGGCCACTGCCCGCTGGCCGCGGTCGCGTACGTGTGCGCCGTACCGCCCGACGGGGCTGCGACCGATCCCGATATGAGCGCATCCCAGAGTGCGGGGCTGCTCGGCGCACTGAGCGCGCTCGTCGATGTGCACTTGCTCCAGGTGGAAGAGGCTGGCAACGATCAGGACGGCCCCATAGGTGAGCCGGCGTTGAGGGGCCCGGCGCCCGCGGAAAAGGCACGGCCGGAATAGCCACAGCCGGAATTGGCACGCGCGGCTCGATCAGTGCCTCGGAGCAAGCGGAGGCAGATGTCGCCTTCCGCCAGCTCGAAACCGTCCGCGCCTTTGCCTTCGAGCAGCTGCAGGCCAGCGGCGAGGAAGCGATCGCCCACCAACGCCACGCCGATTACTACCTTTCCTTGGCCCAAGAGGCCAGCAACGCGCTAGCGGGGCCGGACCAGCGGGACTGGTTGGAACGCCTGGAGGTCGAACACGACAACATGCGGGCCGCGCTCGGCTGGGCGCGCGACAGTGCCAAGGGTTCAGTTGGCCTTCAACTGGCGGGCGCGCTGTGGCCGTTCTGGGAACGTCACAGCCATCTGAGCGAGGGACGGCGCTGGCTGGAGCACTTCCTGGCGGTCGAGGTGGCGCCGGCTACGCCACCCGACGTGCGAGCGGAGGCCTTGACGGGAGCGCTATGGCTGGCACACGACCAGGACGACACTGCGCCGCCCGACGCCCGATGGGAGGAGGCCTTAGCTCTCTACCGACAGCTCGGCCAAACAGGCCGGGTCGCGGGTGTGCTTGCGCAGCGGGCCTGATGGCGCGCGCCCGAGGGCGGTACCAAGAGGCGCTGGCGCTGGCTGAAGAGAGCCTGGTGCTGGCCCGCCAGGCAAATGACGACGTCGCCGTGGCCTACGCTTTGTTCCGCCTGGGCCTCATCCTGCGGGAGCGGGGCGAGTTCACTCGAGCTAGCGCGGTTTACGGAGAGTGCCTGACTTGCTACAAGGCGTTAGGCGACGCCAACGGGGTGGCGTTCGCGCTCTTGGGGATGGGCGACATTGCCCGCGACCGGGGCGAGGTGGCGATGGTCGAGGCGTACTGCTCCCAGAGCCTGGCTCAGTGCCAGGAGCTAGCCCGGCCCTTCGGGATCGCCTTCTCGCTCAACAACCTCGGGTTGGCCGCGGCCATGCGAGGTGACCTGGCCCGAGCCGAGGCGCTCTTAGGCGAGGCGCTGGCCGTGTTCCGCCAGCAAGGGATAAAGGGTGGGCTACTGGAGCTGTTGGTCTCCTCCGGACGGGTGGCGTGCGAGCGGGCTCAGTACGGGAGAGCGACGGAAATGCTGCGCGAAGCGCTGGCGGAAGGGTGGCCGGAGGGGCCGTACTGGAAGGTGGCGACAGCCCTGGAGGAACTGGCGCGGGTACTGGTGGCCGAAGGTGATGCGGGCACCGCCGCCCTCCTAATCGGGTCGGTGCAAGCATGGCGGGCGCGTATGGGCGCGCCGGTACCCCCTTACCGCTGGGCCACCGTCGATTCTGTGGTCGCGGTTGCCCAGGAGGCTCTCGGCCACGAGGCGTACACAAGTGCCCACAAAGCAGGGGAAGAGCTTCTTCCCGACCAAGTCGTCGTCATCGCCCTCGGGCTCGGAAGAGTCAGCCGCAAAGACGGTTTATCGGTTTCACCCTGATCTCGCCCGGCAGGGCGGCCCCGCTACGGAGGCCACGCCGCAGTAGTCGCCGTTGAAGTCGAGGGGGCATGGCCCATCGGGTGCTCAGTTCGGATGCCTCTCCGTCCCGGCGAGAAGTTGATACAGCATCACTAGCCTCAACTGTACAGGACAAACGGCTGATTTTGATACAGCTCGGCGAGAGCTAAATGCACAGGTTCGTCCGACCATAGAAAAATGGACAAAGCCCGGGTGGCGATGGCGCCGCCCTGTCCATTTTTCGACAATGCCAGCGCGCCTTGTCCTACTTTTATTCGTTTTCCGGATAAAAAGGGTCACAACGCCGACCGGGTCACTCTCCCCCAAGGAAAGGCTCCGCGAGGCGCTCGCAGTTCCCGGCGCGGTTCAGCTGCGATGATTCGCTAGCGTCGCGATGCGATGCTCGTTCTGACATGCTTCCGGCGTGGCCGCCGGTTTCCACGATGATCATGTCATCTCGATGTTCATCAAGCTTGCACCACTGCAGCAGGTCACCACTGCAATCAAAAGCAGCCCCTCTGCTCGATTTCAGCGGACAACCCGAGGTACCCGTTCAGTGGCGGCACCACGGCCGCGGGAGATCTGCACTGGTATGGCTGGATGCAGACCGGCCTCGCCACCTCCAGCTGGGCTTCTAGGGCACTGGCGTCAAGTCGCTGTCGACGGCGGCGCCCGACGTGCCGATGTTGCGTCGGCTCGAACCTATGTGAGTGCCGGCGACGACCTATCATCCGGTTCGGACGATGTTGCGACGGGGTTGTGTACTCAAACTAGATGCGACGACAGCTGCAAACATCCCCTGCCGAGCGCGCTGCAGTTGTGCTAGCCGGGCTCGGCGCCGCCTGGCGGCTACCCGAGGAACGGCCTGGACCAGCGACAGGCGCATGAGAGAGGAGTGGAATTGACAGAGGAAGCTATGGGCCCGATCAGCTACCTGATCGTGGAGTTCCCCGGCAGCAAAATGACGGGCGAAGGCTTTTCCATCCTCGTCGACCTCGTCGACAAGGGTGTCATACGGATACTGGACCTGAGGTTCATCACCAAGGACTCCGATGGTTCGGTACGGCCATTGGAGTTGGCAGACATCAACCGTGATGGCAAGTTCGACTTGGCCATGTTCGACGGTGTTTCGTCAGGTCTGGTCGACGAAAGTGACTTTGCAGACGCAGCCTCCGTGATCCAATCCGGCTCGTCCGCCGGGATCCTGATATTCGAAAACCGCTGGGCCACCTCCTTTGTCGACGCTCTGCGACGCGGCGAGGCAGAGCTGGTGGCGGCCGGCTACATCCCCTACGACACGCTGGTTTCGTCGCTCAACGCGACGGACCCGGCGGACGCCTGACAAAAAGCCTGAGAAAAAAAGGAGCATAAAGATCATGCCCGGACTTCTACGAGGTGTGGCCCGCACCGCCGTTGTGGCCGGTACAGCCACCGCTGTGTCCAACCGTGTTTCCCGCCGCCAAGCCAACCGATGGTCGACGCAGGAGGAGGCAGCTTACAACGAGCAGCAGCAGTACGCCCAACCCCAGTACGCCCAACCCCAGTACGTACAGCCCGCGCCCGCGCCGGAGCCGGACACCCTAAGCCAGCTGCAAAAGCTCGGCGATCTGAAGGCGCAAGGGATCCTCACCGAAGCCGAGTTCCAGGCTCAGAAGGCCAAAATACTCGGCTAACGGCCCGCGCCGAACGCTCGGCGCTCAAGCCTCCTGAGACAGCTCATCGGTGGTCACGAAGACCTTGCCCATCGTCACGAAGCGGCCAGGTGACCGGGCTCTGAGCAAGCCAGCGGTCAAGAACCCGAGGCAAAGCCACGCCAACGCGACGAGGGGCAGCAAGTCCACCAAGCTGTGAGTGCGGGGATGGAGGATCCCCCACAACGGGAACAAGAGGAGCAAAGCGGCCACAGCCGGGACGACCAGATGTCGCCATACCCGGAACTCGTCGCGGTACTCGCGGCGGAAGGCGCGGATTGTGGCGATGTTGACGGCCAGGTAGATGAGCACCAGCGACAGCCCGGCCGCCCCGGCCAGATAGGCGAAGGTGTGCCCGCCACCGTACATGTAGGTGAGCGGCAGGCCGAGGAGAAGAGCTAGGGCTGCGACGCACGCGATCGAAACCGCCGGCGTTCGGCGAGTGGACAGCGTCGCCAAGGCACTCGGAAGGGCCCGCTCTCGGCCCATGGCGAACAGGATGCGGATCACCACGTTGAAACCGGCGATAACGAACCCGAGACCGGTGAGCACCACCACCAGGTCGATCGTCCAGTTGAACGACGGCGACCAATACCGGCCGGCCAGATAACGCAGAGGGCTGTCCTGCTGAACGAACCCGGGTATGCCTGCTCGCCCGACCCCGTAGACTTCCGCCACGACTACCAGCAGAAAGAAGAGCCCGACCGCGATTACGACGCCAATGATGCTTCTCGGGATGGAGCGCCGTGTGTCCTTGGCCTCTTCACCAAGGGTGGTAGCCGCCTCATAACCGGCGAAGGCGGTGATGCCATAAATCATTCCCGAGGAGATGCCGGAGAGACTCCCGTGCGGTGAAGAAGCCGGTGAGAAAACGGCGATGGAATAATGCGCCGGCCCGACCTTGGCCAGGATGGTGATGGCCAGCGCCACAAACACTGCCACTTCCCCTATGGCCAGGACGAGGTCCAACCATGACGAGGTCCTTATCCCGAGGTAAGCAACCAGGGTTACGGCCCCCAGGACGACCAGGAACAGCACCGAACTGCTGACGCTGACATGCAAGCTGTCGGCGAGAAGCAATGACAGGTAAACACTGGTCAAAGAGATACCGGCCGGCACGTAGAGCGCGTAGGCAAAGGCCATCATCCAGCCCGTCAGAAAACCTCCTGTCTGGCCCAGGCCGCGGGTGTTGAACGTGTACAGGGAACCCGCCGACGGGAGGCGGGCGGCGAACTCGGCGATGCTGCTCGCGCAACAGAGCGAAGCGCCGAAGGCGATGAGCACGACCAAAGGAGACGCAAAACCGGCGTACGACACCAGGACCACCATCCCGGCGACTACAGCCCCTGCGGGAGCAATGGTGCTGGCCCCAAACGCGACGAGTCGGGCCGGCCCGACAACCCCCTCGGCCAACGCCGTGGTTTCCTGGTGGCCCGCGTTCAAACTAAGGTGCGCTCCCTGTCGCGACCTTATGTAACGCCCACGGCTCCGGCTCATTATCTGTGAGCTCCACAACGCACCCCAATCGGCGCCGTGACCGCCCGTATGCGCCCTGAAGCATTTAGCGGGCCACCATCATCCGCCGTGCCACTTCGCTCGCTTCGGCCCGCGAACTGACCCCAAGCTTGCGATAGATCACCTTCAGGTGGAACTTCAGCGTATTTTGCGAGATATAGAGCTCACCGGCGATTTCGCGCACGGTGAGCCGGCTGGGCAAAAAGCGGACCACGTCGAGTTCTCGCTCCGTGAGAGGCTCGACCAGGTCGACCGGGTTTTTCAGGCGAGTTGTGCCTACTGGTGTCACCGCCCGCCGGAAGCGGTCCATCCAGTGGGACGGGCCCGCCAGGCACCAGCCTCGACCAGTTCGACGATGTCAGGCCCCTCGGAGGCGACGGTCTGCAACATGCCGTTGCTGGACGCCAGGTCGATAGCGGTACTGGCATATTTTGCCGCTTCGACGTGCCGGTCCTCCGTCGCTCGGGCCTTCAGCAACGCCAGCACGACCTCGTGCCGCACACACCTCGGTTCGGCGGCGTCCAAGGCCACGAGGGCGGCCGGCGGGTCCTTTCCTGCGAGATGTATGCGGGCGACGCTGACTCCAGCCCAGAATTCGTCTTCGAGCAATCCCGCCCAATGCCGCGCCGCAACTTCGTCCCCCGCCGCCAAGGCCAGCAGCGTCCCGGCCCGCGCCAGCCAGTTGCGTCCACCGACCCCTAGCGCCTCCCCTTCGACCAGGTTTCTCGCTTCGTCGAACTTCCGGCGGGCAGCATCGATTGACCCCTCGTCCAGGAACGCCTCAACCAGGGCCATCGAGGACAGGATCCTGACGTAGAACATGGTCTCGGCCGGCGCCGTAGCCAATTCCTCGAGCTGTGCGACGGCCCGCGGCCGGTCGCCCAGCTCGCGGTGGGCCAGGGCCTCGGCCGCGGCCAGTTCAGCACGCAGGATCGTCATGTTGCCAACGTCCGCGGCATGGCGAACGCCGCCGGCCACCCGAAGTGCGTCTACGGGCCGCCCCGCCAGCGCGAGCCCAAGGGCACGGGTCCCCTCGAACGCGATCCGCCGTTGCGGGTCGCGTTTCAACGAGAGGCCCGTTTCGCGCACCTCGTCGCTCGTCTCGTCCCAGCGCTCCGACAGTGCCACGTCGCGGGCCACGGCGTTCCAGCCGAAACGGCCGAGGGGGTCCCGCCACCACGAATCACCCAGTCCCACCAGGACCTGACGAGCCAGCCGCCCGGCCTCGGCCCAATCGCAACTGACTTGGGCGGCCACGGACTGGAGCATGATAAGGCGAGCTTTAAGCTCCCGGTCTATTTCCCAGCAGCTAGCCGACCACGTCGCCTGGTCCACGAGCTCGAGGAACCGGCGCCGGTTGACGAGGAGGTGGCACCACGCGTACTCGATCATCGCCTCGAGGTCGCCGGTGACCACGGTGTCCGGGATGGCGGCGATGGCGCGCCGGATCGTAGTCTCCCGGCCGCTGTCGTAAAGCAAGGCTTCATTGGTGGCCAGGAGCCGCAATGCGCTTCGCGGTTGACCAGCCAGAAGGTAGTGCTCGAAGGCGAACGCCACCTCGGCCTCGCCCTCGAACCACTGGGCCGCACGACCATGTTGCTCCGCCAGACGGTTTGGCGACCGCCTCGATAGTTCGCTCACGAGCGCATCGCGAACCAACGAGTGCAACTCGAACCATCCTTCCGGGGCCAGCCGGTAGACGAAGAGCCCCCTGGCCTCCGCCTGAAGGAGTAGGTCGATCACGTCTCGCCGGCGGGTCAGGGCGAGAGCGAGGCTCGGGTTGACCCGGTCGACGACGGAAACCTCCATCAGGGCCTCGACCAGCGCAGGCTCCTCCGCGGCCAGGACCTCATGGAACACGTAGTCCAGCACGTGCACTTTCGCCCGGACGCCGCTCATATCACCGCCCCGCTGCGCGGCGTGGGACCGGTTGGCGATCGCCGCTAACTGAAGGCTCGCCGCCCATCCGTCGGCTTGCTCCGCCACCGCCTCCACCTGATCTGTCGGCATCGAGGGCAGCAGCCGGGAAACCAACTCGATGGCTTCGTCGTGGGAGAACCTCAACTCGGCGTAGTACATCTCACCTAGGTGGCCCCGGGCGCGCAACCGACCCAGGGGCAGCTTGGGTTCCCTACGCGAACTGAGCACCACATGAAGCCACATCGGCAGGTGCAGCGCGAACTGGGCCAGGGACCCGGCCACGGTTTCGTCCTCGTCCACCAGCTGTAAATCGTCGAGGACAAGGACCGCAGTCGCGGGCTGCTGGTCTTCCAGGTCCGCCAGTAACTGGGCCACCGCCTCTCCGACACCGTTTCGGCGCTGCAGGCGGGGCCGGCAGCGGGCACCGCACCCGGGCACGACCGTCTCCAGCGCCGCCACGACTCCCGACCAAAACTGCGCAGGGTCGCGATCCGTCTCGTCCAGGGACAACCATGCCGTGGGGGCACCCGACCCGGACGTCCATGCAGACAACAGCGACGTCTTGCCCGTTCCCGCCGGCGCAACGACGATAGTGAGCGGCGCTTCGACGAGTTCCTCGAGGAGGCGCAGGAGACGAGGCCGCTCTACATAGTGGCCTCCGGTCGTGGGCGGTCGCAGCTTGGCCCGGAAGATAGGGATCACGTCTCACTCCCGGCACAGCCGCAGTAGCGACTACCTACCATGCCAACCTCGACGGCATCGGCCACTGGACCAGGGAGGCTACCAGGGAACAACCGTACGAACCAGGGGCAGATGTCCCAGAGGCACGGCTTCAGCTAACCAGGCGGGATGTGGAGATTTGGTGGAGATTTGGTGGAGATTGGGTAGCGAGCACCTTAAGATTACCCACGGATACCTCAACAGCGCGAAGCACCATCGGTGTTCTACCCGCGCCCCGGTAGCCCGCGACTACCCGGTCCCTTCATCCGATGGGAGCCCTGGTGGCTGAAGCCGTTGTGGTCGTTGCGCCAGCAGGTCGAGGTGAGCAGGCTATTGAGCGACGCCACCGGCGGCCTCCAGTCCAGGCGCCTCGCCTCCTGGAGCCACTTCGTGTGCTGGACGGTCATGGAGGCAGACACCATGGCGAACGCCTCATAGGTGGCGAACAGGCCGTGCCTCCCGGTCAGCAAATAGCCCTCGAGCCAGCCTTCGCACAGGTGCTCGCTGAGCACCTCCATGACCCGGCCGTCAGGCGTCAGATGGTCGTCGATGCCTAAGGTGCGGCCGACGAAACAGCCGCGCTTACCGCGCTGGAAATGCTCACGTCGAAGTCATAAGCGGTCGTCATCGTGTGCCTTCCTCTGTCAAAACGCTAGCGCCGCCCATTCAGTCGCCACCCTCGTCTCCGCGTCGTCACCGATGTTGTGTGGTAACACCAAGTCGGACAACGGGAGTGACGCTACGAGCGGTGAGGGTAGAGCGGGACCACCCGGCTCGGGGTAGTCAGGGTCCTCGAACCGTCAGGGTTGGCCAATTGTCACGGCCGACGTCGGCCACCTGGATAAACACACATGCTGGCGTCCGGCAGGGCCGCCTTTGTACCTTTCCGACGGCAGGCGCATGGCCTTATCCAGGTGTCGTCCCTCAGGCAAGAGGACCGCGGACCACACGCTCTGGGGTGGTGCGGTGCTACTCGGCTTTGACCAACTATCAGATAGCAGAGACCAGTGGAGGAGCCGTACACGCCATTTCCGAAGAACCGAAGCGTCGAGGCGGCAAGGACGAGATCAGGACCGACCTGGTCGAGTACCTGATCATAGTTGTACCGAACCAGGACGCACTGGCTTCCATCGGGTCGGTCCTGGCCAAGCTGGTCAAGACGGCCAAGATCCGCATCCTGGACCTGGTCGTGCTGGTAAGAGAGACCGACGGGAGGGTGACCGTGCTCGAGCTGGACGCCATCGAGACCCTGTCGTCGGTGCGCCACCTCGACATCGAAGCGGGCGGCGTGCTGAGTGAACACGACCTCGAGTTAGCGTCTTTCGCGCTCAAACCGGGCATGCCGGGTATGGTGCTCGTTACCGAGGACCTCTGGGCCAAGTCCCTCTCGACGGCCGCGCGACGTGCGGGAGGACAGATCGTCGCCGGCGAACGCATCCCGGCCTCTCGGGTCGAGGCCGCGCTCGGGGCTCGACGCCTAGAAGACGACAAGGAGGCTAAGTATGAGAAGCCACCACGCTTACCGCAGTAAGCGGCCAGATCTGTTGGAACGACCGCCCGCCACCGCCCGGGAACTCGGGCCAGGTTGGGCATTACTCGTCATCGACCCGGTTAACCAGCTCAGGGAGCTGGCGGACCTGCATCGGCGAGGCTTGGTAAGTGCGGAGGAGTACCAGCAGCAAAAGTGCAAGATCCTGGACCTCTAAGCACCGGGACAGCCCCGGTTTCACCCGCTCGTGGGTGGTGCTGGCCCACCCACGGAAGCGTCATCGTGTTCCCGCCCCGCCAAACCGACCAACCCGTCATGGAGGTATAACCCATGTCCTTAGCCACGTTCGGGACCGGACAAGTCTTTTGGTCCATGCTGTGGTTCTTTCTCTGGTTTATCTGGATCTGGCTACTGATCATCGTCTTCAGCGACATCTTCCGCAGCCAGGACCTCTCCGGCTGGGGCAAGGCGTTGTGGACGATATTCGTCATCTTCCTGCCCTACCTCGGCGTCTTCGTCTACCTGATCGCTCGCGGCGGCAAAATGCAGACCCACGCCGTTCAAGACGCCCAGGCGCAGGACACTGCCTTTCGCCAGTACGTCCAGAGCGCGGTGAACACGGACGGGCCTAGCTCCGCAGACCAGATCGCCAAGCTGGCGGACCTCCGCGACAAGGGCGTGATCAGCGAGGCAGAGTTCCAGCAAGCGAAGGCGAAGGCACTGGCGTGAAGAGCCAGAATGAGGTCAAGGCCGGAGGCGAACGCCAAACCGTCGTCTCTCTGACGGACCGGCCTGCGACCGCGACCATCCCGCCCCTACGCCCTCGAGGCGGTCCAAGTAGTGGCGGAAAAGGGGTCGAACGGAACGACAGGGCTCAGCCCGGCCGAGGCCTCCGCTCGGCTGGCGCAATACGGCGAGAACAAGATCACCAGTGAGAAACCCCCTTCGATCTGGGCGGTGGCGCTGGCACAGCTGCGCGACCCGATGAACATCATGCTGGTGGCCGTGACCGTCGTCAGCCTGGTTATCGGCCAGGTCCCGACCGCCATTGTCGTGGCTCTACTGGTGGTCCTCAATGTCGTGCTCGGGGCGCGTCAGGAACTGCAGGCCCGGGCCAGCGTCGACGCCTTGTCGAAGATGCAGGTCCCTCAGACCAGGGTCGTGCGGGGCGGCGAGCTCGTCCAGATCCCGGCGCTCAATGTCGTTCCCGGCGACATCGTCCAGGTGGAGGCGGGCGACATCGTGCCAGCCGACGGCAGGATCATAAGGTCAGCGACGCTCGAGACGCAGGAAGCGGCACTGACGGGTGAAAGCGCCCCGATTGCCAAGGACAACGTCATGCTGACGTCGGGCGACGTAGGCATCGGTGACCGTTCGAACATGCTGTTCCAGAACACGTCGGTAACCCGCGGGACCGCAGCGATGGTGGTCACGGCGACCGGCATGGAAACGCAGATGGGCCGGATCGCGACGATGCTCACGTCTGTCAAGCGGACCCGATCTCCATTGCAGAAAGAGCTCGACTCGTTGACCCGCGTCCTGGGCATAATTGCCTGGACGGCAGTCGGGATCATCGTCGTCGTAGGGCTGGCGCGTGGGCTGTCGGCCACCGACGTCCTCTTACTGGGGACCGCGATGGCCATTTCGGCCATCCCGACGGGATTGCCCACATTCGTATCGGCCATGCTTTCCTACGGGGCCAAACAACTGGCGGCCGCTAAAGCCGTAGTCAAAAACCTGACCGACGTGGAGACGCTGGGGGCCACCAGCGCCATCAACACGGACAAGACCGGGACATTAACGATGAACCAGATGATGGTCTCGACCCTGTACACCGGGGGCGAGTGGTTCAGCGTTGAAGGGGAAGGTTACGGGAAGACGGGCCAGATCCTCTCCGTGGCCGGCGCCCCGGTGCCAGATTTCACCCGCCTCGCTTATGGTCTGGCCCTGGATACGGACGCCACCGTGGCCGACGACGGCACTGTGGTCGGCGACCCGACCGAGGCTGCTCTGGTCGTCCTGGCCGCCAAGTTCGGAGTCGATGCGGAGCAGACCCGTCGCGCCTACCCTCGCGTGGCTGAAGTCCCGTTCGATTCCGACTACAAGTTCATGGCTACTTTCCACCGCGTTCCCATCGAGGGCACCGACCGCCTGGTGGGGCTGGTGAAAGGAGGGCCGGACGTTGTCCTCGCCCGCTGCCGGACCGAAGGCGGCGCCCTGAACGAATCACAGGTCCCGATCGCGGAGGCACGAGACAGCATCGAGATGGCCAACGAAACAATGGCCCAGAAAGGCCTGCGGGTGCTGGCGTTCGCGACCCGCCTCCTCGACGAGGCGGACATCCCATCGCTGACGAAGGATCCGATGGCGTTCACCCAAGAACTCTCGTTTGTGGGCATGGCTGGGATCATCGACCCGCTGCGGGCCGAAGCCAAGAGCGCCGTGCGGACCGCTCTGGGCGCCGGGATCGACGTCAGGATGATTACCGGTGACCACGCCATCACCGCCCGGGCGATCGGCGAGACTCTGGGGCTGGGACCAGGAGCGATCAGCGGGGCGGAGCTGCAAGCATTGTCCGACGAGGAAGTCGCCCGCCGGCTGCCAGAACTGCACGTCTTCGGGCGTGTGTCGCCGGACGACAAACTCAGATTGTGCCGGATAATGCAACAGCAGGGCCTGATCGTGGCCATGACCGGGGACGCCGTCAACGATGCCGCCGCCCTGAAGCAGGCCGATATCGGCGTGGCCATGGGGAGCGGGAGCGAGGTCTCCAAGCAAGCCGCCCGCATGATCCTGACGGACGATAATTTCGGCTCGCTCGTACACGCGGTGGAGCTGGGCCGGACCATATACGGCAAAGTCGTCTCGTACATCCGTTATCAAATGACCCAGTTACTTTCGCTGGTCCTGTTGTTCCTCGTGGCGACGGCGTTCGATATCAACAAAGGCATCGCCATGACGCCGCTGATGGTCTTGTTCCTCAACTTCTTCGTGTCCGTATTCCCGGTCATAGTGATCGCTATGGACCCCGGGGACCCAGACGTGATGAAGCGGCCCCCCCGCGATCCGAAGGTACCCATAACCAACCGCCCCGCCATAGTGCGATGGGTAATGTACGGTACCGTCCTGTGCGCAGCCGCCCTGGTTCCCCTGATCGCCGGCCCCGATACGCTCCACGTCAACGAACCAAGCGCATCGATGACGATGACCTTTGTGGTGATCGGACTGGGCACCATATTCAGCGGGTTGGTTATGCGCCGGGAACCCTCCAGCGGTCTCCTCCCGCCGGTGTTGAACGCCATCAAAATCCTCGTCCTGCCGGTAATCCTCCTGGTGCTGGCGACCGAACTCAACTTCATGCAGAGGGGTCTGCTCACCGAGTCGCTGTCGGGCAAAGAGTGGTTGGCCTGCATCGGTCTTGCCCTCATCGTGCCTATTGTGGTGGAAGTCGACAAATGGCTTCGGCGCAGGAACTTGCCGAAGGTCGAGGCCCCGGACCCCCGGAAGGTGGTGGATCCCGAGCGGGCACTGGTCACCGCGGGGTCGTGACCAATCCGATACGGAATACAACGTCGGGCGACGAAAGCGTCCGCCGCCTTCTTCCCTCTGTCAAGCTTGTTTTTCACGAGTACTAAGGAGCCAACAATGACCAACCTGGACACGCCATGACCAACCTGGACACGCCATGACCAACCTGGACACGATTGTCGCCGTTTACAGCGAGAACCCCGGACCGGACATCGATTGGCCTGCACTCGAAGCGGCCGAGGCTGACTGGGCGGCCCTTGAGGCGGCGGCGAAGGCGGGCGATGTAAATATCGCCGATGCGGCGCTCGTCGAGAACCGCAATGGCGAAGCCCTGGTCCTGCATCGCCAGTCTCACCACGGTTGGGGTGAGGGCGCCATCGTCGGTGCGGTTGTGGGCATCCTGTTCCCGCCCACGATCGTCGGCGCCGCCGTCGTCGGTGCGGGCGGCGGGGCGCTGGTCGCCCGCTTCAGGCGAGCGCTTGACCACGGGAAGGTCACGGACCTCGGCGAGACCCTGAAAGGCGGGGCGCGGGCGATCATTGTTGTGTCGCCGTACCAGTCCTCGAACGCGGTGTGCAGCACGCTGAAGGGCTCCAATAAGACCACGATCGTGCCGAGCACCACCGTCGAGGAGGTGCAGGAGGTGATGAGGAGCGGCGGCGCGTAGCCCCTCCCGGGCCTTGATCGCTCCCCTCCCACCGGTCTTTCGGATTGACAACGTCGTGACCCACCCGGGGCCCGGTGGAAATCCCAGCCGGCTACAGCGAGGGGGAGATCTGGCGCAGGACATCGCCCAGTTCTGGGACGGCACCGTGGCGCCGGCGGATCAGGTCGGCCACCAGCCCCGTCCAGCCGGTCTGGTGCGAGGCGCCCAGGCCGGCCCCATTGTCCCCGTGGAAATACTCGTTGAACAGTAGGTTGTCTTTCCAGGCCGGGTCGGCCTGGAAAGCTCGAACGTACCCGAAGCACGGCCTCCGGCCGTCGTCGCCGACCAGGAACAGAGAAACGAGCCGTCCACGCAGGTCCTGGGCAACTTCGCCGAGAGTTATGCGGTTCCCCGAGCCCGTCGGGTACTCCACATTCAAGTCCTCGCCAAAGAAGCGGTCGTAACGTTCCAAGGCTTCGATAACCATGTAGTTCAAGGGGAACCAAACCGGGCCGCGCCAATTGGAATTGCCACCGAACATGTTGGTCGTGGACTCGGCCGGTTCGTAGTCGATGCTGGCCCTGATGCCCTGGGTATCGAGCTCATAAGGCTCGTCTCGGTGAAAGGCTGATAGGGCGCGCAGCCCATAGGGCGAGAGGAATTCCTTCTCGTCGAAGACCTTGGCGACAATGCGCTCCAACTGCTGGATGTTCACGACCCCGAGGAGAAGTCTTTGTGCTCCGGCTTCTCCCCGCAGGACGCCAAGGCCCTTGAGCTCGTCGAGGTCACCGAGTCCTTCGCCCTGGAGGAACCGGGCAAACCCTTTAGCTAAGCCGGCGGCCTGCCCTACGATCCCCTCATCAACAACAATGGCAGCCAGTGTGGGGATTATCCCGACCATCGACCGGACCTTGAAGGCGACGGTGGCCCCGTCCCCGGTCACCAGGCGGTCGTAGTACAGGCCGTCCATATCGTCCCACATGCCTCTGGACTCCATGCTCTCCCGAATGGCGGCAAAGTGCTCGAGGAACTTGAGCACCAGGTCCTCGCCGGGTCGCTGGCCGGAACGGTTCAGGACGGCCGCGATGGCGCCCATGGCTAGCGCGTACGCAGCCATCCATCCCGTGGCGTCTGACTGCTGAAGGCTGGCGCCGGCGGGAATGTGGGAACGGTCGATGGGCCCGATGTTGTCCAGCCCGAGGAACCCACCCTCGAAGACGTTATTGGCGTCCTTGTCGCGCTGGTTGACCCACCACGTGAAATTGACCAGTAGCTTGTCGAAGATGCGGCTGAGGAAGGCCAGATCCCGGCCGCCGTCGATGGCGAACACCTGCAGCGCGGCCCAAGCCTGGACAGGTGGGTTGACGTCGCTGAAGTCCCACTCATAGGCGGGCAGCTCCCCATCAGGATGCTGGAACCACTCCCGGCACAGCAGCACCAACTGGTACTTGGCGAACGCCGGGTCGACGTGCGCCAGCGCGACGCAGTGGAAGGCGAGATCCCAGGCGGCGAACCAAGGGTACTCCCATTTGTCCGGCATCGACATGATGTCGAAGGCGTCAAAGTGCTGCCACCGGGCGTTCCGACCTGTCCAGCGCGAAGCCGGCGGTGTCGGTTGGGCGGGGTCACCCTTGAGCCAGCGAGCCACGTCGTAGTAATAGAGCTGTTTGCTCCAGAGCATGCCCGAGAAAGCCTGGCGCATAACCATCGCTTCGTCCGCACCGGCTCCCGCCGGTGTCAACTCGGCATAGAACTCGTCCGCCTCGGCCCGGCACCGGTTCACCACCTTTTCGAAGGCCTTCCCGAGCGCGCCCGAGGCGTCGCGGTTGACACCCTGGGGGCTAAGTCGTAGGCGGATCTCGGCTGTGCCTCCCGGGTCGAGCGGCAATTGGTACCAGAAGGCGCACTTCGTCCCCCGGCCATCCGGGTTTACGGTGGCGGCCCCGGTGACTACGTGGTCGTTTATCCCGTCCTTGGGGTATTGGCAGGAGGGCTCGCCGCCATAAAGGCGGGCCGAGTTGGTCTCGTTCTCGCAGAAAAGCATCGTGGGAGAGCGGCCGTCGGGCGCCTCTCCCGCGACCAGTTCCAGTTCGCCCAGGAACGGGTGGCACACGACGGCACTCGTGGGGCCGGTCGCCACCATTTCCGGTTTCGGAGCCCCGATCTCCCACGACCACGTGTTCCGGAACCAAGCCGTGGGCAACACGTGCAAAGTGGCCGGTTCAGGCCCGGCATTGGTGACCCGCACCGTCATCAGGATGTCAAAGGGGTCACCCTTGGCGTATTCCACTTCGGTGACCCAGAAACGGTCTTCGTCGAAGATATGGGTGTCGATCAGCTCGTACTCCAGGTCGAGTTTGCCCCGCCGGGCGTTCTCCTGCCTTAGTTGTTCGTAAGGGAAGGCACGCTGAGGATAGTGGTAACGCCACCGGTTCCAGGCATGACTGGGTATGGCATCGAGGTACCACCAGTACTCTTTAGCGTCTTCTCCGTGGTTCCCCTCTTGTCCGGTGAGCCCATAAATGCGTTCTTTAAGGATCGGGTCCTGACCGTTCCACAAGGCCAACCCAAGGCACAGTCTCTGCTCGATGTCGCAGAACCCGGCCAAACCGTCCTCCCCCCAACGGTAGGCGCGCGAACGAGCGTGGTCGTGAGGTAGGTAGTTCCACGCCTCTCCGTCTGCCGAATAGTCCTCGCGAACCGTCCCCCACTGGCGTTCGCTCATGTAGGGGCCCCAAACATACCAATCACCCGCCTTGCGCAGCCCGTCATCCAGTTTTCCGAAATCATCCACCCGCTGGCGTTCGACGCTCATCCCTGTTCACCCCGCTGTCCATAGGGTCTCTCGAGGGGAAGGCTACCCCCTCATGGGTGATGTGCACCCACCCCGCTGCGGGCCAATTTCGATCCCTTGGCTTCCAAATCCTGGCGTTTCTCCCCGTGCCGCTCGACGGGAGCGGCTCCGACCTTGACCACCCGCGCCAGAGTGGTCCCAAGCCACCCCATCAGGCGTCACTATGGGCAACGGCGAACCTAATGACACCCACCGCAGCACGAGCGCAACGGCCGCTCATCACAGCTGTTCCTGCCGACGCCATCGCCCCGGCCCAGGGTCGCATGCGACCCGGCCCAGCCTTGATCGCCCGGCCCTTACTGGTCGAACGGCTGATCGAGTCTGACGCCCCGCTCATCGTCATCTGCGCGCCGGCCGGGTACGGCAAGACCACATTGCTAAAGCAATGGGCGGAGGAGGACGAAAGGCCGTTCGCGTGGTTGCAACCGTCGGACGACGATAACGACCAGGAGCTACTGGCCGAGCACTTGACCAGGGCGCTATTTAGGGCCGGCGTAATCCGCAACAGGAGCCTCCAGCCGTCCCTAACCCTGGCCCGGCAGGGCGTCGAGACTGCTCAAACTGATCTGGCGGCCATTGTCCCCCTTGCGGCGCCCGTTGTAATTGTGCTCGACGAGGGCGAAAAGCTGACAGACCCGCTCGCCCTGGCCGTCTTGGAAAGGCTGGTGGAGCGGCTCCCTTTGGGGTCGACGCTGGCCTTTGCCAGCCGGGTCAAGCCGGCCCTTGGTCTCGGGCGGCTGAGGGCCGAGGACCGGCTAGAGGAAATTGGGCTGCACGACCTCACCCTCGAAGCGCGAGACGGAGCGCACCTGGTCGAAGCGGCCGGTTTACGCTTGAGCGCCAAGAGCGTCGCCGTCCTGGTCGAGCGGGCTGAAGGTTGGCCCGCCGGACTGGCTCTAGCGGCCAGGTCGCTTCGAGGTCGGCGAGACGCCGAGCTGGAGGCCCGGCGGTTCAATGGTGACCAGCGGACGGTGGCGCAGTACTTGGCCGAAACGCTCCGTGGGCTCAGCCAAACCTCTATTGACTTTCTGATTGACACTTCGGTCCTCGAACGGTTCTGCCCGGCTCTGTGCGACGCCGTCCGCCTACGCAACGACTCGGCCGAGATAATCAACGCTCTAGAAACGGCCAACGTTTTCTTCGTCGCACTGGACGACACCGGGGACTGGTTCCGTTACCACCGCTTCTTTGCCGCGTTTCTCCAGGGTGAGTGCCGGCGCCGCCGGGGTGACAGAGTCGCCTTACTTCACGCCCGAGCCAGCCTCTGGTGGGAACGGCACGGCGACTGCGACAGCGCGGTCCGCCACGCCTACGCCGGGGGCCACCTGGACCGGTTCGAAAGGCTGGTCTGGTCGGCCACGCCGCGTTATCTGACCAACAACCACACCCATGAGCTGGCCGCCTGGTTGGAGCTGCCCACTCCGGAGCAAGCGGTGGCCCGGCCCTCCCTGTCCGTCGCCGCCGCCTGGCTGACTGCCCTCAAAGGCGAAGAGACGGGGGAGCTGACCGCCAACCTGGCCCGCTCAGAGGGCGCCAGCCTCTCCGAAGGCACGCCGCTGTGGGCTGAACGGGCCCTGCTGAGCGCCGTTACGGCCAAGAGGGGCCTGGCTCAGGCCTTGGTCGCCGCCATTTGCGCATACGAGGCCATCGATGGCCACAACCCCTGGAAAGCTTTTGCCTGTTTATTCGCCGGCACCGCGCTCCGCCTCCACGAACGAGCCCTTCAAGCGGAGGCCGTTCTGCAAGAGGGCCACAACCGCTCTGCGATGGTTATGCCGGCGCTGGCGGCCTCGTGCCTGGTGCAACTGGCGTGGCTGGCCATCGACGCAGGCGATTGGGAACGGGCCGACTCCTGCGCCAGCCGCGCTCGAACCGAAATCGAGCTGGCCGGGCCGGCGCACCCAGGGCCAAAATTGGCGATCGATGCCACGTCGGCGCTTTTATTTGCCCGTTCGGGCCATATCCAGGCGGGCCACCGTTACGCACGAGCAGCGCTCGAGGGATTGGCCGGCGACAGCTTGCCGGCCGTGACCATTATCGAGGCACAGGTGATGGCCACGCGCGCTCTTGTCTTGCTCAGCGACCACGGCGCCGCCCGCCGGTTGCTGTGCCACGCGCGTACGCAGGCGGCGCGCCTCGGTGAAGCTGGCGTCCTGACTGAAAAGATGGGTGAGGCCCAGGACATGGTCGAAGCGGCCTTCGCAGCGAGCCCCGTCCCGGACCGGCTAACGCCCGCGGAGCTTCGGGTACTTCACTACTTGCCGACGTATATGACCTTCGAGGAGATAAGCCGGGACCTCAACGTGTCCCACGCTACTGTCAAGACGCAAGCGATTGCCGTCTACCGCAAGCTGGGTGTCAAGTCGCGGGCCGAGGCAGTGAGGAAGGCGCACCAGCAAGGCCTGCTCTCATGAAGAAAATTCCCGTTCAGCAGCTGACGCCGCGGCAGTTGGTGCTGCCGCTGGCTCTCTGCCAGTTCATCGCCAGCTATGCGTGCACGAACATGAACGTCGCGATCAGTGACATCTCCACGGACCTGAACACTACGGTCATCGGCGTCCAGACGGCGATCACGTTGTTCACGCTCACCATGGCCGCCTTGATGATCCCCGGGAGCAAGTTGAGCGATTTGTGGGGGCGGAAGTTCTGTTTCATGTTAGGCCTTATCGTCTACGGGGCCGGCGCGATCATCGCGGCGGCAGCCCCGTTGCTCGGTGTCCTCATCGTCGGTTACTCACTGCTCGAGGGCATCGGCTCGGCGCTCATGATCCCGCCTATATACATAATCATCACGGTCGCTTTCACAGACCTCCCCACCCGGGCCAAGTACTTCGGCGTGATAAGCGGCGCCGCCGGGCTGGGCGCCGCGCTCGGGCCCCTCATCGGTGGTCTGATAACGAGCGCCATCAGCTGGCGGGCCTCGTTCGCAGCCCAGGCCATCGTCGTCGGCGTCATCATCGTGATGGGTTATCGGATCGAGGTGCCGCGTAAGGCGCCGGCGGAGATAACGGGGTTCGACATCATCGGCACCGTGCTCTCGGCCGTAGGCCTCGTACTGGTCGTCATCGGTGTGTTGATCTCACGGACGTACGGGTGGTTCGTCTCGCGCACCGACGTAAAGATCGGCAACACGGTGATAATCCCCAAGGGAGGTGTCTCTCCCGTCTGGATCTTCCTCGTGGCCGGTTGCCTGGTGTTGGTCTGGTTCTACCGGCACGCGCTGTCGTGGGAGCGAAAGGGCAAACAGCCCTTGCTGTCCACCCGCCTGTTCCATAACCGCCTCTCCAATTTGGGCCTCGTCACGCAGAACATGCAGTGGCTGGTCATGCAGGGCAGCTTCTTCGTCGTCTCGGTGTTCCTCCAAGAGGTCCGGGGGTTCAGCGCCATCCACACGGGGCTGGTCCTCACCGCCTCGACTGTCGGTATCCTCTTGTCGTCGGTGTTGGCGGAACGAATGGCCAAACGCCGCGCCCAACGGACCCTCGTACAGCTCGGGTTCGTAGTGACCATTATCGGCTTGGTCGAACTACTGCTTTTCGCCCGGGCCACGTCGAGCATCTGGACCTTCGTGCCGGGCCTGTTCCTGATGGGTGTCGGTGTCGGGGCTATGCTCACGGCTTCGGTCAACGTGGTACAGTCGGCTTTCCCGGAGAAGGACCAGGGCGAGATCTCCGGCCTATCACGGAGTATTTCGAACCTCGGGTCATCGCTGGGGACGGCGATCGCAGGATCGGTTCTGGTGTCGACGCTGACTACCGGCAACCGTCTGTTCGCGCTGGCTCTGGCTACCATCGCCGCCTTTGCCGCTGTGGGGTTGCTGGCGGCCGTACTGCTCCCTCGCCAACCGGTGGCGTCTCCGGCCCCGTCCCCTGCGTCTCAACCGACCTAGTGCTGTCGCCGGCGTTCCACCCGCTGCGGGGTGGCGTACGTCCACCCGTTAACCAACGATCCTGTTCTGAGCGACTCTTGGAGCAAGCTCGATGAGATCAGGCTGGAGAAAGCTCGCCTTCTGGCGCCGCTCAGTGGGCGAGGCCAACGACCTGGTCGGCGAGTGCGAGGCGTTCCTGAACGGCCGCTACCTGTTCGAAATGGCGCGCCAGCCCAAACGGCTTCCTCCCTGGGTGTGGTTCAATACGCTCGCCCACGGGGAACGAGCCCACATCGAAGTGCTGGCCGAAGCGAGGGCCGGTCTCGCAGACGAAACGGCCGTCTCTCAATACGTCGCACGCGAGGTGCTGGCGACCGCAGATCTCCCTGGCTTGGACCTTCGACTGCTGCAACGAGAACTCCTGGTCCCGATGGAGCTCCGTTGCGGCACGAGCGATTCGCCCCGCGGTACGGAGATGCTGTGCACCAGTCTGCTGATAGAGTTACGGCGAGCCGCTGCCCTAGCTAACCGCCGTGCTCAAAGTCAGCTCGATCCAGAATTGCACCCCCGCCCCGACGCCAGCCCGTGATCAACCAGCGAGCCACTAGCGTCCCGCTTTGGTCGCGACCGTCGAGGGTCAAGCTGTTCACGACGGCCAGGAGCAGCCCGCGTTCCCGTCGGCCGACCGATTTCCTTCTCTTGGCCCTGTGCGTAGTGGGCCTCCTTGGCATCGTCAAATCCACCACCCCTCCATCTGCGTTCTGGCAGAAGCTGGCCGATCTCGCCACTTCTCTGCCGGGTTTCTTCGACATCCTGTGGCGGGCGGGGCTCTGGCTCGTGACCGGATGGGCGGTGTTCCTGGTCGTCGCGTCGGCGGTACGTAGCAGGACGGACATCCTCCGCGACCAGAATCCTGGCTCTGGTCGGCTCAGGAGTGGCGGTCGTTGTGGTAGGAGGCGCAGTAGGCGGTCCGTCCCGTTCGCTTTTCGACGCCGCCATTGCCGTCGGGCCGCCGCCGGACCCGGTCGCCACACGCGTAGCGCTGGCAGTAGCGGCAACGGTAGCCGTTTCACCCTACATCGCACGACCGTTCCGAGCACTCGGATGGTGGCTCATTGCGGTTGGCGCCATATCGGCCTCAATCCTTTCCGTGGCTGCTCCCAGCGGAGTGGCACTCGGGCTCCTGTGCGGTGCGAGCGCTGCCGTCACGGTCCATATCGTGTTCGGCTCGAGTGGCGGGCGTCCCAGCCTGGCCGAGGTGAGGAAGGGCCTTTTCGACCTCGGTGTAACGGTCGGCTCGCTGTCCGAGGCGAGGTCGCAGGAAGCGGGAGTGTTCTTGCTTGACGCCACGGACGCCGGCGGACGTCCCTTGCTCGTAAAGGTCTATGGCCGTGACGCCTGGGACGCGCAACTCATGGCCAAAGCCTGGCGGGCATTGTGGTTTCGCGGCACCGCCGCCGTCGCCCTTTCGCGCCTCCAGCAGGTCGAGCACGAGGGCTTTTTGACACTGCTGGCGACGCGCAATGACGTGCCGGCCCAGGACGTGCTGAAAGCAGGAAGGACGGCCGATAACGACGCCATAATCGTGCTGGGAGTTCGAGGCACCCCTCTTGCCGCTGAAGGCACCGCCGCGCTTGACACGATCGACGCCGTGTGGGATACGGTCTTTGCCCTCGGGGCGGCCGGCCTGGCCCACGGTGACCTGCATGCGGGAGCCTTTCGGGTCGATCGAGGCCAGGTCTTGATCGACAGCATGGCACGCGCCTCGGTCGCTACCGACCAGGACAGCCGCAATATCGACCTGGCGCAGTTGCTTACCTTGTCCGCGTTGGCGTTGGGGACCGACGAGGCGCTGGCCATCGCCGATCGGCGCCTGGGCTCGGAAGGCCTCGGCTCCATAGTCCCTTATCTGCAAAAGGCTGCGCTCGGGCCGCGGCTAAGAGAGGCGGCGGCCAAGGCCCACTTCGACGTGGATGACCTGCGGTCCCGGGCGGCGGCAAGAGCAGAAATTGAAGCCCCGAAAATGGCTGCCATACGGCGCGTTTCGACCCGGACGCTCGTACAGGCCGGTTTGCTCGCCGCCGCCGCCTATTTCCTGATCAGCACGCTCGCCGGCGTTGACATCAATCAGGTTCTCGACGCGCTCCGGACTGCTTCGCTACCCGTCCTGTTGCTGGCGTTGATCGTGGGCCAGCTCCCCCGTTTCGCTTATGCCGAGTCGACGCGAGCCGCTTGTCCCCGACACCTTGCGTACGGGCCACCGGTGCTGCTGCAGTTCTCCATCACCTTTATCAACCTGGTGTTCCCGAGCACGGTGGCACGAATGGCTTTGAACGTAAGGTTTTTCCAGCGCCAGGGGATCCCACCCGCTTCTGCAGTCTCGATCGGACTGATCGAGAACCTGGCCGGCTTTGCCGTGGATATATTCGTAATCGTAGCGGCGGTGGTGTTCGGGTTCGGTGAGATCGACGTAGACCTACGGGCGTCCAGTCACCGGGACGGCAATCTTCTTCTTGTCATCGTCCTGGTCGTTTTGGTGGTAGTCGTGGCTGCCGTAGTGACGCTTGCCGTCCCCCGGTTACGCAGACAAGTTCTGGAGCGCATCCGGCCGTCACTAGTCAACTTCCGGGACACGTTGGCCAGCCTCCGGTCTCCCACCAGGGTGGTGAAACTCTTGTTGGCGAACCTTGCGGCGGAAGTCCTCTTTGCCAGTACGCTCGGGTTGGTCCTGGTCGCACTGGGCACCTCACTGTCCCTGGCCACGCTGCTGGTCGTCAACGTGTTCGTGACGATCTTCGCCAGCATCATCCCTATCCCGGGAGGGATCGGCGTTAGCGAGGGCGCGTTGATGGTTGGTTTGACAGCGGCCGGCATCGACCAGGCCGTCGCGTTTGCCGCCGCCATTTGTTACCGGCTCTGCACGTACTACCTCCCGCCCATATGGGGTTGGTTCGCTTTCCACCGCCTCGAGCGCACTGGCCTAATTTGAAGTCGTGCGAGCATTGGTTTGGCTCGCTAACAGCCGAAGCACCGGTGGCGGCTGTAGTTACTGCGCCGCCCTCTCGTTGAGTTAACCGTGGCTGTTGCGCTCCCACCTGGAATGATGGCGGTGTGCCCCGGCACTTTCCATCAGGTTCGCCTTCCGGGGGTGGGTTTCGTACCATTTGGCGTACCGGGCGGCCAGCGGCGCGGCCGTCAAGCCATGGAGGTAGACGCTCGCCAGTACGGTGGCGGAGGCGATCACGCTGATCTGCGAGGCCCCGGACACTGCCGGCTCGCCGGCGGTGATCACGACGAACACGATCGATGCCAGCCCGCGGGGACCGAACCATCCGATGAACGCGACGGTGGGCGGCCCAGCATGGCTACCGAGCAGCGCTACCGTAACGGGCAGCATCCGGACCACCGTCAGGCTCAGTGCTGCGTAGATCGCCACCGCGGCGTCGACGCGGTGCAGTAGAGGGCCGGCCACCACTGCTCCGAACAAGACGAACGTCAGCGCCGCGGACAACTCACCCCCATCGACAACCAGTTCCGTCAGAGCAGGCACCTCGTTGTGGTTGAGCCATCCGAACACCAACCCGCCCATAAAGGCGGCGATGAAGCCACTCCCACCGAGGGGTACCGCCAGCCCATAGCAGGCGGCAACTGCCGCCAATGTCGCCACGTGCCGCCACTCCGAAGACATGAGCTCGCGCCGGCTGGCCCACCCCATGACCACCGAGGCCACCGTAGCGACAACGACCCCAGCGAGCAGCCCATAACCGATCTGCTCGAACACCAGGCGGAGGGCAGCGGCGGCATGGATGACTCCTTCGTCGGCGCTGGTGGCAGCGAGCAGGATCAACAGGAGCGGCACACAAATCCCATCGTTGAGCCCGCTCTCGACGTTGAGGCCTTGGCTGACGCGGACCGGGAGCCGCGGGTCGCGGACCACCGCTTGGCCCAGTGCGGCGTCCGTGGGGGCCAGGATGACCCCCACCAATCCGACCTCCAACCAGGTCAGCCCACCGAAGAGCGCCTTGGCCGCCAGGGCGCCTAACCCGATGGTGAGCGGCAGGCCCACACCCAGCAGCCGGGCCGGCAGCGGATAGTCCTGCCGTAGAGCCCGGAGGTTCAGACGGCTGGCGTCCGTGAACAACACCAACGTCAACGTGAGCTCGGCCACACCCCGCAGTTCCTCACCGCCCACGTCGAGAGTGATCCAGCCCGTCCCCTCCGGCCCCAGCAACAGGCCGAAGGTAACGAAGAACATGGCTGGAGTCACCACGCCGTGCTCGAGCCGACGGGAGAAGACGCCCCAAGCGAACAACCCGACCGCCAGCACCAGGATCGTCCAGTTATGCACCGGTCATCTGCTCATTTCACCCTCCAATGCCACTATCGTTGTCGCCGCCATTGTTGTCGCCGCCCTGCGAGACACCCCATTTCTCGCTCGTTCCTCCTCTCGGTGCTGGCGCTATCGGTCGAAGGGGTCTGACCCGTATGCCTGGGAACTACCCGGTACCGGGTGGTCCCGGTCTACCCAGCCCCGTCATAACGTCAGGTCCCGTAATAGTCCTTGGGGCCGCCCGCACGGCGTCAGGGACGGCACCAAGACGAACGTGGCCAAGGAGACCTTGTCGTGGTCCGGCGTGGCCAGGACCAACCTCACCAACCCCAGTGCGGCCAAGCATATGTGGACCAAACATACGTGAAAGGGTGCGACGATGTTCAACCTTCGTAACCGAAGCTTTTTGAAGGAGATCGATTTCGAGCCGCGCCAGCTGAAATACCTCCTGCAGCTGGCGGAAGCGCTGACGGTGGCCAAGTTCGCCGGCAACGAGGTGAAGCGGCTCGAAGGAAAAGAGATCGCCCTGATCTTCGAGAAGACGTCCACACGTACGCGCTCGGCGTTCGAAGTGGCTGCCTTCGATCAGGGGGCCCATGTCACCTACCTGGACCCGTCGGGCTCGCAACTGGGCCATAAGGAGTCGGTGGCGGACACGGCCCGAGTGCTCGGTCGCATGTACGACGGCATCGAGTTCCGCGGTAATAACCAGGATGACGTCGAGGAATTAGCCAAATATGCAGGCGTCCCGGTCTACAACGGCCTCACCGACCAGTGGCACCCCACCCAAATGCTGGCCGACTTCCTCACGATGCACGAGGCGAGCGGCAAGACATACGATTCGATCTCATACGCGTTTGTGGGCGATTGCCGGTTCAATATGGGGCGCTCCCTGTTGGTCATGGGCGCTCTTATGGGTTCCGACGTACGCCTCGCCGGCCCGGAAGCTCTTCAGCCGCCCGGCGATGTTGTGACCGTCGCCAGGGAGATCGCGGCTCGGACGGGAGCACGGGTCACGATCACCGACGACGCCGCTACGGCCGTCTCGGGCGTCGACTTCGTCCATACCGACGTCTGGGTGTCGATGGGCGAGGCCAAGGACGTCTGGACTGATCGGGTCAAGCTCCTCGCCCCGTACCAGGTGAACGCGGCCCTGTTGGAGAAGACGGGCAACCCAAGGGCCAAGTTTATGCACTGCCTCCCGGCGTACCACGACCCGAATACGACCGTCGGACGCGAAATAATGGAACACACCGGGATGCGTGACGGCCTCGAGGTGACAGGCGAGGTCTTCGAGTCACCAGCCAGCATTGTGTTCGACCAGGCGGAGAACCGGCTCCACACCATCAAGGCCCTCCTTGTTGCCACCCTCGGGGACTGAGGAGGTCGCTCATGCGAATCCTGGTTGCTCTAGGCGGGAACGCTCTGCTGAAGCGGGGCGAGCCCATGACGGCCGAGGCTCAACGCGCCAACATCCATCAAGCGGCGCTAGCTCTGGCCCCGATCGCCGAGCACCATCAACTCGTGTTGTCGCACGGGAACGGGCCGCAGGTGGGCTTGCTCGCCCTTCAAGCTTCCGCTTATAAGGACGTTGAGCCGTACCCGCTCGACATCCTCGACGCGCAGACGGAGGGGATGATCGGCTACCTGATTGAGCAGGAGCTGGGCAACCTCGTGCCCAAGGAAGTACCGTTCGCCACCATCCTGACGATGATAGAAGTGGACCGCGAGGACCCCGCATTCGCAAACCCGACCAAGTTTGTCGGGCCCGTTTACGACGACGACGCCGCCGCCGCCCTGGCCGCAGAAAAGGGGTGGATATTCAAGCGCGACGGTAGCAAGCTCCGCCGTGTCGTCCCGTCACCGGCGCCAAAGCGCATATTCGAGATCCGGCCCATTCGCTGGCTGCTTGACCACGGCACCATCGTGATCTGTGCGGGCGGAGGCGGGATCCCGACGGCGTGGGTCCCTGGCGCCGATCGTACGCTCGGGGGGGTTGAGGCGGTAATAGACAAAGACCTGGCCAGCGAGCTCCTGGCCCGCGAGGTCGACGCTGAGCTATTCATTATGGCCACGGACGTGGACGGCGTGTACGACGGTTGGGGCACGCCCAATCAGCGCCGGCTGGAGCAAGTGACGCCTGACGAGCTTCGGGACCATACCTTTCCGGCTGGCTCGATGGGGCCCAAGGTGGAGGCGGCGATCAGGTTCGCCGACGCAACTGGCGAGCGGTCTGCCATAGGTTCGCTGGCGGACATCGGCCGGATCGTCGAGGGCCGAGCCGGCACCAACGTGGTCGGCCGTAGGGCCGCCTTAGCCCTGACGAACGTGCATCCCTAGAAGGAGAGCGCAATGACTGATAACGGCACCCTCGGCGTCTATTCAGAGGTCGGCCGGCTGAGAAAGGTCATCGTCCATCGACCCGATCTGAGCCTGCGCCGGCTTACCCCCACTAACCACGACGAGCTGCTCTTTGACGACGTCCTCTGGGTGGAGCGCGCCCAAAAAGAGCACGACGCCTTTGTCGAGGTCCTGCGCAACCACAATGTCGAGGTATTTTATGTCCACGAATTGCTGGCGGAGGCCCTGGCCGCCAGCGACAAAGCTCGCGTCCAGATCATCGAGGCCGTGGCCAGCGAGTCGACGGTGGGTTGGTCGATCGTCGATGAAATACGAGGCATGCTGGAAAAGCTGCCGCCCGCCCTCCTGGCCAAGCACCTCATCGGGGGCCTGACCATTAGTGAACTTGACCCTGATTGGGAGCAGTTGAAGAGCGTCTCGCTGCTGGCTGCGGCTAACGAGGACGCCGACCTCTTCGTACTGCCACCCCTACCGAACACGTTGTTCACTCGAGACTCGTCGGCGTGGATATTCGACGGCGTCACGGTCAACCCGATGTTCTGGCCCGCTCGTCGCCGCGAAGCGCTCAACCTGCTTACGATTTACCGCTACCACCCGATGTTCCAGCGTGGGCAGTGGCAGGAATGGTACCCGGGCCGGGCCGAGGGGAGCGACGATACACTCCGTCTCAATCTGTTCGGAGCCGCCTCGATGGAGGGCGGTGACATCCAGCCGATCGGCAACAAGACGGTATTGATCGGGTTCAGCGAACGGACCACCGGCCGCATGATCGAGCACATCGCGGTCCAGCTGTTCCAGGCCGGAGCGGCAGAGCGGGTGATCGCAGCAATTATGACCAAAGACAGGGCGCACATGCACCTGGACACGGTTTTTACTATGTTGGACCGGGACATTGCCACCGCATTCCCCGGTGTGGTCGCCAATCTCCCGGCCATAAGCCTGCGCCCGAGCGACCGCCCCGGAGATTTTGATATCACGATCGAGAAGGATTTTCTATCTGCTGTCAGCGACGCGCTCGAGGTAAGGCAGCTGCGGGTCATTGAGACCGGCGGCGACAGCTACCAGGCCGCGCGCGCGAGCAGTGGGACGACGCCAACAACACCGTCGCGCTGGAGCCGGGCGTCGTCGTGAGCTATGAGCGCAACACGTTCACCATCGCCAAGATGCGCGAGGCCGGCGTCGAGGTCGTGGAGATCGCCGGTTTCGAGCTCGGGAAGGGCCGTGGCGGAGGGCACTGCATGACCTGTCCCATCCAGCGTGACCCTGTTTAAGCCCGATCTTCGAGGAGGCGCGAGACAATGACCCAGGGAGCTGTCTACGGCGGCGATGAGGGCAGCGGCGGGCGCCGGCGCTAACCTCGGTCCCCAACCCGCCAGACACCCGTTTTGGCCCCATACAGGCCGTGGCCCTCATTATGGGGAGCATCATCGGTGTCGGGATCTTCAACCTCCCAAGCTCGCTCGCTTCCTACGGTCCGATCACGTTGGTGTCGATGGGGCTGACTACCATCGGGGCGCTGGCATTTGCGATGCTTTTTGCCGCGTTATCTCGGCGATTGCCGGCGGACGGCGGCCCCTACGCCTATAGTCGGGTCGCGTTCGGGAACGGCGTTGGCTTCCTGAACGCCTGGTCGTACTGGATCACCGCCTGGGCCGGGAACGCGGCCATCGCCGTGGGCTGGGTCCTGTACGTAGAGCGCTTTATAAACAAAGGCCAGAACACGTTTGGCTCGGTGGCGCTGGTGCTGGTAGGGCTCTGGCTGCCCGCGCTGGTCAACCTGAGCGGAGTAAAGAACATGGGCTCGGTGCAAGTGGGGACGACGATCCTTAAATTCGCCGCCCTATTGTTCATGTCGACGGTCGGGCTCTTTTATATCTCCTCAGCCAACTACCACCCCTGGAACGTCAGCGGCCAGACGGCAATTGCGGCCATCGGCGGCGGTATGGCGATCGCCCTGTTCAGCTACTGGGGGTTGAAACGGCTTCGGTTGCGGCGGCCAAGGTGCGCGACCCTGACCGCAATATCCCGAGAGCGACGATAATGGGCACGCTGGCCACCGCCGTCGTCTACATCCTGTCATTAGTGGCCATCTTCGGCATCCTGCCCAACTCGACGCTGGCGGCGTCGTCGCAACCTTTCTCCGAAGCCGCGAATGCTATGTTCGGCGGCTCCTGGCCGGGCGACGTGATGGCGATCGCGGTTATCATCTCGGGGCTCGGAGCGCTCAACGGGTGGACCATGATTTGCGCCGAGATGCCGTTGGCGGCGGCCAACGACGGGCTCTTCCCGGCGCGTTTCAAGCAACTGTCGTCCAAAGGAGTCCCGGCTTACGGCATTGTCGTTTCCACGGTCCTCGCCTCGATCGCCATGGCAGTCAACTATATTGGGGCTAGCGGGGAGACCGTTTTCACCACCCTGGTACTGATGAGCGGGATCACTGCCGCCATCCCATATGGTTTTTCCGCCCTGGCTCAGGCGAAGTGGCGCTGGGTAGATCACAAGACGGTCCACACGCCGAGGTTCGTTCGAGACATGACCATCGCTATTGTCTCTCTGGTTTTCGCCGTACTGTTCATTTTCTACTCGCGCAATTCCGGGCATAGCTTCTGGGTCTACTGGGCACCGTTCTTCCTGGCCGGCGGCGCCCTGCTGCTCGGTATACCTGTCTACTTAGCCCAACGCGGGCATATGAGCACGCCCGAACCGGTCCCCGCTTACCGGTGAAACGCTTCCGGGAACGGCCCCCCCTGGTTTATAGCGCCTCCCTCCTATGAACGGTTCTACTACCAGGAAGCTGACGGTACGCCAGGTTGCGTTCATCGGGGTCGGCTCCATGGTGGGAGCCGGTATCTTCGCTTTGCTGGGGGCGGCAGGAGAAGTGGCGGGCGCGGCCGTCTGGGTTTCGTTCCTGATCGCCGGGGCGGTCGCCATGTTGCAGGGGTACTCCTTCGCCAAGTTCGGTGCCCGTTACCCCTCGGCAGCAGGGTTGCTCGAGTACGTTTCGCGGGGTTTCGGTGACGGGCACACCACAGGCATTATCGCCTGGCTCCTGTTTGCCGCTAATGCGATCATAACGGCGATGGTGGCGGTGTCGTTCGGGAGCTACGCGGCGACAGTGGTGTCGAGAGGGGACTCGGCTTGGATAAAGGCCTTCGCCGTCGTTGTCCTCCTGGCTATGACCATTCTCAACATTCTGGGCTCGCAAGCGGTGGCCAGAGCCCAGACGGTCGTGGTGTACGTGGTTATCGGTATTCTCACCGTGTTCGCGGTGGCGACGCTGACCCACATCCACCCACATCTCCTAGCCTTCTCCCGCTACCCGTCGCTGCGAGATATCGTCTCGAGCGTGGCCCTGACGTTCTTTGCCTTCCTTGGCTTCGGTGTCATAACTTTTGCCGCCACCTCCTTGGCCAATCCTCGCCACGACCTTCCTCGCGCCATGTACCTGGCGTTAGGAATAGCCACGGTCATTTATG
Source organism: uncultured Acidimicrobiaceae bacterium (assembly GCA_963750465.1). Lineage (GTDB taxonomy): Bacteria > Actinomycetota > Acidimicrobiia > Acidimicrobiales > Palsa-688 > Fen-671. The sequence goes on from CAVVRE010000038.1 coordinate 85,443, forward strand.
TCGCCGTGGCATTGGGCGTTTTCGGTACGCTCACCGTGCAAAAGGTGATCTCCTCGGGAGGGACGGCCCTTGCCGTGGCAGCCGAGCCGGTGCTCGGCAGTGCCGGGTACCACCTGATGACGGTTACTGCCCTCTTCGCCACCGCGGGCGCCACCAACGCGGGGCTCTTCCCGGCCGCGGGGCTGTCGGAGGCAATGGCGGCGGCGGGCCAGTTCCCTCCACTGCTCGGGTACCGGGTCGCCGGGCGGGCCGTGGCCGGGCTTCTGATAACTTGTGGAGCAGCCATCGGCCTGTCGTTAGCGTTCGACCTCACGGCCATCGCATCAATAGGGAGTGCGATCGCCCTTATGGTCTTCGCTCTGGTGACGGTGGCCCACCTCAGGGTCCGGAGGGAGACCGGGGCTCGGGCCTGGCTGCTGGTGCTGGCCCTCGTCACCACCGTCGGCGTCCTGTTGACTTTCATTTTCACCACACTCGTCCACGAACCCGCCACTGCTTTTACCCTGCTGGGGATCCTTGTTCTGAGCGTCGCGCTCGACTTCGGTTGGAAGCGGACGCGCGCCACCCGTGTACTTTTGCCCTAGAGGTTTGGCCCTTATGATGCCTACACCAGCGGCCCTCCCCCATCAGGAAATTGTGCGGCTCGACGGCCACTTGCTCGACTCGATGGTGCTGCCCACGGTGCTCGACGCCATCGCCGACGCCGGGGCTTCTTATACGATCCTGGACCTGGACGTGGGGGCCACGAGGATCGACCAAAGCCATATCCGTTTGGAGCTGTCGTGCCGCGACGAAGGCGCGCTCGCCGCCCTCCTCGAAGGGTTGCAAGTACATGGTGTTAACGTGGAGAGTGACGACGACGCTGAACTGGTCGAGGCGGACCAGGACGGTGTCCTGCCTGAAGGCTTCTACTCGACGACCAATTTCGTCACGGCGGTGCGGGTCGACGGGCGCTGGGTGACCGTCGAGAGGCCCGAGATGGATTGCGCCATCGTGGTCAGCTCCGGGGACACGAGGGCGCGGACCGTGCCAATGCACCGGGTCAGGGCGGCAGACTGGGTTGTCGTCGGGATGCGCGGAGTGCGAGTCGAACGGCCCGTCACGAGCGCGCGTGGCGGCGAGTTCGGGTTCATGAGCTCGGACGTCTCCTCGGAAAAACCGAAGGGGCTGATGGTCGAGCGGGTCGCCGCCAGCATCCGTAAACGGCGCCAAGGGGGTGGCGCCGTACTGGCGGTGTGCGGGCCGGCGGTCGTTCACACCGGTGCGGCCCCGGCGGTGGCGGCGATGGTAAGGGAGGGATGGATCCAGGTCCTCTTTGCCGGCAATGGTTTTGCCACCCACGACATCGAGTCGTCGGTCCTCGGCACATCGCTAGGTATCCCGCTCAGCGGGGACGAGCCCAGCGAACACGGTCACGCCAACCACCTCCGGGTTATCAACAACGTTCGACGTTTCGGTTCCATCCGGACTGCGGTGGAGGCCGGCTGGCTGAGAAGCGGCGTGCTTTTCGAGTGTGTCCGGGCCGGTGTGCCGTTCGTTCTCGGCGGGTCGGTGCGCGATGACGGGCCGCTACCCGACGTGATCACCGACACCGTGGCCGCCGCCGACGCAATGCGTCAGGAATTGGCGGGCGTCGAAGTGGCGCTCATGCTGGCGTCAACATTGCACGCCATCGCCACCGGCAACCTGCTCCCCGCCTCGGTCGAAACGATCTGCGTGGACATCAACCAGGCTGTGCTGACCAAACTGGCCGACCGCGGCACCCATCAGGCGCTCGGCGTGGTGACGGACGTCGGCTTGTTCGCAACGGAGCTAGCTGACGTGCTTTGCGGGCCATCGTGGCGGGCTTCGCGCCGCTCTTCCACCTCTGATCATCGACCAGGTAGGTGACTCCATGAGAGCAAAGCTTCGTACCTTTTCGGGCGTCGAGCCGACGGCTGGTCGCCGGGCAAGACGAACTCTGGCCGCCGTCTTCTGTACGGCGATCGGGGTGGTCCTCATCGTGGGCGACTTCGGGTCGGCGGCCGCGTACGGGAGCGCCTCGGTGGGACACGTCGCCTCAGCAAGCGTCACTTCCGCCACTTCGGCGCCGACCACGAGCGCGCCCGCCACAACGACTAGCGCGCCCGCCACGACGGTCCCAACCACGGCGCCCACTACTGAGCCGACCACAGCAACCACCACGGCGACCACTACTACCGAGCCGTCGACGACGACGACCACAACGGCCTCGACCACTTCGACAACGAAGCGTCGCATCGTCGTCGGTATCGCGGCGACGAGGGGGATCGTGGTAACCGAGCAACCCAGCGACGCGCAATCGGGCTGGATAGCGTTCGGGATCCTACTTGTGGTCGTCCTGGGGTTGGCCGTCGCCTGGTGGGTGCATGAGCGCCGGCGGGAGGGGCCGGCGGGAGGGGCCAACAAGCCGGCCGCCTGAGGAAATCATCAGCTACTTCTGCCGGGCGCCGGGGTGGCGATGGCGGAACTGAGCTCATGGTGCCTGTTTGACAAGTACGCCGGTCTTGCCTTGGCGGTGCAACTGGATGGCCTTGTCGATAGCCACAAGCATCGGGGTGACAACCGAGAGGCCCATCACCACTAACCACTGTCCTCCAGAAAGGTCCTCCGTGTCGAGCAGGCGCTGGAACATCGATAGTCCCACCGCAGCCCAAGTGAGGAACCATCCCAAGATTATCCAGCCAAAATACGGGAATAGCGGTGATGACCAGGGCGCTTCGCGTTCGCGTCGCATCACCACTCCGAGGTTCACGGCGGTAAGCGATACAAAGGCGAATGCCATTGTCATCGAGATTGACGGGAGAGTCGTGCTGGGTTTGTCCGGGCCCCAGGCCAGGAGGCCCAATGCGGTAACGGCTACGACAAAGCCGCTCGCCAGCCACCGGATCACCTGAGGTCTGTTGACTATCTTCGTGCCAGGGCGGCGCGGAGGGCGTTGCATTACGCTCGGGTCCGGGACATCGACGATGAACCCGACAACAACCGTGACTACCACAAAGAACTTGCAGAACAAGAGCTGCAGGGGGAAGAGGGCAATCCCGCCGTTGATGTTGAGGATCGTAGCGTACAGCATCAATTGCAGGACGGACGAGAGGATGGTCAACTGCAATTTCACGTACGACGTGATGCGCCGGTAGATGTCCCGGCCGAGGTCGACGGCCCGTACAAGGGTGGCGAAGTTGTCATCTGTCAGGACGATTTTCGCCGCCTGCTTGGTCACTTCGGACCCGCTCCCCATGGCGACGCCGATGTCGGCCTGCTTCAGTGCGGCCGCATCGTTGACGGCGTCCCCGGTCATGGCCACTACCTGACCAGATTCCTGCATCAGGCGGGCCAGTCGCACCTTGTCCTCAGGGGCGACGCGCCCGAAGACGTGAAGCTCGGCCAGACGCCCGAGTACCTCCTCATCGCCAAGCTTCGCCAGTTCCATTCCGGTGATCACACCCGGCCCCAGCCCCAACTGGTCAGCTATGGCGCGAGCAGTCACCGTGTGGTCGCCAGTGATCATCCGTACGTCGATGCCAGCGTGGAGGGCTACGGCTATGGCATCTTTGGCTTCCGTGCGCAGCGGGTCGATGATCCCGACCAGGGCCACAAATACAAGATCAGTGACTCGGGACATGGGATCAGACATGGCAGCCGCCATCGTGAGGTCATCCACATCGCGGGCGGCGAACGCCAGTACTCGCAAACCGCGTTCCGACAGCTGTTGGTTGGCGGCGAGGATCTCGTCACGGACGTCGACCATGGGCACTTGTGCGTCGTGCCACAGCGCCCGGGCGCACCGCTCCACGACCACATCAGGTGCTCCCTTGACGGTGACGAAGTGGGGTCCTTCCAACATACCCCCGGCCAGCCAATCCGGGAGGTCGTGGAACGTCGCCATAAACTTGTACTCGGAGTCGAAAGGAACCTCAACCAGCCGAGGCAGCGCGGCGCGAGTCTCATCAGCGTCAACCCCCATTTTTGCGGCCAAGACAACAAAGGCGGCCTCGGTGGGGTCGCCGATAACCGTCCCGTCGTTGGCTACTGTCGCGTCGGTGCACAGCGTGAGCCCGAGAGCCAGCCGCTGGAAGTAGGGCAAGGCGCGCCCCGCCACGCCCAAAATCGCACCAGTTTTCTCATATCCCACCCCCTCGACGGAGAACCACTCACCACCAGCGAGCATCGAGGTGGCCGTCATGGCGTTCATCGTCAGGGTGCCGGTCTTATCGCTGTTAATGACGGTCGTGCCGCCCAGGGTCTCCACGTCTGTGAGCGACTTGACGACCGCCTTGGACTCGGCGAGCCGCCGAGCCCCGGACGCCAGCATTGTTTGCACGAACGTCGGCAGCCCCGTAGGTATGGCGGAGATTGCCGTAGAGATGCACAGCAGGAGAATTGTGTCCCGAGTTTGCCCTCGTGCGATGCCGAAAATTGCGATCACAGCTACGGCCAACCAGGCGACAAGGCCGAAGACCTTCGTCATGCCGTCTAGCTCGCGCTGCAAAGGCGATCGTGTCCGCTCGGTGGCGGTGACCATCTGGGCGATGCGGCCCATTTCTGTCTGCTTACCTGTGGCGGTAACGACGAAAGCCGCAGTACCCCGGGTCACGTCGGTGTTCTGGAACACTGAGTTCGTCCGGTCGCCGAGGGCGATCTCAGTTGCCGGGAGGGTGCCCTGGTCCTTAGCCACCGGAGCGCTCTCGCCTGTGAGAGCGGACTCTTGCAACTCGAGGGTCGCCGATGTGAAGATACGCCCATCCGCGGGGACGAGGTCTCCGGCCTCGAGAAGTACTACATCGCCCGGCACGAGCAATCTTGATTCGATCTGTTCAACCCGTCCTGATCGTCGAACTCGTGCCAGTGGCACCTGGAGCTGCGCCAGAGCCTCCACGCTGGCCCGAGCCTTCAACTCCTGGTTCGTGGCCATTATGACGTTGAACGTGACTAAGGCTGTGACTACCAAACCCGTTGCCACCTGCCCGATGATGAAGCTGGCCACACCCACGATCAGCAACATGATGTTCATGGGGTTAGCCAGCTGCCCGCGGGCCACGACCCATTTGCTTGGTGGCGGTTCCGCAGGGATTTCATTGGGGCCATACTCGGTGAGCCGGCGTTCGGCTTCGTCGGCGCTCAGGCCTAATTTCGGGTCGACGGCAAGCTGCGACACCACGCTGTCGGCTGATTGCGAGTACCAGGCGGTGTTTTCGACGGGCGGGTCGAGGACGCTCATCGCGGCGGCCCTCCTGGCGGGAAGTCCGGCGACGACTGAGGCATTGGGGGTGCCCCAGACGCGGTCGACGGGCCCACGAACGGCTGATCGTGCGCATTGACAACCCTCCTATCACCGCTTTACTCCTAAAGTCACGGGTGACAGCCAATGCTTGTCTAGCATGGGGTGGCTCAGGACCACCCGGGCCAGGGTGGAAATATCCGGTCCTCCAACTCCAGGTGGGGCACCCCCTTTAGCTTGTACGACCGGGCACTCGTGCCCTCCTAGCCGGCCTAGTCCACCTGACCAGCGGGGACCGTCCGGTCCGGATGAAGCAGGTTAAAGCGACTCGGTAGGGACATCATCCGGTATGGATGATGGCTCTGACCCCTCGGCACGGGTAGCGTCTCGAACCACGAGTGATAGGCAAACGCCAGCTGGACACGGCCCTTTGCCTATTGTTCGACAAGACCGCTCCCGAGGAGGCTTACGACGCTGAAGTCCGTCATCTGCTTGTGGTCAAGGTGCCCGTTCCGGTTGTAGAGCGCGACTAGCCAGATGTCAACGTCGAGCCAACGACAAGAACTCAGGGCGTCCTAGCCAGCGTGGCCCAACCGCGGTCGTGGCTCGATCGTTGGGTTCCGGGAATCCGGGCGGCCCGGACTTACAAACGGGCCTGGGCGCGCCCCGACATTGTTGCCGGAGTTGTCCTCGCAGCTATCCTCGTCCCCCAAGGCATGGCTTACGCCGAGCTCGCTGGCTTGCCGCCCGTCACCGGCCTCTACACGACGATCGGCTGCCTGGTGGGCTACGCGGTGTTCGGCCCGTCACGAGTCCTTGTCCTCGGGCCCGATTCGTCCGTTTCGCCCATGATCTTCGCCGCCATCGTGCCTCTCCTGGCCGGTGGGGGCGCCATCGCAAGCCATCGCGCTGGCGGGCATGCTCGCCCTGATCGTCGCCCTGATCGAAATTGGCCTGGGAGTGGCGAAGTTGGGGTTCGTGGCAGACCTGCTCTCCAACGAGGTTCAGGTCGGGTACATGAACGGGCTCGCCTTGATCATCATCGTCGGCCAACTGCCAAAGCTGTTCGGCTTTTCCACGGAGGCAGAGGGCTTCGGCAACGAAGTGCGGGCTTTTTTCACGAGCTTGGACCTAACGGTCTGGCCCGCTCTGTTCATCGGCCTCGGAGTGCTGGCAATCCTACTAATCTTGCCAAGGCTAACTCGTCGCATCCCCGCCGTCCTGGTCGCAGTGGTAGGTGCCACCATTGTCTCGGCCGTCCTCGACCTGAGCGCACACGGCGTAAAGACGGTCGGCGATTTGCCCAGAGGCGTCCCGGCGCCGTCCCTTCCCTGGACGAAGCTGGCGGACGTAGCCCCATTGATGGTCGCCGCCATTGGCATCACGCTCGTATCGCTGGCAGACACCATCGCCACCTCGGCCAGCTTCGGCGCCCGCCGGGGCGAGGATGTGGACCCGAACCAGGAAATGATCGGCCTCGGTGCAGCCAACCTGGCCGCCGGGCTCGTGCAAGGCTTTGCCGTGTCAACGAGTGGGTCCCGCACGGCGGTTGTCGAGCAGGCAGGGGCCAAGTCCCAGCTCGCGTCCCTCGTTGGGGCCGGCGTGGTTGCTATCCTCCTGTTGTTCCTTAACTCCGTCCTGGCGGACCTGCCGCAGTCTGCCCTAGCCGCGGTCCTGATCGCGGCGGCCTTTTCTTTGATGGACCTTAACGTTCTCCGTCGCTATTACCTCGTGAGGAAGAGCGCTTTGGCTCTGTCGCTTACGGCGACGGTCGGAGTGGTTCTATTCGGGGTGCTCCAGGGCATAGTGATCGCCATCGTCCTGGCCGTCCTGTTGTTCTTCCGCCGGAGTTGGCAACCGAGCGGCACGGTTCTCGGCCGGGTCGAAGGTCTTGAAGGATGGCACAGCGTGGAGGCGTACCAAGAGGCGCGCGAACTCCCGGGGATCGTGGTATACCGATGGGAGGCCCCGCTTTTCTTCGCCAATTGCTCCTCCTTTCGGTCTCAGGTCCGCCGGATCGTCGCTGACCGCCACCCATCGTGGGTGGTCGTGCAGTGCGAAGCCGTTACCGATATCGACGTCTCCGCGGCTCAGATGCTCGAGCAGCTCGACCGCGAGCTAAACGGCTCGGGCACGCATATGGCATTCGTGGAGATGCGCAGCCGGCTCCAGGACCAGGTGCAGCGCTATGGGCTCCTCGAGACACTCGACGGTAACCGTTTCTACCCCACCCTCGAGGCAGGGCTGGCGGCCATCAAGGAAGGTTGACTTTCGGTCCCGACTGATCTGAACGTGTGTACAACACACCCAGTCGAGCTCGCGCTGGCGCTAAGTTCGCGATCAGGACCACGGAGTGCTGGCAGAGAGTGTCGACACGGGCATAAATAGCATGGACCGAGAACCATCCCTAATACAGGAGGACGAGAAATGGACGACCCTAGGGGCGAAGGTTGGCTTATCTTTGCGGGGATCATCTTGATGATGGCCGGCGCCATGAGGTTCTTCGACGCTATCTGGGCCTGGTCCTACAACGGTGCCGTGCCCTCGCACCTTAAAAGCGCTCTATTCGGCCAGACCCTGAGCAATTATGGTTGGGTCTGGATCGTCGTCGCTCTCGTGTTGTTTGGAGCGGGATTTGGGGTAATGCTGCACTCCCAATTCTCCCGTTGGTTCGGCATTGCCGCCGGCGCGATCGGCGCCATCAGCGCCATCTGGTGGATGCCGTTCTACCCGGTCTGGTCGTTGACGTATGTCCTCCTATGCGTGTCGGTCATATACGCCCTCGCCGCCCATGGTGCAAAAGAACCGGCGTGAGCGCAACGCAGGGCCAGCTGACCGGCACCGCGGCAAGTAAGCGAGCAAAAGGGTTGGCTTACTTGACGTTCTAGGTCGGGGCGGGTTGCTGGCATTGATCTCATACCCAGCAGAGACGGTAGGGTCGGGCCGCGTGGGGGCAGTATCACCGGAGCCCGGCTAGACATCCTGGTTCACGTAGGGTCTCGACCCGAGAGCCGGTCCAGCAGGTCCAGCAGGTCGACCGCCTCACGTCGGAGGTGAGCGGCGAGGGCGTCCTGGAACGGCGCACATGGCGCGGTCTGCCAACCACGCCTTACCGTCGATAGGGCGCCGTCGCTGGCCTTTCCGACCCATTGGTCGCAGCCACCCAGATGCGTATTTTTTGGTGCGGCGATCTGGCCTTCACACCCGGCGGGCACTACGGTCGGGGGGGCCGAGACGGAGGGAAGAACGTCATGCAATGCCGTACGTTGGGGAAAACAGGCTTTGAGGTCAGCGTAATTGGCATGGGTTGCTGGCAGCTTGGCGGTGACTGGGGCGACCTGACCGAAGGGCAAGCCATGGCCACACTGCACGCCGCCGCCGACGCAGAAGTCACGTTTTTTGACACCGCGGACGTGTACGGCGACGGCCGGAGTGAGCGTCTGGTTGGCCGGTTGCTAGCCGAACGTCCCGGCGAAGGCCTGCTTGCCGCCACCAAGTGCGGGCGGCGCGTCGCACAAGACGTCGCCAACTACACTCCCTCGGCCCTCAGGGAATGGGCGCAAAGGAGCCGTGACAACCTGGGCCTCGACACTCTGCCCCTCACGCAGCTCCACTGCCCCCCAGATGAGGTCTACGAAAACGATGTCGTCTTTGAGGCCCTTGACACAATGGTGAGCGACGGGATCCTTAGCTCTTATGGCGTTTCAGTCGAGACCGTGGCGCAAGGGCTGAGAGCGATAAAGCGGCCGGGCGTCGCCACCGTGCAGGTCATATTGAATGCTTTCCGCCTGAAACCGTTGCGACAGTTGCTCCCGGCTTGCGACGCCGCGGGTGTCGGGGTCATCGCTCGCGTCCCCCTCGCCTCAGGGTTGCTCACCGGCAAGTACGATGTGGCGACAAGGTTCCCTGACAGCGACCACCGGACTTACAACCGCAACGGTGAGGCCTTCGACGTCGGCGAAACGTTCTCCGGTGTCCCTTATGAGGTGGGCCTCCAGGCAGCCAGGGAGCTGCAGGAAACGGCCGTACCAGAAAGCTGGACGCTGGCAGAACTGGCCCTGCGATGGTGTGCAGACGCGCTCGGTGTCTCTACGGTCATCCCTGGGGCCCGCACCCCAGTTCAGGCACGGGCCAATGCGGCCGTTGGCAGCCGGCCTCCGTTGCCAAAACACGTGTTAGACCAGGTTCGGGCTGTCTACGACGAAAGAATCGCCAAGTACGTCGAGGGCCGCTGGTAGGCGTGGCCCGCCTGCCCACATTTCGAGCACGCGCCGCGAGCGTGCGGTGACGTAAGCCGCTCGATCGGCGAGCGGGCTCGATGGTGCCAGGTCGTGGTGGTTGGACGATGATGGAGATATGGAGTCGACGCCTCAGTTCCGGACCGACCTTTATCAGGGCACGGCCCGTTACTACGACCGCCACCGGGTCCCCTACCCGGCCCTGCTGATCAACGACCTAGTCGCCCGGGCCGCCCTGAGCGGGACCGGCCGGCTCCTGGACCTTGCCTGTGGGCCAGGCCGGGTCACATTCGCCCTCTCCGAGCATTTCGCCGACGTCGTCGCCATCGACCAAGAGGAGGAGTCGGTCAGCTACGCCAAGGGCGTAGCCGGCGAGCGACGAGCCGATCACGTCAGATGGCGGACCGGCCGAGCCGAAGACCTCGACGTCGCAGGCCACTTTGAGCTGGTGACAGTGGGTGACGCGTTCCATCGTCTTGACCGCGTCTGTATCGCCACCCTCGCGACCCGGTGGCTTCAGCCTGCTGGGCACATCGCCCTGCTCTGGACATCAATGCCCTGGCAGGGCCAGGCCCGTGGCAAAAGGCCGCCTTGGAGTCTGGTGGTCCACTGGATGCAGGTCACCGGATCCCGCGAGAACATCCCTTCGAACCTGGCGGAAACGCTGGCCCAGGCGCCCAACCTCACAGTGCTCGCCAACGCCGGGCTCACGGTGATCGGCACCTACGAGTTCACGGCGCCCCACACCTGGACTCTCGAGGCCCTGGCCGGCTTCGCCCACTCCACCTCCATCCTCTCCTTCTCCGCCTTGGGCAACCACGTCGAAGCCTTCGAATGTGACCTGCGAGACCGCCTCCTCGCCGTACAGCCCGACGGCAACTTCGAAGAATCAGTCAGCTTCAAGTATGACCTTGCCGTCAAGCTCTAGCGCACGCGTAGGTGCCGCTCTGTGCGCAGTTCTTTGCTGCGATAGTCGTTATTGTGTCGTGGTCTCCGGGATGCTCATTCCGTGCGCGACCGGCTGCTTGTTGGCGCTGGGTTGCCGCGCCGATCCTACGGTCGACCCTCGAACACGAGGTTGAACGGCGTTTCGGTTGCTCGCCGGAACGAAGAGAAGCCCGCGGTCCTGGCCACGTCGCTCAGCCTGCTCTCACCGGCCTGGGCCCCAAGCCCGGCGCCCACCTCCTGAGACCGCGACGCCGGCGTGCAGATAAGCGTCGATGCCGAGTAGAAGACCCGGCCAATCGGGTTGAGGTTGTCGGCAACGTCGTCGTTGGCGAACGGTTCGACCAGCAGCCAGTGCCCATCAGCCTTGAGCGATTGGCGGGTGTGGCGGGCGGCGCCGACGGGATCGCCCATATCGTGCAAGCAGTCGAAGTGGCACACCAAGTCGAAATCGGTGCCCGGGTACTCCTTGGCCGAGGCGACCTCGAAGTGGACGCGGTCCGACACACCAGCGGCGGAGGCGGCCTCGCCCGCGTGACGGACCGATGGCTCGTGGTAGTCGAAACCCCAAAACTGCGAGTTCGGGTAGGCCGCGGCCATGATGACCGTCGACGCGCCGTACCCGCACCCGACATCTGCGACCTTGCCTCCAGCACGCAGTTTGGCGTCGGCGCCATCGAGGGACGGAACCCAGGACTGGACCAGATTGGCGGCGTAGCCGGGCCGGAAGAAACGCTCCGTGCCTTGGAACAGCTCCGGGTCATGCTCGTGCCAACCGATCCCGTCCCCGGTGCGAAAGGCCTCGACGGCCTTCGGCACGATGCGCGTGGCGGCCATCATCGCCTGGAACCCGCCCATCACGTACGCCGGGCTCGCTTCGTCCGCCAAAGCGATCGCCTGCTCCTCATTGAGCTGGTAGCGGCCATCACCGGCGTAGTCGACATATCCCGCTGCCGCGAGACCGCTCGCCCACTCCCGCACATAGCGCTCGGTCGTGCCGGTATTCTCGGCCAACTCGGCTGGGGTCAACGGTCCGGCGGCCACCATCGCTTTGAACAGACCCAGCTTGTCGCCCACGTTGACCAGTGCCCCCGTCAGTATGGATCCGAAGTCCCCTACCGCCTGATGCACATAGCCCATCAGCTTGTCTTCGTCGACGGTCACCTCAAGCTCCTTGGTCGAAGTTCGGCCCCCGCCCACAGCAGCGTAGCCCCGCTCCGTCCCGCCCGCTTCGCCTCCCAATCCCGGCCATGAAGACGAGCGGCTCCAAGGGCAACCATGAGGCGGCGCCCGGAGCGACCGACCCGTTCGGCCCAGCCGAAGCCCACATCGGCCCGGTCACCCTCAGTGACCAACCGAAGGCGCCCGTAGAGGGGGCGCGCATCCCGTCCAGCGCGGATCAATCCTTCCGGCACTGAGTCGCGACCAGAGCCGGGCCCGTCCATCACACATGGTCGGCGTTGTGGCCGCTCTGGAGCATGTCCTGAGCGCACATAACATGCAGCCATAGCGCCGGGCCGCCGGATGAACCACTAACTGTTGCTATCTCTTTGGACTGCTTAGATAACGTTGCTCGCTAAGCTACTTGAGCACGAAGAAGACTAACGATGGCTAACCAAGTGCTGCCTCCTCCCTACACCCCTGGTTTCGGACGGCGACCGCCAGTAGTCGCAGGCCGCGATGCCCTGGTAGACGATATGGCCCGGGTGCTGGAGGTCGGCCCCGAGCACCCCCGCTTCGGCCGTGCGCTCCTCGGCAGTCGGGGTACCGGCAAGACGGTGCTGTTGGACGTGATCGGCGAGGTCGCATCGAAGGAGCTGGGCTGGGCCGTCCTGCACGTGCAAGCGCTGCCAGAAGAGAGCCTGGTCGCCGTCCTGCTCCAGCGCATACCCGAGGCCGTCGGCCCTGGGAGCGTTTTGGCTCGGGTTCCAAGAACCTCCAGGCGGAGCTCAACATGGGCGTGGACTTCGGCGTGGCCCCGGCCCGCGCGACCGTAGAGCGAGGCCACACCGTCAGCACCAGGAGCGCCGCCGCGGCCCTCGAGGACGCACTGGGACGCGTCGGGAGCTTCGCCGCCCGTCACGGCACCGGGCTGCTGGTCACGGTGGACGAGGCCCAAATGGCGCCCCAGGAGGATCTCGCGGCCCTCGCCCGTGCGCTCCAGACGGTGGTGGCCCGTCGGCTCCTACCCGCGGCCGTCGTCTTCAGCGGGCTCCAGACCTTCAGGGAGCGCCTGGCCGGCGCCGGGACCTACGCCAGCCGCCTCCCGGTCGATGGGCTAGCCAACCTGGAGCCGAGCGCAGCGCGCCTGGCCCTGGTCGAGCCGGCGGCCCGCCGCCACGTGGCCTGGGAAGACGCCGCCCTGGGCTTGTTGGTGCGCCGCTCGGGCGGTCATCCTTATTACGTGCAGCTGTTCGGCTGGCACGCCTGGGAGGCGGCCCGGGGGGAGGCCACCATCACCCTCGCCCACGCCAAAGCCGGGCTGGCTTCGGCCCGAGCCGAGCTGGCGGGCCAGTACGAAGTCACCTGGGGCGGCCTGCGGCCCCAGGAGCGCGACTACTTGGCCGCCGTGGCCAGCTTGGCCGGCCCGGGCGGCGCCGGGGTAGAGGAAGTGGCCAGGGTCCTCGGGAAAGAACCGAGACAGTTGGCCGTGGCTCGCGACCGGCTGGTGCACAAGCACGGGCTCTTGGAAGTACCTGAGCGGGCCCAGGTCCGCTTTGTCGACTCCGAGATGGCCGCGTGGGTGGCGGAGCGCCCCGACGGCACTTCGACGACCACGACTGTGCGGAGGGGGCCGGCGCGGCCCCGGGGCACCGGGCGCTGACGCCCGCGCGGGCTCCTGGCCCGAGGCTCCGCAGGCAGTTCAGGCCGGCACTACTCCTGGCCGCCACGTGCGCCATAAGACGGCCTACAGCTGTGGCCGCTGAGCAAGCGCCTGGGCCAACTGGCGAAGGCCCAGCCATCTGCTTGGCTAAAGCCGTCTCAACCGAGATAACACATACCCTCATTTCGTCCCGCGGCCGATAACCGGCCCAGCTGGGACAGAAAGGTACTTATGCTGCTTCGACCGCGTCGGTTTCCTCCCGCACGTAAACGGGCTCGGGCGCAAGCGGAACTTGCCTGGCCCACCCCAGCCACCTGGGCAGGTACCAGCTTCGCTCGCCCAACAGGACGAGTAATGAGGGCAATAGCACCAGGCGTACAACGGTCGCGTCGAGCAGGACACCAGCGGCCAGGCCCACTCCCAGCTGTTTGAAATCCTGCATCGAAAGGGAGGCAAAGACACCAAAGACCGCGACCATGATCACGGCGGCGCTCGTTACCACGCCCGCGCTCGCCCGCAGCCCTTCTGAGGCCGCCTGGGTAGTCGACAAGCCGCGGTCGTGCGCCTCCCGGATCCGTGACGCCACGAAGACGTGATAGTCCATCGAAAGCCCGAACAGCACGACGAAGAGGAACAACGGGATCCACGACTCGATCGCCCCGACCGGGTGGGTACCCACAAGGCTCGCCCCCCAACCGTGCTGGAAGACTGCCGTCATGACGCCGTAAGCGACGGCCACAGACGCGGCGTCGAGCACGACAGTGATCGCCGCGACGACCAGCGAGCGCAGCGCCAGCAGCATCAGCAAGAACGCGCTGACAAGTACAAATGCGAAGGCTCGTAGCGCCGCTCGGTGGAGGGCGGCGTTGTAGTCGAGGCTTTGCGCCAGATCTCCGTCGATATAGGCGTGCACGCCCGGCACCGTGCCGAAGCTTTCCGGCACCAGTTTGTCTCGCAGGGAAATGAGTGCCCGTTGCGAGACCACGCCCGAACCGTCCCCGGCGAGGGGCGCTTGCACTTCGGCCACATCCACTGAAGGGTAAACTTGCAGCTGGAGCGGCCGGCGTAAGGCGCTCGTGCTGAGCGCCGCGTTCTCAAAGGACGCGATCGCCTGGCGCACTCGGGGTGCCCGGATGTCCGGGGCCTGAACGACAAGCCGGGCCGGGCTCGGGGCGCCCGGGAACTCAGCTGCCACTTGGCGAGCTGCCACCGCCTGCGAGCTGTCATAGGGGAGAAGCTGGCTCAGACCGAGGCTCGCGGTATGCATGCTGAGTGCCGGCGCGGCTAGTGCGAGCAGCAGCACGGCCGCCAGCGTGGCCGAAAGCCTCGGCCTGGCGAGCACCCGGGGCACGAGCCAGCCGCTCAACCTGCCTCCATTTGCCGCGTGTACCCCGCTGCGCTGAGCACGGCGCCCTCCTAGCCGGCCCCGTTCGACCCTGTCGCCCAACCACGAGAGCACGGCCGGGAGCACGCTCACCGAGGCGAGCATGGCAACCAGCACAACAACCAATGCGGCAAGCCCGAAGCCGACGAAAGTGGCCATCCCCGAGATCAGCATCCCTGCCATCCCCGTCATCACGACCAGGCCAGAGACGAGCACCGAGCGGCCCGAAGTTGCCGCGGCCACGGCCAGCGCCTCTTCGGCGGTGCGCCCGGCGGCGCGCTCCTGGCGTTCCCTGCGGAGGTAGAAGAGGCTGTAGTCAACGCCGACAGCCAAGCCAATCAGCAGCATCACCGAGTTGGCGTAGCCGCCGAGGGCAACGGCATGGCTCAGCAGGTCGGCGAGCCCAAGTGCGCCGGCAAAGGCCGTGAAGGCCAGCACAACCGGGAGCAACGCGGCCACGAGAGCGCCGAAAGCTATGAGCAAGATGCCCAGGGCGACCGGTAGTGCAGTCCACTCCGCCCGTGTGAAATTGGCGCCGAGAATGTCGTTGAGGGCCAATTGGCCGCTCGCATCCCCGGTTTCTCGCATTGAAAAGCCCGGGTTGTTCACCTGCGCGCCTGCCACCGCGGCCAGTACTGTCCCGACCTTGCTGTCGTCGCCGTTTTTCATGTCGAAGCGAACGAGGGCATAGTGGCCGTCCCTTGACAGCAACTGATCTGAGTAAGGTCCGGCGACGTCACGTACGAGCCGGGTCGAGCTGACCTGGTCGAGAACGGCGGCTACAGCTTTGTGAAAGGCCGGCGTGGCCATGGTAACCGAAGGCCGGGTGCTGTGGATGAGGACCAGCTCTACCGCCGGGTCACCGATGCCCGCTTGGTGCACGATCTTCTCGGCCTGGGCTGAACCACCGGCCAATTGCTGATAATCCGGCAAGCCAGACTGACCCCAGGCGTTCCCCAAGACCGTGACGAGGACGACAAAAAGTAACCAGCCGAAAATGGCGGTTTTCCTGTGCCTTGCGCTCCACCAGCCCAGGGTCGCCGCGATATTACGTTTTTCTGCCATGGTTGGGGCCTCCTTTTGCCCCTGCTGCCGCAAAGGGGGCGGCTCTGCAAGTGACGGTAAAGAAGGCTGGTCCAGAGCGACATACGGCTAAGCGGCGTCTTCGGGTGTACCTAGGTACACCCCCGAATTCGGGTGCCAAGGCCACTGCGCGACGCCGTGACCAGCTGCCATGCTGACCTCTATGGCACCTTCTGATTCGGCCCTAGAGACGGGCTCCCAGCGCCTTGGGAACTCAATCCGTCGTCGCACGACGTGGCGCGAGCGGACGTCCGAGGGTTTGGTTGCCGCCGGTAGAGGGGCTGTTTTTGCCGCGCTCATGGTGGCGTCAGCGTCCCTATGGGTCGTCCTGTCAGTGTCCCTGGCCCTTTCCTTCCTGGGGTTCGGGCTTCTGCTGGTCCCGCCCACGCTGCTGGCCATGCGCAGGCTCGCCAACATCTACCGGAGCTTCTCGGCACGTTGGTGCGGGGTGGGGATCGCCATCCCCTACCGCTCGTACCGCGATGGCACAGACCAAGACGCCCGTCAAAGGGACAGGCAGGGGTCAGATGGCATCTGGCGGCACTCGTTGCGTCTCATCGGGCGGCTGTCTTCTGACCCGGCCACCTGGCGCGACCTGTTGTGGATGTTGTTGGACCCATGCGTTGGCTGGGCGCTCTCGCTGCTCCCTATCGCGCTGGTGCTCTGGGGGCTCTTCGGGGTCGCCATGCCGGTCATCGAGGTCCCCCTAAGGACCAGTGGCTGGAACAACTGGTACGCCTTCATACCAGTGAGAGGCGAACTGACCGCCTTGCTGTGCGTGCCGCTCGGCTTTGCCGGCATTTGGCTCGGGCTGCGGTTCGCGCCGTCGGTGCTCCACATATATGGGCGTTTCGCCAGTTCGCTTCTGGCGCCGACGCCAAAAGCCGAGCTTGCCTTGCAGGTTGGCCACCTCACCCGGACCCGCGCCGAGGTCCTCGGCACAGGTGCCGCTGAGCTGCGCCGGATCGAACGCGACCTCCACGATGGCGCCCAGGCCAGGCTGGTGGCGATGGGCATGACCCTCGGTGCTGCTGAGCAGCTCGTCGACGAAAACCCTGCGGCTGCGCGGGCTCTAGTGCTCGAGGCCAAGGACGCCTCGGCCAAGGCGCTAGCCGAGCTGCGTGACCTGGTGAGAGGGATCCACCCCCCTGTGCTCGCTGACCGTGGCCTGGTGGACGCCGTGCGAGCGCTTGGCCTCGACAGCCCCCTCCAGGTCGAGGTCAGGAGCCAGCTGAAAGGGCGCCCGCCGGCACCCATCGAGTCGGCCGTCTACTTCGCGGTCAGCGAACTGCTGGCCAACGCCTCCAAACACTCGGGCGCCCGACACGTGTCTGTCGAACTGTGTTACGACCGCGAGCTGCTGCACGTCCTGGTCAGCGACGACGGCTGCGGAGGCGCGGACGCGGCGGGAGGCACCGGGCTCCAGGGCATCGAGCGGCGCCTGGCCGCTTTCGATGGCGTGCTCGTCGTCCTCAGCCCTGTGGGTGGGCCCACCACTATTACGATGGACGTGCCGTGCGAGTTGTCATCGCCGAAGATCTCTTCCTCCTGAGGGACGGCCTCACCCGGATGCTCGAGGCACATGGCTGTCAGGTTGTAGCAGCAGTCGATACCGGTGCCGGACTGCTCGCCTCGGTCGCTGAACACCAGCCCGACGTGGCGATCGTCGACGTGCGGCTGCCACCTTCGTTCACTGACGAGGGAATTCGTGCCGCCCTCCAGGCCAGGCAAGACTTTCCTGGGTTCCCCGTGCTGGTGCTCTCCCAATACGTGGAACAGCTCTACGCCCGCGAGCTGCTCGCCGACGGCTCGGGCGGCGTGGGTTACTTACTGAAGGACCGTGTTTTCGACAGCGCCCAGTTCGTGGAAGCACTCAGAAGGGTCGCTGGTGGCGGTACTGCCATGGACCCCGAGGTGATCGCCCGCTTGCTGGCGCACAGTTCGGGCAGTCGCTCGGGCACCCTCGGCTCTCTCTCGCGGCGCGAGCGTGAGGTGCTTACCCTGATGGCCGAGGGGCGTTCCAACGCCGCCATCGCCGAACGCCTTGTCGTCACGGAGCGAGCCGTTGCGAAACACACCTCCTCGATATTCATGAAACTCGACCTGGTTGCTTCGGACGACGACAACCGCCGTGTCCTTGCCGTCCTTGCGTACCTGGGCCAATAGCGCCCGCACCGCATACTCGGTAGCGTTCGGCGTTTTGTGATTTATCCGCAGAAAGGACATAATTCGCCTCCATAACGACGTTAGCGCTGACGCTCCATACTCGGGTTTAGGGGGCGGAGGAATGGATCCGCCACAGGAAGCCGCAGCAGAATCTCCCTTAATATCCATGATCTACTCACGCGTTATGGCGCCGGGCCCCGATGGTACACCCCACATCACCTCCTAACTCGACGCGCCATTGGCCTACATCGTCCTCCTGGCTCAACGACCTATTTCGAAAGATCCATACCCTGGTGCTGGACGAAGAAACTGATCCGTTTGCCGGACCTGCGTTACGCAACAAGGGTTGGTGCCCGGAGGGTTCATCAACCTGATCTGAGATGTCCAGGATTGGCGAGGCAAGAGCGATGCAATCAGCGCGTGTGTAGACGGCTGGCGCCGGCCCTGCCATACCTCGCTGATTGTTCCGTCCACAGAATGAGGATGTCGGCGCTGTTACCGGACCAGGTTCTCACAAGTGGTGAGCAACATCCGGCTGAGTGCTCCCAGTTCGCCGCCTCAGGTGGCCCTAGAACGTCGTAGGATTGGGACGGTAAGTGACGCCGCGAATGCGCGATGACAAGCCTGGCCTAAGGCGACGTGTTTTTGGCATACATCTACATAACGACCGAAGGCTTAGGGACGACCGCCACGATATTATGTGTGGACTTTTCAGATGGATCCACGAAACTCGGGGCAGCCCGAGCCGTCCTTCCGATCTGCCTGGAAGCGAGTGGGCCTGCTCTCCTAAGCAAGCGCAGACTGACAACTATGTGTGAACAATTTCTGACATGAACGAGCCCCCGGAGCTGCAGCGCAATGGGCACTGGAGGATGGCAGTCTGGGCCCTCCGCGTGGGCTACCTCGCGCTGGCGGTCGCCGTCGCAGGCATCATCGTGATGTCGTCTGGAGCTACGCCCTGGGTCCTGGCTGCCGGGGTGATCATGTGGCTCGGCGTCGCCGTCGTCACTTTGACGGGGTTGTTCTGGGCCCGGCACGAGTTACCCGAGCCGCGACCCGGGCTTTGGTCGCTGCGGTTCATGCTCATCCACGACTCCGTCCACGCCCTGTCGTCGGCCCTGCGGTCCTGACAGCTGCCGCCGCCGAGGCTGCATTCGACGCCGACCGACCAGTAAGGGCCCCACTCGGTCATGCGTCAACGAAGGCCGCCTGACGCGCTCTGAGCCGCCCGCTTGCCACCAAGCACGGTACGGCTGACCCAGCGGACCTTGGGTAACTTTGGGATCTCGAAGCGAACTGGAGGAGCAGCCATGCGTGGGGTCATAGAGCCACGCTGGGCCGGGACGTTGGCTGGTGTAAACTACCAGCTCAGAACCACT